>NZ_CP152013.1:0-10000 GCF_038608285.1 Bacillus sp. FSL R5-0443
ATGGAGAATATATTAGATCTTTGGAATCAAGCTCTAGCTCAAATTGAGAAAAAGCTAAGCAAACCGAGTTTCGAAACTTGGATGAAGTCGACGAAAGCCCATTCGCTGCAAGGGGATACCTTAACCATCACCGCTCCCAATGAATTTGCCAGAGACTGGCTGGAGTCCAGGTACTTACATCTCATTGCAGATACCATATACGAATTAACCGGGGAAGAGTTGAGCGTCAAATTTGTCATTCCTCAAAATCAGGACGAAGAAAACTTTTTACCGAAACCGCAAGTGAAAAAAGCGGCAAAAGAGGAACCGTCTGATTTTCCCCAAAGCATGCTCAACCCGAAATATACATTCGACACATTCGTCATCGGATCGGGAAACCGATTCGCCCATGCAGCATCACTGGCTGTGGCGGAAGCACCCGCTAAAGCGTACAACCCTTTATTTATATACGGGGGAGTCGGCTTAGGAAAAACCCACTTAATGCACGCAATCGGCCATTATGTCATTGATCATAATCCTTCAGCCAAAGTGGTGTACCTGTCTTCTGAAAAATTCACAAATGAATTCATCAACTCAATCCGCGATAATAAAGCCGTTGATTTCCGCAACCGCTACCGGAACGTTGATGTACTTTTGATAGATGATATTCAATTTTTAGCCGGAAAAGAACAAACACAGGAAGAGTTTTTCCATACATTCAACACGCTTCATGAAGAAAGCAAACAAATCGTGATTTCCAGCGACAGACCGCCGAAAGAGATCCCGACCCTTGAAGACCGCCTGCGTTCGCGGTTCGAATGGGGATTGATTACGGATATCACACCGCCGGATCTGGAAACGCGGATTGCCATCCTGAGAAAAAAAGCGAAGGCGGAAGGCCTTGATATTCCGAACGAGGTCATGCTTTATATCGCGAATCAGATTGACAGCAACATCCGCGAACTGGAAGGGGCATTAATCCGGGTTGTCGCCTATTCATCTTTAATCAATAAAGACATTAACGCAGACCTGGCTGCAGAAGCATTGAAAGATATTATTCCGTCTTCTAAGCCGAAGGTCATTACGATAAAAGAGATTCAGCGGATTGTCGGACAGCAGTTCAACATTAAGCTTGAAGATTTCAAAGCGAAAAAGCGCACGAAATCCGTGGCGTTCCCAAGACAAATTGCGATGTATCTTTCAAGAGAAATGACAGATTCTTCTTTGCCTAAAATCGGGGAAGAATTTGGCGGGAGAGACCATACAACCGTCATTCACGCCCATGAAAAGATTTCAAAACTGCTGATTGATGACGAGCAGCTTCAGCAGCAGGTGAAAGAAATAAAAGAACTGCTTAAATAATAGTGCCCTCGGATGAATCGGGGAAAGTGTGAATAACTTTTTCATAGCCATACACAGTCTGTCCACATGTGGATAGGCTGTGTTTCCTGTCTTTTTCACAACTTATCCACAAATCCACAGGCCCTACTATTACTACTGCTATTTTTAAAATATATTAATTATATTATCCGTTAGGAGGATAAACATGAAATTTACGATTCAAAAAGATCGTTTAGTCGAAAGTGTACAAGACGTTCTAAAAGCCGTTTCATCCAGAACCACAATTCCCATTCTCACCGGTATTAAGATCGTCGCCTCAGATGAAGGGGTATCTTTCACAGGAAGTGACTCTGATATTTCAATCGAGTCATTCATTCCGAAAGAAGATGATGATAAAGAAATCGTGACGATCGATCAGCCGGGAAGTATCGTGCTGCAAGCGCGTTTCTTCAGCGAAATCGTTAAAAAACTTCCGATGGCGACTGTTGAAATCGAAGTTCAAAATCAATATTTAACGATTATCCGTTCCGGAAAAGCCGAATTTAATTTAAACGGCCTTGATGCAGATGAATATCCGCATCTGCCGCAAATCGAAGAGCATCACGCCATTCAGATTCCGACGGATCTTTTGAAAAACCTGATTCGCCAAACCGTGTTCGCTGTGTCCGCCTCAGAAACACGCCCTATCTTGACAGGTGTAAACTGGAAAGTCGAAAACGGTGAATTATTATGCACTGCCACGGATAGCCACCGACTTGCTTTAAGAAAGGCGAAGCTTGATATTCCGGAAGACAGCTCTTATAACGTGGTCATTCCCGGGAAAAGCTTAACCGAGCTGAGCAAAATTCTTGATGACAACCAAGAACTGGTTGATATCGTCATTACAGAAACCCAAGTTCTGTTCAAAGCGAAAAACGTATTGTTCTTCTCAAGATTGCTTGACGGAAACTATCCGGACACGACCAGCTTAATTCCGCAGGAAAGCAAAACGGAAATCGTCGTGAACACGAAGGAATTTTTACAGGCGATAGACCGTGCTTCTTTATTGGCGAGAGAAGGCCGCAACAACGTTGTAAAGCTTTCTGCCAAACCGGCGGATTCGCTGGAGATTTCATCAAATTCTCCGGAAATCGGGAAAGTGGTCGAAGCTGTGCTGGCTGACCAGATTGACGGCGAGGAATTAAATATTTCATTCAGTCCAAAATATATGATGGACGCACTGAAAGTACTTGAAGGAGCGGACATCCGTATCAGTTTTACGGGAGCGATGAGACCGTTTCTTATCCGTACGCCGAATGATGAAACCATCGTTCAGCTCATCCTTCCGGTCAGAACGTATTAATCAAACAGAATGTGCTGCCGGCTTAGTTCGGCAGCTTTTCTATTCATCAGCCGCTCCCTCAAGTTTTCCCTTTCCTTATTTCAGGATTTTTTAGTACAATTAGATATTAGTGATATTTGAAAGAGGTCGATAATATGGCAAATCCGATTTCGATTGATACAGAAATGATTACGCTTGGCCAGTTTTTAAAATTAGCCGATGTGATTCAGTCCGGCGGCATGGCGAAGTGGTTTCTGAGCGAGCATGAGGTGACTGTCAACAATGAACCTGACAATCGCCGCGGCAGAAAGCTTTACGTTGGAGACGTGGTCGCGATTGAAGGATTTGGTTCATTTCAAGTCGTCAATTAAAGCGGGTGACAGTGGTTGTATATCCAAAATTTAGAATTAACATCCTACCGTAATTATGAGCGCGCTGAGCTTCAATTCGAAAACAAGGTGAATGTGATCATCGGGGAAAATGCCCAAGGCAAAACCAATCTGATGGAAGCCATCTATGTCCTTTCGATGGCAAAATCACACCGCACCTCAAATGACAAAGAACTTATACGGTGGGACGAAGACTATGCTAAAATAGAAGGAAGAGTGATGAAGCGAAACGGGGATATCCCGATGCAGCTTGTCATCTCCAAAAAAGGTAAAAAGGGCAAGGTCAATCATATAGAGCAGCAAAAACTCAGTCAGTATGTCGGAGCGCTGAACACCATTATGTTTGCCCCTGAGGATTTAAATCTCGTCAAAGGAAGCCCCCAGGTGAGGAGGAGATTTCTCGATATGGAGATCGGGCAGGTTTCTGCCGTTTATCTGTATGATTTATCTCTTTATCAAAAAATCCTTTCACAGCGGAATCATTTTCTGAAACAGCTGCAAAGCCGGAAACAGACTGACCGGACCATGCTTGACGTTCTCACTGATCAGCTGATTGAAGCAGCCGCAAAAGTTGTCGCCAAACGTCTGCAGTTTACGGCGCAGCTTGAAAAATGGGCGCAGCCGATCCATTCCGGCATTTCCCGGGGACTTGAAGAACTGACGCTTAAGTACCACACGGCGCTTGATGTATCAGATCCCAAAGATTTGTCGAAAATAGGTAACAGCTACCAGGAGTCTTTTTCGAAATTAAAAGAAAAAGAAATAGAACGAGGCGTCACATTATTCGGACCGCATCGGGATGATGTCCTTTTTTATGTGAACGGACGCGATGTGCAGACGTACGGTTCACAGGGACAGCAGCGTACGACGGCTTTGTCTTTGAAGCTGGCCGAAATAGATTTGATTCATGAAGAAATCGGAGAATACCCCATTTTACTTTTGGATGATGTACTAAGCGAGCTGGATGATTACCGACAGTCCCATTTGCTTCATACGATCCAAGGCCGTGTGCAGACATTTGTCACCACGACAAGCGTGGATGGCATTGACCACGATACCTTACATCAAGCAGGAATGTTCCGTGTGGAAAACGGTACGTTAGTGAAGTGAAGAAATGAGGTGAGCGATTGTATATTCATTTAGGTGACGACTTTGTCGTTTCAACACGCGATATCGTCGGCATTTTTGACTGCAAGGTCAATGTATCGCCGATCGTTGAAGAATTTCTGGACAGACAGAAAGAAAAAGTAGTGCCGTCCGTAAACGGCACGCCAAAGTCTATCGTAGTCACGACTGAGAATATATATTACTCTCCCTTATCTTCCGGCACACTGAAGAAACGTGCGCAATTTATGTTAGAAATAGATTCTTAGCGGATCTTTACAATGAATATATCGTTTAAGAAAAGTGTAGGTGAATGTGCATGGCTATGGAACAGCAGCAAAATAGTTATGATGAGAATCAGATACAGGTATTAGAAGGTTTGGAAGCTGTTCGAAAGAGACCGGGGATGTACATCGGATCAACTAACAGCAAAGGCCTTCACCACTTGGTGTGGGAAATCGTCGACAACAGTATTGACGAAGCCCTGGCCGGTTATTGTACAGATATTAACATCGAGATTGAAAAAGATAACAGCATTACCGTTAAGGACAACGGGCGCGGAATTCCGGTCGGTATCCAGGAGAAGATGGGCCGCCCTGCGGTTGAAGTCATCATGACCGTTCTCCACGCCGGCGGTAAATTTGACGGAAGCGGATATAAAGTATCCGGCGGTCTTCACGGTGTAGGGGCGTCTGTCGTAAACGCCTTGTCGACCACTCTTGACGTTACGGTTCATCGTGACGGAAAAATCCACTATCAGGCGTACGAGCGCGGTGTACCTGTGGCTGATCTTGAAGTGATCGGTGATACTGATAAGACCGGAACGATTACGCACTTCGTTCCGGATCCGGAAATCTTCAAAGAAACAATCGTATACGACTATGATCTGCTTTCAAACCGTGTCCGGGAATTGGCCTTCCTGACAAAAGGCGTAAACATCACGATTGAAGACAAACGTGAAGGACAAGAACGGAAAAACGAGTACCACTACGAAGGCGGAATCAAAAGCTATGTTGAGTACTTAAACCGTTCCAAAGAAGTCGTTCATGAAGAGCCGATTTATATCGAAGGCGAGAAAGACGGCATAACGGTTGAAGTTGCATTGCAATACAACGACAGCTATACAAGCAATATTTATTCTTTCACGAATAATATCAACACATACGAAGGCGGGACGCACGAAGCCGGATTTAAAACCGGTCTGACCCGTGTCATAAACGACTATGCAAGAAGAAAAGGGATTTTCAAAGAAAATGATCCGAATTTAAGCGGGGATGATGTGAGAGAAGGGCTGACTGCCATTATTTCAATTAAGCACCCTGATCCGCAATTCGAAGGGCAGACGAAAACCAAGCTCGGCAACTCCGAAGCGAGAACGATCACTGATACGCTGTTTTCTTCTGCGCTGGAAACATTCCTTCTTGAAAATCCGGACTCAGCCCGCAAAATCGTTGAAAAAGGTTTAATGGCCGCAAGAGCGCGGATGGCAGCGAAAAAAGCGCGGGAATTGACCCGGCGCAAAAGTGCGCTTGAGATTTCCAATCTGCCGGGCAAACTGGCGGACTGTTCTTCTAAAGATCCGAGCATTTCCGAGCTGTATATCGTAGAGGGTGACTCTGCGGGCGGATCAGCGAAACAGGGACGGGACCGTCATTTCCAAGCTATTCTGCCGCTGCGCGGTAAGATTCTGAACGTTGAGAAAGCCAGACTTGATAAGATTCTCTCAAACAATGAGGTCAGATCAATGATCACGGCCCTCGGAACAGGAATCGGAGAAGATTTTAATCTTGAAAAAGCGCGTTATCATAAAGTGGTCATCATGACGGATGCCGATGTTGACGGCGCCCACATCAGAACGCTTTTATTAACGTTCTTCTACAGATACATGCGGGAAATCATCGAAAACGGCTATGTCTACATTGCCCAGCCGCCGCTTTACAAAGTGCAGCAGGGAAAACGGGTGGAATACGCTTATAACGATAAGCAGCTTGATGAGCTGTTAAAAGAGCTTCCGCAATCACCTAAGCCCGGCCTCCAGCGTTATAAAGGTCTTGGAGAAATGAACGCGACTCAGCTTTGGGAAACGACAATGGACCCTGCGACCAGAACGCTTCTGCAAGTCAATCTTGAAGATGCAATGGACGCTGACGAGACTTTTGAAATGCTGATGGGTGACAAAGTAGAACCGCGGAGAAACTTCATAGAAGCAAACGCCAGATACGTAAAAAATCTTGATATTTAACCAAGAAAGCCTTATTTTCGTTAAGAAATAAGGCTTTTTTCTCAAAGCGGCTTCTAAAGCCTCTGAAAACCCGCAAAACCCGTATATTCTACTAAATTAATGTGTATAAACACAAGTTTATTGATATAATGGAGAATAGTGAAATCGTATTGAAGATCATAATGGACAATCTACTCCCACATTATTTCATGTGATACTTCAGGGAGGTTTTTTTAATGAGTGAACAAAACACACCACAAGTACGTGAAGTCAATATCAGTCAGGAAATGCGGACATCCTTCCTAGACTATGCAATGAGCGTTATCGTATCCCGGGCGCTTCCGGATGTGCGTGACGGTCTGAAGCCGGTTCACAGACGGATTTTGTACGCGATGAATGATTTAGGCATGACCAGTGACAAACCATATAAAAAATCTGCCCGTATCGTCGGTGAAGTTATCGGTAAGTACCACCCGCACGGTGACTCAGCGGTTTACGAATCAATGGTCAGAATGGCGCAGGATTTTAACTACCGCTACATGCTTGTTGACGGACACGGCAACTTCGGTTCGGTTGACGGCGACTCAGCGGCCGCGATGCGTTACACAGAAGCGAGAATGTCAAAAATCGCAATGGAAATCCTCCGGGACATTACGAAAGATACGATTGATTATCAAGATAACTATGACGGCGCAGAAAGAGAACCTGTCGTCATGCCTTCGAGATTTCCGAATCTGCTCGTCAACGGAGCTGCCGGTATCGCGGTCGGAATGGCGACAAATATTCCTCCGCATCAGCTTGGGGAAGTCATTGAAGGCGTGCTTGCCGTAAGTGAGAATCCTGAGATTACAAACCAGGAGCTGATGGAATACATCCCGGGCCCGGATTTTCCGACTGCAGGTCAGATTTTAGGCCGGAGCGGCATCCGCAAGGCATATGAATCCGGACGGGGATCCATTACGATCCGGGCTAAGGCTGAAATCGAAGAGACATCATCGGGAAAAGAAAGAATTATTGTCACGGAACTTCCTTATCAGGTGAACAAAGCGAGATTAATTGAAAAAATCGCAGATCTTGTCCGGGACAAAAAAATCGAAGGAATTACCGATCTGCGTGACGAATCCGACCGTAACGGAATGAGAATCGTCATTGAGATCCGCCGTGACGCCAATGCTCACGTCATTTTGAATAACCTGTACAAACAAACGGCCCTGCAGACGTCTTTCGGAATCAACCTGCTGGCGCTCGTTGACGGACAGCCGAAGGTACTAAGCCTGAAACAATGTCTGGAGCATTATCTTGATCACCAGAAGGTTGTGATCCGGCGCAGAACGGCTTACGAACTCCGCAAAGCGGAAGCGAGAGCTCACATTCTGGAAGGTTTAAGAATTGCTCTCGATCATTTAGATGCCGTTATTTCTCTTATCCGCAATTCCCAGACGGCTGAAATTGCGAGAACAGGTTTGATCGAACAATTCTCACTGACTGAAAAACAAGCGCAAGCCATTCTGGATATGCGCCTTCAGCGATTAACCGGTCTGGAGCGCGAAAAGATTGAAGAGGAATATCAATCACTTGTTGCGCTTATCGCCGAGCTGAAAGATATTTTAGCCAATGAAGCAAGAGTTCTTGAGATCATCCGTGAAGAACTTAATGAAATCAAAGAGCGTTTCAATGATGAGAGACGCACTGAAATCGTGACGTCCGGTCTTGAAACAATTGAAGATGAAGATCTTATCGAGAGAGAAAATATCGTCATCACACTGACCCATAACGGCTATGTTAAACGTCTCCCGGCGTCCACATACCGCAGCCAAAAACGGGGCGGAAAAGGCGTACAGGGAATGGGAACGAATGAAGATGACTTTGTGGAACACTTAATTTCCACATCAACGCACGATACGATCCTGTTCTTCTCTAATAAAGGGAAGGTATACCGTTCTAAAGGATATGAAATCCCTGAATACGGCCGTACGGCAAAAGGCATTCCGATTATTAACCTTCTGGAGGTTGAAAAAGGCGAATGGATTAATGCTATTATTCCGGTCAGCACGTTTGATGAGGAGCAATACCTCTTCTTTACGACCAAACAAGGGGTGTCGAAACGTACGGCACTGTCCCAGTTTGCGAATATACGGAATAACGGGCTGATCGCCCTAGGTCTCCGGGAAGACGATGAACTGATGGCCGTCCGCCTGACTGACGGCAAGAAACAAATCATCATCGGAACGAAGAACGGTTTGCTGATCCGTTTCCCTGAAGCAGATGTAAGACAAATGGGACGCACAGCTGCGGGTGTTAAAGGCATCACGCTGACAGACGATGATGTTGTGGTAGGCATGGAGATTCTTGAAGAAGACTCCCATGTCCTCATAGTGACAGAAAACGGCTACGGCAAACGCACACCGGCTTCAGAATACAGAGTTCAAAGCCGGGGCGGAAAAGGCCTTAAAACATGTAAAATCACTGACAGCAACGGTCCGTTAGTAACCGTGAAAGCAACAAAAGGCGAAGAGGACTTAATGATTATTACGGCAAGCGGCGTGTTAATCAGAATGGATATTAATGATATCTCCACTACGGGACGCGTAACACAAGGCGTCCGTCTGATCCGCATGTCTGATCAAGAGCATGTAGCCACTGTGGCGCTTGTGGAAAAGAATGAAGAAGAGCCGGAAGAAACGGAAGAAGTATAAACGCAAAAGCGCAGCTGTAACAGGCTGCGCTTTTACTATATAAAGAAATGAAAAAAAGCTTTGACACATAGTGATGATGCTGATATAATCATTTTTGTTGTCTTTTTAATAGAAAGGCAAGCCTAGCGAAAATATTTTTTGAAAAAGTATTGACCTAGCAAACTGAAAATGTTATGATTAAGAGGTCGCTTCGAGAGAAGCAACAAAGTTCTTTGAAAACTAAACAAGACAAAACGTACCTGTTAATTCAAAGTTTTAAATAAATCGCACAGCGATGTGCGTAGTCAGTCAAACTACTTTATCGGAGAGTTTGATCCTGGCTCAGGACGAACGCTGGCGGCGTGCCTAATACATGCAAGTCGAGCGGACAGATGGGAGCTTGCTCCCTGATGTTAGCGGCGGACGGGTGAGTAACACGTGGGTAACCTGCCTGTAAGACTGGGATAACTCCGGGAAACCGGGGCTAATACCGGATGGTTGTCTGAACCGCATGGTTCAGACATAAAAGGTGGCTTCGGCTACCACTTACAGATGGACCCGCGGCGCATTAGCTAGTTGGTGAGGTAACGGCTCACCAAGGCGACGATGCGTAGCCGACCTGAGAGGGTGATCGGCCACACTGGGACTGAGACACGGCCCAGACTCCTACGGGAGGCAGCAGTAGGGAATCTTCCGCAATGGACGAAAGTCTGACGGAGCAACGCCGCGTGAGTGATGAAGGTTTTCGGATCGTAAAGCTCTGTTGTTAGGGAAGAACAAGTGCCGTTCAAATAGGGCGGCACCTTGACGGTACCTAACCAGAAAGCCACGGCTAACTACGTGCCAGCAGCCGCGGTAATACGTAGGTGGCAAGCGTTGTCCGGAATTATTGGGCGTAAAGGGCTCGCAGGCGGTTTCTTAAGTCTGATGTGAAAGCCCCCGGCTCAACCGGGGAGGGTCATTGGAAACT
>NZ_CP152013.1:12500-162500 GCF_038608285.1 Bacillus sp. FSL R5-0443
GAAGCAAGACCGGAAGGACTTGTGGAGCGCTTAGAAGTGAGAATGCCGGTATGAGTAGCGAAAGAGGGGTGAGAATCCCCTCCACCGAATGCCTAAGGTTTCCTGAGGAAGGCTCGTCCGCTCAGGGTTAGTCGGGACCTAAGCCGAGGCCGAAAGGCGTAGGCGATGGATAACAGGTTGATATTCCTGTACCACCTCCTCACCATTTGAGCAATGGGGGGACGCAGGAGGATAGGGTAAGCGCGGTATTGGATATCCGCGTCCAAGCAGTTAGGCTGGGAAATAGGCAAATCCGTTTCCCGTGAAGGCTGAGCTGTGATGGCGAGCGAATTATAGTAGCGAAGTTCCTGATTCCACACTGCCAAGAAAAGCCTCTAGCGAGGTGAGAGGTGCCCGTACCGCAAACCGACACAGGTAGGCGAGGAGAGAATCCTAAGGTGATCGAGAGAACTCTCGTTAAGGAACTCGGCAAAATGACCCCGTAACTTCGGGAGAAGGGGTGCTCTGTTAGGGTGCAAGCCCGAGAGAGCCGCAGTGAATAGGCCCAGGCGACTGTTTAGCAAAAACACAGGTCTCTGCGAAGCCGTAAGGCGAAGTATAGGGGCTGACGCCTGCCCGGTGCTGGAAGGTTAAGAGGAGCGCTTAGCGTAAGCGAAGGTGCGAATTGAAGCCCCAGTAAACGGCGGCCGTAACTATAACGGTCCTAAGGTAGCGAAATTCCTTGTCGGGTAAGTTCCGACCCGCACGAAAGGCGCAACGATCTGGGCACTGTCTCAACGAGAGACTCGGTGAAATTATAGTACCTGTGAAGATGCAGGTTACCCGCGACAGGACGGAAAGACCCCGTGGAGCTTTACTGCAGCCTGATATTGAATGTTGGTACAGCTTGTACAGGATAGGTAGGAGCCTTGGAAACCGGAGCGCCAGCTTCGGTGGAGGCATCGGTGGGATACTACCCTGGCTGTATTGACCTTCTAACCCGCCGCCCTTATCGGGCGGGGAGACAGTGTCAGGTGGGCAGTTTGACTGGGGCGGTCGCCTCCTAAAAGGTAACGGAGGCGCCCAAAGGTTCCCTCAGAATGGTTGGAAATCATTCGCAGAGTGTAAAGGCACAAGGGAGCTTGACTGCGAGACCTACAAGTCGAGCAGGGACGAAAGTCGGGCTTAGTGATCCGGTGGTTCCGCATGGAAGGGCCATCGCTCAACGGATAAAAGCTACCCCGGGGATAACAGGCTTATCTCCCCCAAGAGTCCACATCGACGGGGAGGTTTGGCACCTCGATGTCGGCTCATCGCATCCTGGGGCTGTAGTCGGTCCCAAGGGTTGGGCTGTTCGCCCATTAAAGCGGTACGCGAGCTGGGTTCAGAACGTCGTGAGACAGTTCGGTCCCTATCCGTCGCGGGCGCAGGAAATTTGAGAGGAGCTGTCCTTAGTACGAGAGGACCGGGATGGACGCACCGCTGGTGTACCAGTTGTTCTGCCAAGGGCATCGCTGGGTAGCTATGTGCGGACGGGATAAGTGCTGAAAGCATCTAAGCATGAAGCCCCCCTCAAGATGAGATTTCCCATTCCGCAAGGAAGTAAGATCCCTGAAAGATGATCAGGTTGATAGGTCTGAGGTGGAAGTGTGGCGACACATGGAGCTGACAGATACTAATCGATCGAGGACTTAACCAATTTGAATGTATGCTTACTGTTATCTAGTTTTGAGAGAACACTCTCAATGGTTTGGTGGCGATAGCGAAGAGGTCACACCCGTTCCCATGCCGAACACGGAAGTTAAGCTCTTCAGCGCCGATGGTAGTCGGGGGTTTCCCCCTGTGAGAGTAGGACGCCGCCAAGCTATCATTACGGTAAAGGCAGCTCATCATGAGCTGCCTTTTTTGTTTATAAGTATTGCTTTAGAAAATTAGAAACGTAATACGGAAATTTTCGTTCCGTGACCTCTAAGAACCGGCGGATCATCACATAATCATCACTGACATGCTGTGTCAGCAGTTCATACCACCACTCCGTTTCATATCTCGCAATCATCCCGATATTGTAGAGGACCAAATAATGAATAATCATTTCCGGAAGATGGAGGAAGTGATCACGCTGAGAGGGAATATAATATTGATTTTTCTCCAAGTGAAACAATAAATTTGGCGAAGACCAAGGTTCTCTGTCTATCGGGTCAGCCTCAAAAACCAAGTGGTTATGGTCTTTCCTCAGAAAAGACCACTTCAAATGATGGCTGATATATTCAGCAAAGCGGGAATCAGACATATTGTAATGAATTACCGCATGCTCAGGCACTGAAATAAGGTCATCTTTGAGCTCTACTCGGGTCAGCCAATTCTTTTTCTCTTGGAAGTAAAAGACAGTATGCAATTCAGGTATGGCTGTCAGCAATTTCTTCATTGTGTACCGTTCTTCCTCAAGACCAGCTATCCCGAATAAGTGCTTCATTACATGAATACATAAGCCATTGCGCTGCACCTTCACTTCATCATCCCTAAAGGAGTAATTTTGCTTTTTGCGTTTCCGGGCAGTCACGCCATGCGCGAGTACTGAGGCATGGCTTGGATAGCTTGGATCTGTGGTCAGAAGACAGGCTTTCAGCAATTGTGACATCCCATAAAACAACAGAATAGGCTTAATTTCTAAAGGGGAAAGAGATGCCTGCTTATAAAAGGACTCGGCGTGTTTGATAAAGAATATGAAGCGCTCACTGTTCTTAAACGCATATCGTTTTGGTTCTTCCATGCCGCTTTCTGTATAGATTTTATTTAGAAATTTCTGGGAAGATTCTACGGAATAAAATAATGATAACTCTTTCCACTCATGATCTCTCATATGTATTTTTAAACCCTTTCCTTTATCTAAATATTTCAACTCTTTTTCGCTTCCTTGACATGCTGTTTTCTAGTTGATAATCTACATA
This sequence comes from Bacillus sp. FSL R5-0443, assembly GCF_038608285.1. NCBI lineage: Bacteria > Bacillati > Bacillota > Bacilli > Caryophanales > Bacillaceae > Bacillus > Bacillus sp. FSL R5-0443. Next base: position 15,428 of record NZ_CP152013.1, read on the forward strand.
TAATATTTTGCCGAAAAGAGGGGGATTTACTAATGTGGGAAAGTAAATTTTCAAAAGAAGGCTTAACGTTCGATGATGTACTGCTCGTACCGGCTCAATCAGACGTACTTCCGCGTGATGTGGATTTATCTGTTGAACTGACAAAGACGTTAAAGCTTAACATTCCTGTCATCAGTGCGGGAATGGATACAGTAACAGAATCAGCTATGGCGATTGCGATGGCCAGACAGGGCGGCTTGGGCATTATCCATAAAAACATGTCCATCGAACAGCAGGCTGAACATGTTGACAAAGTCAAACGTTCTGAACGGGGCGTTATTACAAATCCCTTCTTTTTAACACCTGATCATCAAGTATTCGATGCGGAGCATTTGATGGGGAAATACAGAATTTCCGGTGTTCCGATCGTAGATAATAAAGACGATCAAAAGCTTGTCGGTATCATTACAAACCGTGATCTTCGCTTTATCTCTGATTATTCAATGAAAATCAGTGATGTCATGACAAAAGAAGAGCTGGTTACGGCTTCTGTGGGAACCACATTAGACGAAGCAGAAAAAATCTTACAGAAACATAAAATTGAAAAACTTCCGTTAGTGGATGACCAAAACAAATTAAAAGGTCTTATCACGATCAAAGATATTGAAAAGGTTATCGAATTCCCGAATTCATCTAAAGATGAACATGGACGCCTTATTGTCGGCGCTGCGGTAGGCGTGACAGGCGATACAATGACACGCGTCAGCAAGCTTGTTGAAGCGAATGTCGACGTTATCGTGGTTGATACGGCTCACGGACATTCCAGAGGCGTACTGAACACAGTCGCGAAAATCCGTGAAACATATCCTGAACTGAACATTATCGCAGGAAATGTTGCAACGGCTGAAGCGACAAAAGCTCTGATTGAAGCCGGAGCAAATATTGTCAAAGTGGGAATCGGACCTGGTTCAATCTGTACGACACGCGTCGTTGCAGGTGTAGGCGTACCGCAGATCACTGCCATTTATGATTGTGCCACTGAAGCGAGAAAACACGGCGCGACAATTATCGCAGACGGCGGTATTAAATTCTCCGGAGATATTACGAAAGCGTTGGCTTCAGGCGGACATGCCGTAATGCTCGGAAGCCTGCTTGCCGGTACTTCAGAAAGCCCGGGAGAGACTGAAATCTATCAAGGCAGAAGATTTAAAGTGTATCGGGGTATGGGTTCTGTCGCTGCCATGGAAAAAGGCAGTAAAGACCGATATTTCCAAGAAGAAAATAAGAAATTCGTCCCTGAAGGTATCGAAGGACGGACTCCGTACAAAGGTCCTGTAGAAGAAACAGTGTATCAGCTTGTCGGCGGTCTTCGTTCAGGTATGGGATATTGCGGTTCAAAAGACTTGCGCGCTTTAAGAGAAGAGGCTCAATTCATCCGCATGACAGGTGCCGGACTTCGCGAAAGTCATCCGCATGATGTCCAAATTACGAAAGAATCACCAAACTACACAATCTCATAATTGTTACAAATAAAAAACATTTGACAGGGTCGCTGACTCTGTCTATTTTTTTTATATCGAGTGTGATAAAATTTATACTGTTGTGTTTTGAATTTGAATATGTCCTTAACGGCTTAATTATAGATTTAAAATGAATGACGGAGGTCGTAAGATTGAACATCACGAAATGGAAACAGCTGTTGGTGTCATTAGTGGTACTGGCACTGGCCGCAACTTGCTTTGTTCCAATGTCTAAAGCGGAGGCAGCCGGCAATGACCCGATTGATGTCAACGCATCAGCTGCGATAATGATTGAGGCTTCATCGGGAAAAATTTTATACAGTAAAAATGCAGACAAAAGACTGCCGATTGCCAGCATGACAAAAATGATGACTGAATATCTGCTTCTGGAAGCCATTAAAGAAGGAAAAGTGAAATGGGATCAAACGTATACTCCTGATGATTATGTCTATGAAATTTCTCAAGACAACAGTTTATCAAACGTCCCCCTTCGAAAAGACGGCAAATACACGGTTAAAGAACTGTATCAGGCTATGGCGATTTACTCTGCCAACGGAGCCGCGATTGCAGTTGCCGAAATTCTTGCCGGAACTGAAACGAAATTTGTCGCTGAAATGAATGCGAAAGCCAAAGAATTAGGCATGACAAACTATGATTTTAAAAATGCCACAGGGCTTGTGAATGAAGACCTTCACGGCAAGCAGCCGCAAGGAGAAGGCGTTAAAGAAGAGAGTGAAGTTTCTGCTAAAGACATGGCGCTTCTTGCAGACCGCCTGATCACTGATTATCCGGAAGTTCTCAAAACAACAAGCATCGCTAAAACGAAATTCAGAGCCGGCACTGATGATGAAATGGACATGCCGAACTGGAACTTCATGTTAAAAGGTCTTGTTTCTGAATACCCTGGCGTTGACGGCTTAAAAACGGGTTCTACTGATTCTGCGGGATCTTGTTTTACAAGCACAGCACAGCGGAACGGAATGCGGGTCATCACGGTTGTATTAGACGCAAAAGGCAACCTGCATACCGGACGTTTTGATGAAACGAAAAAAATGCTCGATTACGCATTTAACAGCAATTTCTCCATGAAAGATCTTTACCCTGAAGGCTCTCAAGTAAAAGGGCACAAAACGATTGACGTTGAAAAAGGGAAAGACAAGCAAGTCGATATTGTTACTGACAAGGCGCTTTCTATTCCTGTGAAAAGCGGGGATGAAAAGAACTATAAAGCCGAAGTGACTTTAGATAAAAAAGAAATCACGGCTCCTGTGAAAAAGGGAACGAAAGTCGGAACGCTGACAGTTACATACAAAGGCAGTGACAAAGACTATGGCTTCCTCAAATCCAAAGAGTTCAGCGTGAATCTTGTAACGAAAAATGATGTAGATAAAGCAAACTGGTTTGTTCAGATGATGCGCGGCATCGGCGGATTCTTCTCCGGAATCTGGAACAGCGCCGTTGACACGGTAACAGGCTGGTTTTAAGAAATAAGAAAGAGCTCTGATGAAAGTTAGGGCTCTTTTGCTTAATATACTGAAAAAACCAAATTATTAGTAAAAAAAAGATATCTATCTTATTCATCTCGCTGTAAAATAAGAATACCCATATGAAATATTGTATTTCTGGGATACAATAAGAGATAGAAATTATCTAACTATACATTGACTAGGGGGACCAAATAATGGCTCAAACAGGTACTGATCGTGTAAAACGCGGCATGGCGGAAATGCAAAAAGGCGGCGTCATCATGGACGTTGTAAATGCTGAACAAGCGAAGATTGCGGAAGAGGCGGGAGCTGTTGCCGTAATGGCGTTAGAACGCGTTCCGGCTGATATTCGCGCTGCCGGCGGTGTTGCCCGCATGGCTGATCCGACAATCGTTGAAGAAGTAATGAATGCTGTATCCATTCCCGTAATGGCAAAAGCGCGTATCGGACATATCGTTGAAGCGCGTGTCCTTGAAGCAATGGGAGTAGATTACATCGATGAAAGTGAAGTTCTGACTCCGGCTGACGAAGAATTTCATTTAAATAAAAACGAATATACAGTCCCGTTCGTATGCGGCTGCCGTGATCTCGGCGAAGCAACGCGCCGTATCGCCGAAGGAGCTTCCATGCTTCGTACAAAAGGCGAACCGGGAACAGGAAACATTGTGGAAGCTGTCCGCCATATGAGAAAAGTAAACGCGCAAGTGCGCAAAGTTGTTGCGATGAGCGATGACGAGCTGATGACTGAAGCTAAAAACCTCGGCGCTCCTTATGAACTGCTTCTTCAAATCAAGCGTGACGGCAAACTGCCTGTAGTGAACTTTGCTGCCGGCGGAGTAGCGACGCCTGCTGACGCGGCATTGATGATGCAGCTTGGCGCTGACGGCGTATTTGTCGGTTCAGGTATTTTCAAATCAGACAACCCTGCTAAATTCGCCAAAGCAATTGTTGAAGCAACGACTCATTACACAGACTACAAACTGATCGCTGAGCTTTCTAAAGAATTAGGCACAGCAATGAAAGGAATCGAAATCTCAAATCTATTGCCGGAACAGCGTATGCAAGAACGCGGCTGGTAAAACCATAGGAGAGCTGGAAGCATGTTAACAATTGGTGTACTTGGACTTCAAGGAGCAGTAAGAGAACATATTCGTTCAATTGAAGCATGTGGTTCAAAAGGTGTCGTCATTAAGCGTCCTGAACAGCTGAATGACATCGACGGCTTAATCCTGCCGGGCGGGGAAAGCACGACGATGCGACGTTTAATGGATACGTATCATTTTATGGAGCCGCTTCGCGAGTTTGCCGCCCAAGGCAAGCCGATGTTCGGCACATGCGCCGGTCTGATTATTTTAGCCAAAGAGATAGCAGGAACGGATAACGCTCATCTAGGGCTGTTGAACGTTGTCGTCGAGCGTAATTCCTTTGGCCGTCAGGTCGACAGCTTTGAAGCTGATCTGACGATTAAAGGCCTTGATGAGCCGTTTACGGGTGTATTTATTCGCGCGCCGCATATTTTAGAAGCCGGAGAAGATGTTGAAGTGCTTTGTGAGCATAACGGACGCATCGTGGCTGCAAAGCAGGGGAATTTCCTCGGCTGCTCGTTCCATCCTGAACTGACGGATGATCACCGGGTGACAGAGCTGTTTGTGAAGATGGCGGAAAAGCATAAGCAGGAAACAGCTGTATAAAACAGTTGAAAACCGCTGATACTTATAGTACATTATAAACACAAATAAAGATCGAAAAGCGTTGACAGGAAGCAGTAGGAAGCCTCTCTTTCAAAGAGAGCCGATGGGTGGTGCGAATCGGTGAAAGATGCTGTCCGAATCCGTCCTTGAGCGAAATGCTGAAACCAAGTAGGCATTTACGGGAAAACCGTTATGTGTTAAAGCGGGAAGCAAGTGTGAGCTTGTTTTCAATCAGGGTGGCAACGCGAGAGCTCTCGTCCCTTTTAGGGGATGAGGGCTCTTTTTTATTTTCGATAAAAACAGATAGGAGTTGTTAGACATGATTGATACGAAGGTGCTGAGAGCCAATTTTCAAGAGGTGAAAGCGAAGCTCATTCCAAAAGGCGAAGACTTATCTGACTTTGACAAGTTTGAAGAGCTGGACGAAAAGAGAAGAGAGCTTATCGGTAAAGTAGAAGAACTGAAGGGAAAACGCAATGAAGTATCTCAGCAGGTCGCCGTTTTGAAACGGGAGAAAAAAGACGCTGATCATATTATTAAAGAGATGCGCGAAGTGGGCGAAGAAATTAAGAAGCTTGATGAAGAGCTTCGTACTGTCGAAACGACGCTCGAAACCATCCTTCTGTCTATTCCGAACATCCCGCACGATTCAGTGCCCGTCGGGGAAACGGAAGATGATAACATTGAAATCCGCAAGTGGGGAGAGGCGCCGGCATTTTCATATGAGCCGAAACCGCATTGGGATATCGCAGACCATTTAAACATTCTTGATTTCGAACGCGCTTCAAAAGTAACAGGCAGCCGGTTTGTGTTTTATAAAGGATTAGGCGCCCGCCTCGAACGCGCGCTCTACAACTTTATGCTGGATCTTCACGTTGATGAATATGATTACACGGAAGTCATTCCTCCTTATATGGTAAACCGTACGAGCATGACAGGCACGGGACAGCTTCCTAAATTTGAAGAGGATGCTTTTAAAATCAGAGAAGAGGATTATTTCTTAATTCCGACGGCGGAAGTGCCGATTACAAATATGCACCGCGATGAAATCTTATCCGGTGAAAACCTGCCGATCAATTATGCCGCATTCAGCGCTTGCTTCCGTTCAGAAGCGGGATCTGCCGGCCGTGATACACGCGGTTTGATCCGCCAGCATCAGTTCAACAAGGTTGAGCTTGTGAAATTCGTGAAGCCGGAAGATTCTTATGAGGAGCTTGAAAAACTGACGAATCAAGCTGAGCGGGTGCTTCAGCTGCTTGAACTGCCGTATCGTGTCATGAGCATGTGTACCGGTGATCTCGGCTTTACAGCCGCGAAAAAGTACGATATTGAGGTATGGATTCCAAGCCAAGACACATACCGTGAAATTTCTTCTTGCAGTAACTTTGAGGCCTTCCAGGCGAGACGCGCAAACATTCGATTCAGACGCGAAGCGAAAGGCAAGCCGGAGCATGTGCATACATTAAACGGTTCAGGTCTTGCAGTCGGCAGAACAGTAGCTGCCATCTTAGAAAACTATCAGCAGGAAGACGGAAGTGTCATCATTCCGAAAGTGCTTCGTCCTTATATGGGAAATAAAGAAGTCATCAAACCGTAAAAGGTGCGCCCTAGAGGCGCGCCTTTTTTGCTGCCCGGTATAGAGCGGCGGCATTCCGGGCTGTGCTTTCAAGGTTAAAACGGCCGGATGCTAAGGCGTCTTCAAGACTTACAGCGCCGGGCACGATAGAAAATACAGCCGTTATTCCTGCGCTGTAAACATGCTCGAAATTTTTGCCTAAGGAACCCGCCAATGCGATAACGGGAATTTCTTGAGCAGATGCGCGTGCGGCGATCCCGGCGGGGGTTTTGCCGAATATCGTTTGTCCGTCAATCTGCCCCTCTCCGGTAATGACAAGGTCAGCGCCTCTTATCTGATCTGAGAAGGACAGTGTATCTAATACAACGTCAATCCCGCTTTGAAGTTCTGCCTGTAAGAAAGCGATCAGTCCGGCGCCGAGTCCCCCTGCGGCGCCCGCACCTTTTACGGTATCCGCTTCGATATCGTGCTGACGTCTCAATACGTCAGCGAAATGGCGTAAGTTGCGATCCAATACAACTTTAGTCTTCTCGGATGCCCCTTTTTGCGGGCCGAAGACATATGAAGCGCCGTTTTCACCAGTCAGAGGATTTTCGACATCACATGCGGCACGGATACGGATATGTTTCAGTTCAGGAGAGAGACCGCTTATATCAATAGAAGCTAGGGTGTGCAGAGCGCCTCCGCCGTCAGGTATCTCCTGACCTTCCTCATTTAAGAAACGCACACCGAGCGCGCTCGCCATTCCTGTTCCGCCGTCATTGGTTGCGCTCCCGCCAAGCCCGATGATGATCTCGCCCGCCCCGCGGGAAGCTGCATCTGCTATCAGTTCACCCGTTCCTCTTGTCGTTGTGATCAACGGATCTCTGAGATGGCGGGGAACGAGATGAAGTCCCGATGCTTCCGCCATTTCAATGACTGCCGTGCGTCCGTCTCCCAGAAGTCCATATGCGGCGTTTACCGGCGTTCCCAGCGGACCGGTCACAGTTTTTTTGATGATGCTTCCGCCAGTGGCATCCGTCAAAGCCTGAACGGTTCCTTCTCCGCCGTCGGCCGCGGGTATCTTGATATATTCCGCGTCAGGGAGGACCGCTTTGAATCCTTTTTCTATGCTGTCAGCGGCTTCTTTTGATGTCATGCTTTCTTTGAAAGAATCCGGTGCAATAATGATTTTCATTATGTTCTCCACCTTTATGAGCAGGTTATCTGTTTGAATCTATTCTTGATTTTTACTGTGTTTTCCTGCCCGTATGGCATACTGAGGTTGAATTGGACGCAAGACTTTTGTATGATAGTAAAGCTGACGGACAAGCCGTTTAAGAAATGAAATAAAAAATATGAAAAAGCGCTTGACTGAAATTTAGGTCATGTGTTATATTATTAAATGTCGATACGGAGGAATACCCAAGTCTGGCTGAAGGGATCGGTCTTGAAAACCGACAGGGGTGTCAAAGCCCGCGGGGGTTCGAATCCCTCTTCCTCCGCCATATTGATTTTAAACCTAATGAAACTCGAGCATATATTGGAGATTGTTTTGTCCGCTGCATGTGATGCAGCGGATTTTTTATATGCAAAAAAAGCGATTTTCTCTGTCCGGGGAAAATCGCTTTGCTGTTTTTATTTATTTCTGTTTTCGTTGATCACGTGACTGATTTTTTCGATCAAAGGTTCCAGTGACTGTTCATCAGCTTCAAGGTCATAATCTTCAATGCGCACTTTCAGCACAGGGCAGGCGTTAAAACCGCTGATCCAGTCTTCGTACCGTGTATACATCTCTTCCCAATAAGAGCGGTTTGTCTGCAGCTCCATCTCGCGGCCCCGCTTTTCAATCCGGTTTATAATGTTTTCAAGGTCGCCTTCTAAATAGATCAAAACATCAGGATGGGGGAAGTACGGCGTCATGACCATCGCCTCAAATAGACTTGTGTATGTTGTGTAATCTGTCAGCGACATGGTTCCTTTATCGGCATGCATTTTTGCGAATATGCCTGTATCTTCATAAATCGAACGGTCCTGCACGAATCCGCCGCCTGATTCAAACATGTTTTTCTGCTCTTTGAACCGCTCAGCCAGAAAATAAATTTGTAAATGGAAGCTCCAGCGTTCAAAATCATGATAAAACTTCTCTAAATAAGGGTTTTCATCCACTTCTTCGAGTGAGGTATGAAACCCGAGCCGTTTTGCTAAAGCTTTGGTCAAAGTCGATTTTCCGACTCCTACCGTTCCCGCTACTGTGATAATGGCGTTGTTTGGAATATGAATGTCTTTCATTTAATAAGCTCCTTTACCTGACGGGCAATTCTTTCATAGTCTGTCTTATTCAAAACAAAGTCTTCAGTATCACCGTCAATGGTCAGTACAGATATATCCGGGTCTTCTTCCTGAAGCTGTCTGATGGCTGTGTCGTAATCTGTAATGAGACGTTCCAGATATTGATGTTCGATATTTTTCTCAAACGGGCGTCCGCGTTTTTCAATGCGTTGAAGCAATGTCGGCAGGCTTGCCTTTATGTATACAATGATATTCGGTTTCGGCAGGTCGTGAGTGAGCAGATGATAAATCTGCTTATATTTCTCAAGCTTTTGGCCGTGCAATGTACGCTCTGCGAAAATAACATTTTTATAAATATGATAATCGGACAATACGGGCTGTCCTTGTTTTAAATAATCTCGATCGGTGTCCTCAAGCTGTTTATACCTGTGACATAGAAAAAACATTTCAAGCTGGAAACTCCACTCCTCGATATTGTCATAAAACTTATCGAGATAAGGGTTGTCTTCCACAATCTCATTAATCATAGGAAAACCGAGCTCTTCAGAAAGCATCGTAGCGAGTGTCGTTTTTCCTGCCCCGATAGGACCTTCTACCGCGATAAAAGGGGCTCTGTTCATTGAAAATCCTCCTTAATTCTGCAAACATCCGTCAGCTGCCGGCCTTTATATTGTATCACACTCTCAGAAAAGCCCATGAAAAAAGACGCTTCCAATTAACGAAACGTCTCTTTTACAATATGAAATTGATCGTTGAGCAAAAGCCAGTTTTGCGGGAAAGAAAGGCCGAGTTTCCAATAGCTGATTCCTCTTAAATGAAGTTCTTTAATTAAATTGAATTTCGCTTGAATGGATCGTGCGTCTTCAAACCATACTTCATGCCGTCTCTGATTTTCATCCGTGTATCGGAAGAATGGAGCCTGGGCGGTTTCGTCATATTGAATGTCGACTTTATAGCGTGCTGCCAGAGCGATTGCCTGCTGAGGACTGACGGCTTTGGCTGTCGTTCCCTGTTTAAAAGGCAGTGTCCAATCATAGCCGTACATATTTTGGCCCATGACGATTTTTGAAGAAGGCATTTCCGTCAGCGCGTACTCAATGACATTTCTTACAGGGCCGATAGGTGATACGGCCTGAGCCGGGCCTCCGCTGTACCCCCACTCATATGTCATGATCACGACAAAATCGACGATTTCTCCATGTGCCCTATAGTCATGTGCTTCGTACCATTTGCCGGCCTGAGTCGCGCTCGTTTTCGGAGCAAGCGCCGTTGAAATCTTCCAGCCTTCCCGATGAAAAATCGTCCTCGCTTCACGTAAAAAACGATTGTAGGCTTCTCTGTCCTGTGGACGTAAATATTCGAAATCAAAGTGAATATCGCGAAAGCCGTACTTTTTAGCCGTGGAGACGATTTCCTGAAAGAGTTTTGTTTTCACTGTATTGTCATTCAAGATGAGCCGCCCGAGTTCATCGCTGAATGCGTCATTTTCAAGGTTGGTGATGATCATCATCAGTGTGGTGTTGTGCCTGTCACTGATGCTTTTTAAATTGGTCAGAGGCGGTTCCTTTAAAGTCCCGTTCCGCTGCACTTGAAAACTGAATGCGCCGAGGTATGTTAAATAAGGAGAGGCCTCCCTTGCCGCCTGTTGGAGATTAGCGCTTACGCTCGTTCCCCGCGGTTCTATATATGCATTTGATTCGATATCGGGCTTATTCGCCTGCTGCGGAATGTAAAGGCGGGTTCCGGCTCTCAATGTGGTGCTTGGCTGAATTCCGTTCACCCTCGCAAGCTCCGCGGCCGATATATGAAAACGGCCGGCGATTGCAGCGAGAGTATCACCTTGTTTCACTTCGTAATATTGACCCTCAATCGGGATGACAAGGGTTTGTCCGACAACCAATGTATTTGGATTAGGCAGTTTATTTGCTTCCGCAATGACATTTGCGGCAGTCCGGTAGCGCGCCGCAATAGCGGAAAGCGTGTCGCCCCGTTTCACTATATAGATCTGAATGAAAAACGCCTCCTTTCATATCCGCTATCAAATATATGAAAAAAGGAGGCTGATCATGTTTATTTTTCGGCGGTAATTTGTTTTTCCGTGGTTATTTCTGCGAAGAGAACATTCTCCATCATGGTCAAAGCGAAATCATTGTCTTCGTCGTTATTGGAAGCGGTGCAGTCTTTCGGAATGGCAATGCTGTATTCTCTCATATAGGCGTCGTTGGCCGTGAACAGCACACAAATGTTCCCGGCAATCCCCGTGATGATTAATTGGTTCACTTGTAATTCGGTCAGAAGGGTGTGAAGCGCCGTTTCGTAAAAAGCGGAATGCTTCGGTTTAATGAGAAAATAATCATCCGGCTGAGGCGAAATATCTTTTATAATGGGGGCGCTTCTGTCGTTGCTGCATTCCTCCCTGATGGCATCAATATCAGCCTTCCAGAGCCCGTAATGATCATTAATATAAATAATCGGCCAGTTGCTTTGTTTTGCATGCTTCTTTAATGATAAAATACGGGGGACAATTTGTTTGGTTTTTTCAGCAAGACGTTCGCCCATATCAAATTGAAAATTGTTAATCATATCGACAATCAGAAGGGCTGTGTTGTTAGGTTCAGACAATACCGGCAACTCCTTTCTGCTGGGGTATTCCTATTTTAACCTTTATGAGACATGAAAAAACTTAAGAAGAGAGCTCGAACCTATGAATGATGAATATTATATGAGAGAAGCCATAAAAGAAGCGAAGAAAGCCGAAGCGAAAGGTGAAGTGCCGATCGGAGCAGTTCTTGTTCTGCACGATGAGATCGTGGCGCGGGCGCATAATCTGAGGGAGACTGAACAGAGGTCGCTTGCCCACGCCGAAATGCTGGCGATAGACGAAGCGTGCCGTAAGCTGGGGACATGGAGACTTGAGGATGCCGTTCTTTATGTCACTCTGGAGCCGTGTCCGATGTGCGCGGGAGCCGTCGTGCTTTCGAGAGTCAATAAGGTCGTATTCGGCGCATTTGATCCCAAGGGGGGCTGTACAGGAACGCTGATGAACCTCTTGCAGGAAGAGCGGTTCAACCACCAAGCGGAAGTGGTGAGCGGCGTGCTCGGAGAAGAGTGCGGAGAAATGCTCAGCGCTTTTTTCAGAAAGCTGCGCCGGCAAAAGAAAGACATGAGGAAAAAGTTGTCTGAGTAGTACGGTTGCATTTTCTGCCTGAAGCAGATATACTTATGTGTGCATCATGAATGGTGCTCATATAAAAATTTGATATTTATTTTGCCGTGCTAAGCGGGGAGGTAGCGGTGCCCTGTACCCGCAATCCGCTCTAGCGGGGCCGAATCCCTTCTCGAGGTTCGTTTACTGTAAGGTCTGCCTTAAGTAAGTGGCGTTGACGTCTGGGTCCTGCGCAATGGGAATTCATGAACCATGTCAGGTCCGGAAGGAAGCAGCATTAAGTGAAACCTCTCATGTGCCGCAGGGTTGCCTGGGCTGAGCTAACTGCTTAAGTAACGCTTAGGGTAGCGAATCGACAGAAGGTGCACGGTAAATCAATCATCAAATTTCAGACTCACCTGTTTATGGCAGGTGAGTTTTTTCGTATATGAAAAACGGGTTTTGGCGTTAAAAGCACGTTCATGTATAATAAACATGATGAATAACAGAGGAGGGCGCATCCTGTGGGTTACCAAGCTTTATATCGAGTATTTAGGCCTCAGCAGTTTGAAGATGTGGTCGGACAGGAACACATTACGAAAACGCTGCAAAATGCCCTTTTGCAAAAGAAATTTTCTCATGCATATCTGTTTTCTGGACCGCGGGGAACGGGAAAAACCAGTGCAGCTAAAATATTTGCGAAAGCAGTCAACTGTGAGCACGCCCCCGTAGAAGAACCGTGCAATGAATGTGCGGCGTGCAAGGGGATCACAAACGGCTCTATATCAGATGTGATTGAAATAGATGCGGCGTCGAATAACGGCGTAGACGAAATCCGCGACATCCGTGACAAAGTAAAATTCGCCCCGTCGGCCGTCACCTACAAAGTATATATTATAGATGAGGTGCATATGCTCTCTATCGGCGCATTCAATGCGCTTCTGAAAACGCTGGAAGAACCGCCGGCACATTGCATTTTCATATTAGCTACGACTGAGCCTCATAAGATTCCTTTAACCATTATCTCCAGATGTCAGCGTTTTGACTTCAAACGGATTACATCCAAAGCAATTGTCGGACGAATGAAGACAATCGTCGATGCAGAGCAGCTGAAGGTGGAAGAAGGAGCCCTTGATATCATAGCGAGTGCTGCGGACGGAGGAATGAGGGACGCGCTGAGCCTGCTCGATCAAGCCGTATCATTCAGCGGCGAGGAGCTGTCGGTGGATGACGCATTGCTCATTACCGGAGCCGTTTCTCAGCACTATATTGGGAAACTGGCATCTGCTCTTCACCGCAAACAGGTTTCCGAGGCATTGGAGACACTGAATGAATTGCTCCAGCAAGGGAAAGATGCGGCCAAACTGATTGAAGATATGATTTTCTATTTCAGGGATATGCTCTTGTACCAGGCCGCTCCCGGTTTAGAAGGAGTCCTGGAGAAGGTGAAGGTCGATGAAACGTTTCGGAATCTGAGCGGTGACATACCGGCCCCCGCTTTATATGAGATGATTGATATCCTGAATAAAAGCCATCAGGAAATGAAGTGGACGAACCACCCAAGAATCTTTTTTGAAGTGGCTGTCGTGAAAATATGCCAGACGGCACAGCAATCCGCCGGAGACATCCCTGAGGTCGGCATGCTGATGAATAAGATTCAGCAGCTTGAGCAGGAAGTAGAAAGGCTGAAAACCTCCGGTGTGAAGGTTCAGATGGAAAGCGCTCCGAAAGAAGCTCCGCGTCCTCAAAAAGGCGGAAAAAGCCATTACAAAGCTCCGGTCGGAAGAATTCATGAGATATTGAAGGAAGCTACAAGACCTGAACTTGAACAGCTTAAAAGCAGCTGGGGCAAGCTTCTGGCACACCTGAAACAGCAGAATAAGGTGTCTCATGCGGCTCTTTTGAATGACAGTGAACCGGTGGCTGCTGCTCAAAAGGCATTTGTGCTTAAATTTAAATACGAAATCCATTGTAAAATGGTTGCAGAAGACAATAACGGAGTCCGTACGAATCTTGAACAGATTCTCGAATCAATGCTCGGGAAAAGAATGGATTTGATTGGCGTTCCGGAAGCACAATGGGGTAAAATAAGAGAAGAATTTTTAAATGATCACCAGCAGGAAAGTGAAGGATCAAACGAACCGGCTGAAGAAGATCCGCTGATTGCAGAGGCGAAAAAACTTGTCGGAGCGGATTTAATCGAAATAAAAGACTAATAAGATGAAAGAGAGTGATTGAATATGCGTGGCGGAATGGGAAACATGCAAAAAATGATGAAACAAATGCAAAAAATGCAAAAGGATATGGCGAAGGCTCAGGAGGAGCTTGCTGAAAAAGTGCTTGAAGGCACAGCAGGCGGCGGTATGGTGACTGTAAAAGTCAACGGCCAAAAAGAAGTTGTAGACATTGCCATTAAAGAAGAAGTCGTTGATCCGGAAGATATCGAAATGCTTCAGGACCTGGTTCTTGCTGCGACAAACGACGCCCTCAAAAAAGTGGATGACATGACGAATGAGACAATGGGACAATTTACAAAAGGAATGAACATACCGGGTTTATTCTAGGGGGATAAATAAACATGCAGTATCCTGAACCAATATCAAAGCTGATTGACAGCTTTATGAAATTGCCAGGGATCGGACCGAAAACAGCGGTTCGTCTGGCTTTTTTTGTTCTAGGTATGAAAGAAGACACAGTATTGGATTTTGCTAAGGCGCTTGTCAATGCGAAGCGGAATCTGACATATTGCTCGATTTGCGGACATATAACAGATCAAGACCCTTGTTATATATGTGAGGACACAAGAAGGGATAAGTCTGTTATTTGTGTCGTGCAGGACCCTAAGGATGTGATCGCAATGGAGAAAATGAAGGAATATAACGGCCAGTACCATGTTCTTCACGGCGCGATTTCACCAATGGACGGCATCGGCCCGGAGGATATTAAGATTCCGGAGCTGCTGAAACGTCTTCAGGATGATCAAGTGACAGAAGTTATTCTCGCAACCAACCCTAATATTGAAGGGGAAGCAACAGCGATGTATATATCAAGGCTGTTAAAGCCCTCAGGCATCAAGCTCTCCCGTATTGCCCACGGTCTGCCCGTCGGCGGTGATTTGGAATATGCTGATGAGGTCACTCTTTCAAAAGCTCTTGAAGGAAGACGTGAATTGTAAGGGAGGAAAAAGCAAGGCATGGGTTTTCTTCGCAGAAATACATTAAGAAAAGAGTTTGATGAGAAGCTGATAGAACAGCTCTTTAAACAAAAAGAAGAATGGAACAGACAGAAGAGTCTGGTCGAGAAAAGTCTCGAGCCCTCCGCTGAGGTGTTGTTTGAGCTGAAAGTCGCTGAATCTAAGTACTTTTTTTATTTGAAAGAAGCGAAGCAGCGGAATTTGAAAATGAGCAGATGGAAGTAAGAGGTCTATTCTCCGGGATCTTCTCATAAGCTTGTACTAAACAAGCGAGGGGGAAGATTCATGGAGCCTTTTTTCATTATCGGTTTGATTGTCGGTCTGGTTGCTTTGCTTTTTTTATGGGGAGTATCTTCAAAACCGCTAAGATGGATTGGTGTGACTGCCATTAAATTTATTGCCGGCGCGATTCTGCTGGTGGGTGTGAACTTGTTCGGAGGCAGTCTCGGTATTCATATCCCTGTTAACCTGATTACAACGGGCATCAGCGGGATTCTGGGGATTCCCGGCATCGCAGCTTTGATAGTCATTAAACGCTTCATCATTTAATTTATCAATTATTGTTGACATGTTGGATCAAGGGTGGTATTCTAATATACGTCGCTGATGACGAAACGAATTCTAAAAAAGAAATTTTAAAAAGTTGTTGACGACATTGAAGTTGATATGTTACAATAATTAAGTCGCTTCAAGAGCGATGGACAAAGTTCTTTGAAAACTAAACAAGACAAAACGTACCTGTTAATTCAAAGTTTTAAATAAATCGCACAACGATGTGCGTAGTCAGTCAAACTACTTTATCGGAGAGTTTGATCCTGGCTCAGGACGAACGCTGGCGGCGTGCCTAATACATGCAAGTCGAGCGGACAGATGGGAGCTTGCTCCCTGATGTTAGCGGCGGACGGGTGAGTAACACGTGGGTAACCTGCCTGTAAGACTGGGATAACTCCGGGAAACCGGGGCTAATACCGGATGGTTGTCTGAACCGCATGGTTCAGACATAAAAGGTGGCTTCGGCTACCACTTACAGATGGACCCGCGGCGCATTAGCTAGTTGGTGAGGTAACGGCTCACCAAGGCGACGATGCGTAGCCGACCTGAGAGGGTGATCGGCCACACTGGGACTGAGACACGGCCCAGACTCCTACGGGAGGCAGCAGTAGGGAATCTTCCGCAATGGACGAAAGTCTGACGGAGCAACGCCGCGTGAGTGATGAAGGTTTTCGGATCGTAAAGCTCTGTTGTTAGGGAAGAACAAGTGCCGTTCAAATAGGGCGGCACCTTGACGGTACCTAACCAGAAAGCCACGGCTAACTACGTGCCAGCAGCCGCGGTAATACGTAGGTGGCAAGCGTTGTCCGGAATTATTGGGCGTAAAGGGCTCGCAGGCGGTTTCTTAAGTCTGATGTGAAAGCCCCCGGCTCAACCGGGGAGGGTCATTGGAAACTGGGGAACTTGAGTGCAGAAGAGGAGAGTGGAATTCCACGTGTAGCGGTGAAATGCGTAGAGATGTGGAGGAACACCAGTGGCGAAGGCGACTCTCTGGTCTGTAACTGACGCTGAGGAGCGAAAGCGTGGGGAGCGAACAGGATTAGATACCCTGGTAGTCCACGCCGTAAACGATGAGTGCTAAGTGTTAGGGGGTTTCCGCCCCTTAGTGCTGCAGCTAACGCATTAAGCACTCCGCCTGGGGAGTACGGTCGCAAGACTGAAACTCAAAGGAATTGACGGGGGCCCGCACAAGCGGTGGAGCATGTGGTTTAATTCGAAGCAACGCGAAGAACCTTACCAGGTCTTGACATCCTCTGACAATCCTAGAGATAGGACGTCCCCTTCGGGGGCAGAGTGACAGGTGGTGCATGGTTGTCGTCAGCTCGTGTCGTGAGATGTTGGGTTAAGTCCCGCAACGAGCGCAACCCTTGATCTTAGTTGCCAGCATTCAGTTGGGCACTCTAAGGTGACTGCCGGTGACAAACCGGAGGAAGGTGGGGATGACGTCAAATCATCATGCCCCTTATGACCTGGGCTACACACGTGCTACAATGGACAGAACAAAGGGCAGCGAAACCGCGAGGTTAAGCCAATCCCACAAATCTGTTCTCAGTTCGGATCGCAGTCTGCAACTCGACTGCGTGAAGCTGGAATCGCTAGTAATCGCGGATCAGCATGCCGCGGTGAATACGTTCCCGGGCCTTGTACACACCGCCCGTCACACCACGAGAGTTTGTAACACCCGAAGTCGGTGAGGTAACCTTTTAGGAGCCAGCCGCCGAAGGTGGGACAGATGATTGGGGTGAAGTCGTAACAAGGTAGCCGTATCGGAAGGTGCGGCTGGATCACCTCCTTTCTAAGGATTTTAACGGAATATAAGACCTTGGGTCTTATAAACAGAACGTTCCCTGTCTTGTTTAGTTTTGAAGGAACTTTGATTCTTTCATATGGTAGATGGGCCTGTAGCTCAGCTGGTTAGAGCGCACGCCTGATAAGCGTGAGGTCGGTGGTTCGAGTCCACTCAGGCCCACCATCTTTACCCAATACGGGGCCTTAGCTCAGCTGGGAGAGCGCCTGCTTTGCACGCAGGAGGTCAGCGGTTCGATCCCGCTAGGCTCCACCAACGTGTTCTTTGAAAACTAGATAACAGAAGTAATTCACATTCAATTAGTAATGCAAGATATCACGTAGTGATTCTTTTTAACGGTTAAGTTAGAAAGGGCGCACGGTGGATGCCTTGGCACTAGGAGCCGATGAAGGACGGGACGAACACCGATATGCTTCGGGGAGCTGTAAGCAAGCTTTGATCCGGAGATTTCCGAATGGGGAAACCCACCACTCGTAATGGAGTGGTATCCATATCTGAATACATAGGATATGAGAAGGCAGACCCGGGGAACTGAAACATCTAAGTACCCGGAGGAAGAGAAAGCAAATGCGATTCCCTGAGTAGCGGCGAGCGAAACGGGACCAGCCCAAACCAAGAGGCTTGCCTCTTGGGGTTGTAGGACACTCTGTACGGAGTTACAAAGGAACGAGGTAGATGAAGAGGTCTGGAAAGGCCCGCCATAGGAGGTAACAGCCCTGTAGTCAAAACTTCGTTCTCTCCTGAGTGGATCCTGAGTACGGCGGAACACGTGAAATTCCGTCGGAATCCGGGAGGACCATCTCCCAAGGCTAAATACTCCCTAGTGACCGATAGTGAACCAGTACCGTGAGGGAAAGGTGAAAAGCACCCCGGAAGGGGAGTGAAAGAGATCCTGAAACCGTGTGCCTACAAGTAGTCAGAGCCCGTTAACGGGTGATGGCGTGCCTTTTGTAGAATGAACCGGCGAGTTACGATCCCGTGCAAGGTTAAGCAGAAGATGCGGAGCCGCAGCGAAAGCGAGTCTGAATAGGGCGAATTGAGTACGTGGTCGTAGACCCGAAACCAGGTGATCTACCCATGTCCAGGGTGAAGTTCAGGTAACACTGAATGGAGGCCCGAACCCACGCACGTTGAAAAGTGCGGGGATGAGGTGTGGGTAGGGGTGAAATGCCAATCGAACCTGGAGATAGCTGGTTCTCTCCGAAATAGCTTTAGGGCTAGCCTCAAGGTAAGAGTCTCGGAGGTAGAGCACTGATTGGACTAGGGGCCCCTACCGGGTTACCGAATTCAGTCAAACTCCGAATGCCGATGACTTATCCTTGGGAGTCAGACTGCGAGTGATAAGATCCGTAGTCGAAAGGGAAACAGCCCAGACCGCCAGCTAAGGTCCCAAAGTATACGTTAAGTGGAAAAGGATGTGGAGTTGCTTAGACAACCAGGATGTTGGCTTAGAAGCAGCCACCATTTAAAGAGTGCGTAATAGCTCACTGGTCGAGTGACTCTGCGCCGAAAATGTACCGGGGCTAAACGTATCACCGAAGCTGCGGACTGTTCTTCGAACAGTGGTAGGAGAGCGTTCTAAGGGCTGTGAAGCAAGACCGGAAGGACTTGTGGAGCGCTTAGAAGTGAGAATGCCGGTATGAGTAGCGAAAGAGGGGTGAGAATCCCCTCCACCGAATGCCTAAGGTTTCCTGAGGAAGGCTCGTCCGCTCAGGGTTAGTCGGGACCTAAGCCGAGGCCGAAAGGCGTAGGCGATGGATAACAGGTTGATATTCCTGTACCACCTCCTCACCATTTGAGCAATGGGGGGACGCAGGAGGATAGGGTAAGCGCGGTATTGGATATCCGCGTCCAAGCAGTTAGGCTGGGAAATAGGCAAATCCGTTTCCCGTGAAGGCTGAGCTGTGATGGCGAGCGAATTATAGTAGCGAAGTTCCTGATTCCACACTGCCAAGAAAAGCCTCTAGCGAGGTGAGAGGTGCCCGTACCGCAAACCGACACAGGTAGGCGAGGAGAGAATCCTAAGGTGATCGAGAGAACTCTCGTTAAGGAACTCGGCAAAATGACCCCGTAACTTCGGGAGAAGGGGTGCTCTGTTAGGGTGCAAGCCCGAGAGAGCCGCAGTGAATAGGCCCAGGCGACTGTTTAGCAAAAACACAGGTCTCTGCGAAGCCGTAAGGCGAAGTATAGGGGCTGACGCCTGCCCGGTGCTGGAAGGTTAAGAGGAGCGCTTAGCGTAAGCGAAGGTGCGAATTGAAGCCCCAGTAAACGGCGGCCGTAACTATAACGGTCCTAAGGTAGCGAAATTCCTTGTCGGGTAAGTTCCGACCCGCACGAAAGGCGCAACGATCTGGGCACTGTCTCAACGAGAGACTCGGTGAAATTATAGTACCTGTGAAGATGCAGGTTACCCGCGACAGGACGGAAAGACCCCGTGGAGCTTTACTGCAGCCTGATATTGAATGTTGGTACAGCTTGTACAGGATAGGTAGGAGCCTTGGAAACCGGAGCGCCAGCTTCGGTGGAGGCATCGGTGGGATACTACCCTGGCTGTATTGACCTTCTAACCCGCCGCCCTTATCGGGCGGGGAGACAGTGTCAGGTGGGCAGTTTGACTGGGGCGGTCGCCTCCTAAAAGGTAACGGAGGCGCCCAAAGGTTCCCTCAGAATGGTTGGAAATCATTCGCAGAGTGTAAAGGCACAAGGGAGCTTGACTGCGAGACCTACAAGTCGAGCAGGGACGAAAGTCGGGCTTAGTGATCCGGTGGTTCCGCATGGAAGGGCCATCGCTCAACGGATAAAAGCTACCCCGGGGATAACAGGCTTATCTCCCCCAAGAGTCCACATCGACGGGGAGGTTTGGCACCTCGATGTCGGCTCATCGCATCCTGGGGCTGTAGTCGGTCCCAAGGGTTGGGCTGTTCGCCCATTAAAGCGGTACGCGAGCTGGGTTCAGAACGTCGTGAGACAGTTCGGTCCCTATCCGTCGCGGGCGCAGGAAATTTGAGAGGAGCTGTCCTTAGTACGAGAGGACCGGGATGGACGCACCGCTGGTGTACCAGTTGTTCTGCCAAGGGCATCGCTGGGTAGCTATGTGCGGACGGGATAAGTGCTGAAAGCATCTAAGCATGAAGCCCCCCTCAAGATGAGATTTCCCATTCCGCAAGGAAGTAAGATCCCTGAAAGATGATCAGGTTGATAGGTCTGAGGTGGAAGTGTGGCGACACATGGAGCTGACAGATACTAATCGATCGAGGACTTAACCAATTTGAATGTATGCTTACTGTTATCTAGTTTTGAGAGAACACTCTCAATGGTTTGGTGGCGATAGCGAAGAGGTCACACCCGTTCCCATGCCGAACACGGAAGTTAAGCTCTTCAGCGCCGATGGTAGTCGGGGGTTTCCCCCTGTGAGAGTAGGACGCCGCCAAGCTATCATTACGGTAAAGGCAGCTCATCATGAGCTGCCTTTTTTGTTTTTGAATAAAAACAAAACAAACACCGAAATACGGAAACGCCCATATACTAATTGCAAACTTCAAAAAGGTCCAAATTGTGTATACAATCAACAGCTTAAGGGAAGGCTATTCATACGGAGGTGGGCAAAATGAATGAAACGTCCAGCCATGAAGAAACATGTATTGTGTGTGAAACCAAAAAAAGCAGGGGAATCCATATTTATACGAAATTTATATGTTTAGAGTGTGAGAAGAAAGTAGTTTCCACTCCGACCTCTGATCCAAATTATGAATTTTTCGTTCGTAAACTGAAAAGCCTTCATACACCGACGTTATATTCTTAACCCTGAAAAGGGTCTTTTTTTTGCCTGAAATCAGAGGAGTTTTTACACTTTTTATAAAAGAACTGATACGATAAGAAGAGGAACTTGTTTAGACATGGAATGTAATAGATAATACTGATAAAAGTGAATAAATAGGAGTCGATCAAGTATGAAACCGTTTATTCAATATATGAAATGGACGCTTTGCGGCAGCACAGTTTTTGTATTAGCGGGGATAACCTTCTTTACGATAGGGCATCAGCCTTTTTTGTATTCGTTTTTATACGGGGCAGCCAGCGGAGCCGCAGCCAGTGCGGCCGGACTATGGAATGCGAAGCGTCTCTTTTTAAAAAAACACCGGCTGACAAGAAAAGAATATGTTTATATCAAGGAAAATCTTGAGGAAGCAAAGGGTAAAATCATCCGATTACGCAGGGCGCTTTTTCGCTCTAAAAGTATACAAATGCTGAAGCAGAATGCAGAGATACTGCGGATAACCCGACGAATATATCTGCTCACAAAGCAAGAGCCGAAGCGTTTTTATCAGGCAGAGCGTTTCTATTATCAAACGCTTGATTCTGTTGTGGAACTGACGGAAAAGTATGCTCTGCTCTCCTCACAGCCGCGAAAAAATAAAGATTTATCAATGTCCTTGAGTGAGACGAGGATGACTCTGGCAGAGCTCTCCAGAAGGCTGGAAGAGGATCTTCATGAACTGATGAAGGAGGACATCGACGACCTGCACTTTGAATTAGATATGGCAAAGCATTCACTGAGAAAATAAGAAAGGAAGAAGGAAATGGCCAAAGACCGTTCCGACGACAGCATGGGCGCCCAAAATGACCAGACCCCTCTAAAGCATGCAGATACGCTGCCGGAAGAAAAAAGAGAGGCGGCACTTCAGCTCGCTGAAAAACTGGACCCTGAGAACATGCAAAGCATTGTTCTGTTTGGTTCACAGGCGCAGGCGAATCTTCTGGAATTTTCCCATACGATGATAGAGCACGTGCAAAGAAAAGATGCAGGAGAGATGGGACAAATATTGGCTGATCTGATGATGAAGCTTGACCAGGTAAACCCTGATGATCTGCAGATGAAGAACAAAGGGTTTTTCGCCCGGCTGTTTAAAAGGGTATCCGGTTCTGTGCAGGAAGTGCTTTCGAAATATCAAAAGACAAGTGTGCAGATTGACCGTATCAGCAGAAGGCTGGAACATTCTAAAAATGTGCTGTTGAGTGACAATAAATTGTTAGATCAGCTGTACGCCCAAAATAAACAATACTTTTCTGATTTAACTATGTATATAGCAGCGGGGGAATTAAAATTAGATGAGCTGAAAACAAAGATGATACCCGAAGCGGCAAGAAAAGCCGAATTACAAGAACACAATCAAATGGCCGCGCAGGAAGTGAATGATCTTCGCCAGTTTGCCGACCGTCTGGATAAGAGGGTGCATGATCTGCTGCTGAGCAGGCAGATTACGCTTCAGAGTGCGCCGCAAATCCGCCTGATTCAAAACACGAATCAGGCACTGGCAGAGAAAATCCAGTCCTCCATTGTTACGGCTATTCCTTTATGGAAGAATCAAGTCGCCATCGCGCTGACGCTTATGAGGCAGCGGAGTGCGGCAGATGTGCAGCAGAAGGCGGCGGATACGACAAATCAATTGCTGCTGAAAAACGCTGAACTTCTGAAAACAAGTACAGTCGAGACCGCCAAAGCCAATGAGCGCGGACTTGTTGAGGCAGAAACCCTCAAAAAAGTGCAGGAAAGCTTAATCAGCACACTTGAAGAAATCATGTCTATTCAAGAAGAAGGCAGAATGAAACGCAGGCGTGCCGAGGAGGAGCTTGTTATCATGGAAGGCGATTTAAAAAAGAAGCTGCTTGATATGAGGTCCGGCCGGGATAACGGCTAGATGGCAAAAAGTCTTAGCTTTAAGTTGGCTCGCAGGCACGATATAATAAGAAAGACAGGCAAAGGATTTGTTTAAAAATGGAGACACCTTTATATACAGCGCTGATGAAGCATGCGCACCGAAATACGTATTCTTTTCATGTTCCGGGACATCACAATGGAGATGTCTTTTTTGATGAAGCCAAATCTGTATATCAATCTCTTTTATCTATTGATATGACTGAGATCACGGGTCTTGATGACTTGCATCACCCGACGGGGGTCATTAAGGAAGCGCAGGATTTGGTGAGCAGATTTTACGGCTCTCAGGAAAGTTTCTTTCTCGTCAATGGAACGACCGCCGGCAATCTGGCGATGATTTTAGCTGTTTGTGAACCGGGTGAACCCATTCTGATCCAGCGTAATTGTCACAAGTCTGTTTTCCATGCGGCGGCATTGGCCGGAGCCAAGCCGGTTTATTTGGCGCCGGAAATCGATGAAAACATGCATGTGCCGGCACATGTATCCCTTTCAGTCATCGAAAAAGCGCTGGCGTCATATCCGAACGCGAAAGGACTTGTTCTGACCAATCCGACTTACTACGGACACGCCGCCGATTTGACCGCGGCAGTTAACAAAGCCCATTCATACGGCGTTCCTGTACTGGTGGATGAGGCTCATGGGGCTCACTTTGTGTTAGGCCAGCCTTTCCCGCCTTCATCATTGGCTATGGGGGCGGACGCCGTTGTTCAATCGGCTCATAAAACGCTTCCGGCTATGACAATGGGGTCTTACTTTCATTTGAACAGCACCAGAATTGACAGAGATCGATTAACTTATTATGTAAGCAGTTTGCAAAGCAGCAGCCCGTCATACCCGATTATGGCATCTTTAGATACGGCGCGCGCTTATGTGCAGGATATTGCTGAAAAAGGGACACTTCCCGTTCATATGGAGCACATTGAGAAAATCAAACGAAGGTTCGCATCAATTTCTTCTATTGAAATAATCGAGCCTTCCGGATATGGGCTGCGGGCGGACCCGTTAAAATTAATTCTTCGGTCAAAGCTCGGACATTCCGGCTATTCATTACAACGGATTTTGGAGAGTGAAGGCATTGTTGCCGAGCTGGCTGACGAGTACCAAGTATTGCTCGTACTGCCGATAGGCGGCCGGCGGATGATAGAACAGGCAACCGTAAGAAACATACAGCAGAAACTGGAGAATACACCGCCCGATAAATTGCCGGATGCCGTGAATTGGACATTTCCGTCCATTTCGACACTTGAATATCCGCAAAATGAGATGCGGAAGTTTACAAAAGAGCCTGCAGATATAAATAAGGCGGCCGGGCGCTTGCATGCGGGCAACATTATTCCTTATCCGCCGGGAATTCCGCTGATCATGGACGGAGAACGGATAACAGAAGAGATCGTACAAAAGCTTTCCCGTTTAATCGGCATGGACGCGCATATTCAAGGCTTGTTAAACGGGGAACAATTACTTGTCTATATAGAAGAGGAGAAATCATGAGCGGTTTATTTATAACATTTGAAGGTCCTGAAGGTGCAGGGAAAACGACTGTGCTTCAGGAAATGAAAGAGATTCTGTCGGCAGAGGGGCTCCCGGTGACAGCGACAAGAGAACCGGGCGGCATCGACATTGCGGAACAGATCAGAGAAGTGATCTTAAATAAAAACAATACACTGATGGATGCAAAAACGGAGGCGCTGCTTTACGCTGCGGCGAGAAGACAGCATTTAGTCGAAAAGGTGCAGCCTGCATTGAAAGAAGGCCGCATTGTGCTGTGCGATCGTTTCATCGACAGTTCGCTGGCTTACCAAGGCTATGCGAGAGGGCTCGGCATTGATGAAGTCCTTTCTATTAACCAGTTTGCAATCGGCGATACGATGCCTGATGTCACCATCTATTTTTCTATTGAGCCGGAAGAAGGGTTGAAACGGATTACGTCGAATGATTCAAGAGAGAAGAATCGTCTCGATCTTGAGGCCCTGCACTTTCACACGAAAGTACGGGAAGGATACCAAAAGGTAATGCAGCGTTTTCCGGAAAGATTCCATACAATCGACGCATCGAAAAAGAAGGAACTCGTCATTCAGGACGCACTTCAAGTGATAAATGAAGCATTGAAAAAAATTCAGTTGTGACCTGTTTCTCATAAGTTGCTATAATGAATGTAACGATAATGTTCTTTCCAACCTAAAGGGGGCCTAGAGAATGAAACTAATAGTGGCAGTGGTGCAGGATCAGGACAGCAACAGGCTTTTGAAAGTATTAACCGACCACAACTTCAGGGTGACGAAGCTTGCGACAACAGGCGGATTCCTTAAATCAGGCAATACGACGTTTATGATCGGGGTGGAAGATATCCGTGTCGATAAAGCGCTCAGCCTCATTAAAGAGAATGGCTGTAAACGTGATCAGATGATTGCCCCGGTATCCCCGATGGGCGGGAATGCGGATTCCTACGTTCCATATCCCGTCGAAGTGGAAGTCGGCGGAGCGACGGTCTTTGTCCTCCCGGTCGATGAATTTCATCAATTTTAAGGATTTGACGACGTGAAAATAAATTCTGACTTACGTACATTTATTGAGAAAAAGCAGCAGCCTGCTTATAAAGCGGCAGAGCTTTCCGGAACATTTAAAAGTTCAATGGACAGCCAAAGCAGCAAGCTGAAATTTGATCAGCTGAGCAGGTTCTTAACGGATATAGAAACGTTCGGGAAAAGGCTGACGAAGTCGAGAAACTTCAAAGACTTAGCGAAATTCAAAGGATTGGTAAAACGTTTTGTAAAAGAGGCCGTAGACAGCGGATTATCGCATGAGACGGAGAAAAGCTTTGACCTGTACGGCAGCAGCCGGACTCTGGGGCTTGTGAAAGAAATAGATGAAAAACTGCTTCAGCTGACGGAAGAAATGTTAGATCAGGAAAAACCGGCAATTGATTTGCTGGATCGAATCGGAGAAATAAAAGGTTTATTGATTAACCTTTACACATAGAGAGTGATACAATGGCAATATCATGGAAGGAAATGACCGGGCAGCAGCCCAGAGTGATGCGGCTTTTGCATAACAGCATTGAAAAGAAAAGGCTTTCTCACGCATATCTGTTTGAAGGCAAAAAAGGAACGGGCAAATTGGATGCCGCACTGCTTCTCGCAAAAAGCTTTTTTTGCCTTGAAGACGGGACTGAGCCTTGCGGGGAGTGCCGGAACTGTAAGCGTATTGAATCCGGAAACCATCCCGACCTGCATGTGGTTCAGCCCGACGGATTATCCATTAAAAAGGCTCAGATCCAATCGCTTCAGGAAGAGTTTTCCAAAACAGGACTGGAATCGCATAAAAAGCTGTACATTATATCCCATGCGGATCAAATGACGACAAATGCGGCAAACAGTCTGCTGAAATTTTTAGAGGAGCCGAGTCAAGATACCATCGCAATTCTTATTACTGAGCAGCTCCACCGAATACTGGATACCATCGTTTCGAGATGTCAGGTCCTTCCGTTCCAGCCGCTTCAGCCGAAAGCCATAGAAGAAAGACTGATTGAACAGGAAGTGAGCCCTCACATGGCCCGGCTCTTAGCAAATATGACAAATAATATTGCGGAAGCAGTCGAATTAAGTCGAAATGATGAGTTTGCAGAGTCCAGAGCGAAAGTGATAAAATTGTATGAAGTCTTACATCAGCGGAAAGGACATGCCTTTTTCTTCATTCAGGATCAGTGGGTGCCCTTTTTCAAAGAAAAAACCCATCAAGAAATGGGTCTTGATATGCTCTTATTGATATACCGTGATGTATTATCCATCCAAATTGGAAATGAAGATAAACTGATTTATCAAGACTTATTCCAATCAATAAAACAGCATGCGCTGCAATTTACACAACAAAGCGTTACGAACCAAATTCTCGCTGTTTTAGAAGCAAAAAAACGGCTTCATTCCAATGTGAATGTGCAGGGATTAATGGAGCACTTGGTGTTAACGTTGCAGGAGGGATAAGCTTGTACAACGTAATAGGCGTCCGCTTTAAAAAAGCGGGGAAAATTTATTATTTTGATCCGAACGGATTTGATATAGAACAAGACAGCTGCGTCATTGTTGAAACCGTAAGAGGTGTCGAATACGGGCAGGTTGTCATCGCAAATAAACAAGTGGACGAGCATGATGTTGTGCTTCCGCTTCGAAAGGTCATACGCGTTGCTGATGAACGCGATCTTCTCATTGTAGAAGAAAACAAACAGGAGGCCCTGTCCGCTTTTGAAGTCTGTCAGAAAAAAGTGGCTGACCACGGCTTAGATATGAAGCTGGTTGATGTTGAGTTTACATTTGACCGCAATAAAGTCATTTTTTACTTTACAGCAGACGGACGGGTTGATTTCAGGGAATTGGTCAAAGACTTGGCTTCTATCTTTAAAACGAGAATCGAATTGCGCCAAATCGGGGTGAGGGACGAGGCGAAAATGCTCGGCGGTATCGGACCATGCGGTAGAATGCTTTGCTGCTCCACGTTCCTCGGTGATTTTGAACCGGTGTCCATCAAAATGGCGAAGGATCAAAATTTATCGTTGAACCCAACGAAGATTTCCGGTCTGTGCGGCCGTTTGATGTGCTGTTTGAAGTACGAAAATGATGAGTATGAGACGGCAAAAGAACAGCTGCCGGATTTAGGCGAAATGATTACGACGGCAAACGGCCCCGCAAAGGTTGTCGGTCTTAATATTCTGGAACGGGTGCTTCAGGTGGAACTGAAGAATCGTGAAAAAGTGATAGAATATACTTGGGAAGAGCTCTTGGAAGAGGGCGTCGTATCCGCACAAACCACAGATTAACGAGGTGTGGAACCTTGGATAAAAAAGAGTTATTTGATACTGTCATAAACCTGGAGGAACAAATCGGTTCGCTGTACCGTCAGCTGGGTGACTTAAAGCAGCATATCGGCGAAATGATTGAAGAGAATCACCATCTTCAGCTTGAAAATAAGCATTTGCGTAAGCGGCTTGATGACACGACAGAGCAAATTGAAAAATTCAAAGCCGATCAGAAAGAAACAAAAACACAGAAGGCAGAGCAGAGTGATATAGGAGAAGGGTACGACAATCTGGCCCGGCTGTATCAAGAAGGCTTTCATATTTGCAACGTCCATTATGGGAGCGTCCGCAAGGGAGATTGCCTTTTTTGTCTGTCCTTCTTAAATAAAAAATAAGGAAAAGGCTTCCGCTGATGTCGGAAGCCTTTTTCAAAGAGTGCCGAAAGGAATAAGATTATGGTTTCATTACGTGATGATGAAAGATTGGATTACTTATTAGCAGAGGATATGAAAATAGTACAGAGTCCGACGGTTTTCGCTTTTTCATTAGATGCCGTGCTGCTGTCTAAGTTTGCATACGTTCCGATTCAAAAGGGAAACATCGTTGATTTATGCACGGGGAACGGCATTGTGCCGCTTTTGCTCAGCACAAGGTCAAAAGCCGATATCACCGGGGTTGAAATTCAGGAACGCTTGTATGATATGGCGCTCCGAAGCGTGGAATACAACGGGCTGGGCGGTCAGATCAGTCTCATTCATGATGATCTGAAAAATATGCCGGAAAGACTCGGACATAATAAATATGATATTGTCACCTGCAATCCGCCTTATTTTAAAACACCGAAAGAGGCGGAGCAGAACCTGAACGAGCATCTCAGAATCGCAAGGCACGAAATCCTTTGCACGCTTGAAGATGTGATTTCCGTCAGCAGCAAACTGCTGAAGCAAGGCGGAAAAGCGGCTATCGTTCATCGGCCGGGGAGGCTTTTGGAAATCTTTGAATTAATGAAAGCGTACCGAATAGAACCGAAACGGGTTCAGTTTATTTATCCGAAACAAGGTAAAGAAGCGAATACCATTTTGGTTGAAGGAATTAAAGGCGGCCGCCCTGATCTCAAAATTCTTC
Organism: Bacillus sp. FSL R5-0443; assembly: GCF_038608285.1. NCBI lineage: Bacteria > Bacillati > Bacillota > Bacilli > Caryophanales > Bacillaceae > Bacillus > Bacillus sp. FSL R5-0443. The sequence continues at coordinate 44,282 of NZ_CP152013.1, forward strand.
CCCCGCTGTTCGTATACAATGAACAAAATGAATATACGAAAGAGATCCGCACGATTTTATATGGAGACAAATAGTCATTTCTTTTATGTGCTGCTGTGCAATGACAACAGTCTGTATGCCGGTTATACAAATGATCTGCAAAAACGGCTGAAAACCCACAATGAGGGAAAGGGCGCGAAATATACAAGGGCGAGAAGGCCGGTTTCGTTATGCCATGCGGAATCATTTGAAACAAAACGGGAAGCGATGCAGGCGGAATACCGTTTTAAACAGCTGACCCGAAAGAAAAAAGAGCAATATATAGAAGAAAAACGACGCAGCAAGGAGGCTGTATATGTTAAGACGCCAGATGAGCTTTAACGGAAAATCTGAAATGGGAACTCTGTACCTTGTTCCTACACCGATCGGTAATTTGGAGGATATGACCTTTCGTGCAGTAGAGACGCTGAAATCGGCCGATGTCATAGCTGCCGAAGATACGAGACAGACGAAAAAGCTGTGCCATGTTTATGACATAGAAACATCTCTCATCAGCTATCATGAACATAATAAAGAAAGCAGCGGCCATAAAATCATTGAATGGCTGAAAAGCGGAAAGAATGTGGCATTGGTCAGTGATGCCGGTATGCCGACAATTTCCGACCCGGGGGCTGAGATTGTGAGAGATTTCACCCAAATCGGCGGATATGTCGTTCCGCTCCCGGGTGCTAATGCGGCATTAACCGCGCTGACCGCATCAGGCATCACCCCGCAGCCGTTTTTCTTCTACGGATTTTTAAACAGACAGAAAAAAGAAAAGAAGAAAGAACTCGAAATCCTGAAAAAACGGCAGGAAACGATGATATTTTACGAAGCGCCGCACAGATTAAAAGAAACATTAACAGCAATGCATGACGTTTTGGGTAATCGAACCATCGCCGTCACGAGAGAATTAACGAAAAAGTACGAGGAATTTATCAGAGGAACCATCGCCGAGGTGATGGAATGGGCAAATGAAGATCAAATCCGCGGTGAGTTCTGTCTCGTTGTCGAAGGAAATCAAACCGCTGAACCGGAGGAAGAGGAAAAGCCTTGGTGGACGGAGCTTTCTGAGAACGAGCATGTGGAGCATTACATAAACGAAGGAGCATCTTCCAAACAGGCCATAAAACAAACAGCGGTAGATCGGGGCGTTCCGAAACGCGAGATTTATGACGCTTATCACATTCAATCATAAAAAAAACCGTTCTTGTATCGTAACAAGAACGGTTTTTGTATGAAATAGCTTATTTTTGGTTTTGAAGCTGGTTTTGAATTTCAGAGATGATTTGCTCAGCGCCTTCTTTGCTGAGTACCAATTTGCCGCCGGCAAGTTTAAGGTTATCATCAGAAACTTCACCAGTTACTTGGCAAGTCATGTTTGGTTTATATTTTTTAAGGATGATTTTTTCATCATCAACATAAATTTCAAGAGCGTCTTTTTCTGCGATGCCCAGTGTACGGCGAAGTTCGATAGGGATAACGACGCGTCCAAGTTCATCAACTTTACGTACGATACCAGTAGATTTCATTAACAGTCTCCTCCCGAGAGATAATTATTTTGTAGTTTATATTTTTCTTCGTCATTATTCGACAAAATTCCTTACATTCCTAGCATAACAAGGTTTCCAATAATCGTCAATCTTTTTGTTTACTATTGATTGTAAGAATTAGTTCTTATAGTAAGTAAAGCCTTGGAAATCCTGAAATAACAGGCTTTTTGACTGCTTTTTCGAACCTATTATCCTACTGAAAATCCTTTTAAATCAAGACTTTCGAACCAAGATGTTTTATATTAGTAGATTATATACGACAAATTTCGACATGTTAAGACTTTTTTTAATTTCAATAAAAATTTTTAATTTTATTTACTCTTTTACGCGCAGTACGTATATATCCTTGATCTTAAAGGCTAAGATGGTATCATAGATAGAGGACAAATATCAATATTGTATATCAAATAAAACCGCTCTCGTCCTTTGGGCGTGAGCTTTTCGACATTCTGAATGGGAGGTTGCAACATGCCGCAAGACAATAATACTTTTTATATTACAACCCCGATATATTATCCGAGCGGAAAATTACATATCGGCCATGCTTATACTACCGTGGCCGGCGATGCGATGGCGCGTTACAAAAGATTAAAAGGATTTGACGTACGCTACTTAACCGGAACGGATGAGCACGGACAGAAAATCCAGCAGAAAGCGGAGGAAGAGAATATCACGCCTCAAGCTTATGTGGATCGTGCAGTTGCTGAAATCCAAAAACTATGGAAGCAGCTCGACATTTCTCACGATGATTTCATCCGGACGACGGAAAGCCGGCACAAAGAAATTATCGAGAAAGTGTTTCAAAAACTTCTTGATAATGGTGACATTTACCTGGATGAGTATGAGGGCTGGTACAGCATCCCTGATGAAACATTCTATACGGAAACACAGCTGGTGGATGTGGAAAGAAATGAGAAGGGTGAGGTTGTCGGCGGAAAAAGCCCGGACAGCGGCCACCCGGTCGAATTAATCAAAGAGGAGTCATACTTCTTCCGCATGAGCAAATACGCAGACCGCCTGCTGAAGTTTTATGAGGAAAATCCTTCTTTCATCCAGCCTGAATCACGCAAAAATGAAATGATTAACAACTTCATTAAACCGGGGCTTGAAGATTTGGCCGTTTCCAGAACGACGTTCGACTGGGGCGTAAAAGTGCCGGGAAATCCGAAGCATGTCGTGTATGTATGGATTGACGCACTGTTCAACTATATTACAGCGCTCGGTTACGATACGGAAAATGATGAGCTTTACAAAAAGTACTGGCCGGCTGACGTCCACCTTGTCGGTAAAGAAATTGTCCGTTTTCATACCATTTACTGGCCGATTATGCTGATGGCGCTTGATCTCCCGCTGCCTAAGCAAGTCTTCGCGCATGGCTGGTTATTGATGAAAGACGGAAAAATGTCGAAATCAAAAGGAAATGTCGTTGATCCGGTAACGTTAATTGAACGTTACGGCTTGGATGAACTTCGCTATTACCTGCTTCGCGAAGTACCGTTCGGTTCAGACGGTGTCTTTACGCCGGAAGGTTTCGTAGAACGGATTAATTATGACTTGGCGAACGACTTAGGAAACCTTCTGAATCGTACAGTCGCGATGATCCAAAAATATTTTGACGGTGAGATTGGTTCATATGAAGGAAATGTGACCGATTTTGATTCAGAGCTTTCTTCTGTAGCCGGTGAAACGGTTAAAGCTTATGAAAAGGCAATGGAAAACATGGAGTTTTCAGTCGCTTTATCAACGCTATGGCAATTAATCAGCCGTACGAACAAATATATTGATGAAACTGCTCCGTGGGTGCTTGCTAAAGACCAGGAAAAAGAAAAAGAATTACGTTCTGTCATGTATCATTTAGCTGAATCTTTACGTATCTCAGCCGTATTGCTCCAGCCTTTCTTGACACAAACGCCTGAAAAAATGTTTGCCCAGCTCGGAGTTGAGGATCAGTCTCTTAAAGCATGGGACAGCATTCAGACATTCGGTCAATTGAAGAACGCGAAAGTGAAAAAAGGGGAGCCGCTTTTCCCTCGTCTTGAAGCTGAAGAAGAAGTAGCTTACATCAAGCAAAAAATGCAAGGAACTGCTCCTGCTAAAGAAGAAAAGGCGGAAGAGCCGCAAGAAGCAGAGCGTCTTCCTGAAATTACGTTTGATCAATTTATGGATACAGAACTTCGCGTCGCAGAGGTCTTGTCCGCAGAGCCGGTGAAAAAAGCAGATCGGCTGCTGAAATTGCAAATTGATCTGGGCTTTGAACAGCGCCAAGTTGTATCAGGTATCGCGAAGCATTACACACCGGATCAGCTTGTGGGAATGAAGATCATTTGTGTAACGAATCTAAAACCGGTAAAACTGAGAGGCGAGCTTTCTCAAGGAATGATACTGGCAGGAGAATCGGACGGCGTACTTAAAGTTGTAGCTGTCGACCAGTCATTACCGAAAGGCACTCGAATTAAATAATAGATGCAAAAGGTGTTTCACGTGTAACATTCCGTCGAACACCTTTTGTTTTTCAACAAGAAAGGAGTTTTTATGATGCTTTTTGATACACATGCGCACTTAAATGCCGAGCAATTTGACACAGACTTAGAGGAAGTCATTGCGCGTGCAAAGGCTGAAAAAGTTGAACGAATCGTCGTTGTCGGCTTCGACAAACCCACTATCACGCGTGCGATGGAGCTGATTGAGGAATATGACTTTATATACGCTGCGATCGGCTGGCATCCGGTAGACGCAATTGACATGACAGAGGAAGATTTATCATGGATTAAGGAACTGTCCTCTCACGAAAAAGTCGTGGCAATCGGAGAGATGGGCCTTGATTATCACTGGGATAAATCACCAAAAGACGTTCAGAAAGAAGTATTCCGGAAACAAATCGCTCTCGCCAAAGAAGTGAACCTTCCAATTATCATTCATAATCGTGATGCAACGGAAGATGTTGTCACGATTTTGAAAGAAGAGGGGGCGGAAGAAGTCGGCGGTATTATGCACTGCTTTACAGGGAGCGCGGAGGTTGCGCGGCAGTGTATGGATATGAATTTTTATATTTCATTCGGCGGACCGGTTACCTTCAAAAATGCGAAGAAACCAAAAGAAGTAGCAAAGGAAATTCCGAATGACCGTTTGCTGATTGAAACGGACTGCCCTTTCCTGACACCGCATCCTTTCCGCGGCAAAAGAAATGAGCCAAGCTATGTAAAATATGTTGCTGAACAGCTCGCTGAATTAAAAGGGCTGACATATGAAGAAATTGCCTCAATTACAACCGAAAACGCAAAAAGACTTTTCCGCATAAACTGACAGAATGCGCTGTCGTAACGTGTAAAGGCTTGTCCGATTCAGTGGATATGTAAAACGGTTCTACAAGCTTCCTTCTCTTCATAAGATAGGTTGTCGATATGTCTCTCTTCCTTTTTTTGCTTTGTTTTTGCATAATGAGGGATACGCTGAAGGTTTTTCATCTTCGAGATGGGAGGGTTGACAGCATTTTAGATACTCTATATAATCTCTCCGAGGAGAAGGAGGCGTTTTTCATCACACAAAAAATGAAAAAACTGTTTTCCGTAAAGCTTGGTAAAAGCAAGGTTATTCTTATTGCAGCTATTATTCTGCTGGGCGGAACCGGGACTGCATACGGGGCACATGAGCTCTCAAAACAATCAGTTTCTGTTTCTATCAACGGCAAGAAAAAGCAAATACGCACTCATGCAAAAACGGTTGGGGAACTTCTGGAAGATTTACATATAGAGACGAGAAATGAAGACCGGATTACCCCGTCTAAGCAGACAGCATTGGCAGACAACATGAATGTCGTGTATGAAGCTGCAAAGCAGATCCGTGTGACAAGAGGCGGAGAAGAAAAGACTTTATGGTCAACGGCAAAAACAGTCGGCGCATTTCTGAACGAACAGCATACACCTGTGAATCAGCACGATAAAATAGATCCAGCAGCAGATACGAAAGTGACAAACGGCATGAAAGTCACGGTCGACCCGGCTTTTCAGGTCACTGTAAATGATGCGGGAAAGAAAAAGAAAATATGGACGACTTCGACTACGGTCGCTGACTTTTTAACGCAGCATAAGATGGACATGAAAGACGAAGATAAAGTAAAACCGGCATTACACGAAAAGCTCACAAAAAATCAGGCCGGCATACAAATCACTCGTATCGAAAAAGTCACCGATGTAGTTGAGGAAAAAATAGCGTATCAAGTGAAAGAAAAAGAAGATGCGTCTCTCGACAGCGGGAAAGAAAAGATCGTTCAAAAAGGAAAAGAAGGCAAACTTAAAAAGCATTTTCATGTTGTCAAAGAAAATGGAAAAGAAGTTTCAAGAAAGCTTGTTAAAGAAGAAACATCTGAAAAAAGCAAAGATCAAATCATTGCGGTCGGCACAAAGCGGCACAGTCCCAAGATTGAGCAGCTCAGTGCACCTGTGAAGGCATCTTCTGGCGAAACCGGATCTTCCGGTAAAGTGATTACCGTGTCTTCCACGGCTTATACCGCAAGCTGCAGCGGCTGTTCCGGCCATACGGCTACAGGCGTTAACCTGACAAGCAATCCGAATGCCAAAGTCATTGCGGTAGACCCAAGCGTCATTCCGCTCGGCACAAGAGTCCACGTAGACGGATACGGGGATGCCGTGGCCGCTGATACAGGCTCAGCCATTAAAGGAAGACGGATTGATGTCTTTTTCCCTGAAAAATCTTCAGCTTACCGCTGGGGAAAGAAACAGGTCAAAATAAAAATCTTAAATTAATTCCGATTCACTCAGAGGGTTTTGCGCCCTCTGTTTTTTTCGTTATAATAGGTAAAGTGTATTTTCAGTATATTAGACGTGACATGCAAGCAAAGGTTTCGTTTTGGATATAAAAAGTTTTTTTGGAGGAAGTAATGAAAATTAAAGAAATTATTGTAGTCGAGGGACGCGATGACACTGCGCGCATAAAACTTGCCGTTGATGCGGATACGATCGAGACAAACGGTTCCGCAATCGGAGACGAAGTCATCAGGCAGATTCGGCTGGCGCAGGAAACGAGAGGGGTCATCGTGCTGACGGACCCGGATTTTCCGGGGGAAAAGATCCGGAAAACCATTTCTGAAGCAGTACCCGGCTGTAAACACGCATTTCTGCCCAAACATCTTGCCAAACCGAAAAATAAGCGCGGCATTGGCGTTGAGCACGCATCCATTGAAAGCATCAGAGCATGTCTGGAAAATGTGCATGAAGAGATGGAGGCAAAGCCGAGTGAGATTTCAGCTGAAGATGTCATACAGGCCGGTCTGATCGGCGGACCGGCTGCCAAAAGACGCCGCGAACGATTGGGCGACCTGCTGAAGATCGGCTATACAAACGGCAAGCAGCTTCAAAAACGGCTGCAAATGTTTCAAATCAAAAGAAGTGATTTTATTGATGCGCTCGATGCTATGAGGCAGGAGGAACAGGATGAACAATAAAGATATCGCGACACCTATCAGAACGAAGGAAATTCTGAAAAAGTACGGTTTTTCTTTTAAAAAGAGTCTGGGACAGAATTTCTTAATTGATACAAATATATTGGACAGAATTGTGGACCATGCGGAAATTACGGATCGGACCGGAGTCATTGAAATCGGGCCCGGGATCGGCGCGCTGACAGAGCAGCTTGCCAAACGGGCGAAAAAGGTCGTCGCGTTTGAAATTGATCAGCGCCTGCTGCCCATTCTCAATGATACGCTGTCTCCATATGACAATGTAACGATCATTCATCAAGATGTGCTGAAAGCAGACGTTAAATCTGTCATTGAAGAGCATTTTCAGGATTGTGATGAAATTATGGTGACGGCGAATCTCCCATATTATGTGACGACGCCGATCATCATGAAGCTCTTGGAAGAACATCTTCCGTTAAAAGGGATTGTCGTGATGCTGCAAAAAGAGGTCGCTGAGCGGATGGCCGCTGATCCTTCCTCTAAGGAGTACGGATCGCTTTCCATTGCGGTTCAGTTCTATACGGAGGCCAAAACCGTCATGACCGTCCCGAAAACGGTGTTTGTGCCTCAGCCTAATGTCGATTCCGCGGTTATCCGGCTTTTACTGCGTGACGGCCCGGCGGTTGACGTCGATAATGAACCGTTTTTCTTCCAGCTGATTAAAGCAAGCTTCGCACAGCGCCGGAAAACCTTGCTGAACAACCTTGTGAACAATCTTCCGGGCGGAAAAGAAAAAAAAGCTCAAATTGAAGAAGTTCTTCAAGAAACGAATATTGACGGAAAGCGGCGCGGTGAATCCCTGTCCATAGAAGAATTCGCGCTCCTGTCCAACGGATTGCATAAAGCCCTTTTCTAAGAGGGCTTTTTGTTTTGCGTCACCACTTGGACTGCCGCTACATAGGCTAGAGGAGAACCTTATTCATTCAACTGCAAGAAAAGCTTGAAACATCAAGCGCCGCAGCGGAAAGAGGTGTATTTGCCAAGACTTCTTTCATGATGAGGCTTAGTCTATTTGTGGAGTGGGTAACGTGCAATTTCAAATAGGAGATATGGTAGCCAGGAAATCCTATCAAATGGATGTTTTATTTCGCATTATCGGTATAGAGCAAACAAGCAACGGAAATTCAATTGCCATCCTGCATGGTGACGAAGTCAGATTGATTGCGGATGCTGATTTTTCTGATTTGGAGCCTGTCAGAAAAGACGAACAGGCCATGAGAAAGAAAAGAGATGAAAGCAGGATGAATGAATCTCTCGAGCTGCTCCGCCAGGATTATAAGCTGCTTCGGGAAAAACAGGAATATTATGCGACAAATCAATATCAGCATCAGGAGCACTACTTTCATATGCCCGGAAAGGTATTGCATCTGGACGGCGATGAGGCCTATTTGAAAAAGTGCCTGAACTTTTATGAAAAAATCGGTGTGCCGGTATACGGAATTCATTGCCATGAGAAAAAAATGCCGGCATCAATTGACGAGCTGCTTGATAAATACAGGCCGGATATTTTAGTCATCACCGGCCATGATGCATATTCCAAGCATAAGGGAGGCGTGAACGATTTAAGCGCCTACAGGCATTCCAAACACTTTGTCGAAACCGTTCAAAAAGCGAGGCGTAAAGTCCCTCATTTGGATCAGCTGGTCATATTCGCGGGTGCCTGCCAATCTCATTTCGAGTCTTTAATCAGAGCGGGCGCGAATTTCGCAAGTTCTCCGTCACGCGTCAATATCCACGCGCTTGACCCGGTATATATTGTCGCGAAAATCAGCTTCACTCCGTTTATGGAGCGGATCAATGTATGGGATGTCCTGAGAAATACGCTGACGAGAGAGAAAGGGCTGGGAGGAATTGAAACGAAGGGTGTGCTGCGTGTCGGTATGCCGTATAAATCAAATGGATGAGTGATAAAACCCGCATATATTTCGCTATGCGGGTTAATTATTTTACATATTGATACATAAATTTCCGGAACTTGTGAAAAATAACGCAGAAATCAATAGAATTTTGTCAAAATAATTTTGTTGACAATGACTTATTAACGTTGATATAATTTAAATTTTATTTGACAAAATTGGGCTCTTGTTGTACAATAAATGTAGTGAGGTGGATGCAATGGCGAAGACGTTGTCCGATATAAAAAGATCGCTTGATGGGAATTTAGGTAAACGGCTTACGTTAAAAGCAAACGGCGGCCGCCGAAAAACGATTGAGCGTTCGGGCATTTTAGCTGAGACGTACCCTTCTGTTTTTGTGATACAACTAGATCAAGACGAGAATTCGTTTGAAAGAGTTTCATACAGTTATGCTGATATTCTGACTGAGACTGTTGAATTGACATTCAATGACGATGCGGCAAGCTCAGTAGCATTTTAATGGGCAGTGAACCTTTTGTTTACTGCTTTTTGTTTTGCCTTCTAAAGCTCTTCTAATTATTCCCTCGAAAGTTTCAGCCGATTAAACGGAAGCTATAAGTGTCACATGTTTTATCGTGGCGTGCACGAATGGTGATCAATTCTATAAAAGGGGTTGTTTCGTTTGGGCAGACGTCGTGGAGTTATGTCAGATGAGTTCAAATATGAGCTGGCGAAGGACCTTGGTTTTTACGATACGGTGAAAAACGAGGGCTGGGGAGGCATTCGGGCGCGTGACGCCGGGAATATGGTAAAGCGCGCGATTGAGATTGCCGAACAGCAGATGGCGGCTCAGAACCAAAATAACCGATAATGCAGTGGCCCGGGGGACAAACCGTTCCCCGGTTTTTTCTATCGGCTGTCAAAACCGGCGTCAATTTCGGATAAGTACCTCCGGGTCTCCAAATGTGATACAATGTTCATACTTATGTTTAGATGGAGAAGTAGGTGAAAGCTATGCGTATTTTAGAAAAAGCGCCGGCCAAAATCAATCTGTCCCTCGATGTGACGAGTAAACGCCCGGATGGTTATCACGAAGTGGAGATGATCATGACGACAATTGATTTGGCAGATCGGATTGAACTGACAGAACTGCCCGAAAACGTTATCAGAGTGGCGTCGCATAACCGCTTTGTTCCGGATGATCAAAGGAATCTGGCTTATCAGGCAGCCAAACTGCTTAAAGAACGGTTTCAAGTCAAAAAAGGCGTTTCCATTATGATTACAAAAGTGATCCCTGTAGCGGCAGGGCTTGCCGGCGGAAGCAGCGATGCGGCAGCCACGCTCAGAGGGCTGAACAGGCTTTGGGATTTAAAGCTTTCTGTCGAAGAGCTCGCGGAGCTTGGAGCTGAAATCGGTTCAGACGTGTCCTTCTGTGTATACGGAGGCACTGCCCTGGCAACCGGACGCGGTGAGAAGATCAGGCACATCAGTGCTCCGCCTCATTGCTGGGTCGTGCTCGCCAAACCGACGATCGGGGTATCGACTGCCGAAGTGTACCGCCGGCTGAACTTACAGCAGGTTCGGCATCCTGATGTGCAGGCGATGATTGACGCGATTGAAGAAAAAAGCTTCCAAAAGGTATGCGGACAATTAGGAAACGTATTGGAGTCGGTTACGCTCAGCCTCCATCCCGAGGTGGCGATGATTAAAAATCAAATGAAACGCTTCGGCGCTGATGCGGTGTTAATGAGCGGAAGCGGACCGACTGTATTCGGTTTGGTTCAATACGAATCGAAGGTGCAGCGGATTTATAACGGGTTAAGAGGTTTCTGTGATCAAGTGTACGCGGTGCGGATGATCGGCGAACAGAATGCTCTTGATTAAATCCGTATGTTAAGTTATATTATTTTTAAATTATTCGGATTTTGGGGGTAAGTTCATGAAGTTTCGTCGCAGCGGCAGATTGGTGGACTTAACAAATTATTTGTTAACCCATCCGCATGAATTAATACCGTTAACGTTTTTCTCAGAACGGTATCAATCAGCAAAGTCATCAATCAGTGAAGATTTAACGATTATTAAACAGACCTTTGAACAGCAAGGCATTGGGACGCTGCTTACAGTGCCGGGAGCTGCCGGAGGCGTCAAATACATTCCGAAAGTGAAACAGGCTGAAGCAGAAGCGTTTATACAGGAGCTGGGACAGTCTTTAGTAAATCCTGAGCGTATCCTTCCGGGCGGTTATGTATATTTAACGGATATCTTAGGAAAACCATCTGTCCTCTCTCATGTAGGCAGGCTTTTTGCTTCCGTTTTTGCGGAGCGGGAGATTGATGTGGTGATGACCGTTGCGACAAAAGGAATCCCTCTTGCTTACGCAGCGGCCAGTTATCTGAACGTTCCGGTTGTCATCGTGCGAAAGGACAACAAAGTGACGGAAGGCTCCACGGTGAGCATCAATTATGTATCAGGGTCGTCTAACCGCATTCAAACGATGTCGCTTGCGAAAAGAAGTTTGGCTACGGGTTCGAACGTTTTGATTATTGACGATTTTATGAAAGCTGGCGGCACCATTAACGGCATGATCAGCCTGCTTGATGAGTTTAACGCAAACGTTGCGGGAATAGGCGTCTTGGTTGAAGCCGAGGGAGTGAATGAACGTCTTGTCGATGAATACATGTCACTGCTCACGCTTTCAACCATCAATATGAAAGACAAAACGATTGAGATTCAAAACGGCAATTTTCTGCGATTTTTTAAAGAACAGCATTTAAAGAATGGGGAGACAGAAAAATGACAAAAGCAATCCATACAAAACACGCGCCGGCAGCGATCGGGCCATATTCTCAGGGAATCATCGTAAACAACATGTTTTACAGCTCAGGCCAGATTCCTCTTACTGCTGAAGGAGAAATGGTAAACGGTGATATCACAGAGCAAACGCATCAGGTGTTCAGCAATTTAAAAGCTGTGCTGAAAGAAGCGGGCGCTTCTCTCGAGACGGTTGTCAAAGCAACGGTGTTTATTGCTGATATGGAGCAGTTTGCGGAAGTGAATGAAGTGTACGGACAATACTTTGATGTACATAAGCCGGCAAGGTCTTGTGTGGAAGTGGCGAGACTGCCGAAAGACGCTCTCGTGGAAATTGAAGTCATTGCGCTGGTGAAATCTTAAATCTCAGAAAAGTGGTTCCGGTCTCCGGGATCACTTTTTTTATGCAGTATATGATCCCCAAATATGGTTTATCACCTAATTGTGTATGTATATCCTATATTTTCAAAAAAACTTTTTGAAACGTGCAGGAATTTAAAAAGAATCGTGGAATTGTTAGACTAATGCTTTTATATAGGGAAAAGGTGGTGAACTACTGTGGAAGTTACTGACGTAAGATTACGCCGCGTGAATACCGATGGTCGCATGAGAGCGATTGCATCCATCACGCTGGATCACGAATTTGTTGTACATGATATTCGTGTGATTGATGGAAACAATGGTCTTTTCGTTGCGATGCCGAGTAAACGCACCCCTGATGGAGAATTCCGCGATATTGCTCATCCTATTAATTCCAGCACGCGGGGCAAGATCCAGGATGCTGTTTTAAATGAGTATCATCGTTTGGGTGATTCTGAAGCATTAGAATATGAAGAAGCCGGGGCTTCTTAAACATAACAAAATGTAAGGACTGCTGATAAAGGCTGACACAAGGCCTTTTCCGGCAGTCCTTTTTTAAATCTGATTTTTCAGTAATAAAGCGATTACATAGAAAATTCTTGCACTTTTTGATGTCTTCTTGAAATCAACAGCTATTTAGGATATATTTTTCTATGGATAAAAGGGATATTGGAGGCCATTAAATGGATAAGCGGTTTGCAGTGATTTTAGCTGCCGGAAAAGGAACGAGAATGAAATCGAAGCTTTACAAGGTCCTTCATCCGGTATGCGGAAAGCCTATGGTAGAGCACGTCGCAGACGAAGCTCTGAAATTATCTTTAGCGAAGCTTGTCACCATCGTAGGACACGGCGCCGAAGATGTGAAGAAGCAGCTCGGACAGAAAAGCGATTACGCTCTCCAAGCAGAACAGCTCGGTACGGCTCATGCGGTCAAACAGGCAAAACCATTTCTTCACGGAGAAAAGGGTGTCACGATCGTTATTTGCGGCGATACACCGCTTCTGACGGCGGAGACGATGGAAGCCATGCTGAATGAACATACAGACAAAGGTGCAAAAGCCACGGTGTTAACGGCCGTTGCCGACGATCCCGCCGGATACGGAAGAATCATCCGCAGTGAAGACGGCGCCGTTCAAAAAATCGTGGAGCACAAGGATGCTTCGGAGCAAGAACGTCTTGTGAAAGAAATTAACACGGGAACGTACTGTTTTGATAACGAGGCTCTTTTTCGTGTCATCGAACAGGTTTCGAATGAAAATGCCCAAGGCGAGTATTATCTGCCGGATGTGATCGAAATCCTCAAAGACGAAGGCGAAACTGTTGCCGCTTACCAGACTGGTAACTTCCAAGAGACGCTCGGAGTGAATGATAGAGTCGCTCTTTCTCAGGCTGAAATGTATATGAAAGAGCGTATTAACAAACGGCATATGCAGAACGGAGTCACTTTAATCGATCCGATGAATACGTACATCTCACCTGACGCGCGCATCGGACAAGATACAGTTATTTATCCCGGAACTGTGTTAAAGGGACAAGCTGAAATCGGCGATGAATGTGTCATCGGCCCTCACACTGAGATAGAGGACAGCTCAATCGGCAGCCGCACTGTGATTAAACAATCCGTTGTCAATCGCAGCAAAGTTGGGAATGATGTAAATATCGGTCCTTTTGCTCACATCAGACCCGATTCCGCAATCGGCAATGAAGTGAAGATCGGAAACTTTGTTGAAATCAAGAAAACACAATTCGGCGACCGAAGCAAAGCATCTCATTTAAGCTATATCGGTGATGCCGAAGTGGGCACGGATGTGAATCTGGGCTGCGGCTCCATCACGGTCAATTATGATGGGAAGAAAAAGTATTTAACCAAAATTGAAGACGGCGCCTTTATTGGCTGCAACTCCAATCTGGTCGCTCCTGTTACAGTGGGAGAAGGCGCGTACGTCGCTGCGGGTTCAACCGTAACTGAAGATGTGCCGGGCGAAGCGCTTGCCATTGCCAGAGCAAGACAAGTAAATAAAGAAGATTATGTGAAAAACATTCATAAAAAATAATCCTAAAATCGGAGGTTTACCATGTCTAACGAATACGGAGATAAGAATTTAAAGATTTTTTCTTTGAATTCAAATCCAGAACTTGCAAAAGAAATCGCGGATAATGTAGGGGTTCAATTAGGAAAGTGCTCTGTTACAAGATTCAGTGACGGAGAGGTCCAGATCAACATAGAAGAAAGTATTCGCGGCTGTGATTGCTATATCATTCAGTCTACAAGTGCGCCGGTCAACGAGCACATCATGGAATTGCTGATTATGGTTGACGCTTTAAAGCGAGCTTCCGCGAAAACAATCAACATTGTCATTCCGTACTACGGTTATGCGCGCCAGGACAGAAAAGCAAGATCACGTGAACCGATTACGGCAAAACTTTTTGCAAACCTGCTTGAAACAGCGGGTGCGACACGCGTGATCGCGCTTGATTTACACGCGCCGCAAATTCAAGGTTTCTTTGATATTCCGATTGACCACTTAATGGGTGTTCCGATTTTAGGCCATTACTTTGAAGGTAAAGACTTGAAAGATATCGTTATTGTTTCTCCAGACCACGGCGGTGTGACGCGCGCCCGCAAACTTGCGGACCGTCTGAAAGCGCCGATCGCGATTATCGACAAACGCCGTCCTAGACCGAATGAGGTAGAAGTGATGAACATCGTCGGTAACGTGGAAGGTAAAACAGCGATTCTGATCGATGATATTATTGATACGGCCGGCACAATCACACTTGCCGCTAACGCGCTGGTTGAAAACGGAGCTGCAGAAGTGTATGCATGCTGTACGCACCCTGTACTGTCAGGCCCTGCCGTTGAGCGGATCAATAACTCTAAAATCAAGGAGCTTGTCGTAACGAACAGCATTAAGCTTCCTGATGAGAAAAAAATCGAACGCTTTAAGCAGCTTTCTGTCGGACCGCTTCTGGCTGAAGCGATTATCCGCGTTCACGAGAAACAATCTGTCAGCTATTTATTCAGCTAAACCGAAATTTTAAGGTTTAAATCCCAGTTATTGTGGGTATTGTTCTAATAGGACGATAAAACGATAATTAGGATGGTGCTGAATATGGCAACTTTAAAAGCAAATGAAAGAACAGATTTTAAACGTTCGACGCTTCGGAAAATCCGTCATTCAGGACATGTTCCAGGGATTATATACGGTAAAGAAATAACAAACACGCCTGTCTCTTTAGACAGTGTCGAATTGCTTAAAACATTGCGGGACGAAGGAAAAAACACGATTATCACAATTGATGTCAACGGAAATCAGCAATCGGTTATGGTGACTGATCTTCAGACAGACCCGCTCAAAAACGAATTGACGCACGCCGATTTTCAAGTCGTGAATATGAGTGAGGAGCTGGAGGCCGAGGTGCCGATTCAGCTGACGGGAGAGGCGAAGGGAGTCAAAGACGGAGGCGTCATCCAGCAGCCGCTGCATGAGCTTTCGATTAAGGCTAAGCCGAAGGACATCCCTCAGACAATCAATGTTGATATTTCCGGGCTTGAAATGAATGATGTGCTGACCATCGCAGATCTGACTGCTGACGGCAATTATACATTTACAAACGACCCGGAAGAAGTCGTGGCTTCCATCCTTCCTCCTAAGCAGGAAGCATTCGAAGAAGATGCGGAACCGTCTCCTGGGGAAGAGCCCGAAGGAGAAAATCAATAAGCGCTTTAAGACGTAACCCGCCCGAGGTTACGTCTTTTGTGCTAGAATGAGAAGAATTACAGCGATGTTGAGGGAGGATTTACGATGCTTGTGATTGCCGGTCTGGGTAACCCGGGAAAAACCTACGAGAACACGAGACATAATGTCGGCTTTATGGCCATTGACGAGCTTTCTAAAGAATGGAATATTGAATTGAATAAAACGAAATTCAACGGACTTTACGGAATGGGGTTTGTTTCCGGAAAAAAAGTTCTACTTGTTAAACCGCTTACATATATGAATTTATCAGGGGAATGTTTGCGGCCGCTACTGGATTATTATGATGCCGATCATGAAGATCTGAAAGTCATATACGATGACCTTGATCTTCCGACGGGGAAAATCAGGCTCCGGACGAAGGGGAGCGCAGGCGGACATAACGGAATTAAATCGCTTATACAGCACCTCGGAACCCCTGAATTTGACCGGGTCAGAATCGGAATCGGCCGCCCCGTCAACGGAATGAAAGTCGTTGACTATGTACTGGGAGCTTTTACGAAGGAAGAAGCGCCGCATATCAATGATGCCGTCTCAAAAACTGTAAAAGCCTGCGAAGCTTCCTTAACGAAACCATTTTTAGAAGTCATGAACGAATTTAATGCAAATGTATAAGATAAATAATGGGAGACCATACTAGGGAAAAATGATTTTTTCACATCAGGAGGTCCAACGTATGGCTTTGCATTATTTCTGCCGCCACTGCGGCTTTAAGGTAGGGAGCCTGGAATATTCGACGGTGCCGACACAGTCACTTGGATTTCAGCACTTAACAAATGAGGAAAGAAACGATATGATTTCATATAAAGACAATGGAGATGTCCATGTTCTTACAATTTGTGAAGACTGCCAAGAGGCGCTGGAACGCAATCCGCACTACCATGAACACAACACATTTATTCAATAAGAAGCTTTGGTGTAGATTCTAGACCAAAGCGTTTTTCTGTTCTTGCAGAAAATAGAGAGGAGGGCCCATATGGACAACATTCAAACCTTTATTAAAGAAAGCGATGATTTTAAATCCATTGTCAACGGTTTACATGAGGGGCTGAAGGAACAGCTGCTTGCGGGTCTGTCAGGTTCCGCGCGTTCTGTTTTTACCTCCGCCCTTGCACAGGAAACGAAAAGGCCGATTTTCTTTATCACCCATAATTTATATCAGGCCCAAAAAGTGACGGAAGATCTGACGGCGCTTCTCGGGGATCAATCTGTTTTTTTATACCCCGTGAATGAATTGATTTCTTCAGAAATTGCGGTAGCGAGCCCTGAACTGCGCGCTCAGCGGCTTGATGTCATTAATAGATTAACAAACGGAGAAGCGCCGGTCGTTGTGGCGCCCGTTGCGGCAGTGAGAAGAATGCTTCCACCGAAGGAGCTGTGGAAAAGCAGCCAGCTCGTCATTTCACTCGGAGACGAAATAGAACCGGATCAGCTGTCCGCGCGCCTTGTAGAGGTGGGGTATGAGCGTTCCGATATGGTTTCTGCACCCGGTGAATTCAGTATTCGCGGCGGAATTATCGACATTTATCCGCTGACGTCGGAGCATCCGGTGCGAATTGAACTGTTTGATACGGAGGTCGATTCCATCAGAAGCTTCAATTCTGATGACCAGAGATCAATTGAGACGCTCAAACATGTGGCGATCGGACCGGCGAAGGAATTGATCATCAGGGCGGAAGAAAAAGCCCGGGCGATGGAAAGGCTCGATAAAGGGCTTGCCGACAGTCTGAAAAAGCTGAAGCAGGACAAACAAAAGGAAATGCTTCATATCAATATCTCACATGATAAAGAACGGTTATCAACGGGACAGACTGATCAGGAACTTGTGAAGTATCTCTCGTACTTTTACGGAAAACCTGCTAGTTTGCTAGATTATACACCGGCAGACACGTTGTTACTGTTAGACGAGGTCAGCCGCATTCATGAAATGGAGGATCAGCTGCAAAAAGAAGAGGCCGAATTTATGACAAGTCTGCTCGAGGAAGGGAAAATTCTGCATGACATTCATTTATCCTTCAGCTTTCAGGAGCTTATGAGCGAAAAGCGGCGCCCGGCTATTTATTATTCATTATTTTTGCGTCATGTCCAGCATACAAGCCCTCAGAATATCGTGAATGTGACAAGCCGGCAGATGCAGAGTTTTCACGGGCAGATGAATGTGCTCGCAGGTGAAATGGAGCGCTTTAAGAAATCAAACTTCACCGTCGTCTTTTTAGGCGCAAATAAGGACAGAACCGACAGATTGGCATCCGTGCTGGCTGATTACGAAATTGAAGCCGCAAAAACGGACAGTTCCAAAGCGCTTGTGCAAGGACAGGTCTATGTCATGGAAGGCGAGCTGCAATCCGGTTTTGAACTGCCGCTGATGAAGCTGGCCGTCATTACAGAGGAAGAGCTGTTCAAAAACCGAATTAAGAAAAAGCCGAGAAAGCAGAAGCTGACAAATGCCGAACGGATCAAGAGCTATTCCGAGCTTCAGGTCGGCGACTATGTCGTCCACGTCAACCACGGGATCGGTAAGTATTTGGGGATCGAAACACTAGAAATCAAAGGCATTCATAAAGATTACCTCAACATTCATTATCAGGGCAGCGATAAGCTGTACGTCCCCGTAGAACAAATCGACCAGGTGCAGAAGTACGTCGGCTCTGAAGGAAAAGAACCGAAGCTTTATAAACTGGGCGGCAGTGAATGGAAACGGGTGAAGAAAAAAGTTGAAAACTCCGTTCAGGATATTGCCGATGATCTGATTAAGCTTTATGCGGAACGGGAAGCAAGCAAGGGCTATGCGTTCTCGCCGGATCATGAAATGCAGCGGCAGTTCGAATCTGCTTTCCCTTATCAGGAAACAGAGGACCAGCTCCGTTCCATTCAGGAGATTAAAAAGGATATGGAAAGAGAGCGCCCGATGGACCGTTTGCTTTGCGGTGATGTGGGTTACGGGAAGACGGAGGTAGCCATCCGAGCGGCCTTTAAAGCGATCGCAGACGGAAAGCAGGTCGCGCTTCTTGTGCCGACGACAATACTCGCGCAGCAGCATTATGAAACCATTATGGAGCGTTTCCAGGACTATCCGATTAACATCGGTCTTCTCAGCCGATTCAGAACGAGAAAAGAATCCAATGAAACGATTAAAGGCCTGAAAAACGGAACGGTAGACATCGTAATCGGAACCCACAGGCTCTTATCTAAAGACGTCGTCTATAAAGATCTCGGCTTGCTCATCATTGATGAAGAGCAGCGCTTCGGCGTAACGCATAAGGAAAAAATCAAACAGATCAAAGCCAATGTCGATGTGCTGACTCTTACAGCGACGCCGATACCGCGTACGCTTCATATGTCCATGCTCGGTGTGCGGGACTTATCTGTTATTGAAACGCCGCCGGAAAACCGTTTCCCTGTTCAGACATATGTCGTGGAATACAACGGCGCGCTTGTGCGGGAAGCCATCGAAAGAGAACTGGCGCGCGGAGGACAGGTATATTTCTTGTACAACCGCGTGGATGACATCGAGCGGAAGGCTGATGAAATTTCCATGCTTGTTCCCGATGCGAAAGTGGCATATGCCCACGGAAAAATGACTGAAAATGAATTGGAAAGCGTCATGCTCAATTTTCTGGAAGGGGAATCAGACGTCCTTGTCAGCACGACCATTATTGAGACAGGCGTAGATATACCAAATGTCAACACCTTGATTGTGTTCGACGGAGACAAAATGGGGCTGTCTCAGCTGTATCAGCTGAGAGGACGGGTCGGCCGTTCCAACCGCGTCGCTTATGCGTATTTTACGTACCGCAGAGACAAAGTGCTCACTGAGGTGGCGGAAAAACGGCTGCAGGCGATTAAAGAATTTACCGAGCTGGGATCAGGCTTTAAAATCGCCATGCGTGACTTGACGATCAGGGGAGCGGGGAACCTTCTCGGCGCCCAGCAGCACGGCTTTATCGACTCGGTCGGTTTTGACCTGTACTCGCAAATGCTCAAGGAAGCGATTGAAGAGCGGAAAGGCGATATTCCGAAAAGCGAACAGTTTGAGACAGAAATCGATATCGAGCTTGACGCGTATATTCCTGAAAACTATATACAAGACGGCAAGCAAAAAATCGACATGTACAAACGGTTCAGGTCAATCGCCACAATTGAGGAGAAAAATGAGCTTCAAGATGAAATCATCGACAGGTTCGGCAGCTACCCTAAAGAGGTTGAATGGCTGTTTACGGTTGCTGAGATGAAGGTATACGGAAAATATGAACGCGTCGAACTCATCAAGCAGGATAAAGACGCGATCAGATTTACCATTTCTGAAGAGGCCAGCGCACAGATTGACGGTCAGAAATTGTTCGAACTCGGCAATAAATACGGCCGGCAGATCGGACTGGGAATGGAAGGGAAAAAGCTGAAAATCTCAGTACAGACGAAAGGCCGCAAAACGGAAGAGTGGCTGGAGACCGTGCTCGGCATGCTGAAAGGCCTTCAGGATGTGAAGAAAGAAACAATCGCGTCTTCATAAAAATTGTTACTCTCTGGTGTATATTACATTTGATGTGACGGATACTAATTTCAAGCGAGTGGCGGAAGCTACATAAAGTAAAGAGCTTTAGTACTTTCCCTTAAATATCATCACATGAAAGAGAGGCACCAGAGAGATGAAAGCTACAGGTATCGTACGTCGTATTGATGATCTAGGACGGGTCGTCATTCCTAAAGAAATTCGGAGAACACTGCGAATCAGGGAAGGAGACCCGCTTGAAATATTCGTTGACCGCGACGGAGAAGTTATATTGAAAAAGTATTCTCCTATCAGTGAGCTTGGCGATTTTGCGAAGGAATATGCAGATGCTTTGTATGACAGTCTCGGCCATTCCGTCTTGATTTGCGACCGTGACGCGTATATTGCCGTTTCAGGCAGTTCGAAAAAAGAATTTCTGAACAAAGCCATCAGCGATTTGCTCGAAAAAACGATGGATCAGCGCAGCTCAGTGGTAGAAAACGACGTGAAGTCCGCGCAGCTTGTTAATGACATTGATGAAGATATGAGCTCCTATACAATAGCTCCGATCGTGGCAAATGGCGATCCTATCGGTGCCGTGGTCATCTTTTCCAAGGAACAGGCACTTGGAGAAGTAGAACATAAAGCGGTAGAAACGGCAGCCAGTTTTTTGGCGAGACAAATGGAGCAGTAGGTCTTATTACCATTATTGAAATAAGAAAACGGAGAAAGAGCAGCTCTTATACAAGTGCTGTTCTTTTTCATATTCATATGTGCTCTCTATCGGTTCGGCCGTTAGGATTGTGATATAATAAGCTCGTTTTATAGACGTAATTTTCTAGCGGCTGGAAGGAGCTTTTGGATGAACGATTCAGTTGGCGCCAAGCGGCAATCGGCATGGAAAGGTGCTTTTGTGCTCGTCGTTGCGGGTATCGTGACGAAGATATTAAGCGCCGTGTACAGGGTTCCTTTTCAGAATATTGTCGGTGACGTCGGATTTTACATTTATCAGCAGGTGTATCCGTTTTTAGGGATCGCGGTCATGCTGTCAACATCCGGTTTTCCGGTAATCATCTCAAAATTAATGAACGATTATAGCGATCATAAACAAAAAATAATGAAAATTTCCGCCCTTTATGTCACGGCGGCCGGACTTGTTCTGTTTGCGCTCATGTATGCCGGCGCGGCGCCGTTGGCCGGTTTTATGGGTGACGCCCGCCTTGTGATGCTGATAAGGGTCGCGGCGTTCGCTTTCATACTGTTTCCGTTTACGGCGGTTTTCCGGGGGTATTTCCAAGGCGTGCATGATATGATGCCGTCAGCCTTATCCCAGATTACGGAACAGCTTCTTCGCGTGGCGGTGCTTCTCGGTTTATCCTTCTGGCTTTTGAAAAGCGGCCGTTCATTATACGCGGCTGGTGCGGGGGCGGCTTCGGGATCAATTGCCGGAAGCTTGGCAGCCCTTTGTGTATTGGCTGTTTTCTGGTATAAGCGGGAAGAAACAAAGAAAGACGGCGGACATATCGCAACGGCCGTCATTGTAAAAAAGCTGCTGCTTTATTCAGTCACCATCTGTATCAGCAGTGTACTCATGCTTTTGATTCAGCTTGTAGACGCCTTAAACTTATATTCACTGCTTTCAGACGGGACGGAGAGCTATGCCGCGAAACAGCTGAAAGGCATATATGACCGCGGACAGCCGCTCCTTCAGCTGGGAACCGTGTTTGCCGTCAGTATCGCCGCGTCATTGGTTCCTTCAATTTCAAAAGCGGTGCATGAGAATAAGCCGTTTATCATAAAAGAGAAAGCGACATCAGCCGTCAAGCTCTGCCTTGCGGTAGGGATCGGTGCATCAGCCGGGCTTTTTTGCATTTTAGAGCCGGTGAATATCATGCTTTTCCAAAACAGTGAGGGGACGCAGACCTTACAAATATTCAGCTTATCTATCTTTTTTGCCTCGATTGCGCTTACAGCAGCCGCGATTCTGCAAGGAGCGGGACATACCGTTTTCCCCGCCGTATCCGTTTTGGCGGGAGGGGCGCTGAAATGGGTGCTGAATGTTTGGCTGGTCCCCGGCTGGGGTATTACAGGAGCGGCACTGGCGACCGTCTTGGCATTTGCCGCAGTTGCGTGCCTGAATCTCCGGAGAATTTGGTCGAAGGGCTGGCTGACGAATATCGGCGGCGTGATTACCCGTCTGTGCTGGTGCAGTCTGCTGATGGTCTTCTTTCTGCTCGTATATATGAAGCTTTGGCAGTTATTTCTTCCCGTCAGCAGGGCCGGAGCTGTATGTGAGAGTCTGTCTGCGTCAGTCATCGGAGGGCTATTGTTTATTTATTGTATGATAAGAATGAAGATTTTCACGGACGAAGAGCTGAGCGGCCTTCCTTTCGGCAGTGCTTTAAGCAAATTGAAAAAGAGGAGAGAAAAACATGGCAGGTAACATTACGGTCGTCGGCCTCGGCGCCGGAGACATGGATCAGTTGACAGTGGGCGTACATAAGCTGCTGACTCAGGCGAAGCATTTATATATAAGAACGAAAGACCACCCTTTGATTCCGGAATTAGAGCAAGAGACGGAAGCGGACATCCGGTATTTTGATGATATTTATGAAAAACATGATCAGTTTGAAGCGGTCTATGAAGAGATCGCGGACATTCTGTTTGAAAAAGCGAAGCAAGAGGATGTCGTCTACGCTGTGCCCGGGCATCCATTTGTCGCTGAGAAAACCGTTCAGCTGTTATTTGAACGCCGGGAAGAACAACAGGTAGCTGTTCATACTGCCGGAGGGCAAAGCTTTTTGGATGCCACTTTTAATGCATTGCGAATTGATCCGATTGAAGGGTTTCAATTTACGGATGCGCAAACAATGACGCCGGATGAGCTCGAACTCCGCCATCACCTGATCATTTGCCAGGTTTATGACCAAATGACGGCCTCTGAGGTCAAGCTGACGCTTATGGAGAAATTGCCTGACGACTATGAAGTGGTCATCGTCACGGCAGCCGGAAGCAAGGGAAAAAAGATGACCAAGGTGCCTTTGTTTGAGCTTGACCGCAATGTAGAAATAAATAACTTAACAAGCGTGTATGTTCCGCCGATTAAAAAAGAAGAACTCCTTTACCAGGAATTTTCTGCATTCCGAAGTATTATTCGCGAGCTTCGCGGGCCGAACGGCTGTCCGTGGGATCAAAAGCAGACACACCAGTCATTAAAGAAATATATGATTGAGGAATGCTACGAACTGCTTGAGGCCATTGACGAAGAGGACACGGATCACATGATAGAAGAACTCGGGGACGTCATGCTTCAGGTTATGCTGCACGCCCAGATCGGAGAAGACGAGGGGTATTTCTCAATTGATGATGTCATCAGAGACATCAGTGCGAAGATGGTCAGACGGCACCCGCATGTGTTTAAAGATGTTAAGGTTCAGAATGAACATGATGTCGTCGCCAACTGGGAAGAAATCAAAAAGGCGGAAAAGCAAACAACATCCACTTCATTGCTGGATGCCGTGCCGAAAACACTGCCTTCTCTTGCAAAAGCAGCCAAGCTTCAGAAAAAAGCCGCAAAAACCGGCTTTGACTGGGATGACGTTCAGGATATATGGGATAAAGTAAATGAAGAGCTGAAGGAATTTTCTGCAGAGGCTTCCGCCGAATCAGCAGATGAAATCAGCTTAAAAGCTGAATTCGGCGATGTTTTATTTGCATTGGTCAATATCGGCCGATACTATAAAATTGAGCCTGAGGAAGCGCTCGCCATGACAAATGACAAATTTCGCAGACGCTTTGCTTATATTGAGAAAGAAGCGGCAGCAAAGGGCCTTGAATTGACCGCAATGTCACTTGAGGAAATGGACAAATTGTGGGATGAAGCAAAAGAAATGGAGAGGAGATTCTGATATGAGACTTGATAAGTTTTTAAAAGTATCCAGATTAATTAAACGCCGCACATTGGCGAAAGAGGTCGCCGATCAAGGGAGAATCACAGTTAACGGGAATCAGGCGAAAGCCAGCTCAGACGTAAAAGCCGGTGATGAACTGACGGTCCGCTTCGGCCAGAAACTTGTCACCGTGAAGGTAAACGAATTGAAAGAAACAACGAAAAAAGAAGAAGCAGCGGGCATGTATACAATCGTCAAGGAAGAAAAACTCGGCGAATAGGCTTGTTCTAAACAAGGCTCCCGCCTCATACAATGCAGTAATAATGCTAAAAGTATCGAGGATATGGGGGCTGAATAGATGAATTCATATTATGAGCAAAAAGGTTCTTCTTCTGTTCCGGAACAGCATGATGTAACGATGAAAGGGAGAAAGCATTTAGACATTTCGGGCGTCAAGCATGTAGAAAGTTTTGACAACGAAGAGTTTTTGCTGGAAACGGTTATGGGAATGCTTTCCGTCAGAGGCGAGAATCTGCAGATGAAAAACCTTGATGTGGAAAAAGGGATTGTATCTATAAAAGGCAGGGTGTTTGACCTTGTATATTTAGACGAGCAGCAAGGGGATAAAGCTAAAGGGTTTTTTAGCAAGTTGTTTAAATGACGCTGACCACCCAATTTTATACAATGCTGGCAATGACCGGTATGGGCGCCTGGCTCGGAGCGTCGCTTGATACATACAGGCTGTTTGTCAGCCGCGCCAAAACGGCCAGATGGCTGTTATTCATTCATGACATTCTCTTTTGGATTGTACAAGGTCTGCTGTTTTTCTATGTGCTGCTCAACGTGAATGAAGGAGAACTCAGGGTATACATTTTCTTGGCTGTCTTACTGGGGATTGCGACGTACCAAAGCCTGTTTAAACGAATGTATATAAAAATACTGAAATTTGCCATTCATCTTGCGGTGTCTCTTTACCAATTCGCAAAAAAGCTCATTCAGCACGTGCTGTTCCGTCCGGTGCTTCTGCTCTTTAAGCTGCTCATCGGGCTGATCACGGTTATTTCTTTATACTCCTATCGGGTGAGTGCCTTTTTTGCGAAGTGTCTTTTTAAGATCGTAACGTTTTTGCTGTATCCGCTGATTTTTCTGTTGAAACAATTATTGAAACTTCTTCCTGAAAAGTGGCGTCTTACTTTCAAACGATATTTTCAAAAAAGTGCAGGATTTTTACAAAAGAGCAAGAAACTAATCATAACAATCAGATCGACCATGATACGTATTTTGAAAAGGTGAAAGGAGGACCGTCTGGTTTGAATCTATCTAGAGAACGTACAATAACTGAAATCCAAAACGACTATAAAGAGCAGGTTGAACGGCAATCCCAGCTTATGAAAAGAAGGCGGAAAGGGCTTTTCAGACGGTTGATCGTATTCGGCGCCCTTGTGTTGTTGACGGCTATTGTCTTAGCGGGTTCTCTGTGGTCACAGACCTCTTCCCTTAGCGCAAACGAAGAAAAGAAAGCTCAGCTGGAAAAACAAGTGAAAGAATTGAACGCGAAACAGGCTGATTTAAAAGATGAAATTTCCAAATTAAAGGATGAGGATTACGTCACAGAGCTTGCCAGAAGAGACTTGTTTATGTCAGGAAATGGTGAGATTCTCTTCAATGTAGAAAAGAAGAGCAAGTAGCCTTGTTGACACTTAAATTTTTATTTAGGTATAATTAAACAAACGATCTTTTTATAAGCCTAAGGAGGAGCACTTTTTTTATGTCGATTGAAGTTGGCAGCAAGTTGCAAGGGAAAATAACAGGTATTACAAATTTCGGAGCATTTGTTGAATTGCCTGGAGGCTCAACCGGTCTCGTTCATATCAGTGAGGTAGCCGATAATTATGTTAAAGACATTAACGAGCATTTAAAAGTCGGCGATCAAGTTGAAGTGAAAGTCATCAACGTTGAAAAAGACGGGAAAATTGGTTTATCAATTAAAAAAGCTAAAGACCGTCCGCAAGCCAGACCTAGAAATGATTTCCGTCCGAAAGAATCTTTTGAACAGAAAATGAACAAGTTTCTTAAAGATAGCGAAGACCGCTTATCATCTTTAAAACGAAACACGGAATCAAAACGTGGAGGGCGCGGAGCAAGAAGAGGATAACTTGCTGCTTTCTATAAATACATGGAGCATCCGTCTATCCCAGCGGGTGCTTTTTTTATGCGCCATTATAGTCAGAAAATTAAAACTTCAAAGTTTCTGTTGACGGAATGAAGAAACCTTTGTATTATATAACTTGTGCTTATAAGCACCTATATGGCGGTGTAGCTCAGCTGGCTAGAGCGTACGGTTCATACCCGTGAGGTCGGGGGTTCGATCCCCTCCGCCGCTACCATATATATCTGGCCCGTTGGTCAAGCGGTTAAGACACCGCCCTTTCACGGCGGTAACACGGGTTCGAATCCCGTACGGGTCATCAAGCGAATCGGCTTCTGTTGCAGAAGCCGATTTTTTCATATTTAGACAACTTTTTGAGAAATGTCGGAGGAAATACGAAAGGAAAGGGGAACAAGGGAGAAAGCGTCGAAGAGTTCTTTGGAATTGTTACCTTCTTTTGACAAAATCCTATCTGGGCTTTCATTTATAATGACAAGCAACGAATAAAACAGGTGGGGGATGAGAGCAATGGAAAAAGCGGAAAGAAGAGTGAACGGGCCGATGGCGGGACAAGCTTTGGAAAAACTGCAATCGTTTTTTGAAAAGGCGGCAAAGCTTACAGTCCATCAAGCGCATTCACTTTTTTTCTATAAGGGTTTCATTTATGTCGTGATCGGTTTTTTACTTGGACGGGCTTTCATATTATCTGAGGTTCTTCCGTTTGCGCTGCCGTTTTTCGGAGCGATGCTTTTGATCAGAAGAGATAAAGCCTTCTATGCTTGTCTGTCTTTACTTGCGGGCGCTTTAACCATTTCGCCGAAACACTCTTTATTGATTCTCACAGCTTTGGCCGTCTTCACTTTATTTTCAAAAATCGGTACATATATCGTGCAGGACCGGGTGAAGATGCTGCCGATCGTGGTGTTTTTCTCTATGGCTGCCGCGAGAATCGGATTTGTTTATTTTGAAAGCGGCGCTTTTACCACCTATGATTATGTGATGGCTGTTGTCGAGGCGGGCCTGGCCTTTATTTTGACGCTGATCTTTTTGCAAAGCCTGCCGATTTTCACGATCAAAAAAGTGAAGCAATCGTTAAAAATAGAAGAAATCATCTGTTTTATGATCTTGATCGCATCCGTTTTAACCGGGCTTGCCGGTGTTTCATTTCAGGGAATGCAGGCTGAACATATCCTGGCCCGCTATGTCGTGCTGAGTTTTTCCTTTGTCGGCGGGGCAAGCATCGGCTGTACGGTCGGTGTTGTGACCGGACTGATCCTCGGGCTTGCGAATATCGGGAACCTCTATCAAATGAGTCTGCTTGCGTTTTCCGGGCTTCTTGGCGGGCTGCTGAAAGAAGGAAAGAAAGCCGGAGCCGCAGTCGGATTAGTGATCGGCTCACTGCTGATTTCATTATATGGAGAAGGGTCTGCCGGATTAATGACCACTCTTTATGAATCTTTGATTGCCGTTGTTTTGTTTTTGATTACGCCCCAATCGATTACGAAAAAGGTGGCGCGATACATACCGGGCACTGCTGAGCACAGTCAGGAACAGCAGCAGTACGCGAGGAAAATCAGAGATGTCACCGCCCAGAAAGTAGACCAGTTCTCCAATGTGTTTCATGCCTTGTCGGAGAGCTTCGCCACCTTTCATCAGACGTCTTCCGATGAGCAGGCGGAAGAAGGGGAAGTGGATCTCTTTTTAAGCAAAATCACCGAGCATTCCTGCCAATCCTGCTATAAGAAAAGCAAATGCTGGGTTCAAAACTTTGATAAAACATATGACTTAATGAAACAAGTTATGCATGAAACAGAAGAAAAACAGTATGCCTCAAACCGCAGATTAAAAAAGGAGTTTCAACAGCACTGTTCCAAATCCAGACAGGTGGAAGAGCTGATTGAGGACGAACTTGCCCACCATCACGCCCATCTGACACTGAAGAGAAAAGTTCAGGACAGCAGAAGGCTTGTTGCCGAGCAGCTGTTGGGGGTTTCTGAGGTCATGGCGGACTTTTCTCGGGAAATAAAACGGGAGAGGGAGCAGCATTTTATTCAGGAAGAACAAATGATAGAGGCGCTTCAGCATTTTGGAATCGAGATTCAGCATGTCGAGATATACAGCTTGGAGCAGGGCAATATTGATATCGAAATGACAATCCCGTTCAGCGGAGGACACGGCGAGAGTGAGAAAATTATCGCCCCGATGCTGTCTGACATTCTTGAGGAGCAGATACTTGTCAAAAGCGAACAGCACTCGACTCATCCGAATGGCTACAGCCATGTCGCGTTCGGTTCGACCAAGTCGTACCGGGTATCGACAGGCGCGGCTCATGCGGCAAAAGGCGGCGGCCTTGTCTCCGGCGACAGCTACAGCATGATGGAACTGGGGGCGAGAAAGTATGCGGCCGCGATCAGTGACGGCATGGGCAATGGGGCGAGGGCCCATTATGAGAGCAATGAAACGATTAAGCTGCTCGAAAAAATTCTCGAATCAGGTATTGATGAAAAAATAGCGATAAAAACGATCAACAGTATTCTGTCTTTACGGACGACAGACGAAATCTACTCAACTCTCGATCTTTCTATCATTGATCTTCAGGATGCAAGCTGCAAATTCTTGAAGGTCGGTTCAACGCCGAGTTTTATCAAGCGGGGAGATCAAGTCATGAAAGTGCAGGCCAGCAATCTGCCGATCGGCATCATCAATGAATTTGATGTGGAGGTTGTAAGTGAACAGTTAAAAGCGGGAGATCTGCTCGTCATGATGAGTGACGGTATTTTTGAAGGGCCGAAGCACGTTGAAAACCACGACCTGTGGATGAAACGGAAAATGAAAGGGCTGAAAACCGAAGACCCGCAAGAAATCGCTGATATATTAATGGAAGAGGTCATCAGAACGCGTTCCGGCCAAATCGAAGACGATATGACAGTGGTTGTTGTCCGGATTGACCACAACACGCCGAAATGGGCTTCCATACCGGTGCCGGCGGTTTTCCAAAATAAAAAGGAGATTTCTTAATCCATTCGTATAAATCACTTTCCTTCTGGCGAAGATGGGACTAATCGTATCACCGGGAGGAATGTATGTGAATAAGGGACATTTAAATCAAGTTCTGCTGATTACAGATGGCTGCTCCAATCATGGTGAAGACCCGATCGCAATGGCGGCTTTCGCCAAGGAGCAGGGGATTACGGTGAATGTTATAGGAATTATGGAAGAAAACGCGATTGACCAAGAAGCAATGAAGGAAGTTGAAGGCATCGCCATGGCCGGAGGCGGCGTCCATCAAGTTGTGTATGCGTCACAATTGTCTCAGACGGTTCAAATGGTGACGAAAAAAGCAATGACCCAGACGCTGCAAGGTGTCGTCAATCAAGAGCTTAAACAAATCTTAGGGAAAAACGTTGAAATGGAAGAGCTTTCTCCTGAAAAACGCGGCGAAGTGATGGAAGTGGTTGATGAACTCGGCGAAACGGTTCATCTGCAAGTGCTTGTGCTGGTTGATACGAGTGCGAGTATGGCGCCGAAACTGCCGACGGTGAAAGAAGCGCTGATCGATCTTTCCATCAGTTTAAATTCCCGGGCCGGGCAAAATGAATTTGCAATGTGTATATTTCCCGGGAAAAGCCAGGAAGTTGAGCTTGTGCTGAATTGGACGCCGAAGCTTGAATCCCTTTCTGCACTCTTTGCGAAGCTGTCGACCGGCGGTATCACCCCTACGGGCCCCGCTATCCGGGAAGCGACGCAGCAGTTTGAGAGAATCCGCTCAAGAAGGAGCATGTTGGCAGATGATGAACGACGCTTTAACGAGTTTGGCATGTAGTCTGGCACCGGGGACGGCAATTCAGGGCAAATGGAACGGCAAATCCTACAGATTGCTCAAACAGCTTGGAAAAGGGGCTAACGGTATTGTATATCTGGCAGAAGCATCAGGCGGACAGGTCGCTTTGAAAATAAGCAGCGACAGCATGTCTGTTACCTCTGAAGTGAATGTCTTAAAATCCTTTTCAAAGGCCCGGTCGCAAACGATGGGGCCTTCTTTTTTTGATGCGGACGACGCGTTTATTCCGCAGCTGAATAAAAATGTCTCTTTTTACGTGATGGAGTACATAGAAGGGCCGCTTCTTCCGCAATATATCAGCAGTAAGGGAACAGAGTGGATTCCGGTGCTGATGGTGCAGCTTCTTTCCAGCCTGTCAGTCCTTCATCAGCAAGGGTGGGTTTTTGGCGACCTCAAACCGGACAATCTCATTGTAACCGGACCACCGGCTGCCATTCGCTGCATTGATGTAGGGGGAACGACAAAACAGGGCCGCGCGATTAAAGAGTATACGGAGTTTTACGACAGGGGCTATTGGGGGTATGGAACAAGAAAAGCAGAACCATCCTATGACCTGTTTGCTGTCGCAATGATCATGATCCACTGTGCCCAGAAGAAAGAGTGCAAAAAGTCAGGACAGCCGAAAGAACAGCTTCGTTCTATCATTGAAGGCCACCCGTTTCTGAATAAGTATAAGAAGGTTCTGTTTTCTGCTTTTAACGGCCAATATCCGTCTGCGGAAGCCATGAAGCATGACATCCTGACGGCGGGGCAGAGTGCAGGGAGTAAAAGGAAAGCCGCCGCCAAGCCTAAGCCGCCGCAATCAAAACCGCGGCAGGGCACTGTATCTCAAACGCGGTATAAACCTAAACAAAAACCCGCAAAGCACAATGGTTTGTTTGAAACAACACTTATTTTAATCAGCGTTCTCGCCCTTTATTTCGCTTACATCGTCTTTTTTCTCATCTAGTGCCGGCCGGACGCCTGCGCTCATGCTTCTTCTTTGCTTGGAGGGAATGAAAGTGATAGGATATGTATATCTTTAAAAAACCTGCTCATTGTGAGGGGGACATTGTGAAAAGCGTGGAAGATTTTTTCAAAACATATCATCTTCAGGCGGAGGGAGAAACGATTATTGCCGGGGTCTCCGGAGGCCCTGATTCAATGGCGCTTCTCAGTATGCTGAATAAGCACTTCGGGCATTCCTCCGTTATCATAGCGGCGCATGTCGACCATCAGTTCAGGGGTCCTGAATCTGAAGAAGATATGAAGTTTGTGCAGTCATATTGCGAAGCGGAACACATCCTCTGCGAAACGGTACAGATTGATGTTTCTGCATACGCAAAGAAGAATAAGCTGAACAAGCAGGCTGCCGCGCGTGATTGCAGATATCAGTTTTTCGAAGATCTGATGACAAAACACCAAGCGAAGTTTTTGGCACTGGCTCATCATGGCGATGACCAGGTTGAAACAATGCTCATGAGGCTTGCGAAAGGTACGCTCGGGGCAGGGCTTGCGGGAATGCAGCCCGTCCGCGAATTTGCATCCGGCTGGCTGATCAGGCCTTTCCTCTATGCGGCAAAGGATGAAATCCTTGAATACTGCCGTCAAGAAGGGCTCAGCTACAGAACGGATGAGAGCAATGCAAAAGACGATTATGCAAGAAACAGATTCAGAAAGACCGTGCTTCCTTTTTTAAAACATGAATCACCTGACGTTCATAAAATGTTTCAAAAGGTGAGTGAAGCACTGACAGAAGACGAACAATACCTGCAGTCATTAACGAAAGAACGAATGAATAAGGTTATTACAAGCAAGTCAGACACATCGGTTGAAGTCAATTCCTCTCAATTGCTTGCCCTTCCGATACCTTTACAAAGAAGAGGAGTTCAACTAATATTAAACTATCTTTATGAAAACGTTCCATCGTCGTTTTCCGCCCGCCACATACAGCAGTTTCTCGAATGGGCGGAAAATGGAAGCGCCTCGGGAGTGCTTGATTTTCCGAAAGGGCTGAAGGTGGTCAAATCATATCAGACATGTTTGTTTACATTTGAACAATGGCAATGTGAAAAAGTTCCCTTTGAGCTGCAGCTGCAAGGAGCGAAAGGCGAGACTGCTGTTCTCCCCAACGGCTTTATGATAGAGGTGGCCGATCAGGCTGACCCTCATATCAAAAATGGGAATGCTGTTTTTATGACAAGCAGAAACAAGGTGCAATTTCCTTTAACAATCCGGACGAGAAAAATCGGCGACCGGATCAAACTTAAAGGGATGAATGGCTCGAAAAAGGTGAAAGATATATTTATTGATCATAAACTGCCTCTGCGGGATCGGGACGAATGGCCGATTGTAACGGATGCGAGCGGTGAAATTATCTGGCTGCCTGGCTTGAAAAAATCCATCTTTGACGATCTTGTGATTTCAAACAGTGACCGCATTGTATTACAATATAGACAGCATGAAAAGTGTAGGGGGCAAGCATTAACATGAAACAGGATATCGAAAAAGTGCTGATCTCAGAAGATGAGATCCAGCAGAAAGTAAAACAGCTTGGAGAACAATTAACAAGCGAGTACAGCGACACGTTTCCGTTGGCAATCGGTGTGTTAAAGGGAGCGCTTCCTTTTATGGCTGATCTTATAAAGCATATTGATACATATTTGGAAATGGACTTCATGGATGTATCAAGCTACGGAAATTCCACGGTTTCTTCCGGAGAAGTCAAAATCATCAAAGATTTGGATACATCTGTAGAAGGCCGGGACATCTTAATCATTGAAGATATTATCGACAGTGGGTTAACCTTGAGCTATCTCGTAGAACTCTTCCGATATCGTAAAGCGAAATCAATTAAGATTGTTACCCTGTTGGATAAACCAAGCGGAAGAAAAGCGGACATTAAAGCAGACTTCGTAGGCTTTGAAGTTCCTGACGCGTTTGTTGTGGGTTACGGACTTGATTATGCCGAACGCTATCGCAATCTGCCTTACATCGGAGTATTAAAACCGGCGATTTATGAAAGCTGATCGGCTGCCTGCTTCCGAGATGGTTATCGGTTGTATTGGAATGATTTTCTATGGTACTATTGAACATAGTTGTGCTTACTGTGGGAGGAGGTAAGGAATGAATCGGGTCTTCCGTAATACCATTTTTTATTTACTTATTTTATTAGTAGTAATCGGGGTTGTGAGTTACTTCCAGACTTCAAACCCGAAGACAGAAAATATGTCGTACAGTACGTTTATCAAGAACCTCGATGAGGGGAAAGTTGATAGCGTATCGGTTCAGCCTGTCAGAGGTGTTTATGAGGTAAAAGGACAGCTGAAAAAATACGACAAAGACCAGTACTTTTTAACACATGTTCCTGAAGGAAAGGGAGCAGACCAGATATTTGATGCAATTAAAAAGACGGACGTAAAAGTTGATCCCGCACAGGAAACAAGCGGGTGGGTGACGTTCTTAACGACGATCATTCCGTTTGTCATCATCTTTATTCTGTTTTTCTTCCTGCTCAATCAGGCTCAGGGCGGCGGCAGCCGTGTCATGAACTTCGGAAAGAGCAAAGCGAAGCTGTATACGGAAGAAAAGAAACGCGTGAAGTTTAAAGATGTAGCCGGCGCGGATGAGGAGAAGCAGGAGCTTGTTGAGGTTGTTGAGTTTCTGAAAGATCCTCGCAAATTCGCCGAGCTTGGCGCCAGAATCCCTAAAGGCGTGCTGTTGGTCGGACCTCCGGGAACCGGTAAGACGCTGCTTGCGAGAGCCTCAGCCGGTGAAGCAGGCGTTCCTTTCTTCAGCATCAGCGGATCTGACTTCGTTGAAATGTTTGTCGGTGTCGGTGCTTCCCGTGTGCGTGATTTATTCGAAAATGCGAAAAAGAATGCGCCTTGTCTGATTTTCATTGATGAGATCGACGCGGTGGGACGTCAGCGCGGCGCAGGTCTTGGCGGCGGGCATGATGAACGCGAACAGACGCTGAACCAGCTGCTTGTAGAGATGGACGGTTTCAGTGCGAATGAAGGAATCATTATTATCGCTGCGACAAACCGTGCGGACATTCTTGACCCTGCATTGCTTCGTCCGGGACGTTTTGACCGTCAGATTACGGTAGACCGTCCGGATGTCATCGGCCGTGAAGCCGTATTACAGGTCCATGCGAGAAACAAACCGCTTGATGAAACGGTGAACTTAAAAGCAATCGCTTCAAGAACACCCGGTTTCTCAGGCGCCGATTTAGAAAACCTTCTTAACGAAGCGGCACTTGTTGCTGCCCGTCAAAACAAGAAGAAAATTGATATGCGCGACATTGATGAAGCGACGGACCGTGTCATTGCGGGTCCTGCGAAGAAGAGCCGCGTCATATCGAAAAAAGAACGCAATATCGTGGCGTACCACGAGGGCGGTCACACCGTTATCGGACTTGTGCTGGATGAAGCCGATATGGTTCATAAAGTAACGATCGTTCCGAGGGGGCAGGCGGGCGGATACGCGGTCATGCTTCCGAGAGAAGACCGTTACTTCCAGACAAAACCTGAACTTCTCGATAAAATTGTCGGTCTTCTGGGCGGACGGGTTGCCGAGGAAATTATCTTCGGCGAAGTCAGCACGGGGGCTCACAATGACTTCCAGCGGGCAACGAGCATTGCCAGAAGAATGGTGACAGAGTTCGGTATGTCAGAAAAACTCGGACCGCTTCAGTTCGGTCAATCTCAAGGCGGTCAAGTATTCCTGGGCCGGGATTTCAACAACGAGCAGAACTACAGTGATCAGATCGCTTACGAAATCGATCAGGAAATTCAGCGCATCATTAAAGAATGTTATGAGCGTGCGAAAACCATCCTGACTGAAAATCGCGATAAGCTTGAATTGATTGCTCAGACATTGCTTGATGTGGAAACATTAGATGCGGAACAAATCAAGCATCTCGTGGATCACGGAAAACTCCCTGAGCGCAATTTCTCAGATGACCATCATCAAAAAGACGATGTGAAAGTAAACATCCTGTCTAAAACAGAAGACGAAAAGAAAGACGAGCCGAAAGAATAGTTCGCTTTCTGATATGAAAACCGCCGGCGTATACCGGCGGTTTTTTTACTGGTTCCGTTTTGTTTACAAAAGAGCCGCAGATCGTGTATGGTATTGTAGAATGTTGAAAATGTTATGATTAGAAACTATTCAAAAGTGGTGATAGAGGTTGTTACTGGTTATAGATGTGGGGAACACCAACACCGTGATTGGTGTATATCATGATGGGGAATTAGAATATCATTGGCGCATAGAAACGAGCAGGCACAAAACAGAAGACGAATTCGGCATGCTGCTCCGCTCCTTATTTGAACATTCCGGACTCATGTTTGAACAGATTGAAGGGATTATCATCTCATCCGTGGTGCCGCCGATTATGTTCTCTTTAGAAAGAATGTGCACAAAATACTTTCACATCGAGCCGCAAGTTGTCGGCCCGGGAATGAAAACAGGTTTAAATATAAAGTATGACAATCCGAAAGAAGTGGGAGCTGACAGGATCGTCAATGCCGTTGCGGCGATCCAGCAGTATGGCGGCCCCTTAATTGTTGTTGATTTCGGAACGGCGACGACGTATTGCTACATTGATGAAAACAAACAATACATGGGCGGCGCGATTGCTCCCGGCATTACGATTTCAACGGAAGCGCTGTACTCACGTGCGGCGAAGCTTCCAAGAATTGAAATTGCCCGTCCGGACAATATCATCGGCAAAAACACGGTAAGCGCCATGCAGTCCGGCATCCTTTTTGGCTATGTCGGGCAAGTTGAAGGTATAGTGAAGCGGATGAAATGGCAGGCAACACAGGAACCGAAAGTCATTGCGACAGGCGGGCTTGCGTCATTAATCGCAAACGAATCAGACTGTATTGATATTGTTGACCCGTTTCTCACTCTGAAAGGGCTGGAAATCATTTATGAGCGAAATCGCGTGGGTCACGTATAGGAGGTAAACGATGGATTATTTAATTAAAGCAATTGCATATGACGGTAAAGTGCGGGCTTATGCAGCCAGAACGACAGATATGGTTAATGAAGCGCAAAGAAGGCATGACACGTGGCCGACGGCATCAGCCGCAATCGGCCGGACGATGACAGCTTCTCTGATGCTAGGAGCGATGCTTAAGGGTGAAGATAAGCTGACAGTCAAAATAGAAGGCGGCGGCCCGATCGGAGCCATTGTCGCAGATGCGAACGCAAAGGGTGAGGTAAGAGCATACGTATCAAACCCGCACGTTCATTTTGATCTCAATGAACAAGGGAAACTGGATGTCAGACGGGCGGTCGGAACTGATGGAACACTCAGTGTCGTAAAAGATTTGGGCTTGCGTGATTATTTTACGGGACAAGTAGAGATTGTCTCGGGTGAACTCGGTGACGACTTCACGTATTACCTTGTTTCTTCTGAACAAGTCCCTTCATCTGTCGGCGTAGGTGTTCTAGTAAATCCTGATAACACGATTCTCGCTGCGGGCGGGTTCATCATTCAGCTTCTTCCGGGGACTGATGAAGAAACCATTTCAACAATTGAAAAGCAATTATCTCAAATCGAACCGATTTCAAAATTGATTCAAAAAGGCCTGACACCGGAAGAAATCTTGGAAGAAGTTCTGGGTCAAAAACCGGACGTTCTCGAAACAATGCCGGTCAAATTTCACTGTTCTTGTTCAAAAGATCGATTCGAAACGGCCATTTTAGGACTAGGCAAAAAAGAAATACAAGATATGATAGAAGAAGACGGAAAAGCCGAAGCGGTTTGCCATTTTTGTAATGAGAAATATTTATTTACAAAAGAAGAACTGGAAGAGCTTCGTGACGAAACAACCCGCTAGCTCTTTAGCGGGTTGTTCTATTTTTTAAAAGGGATGGGGTAGATTTTGAAATCGAGAACACTTTTGACGATTATTGTAGCGGCGCTGTTAGTATGCAGTGTGACAGTGGCGTATAAGTTAACAAAATCCCAAGCCGCGGGGTCATCTGAAGAATCCATCGCGACAATCGGTGATAAACATATCACACGGCAAGACTGGATGAAAAAGATGGAAGACCAGTACGGAAAATCAACTCTGGAAGACATGATTAATGCAGAAGTAGTGGAAGAGCTTGCGAAAAAGAATAAACTCACAGTTTCAAACAGCGAATTGGAGCGGGAGTTTCTTTTAATCAAAGCGGTAGATAATTCATTTTATGAAGACAGCCATATTACCGAAAAAGAATGGAGAGACCAGATCCGCTACAACATTCTTCTTGAAGAACTGCTGACGAAGGACATCGATATATCGGATAAGGAAATGCAATCATTTTATAATAAAAATAAAGAATTGTACCATTTCGATGATTCATACAGAATCCGGCACATTGTCGTCAAAAACAAAGATGAGGCGGACAGGGTGCTTGCTGATTTGAAAGGCGGTTCCAGCTTTGAAGCCGTCGCCGCTGAGCGTTCCACGGACAGATACACGTCTCAGTATGGCGGAGACCTCGGCTTTGTGACAGAAAACCAGGAAAATATCCCGCAGGCATATATCACAGAAGCTAAAAATCTTAAAGAAGATGAATGGTCCGCTGAACCGATTAAAGTTTCTTCAGGATACGCCGTCATTCAGCTGAAAGAAAAGCTTAAAGCGAGAACTTTCTCATACAATGAAGTGAAGAGCCAAATCAGACGCCAGATCGCGATGGATCAATTAGGTGACAAGGCGACAGTCAAAACGCTGTGGAAAGAGGCGGGGGTCTCTTGGTTCTACGGGGAAAAAAGAACTAAATGATTGACAAAAAATTTTGAAATTGATAACTTATATTTATAATACCAATAAATTTAGTCGGAAATTGAGGTGTCCAACATGGTGCGTATTGCAAATTCTATTACTGAACTAATCGGAAATACTCCTATTGTGAAATTGAATCGCCTGACGGATGAAAACAGTGCAGATGTATATCTGAAGCTTGAATACATGAATCCGGGCAGCAGCGTAAAAGATCGGATCGGAGTGGCGATGATTGAAGCGGCTGAAAAAGAAGGAAAATTAAAAGCCGGCGACACAATCATTGAACCGACAAGCGGAAATACAGGAATCGGTCTTGCGATGGTGGCAGCGGCTAAAGGTCTCAGAGCCATTCTCGTTATGCCTGATACGATGAGTATGGAGCGACGCAATCTGTTGCGCGCATACGGAGCGGAGCTTGTGCTGACTCCCGGCGCAGAAGGAATGAAGGGCGCCATTAAAAAGGCGGAAGAACTTGCGGAGGAACACGGATACTTTGTGCCTCAGCAATTCAACAATGCGGCAAACCCGGAAATTCACCGCCAAACGACGGGGAAAGAAATCGTAGAACAGTTTGGTGACGAACAGCTTGATGCGTTCGTGGCCGGAATCGGTACCGGCGGAACCATCACGGGAGCGGGCGAAGTGCTGAAAGAAGCATATCCATCCATCAAAATCTATGCGGTAGAGCCGGCGGATTCTCCGGTTCTTTCCGGCGGAAAACCGGGCCCGCATAAAATTCAGGGTATCGGAGCGGGATTTGTCCCTGAAACATTGAATACGGATATCTATGATCAAATCATTCCCGTCAAAAACGAGGATGCATTTGAATATGCCCGTAAAACGGCAAAAGAAGAAGGGATTCTCGGCGGCATTTCTTCCGGAGCGGCCATTTACGCGGCCCTGGAAATCGCGAAAAAACTGGGGAAAGGCAAGAAAGTGCTTGCGATCATCCCTAGTAACGGAGAACGTTACTTAAGCACACCGCTTTATCAGTTTGAATAGAGACATACACACGGCTCCCGGCTGTATCCGGGAGTTTTTTTGTGCCTGAAGCATCGAAAATCCAAAAAACGTTTCGAATTTTATGGTTGGAAGTGAAATTCACTTTTTTCACCAGTGTGATTGCTTTAAAATAAAACTACAGTAAAACGAAGCAGAGGATTGATATGATGGCACAACGCAGACCGGCAGGAAGAAAAATACCTTTTACGAAACAAGCATTTTTACAGCGATATGAAAACCTTTCGAAATCGAGAAAACGGCATGTTCTGCTCGAAAGCGCGAGAGGGGGAAGATTCAGTATAGCCGGTCTAGATCCGATTGCGTCCGTCAGAGGGAAAGACGGAATTACAACGATCAAGCATGAGGGGGAAACACTGTTTAAAGAAGGTGACCCGCTGCGGGCCTTTCATGAATGGTTTGGAACGCTCGGAACGGAAACAAACGTTGAGTTTCCGGACTTTCAAGGCGGTGCGATTGGTTTTATCAGTTACGACTACGCCCGATATATTGAGAATTTTAAGATGCTGTCGTTAGATGATCTGGAAACACCTGATATTTACTTTCTTGTTTTTGATGATGTGGCCGTTTATGACCATGAGGAAGAGGCGTTATGGCTCATTACCCATACTGAAGCGGAAGAAGCGGATCTTGCGGAAGAAAAGCTGTCCCGCTTAGAGGACATGTGGTGTTCCCTTCAAACGGCGGACGAGCCTTTTTCACCGCTGAATCGGAATGGGGACGGATCGTACGCCGCTCCGTTCACTGAGGAAGGATTTTCACAGGCTGTAGAACAAATTAAACAATATATCGCGAGCGGCGATGTGTTCCAGGTTAATTTGTCCATCAGGCAGTCTCAGTCCTTATCCGTTCATCCGTATGAGGTGTATAAACACTTGAGAAACGTCAATCCGTCTCCTTACATGGCCTATCTCGAGACACCGGGGTTTCAAGTGATATGCGGGTCGCCGGAGCTATTGGTGACAAAGAAGGGGAAGAAGCTTGAAACGAGACCGATCGCGGGTACGCGTTCAAGAGGAAAAGACGATGCTGAAGACAAGGCTTTGGCTGATGAATTAATTCACAACGAAAAAGAACGTGCGGAACACGTCATGCTTGTTGATCTTGAGCGCAATGATCTCGGGCGCGTATCGCGCTACGGCTCCGTGCGGGTTAACGAATTTATGGCGATCGAAAAGTATTCCCACGTCATGCATATCGTGTCAAACGTACAGGGGGAACTGCAGGACGGATATGACGCGACAGACATTATTCATGCGGTTTTCCCGGGGGGCACCATCACGGGAGCGCCCAAAGTGAGAACGATGGAAATTATAGAAGAGCTTGAGCCGACAAGACGAGGGCTTTATACTGGATCTATAGGCTGGTTCGGATTCAACGGAGATTTGCAGTTTAACATTGTGATCCGGACGATCTATGCAGCCGGCGGACATGCTTTCATGCAGTCCGGAGCAGGAGTGGTCATTGATTCGGTTCCGAAGCATGAATACAAGGAATCGTTCAAAAAAGCTTTTGCAATGAAAAAGGCGTTAGAGCTGAGCGAAGAAGAGACAAAAAATTAGACGAGGTGAGCAGAGATGATTTTAATGATTGACAATTATGATTCATTTACGTACAACTTGGTTCAATATTTGGGTGAGCTCGGGGAGGAACTGATCGTCAGACGGAATGACGAGATTACAATTGAGCAAATTGAAGAGCTGGCACCGGATTTCTTAATGATTTCACCCGGGCCGTGCAGTCCTGATGAAGCGGGGATCAGCCTCGAAGCGATCAAACATTTTGCCGGCAGTATCCCTATTTTCGGCGTATGTCTCGGACATCAGTCGATTGCGCAAGTATTCGGCGGCGACGTCGTCAGAGCGGAGCGGCTCATGCACGGCAAAACGTCAGAAGTTATGCATGACGGACAGACGATTTTTAAAGGGCTGCAAAATCCGCTTGTCGCCACCCGGTACCATTCACTTATTGTCAAAGCGGACACGCTGCCGGATTGTTTTACGGTATCCGCTCAAACCAAAGAAGGAGAAATTATGGCAATCCGCCATAATGAGCTGCCTGTTGAAGGTGTTCAGTTCCATCCGGAATCCATCATGACCTCCTTCGGCAAAGAGATGCTCAGAAACTTTATAGAGACACACCGCAAAAAGGAAGTGCCGGTGTGATTATATATTTGAATGGTCAATATATAGAGGAGAAAGAAGCGGCGCTTTCTCCTTTTGACCATGGTTATCTGTACGGGATCGGCGCGTTCGAGACGTTCAGGCTTTACAGCGGCCGGCCGTTTCTGCCGGATGCGCATGTCGCCAGGCTCAACAGGGCGCTTCGGGATCTGCAGATTGCATATGAGGTGAACAAACAGGAGCTGCTTGATATGCTTCGGAGACTGTTGCTCCTCAATGACATCAAGGACGGCAGCGCGCGTGTCCGGCTTAACATCTCGGCAGGCGTCAGCGATAAAGGGTTTGCCGCGCAGACTTATGAAAAGCCGACCGTCCTTTGTTTCGTCAACCGGCTCAATCCGGAAACTCTGCCTGTTCAAAAAGAAGGCAAGCTTCTCTCTATCAGGAGAAATACGCCTGAAGGATATTTCCGGTTAAAATCCCATCACTATTTAAACAACATGTATGCTAAACGGGAGATCGGGAATGATCCCAATCTTGAAGGCATTTTCCTGACCGGAGAAGGAGATGTCGCGGAAGGCATTGTCTCCAACGTGTTTTGGCGAAAAGGAGACAAGGTCTTTACGCCATCCTTGGATACGGGAATTCTCGATGGTGTAACGAGACAGTTTGTCATTGATGAATTGAAACGGCAGGGGACAGAAGTCACCGAAGGCCGATTCCGTTTTCAATCAATGCTTGAAGCGGATGAAGCATGGTTGACAAACTCCGTGCTTGAAATCATCCCGTTTTCTAAAATAGAGGAAGTGCCGCTGCCCGGAGTGAGCGGAAAAACGGTGCAATTGCTCCGTAATCAGTATCAGCAGGAAATAAACAAAATGAATGTACAGGAGGAGGAATAAAATGGCGCAGCAAACAATTGAACAGCCTAAACTGATTCATACAAAAAAAGGCGCTCTTTCCTATAAAGAGAAGACGCTCGTTATGGGGATATTAAATGTAACGCCAGACTCCTTCTCTGACGGCGGCAAATACGACAGTACGGAAAGGGCGCTTCTGCATGCGGCGAAGATGGCTGAAGAAGGGGCGCATATCATAGATATCGGCGGCGAATCGACAAGACCCGGCGCATCACTCGTGTCGGCTGATGAGGAAATGTCACGAGTCATCCCCGTCATAGAGCGGATCACAAGCGAGCTGGACATTCCGCTTTCAATCGATACGTACAAAGCGTCCGTGGCAGACGAAGCGGTCAAAGCGGGAGCCTCTATCCTTAATGACATCTGGGGGGCGAAAGGTGATCCTGACATGGCGTCAGTAGCCGCCGCACACGGGGTTCCGATTATCTTAATGCATAACCGCATGGAAAGAAACTACAACGATCTTATTCCTGATATGCTTGCAGACTTGATGGAAAGCGTAAAAATTGCCGCAGAAGCCGGCGTCACAGATGAAAATATGATTCTGGATCCGGGGATCGGCTTTGCGAAAAACTATGAGGACAATCTGGCTGTCATGAACAAGCTGGAGGTGTTCAGCGGGTTAGGTTATCCGCTGCTCCTGGCGACATCGAGAAAAAGGTTCATCGGCCGTGTGCTTGACCTTCCCCCTGAAGAACGTGCCGAGGGAACGGGAGCGACAGTATGCCTTGGCGTCCAAAAAGGCTGCGACATTGTGAGGGTGCACGATGTCAAAGAGATCGCAAGAATGACGAAGATGATGGATGCTATGTTGAACAAAGGAGGCGTACATTATGGATAAAGTATATGTGGAAGGTATGGAGTTTTACGGATATCACGGCGTGTTCGAAGAAGAAAACAAACTCGGCCAGCGCTTCAAAGTAGACCTGACTGCCGAACTGGATTTGAGCAAAGCGGGAAAAACGGATGACCTTTCTTATACCATTAACTATGCGGAATTGTACAGTGTCTGCCGCGGCATCGTTGAGGGCGAGCCCGTTAATTTGGTCGAGACCCTTGCGGAACGGATCGCAGACACCGTCCTTGAGAAATTTGAGCCGGTGCAGCAATGTACGGTAAAGGTTGTTAAGCCTGACCCGCCGATTCCCGGCCATTATAAATCAGTAGCCATAGAAATGACGAGAAAGAAATCATGAACAATACGGCATATATCGGCCTCGGCTCCAATATGGGCGACCGTGAACATTATTTGCGTCAGGCAGTGGCCATGCTCAGCCGGCATCATGGCGTGACGGTGTCAAAGGTGTCCTCCATATATGAAACAGATCCCGTCGGCTATGAGGATCAAGATCAGTTTCTTAATATGGCGGTTGAAGTGAAAACGTCGTTATCTCCTTTTGAACTTCTTGATGTAACGCAGAGCATTGAAGCTGAATTAGGCAGAACGAGAGAGATTCGCTGGGGACCGCGGACGGCAGACCTTGACATTTTGCTGTATAATCGTGAAAATATTGAAACAGAGCGGCTGATTGTTCCGCATCCGAGAATGTATGAGCGCTTATTTGTCCTTGCGCCGTTAAAAGAAATATGCCCGCAGGCGGATCATATCACGATAAGCGCTGAAACAAACCAAGAAGGTGTAAGAGTATGGAAGCAGAAATCTGGGGTAGGCGAATTCGTGCATTCAGAAAGCTGAAAGGTTATACTCAAGAAGGATTTGCAAAAGCATTAGGTATATCAGTTTCTATTGTCGGTGAAATTGAACGCGGAAACCGATTGCCATCAGATGCCATCATTCAAGATGCGGCAGATGTTTTAAATATAAGTGCGGACGAATTGGCCCCGCCTGAAAAATAGACAAATGAAAGGAGGGGAAAAATGTTTAAAATCGGTGATATTCAATTGAAAAACCGGGTTGTGCTTGCCCCTATGGCCGGTGTCTGCAACTCAGCGTTCAGATTGACTGTAAAGGAATTCGGAGCCGGATTGGTATGCGCTGAAATGGTCAGTGACAAAGCGATTCTTTACAATAACGCCAGAACAATGGG
This sequence comes from Bacillus sp. FSL R5-0443, assembly GCF_038608285.1. Taxonomy (NCBI): domain Bacteria; kingdom Bacillati; phylum Bacillota; class Bacilli; order Caryophanales; family Bacillaceae; genus Bacillus; species Bacillus sp. FSL R5-0443. The sequence goes on from NZ_CP152013.1 coordinate 88,366, forward strand.
GATGCTTTACATTGATGAACGTGAAAAACCGCTCAGCCTTCAGATTTTTGGAGGAAAAAAGGAAACCCTTGTGGAAGCGGCGAAGTTTGTAGATCAAAACACGACTGCTGATATTATTGATATTAACATGGGATGTCCCGTACCCAAGATTACAAAATGTGATGCGGGCGCCAAATGGCTCCTCGATCCCGATAAGATTTATGAAATGGTATCCGCAGTAGTAGATGCTGTTGATAAGCCGGTTACAGTGAAGATGAGAATGGGTTGGGATGAAGAGCACATTTATGCGGTGAAAAATGCCCAAGCCGTTGAACGTGCCGGCGGAAAAGCCGTTGCCCTGCACGGACGCACAAGAGTGCAAATGTATGAAGGCACTGCGAACTGGGATATCATTAAAGAAGTGAAGCAATCCGTCTCCATTCCCGTCATCGGAAACGGTGATGTCAAAACGCCTCAGGACGCGAAACGCATGCTTGAGGAAACAGGAGTTGACGGCGTCATGATCGGCCGGGCCGCACTCGGCAACCCGTGGATGATTTACCGTACGGTGCACTACCTTGAAACCGGCGAGTTAAAAGACGAACCGAAAGTCCGTGAAAAAATGTCAGTATGCAAACTGCACTTAGACCGCCTGATTAAGTTAAAAGGCGAAAATGTGGCAGTCAGAGAAATGAGAAAACACGCTGCCTGGTACCTGAAAGGTGTCAGAGGCAATGCGAATGTACGCAACGAAATTAACCAATGTGAGACGCGTGAAGAAGTTGTGCAGCTTTTAGATGCATTTACCGCCGAAGCAGAGGCAAAAGAGCTTCAAGATGCAAAAGTAGGTTAATATACACCCTCTATTGCTGCTCACTGCCAGCTTACCGCTGGCAGTTTTTCTGCTTTTTCGTGAAATCAAAATGTAACGGAGTGATACCAATGAGTCAAGAAGAGCAAAATCATGAGGAATTGAACGACCAGCTGCAAGTCAGACGAGATAAAATGAACCAGCTGAGAGAAAACGGCATTGACCCTTTCGGCGAACGTTTCGAGAGAACGCATCAATCTCAACAGATCATTGACGCCTACCAGGAGCTTTCTAAAGAAGAACTGGAAGAAAAAGCGATCGAAGTGACCATTGCAGGCCGTATGATGACAAAGCGCGGAAAAGGGAAAGCCGGCTTTGCGCATCTGCAGGACTTAGAAGGTCAAATTCAAATTTACGTAAGAAAAGACAGTGTCGGCGAAGAACAATATGAAATCTTTAAATCTTCAGACCTCGGAGACGTTATCGGCATCACGGGGAAAGTTTTCAAAACAAACGTAGGCGAGCTTTCTGTCAAAGCGACATCTTTTGAACTGCTGACAAAAGCACTGCGTCCTCTTCCTGATAAATATCATGGGTTAAAAGACGTTGAACAGCGTTACCGCCAGCGCTATCTCGATCTCATCGTAAACCCTGACAGCAAACAAACGTTTATCACACGCAGCAAAATCATCCAAGCGATGAGAAGATACTTAGATGACCATGGATACTTAGAAGTTGAAACACCTACGATGCACAGTATACCGGGAGGAGCGTCTGCACGCCCGTTCATCACGCACCATAACGCGCTCGACATGCCTCTTTATATGCGTATTGCGATTGAACTGCACCTGAAACGCCTGATTGTCGGCGGATTGGAAAAAGTCTACGAAATCGGCCGCGTGTTCCGTAACGAAGGTGTTTCTACACGCCATAACCCTGAATTCACGATGATCGAGCTGTATGAAGCGTACGCCGATTATAAAGATATTATGAGTCTTACGGAAAACCTCGTAGCACATATTGCGCAGGAAGTGCTTGGAAGCACCACAATCCAGTACGGCGAAGAGCAGATTGATCTGAAACCTGAATGGAAACGACTCCACATGGTAGATGCGGTCAAAGAAGCGACGGGTGTAGATTTCTGGAATGAGATGACTGTTGAAGAAGCGCGCGGTCATGCAAAAGAGCATGGTATCGAGATCACAAACTCAATGACGGTGGGTCATATCATCAATGAATTCTTCGAACAAAAAATTGAAGAAACACTCATTCAGCCTACATTTATTTACGGCCACCCTGTAGAGATTTCTCCTCTTGCTAAGAAAAATCCGGAGGACCCTCGCTTTACAGACCGTTTTGAACTGTTTATCGTCGGCCGTGAGCACGCTAATGCGTTTACGGAGCTGAATGACCCTATTGACCAGAGGGAACGCTTTGAAGCGCAGTTAAAAGAAAGAGAAGAAGGAAACGATGAAGCGCATATGATGGATGAAGACTTCGTTGAAGCTCTTGAATACGGCATGCCGCCGACCGGGGGATTGGGTATCGGTATCGACCGCCTTGTCATGCTGTTAACAAATGCTCCGTCTATCAGAGACGTTTTATTATTCCCTCAAATGAGACAACGATAATAAAAGGGAAGGCGCCGTTTCTGCTTATCGCAGTACGGCGCTTTTTTAGAAACAAGCCGCTCGTGAAACTTTTTTGATTTTCTTTTAAAAAACTATTGCACTATTATTTGTGAGGTGGTATATTATTATTCGTTGCCGCTAAACAAGGCGCTGACGAAAAAAGAAATTTAAAAAGTTGTTGACTTCAAGAGATTGATAAGATATAATAATAAAGTCGCTTGAACGAAAGACAAAATGATCTTTGAAAACTAAACAAGACAAAACGTACCTGTTAATTCAAAGTTTTAAATAAATCGCACAGCGATGTGCGTAGTCAGTCAAACTACTTTATCGGAGAGTTTGATCCTGGCTCAGGACGAACGCTGGCGGCGTGCCTAATACATGCAAGTCGAGCGGACAGATGGGAGCTTGCTCCCTGATGTTAGCGGCGGACGGGTGAGTAACACGTGGGTAACCTGCCTGTAAGACTGGGATAACTCCGGGAAACCGGGGCTAATACCGGATGGTTGTCTGAACCGCATGGTTCAGACATAAAAGGTGGCTTCGGCTACCACTTACAGATGGACCCGCGGCGCATTAGCTAGTTGGTGAGGTAACGGCTCACCAAGGCGACGATGCGTAGCCGACCTGAGAGGGTGATCGGCCACACTGGGACTGAGACACGGCCCAGACTCCTACGGGAGGCAGCAGTAGGGAATCTTCCGCAATGGACGAAAGTCTGACGGAGCAACGCCGCGTGAGTGATGAAGGTTTTCGGATCGTAAAGCTCTGTTGTTAGGGAAGAACAAGTGCCGTTCAAATAGGGCGGCACCTTGACGGTACCTAACCAGAAAGCCACGGCTAACTACGTGCCAGCAGCCGCGGTAATACGTAGGTGGCAAGCGTTGTCCGGAATTATTGGGCGTAAAGGGCTCGCAGGCGGTTTCTTAAGTCTGATGTGAAAGCCCCCGGCTCAACCGGGGAGGGTCATTGGAAACTGGGGAACTTGAGTGCAGAAGAGGAGAGTGGAATTCCACGTGTAGCGGTGAAATGCGTAGAGATGTGGAGGAACACCAGTGGCGAAGGCGACTCTCTGGTCTGTAACTGACGCTGAGGAGCGAAAGCGTGGGGAGCGAACAGGATTAGATACCCTGGTAGTCCACGCCGTAAACGATGAGTGCTAAGTGTTAGGGGGTTTCCGCCCCTTAGTGCTGCAGCTAACGCATTAAGCACTCCGCCTGGGGAGTACGGTCGCAAGACTGAAACTCAAAGGAATTGACGGGGGCCCGCACAAGCGGTGGAGCATGTGGTTTAATTCGAAGCAACGCGAAGAACCTTACCAGGTCTTGACATCCTCTGACAATCCTAGAGATAGGACGTCCCCTTCGGGGGCAGAGTGACAGGTGGTGCATGGTTGTCGTCAGCTCGTGTCGTGAGATGTTGGGTTAAGTCCCGCAACGAGCGCAACCCTTGATCTTAGTTGCCAGCATTCAGTTGGGCACTCTAAGGTGACTGCCGGTGACAAACCGGAGGAAGGTGGGGATGACGTCAAATCATCATGCCCCTTATGACCTGGGCTACACACGTGCTACAATGGACAGAACAAAGGGCAGCGAAACCGCGAGGTTAAGCCAATCCCACAAATCTGTTCTCAGTTCGGATCGCAGTCTGCAACTCGACTGCGTGAAGCTGGAATCGCTAGTAATCGCGGATCAGCATGCCGCGGTGAATACGTTCCCGGGCCTTGTACACACCGCCCGTCACACCACGAGAGTTTGTAACACCCGAAGTCGGTGAGGTAACCTTTTAGGAGCCAGCCGCCGAAGGTGGGACAGATGATTGGGGTGAAGTCGTAACAAGGTAGCCGTATCGGAAGGTGCGGCTGGATCACCTCCTTTCTAAGGATTTTAACGGAATATAAGACCTTGGGTCTTATAAACAGAACGTTCCCTGTCTTGTTTAGTTTTGAAGGATCATTCCTTCAAAACATAGGAACACCTGCTAAATGCGCCACTTCCTGTGGCAACGCATGTGTTAGCATGTCCTATGCGTTGTTCTTTGAAAACTAGATAACAGAAGTAATTCACATTCAATTAGTAATGCAAGATATCACGTAGTGATTCTTTTTAACGGTTAAGTTAGAAAGGGCGCACGGTGGATGCCTTGGCACTAGGAGCCGATGAAGGACGGGACGAACACCGATATGCTTCGGGGAGCTGTAAGCAAGCTTTGATCCGGAGATTTCCGAATGGGGAAACCCACCACTCGTAATGGAGTGGTATCCATATCTGAATACATAGGATATGAGAAGGCAGACCCGGGGAACTGAAACATCTAAGTACCCGGAGGAAGAGAAAGCAAATGCGATTCCCTGAGTAGCGGCGAGCGAAACGGGACCAGCCCAAACCAAGAGGCTTGCCTCTTGGGGTTGTAGGACACTCTGTACGGAGTTACAAAGGAACGAGGTAGATGAAGAGGTCTGGAAAGGCCCGCCATAGGAGGTAACAGCCCTGTAGTCAAAACTTCGTTCTCTCCTGAGTGGATCCTGAGTACGGCGGAACACGTGAAATTCCGTCGGAATCCGGGAGGACCATCTCCCAAGGCTAAATACTCCCTAGTGACCGATAGTGAACCAGTACCGTGAGGGAAAGGTGAAAAGCACCCCGGAAGGGGAGTGAAAGAGATCCTGAAACCGTGTGCCTACAAGTAGTCAGAGCCCGTTAACGGGTGATGGCGTGCCTTTTGTAGAATGAACCGGCGAGTTACGATCCCGTGCAAGGTTAAGCAGAAGATGCGGAGCCGCAGCGAAAGCGAGTCTGAATAGGGCGAATTGAGTACGTGGTCGTAGACCCGAAACCAGGTGATCTACCCATGTCCAGGGTGAAGTTCAGGTAACACTGAATGGAGGCCCGAACCCACGCACGTTGAAAAGTGCGGGGATGAGGTGTGGGTAGGGGTGAAATGCCAATCGAACCTGGAGATAGCTGGTTCTCTCCGAAATAGCTTTAGGGCTAGCCTCAAGGTAAGAGTCTCGGAGGTAGAGCACTGATTGGACTAGGGGCCCCTACCGGGTTACCGAATTCAGTCAAACTCCGAATGCCGATGACTTATCCTTGGGAGTCAGACTGCGAGTGATAAGATCCGTAGTCGAAAGGGAAACAGCCCAGACCGCCAGCTAAGGTCCCAAAGTATACGTTAAGTGGAAAAGGATGTGGAGTTGCTTAGACAACCAGGATGTTGGCTTAGAAGCAGCCACCATTTAAAGAGTGCGTAATAGCTCACTGGTCGAGTGACTCTGCGCCGAAAATGTACCGGGGCTAAACGTATCACCGAAGCTGCGGACTGTTCTTCGAACAGTGGTAGGAGAGCGTTCTAAGGGCTGTGAAGCAAGACCGGAAGGACTTGTGGAGCGCTTAGAAGTGAGAATGCCGGTATGAGTAGCGAAAGAGGGGTGAGAATCCCCTCCACCGAATGCCTAAGGTTTCCTGAGGAAGGCTCGTCCGCTCAGGGTTAGTCGGGACCTAAGCCGAGGCCGAAAGGCGTAGGCGATGGATAACAGGTTGATATTCCTGTACCACCTCCTCACCATTTGAGCAATGGGGGGACGCAGGAGGATAGGGTAAGCGCGGTATTGGATATCCGCGTCCAAGCAGTTAGGCTGGGAAATAGGCAAATCCGTTTCCCGTGAAGGCTGAGCTGTGATGGCGAGCGAATTATAGTAGCGAAGTTCCTGATTCCACACTGCCAAGAAAAGCCTCTAGCGAGGTGAGAGGTGCCCGTACCGCAAACCGACACAGGTAGGCGAGGAGAGAATCCTAAGGTGATCGAGAGAACTCTCGTTAAGGAACTCGGCAAAATGACCCCGTAACTTCGGGAGAAGGGGTGCTCTGTTAGGGTGCAAGCCCGAGAGAGCCGCAGTGAATAGGCCCAGGCGACTGTTTAGCAAAAACACAGGTCTCTGCGAAGCCGTAAGGCGAAGTATAGGGGCTGACGCCTGCCCGGTGCTGGAAGGTTAAGAGGAGCGCTTAGCGTAAGCGAAGGTGCGAATTGAAGCCCCAGTAAACGGCGGCCGTAACTATAACGGTCCTAAGGTAGCGAAATTCCTTGTCGGGTAAGTTCCGACCCGCACGAAAGGCGCAACGATCTGGGCACTGTCTCAACGAGAGACTCGGTGAAATTATAGTACCTGTGAAGATGCAGGTTACCCGCGACAGGACGGAAAGACCCCGTGGAGCTTTACTGCAGCCTGATATTGAATGTTGGTACAGCTTGTACAGGATAGGTAGGAGCCTTGGAAACCGGAGCGCCAGCTTCGGTGGAGGCATCGGTGGGATACTACCCTGGCTGTATTGACCTTCTAACCCGCCGCCCTTATCGGGCGGGGAGACAGTGTCAGGTGGGCAGTTTGACTGGGGCGGTCGCCTCCTAAAAGGTAACGGAGGCGCCCAAAGGTTCCCTCAGAATGGTTGGAAATCATTCGCAGAGTGTAAAGGCACAAGGGAGCTTGACTGCGAGACCTACAAGTCGAGCAGGGACGAAAGTCGGGCTTAGTGATCCGGTGGTTCCGCATGGAAGGGCCATCGCTCAACGGATAAAAGCTACCCCGGGGATAACAGGCTTATCTCCCCCAAGAGTCCACATCGACGGGGAGGTTTGGCACCTCGATGTCGGCTCATCGCATCCTGGGGCTGTAGTCGGTCCCAAGGGTTGGGCTGTTCGCCCATTAAAGCGGTACGCGAGCTGGGTTCAGAACGTCGTGAGACAGTTCGGTCCCTATCCGTCGCGGGCGCAGGAAATTTGAGAGGAGCTGTCCTTAGTACGAGAGGACCGGGATGGACGCACCGCTGGTGTACCAGTTGTTCTGCCAAGGGCATCGCTGGGTAGCTATGTGCGGACGGGATAAGTGCTGAAAGCATCTAAGCATGAAGCCCCCCTCAAGATGAGATTTCCCATTCCGCAAGGAAGTAAGATCCCTGAAAGATGATCAGGTTGATAGGTCTGAGGTGGAAGTGTGGCGACACATGGAGCTGACAGATACTAATCGATCGAGGACTTAACCAATTTGAATGTATGCTTACTGTTATCTAGTTTTGAGAGAACACTCTCAATGGTTTGGTGGCGATAGCGAAGAGGTCACACCCGTTCCCATGCCGAACACGGAAGTTAAGCTCTTCAGCGCCGATGGTAGTCGGGGGTTTCCCCCTGTGAGAGTAGGACGCCGCCAAGCTATTACACGTAAGTGTAATATATGGAGGATTAGCTCAGCTGGGAGAGCATCTGCCTTACAAGCAGAGGGTCGGCGGTTCGAGCCCGTCATCCTCCACCATATTTGCCGGCCTAGCTCAATTGGTAGAGCAACTGACTTGTAATCAGTAGGTTGGGGGTTCAAGTCCTCTGGCCGGCACCATTTTTGGACAAGATAATAACATAAGTCTTTTAAAAAGAGCCATTAGCTCAGTTGGTAGAGCATCTGACTTTTAATCAGAGGGTCGAAGGTTCGAGTCCTTCATGGCTCACCATGTTACGCGGGTGTGGCGGAATTGGCAGACGCGCTAGACTTAGGATCTAGTGTCTTATGACGTGGGGGTTCAAGTCCCTTCACCCGCATTATACAGGATAACTATCCTGTATGCGGAAGTAGTTCAGTGGTAGAACACCACCTTGCCAAGGTGGGGGTCGCGGGTTCGAATCCCGTCTTCCGCTCCAACTATACCATCCGCGCCGGGGTGGTGGAATTGGCAGACACACAGGACTTAAAATCCTGCGGTAGGTGACTACCGTGCCGGTTCAAGTCCGGCCCTCGGCATTCATTATTATGCGCCCGTAGCTCAATTGGATAGAGCGTTTGACTACGGATCAAAAGGTTAGGGGTTCGACTCCTCTCGGGCGCGCCATAATATTTTTGAAAATCGGGAAGTAGCTCAGCTTGGTAGAGCACATGGTTTGGGACCATGGGGTCGCAGGTTCGAATCCTGTCTTCCCGACCACTTCGGGGCCTTAGCTCAGCTGGGAGAGCGCCTGCTTTGCACGCAGGAGGTCAGCGGTTCGATCCCGCTAGGCTCCACCATTTATAAAAAAATATGTTGACTTTAAAAGAAACTTATTATATAATTAAAAAGTTGATTGAGAAAGTGAACAAAATGATCTTTGAAAACTAAACAAGACAAAACGTACCTGTTAATTCAAAGTTTTAAATAAATCGCACAGCGATGTGCGTAGTCAGTCAAACTACTTTATCGGAGAGTTTGATCCTGGCTCAGGACGAACGCTGGCGGCGTGCCTAATACATGCAAGTCGAGCGGACAGATGGGAGCTTGCTCCCTGATGTTAGCGGCGGACGGGTGAGTAACACGTGGGTAACCTGCCTGTAAGACTGGGATAACTCCGGGAAACCGGGGCTAATACCGGATGGTTGTCTGAACCGCATGGTTCAGACATAAAAGGTGGCTTCGGCTACCACTTACAGATGGACCCGCGGCGCATTAGCTAGTTGGTGAGGTAACGGCTCACCAAGGCGACGATGCGTAGCCGACCTGAGAGGGTGATCGGCCACACTGGGACTGAGACACGGCCCAGACTCCTACGGGAGGCAGCAGTAGGGAATCTTCCGCAATGGACGAAAGTCTGACGGAGCAACGCCGCGTGAGTGATGAAGGTTTTCGGATCGTAAAGCTCTGTTGTTAGGGAAGAACAAGTGCCGTTCAAATAGGGCGGCACCTTGACGGTACCTAACCAGAAAGCCACGGCTAACTACGTGCCAGCAGCCGCGGTAATACGTAGGTGGCAAGCGTTGTCCGGAATTATTGGGCGTAAAGGGCTCGCAGGCGGTTTCTTAAGTCTGATGTGAAAGCCCCCGGCTCAACCGGGGAGGGTCATTGGAAACTGGGGAACTTGAGTGCAGAAGAGGAGAGTGGAATTCCACGTGTAGCGGTGAAATGCGTAGAGATGTGGAGGAACACCAGTGGCGAAGGCGACTCTCTGGTCTGTAACTGACGCTGAGGAGCGAAAGCGTGGGGAGCGAACAGGATTAGATACCCTGGTAGTCCACGCCGTAAACGATGAGTGCTAAGTGTTAGGGGGTTTCCGCCCCTTAGTGCTGCAGCTAACGCATTAAGCACTCCGCCTGGGGAGTACGGTCGCAAGACTGAAACTCAAAGGAATTGACGGGGGCCCGCACAAGCGGTGGAGCATGTGGTTTAATTCGAAGCAACGCGAAGAACCTTACCAGGTCTTGACATCCTCTGACAATCCTAGAGATAGGACGTCCCCTTCGGGGGCAGAGTGACAGGTGGTGCATGGTTGTCGTCAGCTCGTGTCGTGAGATGTTGGGTTAAGTCCCGCAACGAGCGCAACCCTTGATCTTAGTTGCCAGCATTCAGTTGGGCACTCTAAGGTGACTGCCGGTGACAAACCGGAGGAAGGTGGGGATGACGTCAAATCATCATGCCCCTTATGACCTGGGCTACACACGTGCTACAATGGACAGAACAAAGGGCAGCGAAACCGCGAGGTTAAGCCAATCCCACAAATCTGTTCTCAGTTCGGATCGCAGTCTGCAACTCGACTGCGTGAAGCTGGAATCGCTAGTAATCGCGGATCAGCATGCCGCGGTGAATACGTTCCCGGGCCTTGTACACACCGCCCGTCACACCACGAGAGTTTGTAACACCCGAAGTCGGTGAGGTAACCTTTTAGGAGCCAGCCGCCGAAGGTGGGACAGATGATTGGGGTGAAGTCGTAACAAGGTAGCCGTATCGGAAGGTGCGGCTGGATCACCTCCTTTCTAAGGATTTTAACGGAATATAAGACCTTGGGTCTTATAAACAGAACGTTCCCTGTCTTGTTTAGTTTTGAAGGATCATTCCTTCAAAACATAGGAACACCTGCTAAATGCGCCACTTCCTGTGGCAACGCATGTGTTAGCATGTCCTATGCGTTGTTCTTTGAAAACTAGATAACAGAAGTAATTCACATTCAATTAGTAATGCAAGATATCACGTAGTGATTCTTTTTAACGGTTAAGTTAGAAAGGGCGCACGGTGGATGCCTTGGCACTAGGAGCCGATGAAGGACGGGACGAACACCGATATGCTTCGGGGAGCTGTAAGCAAGCTTTGATCCGGAGATTTCCGAATGGGGAAACCCACCACTCGTAATGGAGTGGTATCCATATCTGAATACATAGGATATGAGAAGGCAGACCCGGGGAACTGAAACATCTAAGTACCCGGAGGAAGAGAAAGCAAATGCGATTCCCTGAGTAGCGGCGAGCGAAACGGGACCAGCCCAAACCAAGAGGCTTGCCTCTTGGGGTTGTAGGACACTCTGTACGGAGTTACAAAGGAACGAGGTAGATGAAGAGGTCTGGAAAGGCCCGCCATAGGAGGTAACAGCCCTGTAGTCAAAACTTCGTTCTCTCCTGAGTGGATCCTGAGTACGGCGGAACACGTGAAATTCCGTCGGAATCCGGGAGGACCATCTCCCAAGGCTAAATACTCCCTAGTGACCGATAGTGAACCAGTACCGTGAGGGAAAGGTGAAAAGCACCCCGGAAGGGGAGTGAAAGAGATCCTGAAACCGTGTGCCTACAAGTAGTCAGAGCCCGTTAACGGGTGATGGCGTGCCTTTTGTAGAATGAACCGGCGAGTTACGATCCCGTGCAAGGTTAAGCAGAAGATGCGGAGCCGCAGCGAAAGCGAGTCTGAATAGGGCGAATTGAGTACGTGGTCGTAGACCCGAAACCAGGTGATCTACCCATGTCCAGGGTGAAGTTCAGGTAACACTGAATGGAGGCCCGAACCCACGCACGTTGAAAAGTGCGGGGATGAGGTGTGGGTAGGGGTGAAATGCCAATCGAACCTGGAGATAGCTGGTTCTCTCCGAAATAGCTTTAGGGCTAGCCTCAAGGTAAGAGTCTCGGAGGTAGAGCACTGATTGGACTAGGGGCCCCTACCGGGTTACCGAATTCAGTCAAACTCCGAATGCCGATGACTTATCCTTGGGAGTCAGACTGCGAGTGATAAGATCCGTAGTCGAAAGGGAAACAGCCCAGACCGCCAGCTAAGGTCCCAAAGTATACGTTAAGTGGAAAAGGATGTGGAGTTGCTTAGACAACCAGGATGTTGGCTTAGAAGCAGCCACCATTTAAAGAGTGCGTAATAGCTCACTGGTCGAGTGACTCTGCGCCGAAAATGTACCGGGGCTAAACGTATCACCGAAGCTGCGGACTGTTCTTCGAACAGTGGTAGGAGAGCGTTCTAAGGGCTGTGAAGCAAGACCGGAAGGACTTGTGGAGCGCTTAGAAGTGAGAATGCCGGTATGAGTAGCGAAAGAGGGGTGAGAATCCCCTCCACCGAATGCCTAAGGTTTCCTGAGGAAGGCTCGTCCGCTCAGGGTTAGTCGGGACCTAAGCCGAGGCCGAAAGGCGTAGGCGATGGATAACAGGTTGATATTCCTGTACCACCTCCTCACCATTTGAGCAATGGGGGGACGCAGGAGGATAGGGTAAGCGCGGTATTGGATATCCGCGTCCAAGCAGTTAGGCTGGGAAATAGGCAAATCCGTTTCCCGTGAAGGCTGAGCTGTGATGGCGAGCGAATTATAGTAGCGAAGTTCCTGATTCCACACTGCCAAGAAAAGCCTCTAGCGAGGTGAGAGGTGCCCGTACCGCAAACCGACACAGGTAGGCGAGGAGAGAATCCTAAGGTGATCGAGAGAACTCTCGTTAAGGAACTCGGCAAAATGACCCCGTAACTTCGGGAGAAGGGGTGCTCTGTTAGGGTGCAAGCCCGAGAGAGCCGCAGTGAATAGGCCCAGGCGACTGTTTAGCAAAAACACAGGTCTCTGCGAAGCCGTAAGGCGAAGTATAGGGGCTGACGCCTGCCCGGTGCTGGAAGGTTAAGAGGAGCGCTTAGCGTAAGCGAAGGTGCGAATTGAAGCCCCAGTAAACGGCGGCCGTAACTATAACGGTCCTAAGGTAGCGAAATTCCTTGTCGGGTAAGTTCCGACCCGCACGAAAGGCGCAACGATCTGGGCACTGTCTCAACGAGAGACTCGGTGAAATTATAGTACCTGTGAAGATGCAGGTTACCCGCGACAGGACGGAAAGACCCCGTGGAGCTTTACTGCAGCCTGATATTGAATGTTGGTACAGCTTGTACAGGATAGGTAGGAGCCTTGGAAACCGGAGCGCCAGCTTCGGTGGAGGCATCGGTGGGATACTACCCTGGCTGTATTGACCTTCTAACCCGCCGCCCTTATCGGGCGGGGAGACAGTGTCAGGTGGGCAGTTTGACTGGGGCGGTCGCCTCCTAAAAGGTAACGGAGGCGCCCAAAGGTTCCCTCAGAATGGTTGGAAATCATTCGCAGAGTGTAAAGGCACAAGGGAGCTTGACTGCGAGACCTACAAGTCGAGCAGGGACGAAAGTCGGGCTTAGTGATCCGGTGGTTCCGCATGGAAGGGCCATCGCTCAACGGATAAAAGCTACCCCGGGGATAACAGGCTTATCTCCCCCAAGAGTCCACATCGACGGGGAGGTTTGGCACCTCGATGTCGGCTCATCGCATCCTGGGGCTGTAGTCGGTCCCAAGGGTTGGGCTGTTCGCCCATTAAAGCGGTACGCGAGCTGGGTTCAGAACGTCGTGAGACAGTTCGGTCCCTATCCGTCGCGGGCGCAGGAAATTTGAGAGGAGCTGTCCTTAGTACGAGAGGACCGGGATGGACGCACCGCTGGTGTACCAGTTGTTCTGCCAAGGGCATCGCTGGGTAGCTATGTGCGGACGGGATAAGTGCTGAAAGCATCTAAGCATGAAGCCCCCCTCAAGATGAGATTTCCCATTCCGCAAGGAAGTAAGATCCCTGAAAGATGATCAGGTTGATAGGTCTGAGGTGGAAGTGTGGCGACACATGGAGCTGACAGATACTAATCGATCGAGGACTTAACCAATTTGAATGTATGCTTACTGTTATCTAGTTTTGAGAGAACACTCTCAATGGTTTGGTGGCGATAGCGAAGAGGTCACACCCGTTCCCATGCCGAACACGGAAGTTAAGCTCTTCAGCGCCGATGGTAGTCGGGGGTTTCCCCCTGTGAGAGTAGGACGCCGCCAAGCTATCATTACGGTAAAGGCAGCTCATCATGAGCTGCCTTTTTTGTGTTTTTCTGCATACGTTATATAATATGAGAAACGTAACGATATGCCTTTTTGCAAAAGCAGGTTTTATGCTTGTGCAAAGTGGAAATAATAGAGATAGAGCGATACAGTTGAAAAATTTTGCGAAACACCTTATAGTAAGGTTAAAGTCAAATATAGTCAAAGTCAATGAAGGAGGGGGTTGAGTGGGACATAATATTTCTGACATCATTGAACAGTACTTGAAACAAGTATTAGATCAAAATGGCAAAGAAATTTTAGAGATCAAACGCAGTGAAATCGCTGATAAATTTCAATGTGTTCCTTCCCAAATAAATTATGTCATCAACACCAGATTTACAAGTGAAAGAGGATATATTGTTGAAAGTAAACGGGGAGGCGGCGGTTATATTCGTATTATCAAAATTAAAATGAATAACGAAGTCGTCCTCATCAATAATATTATTTCGCAGATTCATACCCACTTGTCCCAGGCAGCCTCTGATGACATTATTCTCAGACTGTTAGAGGACGGAGTTATTTCGGAAAGAGAAGCTAAAATGATGGTGAGTGTAATGGATCGTTCAGTTCTATATATTGATTTGCCCGAACGGGATGAACTAAGAGCCAGAATGATGAAAGCAATGCTCACATCTTTAAAACTAAAGTAAGCGGGTGAAAAGATTGATTTGTCAAGAATGCAATGAGAGACCGGCCACTTTTCACTTTACGAAAGTTGTTAATGGAGAAAAACAAGAAGTTCATATTTGTGAACAATGTGCAAAAGAAAATAGCGATTCATACAGTATAAGTGGAAACCAAGGGTTCTCGATCCATAATTTATTATCAGGGCTGCTGAATATGGAGTCTTCATTTCAAAACACCGGTTCTCAAATGTTCAGCTACTCAGAGCAAGGCACAGCTTGTAAGAAATGCGGTATGACGTTTCAGCAGCTGAGAAAAACAGGGCGTTTCGGCTGTGCGGAATGTTACGATACGTTCTACAGCCAAATTACGCCGATCTTGCGAAAAGTTCACAGCGGGAATACGGTGCATGCCGGGAAAATTCCAAAACGAATAGGCGGAAACCTGCATGTAAGACGGCAAATGGAAATGTTAAAAAAAGAACTTGAATCTTTAATACACCACGAAGAGTTTGAAAGAGCAGCGGAGGTCAGGGATCAGATCCGATCGTTAGAGCAGAAATTAAAAAGTAAAGACAGTGAGGGGGAACAAGGGTAATGTCGCTCAAGCATTTTATTCAGGACGCACTAAGCAATTGGATGAAGCAAAAGGGACCTGAAAGTGACATTGTACTCAGCAGCCGTATACGGTTGGCCCGAAACTTTGAAAATATAAAGTTTCCCGCCCGGTATACGAATGAAGAAGCCTCATCCATCATTCAGCAATTCGAAGATCATTTTTCAGGAAAAGAACTGCCTGATATCGGTCAATTTCATTTAATCAGAATGAGTGAAGCTCAGCCTTTGGAAAAACGGGTGCTGATGGAGAAACATCTGATCAGTCCTAATTTAACGGAATCTCCTTTTGGCGGCTGTTTGCTTTCTGAAAATGAAGAAGTCAGCATTATGTTAAATGAAGAAGATCATATCAGAATTCAATGCCTCTTCCCCGGCTTCCAGCTTCTCAATGCCATAAAAGCGGCAAACCAGGTTGATGACTGGATTGAGGAGAAAGTGGATTACGCCTTTGGAGAGAAGAGAGGGTACTTAACAAGCTGTCCTACAAATGTAGGGACGGGACTAAGGGCTTCAGTCATGATGCATTTGCCGGGCCTTGTATTAACTAGGCAAATGAATCGAATTATACCGGCAATTAACCAATTAGGTTTAGTTGTTAGAGGAATTTACGGTGAAGGCAGCGAAGCATTAGGAAATATCTTTCAAATTTCAAATCAAATCACACTCGGAAAATCAGAACAGGACATTGTAGATGATTTAAACAGTGTGGCTGCCCAGCTGATTGAGCAGGAACGTTCAGCCCGAGAAGCGCTTTACCAAACCTCGAAAATTGAATTGGAGGACCGGGTATTCAGGTCTTACGGTGTTTTATCCAACTGCCGTATGATTGAATCAAAGGAAACGGCGAAATGCCTTTCTGACGTTCGGCTGGGGATAGACCTGGGGATCATTAAAGGGCTATCAAGCAATATACTTAATGAACTGATGATTTTGACACAGCCGGGTTTTCTCCAGCAATATTCGGGCGGTGCATTACGGCCGAACGAAAGAGACGCGAGAAGAGCGGCTCTTATCAGGGAAAGGCTGCATTTAGAAATGAGTGCAAATAGACAGGAGGATGATTCGATATGATGTTTGGAAGGTTTACAGAGCGAGCTCAAAAGGTATTGGCACTGGCACAGGAAGAAGCACTGCGCTTAGGCCATAACAATATTGGAACTGAACATATCTTATTAGGTCTGGTTCGTGAAGGAGAAGGGATTGCGGCTAAAGCACTCCAAGCACTCGGACTCGGTTCGGATAAAATTCAGAAAGAAGTGGAGAGCTTAATCGGACGGGGACAGGAAATGTCTCAAACGATTCATTATACGCCAAGAGCAAAAAAAGTCATTGAGCTCAGCATGGATGAAGCCAGAAAGCTAGGACATTCTTATGTGGGAACAGAACACATACTTCTCGGACTGATTCGTGAAGGAGAAGGCGTGGCCGCGAGAGTTCTGAATAATCTCGGTGTCAGCTTGAATAAGGCGAGACAGCAAGTGCTGCAGCTTCTGGGAAGCAATGAGACGGGGTCTTCTGCATCCGGTACGAACAGCAATGCAAACACGCCGACGCTTGACAGCTTGGCGCGTGATTTAACTGCGATTGCGAAGGAAGACAGTCTTGATCCGGTTATCGGCCGAAGCAAAGAAATTCAGCGTGTTATTGAGGTATTAAGCCGCAGAACGAAGAATAACCCCGTTCTTATCGGAGAACCGGGTGTAGGTAAAACTGCGATTGCTGAAGGCCTCGCACAGCAGATCATCAATAATGAAGTGCCGGAAATTTTACGTGATAAACGCGTAATGACATTAGACATGGGTACGGTTGTAGCCGGTACGAAATACCGCGGAGAATTTGAAGACCGCTTGAAAAAAGTAATGGATGAAATACGTCAGGCCGGCAATATTATTTTATTCATTGACGAACTGCATACACTGATTGGAGCGGGGGGAGCAGAAGGTGCGATTGACGCATCGAATATCTTAAAACCTTCACTGGCCCGCGGAGAGCTCCAATGCATCGGTGCGACAACGCTTGATGAATACCGTAAATATATCGAAAAAGACGCCGCTCTGGAGCGCCGTTTCCAGCCGATTCAGGTGGATCAGCCGTCAGCCGATGAAAGCATTCAAATTTTAAAAGGGCTCCGTGACCGCTATGAAGCGCATCACCGCGTATCCATTACCGATGAAGCGATTGAAGCGGCGGTAAAATTGTCCGACCGTTATATTTCTGACCGCTTCCTTCCGGATAAAGCGATCGATTTAATTGATGAAGCGGGTTCAAAAGTGCGTCTCCGTTCTTTCACAACGCCTCCGAACTTAAAAGAGCTTGAGCAGAAACTCGATGAAGTTCGCAAGGAAAAAGACGCTGCCGTTCAGAGCCAGGAGTTTGAAAAAGCGGCTTCTCTTCGTGATACGGAGCAGCGCCTGAGAGAACAGGTGGAAGACACGAAAAAAACGTGGAAAGAAAAACAAGGCCAGGAGAACTCCGAAGTTTCTGTAGAGGATATCGCAATGGTTGTATCCAGCTGGACCGGGGTGCCTGTATCTAAAATTGCTCAAACGGAAACAGATAAGCTTCTCAATATGGAAAGCATTCTGCACTCCCGCGTCATCGGCCAGGATGAAGCTGTTGTAGCCGTTGCAAAGGCTGTCAGACGTGCAAGAGCCGGTCTGAAGGACCCGAAACGCCCGATTGGTTCATTCATCTTCTTAGGCCCTACAGGCGTTGGGAAGACAGAGCTGGCACGAGCGCTGGCGGAATCCATTTTCGGTGATGAAGAAGCGATGATCAGAGTGGATATGTCCGAATACATGGAGAAACATTCGACTTCACGTCTTGTCGGTTCTCCTCCGGGATATGTCGGCTATGATGAAGGCGGCCAGCTGACAGAAAAAGTGAGAAGAAAACCTTACTCTGTCGTACTGCTTGATGAAATTGAAAAAGCGCACCCTGATGTGTTTAACATACTCCTGCAAGTGCTTGAAGACGGACGCTTGACTGATTCAAAAGGACGCACTGTGGATTTCCGCAACACGATCCTGATTATGACGTCAAACGTCGGAGCGAGCGAGCTGAAACGCAACAAATATGTGGGCTTCAATGTGCAGGATGAATCACAAAACCATAAAGACATGAAAGACAAAGTCATGGGAGAGCTGAAGCGTGCCTTCAGACCTGAGTTTATCAACCGGATTGACGAAATTATCGTCTTCCACTCCCTTGAGAAAAAACACCTTACAGACATAGTGTCGCTTATGTCTGATCAGTTAACAAAACGTCTGAAAGAACAAGATCTCTCTATCGAGCTGACGGATGCTGCAAAAGCAAAAGTGGCAGAAGAGGGCGTCGATTTGGAATACGGCGCACGTCCGTTAAGAAGAGCGATTCAAAAGCATGTGGAGGACCGGTTATCAGAAGAACTCCTCAGAGGCAATATTGATAAAGGCCAGCACATTGTTCTTGATGTTGAGGACGGCGAATTTGTCGTAAAAACAACTGCTAAAACGAACTAATATAGTGACAAACATGAGGCATACGTAAGTAAGTGTATGCCTCACTTTGTTATATAGAGAAATATTCGATAAGGAAGAGGTCTTACAACATATATGGCTAAATCAAAAACAAAATTCATCTGCCACTCATGCGGATATGAATCCGCAAAATGGATGGGAAAGTGCCCGGGCTGCGGGGCTTGGAATACAATGGTGGAAGAAACCATAAAAAAAGCGCCGGCGAATCGGCGGGCGGCTTTCTCCCACTCCGTTCAAACCGTCCAGAAACCATCACCCATTTCATCAATTGAAACATCGGAAGAACCCCGCGTCCAAACAAAGCTCGAAGAATTCAACAGAGTGCTTGGCGGCGGCGTTGTGAAAGGCTCGTTAGTATTAATCGGCGGCGATCCCGGGATCGGAAAATCAACGCTCCTTCTCCAAGTATCCGCACAATTAGCAGATACGGCTGGCAGCGTGCTTTACATTTCAGGGGAAGAATCCGTGAAGCAAACGAAGCTGCGCGCCGACAGACTTGGAATCAACAGCCAAATGTTACATGTTTTATCTGAAACCGATATGGAGTATATTTCGTCTGCTATACAAGAGATGAAACCCGCATTTGTTGTCGTAGACTCCATTCAGACCGTTTACCAAAGTGATATCACCTCAGCTCCCGGCAGTGTATCACAAGTAAGAGAGTGTACGGCCGAATTGATGAAAATCGCGAAAACAAACGGCATACCTATTTTTATCGTCGGGCACGTCACAAAAGAAGGATCGATCGCAGGGCCGAGATTGCTTGAGCACATGGTCGATACCGTTCTATACTTTGAAGGAGAGCGGCACCATACATTCCGTATTTTGCGGGCCGTAAAAAACCGTTTCGGCTCCACAAATGAAATGGGCATCTTTGAAATGCGGGAAGAGGGGCTTACGGAAGTGCTGAACCCTTCTGAAATTTTCTTGGAAGAGCGTTCTGCCGGGGCATCGGGTTCGAGTATCGTTGCGTCAATGGAAGGAACGAGACCGATCCTGGTTGAAATCCAGGCGCTCATATCACCGACCAGTTTTGGAAACCCGCGCCGCATGGCTACAGGCATTGACCACAACAGGGTATCGTTAATTATGGCTGTGCTTGAGAAGCGGGTGGGTCTTTTGCTTCAAAATCAAGATGCGTATTTAAAGGTCGCCGGCGGGGTCAAACTGGATGAACCGGCGATTGATTTGGCAGTAGCCGTCAGCATTGCTTCAAGCTTCAGAGATACACCGCCGAATCCCGCAGATTGCTTTATCGGTGAAGTGGGTCTGACAGGAGAAGTCCGCAGGGTGTCAAGAATCGAACAGCGCGTAAAGGAAGCGGCGAAACTCGGCTTCAAGCGCATGATCATACCTGAGGCGAATGCAGACGGGTGGACAATACCAAAAGGGATTGAGGTTGTCGGAGTAGCAAATGTTGCAGAAGCGCTTCGTACTTCATTAGGAGGATCATAATAGATGGAAAAAGAGAAAAAAGGGGCGAAACAAGAGCTTGACCTGTCTGCAATTCTGCAGTTCGTTGCACCGGGCACCCCGCTCAGAGCCGGGATAGAGAATGTACTTCGGGCAAATACAGGCGGCCTGATTGTTGTCGGATACAATGATAAGGTAAAGCAAGTCGTGGATGGCGGTTTTCATATTAATACATCATTTGCGCCCGCTCACTTATACGAGCTGGCCAAAATGGACGGTGCCATTATTTTAAGTGATTCCGGCCAGAAAATTCTTTATGCGAATACGCAGCTTATGCCGGAAGCGACCATTTCTTCTTCAGAAACGGGAATGAGGCACCGTACGGCGGAACGGGTGGCGAAGCAGACCGGCTGTCTCGTCATCGCCATTTCAGAGCGCAGAAATGTCATTACGTTATATCAGGACAGCATGAAGTACACACTAAAGGACATAGGATTTATTTTAACAAAGGCAAATCAGGCCATTCAAACGCTTGAGAAGTATAAAACCATTTTAGACAAAACGATTACGGCTTTAAACGCATTAGAGTTTGAGGAGCTTGTGACATTCAGTGACGTGCTGTCCGTCATGCATCGATATGAAATGGTGCTCCGAATAAAAAATGAAATCAATATGTATATTAAAGAACTCGGAACGGAAGGCCACTTAATCCGTCTGCAGGTGATTGAACTGATTACGGACATGGAAGAAGAGGCGGCACTTTTCATCAAAGACTATGTCAAAGAAAAAATCAAAGATCCGTTCGTGCTGTTAAAAGAGCTTCAGGATATGTCCAGCTATGATCTGCTTGATGATTCCATTCTGTTTAAGCTGCTTGGATATCCGGCTTCTACCAATATTGATGATTATGTGCTCCCGAGAGGATACAGGCTGCTGAACAAAATTCCGCGTCTGCCGATGCCGATTGTTGAAAATGTGGTTGAGGCGTTCGGATTTTTGCCAAGCATAACGGAAGCCACTGTAGAAGAGCTTGATGATGTTGAGGGTATCGGCGAAGTGCGCGCCAAAAAAATCAAAAAAGGCTTAAAACGTCTTCAGGAAAAACACTATATAGATAGACAGCTTTAAGAATCGCTTAAACCTGTCGGAATCCGGGTATATTATTGTTAGTTTTTGTTTATTCTGAATTTGTAGGCTCTGACAGTCTGCTGAAAAAATGCTACTTAAAAGGAGGTGGAGGTATGTTAAAACGAATAGTTCAGGCGTTCTTCATTATTGTGGGCGGCGTTGTCGGTATCTTTTTAATACCTGAATTGTTTGTGCTGTCAAATATACAGGACATACCTTTAATAACAAACGCATATACGTCTGCTGCAATTGGTGCTATTATCTTTTTTCTCATCAGTATATGGACGACAGAATATGTGATTAATTGGGTAAAATGGATTGAAGATTCTTTGCTGAGAGCTCCGGTGCCGGATCTGTTATTCGGGAGTCTCGGATTGGTTTTTGGACTTATCATCGCATATCTCATTGTAAACGTGATTCCGCTGGACAATATTCCGTACCGTATATTCAGCACCATCATTCCGGTCTTTCTGGCTTTCTTTCTCGGTTACCTGGGCTTCCAAGTCGGATTTAAGAAAAAGGATGAACTGATCAGTCTTTTCTCCATTTCTGCAAGAATGCAGAAGAAAAAGGGAAGTGCTGATGAGGAGCAGGAGGAACAGGATAAAAGGCTGAAAATCTTGGATACAAGTGTTATTATTGATGGGAGAATTGCAGATATTTGTCAGACGGGCTTTTTAGAAGGCGTCATTGTCATTCCTCAATTTGTGCTGGAGGAATTACAGCATATCGCTGATTCTTCAGATGTTTTAAAACGTAACAGAGGGCGCCGCGGACTGGATATCTTGAATCGCATTCAAAAGGAACTGGATATTACGGTTGAAATTTATGAAGGCGACTTCGAAGACATTCAGGAGGTTGACAGCAAGCTTGTCAAACTTGCGAAGCTGACATCCGGCGTCGTTGTGACGAATGATTTTAATTTAAATAAAGTATGTGAGCTTCAGAAGGTTGCGGTACTGAATATTAATGACCTTGCAAACGCGGTGAAGCCGGTTGTGCTTCCGGGCGAAGAGATGAATGTGCAGGTGATTAAGGACGGGAAAGAGCATAATCAAGGTGTGGCTTACTTGGATGACGGGACGATGATTGTTGTGGAAGAAGGCCGCAATTATATAGGGAAACATATTGATGTGCTCGTAACCAGCGTACTGCAGACAGCGGCGGGACGAATGATTTTTGCCAAGCCCAAGCTGCTTGAGAAAGCTCTTTAAGAGGGAGTTTATATGGAGTATGTTGTCGTTATTCCGGCTGCCGGACAAGGAAAAAGGATGAAGGCCGGGAAAAATAAGCTGTTCATCAGCTTAAAAGGTGCACCTGTTATTATACACACACTGCGGGTTTTTGAAAGCCACGCACCCTGTCAGAAAATAATCTTGGTGATAAACGAGAGTGAACGGGAAGATTTTCGACAGCTGCTGGCCCAATTTCCGATTCAGACGGAAATTGAGCTTGTTACCGGGGGGGCGGAGCGTCAGCACAGTGTATACGAAGGACTGAAAGTGATTGATAAGGAATCGGTCGTCCTTGTTCATGACGGAGCGCGCCCGTTTGTCACACATCAGCATATCGATAAGCTCGTTGAAACAGCAGAGGAGGCGGGAGCGGCTGTCCTGGCTGTTCCTGTGAAAGACACGATAAAACGGGCGGAAGGCTCCCGGGTTGCGGAGACCTTTGATCGTTCAAGCTTGTGGGCCGTTCAAACGCCGCAAGCTTTTCGTCTTTCTTTATTGAAGACGGCGCATATGGAAGCGGAAAACAAAGGCTTCTTAGGTACGGATGACGCCAGCCTCGTCGAGCGTCTTGATGGATATCAGGTGAGTATCGTTGAAGGCAGCTATACCAATATTAAGCTGACAACGCCTGATGACCTGATATTTGCGGAAGCAATCATGAAAGCGGAAAGTGGGAATCATAATGTTTAGAATCGGACAAGGATTTGATGTGCATCAATTAACGGAAGGCCGTCCTCTCATCATCGGCGGAATTGAAATTCCTTATGAAAAGGGGCTGCTCGGACATTCAGATGCTGATGTATTGCTGCATACAGTCGCAGACGCGTGTCTCGGAGCGGCAGGTGAAGGAGATATCGGCAAGCATTTCCCGGATACTGATCCGGAATTCAAGGATGCGGATTCTTTTAAGCTGCTTCAGCATGTCTGGAACATTGTTAAAGAAAAAGGATACGTACTCGGAAATATAGACTGCACGATTATTGCGCAAAAGCCGAAAATGGCGCCGCATATTGATGCTATGAGAAAACGGATAGCGGAAGGCCTTGAGGCGGACGTCTCTCAAGTAAACGTAAAAGCGACGACGACAGAAAAGCTCGGGTTTACCGGAAGAGCCGAAGGAATTGCCGCTCAGGCAACCGTTCTGATCCAAAAAGCCTGATCATTGTTTTGATGCCCGGTCTATTTGGTGGTAGAATAGATACATATATTCGGCTAGAGGCTACAGACGAGATGAAAGGAAGTATTTGAACATGGGAAATGAAGTACGCGTTCGTTATGCACCGAGTCCGACCGGACATTTGCATATCGGTAACGCCAGAACGGCGCTTTTTAACTATTTATTTGCCCGCAGCCAAGGCGGAAAGTTTATTATCCGGATTGAGGATACGGACAAAAAGCGAAATATTGAAGGCGGAGAGCAAAGCCAGCTCAACTATTTGAAATGGCTCGGCATGGACTGGGATGAAAGTGTGGATATCGGCGGAGAATACGGCCCGTACCGCCAGTCTGAGCGTAACGACATTTACAAAAAGTACTATGAAGAGCTTCTTGAAAAAGGGCTTGCTTATAAATGTTTCTGTACGGAAGAAGAACTTGAGAAAGAACGTGAAGAGCAAATCGCCCGCGGGGAAATGCCGCGCTATTCCGGCAAACACAGAAACCTGACTCAGGAAGAGCAGGAGCAGTTTTTAGCCGAAGGCAGACAGCCGAGCATCCGTTTCCGCGTGCCGGAAGGGAAAATCATCGCATTTAACGATATCGTAAAAGGCGAGATTTCTTTTGAATCAGACGGCATCGGCGACTTTGTCATCGTCAAAAAAGACGGAACACCGACGTATAACTTTGCCGTCGCGATTGACGATTACTTAATGAAAATGACGCACGTGCTCCGCGGTGAGGATCACATTTCAAATACACCGAAACAGATCATGATTTTCCAGGCATTCGGCTGGGATGTTCCTGTCTTCGGACATATGACGCTTATCGTAAACGAAAGCCGCAAAAAATTAAGTAAACGTGATGAATCAATTATCCAGTTTATTGAGCAGTATGATGAGCTGGGTTACCTGCCTGAAGCGCTGTTTAACTTTATCGGACTTCTCGGCTGGTCTCCCGTCGGTGAAGAAGAGCTTTTCACAAGAGAACAATTCATTGAAATTTTTGATGTAAATCGTTTGTCTAAGTCACCGGCTCTGTTTGATATGCATAAACTGAAATGGGTCAACAACCAATACGTCAAAGCGCTGGATCTTGATCAAGTGGTTGAGCTGACCCTGCCGCACCTGCAAAAAGCAGGAAAAGTCGGCACTGAGCTTTCTGCCGAGGAGCAGGAATGGGTTCGTAAATTAATCTCTCTTTACCATGAGCAATTGAGCTACGGCGCTGAAATTGTCGAGCTGACTGATTTGTTCTTTAAAGATGAGATCGAGTATAATCAAGAGGCAAAAGCCGTTCTGGAAGAGGAACAGGTGCCTGAAGTGCTCAGCGTATTTGCTGCGAAGCTTGAAGAGCTTGAAGAATTTACGCCTGAGCTGATCAAAGCCTCAATCAAAGCTGTTCAGAAAGAAACAGGCCATAAAGGCAAAAAGCTGTTCATGCCGATTCGTGTAGCGGTTACCGGTCAGACACACGGTCCTGAGCTTCCGCAGGCCATTGAGCTGATCGGCAGAGAAACAGCCGTCAGACGCCTGAAAAGCATTTAAATATACGATTGTTGACAGGGAAGAGTATAAAACAATGACCATTACAGAAAGAATCTTCATCGGCTGAGAGAGATTCATGCGTCATGTTTTAGAAGTGCGCCCTTAAGACCTTTGAAGAACATTTCTGCGGAAATCAGTATTTAAAGGCGGCCGCCGCCGTTACCGGCTTTTAAGTTGGGAAAACAGTGACTTGTTTTTCAAACAGAGTGGAACCGCGCGGTAAAAGCGTCTCTGTCATGTTTACATGCAGAGGCGCTTTTTTTATAGGCGGAAAAACAGACTGGAGCGGGGAGAGAATGGGGGGAAGCATGTGTTTTTTAAAATGCTAAAAGAAGACATAGATACAGTGTTCGATCAAGATCCGGCAGCAAGAAGCTATTTCGAAGTTGTTTTAACTTATTCTGGTTTACATGCTATATGGGCGCATCGGATTGCACATGCTTTATATAAACGGAGATTTTTCTTCCTGGCGCGCCTGATATCACAGATTGCCCGTTTCTTTACCGGAATTGAAATCCATCCCGGCGCGACCATCGGGAGAAGGTTTTTCATTGACCACGGTATGGGGGTCGTCATAGGGGAAACATGTGAAATCGGCAATAACGTGACGGTATTCCAAGGTGTCACTCTCGGGGGAACGGGAAAAGAAAAGGGGAAGCGGCATCCGACCATAAAAGATGATGCTTTAATTGCAACCGGAGCGAAGGTGCTCGGCTCTATTACGGTCGGGCAAGGTTCTAAAGTAGGGGCCGGTTCCGTTGTGCTTCGTGATGTTCCCGACTTCTCGACCGTTGTCGGCATACCTGGAAAAGTCGTCATTCAGAACGGAAGAAAAATCAAACGCGATCTCAATCACCAAGACTTGCCCGATCCGGTTGCTGACAGGTTTAGAGCATTGGAGCAGCAGATTTTTGAACTGCAGGCTGAACTGGAAGATAAAAAAGAAAGGATCAACCAAAAATGACCATTACACTTTATAATACATTGACACGGAAAAAGGAAACATTCGTTCCTCTTGAGGAAGGCAAAGTAAAAATGTACGTGTGCGGACCGACTGTATACAACTATATTCATATCGGAAACGCCCGTCCGGCGATTGTGTATGATACCGTACGCAACTATTTAGAGTATAAAGGATACGATGTTCAATACGTATCGAATTTCACCGATGTTGACGACAAACTGATTAAGGCGGCCAACGAGCTCGGCGAGGACGTCCCGACCGTTTCTGAACGGTTCATTAAAGCGTATTTTGAAGACGTGGGCGCCCTCGGATGCCGGAAAGCGGATCTTCACCCCCGGGTCATGGAAAACATGGATGCCATT
Source organism: Bacillus sp. FSL R5-0443 (assembly GCF_038608285.1). NCBI lineage: Bacteria > Bacillati > Bacillota > Bacilli > Caryophanales > Bacillaceae > Bacillus > Bacillus sp. FSL R5-0443. Next base: position 114,483 of record NZ_CP152013.1, read on the forward strand.
ATTGAATTTGTCAGCGAACTGATTAAAAAAGGCTACGCTTATGAATCAGAAGGCGACGTCTATTTCAAAACAAGGGCCTTCGAAGGGTACGGCAAACTATCTCAGCAATCAATTGATGAACTCAGATCAGGCGCGCGTATCCGTGTCGGCGAGAAGAAAGAGGATGCGCTGGACTTTGCTCTTTGGAAAGCTGCTAAGGACGGAGAAATTTCATGGGATAGCCCTTGGGGAAAAGGCCGCCCGGGCTGGCATATTGAATGCTCCGCAATGGTGAAAAAGTATTTGGGTGACGAAATCGATATTCATGCCGGCGGTCAGGACCTGACATTCCCGCACCATGAAAACGAAATCGCCCAATCTGAAGCATTAACAGGCAAGACATTCGCAAAATACTGGCTTCACAACGGATATATCAATATCGATAATGAGAAAATGTCAAAATCGCTCGGCAACTTTGTTTTGGTGCACGATATCATTAAGCAATATGACCCGCAGCTTTTGAGATTTTTCATGCTGTCCGTTCATTACCGCCACCCGATCAACTATTCGGAAGAGCTGCTTGAGAAAACAAAAAACGCGTTTAACCGCCTGAAGACGGCCTACAGTAATTTAAACCATCGTTTGATTAGCAGCACGAATCTGACTGACAATGATGAGGAATGGCTCGCTAAAATCGAAGAGCACCGCACTGCGTTTGAAGAAGCAATGGATGATGATTTTAATACGGCGAATGCGATTTCCGTTTGGTTTGATCTGGCGAAGCTCGCCAATTACTACATGCAGGAAGACAATACGGCGGATCACGTCATTAAAGCCTTTATCAGCATGTTTGACAGAATCGGATCTGTTCTCGGACTTAAGCTCGGCGAAGAAGAGCTTGTCGACGAAGAGATTGAAGAGTTGATTGAGAAGAGAAATGAAGCCCGCCGCAATCGCGATTTTGCTTTGTCAGACCAGATTCGCGATCAGCTGAAAAGCATGAATATCATTCTTGAAGATACGGCCCAGGGAACTCGCTGGAAGCGGGGAGAGTAAGCGGATGCTTCAATTTGAACAAATCAAAGATTCAAAGCAGTTAAACGGTCTTGCGCTCGCTTATATGGGTGATGCCATTTTTGAAATATACGTCCGGCATCACCTGCTTAAGCAGGGCTTTACGAAACCGAATGACCTTCATAAGAAGGCGAGCCGGATTGTATCGGCAAAATCACAGGCAGACATATTGTTCCGCCTTCAGGACGAATCCTTTTTCACGGAGGAAGAGGAAGCCGTGCTGAGAAGAGGCAGAAACGCGAAATCAGGGACGACGCCTAAAAACACAGATGTACAGACGTACCGCCATAGTACAGCTTTTGAGGCTTTACTCGGATACCTTTTTCTTGAGAAAAGAGAAGAAAGACTGAATCAGCTGATTGCTGAGGCTATACAAGTCGGGACGTCAGGGAGGAAAACAAATGAGTCAGCAACATGATTACGTCATAGGAAAAAACGCTGTGATTGAGACGTTAAAGTCAGATCGCAAGCTGTATAAGTTATGGATGGCGGAAAACACAGTAAAAGGACAGGCGCAGCAAGTTATGGAGCTTGCTAAAAAGCGCGGCGTCACCATTCAATTTGTACCGAGGAAAAAACTCGATCAGATGGTGGAGGGGCAGCATCAGGGTGTTGTCGCCCAGGTGGCGGCATATGAATATGCACAATTAGACGAATTATATAAAAGAGCGGAAGAGAGAAACGAACAGCCTTTCTTTCTCATACTGGACGAGCTGGAAGACCCTCATAATCTCGGTTCCATCATGAGAACGGCTGACGCTGTCGGTGCACACGGCATCGTGATTCCGAAACGCAGAGCGGTCGGACTGACTTCGACGGTCGCAAAAGCTTCGACCGGTGCGATTGAACACATTCCCGTCGTGAAGGTGACCAACCTTGCCCGGACACTTGATGAAATGAAGGAGCGGGGGATTTGGGTCGTCGGAACGGATGCATCCGCCCGGGAAGACTACCGCTCTATGGACGGCAAGATGCCTTTGGCGCTCGTTATCGGAAGCGAAGGCAGAGGAATGGGCCGGCTTGTGAAAGAGAAATGTGATTTTCTCATTAAGCTTCCGATGGCCGGAAAAGTCACGTCTCTGAATGCGTCGGTAGCGGCCGGCCTTCTCATGTATGAAGTCTACCGGAAGCGCAATCCTTTAGGGGAATGAAGACAGATGGACATCCTGTTAGTAGACGGATACAACATGATTGGAGCTTGGCCGCAGCTAAAGGATTTAAAAGCGAACAGTTTTGAAGAAGCGAGAGATGTACTGATCCAGAAGATGGCGGAATATCAGTCCTACACGGGAATCAGAGTCATTGTGGTGTTTGACGCACACCTGGTAAAAGGCATAGAGAAAAAACAAACGAATCACAGAGTCGAAGTGATTTTCACACGGGAGAATGAAACGGCGGATGAGCGGATCGAGAAGCTTGCCCAGGCGCTGAATAATATTGCAACACAGATTCATGTCGCAACCTCCGATTATACGGAGCAGTGGGCGATTTTCGGACAAGGGGCTCTCCGTAAATCCGCCCGGGAGCTCCTGAGGGAAGTGGATACGATAGAACGCCGGATTCAAAGGCGGGTTTCAAAGATCACTTCTGAAAAACCACCGGGTAAAATCGAGCTGTCCGAAGAGGTTTTGAAAACGTTTGAAAAGTGGCGCCGAGGCGGTCTGGATTAGGTTGACGCTTTTTCGCCCATTAATGTATAATATTTCTATCTACGTGCGCCGGGGGGATCGCAGTGAATCTACAGAACAGCAAGGGAAAGTTCAACAAAGTGCAATTTTGCCAGTTGGAGGACGAGCAGGTCATTGAAAAGGTTCATGTTGGGGATAGTGATGCGTTAGATTACTTGATTACGAAGTACCGTAATTTTGTACGGGCGAAAGCAAGGTCTTATTTTTTAATAGGGGCCGACAGAGAAGATATTGTACAGGAAGGGATGATAGGCTTATATAAGTCTATCCGAGACTTTAGAGAGGACAAGCTTACTTCATTTAAAGCTTTTGCAGAATTATGCATTACCCGCCAGATTATTACCGCAATAAAGACAGCTACCCGTCAGAAACACATTCCTTTAAATTCCTATGTTTCTTTAGACAAACCTATTTTTGATGAAGAATCTGACAGAACACTGCTTGATGTCATTTCAGGCGCTAAAACGTTAAATCCTGAAGAGATGATTATTAATCAGGAAGAATTTGATGATATCGAAATGAAAATGGGAGAACTGCTGAGCGATCTGGAGAGAAAGGTGCTTGTTTTGTACTTGGACGGAAGAAGTTACCAAGAGATTTCAGATGACTTAAACCGACACGTAAAATCAATCGATAATGCCCTGCAGCGCGTGAAGCGCAAGCTTGAAAAGTATTTAGAAATAAGAGAGATCAGCCTGTAGCAGGTTTCTGTGTCATATTGACAGAATTTTTCTGACTGTGCTATTTTATTAAGATAAATGAATGTTTAGGAAAAGGTGTAACGACATGAGAAAAAAGATTACGCTGGCATGCAAAACATGCGGAAATCGTAATTATACGACAATGAAAAGCTCTGCATCAGCGGCTGAGCGGTTAGAAGTTAAGAAGTACTGCAGCACTTGCAATTCACATACAGCTCATTTAGAAACAAAATAGTGTTCGCTTTTTAAATTGTGGAGGTCTTTTACATGCGCATGATGAGTTTCTTTAAAGATGTTGGGAAAGAAATGAAAAAGGTTAGCTGGCCTAAAGGCAAAGAGTTAACGCGCTATACGATCACGGTGATTTCAACGGTTATCTTTTTTGTTATCTTTTTTGCCCTCCTTGATACAGGAATTTCTCAATTAATTCGTTTAATAGTTGAATAATGATCAGCAATACGTGCTATAATAGATCATAATATCGTTTGCCAAAACCCGTTCAGCGGGTTTTTTATTGTGTTGTTGAAAAAAGGATTCATAGGCCCTGAGCCTATTTTTTGTTTTACACTTCATTTTTAAATGCGGGGAGGGAAGGACTGCAGAGTCCTGATAGAATGGAAAAGAATTGGTATGTTGTTCATACGTATTCCGGTTATGAAAACAAAGTAAAAGCGAACCTTGAAAAACGTGTGGAATCAATGGGAATGCAGGATAAAATTTTCCGCGTTGTCGTCCCTGAAGAAGAAGAGACTGATATTAAGAACGGCAAGAAAAAAGTAGTCAAAAAGAAAGTGTTCCCGGGTTATGTGCTTGTTGAAATCGTCATGACTGATGATTCCTGGTATGTGGTCCGCAACACGCCGGGCGTTACCGGATTCGTCGGATCAGCCGGTTCAGGCTCAAAGCCTACTCCGCTTCTTCCTGGCGAAGCGGAAACCATCTTAAAACGCATGGGCATGGATGAGCGGAAAACCGACATTGATTTTGAATTGAATGAGACAGTCAAAGTCATAGACGGACCTTTCGCCAACTTTACAGGATCAATTGAAGAGATTGATTATGATAAGAGCAAAGTGAAAGTATTCGTTAACATGTTCGGCCGTGAAACGCCGGTTGAACTGGAATTTACCCAGATCGACAAATTGTAATGTGAAAAAACTTGAAATTGCTATATATTAATGATAATATAGCAAAGGTACGTCTTGGACTAATCCAAGGCAGCTAGCTTGATATTTCGTCATTCATATAAAGAATGAAACCTTGAGTGGGAGGGTTTACCCTATTACCACATCACGGACTTAAGGAGGTGTGTCTCGTGGCTAAAAAAGTAGTAAAAGTTGTAAAATTGCAAATTCCTGCTGGAAAAGCTAACCCAGCGCCGCCAGTTGGACCTGCACTAGGTCAAGCCGGTGTAAATATCATGGGATTCTGTAAGGAGTTTAACGCTCGTACAGCTGACCAAGCTGGTTTAATCATTCCTGTTGAAATTTCGGTTTACGAAGACCGTTCATTTACATTTATTACAAAAACTCCGCCTGCTGCAGTATTGCTTAAAAAAGCAGCTGGAATTGAGTCTGGTTCTGGTGAACCAAACCGTAATAAAGTGGCAACCGTTAAGCGCGATAAGGTTCGCGAAATCGCTGAAACGAAAATGCCTGACTTAAACGCAGCAGACGTTGAAGCGGCAATGCGCATGGTTGAAGGTACTGCCCGCAGTATGGGTATCGTTATCGAGGATTAATTTGTTTCTTGTCGGGTTGCGAGTTTTCACAAGTTCGCAACCCTTATTCGTGGGAGGTTATTCCGCTATAACCACATAAGGAGGAAATTTTAAAATGGCTAAAAAAGGTAAAAAGTACGTTGAAGCTGCGAAGCTTGTAGACCGTGCGAAAGCTTACGACGTCGCTGAAGCAGTGGCGCTTACTAAAAAAACAAACACAGCTAAATTCGACGCTACAGTTGAAGTTGCTTTTCGTTTAGGGGTTGACCCTCGTAAAAACGATCAGCAAATCCGCGGTGCAGTTGTACTTCCTAACGGAACTGGTAAAACTCAGCGCGTGCTAGTATTCGCTAAAGGCGAAAAAGCAAAAGAAGCTGAAGCTGCCGGTGCAGACTACGTTGGCGATTCTGATTACATCGCGAAAATCCAGCAAGGCTGGTTCGAATTCGATGTAATCGTTGCGACTCCTGACATGATGGGTGAAGTCGGTAAAATCGGCCGTGTGCTTGGACCAAAAGGTCTTATGCCAAACCCTAAAACAGGAACTGTTACATTCGAAGTAGAAAAAGCAATCGGCGAAATCAAAGCTGGTAAAGTAGAATACCGCGTTGACAAAGCTGGTAACATCCATGTTCCGATCGGAAAAGTTTCTTTCGAGGATGAAAAACTTGTTGAGAACTTCACAACAATGTATGATACAATCCTGAAAGCAAAACCGGCTGCGGCTAAAGGTGTTTACGTGAAAAACGTTGCCGTTACTTCTACTATGGGCCCTGGTGTCAAAGTAGACGCTTCTACTTTCAACGTAAAATAATATTTGACTTTAGATCAGCATTCTGATATGATTCAAAATGTTGTAAAATATAATATGTCATTTATACCGTAGACAGCAGGGGCCGTTAAGGCTTAATATCCTGCCGAGGTGTATATATATCACAGCTATTACGTTACGTATGCTTGTATATACAGCCTCCATGTCCACATGGAGGCTTTTTATATGAAATCGTCGTCACAGTCGTGATCACCTAGCGGTATAAGTGTTACACAAAATCTACAGGAGGTGTAACCATGAGCAGCGCAATTGATACAAAAAAAGTTGTTGTTGAAGAGATTGCTTCTAAACTGAAAGAAAGCAAATCAACGATCATCGTTGACTACCGCGGACTTAACGTTTCTGAAGTAACTGAACTCCGTAAACAGCTTCGCGAAGCTAACGTAGAGTTCAAAGTGTACAAAAACACAATGACTCGCCGTGCGGTTGAACAAGCTGAACTTGATGGTTTGAATGATGTCTTAACTGGACCGAATGCGATCGCATTCAGTACTGAAGATGTTATCGCTCCGGCAAAAGTTCTTAACGAGTTCGCGAAAAATCACGAAGCTCTGGAAATCAAAGCGGGCGTTATCGAAGGAAAAGTATCTTCTGTTGAAGAAGTGAAAGCTCTTGCTGAACTTCCTTCACGCGATGGCTTACTTTCTATGTTGCTTAGCGTACTTCAAGCTCCAGTTCGCAACCTTGCACTTGCAGCTAAAGCAGTTGCAGACCAAAAGGAAGAACAAGGCGCTTAATCTGATTTTACCCTAAAATAAAACAAATGGAGGAATTTCAAATGGCTTTAAATATCGAAGAAATCATTGCTTCCGTTAAAGAAGCAACTGTACTTGAATTGAACGACCTAGTAAAAGCAATCGAAGAAGAATTTGGCGTAACTGCTGCTGCTCCTGTAGCTGTAGCTGGCGGAGCTGCTGCTGGCGGCGCTGCTGAAGAGCAAAGCGAATTCGACCTTATCCTTGCTGGTGCAGGTTCTCAGAAAATCAAAGTTATCAAAGTTGTTCGTGAAATCACTGGTCTTGGCTTGAAAGAAGCTAAAGAACTTGTTGACAACACTCCAAAACCACTTAAAGAAGGTATTGCGAAAGAAGAAGCTGAAGAGCTTAAAGCTAAACTTGAAGAAGTTGGCGCTTCTGTAGAAGTTAAGTAATCTTCACTTGCCTGTAGGGGAAGCTCGCTTTTATGAGGCGGGCTTTTTCTTTGCTTTTCTTTAAGTGCCATTATAAAAGGAGGTTCTAATAATGAGTGATCACTATTATTCAGAAAAACCTTCAGTTAAAAGCGATAAACAGACATGGTCATTTACACTGCGGAACAGATCTTATACATTCACAAGTGACAGCGGCGTTTTCTCGAAAAAGGAAGTTGATTTCGGTTCGCGTGTCTTAATTGAAGCGTTTGAAGAGCCGGAGATCGATGGTGACTTCCTGGATGCAGGCTGCGGTTACGGCCCGATCGGTCTGTCACTCGCCGGTGAATTTACAGACCGGACCGTGCACATGATTGACGTGAATGAAAGAGCCGTAGAGCTGTCAAATGAAAATGCAGAAAAAAACGGAATAAAAAACGTTAGAATTTATCAGAGTGATTTATTTTCAAATATTGATTCTGCTCAAACATTTGCTTCTATTATTACAAACCCCCCAATCCGCGCCGGAAAAAAAGTTGTCCATGCCATTTTTGAAAAAAGCGCTGAGCATTTAAGGGCTTCAGGTGAATTGTGGATCGTTATACAGAAAAAACAGGGCGGGCCTTCTGCCATTGAAAAACTGAAGGAGCTTTTTGACGAAGTTTCTGTGGTTCAAAAAAAGAAAGGCTATTATATCATAAAAGCAAAAAAAGTTTGACTTGAATTTTCAGCTATGTTAATATTGTAAAATGCCAATGTATATATTTTGCATGATATGCTGAAATAATCATAGTGCATGTATAAATTATACAAACATGGAAATGCTAATAAAATCGGTATTTGTTTTTGGATGTGGTTTTCTTAATTAGAAACCCTTTTTTCTTTTGTCTTGTAAAAGTATTTCTTTATCGTAAGAGATGCTTATTACACATATAATACGCATGATTTGAGGGGTGAATCAGTTGACAGGTCAACTAGTTCAGTATGGACGACACCGCCAGCGCAGAAGCTATGCTCGCATTAGCGAAGTGTTAGAATTACCAAATCTCATTGAAATTCAAACCTCTTCTTATCAGTGGTTTCTTGATGAGGGTCTTAGAGAGATGTTTCAAGACATATCACCAATTGAGGATTTCACTGGTAACCTCTCTCTAGAGTTCATTGACTACAGTTTAGGAGATCCTAAGTATCCCGTTGAAGAGTCAAAAGAACGTGATGTGACTTACTCAGCTCCGCTGAGAGTGAAGGTTCGTTTAATTAACAAAGAAACTGGAGAGGTAAAAGACCAGGATGTCTTCATGGGTGATTTCCCTATTATGACAGATACCGGTACTTTTATCATCAACGGTGCAGAACGTGTTATCGTATCTCAGCTTGTTCGGTCTCCAAGTGTATATTTCAGTGGTAAAGTAGACAAGAACGGTAAAAAAGGTTTTACCGCGACTGTCATTCCAAACCGTGGCGCATGGTTAGAATACGAAACTGATGCGAAAGATGTTGTGTATGTCCGCATTGATCGCACACGTAAGTTGCCGGTTACGGTTCTTTTGCGTGCTCTCGGCTTCGGTTCCGACCAAGAGATTCTCGATCTCATTGGTGAGAACGAATATCTCCGCAATACACTGGATAAGGACAACACTGAAAACAGTGACAAAGCGCTTCTTGAAATCTATGAGCGCCTTCGTCCCGGAGAGCCGCCTACAGTAGAAAACGCAAAAAGCTTGCTGGATTCCCGTTTCTTCGATCCGAAGCGATACGACCTTGCGAATGTAGGACGCTATAAAATTAATAAAAAGCTTCATATCAAGAACCGCCTGTTTAACCAGCGCCTTGCAGAAACACTGGTGGATCCGGAAACCGGTGAAATTCTCGCTGAAAAAGGGCAGATTCTTGACAGAAGAACACTTGATAAAGTACTGCCATACTTAGAAAATGGAATCGGCTTCAGAAAGCTTTATCCTAACGGCGGCGTTGTCGAGGATGAAGTGATGCTTCAATCCATTAAAATCTATGCTCCTACCGATGCAGAAGGAGAGCAGACGATCAATGTGATCGGCAATGCTTACATCGAAGAGGCGATTAAAAACATTACGCCTGCTGATATTATTTCTTCTATCAGCTACTTCTTCAACCTCCTGCACGGAGTGGGCGACACTGATGATATCGACCATCTCGGAAACCGCCGTCTGCGTTCTGTAGGTGAGCTCCTGCAAAACCAATTCCGTATCGGTTTAAGCCGGATGGAACGTGTCGTACGTGAAAGAATGTCTATTCAAGACACGAATACAATTACGCCGCAGCAGCTGATTAACATCAGACCTGTTATTGCGTCTATTAAAGAGTTCTTCGGAAGCTCACAGCTTTCTCAATTCATGGATCAGACGAACCCGCTTGCTGAATTGACGCACAAACGCCGTCTGTCAGCTCTCGGACCGGGCGGTTTGACACGTGAGCGCGCAGGTATGGAAGTACGTGACGTTCACTACTCTCACTATGGCCGTATGTGTCCGATTGAAACGCCTGAGGGCCCGAACATCGGTTTGATCAACTCATTGTCATCATTTGCGAAAGTAAACCGCTTTGGTTTCATTGAGACGCCATACCGCCGCGTTGATCCTGAAACAGGAAAAGTAACGCCTAGAATCGACTACCTGACTGCTGATGAAGAGGATAACTATGTCGTAGCCCAAGCGAATGCTAAGCTGAGCGATGACGGTTCTTTCTTGGATGACAGCATCGTAGCGCGTTTCAGAGGGGAAAACACCGTTGTAGCCCGCAACCGCGTGGATTACATGGACGTATCTCCTAAACAGGTTGTATCTGCTGCGACAGCATGTATTCCGTTCTTGGAAAACGATGACTCGAACCGTGCCCTCATGGGAGCGAACATGCAGCGTCAGGCTGTGCCTTTGATGCAGCCGGAAGCTCCGATCGTCGGAACGGGTATGGAATACGTATCCGGTAAAGACTCCGGTGCAGCCGTTATTTGTAAACACCCTGGTATCGTTGAACGGGTGGAAGCGAAAAACGTATGGGTGCGCCGCTATGAAGAAATTGACGGCCAAAAAGTAAAAGGCAACCTGGATAAGTACAGCTTGCTGAAATTTGTCCGCTCCAACCAAGGTACGTGCTACAACCAGCGTCCGATCGTCAGTGTCGGCGATGAAGTAGTCAAAGGAGAAATCCTTGCTGACGGACCTTCAATGGAGCTTGGTGAACTTGCTCTCGGCCGCAACGTAATGGTCGGCTTCATGACATGGGATGGTTACAACTATGAGGATGCCATCATCATGAGTGAACGCCTTGTGAAAGATGATGTATACACATCTATTCACATTGAAGAATATGAATCAGAAGCACGTGATACAAAGCTTGGGCCGGAAGAGATCACCCGCGATATTCCAAACGTAGGGGAAGACGCGCTTCGCAATCTTGATGACCGCGGAATTATCCGTATCGGTGCGGAAGTCAACGACGGAGACCTTCTCGTAGGTAAAGTAACGCCTAAAGGTGTAACTGAGCTTACGGCTGAAGAACGCCTTCTGCATGCGATCTTTGGAGAAAAAGCGCGTGAAGTCCGTGATACTTCTCTCCGTGTGCCTCACGGCGGCGGCGGAATTATCCACGACGTAAAAGTCTTCAACCGTGAAGACGGCGACGAACTTCCTCCGGGAGTGAACCAGCTTGTACGCGTATATATCGTTCAGAAACGTAAGATTTCTGAAGGTGATAAAATGGCCGGACGTCACGGAAACAAAGGGGTTATCTCGAAGATTCTTCCTGAAGAAGATATGCCTTACCTTCCTGACGGCACGCCGATCGATATCATGCTTAACCCGCTGGGTGTACCATCACGTATGAATATCGGTCAGGTATTAGAACTTCACATGGGTATGGCTGCCCGCTACCTCGGCATTCACATCGCGTCACCTGTATTTGACGGCGCGCGTGAAGAAGATGTGTGGGAAACACTTGAAGAAGCAGGCATGTCAAGAGACGCTAAAACAGTTCTTTATGACGGCCGTACGGGTGAACCGTTTGACAACCGTGTATCTGTCGGAATCATGTACATGATCAAACTGGCACACATGGTTGATGATAAACTTCATGCCCGTTCTACAGGTCCTTACTCACTTGTTACGCAGCAGCCTCTCGGCGGTAAAGCCCAATTCGGCGGACAGCGTTTCGGTGAGATGGAGGTTTGGGCGCTTGAAGCTTACGGCGCAGCTTACACGCTTCAAGAAATCCTGACTGTGAAGTCCGATGACGTGGTCGGACGTGTGAAAACATATGAAGCCATCGTCAAAGGCGACAATGTTCCAGAGCCTGGTGTTCCGGAATCATTCAAAGTATTGATCAAAGAGCTTCAAAGCTTAGGTATGGACGTGAAAATCCTTTCAGGCGATGAAGAAGAAATAGAAATGAGAGATCTAGAAGACGAGGAAGATGCGAAACAAGCTGACGGCCTTGCATTATCAGGTGATGAAGCGCCGGAAGAAACAGCATCTCCAGACGTTGAACGTGACGCAGTAACGAAAGAATAGTCTCTGATTGATAAAGGCAAGTGACATCGGTTAATCCGAAGATAAAAAGGGAGGTAGGCCCCTTGCTAGATGTGAACAATTTTGAGTATATGAACATCGGTCTTGCTTCACCGGATAAAATCCGTTCATGGTCTTTTGGTGAAGTGAAAAAGCCTGAAACGATAAACTATCGTACATTGAAACCTGAAAAGGACGGCCTGTTCTGCGAACGCATTTTCGGACCGACTAAGGACTGGGAATGTCATTGCGGCAAGTACAAGCGGGTTCGTTATAAAGGCGTAGTTTGTGACCGTTGCGGAGTTGAAGTAACGCGGGCTAAAGTCCGTCGTGAGAGAATGGGGCATATTGAACTGGCTGCCCCGGTTTCTCACATTTGGTATTTCAAAGGTATTCCGAGCCGTATGGGTCTTGTATTGGATATGTCACCGCGTGCGCTGGAAGAAGTTATTTACTTTGCTTCTTACGTCGTAACTGACCCGGCCAATACACCGCTCGAAAAGAAACAGCTTTTATCTGAAAAGGAATACCGTGCGTATCTGGATAAGTACGGAAACAAATTCCAAGCCTCTATGGGTGCGGAAGCCATTAATAAACTTCTGCAGGACATCGACCTTGTCAAAGAAGTTGATATGTTAAAAGAAGAGCTGAAGACTTCTCAAGGACAGCGCCGTACACGTGCGATCAAACGCCTTGAAGTGCTTGAAGCCTTCCGTAATTCAGGAAACAAGCCGTCTTGGATGATCCTCGACGTGCTTCCGGTTATTCCGCCTGAATTAAGACCGATGGTTCAGCTTGACGGCGGACGTTTCGCAACGTCTGACCTGAACGACCTTTACCGTCGTGTCATCAACCGTAATAACCGTTTAAAACGTCTGTTAGACCTCGGCGCGCCAAGCATCATCGTTCAGAACGAAAAACGTATGCTTCAGGAAGCAGTCGATGCTCTGATTGACAACGGACGCCGCGGCCGTCCGGTTACCGGACCGGGTAACCGTCCGCTTAAATCTCTTTCTCACATGCTGAAAGGGAAACAAGGGCGTTTCCGTCAGAACCTTCTCGGTAAACGTGTAGACTACTCAGGACGTTCCGTTATCGTCGTAGGTCCGCATCTGAAAATGTATCAGTGCGGTTTGCCGAAGGAAATGGCGCTTGAGCTCTTCAAGCCTTTCGTCATGAAAGAGCTTGTTGAAAAAGGCCTTGCTCACAATATCAAGAGCGCAAAACGCAAAATCGAACGCGTGCAGCCTGAAGTATGGGATGTGCTTGAATCTGTCATTAAGGAGCATCCGGTCTTACTGAACCGTGCCCCTACTCTTCACAGATTAGGTATCCAGGCTTTTGAACCGACGCTTGTTGAAGGACGCGCCATCCGTCTTCACCCATTAGTATGTACAGCTTATAACGCTGACTTTGACGGTGACCAAATGGCGGTTCACGTACCTTTATCAGCTGAGGCTCAAGCTGAGGCGCGCATTCTGATGCTTGCGGCCCAAAACATCTTGAACCCTAAAGATGGTAAACCGGTTGTTACGCCGTCTCAGGATATGGTATTAGGAAACTACTACCTGACGCTTGAGCGCGCCGGAGCAGTCGGCGAGGGTATGGTTTTCAAAAATACGGACGAAGCGCTTCTTGCTTATCAAAACGGTTATGTTCACCTTCATACGAGAGTTGCTGTTGCAGCGAACTCCCTTAAGAATGTGACATTTACTGAAGAACAGCGTTCAAAATTGTTAATTACAACTGTCGGTAAGCTCGTCTTCAATGAAATTCTTCCGGAATCATTCCCTTACATGAATGAACCAACGAAGAGCAACATTGAAGAGAAGACACCTGACCGTTTCTTCTTAGATAAAGGTGCTGACGTAAAAGCTGTGATTGCTGAGCAGCCGATCAACGCACCGTTTAAAAAAGGCATTCTCGGTAAAATCATCGCGGAAATCTTTAAACGATTCCATATCACGGAAACGTCTAAAATGCTTGACCGCATGAAAAATCTCGGTTTCAGATATTCAACGAAAGCCGGCATCACAGTAGGGGTTTCTGATATCGTCGTTCTCGATGACAAACAGGAAATCCTTGAAGAAGCACAAAGCAAAGTTGATAATGTCCTGAAACAGTTCAGACGCGGTTTAATCACCGAAGAAGAACGTTATGAAAGAGTCATTTCAATTTGGAGTTCAGCGAAAGATGTTATCCAAGGCAAACTGATGAAATCATTAGACGAAGTCAACCCGATCTACATGATGAGTGACTCAGGAGCCCGTGGTAACGCATCTAACTTTACACAGCTTGCGGGTATGCGCGGTCTGATGGCCAACCCGGCTGGACGAATCATTGAATTGCCGATTAAATCAAGTTTCCGTGAAGGTCTGACAGTATTGGAGTACTTTATCTCCACTCACGGTGCGCGTAAAGGTCTTGCCGATACCGCCCTGAAAACAGCTGACTCAGGTTACCTTACACGCCGTCTTGTTGATGTTGCGCAGGATGTTATCATTCGTGAAACAGATTGCGGAACAGACCGCGGTATTCTTGCAAAACCGCTCAAAGAAGGCACGGAAATCATCGAGCGTCTGGAAGAGCGTCTGATCGGACGTTTCGCCAGAAAACAGATCAAACATCCTGAAACGGGTGCTGTGCTCATTAACGAAAATGAATTGATCGATGAAGATAAAGCGCTGGAAATCGTTGAAGCCGGAATCGAAGAAGTGTGGATCCGTTCTGCGTTCACATGTAACACTCCTCATGGTGTATGTAAACGATGCTACGGACGTAACCTTGCAACCGGAACTGATGTTGAAGTCGGCGAAGCAGTAGGTATTATCGCCGCTCAATCTATCGGTGAGCCTGGAACACAGTTAACAATGCGTACGTTCCACACAGGCGGGGTTGCCGGAGACGATATCACACAAGGTCTTCCGCGTATCCAAGAGCTTTTCGAAGCGCGTAATCCGAAAGGTCAAGCGACGATTTCTGAGATTGACGGTACAATTGCCGAAATCAATGAAGTCCGCGACAAACAGCAGGAGATTGTTGTTCAGGGCGCTGTTGAGACACGTTCATACACGGCACCTTACAACTCACGCCTGAAAGTGGCTGAGGGTGATCAGATTACCCGCGGGCAAGTGCTGACAGAAGGTTCAATCGATCCGAAAGAACTTCTTAAAGTCACTGACCTGACAACGGTTCAGGAATATCTTCTGCATGAGGTTCAGAAAGTTTACCGTATGCAGGGGGTTGAAATCGGCGATAAACACGTAGAAGTAATGGTTCGCCAGATGCTTCGCAAAGTCCGTGTGATCGATGCCGGAGATACTGATGTTCTCCCTGGCACATTGCTTGATATTCACCAATTCACAGAAGCGAACAAAAAAGTGCTGCTTGAAGGCAATCGACCTGCTACAGGCCGTCCTGTCCTTCTCGGTATCACAAAAGCTTCACTCGAGACGGATTCATTCTTGTCTGCCGCATCATTCCAAGAAACAACACGCGTTCTTACAGATGCTGCGATTAAAGGCAAGCGCGATGAACTTCTCGGCCTGAAAGAGAATGTTATCATCGGTAAGCTGGTTCCGGCCGGTACCGGTATGATGAATTACAGAAAAGTAAAACCTGTTTCAAACGTTCAGCCTTCGGAAGATATGGTTCCGGCTGAATAATAGAAACTGCTGCAGGAAAGGCTGTTTCGACAGCTTTTCCTCAGTATTACAATTATTCTGGCGGTGGACTGCACTAAAAAATGTCATACGTTGTTGACATCCGTCCCGCAGAGTGATAATATAACCAAGGTGCTCGAAATAAAACCTGTTACTTTGGAGGATATGTTCATGTCTTATGATAAAGTATCACAGGCCAAATCAATTATTATTGGTACGAAGCAAACAGTGAAAGCTCTAAAACGAGGTTCAGTGAAGGAAGTCGTCGTGGCAAAAGACGCGGATTCAGTTCTTACAGCTGGCGTTATCCAGCTTGCAAAGAACCAAAATACCGCTGTCTGTATGGTGGATTCCATGAAAAAGCTCGGCAAAGCCTGCGGAATTGAAGTGGGAGCAGCAGCTGTTGCCATTATGTTATAGCGTACTTTTTGTTTTTATATAAGATATCAATCTTGTGTAAAGACATTGTTTTTTGCCTAATGATGAACCACCTGGGTATGTGGGTTATAAAACGTAATGAAGGGAGGAACATAACATGCCTACAATTAATCAGCTAATTCGCAAGGGACGCGTGAGCAAAGTTGAAAACTCTAAGTCACCTGCACTAAACAAAGGATACAACAGCTTTAAAAAAGAGCACACTAACGTATCTTCTCCACAAAAACGCGGGGTATGTACTCGTGTGGGTACAATGACACCGAAAAAACCGAACTCAGCACTTCGTAAATATGCTCGTGTTCGTTTGACTAACGGAATCGAGGTTACTGCCTACATTCCTGGTATCGGTCACAACCTGCAAGAGCACAGCGTTGTACTGATCCGCGGCGGACGTGTAAAAGACTTACCGGGGGTACGCTACCACATCGTTCGTGGCGCGCTTGATACTGCCGGAGTTGAAAACCGTGCGCAAGGCCGTTCTAAATACGGTACGAAACGTCCTAAAGCAAAGTAATCAAATAAATCATTAAAACTATGAAGGGAGGATATTCAGATGCCACGTAAAGGTCCTGTAGCAAAAAGAGATGTTTTACCTGATCCGCTTTACAACTCTAAGCTGGTATCCCGCCTGATCAACAAAATGATGATCGACGGTAAAAAAGGTAAATCTCAAACAATCCTATACAAGTCATTCGATATCATTAAAGAACGCACTGGCAATGATGCAATGGAGGTTTTCGAACAAGCATTGAAAAACATCATGCCTGTACTTGAAGTAAAAGCACGCCGTGTAGGTGGAGCTAACTACCAAGTGCCTGTAGAAGTTCGTCCTGAACGCCGTACAACTCTTGGTCTTCGCTGGTTGGTTAACTATGCGCGTCTTCGCGGAGAAAAAACAATGGAAGAGCGCCTGGCTAACGAAATTCTTGATGCAGCTAACAACACTGGTGCTGCCGTTAAGAAACGTGAAGACACTCACAAGATGGCAGAAGCGAACAAAGCATTTGCTCACTACCGCTGGTAGGATTCATATAATCAAAATAATAATTCCCTAATAAGGAAGGAGAAATTACCCAATGGCAAGAGAGTTCTCCTTAGAAAAAACTCGTAATATCGGGATCATGGCTCACATCGATGCCGGTAAAACGACTACTACAGAACGGATCTTGTTCTACACAGGCCGTATCCACAAAATTGGCGAAACTCACGAAGGTGCTTCGCAAATGGACTGGATGGAGCAGGAACAAGAACGCGGTATCACAATCACTTCTGCAGCAACGACTGCACAGTGGAAAGGTTACCGTGTAAACATCATCGATACACCGGGACACGTAGACTTCACAGTTGAAGTTGAACGTTCACTCCGTGTACTTGATGGTGCGGTTGCCGTACTTGATGCTCAATCAGGTGTTGAGCCTCAGACAGAAACAGTATGGCGCCAAGCAACAACTTACGGAGTACCGCGCGTTGTATTTGTCAACAAAATGGACAAAATCGGCGCAGACTTCCTTTACTCTGTAGGCACTTTAAGAGACCGTCTTCAAGCTAACGCTCACGCAATTCAATTGCCGATCGGCGCTGAAGACAACTTCGAAGGTATCATTGACTTAGTAGAAAACGTTGCGTATTTCTACGAAGATGACCTTGGAACTCGTTCAGATGCGAAAGAAATCCCTGAAGAGTACAAAGAGCAAGCTGAAGAGCTTCGCAGCAGCCTGATTGAAGCTGTAGCTGAGCTTGATGAAGAGCTTATGGAAAAGTACCTTGAAGGTGAAGAAATCACTATCCCTGAACTGAAAGCTGCTATCCGTAAAGGTACACTGAATGTTGAATTCTACCCTGTACTTGTTGGATCTGCTTTCAAAAACAAAGGTGTTCAGCTTGTACTTGATGCTGTTCTTGACTACCTTCCTGCGCCAACTGATGTTGCTGCAATCAAAGGTGTACGTCCTGACACAGATGAAGAGATTGTTCGTCATTCTTCTGATGAAGAGCCGTTCTCTGCACTTGCATTTAAAGTTATGACTGACCCTTATGTCGGTAAGCTGACATTCTTCCGCGTATATTCCGGTACACTTGATTCCGGTTCATATGTAAAGAACTCTACAAAAGGCAAGCGTGAGCGCGTAGGACGTATCCTTCAAATGCACGCTAACAGCCGTGAAGAGATCTCTACTGTTTACGCTGGAGACATCGCAGCTGCTGTAGGTCTAAAAGATACTTCTACTGGAGATACTCTATGTGATGAGAAGGATCTTGTAATCCTTGAATCAATGGAATTCCCAGAGCCTGTTATCGACGTAGCGATTGAGCCTAAATCAAAAGCTGACCAAGATAAAATGGGTATCGCTTTAGCGAAACTTGCTGAAGAAGATCCTACATTCCGTACACAAACAAACCCTGAAACGGGTCAAACAATCATCTCTGGTATGGGTGAGCTTCACCTTGATATCATTGTTGATCGTATGAAGCGTGAGTTCAAAGTTGAAGCTAACGTTGGTGCTCCTCAAGTTGCGTACCGTGAGACATTCCGTACCGGTGCAAAAGTTGAAGGTAAATTCGTACGTCAATCAGGCGGACGCGGTCAGTTCGGTCACGTTTGGATCGAATTTGAACCGAACGAAGAAGGCGCTGGCTTTGAATTCGAAAACGCAATCGTCGGTGGTGTTGTTCCTCGTGAATACATCCCAGCCGTACAAGCAGGTCTTGAAGACTCTCTTGAAAATGGTGTCCTAGCCGGATTCCCGCTAATCGACATCAAGGCGAAACTTTTTGATGGATCTTACCATGATGTTGACTCAAACGAAATGGCGTTTAAAGTCGCTGCTTCTATGGCATTGAAAAATGCAGTCAGCAAATGTAACCCAGTTCTTCTTGAACCAATCATGAAAGTTGAAGTTGTTATTCCTGAAGAATACATGGGAGACATCATGGGTGATGTTACTTCTCGTCGCGGACGCGTAGAAGGTATGGAAGCTCGCGGTAACGCTCAAGTTGTGCGTGCGATGGTACCTCTTGCTGAAATGTTCGGTTACGCTACTGCCCTTCGTTCTAACACGCAAGGACGCGGTACGTTCACAATGTTCATGGATCACTACGAAGAAGTGCCGAAGAGCATCGCTGAAGAAATTATCAAAAAAAATAAAGGCGAATAATTGATTTTGCCACTTAACTCAAGTATAACTACTATTGTAAGATGAGGAAGTGAGAGCTTGCTTTCACTTTCTATCACTCTATACATTACTAATTAAAAGCTCTTAAGGAGGATTTTAGAATGGCTAAAGAAAAATTCGACCGTTCCAAATCACATGCCAATATCGGTACAATTGGACACGTTGACCATGGTAAAACAACATTAACTGCTGCTATCTCAACAGTACTTCATAAGAAATCTGGTAAAGGTACAGCTATGGCGTACGATCAAATTGATGGTGCTCCAGAAGAACGTGAGCGCGGTATCACAATCTCTACTGCACACGTTGAGTACGAAACTGACACTCGTCACTATGCACACGTTGACTGCCCAGGACACGCTGACTATGTTAAAAACATGATCACTGGTGCTGCGCAAATGGACGGAGCTATCCTTGTAGTATCTGCTGCTGATGGCCCAATGCCACAAACTCGTGAGCACATCCTTCTTTCTAAAAACGTTGGTGTACCATACATCGTAGTATTCCTTAACAAATGCGACATGGTAGACGACGAAGAGCTTCTTGAGCTTGTTGAAATGGAAGTTCGCGATCTTCTTAGCGAATACGACTTCCCTGGTGATGATGTACCAGTTGTTAAAGGTTCTGCTCTTAAAGCTCTTGAAGGTGACGCTGAGTACGAAGAAAAAATTCTTGAACTTATGGCTGCAGTTGACGAGTACATCCCAACTCCAGAACGCGACACTGACAAACCATTCATGATGCCAGTTGAGGACGTATTCTCAATCACTGGTCGTGGTACAGTTGCTACTGGCCGTGTAGAACGCGGACAAGTTAAAGTCGGTGACGAAGTTGAAATCATCGGTCTTCAAGAAGAAAACAGCAAAACAACTGTTACAGGTGTTGAAATGTTCCGTAAGCTTCTTGACTATGCTGAAGCTGGAGACAACATCGGTGCACTTCTTCGCGGTGTAGCTCGTGAAGACATCCAACGTGGACAAGTACTTGCTAAACCAGGTACAATCACTCCACACAGCAAATTCAAAGCTGAAGTTTACGTTCTTTCTAAAGAAGAGGGTGGACGTCATACTCCATTCTTCTCTAACTACCGTCCTCAGTTCTACTTCCGTACAACTGACGTAACTGGTATCATCAATCTTCCAGAAGGCGTAGAAATGGTTATGCCTGGAGATAACACTGAAATGATCGTTGAACTTATCTCTACAATCGCTATCGAAGAAGGAACTCGTTTCTCTATTCGTGAAGGCGGACGTACAGTTGGTTCAGGCGTTGTTTCTACAATCACTGAGTAATCGACTCGTTCATTAATGCGGGGTCCCTTATGGGGCCTCGTTTTTTTGTTTCCCCGCTGATTCCATGTATAATAGAACGTATACAAATTTTAGGAGCAGACCGATGAACGATAACTTCAAGAAAACCAATCGTATTTCAATGCTTCAGCAATTGCTGATTAATGGCAGTGAACAAACCATTATGATTAATGGTGATGACAGGAGTAATCCGCTGCTTTTGTTTTTGCACGGCGGTCCCGGCACGCCCCAAATCGGCTATGCGAGAAAATACCAGAATAAGCTGGAAAAGCATTTCACCGTTGTGAACTGGGATCAGAGAGGGGCGGGTCTCTCTTATTCAAAGGAAATTCCGGGTTCATCTATGACCTTGGATCAGCTGACAGCCGATACCATTCATTTGACCGAACGCCTATGCAAGCAATTCAGCAGGCAAAAAATATATATCGCCGGCTATTCGTGGGGTTCAGTTCTGGCGCTTCATGTTCTTCAAGAGAGGCCTGATTTGTATTATGCGTATATCGGTATCAGTCAGGTGGTTAATATTCAAAAGGAAGAAACGGAAGCTTACCGGCTGATGATGGAATGGAGCAGGCAACGCAAACATTTCCTGCTGGAAAAGACGCTGAGCTTTATCGGAGCGCCTCCATGGGAGAAACAGCTGCAGCGAACGTTGTTTCTGCTTTGTATCGAGATGAGGGGAGGGGGCTTTACCCATCATCCGATCGGTGCTCTTAAAGCAGGGGGGCGAATGCTGTTTGGTGAACCGTACGGTGTGAGAGGGAGTTTCTTAGCCGCGCGGGGACAAATGTTCAGCCTGAAACACCTGTGGGAGGATCTCATTTTCTTTGATGCCGGAGAATCAGTTTCTTCTATTATAATACCGTGCTGTTTTATGTCAGGGAGATACGATTTGACGGTCCCGGGGACGACGTCTTATGAATATTATCAGAAGGTTGATGCGCCGTATAAAGAATGGCATTGGTTTGAGAATTCAGCCCATTCGCCTCACTTGGAGGAACCGGATCGCTTTGCCGAAGTTGTCAGCCGGTTCGCATCGTTCCATCTCTGAAAGAAAACAGGCATATCCTTGATTAATCATGGTATCACCTGTATAATAATCAAAGTGTGAAAACCACAAGGTTCTTTAAATAAACCTTGCAACATGCGTCTATTTTCTGTATAATAGTGTATGTTGGTCTTTGACTGCGATGAAGTGAGAGGTTGCTGACACACCCGGCCGCTTTGCCATGGCAAGGTGATCAGGTTTTTCTCGCGGAGAACTGTCTAACGTGATGTAGGCGAAAAGGAGGGAAAATAATGGCAAAACAAAAAATTCGTATTCGTTTAAAAGCATATGATCATAGAATCCTTGATCAATCTGCAGAGAAGATTGTTGAAACGGCAAAACGTTCTGGTGCCAGCGTATCTGGTCCGATTCCGTTGCCAACTGAAAAATCAGTTTACACAATCCTTCGTGCGGTGCACAAATACAAAGATTCTCGTGAGCAATTTGAAATGCGTACACATAAACGTTTAATCGACATTGTGAACCCAACACCACAAACTGTTGATGCTCTCATGCGATTAGACTTACCATCTGGTGTCGATATCGAAATCAAACTTTAATTCTAAAATATAGAATGATCTTAATAGGAGGTGTGACGAATGACCAAAGGAATCTTAGGAAGAAAAATTGGTATGACGCAAGTATTCGCAGAGAACGGTGATCTTATCCCGGTAACTGTTATTGAAGCAGCTCCAAACGTTGTTCTTCAAAAGAAAACAGCTGAAAATGATGGCTATGAAGCGATCCAGCTTGGTTTTGACGATAAGCGTGAAAAGCTTTCAAACAAACCGGAAAAAGGACACGTTGCAAAAGCGGAAACTGCTCCTAAGCGCTTCGTTAAAGAATTACGCGGCGTGGATATGGATGCGTATGAAATTGGTCAGGAAGTCAAGGTTGAAATTTTCTCTGCAGGAGAAATCGTAGATGTAACAGGAGTATCTAAAGGTAAAGGTTTCCAAGGTGCAATCAAGCGCCACGGACAATCTCGCGGACCTATGTCTCACGGTTCACGCTACCACCGTCGTCCTGGTTCAATGGGACCTGTAGATCCTAACCGTGTATTCAAAGGTAAACTATTACCTGGACGCATGGGCGGAGATCAAATCACTGTCCAAAACCTTGAAATCGTAAAAGTAGATGCTGAGCGCAATCTTCTTTTGATTAAAGGTAACGTACCTGGTGCGAGAAAAACTTTAATCACTGTTAAAAGTGCTGTTAAATCTAAATAAGTCTCTTAGGAAAGGAGGAAATTGATCATGCCAAAAGTAGCATTATACAACCAAAACGGTTCTACTGCTGGTGATATCGAATTAAACGCGTCTGTATTTGGAATTGAGCCAAATGAGAGCGTAGTATTCGACGCTATTCTTATGCAAAGAGCTTCCTTACGTCAAGGATCTCACAAAGTAAAAAATCGTTCTGAAGTACGCGGCGGAGGTCGCAAACCATGGCGTCAAAAAGGTACAGGTCGTGCCCGTCAAGGTTCAATCCGTTCACCGCAATGGCGCGGAGGTGGTGTCGTATTCGGCCCAACACCACGCAGCTATTCTTACAAATTACCTAAAAAAGTTCGCCGCTTGGCAATCAAATCAGTATTGTCTTCTAAAGTGAACGACAACAACATTATTGTTCTTGAAGATCTTACTCTTGATACGGTTAAAACAAAAGAAATGGCAGCTATCCTTAAAGGATTATCTGTTGAGAAAAAAGCTTTAATCGTAACTGCGGATGCAAACGAAGCAGTATCTCTTTCTGCACGCAACATCCCTGGAGTTACAGTTGTTCAAGCTAACGGAATCAACGTGTTAGACGTTGTCAACCACGAGAAGCTTCTGATTACAAAAGCTGCGGTTGAAAAAGTAGAGGAGGTGCTTGCATAATGAAAGATCCTCGTGATGTTCTTAAGCGCCCCGTCATTACTGAACGTTCTGCTGATTTAATGACTGAAAAAAAATATACTTTTGAAGTTGATGTAAGAGCTAACAAAACAGAAGTGAAAGATGCAGTTGAAAGTATCTTTGGAGTGAAAGTTGACAAAGTCAACATCATGAACTACAAAGGGAAATCAAAACGTGTCGGCCGCTACACTGGTATGACTAGCCGTCGCAGAAAAGCGATCGTAAAACTTACTGCAGACAGCAAAGAAATCGAAATTTTTGAAGCTTAATTATCTGTAAAAAGAAGGAGGGAAATTCAAAATGGCGATTAAAAAGTATAAACCGACCTCTAACGGACGTCGTGGCATGACAACTTCAGATTTTGCTGAAATCACGACTGACCAGCCGGAAAAATCCTTGCTTGCGCCCCTTCACAAAAAAGGCGGACGTAACAACCAAGGTAAATTGACTGTACGTCACCAAGGTGGCGGACACAAACGCCAATACCGTGTTATCGACTTCAAACGCGATAAAGATGGTATACCTGGACGCGTTGCTACAGTTGAGTACGATCCAAACCGTTCAGCTAACATTGCACTAATCAACTATGTAGACGGAGAAAAACGTTACATTCTTGCACCAAAAGGAATTCAAGTAGGTACTGAAATCATGTCCGGCCCTGAAGCTGACATCAAAGTAGGTAACGCACTTCCGCTTATCAACATTCCTGTTGGTACAGTTGTGCATAACATTGAATTAAAACCTGGTAAAGGTGGACAGCTTGTACGTTCAGCTGGTACATCTGCTCAGGTTCTTGGTAAAGAAGGCAAATACGTTCTTGTACGTCTTAACTCTGGTGAAGTTCGCATGATCCTTTCTGCTTGCCGCGCTTCTATCGGTCAAGTAGGTAACGAGCAGCACGAACTTATCAACGTTGGTAAAGCAGGACGCTCTCGCTGGAAAGGCATCCGCCCTACAGTCCGCGGTTCTGTAATGAACCCTAACGATCACCCGCATGGTGGTGGTGAAGGTCGCGCGCCAATCGGACGTAAATCACCAATGTCTCCTTGGGGCAAACCGACTCTTGGATTCAAGACACGTAAGAAAAAGAACAAATCTGATAAATTTATCGTACGTCGTCGTAAAAATAAATAACGGGGTTGTCTACGGTTCATTTCGGACCGTAGTGCAATCACGAAGGGAGGTTCCAAAATGGCTCGCAGCTTGAAAAAAGGACCATTTGTCGATGGACACTTGATGACAAAAATCGAGAAATTAAATGAAACGGACAAGAAACAAGTTGTAAAAACTTGGTCTCGCCGTTCAACTATTTTCCCACAATTTATCGGTCACACTATCGCAGTATATGACGGACGTAAACACGTGCCTGTATTCATTTCTGAAGACATGGTAGGCCACAAGTTGGGCGAATTCGCACCGACTCGTACTTACAAAGGCCACGCCAGTGACGATAAAAAAACAAGACGCTAAGAGAGGAGGCTTTTAAATGCAAGCTAAAGCTGTTGCAAGAACAGTCCGTATTGCTCCTCGTAAAGCACGTCTAGTAATGGACCTGATTCGAGGTAAGCAAGTAGGCGAAGCAGTATCTATCCTGAACTTAACTCCGAGAGCTGCTTCTCCGATCATCGAAAAAGTTTTAAAATCTGCTATCGCAAATGCTGAGCACAACTACGAGATGGACGCTAACAATCTGGTTATTTCTCAGGCATTTGTTGACGAAGGCCCAACGTTAAAAAGATTCCGCCCGCGTGCTATGGGACGTGCGAGCCAAATCAACAAACGTACGAGCCACATTACAATCGTTGTATCAGAAAAGAAGGAGGGATAAGTAGTGGGTCAAAAGGTAAATCCAGTCGGTCTTCGTATCGGAGTCATTCGTGATTGGGAATCTAAGTGGTACGCTGGTAAAGATTACGCTGACTTCCTGCACGAAGATTTAAAAATTCGTGAATTCATTAGCAAACGCCTTTCTGACGCTTCTGTTTCTAAAGTAGAAATCGAGCGCGCAGCAAACCGCGTTAACATTACGATCCACACTGCTAAGCCTGGTATGGTAATCGGTAAAGGCGGATCTGAAGTTGAAGCACTTCGTAAAGCCCTTAACAGCCTTACTGGCAAGCGTGTACACATTAACATTCTTGAAATCAAAAGAGCAGATCTTGATGCTCAGCTTGTAGCTGACAACATCGCTCGTCAACTAGAAAACCGTATTTCTTTCCGCCGTGCGCAGAAACAACAAATCCAACGCACTATGCGTGCTGGAGCACAAGGTGTGAAAACAATGGTTTCCGGCCGTCTTGGCGGAGCTGACATTGCTCGTTCTGAATACTACAGTGAAGGAACTGTTCCATTGCACACTTTACGTGCTGACATCGACTATGCAACATCTGAAGCTGACACAACTTACGGTAAGCTTGGTGTAAAAGTCTGGATCTATCGTGGAGAGGTTCTTCCTACTAAGAAGAAAACTGAGGAAGGAGGAAAATAATATGTTATTACCAAAACGCGTTAAATATCGCAGAGAGCATCGCGGAAAAATGCGCGGTCGCGCTAAAGGCGGTACTGAAGTACATTTTGGTGAGTACGGTATCCAGGCTCTTGAAGCTTCTTGGATCACAAACCGCCAAATCGAAGCTGCACGTATTGCGATGACTCGTTACATGAAACGTGGCGGTAAAGTTTGGATTAAAATTTTCCCTTCAAAACCTTACACTGCTAAACCGCTTGAGGTACGGATGGGTTCCGGTAAAGGGGCTCCTGAAGGCTGGGTAGCTGTTGTAAAACCGGGCAAAGTTTTATTTGAAATTTCTGGTGTGTCTGAAGAGGTAGCTCGTGAAGCTCTTCGTCTTGCATCTCACAAATTGCCAATTAAAACGAAGTTCGTAAAACGTGAAGAAATTGGTGGTGAATCAAATGAAAGCTAATGAAATTCGTGACCTTACCACTGCTGAAATTGAACAAAAAGTAAAGTCTCTTAAAGAAGAACTTTTCAATCTTCGCTTTCAATTAGCGACAGGACAACTTGAAAATACTGCTCGCATTCGTGAAGTGCGCAAAGCTATCGCGCGCATGAAAACTGTGATTCGTGAAAGAGAAATTGCTGCCAACAAATAATCACTGAGGGGAGGTCGTGAGCATGAGCGAACGTAACCAACGCAAAGTTTACCAAGGCCGTGTTGTTTCTGACAAAATGGATAAAACCATCACTGTTGTTGTTGAAACATACAAAAAGGATCCTATTTACGGTAAACGCGTAAAATACTCAAAGAAATTCAAAGCACATGATGAAAATAACCAAGCTAAAATCGGAGACATCGTAAAGATCATGGAAACTCGTCCATTATCTGCAACTAAGCGTTTTCGTCTAGTAGAAGTTGTCGAAGAAGCTGTTATTATCTAATAAAGTTCGGAATTCTTTTTCCGAAGGGAGGTAACAAATAATGATTCAACAAGAGACTCGTTTAAAAGTTGCTGACAACTCCGGTGCGCGTGAGGTACTTACTATTAAAGTTCTTGGCGGTTCTGGACGTAAAACGGCTAACATTGGTGATGTAATTGTTTGCACGGTTAAACAAGCAACACCAGGAGGCGTTGTCAAAAAAGGTGAAGTCGTAAGAGCTGTTATCGTTCGCACAAAAAGCGGAGCACGCAGAACTGACGGATCATACATCAGCTTCGATGAGAATGCATGTGTTATCATCCGTGACGACAAGAGCCCGCGTGGAACTCGTATCTTCGGACCGGTTGCCCGTGAATTACGTGAAAACAACTTCATGAAAATTGTTTCTCTGGCTCCAGAAGTTATCTAATGAAATAAATGCCTTACTCAAGGAGGTGCGATCAGGATGCATGTGAAAAAAGGCGATAAAGTAATGGTTATCTCTGGTAAAGATAAAGGCAAACAAGGTACGATCCTTGCTGCTTTCCCTAAAAAGGACCGCGTTCTAGTTGAGGGCGTAAACATGGTGAAGAAGCACTCTAAACCAACTCAAGCAAACCCTCAAGGCGGTATTTCTAATCAAGAGGCGCCAATTCATGTATCAAACGTTATGCCGCTCGATCCTAAAACAGGTGAAGTGACTCGCGTAGGATACAAAGTGGAAGATGGCAAAAAAGTTCGTGTTGCAAAAAAATCTGGGCAAGTCTTAGATAAATAGTATTTAAAGGAAGGGAGGTCTATCTCATGAACCGCCTTAAAGAAAAGTACAATAAAGAAATTTCACCTGCTTTAATGACGAAGTTCAACTACGACTCTGTTATGCAGGTGCCAAAAATCGAAAAAATCGTAATCAACATGGGTGTCGGTGATGCTGTTCAAAACGCAAAAGCAATCGACAGTGCTGTTGAAGAATTAACGTTTATCGCAGGTCAAAAACCTGTCGTTACTCGTGCGAAGAAATCAATTGCTGGATTCCGTCTTCGTGAGGGAATGCCTATCGGTGCGAAAGTAACTCTTCGCGGAGAGCGCATGTATGATTTCCTTGATAAACTTATTTCTGTATCTTTACCGCGTGTACGTGACTTCCGCGGGATTTCTAAGAAATCTTTTGACGGTCGCGGAAACTACACTCTTGGTATCAAAGAACAGTTAATCTTCCCTGAAATTGACTACGATAAAGTAACAAAGGTTCGCGGAATGGACATCGTTATCGTAACGACTGCTAACTCTGACGAAGAGGCTCGTGAGCTAT
Organism: Bacillus sp. FSL R5-0443; assembly: GCF_038608285.1. Lineage (NCBI taxonomy): Bacteria > Bacillati > Bacillota > Bacilli > Caryophanales > Bacillaceae > Bacillus > Bacillus sp. FSL R5-0443. The sequence continues at coordinate 142,367 of NZ_CP152013.1, forward strand.
TAACTCAAGTAGGTATGCCGTTCCAGAAATAATCAATGAAAGGGAGGCGAAATCGTGGCTAAAAAGTCAATGATTGCGAAACAACAACGTACACCAAAGTTTAAAGTGCAAGAGTACACTCGCTGTGAACGCTGCGGACGTCCGCACTCAGTCATTCGTAAATTTAAACTTTGCCGTATTTGTTTCCGTGAGCTTGCATATAAAGGACAAATTCCTGGCGTGAAAAAAGCCAGCTGGTAATCCCCAAGAATGGGAAGGAGGTAATTATATAATGGTTATGACAGATCCAATTGCAGATATGCTGACTCGTATTCGCAATGCAAACATGGTACGTCATGAGAAGCTTGAAATTCCTGCTTCTAAATTGAAAAGAGAAATTGCTGACATTTTAAAGCGTGAAGGTTTCATTCGTGACGTTGAGTTCGTAGAAGACAGCAAACAAGGTATCATCCGCGTTTTCTTGAAATACGGACAAAACAACGAGCGCGTTATCACTGGTCTTAAAAGAATCAGCAAACCAGGTTTGCGTGTATACGCTAAATCAAATGAAGTACCTCGCGTACTTAACGGTCTTGGAATCGCGATTATTTCTACATCACAAGGTGTTTTAACGGACAAAGAAGCCCGTGCAAAACAAGCTGGTGGAGAAGTTCTAGCATACGTTTGGTAAGAAGTTTAACAAGAATGGAGGTGTTTTAGTATGTCTCGTGTAGGAAAAAAACTGCTTGAGATCCCTTCTGGAGTTACAGTAACGCTGAACGAAGGCAACACTGTAGCTGTAAAAGGACCAAAAGGAGAATTAACTCGTACTTTCCATCCTGATATGGAAATCAAAATTGAGGACAACGTGCTTACAGTTACTCGTCCTTCTGATCACAAAGAGCACCGTGCGCTGCATGGTACGACTCGCAGTCTGCTTGGAAACATGGTTGAAGGCGTATCTAAAGGATTTGAAAGAGGTTTGGAATTAGTCGGTGTCGGTTATCGTGCGGCTAAATCCGGAAACAAACTTGTTTTAAACGTTGGATACTCTCACCCTGTTGAGATCGTTCCTGAAGAGGGCATCGAAATCGAAGTTCCTTCTCAAACTAAAGTAGTTGTAAAAGGTACAGACAAAGAGCGTGTAGGAGCTATCGCTGCTAACATCCGCGCTGTACGTTCTCCAGAGCCTTACAAAGGTAAAGGAATCCGCTACGAAGGTGAAGTTGTTCGCCGTAAAGAAGGTAAATCTGCTAAGTAAGACCGCTTAAAGTGAAGAAAGGAGTGACCTAAGGATGATTACGAAAACTAGCAAAAATGCTGCTCGTCAAAAAAGACATGCCCGTGTTCGTGCTAAACTTTCAGGCACAGCTGAAAGACCTCGTCTGAATGTGTTCCGTTCAAACAAACACATTTATGCTCAAATCATCGATGATGTAAATGGCGTTACACTTGCTAGTGCCTCTACTCTCGATAAAGATTTGAACGTGGAAAGCACTGGTGACAGCGCTGCTGCTGCTAAAGTCGGTGAACTCGTTGCGAAACGCGCTTCTGAGAAAGGTGTTTCTGACGTAGTATTTGACCGCGGTGGATACTTATACCATGGACGTGTAAAAGCTCTGGCCGATGCAGCTCGTGAAGCCGGACTGAAATTTTAATAAAAAAAGGAGGGACACATGATTATGCGTCGTATTGACCCAAGCAAATTAGAGTTAGAAGAACGCTTAGTTACGGTTAACCGCGTAGCGAAAGTTGTTAAAGGTGGTCGTCGTTTCCGTTTCGCAGCTCTAGTCGTTGTCGGTGACAAAAACGGTCACGTAGGTTTCGGTACTGGTAAAGCACAAGAAGTACCTGAAGCAATCCGCAAAGCTGTTGAAGATGCGAAAAAGAATTTGATTGAAGTACCAATGGTTGGAACTACGATTCCACACGAAATCATCGGACGTTTCGGTGCAGGCAATATCTTGTTGAAACCTGCTTCTGAAGGTACTGGAGTTATCGCTGGAGGCCCTGTACGTGCGGTACTTGAGCTTGCTGGCGTTGCTGATATCCTTTCTAAGTCTTTAGGTTCTAACACACCGATCAACATGATCCGTGCAACACTTCAAGGTTTAAGTGAGCTTAAACGTGCCGAAGAGGTTGCGAAGCTTCGTGGAAAATCTGTAGAAGAACTGTTAGGATAAGGAGGGAACATTAATGGCTAAATTAGAAATTACCCTCAAACGCAGTGTAATCGGTCGCCCGGAAGATCAGCGCGTTACTGTAAGAACACTTGGTTTAAAGAAAACAAACCAAACTGTCGTTCATGAAGATAACGCTGCGATCCGCGGTATGATTAATAAAGTATCTCATCTAGTTTCTGTTAAAGAACAATAAAAATAAATTATAGGCTAAGGAGGTGTCCTAATGAAACTTCATGAATTAAAGCCTTCAGAAGGTTCACGTAAAGTACGCAATCGCGTAGGTCGTGGTATTGGTTCTGGTAACGGTAAAACAGCTGGTAAAGGTCACAAAGGTCAAAACGCTCGTTCTGGCGGCGGTGTACGCCCTGGATTCGAGGGGGGACAAATGCCTTTATTCCAACGTCTTCCTAAACGCGGTTTTACAAACATCAACCGTAAGGATTACGCTATTGTGAACGTAGACAAATTGAACGGTTTTGCGGAAGGAACGGAAGTCACTCCTGAACTTCTTCTTGAGACTGGTGTTATTAGCAAACTTAATGCAGGAGTAAAGATTCTTGGCAACGGTAAATTAGAGAAAAAATTAACTGTAAAAGCCAATAAATTCTCTGCTTCTGCGAAAGAAGCTGTTGAAGCTGCTGGCGGTACAGCTGAGGTGATCTAACTTGTTTAAGACAATCTCCAACTTTATGCGTGTGAGTGATATTCGGAATAAAATCATTTTTACATTACTCATGCTTATCGTCTTTCGCATAGGTGCATTTATCCCTGTGCCATATGTAAATGCTCAGGCGTTGCAGACACAAAGTTCGATGGGGGTTTTTGATCTCCTTAATACATTTGGCGGCGGTGCGCTTTATCAGTTCTCCATTTTTGCGATGGGAATTACGCCTTACATCACTGCTTCAATCATCATTCAGCTGCTTCAGATGGATGTTGTGCCGAAGTTTACCGAGTGGTCTAAGCAAGGTGAAGTCGGCCGCCGTAAATTAGCTCAGTTCACGAGATATTTTACGATTGTGCTTGGTTTTATCCAGGCATTAGGTATGTCTTACGGGTTTAACAACCTGGCAAACGGTATGCTGATTGAAAAATCCGGCATATCGACATATCTGATTATTGCTTTAGTACTCACTGGAGGAACTGCTTTTTTAATGTGGCTGGGAGAACAAATTACTTCCAATGGAGTAGGTAACGGAATTTCGATCATCATCTTCGCGGGGATTGTGGCTAGTATTCCGAAAACTGTTGGGCAGATTTATGAGACTCAATTTGTCGGCAGCAGCGATCAGCTGTTTATTCATATTGTAAAAATCGCTTTACTGGTGATTGCGATTTTGGCCGTTATTGTTGGTGTTATTTTCATTCAGCAGGCCGTACGCAAAATCGCGATTCAATATGCAAAAGGGCAAGGTCGTTCACCTGTTGGCGGAGGCCAGTCAACTCACCTTCCGCTTAAAGTGAATCCGGCAGGGGTTATTCCGGTAATCTTTGCGGTTGCGTTTCTTATTACGCCGCGTACTATCGCGTCATTTTTCGGAGAAAACAATGTGACAAAGTGGATTCAAGCCAACTTTGACAATACACATCCGGTGGGCATGGCGGTTTATGTCGCATTAATTATCGCCTTTACGTACTTCTATGCTTTTGTGCAGGTAAACCCTGAACAAATGGCTGATAACCTAAAAAAACAGGGTGGCTATATCCCGGGGGTTCGTCCAGGGAAAATGACTCAAGATAGAATTACGAGCATTTTGTATCGACTTACGTTTGTGGGTTCTATATTCTTAGCCGTGATTTCCATTCTTCCTATCTTTTTCATTCAATTCGCTGGATTGCCTCAAAGTGCACAGATTGGCGGAACATCATTGTTAATTGTCGTCGGGGTAGCCTTGGAGACAATGAAGCAGCTGGAGAGCCAGTTAGTGAAACGTAATTACCGAGGATTTATGAAAAATTAGAGGACTGGTTTTAACCATTCCTCTAAATAAGAGAGGACGGGGGAAATCCGAATGAACTTAGTCTTAATGGGACTTCCTGGAGCCGGTAAAGGCACACAGGGAGAACGAATTGTTGAGGATTATGGGATACCTCATATCTCAACGGGAGATATGTTCCGTGCTGCTATGAAAGAAGAAACACCACTCGGACTCGAAGCAAAGTCTTATATTGATAAAGGCGAGCTCGTACCGGACGAAGTCACAATCGGCATTGTCAAAGAAAGACTCGGCAAAGATGATTGTGAAAGAGGTTTTCTTCTGGACGGATTTCCGCGAACAGTCGCTCAGGCTGAAGCTCTTGAAAACATTCTTGAGGAATACGGCAAGCCGATTGATTATGTCATTAACATTAAAGTAGACAAAGACTCTTTAATGGAACGTTTGACTGGACGCAGAATTTGCAGTGTTTGCGGCACAACCTATCATTTGGTTTTCAATCCGCCGAAAACGCCGGGTGTTTGTGATAAAGACGGAGGAGACCTTTATCAACGGGCAGATGATAATGAGGAAACCGTCTCAAAACGGCTTGAGGTCAACATGAAGCAGACTCAGCCTTTACTCGATTTTTATTCTGAGAAAGGGTATCTTGTCAACGTCAATGGCCAGCAGGACATTAACGACGTGTACCAAGATGTGAAAGAGCTTCTTGGAGGATTGAGCAAATGATTATCTGTAAGACCCCTCGTGAGCTTGGCATCATGCGGGAAGCAGGGCGAATCGTGGCTTTGACTCATGAAGAGATGAAAAAGCACATTAAACCAGGAATCTCGACAAAAGAATTGGATCAAATTGCCGAACGTTTTATTGAGAAGCAGGGTGCAATCCCATCTTTTAAGGGGTATAATGGGTTTCGCGGGAGCATCTGTGTATCAGTTAATGAAGAACTCGTTCACGGAATACCCGGTAAAAGGGTTTTGCGTGACGGTGACATTATCAGCATTGATATCGGTGCTAAATTAAATGGTTATCATGGTGACTCTGCTTGGACATATCCGGTAGGAAACATCAGTGATGATGATAAACGACTGCTGGAAGTAACAGAGGAGTCTTTATATAAAGGCTTGAAGGAAGCAAAACCAGGTGAACGTTTGTCGAATATTTCCCACGCAATACAAACGTATGTCGAAAATGAGCAGTTTTCAGTTGTTAGGGAGTATGTCGGACATGGTGTTGGTCAAGACTTGCATGAGGATCCGCAAATTCCTCATTACGGTCCGCCAAACAAAGGACCTAGGCTGAAGCCTGGTATGGTTCTCGCTATAGAACCGATGGTTAACGCTGGCAGCCGATATGTGAAAACATTGGCTGATAACTGGACGGTTGTAACGGTAGATGGGAAAAAGTGTGCTCATTTTGAACATACGATTGCGATTACGGAAACGGGTTTTGATATACTGACAAAAGTCTAGATGATGAAATGAATTCCATGACATATGTTTTTCATTCCGCACCTGGGCAGATTGTAGGTTTACAATTGGTCGGAAGAAAAACCGGCTAGCTGCTGTCACCGGAATGAAGATTCATCATCGTGTACTAAAGCAGACGGAGAAAAGCGTACATTTCATTCTCCTTAGAAAAAGAATATCAATCATTCACCCTTTATGATTGCGTATCTCCGGAAGTTCAGAACAGTATAAACGAAACAGGGCGTGTGACAAACGGATAACTGAGATTTTCTCTTTTGAAATTTGTCAGAGAGCAAGTTACTGATTTGAAGAAGGGAGAACACTTGAATGGCGAAAGACGATGTAATTGAAGTGGAAGGTACGATTGTCGAAACACTGCCAAACGCGATGTTCAAAGTTGAACTCGAAAATGGCCATACGGTTTTGGCTCACGTATCTGGTAAAATCCGCATGCACTTCATTCGCATTTTACCTGGAGACAAAGTTACGGTAGAATTATCTCCATATGACTTAACTCGTGGCAGGATTACGTACCGTTACAAATAAAGCACTCCGGAAACTGAAGGAGGTTGGAAACACATGAAAGTGAGACCATCAGTTAAACCAATCTGCGAGAAATGTAAAGTTATTCGCAGAAAAGGAAAAGTAATGGTGATCTGTGAAAATCCAAAGCATAAACAAAAACAAGGATAATTAATAAGGAGGTGCCCAGAGAATGGCTCGTATTGCTGGTGTAGATATCCCACGTGACAAACGTGTTGTTATTTCTTTAACATATGTCTTCGGAATTGGCCGCACAACGGCTCAGCAAGTCTTGAAAGAGGCTGGTGTTTCTGAAGATACTCGTGTGCGTGATCTTACTGAAGAAGAACTTGGTAAAATCCGTGATGTTATTGACAAACTGAAAGTAGAAGGTGACCTTCGCCGTGAAGTTTCTCTTAACATCAAGCGTCTGATCGAAATCGGAAGCTACCGCGGAATCCGCCATCGCAGAGGTTTGCCTGTTCGCGGACAAAACTCTAAAAACAATGCGCGTACTCGTAAAGGTCCGCGTCGTACTGTAGCTAACAAGAAAAAATAAGTAAGGGAGGTACCTAAACAATGGCTGCTGCTCGTAAACAAAACACGCGTAAACGTCGCGTGAAAAAGAATATTGAGTCAGGAATCGCTCATATTCGTTCAACTTTCAACAACACGATCGTTACGATCACTGATACTCATGGTAATGCTCTTTCTTGGTCAAGTGCCGGAGCTCTAGGATTCAGAGGTTCTCGTAAATCTACTCCTTTTGCTGCGCAAATGGCTGCTGAAACAGCTGCTAAAGGTTCAATCGAACACGGACTTAAAACTCTTGAAGTAACTGTTAAAGGACCAGGTTCTGGCCGTGAAGCTGCAATCCGTGCTTTACAAGCTGCCGGACTTGAAGTTACAGCTATCAGAGACGTAACTCCTGTTCCTCATAATGGATGCCGTCCACCAAAACGTCGCCGCGTGTAATTTGTTTGTATAGATTTTGTGTCCCTGTCAATAATGGGTTATGATACAGTTATTTATGAAACGAATGCACCGACTCGTTGCCTGAGCACATACGGGACTAAACAATGGGGAATTTCGGATGGAATCTCATATGATTCTATTCGAGGTTTCGACGTTTTGAAGGAGGGTTTTAAGTAATGATCGAGATTGAAAAACCAAAAATCGAAACGGTTGAAATCAGCGACGATGCCAAATTTGGTAAGTTTGTCGTAGAGCCGCTTGAGCGTGGATATGGTACAACTCTGGGTAACTCCTTACGTCGTATCCTCTTATCCTCACTCCCTGGTGCCGCTGTAACATCGATCCAGATAGATGGTGTACTGCACGAATTCTCGACAATCGAAGGCGTTGTGGAAGATGTTACAACGATAATCTTGCACATTAAAAAGCTTGCATTGAAAATCTACTCTGATGAAGAGAAGACGCTTGAAATTGATGTACAGGGCGAAGGAACTGTCACAGCAGCTGATATTACACACGACAGCGATGTTGAAATCCTTAATCCGGATCTTCATATCGCGACTCTTGGTGAGAATGCGAGTTTCCGAGTTCGCCTTACTGCACAAAGAGGACGTGGGTATACACCTGCTGATTCGAACAAAAGAGACGATCAGCCAATCGGCGTGATTCCGATCGATTCAATCTTTACGCCAGTTTCTCGTTTATCTTATCAGGTAGAAAACACTCGTGTAGGCCAGGTTGCAAACTATGACAAACTTACACTTGATGTTTGGACTGACGGAAGCACTGGACCGAAGGAAGCAATTGCTCTCGGTTCAAAGATTTTAACTGAACACCTTAATATATTCGTCGGTTTAACTGACGAAGCTCAGCATGCTGAAATCATGGTTGAAAAAGAAGAGGATCAAAAAGAAAAAGTTCTTGAAATGACGATTGAGGAACTTGACCTTTCTGTCCGTTCTTACAACTGCTTGAAGCGTGCGGGCATTAACACGGTTCAAGAACTTGCGAACAAGACGGAAGAAGATATGATGAAAGTTCGCAACCTGGGACGCAAATCACTTGAAGAAGTGAAAGCGAAACTAGAAGAACTTGGACTCGGCCTTCGCAAAGACGATTGATCTAGTTTCCATGTGAACTAGGATTTTCGTGTGTTTTTTATTTAGAAACAGCATTCCATTAAAGGAGGGGACATCACATGTCATACAGAAAACTAGGACGTACGAGTTCACAGCGTAAAGCTATGCTTCGTGATCTTACAACAGATTTGATCATCAACGAAAGAATTGAAACAACTGAAACACGTGCGAAAGAACTTCGCTCTGTTGTTGAAAAGATGATCACTCTTGGTAAGCGCGGTGACTTGCATGCTCGTCGTCAAGCTGCTGCATACATTCGCAACGAGGTTGCTAATGAAGAAAATAACCAAGATGCACTTCAAAAATTGTTCTCTGACATTGCAACTCGTTACGAGGAGCGCCAAGGCGGATACACACGTATTATGAAGCTTGGTCCTCGCCGTGGTGACGGTGCACCAATGGCAATCATCGAATTGGTTTAATCACATATTTTTGTGTATCTAAAGAAGGGCGGGACAGTTTCTAACTGGATCTATGCCCTTTTTTTAGATATCAGAACTTTTTATCATGAGACAGAAAAGCAGAGCTATAGCTGAGAGGAGGTCAGGCGCCCGTGGATCAAAAACAGCTTATATCCGTAAAAGACATTCTATTCCGCTACCGCAAAGATGCAGAAAGACCGGCGCTGGACGGTGTGAGTCTGGAGGTATACGAAGGAGAATGGCTTGCTATCGTAGGCCACAACGGTTCAGGGAAGTCGACTTTGGCCAGAGCGCTGAACGGACTGATTTTGCCTGAGGCCGGAGAAATTGAAGTCGGCGGCATCAAACTGACTGAGGATACCGTGTGGGATGTGCGAAAAAAAATAGGGATGGTCTTTCAGAATCCCGATAACCAATTTGTCGGAACGACTGTTCGCGATGATGTGGCTTTTGGTTTAGAAAACAATGGTGTTCCGCGCGAAGAAATGATTGAGAGAGTAGATTGGGCTGTCACACAAGTCAATATGCAGGATTTTCTTGATCAAGAGCCGCACCATCTCTCCGGAGGTCAAAAACAAAGAGTGGCGATCGCGGGGATTATTGCCGCGCGTCCTGATATTATGATTTTGGATGAAGCGACATCCATGCTTGACCCGATTGGGAGAGAAGAAGTCCTTGATACTGTCAGACGCTTAAAAGATCAGGGCATGGCCACCGTCATTTCGATAACACATGACCTGGAAGAAGCCGCAAGGGCGGACAGGATCATTGTGATGAACGGCGGCAGGAAATATGCAGAGGGCACGCCTGAAGAGATTTTTAAATTAAACGAAGACTTGGTTCGCATCGGTCTTGATTTGCCTTTCTCATTCCAGCTCAGCCTGCTTTTGAAAGAAAGCGGACTGGCGTTAACGAAAAACCATCTGACTCAGGAAGGGCTGGTGAATGAGCTGTGGACATTAAAATCAAAGATGTAGAACACCGCTATCAAATGAAGACACCGTTTGAACGGCTGGCTCTGTATGATATCAATGCCGTGATAAAAGAGGGCAGCTACGTTGCCGTCATCGGGCATACAGGGTCGGGCAAATCGACGCTCCTGCAGCATTTAAACGGTTTGCTGAAACCGACTAAAGGACAGCTTGAACTCGGGAGCACGATTCTGGCAGCCGGTAAAAAGAATAAAGACCTTAAGACTTTGCGAAAAAAAGTCGGAATCGTTTTCCAATTTCCCGAACATCAGCTGTTTGAAGAGACTGTGCTGAAGGACATCGCATTCGGACCGATGAATTTCGGTGTAAAAAAAGAAGACGCTGAACGGAAAGCAAAAGAAATGCTGGGGCTTGTGGGCCTTCCGGAAGACATTTTGAATCGTTCACCATTTGAGCTCAGCGGCGGCCAGATGCGCAGAGTGGCGATTGCCGGCGTTCTCGCGATGGAGCCGGAAGTGCTGGTTTTGGATGAACCGACGGCCGGTCTTGATCCGAGAGGGCGCCAGGACATTATGGACATGTTCTATGCGCTTCATCAGCGGGGAAACCTGACTACCGTTCTCGTCACCCATAGCATGGAGGACGCCGCCCGCTATGCTGACGAAATGATCGTCATGCACAAAGGAACCATTAAAGCGACGGGGAGTCCGCGTGACTTGTTTGTAAAAGGTGAAGAGATGGCCGAAATGGGACTGGATCTTCCTGAATCGGTGAAGTTTCAGAGACGGCTTGAGAAGGCTCTCGAAGTCAAGTATGAAAAACCCATGCTGACCCTGCAGGATGCCGCCAGTGAAATTAAGGCTTTCTTTCAGGAGGAAAAGGACCAATGATGGACAGCATGATTATCGGAAAGTATGTTCCGGGATCATCGCTTATTCACCGATTGGACCCGCGAACAAAACTTGTCAGCATTTTTCTTTTTGTATGTATCGTCTTTTTGGCAAACAACGTACAGACGTATGCTTTGCTCGGTTTGTTTACATTCGGGGTGATCGCCTTGACTCGCGTGCCGTTCAGCTTTTTGCTGAAGGGGCTTAAGCCGATTATCTGGATTGTGGCGTTTACCTTTTTATTACACATTTTCATGACGCATGAAGGATCTGTCATTTTTCAGCTTGGCTGGTTTAAAGTGTATGAGGGCGGACTTATACAGGGGATTTTTATCTCTCTCCGTTTCGTTTACCTTATCTTTATGACGACGCTGCTGACGCTGACAACAACGCCGATTGAAATAACGGATGGAATGGAGCAGATCCTGAATCCTTTTAAAAAGGTGAAGCTGCCCGTACACGAACTCGCATTGATGATGTCGATATCATTGCGATTTATCCCGACATTGATGGAAGAGACAGATAAAATCATGAAGGCGCAAATGGCGAGGGGTGCGGACTTTACAAGCGGCCCGGTGAAAGACAGAATCAAAGCGGTTGTTCCGCTGCTTGTCCCGCTGTTTGTCAGCGCCTTTAAACGCGCGGAAGAGCTCGCGGTCGCCATGGAGGCGAGAGGCTACCAGGGCGGTGAGGGGAGAACGAAATACAGAAAGCTCGTCTGGACCGGAAAGGATACCGGAGCTATTCTGCTCATCATCGTATTAGCCGTGTTATTGTTTTTCTTAAGAAGTTAGAGGTGCTGCTGAATGAGAGTGAAATGTACCATTGCTTATGACGGGCATTTATTTAACGGATATCAGGTTCAGCCTGGAAAACGGACCGTTCAAAGTGAATTGGAAAAAGCGCTGGCCGTCATCCATAAAACGGACGGCAGAGTGCCTGTGTACTCATCCGGCCGCACGGACAGCGATGTTCATGCTGCCGGGCAGGTCATTCATTTTGATACGCCGCTGTCCATCCCGGCTGAGAAATGGCCGTTTGCGCTCAATGCCCTGCTGCCTGATGATATTGCCGTCAAAACAGCAGAGATTGCGGATGATGGGTTCCATGCACGATTTAGCGCGGTCCAAAAGGAATATCGCTACTTTGTATATACGGAGAAACACCCGGACGTATTTAAACGACATTACGCTTACCATTTTGCATATCAGCTTAATGTGCAGAAAATGAGGGAAGCTTCAAGGCACCTCATCGGGACACATGATTTCACAAGCTTTTGTGCGGCTGATACCGCGGTTCAGGATAAAGTCAGAACGATTTACGAGCTGGATTGGACTGAGACCGGAGACGGCCTGCAGATGCGGATCACCGGTAACGGTTTTCTCTATAATATGGTCAGAATCATTGCCGGAACATTATTGGATACAGGAGCTGGAAAATTTTCTCCCGATGATGTAAAAGCAATGCTCGAAGCGAAGGATCGCGAAGCCGCGGGGCGCACCGCACCGGGGCACGGGCTGTATTTATGGAGCGTTTGCTATGACAACTAAACCAGGTGTAACATTTTCTTGACAGAGTCTGCATAAAGTTATAAGATATCATATGGTATGTATTTCAACCCCACGATAAGCCCCGGAACTTATTGTGTTGTGAAATAGAACGTAATCGAAGATTATTGAAAATGACAGATCATTTAGGAGGGAAATTCAATGCGTACAACACCTATGGCTAACGCAAGTACTATTGAACGCAAGTGGTTAGTTGTTGATGCAGCAGGCAAGACTTTAGGACGTCTTTCTACAGAAGTTGCATCTATCCTTCGCGGGAAACACAAACCGACTTACACACCGCACGTTGATACTGGAGATCATGTGATCATCATCAACGCTGAAAAAATCGAGTTAACTGGTAAAAAGTTAACTGACAAAATCTACTACCGTCACACTCAACATCCAGGCGGATTAAAATCAAGAACTGCTCTTGAAATGCGTACAAACTACCCTGAGAAAATGCTTGAGCTTGCTATCAAAGGCATGCTTCCAAAAGGTTCTCTAGGTCGTCAAATGTTCAAGAAATTGAACGTATACCGTGGTTCTGAGCATCCACATGAAGCACAAAAACCTGAAGTTTACGAACTTCGCGGTTAATTAAAAAGGAGGTTACCAATTTGGCACAGGTTCAATATTACGGTACTGGCCGTCGTAAAAGTTCTGTAGCGCGTGTGCGCTTAGTTCCAGGTGAAGGTCGTATCGTCGTTAATAATCGTGAAATCAGCGAGCACATTCCATCTCCAGCTCTAATCGAAGATATCAAACAACCATTAACTTTAACTGAAACAGCTGGTACTTATGATGTTTTAGTAAACGTACATGGAGGCGGCTTATCTGGTCAAGCTGGAGCAATCCGTCATGGTATCGCTCGTGCTTTGCTTGAAGCAGATCCAGAATACCGTGCAACACTTAAACGTGCTGGTCTTCTGACTCGTGACGCTCGTATGAAAGAACGTAAAAAATACGGTCTTAAAGGCGCTCGTCGTGCACCTCAGTTCTCAAAACGTTAATCGTTTTGGATGGCAAAAACCACAACTTCTTGGTTGTGGTTTTTTTGTATTTTTTTCTCATATTCAAGAGGTTATCCGATGTTTTTCTAGAATTGTTTGTTATACTCTATTCATTACCAATAAGGAGCGCAGTTATAATGAATAAGTTAGTCATACATAACAGCAAGGCATGGGATAAAAAAGTCGAAACAGGCAATGAATGGACGGTTGCGGTTGATTCTCATACGATTGGTGAAGCGAAAAAAGGCAATTGGAGCATCAGAATGACCCCCGGAAAAGATGTGCCGGCGGATTGGTTTCCGCCCATAGACGGTCTGAAGGTTCTTTGTCTCGCTTCAGGAGGAGGACAGCAAGGGCCGGTCCTTGCTGCTGCAGGAGCGGACGTGACCATCTTTGACAATTCGGAAAAACAGCTTGCGCAAGACAGAATGGTTGCCGAGCGGGACGATCTTACGCTTCGGACTGTCAAAGGCAGCATGAATGATCTGAGCTGTTTTGATGATGAGTCATTTGATTTTATCGTGCACCCGGTATCGAATTGCTTTGTTGATACGGTTCTTCCGGTATGGAAAGAAGCTCATCGTGTATTGAAAAAAGGCGGGTCTTTAGTCTCCGGTTTTGTAAATCCCGTCGTGTTCTTATTTGATATGGATTTAGAGCAGGAAGGCGTACTAAAAGTAAAGTATTCCATTCCGTTTTCGGATGAAAAAGATCTGAGTAAGAAAAAGGTAAAGGAACTTATTGATAATCATGAAGCACTTGAATTCGGCCATACGCTGGAGGATCAAATTAAAGGTCAGATTGACGCAGGCTTCATGGTTGCCGGTTTTTACGAGGACAAAGGCGGCCTCGTGCTGGATGAATACATTAATACATACTCCGTAACAAGAAGCATTAAAATATAAAAACGGCATCCCGTCAGAGGTGCTGTTTTTTTGCGGCTTTTTCCTGCGGTCGGCTGATCACATTAGCCGAAACCGGTTCTACTCCAATGTCTCTGGCCCAAACCGACAGTTGTCCCATATGGTGAATCTCATGCGCAAGGATGTGGCGGAGAATATCTTCTTTAGGAAAGGTTTGGTCCATCCAGCCCGGCTTAACAAGATCCGGTCCTTTGAGGGAGACCGCATGAATGACATCCTCCCGATACTGTTCAGACAGTTTTCTGAGATCCTGAATGCTTGTATAGTCAGACTCAGCAGGTAAAACATCATCTTTACCTAAAATGGCACGAGCCCAGCTGATCTCGACATCAATGATATGAAATAAAGTCCGCAAGATGCTCTTCATTCCGCCCGTCCGGGTTTTCGCCAGATCCTCCCGGCTCAGCTTTTCACATATCATAAACCACTCGTCACGCACCGTCCAATTGTATTGAAACAGCTTTTTCATCACGTCACCTCAGCTCTTTATTCTTCCAGTTAACATAAAACTCCTTCATTTGGGAGGATTTCCACTATCAACAAAGCATGCTTTTTCCCTTTTCCTTTCAAAATAACAGTAAAAAGGAGCGTGGCTGGCAATGGCAGAAGTATTATCTTTTTCAGACGTGAAACGGCAGAAGGATTTTGAGCTTGAGAAGAGTTTACTAAAGGAGCTGTCACTGACGCAGATCATTCAGTCCGTAAAAGCATGTCTTACCCCTTTGTTTCCCTTTCTTCAAGACGAAAACGGCATTCTGAGTGAAGGATGCATAGATTTTGCAATTGAAGCGTATTTATTAGGCGGCCGGTTCGGCGTCTTTGGCTATTATGGTGAGTCTTTGCAGAGGGCAAACGCCCGTTCGGCTGAGGAAGAGGAAGAACTGACGGTCGATTTTTTTGAATATCTTTGCAATTGGACGCATGAGCAATATTCTTCCGTTAAACAAAAAGAAATCTATGAAGCGTCCTGCCGGTTTATCAACAGCTGGTGGACGGAAGGATTTCTGCAAAGAGAAAAACAATGTAAGCTCCGCATGAGGTAATCATAATTTCTTCCCTTGTCCCATACTTATTAATAACGGGGACAAGCGGGAGGGAAAGGTATGACAAAAAAGCTGAAATGGCTCGGTTTTTTACTTGGCTTTATCATATTATTGTGTTTATTCCGGTTTCAATTCCATAATGATGATTCCTGGCGGCCGTGGAGTCTGCCGCTGAGCGGGAAAATCATCTATCTCGATCCGGGACACGGCGGGCCGGACGGAGGCGCCACGGGAGGCAGTCACCTTGAAAAGGACATTACTCTCGAAGTGGCCTCCAGGGTCAGAGACTATTTGCAGGAGCAGGGGGCTTTGGTCATTATGACGCGGGAGACGGATACTGATTTAGCTCCTGAAGGGACGAAAGGCTACAGCAGACGCAAAGCGGAAGATCTGAGAAAGCGCGTGGAAATCATCAACCGTTCAGAGGCGGAGCTTTATATCAGCATTCATCTGAACGCCATACCGTCACCGAGATGGAGCGGCGCCCAAAGCTTCTACTATGGAAAATACGAAGAAAATGAAAAAGTGGCAAAATATATACAGGACGAATTGAGAATCAATTTGGAGAATACAACGAGAAAGGCGAAACGGATACACGGCATTTACTTAATGCAGAATGTAACCAAACCGGGCGCGCTGGTGGAAATCGGTTTTCTGTCCAATCCCGCGGAAGCGAAAAGGCTCGGCCAGCCCAAATATCAGGACAAAATCGCTTCTTCCGTGTATAAGGGCGTATTGAGATACTTCACAGAGAAAGGAGACCCTCCCGAGTAAGGAGGGTTTTTCGCCGATTCTATGTTTAATATATGGTATAATACCATTTGTAAACGAATACACAAAGGGTGAGGGTTCGATGATAAGAGAAGATGAAGTAAGAAATATAGTCGGAAACATGCGCGAACCTTTTCTTCATAGACCGCTGGGAGAATTGGATGCCATTAAAGAAGTAAAGATCAAGCCGGAAAAACGGCATGTCAGTGTGAAAATTGCATTGGCAAAAACGGGGACGGCTGAACAGATGGGTATTCAGCAGGAAATCGTATCCGTTCTGAAAGAAGCGGGTGCGGAAACTGTGGGACTGCGGTTTGAAGAGCTGCCGGAAGAAACATTGGCGAAATTCAGCCGGCCGGCTGCTGAAAGCGAAACCCTGCTGAATAGGAAACATCCGCCGGTCTTTCTTGCGGTGGCAAGCGGAAAAGGCGGTGTCGGCAAATCAACGGTTTCCGTCAACCTGGCCATTTCTCTTGCGCGGCTCGGAAAAAAAGTCGGCTTGATCGACGCGGATATATACGGATTCAGCGTGCCGGACATGATGGGTATTACAGTTCGCCCGACAGTAGAAGGAGAAAAACTGCTTCCTGTCGAAAGATTTGGAGTAAAGGTTATGTCGATGGGCTTTTTCGTCGAAGAAAACGCTCCGGTTGTGTGGAGAGGGCCGATGCTGGGCAAGATGCTGAATAACTTCTTCCATGAGGTTGACTGGGGAGAGGTTGACTATATCGTTCTTGATCTGCCGCCCGGCACGGGTGATGTGGCGCTCGATGTACACACGATGCTTCCGAGCTGCAAAGAGATTATCGTATCAACGCCGCACCCTACAGCCGCATTTGTAGCGGCGAGAGCGGGTTCTATGGCGATTAAGACCGATCATGAAGTTGTAGGGGTCATTGAAAATATGGCTTACTATGAAAGTGCAAAAACCGGCGAGAGAGAATATGTGTTCGGCCAAGGCGGGGGAGATAAGCTTGCAGAGGAATTGCAAGTGCCGCTGCTTGGCAGAATTCCTTTAAAACAGCCTGATTGGGACAAGGATCAGTTTGCGCCTTCTGTCTATGACAGAAGTCATCCGATCGGGGAAATTTATATGGGGATCGCCCAGAAAGTCATTGAAAAAACAGCTGAATAAAAAAGGGGCCGGGATCAACACGGCCCGGCCTTTTATTGGCTTTCTTTTTCAGAGCTTGAAGCTGCTTTTTTTAATTCATCCTCGAATTGCTTTTTGAAAAGCGGGCTGGAAAGTGTCTCTGTAATTACATCTTCTAAGTAACTGCGGAACTTTTGGCTTTTCACCAGCTCATAGTATTTTTTATCCATGCCCGGGTCCTGCATGATCTGCATAAAACTTTTCTGATAATCAGGGTCTTTCATCAGTTTTTTTATGATTTTTTCATGCTCGGGCTGAAGAGTTTTTGCAAAGCTCTCGGCGAATTTTGAGTCTTCAAAGATGGTTTTCCAGAACTCCGCCCCTTTTTTAGAGGTGAGGGTTTTCTCTATTGTGCCTTTAATGGCATTTTGATCAATCACCAATGCCTCATTCATCGCATCATCATTTAATATTTCCTTAATTGCCTTTTTTCCATCATCGGTCTTTAATATATCAACAACCATTTTTTTAGTCTGGTCATAATCCATATCCGCTGCTTGGTCTTTTGGAGCACAAGCTGTTACAGATAATAAAACAAAACAGCTTATCAATAGCGTTTTGGCTTTTGACATGCATAAGCTCCTTCCTTACTTGTACTTATTTTTAATATGATTCATCGGAATGGATTTATACATAACAAAATATCGCTGAACGCGATTGTCAGGGGGATGAATAAGAGATGAAAAGCCGCGGGCTTGTTCGATTTTTCTTTTCGATTTTAGCTGTGGGCGCTCTTATTACAAGCGTCGTGGGATTTGCTCTGAAGTGGGGGGAGTACAAGGGGTTCTTTCTGAATTTTGAGGCCGGTCAGATTTTCTCCGTTCTGATCTGGTTTATCGGGGTAGGCATGATTTTCAGTGTGATCAGCCAGATGGGATTCTTCGTTTTTCTGACGGTGCACCGGTTTGCCCTTGAAATTCTCAGGTCAAGCTCGCTTTGGAATCTGCTTCAGCTGTTTATCATTCTGTTTGTCGCTTTTGATTTAATGTACGTCAGATTTTTGTTTTTCGGAGAGCGGGATGACTCGATTGCAGGGTTTGTCTGGCTGCCGCTGGCTTTGCTTGCCGTCGGCCTGTTGACGGCGTATATAAAACAAAAGCAGTCCTCAAAAAATACGTTCGTTTCATCATTATTTTTAATGGTTGTTATTACAGCGCTTGAATGGGTTCCTGCGCTACGAGTGAATAATGAGGACTGGCTTTATTTGATGCTGATTCCGCTGATGGGCTGCAATGCGTTTCAGCTGCTAATGCTGCCGAAGTTTGCCCAGAGGTAATTATTTCACTTCTGATGACTTGACATCAGTATTTGCGATCAGGTCGCCGACGGTCACGTTTTTCAGTCCTTTTTGCTTTAAATTGTGAATGATGGCGGGGAGCGCTTCTTCAGTCTGTGTTGCTGAATCAGAGGCGTGCAGCAGAACAATGTCGCCGCCTTTTATATGACTGTTTACATTTTCAATGATTTTATCAGGGCCGGGATTTGTCCAATCCTGCGAGTTAACGCTGTAATGAACCACTGAATAGTGGTACTGCTGTGCAATGGTAAGAACCTTTTTATTAAATTGTCCGGTCGGCGGGCGGAGTAAATGAACATTCTTCACACCCAGCTTTTTAAATGCGGTCTGGGCCCGGAGGATATCTTTTTTTATTTCATTGTCCTCTAGGTTGGTATAATTCTTATACGCATATCCCATGCTGCCGATTTGATGTCCGTCTTTTACCATACGTTCAACTGTGTCCGGGTGCCGTTCCGCCCAAGAAGCTGACAGAAAAAAAGTAGCGTTTTTAATACCGTTTGCTTTTAGCGCGTTCAGAATCGGAACCGCCTTTTCATCGCCCCAGCTGATATCGAATGTTAATGCGACTTCGCCCGCTTTCGTCTCCCCTTTTGAAATAGCCTTCGGGCCGCTATCAGTTAAAAATACAGGAAGGGGGACGGCTCTCTGTATATAAAAAAAGCTGGCTGCTGCAAATGCGGCAATGATAATAATAAGCAGCTGTTTTATCCTTCTGATGTGCCACACGTAGAAGTGATTCACTGATGACGCCTCCTTATCTTGTCCATGCTTGATTACATCGTATGCCGCGGCGGAGATGAATATAACGAAATACGTTTTAAAAAAATGAAAAAAAAACACTTGCTAAATTTAAAGAATGCATGGTATATTATTAAACGTCGCTGATGAACAGCAGACAACAACGAAAAGCTTCGGAAACAACTTAAAAAAAGTTGTTGACATAAAAGAAGCTGAGTGGTAAGATAATAAAGCTGCTTCAACAAGCGGTAATGATCTTTGAAAACTAAACAAGACAAAACGTACCTGTTAATTCAAAGTTTTAAATAAATCGCACAGCGATGTGCGTAGTCAGTCAAACTACTTTATCGGAGAGTTTGATCCTGGCTCAGGACGAACGCTGGCGGCGTGCCTAATACATGCAAGTCGAGCGGACAGATGGGAGCTTGCTCCCTGATGTTAGCGGCGGACGGGTGAGTAACACGTGGGTAACCTGCCTGTAAGACTGGGATAACTCCGGGAAACCGGGGCTAATACCGGATGGTTGTCTGAACCGCATGGTTCAGACATAAAAGGTGGCTTCGGCTACCACTTACAGATGGACCCGCGGCGCATTAGCTAGTTGGTGAGGTAACGGCTCACCAAGGCGACGATGCGTAGCCGACCTGAGAGGGTGATCGGCCACACTGGGACTGAGACACGGCCCAGACTCCTACGGGAGGCAGCAGTAGGGAATCTTCCGCAATGGACGAAAGTCTGACGGAGCAACGCCGCGTGAGTGATGAAGGTTTTCGGATCGTAAAGCTCTGTTGTTAGGGAAGAACAAGTGCCGTTCAAATAGGGCGGCACCTTGACGGTACCTAACCAGAAAGCCACGGCTAACTACGTGCCAGCAGCCGCGGTAATACGTAGGTGGCAAGCGTTGTCCGGAATTATTGGGCGTAAAGGGCTCGCAGGCGGTTTCTTAAGTCTGATGTGAAAGCCCCCGGCTCAACCGGGGAGGGTCATTGGAAACTGGGGAACTTGAGTGCAGAAGAGGAGAGTGGAATTCCACGTGTAGCGGTGAAATGCGTAGAGATGTGGAGGAACACCAGTGGCGAAGGCGACTCTCTGGTCTGTAACTGACGCTGAGGAGCGAAAGCGTGGGGAGCGAACAGGATTAGATACCCTGGTAGTCCACGCCGTAAACGATGAGTGCTAAGTGTTAGGGGGTTTCCGC
>NZ_CP152013.1:167500-170000 GCF_038608285.1 Bacillus sp. FSL R5-0443
CTTTGAAAACTAAACAAGACAAAACGTACCTGTTAATTCAAAGTTTTAAATAAATCGCACAGCGATGTGCGTAGTCAGTCAAACTACTTTATCGGAGAGTTTGATCCTGGCTCAGGACGAACGCTGGCGGCGTGCCTAATACATGCAAGTCGAGCGGACAGATGGGAGCTTGCTCCCTGATGTTAGCGGCGGACGGGTGAGTAACACGTGGGTAACCTGCCTGTAAGACTGGGATAACTCCGGGAAACCGGGGCTAATACCGGATGGTTGTCTGAACCGCATGGTTCAGACATAAAAGGTGGCTTCGGCTACCACTTACAGATGGACCCGCGGCGCATTAGCTAGTTGGTGAGGTAACGGCTCACCAAGGCGACGATGCGTAGCCGACCTGAGAGGGTGATCGGCCACACTGGGACTGAGACACGGCCCAGACTCCTACGGGAGGCAGCAGTAGGGAATCTTCCGCAATGGACGAAAGTCTGACGGAGCAACGCCGCGTGAGTGATGAAGGTTTTCGGATCGTAAAGCTCTGTTGTTAGGGAAGAACAAGTGCCGTTCAAATAGGGCGGCACCTTGACGGTACCTAACCAGAAAGCCACGGCTAACTACGTGCCAGCAGCCGCGGTAATACGTAGGTGGCAAGCGTTGTCCGGAATTATTGGGCGTAAAGGGCTCGCAGGCGGTTTCTTAAGTCTGATGTGAAAGCCCCCGGCTCAACCGGGGAGGGTCATTGGAAACTGGGGAACTTGAGTGCAGAAGAGGAGAGTGGAATTCCACGTGTAGCGGTGAAATGCGTAGAGATGTGGAGGAACACCAGTGGCGAAGGCGACTCTCTGGTCTGTAACTGACGCTGAGGAGCGAAAGCGTGGGGAGCGAACAGGATTAGATACCCTGGTAGTCCACGCCGTAAACGATGAGTGCTAAGTGTTAGGGGGTTTCCGCCCCTTAGTGCTGCAGCTAACGCATTAAGCACTCCGCCTGGGGAGTACGGTCGCAAGACTGAAACTCAAAGGAATTGACGGGGGCCCGCACAAGCGGTGGAGCATGTGGTTTAATTCGAAGCAACGCGAAGAACCTTACCAGGTCTTGACATCCTCTGACAATCCTAGAGATAGGACGTCCCCTTCGGGGGCAGAGTGACAGGTGGTGCATGGTTGTCGTCAGCTCGTGTCGTGAGATGTTGGGTTAAGTCCCGCAACGAGCGCAACCCTTGATCTTAGTTGCCAGCATTCAGTTGGGCACTCTAAGGTGACTGCCGGTGACAAACCGGAGGAAGGTGGGGATGACGTCAAATCATCATGCCCCTTATGACCTGGGCTACACACGTGCTACAATGGACAGAACAAAGGGCAGCGAAACCGCGAGGTTAAGCCAATCCCACAAATCTGTTCTCAGTTCGGATCGCAGTCTGCAACTCGACTGCGTGAAGCTGGAATCGCTAGTAATCGCGGATCAGCATGCCGCGGTGAATACGTTCCCGGGCCTTGTACACACCGCCCGTCACACCACGAGAGTTTGTAACACCCGAAGTCGGTGAGGTAACCTTTTAGGAGCCAGCCGCCGAAGGTGGGACAGATGATTGGGGTGAAGTCGTAACAAGGTAGCCGTATCGGAAGGTGCGGCTGGATCACCTCCTTTCTAAGGATTTTAACGGAATATAAGACCTTGGGTCTTATAAACAGAACGTTCCCTGTCTTGTTTAGTTTTGAAGGATCATTCGATTCTTCGAGATGTTGTTCTTTGAAAACTAGATAACAGAAGTAATTCACATTCAATTAGTAATGCAAGATATCACGTAGTGATTCTTTTTAACGGTTAAGTTAGAAAGGGCGCACGGTGGATGCCTTGGCACTAGGAGCCGATGAAGGACGGGACGAACACCGATATGCTTCGGGGAGCTGTAAGCAAGCTTTGATCCGGAGATTTCCGAATGGGGAAACCCACCACTCGTAATGGAGTGGTATCCATATCTGAATACATAGGATATGAGAAGGCAGACCCGGGGAACTGAAACATCTAAGTACCCGGAGGAAGAGAAAGCAAATGCGATTCCCTGAGTAGCGGCGAGCGAAACGGGACCAGCCCAAACCAAGAGGCTTGCCTCTTGGGGTTGTAGGACACTCTGTACGGAGTTACAAAGGAACGAGGTAGATGAAGAGGTCTGGAAAGGCCCGCCATAGGAGGTAACAGCCCTGTAGTCAAAACTTCGTTCTCTCCTGAGTGGATCCTGAGTACGGCGGAACACGTGAAATTCCGTCGGAATCCGGGAGGACCATCTCCCAAGGCTAAATACTCCCTAGTGACCGATAGTGAACCAGTACCGTGAGGGAAAGGTGAAAAGCACCCCGGAAGGGGAGTGAAAGAGATCCTGAAACCGTGTGCCTACAAGTAGTCAGAGCCCGTTAACGGGTGATGGCGTGCCTTTTGTAGAATGAACCGGCGAGTTACGATCCCGTGCAAGGTTAAGCAGAAGATGCGGAGCCGCAGCGAAAGCGAGTCT
>NZ_CP152013.1:172500-600000 GCF_038608285.1 Bacillus sp. FSL R5-0443
TTGTTTACATTGATTTTGCTTTGCTGTTGTGATGTTGAAGATTGTTTGATTTTATTGTCTCGAGCATTCTTAAACTGAACACAATCAGCAGCATAAGGAGCATCAGTGCAGTAAACAGCCAGAACGCAGTTTGTGCGGGATATTCATCTAAGCTCCAGCCGACGGCGATCGGAAGGAGTGAACCTCCTAATCCGTTTGAAGCGAGCAGAATACTGGTAGTTGTTTCTGTCTTTCCGGGATAAAAATGATTCGTGATGATTAGGGCTATTGCAAACATGCCTGCCATGAACAGTCCTAAAAAGAAGCAAAGGGCAAAACCGAACCATACGTTTTTGCTTAATGCTAATACGGTAAGTGCAGCCAGACCGCCAATGCTTATGAGACGGAGATAACGGTGATATGTCAGCTTTTCTGATACCGGGCCTGTTAATAACCTTCCGATGATCATACCCGTCCAATACACTGTAACTGTTATCGTTACCAAAGAGTTGGGGATATCCCATTTCTCAGCGAAGATGGAGGGGATAAAATGTACAATGGAAACTTCACTGCCGCCGTAAAAGAAGAAGTAAGCACCCGCCAAGGCAATAAACAGCAATCCGTGTGACCGATAACCGGTGCTTTCTTTTTTAGTGTCATCGGAAGAGACCTCTTTGCGGATGAGAAGCTGATCAATACTGCCGAAACTCATCTGCTTCCATGCGATTAAAAGTGCAAAACTGGATAACCCTAATACTAAAAAAGCAATTGTCCACATGTGGTTGTTGATAAGAAAGCCTGAGAGCAGAGGCATGAACAGCGCACCTAATCCGTAGGCCACTTCCATCTTGCTCATGGCCACAGCCTGTCTTTCTTTAATAGCGGTGAGGATGATCGTGCCTACACAGGATTCCACCAATCCGGCGCCAAGCCCTGCGATGCTGACGAGAAGAAAGAGCAGCGGCCAGGGCGGCAGGAAGGTGATGAACATTTCACAGCTGATGAGTGCCAGGCCAAAGATAACGACGTTTTTGCGCCCAAGCTTTTTCACCATGTATGGCATGCCAATAACTCCGATGAGAAAGCCCATGAACTGAGAGAATACTAATACACCGCCATTACTGTAGCTTTGTGAATAATGTGTGAGTAACTCAGGCAGTACGGCTCCCAGAATAACAAGTGTAAAAGCAATCGATCCATAAGAAAAACAGCTTATCCACAGCAGACGAGTTTTCATCATTTTATCTCCTTATTGGTAAAATCATATTTCTCTCTACTCGTATAACATGATGTTTTTACAAAAAATCCAATTATTGTTACTATATCACATAACTTTTTCTCGTACATCCATTATGGTAACGTTAACAAATTGTTAACATTTTTTACAAGAAAGATCGTTGACATTATTTTCAATAATTTATACGATAAAAAGCGAAATTCTAATAATTTCATAGGGGTGGTATTTGTGGGAACGAAGGAAATCACGAATCCAGACAGCTTGTATTACAGTGTTGACGATGTAGTAATGGAGCGCGGAGAAGGGATTTACCTGTACGATCAAGAGGGAAATGAGTACATTGATTGCGCCTCTGCCACGTTTAACTTGAATTTAGGATACGGTAACAAAGAGGTCATTGATACGGTTAAAGAACAAGCCGATAAGCTCATCCATGTAACATCATCTTTTCAAACAGACGCCGTAAATAAACTGGCAGAAAAACTAGTAGAAATCGCCCCCGATAATCTCACAAAAGTACACCCTAAAGTCAGCAGCGGTTCCGGTGCAAATGAAGGAGCTATTAAAATGGCTCAGTATTACTCCGGAAAAACCGATGTCATCTCCTTATTTCGAAGCCACCTCGGACAAACGTATATGACTTCCGCTTTGTCCGGCAACTCATTCAGAAAAGAACCTTTCCCGCCGCAAATTTCTTTTGGCCTGCAAGTCCCCGATCCCTATTGCAGCCGCTGTTTTTATAATCAGAAACCTGATTCATGCGGTATGCTGTGCGTAGAAAGAATTAATGATTTTATTGAGTATGCGAGCAATGGGAAAATTGCCGCCATGATTATTGAACCGATATCCGGAAACGGTGGAAATGTCGTTCCGCCTAAAGAGTATTTTAAACAGCTGAGAAAGCTTTGTGATGAACATGATATCGCTCTGATTTTTGATGAAATTCAGACCGGGTTCGGACGGACGGGTAAAATGTTTGCCGCCGACCACTTCGATGTGAAACCTAATATGATGACGGTAGCAAAGGGGCTCGGGGGCACAGGCTTTCAAGTCGCCGCCACTCTGACGGAGGACAAGTATACCGGGCTTCCGGGGTATACGCACTCCTTCACATACGGCTCAAATGTGATGGCCGCCGCTGCCGCTTGTAAAACCATAGATATCATGCAGCGACCGGGATTTTTGGAAAATGTAACGACGGTCGGTCATTATATTATGGATCGCTTAGAAACGATGAAAGAGGATTTTGCTTTTATTTCTGAGGTAAGAGGCGTCGGTCTTATGATCGGTGTGGAGATTGTTAAAGAGAACAATGAACCGGATGTGGAGCTGACCAATTATATTGCTAAACGGGCAATGGATTACGGGCTGATTCTCCGGACATCCCGTTACGGCTTCGGAAATGTCTTTAAAATCCGTCCGCCTTTAACCATAACACTTAGTGAAGCCGAAGTGCTCTGCTACAGACTTCGCAAGCTATTGGAGGAAATCAAGTGAGAGACTATATCATTGAGCTTGGACAATTTGTTTATCAAAAGGTGAAAAATCAAAAAGGCACGCTGAAAAACCGGCTCGTAAACGGCTATTCTCCGGGAGGCGATGCCCAATTTAACATAGACGCCGCTGCTGAGGAGGCGGTGCTGGATTATATTCAAGAAAAGGGCCATCCGGTTGCTTTTTACACGGAGGATGGCGGCCTGAAGCTGATTGGAGAAGATCCGCAATATATTTTAATTGTAGATCCGATAGACGGAACGCGCCCGGCCGCCGCGGGACTTGAAATGTCGTGTATTTCGATTGCGCTTGCTTCGTATAAGCCAAACGCAAAGATTAAGGATATCGAGTTTGCTTTTTTACTTGAATTGAAATCAGGCGCTTATATGTACGGTGATGTATACAGCGATGCCATTCATTTTGAAGGGTATCATGGAGAATTGCCGAATTTGAGCGAAGTGCGGGATATTAAAAATATGTTTTGGAGCCTTGAATTTAACGGGCATCCGGCGCAGCTGATGACGGACGCATACGGCCATCTGATTGACCAGTCGGCCAATAATGGCGGGGTTTTTGTTTTTAACAGCGCTTCTTATTCGATTTCACGAATTATCACGGGGCAGATGGATGCTTATGTGGATATCGGCAATCGTCTGCTGAAAGATGATCCGAAGCTGCTTTCAGATTTTAAGCAGGTCGGGAACGGACAGGTGCTGCATTTGTTTCCTTATGATATTGCCGCAAGCGTCTTTTTGGCGAAGAAGGCGGGAGTGGTCATTACGGATGCGTACGGCCGGTCTTTGGACGAAACGCTTCTGACAGATTTAAGTTATCAGAATCAGCAATCATGTATTGCGGCATCAACGAAGGAGCTTCATCAAACATTGTTAGACCAAATCCGCTGGGGCAGAAAGGAAGAGAAATATGAAGGCGTTGGTCTGGACTCCTAATGATAAGCTTGAATATCAAGAGGTGGACGAGCCTCAAATTCGGAAATCCAATGATGTGAAAGTGAAAATTTTCGGCACCGGTATCTGCGGAACGGACTTAAATGTGCTGAAAGGAAAAATGAATGCAACCCATCATATGATTATGGGGCATGAATCGGTGGGAGCGGTCGTGGAAATCGGACCGGACGTGACAAATGTAAAAGTCGGAGACCGCGTCGTGATAGATCCTACGCAGTTTTGCGGGAAATGTCATTATTGCCGGAGAGGGCTGACGTGTTATTGCGAAACCTTCGAGGATTGGCAGCTCGGAATCGGGGCGCACGGAACGTTTGCGGAATATTACGTGGGGGAAGACAGGTTCATGTACAGAATTCCGGATTCAATGGAATGGGAGCGGGCCACATTGGTTGAGCCTCTCTCCTGTGTGCTGAATGTTGTGGACAAGGCTTCGATTCAGCCGGAGGACTCGGTCTTGGTTTTGGGATCCGGACCGATCGGACTGCTTGTGCAAATGATGGTGAAAAAAATGGCGCGATTGACGGTTGCGACTGAAATAGGCAGTTTCCGAAGCGAGGCGGCAAGCCGGATATCTGATTATGTCTACCACCCTGAAGCATTAACCGTGGATGAAGTGAAACGGATTAATCAAGGAAGAAAATTTGATGTGATTTTTGACGCGATCGGCAACCAGCTTGATTGGGCTTATCCTTTTATTGAAAAGGGAGGAAGAATCGTGCCGATGGGCTTTGATGATACGTATGAGATGACGGTCAGGCCGTACCAGCTGCTGTCAAACGGCGTAACGATTGTGGGCACAGGTGAAGCCCGCCAGATCATGGAAGCCGCGTTAGCATGCGCGTCCGACCTTCCGCAGCTCTATGATTTTATTACGGAAAAGACGGAACTGAAGAATTATGAAGAAGCCATTGATCATCTCATGGGCATCGACCCGGTGACAAAAGAAAGAAAGGATATCAGCGCAATAAAAACGATTCTTGTGTCTGATCCGGAACTTTTATAAAAGCGGAAACGGCTCCAGTGAGAGTCGTTTTCTTTTCTTATTTATACGGTCTTGCACATTTCTTTAAAGTTTAATATGATACTCTTTGTTCACAATTCCTTTCCTCAACGACATTATACTCTGAGCGTGTCCTCTTTTTCCCCGTAAGCTTGCCTCATATTCCCCAGATGAAAATCAATGTTTCCAACTGATAGGGTGCGGATTTTTATAGTGAAAAGGAGTCGTTATCATTTGAAAGATTATACGTTACAGCAGCAATGGTTCGGGAATGTCCGTAAAGACATTCTGGCCGGTATTCTGGTTGCCCTCGCTCTGATCCCTGAGGCGATCGGATTTTCAATTATTGCAGGTGTCGATCCGATGGTCGGCCTTTATGCATCATTTTGTATCGCGATTATTATTTCTATCTTCGGCGGCAGACCGGGAATGATTTCAGCCGCTACGGGTTCAATGGCGGTTGTCATGGTGACATTGGTGGCTGATTACGGGCTGCAGTATTTGTTTGCGGCAACCATTTTGACAGGTATTATTCAATTTATTCTTGGTGTCAGTAAGATAGCGAAATTGATGAAATTTATTCCGCGTTCGGTCATGATCGGATTTGTGAATGCTTTGGCGATCTTGATTTTTTCTGCGCAGCTGCCCCAGTTCAAAGGAGCTTCATGGGTCATGTACGCCATGCTTGCCGGATCACTGGCTATCATATATCTATTGCCGAAGGTTACGACGGCTGTGCCGTCTCCGCTGGTGGCGATTTTTGTCATGACGATCATTGCGGTGGTCTTCCATGCGGATGTCCGCACGGTCGGTGATATGGGCGGGATCACAAGTTCACTTCCGCATTTCTTGATACCGGATGTTCCGTGGACGTTTGAGACATTGCGGATTATTTTCCCGTATTCTCTGGCGCTTGCTTTCGTCGGATTGCTTGAGTCATTGCTGACAGCCCAGATCATTGATGAAATGACGGATACGGATAGTGATAAGAACAAAGAAAGCCGCGGACAAGGCATCGCCAATATTGTGAACGGATTTTTCGGAGGCATGGCCGGATGCGCCATGATCGGCCAGTCTGTCATTAATACGAAAGCCGGCGGACGCGGCCGGTTATCGGCTTTTACCGCCGGCGCGTTTTTAATGTTTTTAATTGCCGTATTAAGCGGTATCGTCGTGAAAATTCCGATGGCTGCGCTGGTGGCCGTGATGGTTATGGTGTCTATCGGCACGTTCGACTGGTCATCGATTAAAGGTTTGCGGAAAGCGCCCCTTACTGATTCGATCGTTATGGTTATTACCGTCGTGACGGTCGTCCTGACAAATGATTTATCAAAGGGTGTCTTCGCGGGTGTGCTATTAAGCGCGATCTTCTTTACGGCTAAAATTTCTAAGCTGAAGATTGTGTCACATTCCGAACAGAAAGATGTCAGAACTTATAAGGTAACGGGACAGATCTTTTTTGCTTCCGTGTCTGAACTGATGAATGCCATCGTTTATGATGAAGACGTGAAACGGATTGTCATTGATTTGACCGACGCCCACGTGTGGGATGATTCGGGAGCGGCGGCTCTTGAGAAAATTGTCGCCAAATGTAAAGAATACGGAATTGAGGCTGAATTAAAGGGATTAAATCAGAAAAGCCGAGATTTAATGAAACAAATGGCATAGAATTTGTGAAGTCCGGATGAATATATCCGGGCTTTTTTTCGGTTAAATTTGCCGGGGTGCATTGTTATAATGAATGAGACTTGAAAACCGTATATAGGAGACTTGCATATGATGTGGCTTCAGAAGTTGAACCAAGTGTTGGGGAGAATCATGCCGCTTTTGACTCCGTCAAGTGTGGCGGCGGGTGTGCTGTTATCTCAGCATATCAGCTGGATGGCCGGCGCTGTGCCGTGGATATTTGCATTTATTACATTTACGGGCAGTCTGAGTGCCAATTTTCATTCGCTGAAGCGCAGTATTGAGAAGCCGCTACCGATGATCATGGCATTGTTTGTTCTGCATATTTTCATGCCTGTTTTTGCATGGGGAAGCGGTCATCTGATTTTCAGCGGTGACCCTTTAACTGTGACGGGGCTGATTATGGGTGTGGTGATTCCGACCGGAATTACGAGTTTGATTTGGGCTGCGATGTATAAGGGGAATGTCGGATTGACGCTGTCTATTATCCTGGTTGATACCGTGCTTTCTCCTTTTATCGTACCGTTAAGCCTGTCTGTCCTGGCCGGGGCGAATGTTCAGATGGATGTGTGGGGAATGATGAAAGGGCTGGCGGAGATGGTGGTGATTCCATCCATCGCAGGGATGATAGTCAACCAGTTTTCCCCGCCGGTAAGGACTCAGGCAATAAGCCGGTCGCTGTCTCCTTTTTCAAAAATCTGTCTGATGATTGTCATTGCCATTAACAGTTCGGAAATCGCGCCGTATGTCACGCACGTGGATATCAAATTTGCGGGCATCGCAGGCATGGTATTTTTTATTGCCATGACGGGTTATGCCGTGGCATGGCTGATCGGAAGGCTGATGAAGCGGAGCCAGGATGAAATTGTGTCTCTGATTTATACGGGGGGCATGCGCAATATCAGCGCTGGAGCCGTTCTCGCCGTGTCTTTTTTTCCGTCTCAAGTGGCGGTTCCGGTCGTCATCGGGATGCTTTTTCAGCAAATCCTTGCAGCTTTGTTCGGCTATTTGCTGAGACGCTTTGAACTTAAGCCGGTCGTGATGAAGTATGAAAAAAACCGCTCAGCTACGTGAGCGGTTTTTTCCGTACAGCCAGCTTAGTGCTGCATTGAATTGTCGTTTGAATGCTTCTTGATGGTGCACGGCGTCCTCTTCAACAGTGAAAGAGAGCTGAGATTGAGAAAAGCCTTTTTCCCTCAGGCTTTCATGCACGTCTTTATTTTGTCGGATCATGTTGTTTTGGATGTTGTTTTTATGCTCAGCTTCGCGGCTGCCGACAGACATATAGATACGCCGCCGTGCCGGACGCAAAGATGCGGAGCGGACATAATCTGCTGATTTTTCATACCAGAAGGAACCGGAAATACAACCGATTCTGCCGAATATTTCAGGCTTTTGTAGCATCGCGTATATCGAAAACAGTCCGCCTAATGACGCGCCGATCAGTCCTCTCGTTTCCGGATGTGCAGAAATGTGATGCATATCTTCAACAGTGGGAATGATGACATTTGTCAGCTCCTCGAGAAAGAGCCTCCCTTTGCCGCCGAAATCATGAAACGCAGGGCTCAGGGAAGGCGCGGGCCACGGCGTGTACTCATCGAGCCTGTCAGCCGGTTTGATGCCGATGAAAATCAATTCGGGAAGTGTTCCGTTCGCAAATTGGGATTCAAGCTTATCCATCTGTTCTAAAAACAAAGAACCCCCGTCCAGTACGTACACACAGGGTAAAGCCCCTGTTTGAACCGAATAGGAGGGAGGAAGATACACAGTGCATTCCTTTCCGTTTATCCGGTGTTCTGTAAGGGTGCCTCTCATGCATCCAGCCCCTTCTTTTGCTTAAACAGAAGAAAAAAGAAATAAGGAACGCCGAGAATCGCAAGAATAATTCCCGCCGGCACTTCTGAAGGCTGAAAGAACAATTTGCCCGCAAAGTCGGCGGATATGACGAGGAGCATACCGACCAATCCGCTGACCGGTAATGAGTATCTGTGCTCAATCCCGGCGAGCCTGCGGGAAATATGGGGCGCGATCAGTCCGACAAATGCCATGCTGCCCGCTGCGGTTACACATGCGCTGATCAAAGCGATGCAGGCAATGAGTAAAATCGTTTTTTCTTTATTGGTTGAAACACCGAGGCTTTTCACCGTGTCCTCATCGAAACGAATGGTATCCAGCAATGACGTTTTCGCCATAAGCAGAGGAATGAACACGATCAGCCACGGAAGGATCGCCGTAATGGTCATCCAGTTTGCCGACCAGATGCTGCCGTTTTTCCAAACCATCGCCAT
This sequence comes from Bacillus sp. FSL R5-0443, assembly GCF_038608285.1. Lineage (NCBI taxonomy): Bacteria > Bacillati > Bacillota > Bacilli > Caryophanales > Bacillaceae > Bacillus > Bacillus sp. FSL R5-0443. The sequence continues at coordinate 181,153 of NZ_CP152013.1, forward strand.
CTCATAATCCTGCGGGTCCATTTTTAATGAAAGAAATAAAGACAGCGCGCTGAATCCGGAATTCATGGCGATCCCGACGAGAATAATTCTGCCCGATTCCAGATGCCCCCGGTGCCAGGCGAAAATATAGATCAGCACGGCCGCCATCAATCCTCCGATGAGGCCGAAGACAGGCATACCCATCGCAGAGGCAAGTGCCGTCGCTTCAGATTGTCCCTGAAACAGAAGCATAAACGTGACGATTCCGGCTCCGGCTCCTGCATTAATGCCCAAAATACCGGGATCGGCAAGACCGTTTTTGGTAATGGCCTGAATAACGGCTCCGGCTATCCCCAATCCGAGCCCGATGGCAGCAGCCATGACAATGCGCGGCAGCCTCAGCTGAAACAGCAAAATGTCATATTGCGGATTCGGATGGATGCGGAAAAGGGTACTGAGCAGTTCACCCGGCTTTGCGGAAAAAGAACCGCTTGTCATGCTGAAATAGCTTACGAGCAATATGAGAGCAATCAGAATGATATAAATTCCGGCCATTTTACGCACCACGCTGATCCCCTCCTTTTCTTTTAATCAAATAAAGAAAGAAAGGAACACCGATGATAGAAGTGACAACTTCAATAGGCGTCTCAAACGGATAATTGATGAATCGGCTGGCAAGGTCGCAAAGGGTCAGGAAGACGCCGCCGATGATGCACGCGCATGGGATCAGCCTGCTGTAGTCCGATCCGACGAGAAAACGTGTGATGTGCGGAACGACCAAACCGACAAATGCAATTTTTCCGGCGAGTGCCACCGAGCTTCCGGTCAATATGACAACGGCCGCCATCGCCATGAGTTTGATGGTTCTTTTCTGCTGTCCCAGACTTTTTGAAATGTCGTCTCCTAATGATACGGCAGTGACCTTTTTGCTGAGAATCATGGCCGTGATGATTCCGATCGCAAAAAACGGGACGGCCAGTTTCAAAAAATCAGGGTTCATTTGATGCAGTCTCGCACTGTACCAAAAACTGAGATCCTGCGAAATTTGAAAATAAATCGAAAGCGCAGCCGACAGACTGCTGAGAAGCATACTGGTCACCGTTCCGATGATGGCAAGCTGCACCGGGGTAAAACCGCCGGGAAGAATGGAGGCCAGCCCGAAAACAAGAGCGGCCCCGAATGCGGAACCGATAAACGAGTATATGATCATTTCAATGGATGTCGATTGAGGGAGCAATACCATGCAAAGGGTGATGATAAAAGCGGAGCCGTCCGACACACCCATGATCGAAGGCGAGGCCAGATAGTTCCGTGTGATTCCCTGCATGAGCGCTCCGGAAACAGCAAGGGCGGCGCCGATAAACATAGCGCCGGCAGCCCTCGGGATTCTTGAATGCCATATGATCTGATGGTCGGTATTCTCCGGATTAAAGTGCAGCAATGCGGAGAACACGGTATGGATGTCAAGCTGCTTTGCGCCGTATAAAACGGAAAGCAGCAGTGACAGAACAATGGCAATCGGTGAAGCAATGATAATCATGTGTGTCCGCCGTTTTGCATACATGTGAAAAACCTACTCTTTATTAGTCTTGAGTCAATTTGTCAGCCGCAACCTGTAAGAAGCTGATTTTACTCCACGCGGTTCCGCCTTGGGCTAATGGATCAATCGTATTGACGTATACATGGTCTTTTTTGACTGCCTTCAGGCTCTTCCAGATCGGATTTTTCTCTAAGTCTTTCAAAGCGTCCGGCTTATCTGCGTTTTCGTCATCAGAGAATTGTACGAAGATATGGTCAGGGTTCATTTCGCTTAATTTTTCAAGAGAAATCAGTTCCTGCGCTTTCGCCGCTTTGACTTCGTCCGGCGCCTTCAGGCCTAAATCACCGTAAAGCGTGGAGTTGAAATATACTTGTTCAGGATAAATATAAATATTGCCTTGTCTGATTCTGATGACCAGCGCGTTTGACTGTTTCGCTTTGCTGTTGATCTTTGTTTTTGTCTTTTTCAGGTCCTGTTCGTAATCTGCGATGATTTTTTTCGCTTTTTTCTCTTTATCTGTAAGCTGGGCGAGCAGCATCATGTTTTCTTTCCAGTTTGATGAGATATGAGAGACAGGGATCGTTTCAGCGGTGCCGCTCAATTTTTTCAACGTTTTTTCCGGGAATTTGGTTGATGCCAGAATGACGTCCGGCTGCAGCTCAAGAATTTTTTCCATATTCGGCTGCATTTTTTCTCCCGTAGATACGGATTTATCTGTAATATCTTTAAACAGTTCCGGGAATTTGCCGGAGAAAGAAATTGCTCCTGCCGGATGAACGTCAAGCAATTTGGCGTCTTCCATTGATTCTACGCTGCCTGTAATGGCGATTTTGTCAGTCGGCGCTTTGACTTCATATGTTTTTCCGAGATATTCGATTTTCTTTTTATCTGAAGAAGCGTCCTTTCCTTTACTTGCTGTATCAGATGTTTCTGAGCTTCCGCAAGCCGCGGCCGTGAAAGCCAAAAGCAAAATCATGAAAGTGAATGCCAATTTCTTCATCTATTGTTCCTCCTGTTCAATTGATAACTATTATCAATTGGAATTATAGAGAATGAACAGGGATAAGACCATGGATAATTTCCGGCATTACCATGGACGATCTTCGGATAAAATGGAAATGCTTTGCTCGATCATCCGCTGATGTCCGCTTGGAGAATATTCAATCCACGGGTCAGATGATATGGGAAACACGCGTTTATCGCTGACGGCTCTAAGGTTCTGCCATATCCCGGTCTGCTGAATCCGCTGAAAATAACGAAGCGTTTCCGGTTCTTTACAAGTGAAAAGCATGATGCAGTCAGCCTGGCAATCCGCCAGCATGTCCAAGGAAATCTTTTCGTCAGGAGCAAAAGATTCCGGTTTTGCGGAGGCAAAGCCTAAATCACCGAAGAAGACATCCTCAATACTGTTGTTATGGGCGATGTACATATTTTCTTTATATACACGGACAAATAAGAACCGCTGATGCCGCACGTGTTTCAGAGCATCTTTCGCTGAATGGGCGAGACTTTGATAAGCTTTAAGCCAGTGCCGCGCTTCCTGCTCTTCATTCAAATATGCGGCTGTGCGAAGAAACTGGTCTCTCCAATTCTCTTGAGCCGGAAGGTAAAAAACTTCAGTGATGTCATTCAGGCGCTGTTTTTCTTCTTCACTGACAGAATCAAGACTGAAAATGATGTCCGGGGCAGCTTGGGAAAGCGTGTGCAGGTTCTCTTCCCAATTTGCATTATAGCGGTAAGCACTCAGGTGAACCGGAATATCGGAAGAGAATTGTTTGTAATAATAGGCCGTCCATTTCGGGTGCAGCGCCGCAGCATAAGGCACGTGATGCAGAGGAATCAGATGCCCCATCGTTTCTTTTCCGTACGCGGCCATTTTTGTGCGCCTTTTTTTCATATAGCTTGTAGGTGAGCTGCCGGTATGTTTTTTAAAGATGCGGCTGAAATAAAATTCGTCTTGGTAGCCGATTTGATGAGCGATTTCCCGCAGTTTGCAGTTTGCCTTGGCCATCAGTTTTTTCGCATTGGTTATGCGGATGTCTGTGATATATTCAGTTACGCTCTGCCCGTATAGTTTTTTAAAGGTTTCACTGTAATGCTTGGGACTGATTCCCGCCATATGAGCGAGCTGGGTGAGCGTGATTTTTGTGTCGGACTGAGCATGTATGAATTGTTTTGTCTGTTCGATCGCCGCTTTCGTATTATTTTGATGGCATACTTTTGCAGCATAAAGGTCATACATCAGCTGCTGAAAGTCGGCTGTATATTTCATTTTCTGCAATGCATCCGCCGATCGCACGTTTTCAGAAAGTGACTGAAGCCGGCTTGTCAAATGATCAACCGTTTGTAAATTCATTTGCTGAAGTCCGTGGAAGATGTCTTCCCCGTTATCCGGAAGCATCGCTTCATCATCTGATGAATAGGAGAAAACACGGAGTCTGACGATATATAAATGGATGCCGCCTGACGGTATAGGGGCAATATTGAATGTCTCATCACAAGGACAGATGTAGAGCGTTTCCTTCTGCAGCGGAAAGCTGTCTGTTCCGATATCAATTTGTCCCTCGCCTTTCACATGAAAGATCAATACGGGGGAATCAGTGAGCTGATGCTCTGACAGAAGGTCGGCTGTTTTTTTTACGGAGATGATATCAATGGGCTGAAAGAATAATATGTTTTTCATGAGAAACCACCTTTTAGGAAACATTCATTTAAATGATAACTGTTATCATTTAAATTGTACCAAATAAATGAATGTTTTCCTATAAAAAGCGGAAATGTGAAATGCGTCAAAATGTTACACGTGTAACACGAATGTTGTCAGTATATGAGGTATTGTTTTCTTATAGTTTTGAATTGGTCCAGCCGGCGTTGATATGTGCTGGTGATGTCTTCAATGGAAGCGCCTTTTTCTATTTTTTTGCGTACCCAGCCGTTACCGATCAGCTTGTCAAATGAGCCTGTCGGCAAGAATAAAAAGTCATTCGGATATAAGTCATGCATGGTTTTCAGAATGGAGAGCCCTGTTTTTGCCGCTTCAAATGTGTTTCTGTTTGTTACGTAGACTTGTACGCCGTGGCACAGCTTGCTCTGGTGCTTGGAGAAGCTGGGGATAAATGATGCGGCTCTGAAGGTGACGCCCGGAAGCTTGAGACTGTTCAGGCGTTCTTCGAGCTCGGTGCTTTTCATATAAGGCGCGCCGATCAGTTCAAACGGCTTTGTCGTGCCCCTTCCTTCGGATACGTTTGTGCCTTCGATTAGTCCTGTCGCCGAATATGCGAATATGCTGTCCGGGGTCGGGATATTAGGCGAAGGGAGGACGAACGGCAGACCGGTATCTTCAATCGTCATCGTCCGCTTCCAGCGCTTCATTTTTACGACGGTGAGGTCGGCGCCAATATGAAACTCTTTATTGAATAAAAGAGCAAGCTCACCGATCGTCATGCCGTGCTTCAGCGGGATCGGATACAGTCCGACAAATGAAGCGTAATCCGGTTCAAGAACCGGGCCGTCCGGATTTCGTCCGCCTTGCGGATTCGGCCGGTCCAATACATAAAAAGGAATGCCTTTTTCTTTTGCCGCTTCCATGGCATAGGCCATTGTATAAATGTAGGTGTAGTATCGCGTTCCGACATCCTGAATATCGAAAATCAGCACATCTGTATCTTTCAGCATGTCTGGCGTCGGTTTCCTCGTTTCCCCGTACAGGCTGTAGACGGGAAGCCCTGTTTTTTCGTCTATATAGGATGTGACTTTGTCTCCGGCCTGAGCATCGCCGCGGACACCGTGCTCCGGTCCGAATAATGCCGTCAAGTGGATGTCTGGTGCCTCATACAGCACGTCAACGCTGCTTTTCAATGAATTGTTCACACCGGTCGGGTTGGTGATCAGCCCGACCCTTTTTCCCTTCAGTTCCTGTTTATAATCTTTCAGCAGGCGGTCGATGCCTGTTTGGATGCTTGGTTTCTTGGCGGTATGAAGGTTTCTGTCAGAAGCCGCCGAGACTGCCGTCATAGCACTGATGACGACTAATCCGGCAAGAAGCGCAGCCGTTTGTGTTTTCATGATCAGTCCTCCTGTTTAAAGCGGTTTTCCGGTCTTCAGATTGATACCGAAACCATAAGGATACAGTGTCGTTCCCGGATGCGTGACGGAAGGAATGTCAGCGGGCAGCCTGCCTTGCGGTTTTGTCTGTCCGAATATCGCTTCAACGCCTGCCGGAATGTTTGGCTGGAGAAATTGTCCGTCTGTATATCCTTTAAAGCCGTAGACTGCGATAAGGGCTTCAGCTTCTTCAAAGTTCGCAGCGTCATATGGATTACGCAGGCTCATCAGCACAAAGGGTTTTTGGTTCGATTGTGCGGCTTTCATGACGGCCCGCGGAAATGCAGTCGTCCACTTGCCGGGATCTGTGACGGAATCGTCAATCACGCCGTCGTTTACGACAGGATCATTTTTCACAACATATGAGCCTGTAATCACGTAATCAGCGTCAGATATCTGCTTTTTGTGTTCATCATGAAATGTACGCTCGGCGAAGTTCATTTTACTGATGGTTACCGGCCGGATTTTTTTCTTTTTGATGAGCTGCCGAATGGTTTGTTCCATTGACGCTGTTTGATCTTCATATGGAGCGGCAATGAGAACGCGGCTGTTCTTTTTCGGTTTGAATGGGAGCGTGCGGTTTTTGTTTTGTAAGACGGTGACGGACCTTTCCGCGATTTGTTTTTCCGCTTTCAGGTGATTTTTGCTGCCGACGGTTTTCTTTGCTTTTGCAATCTTCTTTTTCAGATTTTTCTCTTTCGGGGAGGGATATATCCCTCTTTTTATTTTCAGGGAAATGATGCGTTCCGCTGATTTGTTAATTTGCTGCAGCGGAATTTCCCCTTTTTGTACCGCCTTTTTTAAAGCGGAATGAACCCGGGCAAAGCGGTTTTCCGTTTGCAGCGATGTCACTTGGGCCGGCATCAGGGCAATATCGACTCCTGCTTTTACGGCCATGACGACCGCCTCTTCCTGGCCGAAATGATCGGCAATGGCTTTCATATTTAATGCATCCGTGACGATGACGCCGTTAAAGCCCATTTCCTCACGGAGAAGATGAGTCATCACTTTTTTCGAGAGTGTGGCGGGTACGAGGATGTCTGAACCGTCCAGCTTGCTTTTATAGGTTGTATCGTCAAACGCGGGAAATTGCACATGGGCTGTCATGATCATATCAGCTCCGGCCTGAATGGCCTTCCGGAACGGATAAAGTTCAATCTGACGCAGCCTTTCTTGATTGTGGGTGACAAGCGGAAGGCCGTAGTGGCTGTCGACATCCGTGTCGCCGTGTCCCGGGAAATGTTTGACGGCGGCAGCGACATCCTGCTTTTGCTGAGCCTTCATTGAGGCAAGGCCGAGTGAAGCTGTCAGATCTCGGTCTGAACTGAACGACCTGACGCCGATGACAGGGTTTCCGGGATTATTATTGATATCGAGAACGGGTGCGAAATTCGTATTAATGCCCAGTGCTTTCAGTTCTTTCCCGATAATGGCGCCGGTCTGGGACGCGTAGGCTGTTTTTCTAGCGGCTCCGAGCGCCATATTGCCTGGGAAATGAGTGCCCTCACCAAGTCTAGTTACGATGCCGCCCTCCTGATCAATGCTTAATAATAGCGGAATGTCAGGGCTCGCCTTTTGAAAGGCATCTGTCAGGCGTACCGTTTGTTCAGTGTTTTTTACATTTTCTGCAAATAAGATAACTCCGCCGAACCGGTACTTTTGAATAAGCCCTGCGACTTCGTCATTCATTTGGGTAAGAGCCTCAGGTGATGACTTCCCCTTTTTTTGCCAATTGCGAAAATCAGGCATGAGCATCTGCCCTAATTTTTCATCTAATGTCATACGGGATACCGCTTGTTCCGCCTGTGACGGAATGTCCGGTTTTGTCGATACATGATGCGTGCCGAAAACAATGAACAACAGTAATACAGCTGAGATGACAAGTTTCATGATGGTGCCCTCCTGCCTTCATAGTTTGGACAAAAGACATGGGTTGTCATTCAATGGCTTCATAAATCGTTTTTATGACGCTGCCGTAGCTTCCGGTCGGAAAAAGATCCCCTTCAAAAACATTCGGGTTTTCACCGGGACTGACGACGGGGGAATGCTTTTTATTGGTTAAAAGTGCGATCCCCAGCTTATAAGCGGGATCAATAATCGTGACGGTGCCGGTCCATCCCGTATGGCCATATGCCTGCCTGCTTGCATAAGGGCCGAACATCCACTCCATATCCGGGCTGCCGTTTTTCCGCCAGCCGAGAGCGAAAGTCGGATCAGAGGATGCCGCCGTTGTGAACAAATCGGCCGTTCTTTTATTGAAGAGAGAAACGTGTTTATAACTGCCTCCGTTCAGCATGACTTGAAGAAGGACGGCCATATCATCAGCTCTGGAAAACAGCCCGGCGTGACCGGACACCCCTCCCATTGAGTAAAATGCTTTTTCATCGTGAACTTCCCCCTGCAGCGTATACGTCCTGATGTGAGGAAAATGGATGACTCCGTCACGTGTGTTGCCTAAACGTTCAGTAGCTGCGAATGCTTTTTCTTTAAAGCCTTTTTGCAGCGGGTTGAACAGTGTGTGCGTCAGTTTCAGCGGTTTGTACAGTTCTTGTTCCGCATAGGCATCAAGGGTTTTTCCGGTTATGTTTTCAATGATGCAGCCGAGAAGCATGTAACCGATATCGCTGTATACGTGTTTTGTTCCCGGTTTGTATTCAAGCGGGATTTGGGTGAGAAAACGGATCGTTTTATCCCGTTCTTGTGAATACAAAGGGCCTGCGGTGTCCGGCTGATAGAAATAAAAGCTTGCCGGCAGACCGGATTGATGCTGGAGCACATCGATGACGCGAATGCGGTCTTTTTCTTGAATCGGATCGCTTTTTCTGTCTTTGAAATCAGGAAGGTAAGCCGAGACTTTTTGATACACATCAAGCTTTCCCTGGCTGACGAGTCGCTGTAATGCAAAATTCGCCGCGTACATTTTTGTATTGGAAGCTAGATCAAACATGGTTGATGTTTTCATTTTTTTCGGACGGGATAAAAGGGTGTTCCCGTCATATTTTTTGCTGTAGCCGTATGCTTTCTTTTTGATCACCCGTCCGTCCTTTACGACGACGAGGACGGCTCCGGGGAATCCTGCTGCGATGTCTTTTTCAATCATTTGATCAACCTTTCTGAGCTTTGCTGCGTCGTATAATTTGGATTGGGCTTCGGCTTTGTGCTGCGGCAGAAAAGAGAGGCTGATGACCATTGTGAGTATGGCGGCTGTCAGTGTTTTCATATTCTGATCCCTCCCGGTTTATTCAAATTCAGCAGCCATGTCATCCTTAAATCCGAACGCATAAGTGAAGACAAAGCCCGCCGCGTAAGAGATGAAGAGACCGATGATATACAAAACGATTTGAGCCGGCTGTACGAGAAACGAGAGCGGAAGGCCGGAGACACCGATTGAAAAAGTAGCCACCTGAAAATGGGCTTGAAAGGCGCCGCCGATTCCCGCCCCTAAACACGCCGTCAAAAACGGCCGGCCGAGAGGGAGCGTGACGCCGAAGATGAGCGGCTCTCCAATTCCGAGCAGACCGGATGGAAGTCCTCCGCCGATCGCTCTTTTCAATGAGGCTTTTTTTGTTTTCATAAAGATGGCGAAGGCCGCCCCTACTTGACCCGCGCCTCCCATCGCGAGAATCGGAAGAAGCGGGTCATCTCCGATTGATCGGATTAATTCCAAATGTACGGGAGTCAAGCCCTGATGCAGGCCGGTGACGACAAGCGGCAGGAAGGCGGCTCCCAGTACAAACCCTGAGAGCACTCCCCCGACATTCAGCAGCGACAATAAACCTGATGTAATCAGATCAGAAATAAAACCGCCTGCAGGGATAAAAACGACATATGTCACCAGCCCGGTGATAAGTAAAGACAATGTAGGCGTGACGATAATGTCGATGGATTGATGGACGTACTTTCTGATAAACCGTTCGGTATAAGCGATAAAAACCGCAGCGAAAAGAACGCCGATTAATCCTCCCCTGCCAGGGAGCAGATTCTCTCCGAACAAACTGATATTGGCGATCTCAGGGTTAAGGATCAATATGCCCGCAAGGCCGCCCATCGCAGGTGTCCCGCCGAATTCCTTCGCCGCATTGATGCCGACAAGGACGCCGAGGTAAGCGAATAAGCCTGAACCGATAACCGTTAAAATAAGTGCGATTTGGGATTCTTTCGGGAGCCAGCCGGCCTGAATGACGGCTTTCGTAATACCGGTGATTAAACCTGATGCAATGAGTGCGGGAATAAGGGGAATGAAGATGCTTGATATTTTTCTCAGAAACAGTGTGATGGGTGTGGTGTTTTTTCTGTTGAGATCGGCTTTTTTCCGTGAGGCGGCTTCTTTTAAATCAATGTTTTTTCCGGATGACATAAGTTTTGCGAAAGCGTCAGCGACATGATTGACGACACCCGTGCCGAGAATGATCTGCAGTGTTTCGGCTTCGACGACGCCTATTACCCCGTCAAGCCGTTTCAGCGCTTCAATATCCGTTTTGTCCTGATCTAAAGGTGTAATCCTCAGGCGTGTCATACAGTGGGTAAAGCCTGAAATATTCGATGAACCGCCGCAATTGTCCAGGATATCTTTGGCCAGTGACTGATAAAATGCCTCTTTGCTCATGGAGATCCTCCTTTGTCCGTACGATTTTTCCCGGGGAGCTGTGCCTGAAACGCGTCCTAAAAGCGCCTGCGCCGATCATGAAAACGGCGCGGGCTCGTAAAAGCACATTATTTTTCACCAAAGAACGATCAGCGTTCTTTTTCCTTTGAAACGTGCTGTTCAATGGCTTTGTCAATGAAGCCGTCTGCTTCTTTGAGCAGTGCCTTCGCGTGTGTTTCGTCTGAATTCGTCTTCAGCATGACGATTGCCGTTTTGACATGGCTGCCTGCGGCCTCAAGCGTTTCTTTTGCCTTGTCGTACGGAACGCCCGTGATGCTTTGGATAATGCCGATTGCGCGTTCTTTCAATTTTTCGTTGCTGACATGAACGTCCACCATTAAATTTTCGTACACTTTGCCGCTTTTGATCATCACGGCCGTGGAAATCATGTTCAGAATCATTTTATGTGCCGTCGCCGCTTTCATTCGTGTTGACCCTGTAATCACTTCGGGGCCGACGACGACTTCAATGCTGTGATCGGCATAAGTGCTGATCAATGAGTGTTTATTGCATGTGAGCGCGACGGTTTTGGCGCCGATTGTTTTTGCGTATTTCAGCGCACCGGCCGCATACGGCGTGCGCCCGCTTGCCGCGATGGCGATTACGGTGTCTTCTGCGGTAAGCCCAATCGTTTTGAGATCGAGAGCGCCGGTTTCCTCGCTGTCTTCTATACCTTCAGCCGCTTGCAAAAAGGCGTCTGCTCCTCCGGCCATCAGACCGATGACGGTGTCGGGACTTACGCTGTATGTAGGCGGGCATTCAACCGCATCCAGTACACCGAGTCTGCCGCTTGTGCCCGCTCCCGCATAAATCAGCCTGCCGTTTCGCCGTAATGATTGATGGGCGAATTGAACGGCAATCTGAATATCGGGCAGCACCTGCTGAACGGCTTCAGCCACTTTGAAATCCTCTTCGTTAATGATGCGGAGAATTTCCATCGTGTCTGCTTGATGGATTGAAGCGGTCTGCGGATTTCTGGTTTCTGTGGTCAATCTGTGAATGTTAAGCCGGTCTGTCATGATTGTACCCTCCCAAGTCGTTAATACTTGAAGTATATGGGCTTCTGAATAGATGTTTCAAGAAAAATCGGCAGGGATGAGATGAATAATCAAGCGCTTTCACAAAAAATGATGCAGAATGTGCTGTTCACCGATGGGGCCGATCCTGCGACGACCTTTATCAATAAAACCGGAAGACCGGTACAGGTTCTTTGCACGATGATTGCGATGGTTTACAGCAAGCACGATTTCATCACACCAAGGAAAGTAATTTGCGACAAAAGCGGGGAGCTGCAGCATCGCTTGTTTGGCATAACCTTTTCCCTGATGCGGCGCATGTAAGGACAGCGCACTCAGCAAAATGGCAGACACATTATTCGAATACGGGGCAATGGTTTCTTTTGAGGTATGTAAAATAAAAAAACCGACGGGGCGGTCTTCTTTTAAAATGACTGTCGGGTAGCGATCCCGGATGACGAGAGCCTGCGGCAGGACATCCTTCGGGAGAGCTGTGAACTTTTTATCTTCTTCACTCAGCACAAACCCGTTCAGTCCGTCTGCATGCTCCGGTTTATAAAAGGACAGGGCTACATCCATGATATCTACTCTCCTTTTTTATAATTGATCCAATTCATCTTCTGATAGAACACGGCAGCCTGCCCGTTTTAAAAGAGCGGAAGTGATGCCGTCTCCGATTATTTTTTTTCCTGAGAAAGTGCCGTCATAGATAAAGCTGCTGCCGCAGGACGGACTGTTTTCTTTAAGGATGACCGTTGCGGCGCCTATTTCTTTTGCGTATGCTAATGTTTTTTCCGCGCCGTCCATATATAAAGCCGTAACGTCTTCGCCTGATGCCGTTACGATTCTTGCTGTTCCGTTCAGCACGTCTTCGCCCGTGCCGCCGATGATTTCCGCCGGTTCGCGGGGAGTGGTGAAGCCGCCCAAAAGTTCGGGGCAGACCATAACAGCTTTCTTTTCTTCTACGAGTCTGCGGATTTTTTCCGAAGCGGCGTGAGAGCCGTTATACCTGCATTCGATACCGCCGAGACAAGAGCTGACTAAGATCATCTGTGTCCATTCCCTTCAATATTTTGATACTTTCATCATAAATGAAATAAGAGAGGAGGGATGAGTTTTTCAGTTAAAAAACGGGTAAAAAAGTTTGAAAATAAAAAAAATAATTTTTCTCTTTACAAATGGGGTACAACCTGTATATAATAACTTTTGTCAGCTCGACGCGGACACAACGGCCCGTTGGTCAAGCGGTTAAGACACCGCCCTTTCACGGCGGTAACACGGGTTCGAATCCCGTACGGGTCATATGGAGGATTAGCTCAGCTGGGAGAGCATCTGCCTTACAAGCAGAGGGTCGGCGGTTCGAGCCCGTCATCCTCCACCATATTTGCCGGCCTAGCTCAATTGGTAGAGCAACTGACTTGTAATCAGTAGGTTGGGGGTTCAAGTCCTCTGGCCGGCACTGTTTTTCAAAAAAATACGGAGGGGTAGCGAAGTGGCTAAACGCGGCGGACTGTAAATCCGCTCCCTCAGGGTTCGGCAGTTCGAATCTGCCCCCCTCCACCATTTTTGGGCTATAGCCAAGCGGTAAGGCAACGGACTTTGACTCCGTCATGCGTTGGTTCGAATCCAGCTAGCCCAGTCTCAGACACCTTTTGCATAAAGGTGTCTTTTTTTTATCAGCATTTTGTTTCGATTTCTGATTGTTCATCAGATATACTATTTTTAAGCTGCTGTTAAGGCAGTATATTCTGTATTTTCCATCTACACCCTGCCTGAAATTTGGTAAAATAAATGTAATAAAAAAATGAAACCTTTTAAAACAATCAACGTATAGATACAGACCGGTGAAGGGCAGAGGTAAGATAAAACATGGAAAACCTGATTAAAAAAAGAATCAAGCAAGTCAAAAAAGGCGATCAAAATGCGTTTGCAGAAATCGTTGACCTTTATAAAGATAAGATTTACCAGCTTTGCTACCGCATGCTCGGCAATGTTCACGAAGCGGAAGATATTGCGCAGGAAGCTTTTATCAGAGCGTATGTCAATATCGACAGTTTCGATATCAACAGAAAGTTTTCAACGTGGCTTTACAGAATTGCGACCAACCTGACCATTGACCGCATCCGCAAGAAAAAGCCTGATTACTATCTGGACGCAGAAGTAGCGGGAGCAGAAGGGCTGACGATGTATTCGCAGATCGCCGCGGACGGGGTTCTCCCTGAAGACGCCGTATTGTCATTGGAGCTGTCGGACACAATTCAGAAAAAGATTTTAAAGCTGCCTGACAAGTACAGAACGGTTATTGTATTAAAGTATATTGACGAACTCTCTTTAATTGAAATCGGGGAGATTCTGAATATCCCTGTCGGCACCGTCAAGACAAGGATACACAGAGGCAGAGAGGCTCTTAGAAAACAATTGAGGGATCTTTAAGTGGGGTGATGAAATGAGCTGTCCTGAACAGATCGTGCAGCTTATGCATAAGCATCTTGATGGAGATATCCTTCCTGAAGATGAAAACGTATTAAAACAACATTTGCAGTCATGCGGGAATTGCAAACGGCATTTTCATGAAATGGAGAAATCCGTAGCACTCGTCCGAAGCACATCGCATGTCACGGCCCCTGCTGATTTTACTGCCAAAGTTATGGCGAATCTTCCAAAAGAGAAAAAACGCGCTTCTGTAAAACGATGGATCAAAACTCATCCGATGATTGCAGCCGCAGCAGTTTTTGTGATTTTAATGGGCGGCGGTTTTTTCAACAGCTGGCATAATGACCACAATTTCAGTGTGTCCAAACAGCCGAACCTTGTCGTGCAGAATCACACGGTCACCGTCCCTGAAGGCGAGACCGTAAAGGGCGATGTTACAGTAAAAAACGGCAAGCTGTTCATTGAAGGAAAAGTCGACGGCAATGTGACCGTCGTCAACGGAGAAAAATACATGGCCTCAGCCGGACAAGTCACCGGGCAGATTGAAGAGATTAACCAATTGTTTGACTGGGTCTGGTACGAACTGAAATCGGCGGGCCAGGGCGTCGTGAGCGCTTTGGACCCGAGTGAAGATGAGTAAAGCGTATAATCGCTTTACTCTTTTTTTGTGCATCGCCGCTCTGGCTCATTTCACTTGAGAAATCAAAATGTGGTATAATGAGCACGCTATATGATGTACATATTGCTCATGCAGCACAATTCATAACAGAAAAACGAAATGACTGAATTCTTGGAGGACGAGGAAATGGCTTTTGAGGACATCCCATTTTTGCAATACCTCGGCAATGCCGTTGATATTCTCCTTGTTTGGTATGTGATATATAAATTAATCATGGTCATACGCGGGACGAAGGCGGTTCAGCTTTTAAAAGGAATCGTCGTCATCGTATTGGTTCGGATGGCCAGTTCATATTTGGGACTCAGCACGCTTCAGTGGCTGATGGACCAAGCGATAACATGGGGATTTTTAGCGATCATCATTATATTCCAGCCTGAGCTGAGACGGGCGCTTGAACAGCTCGGACGGGGCCGGTTCTTTTCCAGGAGCGGAACCCCCGTGGAGGAAGCGCAGCATAAGACAATTGAAGCGATTACAAAATCGATCAGCTACATGGCGAAACGCCGCATCGGCGCACTCATCGCCATTGAGCGCGATACGGGAATGGGCGATTATATTGAGACGGGCATCCCGCTTAATGCGCAGGTCAGCTCGGAGCTTTTGATTAATATCTTCATCCCGAATACACCGCTGCATGATGGAGCGGTCATTATGAAAAATAACGAGATTGCGGCGGCTGCCTGTTATCTGCCGCTTTCTGAAAGCCCGTTTATTTCAAAGGAGCTGGGGACGCGTCACAGAGCGGCTGTCGGCATCAGTGAAGTGACGGACAGCTTAACCATTATTGTATCTGAAGAGACGGGCGCCATCAGTGTGGCCAAAAACGGAGACCTTCATAGAGAATTGACGGAAGAAGCACTGAAAGAAATGCTTGAAGCCGAGTTTAAGAAAAACGCCAGAGATACTTCTTCTAACCGCTGGTACTGGAGGGGCAAGAAAAATGGATAAATTCTTAAACAACCGCTGGGCTGTAAAGATCATTGCATTGCTCTTTGCGCTGCTGCTTTACGTTGCGGTTAACAACAACCAGGCGCCGACTCCGAAAAAGCCGGGGGAATCTTTTTTTCCGACATCAACGACTGACGAGGCTACGCTTACTGATATTCCTGTAAAAGCATACTATGATGAAGCGAACTATGTCGTCACCGGCGTGCCCCAGACCGTAAATGTCACGATTAAAGGCTCGACAAGCGCGGTGAAAAAGGCGAGACAGACGAAGAATTTTGAGATATACGCCGATATGAATAAGCTGAAGACCGGGACTCATAAGGTCGAATTGAAGGCGAAAAACGTATCGGACGGACTGACGATCTCCATTAACCCGTCAGTCACGACGGTTACGATTCAGGAAAAAACGGCTGAGAGTTTTCCCGTGGAAGTTGAATACTACAATAAAAGCAAAATGAAAAAGGGATATACCCCTCAGCAGCCGATTATCAGCCCGAAAAACGTGCAGATTACAGGTTCGAAAAATGTGATTGATAACATTTCACTTGTCAAAGCATCCGTGAACCTAGAAAATGCAAATGAGACCATTGAAAAGGAAGTGAAGGTGACCGTCTATGACAAAGACGGCAACGCACTTCCTGTTGATGTTGAACCGTCAGTCATTAAAGTGACGGTTCCCGTAGCCAGTCCGAGCAAAAAGCTTCCTTTCAAAATCGAAAGGAAGGGTAGTCTTCCGGACGGGGTGAGCGTTGCGAGCATTGACTCGAATCCGAGTGAGGTGACGGTTTACGGCCCGCAGGATGTGCTGGATTCACTTGAATTTATTGACGGCGTATCTCTTGATTTAGGCAAAATTGATAAAGATACCGATATCAATGCCGATATCCCGCTTCCTAAGGGTGTCACCAAGGTATCACCGGAAAAAATCACGCTTCATGTTAAAGTGGACAGTGAAGACAAAAAGGATTTTGACAATGTCGGAATCAAGACGGTCGGACTGGGAGGCTCACAGCAGATTGAGTTTCTCGATCCTGAATCGCAGGCGATAAATATTACGGCCAAAGGCTCTCCCGCCAACATTAAGGCGCTGAAAAAGTCGGACATTGAACTGTATGCCAATGTCTCGGACCTGGATGACGGAGAGCACTCTGTAAAGCTTGAAGTAAACGGCCCGCAAAACGTCACATGGTCCCTGTCAAAAGACACGGTTAAGATCAAGCTGACTTCTAAGAAAAACACAAGTTCAAATAAAAATGACGGCGGCTCCGCTGATTCCGGCAATAAGAACGGCACAAGCGGAGACGCAGACAAAGACAAGAACAAGAACCGGGAAGACGACACTGACAGCGATCAGAATAAAAGTCAAAACCAGGATCAAAATCAAGACCAGGATGAAGACGGATCAAGCGCTGATTCTTCTTCAACAGAATGAAAAAGGAGCGATACAAAATGGGCAAGTATTTTGGAACAGATGGTGTAAGAGGTGTTGCCAACAGCGAGCTTACGCCAGAGCTGGCCTTTAAAGTTGGGCGTTTTGGCGGTTATGTCCTGACCAAAGATAAGCAGCGCCCGAAAGTGCTGATCGGCCGTGATACACGTATCTCCGGACATATGCTGGAGGGAGCCCTTGTCGCCGGACTTTTATCGATCGGAGCTGAAGTGATGCGCCTCGGCGTTATTTCTACGCCGGGGGTATCCTATTTAACGAAAGCCATGGATGCTGAGGCGGGCGTCATGATCTCCGCTTCTCACAACCCCGTACAGGATAACGGAATTAAATTTTTCGGAGGGGACGGCTTTAAGCTTTCTGATGAGCAGGAGGCCGAGATTGAACGTCTCATGGATGAACCGGAAGATAAGCTGCCGAGACCGACAGGCGCGGACCTCGGGCTTGTAAACGATTATTTTGAAGGCGTTCAAAAGTATCTGCAATTTTTAAAGCAGACGGCGGACGAAGATTTCACAGGCATTCATGTAGCGCTTGACTGCGCCCATGGTGCGACATCATCCATTGCGACGCACCTTTTTGCCGATCTCGATGCTGACGTATCTACAATGGGGACGTCTCCGAACGGATTAAACATTAATGATGGCGTCGGGTCTACACACCCGGAAGCGCTGAGTGCTTTCGTCAAAGAAAAAAACGCCGATATCGGCCTTGCGTTTGACGGAGACGGCGACCGCCTCATTGCTGTTGATGAAAAAGGAAACATCGTCGACGGTGATCAGATTATGTACATATGCGCGAAGTATTTGAAATCAGAGGGCCGTCTGAAGGATGATACCGTCGTATCGACTGTGATGAGCAACCTCGGTTTTTACAAAGCGCTTGAAAAAGAAGAAATCAAAAGCGTTCAAACGGCAGTCGGCGACCGCTATGTCGTAGAAGCAATGAAAAAAGACGGCTATAATGTCGGCGGCGAGCAGTCAGGGCACCTTATTTTCCTTGATTACAACACTACCGGCGACGGTCTTTTGTCCGCGATCATGCTTGTGAATACGCTGAAGGCGTCCGGCAAAACCCTTTCAGAACTTGCGGATGAAATGAAAAAATTCCCGCAGCTCTTAGTGAACGTGAAAGTGACGGATAAATATAAGGTAGAAGAAAACGCTAAGGTGAAGGCCGTTATTTCTGAAGTGGAAAAAGAAATGAACGGAGACGGCCGGATTTTAGTGCGCCCGTCAGGCACCGAACCGCTCGTCCGCGTGATGGCTGAAGCGAGAACAAAAGAGCTTTGTGACGAATATGTCACAAAAATCGTGGATGTCGTGCGGACAGAAATGGGAGCGGAGTAGCGAAGTTTATAAGCAGAGAGCGAACAAGACAAGTGCGATCAGCATAATATGATAGTAAACATGATGCCGGGGCGGCAAAAAATAATTGACCGTCCTTGGCACATGCTGTAAAATCAAGCTTGTTCAGCCTTTGTTTTTCACTTGCAGGAAAGGCGGGATTGTTTGCATCTTTTATAATTACAGCGCCCGAACTAAGCGCCCGAAAAACGGCTTAGTTGACGAGGATGGAGGTTATCGAATTTTCGGCGGATGCCTCCCGGCTGATTCATTTAGATCACAGCCGTAAGGATTTCTTCAAACCGGAGGGGCGACTCTCCGAACAAAGAGAAATCACATGATCTTCCAAAAAAACATGTGGGAGGGGACGATTGAAAGTCCCCTTGTAATTTGACTTTCTTCGTCTCCTTTTGCACCTTTAGGAGGAAGAAAATATGTGTGGAATTGTAGGTTACATCGGTCAGCTTGATGCGAAAGAGATTTTGTTAAAAGGATTAGAGAAGCTTGAGTACCGCGGTTATGACTCTGCCGGTATCGCTGTGGCGAATGAGCAGGGCGTGCATGTGTACAAAGAAAAAGGCCGCATCGCCGACCTTCGTGAAGTGGTAGATCACTCGGTTGAATCTCAAGCGGGAATCGGCCATACACGCTGGGCGACTCACGGCGAACCAAGCTTCCTGAACGCTCATCCGCATCAAAGCGCACTCGGCCGCTTTACACTTGTTCACAACGGTGTGATCGAGAACTATGTTCAGCTGAAGCGCGAATATCTTGAAAACGTTGAACTGAAAAGCGACACGGACACTGAAGTAGTCGTTCAAATGATCGAGCAATTTGTGGCGGGAGGACTTAGCACAGAAGAAGCGTTCCGCAAAACACTGACTCTGTTAAAAGGCTCTTACGCAATTGCATTATTTGACGGTGAAAACACAGACACCATTTACGTTGCAAAAAACAAAAGCCCTCTGTTAATCGGCCTTGGAGATACGTTTAACGTCGTGGCATCTGACGCGATGGCTATGCTTCAAGTAACGAATGAATACGTTGAGCTTTTGGACAAAGAAATGGTGATCGTGACAAAAGACGAAGCCGTGATTAAAAACCTTGACGGTGAAGTCATGACACGTGCGTCTTATATCGCTGAGCTTGACGCCAGTGATATCGAAAAAGGCACATACCCTCACTACATGTTAAAAGAAACGGATGAGCAGCCGCTTGTTATGCGCAAAATCATCCAAACGTATCAGGACGAAAACGGCAGACTGGCCGTGGCCGGCGATGTCGCTGACGCCGTGGCGGAAGCGGACCGCATTTATATCGTGGCTTGCGGAACGAGCTACCATGCCGGTCTTGTCGGGAAACAATATATTGAAATGTGGGCAAACGTACCGGTTGAAGTGCATGTAGCGAGTGAATTCTCTTATAACATGCCGCTTCTGTCTAAGAAGCCGCTCTTTATCTTCCTTTCTCAAAGCGGAGAAACAGCGGACAGCCGCGCCGTGCTTGTTCAAGTCAAAGCGCTGGGTCACAAAGCGCTGACAATTACAAACGTTCCGGGATCAACGCTTTCCCGTGAAGCGGATTACACATTGCTTCTGCACGCAGGCCCTGAGATCGCTGTTGCATCAACAAAAGCGTATACGGCTCAGATTGCCGTGCTTGCGATCGTTGCATCCGTTGCAGCAGAACGTAACGGCGTTGATATCGGTTTTGATTTAGTCAAAGAATTAGGTATCGCGGCAAACGCCATGGAAGCCCTCTGCGACCAGAAGGACGAAATGGAAATGATCGCGCGTGAGTACCTGACTGTTTCAAGAAACGCTTTCTTCATCGGCCGCGGCCTCGACTACTTCGTATGTGTCGAAGGCGCCCTGAAGCTGAAAGAGATTTCTTACATCCAGGCGGAAGGCTTCGCCGGCGGCGAGCTGAAGCACGGAACAATCGCTCTGATTGAAGAAGGAACACCGGTCTTTGCGCTGGCGACACAAGAACACGTCAACCTGAGCATCCGCGGAAACGTGAAGGAAGTCGCAGCCCGCGGCGCCAACACTTGCATCATCTCGCTGAAAGGCTTAGAAGACGCAGACGACAGATTCATCCTGCCGGAAGTCAACCCTGCGCTTGCTCCGCTGGTATCTGTTGTGCCATTGCAGCTGATCGCTTACTACGCTGCACTGCACCGCGGCTGTGATGTTGATAAACCGCGCAACCTTGCGAAGAGTGTGACTGTGGAATAAGGATTTGACAAGGAAAGAAAACAGTATGTTGTTTTAAATTCAAAGTTTGTATTGTTCCTGGAAAAAGTTGCACCGTTCTACCCCTTTAGATATACTCATCTAAAGGGGTATTTTCATGTCTAAACAGAAAACTAAGTAGAAAAATTGATTGAAAAAGGTATAGGAGCTAAAAAATACATAAACTGGAGCTAAACATTCAAGTGTTAACTACAATAAGGATGCTCATCGTTTATAATAAATTGAATAAGGAAGATAGTAGGAGCCTTCTATCTGATATAAAACAATAATTATAACATTTAACTGAATATTTAGAAAATAATATTAGCATACAAGATAATCATTAGATTATATTATCAATGAAAGGTTGCAGATGAGTTAGAAATAAACCATCATACAGTTCTTAAAACAAAAGAACACATTGTTATGATAAAGGCTTAGGGAGACGAATAAATATTGGTTAGAAGGTTGTACAAAATCAATATACTGAGAAATATCAGTTAATGTTTTTGAAGTAGTTTTAAACCCATTCGAGATCTAGGTAATATTATCATCTTTACTTAAATCAAGAGAGTTGGAGAATTCGTAAAGGATATTTAAATGAATAATATAGAAGGCTCCTCAAATCTTATAATGCCGAAAATAAAAAGAAATTAATACCCGGGAATTCAGAAAAATACAGGGAAAAAGAGGTTTGATTATTACTATGTCTAATGAAGAGGTTTTATTAAATAAAGTTTTAGATGCGAGTTCTAATACAATTTGGGATGAATTGAAAAAGATAAGAGAGTCTTCAGAAATAGAAAAAAAGACTATTAGGCGTAGATGGATATGGGAACTAATTCAAAATGCATCAGACTGTACACCTAAAGGTAAGAAAATAGATATAAAAATTGATTACTCTAATAATCAAATCATATTTAGTCATAATGGACTGCCATTTTCGTATGAAAATTTATTAGATTTAATCACACAAATCTCATCTAAGCAAAGTTCAGAAGAAAAGAAAACAGGAAAATTTGGAACAGGTTTTATGTCGACTCATTTATTATCAGAGGTTGTACGAATTGAAGGGTCGTTTAGCCAAGAAGATAGTAGGTATACAAAATTTGAGTTCATTGTTGATAGGTCAGGAGATGATTATAGCGATATTAAGAATAAAACAAAAATTATGCTAGAACAATTAGATCTTGTAAGCAGAAATCAAGAGGAATTACAAGAAGAGTATGAGGATACAAAATTCGTTTATTTAATACAGGATGATGACATAAAAGAAGCAGTAGAGGAAGGGATAGAAGATTTAAAAGAGACTATTCCTTATGTATTAACTTTTAATAAGAATATCAACTCTATTACATACAATGGTGATTGTTACAAAAAGGAGAAAGTAGAAACTTCACGTTCAAATAACAAGCTAAAAGCTGTTCAAATTAACGTTTCTGATAGTATTAAAGAGTTGCTAATATTAAATGAAAATAATGTAACTATTGGTTGTGCTATTGAACGTAAAGACAAGAAATTATATTTCTTACCAATTCCTGATGCCATGCCAAGGGTCTTTTGTGAATTTCCTCTATTAGGAACTGAAAAATTTAGTTTTCCTATAGTAGTTAATTCAGGATTATTTGAAGTAGAAAGGGACAGAAATGCTATTAGAGATAGCAATCCAGTAAATAATGAATTAATAAAGGTAGCTGTCTCTTTATACAAGGAATTAATAGATTATTGTTCAGAAAGTAAAAGGACAAGAAATGAATTTAATATTTGCATTTTAAAACCCTCTACTTCATCAAATATTCAGGCTTATAGCTATAAAGAAATTAAAGAGCATATTGAGAAGAGTCCAATTGTTCCTATCCATAATCATTTGGAAGATTTGAAACGATTAGCATTTAAGGATAATAATGGTAACGTAGCAATAGGCATACCAAAAACAAAAAAAGCACACATAAGGACTTACTTTGGGATGTTTTATCTAATTATAACGGAGTATCGATACCAACTAAAGATACTTACTTAGGCTGGGCGGAGGTTTTTGGAGAGAATGCTGGATTCTCTTGGATAAACGATATTTTTGAAGATTCAAATATTGATAAATTAGTTGCTTGTTTGAATGATAAGACTCTATATGCAGAGTGGTTAAATGCATTTTTTTCTCTTTGGATTAAGGATGCAGGTATTGATGAAGTTGTAAAATCGGCATTTGTATCGAATCAAATTAATGAATTTGTACAGTTCGCCTGTATTTATCTTGATAAAAATATAGATCAAGAATTAAAACAGATCTTAACATTATTGGGTGAGAAAATTGAAGGACAGTTATTGAAACTAGATATTATTTCATTTGAACACTATTTCGAAGAACACCCCAAAAAAATTAAGACTAATGAAATATGCTCTGATCAAATTGAGCTCAAAGTATCAAAACTTCTCAGTGAGGAAACTATTGACAGGATAGAAAGAAATGAATCTACCCAAAAAATATTTAATAGATTAACTAATTGGTTCCTATCAAATCCTGAAAAATCAAAAAAATGGTTTGGGAATTTATATTCAAAGAGAATGATGTTATCTTCTCCAGAAGAAAATCTGAGAAGATATAGAATAGCGGAAAAAATAGAGGAAAATAACATTAAGTTTGAAGAATTAGATGAAATTATTAATAATCGAGATAAAATAATGGAGATTGTAACTAACTCTGAACTGAGTAAAGAAGATATTATCAATCAATTAAAACATGTTATTACCTCATCCGAAGAAATGAAACGCTATGTTGAGAAATTACTACATAGAAGTACAGAAAATATTTTTAAGTATTTAAGCAGACTTAAAGATTATACACTTCCGGCAACTTTAGAAGAATGGATGAATGAAAAGTATTCTGATACGGTATTTCCGGCTAAGTATAACGGAAATGATTTTAGAATCATTATTCGTCCAAGTGATTATCAAAAAATAATATTTTATTATGATGAAGAATTAGAGGCTTTAGATGATGTCAACTATCAATTATGGACGGATGATGGAGAAGTACAACGAATGGTTACTTTAGGTGATTTGCTTAAAACAACAGGTATATCTAAAATTCCATTGACTAAGTTATAAGAGAGGTACTTTTTAGTGTTTAGAACAATTAAAGATATTGAAAACAAAATAAGTACAAATAATAGACAGAATACAACATATATACACCCAATTGCGAGTCATGAAGAAATAGCAAAATTAATTGTTGCATACTCGAACAGTAACGGTGGAGATATAGTCTTTGGAATACGAGATGATGGAAAAAGATTAGAAATAAAGAATTTTCCCTTTAGATTTGGTTTGGAGAGAGTTCAAAATTTGATAGAGGGTATTATAAATATTAAAAGTGAGTACTTTACTTTAAAAGACATTAGGCTATATTATATTTCTATTAATAAAGCAGAGGAATTAGTAACAGTAAATAAAACGATTTATAAAATTGGTGATAGTGGAGTGGCTGAACAGATGAAGAACCAGAAGATATTTATTTCATATTGTTGGAATGATGTAGCGTTTGCTGATTTAATTGATAATGATTTCAAAAATATGGGGTATACTTTGACTAGAGATGTTCGAAACATTGAGTTTAAAGATAGTATTAAAGATTTCATGAAAACTATTGGGAAACACGATTTTGTTATTAGTATTATTAGTGACCAATATTTAAAATCAGTAAATTGTATGTATGAGATATCTGAAGTTATGCGTTCGCGTGAATATAAAGAGAAAATGTTATTAGTTATACTAAAAGATTCTGATAAAGAATTTGTACCTTCACTTTCAGAGATACCGACTACAATTGCAGCTAATATATATTCTTTTGAGCAAAGGATAGGATATATATCTTATTGGGAAGAGAAAGAGAAGGCATACTCGGAAATGATTCAGAAAATAACTCAAGATACAAATAAGATTGAACCTTTACAGGAGTTAAAAAGAATAAAGAGTATCACAAATAACGTCAGTGAATTTTTATCTGATATAAGTGATTGGAACAATACTAATTTAAGTGACATAAAAGCATCTGACTATACAGCTTTTATAAAAGAAATTAACCAAAGTGTTAACTAAATGATTGCTTTGAATTTAGTTAATGCCATATACATAGTGGGAAATTGATATTTTATATCAATCTTTTTTATAAAACCAAACTCCACACAAAAATCAAACCCACGCATTTTGATCAAACTTTGTTCAAAATGTGTGGGTTTCTTCTATTATAAAATCAACGTTTGCAAAATGCTTTTAATTGAACTTTATTCGAAAGCTGCATTATTAGCCAGAGGGGTTTTTTTAATGCGGAAATGAGAAATACATACTCTTTGCGATTGTAAAGAAATCCCCTTTTATATATTGAAAAGGATTAACACCTGCTTTATAATACGAGATGCATTCCGGTTAACATCCATAAATGTAATCATTAGTAAATTGTTTTGTGCATGCCTCATCGGAAAGTAATCACCTCCAGCAATTTTCATCATGAATAGTCCATTATATAAATGTAATCAATCGATTACAATTTCACATTATGCTTAAGACTTTAAAATCCCTTTTGTATTTGTCGACTCCTGATCCATTATGAATACTCGACTAGATATAAAAATAACAACATTTTTTGCAATAATCCGGTTCAATTCTCAAAAAAAGTCTGACAACAATGATAGGAGTGGAATGATGTCAAACCTTTTAGAAATCAGAAACATCAGCAAATCTTTTGGCCATAAACTGCTTTAAAGGATGTTACATTCAATGTGCCTGCCGGATCAATTGTCGGTTTTATCGGTGATAACGGCGCAGGCAAGTCAACAACATTTAAAACGATATTAGGATTAATCTCTCAGGATAGAGGTAAAGTGAAAATCTTTGGTAAAGAGAATCTGGATAAACATATAAAGTTCAAAGAAGATATTGGGGTCGTATTTGATGCGATGAATCTTCCTGCGCACCTTACGATAAAGCAGCTGAATCATGTATTTAAGAAACTATTCGACGCTTGGGACCAAGAGCATTTTTACCGGTTGGTTCATTCTTTCTCTTTACCTATGGACAAAAAAGTGAATACATTCTCGCGCGGCATGTCAATGAAGTTATCCGTAGCTGTTGCTTTGTCGCATAATGCACAATTATTACTCCTGGATGAAGCAACGGGAGGGCTTGATCCCTCTTCAAGAGATGACCTGTTAAATGAATTAAAAAGCTTTGTGAGTAAAAGCAACGGCGGTATTTTACTTTCATCGCACATTATGACTGATGTCGAGAAGATAGCCAGCCATATCATTATTATGAAAGATGGCGAAATTTTATTAAATGAAGAGAAAGATAAGGTTCTTGAAAGCTATACTGTTATAGACGTTGATGAAGGCCAATTGGCTGAGCTTGACGAAGATATCATTCTAGCAAAAAGGAAACATGGATCTTATTGGAGTGTGCTTGTATCGGATCAACAGAAATTGCCGAATGGCGTAACGGCCAACACCATTTCCATAGAAGAAATCAGCGTCTTTTTAACGAGGAGTGAAAACATTGAGAGGTCTGTTACTGACTAACTATTACCTGGTTTATCGAAGTTTCTTTGCATACACGGGGTTGGCCATATTGGTATCAGCAGTCATTTTTTATTTTGGGGATGCTTCAATGCATCGTTTTGTTGCTATGCTGATTATTTTGTTTGTCGTCATGCCCGCACTTGAGGTTATAAAGTATGAGAGCAAGTCTGGCTATGACAGGTATGTCCTGACTTTACCGGTCAGCAGAACAAATATTGTTCAAAGTCACTATTTCTTTTATCTTTTGATTGTTGTGCTCGGAGCCGTACTATCTTATGGTGTTTTCTTTGTATACAGCCTGGGATCAGATGAACCGATTGACAGCATATTTAATATTGTCTCTTTTGGAACGTTCATCGTTCTCTTTGCCGGTGCAATCGTTTATCCTCTTCTCTACATGATAGGCCCGGAAAAATCCGATGCTATTGTAATTGGAGGGGCAATGGGGGGACTTTTTGCTACCTTTGGATTGCAAAGTGTCGTTGGGTATGTAGCAGAACAAGTACCGCTGTCATTTTTGCACATAAATCCTTCTTTATATGTTCTGATTATATATCTCATGATCGGCGTTATCTTATATATCATTTCATTTTTCATTGCCGCAGCTATATATCATAAAAAAGAATTTTAGCAGCGTGTTTAATGATTTTATGCTATGACAACAGGATAAGATGGCACGGGCTCGTAAATTCACTTTAACTCCAAGCAGGCAGCCGCCCGCCCAATGGGCGGCTGTTCTTCTAATTAAAACTGCGTTGTCACATCGTACTCATAATCAATCTTCAATTTTACATTTTTCATAGTCGATTTAGCTGTTGCAAGTGTGTTGTATTTAAAATTCCAGATGCTTGCCGCTGAGAGGTTATCATCCAGTGTAATACCGTAATTCCCTTGTGTGGAGCTGTTTGCAAGTGCACGGTGCCACACTTTATTTTCTTCCGACATGATGTAGTGGCTTGTATTTCCTTGGCTTGGTGTTTGGGTTGCGGTGGTGTTGATTCTTTTCACTGTGGCGTCTCTTGGAATGCTTGTCTGTTTGGTTAAGTCGAGTCTAAGAACAGTTGAATCTGATCCATTCGGACTGAGGCTTGTGTTCCCTTTATTTTCAGCTGTACCGCTGAATGAGAAGGTCTCACTGCCGGATTTGATTCGGTCGTAAATAGAGAGTGTAAAGTACATATCGTCAGTGTAGGAGCCGCGGGACACTTTCACGTAGAACGTCTCGTTATTTTCTTTCGCATCTGTATTCGCATAGATAAAAGGTAGCGCCGTATCAGGATTTATCACTTCTGTGCCTTTACTGATCAGTACTTTATTTTTATTATAAATTTCAATGTCCATTCCCTTGTATTCACTTCTTGTTGAACTCCTGACATAAAGTCTTTCTCCCTTATTTGCCGTGAAAGTGAAATACGAATCTTTTTCCCCTTTTGGCAATATGGCAGTATCAATATTTTTATATTTCCAGTAGCCTACCGGATTGGCAGTTTCAAATGAATGATTTCCTGTAATGGCGCTTATTTGTAACGAGTTCTTTTGAGACGCAGAGGCTGAAGGTGAAGATGCAAACAATGCGCCTGATAAAACGATGACACTGACAAATAGAATCAATATACACTTCTTCATGGAAAAATCCCCCTTTTTGACTACATCATACATAAAAACATTAGCTATGTAAACATTTGTTATTTAAGGTTAAAATCAACTGGGAAACAGCCGATACAAACACTAGAACATCATCTCAAGCGGAGGTTAAAAACATGCGCCTAAACGCTCGATATATAAAAAATCAAGTAATGGCTCAGCAAGTGCTTCAGCGGTATTCTTCCAAAACAAATGTGAAAGATGCGGCAAAAGGATCGGACAGCTTATTGATTCAGACAGGCGGGAGCCGCGATCTGAGCCAGGTGAATTATTCAAGGAGCGGTGTCACTGAGAAAGGGAGCAGCCTGTCCCGTTTATATCAATCTGCAAATCAGAAAACGATTACGGATAATGGGAATGAGACGGTAATAGACGCTAATAATCCGTATGAGTCTGAGAGTGATATTGCGAGCAAGATTCTTGATGAGAAATACAGCCGTATCAATGAAATCAATAAACGAAAACCAGATCCTTTGCATTATATTAAGGATAAATACCAGCGTGCCGATTCACCTTATTTCAGAAGTGATTTATCAGAATCGGAGCGTCAGGCCGCTTATCATAATGAAACGGAATGGCTGTTTAAGGGGAAAGCCCAGAGCTATGATTTCCGTGATGCGGCGTTTCGGGGTGAAACGCTCAACGGAGAGATTCAAGTCGAAAATGAAAAAGTGTTTCAGCGCGGGCAGGTGAATCAGCAGATTGAGATGCTTTTCCATCGGAATCATATTCAGATTCCGGAGGGTGCGAATCTTACATTTACGATATCACCGATTGATTATCTGTTAAAAGTGAGCGGGACTGACGATAAAGAGCTCACTCAGCAGATTGAAGCTGTCTTAAACTCCGGGGAAAACAGCAAAGAGCTGTTTGCGCACATCATTCGCAGCCGGAGTGATGACTCCTCGCAGTTTACGCCGGAAACATATGAGAAATATCAAGTCGTTCGGGAAATGTACGAGGTGACCGGCTATCATCTGAAAGACTTGCAGATCGTGGACGGAAAGTACGTCACAGAAGACGGACGCGACCTTTTAGACGTCTATAAGGAAGCGCTGCAGCAAGATCCTTTGTTGAGACATACGGCCGCAGAAGCAGCCGCCCATTACGGACAGGCGCTCACGAAGCTGGCGAGAACGGGTTATGATGCCATTCCTGATTTGGTTCTGTCCATTGAGTATAAAAACGGATCTCTGCGTGATGTCGGCCAAAGCAGGCAATACGGATCTGGGGATACAGATTGGCTTTCTGAATGGAAACGGGAGCTGGGTGTGCGTATATAAAATGAGAAAAAAGCTGACAAATGATGCCGTCAGCTTTTCTTTATGCGTTTACTTAAAACTCCTCATACTCCGCCGGGTCTTGGCCGTTTATGCGTCCGTCGGGGCGGGTAAGCGAGTCGATAATGCTCATGTCGTTTTCATCAAGGGAGAAATCAAAAACGGAGATGTTTTCAAGCTGGCGCTCGGGCGATGCTGATTTTGGAATCGGGATGGCGCCCAGCTGGATATGCCAGCGTAAAATGACTTGAGAAATGGTTTTGCCGTATTTGTCCGCAATCCGTCCGAGTTTTTGATCGTTCAATACTTCGCCGGCGCGGGATAACGGACTCCATGATTCTGTCACGATGCCCTGTTCTTCGTGCCATTGGCGCTGCTGCTGCTGATTAAAAGCGGGATGCAGTTCTATTTGGTTGATGCCTGGCTTTACGCCGGTTTCACGTTCGAGCCGTTCGATATGCTCAGGCAGGAAATTGCAGACGCCGATGGATCGGATCAGACCCCATTTTTTCGCATCAATCAGTGCCTGCCATGCTTCCGTGTAGCGGTCTTGTTTCGGGTTCGGCCAATGGACGAGATACAGGTCATAGTAGTCCAGACCGGCGCGGTATAAAGATTCTTGGATGGTTTGTACAGCTTTGTCATAGTCATGGTAGCGTCCGGGCAGCTTGGACGTCACGTATAGCTGTTCTCTCGGAACAGAGCTTCTCTTGATGGCTTCTCCGACCGTCCCTTCATTTTCATAGTTATAAGCGGTGTCAATCAGACGGTAGCCGATATCAATGGCGCTGGTAATGGCATGAACGCCGTTGTTTCCATTAAGAGCGTATGTACCGAAGCCAATCGCAGGAATGCTTGTCCCATCCAGCAGTTTCTTTTGCGGAATTGCTCCAGTCATCATTAAATCCCTCCTTGTTTTCTACTTTACCATTATTTTTACAAATGAAACATAATAATGGAAGGAAATGAGATGAGCCGCACATGAAAAAAGCTGACGGAGAACCGTCAGCTTTAAATTTGAAACATCCATGCTACGACGGGGCCGAAGACCGACCCTAACACGGCGCAGAGCGTCATGGAAACAGAGCTCATGGAGACCGTTAATTCTCCGTACTCCATTGCTTTTGAGGTGCCGAGCGCATGGGAAGCGCTCCCGAATGCAATTCCTTTCCCGAGTGAGCTGCGAATGCGGATCCACTTGAGAAGCAGCGGTCCTAAGATAACGCCGGAAAACCCTGCGATCATGACGAACACGACTGTCATGGAAGGGACACCGCCGATACCGGACGCAATCTGTATGGCGACAGGCGTCGTAATTGATTTTGGGATAATTGACAAAATCAAACTCCGGCTGATGCCGAACAGCTCTGCAAATAGCAGGCCGCTGACCATTCCGGAGAATAAACCGGCCAACACGCCGCCGATGATCGGAAACATATACTTGATTAACACCCGGCGCTGCTTATAAAGCGGGTATGCCAAAGCCACCACGGCGGGTCCGAGCAGTGAATTGATCCATTGGCCGCCGATCATATAGTCTTTATACGAAATATGAAAAACAAGCAGCACGGCGATAATGAAAATCGTAGTCGTCAAAACCGGTATGAGAAAGGGATATGGAAAGCGCACATATAATTTCACCATAGCCAGATAGGCGGCGGCCGTGAACAAAATTATAAGGATTGCGATACATGCTTGCTGCACTTCTTTTTCTCCTTTCTCTGATTGGCTTTGTGCTCTAACAGCTGGCTGGCGTACCCTGCGGCGATCATTGTGACGATGGTGCTCAGCACGATGATCAGAAACAGAGCAGCCCCGCTGGCGGAAAACAGTGACGGGTAATTGATGACGCCCGTCATGGCCGGAATGAATAACAGCGGAAGAAAAGACAGCAAAAATCCGGCTCCGTCTTCAATCATTTTGACGGGAATGATCTTAACCGATAAACATATGATCAGCAGGATCAAACCGATGATACTTCCGGGAATGGGCAGGTGAAAGAACTGCTGAACGGCTCCCCCGATAAAGGAAAATGCGAATAAAATAATGATTTGCAAGATGATGCGTATGGCTTTCACGACAATGCTGTTCTTTGGAGAAGAGCAGCTTCCCCCTTTCTTGATGCTTCGATATGTTTCTTTACTTTTTGCGCATATATTTGTACTATACAAATATATGTATGCAAAATCTTTCTATAAGTTTTCTGAGTAAATGTGCATATGTTTGTATTATACAACTAATATTGCTGTTGTCAATTGTAAGGAGTGAGGCTGTTTGTCAAAACAAGATCCGATTGAATTAATTGAATATGAGCTCACCACTTTTATCAGGAGAGCTGTTTATCTTGATAACTCCGATCGTAAAATCGGACATCTGGAAAGGGCTGCGTATTTGTTATTACGGCAGCTGGATGAATTCGGACCGGCGCGTGTAAAGGAATTAGCCGAATCTTTTAAGCTGGATATTTCCACATTGTCACGCCAGGCCGCGGCCTTGGAGTCGAAAGAGCTGATCCAGCGTTTTTCCGATCCTTCTGACGGGCGGGTCAGTCTGTTTGCGATTACGAAGCTTGGCAAACAGAGGTTAAAAGCTGATAAAAAGATGCGTCTTGATCGATACCGACATATGCTTGACGATTGGTCAGGCGATGAAAAAGAAAAGTTCGGCCGGCTTTTGCTGCGGCTGAATGAGGCATTTATCGATTAATGCATGATTTTTGCCGGTTAAGCAGGATTATGGCGTATACAAGGGAGAATGGAAGAGAGTAAGACTTTACGCCATTCTGCTTAGCAAAAATAATATTGAATAGGGGGCGGAACATGTTTCTCCAGGGACATCCTGTTTCTCGGAGGCTGCGGCATTTATTATCTCAATATTCATAATTCATTAAAAGTGAAAGCGCTTTATTTTTAGTCTATTGGTTTAGGGTGTAAGGTGTTTACCTGAAAAAAACAATTGTATTTTCCACGAAAATTTATTATGATGGAATAAGGAAATTGGAGATTATATAACAATAGAAAGATAGAATATTTCTAATATTGCGGGAAATGAAGAGTGAGTTAGGTTCAACAGGTGCACCTTCTGCTTCATTATTTCACATATATCAGAGCTGTTAAGAGGAGGAAGCGAAGTGGCAAACAAAGAATTAAAGAGAGGCTTAGGCGCGCGTCATATACAGATGATTGCGCTGGGCGGCACGATCGGTGTCGGTTTATTCATGGGATCATCCAGCACGATCGGATGGACCGGGCCGTCTGTCCTGCTGGCTTATGCGATCTCGGGTATCTTTATCTTTTTTATCATGCGTGCGATGGGTGAAATGCTCTATGTAGAGCCGAGTACAGGGTCGTTCGCGACATTCGGCCATAAGTATATACATCCGTTAGCCGGCTATATGACGGCGTGGAGCAACTGGTTTCAATGGGTGATCGTCGGGATGTCTGAAATTATCGCCGTCGGTTCGTATATGAAATATTGGTTTCCTGATCTGCCGGCATGGATTCCCGGCATTATCGCCATGGCCATTCTCGGTGCGGCGAATTTAATTTCGGTAAAATCTTTCGGTGAGTTTGAATTTTGGTTTGCCATGATCAAAATCGTCACCATTATTCTGATGATTGTGGCCGGAATCGGAATTATTTTCTTCGGTTTCGGTAACGGAGGGCATGCGATCGGATTATCTAATTTATGGTCGCACGGCGGTTTCTTTACGAATGGTTTTTCAGGATTTTTCTTTGCCTTGTCTTTGGTCGTTGCGGCCTATCAAGGTGTCGAACTGATCGGGATTACGGCAGGGGAAGCGAAGGACCCGCAAAAAACGCTGCGAAGCGCGATTCAGAGTATTATTTGGCGGATTTTAATTTTCTACATCGGTGCGATTTTCGTAATCGTTACCGTATATCCGTGGAATGAGCTTCACTCACTCGGCAGTCCGTTTGTTTCGACATTTGCGAAAGTCGGGATTACGGCGGCGGCCGGTTTGATTAACTTTGTTGTGATTACCGCTGCGATGTCCGGATGCAACAGCGGGATATTCAGTGCGGGACGCATGCTTTATACATTGGGCGTGAACGGACAGGCCCCGAAATTCTTTAAGAAAGTTTCTTCGAGCGGTGTGCCGATATTCGGTACGTTTGCCGTATTAATCGGACTTGTGATCGGTGTCGTGCTGAACTACATCGCGCCTCCGAAAATTTTTGTCTATGTGTACAGCGCGAGTGTGCTGCCGGGAATG
This sequence comes from Bacillus sp. FSL R5-0443, assembly GCF_038608285.1. Lineage (NCBI taxonomy): Bacteria > Bacillati > Bacillota > Bacilli > Caryophanales > Bacillaceae > Bacillus > Bacillus sp. FSL R5-0443. The sequence continues at coordinate 214,252 of NZ_CP152013.1, forward strand.
ATTCCGTGGTTCGTCATTTTAATCAGCCATCTCGGTTTCAGAAGAGCGAAGGGCGCTGAGCTTGATAAGCATCCGTTTAAAATGCCTTTTGCGCCGTTTACAAACTATTTGACGATCGCTTTCTTACTCATGGTATTGATCGGCATGTGGTTTAACAAAGATACGCGGATTTCGTTGGTTGTCGGGGTGATTTTCCTGGCGATTGTGACGGTCAGCTATTATGCGTTCGGTATCGGCAAGCGCATGCCTGGTGAAAAATCGAAAATAGAAGACGCTGTATAATTCAAAAAGACACCTCTCTTACAGGGGTGTCTTTTTCGGCTTGTCCGCGAGTGGTATACTGATTAAAAAAAGCAGAACCGGGGGAAACATCGATGAGTCATTACCGTACGTTATTATTTGATATAGACAATACGCTGCTGGATTTTACCGCTTCAGAAACCGATGCTCTTCAAAAATTGTTTCAAGGTTCAAAGCTGGAGCTGACGGCAGAGGTGGAAGCCCGTTATAAAGCGTTAAATCAAGGGCTGTGGAAGGCGTTTGAAGAGGGGGAAATGACCCGCGATGAAGTGGTGAATACACGGTTTGCCCTTTTGTTTAAAGAATACGGCCTCGAAGCCGACGGCGTGCTGATGAATCAGGCGTACCGCCAATACTTAGAAGAAGGGCACCAGATGATAGACGGAGCTTATGAGCTGATTGAACGGCTGAGTCCTTTATTTGATTTATACATCGTGACGAACGGCGTCTCAAGATCACAATATAAGCGGCTGGGCGACTCCGGTCTGTATCCGTTCTTTAAAGATGTGTTTGTATCTGAGGACACGGGTTTTCAAAAGCCGATGAAGGAATACTTTGATTACGTGTTTGCGAGAATTCCCGGTTTTTCTGCCGAGGGCGGACTTATTATCGGCGATTCACTGAGCGCGGACATAAAAGGCGGTCAGATGGCGGGAATGGATACGTGCTGGTTTAATCCCGGAGAGAAAGCAAATGAGTCCGGAATCATCCCGACGTACGAGATTCATTCGCTTGATGAGCTGTATGATGTGCTGAACGTGGAGCGGAAAGCCGCCGCTCATTTGTAAGGAGAATACGATGAAGATTGCACATACGAAGTTACTGATCAGGGGTTTTGCATTACTATCAATCTTTCATGCGATTCTTCAGCTTCCTCCCGGCCGGGGGGAGCTGAAGGTTTTTTTGTCTGTGCTCGTGATGATGCTGACGGCTAATGACTGCCTGCGGCCGCTATATATGAAGAGAAGGCCGGCTGTATATCAAGGCTCTTTTCTCCTGAGCAACGCCATCGCGGGAGTACTTTTGTACAATGTCTATAGTGTGGGGGCACAGGCCGTAATGGTGCTTTTATTGGCGGAGGTGCTTATTACTGATAAGGAGATTTCGGCTGTTTTGTTAACGATGAATGCCGCCGCATTTGCCGCAGCTTTATACGCCGGCGGAGCGGGTGTCAGTGATATCGTGCCGCCATACTTCATCATGTTTGCGGTGATTTATTTATATCGGAAAAACCTGCAGGAGAAGTCGAAGGTTGAATTGCTGAACCGAGAGCTGAAGATCGCTAATGACACACTGAAGGAATATTCAGACCGGATTGAGGAACTGGCCGTTACGAAAGAAAGAACAAGAATTGCGCAGGAGCTGCATGATTCTCTCGGTCATTATCTGGCTGCTCTGAAAATGAATTTGGAATTTGCCGGGAAGACAGCCGGGCATCAGCCGGACAAAGTGAAGCAGATCATTCATAAGGCGCATGATCTTACGAAAGAATCCATTTTAAAGCTTCGCCAGGCCGTTATGCTGCTGCAGGGCTCTTTGCCGGGGCGCGGATTTGAGCAAGAGCTCCGTGACATTTTCAGCCATTTTCAAGAGGCGGGAGGCATACGCTTCGAGCTGGAGATGGACGCGGCCATAGAAGCGGAACAGCCGGATGTGAAGCATTGTCTTTATCAATCCGTTCAGGAAACGATTACGAATGCGATAAAACATGGACATGCTTCATATGTTTCTGTCCGGATTCAAAAAAACCGAAACATGATATTGGCGCATATTCATAATAACGGCTCAGCCTGCGGAACGATCATAAAATCAAATGGTCTGAAAGGAATTGAGAAAAGAGCGGCCGCACTTGGCGGAGAGGCTGTTTTCTCGTCCGGGAAGGAAACGGGTTTTGACGTGAAAATAAGGATTCCATGCAAGGAGGAATAATCAAGTGAATGTCATGATTGCAGACGACCAGTCCATTGTGAGAGAGGGGCTGAAAATGATTCTGAGTCTTCATGAAGGAATTCAAATATCGGGAGAGGCTTCTTGCGGCGAAGAGGTTCTCCGGCTGCTTTCTCAAACTGAAACCGATGTGATTTTGATGGATATCAGAATGCCCGGTATGGACGGAATCGAAACGACAAAAGCGGTAAAAGCGCGATATCCGTCCGTAAAAGTCATCATTCTGACAACGTTTGAAGAGGATCACTATATTTTTGCCGGGCTGAAAAGCGGAGCCGACGGCTATCTCTTGAAGGATGCTGATTCAGATGAAATTACCGCCTCCCTTCAAGCCGTTTATGAAGGGAAGATGATGCTGAATCCCAAAATCACGGTTTCCGTCGTAAAAGCGCTGAACAATATGGAGATCCCTGCGGTGCAGAAAGAGCCGCGGTCAAAGCTGAAGGAGATTCTCACGCCAAGAGAGCTTGATGTGGCGAAACACATTATGGAAGGCAAAAGCAATAAACGCATTGCCGCAGACTTATTTCTGACTGAAGGCACTGTGAAAAACTATGTATCCAGAATCCTCGATAAACTTGAAGTGTCAAACAGAACCGAGCTTACCTTATATTTGCAAAAATTGCTATAACCCCGCTTCACCCTCCTCTCTCCCTTTTTATCACTAAACATATGACGAAAGTAATACCCATATCGAGTACGAAAGTGAATAGAAAACAAGGATCGCCAAGAGTAGAATAAGTGCAGATATGACACAAGGAGTGCTGCACGAATGCTCGAATTAACGGATTTGACAAAGAAGTACGGCGATTTTACCGCTGTCAATCATATATCACTGCGCGTCGAAAAAGGAGAGATATTCGGTCTCCTGGGACCAAACGGCGCTGGTAAATCAACAACGGTGTCGATGATCAGCACCGTGCTCCCGCCGACGGGCGGAACAATCTGCATTGACGGAACCTCATTACAGGAGCAGCCTGCGGCCATAAAAAAAGTGATGGGAGTCGTCCCGCAGGAAATCGCTTTATATCAAGCGTTAAGCGCAAAGGATAATTTGGCTTTTTTCGGGAGTCTGTACGGACTTTCCGGTAAGGAACTTTGTAAACGGGTTGATGAAGTGCTGGACATCATCGAATTAAAGGAACAGCGACATCAAAGGATATCTGAGTTTTCAGGCGGCATGAAAAGACGGGTGAATATCGGAGCCGCGCTAATGAATGAACCGAAACTATTCATTTTAGATGAACCGACCGTCGGAATTGATCCGCAATCCAGACACCATATTCTTGAAACCGTGAAGACGTTAAATCAAGAAAAAGGGATGACCGTCATCTATACGAGTCATTACATGGAAGAGGTCGAATACCTCTGTGAAAAAGCGGCGATCATGGATCACGGCTCAATCATTGCCTGCGGGACGAAAGACGAATTGAAGCAGTCAGCCAAAGCCTCTGATACCCTGATCGTGAATGCAGAGGGTCTGAATGATGATGCCGTTAAAAAAATTCGCCGCATTCCCGGTGTTGCCGAGGCTGCTGTCAGCCAGCAGACCATTACGATGCTCGTCTCTGCGGCAGATCGCAATATCCTTGATATTGCGGATGATATCAGGAAGACCGGTATCACCATTAAGGGCATTCATTTCGAGGAAGCCAATCTGGAAAGCATTTTCCTCCGGCTCACCGGCAAAACGCTGCGGGATTCATAGGGGGCGTCATGAAAATATTATTCAGGCTGATCTTATTAGATTTTCGGTTATTGGCCGGAGCAAAGTCTTTCTATATAAAACTGATTCTGTTTCCGGCACTGATGATTTTTATTTTAGGAACGGTTTTTCACGGCGATTCGAAAGTGAAGCCATTTCAGACCGCGTTTTATAATGCGGATCACGCGCAGAGTTCTTTGGGCGACGTATTAAAGAATGACGTGCTGAAACAAACTGATCTCATCCGTGTAAAAGACATAGGCAGTTACCAAGAAGGGAAACAGCTTGTCGAAAGCGGTAAAGTCTCCGTTTTTGTATACGTGCCGAAAGGCTTTGCAAAAGCGGCAGAACACAATGAAAAAACAAGTATCAAAGTTATCTCGGACCAACAAGGCTCTGTAAACGGAGACATTGTGGAAATGATGGCCGATTCGTTTGTCACCAGAGTAAAAGCGGAGATCAGTGAAGAAAAAGCGGTGCTGAAGCAGTCGGGACATCTGTCAAAGGGAGATGCCCGCAAAATCATCAGCGGCCTTTCGGGTGAACAGGCTGTCACCATTCCGAAACAGTCGGCCGGCAATCATGCGGCTCCGATTGATGCGATGCAGTATTTTTCAATCGCAATGGTCGTCATGTTCTCCATTATGACCGCGTTTGCGCTCATTCACGGGATAGTGGAAGAGAGACAGCAGCACACGTTATTCAGAATCAAATCAATGCCTGTTTTACGTATCCAGTATGTGGCGGGTAAGCTTTTGGGAATCATGCTTGCCATCCTTATGCAAATGGCTGCCGTCATCATCGCAAGCAGCATCTTGTATCAGGTAAAATGGGGCAATTTGTTTGAAATATTGCTGGTTACGATTGTTTATTCATTTGCGATCGGCAGTATCGTGCTTCTTTGGGGGTTTACTGCAAAAAACCACGAGACCGTCTCAAGCATGGCGGCTCCCATTTTATACGGATTCAGTTTTTTAGGCGGAAGCTTTATCGCAAAAGACGGCTTGCCTGACAGTTTGAAAATCATCCAGGAACTGATACCGAACGGCAAAGCGATCAACAGCTATGTCAGTGTCACGCAGCATGCCGGTCTGAGCGGTATTTCGACGGATTTGGCAGAGCTTGCCGCCATTGGCGCCGTGTTTTTATGTTTGACCATCTGGGTGTTTAAACGGAAGGAGGCTGTTTCATGACGCAGCTGTTATTCATGATCAGACATCAGCTGAAACTGATGCTGCAAAATCGGGCTGCCATCTTTGCGACGATTTCCGCCCCGCTCCTTCTCACATATTTCTTTTCCTTTTCTGCGGATGGCAGTCAGCAGAAGGAAGTATATGTAGCTGATGAGGATCAGAGCGCCTATTCAGCGCAATTTATGAAAATGATTCAGAAAGCCGGCCATATAAAATTCACGAAGGTCACGGAGGACGTATTAAAAACAAAGGTTCATCATCAGGATATATCCTTTGGATTGCTGATCGGCTCTCATTTTGAAGAGACATTATTTTCCGGAGATGAATTGAACGTTTCATTTATTCAGAATGAAGAAAAGGGTGATGCTGTTTTGACAGAGCAGCTGATTGCGCAGCAGGCGGGCGCGCTGAAAAAAATAGTCCGCGATGCAAAAGTGATATCCCGCACGCTGCACACCGACGGGAAGCAGGCGGCAGCTGATCTCTTGAAGGATATTCAGGGTCATTCCACCGTCAATGTTGACCGCCATCACGTTTATGAAGGCGGACAGGCAGCCGACAGACTTATCGGATTTTTAGTGATGTTTATCTGGTTCGTTGCAGTCCAAAGCCTGCGATCATTTATAGATGAACAAGAAAATCATACATATGACAGATTGCTGAGCACACCCGTTTCCTATACGGCATATGCAATCTCTAAGTTTGCGGCGGCGTATCTTTTCGGACTTCTCCATATTATCGTAATCCTCGCTGCCGGAACATTCATGCTGCATATCCGTTTTGCTGATCATGTTTTTGCTGCGGGAGCGGTGCTTGCGGCCTGCTCGTTTGCGCTGACTGCTGTAACGATGGCCGTGATACCGTTCATGAAGAGCCAAAAGCAATTCACGTCGCTTGCTTCGGTTTTTATAGCTGTCACGGGTTTATTGGGAGGGGCTTTCTTCACATTAGACGCGGCTCCAGAGTACATGCAGATGCTGTCGTTGTTTACTCCTGAAAAATGGGCGATCGGCGCGTTTCAACACAATGGCGGAGGCAGCATGCAGATAGTGCCGCTGAGCCTGTTTCTTGCTGCCGGTGCAGCGTCATTGGTCTTATCACTTTATATGATAAACCGTCATATGAAAAAAAACGGTTAGAAGGGTGGCTGCTTTGTATATGGCAGAAATGATCGGAATCATAGAATTGCTCGCGGGAGCCGCAATGAACGTATGGATCGGGAGGCTCGGAAAAACTTTTTTCGGTAAAGATGACAGAAGTTCGAGAGTCATGTTAAGAATCTGCGGCATCTTTCTCATGATCAACGGTGTTTCAAGAGCGTTTCATATCTAGTTCACAAAGTGTTCCGGACTCTTTTATAAAATGTAATCTTTTTCCTTGTAAATCGTGTAAAATAGTATAGGATTCTACGAAAAGAATAAGAGGGGGAAGAAACATGAAAAAGAGACTCGTTATGCTATTCGCGGCGGCCGCCGCTGTTTTGTTGCTTGTGAGCGGGTTGTGGGCTCCATCAGCGTCTGCGGCGCCGGCTCCTGCTTTAACACAAATCCGTATTATCGGTGTGACGTCTGACGGTCAGAGTTACCAATGGGAAAATATCGGGCCGAACCAAATCAGCGCATCAAAACCGATGAAGGGTACAACGGGTTATTTAGCCGTATATTTCCAAGGGTATCCGAACAATAACACGATCCAGGCATTTAACAACGGAACGAATATTACAAATCTTACGTCAAAAGCGCTGGAAGATGAATATACGAAAAACGGCAATATCGTTACAGGCTACATTAAATATTACAGTGTTCCTCTTTCTTATGTCAGTTCAGGAACGTTCTCTTTCTCCGCAACGGGGCTGAACGGGCCGTACACGCCGTTAAGCAGCGGATTTTTCTCCATTCAGGTACAGAGTTAAAACAGCCGCCCGGTGCTTTCATGTATAGTTTTTCTCTCTTTCCGGGAAGCTATTCCTATAGAAAAGGGAGGGCTTACATGATGGACAGGACACTCGGATATTTGCGCGAGTCGCTTTCGAACCACTTGGAGCATGACGTGTGCCGAGGGATTTATAAAAAGCTTCAGGCGAAGCATTATGCAAATGAGGGCGAGTTTGTGAAAGATCTAAATGATTTGGAAATGGATGCGCTGAATCAGGTGCTTGAAAAGGAAATCAAATATGCTGAGAACGAGCAGGATGAGAAGCGCACGATGGAATTGAATGAAGTATATGAGCTCCTGTTTTAAAAAGCCTCCCGGCGGTCGGGAGGCTTTTTATTGTTTCGGAAACAGTTTACAGAATCATCCAACCCTTTGTATAATGGATAGTTGTGAAAAACACAGACGGAGGAGAAACATGAACGACGAAAAAAAACAGACGGTTCTTGAGTTGTCATCGGTTGAAATAGCTTTGGTTTTTCTGGTGCCGCCATTATTGGGGCTGGTCATCGGATGGTTTCTGCCGGTCATTGCGAAGTGGGCCGTAACATTGGATTGGCTGCCTTTTCACGGGCCGCTGGACATTATCGCTTCTTTTCACGGATGGAAGGCTGCGGCTGCAACCGCCGTTATCGGCTTAATCGGGGGAGTGTGGCTGACGCGGGCAGCTTTTAAAGAAACTCTTGTGGCAGTCGTGACGGATAGCGAGGTGTCCTTAACCATATATAATGAAGAAAGCGTGTTTTCGAAAGACAGCATTTCCGGTGTGTTTACGGATGAAAAGCATCTTGTCTTATTGGGGACTGAAGGGCAGGAGCTTTTTCGGGAGAAGCTTGAGCCCGCGGTTGAAAAAGCGGCTGATGCGTTTCGCGCGTATGGGTATGTCTGGCTGGGGACGGAAGATCCTTTTAAAGAAGAATACAAACGGTGGGTGCCGGACACGCCGGATTTGGAGCCAGGGGCAAATGCTCTTTTAAAAGCGAGAGAAAAGGCGCTGAAAGAGGAGGAAAAGGCTGATGCGAAAGAGCTGAAAGCGGAAATATCCAAACTGGGCATTACTGTGCGGGAGAAAGGATCGCGCCAATATTGGCGGATCTATCAAACGCCGTCTGCATAAAAAAAGCTGCCGCCGTTTGATACGGCCGGGCAGCCCGGGAACAGATTATTTCTTCTTGTCATCATAATATTGAACCGGGTACATGGAGCCTTCGGATACCATTTTGTTATCTTCAATATCTTCGGGATGCGGGTTGCCTGCTTTGTTGACGGGGAATGATTCAATATCCTGCTTCCCGGAGAGCGATGTTTTCATATTGCGGATAAAGCTCATCACCTTTTGGCGGTTTGATTTATCTTTGAGCAGGTAGGAAGTCACTCCGACAGTCGACACGGCAAGTCCTGAAATGAGCAGTTTTTGTTTCACGATAAAAACTCCTTTCTATTTCTGGCTTGCAGTAGTTATTCCCGCTTAACGGCTGTTTAAACATCGGAAGGGTAATTTTGGCTTTCTGCTTTAATGCGATAAAGATTGACAAAACTATTTTCAGAATAATATTATAAATATATGATAGCGCTGGAGTCATATTTTAATTGAAAGGTGTTAACTTTATGAATCAATTACATCGCAGAATGGGAACGTTTGCACTCATGATGGTCGGACTTGGGTCGATGATTGGCTCCGGTTGGTTATTCGGGGCGTGGCGGGCGGCTCAGATTGCGGGACCTGCCGCAATTATTTCCTGGATTATCGGTATGATCGTTATTTTGTTTATCGCACTTTCTTATAGTGAATTGGGTTCAATGTTCCCGGAAGCCGGGGGAATGGTAAAATATACTCAATATTCTCATGGATCATTTATTGGATTTATCGCAGGATGGGCAAACTGGATTGCGATTGTTTCCGTTATTCCGGTGGAAGCGGTTGCGTCTGTTCAATACATGAGCTCATGGCCGTGGGAATGGGCAAAATGGACAAGCAATCTCGTTCACAACGGCACTCTTACGGGAGAGGGGCTCGGCTTCGCATCCGTATTACTGATTATTTACTTTTTACTGAATTATTGGACAGTTAACTTATTTTCAAAAGCGAATTCATTGATTACCATCTTTAAAATCATTATTCCGGGGCTGACAATCGGAGCGCTGCTGTTTACCGGTTTTCACGGCGGAAACTTCACATCCGGTTCAAGCATTGCGCCGAACGGCTGGGCAAGCGTGCTGACGGCGGTGGCCACATCAGGTATCGTATTTGCGTTTAACGGGTTTCAAAGCCCGATTAATATGGCCGGAGAAGCAAAAAATCCCGGCAAATCGATTCCGATTGCGGTTGTCGGTTCGCTGCTGGTCGCAACCGTCATTTACGTCCTATTGCAAATCGCATTTATCGGTGCGGTTGAACCTTCCATGATCGTTCACGGCTGGAGTCACCTGAACTTCAACTCTCCATTTGCCGATTTGGCGATCGCATTGAATATCAACTGGCTTGTCATTATTCTTTATGCGGATGCGTTCGTATCTCCGTCAGGAACGGGTATCACTTATACCGCTACGACGTCACGCATGATTTACGGCATGGAAAAAAATAAATATATGCCGAGCATTTTCGGGAAGCTTCATCCGCTGTACGGCGTGCCGCGCCAAGCGATGATTTTCAACCTGATCGTATCGTTTATCTTTCTGTTTTTATTCAGAGGATGGGGCGTGCTTGCTGAAATCATTTCCGTTGCGACGCTGATTTCTTATATCACGGGTCCCGTGACGGTGATGACGCTGCGGCGGACGGCGGCGGATTTGTACCGGCCTCTCCGTCTGAAAGGCCTCAGCGTGGTTGCACCGCTCGGCTTCGTGTTCGCGTCTCTCGTGCTGTATTGGGCGCGCTGGCCGTTAACAGGGCAGGTGCTGTTTATCATTTTGATCGGCCTTCCGATTTATTTCTATTACCAAGCGAAAGCGAAGTGGAAAGGATTCCGCAGAAACTTTAAAGGCGGCGTCTGGATGGTTGTCTATCTGCTCAGCATGATGGTCATTTCATGGCTCGGAAGTGAAAAATTCGGCGGTCTGAACATCATTCCGTACGGCTGGGATATGGGGCTGATCGCAATCGTTGCCCTTGCCTTCTATGCGTGGGCGCTGAAGAGCGGATTCAAGACTGAGTATTTGAAAGACGCCAAAGCAATCAACGATCAATTAAAAGGCGGACAGGCGGAAGCCGCTGCCGGAAAAGAATAATGATTAATAAAAACCTTGCGGGAACGTTCCCGCAAGGTTTTTTGATCGGGCAAAAAAACATGGGTTCGGCATCATCCCCGAACCCATGCTGGCTCGATACAGACGTGACGATGAATGAGAAAGCCTAACGACAGGCAACCAAGGACAGTATTCTATTTTTCTCATGATTTCTCCACCTTATCAATAACTGTCTTCCATACTAAAGAATGAATCTAAAAGATATGTTGGGCAACTATTAATCTTTTATGTTTCTTCTTCTCCATGCTTCATCTTTTTCCTGTACTCCAAAGTCAAAGTTTTAGAGACAAAACAAATAATTAACCATAGAATAAATACAGTACGTAAGTTGAGATTACAATAATTGTATAATAAATTAAAATATAGGAGAATAAATAAATAGCAGGAGGTAATAAGTATGAAAACGCGAAAATTAGGACTGGGCGTCTACCCAAGAGACATCAGAGATTCCGATTATACAAAAACTATTAAAACATTTTGATGAATTATTTTCACTCCCTAAGTTTATTTAGGGAGTCATATTATTTTAAGGAGAGAGATTATATTTGAACAAGATTAAGTGGCTTATTATAATTGCGGTCATAGTATTAATAGGTATATTTATATGTATTGGAACTTTTAAATATACTAATTCAGTTTCTAATGTTAAACAAACTGAAAAAGAAAAGGAAAAGTATTTCTTGAATGATAAAATTGCAGCTATATATTATTCAGCTACAATAGATTATCCTAAAGATGGGAGTTATACTGTATACATTGATGAAAAAGGAGCAGCAACAGCTGTAAAAGGAGATGCTATTGAGGTTGGAACCATTGCACAAGATGAAAAAAACATAGTTAGACAGGACAAAAAAGAAGTTTATATGATAGGCGATAACTTTAAAAAATTCCCGATGCAACATCAAGTACATACAAGTTATGGGCAGTCATCAGGCCATTTAAGAAAAGAAAATATCTTTTATTTTTTGAATAATCAAGGAGTCGGTGAAAACCATTATAATAGTTTAATCAGATGGGGTAACGGCAGTGGATTTCATGAAAAGATTATTCCGGGTTTCTATACAAGTACTGGTAATGACGGTGAATATATTTACGTGATAAATGAAGATTCTTCAATTAAAACACCGACTTTTCAGGGTATTAAAATAGATAAAGATAAAGTTACAGTAGGGAAAGGAACAACAATTCCTATATTAAATGAAGAAAATTGGAGTGTTTATTCACAAATAATAGTTAAAAAAAGCTCAGCCTTTTTTATACTATATAACCAAACGGATAAATCAAACAAAGTACAATTCAAAGTAGCAGAAATTGATTTAAAGCATAAAAAGTTTAAAGGGGCATATCCTTTAGGCAGTTATCATATCCCTGATGAAATTTCTCAACTGGCAATTCCTCTTTCCACTAATAACTTTTTTGTGAAAAATGACACTTTATATCATTTGGCAGCTAATTCAATACTTTATACTTTCGATCTGAAAAGTATGAAGCCGGGAAAAAAAATCCCGTTAAATAGGTCGACAAAATTTGAAAACCAAGCAAAATTCACTTATTTTGACGAGTCTGAAATTTTCTTGTTAGAAATAAGCAAGGGTGGGTAATATGTGATTAATTCTTACTCTTATAAAAACGGAAAAAAATTAAAATCTACTCCTGTCAGAGGACTTGAAAAAATTATTAACAATACCCATGTTTCTGAATATGACTTTTTTATGATTAAGAAAAACAAAGAAGTATGGAGTGATTAGATACATTTTTTAAATCGCTAGACAGCTGAGTGAGTATATTTAAAGGGAAATTAAATTCACAAAGGAGAATAATAATGGATGAGCTAGATCTTGCTTTTGGTATTTTACCACTTTCTATTATCGTCTTATCGATTATATTCACTTATATTTTCAAAAAAGTCTATATAATGCCGCTTGTCAGTATAGTTGTTTCAGTCATATTAATGTTCACTGTTTTTAATCTATCCTTCTGGGGATGGGTGGTTGTCTATGGTTTAGTATCACTTGTATTATCGTCTATTACAAATAGTATAAGAAAGAAACTAGATAATAGAAATAAATAATTATATTCCTTTGTTTAAAAAGGTATCACAAGTAATTCATCATTACAGTGATATCTTTTTACAATTAAGGTGAGTCTCAGCCTTTTAATAATATGCTCCGCCCGCTACATAACCCATGATGGCGTTTGCATTATCGGGCAAAAAAATGGGTTCGGCATCATCCCCGAACCCATGCTGGCTTTATGATTTGTATTCTTTTTTAACCTTTTGGAATATATCCGCATAGTTGGTAAACACACCGGTTACGCCCCAATTCAGCAGACGGCGCATGTCCGCCTCGCTGTTTACGGTGTAAGGATGAAGCAGAAGGCCGTGGCTGCGAATGTTTCGGACATTTTGAGCGTTCAGCGCTTTGTAATCCGGTCCGATTCCGACGGCATATGTTTTAATGTCCGTTAAATCTGCGTCAGTCATTGACGTCATCTGTTCCGCTTCAAGCAATTGGACAGCGGGAAGTTTCGGATCGAGCTGTTTGATTTTCAGAAGGCTGTCCCTGCTGAAAGACTGAATGATAACTTGTCCAAGTTTCGCATGCTTACCTGCCAATTTGTATTTTTTCAGTGAAGCGATCAGTTTTTCTTCCATACCCGGATATGTTTCGGGCGCCTTTGTTTCAATATAATAGTTTGCATGTCTGCCGAACCGTTTTAACACGTCATCAAGTGTGGGAACGCGAAGTCCGGCGTATTGCGGTTTTGCTTTTTCCGGGTAGGCCTTATTGAACCAATAGCCGGCGTCGAGCTTTTGAATCTCGGCTAATGTATGATCCTTCACCCAGCCTTGTCCGTTTGTGGTGCGGTCCAGTTTTTCATCATGCATGACGATCAGCTTGCCGTCTTTTGTCATTTGTAAATCCAGCTCAATATAGTCAGCCTTCATTTTTTGCGCAGTTTCATAAGAAAGGATCGTGTGCTCCGGGACATACCCCGAAGCACCGCGATGGGCAATGGTCAAAATTCTGTCAGGAGACAAGAGGTTTCCTTTTCCCGCTGCCGATACAGGCGTGACGATGAATGACAATAAACCGAATGAAAGCAATACCAAAGCAAACAATTTATGTTTCCGCATGTTTTCTTCCCCCTTAAAAATCAATATCTGTCTCTAGTGTAGAAAATCGTTGTAAATGCTGTACTGCAAAAATATTAATCTTTTATGTTGTTTTCTTACACATGCTCCGCCCGCTTGCCCGTATTCCACGTCATAGCCAAGAAGACGATGGACAGCACGCATGAGGAGATAAGCATGATAAAGCCGCCGTTCCAGTCAAAGCGGTCTACGACATAACCCATGATGGCGTTGGCGAAAGCAGAGCCTCCGATGTAGCCGAAAAACCCGGTTAAGCCGGCTGCCGTTCCCGCCGCTTTTTTAGGCGCAAGGTCAATGGCCTGAAGCCCGATCAGCATGACAGGTCCATAGATTAAGAAGCCGATGCTGATCAGCGCGATATTATCGATGAGCGGATGACCGGCAGGGTTAAGCCAGTAGACCAATACAGCGATAAATACGCCGGCCATGAACAGTACGCCTGCCGGCGCGCGGCGGCTTTTGAAAAACCGGTCGCTGATCCAGCCGCACAAAATCGTTCCCGGAATTCCCGCATATTCATAAAGGAAATAAGACCATCTGGAATCTTCAGGAGAGAACCCTTTCGCTTCCGTCAAATAGGTCGGCGCCCAGTCAACGACACCGTACCGCACGAAATAAACAAAGACATTGGCAAATGCGATATACCACAGAAACTTATTATTGAGCACGTATTTGAAAAGAATTTCTTTGGTCGTCATCTCTTTTTCCTGGTCTTTGAACGCATGTTTCGGATAGTCATTCCGGTATTCTTCAATCGGCGGAAGCCCGCAGGATTGCGGCGTGTCCCGAACGAGAAGAACAATCACAAATGAAATGACGATGGCGATAATCGCCGGAAAGAAAAACACGCTTTTCCAAGTAACAAACATGGCGATGCCGAGAGTCACGAGCGGGGCGAGAATACCTCCGCCTATGTTATGGGCGACATTCCATATCGACATTTTCGTGCCGCGTTCACTGATGGAAAACCAATGAGCCATCGTCCGTCCGCAAGGCGGCCAGCCCATTCCTTGAAACCACCCGTTAATAAACATAAAAATAAACATAATCGTCACGCTTGACGTGACCCACGGCATGGAAACAAATAAAATGTTTACGACACCTGACAAAAACAGACCCGTCGCAAGGAAATATCTCGGGTTGCAGCGGTCAGACACCATCCCCATAATAAATTTACTGAAGCCGTAAGCGATTGATACGGCCGCAAGCACCAAGCCAAGTTCCCCTTTTGAAAACCCTTGTTCCTGAAAATAAGGAATAGCGAAGGCAAAGTTTTTGCGAAGCAAATAATACCCGGCATACCCGATGAAAATCCCCAAAAATACTTGCAGCCTGAGCCGCTTATAGGCCGCATCCGTCTTTGAATCATCCAATCTCTCAATATGCGGAGCCGGCTTAAACAATTGAAACATCATATCCTCCCCTTTGCTGAACGTCTATCATGATGTATGTATGACTCCTTTCCTTGAAAATGACAAAAAGAACCAGAAATCACCCTTGTGAAAGGGCGGGGTTTCCTGGTTCTCCTCATCTCCATCCAAAAATCATTAACTTGTGTATGATAGCGCTTTCTTAAATTATCATAGTCTGACGTGAATGTAAACGCTTTAAGGAAAGTTTTCATTTTTTTGAATAAATAACCGGAGGGAAAATCAGCCGGAGCGCGAAAGATTTGAAGTACTCGATTTTGTACTCAGGCATAAGATGTGTTAGGCCGGACTAAGAAAAGCGAAGGGAGTGCATCTGTTGATTGATGAATTGGATTTTGCGTTCGGTGTTCTGCCGCTTTGTATCATCATCTTGTCAGTCGCCGGAACGTACCTGTTTAAAAACGCGTTCATTATGCCGGCTGCCGCTTTGGCCGTTTGCCTTATATGCACCTTTACCGTATTGAATTTCTCGTTTATCGGGTGGGCCGTTGTGTATACGCTTGTCTCTTTCGCGTTATCGCATATTACGATGGTGGTGATCAGCCAAAATAAAAAATAGGATCGGCGGCAGCCGATCCAGCTATCATAAGCAGAGATGCGCTCTCTGCTTTGTTTTATTTATGAATGTGCAGGAATTCCTTGATGACCGCGGTCTGTTCTTCTTTCGGATAGCTTCTGTACAGATGGCTGGTTAAGCGGACGGGGTCACCGAAGAAGTACCGCTCATATTGTGTCTGTCTTGTTCCGAAGGGGCTCATGGTCAAATCCCATGCGAGGCGGAACACTTTTACCCGGTCCTCAGCGTTCAATTCGGCCGCCTGCAAATATTGGTCAAGGTCTCCTCTGATGTCAGAACGGAACGCTTTTTCAGTCGGCAAAGTCACCATTCCGCTTGCCCCGATCAGCTGAATGATTTCCGTGAAGCGCGGGTAGATGTCGGGAAAAATCGCGCTGACCACACGAAGCGGAGTGACACTCGGACGCATATAACCCCATTCATCTGTTTCCGCATCATTCTCCGACTTTTCCAAAAGGGCTTTCATCGTTTCCAGACTGGTGATGATTTCAGCCATCTTAGCCTGAATATGCTGATATTCGCCCACATCTATCGCTTCGACAAGCGTTTGGGCGAGGCCCAGGAGAAACTCCGTCTTTACAATTTGTCTCGTGATAACTTGATGAAATGCGAAGGCGTTAAAAGAGCTTTTCATATTAAAATCAAAAGCCGCCTCGTAATTATTATAAAAAAATACGCGTTCCCAAGGGACCAAAACGTGATCAAATACAACGATAGAATCCATTTCTTCATATCTTGAGCTGAGCGGATAATCAAACGATGATTTTCCGAGTACGAAAGATTCCCTGCAGATGAATTTTACTCCCTTTGTATTGGAAGGGATTGAAAAAGCGAACGCTTCATCCGATTCAAAATACATTTTAGGCAGAGAAACCACGAGCACTTCATCCGTCAGGCCGCCTTGTGTGGCTAAAATCCGGGCGCCGTGTATGATGAGGCCTTTTTCATTTTTATCGACGACTTTTGCCGAGATAGGTGTCGGCGATACGTTTACACCCATTTGTGAACGATTCACCTGAGGGGTGATAAACGTGTGCGTAAAAGAAAGATCCTGTGCAGCAGCGCGTTCGTACAGCGCTTGAACATGTTCCGGAAAACAATGATCGCGGTCTTTCAAAAGCGCGGCGGAGGAGGCGAAGCTCATCAGCACGGTATTCATATAATCCGGGCTTCGTCCCATCATTCCGTGCGTGTGTCTGGCCCAATGTTCGAACATGTTTCTTCTTCTTTTTACGTCTTCTTTCGTTTTCGGCTGCAGGTATGAAAGCCCGGCCCGTTCTTTTTTACCGGGAAGACTGTAAGTCATTTGATCTTTCATGTCCGGTTTCGTTTGCAAATCATAAAGAGAGCGCTTCGTTTCCAGAAGGCCCTTAAATGCGGGATGTTCAGAAATCTGTCCCTCGATCTTTTCACCATCAAGCCAAATCTCATTTCCAAGCTGATTTAATCGGTCAATGAACATTTTGCCATTAATGATACCCATCATGTCGCCCTTCTTTCTTTGCAGATCCACTACCTCATTATATTGAAAACGAAATTGGGTGTTCCGGTTTTTTCCAAAGGGGAAGAGCCTTTTTGATAAGGGGGGTGAAGGGATTGCATAATAAAAAAACCCCTTAAGCAGAGGGGTTTTTAACTGATCATGTCTTTGTATCGTTGTTCGAGGACAAAGTCTATCATTCCGGTGATACGGGTGTTTTCAGATTTTTGTCTGAAACGGTCAGACACTTGGATTTTTCTTGAAAACGGAAATACAGCAATAATCCAAACAAGGCCGGCCAGGCCGAAAACCATCTGCAGAGCCATTTCAATCAAATCATTAAAATGAGTGCTGAAAAAAAAGATATATAACGTGATGAATGTAACTGTACATACGATTTTGACAGTATGTTGGAAGGTGAGGGGCGGTTCAGTGAAACACATTTTCATTTGATTCAGTGTGAGCGAATCTTGTTTCATTAAGTATGTAAGCAGTTCTTTGTCATTTTGACTTCGCGGAATCAAATCGGTTTCTATTTTTTGAACGGTTTCCTTGTATGTCTGCATATCAATCTTCATGCGAATCCTCCTTTAGAAATAACTCCAAGAATACTCATTGAGCATTCCTGGAGCAAGGAGCTGCCTGTTCAATTATAGAAATAGTGATAAAACCGTGCTGAACAAGGCTGCAGCTCCTCCTAATTCAGGTGCTAAAACGACTAAAGCACCGATCCCTACAATAACAATAATTCCTGCGCCTGCAATAGCCATGGTATTCACGACAGAATCCCAATCCGGAGAGTACACTTCTTCGGAATCCGGCAACCTGAAGCTCTTTTGTTTTATTTTAAATGTAATGGTAGTTGTTAGTCCAGTTGTAGCACTGTCACCGACCGGAATATCAGGTGTATAAATTTTAAATTGAATATTCAGCGATCCCGCAGCCGGATTGACATACACTTCTAAATAACCGTTGCGGACTGACAAGCTCAGACTGTTAAGCAGGTTTTGATAGGAATCAATTTGTGATGCTGTAAAAGAGACTTGTGAATCCCCCATCAGACCGGTAATATAAGCTCCCGGTTTGCCATTTGTAATGGTAACTGTGTTGGGAGAACCTTCGCTTGGCACTGTTGCCAAAAGTGAAGTAGATAAAAGAATATCCATTTCAGGTGATGCATAAATGGTTTCTGTCTTGTCGAATTCAAACATGGCATTCGCAAGATTCGATATATTTTCTAAAGCAGGAATGGTTGTTAAAATATCCGTCAGTGTGCGCAGTCTTGCATCATACACAGGATCAGAAGGCGGATGGACGCTGCTTACACCCGAGTCTTTTCCGGAGTATCCGTCTTTGTCAATGGCGACTTTTCCCGCTCCGCTTCCGATTGATCCTTCATAAAATTGATCAAAAGCCCAGTTTTTCGGCATCGGGTATCCGAGGTTGCCGCTGAATCCGGTCGACATGTTAGCCGTAAAGCTATATTTGGTCAGACCTGCTTCTGACGTCCGGATACAAATGTTTCTCGGTCCGTATACCCCGATTTCATATTTCGGCGCAGTTGAGAACGCCTGCATTTTCATAAAAGCTGACTTGATTTCTTGAAAGTAAGGGATGATTTTATCTGTGACTTCATAATCATACGCATCGAAATCGACCGCAAAGTAAATGGTCGTTCCTGACGGAAAACCTAATCTTCGGGCGGCTGATGCAGCGCTGTACGCATCTCTCGTTCCTTGGTCTTTTACAAAATAAGAAGATTCATAGCCGCCGTCCTGATAAATCGGAAACACGCTTAAGCCGGCATTGAAAATCGTGGAAAGTTCTTTTGACGTTAACGCTTTCGATGTCAGTCCGCTGCTTGTCCGCACATTCCCGGTCAGATATCTTCCCACGATCTTATAGCCATTCTCACGCAAAGTTTTAGCCGTATCTGCCGTCAAAATGGCAGCGGTGTCACAAGCTGAAGCAGCCCGCGTTGTGTCGCCTGAGCTTGATAATAAAGCTTTAATCGTCGGCATGTCCGCATAACCGGTCTGCGGCAGGCACATAAACTTTTGGAAAGCTTTCACTGCCGATACAACTCCGACGCCGTATTTTCCGTCGAATTCACCGGGATCAAACGCTTCCCCATTACAGTAAAGCGCGTATTGGACAATCAAGACAAAGCCTGTCCGTGAATCGCCGGGAGTCAAGGTAGGGCATAAGCTGGTCGTTCCGTTCCCGAAAAATCCATTGGCGACGCTTGTGCTCATGCCTTCTTCTTTTTGCAGAGCATAAATGAGAGCCTTGTTTGTATCGCGGGCATATAAGCCGTCACAAGGCATCAAGCCGATGTAGTCATTGTAATCCCGGTTCAGGTTCTGCTGGATTTGGCGGATTCTTTTGTCGCCTCCCGCTACTAACCGAAAAGCGCTCATATCCAGCAAGGCTTTCATAATGAGTGCCGTGACGATGCCGTCTTGCTTAGTGAGCCCGGCCGCTTTTTGAAACTCTTTTACAGCCCTTTCGGTATTTTCATAGAAAACGCCTGAAAATCCGCCGGGGTTAAAACCTTTACACCACAGC
Organism: Bacillus sp. FSL R5-0443; assembly: GCF_038608285.1. NCBI lineage: Bacteria > Bacillati > Bacillota > Bacilli > Caryophanales > Bacillaceae > Bacillus > Bacillus sp. FSL R5-0443. The sequence continues at coordinate 233,787 of NZ_CP152013.1, forward strand.
GCCCCTTGCAGAATGTAATTCATGTTTGTCGGCTTAGAATCGGGAGCCTGCTTTTTCAACGGCTTAAACAATCTTTGTGTCGTCGGTCCGAAGTTATCGGCAGGTTCTGAAATACCAAGCTCAATTTGAAGCGCCCGTGTCAGACCGTAAATGGTATCCCAGCCCGTTTTTCCGTTTTCCGGCACTTTGTTGTACCCGTGTCTGCCTTTGTACGTCTCATTCAGCCATTGTTGTGTTTCCAGGACCATTTCGTCCATTGCAATCCCTCCATTATGTGTATTGTGCGTTCATTCATAGGTGGCAAACGTATGACAGTTTGTCATGGGTGCAGGGGTTTATCCAAGGAGAGCCCCATCACAGCAGCAGAACAAACGCCGAAAGAGAGGCATTGATAGGAAAAGACCTCGCTATGACAATTGATACAAAAACAACAAAATGAATAGCGGTTTAAAGTAACTTTATCACTTAATCAAAAATGACAAGAATCATAAGTAGTAGTCATATAGTCATTTTAAGGGCTGTTCACATCTCCTCCTGCGGTCAAAATGGTTAGTTGGACGGATTTATGATTGGCTATATTGTCATTAACATAAATAGGGTAAATAGTTACAGGAAGGAAGGATTTTCTCGATGAAAAGCAAAAAGATTTTTAAGTCGCTCATCATTATTTTTACTCTTTTAATCAGCGGAATTGGTTTTATGGGTTTTTCTTCTCCGCAAAAAGCAGAGGCTAAAGACTGGCTTCATACTTATAAAAGCGGGTATTTCACTAACTATGTGATCAATACATATCACCCTAAATTCACTAAAACGACAAAAAAGTACACCTTGAGAGCCGTGACTTTTAAATCCAACAGTAAAGGGAAGGGCACGTATAAAATATACGTCCAAAAGCAAGTCAACGGCAAAGGTGCCTGGAAAACAATCAAAACCGCCAATGCAAAGAAAAATGGAACGACTTATTTTGAAACACCTTCGTTGAAAAAAGGGGATTCATACAGATTTAAATTGGTCAATCAGGGTTCGAAAAAACGTGTCAATTATAGTGCAAGATGGATTGTATTCGCTTCATAATGCTGATCTTCCGGTCTATAAAGTTTTAGCTGCTGCAGCTGCGGCAGCTTTTTATTTTGTCCGGAGCTCAACCGCCAGGGAGCCCGCACCTGTCTATTCGGACGTGCGTTTGTATTTCACCGCATCATTCTGGATTATGCGGGAAGGTACATCGCTTCAATGATAAGCCAATCCCGGGTTCTTTTGATTCGTTTGAAAATGTTCTGATATAAAAAAGGCGTGCCGCGGTGTAAAATGGCTATATTGATAAATATGGAGGTTGAGATGGATCAAGATTATATGACTGAGCTTGTCTCAGTCCAGCTGAAGAAAATCCGGTCGGAGAGAGGCTACACACAGGAGAAAATGGCGGATGTGATCGGCCTTTCTAAAAAGTCGCTGGTGCAGATTGAGAAAGGGCGGGCGCTTGCGGAATGGCCGCATGTTGTGGCGGTTTGCGCGCTTTTCAGATCAAGTGAAACACTGCAATCCGTATTAGGAGATGATCCGCTGGAGGTCATTGAAACGGTTGCTCACCGCACAATTGACAGGCCGAAGGGGAAGACGATGGGCGGCAAGGTGTGGTGGAAAGCCATCGAGAAAAAAGGCGAGTTCCGCTTGCAGCAGCATTTGATTTCCCACCATTACCGCATCCTTGATTCTTATGATGATCTGTGGTTCAGCAGTTTTGAAAAGGCAGAGGCTTTGGAGCGGCTTGATGAGCTGTTTTTGGAGGCGGAAGAAGCGAAGCGCTGAGCACCTCCGGTTGATGTATTTTCTGACAAGTGGGAAAATATATATAAATTCCAGCCAAAGGAGAGATTCGAATGAAGCCTGAAGATATCGTCCGAAGCGGCCCGAATCAGTACATATGCAAGGAAGGAATCGCAAAAGAACTTCCGGGGCTGCTGGAGACATTCAGAAAACCCGTTATTGTGACCGGAATCAAATCCTATCAGGCGTTCTCCGATTACAGCGGCGGTTCTTCCTGGGATGTGATTCAGCATAAAGGATACTGTTCACCTGAGGCGGTGCGTAAGGTCTGTGAGCAGGCGGAAGACGCGGATGTGATCATCGGTATCGGAGGCGGCACGATATTGGATTTGGCAAAAGCGGCGGCAGACCGGCTTGATATTGAAGCTGTGATGGTTCCTTCCATTGCGGGGACGTGTGCGGCAAGTACGCCGTTGAGTGTCATATATGATGAGAGCGGCAATTTTATCAGAGTTGATTATCATAAGCGTTCAAGCTATTTGACGCTTGTTGATCCGCTGTTTTTGCTTTCCTCTCCCATTGAATATATGAAAAGCGGGATCGGTGATACGCTGGCGAAATGGTATGAGGCCGAGGCGGTCATCAGAAATACGGAGGAGGCGGCGCCGCTGATGGCGCAGGCGGGGCTGAGACAGGCGGAATATATCCGTAATCTGTTATTGCGTTACAGTGAAGCGGCCGTCGGAAGCATGGAGAAAGGCGAGCTGTCCGTGCCGTTCATCCATACGGCGGAAACGATCATTATGCTTGCGGGAACGGTCGGCGGGTATGGCGGCCGTTTGTGCAGGATGGCAGGGGCGCATGCGGTCCACAACGGACTCAGTTTTCTTCAGGAGACACATCAGGTGCTGCATGGCCAGAAGGTTGCTTACGGCATATTGGTGCAGCTCGCGCTTGAGAATCGGAGACCTGAGATTGAAGAGCTGCTTCCGTTTTACCGCCGGCTCGGTTTCCCCGTCAGTCTCTGTGATCTCGGCATCCTTGACAACCATGAGGAAGCCAAGCGCCGCATTGCTTCTCACGCCTGCCGGGCGGAAGAATCGTTATGCTTAATGGGGCAATATCGCGAGAAGGACGTGTCAGCTGCGATTGAATCGCTCGAATCAGCGCAAAAGACAGGATAGAGCTTGTCATCTATCTTGTCTTTATTTTTTGAATATTTCCGTTATAATGAGTGGGGTATAGAAAGGGAGGGGCCAAAGGACATGTATCAGGCGAAGAAGATGTTGTTATTAGGATCAGGCGAGCTGGGGAAAGAAGTCGTCATTGAAGCGCAGCGGCTCGGGGTTGTCACTGTAGCCGTTGACAGCTATGAGCATGCTCCCGCCATGCAGGCCGCGCACAAAAGCTATGTGATTGATATGCTTGATAAAGCGCAGGTCAGAGAAGTCATTGAGAAAGAAAAACCGGACTTGATCGTGCCGGAAGTGGAAGCCATTGCGACGGATGAGCTGCTGAAGCTTGAGGAAGAAGGTTTTCACGTCATTCCGAATGCGCGTGCGGCAAAGCTGACGATGGACCGTGAAGGCATCAGACGGCTTGCGGCAGAGACGCTTCATCTTCCGACTGCCGGCTATGAATTCGCGAATACATATGAAGAATTTAAAGAAGCGGCGGAAACAATCGGCTTTCCGTGCGTGGTAAAACCGCTGATGAGCTCTTCCGGAAAAGGGCAAAGCGTGTGCCGCTCGGCTTCCGGGCTGAAAAGCTGCTGGGACATGGCGATGGAAGGCGGCCGGGTGAAAAACGGCCGGGTCATCGTTGAGGAATTCATTCCGTTTGAATCAGAAATCACTCTTCTGACAGTGCGCGCGGCGAACGGTACGTCCTTTTGCGCGCCGATCGGACATGAACAAAAAGACGGTGACTATATTGAATCATGGCAGCCTCATCATATGACGGAACAGCAGATCAAAGAGGCGAAACACATTGCGAAAAGCATAACGGACGAGCTCGGCGGATACGGTTTGTTCGGGGTGGAGCTTTTCCTTACTGAAGATAAAGTATATTTCAGCGAGGTGTCCCCCCGTCCGCATGATACGGGGCTCGTTACGCTTGTAACGCAAAATTTGTCAGAGTTTGCGCTGCATGTCCGCGCGGTATTGGGATTCCCGATTCCGGAAATCACTCAGCTGTCGCCGGGGGCAAGCCGTCCGCTGAAGGCGCCAAAAGAGCTTGCTGATTATGCGGTTGAAGGTTTGGAAAAGGCTTTGGGGGTAAAAAGCACTCAGGTCCGCGTATTCGGTAAACCCGTCACGAAAGTTGGACGCCGTATGGCGGTTGCGCTTTCTGCAGCTGAGACCGTTGAAGAGGCCAGAGAAAGAGCGGCCGAAGCACTCAGTCATTTATCAATTACATAAAATGATCTTAAAAGGCGTTTTTACCGTAATGGTAAGGCGCCTTTTTTGTTTGGCAGACTATATACTGGAAAACGGGGTTGTGAGATAATGTATGAGGCCGTTTTGTGCCGGCTTTTTAATTCATGAAACTTTTTATGTCCGCAATCGTTATATGTAATGTTCTCATTTCACGGAGAAGGAAATAACAATACATCATACGGCTTTTCATTCATCAAGAACGGACAATCCGGATCGCGGCATGGAATATTTAAGCAGGGTAATCCGGAATAGAGGAATCCATGATTGCTTACCTTAATATGAACGGCGAAAAAACAAAAATCACCAGATTAGATTGTTCAAATAACACCAAATGCTGTATAATAAAAGAATTTGAATGATAGCATTGAAAGAATTTCATTTTATGTTTCCGTAAAATGGAGCCTTTATGCATACGCAGTCCGATTTGATATGGTTTTAATTGGAGGTTTGTGTAAACTGTGAATTATATACCTAGTATGATTACAATTGGAAATTTTATTTGCGGGCTCTTATCGATTCATTCCCTTTTGTATCATAATATACACTCTGCGGTGATTTTTATTTTCACCGGGATGTTTCTTGATTTCTTTGATGGTTTGGCCGCCCGTAAGCTGAACGCGGTATCGGAGATGGGAAGGGAGCTTGACTCTTTTGCTGATCTCGTGACGTTCGGCGTTGCGCCGTCCATGCTCGCTTACAGTGTTTCACTATATACGATTCCGTTCATCGGAATTTTAATCGCGCTTTCCTACAGTATCTGCGGGATGATCCGTCTTTCCAGATTTAATATTGAACAAAGCAAGCTGCCGACGTTTATCGGGATGCCGATTCCGTTTGCGGGTATGTGTCTTGTCATTTTGAGCTTTATCAATAACGCTTTTCTTCTGGGGGCGGGAACGATCGCGCTCGGTTATTTAATGGTCAGCAACATTAAATTTCCGCACTTTAAAAAACAGGCGCCTGAAAACCTGGAGAGCAGAAGATGGAATTAGTTCAGCAATTAATATCCGATTACGGATATATCGCGATTTTTCTTATGCTGACACTCGGTATTATCGGATTGCCTATTCCGGATGAAGTCATGATGACGCTTGTAGGCTACTTCGCTCATTTAAACGTGCTGAATTACGGGCTCTCCATTCTGATCAGCTTTATCGGAGCGCTCCTGGGGATGATTATCAGCTACTTCATCGGCAGAAAAGCCGGCCGGCCGTTTATTAATAAGTTCGGGAAATGGGTCGGCCTGAAGGAAAAGAGGATGGAGAAAGTAGACAGGTGGATGAAGAAGTACGGGCCGTACACCATTATTTTAGGTTATTTCATCCCCGGCATCAGACACGTGACCTGCTACTTTTCCGGAATCGGCAGAATGGAATTCAAAACCTACTTATGCTTCGCCGCCATCGGAGCGTTTTTATGGTGTTTTATTTTTATTACTATAGGAAAATTCATAGGAGTAATCAATGTTTAATACTGCCGCTAAAGTTCTTTACCGTTCATTGATTGAACTGACTAATAATCGATTGACGTCTTATCTCATTAAAAACTTCTGTGAATCGAAACTGAGCAAGCCGATGATTCCGCTGTTTTCCAAACACTATCGCATCAACTGGAATGAAACGGAGCGCACGGCTTCTGACTTTGATTCACTGGCGTCATTTTTCATTCGTGATATTAATTTGAATCTCCGCCCCGTGGCAAAAGAGAAGAACGCCATCGTCAGCCCGGTGGACGGTGTCGTTCAGACGGTTGGCATGATTAAACCTAATCAAACTTTCATGGTAAAAGGGAAGGATTATTCGTTCGCCGAACTGACGGGGTTTAAAAGCGCCGATCACAAGTATAACGGCGGGTGTTTTGCCGTGCTTTACCTGAGCCCGAGACATTACCACCGCTTCCATTCTCCCGTCAGCTGCACGTATCAGAAGCTGGCCGAGCTGGGGAAACGCTCCTATCCCGTTAATACGATGGGGTTGAAGTACGGGAAAGATGTGCTCTCAAAAAATTACCGTTATGTGTACGAGCTGACCCGTGCTGACCAGCAGATGCTCATGATTCCGGTAGGTGCGATGAATATTAACTCGATCGTTCAGACAAACACCGGAAACAGGCTTGAGACGGGAGAAGAGCTGGGCTATTTTTCATTTGGATCGACCGTTATTTTAGTATTCGAGAAAGATATGTTTACCCCTTCGGATAACCTGACTGAAGGCCGTGAATTACAGGTCGGCCAGATCATCGGTTATGCGGAGTCACAGGAGGAGGCGTCCGCTTTATAAAAGCTGCTCCTCTTTTTTATATGGTGTAAGGAAGTGAACATTATGGAAGAAAAGGATTTGGCAAAGCTGATAGAACAGTACCAGCATACAGGGGATCAGCAAATTCTTGAAGCCGTGCGGGACGCATGCCGGCCTGTCGTTGAGGCGCTCATCTCAGAACTGGCTGAAGACAGCGCCGATCTTTTGCGGGCAAAAGGCCGTGACCGTTTTCCGTTTATTATCGGCAAGTATCAGACCGCGGCCGGCCTTTCGCTTGAGACCTTTTTGCGCAATACGTATCGGTTTTATTTTCAGCAGGTTTTAAAAGGCGAAGCGTGACTGGAAGAAAGAGTACGGACGGAAATGTTCATCTTTCGCCTGTTTTCCTGTATGATATAGTAGAGTGTGCGATCATTAATATAATTGAACAGGGTGTATAAATCATGGAAAAACAATATAGAGTTTTACTTTATTATAAATATGTAAAGATTGATGAGCCTGAGGAGTTCACGGCTCAGCATTTGAAGTTTTGTAAGGAGCTCGGTCTGTTAGGCCGTATTTTGATTTCTGAGGAAGGCATTAACGGTACGGTGTCCGGAACGGTTGAACAGACGGAACAATACATGAATGCGCTGAAAGCTGATCCGCGCTTTGCCGACATGCCGATCAAAATTGACGAGGCTGACGGACATGCATTCCGCAAAATGTTTGTGCGCCATAAAAAAGAATTGGTGACGCTTCGTCTCGAAGATGATGTTGATCCGAATGTCACGACGGGCAAGCATTTGAAACCGAAAGACTTTTATGAGCAAATGCAGGATCCTGACACGATCGTGATCGACGCCAGAAACGACTATGAGTATGACCTCGGTCATTTCCGCGGAGCGGTCAGACCTGATATTGAGGCGTTCCGTGAGCTGCCGGACTGGATTGAAGAGCACAAAGACATGCTTGAAGGCAAAAAAATCCTCACGTACTGCACAGGCGGCGTACGCTGTGAAAAATTTTCCGGCTGGCTGCTGAAGAAGGGCTTTGAAGACGTGTCCCAGCTTGACGGCGGTATCGTCACTTACGGTAAAGATCCTGAAGTGAAAGGGCAACTGTGGGACGGACAGTGCTACGTGTTTGACGAAAGAATCAGCGTACCGGTCAACCGTGTAGAGCACGTTATCATCGGAAAAGATTATTTCACGGGCGAGCCGTGCGAGCGTTATGTGAACTGCGCAAATCCGGAATGTAATAAAAAAATGATCTGCACACCTGAGAATGAATACAAATACATGCGCAGCTGCAGTCACGAATGCCGTACGAACGAACGCAACATGTATGTGAAAGAGCACGAAATGACTCAGGAAGAAATCAATGAACGCCTTGCTTTGATTGAACAAGAGGATCATGCGGCGATTGATTGATAGAAAAGACCACCAATAAGGTGGTCTTTTTTGTGTTTACATACTTTCTGTCCGGGCGGTCTGGTCTGCCGTGACGGGTCCTTTATATTTGAATGCTTTTTCCCACTTGGACACGACGATGCAGGCGACCGCATGGCCGGGCACGTTAACGCCGGTTCTCGCCATGTCCATGACGCGGTCGACACCGGCAATGATGGCGACGCCTTCCGCGGGGAGACCGACGGCATTCGCTGTCGCCAGAAGCACGACGAGTGAGCCTGACGGGACGGCGGCAATGCCTTTGCTTGTCATGACGAGCACAAGCATCATCAGAAGCTGCTGAGAAAGCGGCATCTCCACATGAAACGCCTGAGCCAGAAAAATACAGGACACCGATAAATAGAGGCTTGAGCCGTCACAGTTCAGCGATAAACCTGACGGAACCACAAAGGAGACGACCCGCTTCGGACAGCCGTATTTCTCCATCCGATCCATCAGCTGAGGCAGAATGGTTTCTGTGCTTGTCGTGGAGAAAGCGATCAAAAACAGATCCCAAATCATTTTCAGCACTTCAAAGTACTTGATTTTAAAGATAAGCCCCACGATCGGAAACAGAACGAAGAGTATCAGGAACAGCCCGAGGAACACAGTGCCGATCAGCTTCAGCATCGGAAGCAAAAGCGCGATTCCGAATTGCCCGACAGAGGCGGCCATCAGGGCGAGAACGCCGATCGGAGCGGTGACCATTACCATTTGCGTCAGCTTGAACATAATATTTGCCGTGGATTCGAAGAAACTCATGACAGGTGCGGAGGCTTTGCCGATGCCGGCTGCGGCAACACCGAATAAAATCGCGAAAAAAATGACGGCGAGAAGATCGTTTTTCGCCATGACGTCAATGATGTTAACGGGGATAATATCAAGAAGCATTTGTTTCAGGTCGACTACTTTTTCCGTATAGCCGGAAAGCTCGTGAATATCTTTTTTAGCAAGATGAGAGAGGTTAAGTCCGACTCCCGGCTTCAGCACGTTCGCCAATAACAGGCCGAGCGCCAGAACAAGCGTCGTAATCACTTCAAACCAAATAATCGTTTTGATGCCGAGACTGCCCATCTTTTTCATACTGCCGCTGCCGGCGGCTCCGATAACAATGGTCGAAAACACAATCGGCACGACAATCATTTTAATCAGGCGGATAAATCCGTCTCCGACGGGCCGCAGCGCCATCCCGAAATCCGGGAAGAAGTGGCCGATCAATGCTCCGATGGCTAAAGCGATCAAAATCTGGAATGCGATAAATTTTTTCAAGCGAATCCCCCTTTTACTTGCGCATTTCTTACGTAATTCGTGAAGCAGTCGGCAACCACCTTCCTATTCGCCATAAATTTGTCACATGATTGACTGTGCGAAAGAAAGGATTGCTTTACATTATGTAAGCGCAATCATTTAATATGACAGAAAGTCCTCATTGAAAAAAATCAAGCAGAATAAAATAAAGTTAGATTTTCGCTTGAAAATATCAAAAATTTTGATAATTATCCTCTTATAAGTGGTATATTTGTTATGATACGGTCAACTGCATCCTCATATATCTGTGCATACACGATTCAGGCAGAGAAAACAGGCAGCTTACAAAAGACTGAAAATTTGAACAATTACAAGAAAGGTGTGCTTTTGTTGAATCAACTGATTGAAAGACGTAAGGTCACAGCAAGAAAAGAAAAACCGGACTCCGCTTCATTGGGGTTTGGCAAGTACTTCACAGATTACATGTTTGTCATGGATTACGAAGAGGAGAGAGGGTGGCATGATCCGAGAATCACCCCTTATGAACCGGTCCATCTGGATCCTTCCGCATCGGTTTTCCATTACGGGCAGGCCGTATTTGAAGGGCTGAAGGCTTACAGGTCAGAAGACGGCCGGGTATTGATGTTCCGTCCTGACCAAAATATAAAACGGCTGAATAAATCGTTACGGCGGATGAGCATGCCGCCTCTTGACGAGAAGCTGGCGCTGGAGGCATTGATACAATTGGTGGAGCTGGAGCAGGAATGGATACCGATAGAAAAAGGAACCTCTTTATATATCCGTCCGTTTGTAATTGCGACTGAGCCTTCTTTAGGCGTCCGGCCGTCAAAGCGTTACAAGTTCATGGTTGTTCTGACGCCTGTCGGTTCGTACTACGGCGATCAGCTGAAACCGATCCGTATTTATGTGGAGGATGAGTATGTGCGTGCCGTCACCGGCGGAGTGGGCGACGTCAAAACGTCCGGAAATTATGCGGCCAGCTTACAGGCTCAGCGGAAAGCCGAAGAACTGGGGTATGATCAGGTGCTTTGGCTCGATGGGGTGGAAAAGAAATATGCCGAAGAGGTAGGGAGTATGAATATCTTTTTCATCATAAACGGAGAGGCCGTAACGCCGGCGTTAAACGGAAGCATTCTCGGGGGCATCACACGCGCATCTGTGATAGAGCTGTTAAAAAGCTGGGGCATCCGCGTCAGGGAAGAACAGGTCGCCATTGATGACATCTATGAGGCTGCGATGAGAGGCGAGGTGTCAGAGGTATTCGGTACGGGAACCGCGGCCGTCATCTCGCCGGTCGGCGCGCTGCACATTCACGGAGAAACGATTGAACTGAATAACGGTTTGATCGGTGAAGTGTCAGAAAGGCTCTATGAGACGATTGCCGGCATCCAAGTCGGGAAGGTGCGGGATTCGTTCAGATGGGTGGTTGAAGTATAAATGAAAAAAGAACCCTTGCGCTGCAGGGTTCTTTTTTTGGTTATTGGGATTTTACGGCTTGCACGCGGGCTCTGCTTTTCCGGTTTTTCAAGTAATAAGCGGTGTAGCAAACGGCCATAAATGCAATTCCGCAATAAAGGGCGATGGCCTGGTTCGGATCAAAAGCGATGCCGATACAGGAGGCGAGGCACAGGAGAAAGGCCGCTATCGGTACGGCCGGATATCCCGGCGTCCTGTATTTTAAGTCTGAAAGCTGGTGCCCTTCTGTAAGAAACCGTCTTCGGAACAAAAATTGCGATGCGGCGATGCTCATCCACACAGCCACTACCGCAAATCCTGAGACGGAGACGAGAACAAGATAGACTGTATCCGCTGCAAATACGCTTGACAACAACGACAGAATGCCGCCGATCATACTGAAGATCAGAGCGTTAAAAGGAATGCCTTTAGAGGTCAGCCTGGCAAAGGCGGGGTGAAGCTCCCCTTCTTTAGACAGGGACCACAGCATACGTGATGACGCGTACAGCCCTGAATTGGCCGCAGACAGAAGCGCCGTTAAAATGACGAAATTCATCAGATCGGCCGCATAAGGCACGCCGACTCTGTCAAATACCGTGACGAACGGGCTTTCAATCACACCGGCTTCCTTGATGGAGATCATCCCTGACAGCACAAAAATCGTTCCGATAAAGAAAAGCGCCAGCCGCCAGACTGTGGTCTTAATGGCGCGCGGAACGGTTTTTTCCGGATCGGCGCTTTCCCCTGCGGCGATTCCGATCAATTCCGTCCCTGAAAAAGCGAAGTTTACTGAAAGCATCGTCATCAGTATCGGGAAAAAGCCATTTGGAAAAAGGCTGCCGCCATCCGTAAAGTTCGACAGCATAGGTGCGGCCTCACCGCTTTTCATCGGGACGATGCCGAACATCGCCGCTCCGCCCAATAAAATAAACAGTAAGATGGCTAAGACTTTAATGCTTGAGAACCAAAACTCCGATTCAGCAAAAAATTTCACGGAGAAGGCGTTTAATAAAAAGATGAAAAGAGCGAATACCGCACTCCACATCCAAACTGAAGTATGCGGGAACCAACGCTGCATGAAAAGCCCGGCCGCCGTGAATTCAGAGCCCAGCGCCACCGCCCACGTCAGCCAGTACAGCCATGCGACCGTAAAGCCCGTCGCGGGCCCGATATAGGTTTTCGCATAGGTGTGGAATGCGCCCGTCACCGGCATGGCCACTGACAGTTCACCAAGGCAAAGCATGACAAGATAGACGATGCCCGCGCCCAAAAGGTAAGCGAAAATGGTGCCCGCCGGACCCGCCTGATGAATGGTATACCCAGAGCTTAAAAACAGCCCCGTTCCGATCACACCTCCAAGTGATAGCATAAAGAGGTGTCTGCTTTTCATACTTCTCTGAAAATTCGTCTCGTTCTTGTTGTTCATTGTTTTCCAACTTTCTGCGAGGGCCGTCCTAATAAAAAATCTCATGCCGGCGAACGGCACGAGATTCCGGCGAACCGGCTTTTTGAATAGAATATACAAACTATTCCGATTAGTCAAGTTGTTTTTAAGGTCTTGGCCCAATCGGCAATGGCCTGAATGTCCGCAGGTTTCGTCCGGCAGCAGCCGCCGATCAGGCTCACGCCGTTTTCGTACCAGCTTTGCGCGCTTTTTCCGAAATGGTTTTCGCACGCTGCGCCTTTCCAGGTTTTTGTCACTGGGTCATATTGTTCGCCGGAGTTCGGATAGGCGATAATCGGTTTGGACGTTGCCCGTTTGATTTCTTCTATCAGCGGCGGAATATGTTCAATCGGTGTGCAGTTGATGCCGATCGCTGCGATTTGGCTGCAGGAGTCAAGCAGGGCCGCACATTCGGAAATAGGCGTGCCTTCGCTGATATGCCGTCCGTCTTTGGCGCTGAAGCTCATCCATGCATAAGTGCCGGGGAATTCCTCCAGCAGCCTTGTGATCGCTTTTGCTTCTGACAGACACGGAATGGTCTCACAGGCCAAAAGATCGGCGCCGGATTCTATAAGGGCTTTCATCCGGGGGCGGTGAAAGCTGATCAGCTCATCCTCCGTCAGTCCGTAATGCCCGCGATATTCTGAGCCGTCAGCGAGGCTCGCGCCGTAAGGTCCGATAGAAGCGGCGACCAAAGGTTTGGGCCGGTGTAAACGGTTTTCTTCATGCGCCCAAAATTCATCGCGTGCTTGTGCGGCAAGTTCAACAGATGTCTGAATGAGACGTATCGCATCGGTTTCCGGGATGCCGCGCGCTGCAAATCCTTCAATTGTCGATTGATAACTGGCGGTGATCGCGCAATCAGCGCCGGCGGCAAAATATTCTGCATGCACCTGTTTGATCAGTTCTGGCCTCTCCAAAAGAATTTTGGCCGACCACAGATCGTCATGTAAATCACAGCCCATCCGCTCAAGCTCGGTTGCCATCGCGCCGTCTATGATCATAACCGGGTATTCATTTAATATTTGTGTAATGGGATTCATAGGCCTTCCTTTCTGACTTTACTGAAAATATATAAAAAGGGTAATGGATGCTATTCTCTTTGTCAATGAACCGGCAGAAAAAAGGTGTTCAGGACGCTGCCCGAACACCTTTTGTTTAGGAAATGTGTTTGCCTTTCGCACTTTTCGCGATGTCTGAATACTCCCAGCAGTCGATCCCGTCATCATCAGGGAGCACATCTCTGTAAAAGACGGGGTCCTTTCCGGCTTTCTTTTGCCGGGCATAATCGCTCAAAGCGGCAAACGCTTTTTTCGACAGAAGGAAAATCGCGATTAAGTTCACGACCACCATTAAGCCCATGAACAAGTCAGCCATATCCCACACAAGCTGGACTTTGGAAATACAGCCGAACAGTACCATTCCGAGCACGCAGATGCGGTAAATGAACAGCCATTTTTTGTTCTGGCTTAAAAATCCGATATTGGTTTCTCCGTAATAATAGTTGCCCATCAGAGCGCTGAAGCCGAACAAAAGCATTAAGACGGCAAGGAAACCTGACGCCCATGCGCCGACATGATCGCTCAAGGCGGCCTGAGAAAGCGCGATGCCGCTCAGTCCCGGCTGGTGATACGCGTCTGAAAATAAAATGATAAGCGCCGTGCTTGTACAAATGACGAGCGTATCCGTCAGGACGCCGAATGCCTGAATGAGCCCCTGTTTCACCGGGTGGCTCGTTGTAGCTGTCGCCGCCGCGTTCGGAGCGCTTCCCATACCCGCTTCATTTGAGAAAATCCCGCGTCTTACACCTTGCATCAAGGCCGCACCTAAAGCGCCGCCCGCTGCCTGATCAATGCCGAACGCATTTTTTACGATTAGCGACAGAACGCCGGGCAATTGGGTGATGTTCGTCAGAATGACAAAGAAAGCGACACCGATATATAAAACGGCCAAGACGACCACGATGTATTCCGCCATTTTCGCAATTCGTTTGACGCCGCCGAAGATTACGCCGCCGAAAACCACGATTAAAATAATGCCCAATGTAAGCCGGCTGGTGCCGAATGCGTTTTGAAAGGCGACGCTGATTGTATTGGATTGAACGGAATTAAAAACAACCCCGAATGACAGTGTGATTAATACGGCGAACAGCGCGCCCATCCAGCGTTTCTTCAGGCCCTTTTCCATGTAATAGGCCGGGCCCCCGCGGAATCCGTTTTGATCTTTTACTTTATAAATTTGGGCCAGCGTGCTTTCAACAAAGCTTGAAGCCGAACCGATGACTGCGATAATCCACATCCAGAAAATAGCGCCCGGACCGCCGAGTGAGATCGCAATGGCGATTCCGGTAATATTCCCGGTTCCGACACGCGCCGCCATACTGATGCAAAATGCCTGAAACGGGGAAATGCTGTTTTTTGTCCGGGCGGCCGCGCCTTCCTTCAAAACCCGGATCATTTCCTTCAGCATGCGGACTTGCAGACCCTTTGATCTGAACGTAAAAAACAGTCCCAGAGAAAGAAGCAGTACGATTAACAGTTTTGACCATAAAAAATCATTTGCCGAGCCGATTACATTTTCAAGGAATTCCTGCATCCAATCACCTCTTGGTTCGTTTGATTAAAAAATACTGAGCTCCCACTCCTGTGCGATATGTTTCAGCAGCATGCCGCCGGTCAGGCTGTTGCCGTATTCATCAATGGCCGGACCGTAAATGCCGATGCCGCAGCCGTTATGAAAAGGCTGTTCTCTTCTGGCGCTTGGAGGAACCAATGCCATAATGCCGCCGGATACCCCGCTTTTGGCCGGGACGCCGACGAAAGCCGCATATTTGCCTGACGCATTGTACATTCCGCACGTCAGCATCAGGGCTTTGGCGAGTTTTGCGACATCTTTCGGAATGACCTGTTCCCGTCGGATCGGATGGTAGCCGTCATGCGCAAGTATCAATCCGATTAAAGCGATGTCCTCGGTTGTACCCTCCATGGCGCACTGCTTTAAATACACTTCAAGCGTTTCTTCCACATCCGCCTCGAGAAAGTTCGTTTCTTTTAAATAGTAGGCGAGCGCTCGGTTCCGATGCGCGGTCTGCCATTCAGAACGGAAGACCTCCTCGTGAATGTGTGGGCGTTTTCCTATTAATTTTTCAAAAACGGAAAAGAGATATTCTAATTTATCATGCGCCGTTTCACCCGGAAGCAGCGAGGCGACGGTAATGGCGCCGGCATTGATCATCGGGTTGAAGGGCTTCCCGGGTTTATGGATTTCAAGCCGGATGATAGAATTAAACGCATCACCCGTCGGTTCCACGTCCACACGATCCAGCACGTAAGAAATGCCTCTGTTCATGCAGGCGGCAATAAAGCTGATGACTTTTGAGATGCTCTGCAATGTGAACGGGACATTCCATTCACCGGCATGAATCATTGAGCCATCCGGCTCTAATATGCAAATGCCCAGCTGAGAGTCGTTGATTTCTCCGAGGGCGGGTATATAATTTGCGCTTTTTCCATTGACGGAAAACGGTCGGTAATGCTCGACCCAATCTTGTAAAAGTGAAGCCAGTTCCTCTTTTTCAAGGCGCTCTCTGACCATATCTTTCATAACATTCCTCCTCTATTGCAAGCCTGTCCGAAGCGGAAACCGGTCTTGGAAAACGTTTTCAAAAATAGCGTGTTCCATGTTAATGTATAATGACATCTACAGAATCATACAAAATACGACAAAATCATTCTTAAAATAAGCCGATAGATTTATAAATCAGCCGGAGCGTCCCGCCATTCGGGTCTAAAGAAATTTGCGGACTGTGTCGGTCTTGTTCAAAATAGACAGAAGAAGGAAGTGATTATGATCAGGCTCGACTATTTACTGAAAAAAGACGGCTATCTTTTCGCCCTTATGCTGATCACCGTGCCGCTGGCGGGGGAACTGAAATTTTACCCCCTGAATGAGGTATATCGGATCAGCTTCGGCGCCCCGGCTTTTTTCTTTTTTCTGCTGCTGCTTCGGCATGTGCCGGCAGTATTGTCAGGGCTGTTGACAGGTGCAGCCGCTGTGGCATTCCGGATCGGCCTGGAGTGCTGGGGAGGAGAGCATGCCGGCTTTACGGAGGCTTTTTTCAGCCAATATCCCAGTTTCTTTTTTTACTTTACATATGCCTGCTTGTTTTATGTGCTGAAGGTCAGGCTTTTTTGGGATCGGCCGCTGATGATCGGGTTTCTCGGTTTTCTCATTGAAATTGCGTCCGATGCCGTTGAAATGACGGTTCAGTTTTCCGGCGGCCGGCAGATTATGATGCCGGACAAGCTGGCGGATATTGCGGTTATCGCTGTTTCTCACACATTTATTGTGCTGAGTTTTTTCAACGTGATGAAGCTGCACGAATCTCAGGTCAGGGAAAAACAAACGAGAAAGCAGCATGAGCACATGCTGATGATTGTGTCCAACTTATATGAAGAAACGATTCATTTGAAAAAAACGCTGAAAACGACGGAGCATGTGACGAAAGAATCCTATCAGCTATATCGGGAAATGAGCGGGAACGACCGGGAGCTCGGGAGCCGAATGCTGCGCCTTGCGGGAGAAATTCATGAAGTGAAAAAAGACAATCAGCGAATATTCGCCGGTTTGTCGAAGCTGATTTCCAATGAGAGATTCCGGGATTACATGAATGCCGCCGCTCTGGTCGGCATCGTCATCCGAATCAATGAAAAATACGCCGAATCTTTAGGCAAGGACATTCAATTCCGGAGCGTGATTGAAGGAGAGCATCCCGATTATCACGTCTTTACCGTCCTGTCGATCTTAAATAACCTGACCGCCAATGCCGTCGAAGCCATGGGTGACAGGGGTGAGATCCGCCTCGCGCTGCGCAGGACGGAAGGAGAAAAGGCTGAATTTCAGGCGGAAGATGACGGTCCCGGCATTCCGGAAAAAATCGGAGAGGTCGTTTATGATCCCGGGTTTACGTCCAAATACGATGAATTCGGCACACCTTCAACGGGCATCGGGCTTACTTACGTGAAGGAAATCGTAACTGAACTTGACGGAGACATTTCCTTTCATAACAAGCCAAAAGGCGTCATATTTACGATTAAACTGCCGGTGAAGCATTTGATTGCAGAAAGGATGAACTCATAATATGCGTTTTTTTATAGCTGATGATGACCGGGCGATCCGTTCCATTTTAAAACAGATGATCGAGGACGAGGACTTAGGAGAAGTCGTCGGTGAGGCAGAGGACGGAAGCCAGATTGAAGGGCATTATCTCCATTTTAAACAAGTCGATATTTTATTAATTGATCTGCTGATGCCGGGTCGGGACGGGATTGAGACGATCCGGCATCTTCAGGGATCGTACAACGGAAAAGCGGTGATGATATCGCAGGTGGAGGCAAAGGAAATGGTGGGAGAAGCTTATTCTCTCGGCATCGAATACTTTATCCACAAACCGATCAACAAAATCGAGATTGTCACCGTTTTGCGAAAAGTAAAAGAGCGGATTGAACTGGAAACCTCGATCGGCGACATCCAACACTCGTTAAGCCGTCTTATTCAGCGGAATGAGCCGAAAAAAAGCGGGCCGGGGGGGATGCGCGAGAAATCAATCAAAGAAACAGGAAAATTTCTTTTATCGGAATTAGGCATCGTGGGAGAAAGCGGGGCGCATGACCTCATGGCCGTCCTTCACTATTTATTTGAGGATGAACAGGCGGAAAGAAACATCCCGTCTTTAAAGCAGATGTTTACAAACGTCGCCATCCGGAAGCTGGGGCCTGCGGCGGCACAAGCCGAGGTTAACAGGGAAATCAAAGCCTCGGAACAGCGGATCAGAAGGGCCGTCATTCATTCGTTAAACCATTTCGCTTCATTGGGCACAACTGATTTTTCAAACCCCAAATTTGAATATTACGCCTCGAAATTCTTTGATTTCCCCGCTGTCAGCAAGAGAATGAAAGAAATGCAGGCTAAGGAAACCGTGCCGCTTTCTCCGGTTAAAGTGAATATGAAAAAATTCATTCACGTCTTCTTTTTGGAGGCGAAAGATTTACGCGAGGGATCAAAATTTGTCAGCGGAGGCAGCCGGTAAGCTGGCATTGGAAAAGATGGCAAACGTGGATAAATGACAGTTCGTACTGGCCTGATTTTTCCGCGCTGATCCATGGCTTGCACCCTCCGCATATTTTTGTAAACGAAAATCAGCATGTGACAGAATGGCAGGCCGCTTACCCTGTGGAAACGGCGAAGTTCGCGCTTCAGACGGGGCAAGAGGAGCATATGCAAATGGCGCGGGACATGCTCGGCCTGACCGATCCGAAAGGTTATTGACTTCCGCCGGATGACAGCGTATGAGACATTTTAAAATAAAAGAACGGATGAACAATGCTGAGGAAGAGTAAGTACGCATCAGCGCGCGGGGTTCAGAGAGTCGGTGGCCGCTGTGAACCGATCCCCGTCCGGTGCCGAATGGGCTTCTGAATTGCTGCGCTGAAATGACAGTAGGCGGTGCCGGGATTCTTTCCCCGTTATCAAGAAAGGAGTATTGAAACCGTGTGTTTCTGTACTTTTTGAGAGAATGGCTTATCAGCCGTTAATAAAGGTGGCACCGCGAAAACCTCGTCCTTTGATGGACGGGGTTTTTTTGTATTGTTAAGGAGGTGATGGCCATGGAAAATGACTGGAGACGGACAGACAATCAAAAAAGGAGGGATATTCATGGTGATCGCAACCGACGATCTTGAGCTCACGTGTCCGCATTGTGAAGGAACCGGCGAGGAGAAGGAAGGGACGCCCTGTCCGAAGTGCGGCGCGAAGGGCGTCATATTGACCGCTCAAGGAAACACGCTGCTGCATTTTATCAGAAAGCATATTGATCAGTGAAATCAAACGAAAAAGGCCGTTATCCGGCCTTCATGCTGTCGAGAAAATCTCGACAGCCTTTATTTTTCCCTTGTCATAAAATAAAAGAAAGACAGAAAAAATGGCTTTCTCATGTTCCACACAAGAAATTTTTCTCGAAACACAGCCGAATTCGTTCTGTTTGACCAACTCGTCGAAGAGGATCACCTTCTTCGAAAAATTGATAAATACATAGACTTCTCTTTCATCGGTGAAAAAGTCAAACCTTACTGCAGCGAAAATAAAGACCGCCCCTCACTTGATCCGCTGATCTTATTCAAAATGATGTTGAAGATTGCCACATACCCAGCCAAGCAAAGCTAGGCATGTGGGAGTGCTTTTTCTGCACCTGAAATCAAATGAATATGTAAAGAAACAGCACAAAACAAAAAAGCTTGCAGAAAAAACATCGTTTTCTCTACAAGCTGCTTTTTCATTCTTCAAAATAAGGATTCACGTGGATGAGCACTTCTTCAACATCTGAAAAGTGTCTTTGGATTTCATTTCGGATTTCGCGGGCAATATCGTGTCCCTGCTTAATCGTCAAATCATGATCCAAAGATAACCGGACATCAAGCAATTTATAGTGGCCGTGTTCTCTTGCTCGGATTTTATCGAGCCGTTTGACTTGAGGGCAATGCAAAATAACGGCTTTATATTCCTCTATCAGTTCGGGATCAACACTTTTTTCCATGAGAACGTCAACAGACGGCCTGATTAATTCCATTGAAATCTTAAAAATAAGGTACGCCACGATGACACTGGCAATTGCATCGGCGTACAACAGATAGGTCCATCCGCGTGTGTTCCCGATAATCGCCAATAGGACGCCGATAAAAGCGGCAAGAGAGGCAACGATATCGCCTTTATGATCGTATGCAATCGCTATAATCGCTTTACTGTTCCATTTTTCCCCTTGTTTGATCGAATAACGATATAAGATCTGCTTAGCCGCGTAGGATATCAGAGCCGCAAACAATGCGCTGTATTGCGGGATGCTTGGACCTTCAACAAAGGACGAAATCGCTTCTATCAGAATATACACGGAAACGAGCACTAATATGATTCCTACAATCGCTTCGCTGATGACCTCAGCTTTGCCATGCCCGAAAGGATGGTCTTGATCGGGCGGCTTATTAGAAATGCCGATGACGGCCAGGACAGCAATTGAAGCCACGACATCCGCTGCAGAATGTATACCGTCGGCAAAAACTGCTTCACTATCGCCTATCAGTCCAAAAAAGATCTTTCCTGCCATTAAGATCAGATTGGCTATCAATGCAATCAAAGCAACTTTTTTGCTTATTTGTTCTCTTTCACTTGTCATTTTTTCCTCCTATAAAACTGCACAAAAAAATAGAGGCGCTTTTGATTCGCTCTCCGTATCCTTTCTTGTGTAATCACTTTGCTTATCGTACCAATTCAGTTTCGAGTGGGTCTATAGCAAGGTTTTTTCCTGTTTACTAATAAATAAGGTGACAGAAAAAAAGTTGGAGCAGGGCTAAACAGTACACAGACAAAATGGGGCTGAATTAAAAAAAGAACTGTTGACATTTGAGTATTTATCTTTTATTATTATCTCGAATTCAAGATTTTTTAATTCAAGATAATTTAATTAGAGTGCAGGATAAGAACCTGCTGATCGTTTGAATCACGAAAAGATCAGTGAAGAGAACGTTTCGTTTTTTGATCATATGTTATTTGGTTTTTTATACTATAATATCTCGAATTCGAGATAAAGGGGGTACGAGGGAAATGGCTGAATTTGTACAGCTAGTGAATGAAAGAAGATCTGCAAGCAACTTTCTTCCAGAACATCCAATCACAAGAGATGAACTCAACGAAATGTTTGAATTAGTTGCGTTGGCTCCATCAGCTTTTAATTTGCAGCACACAAAATATGTGACGGTTCTTGACCCGGATGTAAAAGAAAAGCTGAAGCAGGCCGCAAACGGACAATATAAAGTGTTTAGCTCATCAGCTGTTCTTTTGGTTTTAGGGGATAAGCAGGCATATCAGCAAGCGGCTGACATCTATGAAGGATTGAAGATGCTGGGGGTATTAAATAAACAAGAGTATGATCACATGGTTCAAGACACCGTTTCGTTTTATGAAAACAGGGGAGAACCATTTAAGAGAGATGAGGCGATAAGAAATGCTTCACTTTCTGCGATGATGTTTATGCTGAGTGCTAAGGAAAAAGGCTGGGACACCTGTCCGATGATAGGGTTTGATGCTGAAGCCGTGAAACAGATTTTGAATATAGATGATCAATTTGAGGTCGTCATGATGATTACAATCGGGAAAGAAAAAATAGAAAGCAGAAGGCCGCGCGGCTACCGAAAGCCTGTGAATGAGTTTGTGGAGTATATTTAACTATTTGTAAAGGAGCGAATAAAAATGGCGAAAAAAACGATGGGCATCCATCATATTACGGCGATTGTCGGTCACCCTCAAGAGAATGCTGATTTCTACGCTGGAGTGCTGGGGCTGCGATTGGTCAAGCAAACGGTCAATTTTGATGATCCGGGTACGTATCACCTTTATTTTGGGGATGAAGGCGGGAAGCCGGGAACAATCATCACATTCTTTCCATGGGCGGGCGCCCGCCAAGGCATCATTGGAGACGGACAGGTTGGCGTGACATCTTACGCCGTGCCGAAGGGTGCCGTGGCGTTTTGGGAAAAGAGACTTGAAAAGTTCAACATTCCATACACAAAAATTGAGCGTTTTGGAGAACAGTATATAGAATTTGATGACCCGCACGGTCTGCACTTAGAAATCGTGGAAAGAGAAGAAGGAGAAGCCAATACGTGGACGTTCGGAGACGTAACCCCGGATGTTGCCATTAAAGGCTTTGGCGGTGCGACCCTGTTATCAGCACAGCCTGAAAAAACAGGTAAACTGCTGGAAAACATCATGGGACTTGAGCGAGTCGGTAAAGAAGGCGACTTCGTTCGTTATCGTTCTGCCGGTGATATCGGAAATGTGATTGATCTTAAATTAACGCCTATCGGCCGCGGGCAAATGGGTGTCGGCACGGTCCATCACATCGCTTGGCGGGCTCAGGATGACGAAGATCAATTAGATTGGCAAAGGTTCATTGCTGCGCACGGATATGGTGTGACTCCTGTTCAGGATAGAAACTATTTTAATGCGGTTTACTTCAGAGAACATGGGGAAATCTTATTTGAGATCGCAACTGATCCGCCTGGCTTTGCCCATGATGAGTCAGAAGAAACAATGGGCGGAAAACTGATGCTCCCTGAGCAGTATGAACCGCACCGGGCACAAATTGAACAAGGGCTGCTGCCGTTTGAAGTGAGAGAATTAGATTGATTGATAGATGAACGTGAAGCATGAAGAAAAATAACAAGACATACATTTAACAGATGTTTGCTGGAAGCGACTGTTGGTAAACAGCTGCCTTGCAGACATCATATAATATGAAAAATAAGGAGAGATAAAAATGGAAGATGCAGGACTATTACTTATTCGAATCATGATTGGTGTGGTGTTTCTGTTTTATGGATCACAAAAATTATTCGGCTGGTTTGGCGGATACGGAATTAAAGGAACCGGACAATGGTTCGAGTCAATTGGAGTTAAACCAGGTAATGCCGCGGCCGCTTTATCAGGTCTCGGGGAACTCGCAAGCGGAATTCTATTTATTTTAGGTGTTTTCCTCCCGCTCGGAGCTGCTATTATAACGATTATTATGTTAGGTGCCATCGTAAAAGTCCATGGAGCGAAAGGATTTGCCAACGGTGCCGGCGGTTTTGAATATAACTTGGTGCTGATTGCAGTCTCCATCGGAGTTGCACTCATCGGTTCAGGGGCGTACGCTTTGCATTTTTAATATAAGTATCTAAGAACAGTTACTGAAAAGCGGTAACTGTTCTTTTATTTTTCAAGCACAACGTTCAGGTGCTCTGAATAGCAAAAAAGCGGATATGTTCAATATAAATGTGTATAGTGAATGTACGAGTATTGATGAGCTTGGTCATAAAAGACGAGCCGATTTGGAGGAGGGTTTTGATGAAAGAGATGGCAGAATTACATTCATTAGATTCTATCGAGAATTTTATTAAACAGTATCAATTCAGTTTTATCTACATTTCAAGACCCGCCTGTACAGTATGTCACGCTGTTCTGCCGCAGCTCAGAAAAGTATTGGATCAGTTTCCGAATATCAAATTGGGGCATATCAATGCTGACGAGGTAGAAGAGGTGGCCGGCAGATTTTCAGTCTTCACTGTTCCCGTGCTTCTTTTGTTCATTGATGGGACTGAGTTTCTGAGAGAAGCCCGCTTTGTTCATTTTGAACAGCTCGAAGAAAGGCTGAAAAGGGTTTATCAGTTATATCAAGATGTATAAAGCGTTTATACTTTACAAATAAAAAGCCCCTTTTAAAGGGGCTTTTATCCGGCCTTTTTTAGGTTATTCGGACCGGGGTTCTAAAAAACGGGACCCGCCCAAGTCTTTTCTCATCAGATAGATATGGAAAAAATATTCTCCGACGGCGATGATGACGGCGGAAATAAGAGCGGCAAACGCCAGTCTTCCTCCGGAAATGCCCATGGACAGCGGCATTCCCATCAGCCAGACAACAAGAAACGCGATTCCGAAATCAGCGGACGCCGCCGTGATATTATTCCATCTCGGAAGCACGTACAGGTCGCCCGTAAAGTAGGAAACGGCTCCCAGCACAATGGTCATCAGCAGCACGTCGCCGAATGTAAAGCGAAAACCTAAGCCGAGTATCAGATACAGAATAATGATGGTCATAATGCCTTTAATGGCAAGCGCTTTAATGTGTTCCATGCGAATTCCTCCTTATGGAAATCATGTTAGTATGTTTCCTCATCCCGTGAAATATAAACCCTTTTTTCGTGAACATTTGTTTTCTGGCTTTTGACTGTCATCACTGGGCCGCTGCTGAATATGATGAAAGGAGAAAATACGGGAGGTGTCATGATGGCAGTCGTAAAAGCGTCGAGCGCCGATGTCGATCTAATGGCAAGGCTGCTCAGGGCGGAAGCGGAAGGCGAAGGGAAGCAGGGAATGCTTTTGGTCGGCAATGTGGGAATCAATCGGGTGCGGGCGAATTGTTCTGATTTTAAAGGCCTGCGCACCATCAGGCAGATGGTGTTTCAGCCGCACGCGTTTGAAGCGGTGACTCACGGATACTTTTACCAGAGACCGCGTGAATCCGAGCGGAGGCTTGCCCGCAGGAACATTAACGGAGAACGGTTTTGGCCGGCTAAATTCAGCCTGTGGTATTTTAAGCCTCCGGGCAACTGCCCGCAGACTTGGTATGGCCAGCCGTTTGTCGCCAGATTCAGATCCCACTGCTTCTATCAGCCGACAGGTGAGACGTGCGAAAACGTGTACAATACATTTTAATCCCGGGCGCACCGTTCTGAGAATGAACGGTGTTTTTTTAATTTTTTGTGAAGAAAAATAGGAAAAAAGTGCGCTTGACGGATGACAAGCCAAAAACAAACAGAGGGGGTTTTCTCCCGGCGGGGCAAGGTTTGTCGAAACAATGTGAAAAATGTCTCCCGCCGTCCATTTTTCAGCCTTACAAACCCTTCACACTTCTTCATAGCGGTTTAACATTTCTTTTTTATAATAAGGGCGATCAATGAGACGAAAGGGGAACTGACATGACACATGACGGCCGTTTAGATGAATGGATCAAGGAATTGGAGAACAAAAGCTTTCAGAACAATACGTTTGACCGACGCGCATTTATACAGGGCGCCGGGAAAATCGCCGGTCTTTCCCTCGGGTTAGCGATCGCGCAATCCATCGGCGCGTTTGAAGTGAATGCCGCTCCGAAATTTTCAAACTATCCGTTCACCCTCGGCGTAGCTTCCGGCGACCCGCTGTCTGACAGCGTCATTCTCTGGACGCGTCTTGCCCCTGACCCGCTGAATGGGGGCGGCATGCCGAAGCAGGCCGTGCCGGTAAAATGGGAAATCGCCGCTGATGAACATTTTCGTCACATCGTCAAACGCGGAACGGAAATGGCCAAGCCGAATCTCGGACACTCCGTCCATGTCGAGGCGGACGGGCTCAAGCCCAATAAAGTGTACTATTACCGGTTTAAAAGCGGGCATGAGCTCAGTCCCGTCGGCCGGACGAAAACGCTGCCCGCTCCCGGCGCTGACGTATCCGCCATGACGTTTGCATTTGCCTCATGCCAGCAGTATGAACACGGCTATTATACGGCGTATAAACATATGGCGAAGGAAAAGCTTGATCTCGTATTCCATCTCGGAGATTACATTTATGAATACGGACCGAACGAATATGTGTCAAAAACGGGAAATGTCAGGACGCACAGCAGCGCTGAAGTGTATACACTGTCAGATTACCGCAACCGTCATGCCCAATACCGCTCTGATGCCAATCTGAAAGCCGCCCACGCCGCATTTCCGTGGGTCGTGACGTGGGACGATCATGAGGTGGAAAACAATTATGCCAATGTTATCCCTGAAAAAGGCCAATCCGTTGAAGCGTTTGTGCTCAGGAGGGCCGCAGCTTACCAGGCTTATTATGAACACATGCCGCTCAGGCGAATGTCATTGCCGAACGGTCCTGATATGCGGCTGTACAGGCAATTTTCTTATGGCAATTTAGCCTCGTTCAATGTGCTTGATACAAGACAGTACAGAGATGATCAGGCCAACGGCGACGGGAATAAGCCGCCTTCTGATGAGTGGAGAGATCCGAAGCGTACATTGATGGGGACAGAACAGGAGCAATGGCTGTTCGGAAATTTAGCCGCTTCAAAAGCGAAGTGGAATGTGCTGGCGCAGCAAATCTTTTTCGCGCAATGGAATTTCGGAACAACCGCCAATCCGATATACAGCATGGATTCATGGGACGGCTACCCGGCTCAGCGGGAGCGGGTCATCAATTTTATAAAAAGCAAAAACCTGAACAATGTCATCGTGCTGACGGGTGATGTTCACGCAAGCTGGGCGTCAAACCTGCATACCGATTTTAATCAAACGAATTCAAAGATTTTCGGAGCCGAATTCGTCGGGACTTCCATTACATCTGGAGGAAACGGAGCGGATAAACGGGCCGATACGGATCAGATCTTAAAACAAAACCCGCATATTAAGTTTTTCAACGATTACCGCGGCTATGTCCGCTGTACGGTGACCCCTGCCCAATGGAGAGCGGATTACAGAGTGGTGCCGTACGTGACGGAGCCGGGGGCTGAGGTATCCACGCGGGCTTCATTCATTTATCAGAAAGACCAGACGGGGATTCGGAAGGTCTCTCAAGCTGCGGTTGCAGGCGGTTTAAAGCAGTCAAACGAGGTGGAAGAGGATCGTTTCTTCGCCCATAACAATGCGCATGAAAAGCAAATGAGAAAGAAACGGGCCAAAATCTCACAATAAGGAGGCACACTCATGTTTTCTAATATCGGCATTCCCGGGTTGATCCTGATCTTCGTCATCGCTCTCATCATTTTCGGGCCTTCAAAGCTTCCGGAAATCGGCCGTGCCGCCGGCCGCACGCTGCTTGAATTTAAAAGCGCCGCAAAAACACTGGTCTCAAATGAAGAGCCGGACAAGCAGACGGCTGAGAAAGACAAAACGGCAGGCTGAATCCTGACATGGGGGCAGACGAATCCGTTTCTGCCTCTTTCTCTATAAGGAGGATGTACGATTGGATAAAAAAGAAACCCACTTGATCGGGCATTTAGAGGAAGTTCGGCAGCGTCTCATTAAAACCGTTATCGCCTTTCTCGTGTTTTTTATCGGCGCCTGCTGGTTTGTGCAGGATATTTATGACTGGCTGATCAAGGATTTGGATGGCAGGCTGGCCGTTTTAGGGCCGAGCGAGATTTTATGGGTGTATATGATGATTGCGGGAATATGCGCCCTTACGGCAACGATTCCGGTTGCCGCTTTTCAGCTCTGGCGTTTTACGGCGCCGGCTTTGACCCCGTTTGAACGCCGCGCCGCTTTGCTTTACATTCCGGGGCTTTCGGTTTTGTTTATTATCGGAATTTCCTTCGGGTATTTTGTGCTGTTTCCGATTGTGCTCGGATTTTTAACACAATTATCCGCCGGCCATTTTGACATGGTATTTACGGCGGACAAGTATTTTACCTTTATGCTGAATCTTACATTGCCGTTCGGATTTTTGTTTGAAATGCCTCTGGCCGTCATGTTTCTGACACGGCTCGGAATCGTGAATCCAACCCGGCTGGCAAAGGCGCGGAAGCTTTCGTATTTTGTGCTGATCGTCGTCTCGGTGCTGATTACGCCTCCGGATTTTATGTCTGACTTTCTCGTCATGATTCCGCTGCTCGTCCTCTATGAAATCAGTGTGACGCTGTCCCGCATCGTTTACCGGAAGAAATGGGCCGAGGCGCCGTCTGCAGCTTAGTGAAGTTCGCCTCCGCCGGTCTCAATATCGTCCTCATGCGCCGCGGCGGTCACCGCGGCGATTTTGAGCGCTTTTGTCACGAGATCCAGGCTGAGGCTCGGCGCAGACTTCTGCAAGG
Organism: Bacillus sp. FSL R5-0443; assembly: GCF_038608285.1. NCBI lineage: Bacteria > Bacillati > Bacillota > Bacilli > Caryophanales > Bacillaceae > Bacillus > Bacillus sp. FSL R5-0443. The sequence continues at coordinate 261,281 of NZ_CP152013.1, forward strand.
TTTGCTCCGGAATGTACGGGATGTGTATAAACCCGCCGCGGATGTGCGGATGATGGCGGCTGATTTCATCCATCAGCCCGTAAAAGAGGTGATTGCATACAAACGTCCCCGCCGTGTAGGATACAGCCGCGGGAATGCCTTCCTTTTTGATTTCCTCAACGATCCGTTTGATCGGAAGGCCGGTCCAATAGGCCGCGGGACCGTCTTGAGAAATGTTTTCCCCGACAGGCTGGTTTCCTTCGTTATCCGGTATGCGCGCCTCATTGAGATTGATCGCGACCCGTTCCGGCGTGATCTGCATTCTGCCGACTGCCTGTCCGACACAGATGATAATGTCAGGCTGATGTTTTTTGATCGCCTCGCGCAGCACGGCAAGAGACTTATAAAAAACGGTCGGCACTTGTTCAGATACGATAGAGGCGGGGCCCTCAGCGGCACCATTCAGCCGTTTGACCGCTTCCCATGAAGGATTGACCGTTTCCCCGCCGAAGGGGTCAAAGCCTGTCAGCAATACTTTTTTCTCCATATAAAACCCTCCTTTTCTTTTTACCATACTCTATAATGGACATATATTCCTGCCGAAGGGGGAAACATGTCTTGAATTCGCCTCTGGTGCAATACCGATCTTTATTTCCGGCGCTCCGCACACATACGATGCTCGCCAGCTGCTCTCAAAGCGCTCTTGCCCTGCCGGTTTCAAAAGCGATCAATGACTATCAGGAAAGCCTGCTTCAGCATGGCGGAAACTGGGAAGAAGCCATTGGACGAACGGAGCGGGCAAGGTGTGAATTTGCGAAATTGATCGGCGCCCATCCTGAAGAAATCGCCGTTTTACCTTCAGTAACGGCTGCTGTCTCTGCCGTCGTTTCTGCTTTACCGGATTGCCGAAAGAAACAGGCGGTGTATACGGAATTGGATTTTCCGGCGATCGCCCACATTTTGAAGGCACAGACTGAGATGGAGCTTTCAGTCGTGCCGTCTGAAGATGGAATGATCCCGTTAGAGCGGTATGAGACGTACATATCGGAACAGACGCTTTTCACCTGTGTGCCCCATGTGTCCTATACGTCCGGTTTTGTCCAGGATATGAAGCGCATTGCCGAGATATCCGCAAAGAAGGGATCGCTTCTTTTTGTCGATGCTTATCAATCGGCGGGGCACATCCCGATTGATGTAAAAGAATGGGGAGTTGATATGCTGGCCGCGGGTGCGAGAAAGTATATGCTCGGCATACCGGGAACGGCGTTTCTTTATGTCAGAAAGGAACTTGCCGAACGGCTGAAGCCGAAAGTCACCGGATGGTTCGGGCAGCAGCGGGCGTCGATGCTGGATTTAACCCGTTTTTCTTATGCGGACGGAGCCAAACGCTTTGAGACCGGAACCCCGGCATTTATCAGCATATATGCGGCACAGGCGGCATTATCTCTATTAAATGATGCCGGCACAGACCGCATTCACCGGGAAGTAAAAAAACTCAGCACATTTGCGTATGAATACGCTTCTGAAAAAGGGTTGCACCTCACAGGGCCTCCGTCTGCCGATGACAGACCCGGCATGATTTCCATACGGGATGAAAAAGCGGCGGAAACGGCTGCGCTGTTGAGGCGGAAAAACATCGTATGCGCACCCAGCGGACATATCATCCGGCTTTCGCCTCATTTCTATAACACGGCTGACGATCTGATCTATGCGATTGATGAACTGGCTGAAGCGCGCGGTATATAAAAAAACAGCAGACTCACGGGGAGCCTGCTGTTTTCTTATGAGTGATTCACTTTGACCCGTTTCATAAAGAAGGCGCTGATCAAGCCGATAGCGGCGACAATCATCGCGAAGATAAAGGCGTGCTGGACGCCCGCAATCAGCGCGTGAGAGTATGCGGAAGGATCATTCGGGTTTTTCACGGTGCTCATATAATTCTTCTGCCCGGCTGCCATGATGCTGACCGCCACCGCAGTGCCGATTGCGCCGGCCATCTGCTGGAGCGTATTCATAATGGCCGTTCCGTCCGGATAAAATTCCGGCGGCAGCTGGTTTAAGCCGTTCGTTTGCGCCGGCATCATGATCATGGAAATGCCGATCATCAGGCATGTGTGGAGCACGACGATGAGAATGGCCGTTGAAGTGCCGGTAATGTTTGAGAAAAACCAAAGTACGGCTGCCGTGATGACAAACCCGGGAATGACAAGCCACTTCGGTCCGTATTTATCAAACAGGCGCCCCGTCACCGGAGACATAAAGCCGTTTAAAATACCGCCCGGCAGCAGGATGAGCCCGGACGTAAACGCCGTCAGCATCAGTCCGCTTTGTAAATACATTGGCAATAGAAGCATTGTCGATAAGATAACCATCATACAGATAAATACAATCACGACACCGAGAACAAACATCGGATAGCGGAAAGCGCGCAGATTCATCATCGGCTGCTTCATTGTCAGCTGCCTGATGGAAAATAAGATGAGCGCGATCGCACCGACAGTGAGCGAACCGATAACCGTCGGGCTTGACCAGCCGTCTGATCCTTCGCCCGCATTGCTGAATCCGAAGACGATGCCGCCAAACCCGATCGTAGACAGAATAATGGAAAGCACGTCAATTTTCGGTTTTGTAATGTCAGACACGTTCTGCATGTAGGCGATGCCGAATAAAAGAGCCAACACAAGAAACGGCAGGGAAATCCAGAAAATCCAATGCCAGTTCAAATGCTCTAACACGAGCCCTGAAAATGTCGGACCGATCGCAGGAGCGAACATGATGACAAGCCCGATCGTCCCCATCGCCGCTCCGCGCTTATGCGGCGGAAAGATGACGAGGATTGTATTAAACATCAGCGGCAGCAGCAGCCCGGTTCCTAAAGCCTGCACGATTCTCGCCGCCAAAAGAAACGGAAAGCTCGGCGCAAGCGCTGCAATCAGCGTGCCGATAATGGAAAAAGCAAGTGAAACGATAAACAGCTGTCTCGTCGTAAACCATTGCAAAAGCAGACCCGATACCGGGACAAGAATACCGAGAACGAGCAGATAGCCCGTCGTCAGCCACTGGACGGTCGCAGGAGTGATATGTAACTCCTTCATCAGGTCAGTCAGGGCGATATTCAGCGCCGTTTCACTGAACATGCCGATAAACCCTGCCGTCAGTAAAGAAATCATGATCGGCATGACTTTATATTGTTTGGAAGGCTGAGCGTTTTCCAAAATCATTCTCCTCTCTTTCTATACGTACATGTCTCTCGTATTTTATGTCTTCAGCAGGTTCGGGATTTGTTTAGAAATATGGAGGATCGGCATTTTGTCTTTTTTGGCTAAGGACACAATGATGCCGCCTTCTATCATGGCATTTAAAACAGTGCTGATTTCCGCCGCTTTCTCATCAGAAAAACCGGCTGATCTCAATTTGCCCGCGAACAGATTCTCCCATTCCTGATAAGCGCTTTGACAGGCCTGCTGGAGCTTTTCGCTCTTTAAAGCAGTCTCGGCAGCCAGTAAACCGACAGGAAACCCTTCAAAGTTCTCCGGACATGTGAATTGGCTTGATAAGTCCTGTAAAAACGCTTGAATGCTTTCCGCAGGATCAGGATGGGCATCAAGGCTTTCTTTTATTTTCATACGGATATAATGGCTCATTTCATTGACAGCCTCAATGGCGAGCTGCTCTTTGCCGTCCGGAAAATGATAGTAAAGAGAACCTTTCGGCGCACCGCTTTCTTTAATAATCTGATTCAGCCCCGTGCCGTAATACCCCTGAAGCTGAAACAGCCTGGTTGCCGCGGCGAGGATTTTTTCACGAGAATCTCCATAGCTCATAATGTTCCCACCTTACTGATTTTTGACAAATTTAAAATATAGTGACTGGTCTATTATCTTGATTTCACATGACGGTGTCAAGGTTTTTTAACGGTTATTTTCTTCGGGAGGTTGCCTGACAAGCGCGTTGACCGGTGCGAGGAAAATCTTCATAAATAAAGAAAAGGAGGGAAAAGAATGAAAAAACAATTTATGCCCTTCATTACATTTATCACGGCTCTGCTCTTCATCGCGGCCGGCTGCTCCCAATCTCCTCAAGCGAAAGAAACACCGCCCCGGATGGCAGCCGCAGCCCCAGCGAAAAAAGACGGACTTCCGAATGTTAAAATTCTTGCCACCGGCGGCACAATTGCAGGCGCTGCTCCTTCAAAGACGTCCGCTACGGAGTACACGGCGGGGGCAATCGGAGTTGATGCCCTGATTCAGGCCGTTCCGGAGATAAAAGAGGTCGCGCATGTGAGCGGAGAACAGGTTGTGAATATCGGCAGCCAGAATATGAATAACGAGACACTGCTGAAACTTGCAAAACGGGTAAACAAGCTGCTCAAGTCTGATGATACAGACGGCATTGTCATTACACATGGAACAGACACACTTGAGGAAACCGCCTACTTTCTCAATCTGACGGTCAAAAGTGACAAGCCCGTTGTTGTCGCCGGGTCAATGAGGCCGTCCACGGCGATCGGAGCGGACGGGCCGTCCAACTTATATAACGCTGTAAAAACAGCGGCTGCGCCTGATGCGAAAGGCAAGGGGACGCTTGTCGTATTAAATGACAGAATCGCTTCGGCGCGCTATGTGACAAAAACCAATACAACCGCGGCCGACACATTCAAATCGGAAGAAATGGGTTATATCGGAACAATTGCTGATGACATCTATTTTAATAACATCATGACCCGAAAGCATACGAAGGATACAGATTTCAAGATAGATAAACTTGATAAACTGCCGCAGGTCGATATTATATACGGCTATCAAAATGACGGAAGCTATCTCTTTGAAGCTGCCGTAAAATCAGGGGCGCAAGGCATTATTTTTGCAGGCCCGGGAAACGGCTCAATGTCTGATGCGGCGCAAAAAGGCGCCGTAAAGTCGGTCAAAAGCGGGCTGGCGGTCGTCCGCTCCACAAGGACGGGAAACGGAACGGTAACACCTAATCGAGAGTATGAAAAAGACCATTTGACAGCTTCAAACTCTCTCAACCCTCAAAAAGCGCGGATTCTTCTGATGCTTGCGCTGACAAAAACGCATGACCCTAAGCGGATTCAAACCTATTTCAATGAGTACTAGGAGAAGAGAACTGGGTGTTCTCTCCTTTTTTGTTATGCCGTATTAAAGCATAAGCGTGCTTTCGGGAAAGGGGCGTCTTTCTCATTTTTCCGCTCTTTTTTTAATTGTTGAAAACAGTAAAAAATACACTATTTTTTCCTTTTCTTCTCTAATAGAATAAAAACTGCAAAAATATTACATAGCAGGAGGAAAGTTCATGAAACATATAAAAAGCAAAATTCTAGTTGTCCTTACAGTTTGTATGCTGTCCGTCATTTCCGTATTTGCCTTCCAGCCGACCGTATCGAAAGCCTCCTCAGGGCATAACCCTGTTGTCATGGTCCACGGAATCGGCGGGGCGTCCTTTAACTTCGCGGGAATCAAAACATACTTGGCATCCCAAGGCTGGTCAAGAAAAGAGATGTACGCCATCGATTTCTTAGACAAAACCGGAAACAACAGACACAATGCGCCGAGACTGTCCAATTACGTGAAAAAAGTGCTCAGCGAAACAGGTGCGAAAAAAGTCGATATCGTCGCGCACAGCATGGGCGGAGCCAACACGCTCTATTACATTAAAAATCTTGACGGCGGAGACAAAATTGCAAACGTCGTCACACTCGGCGGAGCGAACGGCCTTGTGACCAACCGGGCGCTTCCGGGGACTGATCCGAACCAAAAGATTTTATATACATCGATTTACAGCTCAGCGGACTTAATCGTCCTGAACCCGCTGTCACGGCTGATCGGCGGGAAAAACGTGCAGATTCACGGTGTCGGACACATCGGACTTTTGATGAACAGCCAAGTAAACGGGCTGATTAAAGAAGGTCTGAACGGCGGCGGACAAAATACAAATTAACAGTTTCAAAGCCCCGGAGAATGTGAATATCCCGGGGTCTTTTTTTCTTCCATATTCTTTTTTCGCCGTAAACCAAGCCCTCTGAAGTTATTTTTGTTAAAATAATAAAGTTATATCAGAATTCGGAGGGTTTATTGTGGGAAAAGTGAAAAGAAATGCCCCTTGCCCATGCGGCAGCGGGAAGAAATATAAAAAATGCTGCGGAAGCAAAGAAGCTGCCATTCCGGCAGACATCGCGGCAAAAGAAGCGAAACAGATTCAGGAAAGCCTAATGGAGTACGCCTTTACAGCACATAGAGACGGCATATCATCATTTATTAACCAGCACGCGTTCATTACGGAGCTGGACAGACAGACAAAAGACATCGGAGTCTTCAACCTCGGCATCTGGGGAATTTTCTTCCGTCCGCTGGCAGGCGGCAAGACGATTTTTGAAGAATATCTTCAGAAAAAAGCCGGCGGCATCAACCGCCCGAAAACACGGGAAATCGTTGAATCATGGAAAAGCATGACACCTGCCGTTATGGTGCTTGAAGATGTGAGAGAAGGAATGATTCACTTTGAAGATGTGATGACGAAAAAACAATTCAAAGTGGAAATGGACGTCAGCCAGCAGGATCTTCCGCCGGCGGGAAGCCTGATTCTCGGCTATCCGATCCACGAAGCGGAAAAAGCGGAGTTCTTCATGCAATTTACGATCTTCCCTGTGAAGCGGGCCGAAGCTCTAATCAGCAAAGTGAAAAAGGCGGCTGCCCCGGCTCTTGCGGAAGGAAAATCGCCTGAGCGCTTTATGCAGGAAAACTTCGACATTGTGCTGGCCGCTCTTTTAGGAACGGCGGAAGAGCCTGAGCAGGCTGCTGAAGAAAAACAGACAGAGTGGGCCAACGACATGGAGAAGGAAACGGCAGACGCCATTGAAAAAGGCCTGAGCGGGGATGAATACCCGGCTGAGCTGGTTCCGGCCGTAATTGATCTGTGGAAAACGTTCTGTATCAAAAAAACACCGACGATCAGAAAGCCTGAAGCTTTCGCGGCGGCGGTCGAATATTACGTAAACAGCATTTCTCTGAACGGCGCGTCCGTTTCTCAAGCCAAGCTGGCGAAGAAGTACGGCGTCAGCGCCTCAACGATTTCCAGCCGCTATAAGGAAATCGAGGGTGCTCTCACGGATGAAGCCGAACGCTTCGCCGCAGCTCTGACATCTTAATACACAGCCAAAAAAACCTTGAAGGGCAAACGCTTTTCAAGGTTTTTTTTGCAGATAGGCTCTCAGGCAGGATAATTCTTACCGTCTATCTAATACTAAACAGAGCGATAAAAGGAAGGGAGCCTGAGCCATGGATGAGACACGTACGCTGGGCAGGACGGATTTACGGGTAAAGCGTATCGGTTTTGGCGCAAATGCGGTCGGAGGACATAATCTGTTTCCGAATCTTAATGATGAAACGGGAAAAGAACTCATCCGCACAGCATTGGACGGCGGCGTCAATTTTATTGATACGGCGTTTATATACGGTTTGGGGCGTTCCGAAGAGTTAATCGGTGAAGTTGTCGGAGAGCGCGGCGTGCGGGACAGCCTCGTGATTGCGTCAAAAGGCGCGCACAAAGAGGTCAACGGACAAATCGAGCTGGACAACAGCCGTGAATTTCTCCGGAGTGAGGCGGAAAACAGCCTGAAGCGGCTGAAAACAGACGTGATTGATTTGTATTACGTCCACTTCCCTGACGGCAAAACACCGCTCTCCGAAGTGGCGGGCACGCTAAAAGAACTGAAGGACGAAGGGAAAATCAGAGCAATCGGCGCGTCCAATCTCAGCTTCCGGCAATTGCAGGAGTTTAACGCCGACGGCTATTTAGAGGTTTTTCAATCGGAATATTCACTGATTCAGCGTGAGGCGGAGCATGATCTGCTGCCTTATTGTGAAAAGAACGGCATTTCCTTTATTCCTTATTTTCCGCTTGCTTCCGGCTTGCTGACGGGAAAGTTTACAAAAGACACAGTCTTTGAGGACAGCCGAAAGAACAGGCCGCCGTTTCAGGGAGAAGCTTTTCACCAAAATCTGGAGCGAGTGGATAAGCTTCGGGCCGTTGCGGAGGAAAAAGGGGCGCAGACAGCGCATATCGCACTCGCATGGCTTCTGTCGCAGCCGGCGGTGGATGCGATCATTCCCGGAGCCAAACGCCCCGACCAGCTGAAACACAATCTGGACGCGCTTAATGTGCAGTTAACCGAGGATGAGGTTCAATATATCAGTGACATCTTTAAGTGAAAATAAAAAAAGGAAATAGCCTGCGCTATTTCCTTTCTTGTTGTCAGGACGTTTTCAAAAACGCTTCTGTCAATCCTTCCAGATCGGCGTCTGTATCCAGATACCACTGGCCGCGGGCGTTTTTCTTCATCTCGATTTCTCTTGTAACAGAAGAAGAAGCCGGTTTCAGGCGCATAAACTCTTCTGGATAGACAGAAAGCAGGTGGCTGACAATTTCGTTTTCATCAGCATCAGGGTGCTTTCCGGCATAGTCTTGCACGCGGTCTTGCAGCTGGCCCGCAAGCGGAGACATATCAAGCGGCGTCACTTTTGCTTCAAGGACGGCTTTTTTGCCTGACATGGATTTGGTATGCACCTTGAGCTCTGTGTTATCCCGAAGCGCTGATGACATGGCGTCAATAATAGCGGAAATGGATTTTGAATCCGCCTGTTCTTGTGAAATGCCTGCAGAAGCGATAAAGCTGGCTTTCGCCGATTCCTGATATGCGGCGGCCGTCATTTTTTCATTTACACCGGTCAGGCGGGTGAAATCTTTATTGTGCTTGCCGTACAGCATCACATCAATGTATGCGGATAATGCGTCCGCTGGGTCAGGTTTTGCGTTGGAGGCTGTGCCTTTGACTTTCAGTTTATAAGATAAAGGCTTCGCGTCTTTTGCCTGCGGCTGATATACCAATTCATAGGATTTGCCTTCGTCAGCCGTGAAGTACAGATTGCCCGTCACTGTCTTACCCGCATGAAGCGTGCCGCTCTGCATCAAGTCTTCCTTATCGGCCTTGGCTGTTTTCGCGTCATCCTGATAAAGCGAGAAGTCGCTGCTTTTGACGGTAAGCGGGTCTTTGCCCGTATTTTTGACGGTGACCGTTACTTTCAGCGCGGCCGGATGTTCAGTATCGTCTGAAGCGGCCCATGCCGTCTCTTTTATTTTCACTTTCGCCGTGCTGCTTTCCTGGCCGCCGCTCGTTTCGCTGCTGCACGCGGCGGTAAATGCCGTGAGAAGCAGAATGAAAAACACGGCGCTCATTTTTTTGATGGACATCTGGTTTACCCCCTGTTGTTAATGATTAATTCGATAGTCATGAAGACGGACAGGTTAATTATACTAGTTTTGTATAAAAGAGTCTTGGTAATCATCAATCTTTTTGGAAGAAAAGGAAGTGTTATGATGAATAAAGAAGAATTGAAACAGCTGGCTCTCCGAATCGGAAACGTACCTGCCCGCTACGAGAGTAATGTGGAAGAATACCGGGAAGATGAGGTTCTGTTTTGGTGGGAAGATAAGAATGATCCGGAAGCCGGCATCATGGTCGAATTAGACCGGGACGGAAAACTGAAATACTTATCCCGTGCGGCTTTCCAGACTGATCTGCCGGCTCTTTCGGAATCGGACATAAAAAAACGGATGCGGGCGTTTTTAGAAACCCATCGTCCTGGGGCATTGGCTGAGTTCGAATTGGAAAACAGCGGCTCCGCCAATGATGGCGATGTGAGATATTCCTATGTTCAGATGGCTGACGGTCTGCTGCTTCCGCTGACCGGGTTTTACATCGACCTGGCTGTGACAGGGGAAGTAACCGGCTTTTCTTACCATGGGAAGGCCGATGATCTGTTAAGACCGGAGACAATTGCGGACAAGCGGGAAGCATTGGCTCACTTTGTCAAACATATTGAAGCAGAGCTGTTGTTCACCGTCCTGCATCAGTCCGTCTATGTGCAGGGGGATGACAAGCCCCATCTCGTCTATGAAATCGTGTCTCCGACGCGGCCGATATCGGCCGACCTGAAGGAAGAGAATGCAGAATTAGACGAATATGAAGAGCTGGAAGACGACACGCGGCCGTATGTCCCGATTTCGCGCCCTGCACCTGAAGCGGAAAAGATGAGCATCAATGACATGATCGGGCTGCACGACGGTTTTTATAAAGAGAGGGAAAGCGACCTTGGAGAGGGCCGTATCGGCATTGCCTGGCGTCCTGAAAAAACAAAATCCGCACGGGAAGATAAAAGCTTTGAAAGTCTGTTTAAAGAACGGAATGAACACGTATTGAAAACAATGCATGATAAAGAATCGGGCCGGCTCACCGGGGCGATGTCATTTATAAAGGTTGAAGGCGAACCGGTGTTTTCCGAGGAAGAATGCCATCACATGGCCATCCGCTTTTTATTCGCCATGTTTCCGGAAGCGGATCAGTATTTCCGGGTTCAATATGATGAGCCGGATGATGAAGGAGAAAACGTGGGACTTACATATAAGGCTTGTTCGGGCGGCGTTGATTTGCGATTCGGAGAGGGGAGAATCTGTGTCAGCAAAAAGACGGGTCTTGTCACTTTTTATATGCCGCCGGAAATTGATCCGAAAGAGCTCCAGGAAATCGATCCCGTTCCTTCATTGACAATGGAAGAGGCGAAAGACGCGATCCGCCGGGCCATCAAAGCCGAGCTCGCTTGGGATCGTTGTTACGATGACGACAGCTGCGGAAAAGTGTACAGGCTCGTATACAAGCCGGTTTTCCCGCTGTTTATTGAGGCTCATACAGGGGAAGCGATCACGAGTTTAATAGGCTGAAGGTCATGGGCGTTCGTCCCGGGGCTTTCGCGGGGAATGTGACATTTGTATGAAAAAGAGCCGCTCTGAATACGGCTCTTTTCCCTCTTTGCTAAAAATAGACACATAAAAGGCACTTTCTTCCCTTTAAAAGGATAAGGACGTTTTTATATAATAAAAAACAGTTCTTTTTTATACACTCTTCTGAAAGGATGACCCCATTGCTGAAAGAACATCTGAGAAAAAAAGCGCTGGAAATCGGGAACATACCGCCGGACTATGAGCTTGAAATAGAAGATTATGATGAAAAACAAAAAACGAAAGCCTATTATATATGGAAAGATCGTAACCAGCCGGATAAAACGGTCACGATTGAGCTGGGCGACGACGGATCTTTGCTTACCTATTCACGCAACGACTGTCCGAGTTCAGACATGCAGCTGTCAGACGCCGAATTAAAGCTGACGGCTCTTCGGTTTGCGGCGAGACACCGCCCGCTTACTTTTATGAATTTCATCTTTCAGGCGAGGGAAGAACGCAATGGGTGCATCCGATTTATCTATACAAAAAAAGTGCTCGGCCGGCCGCTTCCCGATTCAGGTTTTTTCGTTGATGTAAGCAGGAGCGGCTTCGTCGTGCAGTTTATCTATTACGGGGATAAGGGTGAAGCGCCCGTCCCGGAAACATTCGTCGATCGGGAAAAAGTCGTCTCGCATTACATGAGTGTGCTGACATTCTGTCTCGTCTATGATGTGGTCAATTTTGAGAAAATACCGCGTCTCGTCTATGAACCGATTCTGCCGGCTTACAGCTATCCGGCCGGTGAAGATGATATCGTGCCGGATCAGCAGCTTTGCGAAGACAGGAATGAGCCGGCAAAACCGCTTCCCGCGTTTGAACATAAACGGGAAATCAGCCTGGATGAATTAATGGGGTTTACCTCGGATATGGTTCAGACGCGCCGGCGCGATCTCGGGGATGAGATCGGAACGACATGGCGGAAAGGGTCGGTTCCGGAACGGAAAGATTTGAGTATCGAAAGCTATTTTGAAAGCAGCAACAAAAATACAATGAAGATGAAAACGGACAAAAAGACAGGGAAAATGACAGCCTTTAAATCCTTTATTGAGCATCAGGGCCCGGCCTTTTATTCTGCGGAAGAGTGTGAGGCCGTCGCGCTTCAATTTTTATACAAGCTTTATCCGAGAGCGGACGAGTTTTTTAAAATGAACCCGCTGAAAACGGACGGAAGGGGCAGGTTCCGCTTCCATTTTTCCATATGGCATCAGGATATTCCGCTGCGGTTCGGCGCTGCGAGAATACTTGTCAGTCCCGTAACGGGGCTTGTGGAAGCTTACATGGCGCCTGACATTGACCCGGAGCAGCTGGAGAAGATCAATCCGGTGCCGGCCGTTACTCCCGAAGAAGCAAAGGCCGCTTTTTTATCCGATTTCCATCTGCGGCTGGAGTGGCAGCGCGATTTTACGCCGTCCGGCAATGAAGGATATAAGCTTGTGTACAGGCCTGTCTATCCTCCGTACATTGATGCGCAAAAGCGAAAAAAGAAAAGGTTTTATTAGCCAGGGATCATTTGTAAATGAGGATAATCTTTAAAGCCTCTCCAATCGCCTCCCCAATCAAAACCGAGCGTTTTGGCAATCGATACGACCTCAAGCCAATCGGGCGTGCCGTTTCGGTTACCGTCGTACGTCATATCCCAAATCAGGCTTCCATCCTTTTTTTGCAGGGCGAAGTCGATCGCAAGGCCGTAATTGTGGTAAGATTCCCCGCCTTTTGCGTAGGTGACGATATTTCCTTTTTTTGAACGTCCTTGACGGTACAATTCGTTTTGTTCCTCAATTGATCTGAAACCCTCTGTGATAACGACGGTGATGCCTTTTTTCAGAGCGGCCGTCTGCAATAGCTCCGCATTCTGTTTCACGAGCGGATGAAGAGCGCTTGGAATGGCTCTGTCTTGTAATGCCGTCTGCGGCCTCAATTCTTTCTGCACATAGGAAAAACATAGGTCTGCGGAAAAGAAGAGGATCAAAAGCAGTGCAATTCTGACTGGTCGTTTCATGGTGAATTCTCTCTTTCTTTAATTGATTAAAATCTTTGTTTGCTCACTGCCATAAATTTGCTATGATAAAATATAACATAATTAGTAGCCGGAGGAAGGAGGCAAATCTATGAAATCCAAGATTCCATCTGAAGAAGTGGCCGTAAAGATGAATGAATGGTATAAGCTGATCCGCGCGTTTGAAGCCGATCAAGCTGAAGCGCTGAAGCGGGAGATTCAATATGAACTCGAAGATATGGAAGAGAACCAGGATTTATTGTTGTATTTTTCATTGATGGAATTTCGGCACCGCATCATGCTGGATAAATTAAAACCCATGAAAGACGGCGACTGCCAGCCTCCGTTCTCTGAAATGCTCACTGAGATTGAGATGAACCAGCAAAAGCTGACCGGCTTACTGGAATATTATTTTTACTATTTCAGGGGAATGTATGAATTTAAGCAGAAAAACTTCATCTCAGCGATTTCTCATTATAAGCGGGCTGAGGAAAAGCTTGAATATGTGGAAGATGACATAGAGAAAGCCGAGTTTCTGTATAAAATTTCTGAGGTGTACTATCATATCAAGCAGACTTTCTTTTCGATGAATTACGCGGGGCAGGCGCTTGATATTTACAAGAAATATGAATTATACGGAATGAGAAGGGTGCAGTGCAAATTTATCATTGCCGGAAATCTGATGGACGCCCAGCAGCATAAAAAAGCGCTGGAATACCTCGAATGCGCCTTGGAACACGCGGAGCGGCTTGATGATCAATATATGATTGCTGCGGCCTATTATAATATCGGGCACTGTATGTACAGTCTGGGTGACTTTTGCAAGGCGGCGGAGGATTTTGAACGGGCGGCTGCCGGATTTGAAGCACACAGCTTCCGGCAGGTCATCCAGGCTGTTTTTTCACTCACGCATATCTACTTTAAAACGGAAAAATACAGTGAAGCCGCCGCCAGCTGCGTGCGGGGCATGAGAAGCGCGGCGGAGTGGGAAGATGAGATCTATATGACGAAATTCCGTCTGATTAAAGAGCTTTATCAGGGGGAAGGCGGACAGGATTCGCTCAAAGAGTATTTTGACATTCTGGAATCAAAAGAGCTGTTGGCTGACACAGAGGAACTGCTTCAGGACGCGGCTCATTTCTTTCATAAACGGGAGAACTACAAAGCGGCATCTTATTTTTTCAGCAGGCTTGTCGGCGTGCAAAAAAGGCTGCAAATGAACAACTACGCATAATGAAAAAAAGAACGAGGGAGCTTCGGCTTCATCGTTCTTTTTATGATCTCTTTTGTTTTCAGCCGATTAAAACCGGGTACATGCTCTGTATTAACATCAGGGAGGAAAAGAGACAATGTATCAGGATTTACAGGGGAAAACAGCAATCGTAACAGGTTCTTCGAAAGGAATCGGAAAAGCCATTGCCGAACGCTTCGGCAAGGAGCGGATGAATGTGGTTGTGAACTACCTCGGTGATTCCGCCGGAGCGGAAGAAGCGGCGGACATCATTGAGAAAGCGGGAGGCAGAGCCGTCACCGTAAAAGCCGATGTATCCTCAGAAGAAGGGATTCAGGCGCTGTTTGATGCCGCCCAGGAGCATTTCGGGGGTGTGGACGTGATGGTCAACAATTCCGGCTTTAACGGGGCCGAAGCGATGCCCCATGAAATGAGCCTGGAGGATTGGCAAAGGGTCATCGACGTCAACGTGACCGGCACCTTTTTGGGGGCGAAAGCGGCACTGAAACATATGCTCGATCGCGGCAAAAAAGGAACGGTCTTAAACATATCGAGCGTTCATCAGCAAATACCGCGTCCTGAAAACGTGCAGTACTCGGCATCCAAAGGCGGGATCAAAATGATGACGGAAACGATGGCGCTCAATTACGCAGACAAAGGCATCCGGGTGAATGCCATCGCTCCCGGCACGATCGCCACGGAGTCCAATAAGGATCTGGAAGATGAAACACATAAACAGGCCCAGCTGAAAAAAATTCCGATGAACGCCTTCGGAAAACCGGAAGAAGTCGCCGCGGCCGCCGCATGGATGGTGTCGGAAGAAGCGAGTTACGTAACCGGAACGACACTTTTCGTCGACGGAGGCATGACGCTTTATCCGTCTCAGCTGGAAAGTTAAAAGAGGAGGGGAAACCTTCTCTTTTTTGTTTAGGGAAGGATTATAAAGGAAATGGTTCTCTAAAAAACAGGAGGGGCCGCAAGATGGCGAATGACTGGTGGAAAGACGCCGTTGTCTATCAAATCTATCCGCGAAGCTTTCAAGATACGAACGGCGACGGTATAGGCGACCTGTGGGGGATTATCGCGCGTCTCGATTATATAAAAGAACTTGGCGCTGATGTGATATGGATCTGCCCGATTTACCCGTCGCCAAACGTCGATAACGGCTACGATGTGACGGATCATCAAGCGATTATGGAATCTTACGGAACGATGGAGGACTTTCACGATCTGCTTACAGAATGCCGCAGCCGCGGATTAAAGCTTGTGATGGATTTCGTCTTAAATCATACCTCCACGGAGCATCCTTGGTTCAAAGAGGCGGAAATGAATCCGGACAGCAAATACCGCGATTATTATATTTGGCGGCCGGGCACCGCGGACGGCCCGCCGACCGATTGGGTGTCGGATTACGGACAATCCGTCTGGCAGTACGAAGAACATACGGGCGAATATTACCTGCATATGAACGCCGTCAAACAAGCCGATCTGAATTGGGAAAATCCCGAGGTTCGGCAATCAGTATACGAGATGATGAGATTTTGGCTCGATAAAGGCGTGGACGGATTGCGTATAGACCAGCTCCATCTTCTGTCAAAAAAAGAATATTTGCCGCCATATGAAGATTACATCGCCCGCCGGGCCGATCCGAAGCCTTTCCGGCCAAACGGAGCACGGATACATGATTACTTAAAAGAAATGACGAAAGAGGTATTTTCCAAATATGACGTGATGTCGGTCGGCGAGGCCGGATCAGTGACGCCTGAGGAAGGGCTCGTTTATACGGGAACCGATGAGCATGAGCTGAATATGATTTTTCATTTTCAGCATATGGAGCTTGATCAGAAGCCGGGCCAAGAGCATTGGGATGTAAAGCCGCTTGAGCTGACCGATTTGAAGAAAGTGCTCACAGACTGGCAGAAAACACTTGAACATCAGGGCTGGAATACGCTGTATTGGTGCAATCATGACCAGCCCCGGATCGTATCCCGCTTCGGAGACGAAGGCACATACCGCAAAGCATCCGCCAAAATGCTTGCCGCCCTGCTTTATTTCATGAAAGGCACGCCATACATTTATCAGGGAGAAGAACTCGGCATGACAAACGCCCCGTTTGACAGGATTGAGGACTATCAGGATATTCAGACCGTCAATATGTATCACAAAAGGGTATTTGAAAAGGGCCGTGACAGAGAAGAAGTCATGGCGTCCATTATGGCGAAAAGCCGTGACCATGCCCGTACACCGATGCAGTGGGACGGCAGCAAGAATGCCGGGTTTACGGAGGGCGAACCGTGGCTCGCGGTCAATCCCAATTACAAAACCGTCAATGCGGCCGAGGCTCAGGATGATCCCGATTCTGTATTGAACTTTTACAAAAAACTGATCCGCCTGCGAAAACAGTATGCTGATGTCATAAAAGGCAGCTACACGCTGCTGCTTCCTGATGACCCGCAGCTGTTTGTATATGAAAGACAAGCAAACGGACAAAAGCTCATCTCCATCAGCAACGTATCGAAAGAAGAAGCCGTCTTTTATTGGCCTGATGGCTCCAAACCTGAAAGCGCCGAGCTTCTTCTCAGCAACTATGAAAATGGCGGCGCGGAATCCCGCATCACATTCCGTCCTTATGAAACAAGAGTTTATCTGCTTGCCTGATATGTGATAGGACGCCCCCGTCCATACATGGCGGGGGCTTTTTAGGTAAATTGGATATCAATTTAGAAAAAAATATCTTGCAAAACGTAATTACTTCGTTTTATTATGGTATAGGTAACAAATGAACGAGAAAGTACGCTTTGGAAATCGTCATCATTCTGATTTACAGAACAGGGGGAAACGGCTTGTTTAAAAAATGGAGCGGAATCATTGTCATTGCGGCATGCTTTTTAATTGCGGCGGGCTGCGGCAATTCATCTTCAAAAGGTTCGTCAGGTTCTTCAAAAAGCGGCAAACTGCACGTCGTGACGACCTTTTATCCTATGTACGAATTCACGAAACAAATTGTCAAAGACAAAGGCGATGTAGACATTCTCATCCCGTCTTCGGTCGAACCCCATGATTGGGAGCCGACGCCGAAGGATATCGCCGGCATTCAAAACGCCGATCTTTTCGTATACAACAGCGAATATATGGAGACATGGGTTCCTTCAGCGGAAAAAAGCATGAGCTCTGATCATGCGAAGTTTGTAAAGGCGTCAAAAGGAATTGACTTACTCGAAGGTTCGGATGAAGAGGAAGAGGAACATGGACACGGCGGTCATGACCACAGCCACAGCATGGACCCTCACGTGTGGCTCAGCCCGGTTCTTGCGCAAAAAGAGGTCAAAACCATTACGGCGCAGATCGTAAAACAGGATCCGAAGAATAAAGCATACTATGAGAAAAATAGTAA
This sequence comes from Bacillus sp. FSL R5-0443, assembly GCF_038608285.1. NCBI lineage: Bacteria > Bacillati > Bacillota > Bacilli > Caryophanales > Bacillaceae > Bacillus > Bacillus sp. FSL R5-0443. Next base: position 278,735 of record NZ_CP152013.1, read on the forward strand.
AGAATATATTGCAAAACTGCAGGATCTTGATAAACTATACCGTACAACATTAAATAAAGCGGCGAAAAAAGAATTGATCACACAGCACGCGGCATTCAGCTATCTCGCCAAAGAATACGGCTTAAAACAAGTCGCGATTGCAGGCCTTTCTCCTGAAGAAGAGCCGAGTGCGGCCAAACTGGCGGATCTCAAAACGTTTGCCAAACAGCATGATGTGAAGATCATCTACTTTGAAGAAGTTGCATCGCCTAAAGTTGCAGATACGCTTGCCGGTGAAATCGGCGCGAAAACAGAAGTGCTCAATACACTGGAAGGTTTAAGCCAAAAAGAACGGGATAAAGGCATCGGTTATATCGACATTATGGAGAAAAACCTTGATGCACTGAAAGATTCGCTATTGGTTAAATAACATAGTGTGCGCCGCAGGGTGCACACTATTTCTATGCGGGAAAGGAAGGTCAGCATGAATCTCGTTACATTACAGGATATCGTTTTTGGTTATTCGCATACACCCGTGCTTGACGGCGTGTCGCTGGAAATCAAAAGCGGCGAATTTGTCGGCATTACAGGACCGAACGGCGCGTCAAAATCGACGCTGATGAAAGTCATGCTCGGCATGCTCAGACCTTGGGAAGGAACGGCCGAGATCAGTAAAAAAAACGCAGCCGGAAAACGCCTGACAATCGGCTATGTTCCGCAGCAGATTTCTTCATTTAACGCAGGATTCCCAAGCACGGTTCTGGAGCTTGTGCAATCAGGCCGTTATACGAAGGGAAAATGGTTTAAACGATTGAACGAAACGGATCACCACGAGGTGGAAAACGCGCTGAAGATGGTGGAAATGTGGGATTTCCGCCACCGGAAAATCGGCGATTTATCCGGCGGACAGAAGCAGAAAATCTGCATTGCGAGAATGCTTGCGAGCAATCCGGATCTGCTGATGCTTGATGAGCCGACAACCGCGGTTGATTATGAAAGCAGACAGGGTTTCTACGAATTTATGCACCATCAGGTGAAAAATCACAACCGCACCGTCGTCATGGTGACACACGAACAAAACGAAGTACAGCAGTATCTGGATAAAGTCATACGGCTTGAAAGGGGGGAAAAAGGCGGATGGAAATGTTTGACTTGGAATTCATGCGACGAGCTTTTCTAGCGGGAAGCATGATCGGAATTATGGCGCCGATATTAGGCGTATATCTCGTGCTGAGAAGACAGGCGCTGATGGCGGATACACTGTCTCATATTTCATTGTCGGGCGTGGCCATCGGTTTTTTTCTCAGTACCAATATTACGGCGGCGAGCATCGTTGTCGTCACGATCGGAGCGATCGGCATTGAATACATGCGGCGGGCGTACCGTACATATTCCGAGGTATCTATCGCAATCTTAATGGCGGCCGGGCTGTCGTTTGCGATGTTTCTGATCAGCCTGTCAAAAGGCGGCGCGTCGATGAGCATCGATCAATATTTATTTGGATCGCTTGTCACGGTCAGCCAGCAGCAGGTCTATATTATCGGAGGCATTACCCTGCTGATTCTGCTTTATTTCATTATATTAAACAGACCGCTCTATCTGCTTACTTTTGACGAGGCGACGGCGAAGACATCAGGCATTAACACAAACCTGCTGTCAATGTCATTCAGCATCGTGACGGGGCTGGCGATTTCGGTCATTATTCCGATTATCGGCGTGCTGCTCGTTTCCGCGCTCCTCGTACTGCCCGCGGCTTTTGCAATCCGTATCGCCAAAGGGTTTAAATGGGTGTTTGCGGCAGCCATTATTATTTCTCTTTTCAGTGTGTTCATGGGGCTGACGTCTTCGTACCAGCTCGGAACGCCTCCGGGGCCGTCAATCACTTTACTGTTAATCATTCTGCTTCTGCTCGGGTTTACGCTGCAGGGGATTTGGAATGCGTTTAAAAAAGGAAAAGAACGAAAAAACCGCCGTTAAGCGGTGCAGCAGTCTCATCTGCTGCTCCGTTTGACGGCTTTTTTTTACAGAAATATATCAGCAAGACGCTCATATGACTCTTTTTTTGCTTCGAAATCAAAGACGTTGCACAGCACCATCATCTCTTTTGTCTGATACCGCTCGGAAAGTTCAAGCAGACGGCGTTTCACTGCGGCAGGAGAGCCGATCACCATCCGCTTCCTGTTTTCTTCTATCTGTTTACGGTCCTCCGGCGAATACGGATAAGCCTTCGCTTCTTCCACACTCGGCACGCGGCTGTCGGCGCCTTTTCCGACACGAAGAAGCCATAAATCCTGGCTTAAGGCGAGTTCTTCCGCTTTCTCATCCGTAGCCGCGCATATGACGAAAATGGCACAGAGCGAGGCGGGAGCGGAAAAGTGGGCGGAGGCCCGGAAATGGTCCCGATAGATCTGAAAAGCTTTTTCCCCGCGTTCCGGATTAATGAAATGGCCGAAGACATAGCCCGCACCTTGAAGAGCGGCGCGTCTGGCGCTGTTTTCCCCGAGGCCGAGCACCCAAAGCTGCGGGGCTGTTTCAATCAAAGGCGCTGTTTTTATTCCTGCATAAGCATGGTCCGAGGGAACCGAATCTGTCAGAAAGGATGATAAATCCTGAAGCTGCCTGTTAAACTCGGTCATGCTTTTCTTTACCCCGTCTGTGAGGGCGAGCCGGATTTTCGTTGTGCCGCCCGGTGAGCGTCCGACCCCGAGGTCAATCCGGTTTGGATGCAGCGCCTCAAGCTGACGGAAAGTTTCCGCGACTTTATAGGGGCTGTACTGCGGCAGCAGCACGCCGCCTGATCCGACACGGATGGATGTTGTAGCTGCGGCGGTATGAGCGATCATAATTTCCGGCGAAACGCTTGCGAGCCCTCTTGTGCCGTGATGCTCGGCAAACCAGTACCGCTTATAGCCCCATCCTTCACTGAGACGGGCGAGCTCCGCTGAACGGCGGAGCGTCTCGTGCGGCCCGTTTCCTTTGGATACGGGCGCCTGATCAAGTATGCTTAAATCAATCACTCGTCTGCCCCTTTCCTGACATGTATTGATACAAGGATAGGAAAAATGTTCAGTCTTCGTCAATTTCTTTGTTTTCTCTATTCTCTCCGGAACGAAGGAGAATATAGGAAGTAATTTTTCGCCGTTTTTCGCCAAAAATTCTTATGTTTTATGAAACTTTGATATAATAAAAGACGTATATCTTAATAAACACCGGGATTCTTGTCCCGGAATTTAGTAAAAATGCACACTTGCGGCGTGCTTAGCGGCACCCTTACAGAATAGGAGTGAATCATATGGCGATCTCTTTACAAAAAGGACAGCGGATTGATTTAACAAAAGGAAAAGCCGGTCTGTCAAAACTGCTGGTCGGACTCGGCTGGGACCCTGTATCATCCGGGGGCTTTTTCGGAAAGCTGTTCGGCGGAGGCGGTGCCAATATCGACTGTGACGCTTCCGTACTGATGCTTGAAAATGATAAAATGACAGACAGTAAAAACGTCATCTATTTCGGCAATCTGAAAAGCCGATGCGGCGGTGTCGTACACACGGGTGACAACCTGACGGGAGAAGGCGACGGCGATGATGAACAAATTCTCGTCGATTTGGCGAAAGTCCCCGCTCAGATTAATAAACTTGTGTTTGTCGTCAATATTTACGACTGCGTCAGACGAAAACAGGACTTCGGCATGATTCAAAACGCGTTTATCCGCGTCGTTGATCAGGCTAACCGCGAAGAACTGGTGACTTACAATTTAAGAGATAACTATTCAGGCAGAACGAGCCTGATCGCGGCTGAAATCTACCGCGAGGACGGCGAGTGGAAATTCGCTGCGATAGGTGAAGGCACAAACGATACGAAAATCGGCGATATCGTTAACCGATACGCCTAAACGAAAAAAAGGAGAGTGCACACATGGCAATTTCATTGGCAAAAGGACAAAAAGTAGATTTGACTAAAACAAATCCGGGTCTTTCTAAAGTCGTTGTCGGCCTTGGCTGGGATACAAACAAATACGACGGCGGACATGATTTTGATTTAGATTCCAGCGTCTTTCTATTAAATGAAGCAGGAAAATGCGCGTCGCCTGATGATTTCATTTTCTATAATCAGCTTGAAGGCGGAAACGGCTCTGTCGCACATTCAGGCGACAACCTGACAGGCCAGGGCGAAGGCGATGACGAAAGCGTAAGAGTCAACCTGAGCGCGGTGCCTGCCGCTATTGACAAAATTTCATTCGTCATCACGATTCATGAAGCGGAAGCGCGCGGCCAAAACTTCGGACAAGTTTCCAACGCGTTCGTGCGCATTGTCAATGAAGAAACAAATGAAGAGCTGATCCGCTACGATCTGGCTGAAGATTTCTCAATTGAAACAGCCATTATCGCAGGGGAGCTTTACAGACATAACGGCGAATGGAAATTTTCCGCGATCGGCTCAGGCTACCAAGGCGGACTGGCCCGTATTGCGACAGATTACGGCCTGCAAATCGGCTGAACCATATCAAACACAGAAGGGAGAGACGGCACATGGCTATTCAATTGGCGAAAGGACAGCGTGTTGATCTGACAAAAACGAACCCCGGCCTTACAAAAGCGGTGATCGGTTTAGGCTGGGATACGAACAAGTACTCCGGAGGGCATGACTTTGACCTTGACGCGTCGGCTTTTCTTGTCGATGCCCATGACAACTGTGTAAATGATCTTGATTTTGTTTTCTACAATAACCTGGAACACCCAAGCGGGGGCGTCATCCATACGGGAGACAACCGGACGGGCGAGGGCGAGGGAGACGATGAACAAATTATCGTCGACTTCTCAAAAATACCCGCAAATATTGAAAAGATCGGCATCACCGTCACGATTCATGATGCGGAAGCGCGCGGCCAAAATTTCGGACAAGTTTCGAACGCGTTCGTGCGCGTCGTCGATGAAAACAGCCAGAATGAACTGCTTCGTTTCGATTTAGGAGAAGACTTCTCGATTGAAACGGCGGTTGTCGTTTGTGAGCTTTACCGCCATGGGGCTGAGTGGAAGTTTAACGCCATCGGCAGCGGGTTTTCCGGCGGTCTGGCATCACTTTGCCGGAATTACGGCTTGCAGGTGTAAGCAGGAAATTACCGTTTTACTAAATAGGAGGAAAAAACTTGGATTTTCTACATCATATTATGTCGACCTACGCTTCCTTTTTTGATTGGAAAATGTGGGGTGAGGTGCTGACTGACCCTGTATCATGGGGGCTGATCGGTTCCTTGGTTCTGCTGGAAGGGCTGCTGTCGGCCGACAATGCGTTAGTGCTTGCGGTGATGGTAAGGCATCTGCCTGAAAAACAGCGGAAGAAAGCATTAACATACGGATTGTTCGGGGCATATATTTTCCGTTTTATCTTTATCGGGATCGGAATGCTGCTCATTAAGTTCTGGTGGATCAAAGTGCTTGGCGCGCTGTACCTGGCTTGGCTCGTCATTAAGCATTTCTGGATCGGAGAAGGTGATGACGATACGGAAGGCATGAAGAAAAATTCATGGATGGTCCGTACGTTCGGAATTTTCTGGGCCACTGTCGTTTCAGTTGAGTTAATGGATTTGGCCTTCTCTGTTGACAGCATTCTGGCCGCGTTTGCGGTATCGGAAAAAGTGTGGGTGCTCTTGATCGGCGGTATGCTTGGCATTCTCATGATGCGTACAGTCGCAAAAGTATTCCTTGTTTTAATTGATAAAATCCCTGAGCTTGAAAATACGGCTTTTGTGCTGATCGGGATTATCGCCGTGAAAATGGCGGCGAGCGCCTTTGATTATGAAATGCCGCACGTTGTGTTCTTCGGAATCATCATCGCTGCGTTTGTGGTAACGTTTATTATCCACTATTTCAACAAACAAAAGCAGGTTCAGGAGCAAACGGCTGCATCTAAAGAAGAATAAAACAAAAAAGGAGGGAGAGTTCATTTCCTTCCTTTTTTGTACCGATCATCATGAAGAGAAAGGAGGAAAATGATGAGGCAGGAAGAATTGGTGATCCGAAAGGCAGAGCCGGAAAACGATGACTGGGAAACGTTTCTGCTGCGGCCGCTGCCGGAACGTCCCGGTTACGAGCGGGAAAACGGGCTGGCGTTTACCCGGCTTGCCGTCCGGATTTTGGGCACTCCTTATGATGAGACGGAGTATTACAATAAGCTTTTCGAGCTGTCTTCTCATGAAAACATCCATGTGTTAAGCGAGACGCTGGATAAGACCATCGCGCCTGAAACGTTTCAGGCGCTCCAGCACATCCATTCGGTCAATCAAAAAGAGAAAGGGCTTTCGGTTTCCAGGTTTGTCGCGTTTCTCGATGGGGGCAGGCTGCTTGCCAAACACGCTGATCCGCTTATGCACCGCCGGCTGAGAACCGCGTTTATGACGCTTTTGGAAACCTTTGCGGACCGGCATGAAAACGGGCTGAATCATCCCGATTTCCGGCGTGTGCTCTTGGATGTGTCAAAGTTTTCGCTGAACCACCTGAATCCATGGCTTGAACAAGCCGATATAGAGCGTGAGATGCCGAAGGTGGTGTGGTATGGAGACGCTGCCAAAAGCCAGCTCTATTTTCTCTATTATCTCATGCTGATCGGCTGTGACGTCCTATTGTTTCATCCGGCTGCGGAAGATCCGTTCAGCTTGATTGATCCGGATGAGGAACTCAGCTTTGTGATAAAGCTCCCCGCAACAGGCGGCCTTGAGCCATTCCCGAAAGAAAAGCCGGACAGAACGTCCACGACGGCCTACCGGTCAACGAAAGAAATTGAGCATGTGCTGAACCATGAGGAATCTATGATGTATAAGCCTTGGCAGTTCAGGGATCATACCCCGCAGTCCGTGACATTAAAAACGACGTATGATGAGTTATTTCTCATTGCGAAGGAGCGGGCGTTTATCCGGCCGCAATTTAAAGCGGACAGGGAGCGGGTGGCCGTTCCGAACCTTTTTGCGAAAGTGATGGGGGTTTCCAAAGATACGAAAGAATATTGGAATAGACTCCATACCGCCGCAGACTATCAGGAGACACACATGATCCGCAGTTTTCCGTTTACGGAAGAGCTGAAAGCCAACTACCAGTATCACTACAGTCAGGTTTTGAACGAAGAAGGAGCGATTGACGCGGACAGGCTGAAAAGAAGCAACATCTGGCAGTACAAGCATCTCCCGTCAGGCGTGCAGAACGCCATCGCCAATGTGATTTCTGACATGTGCAGAAACCCAGGGCTGAAGGCTTTGCCCGGGGAGCAGGCAAGGGATGCCGCAATCTATTTGTTCCGCCAGGCGACGAACCTGCCCGCTTCGCTGCTGCAATTGATTCAGACGTTTGATTACGCCCAAACCGTTCCGAAACTCGTTTTATATCATACGGAACAAAATGGCGAACTCACACGTTCTGACGCCGCCGCTCTGTTGTTTTTAAATAAATTCGGCGTCGATATCATCTTGTATAATCCGCCGGGGCATCAAGACATTGAGCATTATATTGAAGAAAGCCAATTTGATGTCCATTGGCTGGAGGACATGGTATTTCGGCAGGAATATAAGGAGCCGTCACTCGTAAGAAAGCTGTTTAGAACCATTACGCAAAAGCAGGGAGAGTAAATAAACATGACAGAAAATCAAAATCCGCTTGTTCTTGATAAAAATGAAGAGATTTCTGAACAAAAAGCAGATGACATCAGGGTGCAGCTGCGCCAAGACCCTGAGGTGCAGCGCATTTCACAGCAGATTGACGTGAAAAACCAAATGGAGCTGCTTGAGTACGGAAAAGAACCGGCAGTTGAAATCTCGAAGTTCTCCGACCGCATCTTAAATATGATGAAAACAACAAGTGTCACGGATTCAGGCACAATGCTGACGCAGCTCGGAAAAATCATGGACCGTTTTGACAAAAATGATTTCGATGAACCAAAAGGATTTCTCGCTAAAATGTTCAAACGCGGCAACAGCATGATTGAAAAGATTTTTCAAAAGTACCGCACCCTGGGCGGAGAAATTGAAAAAATCCACGTCGAAATTTCAAAATACAAAGATGAAATGGCAAAGACGAACCATACGCTTGAAGAGATGTATGAAAACAACATTAACTACTACATGGAGCTTGAAAAGTATGTCGTTGCCGGGCAGATGAAGCTTGAGGAAATGCAGGCGCTCATTCCTTCTTATGAAGAAAAAGCGGCAGGCGGAAACCAGCTTGCGCAAATGCAGCTTGATACGCTGCGTGACGGGCTTCAAGCGCTTGAGGAACGTGTCTATGATTTAGATATGGCGCGGATGGTGGCGCTGCAAACGGCGCCGCAGATCCGCCTCCTTCAGCGCGGAAATACGAAGCTCATCGGGAAAATCAATTCCGCTTTCGTCATTACGATTCCGATTTTCAAAAACGGCATCATTCAGGCTGTCACAGTCAAACGGCAAAAGCTTGTGGCTGATTCAATGAGCGAGCTGGACCGCCGCACGAATGAAATGCTGAAGCGAAACGCTGAAAATATTTCAAACCAAAGCGTGGAGATTGCCCGTATGGCAGGCCGTCCGAGCATTGACATTGAGACGATTGAAACGTCTTGGAATACGATTGTCAGCGGTATGCAGGAAACGAAACAGATCGAGGAAGAGAACAGACGTATCAGAGAAGACGGCGCGAAACGGATTCAACAGCTTCAGGATAATATTAAAAACGCAGTCTTAAAGAATTAACACACACCCCGCTTGCTTACGGCAAGCGGGATTTTTTTGCGAAAAAAGATAATGACAATGTGTAAAGACAGGTGTAAACTTATACGGTAATCATTTTCGATTTGAGGTGCTGCTTATGAATAAACAACCTGCTGTCACTCCGCGAAAACTTCTGGCGATTGCCGGAATGGGCTGGCTGTTTGATGCGATGGATGTCGGAATTTTATCGTTTATTATCGCCGCGCTTCACACTGATTGGAATTTAACACCCGATCAAATGAAATGGATCGGAAGCGTCAATTCCATCGGTATGGCAGCGGGCGCCTTTGTATTCGGAATGCTGGCCGACAGGATCGGCCGGAAAAAAGTGTTTATGATCACGCTGTTATTCTTTTCTGTCGGAAGCGGCATATCCGCTTTCGCAACGGGATTGACGGTTTTTCTCATATTGCGTTTTCTGATCGGAATGGGGCTTGGCGGGGAACTGCCTGTCGCCTCAACGCTCGTGTCAGAAGCGTCCGCTCCCGAAAAGCGGGGACGGATCATCGTGCTGCTTGAGAGCTTTTGGGCCGCGGGCTGGCTTCTTGCGGCGGTGATTTCCTACTTTGTCATACCGTCATTCGGCTGGCAGGCCGCGCTGCTCTTAACGGCGCTGGCGGCGTTTTATGCGCTGTATTTGCGGACAGGGCTGCCTGATTCGCCGAAATATGAGTCGCTTTCTGCCAAAAAGAAATCGGTGTGGGAGAATGTAAAAGGCGTCTGGGCAAGACAGTATATAAGACCGACAGTGATGCTGTCGATCGTGTGGTTCTGCGTGGTGTTTTCTTATTACGGCATGTTCCTCTGGCTGCCGAGTGTCATGCTGATAAAAGGCTTCAGCATGATTCAAAGCTTTGAATATGTCCTGCTGATGACGCTTGCTCAGCTTCCGGGCTATTTTTCCGCTGCATGGCTGATCGAAAAAGCGGGCCGGAAGAGGATACTCGTCATTTACTTGATCGGTACAGCAGGAAGCGCCTATTTCTTCGGAACAGCTGATTCCTTAGGCCTTCTGCTTACGGCTGGCATGCTGTTATCGTTTTTCAACCTTGGTGCGTGGGGCGTGCTGTATGCCTATACACCGGAGCAATACCCGACAGCAATTCGCGCAACAGGTTCAGGAACGACAGCGGCGTTTGGAAGAATCGGCGGCATCTTCGGCCCGCTGCTCGTCGGAACGCTCGCAGCCCGCCATATTTCGTTTTCGGTCATCTTTTCAATCTTTTGCATTGCCATCTTACTCGCGGTTGCTTGTATTTTGATTATGGGGAAAGAAACAAAACAAACTGAGCTTGAATAGGGAAAGCACCTCGCGATTGAGGTGCTTTTTTTACATGTGCGCCCGGGCTGAGGATTGGCGATTCCCGGTTGTCTGGTAGAGCGTCATCGCCAGAATGAATAGAATGGCTGTAAATCCTGTAACAGCTCCGAAATGGTGTGAGCTTTGATATAAAAAACCTGCAGCACATGTGCCGACAGTAGTACCTGCATACATAGCGGCATTGGAAAGGGAAGCGATAGTTCCTCGCGCATTCGGTGAAATGGCTTGAAAGACACCCATCATTAACGGAAAGATGATGCCAGCCGTAAAGAACGTGAGAAAAAAGCTTGTTTCTACAAAAAATAAGTTAGGCAAGAAAGGAAGAGCGAAATAGAGAGCGCCCATCAGCAGCATGCCGCCGATCAATGTTTTAAACATGCCCAGCTTTTCTGAAATCCGGCTGCCGATCAGGCTTCCGAGCATATTTCCCAGTCCGAGTACAAGCATAGCGGCGCCAATTTGCGACACGGTTAAATGATAATCCGCAGAAAGCCAAGTGCCGAGAAAGCTGAACGACGCGAAATTTCCGGTTTGAAAGAGGAAATAGGCAAGCAAAATGACCGCTGTTTTCGGCAGCGAAAACAGCTCCCGATATGGAGCGGCAATTGACGTGCGCGCTGTTTGTTCAGAAGGTCGAATATCAGGCATAACAGCTGCCAGGATCAATAGAAGAATAAGCGAGCACGCTGACAAAACGAAAAAGGGAGTATGCCATGTAAAGGAAGCGAAAAACCCTCCGATCGGCAGTCCGAGCATTTGTGAAGCGGCCAATCCCGCTGTCGCAATCCCCATGCTTTTCATGATCTGAGAAGGCTGGACGAGGACAGGGATGGACGCCCAAATTTGAGGCGTCACAAACGCAGCGCTAACGCCTGCGGCAAAACGGAACAGGCACATGGCGGCAAAAGAGGGTGCGATGCCGCATAAAAACGTGGATACAATAAAGCCTGCAAGCCCCCACAGCATGACTGTTTTCCTGTTAAGCCTGTCTGAGATCGGGCCCGCAATTAAAGCGAACAGCGCATAACCGAGTGCATAAGCACTGACCATCCAGCCTGACAAATCGGTAGAGACATGAAACTGATCCTGTAAAAGCGGGAGAAGCGGAGAAAGTAAAAAAGTATCCGTGCCAATGACAAACATCACACTGAAGAAAAGCCAAATACGATTCAAATGTTATCACTCCTATAGTTTTATAACTTTGAAACTATGAAACAGATATGTATAGAGGAAACCCTTTGTTAAAGGGTTTCCAAAAAGCCGGGCAGGTATGTTTGAAATGTGTCTTCCCGCAGGCTGACGTATTTTGTCCGTGAATTTTTCCGAGTTGCCGTTAATCCCGCTTCCCGCAGCGTTTTAAAATGATAGGATGCTGTGGTTTTGACAATATCGCATTTTTCACCTACTTCACCGCAGCTGAGTTCTTTTCCGCTGTAATAAAGCGTCCGAATAATGGCAAGCCTCGATTCATCAGACAGCGCTTTAAAGATTTGGGCTCTGATTTGATCATCTGATTGTTTCATAGTCATAAAACTATAATACATAATGGGAGGTGGAAAAGCAACTTATTTTTCCAGTAAAGGAGAACAATTATAGAAAAAAGAGGAATTAAGTTCCATTAAAAGCGCTTTCAAACATAGGTGAGCGAAATATCACCTGTAAAATACAATCATAAAGGAGTATAACAGAGTATTTAGAAGCATAAATAAGGTCAAACGGCCACAGGGATGTTTATAAAGAAATGATACAGAATAAAAGGAAATATGCTGTTTGTGGGGATGTTACATAAATGTTACGTTAATAAAGATTGCTTAATATGGAGGGAAAATATGAGTGTAGATGAGAAACCAATTAAGATAAAAGTCGAAAATGTATCCAAAGTTTTCGGAAAACAGACAAAAAAAGCCATTCAGATGCTGTCCAGCGGAAAAAACAAAAAAGAGATCCTGAAAGCGACCGGATCAACCGTTGGTGTCAATCAAGCAAACTTTGATGTTTATGATGGGGAGATATTTGTCATCATGGGTCTATCGGGGAGCGGTAAATCAACTTTAGTTCGGCTGTTAAACCGGCTTATTGAACCGACTGCCGGGAATATTTATATTGATGGTGACATGATAACAAATATGTCAAAAGACCAGCTCCGGGAAGTGCGCCGGAAAAAAATCAGCATGGTCTTTCAAAAATTTGCGCTGTTTCCGCACAGAACGATTCTTGAAAATACGGAATACGGTTTGGAGCTCCAAGGCGTTGACAAAAAAGAGCGTGAGCAAAAAGCGCTTGATTCGCTTAAGCTTGTCGGTCTTGAAGGCTTTGAACACCAATTCCCCGATCAGCTCAGCGGAGGAATGCAGCAGCGTGTCGGCCTTGCCCGCGCATTAACGAATGATCCTGACATTCTTCTGATGGATGAAGCTTTCAGTGCGCTTGATCCGCTGATCCGTAAAGATATGCAGGATGAGCTTTTAGACCTTCATGACTCTGTCGGCAAAACGATCATCTTCATCACGCATGACCTTGATGAAGCACTGCGCATCGGCGACAGAATCGTGCTGATGAAAGACGGTAACATCGTTCAGATCGGGACACCTGAAGAAATTCTGATGAGCCCGTCCAATGAATACGTTGAAAAATTCGTTGAAGATGTTGATTTATCAAAAGTTCTGACAGCGGGCCATATCATGAAGCGCGCTGAAACTGTGCGGATTGACAAAGGGCCTCGTGTAGCGCTGCAGCTGATGAAGAACTTGGGTATTTCTTCTATTTACGCCGTTGATAAACAGAAACAGCTTCTCGGCGTCATTCACGCGGCGGATGCGAAAAAAGCGGTGGAATCCGACTTATCGCTTCAGGATATTTTAAATACTGAATTTACGACTGTGCACGAAAGCACCTACTTGACGGAAATTTTCGATGTCGTGTCTGATGCGAATATTCCGATCGCCGTCACGGATGATAAGGACCGCATGAAAGGCATTGTCGTAAAAGGCGCATTAATCGGCGCGCTTTCAGGCAATAACGATTATATAAATGTTGAAGATTCTGCTGAACAAGCTCAGGATTCTTCTGTTCAGGGGGTGAAGTAAATGGACAGATTGCCTAGAATTCCGTTAGCAGATATCGTTGACCGGTTTGTTGACTGGCTTACTATGACGTTCGGAGGTTTCTTTGACGGAATCTCAAACGGTTTGGCCGCTTTCGTAAACGCGATTGTGAGCGGTTTAGGTTTCATCCCGTCTATTTTATTGACTGTTATTTTTGCAGCTCTCGCTTGGTGGATCAGTACGAGAGGAATTGCACTCTTTACGTTAATCGGATTCCTTGTTATTGATTATTTGGGTTATTGGTCGCCGATGCTGCAAACGTTGGCGCTTGTCGTCACATCTGTTTTGATTTCCATTATTATCGGGGTTCCGATCGGCATATGGGCGTCTCAGAAAGAAACGGTCCGCCGCATTGTCACACCGATTCTGGATTTAATGCAGACCATGCCGGCTTTCGTATACCTGCTGCCTGCCATTTTCTTCTTTAATATCGGGGTTGTGCCAGGCGTTGTGGCATCTGTTATTTTCGCGATGCCTCCGACGATCCGCATGACGGTTCTCGGTATTAAACAAGTTCCGGCTGATCTGATTGAAGCGACGGAAGCATTCGGTTCAACGACGTCTCAGCGTCTGTTCAAGGTTCAGCTTCCGCTTGCCACAAAAACCATTCTTGCCGGTATTAACCAAAGCATCATGCTTGCTTTGTCAATGGTCGTTATCGCGGCCATGGTCGGAGCGCCGGGTCTCGGTTCTGAAGTATACAGCGCCGTGACACAATTGAAAACCGGTGTCGGAGTGGAAGCGGGTATCGCGATCGTCATCGTAGCGATTACACTCGACCGTATCACGCAAAACATTAAAGTGAAGAAGAAGAGCAGGGGGAATGCCTGATGCTTAAGAAAATCATCGGTGTCGGCGTTACCGCTGCGCTGGCTCTTTCTTTGGCTGCCTGCGGTTCGCAGACTGATGGTAAGGCAACGGCTGCGGACCAGGTGAACAAAACCATTATCGGTATTGATCCGGGATCGGGAATCATGGCCCTGACGGATGAGGCCGTGAAGGATTACGGATTGAAAGACTGGAATGTCGTCACGGCGTCAAGTGCTGCCATGACGGCGACATTGAAGAAATCATATGACCGGAAAAAGCCGATCATCGTAACGGGCTGGACGCCGCACTGGATGTTCTCCAGATACAAGCTGAAGTTCCTTGATGATCCGAAAAAAACGTACGGAACTGCCGAGCAGATTCATACGATTACAAGAACCGGCTTCAGTAAGGAACAGCCTAACGCGGCCAAAGTTCTCAGCCAGTTCAAATGGACGCAGGACGATATGGGAGAAGTCATGATTGCCGTTGAAGAGGGCGAAAAGCCGGCCAAAGCCGCTGCTGAATATGTGAAAAAACACAAAGATCAAGTAGCTCAATGGACAAAAGGCGCCCATAAAGTCAAAGGGGATAAAATTAACCTGGCATATGTGGCTTGGGACAGTGAAATCGCAAGTACGAACGTGGTCGGAAAAGTATTTCAAGACCTCGGCTATGACGTGAAGCTGACGCAAGTGGAGGCAGGACCGATGTGGACTGCGATTGCGACAGGCAGCGCGGATGCGTCATTGTCTGCTTGGCTTCCGAATACCCATAAGGCATATGCGTCTAAATATAAAGGCAAATATGAAGATGTAGGAACGAGTCTGACAGGCGTCAAGATGGGTCTGGTCGTTCCTCAGTACATGAAAAACGTCAATTCAATTGAAGATCTGAAGAAGTAATGAGGAAAAGCAGCCCTGTAACGGGCTGCTTTTTTTATGCTTCAAACGATTTGAGGACGGCAGCCGTTAATATCTCAACGCCTGTAAAGATGGCGCTTCGGTCAAATGTCATTTGGGGATGGTGAAGCCCCGGCTGCAGACCGCATCCTAGGCCGAGCATCGTCGTTTTCAAGTTTGGCACCTTTAACCCGTAAAAGTGAAAATCCTCTCCTCCGGTTGTCACAAGAGGTTCATCCACATGTTCTTCTCCGAGAATGCCGCTTATCGCAGATGCCATGATGGATTCCGCCTCTTTGTTTCGCTCGGCTGCCGGGAGGCTGTGTTCTTTTTGCAGTTCGATTTTTGCGCCGAATGCGGCAGCAGCCGCCTCACAGGCTCTTTCGGTTTCGGCGGTTAATTTCTCCATGGCGGCATTGGTTTGTGCGCGGAGATCAAGGCTGAACGATGCTTTTCCCGGAATGATATTGGAACTCTCACCGCCTGCCTGAAGCTTTGTCATCTTCACGGAATGCGGGATGCCGGGATCAAGATGAATGAAGCTGAGTTTTTGGACGAGAAGAGCGGCGATTTCGATACTGTTAAGGCCGAGATGCGGTCTCGCGCCGTGGGCTTCTTCTCCGATAATCAGGCCTTCTATATGCTGGCTTGAGCCATGCAGAATGGACGGTGCGCATCGGCCGTTTGCCGTTTCCTGTACGGGGCGCACGTGCACGCCGTATAAGAAATCAACATCATCCAGTACGCCTTTTTCAATCATTTTCAGCGCTCCGCCGCCTTTTTCTTCCGCCGGCTGAAAAATTAAGCGGATGGTGCCCTTCGGAAGTTTCGGCTGACTCTTTAAAAGCATCATCGTGCCGAGCGCCATCGTCATATGTGAATCATGTCCGCATGAATGGTTCGCCTGAAAGACACCGTCCACTTCCTGCCACAGCGCGTCAATATCCGCCCGGACAGCCACAACGGGCGAGCCTTCTCCGATTTCGCCGACAACACCGGTGCAATCATCAAACGTGCGGGTCCGGCAGCCGGCCTCTTTCAGTTTTTCAGTCAGATATTCAGTTGTTTGATATTCTTTCCAGCTTACTTCGGGATTGGCGTGCAGGTGGTCAAAAATATCCATAATGACTTGCTTTTCATGCGCTGTGAGTCTGTTCATGCCGTAAGTCCTCCTTCAAAAGCTGTCTGTTTTTTATTTTTGATATTGAAAACAGGCAATCGGTCTGTATATAATATAGCACATATCTGTATTTTCTGAATAGTTTATAAATTTAAAGCGGGATGGTGATGTTATGGCTGTGCCGAAGGCCGAACCTGTATTGAAAAAGAAGAAATTGTTTGTGATGCCTGATGCTTATGTGCTGCTGTTCATTGTCGCTTTACTATGCGCGATAGCGTCGTACATCGTTCCCGCGGGGGAATTTGACAGGGTGACAAAGGGCAGTGTGACGTCCGCCGTCCCGGGGAGTTATCATTCTTTAGACCGGTCTCCTGTCAGCCCGATCGCTTTTTTTACCGCGATTCAGGAAGGGATGACAAGTTCCGCGCCGATTATTTTTTTAATCCTGTTTACGGGCGGCACCATTGCGATTTTGGAGAAAACGGGCGCCATCAATGGATTGATCAGTAATGTCATCAGTACGTTCCGCACAAAACAGCTGCTGTTTATTGCGATTGTCGGATCTCTATTTTCGATCCTCGGCACAACCGGCATCGTCGTTAATTCCGTGATCGGTTTTATTCCGATCGGCCTGATCGTCGCCCGCTCGCTGAAATGGGACGCCGTGGCCGGAGCGGCCGTCATTTATATCGGCTGCTATGCCGGGTTTAACGCGACGATTTTATCACCTTCACCGCTCGGGTTATCACAAAGCATCGCGGAGCTGCCGCTGTTTTCCGGTATCGGCCTGCGGATTGCCGTCTACATTTGTTTTCTGTTATCATCTATTTTATATATTTATCGGTATACGAGAAAACTCAGAAAAGCAAAGGACGCCAGTCTGCTGGGGAACGATTGGTTTCCGGCGGCAGGTTCACTCCCGCAGGTTTCTGAGCCGGAGGACAAGCATGTCCCGTTTACCGTCCGCCATAAATTGATTCTGGCTGTTGCGGCTTTGTCGCTTGCCGGCTTTTTATACGGCGCGCTTACTCTTGGCTGGTCTGATTCAGAGATGGCCGCCGTGTTCATTTTTATCTCAATCGTGTCCGGCCTGATTGCTGGAATGGCGGCAAATGATATCGCAAAAACGTTTATTACAGGCTGTCAGGGGCTCGTTTACGGTGCACTGATCGTCGGAATGGCGAGAAGCATTTCCGTTATCTTGGAACATGGAAAGCTGCTTGATACGGTAGTCAATGGACTAGCGTCACTGCTGCACGGTTTCAGCCCGATGGCAGGCGCAATCGGAATGTATATTTCCAGCGCCCTGCTTCATTTTCTGATTTCATCGGGCTCAGGGGAGGCGGTCGTATTTATTCCGATCTTGGCGCCGCTTGCCGATCTGATGGGCATCACGAGACAGGTCGCGGTTGAAGCGGTCATGCTCGGAGAAGGCGTCGTAAACTGTGTCAATCCGACTTCCGGCGTGCTGATGGCCGTACTGGCTGCCAGCGGCATTCCGTACGTAAAGTGGCTTCGCTTCATGATTCCGCTGGCGCTGATTTGGTTTGTCATCGGTCTCGTGTTTATCTGCATAGGCGTCCTGATCAATTGGGGCCCTTATTAACATTTTTGTCAATGATATTTCGGTTTATCATTATGAATCGGCAAGATATAATGGGAGTTGTAAGCCATTCTTAATAGTACGGGAGGAAGTCATGAATCAGCGTCGGAACGGACTTTCAAACGTGAATGGAAAGAGTGAGAGTGTGAAAGAGAAAGAACGAATGATTTGGTCAGAAGTCGGAATGCTTGTGGGCACACTGTCTTTGCTTGACATCATCGTACGCGGACTTGTTCTGAACTGTCCGTTTAGGGAATGGGCCGGTAGCTTGGCGGTTTTCTTCATTATAATTGTTTATTATTGCATCAGGGCGGGAGCGTCGGGAATGCTCATGCCGAGAATAGACACCAAAGAAGAACTGCAAAAGCGGGTGAAGCAGCAGCGGATAGATTCAATTGCGGTCACTTTTGCGGTAGCGGCGATTACGATGTACGACAGGGGGTTTCCCCATACATTCTTTGCTTGGCTGAAAATGATCTTTCTTTTTATCGTCTGCGGAGGCATTCTGTTTCTGCTTCGGTATGTCATTGTGAAGCTGTCTTACAGAAGAGCGATAAAAGAAATAAAAAAGAAATCATCTTGACAGGTGGTTTCTTTTTTTGTTTGAAAGCGGGAAGTCTTTTTAATTGATAGGAATATAGATTTGAATTCACTCTGTCACGTTGCTTTGATAGAGAGAGTGTGATAAGTTGAAATGTAAGCGTTAACAAAATTATCCAGTCTTCACAACAGTTGAAAGGAGCTGAAGAAAGAGTAAGAGGAATTTTTGACTCCGCAGTCAGTCTTCAAAAATGAAATAAGGAGTGTCAAAAATGTTTGAAAAACGATTCAAAACCTCTTTACTGCCGTTATTCGCCGGATTTTTATTGCTGTTTCATTTGGTTTTGTCAGGCCCGGCGGCTGCAAACGCTGAAACTGCAAACAAATCGAATAAGGTGACCGCGTCATCGGTCAAAAACGGGACCATCCTTCATGCATGGAATTGGTCGTTCAATACGTTAACACAAAATATGAAAGATATTCGTGATGCGGGCTATGCAGCCATTCAGACGTCTCCGATTAACCAAGTAAAGGAAGGGAACCAAGGAGATAAAAGCATGAGGAACTGGTACTGGCTGTATCAGCCGACATCGTACCAAATCGGCAACCGTTACTTAGGCACTGAACAAGAATTTAAGGACATGTGTGCAGCCGCGGAAAAGTATGGCGTAAAAGTCATTGTCGATGCGGTTATCAATCATACTACCAGCGATTATGGCGCGATTTCTGACGAGATTAAGCGTATTCCAAACTGGACCCATGGAAACACACAAATTAAAAATTGGTCGGATCGATGGGACGTCACTCAAAATTCATTGCTTGGGCTATATGATTGGAATACACAGAATACTGAGGTGCAGGCCTATCTGAAACGTTTCTTGGAAAGAGCATTGAATGACGGAGCAGACGGGTTCCGCTATGATGCCGCCAAGCATATAGAGCTTCCGGATGATGGGAATTACGGCAGCCAATTTTGGCCGAATATCACAAATACATCGGCGGAGTTCCAATACGGAGAAATCCTGCAAGACAGCGCGTCCAGAGATACTGCTTATGCGAATTATATGAATGTGACGGCTTCTAACTACGGGCATTCCATCAGATCCGCTTTAAAGAACCGTAATCTGAGTGTGTCGAATATCTCCCGTTATGCATCTGACGTGTCTGCGGACAAGTTAGTCACATGGGTGGAATCACATGATACGTATGCCAATGATGATGAAGAGTCCACATGGATGAGTGATGACGATATTCGTTTAGGCTGGGCAGTGATTGGTTCCCGCTCAGGAAGCACGCCTCTTTTCTTTTCCAGACCTGAGGGCGGAGGAAATGGTGTAAGATTTCCCGGAAAAAGTCAAATAGGAGATCGCGGGAGCGCCTTATTTAAAGATCAGGCGATCACTGCGGTCAATCAATTTCACAATGTAATGGCCGGGCAGCCTGAGGAACTCTCGAATCCGAATGGGAACAATCAAATATTTATGAATCAGCGCGGCTCAAAAGGCGTTGTGCTGGCAAATGCAGGATCGTCTTCTGTCACCATCAATACTTCAGCGAAATTACCTGACGGCAGGTATGATAATAGGGCCGGCGCCGGTTCATTTCAAGTAGCGAACGGCAAACTGACAGGTAAGATCAATGCCAGATCGGCGGCTGTTCTTTATCCTGACGACATTGGAAATGCGCCTCATGTCTTTCTTGAGAATTACCAAACGGGGGCAGTCCATTCTTTCAATGATCAGCTGACGGTCACCCTGCGTGCAAATGCGAAAACAACAAAAGCCGTTTACCAAATCAATAATGGGCAGCAGACAGCATTTAAGGATGGAGACCGACTAACGATCGGGAAAGGAGATCCAATCGGCACGACTTACAACATCAAATTAACCGGAACGAACGGCGAGGGTGCAGCGAGAACCCAAGAATACACATTTGTCAAAAAAGACCCGTCCCAAACCAACATCATTGGCTATCAAAACCCGGACCATTGGGGCCAGGTAAATGCTTATATTTACAAACATGATGGAGGCAGGGCCATAGAATTAACCGGATCGTGGCCGGGGAAAGCCATGACTAAGAATGCAGATGGAATGTACACGCTGACGCTGCCTGCGAATGCGGATACGGCCAACGCCAAAGTGATTTTTAACAATGGCAGCGCCCAAGTGCCCGGACAGAACCAGCCCGGCTTTGATTATGTGCAGAATGGTTTGTATAACAACTCCGGTTTGAATGGTTATCTTCCGCATTAATGGATAGGGCCATCATCACATCAGCGTGCCGGCAAACCCCCGCTTCTGGGAAAGGGACAGCGCGTCTTCAATCACGCTGAAAAGATGACAGCATCCTAAAACGGTTCCGTTTTAGGATGCTGTCATCATTCTGGAAACCATCACCGATATTTTTTTGTCCAAAAATCAAACTTTTCTCTTGCAAAAGTTTGTGAAGTGTTGCACAATATAAATGTGAAATGCTTCACAAGATAAAAACAGACACCACGAAACACTGGAGGATGAGCATACATGATGAACGAACGAGTGAACAAAGTAGCATTAATCGGAGCAGGTTTTGTTGGAAGCAGTTATGCATTTGCGTTAATTAACCAAGGGATCACAGATGAGCTTGTGATCATTGATGTAAATAGAGAAAAAGCCATGGGAGATGTCATGGATTTAAATCACGGAAAGGCATTTGCGCCTCATCCGGTCAAAACGTCTTACGGCACATATGAGGATTGTAAGGATGCCGATATCGTGTGCATCTGTGCAGGAGCCAATCAAAAACCGGGTGAAACGAGACTTGAGCTGGTCGAAAAAAATCTCGCCATTTTTAAAAGCATTGTCGGTGAAGTAATGGCAAGCGGATTTGACGGCATCTTCCTCGTTGCCACAAACCCGGTCGACATTCTCACTTATGCGACATGGACATTCAGCGGGCTGCCGAAAGAACGCGTCATCGGAAGCGGCACGACACTGGATTCTGCGCGATTCCGTTATATGCTGAGCGAATACTTCGGAGCCGCTCCGCAAAACGTACACGCCCACATTATCGGCGAGCACGGCGATACCGAGCTTCCTGTATGGAGTCACGCCAATATCGGCGGAGTGCCGGTGCAGCAATTGCTGGAGAAAAATGCAGCTTACAAACAGGACGAGCTGGATCAGATCGTTGACGATGTGAAAAATGCGGCCTACCATATTATCGAGAAAAAAGGCGCGACATATTACGGAGTGGCGATGAGCCTCGCCCGCATCACAAAAGCGATTTTGCGTAATGAAAACAGCATTTTAACCGTCAGCACATATCTGGACGGCCAATACGGTGTAAACGACGTCTTTATCGGCGTTCCGGCCGTCGTCAATCGGAACGGCATCGCAGGTGTGACGGAACTTGAGCTGAATGAAACAGAACAGGCTCAATTCAGCCGCAGCGCAAACGTGCTGAAAGATATTCTCGCTCCGCATTTCGCAGAGTAAACAAAAAAGCAGTACATGACAAACGCCATGTACTGCTTTTTTTAATTCGCTTTTTTCGCCATTTCCTGAGAGGTTTTTACTCTCGCTTTTCCCATAAACAAAATGGTAACGGCCGCAATGACGATCGGCGCCAGCGCAAGCGTAAATACATATGTGATGCTTTGCGACATGGCGTCAATAATGCGATCCAGAATGTGCGGCGGAATATGGGCGCGCGTGCCGGCCTGGAAAATCTCCTGCGGATTTCCGATGTTCTGCATCGCGCCGCCCGCTCCTTTCATGCCGCTGAATGAATCTGTGAGCTTATTGGTAAACACATTCGTCTGGATGGTTCCGAAAATCGTCACACCGAGCGTCATACCGAATGATCTCAAAAACGAGTTTGTTGAGTTGGCGCTTCCGCGGTAACGCGGCTCCAGATCGTTCATGGACGCGGCCGGCAGCAGTGAGAAGTTGAAGCCGACGCCGAATCCTGAGATCAGCATGAATACCGTCAGCATCGTACGCGCCGTATCCGGTGTCATATTGGAAAGCAGCAGCATTCCGATAAAGAAAGCGACCACGGAAATCAGCATTAAATTGCGGAACCGCACTTTCGTCTGGAAAATTCCGCCGATCATACTTCCGATAACAGAACCGATCATCATCGGCGTCAAAATAAAGCCCGCGCTTGTCGCGGTGCTTCCGTACACAGCCTGAACGAAGATCGGGATAAACACCGCTAAAATGACGAACGTGGCTCCGTAAAGGAACGCCAGAATCTGTGCCGTAGCAAATAAACGGTTTTTAAACATCCAAAATGAGATAATCGGTTCTTCCGCTTTTCTTTCCACAATAAAAAAGGCGATAAAGAACACGGCGAACACAGCGAACAGACCGATGATCTGCACGGAGTTCCAATCATACGTTTTTCCGCCGAGCTCAAGAGCGAACATCAGACCGACAATGGAAACCACCAGCGTGATTGCGCCGGCCCAGTCGATTTTCTGCTTCTTGTGTTCAAGGGATTCTTTATAATAACGAAGAATGAAAAACAATGATAAAATACCGATCGGCACGTTGATGTAAAACACCCAGTGCCAGCTGATGGAGTCGGTAATGAGCGCGCCTAAAAGCGGCCCGAGAACGCTGGACAGGCCGAAAACGGCACCGAACATGCCCGACATTTTTCCGCGTTTTTCCGGCGGAAATAAATCAAAAATGATCGTGAAGGCGATCGGCATCAGCGCGCCTCCGCCGATTCCCTGAATGACGCGGTAAATAATGAGCTGATCCATTGTCTGGGCGATTCCGCATAACGCGGATCCGATTAAGAAAAGAATAAGACCGAATAAAAAGAAACGTTTGCGTCCGTACATATCGGACAGTTTTCCGTAAATCGGCATACCGGCCATAACGGCTACCATGTATGATGCCGTCACCCACGCGAACTTATCGAAACTTCCGAGGTCCGCCACGATATTTCCCATCGCAGTGGCAACGATTGTATTATCCATAGCCGACATTAAAATGCCCAGCAAAAGACCGATGACGACAAACTTTGTCGAGGCGTCCTTCGCGGCTGTTTGTTCCATGCTTTTTCCTCCCATACTTACTTTTGATCATTAAATTTGCTATGATCATATTAGATTTGCCGAAAATTATCTTGATCGTCAAGATAAATTGATTTTATAGGGAGGCCTGTCAGTTGTCAACAAGAAATACCAGAAGCGAGACGGAGGAAACCGCGATACAGTTATTCCGGAAGATGGCCACAAGGACGATCCTGTTTCATCAAGCGGCCGCTCAATCTCTCGGTCTGTTTCCGACCGATTTGAAATCAGCTGATATCTTAAATGAAGCAGGCCCGATGACCGCAGGCGAGCTGGGAAAAAAAACCGGCCTCAGCACAGGTTCGGTAACGGCGCTCATTGACCGGCTCGAAAAAGCGGGATATGTCATGAGGAAAAAAGACCCGGAAGACAAACGGCGGGTGATCATCGTGCCGCTGACAGCCGGAAAGGCGAATGTGAAGCAATTGTTCAGCTCCTTATCCCAGTCTACGATCAGCCTTTGCCGGCAATATAAAGAAGAAGAACTGCGGCTGATATTCGATTTTTTAGGAAAAGCGACGGACATGATGGAAGACGAGCTTGAGAAATTAAAATAATATATCATAGCGCGGCCCATTCATGAATAACTTGTACAAGTTGCATGAATGAGGGGGAAGCCAATGAACATCTTTTTAAGCTACATCGTTCTCGGGCTGTCATTGTCAGCACCTGTCGGACCGGTCAATGCGGCGCAAATTGACAAAGGCATCAAAAACGGCTTTTGGCATGCATGGATTTTCGGTCTTGGCGCCATGGCCGCGGACGGGCTGTATATGATTCTGATCTATTTCGGGCTGTCTCAATTTTTGACCGCTCCTTTTGTAAAAACGTTTTTGTGGCTCTTCGGTTTTTTCGTGCTGACCTATACGGGAGTCGAAACGCTAAAAAATATAAGGGAAGCCATGAATGTCAGAAGCGGAAAAGGAAAACCGGCTTTTTACAAAACATTCGGCGCGGGATTTTTTATTTCTCTTTCCAATCCGCTGAGCATTTTATTCTGGCTCGGCATATACGGCAGCATCCTCGCTAAAACCGCTGAATCCTTCGATACAAATCAGCTTTTGATTTACAGCTCCGGCATTCTTCTCGGCATTTTGATCTGGGATTTCTGCATGGCGGTCGCCGCGAGCACTTTCAGAAATCTCCTTCATGAAAAAGCGCTCCGCTGGCTGACGGGAGCGGCGGGTGTGTCTTTGATCGTTTTCGGATTTTATTTCGGCTGGCAGGGGATTCAAATGCTCATCTCATAAATAGAAGGACTGTCACCCATCGCCTGTCTCCATCATAACGTATCCTGACGATACTGGAGGTGGGCTGATGGCAAGCGAGCTGTACACAAAAAGTTGCCTTGAGGAAAAGTTGTTGGATCTGCCAAATTGGCAGAGAGTCGCTTTTGAGCTTCTATCAGAAAAAGTAGGTGATAAAGCGGACGCGTTTCCGTGCATTCCGGGACGTCAGGGATTTTTGACAGATCAGCTCCGGATATCCTTTGCGGGTGATCCCCGCGAAGAGGGAACCCCGGAGGAAGTGGGGATGCTGCTGTCCGAGTACGGAAAGATCTCAAGGAATACCGGAAAATACGCGTCGCTGCTTGTGATTTTTGATACGCCTGAGGATTTAGCTGAGCATTATTCCGTTGAGGCGTATGAAGAACTGTTCTGGTCTTTTTTAAACCGGCTGAGCGGCTGCGACCCGAAAGACTGGCCGGAAGACATACCGGAGGACCCTGAACATTATAAATGGGAGTTCTGCTTTGACGGCGAGCCGTATTTTATTCTATGCGCGACGCCTGCGCATGAAGCGAGACAAAGCAGAAGCTTCCCGTTTTTTATGCTGGCGTTTCAGCCGAGATGGGTTTTCGAAGGATTAAATGATTCAACCGCGTTCGGACGAAACATGAGCCGGCTGATCAGAAAACGCTTAGAGGCGTATGATGAAGCCCCTCTTCATCCCCGATTGGGGTGGTACGGAGGAAAAGACAATTTAGAATGGAAGCAATATTTCCTCCGTGATGATGAGACGCAAGTGTCAAAGTGTCCCTTTTCTTATTTGAAGAGACTGTTTAAACCGACGAAATAAGCTATGATCCGGCAGGGCTGTGTCCCTGCTTTTTTTGTACGATCCATGTCACGATCGCAATGACGGCGAGAAAACAAAGGCTGACCAGAAAACCGGGCCGGCTCGATTTCTCAAACAGCGTCCCGGAGACGGCCGCGACAATCAGCACAAGGGCGATAACAATCTGAACGGTTCCCATCTTTGTCGTTTCAAGCAGTTTCTTGCCCGAGAACAAAATGAACAGCCACGTATAAAGAAGCATCAGGCCCGCCGCGGTTGTCATGTGTTCATATATATTTTTCGGCAGCACCAATGACAGGATGATGGAGACGATGAGTCCGGCAAACGTCAATCCTAGCGCAGGCCAGCAGATTTTTTTGTTTTCCTTTAATCTGAAGCATTTCGGCGCATCCCCGTCATCGGCCATCGTACAAAGCAATGTCGTCACGGCAAACAGCGAGGCGACGAGCGTGGAAAATCCCGCAATAATAAAAATCCCGTTAAAAATATCAAGAATGATATCTAAATGAAAACCCTTCAGCGATGTAATAAACGGGCTGTCCTGTTCGGTGAATTTGCCCAGCGGCACTAACAGCAGCGCCAGGCCGAGAGAAATGACGTAAATCACCGCAAGAACGGCAAGCATCAGCCGGCCTGATTTTGAGGCTTCCTCCGGCTTTTTTAAATGCACGGTCATCAGCCCCAAGACTTCAATTCCTCCGAAGGCGTAAAACGCATAAATCAGTCCCGTCCATAACCCCATCGCTCCGTGCGGGAACAAATCCTTAGATTCGTTCGGCACCTGCACATCCGGTTTATGAGAAAATATACCGCACAGCGCCAATATGGCGATCACGATAAACATAAAAATCGCCGCTGTCTTGACAACAGCGAGCACATTTTCCGTTTTTTGAAAAACGGACAGCCCCGTAAATATAATCAAAAGACCGAGCACCGCATAGATGGAGGCGAAAATCCACAGCGGCACATTCGGAAACCAATGCTTCGTAAACAGCGAGATCGCTGTCAGCTGGCTTCCCGTGATCAGCATCTCGGACGACCAGTACACCCATCCGTTGCTGAAACCGGCCCAAGTGCCGAAAGCCTTTCTCGCATAAGCGCAAAAAGACCCCTTTTCGGGCTGTTTGGCCGAAAGCTTCGCGAGCTGCTCAAAGACAAAATAGGTGCCAAGCCCGGCAATAAGAAATGAGATCAGCGCGGAATATCCGCTTTTGACAATAGCGATGCTGGACCCGAGAAAAAAGCCCGTCCCGATTGTGCAGCCGACGCCGATTAAGGAGAGCTGCCACCAAGCGAGATTTCCTTTAGGCTGGTCCTGTGATTTACCCATGAAGTTCAACCCCTTTATCAAAGCTTAGATTGCGGCCGTCAGAAGGGGAATATACATCCAATAAATTGCTTTACATGAAACAAACGGCCGAAGTTCATAATAGAAGAAAAAAAGGAGCAGTCTGATGACACAGCAATTTATTGTACCGCCGAAAAAAGGGCTCGGCCTGAAGGTTCACAAAGGGCAGATTATAAAAGTAGTCGATGTGGAAGGACAGCAGGTGGCTGACTTCACGGCGTATCATGCCAAGGACTTCTATGAACATCTTGATCAGGGCGCGACGATTGATGCCAACCAGTCCATTCATGTAAAAACGGGTGATCATATTTATTCGAATTTATACAAGCCGATGCTGACGCTGATTGAGGATACAGTCGGCAAGCATGACCTGCTGCTTCCCGCCTGCCGTCCGGATATGAACAGGCTTTTATACGGAAAGCATAAAGACGAGCTCCAGGATACGTGCTATGACAATATGAGCGGGGCGCTTGAACCGTTCGGGGTGCCGCGGCCGCATATGCATTACCCATTTGCCATCTTTATGAACACGGTGCTCGATGAGAAGGGGAACTTATCAGTCGAAACGCCTCTTTCTGACGCGGGTGATTATGTACGGCTCCGTGCGGAAATGGATCTCGTCGTCGCGTTTTCATCCTGTCCGATTGAAAAAGGAAAATGCAACGGAGACAGCATCACGGCGCTGCGGGTGGAAATCAGCTGATCCCGGTGTATTTGATTCACTTAAAATCTGCACCTGTGCTATATTTAACAGAGAGTCGTACATAGTGGCATGATTCATTTTCAGCATGAACGGGAAATGGATCATAAAGAAACAATGCAGGAGGAGTGATTGGGATGAGCATCCAGAAACAAATTATGAATGATCTCCATGTAAAGCCCTCAATTGATCCGAAACAAGAAATTGAGGACAGAGTGAACTTTCTGAAACAATATTTGAAAAAAACAGGTGCCAAAGGCTTTGTGCTCGGCATCAGCGGGGGGCAGGATTCCACGCTTGCGGGACGCCTCGCCCAATTGGCGGCTGAAAGCATCAGAGAAGAAGGCGGAAACGCTGAATTTATCGCCGTCCGCCTTCCGCACGGCACACAGCAGGATGAGGATGACGCCCAATTGGCGCTCAAATTCATTAAACCTGATAAATCATGGACATTTGATATTAAGTCCGCTGTCAGCGCGTTCGCTGATCAGTATAAAAAAGACACGGGCGATCAGCTGTCTGACTTTAACAAAGGAAATGTAAAGGCCAGAATGAGAATGATCGCTCAATATGCCATCGGCGGACAAGAGGGGCTGCTTGTCATCGGAACCGACCATGCGGCCGAGGCGGTGACCGGTTTCTTCACGAAATACGGTGACGGCGGAGCTGATCTGCTGCCGCTGACCGGATTAACGAAACGCCAGGGCAGACGTTTATTAGAAGAGCTCGGCGCGCCGGAACGCCTGTATTTGAAATTACCGACGGCCGATCTGCTTGATGAAAAACCGCAGCAGACTGATGAGACCGAACTCGGCATCACATACAATGACATTGATGATTATTTAGAAGGCAAGGACGTTTCTTCCGAAGTGATTGAGGCGCTGGAAAAACGCTATCTCAGTACGGAGCATAAGCGCCAGGTGCCGGCATCAATGTTTGATGATTGGTGGAAATAGAATGAAAAAAACCTCCCTTTTGAAAGGGAGGTTTTTTGTTTATCTCATTTTTATTTATCTACACTTTCATAAATCCCTACCCAATACCCTTTGCTGCTGTCATAGTATTTGCTTTTGAAAATCCACGTTGTTCCATCTAAAACGAAAGAAGCAGCGAAGTTGCCGTTAGGGCTTTGAACGAGTTTGATGGCATTAATGCCGGCATCTGCTTTCGTTGAGATTGGGCTATTTTCCGCGGATGCGGATGCTGTTGGTGATGCGGCAAAGGCAGGAGCGGCAGACATCAGTAAGGCAAGAGACAGCGCAGAACCGGTTAACACTTTTTTGAATTTCATTTCGAGCACTCCCTTTTCAAATGAAATGTGTTACAGTGTTAATAATTAGATTATTATCCATAAAATTCCTTCTGTATTTCTAAAATTTTTTTCTTAACCTTCAGAGGGGCTTTTTATTTATTGATCCATTTGCATGGATCAGGGACATGTTTTCAAAACGTTTTTTTATTTGATACGGATATGATTCAGCTTCACCATCAATCTGTCGTTGAATCTTCGAAGGCTGCCTCTCAAATCAGGCTCAAGAGGCAGATTTGCTTGGGCAGCGATCGTTTCTGCGACCTGCTGAATAGACATTTGGTCTGTATGGAGATGTTCTGTGAAGAGGCTATCAGACAGGCTGTTGATGCAGCGGTCGATTTGTTTTGCGGCCCAGGAGTTTTTTCCTTCCGCTCTGGTGCGCAGGCGTTTCAGCAATGTTTCCTTTGAAGCCAGCAGGGTAAAGTGGTGAATGGTCCGGCCATCCTGTCTCAGCCTGCTGATAATGTCATGGAAGTATTGATCGTTCGTAATGGTCATGGGCACAATGATGATGCCCTGATATGTATCTGACAAATAGGAAAGCATGCTGTAATTGAATTCCCGCCACAGAGGGTAGCTTTGAAAGTCATCTTCAGCGATATCCGGCGGTATCATCGAACGCATCGCAAACCCCATCTTTTCAGGATCATATATGTAAGACGGTTTCAGTCTTCTGTGCAGTTCAAACGCTGTTTGTGTTTTTCCGGAACCGAAAGCCCCATTTATCCAAATGATCATCATGATATCCCCCTTTTTCTATATGATACAAAAAAAGACCCTTCGATCGAAGAGTCAGCGGGAAAAAACAGACGTATATTCGCGGAGCGATTCCTTTATATGCGTAAAGGCATGTTCCCCAAAATACTCAAGAGAAACAAAACCGTCATATTGTCTGTTCATCAGCTCTTTTAAAAATGCTTTTTGATCGAGATCTCCTTGAAAAATCGGAGTTGGCTTGCTGAGATACCAGTTGTCAAAATTCCAGTGATAGTTTTTCAGATGAATGTGGCTGACGGTATGATACAGTTTTTCCAAAGCGGACATTTGGTCAACGTGATTGACGTGTAGGTTGGAGCCGTCAAAAATGGTGCGGACCCGCGGATGTCCGACATCCTCCAAAAATGCCAGCGCCGCCTCCGGTGTATCCGCGTACGTATCGTAATGAATCTCAAGCCCGATATCGACTTCATAGTCATCTGCGAGCCGTGCCGCCTGCTGAAATTGATCAACCGCACGTTGCCACTTTTCCGGTGACGTCCGGTGCGAAGGAAGATTGCCGGCAAAGACTCTGATCAAGGGACTGTGCAGCTGTCGTGCCGCGCTTAATGCCCTTTGAACATCCTTTAACGCCTGCCTTTCATCCTGAGTGGCGAAGTCAGTGTACAAACTGACGGCAGGCACCCCGATGCCTTCTTCCTGAAGCTGCTGATAAAGCTTGTCGAGCGGGCCGATTTCCTCTATATATTTTTTAGCGTGTCCGTACCACAGTTCGATTCCCTCAAAGGAGTGCTCCTTCGCGAAAGAAATGATGTCAAAAATATGCTCTTTCTTAAATCCTGTCGTGCAAAAACTCAGTTTCATCGGTAATCCTCCCGTAACTGTCTATCATATGTGTACTTTTTCCCCGGGTGCGATACGGATAAACAGGTGAAAAGGGCAGACACTTTTTTATAAGCGGGGTGTGTCTGCATCAGGTCAGTGCGGCACACAAATTGTTTAACGCTTTTTTGCGTCAAAGTATTAAATAATTAACCGAAGTGTTGTACA
Organism: Bacillus sp. FSL R5-0443; assembly: GCF_038608285.1. Classification (NCBI taxonomy): domain Bacteria; kingdom Bacillati; phylum Bacillota; class Bacilli; order Caryophanales; family Bacillaceae; genus Bacillus; species Bacillus sp. FSL R5-0443. Next base: position 309,110 of record NZ_CP152013.1, read on the forward strand.
ATTAATTTCATTCGAGTAAGGGGGAGAAGCCATTGAAAAAAGAAACGGAGCTGAGGGCCTTCAGTCCCGCCCGCAATAAACCGACTCGCGCTCGTTATGTGATATTGGTTCTTTTGTTTTTTATCACTGCGATTAATTATATAGACCGAGCCAGTGTATCTATTGTCGGCCCATCCATTCAACATTCGCTGAACCTAAGCCCCGCGCTTTTGGGCATCGTTTTTTCTGCGTTCAGCTGGACCTATACGGGGATGCAGATTCCAGGCGGGCTCATTTTGGATAAATTCGGGTCAAAACGGACATACGGAATTTCTTTATTTGTGTGGTCGGTTTTTACCGGAGTACAAGCTTTTGCGGCAAGTTTCGGGTTTCTATTCGGCTGCCGCCTGCTCATCGGGATAGCTGAATCGCCGGCGTTTCCGGCAAACAACCGGATTGTCACGACATGGTTTCCAAGGCGGGAACGCGCCTTTGCGACGGGTGTTTATACGGCGGGGGAATATGTCGGGCTGGCGTTTGCCACACCGGTTTTATTCTGGGTGTTAACGGCATTTGACTGGCGCGCCGTATTTATTTCCTCAGGGGTGCTCGGAATTATTTTCTCCATTTTCTGGTTTAAAATGTATCACGAGCCGAACGGGTATCGGAAAGTGAATCGTGAGGAGCTTGATTATATTAAAGAAGGCGGCGGACTGACTGAGGTGTCTGATGCAGCCGGCAGGATATCGTGGGCGGATTTCGTCCAGCTTCTAAAATACCGCAAGCTTGTCGGATTGTATATCGGCCAATTCGCCGTAGCCTCCACGCTGTTCTTCTTTTTGACATGGTTTCCGACTTATCTGGCGGAGGCAAAGCACATGGCTTTCTTAAAAGTCGGCTTCGCCGCATCAATTCCGTATATCGCCGCCTTTTTCGGCGTATTGTTCGGCGGGTATTGGTCTGACGGCATGATGAAACGGGGGGTGTCGGTGAACGTTGCCCGGAAAACGCCCGTCATCCTCGGTCTTCTGCTGACAGGCTCCATCGTGCTCGCGAATGTTACGGATTCTGCTCCCGCGGTTTTGACGATCTTATCCATTGCTTCTTTTGCGCAGGGCATGTCCAACATATCCTGGACGATGCTGAGTGAGGTCGCGCCAAGCGAAACAATCGGATTGGCAGGGGGCGTCTTTAGCTTTTTCGCCAATATGGCCGGTATTATCACCCCGCTTATCATCGGGTTTATCGTTTCTGCGACCGGTTCTTATAACGGAGCGATTCTGTTTGTCGGCGCTGTCGCATTTATCGGGGCATTTTCTTATATTTTCATTGTCGGAAAGGTGGAACGCATTACGCTCCGATAGAAAGAAAAACTCATCTCTTCTTATAAAGGATGGGTTTTCTTTCATTGCATTATCTCTATATTTCAATATTGAGTTATCATATAATAAACATAACTTTTTCATTTCTTAGGAGGATTTCGCCGAAGATGAACGCAAAACGTGCCATTCCCGTAAGAGAAAGAAATATCGTACTGATCGGATTCATGGGTGTCGGAAAGACAACAATCGGCCAGCTGGTCGCTAAGAAACTATACAGAGACTTCATTGATATTGATCTGCAGATTGAGAAAGATTTCAATATGTCCATCCCTGAAATGTTTGAGAAAAAAGGTGAAGCCTTTTTCCGTCAGACTGAAAAGGACTATATATTAGATATCTGCCGCAATACGAAATTCAAGATCGTGTCGCTTGGGGGCGGTTCGTTTAAACAAGAGGAAATCAGACAGTGCTGCCTTGAAAACTGCCTCGTGCTCCATCTTGATTTATCATGGGAGAATTGGAAGCAGCGGGCTGACCTGCTGATTGAAAGCCGTCCCGTTCTGCATAACCGTTCCATGGATGAAATGCAGCAGCTCTTTAACGAGCGCCAAAGCATCTATGATAAACATAATTCAAAAGTGGCGACGGATAATCTGGAACCAGAAGAAATCGCCGATTATATCGTAGAAACGTTAAAAATCGGCTGGGACCTGTATCAGCCGATGTAAAAAGAGCCGTGACGCTGTGAGCGCACGGCTTTTTTGTTTTTAAACAAACGTTTATTAAAATGTTTAGAAAATGAGTGTAAAATCGTGTTAAGATAGAGTCAGAAAATTAAATCTTATAAAACAAAGGAGAATAATCGGATATGCAATTATACGACTTGCCGCTCGACCAACTGCAAACCTATAAACCAAATAAAACCGCTCCTCATGACTTTTCGGATTTTTGGGCATCATCATTACATGAGCTTGCAAAGGAAGAGGCAAAGCCTGAATTGACGGCTGAAAGCTACCCGGCTGACGGCGTGAAAGTATTCCGGCTGACATACCGAAGCTTCGGCAAGGCGGAAATTGAGGGATGGTACGCCGTTCCCGACCGGCAAGGACCGCATCCGGCCATCGTGAAATATCACGGCTATAACGCGAGCTATGACGGGGATATACATGACATCGTAAATTGGGCGCTTCACGGATATGCCGCGTTCGGCATGCTTGTCCGCGGCCAGCACAGCAGCACAGATACAAGCGTCTCACCGCACGGACACGTTCCCGGCTGGATGACGAAAGGGATTTTAGATAAAGATACATATTATTACCGCGGCGTGTACTTAGACGCCGTCCGGGCTTTGGAAGTCATCAGCGGCTTTGATGAAGTGGATGAAACGAGGATCGCCGTCATCGGCGGGAGCCAGGGAGGCGGACTTTCAATCGCCGCGGCGGCACTATCTGACATTCCGAGAGCGGTTGCGGCCGATTATCCTTATTTAAGCAATTTTGAGCGGGCCATTGATGTCGCTCTTGATGAGCCGTATCTTGAGATTAACTCCTTTTTCAGAAAGAACGGCAGCCCCGAAACGGAGAAGGCCGCGATGAATACACTGGCCTATTTTGATATCATGAATCTGGCGGACCGCGTAAAAGTTCCGGTGCTCATGTCCATCGGGTTGATTGACCGTGTGACCCCGCCGTCGACGGTATTTGCCGCGTACAATCATCTGGAAACGGAAAAAGAATTGAAGGTTTACCGGTATTTCGGACATGAATACATACCTTCTTTCCATACGGAAAAGCTGGCCTTTCTGAAAGCGCATCTGAAAGGCTGACGACAGCGAAAAGCCCAAGTACTTGGGCTTTTTTCAGGAATGATCACGGAAAAGGACGGATACAGATGAAACAAAGGATCATCGAAGAATTAAAACGAATTGAAGCACAGCACGGCGTCAAGGTGCTTTACGCCGTAGAATCAGGGAGCCGCGCATGGGGGTTTCCGTCAAGCGACAGCGACTACGATGTGCGGTTTCTCTATGTGCCGAAAAAAGAATGGTACTTTTCGATCGAACCGCATAGGGATGTCATAGAAGAGCCGATTCATGACATGCTTGACATCAGCGGCTGGGAACTGAGAAAAGCACTGCGGCTTTTTAAAAAATCAAATCCGCCTCTTTTGGAATGGCTCTCTTCTGAGATGATCTATTATGAAGCTTTCTCAGCGGCTGAAAAGCTTCGAAAACTGAAAATCCGCGCCTTTTCGCCTGAAGCCGGCATCTATCATTATCTCAATATGGCAAAACGGAATGAAAAAACGGAATTGCGGGGCAGTGAAGTGAAGATTAAAAAGTATTTTTATGTTCTGCGTCCTCTCCTTGCCTGCAGATGGATTGAAACGTTCGGCTCCGTACCGCCGATGTCATTTCCCGTACTGGCCGATGCCTTATTGACGGATGAAGCGCTCATTTCTGAAATCAATACACTGCTTACAAGGAAAAAAAGCGGTCAGGAGCTGGCTCCGGAACCCAGAAATACGATCATTCATGCATTTATAGAAGAAGAAATAGAACGCATCGGGCACTATGTCAAAACGATCAAAACGCCGAAACCTGACATAACGGAGGAACTGAATCGGCTATTGATTCAGACCGTCGAAGAGGCGTGGGGGGAAAAAGGCGGAAATTGACGATTGCCGTCATTTCCGTCCGCCTTTTTTCGGCATAATCCGCCTGCTATCTAAGAAGCTGATTGTGGTAAAACCACAAAAATTTATCAGAATCTTTGTATTTTTAGAATATTGTGAGAGGATGTTTTGTCCATTTACAATAGACTCATACAAATACTTCTTAGATTGCGGGGTGTTAAGGTTGGAAGTGATTACAAGAGATTTTTTCTTATTTTTATCCAAGAGCAGCTTTCTCAATAAGATGGCGCGAAGCTGGGGAAGCCGTGTGGCAGCCGGCAAAATCATCGGAGGAATGGATTTCCGCAGTTCTATCCCGACAATCCGACATTTGAACAGCCAGGGGCTGTCAGTTACTGTCGATCATTTGGGGGAATTTGTCAACAGCGGTGATGTCGCGAAAGAACGCACCGAGGAGTGCATGCAGACCATCGCCTTAATCGCTGATGAACAGCTGAATTCCCAAGTGTCATTAAAAATGACGTCTTTAGGTCTTGATATAGATCTCGATCTCGTCTATGAAAATATGACGAAAATCCTCCAGACGGCTGAAAAACATAAAGTCATGGTGACGATTGACATGGAAGATGAAACGAGATGCCAGAAGACGCTGGATATCTTTAAAGACTTCCGAAGCCGGTATGAATATGTAAGCACCGTGGTGCAGGCCTATCTGTACAGAACGGAGAAGGATCTTGATGACCTCAGCCCGCTGAATCCGTTTCTGCGGCTTGTCAAAGGGGCCTATAAAGAATCGGAAAAGGTGGCCTATCCTGAAAAAAGCGACGTCGATGAAAATTATAAAAGACTCATCCGCAAACAGCTTTTAAAAGGACATTATACGGCAGTTGCCACGCATGATGACAAAATGATCGAGTTTACAAAACAGCTTGCCAAAGAGCACGGCATTCCAAACGACCGTTTTGAGTTTCAGATGCTGTACGGCATGCGCTCGCAAACCCAGCTCAGCCTGGTGGAAGAAGGATACCGCATGAGAGTCTACCTGCCTTACGGGGATGACTGGTACGGCTATTTCATGAGACGGCTCGCTGAACGCCCCTCAAACATCGCATTCGCCTTTAAAGGAATGACTAAGAAGTAAAAAAGGGAGAGATGACAATGACTACACCTTATAAACACGAACCATTCACGAATTTCCAAGATCAATCGAACGTTGAAGAATTTAAGAAAGCGCTTGCGACGGTAAATGAGTATCTGGGAAAAGATTATCCGCTCGTCATCAACGGTGAAAAGGTAGAGACGGAAGCGAAAATCGTTTCAATCAATCCGGCTGATAAAGAAGAAGTCGTCGGAAAAGTGTCAAAGGCGTCCCAGGAGCACGCTGAGCAAGCGATTGAAGCTGCTGCGAAAGCGTTCGAAGAGTGGAGATACACATCCCCTGAAGAAAGAGCGGCCGTTTTGTTCCGCGCAGCTGCCAAAGTCCGCCGCAGAAAGCACGAATTCTCCGCCCTGCTCGTCAAGGAAGCGGGAAAACCTTGGAACGAAGCTGATGCAGATACGGCTGAAGCGATTGACTTCATGGAGTATTATGCACGCCAAATGATCGAACTGGCAAAAGGCAAACCGGTCAACAGCCGTGAGGGCGAGAAAAACCAATATGTGTACACGCCGACTGGAGTGACAGTTGTTATTCCGCCGTGGAACTTCTTGTTTGCGATCATGGCAGGAACAACAGTGGCGCCGATCGTTACTGGAAACACAGTGGTTCTAAAACCTGCGAGTGCTACACCTGTTATTGCAGCAAAATTTGTTGAGGTGCTTGAAGAGTCCGGATTGCCAAAAGGCGTAGTCAACTTTGTGCCGGGAAGCGGAGCAGAAGTAGGCGATTATCTTGTTGACCATCCGAAAACAAGCCTTATCACATTTACAGGATCACGTGAAGTCGGTACGAGAATTTTCGAACGCGCGGCGAAAGTGCAGCCGGGCCAACAGCATCTGAAACGCGTCATTGCAGAAATGGGCGGTAAAGATACGGTTGTCGTTGACGAAGATGCGGACATTGAATTGGCGGCTCAATCCATCTTTACATCAGCATTCGGCTTCGCGGGACAAAAATGTTCTGCAGGTTCACGTGCAGTTGTCCATGAAAAAGTGTATGATCAAGTATTAGAGCGTGTCATTGAAATTACGGAATCAAAAGTAACTGCTAAACCTGACAGTGCAGATGTTTATATGGGGCCTGTCATCGACCAAGGTTCTTACGACAAGATCATGAGCTACATTGAAATCGGAAAAGAAGAAGGCCGTTTAGTAAGCGGCGGCACCGGAGATGATTCAAAAGGCTACTTTATCAAGCCGACGATCTTCGCTGACCTTGATCCGAAAGCAAGACTCATGCAGGAAGAAATTTTCGGGCCTGTCGTGGCGTTTTCTAAAGTATCAAACTTTGATGAAGCGCTGGAAGTGGCCAACAATACTGAATACGGTTTGACAGGCGCGGTCATTACAAATAACCGCAAACATATTGAACGGGCGAAACAGGAATTCCATGTCGGCAACCTGTACTTCAACCGCAATTGTACGGGAGCGATTGTCGGCTACCATCCGTTCGGAGGCTTCAAAATGTCCGGCACTGATTCAAAAGCGGGCGGTCCGGATTATTTGGCCCTCCACATGCAGGCGAAAACAATCAGTGAAATGTTTTAAGAGGGACTGAATGGGCATCCTCCTCGCGGGGGGTGTCCATTTCACCATAAACATATAAAGCGGAGGAGGAAATGCCATAGCAAACATTCAGTTGATTATTTCCATTTGTATTTATATGGCGGGTATGCTGTTTATCGGTTATTTCGCCTACAGACGGACGTCAAATCTGACGGATTACATGCTCGGGGGGCGTTCTTTAGGCCCTGCCGTCACAGCGCTCAGCGCGGGAGCGGCGGATATGAGCGGATGGCTCTTGATGGGGCTTCCGGGTGCTATGTTCTCGACAGGATTAAGCGGCGCTTGGATTGTGCTCGGGCTTGTGCTCGGGGCGTGGGCGAACTGGCTTTTCGTGGCGCCGAGACTGAGAACGTATACCGAAAAAGCGGGGAATTCCATCACCATTCCGGGTTTCCTTGAAAACCGTTTCGGTGATCATACGAAGCTTCTCAGACTGTTTTCGGGTCTTGTCATTCTCGTCTTTTTCACATTTTACGTATCATCCGGCATGGTATCCGGAGGTGTCTTATTCAACAGCATTTTAGGGTTGAATTACCACACGGGACTGTGGGTCGTGACAGGCGTCGTTGTCGCCTACACCTTGTTCGGGGGCTTTTTGGCGGTAAGCTGGACGGACTTTGTTCAAGGGATCATTATGTTTGTGGCGCTTATTCTTGTGCCGATTGTGACGATTTTCCATACGGGCGGCCCGGGGGAAACCGTTGCCGATATCCGTTCCGTCAACCCGGAACTGTTTAACATGTTCAAAGGGACGACCGTCCTTGGCATTATTTCTTTATTTGCGTGGGGGCTCGGCTATTTCGGGCAGCCGCATATTATTGTGCGCTTTATGGCGATCACGTCTGTGAAAGAAATCAAACGCGCCAGACGGATCGGAATGGGATGGATGATTTTGTCTGCACTAGGCGCGCTGTTTACGGGTCTTGCGGGAATCGCGTATTACCACCAGAACGGACTGAAGCTGGCTGATCCGGAAACCATTTTTATTCAGCTCGGCAACATTCTGTTCCACCCGATTATTACGGGATTTCTCATTTCTGCGATTTTAGCGGCCATTATGAGTACGATTTCGTCTCAGCTGCTCGTTACGTCCAGTTCTTTAGTGGAGGACTTGTATAAGTCCATGTTCAGGCGTTCAGCTTCTGATAAGGAACTCGTATTTCTGGGGAGAATGGCAGTGCTTGCGGTGTCAATCATCGCTTTGGTGCTCGCCTGGGAGAAAAACAACACGATACTTGGTCTTGTCAGCTATGCATGGGCGGGATTCGGCGCTTCATTCGGGCCGGTCGTACTGCTCAGTTTATTTTGGAAACGGATGACGAAATGGGGGGCACTCGCCGGCATGATTGCGGGAGCGATTACCGTAATCATTTGGGCGAATGCCGGTCTTTCAGACTTTTTGTACGAAATCATTCCGGGCTTTGCTGTAAGCCTTGCCGCTGTATTTGTCGTCAGCTTATTGACACAGGCTCCGTCAAAAGATGTCACAGATCAGTTTCATGAGTACCGTGATACACTTTCTCAATAAAAGCAAGGAACGAGAGGAAGAAGGGACCGCCCTTTTTCCTCTTTTCACGATACAGAATTCCGGATCATGCCGTTTTGGGATTATGTGAATTTTTTTCTATACAAAAAGTCACCCCGCAGAGTATGATAAAGATAAAAAGAGCATAGGAGAAATAGGTATGGAAGAGCTTTTAGAGAGAGTTTTTTCATTTACGGACATTGATAAATTAATTGATTTCATCAGTTATGAATTGCAGAAGCCCGTTATTCTGGAAAGCGCGGATTTCTTTTTGCTTGCCTATAATTCTTATTACATTAATCACTTCGACTCCGCCAACCAGCAGACGATATTTTCAAAAAAATGCCCCGTGCAGATTTTTGAAAGGTTTCTGAAGGACGGGGTGATCGAAAAGCTGAAAACCGTTCCTGAACCGTTCCGTGTCGAAAAAATAGACAGTATCGGACTGAATCAGAGAGTGGTTGTAAGCGCAAAACATAAAGGCGAAGTGATGGGCTACATCTGGATTCAGGAGCTCGACCGAAACTTGACGGACGAGGAGCTCGATTTTTTATATGAAACTTCATTCCATGTCGGAAAAATCATCTATAAAACGAACCGGCTGAAACAGGAAAAAGAAGAGAGAGCGGAAGACCTGGTGAAACGGGCGATCTTTCAGCAATTCTCCTCTGAAAAGGAGTTCAGGCGGGAAGCGGAAAAGATGAACGCCGTGCTGCCGTCGGTTTTTTCGGTAGTCGTCCTGCACGCCGCAAATGGGGATGGGGAGGCAGTCGAAGATGTGAAGGAAAACATCAAATCGTACTTGAATTTGCGGGATAAAGTCAGTCACGTCTTAACCATTGATTCCAATATTGTCATCGTCGTCGCAAGCTTCTCGCAAAAAAGCTCCGGCACTTCGGCAGCATCTGAATTTATCCACAAACTGCTGACTCATTTTCACTTTCAGAAGATCCCCACTCCCATCTATATCGGAATCGGCAATGAATACAGCAGCATCCTGAAGCTTGGCAAAAGTTATATAGAGGCCCTTGAAGTCATAAAGGCCGCCGAAATTACCGGAAACCAGGAAAATATCCCGTACGAATACAGTAAGCTCGGGATTTACCGCTATCTTGAAAGCATCGAAGAAAAAAACGCCTCACTGGAATATGTAAACGAAGATTTAGCGTTATTAAAAGCCAAAGACAGAGAAAGCAGTACCGAACTGCTGAAAACGTTAGAAATCTATCTCCTCAATAACTGCAAAACAAAACCAGCCGCAGAACAGCTTTTTATTCATCAAAACACATTGAACTACCGTATCAAACAGATTCTTGACATGACATCAATTAATTTAAACGACTTCAGGACAAGGTGCCAGCTGTATCTCGATATCATGCTGATGAAAAAGAGATAAAAAAGAAACCAGTCGCCGTACTGGTTTCAGTTTTAATACCTTCCCGCTTATCAATCTCAGAACCTCACTTCTGAATCACTCCTTTTCCGCAAGAGAGAAATGAATAAACACTTCTCCTCAATATGTGTTATACTTTCATTGATATTGATTCTCAATTAAAAATGTTTGAAGTATAGATATAAACGGGAGGCAGAACGATGGCGGAAAATCATGAGGTGTATGACGTCACGATTATAGGCGGAGGCCCGATCGGCCTGTTTGCGGCTTTTTATTGCGGGATGCGCGAGCTGAAAACGAAAGTGATCGAGTTTTTGCCGCGGCTCGGAGGGAAAGTGTCTATGTTTTTCCCTGAAAAAATCATCCGTGATATCGGCGGAATACCCGGGATTGCCGGAGAACAGCTGATTAAGCAGCTGAAGGAACAGGCTGCGACATTTGAGCCGGATATCGTGTTGAATCAGCGGGTGACCGGATTTGAACGGCTGGAAGACGGAACCATTGTGCTGGAAAGTTCCGAAGGGGAAAAGCACTATACGCGCACGGTGATTTTGGCCGTCGGCATGGGGACGCTTGAGGTCAATGAACTTGACAGCGCGGATGCGAGCCGTTATTCGGGAAAGAACCTTCATTATAAGGTGGAGAAGCTTGATGCGTTTCGAGATAAGCATGTCGTGATTTCCGGAGGGGGAGATACCGCGGTTGACTGGGCGAATGAGCTGGAACCGATTGCGGCGTCTGTTACCGTCTTGCACCGCAGGGAGGAGTTCGGCGGTTTGGAAAGCAGCGTGGCGAAAATGAAGCGGTCTTCCGTGCGGGTGCTTGCGCCGTATCGTCTGAAGCATCTCAACGGCACCGGAGAACGGATCGAGAGCGTCACCATTTGCCAAACTGAGTCCGGACTTTCTGAAGTCATCAAGCTTGATGAGCTCGTTATCAACCATGGATTTAAAATTGATCTCGGTCCGATGAAGGACTGGGGGCTTGAGATAGAAGAAGGCAGGATTAAAGCTGACAGACATATGCGGACGAATCTTCCGGGCGTGTTTGTCGCCGGTGACGCCGCCCATTATGAAAGTAAGCTCAGATTGATTGCAGGCGGTTTCACGGAGGGGCCGACCGCCGTTAACAGCGCCAAAGCCTATTTGGACCCGCAGGCGGATCAGATGGCGATGTATTCGACTCACCATAAAAAATTGGTGACACAATAAAAAAGGGCTGACCCCCGATGTTGAGTCTGGGGGTCAGAAAAGCATTCCGGCGTATCAGCTGTGAACGAGCATGTCTTTCATTTCATTTCGTATAAATGCAAATAACTGTTCCTGATTTTTCACGGCGGTAAACCCGCAGCCGGCGGGGACGTCTTCGCCCATGCAGATGACGGGAGGGCGGTTTGCTGACGGATCCGGTGATATGCCGATTTGTTTTCCGGCGCTTATCAAATGCTGAGCGGATTCTTTGCCCATACAGATAATCATTTGCAGAGGAGACTCGCTGATCGTGCGTTCGATCATGGAAGTGAACCGCTCATCTGCGATATGTTCATGGGTGATATAAAACGGGCATGATTTTGAGTCTGACAAGTTTTCTGCTGCTTGACGGCTTCCTACAATGAGTGAATGCGGAGAATCAATTTGACATTCGGATAGGACAAAGCCCCGTTTTGTCAGTTCCGTCTTTGCGGCCTCAGTCGCTGCATTCAGGCTTGCGGTCACCCGGCGGATGTCGATCTGCTTGAAAGCCAGTGTGTCAAAGAATTCGCATACCGCAAGGCGTGATGTGAAAAATAGTTGTTCAAAGGTGCTGATCTGTTTCAGGATATTTTCGTTTGCGGGCATTTTTTTAACGATCCGCTTCGGCCATTCAATAACATCGGCGCCATATTCGCGCAGCTTGTCTGTCAATGTATGTTCTTCATCGCCATGAGTGACAACCATGATATGCTGCCCGATGAACGGCTTGCTTTCAAACCAGCTGTGTGTTTGAAAATTGACAATATCACCAATGACGATAATGGCTGGGTTGGTGATGTTTTGGCTTTGAACTTTTTCATGGATATCCTGAAGCGTTCCTTTAACGCTCCGCTGCCGCCCCCACGTCCCCCATTGAATGACGAGTACGGGAACGGAAGGGGATTTTCCGTACTCCGTAAGCTTACGGCATATAAATGACAGATTTTTAACGCCCATGTAAAACACAAGCGTTTGAACGCTTCGGGCAAGCCCTTCCCAGTCGAGATTCGGCCTGCCGTGCAATGATGTATCATGAGCGGTGATCATCGCGAAGGACGAAGCGAAATCACGATGAGTGACGGGGACTCCCGCATACAGCGGCGCTGCGATTCCCGAGGTGATGCCGGGCACCATTTCGTAGCGGATGCCGTGCTGATGAAGCGCCTCTGCTTCTTCGCCGACTCTGCCGAACACACTTGGGTCTCCGCCTTTCAAGCGGACAACGGTGAAGCCCTCCGCCGCTTTTTCAATCAGCAGGGCATTTATCTCAGACTGTTTCATAAAATGGCGGTCGGGCAGCTTTCCGCAATAAATGAACCGGCAGTCCGGTGAGGCATATTCAAGAAACTTTGGGTTTGCGAGCCGGTCATACAAAATAATATCCGCTTTCTCCAGAGCCTGTTTTCCTTTTACGGTGATCAGCCCCGGGTCTCCTGGTCCGGCACCGACAAAATATACGATTCCGTTTTTCATGATGGCGTCATCCCTTCAGCAGTTTAAAAAATGAAGGACCACTTGAAAAAGTGATCCGGTCTTTGCTCAATACAGGAGGTATACATTCTCTCCTTCAATCAGTGTTTCGTATGTTTTGACACAGCCATGATCCGGCTCTTGGACTTTTCCGTCTTCTAAGGAGATTTTCCAGTCATGCATCGGGCAGAAGACGTATTCTCCGCTGACGATGCCTTCAGCCAGGACGCCCCCTTTATGGGGACAGCGGTTTTCGACGGCGCGGACGCTCCCGTCAGAAAGCTTAAATACGGCAAGCTCTTTATCTTCTATATATACGGTTTTTCCTAACTCCTCGGGTAATTCGTTTACTTTGCCTATGCAAACCTTTGTCATATCTTTATTCACCATGTCCGTTCCCCCTTACTGTTTTATGAAGTCGTGACGACATTTTCGAATAGATCTTTAGATGCTTTTTTATCTTTAAGGAAGTATTGCCACGGATCTTTGTGGACAGAGAGTGTCTCATTCATTCTGTCGTTGAGCTCCTGCCGTTTTTCCGGATCGTTTAATACGGATTGGACATGAGATAAACCGACGCGCTCAAGCCATGCGGATGTCCGCTCCAGATAGTTTGCCGTTTCTCTGTAGTACTGAAGGTAAGCCCCCGCATATTCTAAGACTTCTTCATTCGTTTTTACTTTCATCAGCAAATCACCGGCGCGCAAATGGGTTCCGCCGTTTCCGCCGACATAAAGCTCCCAGCCTCCGTCGATGCCGACAACGCCAAGGTCCTTAATGCCTGATTCCGCACAGTTCCGCGGGCAGGCGGACACGGCCATTTTGACCTTATGAGGCGTATTGAGCCCTTCGAATTTTTTCTCAAGCGCAATGCCCAGTGCCATGGAGTCTTGCGTGCCGAAGCGGCAGAATTGTTCGCCTACGCACGTTTTTACCGTGCGGAGTGTTTTTCCGTACGCGTAGCCTGACGGCATATCAAGCTCGGCCCATACTTTCGGCAGGTCTTCTTTTTTGACGCCGATGAGATCAATTCGCTGGCCGCCTGTCATTTTAACGAGCGGGATCTCATATTTGTCGACGACATCGGCGATCTTGCGGAGATCCTGAGAGTTGGTCACGCCGCCGTACATCCGGGGAACGACTGAGTATGTTCCGTCTTTTTGAATATTGGCGTGCATCCGTTCGTTCACAAAACGGGATGTTCTGTCATCCTCGTATGTAGCCGGATTAATCATGCCTAAGTAGTAGTTGAGGGCAGGACGGCATTTGGAGCAGCCCTCCGGCGTTTTCCAGCCGAGCACGTTCATGATTTCTCTTGTATGGGACAGCCCTTTGGCTTTGATTTCTTCTACGACTTCATCTCTCGACAGTGATGTGCAGCCGCAAATCGCTTCTTTTTGCGCGGACGCGTCAAATTCTGAGCCCAGTGTATATTGAAGAATGTCTTCCACGAGCGGTTTACAGCCTCCGCAGGAACGGGATGCCCCGGTGCATGCTTTGATTTCGTCCGTAGATGTGCAGCCTTTTTCCTGAATGGCTTGAATAATCGCGCCTTTTGATACGCCGTTGCATCCGCAGATGATTTCATCGTCGCTCATCGCCGCGGTCATGCTTGCGCCTGCTTCCTGATCAAGAGGCTGTAAGATTGATATTTTGGAAGTTTCGGAGATATCGGCTTCTTTTTGAATCATAGAAAACAGGCGGCCGCCCTCGCTGCTGTCGCCGAACAAAACAGCGCCGACAATTTGATTGCCCCTCAGGACGATTTTTTTATAAATGCCGTCCTGCTCATCGAACACTTTAATCGCTTTTTTGTCCTCTGATTCGTTAAAGTCACCGGCAGAGAAGACTTCGACGCCTGATACCTTTAATTGAGTGGAGAGAACGGAGCCTTCATACGGTTTTGTTTCAATGCCGCAAATATGTTTGGCCAGCACTTTTGCCTGTTCATAGAGCGGCGCCACAAGACCGTATGCGATTCCGCGGTGCTCGGCACATTCACCGACCGCGTAAATGTGCGGAATGTCAGTCTGCATATAATCGTTGACAATGATTCCGCGGTTTACCGGAATGCCGCTTTCTGTGCCAAGCTGTGTATTCGGGCGGATGCCGACCGCCATGACGACCAGGTCAGCTTCGATGCTTGTGCCGTCTTTGAAGCGTACCCCTTCGACACGGTCAGTACCGAGAATTTCTTCGGTTTGCTTTTCAAGGAAAAAGGTCATGCCTTGTTTTTCTAATTCGTTTTGCAGCAGGCGTCCCGCCGCTGCGTCAAGCTGGCGCTCCATCAGGAATGGGGCGAGGTGGATGACAGACACGTCCATTCCGAGATTCAGCAGTCCGCGTGCGGCTTCCAAACCAAGCAGTCCTCCGCCGATGACGGCTGCTTTTTTATATTGTTTTGACGCGGAGAGCATCGTGTCGGTATCTTTTATATCCCGGAAAGCCGTGACGCCTTGTTTGTCTGCGCCCGGAATCGGAAGGATAAAAGGGACAGAGCCTGTCGCCAGGATGAGTTCATCGTAAGGCTGGATTCTGTCTGCATCGGTGATGACGGTTTTGTTTTCCGTGTCGACTTTGATGACTGTTTCACCGGTATACAGCTGGATGTTGTTTTCTTTGTACCAGTTCCAATCGTTTAACGTAATGTCTTGAATGTCGGTATCGCCTTGCAGCACTTTTGACAGAAGGATTCGGTTATAGTTGGGATGAGGTTCGGCCCCGAATATTGTAATCTCGAATTCGTCTTTTGAAACACGCAGTATTTCTTCAATCGCTCTTACCCCGGCCATTCCATTTCCAACAAGAACTAGCTGTTTTTTTCCCAT
Organism: Bacillus sp. FSL R5-0443; assembly: GCF_038608285.1. Lineage (NCBI taxonomy): Bacteria > Bacillati > Bacillota > Bacilli > Caryophanales > Bacillaceae > Bacillus > Bacillus sp. FSL R5-0443. The sequence goes on from NZ_CP152013.1 coordinate 324,217, forward strand.
CAGATGATCCGCTCCTTATCTTTGTTTTTTTTAGCGTAGCACAGCAAAAACAAATATTTAAGATGCATGTTATGAAATGTAACAAAAAATACTAAAAAATCTAAAAATTTTATGAAAAATTATATAGGGCTGATTCGTACCGCACACATCTTAAAACCGGGCATTTTACAGTCCGGGTCCAAGGCTTCACCAATTAAATCGTTGACGTTTTGCGTGTCAGACCAATGGATGGGAACAAACAACGTGTCTTTTCGTACTTTCTCCGACCATCTGCTCCGGACCGTGATGCTGCCCCGGGGGGATTCTATTTTCACGAGAACACGGTCTTCGATATGATAGTCGGCCGCCGTTTTTGGATGGATTTCCACAAAGGATTCGAAATGTCTTGCAGCCAGGGCAGAGCTTTTTCTCGTTTGGACACCCGTTAAGTAATGAGACATCACCCTTCCTGTGATTAAATAAAGCGGATAGCCGGCGCTCGGTTTCTCTTTCGGGACGGCCGGTTCATTTGGAATCACGCTTAATTCAGCTCTGTGATCGGGATGGGCAAATGAGTGCTCAAACAATCGCCCGGTTCCGGGGTGATCCGCTTCAGGACATGGCCACTGAATGCCGCCTTCCCGCCTGAGCCTGTCATAGGTGATGCCAGAGTAATCAGCAATTCCGCCGCGGCTCGCTTCTCTCAGTTCGTTAAAGATTTCTTCCGCCGACGTATAGGGAAAATAATGCCCTTTACCAAGAGCCGAGGCAATGTCACAGATGATCTGCCAATCATGTTTCGCTTCTCCGGGGCAGGTGCGGCTCGCTTCTCTTAATGTCACGCGGCCTTCTACATTTGTCATCGTGCCTTCGTCTTCCAAATAAGAGGAGGCGGGTAAAATCACATCCGCGAATGCCGCGGTCTCAGAAATAAATAAGTCAACTGCGACAAAGAATCTCAGTTTCTTGATTGCCTGCTTGACGAAATTCGCATTTGGGCCGGAAACAGCCGGATTGGAACACATGAGAAACAGTCCTTTGATGTCGCCGCTATCTATTTTTGCTATCATTTCATAGGCTGAGACGCCTTTGCGCGGCAGCTCATCCTGATGAATCCCCCACACCTTCGCAATGTGCGCCCGGTGTTCTTCAATTTCGATAGAACGGTAGCCCGGAAGCTGATCCGCTTTTTGGCCGTGTTCTCTCGCGCCTTGTCCGTTGCCTTGACCGGTAATCGCCCCGTAACCTGAGAAGGGCTTGCCGATTTTTCCCGTGATCAGCACCATATTTAAGAAAGCTTTCACTGCCGCGGTACCGTCAGTCTGCTGTTCGATCCCCCGCGCTGTAAACAGCATGCCGGATGTTTCCTTGGCAAACTTCACGGATGCCTTTCGTATATGCTCCAAAGGAACACTTGTCTGCTCGGAGATCTCTTTCAGATCCAAAGCGTCGGTATGCCGTTTGAGCTTATTGAATCCGTTTGTGCGTGTGCGGATAAAGTCTTTGTCTGTAAGCTGTTCGTCAATGCAGATTTTGACGAGTCCGTTTGCCAGGGCTGCGTCTGTGCCGGGCTTGATTTTCAGGTGAAGATCGGCTATTTTGGTCGTCGCCGTTTCCCGGGGATCAATGGCGATAATGTAAGCCCCGTTTTCTTTCGCTTTATCAAAATACGGCATGATCGTCGGCTGGCATTCGGCGATATTGGTGCCTGCCAGGATGATGACACGTGTATGCGGGATGTCCGATAATGGATTCGTCAGGCCCCTGTCCGCGCCGAATGTCTGGCCGGCCGCCGTTGCTGCGGCAGACATACAGAGCCGCCCGTTGTAATCGATGTATTTCGTCTGTAAGCCGACCCGTGCGAACTTTCCAAGCAGATAGGCTTCTTCATTTGTAATTGAGGCGCTCCCGTAGACGGCCATCGCATCATTGCCGTGTTCGGATTTGATCAGATTGATTTGTTCCTTAATGCGATTCAGTGCTTCAGCCCAAGAGACAGGCACAAATTCACCGTTTTTTTTAAGCAGGGGGCGCGTAATGCGGGAAGAGTGCACGGCATGCTGATGTGCATTCATGCCTTTTGTACATAAACGGCCATGTGTCGTCGGATTATCAATGCCGATTGCAGTGTATTTCTTCCGTGCCGCGAAGGTTTGTTCCGTAAGCTGCATTTTGCATTGCATGCTGCAGAACGGGCATTGCGTCTCATATGTTTTTTCCGATTGAATATCTTGCAGTTTGTCACGGAAATAACGGAGCATCGGTTCAGTCAAAAAGCTTCATCCTTTCGTATGGCGTTTTCCCGGCAGACAGGTTTTGCAGCAGGGATATGTCTGAACGGAGATTTTTCAGAAGCTGTGTCCGCATATCTTCTTCAAACAGCATTTCTCTGATATGGACGAGGCCGAGTCTGTCAACCCATTGATAAATCGCTTCGTTGTAGTGAGCTGTTTCGCGATAATATTGAATAAGGCCTTTCATCATAGCGGCGGTACTGTCTTCGTTATCCGTCACACAAAAAAGGCTGCCGGCGCGGGCTTGTTTTCCGCGTTCGCCCCCGATATAAATCTCCCAGCAAGTTTGTGTCTGAAGCGCGCCGATATCCTGAATGTAAGCATCGGTGCAATTGTTTTCACATGACAAGCTGACGGATACATAAGCGGGTACGGCAAGCGTGTCGGTATCTCGTTCAATCCTGCTTGCCAGCTCTTGAAAGGAGCGATGCTGTCCGCACGTACATGCTTTGATTTGCATCGTCCAGCGGTGCCGGGGGGAGAAAACCGGCATGTTCAGTGCTTTTCTGATGCTTGCAAGGTCATTTGGCCTGATTCCGGAAAGCCTCAGCCGGTGACTGTCAGTCATCGAAACCTCGGGGATGCCGTATGCTTCGATGACGTTTGCGATGTTTTTGAGCTCTGCCGCACTTGTCAGTCCGCCGTACATTTGCGGAATCAGGGTGCATGTCTCTTCTGCCGATATTTCATTGAACTGCATAAAATCAGGCCGCGTCCTTTCCAAGTAATAGTGAAGCGCCGGAATACAAATGCGGCAGCCGTTTTCTGTTTTCCAGCCGATCACTTCCATCACCTCGGCGGCATCAGTGAACGGACGGCGCCGAAGTTCGGCGATGACTTCTTCTTCTGTCAAATCGGTGCAGCCGCAAAACGAAGGCTGGCGGGAGGGTTTTGTGTAATCATCGCTTGCCATATACTTCAGCAAGTCTTCAACGAGCGGCCTGCATCCTCCGCAAGATCCGGACGCTTTTGTCATGTGCTTCACTTCCTCCGCGGTTTTTAAGCCATATTTGTTCACCGCTTCTTCAATGGAGCCCTTGGTCACTGAGCTGCATTGGCAAATGGTTTCATGGGGAGGCATGGATTCAAAGGATATACCGCCCTGATCCGGTTCCATGAGCTGTTTTTTCACGATGGAAATATCTCTTTGCTTCACAAGACTGTCGAGAAGCCGCTGTTTACCGCGCGTGTCCCCGAATAAAATAAAGCCGGCCGGTTTATCGTCCTCAAAGAGCGCTTTTTTGTAGATGCCTGCATGCTCATCATGGAACAATATGCCGGCTGTGTGCTCATCCTCGTGCACCTTTCCTGCCGACCATACATCAATACCGGCTATTTTTAAGGCTGCAGATTGTGCAAAGCCTTGAAACCCTTCGCACGGGACGCCGCATAGATGCTGCGCGAGCACTTTTCCCTGTTCATAAAGCGGCGCCGCCAATCCGTATACAATCCCGTCATGCTCCGCGCATTCACCGACGGCATACACATTCGGTTTGTTCGTCTGCATGAATTGATTGACGATGATTCCTCGGTTCACTGAAAGTCCGGCAGATGCAGCCAATCGGATATTGGGCCTCACACCGGCGGCCATGACAATCAGGTCTGCTTCTATGGAAGAACCGTCTTTGAAACGGATGCCTTCCGCCCGTGAGTTCCCTGTAATGGATGCCGTGTCTTTCTCTAAAAGAAAGACTAAGCCTTTTCGTTCCAGCTCTTTCTGCAGCAGGCGGGATGCCGTTTGATCAAGCTGTTTTTGCATAATGGCGGAAGAGTGGTGAATGACGCTGACGTCCATGCCGAGCTGCCGTAAGCCGACGGCCGCTTCAAGACCTAATAAACCGGCGCCGATGACCGCCGCCTTTTGATACCGGCCGGCCGCATTGATAAGGGATTGGCAGTCTTCTATTGTCCGAAAGCCGTACACACCTTCTTTATCTGCTCCGGGTATGGGGAGAATATAAGGAGAGGAGCCCGTTGCAAGGATGATTTGATCGTAAGTCATGCTGCGCTTCCGATCCGTTGTGACAACCTGCCGTTCTGTATCAATGTGTACAACCGTTTCTCCTGTGTAAAGCGTAATTCCGTTTTTTTCGTACCATTCGCGGCTATTCAGCGTAATGTCATCAAGCGAAACCTCACCTTGTAAAACGGAGGATAAGAGAATGCGATTGTAATTGGGATGAGGTTCGCTTCCGAAAATGACAATCTCAAACATGTCACGGTTCATCTTTAAAATGTGTTCAATACAGCGGATTCCGGCCATTCCGTTCCCTGCTGCAATTAATCGTTGTTTCTTCATTCGCCAAACCTCCTTTGCAGCTGCCTGTAAGATTGCTTCTCTATGAGAAATTATGGCACATTGCCTGATTAACGCATTAAATGTGTCGCATTATCTTACACATGTCTTTTCCGGTGAATGCCGGTCATATATTCTTGATTCAGCAATTTGAAATGATAGAAGACCGGAAAGGAGAATGTTATGAAGCTGTCGGAATTAAAAACAAGCGGTCATCCGCTCACTCTGCTCTGTTCCTTCTTATATTTTGATGTGAGTTTTATGATTTGGGTAATGCTGGGGGCGCTCGGCGTTTATATTTCTCAGGATTTCGGGTTATCTTCTTTTGAAAAAGGGTTTGTCGTGGCTCTGCCGATCTTATCAGGATCTGTGTTTCGGATCATTTTAGGTGTGTTAACGGACAGGATCGGGCCGAAGAAAACAGCCGTGATCGGGATGCTGATCACGATGATCCCGCTGCTTTGGGGGGCATTCGGCGGCCGTTCTTTGACTGAGCTGTATGCGATCGGCATTCTGCTGGGCGTAGCGGGCGCAAGTTTTGCTGTTGCGCTTCCGATGGCGAGCCGGTGGTATCCGCCTCACTTGCAGGGGCTTGCGATGGGGATAGCAGGTGCCGGCAACAGCGGCACTTTGTTTGCGACATTGTTCGGTCCCCGCCTTGCGGAACAGTTTGGGTGGCACAGTGTAATGGGAATTGCGCTTCTTCCGTTGATGATCGTTTTTATACTGTTTATCGTCATGGCGAAGGACTCTCCTGCACAGCCCGCACCGCAGCCGCTTAAAAACTACCTTCACGTGTTCAGGCAGAAGGAAACATGGTGTTTCTGTCTTCTGTACGGCGTCACTTTCGGAGGTTTTGTGGGATTATCAAGTTTTTTGGCGATTTTTTTCGTTGATCAATATCAATTGTCAAAAATCCATGCCGGTGATTTCGTCACAATATGTGTCGCAGCGGGCAGTTTTTTTCGCCCTGCAGGAGGCTGGATTTCAGACCGTGCGGGAGGTGCGAAAGTTCTGGCTGTACTGTTTGTCATCGCGGCTCTGTGTATGGCGGGAGTCAGCAGCCTGCCTCCGCTTTCAACGGTGATCGTTCTGCTGTTTATCGGAATGATGGCGCTCGGTATGGGCAACGGAGCGGTATTTCAGCTTGTCCCTCAGCACTTTGCAAAAGAAATCGGAATGGTGACGGGAATCGTCGGAGCAGCCGGCGGCATAGGGGGTTTTTTCCTTCCGAATATTTTAGGATCATTGAAGCAGATGACGGGAACATATGCGATCGGTTTTATCTCTTTCTCATGTATCGCATTGCTCGCATTTGTGCTTGTTCTGGCCGCAGGCTATTTTTGGAGAAAAAGCTATGGCACTGAAAACAGTCCTGCGGATGTTTAAGTTTGGGCGGAAGACACGTATGACAGCGTGTCTTTTTTATGATTGATTATTTTTCACTTGATTTTAAACGGAGAATACATCAGAATAAATAGTAACGATTACGATTTATAATAATGTACATCATGGTGATAATAAGGCAGGTGCGGGGTATAAATCGTAATCATTCTATTTTGTCAGGGGGCTATGTTATGAAAAAAATTCCGGTTACAGTATTGAGCGGCTATCTTGGTGCCGGAAAGACGACCGTTTTGAATCATATTTTACAAAACCGCAACGGTTTAAAAATTGCCGTCATCGTCAATGACATGAGCGAAGTAAATATAGACGCGGGCTTGGTGAAGCAGGGAGGCGGCTTGTCAAGGACGGATGAGAAACTCGTAGAATTATCCAACGGCTGTATCTGCTGCACGCTGCGTGAAGATTTATTAGTCGAAGTTGAGAAACTCGCGAAAGACGGCAGATTTGATTATATAGTGATTGAATCAACCGGGATCAGCGAACCGATTCCCGTTGCCCAGACATTTTCTTATATAGATGAAGAAATGGGCATTGATCTGACAACTTTCTGCAGGCTGGACACAATGGTGACCGTGGTGGATGCAAACCGCTTCTGGCATGATTTCCAGTCCGGTGACAGCCTTCTTGACCGGAAGGAAGCGGCGGGAGAAGAGGATGAACGGGTGATTGCCGATTTATTAATTGACCAAATCGAGTTTTGTGATGTGCTCATTTTAAATAAATGCGACATGGTCGGCGAAAAAGAGCTTGAACAGCTGGAAACGGTTCTTCGCGCATTACAGCCCCGTGCCAGACTGATCCGGTCCGTCCGCGGAGAAGTGCCCGCCGAATACATATTGAATACCGGTTTATTTGAGTTTGAGGAAGCGAGTTCATCAGCAGGATGGATAAAGGAGCTGACGGCAGGTCATGAAGCGCACACTCCGGAAACGGAAGAGTACGGCATCACTTCGTTTGTGTACTCGCGGCGTTTGCCGTTTCATACCGTTCGTTTTGACAGCTGGCTGCATCAATCAATGCCTGACAGCATTGTGCGCGCAAAAGGAATTGCTTGGTGCGCAACCCGCAACAGCCTTGCGCTGCTGATGTCTCAGGCGGGTCCGGCGGTTTCGATTGAGCCTGTTTCTTATTGGGTGGCGGCAATGCCGAAACTTGAGCAGGAGCAGATCAAACAGCAGGAACCGGAGATTCTGGAAGATTGGGACGACCAATTCGGAGACCGTCATACGAACCTGGTGTTTATCGGAACAGATTTAGATGAAGCAGCCATTACAAAGGAATTGGATCAGTGCCTGCTCACGCCGTCTGAGTTCGATTCTGATTGGTCGCAGCTTGAAGATCCTTTTCAATGGGATATTCAGCGGGCCGAATAACATACCGGCCAAGTTTAGAAGCAGGTGAAAAGGGAAGGAGTGATGAAAAAGGAGCTGACCAAGTGTGAAAGCACTGACATACCAAGGAAAAGAACATATGGAAGTGAAAGAAGTCCCGGCACCCGCCATTCAAGATGAGAGAGATGTCATCGTTCGAATCACCGCAACCGGGATATGCGGTTCAGACCTTCATTTATATAAAAACGGAATACCCGCCGATCCGGGTTATATCGTCGGGCATGAGCCGATGGGAATCGTTGAAGAAACGGGCAGTCAAGTCAAAAAGCTGAAAAAAGGCGACCGGGTCGTGATTCCTTTTAACATCGGCTGCGGAGAATGTCATTATTGCAAGCACCAGATGGAAAGCCAGTGTGATGAATCTAATCCAAATCCTCATACAGATGCCGGCGGCTTATTCGGTTTTTCGGAGTTTAACGGTAATTATCCCGGCGGGCAGGCTGAATATTTACGTGTTCCTTATGCTGATTTCTCTTCTTTTCTGGTTCCGGCAGACAGTGAGCTTGAAGATGAGCAGGTGCTGCTTCTGTCAGATGTCATGCCGACCGCCTTTTGGAGCGTCCAGCACAGCGGAGTGAAAAAAGGAGATACAGTCGTGATTCTGGGATCAGGTCCGATCGGTTTAATGGCGCAAAAATTCGCGTGGAAAAAAGGAGCAAAGCGGGTTATCGCAGTCGATCAAGTCCCGCATCGCCTTGAACATGCGAGACGCATAAACGGAGCAGAGACCTTCAATTTTTCAGAACATGATGAGATCGGGAAACTGCTGCATGAACAAACGTCAGGGGGCGCGGATGTAGTGATTGATTGTGTTGGAATGGACGGCACGCCGCTTCCAAAAGAAAAAACAGAGCAAAAACCGAATCAGTTCGGAACGATCAGTCCGATTCTTACAGCATCAGAAGCCGTTAAGAAGTTCGGAACCGTGCAGCTCACGGGCGCATACATTTCTGAAGCGGACGGCTTTCCGCTCGGTGATTTTTTCACACGCAACGTTTCTTTGAAAATGGGCCAGGCACCCGTTATTCATCTGATGCCGATGCTGTATCAAATGATCGAACAAAATGAAATTGATCCGACGGATATCATTACACACAAAATGAGTCTTGCGGAAGCTCCTGCTGCATATGATATATTTGACAAAAAAGAAGATGGCAACATTAAAGTGATTTTAAAGCCATAGCGAGGAGAAACACGATGAATATTTACAGACCGGCGGGATTTTGGATCAGATTGGGAGCCGTGGTACTCGACTATTTAATTACTTCAGTGCCTTTGGCGATTATTTTTATGCTGGCAACAGGAAAAGATCCGAATGAGAGCACAATGATCAGCATCATTTTGACTCTTTATGCTATTTTGCTCCCTGTATACTGGAACGGTTATGTTATCGGCAAAAAGATCTGCGGTACCCGCATCGTCAAAAAAGACGGCACTCAGGTAGGCTTTCTCACTATGATTTTGAGAGTGCTTGTGGGCGGCCTGATATATGGCGTGACGTTTGGAATCGGTGTGATCGTGAGCGCATTCATGGTCGGAATGAGAGAAGACAAACGGTCAATCCACGATTTTGTAGCGGGAACGTATGTCACATACGCGCTGCCGGACGAATCGATTGAAAAGAGCGAATAATTTCGCTCTTTTTTTTGCATAAAAAATGGATGAGGGAGCAACATATAACAAACGTTAAAGGAGGAAAGAGTCATGAAAAAAGCTGCATTGTCTTTAGCTGCATTTTTCATTACAGCAATGGTTTTCACAATGCCGGCACACGCCGCCGGAACAAAAATGCCTTCAACAATGTCACTCACGGAACAGCAGAAAAAAGAAATTGAATCACTTGAAAAAGAAGTGCTCGAAAAACGAAAACATGTTATATCCAAATATGTTGAGTACGGGGTCCTGCCGAAAGAAAAAGCAGAACATATTAAACAGCATATGGACAGGCGCTTTAACATGATGAAACAAAATGGGTTTGTCCCGAAGCCTCCGCCTCATAAATTGGAAAAGCGGCATCATCATTCTTAAGCATCCGGCAAGCCGGATGCTTTTTTGTTTTTATCGGGATTGCTCTGAAACGCGTTTCATAACGTATGATATCAATATCATACGCATCAGGAGGATGAGACACATGATACATAAAAAACAGGGCCTGTTCCCTGATACATTTCTATGGGGATCAGCCTCGGCTGCCTATCAGGTTGAAGGAGCATGGAATAAAGACGGTAAAGGACCTTCAGTATGGGACTTATTCACGAAAATACCGGGTAAAACGTTTAAAGGCTCAAATGGCGATACGGCAGTCGGCCATTATGAGCGTTATAAAGAAGATATCGCCTTGATGGCAGAAATGGGTTTGAAAGCTTACCGCTTTTCTGTCAGCTGGCCGAGAATTTTTCCGAATGGCAGAGGGGAAATTAACGAATCAGGGATCGCATTTTACGAAGACCTGATCGATGAATTGATTTCTAACGATATTGAGCCGGTGCTGACTCTTTATCATTGGGACTTGCCTCAGGCGCTGATGGATGAATACGGCGGCTTTGAATCAAGAAAAATTATTGATGATTTTAATGATTACTGCATTGCGTTATACAAAAGATTTGCCGGCAAGGTGAAATACTGGGTCACGTTAAACGAGCAGAATTATAATTTTCATAACGGGTTTATTACAGCTGCACATCCGCCCGGCGTAAAGGACAGAAAACGATTTTATGAAGCGAATCATATCGCATTTTTAGCTAATGCCAAAGCGATTGAATCCTTCAGACAATATGTTCCTGACGGTTTGATCGGCCCGAGCTTCGCTTATTCACCGGCTTATCCGCTTACAAGTCATCCTGAAGACATAACTGCATTTGAAAACGCAGAGGAATTTATGAATCATTGGTGGCTTGATATGTATTGCCGGGGGACTTATCCGCAAATTCCTTTCAATTATTTAAAGGAAAAGGGCTGGGCGCCCGCCATTGAAGCCGGGGATATGGAATTGCTTGCAAAAGGCAAGCCGGATTTTATCGGTGTTAATTATTATCAGACGATTACGTACGAAAGAAATCCTCTTGATGGTGTATCGGAGGGGAAAATGAACACGACTGGTCAGAAAGGGACAAACCAGGATACCGGTATACCAGGTCTGTTTAAAACGAAAAAGAATCCGAACCTTGTGACGAGTAATTGGGATTGGACGATTGACCCGATAGGTCTGCGCATCGGCCTCCGGCGTATAACGAGCCGCTATGAGCTGCCGGTTTTTATAACAGAAAACGGACTGGGGGAATTCGATAAAATAGAAGAAGACGGCTCAATTCAGGATGACTACAGAATTGACTATTTACGCTCCCATCTTGAACAGTGCAGAGAGGCCATTAGTGACGGAGTTCATCTCATCGGCTACTGCAGCTGGTCATTCACGGATCTGTTAAGCTGGCTGAACGGCTATCAAAAACGCTACGGTTTTGTCTATATCAATCGAGATGAAGAAGATGAAAAGGATTTGAAACGGATCAGGAAAAAAAGTTTTTATTGGTACCAGAATGTAATTGAAACAAACGGTAAAAGTTTATAAAAGTTCCCTGAGAGAAATATAATTCTCTCAGGGATTTCTTTTACATTGCGGCTGCATCAATAATATACGTATCCGCATGAAGATCGGATATTTCGGCAGGCACTGAATAACAGGTAAGGCTGTATCGGCCTTTCGGAATATGAAAGAAAAGCCGCTTGGACATCACGCTTTCAATCTCAATTCCATCTTTTACAGCCTCAAAGGGAACAGTCGCTTTTTTCTCATAGGATGGTACCGGTTCACTTGTGTTAAGCCTGAGAACGATAAATGCCCTCGTATTTCTCCTTGCCTCAAATGAAACAGCTCCGTCAGCTTCCGCATATCCTTTTTCAATGGCTTCATCGGTCCAATCGATAACAGGCGGTTCTGAATCTTTTTGGAAGATTGTAAATTGATGATAAGAAATGGCCAGTTCTTGCGGTTTCCATGATTTAATCAATGCGCTGTTCCTCCTGTTTTTTACTTAATTTTAAATAATACTCTCGTTCCGTCGGGATCATTGGTAAGCTGGTGTCCGATCCATGAGCCGGCTCCGCGGTTGTCTGCCGGAGAAATATATTCTACGGAGGCGTTGTTTCCGCCCTGTTTACAAACCGCCATCGGCCATTCATCCCTATCGTATCCCGTTTTGACGGGCACATGTTTAAGAGATTGCTCACGCCGCTTATGTACTCCGTCTCTGTCAATGGTGCATATGCTGGAATGTCCTTCTTTTATCGCGTCCTTAATATGCTTTGCTGTTTCCGGATATCGATCGGACGGAAATAAGATTACTTTGTCGTAATCACTCTTCTGAACGGTCTGCTCGTTATCTGAGAAAAGATCACCCTTGATCAGGGCCGCGACTGCTCCGGCAATGATGATAAGAACAAGCAGCAGTGCTTTTAATGTTTTCAAGAGTATCAATCACCTCCAGTTTTAATTGCTGTAAAGCTGGTCCAAGAATAAAGCAGAATCGGCCGGCTGTAAAGCTGTTAAAATATATTTCTCAGCCGCAATTCAGCTGAATATCTGTAAAACCATCCGCACAAATCAACTTTATTCATTAAAAATTCGATCAGAAAGTGTTTTTTGCCGTTTCCCTATTCAGAAATGAATAGTTGCGGGTGTATCGTCAATTGAATTATTATAGCGATAAGCTCACCGCAGGATATCTTTGTCTGCGAGTGTCCGACCCGAAAAACTTGGCCGTCTTGTCACCGTGCGCAACAGGACGATAAAAAGACGGCCATCTGATAAGAAGGCCGTCAGCAAATCATTCCAGATTCGCATGCTTTGTAAACATGTCTGCTGAATTCAATTCTTTTTTCTCCATGATTTTTAGAATAACCGCATCGTAAAACAGCAGAAGAGTTTGTTCGAATAAAGAACCCATCGGCTGAATCGTCTTTCTGTCTCCGCCGGTCTCTTCCTTAGGAGAGCCGGGAATCGTTATTGTAAGATCCGCAAGTTTGCCGAGACTTGAGTCGGGGTTAATCGTTAATGCAGTGATGATGCCGTTAAGGCTTTTGGCTTTTTCAGCTGTATGAAGCAGACTTTTTGTTTCGCCTGAGCCTGAGCCGATGATGACGAGACCGCCTTCTTGGAGGGGAGGGGTAAGCGTCTCACCGACGATGTAAGCGTTCAGGCCGATGTGCATCATCCTCATGGCGAACGCTTTAGCCATAAAGCCGGAACGTCCCGCTCCGGACGTGAAGATTTGATCTGCCGATAAAATCTGATCCGCAAGCTTGTCAGCTTCACTGTCGGATATTAATGCTGCGGTGCGGGATATTTCATTTAGTATTTCATGTAAGTATTCAGTCGTTTTCATGATCCTTGTGTGATCAGCTGTTTCATTTTAGCAGCAGCATCCGCTTTATTGTCAGCTCCCGTAATGCCTCCGCCGACAATGATTAAATCTGGGTTTTGTTTGATGGCTTCAGGAAGCGTATCAAGTTTAATGCCTCCGGCAATTGCGGTTTTAGCGCTCTTGACCGCTTTTTTAATCGCCGTCAGTTCCTCGAATGAATTTTTTCCTTCTGCTTGAAGATCATAACCTGTGTGAACACAAATATAATCAACACCGAGTTGGTCAATTTCTTTTGCCCGTGTTTCAAGGTTTTTTACGTTAATCATGTCGACGAGGATTTTTTTCTGCTGTTTTTTTGCTTCGGCAACCGCCCCTTTGATCGTTGAGTCGTCTGTCGCTCCTAAAACGGTGATGATGTCGGCTCCCGCTTCTGCCGCTTTCATGATCTCGTAACCGCCTGCATCCATGATTTTAAGATCGGCAAGCACTTTCAAGTGAGGAAAGGCTGTTTTCATTTCCTGCACGGCTTTCAGGCCTTCATTAATGACAACGGGAGTGCCGATTTCTACAACATCTATATATGGTTCGACCTCTTTCACAAGTTCAATTGCTTCCGGGATATTTACTAAGTCTAATGCCAGCTGTAATTCCACTTTATATCCACTCCTCTTTTTTATGTATTTTCATTCTATAGAGTGCCCCGCATGTTGAGAAGTACGCACTTTGAAGTCTAATAGTTACTTTGAGGATACTGTCCCCGCAGGCAATGCGCTTTGTTTCAGCAAAACTGCGTGGTAGTATAAACTGATGAAAGTTGTGTGAAAAAGTAAGCGTGTATGAATAGATGATGACCGTACAAAAAGTAAGAGGAAGGAGAATTGTCCGTGAGCCGAATGGATGAGAAAACGTTTAATTGCGAAAAGGAATTGACGCTTGCCGTGATAGGCGGGAAGTGGAAAATGCTGATTATGTGGCACTTGGGAAAAGAAGGGACGAAGCGGTTTAATGAGCTGAAAGCTTTAATTCCGGATATTACGCACAAAATTCTTGTGAATCAGCTCAGGGAGCTGGAGCAGGATCTGATCGTTCACAGGGAAGTTTACCCTGTCGTCCCTCCGAAAGTGGAGTATTCTTTAACGGCGCAAGGAGAAAGCCTTATGCCGATTCTGGACGCCATGTATAAGTGGGGAAAAGATTATATGGAATTAATCAACATTGATAAAACTGCAATAAAGGAATCTTTTTGAAGTGCTCTATGTAAAATAGAGTGCTTTTTTTGCGGTTTAATGAAATCATATTGCGAACATTCGGACTGTCTGTTTCGGTTCTTGCGCTGTTTTTTCCGGGTCAGCTTACGTACGTAAATTTTTTTCATTCTGCCATAACTGGATATTCGACAGATTTTCATTATAGTTTAAAGATTTTTAATTTTACGTAAATAATATTTTTGAAAATAAATTGCGGGATGCCGCAAAATACCCTCTGGATTTGTCGGAATTTTTTTCGGTGTGCCGCATGAAACTTTTCACCCATTTTTCGGTGATAAAAACAATATTTTCATATAAAGTGAACGTAAGTAGATATATAGAAATACATGCAGAAATAGGTAAACCTTTCGTGCTTACAATCAATGGCTTTTTGTCTTGATTTCTCATAAATTTGATGCCGCATTTCGGACTGCGCGGGTGAACGGATGACGGATTTCGGCGGTGATTGAATCGGGATCGTTTTTGGAGGTAAGTGGTTCTTTTGGCTTGAGAATGAGTTAGGGACATAGAGGGAGGCTGTTTCTAAGGGAGAATTGACATCTTTATCTTAAAAAGGGGAGGCGCACACATATGGAAATAACTTTTTATCCTTTAACAAATGCTCAAAAACGTATCTGGTATACAGAAAAATTCTATCCGAACACAAGTATTTCAAATCTTGCCGGGTTCGGGAAACTCATTTCTGAAGACGGCGTACAGGCTCATTACGTTGAGAAAGCGATACAGGAATTCGTCCGGCGGTATGAGTCGATGAGAATCCGTCTGCGGCTTGATGATGAGGGGGAGCCCGTTCAATATGTGAGCGAATACCGTCCGCTCTCTATCGGGCACACAGATATCAGGCAAGCCGGCTGCTCTGCGGACGAGCTGTCCAAATGGGGGCGTGAAGAAGCTGGCAAGCCTCTGGCGTTATATGATCAGGATTTATTCCGTTTTTCCGTGCACACGATCAGTGAAAATGAGGTCTGGTTTTACGCTAATGTGCATCACATTATTTCAGACGGGATTTCCATGACGATTCTGGGCAATGCGATTACTGATATTTATTTGGAGCTTTCAGGCGGGACAAGTGAGGAACAGACGGAGATTCCTTCTTTTATCGAGCACGTGCTGACAGAGCAGGAATATGTGCAGTCGAAGCGGTTTAAAAAGGATCGGGATTTTTGGAACGGGCAGTTTGAGACCGTGCCGGAGCTTGTGTCCCTGAAACGGAGCCAGGCAGATGCGGGTCTTGATGCGAAACGGTTTTCTCAAGAAATTCCTCACGACTTATATGGCCGCATTCATTCATTCTGCGAGGAGCATAAAGTCAGCGTACTATCTCTGTTCCAGTCAGCTCTGATCACTTATCTCTACAAAGTGACCGGCCGGGATGACGTTGTCACGGGTACGTTTATGGGAAACCGGACGAATGCGAAAGAAAAGCAGATGCTCGGGATGTTCGTATCTACGGTGCCTGTGCGGACAAGCGTTGACGGAGGACAGTCGTTCTTGGAATTCGTTAAAGGCCGGATGAAGGATCTGATGAAAATTCTCCGCCACCAAAAGTATCCGTATAACCTGCTTGTCAATGATTTGCGCGCTTCGAAAAGTTCGCTGAGCAGATTGTTTACGGTGGCTCTGGAGTACCAGGTGATGCAGTGGCAGAAAAAAGAGAATCTGTCCTTCCTGACAGACCCTATTTTCAGCGGAAGCGGTACAAATGATATTTCAATTCATGTGAAGGAACGATGGGACACCGGGAAATTGACAATTGATTTTGACTATCGCAGCGACATTTTCAAGGGGGAAGAGATTGAATCTGTTTCTGAACGTTTGATCACGCTGATTGAAGATGCGATTTCATCTCCTGATCGCATAATTGATGAACTTACTCTTCTTTCTGAATCCGAGAAAGAGCGGCTGTTGAAACGGGCCTCCGGCAATCCGGTGAATTACCGCGGAGAGATGACGATACCGGGGCTGTTTGAAGAGAAAGTGAAGTCACTGTCTGACAAACCCGCGGTTGTGTATGAAGGCCGAACATTGTCCTATCGCACATTGCATGAACAGTCAGGCCGTATCGCCGGACGCCTTCTTCAAGCCGGGATATCAGCCGATTCTCCTGTCGCGGTGCTGCTTGGCCGTTCTGAGCGTGTCATTGCGGCAATATTGGGAATTTTGAAAGCGGGCGGCGCCTATGTGCCGATAGATCCTGACTTTCCGGCGGATCGGATTCAGTACATTTTGGAGGACAGCGGAGCGAAGGCTGTTCTGACGGAGGCCGGAATACAGGCGCCCGCAGCGGATGCCGAACGGATTGATTTTGACGAGGCTGTTCAGTATGAGACGGCTGCGGACGGTGTCAGCACACAATCAGACCGGCTGGCTTACATCATCTATACGTCAGGTACAACGGGGCGGCCGAAAGGCGTGATGATTGAGCACCGGCAAGTTCATCATCTGGTGCAATCACTGCAGCAGGAGATTTATCAATGCGGTGAGCAGACATTAAGAATGGCGCTTTTGGCTCCGTTTCATTTTGATGCGTCCGTCAAACAGATTTTTGCCTCGCTTCTTTTGGGACAGACGCTTTATATCGTGCCGAAAACGACTGTAACGAATGGCTCGGCACTGCTGGACTATTATCGTCAAAACCGGATTGAAGCCACTGACGGAACGCCTGCGCATCTGCAGATGATGGTTGCGGCGGGAGATGTCAGCGGAATTGAATTGCGCCACATGCTCATTGGGGGAGAGGGCCTGTCCGCCGCTGTTGCCGAGCAGCTGATGACGCTCTTTCATCAATCGGGCAGGACGCCGCGTCTGACGAATGTCTATGGGCCGACAGAAACGTGCGTAGATGCGTCCGTGCATCAGGTGTCAGCGGATAACGGAATGAATCAACAGGCGGCGTACGTTCCGATCGGAAAACCGCTCGGCAACGCCCGTCTGTATATATTGGATAAGCACCAGCGGCTTCAGCCCGACGGCACGGCCGGTGAGCTGTATATCGCGGGTGACGGTGTAGGCCGCGGCTATTTAAATCTTCCGGATTTGACCGCAGAGAAGTTTTTGCAGGACCCGTTTAACGGAATCGGCCGCATGTACCGCACGGGTGATATGGCGCGCTGGCTGCCGGACGGGACGATCGAATATATCGGCCGTGAAGATGATCAGGTGAAAGTCCGGGGCTACCGCATTGAGCTGGGAGAAATTGAAACGGTGCTCAGAAAAGCTCCGGGCGCGGCGCAGGCCGTCGTGCTGGCACGGCCGGATCAGCAGGGCAGCTTAGATGTCTGCGCATATATCGTTCAGGAAAAAGGAACCGAGTTTCACCCTGCCGAGTACAGGGAGTATGTGTCCAAGCACCTTCCTGATTACATGGTGCCCGCTTACTTTACAAAAACGGACGAAATTCCGCTCACGCCGAGCGGGAAGGCGGACCGCAAAAAGCTGTTTGAGCTTGATGTGCAGGCTGTCAGCTCATCCGAATATGCCGCGCCGAGAAATGAAACGGAGGAAACACTTGCCGTCATCTGGCAGGAAGTTCTCGGAATGGACAAGGCGGGCATTTATGATCATTTCTTCGAGTCAGGCGGTCATTCATTAAAGGCAATGACGCTTCTGACGAAAATTCATAAGCAAATGGGCGTTGAAATTCCGCTGCAATACTTGTTTGAGCATCCGACGATTGCGGCGCTTGCCGATTATGCGGAAAACCGAAACGAAGGACCGGCATTCAGGGCAATTGAGCCGGCTGAGAAGCAGGCGAGCTATCCGCTTTCGCTCGCTCAGCAGCGGACTTATATCGCAAGCCAATTTGAAGACGCGGGAGTCGGATATAACATGCCGGCTGCGGCCATGATTGAGGGCGCTTTAGACCGTGAAAAGCTTGAGCGTGCATTTTCTGCCTTAATCAGCAGGCATGAAGCGCTCAGAACATCGTTTCAATCAGAGGACGGCACGCCGAGACAAGTGATTGGCGAGCATGTTCCGTTTCATATTGAAATGATCGAAGCGCGCGGAAGAACGAATGAACAGGTCATGAAGGACTTTGTGCGCCGTTTTGATTTATCTGAGGCGCCGCTGTTCAGAATCGGCCTGCAAACGCTCGGTCACAATCGCCATATGCTGCTGTTTGATATGCATCACCTGATTTCTGACGGGGTGTCTATTTCCATCATGCTGAAGGAACTGGCTGACATCTACGGCGGAAATCAGCTGCCTGAATTGCGCATTCAATATAAAGATTATGCCGTATGGCAGGCGGAACGGGCGAAAGCAGGCTACAAGAAGGAGCGGGCGTACTGGAAAGAAGTCTTCAGCGGCGAACTGCCGGTGCTTCAGCTGCTCCCTGATTATCCGCGGCCGCAGGTGCAAAGCTTTGAAGGTGACCGCGTGTCCGCCAAGCTGCCGAAAATGCTGCGGGAACGGCTGCAGAAGCTTGCCGAGAAAAACGGAGCCACCCTTTACATGGTGCTGTTATCAGCATACTATACGCTGCTTTCTAAGTATTCGGGACAGGAAGACATCATCGTGGGAACACCGTCAGCGGGAAGAAATCACTCCGATACCGAGGGGCTCATCGGGATGTTTGTCAACACGCTTGCGCTGCGAAGCTCCGTGAAGCAGGATCAGACATTTGCCGGCTTGTTAGGTCATGTGCGCAAGCAGGTGCTGGATGCGTTTTCTCATCAGGATTATCCGTTTGAGTGGCTGACCGAGGAGCTGAACGTGCCCCGGGACATGAGCAGGCATCCGATATTTGACACGATGTTCAGTCTGCAAAATGCTTCGGACGGAATTGCGGAGATCGGTAATCTGACGCTGTCTCTTCATGAAACAAACTTCAATATCGCCAAATTCGACCTGACCATGCAGGCTCGGGAAACAGCGGAAGGCATTGCGCTTGATTTGGATTATTGCACGAAGCTGTTTAAGCGCTCAACTGCGGATCGCATGCTTGCGCACTATGTCCGTCTGCTGGAGAGCGCGGCAGCTCAGCCGGATGCGAAAATCAGCGAATATGATCTGCTTTCTGAACGGGAGGCTTTGAATCAATTACAGCGGTTCAACCCGGAACGCACGGTATACCCGAAAGATCAAACGATCGTGCAGATCTTTGAAGAACAAGCCCGAAAGAACCCTGACCGGACGGCTCTACAGTTCGAAGGGGAAACCCTGTCGTATCAGCAGCTGAATGAACGCGCCAACAGGCTTGCGCGGCATATTCTTTCGGTCGGAGGCGGCGGAAAAACCGCGGCTGTTCTGTGTGAACGGTCAATGGATATGATTGTTTCCATTATGGCTGTGTTAAAAGCGGGGTCCGCCTATGTGCCGATTGATCCTGAGCATCCGGTTCAGCGGATTCAGCATTTCTTCCGCGACAGCGGGGCGAATGTGCTCCTGACTCAGCAAAGCCTCAAGCCGATTGCGGAAAAGGCCGGTTTTCAAGGCGTCATTGTGCTTGCTGATGATGAGGCGAGCTATGAAAAGGACTCTCACAATCCAGCATTGCCGTTTGATTCCAAAACGATTGCCAATCTCACTTATACATCAGGCACGACGGGAACGCCGAAAGGAAACATCGTCACACATGCCAACATTTTGCGGACGGTAAAAAACACGAACTATTTGACCGTTTCTGAAGAAGATACAGTGCTCGGTCTGTCAAACTACGTCTTTGACGCCTTTATGTTTGATATGTTCGGTTCGCTGTTAAACGGTGCAAAGCTTGTGATCGTCCCGAAAGATACGGTGCTGGACATGACCCGCCTGTCCCGTGTCATCAAACGGGAGAACGTCAGCATTCTGATGATTACGACGGCCCTGTTCCACCTGCTTGTTGATATGGAGCCGTCCTGTCTGACGACGCTTCGGAAAATCATGTTCGGGGGCGAAAGAGCGTCTGTAGAACATGTCAAAAAGGCGCTTGCGGCAGTCGGAAAAGGAAGACTGCTTCATATGTACGGTCCGTCGGAAAGCACGGTGTTTGCGACATACCATCCGGTGGATGTCATTGAAGAGGATACGCTCTCCGTTCCGATCGGTAAACCGGTCAGCAATACGGAAGTCTTTATCATGAACTCAGCCGGACGCATTCAGCCGGCGGGTATCGCGGGAGAGCTGTGCGTCAGCGGGGAAGGACTCGTAGAAGGCTACTACAACCGTCCTGAACTGACGGAAGAAAAATTTGTAAAGCATCCGTTTAAGGAAGGTGAACGGATGTATAAAACGGGCGACTTGGCCAGATGGCTTCCGAATGGCGATATCGAGTTTATCGGACGTATCGACCATCAGGTGAAAATCCGCGGTCAGCGGATTGAGCTTGGCGAAATTGAGCATCAGCTCCAAAGTCATGACCAGATTCAGGAATGTATTGTGCTCGCTGTGGATCAGGGTGCGGGTGACAAACTTCTTTGCGCGTATGTTGTCGGCCTCAGGGAAATCTCTTCCCGGGAGCTGAGGGAGCATACGGCGAAGGATCTTCCGGCTTATATGATTCCGTCCGTCTTTATTCAATTGGATGAACTGCCTCTTACAGGGAACGGAAAAATCGACAGGCGGGCGCTGCCGATGCCGGATGTGACCGCAGCGAATGCCGTGTCATATACGGCGCCGCGCAATGAAACAGAACAAAAACTGGCGGATATTTGGGCTGAGGTGCTGCAAATGGAGCGGGTCGGCGTCCATGATCAGTTCTTTGAGATCGGGGGCCACTCGTTAGCGGGGATGAAACTGCTGGCCCTTATCCAGAAGACATTCGGCGTGCAGCTTACCTTAAAGGATCTGTTCACTTCTCCGACGGCCGCGGGGCTGGCGCAGCTGATTGAAGGGGCTGAGCGGAAGGCGGCTGAGAGCATCGCACCGGCGGCCGAGCGGGAAACGTATCCGGTTTCTTCACCGCAGAAGCGGATGTTCGTGCTTCAGCAGCTGGAAGGCGCTGAAACAAGCTATAACATGCCGTCTGTGCTCCGCTTAAAAGGAAAGCTTGATGCGGAAAAGCTGAAATCCGTCATGAAACAGCTGACAGAACGCCATGAAGCCTTCAGAACGACATTTGACATAAAGGATGGGGAAACGGTTCAGCGCATATGGACGGAAGCTGATATCGACATGGAATATTATGAAGCCTCTGAAGAAGATGCTGAACGGATTATTCAGAGCTTTATCCGGCCGTTCCGCCTGGATCAGCTTCCTCTCGTCAGAACGGGACTGGTCAAGCTGGCTGAACATGACCACCTGCTGCTGTTTGACATGCACCATATCATTTCGGACGGCGCTTCAGTCGGCGTGCTGATAGATGAACTGTCCCGCTTGTATGGCGGCGAAACGCTTGAGCCGCTGCGGATTCATTATAAAGACTATGCGGTATGGCAGCAGAAATTTATTCAATCAGAGCAGTACCGCAAGCAGGAGGAGCATTGGCTTCGGGAGCTTGACGGCGAGCTTCCGGTATTGACGCTGCCGGCTGATTACAGCCGTCCGGCCGTGCAAACCTTTGAAGGAGACAAGCTGGTCTTTTCTCTGACTGAGGAACAGACGTCGGCTCTTCGCAGTCTTGCGAAACAAACGGATTCTACCATGTACATGGTGCTGCTGGCGACATACAGCGCCTTTCTATCAAAACTGAGCGGACAGCATGACATCATTGTCGGCTCGCCGGTTGCGGGACGGTCACATGCGGATCTCGCAAACGTCATCGGTGTTTTTGTGAATACACTCGCGCTTCGTACGTATCCGGAAGCGGACAAAACGTTCACGGACTATCTTAAAGAAGTAAAACAAACCGCTTTACATGCATTTGACGCGCAGGATTATCCGCTTGAAGACCTTCTGCAAAAGGTTGAGGTGCAGCGTGATACGAGCAGAAATCCGCTGTTTGATGCGGTATTCTCAATGCAAAATGCAAATGCGGAAGATCTGGTCATGGAAGG
The DNA here is from genome assembly GCF_038608285.1 of Bacillus sp. FSL R5-0443. NCBI lineage: Bacteria > Bacillati > Bacillota > Bacilli > Caryophanales > Bacillaceae > Bacillus > Bacillus sp. FSL R5-0443. The sequence goes on from NZ_CP152013.1 coordinate 346,131, forward strand.
AATTGAGCTGAAGCACCATCCGTTTGACAGAAAAACAGCCAAGTTTGACCTGACAATGACGGCTGAGGACACAGACGAAGGTTTAACGTTTGTGCTTGAATATAACACCGCGCTGTTTAAACCGGAAACGGCAGAGACATGGAAGCATTACTGGCTTCAACTGTTAGAAGCCGCAGCGGAAAATCCGGCTGCGAAGCTTTCTGAGCTTTCATTGGTGAATAAAACAGAAAAACAAGCTCTCCTCAACGCATGGAAGGGAAAAACACTTTCTGTGCCGCGGGACAAAACGGTTCACCGTCTCTTTGAAGAAACGGCCGCCCGCTACGCGAACCGGCCGGCCGCGGCATACAACGGCGCGAAATGGACGTACGGCGAGCTGAACGCAAGGGCGAACCGGATCGCGCGCATTCTCATGGACTGCGGCGTCACGGCTGACGAACGTGTCGGCATTTTGACGAAACCGTCCTTGGAAATGGCCGCGGGCGTACTCGGCGTCCTGAAAGCAGGCGCGGCATTTGTGCCGATTGATCCCGACTACCCGGAAGAGCGGATCAGCTACATTCTGCAGGACAGCGGCGCCAAGCTTCTTCTTACACAGGAAGCGCTCGACGTGCCGGAAAGCTACAACGGAGAAACGATTCTGCTTGACGGCAGCCGCTCCATTTTGAGCCTGCCGCTTGATGAAAACGATGAAGCGAACCCGCAGACGGAAACAACGGCGGATCATCTCGCTTATATGATTTACACGTCAGGAACGACCGGACAGCCGAAGGGTGTCATGGTCGAACACCATGCGCTGGTGAACCTGTGTTTCTGGCATCACGACGCATTCGCCATGACGGCGGATGATAAAAGCGCCAAATACGCGGGCTTCGGTTTTGACGCCTCTATCTGGGAAATGTTCCCGACATGGACCATCGGCGCGGAGCTTCACGTCATTGACGAAGCGATCCGGCTGGATATCACCCGCTTAAATCACTATTTCGAAGAGCACGGCGTGACCATCACTTTCCTGCCGACGCAGCTGGCCGAACAATTTATGGAGCTGGAAAATACCTCTCTCCGCATGCTTCTCGTCGGCGGCGACAAGCTGAAGCGGGCGGTGAAACAGCCGTACACGATCGTCAACAACTACGGCCCGACGGAAAACACCGTCGTCGCGACAAGCGGCGTCATCAATCCGGAGGAAGGATCGCTTTCCATCGGACGGGCGATTGCCAATACGAGAGCGTATATTCTCGGCGACGGCGATCAGGTGCAGCCGGAAGGCATTGCCGGTGAATTGTGCGTGGCCGGCCGCGGTCTGGCGCGCGGATACCTGAACCGTGAAGAAGAAACGGCGAAGCGGTTTACCGCAGATCCGTTCGTGCCCGGCGAGCGCATGTACCGGACCGGCGACCTCGTCAAATGGAACGCGCAGTGCGGCATCGAATACATCGGCCGTATTGACCAGCAGGTCAAAGTGCGGGGCTACCGGATCGAGCTTTCAGAAATCGAAGTCCGCCTCGCCCAGCTTGCGGACGTTCATGACGCAGCGGTGACGGCCGTGGAAGACAAAGCGGGCAATACCGCGCTTTGCGCCTATGTCGCGCCTCAGCAGGACGATATTGAAGCGCTCAAATCCGCGCTGAAAGACACGCTGCCTGACTACATGGTGCCGGCGTTCTGGGTGGAGATGGACGAGCTTCCGGTCACCGCAAACGGAAAGATTGACAAAAAAGCCCTGCCGGCGCCTGACATTGAAGCGGGAAGCGCGGCATACAAAGCGCCGGAAACGGAGATGGAGACGCTGCTTTCCGACATTTGGCAGGAAGTGCTCGGTCTTGACCAGATCGGCGTAAGCGATAATTTCTTCACGCTCGGCGGGGACTCGATCAAAGGCATCCAAATGGCGAGCCGTCTGAACCAGCACGGCTACAAGCTGGAGATGAAAGATCTCTTCCAGCATCCGACCATTGAAGAGCTCGTCTCCTATGTGGAGCGGACGGAAGGCAAGCAGGCCGACCAGGGCCCTGTCGAAGGCGAAGCGGCCTTAACGCCGATCCAGCGCTGGTTCTTTGAGAAGAACTTTACGGACAAACACCACTGGAACCAATCCGTCATGCTTCACGCGAAAGACGGCTTTGATCCGGAGATAACAGAAAAAACATTACATGTCCTGACGGTGCACCATGATGCGCTCCGGATGATTTATCGTGAACAAAAACCGTATTACAGAGGGCTTGAGGATGCGTCTGTTGAACTGAACGTCTTTGAGCTGAACGGACCTGCTGAAGACCATGAGGATCGTATCGAAAGGGAAGCAGACCGTCTTCAAAGCAGTATTTCACTGGAAACAGGACATCTCTTGAAAGCCGGGCTCTTCCGGGCTGAAGATGGAGACCACCTTCTTCTCGCAATCCATCACTTAGTCGTGGATGGTGTATCTTGGCGGATTTTACTGGAGGACTTTACGTCCGTGTATACGCAGCTGAAGCAAGGCAATGAACCGGCGCTGCCGCCGAAAACACATTCATTCGCCGAATTTGCCGAGAGAATCAAAGAATACGCAAATACGAAGGCGTTTCTGAAAGAAGCGGATTACTGGAGAGAGCTTGAGGAAAAAGAGGTATGCACTCAGCTTCCGAAAGACAGGCAGTCTGGTGATCAGCGCATGAGACATACGAGAACGGTCAGCTTCTCTCTGACGCCTGAACAAACTGAACAGCTGACGACAAACGTACATGAAGCCTATCACACCGAAATGAACGACATCCTGCTCACGGCGCTCGGACTGGCGCTGAAAGAGTGGACGGGTGAAGACACGATCGGCGTTCATTTGGAAGGCCACGGACGCGAAGACATTCTTGACGGCCTGAATATCACCCGGACGGTCGGATGGTTTACGAGCATGTATCCGATGATCCTTGAGATGAAGCACGCCGACGATCTTTCATATCAGCTGAAACAAATGAAAGAAGACATCAGACACATCCCGAACAAAGGAGTCGGCTACGGCATTCTGCGTTATGTAACGGCGCCTGAGCATAAAGAGAATCTTTCATTTGAGATTGATCCGGATATCAGCTTTAACTACTTAGGCCAGTTTAATGAGATGTCGGATTCCGGCTTATTTACAAGATCCGGGATGCCGTCAGGACAATCGCTGAGCCCTGACACAGAGAAGCCGAATGCGCTTGATATTGTCGGATTTATAGAAAATGGGCAGATGACGATGACGTTTGCCTATCATTCTCTCGAATTTCATGAAAAAACCATTCAATCGTTCAGTGACAGTTTTAAAGGGCACCTCTTGAAAATCATAGATCACTGCCTGGCCCAAGACGGACCTGAGCTTACGCCTAGCGATCTTGGCGATGATGATCTGACGCTTGATGAACTTGATAAATTAATGGAAATTCTCTAACAGAAAAGACAGAGGTGACATATGAGCAAAAAATCGATTCAAAAGGTGTATGCACTCACACCGATGCAGGAGGGAATGCTGTATCATGCGCTGCTTGATCCGTATTCTTCCTCCTACTTCACACAATTAGAGCTTAGGATTCACGGAAGCTTTCAGCTGGAGCTTTTTGAAAAAAGCGTCAATGAGCTGATCCGGACATATGACATTTTGCGTACGGTATTCGTGCACCAGCAGCTTCAAAAACCGCGCCAAGTCGTATTGGCGGAGCGGAAGACGAAGGTGCACTATGAAGATATCAGTCAATTAGATGAATCGCGCCAAACCGAATATATTGAACGCTATAAACGCGGCGTGCAGCAGCAGGGCTTTCATCTGGCGAAAGATATTCTCTTTAAAGCGGCGGTGTTCAGACTCAGTGAGAAGGAGCTGTATCTCGTCTGGAGCAATCATCATATCGTCATGGACGGCTGGAGTATGGGCGTTTTGATGAAAAGCCTGTTCCAAAACTATGAAGCGCTTCGTGCCGGCCGGCCCGCCGGGGGAAGCCAGGGCAAACCTTACTCTGACTATATCAAATGGCTCGGAGGCCGGGATTATGAGGAGGCGGAACAATATTGGAGCAGCCGCCTGGCGGATTTCGAACAGCCGAGCCTGCTCCCGGGCCGTCTGGCAGCAGAAAAGAAAGACTACCAAAATGAAGAATATTCTTTTGTCTGGGATGAAGAGCTGGTCGCGCAGATTCAGCAGACCGCCAACCGGCATCAAGTCACGGGGCCTAACCTGTTTCAGGCCGTTTGGGGTGCGGTGCTCAGCAAATACAACTATACAGACGATGTGGTGTTCGGCACCGTCGTATCAGGCCGTCCTTCAGAAATCAACGGCATAGAAACGATGGCGGGGCTGTTCATCAATACAATTCCCGTCAGAATCAAGATTGACAAAGATGCAGCCTTTTCGGACGTGATGGCGGCAGTTCAGAAAAACGCCGTGGAAGCCGAGCGCTATGATTATGTGCCGCTCTATGACATTCAAAAGCGCTCCGCCCTGGACGGCAGCCTCTTAAATCATTTGGTCGCGTTTGAAAACTATCCGCTGGACAAAGAGCTGGAAAACGGGGGCATGGAGGAAAGACTCGGCTTTTCCATTAAAGTTGAACATGCTTTTGAGCAGACGAGCTTTGATTTCAATCTCATCGTGTATCCGGGAAAAACGTGGACTGTCAAAATCAAATACAACGGAGCGGCTTTCGCTCATGATGCCATCGAACGAACGGCGCACCATCTGACCCGCATGATGAAAGCCGCGGTCGGAACGCCTGACGCGCCCGTGCGGGAACTCGGCCTTGTTTCAGGCGAAGAAGAGCGGCAGATTGTTGAGATATTCAATGATACGAAAACGGCGCTTCCGGAAGAGGAGGCCGTTCACCGTTTGTTTGAAGCACAGGCAAACCGGACGCCTGCAAGCATCGCGATAAAAGAAGCGGGACGCGAATGGACCTACCGTGAAGTGAACGAAGCGGCCAACCGTCTGGCGAGACACCTTGTGAAGAGCGGGCTGGAAAAAGGCCGGACCGCCGCTATTATGAACGACCGGTCTGCGGAAACCGTTGTCGGAATGCTTGCCGTCCTAAAAGCAGGCGGCGCATATGTGCCGATTGATCCGGCTTTTCCGGAGGACCGTCTCCGCTTTATGGCGGAAGACAGCTCGATTCGGCTCGTACTGACAGTTCAGGACTATCAAGAACAAGCGGGCGCATTGCAAGTCCCGGTCGTCATGCTGGATGAAAGCGCGGATGAAACGGTAAGCGGAACAGACTTGAATCTTCCGGCCGGCGGCAACGACTTGGCGTATATCATGTATACATCCGGATCGACCGGCAAACCGAAAGGCGTCATGATTGAACACAGAAATATCATCAGGCTCGTCAAACATTCGAATTACGTGCCGGTTCATGAAGAAGACCGGATGGCGCAAACGGGAGCCGTCAGCTTTGATGCCGGAACCTTCGAAGTCTTCGGCGCATTGCTGAACGGAGCGTCATTGCACCCGGTGAAAAAAGAGACGCTGCTTGACGCCGGACAATTCGCCCAATTTCTGAAAGAGCAGCGGATCACGACCATGTGGCTGACGTCTCCGCTGTTTAATCAGCTTGCCCAAAAGGATGCCGGCATGTTTAACACGCTCCGGCACCTCATCATCGGCGGTGATGCGCTTGTGCCGCATATCGTCAGCAAAGTGAGAAAGGCATCACCGGAGCTGTCGCTTTGGAACGGATACGGGCCGACGGAGAATACGACGTTTTCGACGAGTTTTCTCATTGATCAGGATTATGACGGTTCGGTCCCGATCGGGAAGCCGATCGGAAATTCCACTGCGTACATTATGGATGAAAACCGCAATCTCCAGCCGATCGGCGCGCCCGGTGAGCTGTGCGTCGGCGGAAGCGGAGTGGCAAGAGGCTATGTGAACCTGCCTGAATTAACGGAGAAGCAGTTTGTCCGCGATCCGTTCAGACCGGATGAAATGATATACCGGACGGGGGACTTGGCGAAGTGGCTTCCGGACGGCACGATCGAGTTTCTCGGCAGAATTGACAACCAAGTAAAGGTCCGCGGTTTCAGAATCGAGCTCGGCGAAATCGAGGCGAAAATCAGCCAGGCGGAGAATGTGACGGAATCTGCGGCTGTGATCCGGAAAAATAAAGCGGATGAAAATGAAATCTGCGCTTACTTTACGGCAGACCAAGCCCTTTCGCCGGAAGACCTGCGCAAAACACTTTCGGAATCACTTCCGGAATATATGATTCCCGCGCACTTCATCCAGATGAATCAGTTTCCGCTTACGGCGAACGGAAAAATTGATAAAAAAGCGCTGCCTGAGCCTCAGGCTGAAGCCGTTCAAAAAGAATACGTAGCGCCGAAAACGGAAGCGGAGCAGAAACTCGCTGACATTTGGGAAGGCATTCTCGGTGTAAAAGCGGGTGTGACTGACAATTTCTTCACGATTGGCGGACATTCTTTAAAAGCCATGATGATGACCGCTAAAATCCAGGAGCACTTTCAAAAAGAAGTACCGATTAAAGTGTTATTTGAAAAGCCGACCATTCAGGAGCTAGCGCATTATTTGCAGCATGAGAGCGAGGAGGAGCAGCAGTTTGAACCGATCCGACAAGCGCCTTATCAGAAGCATTATCCTGTTTCCTCAGCACAGCGCAGGATGTATATCCTTAATCAGCTCGGACAGGCCAGCACGAGCTACAACGTCCCTGCTGTACTTTTGCTGGAAGGGTCAGTAGACAAAAAGCGTCTTGAGGAGGCCATGCAGGCATTAATCAACCGTCATGAGACACTGCGTACGTCATTTGACATGGCAGAGGGAGAAGTCGTGCAGACCATTCACAAAAACGTGTCGTTTGAGCTTGAAACCGCCGAGGGCCGGGAAGAAGATGCAGAAGAGCTGACAAAAGCCTTTATCAGGCCGTTTGCGCTCAACCGCGCGCCGCTTGTCCGTTCGAAGCTGATCCGGCTTGAAGAAGACCGGCATCTTCTGCTGATTGACATGCACCACATTATTACGGACGGAAGCTCAATGGGCATTTTCATCGGTGATCTTGCGAAGCTTTATCAAGGCACGGAGCTTGCGCTGCCAAAGATTCATTATAAGGATTTTTCAGTCTGGCAGCGTGAAAAAGCAAATCTCGATCAGCACGAAGCCTACTGGCTTGATACGTTCAAAGGCGATCTGCCGGTGTTGGATCTGCCGCTTGATTTCCCGCGTCCTGCCGAGCGCAGTTTTGAAGGGGAACGCGTCATCTTCGGGCTTGATAAACAGGTGACGGCGCAGATTAAGAAGCTGCTGGCTGATACGGATACGACGATGTACATGTTCTTGTTAGCCGCTTTTCAAGTGCTGCTGTCCAAATATTCGGGGCAGGAAGACATCATAGTCGGGTCTCCGGCGGCCGGAAGACAGCATCCTGATCTCCAAGACGTGCCGGGCATGTTTGTCAACACAGTTGCGCTTCGGTCGCATCCTGCCGGCAAAAAAACGTTCAAACAATTTCTGGATGAGGTGAAAACGGCGAGCCTTCAAGCTTTTGAGCATCAAAGCTATCCGCTTGAAGAATTAATTGAAAAACTGCCGTTAACGAGGGACACAAGCCGGAGTCCGCTGTTCAGCGTGTTATTTAATATGCAGAACATGGAGATCCCGGCTCTGCGGCTCGGAGATTTGGAGATTTCTTCATACTCCATGCATCATCATGTCGCTAAATTTGATCTTTCCTTAGAAGCGGCTGAACGCGGAGAAGAGGTCGGATTGAGTTTTGATTACGCGAAAGCCTTATTTGCGGACGAAACCATCCGCCGCTGGAGCGCTCATTTTGTCAATCTGATTAAAGCCTGCGCTGAAAATCCGGATATTCAGCTGGCCGACGCAAGCCTGCTGTCCGCTCCTGAACGGGAAGCGCTCCTTTCTGATGAAAAACGTACGGAAGCGGATCTGCCTGAGGGCACTTTTGTTTCGCTGTTTGAACGGCAAGCGCAAAAAACGCCTGATCTCACGGCGGTTGCGGGCGGAATAAGTCTGACATATCGTGAGCTTGATGAACGCTCGAACCGGTTTGCCCGCCACCTTCAGGCTTGCGGAACGGGCAGTGAGGACATCGTAGCCATTATGATGGATCGTTCGGCCGACTTGATTACCGCGATTCTCGGCGTCATGAAAGCCGGAGCGGCATTTCTCCCGATTGATCCCGAGACTCCTGAAGAGAGAATCCGCTACTCTCTTGAAGACAGCGGAACGAAGCTTCTGGTCGTCAATGAGAGAAACATGACCGCGGCCGCCGTTTATAAAGGAAAAACGGTCGTAATGGAAGACGGAGAATGGCAGAACGAAAGCGCCGACCGGCTTGAAACGGAGCCCGGCTTCGACCAGCTTGCATATATCATTTATACCTCGGGAACAACGGGCAAACCGAAAGGCGTCCAGCTGGAGCACCGCAATCTAATCAATTATGTCACATGGTTCAGCCGTGAAGCCGGTTTGACCGAAGCTGACAAATCTGTGCTGCTGTCTTCTTACGCATTTGATCTCGGCTATACGGCCATATTCCCGATTCTTCAGGCGGGCGGCGAGCTGCACATTGTGCCGAAAGAGACGTACACCGCGCCTGATCAGCTTGGTGAGTATATACAGAAAAACGGCATTACGTATATGAAACTGACGCCGTCATTGTTCCATATGACCGTCAATACAGCCCGTTTTACGTCAGAACGCCGTTTCAGCCCGCTTCGTTTAGTGGTGCTCGGCGGAGAAAAGATCATCACGTCCGATGTCCGCAAGTATCATGACGTATACGCCCATACCGACTTCATCAATCACTACGGGCCGACGGAAACGACGATCGGCGCCATTGCCGGACGGATCAATATGGAGCGCCTTGATCAATATGAACAGCGTCCCGTCATCGGCCGCCCGATCGCGAATACCGGCGCGCTTGTATTGGACGGAGCAATGCAGCTCGTTCCTCCGGGCGCAAGCGGCGAGCTTTATATTACCGGGAAGGGGCTTGCCAGAGGATATCTTCACCGTCCGCAGCTGACGGCGGAGAAATTTCTCTCAAATCCTTTTTCACCGGACAGCCTCATGTACAAAACGGGAGATGTCGTCCGCAGGCTTCCTGACGGGACGATTGAATTTATCGGCCGTGCGGATGATCAGGTGAAAATCCGGGGCTACCGCATTGAATTAAAAGAGGTTGAAACTGTGCTGTTAAGCGTAAACGGCATTCAGGAGGCGGTCGTTCTCGCAGTCAGCAAAGGCGGGCTGCCGGAACTGTGCGCGTACTATAAAGCCGACAGCGGGCTGAAAGGCTCTGAGCTTCGCAAACGGCTTTCCGAAACACTGCCGTCTCATATGCTTCCGGCTTATTTCATGCAAGTAGACCGCATTCCGCTCACAGCCAACGGAAAAGCCGATAAAAACGCCCTTCCGAAACCGGGCGTCAGCCAAACGGCGCAAACAGCTTCAGCCTTGCCGGAAACGGAATTGGAGGAAAAGCTGTGCCGCATTTGGAAACAGACACTCGGTACGGATACGCTCGGCATCGACGATAATTTCTTCGATTACGGCGGGCACTCTTTAAAAGGCATGATGCTCCTCGCCAATATTCAGGCTGAACTGGACAAAACGGTTCCGTTAAAAGCGCTGTTCGAACAGCCGACTGTCCGCCTGCTTGCCGCATATATCGAAAAATCAGCGGTATCTGAGGGATATCGGATGATCTCACCGGCCGACAGTGCAGACGCGTACCCGTTATCATCCGCCCAAAAACGGATGTACGTCCTGAACCAGCTTGACCGGGAGACAATCAGTTATAATATGCCGTCCGTTCTTCTGATGGAAGGAGAAGTCAATATTTCAAGGCTTCAGGAAGCGCTCAATCAGATGATCAATCGCCACGAGTCTTTGCGGACGTCCTTTATCGATCAAAACGGCCGCCCGATGCAGCAGATCGCAGAACAGGCTGACATCGACCTGCACATCTTTGAAGCAGCAGACGAGGAGAAAGCGGATCTTATCATTCAGGCATTCATTAAGCCGTTCGATCTGAGTGCGGCTCCGCTCATTCGGGCCGCTCTTGTCAGACTGAATGAAAAGAAACACCTGCTGCTGCTGGATATGCATCATATTATTGCCGACGGCGTGTCCAGAAGCATGCTGGTCAAAGAGCTCGCTCATCTTTACAAAGGCGGAAGCCTGCCGTCGCCGAACCTGCACTATAAAGACTTCGCCGTCTGGCAGAATGAACCCGAGCAGGCCGAACGGATGAAAGACCATGAGCGTTATTGGCTCTCCGCATTTTCCGGCGAGCTTCCTGAATTGAATCTGCCGACCGATTTCCCTCGTCCGCCGGTTCAAAGTTTTAAAGGACAATCCGTCCGTTTCAGAGCGGGGCGTGAAACGGAAAAAGCGGTGCGTGAATTAATGGAATCATCGGGAGCGACTCTTCATATGGTGCTTCACGCCGCGTTCCATGTCTTTTTGAGGAAAATCACGGGGCAGCGCGATATCATTATCGGTTCGGTGACCGCCGGAAGAACGAGCGCCGAAGTTCAGGAAATGCCGGGGATGTTTGTCAATACGCTTGCGCTTCGCAATGAAACGCAAAAAGAGCAGACCTTTGCCGAGTTGCTCGAACGGGTGAAACAAACCAATCTCGACGCGCTGGCGCATCAGGATTATCCGTTTGAAGATCTGATCGGAAAGCTTGACCTGCCGAGAGATATGAGCCGTAACCCATTGTTCCAGGTGATGGTGACGACAGAAGATCCGGATAAAGAAACACTGGAACTGGAGAACCTGCGCATCACTCCGTATGAGTCAAACCAAGGCACGGCGAAATTCGATCTGACACTCGGCGGCTTTACGGATCAAGAAGGTCTCGGCCTTCAGTTTGAATATGCGACTGATCTGTTTAAAAAAGAAACAATTGAAAAGTGGAGCGCCGGGTTCCTGCGGATTCTGAAGCAAGCGGCAGAAAGTCCGGACAGAAAGCTGCCTGAGATTTCACTGATCAGCGATGCTGAAAAACAAGCCCTCCTCAACGCATGGAAAGGAAAAACAATTTCTGTGCCGCGGGACAAAACGGTTCACCGTCTCTTTGAAGAAACGGCCGCCCGCTACGCGAACCGGCCGGCCGCGGCATACAACGGCGCGAAATGGACGTACGGCGAGCTGAACGCAAGGGCGAACCGGATCGCGCGCATTCTCATGGACTGCGGCGTCACGGCTGACGAACGTGTCGGCATTTTGACGAAACCGTCCTTGGAAATGGCCGCGGGCGTACTCGGCGTCCTGAAAGCAGGCGCGGCATTTGTGCCGATTGATCCCGACTATCCGGAAGAGCGGATCAGCTACATTCTGCAGGACAGCGGCGCCAAGCTTCTTCTTACACAGGAAGCGCTCGACGTGCCGGAAAGCTACAACGGAGAAACGATTCTGCTTGACGGCGGACGCTCCATTCTGAGCCTGCCGCTTGATGAAAACGATGAAGCGAACCCGCAGACGGAAACAACGGCGGATCATCTCGCTTATATGATTTACACGTCAGGAACGACCGGACAGCCGAAGGGTGTCATGGTCGAACACCATGCGCTGGTGAACCTGTGTTTCTGGCATCACGACGCATTCGCCATGACGGCGGATGATAAAAGCGCCAAATACGCGGGCTTCGGTTTTGACGCCTCCATCTGGGAGATGTTCCCGACATGGACCATCGGCGCGGAGCTTCATGTCATTGACGAAGCGATCCGGCTGGATATCACCCGCTTAAATCACTATTTCGAGGAGAACGGCGTGACCATCACCTTCCTGCCGACGCAGCTGGCCGAACAATTTATGGAGCTGGAAAATACCTCTCTCCGCATGCTTCTCGTCGGCGGCGACAAGCTGAAGCGGGCGGTGAAACAGCCGTACACGATCGTTAACAACTACGGCCCGACGGAAAACACCGTCGTCGCGACAAGCGGCGTCATCAATCCGGAGGAAGGATCGCTTTCCATCGGACGGGCGATTGCCAATACGAGAGCGTATATTCTCGGCGACGGCGATCAGGTGCAGCCGGAAGGCATTGCCGGTGAATTGTGCGTGGCCGGCCGCGGTCTGGCGCGCGGATACCTGAACCGTGAAGAAGAAACGGCGAAGCGGTTTACCGCCGATCCGTTCGTGCCCGGCGAGCGCATGTACCGGACCGGCGACCTCGTCAAATGGAACGCGCAGTGCGGCATCGAATACATCGGGCGTATCGACCAGCAGGTCAAAGTGCGGGGCTACCGGATCGAGCTTTCAGAAATCGAAGTCCGCCTCGCCCAGCTTGCGGACGTTCATAACGCAGCGGTGACTGCCGTGGAAGACAAAGCGGGCAATACCGCGCTTTGCGCCTATGTCGCGCCTCAGCAGGACGATATTGAAGCGCTCAAAGCCGCGCTGAAAGACACGCTGCCTGACTACATGGTGCCGGCGTTCTGGGTGGAGATGGACGAGCTTCCGGTCACCGCGAACGGAAAGATTGACAAAAAAGCCCTGCCGGCGCCTGACATTGAAGCGGGAAGCGCCGCGTACAAAGCGCCGGAAACGGAGATGGAGACGCTGCTTTCCGACATTTGGCAGGAAGTGCTCGGTCTTGACCGGATCGGCGTAAGCGATAATTTCTTCACGCTCGGCGGGGACTCGATCAAAGGCATCCAAATGGCGAGCCGTCTGAACCAGCACGGCTACAAGCTGGAGATGAAAGACCTCTTCCAGCATCCGACCATCGAAGAGCTCGTCTCGTATGTGGAGCGGACGGAAGGCAAGCAGGCCGACCAAGGACCGGTCGAAGGCGAAGCGGCCTTAACGCCGATCCAACGCTGGTTCTTTGAGAAAAACTTCACGGACAAACACCACTGGAACCAATCCGTCATGCTTCACGCGAAAGACGGCTTTGATCCGGACCTGGTGGAAAAAACCCTGCAAGCATTGATTGAACACCATGATGCGCTCCGCATGGTTTACCGTGAAGAAAGGGAAGGCATCATTCAGACATACCTCCCTGTCACAGAATGCAAGGCAAGCTTTGAAATCGTTGATCTGTACGGAACTGACGAGGATATGCTGAAAAGCCAGATTCAGCGGCTTGCCGATCATCTTCAGGGAAGTCTTGATCTGGAGAACGGCCCGCTGTTAAAAGCGGAGCAATACCGGACAGAACAAGGCGATCATCTGTTAATCGCGATTCACCATCTCGTCGTGGACGGGGTTTCATGGAGAATTCTGCTTGAGGATTTCGCTTCAGGTTATAAACAGGCGCAGCAGCAAAACAGCATCGTCCTCCCGCAGAAAACCCACTCCTTTAAAGATTGGGCGGAGGTGCTGAACACATTTGCGCAATCAGAAGAGCTGAAAAAGCAGGCGGCTTATTGGGCGCAGGCAGATGCGGAAGAACTCCAGCCGCTGCCGAAAGACCATGATCCGAACAAACGGCTCGTCAAACATACGGCGGCCGTGAAATGTGAATTGACTGAGGAAGAAACGGCACAGCTGCTCACAGATGTTCATCATCCGTACGGAACGGAAATCAACGACATTCTGCTCAGCGCGCTCGGCTTAACGATCGGTGAATGGACGGAAAACGGCAAAGTCGGCATCAACTTAGAAGGACACGGCCGGGAAGAAATCATACCGAATGTCAATATTTCACGGACGGTCGGCTGGTTTACGGCCCAATATCCTTTGATTCTGCAGATCAGCAAGGAAGACGGCGTCTCTTCCGTCATTAAAACGGTAAAAGAGACGGTGCGGCGCGTTCCTGATAAAGGCGTCGGTTACGGGATTCTCCGGTATCTGTCATCCGATAAAACAGAAAAAGGCGTCACGCCTGAAATCAGTTTTAACTACTTGGGGCAGTTTGACAATGAAGTGAAAACGGAATGGTTTGAGCCGTCTCCATATGATATGGGACGTCAAGTCAGCGAAGAGTCAGAGGCGTTATACGCACTGAGCTTCAGCGGGATGGTTACAGGCGGCCGCTTCGTCATTTCCTGCTCATACAATCAGGAAGAATATGAAAGAAGCACCGTCGAAACACAGATGCAGCGGTTTAAAGACAATCTCTTAATGATCATCCGCCATTGCACGGCCAAAGAGGAGAAAGAATTTACGCCGAGCGATTTCAGCGCGCAGGATCTTGAGATGGATGAAATGGGAGACATCTTTGACATGCTTGAGGAGAATTTAACGTGACAAAAACAGATCACAGAAGGGGGGAGCGGAGCAGATGAGCCAATTCAGCAAAGATCAGGTTCAGGACATGTATTATTTGTCGCCGATGCAGGAGGGAATGCTGTTTCATACTCTCCTGAATCCCGGCCAAAGTTTTTACATCGAACAAATGACAATGAAAGTAAAAGGCAGCTTGAATATCAAATGCCTTGAAGAAAGCATGAATGTGATCATGGACCGGTACGATGTATTTCGTACCGTGTTCATTCACGAAAAAGTAAAAAGGCCGGTCCAAGTCGTATTGAAAAAACGGCAGTTTCAGATAGAAGAAATCGATCTGACACATGTAACGGACAGCGAGCAAACAGCCAAAATCAATGAATACAAAGAACAGGATAAGATCAAGGGCTTTGATTTGACGCGGGATATTCCGATGCGGGCAGCCATTTTTAAAAAATCGGAAGAAAGCTTTGAATGGGTGTGGAGCTACCACCACATCATTTTGGACGGCTGGTGCTTCGGCATCGTCGTGCAGGATCTGTTTAAGGTATACAATGCCTTGCGCGAACAAAAGCCGTACAGCCTGCCGCCGGTCAAACCGTATAAAGACTATATCAAGTGGCTTGAAAAGCAGGATAAACAAGCATCACTGCATTACTGGCGCGGGTACTTAGAAGATTTTGAAGGACAAACGACATTTGCGGAGCAAAGAAAGAAACAAAAGGACGGCTATGAGCCGAAAGAGCTGCTCTTCTCACTGCCGGAGGCGGAAACAAAAGCATTTACCGAGCTTGCAAAATCGCAGCATACCACTTTGAGTACGGCGCTGCAGGCGGTTTGGAGTGTATTAATCAGCCGCTATCAGCAGTCTGGCGATTTGATCTTCGGCACAGTCGTTTCCGGGCGTCCCGCAGAAATCAAAGGTGTTGAACATATGGTCGGGCTGTTTATCAATGCTGTCCCGAGGCGGGTGAAGCTGTCTGAGGATACCACATTTAACGGCTTGCTCAAGCAGCTGCAGGAACAATCGCTGCAGTCTGAGCCGCATCAATATGTACCGCTCTATGACATCCAAAGCCAGGCCGATCAGCCAAAGCTGATTGACCACATCATTGTGTTTGAAAATTATCCGCTTCAGGATGCAAAAAATGAAGAGAACAGTGAAAACGGCTTTGATATGGAGGACGTCCATGTTTTTGAGAAATCGAATTATGATCTCAACCTGATGGCTTCTCCAGGTGATGAGATGCTGATTAAGCTTGCCTATAACGGGAATGTGTTTGATGAGGCGTTTATTCTGCGCTTAAAATCTCAGCTTCTCACAGCGATTCAGCAGCTCATCCAGAAGCCGGATCAGCCTGTCAATACGATCAGACTTGTTGATGAAAAGGAAAGAGAGCTTCTGCTTACCGGCTTAAACCCGCCGGCTCAGACTCATCAGGCGAAGCCTCTGACAGATTGGTTCAAGGAAGCGGTGAATGTAAATCCAGATGCACCGGCGCTTACGTATTCCGGCCAGACTCTTTCCTATCGTGAATTAGATGAGGAAGCGAACCGTCTTGCGCGCCGTTTGCAAAAGCAAGGTGCGGGTAAGGACACTGTTGTCGCGTTGTACACGAAGCGCTCGCTTGAGCTGGTGATCGGCATTCTCGGCGTATTAAAAGCGGGAGCGGCTTATCTGCCGGTTGATCCGAAGCTGCCGGAGGACCGAATCTCGTACATGCTGGCTGACAGTGCGGCAGCCTGTCTGCTGACACATCAGGAGATGAAAGAAAAAGCGGCTCAGCTGCCGTATACAGGAACAACACTCATCATCGATGATCAAGCACGGTTTGAGGAACAGGCAAGCGATCCTGCAGCCGCAATTGATCCCGATGATCCGGCGTATATTATGTATACGTCCGGCACAACCGGAAAGCCGAAGGGCAATATCACCACTCATGCCAATATTCAAGGATTGGTCAAGCATGTAGACTACATGGCATTTTCTGAAAAAGATACGTTCTTATCTGTTTCCAATTACGCCTTTGACGCATTTACCTTTGATTTCTACGCATCAATACTGAATGCGGCACGGCTCATTATCGCAGATGAACATACACTGCTTGATACAGAACGGCTCACTGATCTGATCCGGCAGGAGAATGTCAATGTCATGTTTGCGACAACCGCACTTTTTAATCTTCTCACCGATGCGGGAGAGGAGTGGCTGAAGGGGCTTCGCTGTGTGTTATTCGGGGGTGAGCGCGCGTCAGTGCCTCACGTCAGAAAGGCGCTTGAGATCATGGGGCCTGGCAAGCTGATTAATTGCTACGGGCCGACTGAGGGAACGGTGTTTGCGACAGCTCACGTCGTGCATGATATACCGGATTCCCTTTCCTCATTGCCGATCGGAAAGCCGATCAGCAATGCCAGTGTTTATATTCTTAACGGGCAAAATCAGCTTCAGCCGTTTGGAGCTGTCGGTGAACTGTGCATCAGCGGAATGGGTGTATCAAAAGGGTATCTGAACCGTCATGACCTGACGAAGCAAACGTTTATCCCAAATCCGTTCAAGCCGGGAGAAATGCTTTACCGCACAGGGGATTTAGCACGCTGGCTGCCGGATGGAACAATTGAATACGCCGGGCGTATTGACGATCAGGTCAAAATACGCGGACACCGGATTGAGCTTGAAGAAATCGAAAAGCAGCTGCAGGAATACCCGGGTGTGAAAGATGCGGTCGTTGTTGCAGACCGCCATGAGTCTGGAGATGCATCAATCAACGCCTACCTCGTGAACCGGACGCCGCTTTCAGCTGAAGACGTAAAGAGGCACCTGAAAAAACAGCTTCCTGCTTACATGGTGCCGCAAACCTTTACTTTCTTAGAGGAGCTTCCTTTAACGACAAACGGGAAGGTCAATAAACGGCAGCTGCCGAAACCGGATCAGGCTCAGGCGGCCAAAGAATGGATCGGGCCTCGAAACGCGACGGAAGAAACGATTGCACACATCTGGTCCGACATCCTCGGCAGACAGCAGATCGGGATTCATGATGATTTCTTCGCGCTCGGAGGCCATTCCTTAAAAGCGATGACGGCAGCGTCGCGCATTAAAAAAGAGCTCGGTACGGACATTCCGGTGCAGCTGTTATTCGAAGCGACGACAATTGCAGACATTGCCGGTTATCTGCTTCACGGTGAAGAAAAAGGAATGAAAGATCTCACCATCATGAATAAAAATCAGTCTGACACACTGTTTGCGTTCCCGCCGGTTCTCGGTTACGGGCTGATGTACCAGCCGCTGGCAAAACAGCTGTCCGGCTATAAAATCTGTGCGTTTGATTTTATTGAGGAAGACAACCGCATCGAACGCTACACAGAGCTGATCAATCAGCTCCAGCCGGAAGGACCGGTCAAGCTGTTCGGATACTCGGCAGGCTGCACGCTCGCCTTTGAAACGGCCAAACGCCTTGAAGCAGGGGGCCGTAAAGTGGAGCGGCTGATCATGGTTGATTCCTATAAAAAACAAGGCGTCAGCGACTTGGAAGGCCGCACCGTAGAAAGTGATGTCCAGGCGCTGATGAAGGTAAACCGGGACAATGAAGCGCTGAATGACGAAGCTGTCAAAGAAGGTCTCGCCAAAAAAACAAACGCGTTTTATTCTTATTTCGTGCATACCGTCAGCACCGGCACGGTCAATGCGGATATAGATCTTTTAACGTCAGAACCGGACTTTGCGATGCCGCCGTGGCTCGCTTCGTGGGAAGAAGCCACGACAGGTGAATACCGTGTGAAAAAAGGCTGCGGCACGCACGCAGAAATGCTTCAGGGAGAATGTCTCGAAAGGAATGCGGCATATTTGCTCGAATTCCTAAAGAAGGAACATCTGAAGCTGACAACTTCACGATAGAAAAGGAGGAAGCCCGCCAATGGTCCAGCTCTTTAAATCGTTCGATACCACAGAAAAAACGCAGCTCATCTGTTTTCCGTTCGCAGGAGGCTATTCCGCATCATTCCGCCCGCTCCACACCTATCTTCAAGGTGAGTGTGAGATGCTTGCCGCGGAGCCGCCGGGACACGGAACAAATCAAATGTCCGCCGTTGAGGATTTTGAACAGCTTGTCAGTTTATACAAGCAGGAGTTGAATCTCCATCCCGACCGCCCGTTTGTGCTGTTCGGCCACAGTATGGGAGGCATGGTCGCTTTCAGGCTGGCGCAAAAGCTGGAGCGGGAGGGCATTTACCCGCAGGCCGTGATCATCTCAGCCATTCAGCCGCCGCATGTGGAAAGGAAAAAAGTGTCTCATCTTGATGATGAAAAATTTCTCGCCCATATTATCGAGCTTGGCGGAATGCCGCAGGAGTTAGTGGAGAATAAGGAGGTCATGTCATTTTTCCTGCCTTCTTTCAGATCCGACTACCGCGCGCTTGAAAGCTTCCGTCCGTCTGATTCTCACATCATTCAATCACCCGTCCATATATTTAACGGGCGGAAAGATAAAAAATGTATCAAAGATGCGGACGGATGGAAAAAATGGGCCGACAATCCCGTATTTCATGAGTTTTCGGACGGCCACATGTTCATATTAAGTGAAACTGAAAAAGTGGCGGAACGAATCTATGAGATTATTAACAGGAGCACTGCAGGCCAATTGTTATAGGATATGACAGACAGCATTCGCTGTCTGTTTTTTGTAACAAAATCTGCCCGCGAGTTTTCTCATTTATCAAAAATTTTATGTTATGATTTGATGGAATATAATTTTGAAGGGATTGTCGTACATGAATGATGCAGCAAAAGAGCTGAACAGAACATTATCTGAAGAAAACCCGCACGTGCTTCATATGCTTTCTGATTTGGGCAGAGAGTTGTTTTATCCGAAAGGGGTGCTGACACAATCGGCGGAAGCGAAAGCCAAGGCCGGAAAGTATAATGCCACGATCGGAATCGCCACCTCACAGGGCGAGTCCATGCACTTTTCCCATATTCAAGAGACACTGTCCGCCTATAACCCCGATGATATCTACGATTATGCTCCGCCGCAGGGAAAAGAGCCGCTCAGACAGGAATGGCTGAAAAAAATGCGTCTCGAAAATCCTTCATTAGCCGGCAAAGACATCAGCACGCCGATCGTGACAAACGCTTTAACACACGGGCTGAGCATCGCCGCCGACTTGTTCGTCAATGAAGGGGATACGCTGCTTCTGCCTGATAAATATTGGGGAAATTACAATTTCATTTTCGGTGTCCGGCGCATGGCATCCATTGAGACGTACCCGCTTTTTCAGCAGGATGGGCGTTTTAATGCGGCGGGGCTGTCCGAGCTGCTGAAAAAGCAGGAAGAAAAGGCGATTGTCGTGCTGAATTTCCCGAATAATCCGACAGGCTACACGCCGGGAGAAGAGGAAGCGGCAGAAATCGTCAGCGTGATCCTGGAGGCGGCGGAGGCCGGCAAAGAGATTGTCGTGCTCGTAGACGATGCGTATTACAATCTGTTTTACGATGAAACGGCCATTCAGGAATCCATCTTCAGCAAACTCGCCCAAGTGCACGACCGGGTGCTTTGCGTAAAAATAGACGGCGCGACGAAGGAAAATTACGCGTGGGGTTTCCGCGTCGGTTTTATTACGTACAGCACAAAAAGCGAAAAAGCGCTGCGCGTGCTTGAGGAAAAAACAAAAGGGATTATCAGGGGAACGATTTCAAGCGCCCCGCACCCGTCCCAAACGTTTATGCTGCGGGCGATGCAGTCACCGGAATACGAGAAAGAAAAATCGCTGAAATATAACATCATGAAAAAACGGGCTGACAAAGTGAAAGCCGTTCTTGCAGAAAACAAGCACTATGAAGACGTATGGACGCCTTATCCGTTTAACTCGGGTTATTTCATGTGTGTCCGGCTGAAAGACATAAACGCCGGCGAATTGAGAGTATCGTTGCTTGAAAAGAGAGGAATCGGGACGATATCCATTAATGAAACCGATTTGCGAATCGCATTTTCATGTGTTGAAGAAGAACACATCGCGGATCTGTTCGAAGAAATTTATCAAGAAGCAAAGCAGCTGCAGAAACAGGCGGAAATATCAGGCTGACAAAAAAGGAGGGGGACACCCTCCTTTTTGTCTTTTATTCTGTTACATTTACTTTCCCATTTACATTTTCCCGGAGCATTTGCCTGAAAACGGCGATATCTTTTTGCGAATAGAAAAGTCGTTTCGGCAGCAGAAGTGTTCCGTAACCCGATGTTTGTAATCGAAACATATCTTTGTGCTCCCTAGCCGAGAGCAGTTCATCCCATTCAAAAAGAATGCTTGCGTTTTTTTGTTTTTGGCTGATTCCGAGCTGATGAATCGTAATACTTCTGGCAGATTTCAGCCGCTGATTCGTTTTGTATGTTCTGTAAAGACGGAAGAATGAGATTGCCGTTGCGATCACCGTGACTGCCAAAGAGAGAATCACAGCTGCAAGGAAATTCAGGAGAGCTCTGACGCCCCATGTGCCGCCTGTAACCGGGCCGTTCATTCAAAACAGATGGCAGAAGCCAGCAGCATAATCAAAAAACAGACAGCCGCGGATTTTCCTTGATGATAAGCAAAGTGTTTTCTTACATCGGCAAATGTTAAGCAGCCCGCGAGATAGATATTTTCATTTCGTGTGTTGATCATATTCCGTCTTCGTTTCCTTTCATTTTTCCCCTATGTCGTAATATGCTTTTTTTTCGCCGTCCTGAAGCATTGCTTCCCAAGACTCCGATGACGATACAGACGGCGCCGGCGATATGATACCAGCGGAGTGACTCATGGAGAACGAGGACACCCGCAAGCATCGTCACGATGACGGACAAATTGTTAAAGGCGCTCATCTTAAACGCTTCAATCTTGGACAGCGCGTAGTTTGACATCAATGATGTAATGAGAGAAGACAAAATGCCTAAATACAGAATCGCTGCGATAAAACCGGGATCGCGGAAGGGCAGAAAATACTGCCCGATCGTTCCTTCCGCTCCGTGCCGGAAGAGAGCGATGCAGTTGAAGGAAGCAAAGCCGATCGCAGACATGCACCAGGTCAGCTCACCCAATGAAAAACGCTGGGTCATGCGTCTCGCTGCCGTATTGTAAAGGGCGGAGGACAGCGCGGACAACAGGATCAGGAAAGCACCTTTAAAACTCGCCGATTCCGCGGACACCCCTTTCATTGTGAAAATAAATACCACCCCGGCCACTGACAGGCATGTGAATCCCTTTTGCGCCCATGTCGGACGTTCCTTTAAAAAGTAAGACGAAAACAGCATCGTAAAAATCGGGATGGCGGCTTGAATGATACCGGCTTCCGATGATGAAGAATACAAAAGGCCGAACGCCTGAAAACTGAAAAACAAAGCCGGATATAAAAGGGCCAAAGGCAAGATCGCCAGCACATTCTTCCAGCTGACGGACAGTTTGATCCAGCCGAATAAAACAGGAAGCATTGCACAGATGAAGGCCGCTGTGAACCGATGAGCCAATATATCAAACGGATTGGCGGATTGAAGCGCAATCTTGACAAATATAAAGGAAAAACCGATAATCAGCGCATTTAAAATGGCAGCGAGGTAAGCAGCAGCCAAACGGTTTTGATTAATCATCTTTACGAACTCCTTTAATGAGATCGAGCGCCGGCCGCTCCCTTTTATTGTATGGGAAGGGAAGAAGCAGTACAATGAGAATAATGATAAACTGTACCGGTACAGATGGAGGTTCAGCATGGAAAAGTATATGAACGTGATGATAGAAGTGGAGAGTCTCATTGAAGGCGGCACTTTTCAGGAAGGGGCGCGGCTGCCTTCTATCAGGCAGCTGGCCGAGCGTTTTCACGTCAGTAAAAGCACCGTCATCCGTGCGCTTCAGGAGCTTGAAAAACGGCACATTATTTATGCCGTGCCGAAAAGCGGCTACTATCTTATTAAAAATGACAAAAAGCAGGAGCGAGAACAAACAGGTATCATTGATTTTGCAGCCTCGGCGCCGGACCCTGATATTTTTCCGTACCGCGACTTTCAGCATTGCATCAACAAAGCCATTGATATGTATAAAAATGATTTGTTCATTTACGGCACGCCGCAGGGGCTTCCGTCTTTAATCCGGGTGCTTCAGAAGCTGTTATCCGATTATCAGGTATTTGCAAAAGAGCGGAACATTTTTATCACCTCGGGTGTGCAGCAGGCGTTATCCCTGCTGTCTCTGATGCCGTTTCCGAACGGAAAAAAGAAGATTTTAATCGAACAGCCGGGCTATCATCTGATGGTGGAGCAGCTTGAAGCGCTGCGCCTTCCCGCCTGCGGCATTAAACGGACGGCTGAGGGGCTTGATATGGCGGAAGTCGAGCGGCTGTTTCAGACGGAGGAAATTAAGTTTTTTTACACGATGCCCCGATTTCATAATCCGCTCGGCAGCTCTCTGACAGAATGGCAAAAACGAGAGCTTGTCCGATTAGCGGAGGCGTATGACGTTTATTTGGTTGAGGATGATTTCCTAGGAGATTTAGAGGACAATCAGAAGGCAGACCCGCTGTACGCCTACGATCTGTCTTCCCGCGTGATTTATTTGAAAAGCTTTTCGAAAATGATTTTTCCGGGGCTGCGTGTTGGAGCGGCTGTGCTCCCGGATTCGCTGGCCCCGGTTTTCCATACGTATAAAAAGCTGAGCGATATCGACTGTTCGATGATATCCCAAGCGGCCCTTGAAGTGTATATCAAAAGCGGCATGTTCAAAAGGCATAAAGAAAAAATCCGGGC
The DNA here is from genome assembly GCF_038608285.1 of Bacillus sp. FSL R5-0443. Taxonomy (NCBI): domain Bacteria; kingdom Bacillati; phylum Bacillota; class Bacilli; order Caryophanales; family Bacillaceae; genus Bacillus; species Bacillus sp. FSL R5-0443. The sequence goes on from NZ_CP152013.1 coordinate 369,054, forward strand.
CTCTTACAGAGCACGTTCCGAGCTGCTCCAAAACGCGCTGCAGGAGTACGACGGTTTTTCTGTAAAGCAAACGTCGATCCATACCCATCTCGTACTGGAGAAAAGCCTTTCCGCTTCAAGAGTTGTGCAGCGTCTGAAAGCGCAAGGCGTGCTGGTGGAGCCGATTGACAGCCATTACCTATCGGATTTTCCGAAAGAAAATATCATCAAACTCAACGTGTCCAACGTCAAGACAGGGGATATCACGCGAGGCATCAAAATGCTGACGGATTGCTTATAACAGCTCTTCATACGTTTTCATCTCAATCCCGTCACAAAAATCGGGATGCGCCGCACAAACGGCCAGCTTATACTCCTCGTCCGCATCATATGTGCGGATGAAACAAGGTTCATGCCCGTCCGGAAGCTCAATGGACACATGGCCGTCGTCTTTGAGGCGGACGCTGAATGAATCAAGCGGCAGGGAAAGCCCTTTTCCGGCCTGCTTGATAAAGCTTTCTTTCATCGACCACAGGTGGTAAAAATAATCGGTCTGCTGATCGGGGTGTTTCGCTTGCAGATCACTGTATTCCGTCGGCGAAAAAAACCGTTTGGCGATATCAATCGTGCCGGGCTTCATTTTTTCAATATCAATGCCGATCGGTTTTGAATCAACGGCGCACACGATCCAGCGCCCGGAGTGGGAAATGTTAAAGTGCATGTCCGGAAGCGCGGGGATGTACGGCTTTCCGTATTCCTGGACGCCGAATGAAATCCCGGCCGGATCAAGTCCGTAAGCCTTCGCCGCAGCGGTGCGGATCAGCATGTCGCCGATCAAGGTGCGGTGAGCATCCTCCTTATGGTAAAAGCGCCGGCATTTTTCCCGCTTTTCGGCGGACACGGCCGCCATCATCCGATCCTCTTCCCCTGCAGAAAGCGGGCGGTCCATATATACTCCGTAAATATTCATGTCCAGATCCTCCGTCTGAAAATATTGTCAAAACCATCCTATCATATCAGACGAAAGCTGTCCGAAAAGAAAAAAACAAAACCGTTTCGGCTTTGTTTTTAATGAACGGACGTTGCCCGCCCGGAGATCGCGTATGTTAACAGTTTAGAGGACTGCGGCAAAGAAAAACGCAGAATCAGCCCCGTCAAAACAGCCGTAATAATGGTTCCGGCACCGATCGGTCCGCCCATCATCCAGGCTGCGGCAAGAATCGTCAGCTCAATGCCGTTCCGCACCCATTGCACGTTCCAGCCTGTTTTTTCAGATATCAGCATCATCAGAGAGTCCCGGGGGCCCGCGCCGAGCCCTGCTGATACGTAAATACCGACGCCGCAGCCGATCAGCAGCAATCCGATAGAAAAACACACGGCCGCTAAGGAAAAAGCGTGCGTCTCAGGAAGCAGAAACGAAAAGAAATCAATAAACATTCCCATCAGCACCATGTTTAAGATAGCGCCGATTTTCGGGAGTGTCCTTGTGAACAGGCAGGTTAAAGCCACGATGACCGCGCCGACCACGATGGACCATTGGCCGACAGAAAGCCCGAAATGCTGAAAAAGCCCATAATGAAAGGCATCCCAAGGGCTGATGCCGAGAGCTTTTCCTTTAATGGTTAACGATACCCCGAAAGACAAAATTAACAGACCGGCAAAATAAAACGTCCAGCGCATCAAGAATTCCCGCTTCAAAGAGGTCCCTTCTTTCATAAAATTTCATTAATTGTCATTGTAGCATAACCGCCAAAAAAAAGAAGAAGCGAAATCAGTGTTTCGCTTCTTCTCCCGCTCCTACAAAGGATTCAGTATACGATTTAAAAACCGCTGCGTGCGTTCTTCTTTCGGCGCGGAGAAAATTTGCTCCGGCGGTCCTTGTTCCACAATGACGCCGCCGTCAATGAAGATGACTTCATCGGCCACTTCCTGCGCGAATTTGATTTCATGGGTGACGACGACCATCGTCCAGCCTTCGTTCGCCAGATCCTTAATCACTTTGAGCACCTCGCCGACCAGCTCCGGATCAAGCGCTGACGTCGGTTCGTCAAACAGCATCAGCTCGGGCTGAATCGCAAGCGCGCGGGCGATGCCGACACGCTGCTGCTGACCGCCGGAAAGCTGGAACGGATATAAATCCATTTTGTCTTTCAGTCCGACTTTTTCCAGAAGCTCCATCGCTTCTTTTCTGACTTGCTCCTTGTCGCGCTTTTGCACTTGAATGGGTCCTTCCATGACGTTTTCAAGCGCCGTGCGGTGAGGAAACAGATGATACGCCTGAAAGACCATGCCTGATTTGCGGCGGAGGCGAAGAATATCAGCCTGCTTCACTTTTTTGGAGAAATCTATTGAAAAATCGGAGAATGCCAGCTCGCCGCGATTGGGGATCTCAAGCGCGTTCAGACAGCGCAGAAGCGTCGTTTTTCCTGAACCGGACGGTCCCAGAACGGCGATGACTTTCCCTTTTTCTATCTCCATATCTATCTTTTTTAAAATTTCATTCTGTCCGAATGATTTATTTAATCCTTTGACGGAAAGCATATCGAAACCTCCTTATTTGGCCACATAACGGTCGAGACGCCGTTCGATCACGTGCTGTACGATTGACAGCAAGAAGCAGATGATCCAATAAATAAAGGCGGCTTCAATATAGATGACCAAGATTTGATCAAGGTTTTGCGCGCCGATTTCCTGCGCTTTTCTGAACAGCTCCGCGACGAGAATCTGTGACGCGAGAGATGTATCCTTGATCAGGCTGATAAATGTATTTGATAATGGCGGAATGGACACGCGAAACGCCTGCGGCAGGATCACGCGGAACAATGTCTTGCGATAGGTCATGCCGATCGTATAACCGGCTTCCCATTGCCCTTTCGGCACGGATGAAATAGATGCCCGGATGATTTCAGAAGCGTAGGCGCCCACGTTTAACGAAAACGCGATGACTGCGCTTGGGAAAGGGTCCAGCGTAATATTAAATGTCGGGAACAGATAAAAAATGATGAACAATTGAACGAGAAGAGGAGTGCCGCGCACCGCTGATACGTATACGCTGAACACCCATCTCAATGGTTTCATATTTGACATTCTGGCGAGCGCCGTAATCAGCGCGATGATCATTCCGAAAATAAAGGAAAGAATGGTAAGGGGAATCGAGTAATAGATTCCCCCGGAAAGAATCGGCCAGAATGACTGCTGCACCAGATCCCAAGGAATGGCTGTTGCAATCACGGGTTCCGGCATGTTACTTAGAAACATCTTCGCCGAACCATTTTTTCGCTATTTTAGAAAGAGTCCCGTCCTCTTTCATTTCTTTTAACGCTTTGTTGACGTGAGTCACAAGTTCGCCGCTTCCTTTTCGGAATGCGAAATACGTCTGCTGCGGCTGGCCTGCTTCAAACGCGATTTTCACGTTTTTATTGCCGGACGTTTTTAAGTAGTTCAGTACGGCAAGCTTATCGTTGTAAGTCAGATCAGCGCGGCCCTGCTGAATGAGCTGAAGGGATTGAGCCATGCCTTCAACGCCTTCAATTTTCGCGCCGGCTTCTTTCGCTAATTTATTGTAATTGCTTGTTAATGACTGAGCCGCTGTTTTTCCTTTGACATCAGCCTCTTTCGCAATCGTGCTGTCTTTTTTCGTCACGACGACTGCATTTGACGTTGTGTATTTATCCGAAAAATCATATTGGTTCTCACGGCCTGTTTTGCCGACTTGGTTGGCAACGACGTCAAACCGTTTCGCGTTTAATCCGGCAAACATGCTGTCCCATTGCGTTTCTTTGAAGTCAGCTTTCAGACCGAGGCGTTTCGCGACTTCTTGAATCACTTCAACATCATATCCGGTCAGTTTGTCAGTCTTTTTATCATGGAAGGTAAACGGTTCGTACGTTCCTTCTGTGCCGACGGTCAGTACGCCTTTTTTCTTGACAGAAGCCCAAAGATCGCCGTCTTTTGACTTAGATCCGCTGTCCTGTGAGTTTCCGCAGGCTGCAAGCATTGCGATGCTGACCATCATGAACAAAGCGAATAATGCTTTTTTCATCTTCTTTATTCCCCACTTTTCTGAGTAGTTTTATTGAGAAAAAATAGCTCCCAATTGTAAAGGATAACTTTTTTTTAGTATGAGTCAAGTAATTGGTTTTCATAAGCGGGAATTCTTCGTGTTTCGGATCAAAATAATTCCAAAAACTGTCTGACCGGCTTCGGCAGATAGCTGTCTTTTCTCCAGATGACGGCCGGTGTCATGACAAACGGGTTGTCTTCGATGATAACCGTTTTGACATGCGAACGCATATGGACGGGAATCATCGTCAAAGGCAGAATTGTGGCGCCGAATCCTGATGATACGAGGCTCAAGAGCGTCGCGGAGTCATGGCATTCACAGACAACCTGAAGGTCGAGACCGTACTGTTCACAAACTTGGAGGACTTGGTCATACACACCTCTTCCATTGACGGTGCGCAAAAGGATCAAAGGCAAAGAGGCGATGTCATTCAGTTTAATCGTTTCACCGCACAGTCGTTTTGAATGCTCGGACAGCACCAATACACACGGAATGTCTTCAAGCTCCTTCGATTCAATGCCGTCGTTTTTAATCAAGGTGGTGGTGACGGCGGCGTCAATCTGCCGGGTTTCCAGAAGCTCGAGCAGTGAGACGGGCTCATCTTCCCAAATGTTAAAGGTGAGATGCGGAAACCGCTCTTTCATCTGTGACACTTTCTCAAGCATGAGCGCGGCGCAGTAAATGGTTGACCCGACGGCAAGTGTCCCGGCCACCTCCTCCTTCAGCTCTTGTACCTCGATTATAGCGTCCTCAAACTTATGAAGAATCTCTTTCGCTCTTTTCAAAAAGACATTTCCTTCATATGTAAGGGTCATTTGTTTCTTTTTATTGCGGTCAAACAGAATGACGCCCAATTCTTCTTCGAGCTGTTTCAGCTGTCTGCTTAAAGGCGGCTGTGCCATATGAAGCTTTTTGGCGGCCGTCGTGATCTTCTGCTCTTGGGCAATGGTGATGAAATAACGCAATTGCCGGATATCCATGAGAACGCGCTCCTTTCTGTTATACCTTTAAGGTATGATACATAGATTTAACGAATATTTTTCATATGGATATATCAGGAGTATGATGGTTTTGACACCACATTTCAAGCGTAAAGGAGGGGTCAATATGAAGCTTGTCATCGGAATGACCGGGGCAACAGGAGCCATATTCGGGATCAGGCTTTTAGAATATTTAAAAGCCGCGGAGATCGAAACCCATCTTGTCGTGTCTCCTTGGGCAAATGTCACCATTACACATGAAACCGATTATACGTTAAAAGATGTCGAGAAACTCGCATCCTATACGTATTCTCACAAAGACCAAGCGGCGGCGATTTCAAGCGGCTCGTTTGAAACGGACGGGATGATCATCGCTCCGTGCAGCATGAAATCACTGGCAAGCATCCGCACCGGAATGGCTGACAACCTGCTGACAAGGGCGGCTGACGTCATCTTGAAGGAGCGGAAAAAACTTGTGCTGCTGACAAGAGAAACGCCGCTCAGCCAAATTCATTTAGAAAATATGCTAGCGCTTACAAAAATGGGTTCCGTCATTCTTCCGCCGATGCCGGCATTTTATAACAAGCCGGCTGACATGGATGAATTGATCGACCATATTGTGTTCCGGACGCTCGATCAGTTCGGCATTCGTCTGCCGGAAGCGAAACGGTGGTACGGAATTGAAAAACAAAAAGGAGGAATCTGATAATGGCCTATCAGGATTTTAGGGAATTTCTCGCCGCTCTTGAAAAAGAAGGGCAGCTCTTAACAGTCAACGAAGAGGTAAAACCGGAGCCGGATCTGGGCGCCGCTGCGCGTGCAGCCAGCAATCTCGGGGATAAAACCCCTGCGCTTTTGTTTAACAATATTTACGGACATCACCATGCGCAGGTGGCTCTGAATGTCATCGGCTCGTGGCCGAATCACGCGATGATGCTCGGCATGCCGAAAGATACGCCTGTTAAAGAACAATTCTTTGAGTTCGCCAAACGGTACGATGCATTTCCGGTGCCGGTCAAACGGGAAGAAACCGCGCCGTTTCATGAAAATGAAATAACGGAAGATATCAATCTATTTGACATCCTTCCGCTATTCAGAATCAACCAGGGGGACGGCGGCTACTATTTGGATAAAGCGTGTGTCATTTCCCGCGATCTTGAAGATCCGGACAATTTCGGCAAGCAGAATGTCGGCATTTACAGAATGCAGGTAAAGGGAAAAGACCGCCTCGGCATTCAGCCCGTGCCTCAGCATGATATTGCGATTCATCTTCGCCAAGCTGAAGAACGCGGCGTGAATCTTCCCGTTACGATCGCGCTCGGCTGTGAGCCGGTGATTACGACAGCTGCGTCAACTCCGCTGTTATACGATCAATCCGAGTATGAAATGGCCGGCGCGATTCAAGGGGAGCCCTACAGAATCGTCAAATCTAAACTGTCTGATTTAGACATCCCTTGGGGCGCTGAAGTCGTTCTGGAAGGAGAGATCCTTGCGGGAGAACGGGAATACGAAGGACCTTTCGGTGAGTTCACGGGCCATTATTCAGGCGGCCGCAGCATGCCGGTGATCAAAATCAAACGGGTATATCATAGAAACAATCCGATTTTTGAACATTTATACTTAGGCATGCCGTGGACGGAGTGCGATTATATGATTGGCATTAATACGTGCGTGCCGCTTTACCAGCAGCTCAAGGAAGCTTATCCGAACGAAATTGTCGCCGTGAACGCGATGTATACGCACGGCCTGATCGCCATTATTTCCACGAAAACGCGCTACGGCGGATTTGCCAAGGCGGTCGGCATGCGCGCCCTGACGACGCCGCACGGACTCGGCTACTGCAAAATGGTCATTGTTGTGGATGAGGATGTCGATCCGTTTAACCTGCCGCAAGTCATGTGGGCGCTCTCAACGAAAATGCATCCAAAACACGATGCAGTCATCATTCCTGACCTGTCCGTCCTTCCGCTTGACCCGGGGTCTGATCCGGCAGGGATGACACACAAAATGATTCTTGACGCCACGACGCCTGCCGCGCCGGAAACAAGAGGCCATTATTCTCAGCCGCTTGATTCTCCGCTGACAACGAAAGAATGGGAACAAAAACTGATGGACTTAATGAATCAATAAGAAAGGATGAGGTTGCAATGAAAACATGCCCGCGCTGTGAATCGAAAAAAGGAGAAACCGTCAGCCAATCGCCGGTCAAAGGCGCCTGGGAAATTTACCAATGCCAAACCTGCTTTTTCACATGGAGATCCTGTGAACCGGAAAGCATCACGAATCCGGCGGCATTCAACCCGGCATTTAAAATTGATCCGAAAGAAACGGAGACGGCCGCACATGTTCCCGCTGTCCCGGAAAGAAAAGCGTAATGCTGACGGAGCACTTGCCGGAGACGCTTTACACGCTTTTAGACGGGACGGAGCTTGAAAAAAAGCAGCACGACGCATTTGTGCTCCAATCCGTGACAAAAGAAGGCCGTCCGCACGCGGCCATGATCAGCGCCGGTGAAATCGTGGCCGTGAGCAGAACAAATCTCCGGCTCGCCTTATGGAAAAACACGACGACCGTAAGAAGCCTTCTGCATTCGGGACAAGCTCTTTTCATCGCCTGGCACGGAGGAGCCGCATATTACGTCACATTGGAATGTGAGGCGCTTCCGCCGCTGAAAGAGGCGAAACACGAGCGGGAACGGTTCAGCTGCCGCGTGATCACCGTCAAGGAAGATCGGGCGAAATACGCGGATCTGACATCCGGACCGGCCATCCAGCTCCACGAACCGGAAGATGTCTTGAAGAGATGGAGAGAAACACTTGAGGAGTTAAAACGATAGACGCATCAAAAAAGCCTGCGGACGATTCCGCAGGCTTTTCTTTATCTGTTATTGTACGCCTTTCATCGCCCGTTTAATGACGGGAGACAGAAGAATCAAAATAATACCGAGAATGATCGAAACAAGACCGATTGAGCCGAAGTAGGCCGCTTCAGAAATCTTATCAAACAAACCGACTACTTTTGCGTTCAGGGCTTGACCGCAGGCGTTTGTTAAAAACCACATGCTCATCGTCTGCGCTGAGAAAGCGGCAGGCGCAAGTTTTGTTGTGACGGATAAACCGACCGGTGAAAGGCAAAGCTCACCAAGCACAACCAAAAGGAAGCTGAGCACAAGCCAAAGCGGGCTCACAAGCTCACCGCTCCCGCCCATAACCGGAAGCACCATGACTAAAAATGATAATCCGGCAAGGATAATGCCGATGGCGAATTTAATCGGTGTTGAAGGCTGGCGTTTGCCAAGCTTCATCCAGATCCAGGCGAACACCGGCGCGAAAATAACGATGAATAACGGGTTCAGAGACTGGAACCATGAAGACTCAAGATGCATGCCCGCAAAGGAAAGTCTCGTGCGCTGATCCGCATATAAAGCAAGAATCGTCGCGCCCTGCTCCTGAATCGCCCAGAACATTGCCGCTGCAACAAACAGCGGAACATAAGCCGCAAGCCGTGATTTTTCCGTTTTCGTCGCTTTTTTGCTCGTGAACATCACGATAAAGTAAATAACCGGAATGACAATGCCGAGGATACTGACGGTATCAATCACACGCTGGATCGTCAGCCAGCCGGTTTGAATCAGAACGATGATAACGGCTGCTGCGATGACCACTCCGATTCCCGTGCCGATCACTGATGATTTAGAAATCGGATTCGGTACATTGGAGCCTGCTTTGCCGAGGTATTTCTTTCTCGTAAGAGCGAAAACAATCAGTCCGAGGAACATACCGGCCGCGGCGCATCCGAAGCCTAAGTGGTAGTTGTACTTCTGTCCGAGTGTTCCGACAATTAGCGGCGCAAGCAATCCGCCGAGGTTGATCCCCATGTAAAAGATGCTGAAACCTGAGTCGCGGCGCTCGTCTTCCTTCGTATATAAATCTCCGACAACGCTGGATACGTTTGGTTTAAGCAGGCCGGTTCCGATAATGATCAGAGCCATGCTGGTAAAAAACGCCGCCGTGCTGCCAGGGAAGGCAAGAGCGATGTGCCCGAACATAATTAAAATTCCGCCGTAAAATACGGTGTTTGCCGTGCCGAATACCCGGTCGGCCAGCCATCCGCCGATGACGCTCGACATGTATACGAGAGACCCGTATATGGACATGATGGCAACTGCGGTCGTTTTATCAAAGCCGAGACCGCCATGAGCGACCTCCGTGTATAAATAGTAAAGCAATATGGCTCTCATACCATAGTAGGAGAAACGCTCCCAAAATTCGGTGAAAAACAGTGTGAACAAGCCGCGGGGATGACCGAAAAAGCCTCGTTGCGGCACAGTTTCTGTTATAGAGTCCTTATCAATAGATGCCACCTGAGCCAACCCTTTCTTAAAAAAGTGTATTACAAAAATCATATTCTTATATAATACTTGTGTCAATATAATTTATACTGAATTCAAAAAATTCCAGAATGAAAAGATATTAAAACGTTGAATATAGACGAATTTTCCTAATTCCAATGACTTATTTTGTTATATTATCTGACTAAACTATCTTTATAAACTTTTTTAATAAAATTTAAAGTATGTACAGGCGGAGCGGGATATGGCGGAATAAGATGACAATAAGAGAGGAAGGAGGAGATTATCACTTGCCGAATCGTATATTGGATATTACGGATTGCGGTGTGGAGGTAGACGGAAAAACCGATGTGACGGGCGCCATCAACCAATGCTTGGCCAAGGCCGTCAGCGAAGGCTGTCATACGGTGTTTTTTCCGCCGGGAACGTATAAAATCAACGGCACGCTTGGCGGGGACAGCAGCCAGCCGTTTCGGAACGCCGGGATTAACGTGCCGAGCCATCTCACCATCGTTTTAGATCCGGAATGCACGATTAAAGTGGCGCCGAACAGCTCCTGGGGCTACTCGGCTTTCTATATAGGCAGGCGGGAAAATGTCACCATCACCGGCGGCCGGATCATCGGCGAACGGGATGAACACACGTATACCAATGTCCCTTTGCGTTCGACCCATGAATGGGGGTTTGGAATCTGTATTGAAGGCAGCAGCAATGTGCTGATCGAAAATGTGAAGATTTCGGATTTTACGGGAGACGGCATTATTGTCAGCCCGCTCGGGTTAAAAACAAACAGTGATTACGAAACTTCAGAACAGGTGACCATCCGCCGCTGTGAGATCAGGCAGTCAAGGCGAAACAACATTTCAATCACCGGCTGCAATACCGTTACGGTGGAAGAATGCGTGATTGAAGACGCCGGGCAAGGGAACGGAACGGCTCCGAAATTCGGAATCGATATTGAATCGTACGGAGAAGGCGATATTGATTATGAAGAAGCTCTTCATATTACGGTCCGCAACAACTTCTTTTCCGGAAACGCCGCAAGCTCAGTCACCAATTTTAACGGATATCATGTGTTAATTGAAGGAAATCATTCCGATAACACAATCAGCTACGGGTATGGGGCACATACCGTCATTTCGGGGAATGTCTTCTTTCGGTCAGACGGCGGCTCAAGGACCGCAGTCGCCGGACAAGGTGTGTCACAGGGACAGGACAGCAGCAATGCCGTCATTTCCAACAATCTGATTACCGGGTTTTCCACCGGAATAGATGTAAGGGGAAAAAGCGTCCTCGTCACCCATAACAAAATCAGTCAATTTGAAAATACGGGCATTTCCGTCTATCAGGCGGAAGATGTGACCGTTGACGGCAATGTCATTGAAAACGGACGTTCCGAAACGAGACGAAGCACGGGGATGCGGGCGACGCTGTCGGAAAACGCCGTCTTTATGAATAATACTCTGAATCAGGTAACGGACGGAATCAGCATGTCGGCCGGCAATATCACCGTAAAACAAAATGTGCTGAAATCGTTCAGCCGGGGCATATGGGTCACAGGCGGAAATGCCGTTATTGAAGGAAATACGCTGATTCCGAATGCGTATCAGGGCGCCGCGGAGTCCTATGCCGTATCTGTGACAAATGACGCCAGGGCTGTCATCAAGGGAAATCTCTTCAAAAGCTACAAAAACTATCCCATTTTCAGTTCAACATCCTCGGGAACCTCTGTCATCAGCAACCGCTTTGAATCATCACCGCTTATCGTTACCGTGTATCTGAATTCAGGCACGCATGAAGTCATAGACAATACGCTCACGATCAACCGAACGGCGGGCAGCCCGATCGGCATCTATCTGAACGGAACCTCCAATTCCCTCGTGTCGGGCAATACCATCAACAACCTTTCCGCCGCTTCTGCTTCCGCCATCCAAACCAATTCCTCCGCAAGTACTAAAATCATCGGCAACCGCATTATCAGAGGCGTCATTGTGAAACACGCGACAGATACGGACAGCGGAAATATCGTCATCTGAAAACGGTCCCGCCGGAAAAATAAAAAGAACACATGAACTCCGAAAGAAGGAGGGATGTGTTCTTTTTTGAAACAATACAGCCGTGCGCCTGTCAGGCATCTTTTTTACCTGATTTATATAAAACGATCATTTCTCTGATTAAAAAGAGGGCGAATAAAAACAGCATCAGCCATTCTGAGAAGGTGGTCAATTTAAAAGCGGACAGGTTGTTTTGGACCGCTCCATAGAAACTGAAACCTTGCAGCATATCTATCGTTACTGAAATGATCAGACAGGCAGCCAGCAAAAAAAATGAAACCCCCAATATTTTCATGCGCATCACTCTCCCTTTTTATCCTTTTCGATTACGCAGAACTTATACAGACTTTCCGCCGTGCATAATCTTTTGCCGTACAGGAAGAATATGAAAAAAACGAGGAAAGGTTTTTTGCGATATGCCGCCATTTTTTAAGCAGAAGAAACAAAAAAAAGCCGATCAAAACGACCGTGACAATGAAGGCAGAAAAGAAGCGGACAGCCAGCCGGACAAAGAGCGGGATGAGCCGATCTCCCTCAGCTTAAAGCAAAATATGAAGAAGCTGTCTGAGAGGTTCGGCAACAGTGCCGATGTCGTCATCCGCCGGCTTAAAATCGGAAAAGAAGAGCTTCCGGCCGCAATTGTGTATATCGCCGGTTTGGTAGACGAACAGCTCGTCAGCCAATCCCTTCTGGAGGATTTAATCGACATCCCGTCCGTTCAGCCGGAACAAGCGGTCTGCCTGATATACGATAAAACGCTTGCGATCGGCGGGGTGAAAGAGGCAGAAAAATGGAAAAGTCTTTATGCCGGGCTGGTGGCGGGCAGCACGCTCATTTTTGTCGACGGGGCTGACAAGGCGCTGATCGCCAGCACGGAAGGGGGAGAGCACCGGTCCATTCAAGAGCCGAGCACTCAGGTCTCTTTCCGCGGCCCGCGGCAGGGATTCACTGAATCTCTGCAAACCAATATTTCCATGATCCGCAGGTATGTAAAAACGCCTGATGTATGGGTTGAAAAAATGGAGATCGGACACGAAACGAATACGGATGTCGCGCTGATGTATATTAACGGAATTTGCGATAAAAAGCTGATTAAGGAAGTCCGCAAGCGGCTGAAGCACATTGACATCGACAGCATTCTGGAATCCGGCTACATTGAACAGCTCATTGAAGACGCGCCGTTTTCTGTGTTTCCCACCGTATATCATACGGAGCGGCCGGACGTTGTGGCGGGGAATCTGCTGGAAGGACGATTTGCGATTATCGTGGACGGAACGCCGTTCGTTCTCATCGCGCCGGCCTTATTTATTCAATTTTTTCAATCTGTTGAGGATTATTATTCACGATTTGATATCGCCACTAGCATCAGGGTGCTGCGGGTTTTGATTTTCTTCATTTCACTGGTGGCGCCGGGGATTTATGTGGCGGCGACGACCTTTCACCAGGAAATGATTCCGACGCAGCTGCTGATTGTCATCGCGGCTCAGCGGGAGACGGTGCCGTTCCCGGCCGTGATTGAAGCGCTGACGATGGAAGTGGCCTTTGAGATTCTCAGGGAGGCGGGTGTCCGGCTTCCGAGAGTTGTCGGCTCCGCTGTTTCCATAGTCGGAGCGCTTGTCATCGGCCAGGCCGCCGTACAGGCCGGCATTGTTTCCCCAGCCATGGTTATCGTCGTCGCCCTGACGGCGATTGCCAGCTTTGCGACCCCGGCTTTTGACATGGCGATATCTGCGCGGCTGATCCGGTTTCTCTTTATTCTGTCGGCGGCGGTCATGGGATTTTACGGGCTGATTCTGGGCATTATCATGATGTTTGTCCATCTGTGCGGCCTGCGTTCATTCGGATTTCCGTATATGTCCCCGCTCGCTCCTTTAACCCCGGGCGGGCTGAAGGATTCCCTTCTCCGAGCTCCGTTATGGGCGGATGAAAAAAGGCCGGGACTGCTCGTGCAGGAAAACAACAGGCGCCAAGGGGAACATCAAAGACCGAAACCGGAGACATCCAGAGGAATGGTTAATAAAGATGTAGAAGAGGGCGACGGTAATGAAAAGACGTAAATGGATGCTTATCCTTTGTACGATGGTTTCCCTTATGTTTGTATCCGGATGCTGGGATAAAAGGGAGCTGACCGATCTAGCGGTGATCTCCGCCATCGGTATTGACCGAACCGAAACGGGAAAATACGTCCTTCACTTGCAAATTATCAATCCGGGAAACGTGGCCGGCGGTCTGCAGGGCGGCGGAGCGGGAGACCGGCCTCCGGTTTCCGTCTATTCGGTGTCCGGAGACAATATGACGGAAGCTTTGAGAAAAGGCTCGATGAAAGTGTCCAGAAGGCTCTATTTTGCGCATACGAATCTCGTGGTGTTCAGTGAAAAACTGGCGAAAGAGGAAGGGCTCAGTTTTATTCTGGACAATCTTGACCGCGACACCGAATTCAGGACGACCGCAACCGTTGTGATCGCGCATAATTGCAAGGCTGAAGACATTATTAAAGTGCTGACGCCGATTGATAAAATCCCTTCCAATAAAGTGAACAAGACGCTCAGCTTCACGCAGGAACAATACGGCAGAGTCATTAAAACCAACCTTCAGGACGTTCTGATTGATCTCGCTTCTCCGACCGGGTCACCGTTTATTCCGGGTTATGAAATGCACGGAGACGATAAAGCCGGTCCTACGATGGAAAATACGCAGACAACTGAACCGAAAGCAGTGCTGTCAGCGGACGGACTGGCGGTGTTCAAAAAGGATGGGAGGCTGGATTACTGGATTGAGGATGACGACAGTGTGGGGGCTGTATGGCTGCTCAATAGGATCAAGCATACGTTCATCAATGCGGATTGGAAGAATGTGAAGCATGCAATCAGTCTGCAGGTCACCCGCCAGAATACAAAGGTGACGGCCACTTTTCCGAACGGAAAACCGCATATTCACGTGCATGCTCAGGTCGAAGGGCTGGTGGACGCTGTCAGATACCCTTTCCATCTGTCTGATCCGCAAGTGCTGATGACGATGCAAAAGGCGCTCAGTGTGCAGCTTGAGAAAGATATCACCAAATCGATTGAAGATATAAAAGCCCATAAGAATGACTTCGTCGGCTTCGGAGACCTGATCTATCGGAAGCATCCGGACAAATGGAAAAAGTTCAAAGGGAAGTGGGATGAAGAATATTTCCCCAATCTCCCCGTAGATGTCAAAACAGAAGTCATTATCAGAAGAACGGGCTTGCGGAATAATCCTCTCTCAGACAAGCTTGAGCATGATTGATTTGAGGAGAAAGGAGCGAAGCGTATGGAAAATGCGAAAATCGGCACGCGTCAGCTGTTTATTATGATCATTTTGTTTGAATTGGGCAGTTCGTTATTGATCCCGCCGGGCACGATGGCCGGGCGGGATGCGTGGCTGTCCGTGCTTCTCGGGTGCGTTATCGGTCTCGGACTTTTCTACGTTTATCAGGCGCTGTATCAATTTTTTCCTGAGTCTTCTCCGAGAGATTACATGAACGAACTGATCGGCAGACATCTGAGCTGGGCGGTCTCCCTTCTTTATATTCTCTATTTTGCTTATATCGCCGCCCGCGTATTGCGGGATTTTGGCGAAATGCTTGTCACCTTCGCCTACCAGGACACGCCGCTTTTAATTGTGAATGCCATGCTGATGATCGCCGCAATATTTGCGGTCAGAAAGGGAATTGAAGTGATAGCGAGAGCCGGCGAGCTGCTGTTTGGCATTATGTATTTCCTGACAGCCGTCGGGCTGATCCTCATTATCAGCTCAGGCACGATAAACCTCAGATTTCTCCAGCCCGTTTTAGCGGAGGGTGCAGGAACGGTCATTTATTCCGTGTTTAAACAGACGATGTTCATCCCGTTTGGTGAATTAATCGTGTTTGTCATGATTTTCCCTTATTTAAAAGATCGGAAAAAGGTGAAGAAAACCGGATTTCTGGCGATTATCATCAGTGGGCTGTTTTTGGCAATGTCAGTGGCGATTAATATTTGTGTGCTGGACGTCAACTTAATGCTCCGCTCTCAATTTCCGCTGCTGAGCACCATACAGACAATTAAAGTGGAAGAGTTTTTAGACCGGCTGGATGTCTTTTTCATGCTCGTGCTCGTCATCGGCGGTTTTTTCAAAGTCAGCCTTTTTACATATGCGGTTGTCGTGGGCGTGTCCACGCTGTTTAAAGAAAAAAATCCGTCCCAGCTGGCCTTCCCGGTCGGATTAGGGGTGCTGATTCTCTCCATCAGCATCGCAAGCAATTTTTCGGAACACATGAATGAAGGCTTAAACATTGTGCCGATCTATATTCATCTTCCGTTTCAAGTGCTGTTCCCCGTTTTGCTGCTTATCATTGCCGTTATTAAGAAAAAGGTCAAAGGGACCGTCTATACAGTTTCGAAGAAATAACCCGGCCGGTGCGCCGGGTTTTTTAAAAAAACATGATTTTTGTCTTAATGCATTGACAAACTTGCCTGACAATTGTACATTTTGATTTATTCTTATAAAATTACTAGGAAATATAGGTTTAGTGGTGTTAATATGTTCCGAACCGTATTTCAGAATAGAAGGAGATCCATCATGACAAAGAAAAAAGAAATCAAACTCGGTGTGTTTCTCGCGGGCACCGGCCATCATGTCGCTTCTTGGAGACATCCTCAGGCACCGGCGGACGCGAGCATGAATTTGGATTATTTCAAAGAACTGGCGAAAACAGCGGAGCGGGGGAAATTGGACATGCTGTTCTTGGCGGACAGTTTATCAATAGACGGCAAATCACATCCGAATGTGCTGACGCGCTTTGAGCCGTTTACGCTTCTGTCGGCGCTCGCTCAGGTCACATCCCGCATCGGTCTGACGGCGACCGCGTCTACCACATACAGCGAACCGTTCCATATCGCGAGACAATTTGCATCGCTTGACCATCTTTCCAACGGCCGCGCGGGCTGGAATGTCGTCACATCTTCGATTGAATCGACCGCGCTTAATTTCAGCGGCGAAAAGCATCTTGAGCACCATCTCAGATATCAGCGCGCGGAAGAATTCGTTGAAGTCGTCAAAGGATTATGGGATTCGTGGGAGGAAGACGCCTTTATCCGTGACAAAGAATCAGGAGCATTTTTCGATAAAGACAAAATGCATGAATTGAACCATAAAGGAACATATTTCTCCGTGAGAGGGCCGTTAAATGTTGCCCGCACACCTCAAGGGCGCCCGGTCATTATTCAGGCCGGATCATCAGGAGACGGAAAAGCGCTGGCCGCCAAAACGGCGGAGGTCATTTTCACCGCGCAAAATCATTTGGAATCCGCGCAGGAATTCTATCAATCTATTAAAGAACAAGCGGCTTCTTTCGGCCGTGATCCTGAAAAAATCGCGATCATGCCGGGGATTTTTCCCGTTATCGCCGATACCGAAGAAGAAGCGCAGGCAAAATATGAAGAGCTCCAAGACCTCATCATTCCGTCTGTCGGCCTGAACATTCTGCAAAACTATCTGGGCGGCGTCGACCTTTCCGCCTGCCCGCTTGACGGCCCGCTGCCTGAATTGGATGCGGATGCGTCGAATGCCGTTAAAAGCCGCTTCAAGCTCGTTCAGGAGATGGCCAAACGCGATAACATGACCATCCGCGAGCTGTACAAATATGTGGCGGGTTCAAGAGGACATCATATCTTTGTCGGAACGCCAGAACAGCTTGCCGATAAGATGGAAGAATGGGTCGGAAAACAAGCTTGTGACGGTTTCAACATCATGCCGCCGCTTTTGCCTGAAGGTCTCACTCTTTTTGTAGACAAAGTGATTCCGATTTTACAAGAACGGGGCGTGTTCAGAAAAGAGTATGAAGGAACGACGCTGAGAGAACATTTCGGACTGGAAAAACCGGCAAACCGATATGCCGACTAAAGGAGGGCTCATCATGTCAAGACAATACCGGCTCGCAACGGAGGCAGACGCTGATGAGCTGCTTTCACTGACACTGCGGGCGTATGAACCGATCCGTAAGCTCGGCATCAACTTTGCCGCTGCCACGGCGGATAAAGAACTCGTTTTGAATAACATACAAAAAAACGCCTGTTACGTTTTGGAGGAAGACGGCCGGATTCTGGCGACGATTTCTCTGCGGATGCCGTGGGGGCCGAATCCCGGGCCGTACGGTGTTCCACATATTTGGTGGTTTGCCGTCGATCCTGAAACCGGAAAAAAAGGGACGGGCTCAGACATGCTGGAGTGGCTGGAGAATACAGTGCTCCGCGACACATTAAAAGCGCCTTTCGTGTCACTGGGCACAGCGGACAAGCATCCGTGGCTGATCGGCATGTACGAGCGGAAAGGCTACGTCCGTGCAGGCGAAAAGGATCTAGGAAAAGGGCACATCACCATCTATTTAAAAAAACAATTGCAGGATTAACATATTAATAGGAAAAGGCGGGATTTTAATGAAGAAGAAAACATGGGCTTTGCTGCTGTCTGCCGTGCTTTTGGCGGTCTTATCAGCATGCGGAAACGGAAAAGAAAGCGAAGGCGGCGATAACGTACTGCATGTCGGCGCCACGGGACAAAGCTATCCGTTCGCATATAAAGAAAACGGCAAGCTGACCGGCTTTGACGTGGATGTCATGGAAGCCGTCGCGAAAAAAATCAACATGAAACTGGACTGGAAGCTGCTTGAATTCAGCGGTCTGATGGGAGAGCTCCAGACCGGCAAACTCGACACCATCTCTAACCAGGTCGCTGTCACGGACGAACGCAAGAAAACGTATAACTTCACAGAACCGTATTCGTATGCGGGCACTCAAATCGTCGTCAAAAACGATAACAAAGACATCAAATCAGTCAACGATCTAAAAGGAAAAACAGTGGCGGCCGTTCTGGGCTCAAACCACGCGAAAAACCTTGAGAGCAAGGACCCGGATAAAAAAATCAACATGAAAACATATGAAACACAAGAAGGCACACTGAAAGACGTGGCTTACGGACGGGTTGACGCTTATGTGAACAGCCGCAGCGTCCTGATCGCCCAGATCAAAAAGACCGGTCTGCCTCTGAAATTAGCAGGAGACCCGATTGTCTATGAAAAAGTCGCTTTCCCGTTTGCGAAAGATGCGGCTCACGATAAAATCCGCAAAAAAGTAAACAAAGCCATTGAAGACCTGCGGAAAGACGGCACGCTGAAAAAGCTGTCTGAAAAGTACTTTAAAGAAGATATCACAACAGAAGCAAAGCATTAAGAAACGGCGGTGAAAATCGAGAATGAACAGCATTGATTGGGGATTTATGTTTTCAGCTTTTCCCGCGTTAATCGAAGCCTTGCCGATCACATTACTAATGGCCGTCGCGGCCATGGTATTTGCCGTGATCGGCGGCCTTATATTAGCGCTTATCACAAAAAATCGTGTTCCTGTGCTTCACCAGCTGTCAAAGGTGTATATTTCATTTTTCCGGGGCGTGCCGACGCTTGTCCAGCTTTTCTTAATTTATTACGGCCTGCCTCAGCTGTTTCCCGGAATGAGCAAGATGACGGCGTTAACTGCGGCGATTATCGGGTTAAGCCTGAAGAATGCCGCCTACTTGGCTGAAATCTTCCGCGCGGCGCTCAACTCAGTCGATGAGGGGCAGCTTGAAGCCTGTCTGTCTGTCGGAATGACAAAATCCCAGGCGTACAGACGGATCATTTTCCCGCAAGCCGTCAGAAACGCGCTTCCCGCGACGGGAAATACGTTTATCGGCCTGTTAAAAGAAACATCGCTCGCCTTTACATTAGGAGTGATGGAAATGTTCGCCCAAGGAAAAATGTACGCATCAGGCAACCTCAAATATTTTGAGACGTATTTAGCCGTCGCGGTCATGTACTGGATTCTTACGATTATTTACAGTGTGCTGCAGGATCTGCTCGAACGGGCGATCAGCAAGCCTTATCGCACATAGGAGGAGGCTCAGGATGATACAAGTCAGACATATTCGAAAAGCATTTAAAGACCTTACCGTACTTGACGGGATCGACCTTGAGATCAAAAGCGGCGAAGTCACGGCCATCATCGGCCCGTCAGGCTCGGGAAAATCAACGCTCCTCCGTTGTTTGAATCTGCTGGAGCGCCCGGATGACGGCATCATTGAAATCGGTGATGCAAAGCTGAATGCAGCGTCCTATTCGCGCAAAGACGTTCATAAGCTTCGCCAGCAGACGGCGATGGTGTTTCAGAATTACAACCTGTTCAAAAACAAAACCGCCCTGCAAAATGTGACAGAGGCGCTGATCACCGCGCAAAAGAAACCGAGAAAAGAAGCGGAACAGATCGGTATGGATCTGCTGCGGCAAGTCGGTTTAGAACACAAAGCTGACAGCTACCCGATTACGATGTCAGGCGGGCAGCAGCAGCGGATCGGGATTGCGCGCGCCTTGGCCGTTGATCCTCACGCGATTTTACTGGATGAACCGACTTCGGCCCTTGACCCTGAGCTTGTAGCCGGGGTGCTCCAAGTCATCAAATCAATTGCCGAAAAACAGACAACCATGATCATCGTCACGCATGAGATGGCTTTTGCTCGTGAAGTGGCCGACAAAGTTATTTTTATGGCGGACGGACGCATCATCGAACAGGGAACGCCGGAAGAGCTGTTTGACAATCCGCAGAACGAACGGACGAAAAAATTTATTAAGCAAGTGGGAGAGCCCGCCGAACTTGTCTAAGAAGGGAAGAAGAAGAAATGGCAAATGAAACGTATGAATCATTAAACAAACGTTTAATCAATATCCGCCGCGACCTTCATGAACACCCTGAGCTGTCAGGCGAGGAATACGAAACGACGAATAAAATCCGCCGCTGGCTGGAGGAAGAAGGAATTACGGTTCTTGATATGCCGAAACTTCAAACCGGAGTGATCGCTGAAATCAAAGGAGACAAAAGCGGCCCCGTCATCGCCGTCAGAGCGGACATCGACGCATTGCCGATCGAAGAGAAAACAAACCTTCCGTTTGCTTCGCGCAACAGCGGCGTGATGCACGCCTGCGGCCATGATTTCCATACGGCATCTATCCTCGGCACGGCTTTTTTATTAAATGAGAGAAAGCATGAGCTGAAAGGAACGGTGCGGTTTATTTTTCAGCCCGCGGAAGAAATCGCCGCCGGAGCAAGACAGGTCATTGAAGCCGGCGCGCTTGACGGTGTATCGGCGATATTCGGCATGCATAACAAACCTGACCTCCCCGTCGGCACGGTCGGTCTGAAAGAAGGCCCGCTGATGGCGAGTGTCGACCGCTTTGAAATCACTGTTAAAGGAAAAGGCGGCCACGCCGGAATCCCTGATAACAGCATTGATCCGATTCAGGCGGCAGGGCAGATTATCGGCGGCCTGCAATCGGTTGTCAGCAGAAATATCAGCTCGCTTCATAATGCCGTCGTCAGCATCACAAGAGTTCAAGGCGGCAGCTCTTGGAATGTCATCCCGGACCATGTTGAAATGGAAGGCACCGTCCGGACGTTTCAAAAGGAAGCGCGTGACGCTGTTCCGAAACATATGAAGCGGGTTGCCGAAGGAATCGCGGCCGGGTTCGGGGCAGAAGCCGAATTCCGCTGGTATCCTTACCTTCCGTCAGTCATGAACGACGCCCGTTTCATACAGGCGGCGGAACAAACGGCTGAAAGCCTCGGGCTTCAGACCGTTCGGGCAGAACAGTCGCCCGGCGGGGAAGACTTCGCGTTATATCAAGAAAAAATCCCCGGCTTTTTCGTCTGGATGGGAACAAACGGAACAGAAGAATGGCACCATCCCGCCTTCACACTCGACGAAAAAGCGCTCCCGGCAGCGGCTGAGTTTTTCGCCCGGCTTGCCGTCAATGTATTGGAGCAGACGGAATGAATACGGAAAATCTGACGGCCGGACTTGCTCAGGCCGTCATGTCGTCTGTGCCGGAAACATCCGCTGAAGCGATGAAAGAAGCGCGCAAAGGACTGCTTGATTTTACAGCGGCAGCTTTTGCGGGGAGACGGGATAAAGGAGTTGAAAAGCTGGTAAAACTGGCCGAAGAAGAAGGCGGGGTGCCGATAGCGCCGCTTATCGGCAGAAATCAAAAAACCACGCCGTCCCAATCCGCGCTCATTAACGGATTCATCGCACATGCGCTTGATTTTGACGACGTTCATTCTGATGTAAGAGGACATCCGAGCGCAGTCATCCTTCCGGCTTTGATTGCAGCCGCATCAGCCGGCCGTATAGACAAAAGCCGTTTTCTCGGTGCTTATGTGACGGGAATTGAAGTGATGGCGCGGCTCGGCGAGTCAGCTGGAAGGCATCATTACGAGAAAGGCTGGCACAATACAGGAACGTTAGGTGCCATTGCGGCCGCATGCGCCGTCGGATTCGCGGAGAATCTGAATCAAACCCAATTGCAGAAAGCAATCGGGTTTGCGGCTGCCCGTTCCGGAGGCATGAGAGTGCAATTCGGGACAGAAATGAAGCCGCTCCACGCCGGACTGGCCGCTCAAGCCGGATTGTTCGCCGTGCAGCTTGCCAAGGCCGGTTTCGGCGGCTCAGTTCATGCGCTCGACGGGGAGAAAGGTTTTTTCGGACTGTACGGCGATCTTGAACGGGCAGAAACCCTGCTTGTAAACGGGTGGGGAACACCTTGGCGGATTGTGAGCCCGGGACTTTGGTTTAAGGTTTATCCGTTTTGCTCGGCGGCTCATCATGCGGCGGACGCCATTCTCAAGCTGAAGGCCGAACATGGTCTCACTTTCGGCCAAACGGAACGGATCGACGTGATTTATCCGCCGGGCGGTGACGCTGCATTGACAGAACGGCGTCCGAAAACAGGCGAAGCGGGAAGATTCAGCGTGGAATATGTGATCACCTTAGCTTTGCACGGTAAGGATTTTTCAGTTGAACATTTCACATCCGAGCCGATTCCGGAATCCCTTCAAAAAGGATTTGAGCGGATTCACCGCAGCTGCGATGATCAAATTCAGCCGGCTGACAACGCCGTTCCGAAGGGCCGTTTTACAATTGTACGGGTCACGGCTTCCAGCGGTCATGTTTATGAAACACGTATCGACTGTCCGAAGGGAGCGCCGGGAAACGGTCTTTCTGAAAAAGACATTGAAGACAAACTCCGGCTCGCTTTACCGGGAGAAGAGAAAAAGGCGGAAGAATTGATCAAAGCAGCCGGACAATCAAATATGGACCGTTATTTACAGCTGATATAAATAAAAAGAGCGGGGGGATGCAGCCCTCGCTCTTTTTACGTTCACTTCTATTGAATAGGGGGATATAGGGTGCGCCCCTGTCTGCGCTGGCAGGGGCGCGGTATCAGGAAACGGCCGTGCCGTTTTCTTTAACCGTGAAACTTCCTCTTGATAAGCGGATGTTGATATCCGAAACTTTGGCAATTTGTTCGTCGTGCGTAACCATGATGACGCATTTGCCGTCTTTATGCGCCAGATCCTGAAAGAGCCGGACGATTTCCTTTGACGTATCCTCGTCGAGATTTCCCGTCGGCTCGTCCGCGCAAATCAAATCCGTGTTACAGCAGAAAGCCCGCGCAATTGAAACGCGCTGCTGCTGTCCGCCGCTTAATGTCAGCACCCGCTGACGGGCCTGCTGTTCGGTGATGCCGACTTTTTTCAGCATGCTGAGCGCGAACGCATCTTTGTTGTTCTCCTTAGAGTCGGTGATCTCCATCGCCGTTGTGACATTCTGGAGCGCCGTCATATACGGGATCAGATGATAAGATTGAAAGACGATAGAGACATATTGATTTCTGAATTTGGTTAATCCGATTTTGGAGATGTCTTTTCCGTTATAAAGGATGCTTCCCTCTTTAGGTGTGTCAAGGCCGCCAGCCAGAGACAGAAACGTTGTTTTTCCCGTTCCGGAGGCGCCGACAATTGTATAAAACTTCCCTTTTTCAAAGCTGATCGTTATATCCTGAAACAGCGGCTGTGATTTATCTTGGTACCAGTAGCCGGTCTGTTGAAAGGTTAATAGGCTCATTATGCTGCCTCCTCTTACTCCTGCTTGGTCAGGATCGTTTTAGGGTGAAGCCGCATGACTGATACAGACGGCAGTAATGTGGCGATGACGGCAATTGCGACGCCGATCCCGCCAAGAATCAGAAGGTCATTCAGTGAGACGTTTACCTGCATTGTACTGATGACATCCGCGCCGGATGAATGCTGACCGAACAAGCCGCCTCCCCGCGGCATTTCTCCTCCGCCCCAGCCGCTTGTTTGCTGCTGTGAATCATCGGCTGAGCTGACCTGCTGGGAAAGAAGCTGATTTCCGAGCTGATTCGCCACAAGGCTGCCCGTGACGGATGCGATCCCGATGGCAATAACGGCGACAACCAGAATTTCCGTTAAGAATTGTCCGATGAGCTTCCAGCGCTTTTCGCCGATCGCCATCAAGACACCCATTTCATACTTGCGTTCCCTGATCGACATCATCACGATCAACCCGAGAATGACCGCGCCCGCGATGGATACAAGGTATACCACGTTTTTAGAAAATGACGCGACATTTTCAATCGGGCCGGCCATTTGCTGATACACCTGATCATTTGTCGTCAGCGTGTAGGTTTTATCAACTATGGATGTTTTTTTCGCAGCCGCAACGAATGAGTCAATATATTTTGCATCATCCATATAATAAACGGCTGAGCTGATTTTGTTTTTGTAATCAGACCCTTTTAACGCCGCCGCGGCGGTGTAAGGCGTATAGATTTTATTGTCAGGATTTAAGAATGAAAAATGCTGTGCCTGATCGTCTCCTGATGATGTTGTTTTATAGATTCCCACAATTTTAAGCTTCGTTTTCACAGAATCATCCGCTGCTGAGGAAACGGTAATGGAGCCGCCGACCTTCAGCTTGTTTTGATCTGCCAGCGTTTCATTAATCACGGCGACTTTTGCGTCCGCATCTGTCTTTGTGATGGCGCGGCCGTCAGTGATTTTTGAGCTCCCGCCTGTGAAATCATCAAGCAATGCCGTAGAGAGCACGCCTTCGATCGAGATATCAGCTGAAATCATCTGTCTTCCGCCGCCTTGAAAACGGCCGGCGCCGGAACTGTTATCGGCTGATTCGCCTGAGCTTTTTATCGCATCAAAGCTTTCTGCATTTGCTGACGCTGTCGTGAGGAAGTTGTAATTTTTAACATGCTGTAAAGATGTAAGCTTCTTGGCATCTGAGACGGAAATCGGCGTTGATTCAAACGTCCTCTTTTCACCGTCTTTTTGCTGCTGCGCCATTTGCTTTTGGCGGTCAGCCTGGAGTGTGACGCTCCCGCCGAGCTGCTGCCTTGCCAGTTCGCTTGATTTCTTTGCTGCTGACTGGATCGTAAGACCGGACAGGACAAAAATGCAAATCACTGAAAACACAACCAGCTGCAAAAATGTTTTTCCCTTTTTTGCCTTCATGCTCCAAAAGGCTCTTTTTATAAAGTTCATGTCTGTTCCTCCGTGTGGGTGTCAGATCTTGTAAAACCGGCCTTCTTTAGCACCGGCCATCCGATATGTATATAGTAGGAGAAATGTATGAAAAAAATATGAACAAACTATTTCCGGATGATGAAATAAAAACTAACAATTGTGAAACCCGAAAACACCCGGGTAAAATGGTGCTATTATAAGAAAAAGCGTGAAGATAAGCGGAGGAACCAATGAAGATATTAATGATAGAAGACAATATAAGCGTATGCACCATGACGGAAATGTTCTTTTTTAAAGAAGGATTTGAAGCCGAATTTGTCCATGACGGAGTGGAAGGCTATCAGCGTTTCACGGAAGAGGACTGGGATTTGGTCATTCTGGACATTATGCTTCCATCAATGGACGGAGTGACGATCTGCCGGAAAATAAGAGAGACGAGCAGTGTGCCGATTATTATGCTGACCGCAAAGGACACGGAGTCTGATCAGGTGATCGGGTTTGAAATGGGAGCCGACGACTATGTCACCAAGCCGTTCAGCCCGCTGACACTAGTAGCGCGGATTAAAGCGGTGATCAGAAGATACCGGGCGACGGGGCAGGCCGTTAAAAGCGACGACTTGATCGAAACGGCGTGTTTTTCAATCAATAAGAAGACGCGGGAAGTGTTTCTGCACGGAAAACCTGTCGAGAATCTGACGCCGAAGGAATTCGATCTGCTCTTTTATCTCGCACAAAACCCGCGCCAGGTTTTTTCGAGAGAGCAGCTGCTTGAGCAGGTGTGGGGCTATCAATTTTACGGCGATGAACGTACGGTTGATGTTCATATTAAACGGCTGCGCAAAAAACTGTCCAGTGAGGAAAAACCGTTTTTATACACGGTGTGGGGGGTAGGATACAAATTTGATGAGGATTAAATACTTATATCAGCTGCTGTTAAGCCATGTCAGCATTTTGATTTTGGCCTTTTTCATCATCATTTCCCTGTTTTCGCACTTTGTGAAAGATTTTGCGTATCAAAATAAAGTGGATGAGCTGTCTTCTTACGCGCAGCAGATCACTAGTGAGCTGAACGGCCGCGATCTTGATCTGCGCCGCCTGTATCCGTATCAGGACATGTTAAAAACGCGCGAGACCAGGTTTATTATTTTTGATGAACATCAGCGCCCTTACTTTTTTCCTGACGATATGCCGCCGCGCGAGAAGCTGAAAAGTAAAGAGTGGCACATGCTGAAGCAAGGGAAAACCGTTCAGATCAGAGCGGAGATGAACCGTTTTAATACGGAAGGCTTGGAAGTATCGCTTGTCGCAAAACCGCTTTTTATCAACGATCAATTTAAAGGCGCGGTGCTGCTCGTGTCTCCCGTCAGAGGGGTCGAGCAGATGATCAGCCAGGTCAACCGCTATATGATTTACGCGATCATCAGCACCCTTATCATCACGATTCTGCTGAGCTGGCTTTTATCTAAATTTCACGTCAAGCGGATTCAGACATTGCGGGATGCGACCGGAAAAGTGGCATCCGGTGATTACGATATTTCGCTCAAGAACAGCGGCGGCGATGAAATCGGCATGCTGGCGTCCGATTTCAACATCATGGCCAAAAATCTGAAGCAATCGAGAGAGCAGATTGACCGCCTTGAAAAACGGAGGCGCCAATTTATCGCCGATGTCTCCCATGAGCTGAGAACGCCTTTGACGACCATTAACGGACTTGTGGAGGGGCTTAACAGCAACACCATCCCGGAAAAAGATAAAGAGAAATGCTTCTCGCTGATCAGCGAAGAAACGAAGCGGATGCTCAGGCTCGTGAAAGAAAACCTGGATTATGAAAAAATCAGATCCCAGCAAATCAAACTGGACAAGCTCAGCCTGCCGCTCATCGAGGTGTTTGAAATTATTAAAGAGCATCTCAATCAGCAGGCGGAGGAAAAACAAAATCAGCTGCGGATTCAAGTGGAGGACGGCGTCAAAGTGTTCGCCGATTATGACAGGCTGATCCAGATTCTCGTCAACATCACGAAAAACAGCATTCAATTTACGCAAAAGGGAGACATCACACTGCGCGGGTATGAAGGCTATAAAGAAACGGTGATTGAAATCGAAGACACCGGGATCGGCATCTCCAAAGAGGAAATTGAGCATATATGGGAGCGGTTTTATAAGGCGGACGTGTCCCGGACGAATACGGCATACGGCGAATACGGACTCGGCCTGTCCATCGTCAGGCAGCTCGTCGAAATGCACAGGGGTACGATAGATATTGACAGCGAAAAAGGAAAAGGCACGACCTTTACAATCCGCCTTCCGCTGAATACGAAAAATGAATCATCTTGAAACCGGCGGTCCCGTCTGGCCGCCGTCTGTTTTATCTCCACTCGGAAAATTGCGCTCTGCCGAAACAAAGTTTGCGTGTTTTTCGGGATGGAAAGAGACGGAAACGTGATAAAATAACTGGTAAACAGGTCTTGGATGGGGAGGGTGAAGGAATGAAGAGCGGGTTAATTCCTTCTTCAGCAGTCGGGCAGAAAATTAACGAGTGGTATCGATACATCAGAACATTCAGCGTGCCGGATGCGGAGATCTTGAAGGCCGAGATCAAACAAGAGCTTGACCATATGGAGCCTGATTCGAACTTAGTGCTTTATTATTCCCTCATGGAATTTCGCCATCAGCTGATGCTGGACTACTTGGAGCCGCTGGAAAAACTGAAGATAGAAGACCAGCCGACCCTGTCGGAAATTCTTGATAACATTGATAACAGCCAGGCCGGCCTCAAAGGGCTTCTCGATTATTACGTCAACTTTTTCAAAGGCATGTTTGAATTTGATAAAAGAGAATTTATCTCAGCGATTACATATTATAAACAAGCTGAGAAAAAACTGGCCTTCGTATCGGACCACGTGGAACGGGCGGAGTTTTATTTTAAAGTGGCCGAAGCTTATTATCATATGAAACAAACGTATTTTTCTTTGATACATATAAAAAACGCTTATGAAATTTACGTAGAGCAGGACACATATAACGTCCGGATCATTCAATGCCATTTTGTATTCGGCGTCAATTTAATGGATGAAAGGCGCTTTGAACAGGCGGCCAAACATTTTCAGCACGCTCTGCAAATGGCCGAAAAAGAACAAAAAGCGCAGCTTGTCGGGAGGGCGCTGTATAACCTCGGACTGTGCTACTACAATCAGGACCGCATCGGCGAAGCGATTCCATACTTTGAACGGGCGGTCGATACATTTGAATCACAAAGAATCGTCAATTCTCTTCCTCAAGCATATTTTCTAATCACACTCATTTACTTTAAACTCGGAAAAAAAGAAAAAGCGTCGGAATATCACAAGCGGGGATATGAATATGCTAAAGAAACAGACGATCCCGTTTACACGGTAAAATTCGAATGGCTGCAGGCTCTGTATCAGGCGAAACCGGATGAGGAAACAATCAGTGCGTGTTTCCGTTACCTGGAAGATAAAAATTTATACGCCGATATAGAGGATTTAGCACTAGAAGCAGCTAAATATTACTATGAACAAAATTGCTTTAAAATTTCTTCTGACTATTTTCTGAAAGTCGAAGAGGCAAGGAAACAAATACAAAGGAGTGAGGGTTTGTATGAAATTGAAATCTAAATGGTTTGTTATTTGTTTAGCAGCCGCCGCGATTTTTACAGTGACAGGTGCAGGCCAGACAGATCAGGCTGACTTCCATGTAGCTGAAAGAGGAATGACGTGAGAAGAAAATAGCCTGAATAAAGGAAAAGACTGCATGGGAATGTTCCCGGCAGTCTTTTTTTGCGCGGCCGGACTCGGACAGCGGCGGAAAACAAAAGAAAACGCCGCAGGTCAAAACCCGCAGCGTCCTCATATAGACGGAGTGATGCTTAGAAGCCGCCAACATAGGCAGTACCTACAATAACCAACAGGATAAATAAAACAACGATCAAAGCGAAAGAGCTGATTCCAGAATATCCTGACATGAGCTTCACCTCCATATTGTCTATACCATACAATATGTAAAAGAAGCTGCTTTGTAAGGGATATTAGTGGACAAGAGAAAAAAGAGGCGGTGTCCTATGAGAGTAAGACTCCGGCGAAAAATTCGTCATACAGTGCCCGCACCGCGTGTCTTTCCTGTTCTTCTTTCACTCCGAACATCATGCTGACTTCCGATGACCCTTGATTGATCATCTCGATGTTGACGCCGGCTTCCGACAGTGCTTTGGATGCCCTGGCGGTTGTGCCGACATTATGGCGCATCGCTTCCCCGACGACCATAATCAGCGCCAGATTGTGCCTGACTGTGACTTCATCTGCTTGAAGTTCCTGCTTCAGACGGGTGACGAGCCTGTGTTCCAGTTCTGAGTCCATCTGATTGTGCCGAAGGATGATCGTGATGTCGTCAATGCCGGATGGAACGTGTTCATACGTCAATCCTTCTTCCTCCAAAATGTGAAGGGCTTTGCGGCCGAAACCGATTTCCCGGTTCATTAAATATTTGCTTATGTAAATGCTGCAAAAGCCCGTGTCGCTTGCGATGCCGATGACTGGCCCGTTCGTATTGTCACGGCTGCTGACGACGCGTGTTCCTTTCGCATCCGGATTATTCGTATTCTTAATCTGAACGGGGATGCCGGCCCGAAATGCGGGAATCAGCGCTTCATCATGAAAAACGGAAAATCCGGCATAGGAGAGCTCACGCATTTCCCGATACGTCAGTTCGTTAATTTCTTTCGGATGCCGCACGATTGACGGGTTGACGGAATAGACGGCGTCCACATCAGTAAAGTTTTCGTACAGGTCGGCTTTTAAGCCGCTGGCGAGGATGGAGCCGGTAATATCAGAACCGCTCCGGGAAAACGTCACAATCTCATGCTCCTTCGTGTAACCGAAAAATCCCGGAAAAATGATCAAGCCTTCACGGTTTCTCAGACGGTACAAATGACCATAAGACTCAGGGAGCACCTGCGCGCTTCCGGGTTCATTCGTCACAAACAGCCCCGCTTCTTTCGGACTTACGTATTCCGCTTTCACGCCCTGCCGTCGGAAGTAGGCTGCGATCAGCTTCGCGTTGTTGTCCTCGCCGCTCGCCTTCACCGCATCCATATATTGTTCGGGATTGGTTTTACAGCTGTTTAAAAGAGCGAATAGGTCACTGCGGATTCTTTCTATAATAGAGAAATCCAGGTTCAGCTCACGCGCGATGGCGGCGTACCGTTCAATGACCGTTTCGGCAAGCTCGGGCGCTGCACCTTTTTGCAAATAATGCTCCGCACAGCGGATTAACAGATCCGTCACCTTTGTATCGTCCGAGAAGCGTTTTCCCGGTGCCGATACGACGACGGCTTTCCGCGCGGGATCAGCCGTCACGATTTGAAACACTTTCTCAAGCTGGGCTCCTGACGCAAGAGAGCTGCCTCCGAATTTTACAACTTTCATGATTTACATCCCCTAATATTTAAATTTTCTCACAAATTTAATTTTTATTATCTCTCTTTCAAACATGTAAATCAAGGATTTTTTCTACGTGGGAAGAACATTTGTATTTTCGTGGAGGAATTTTGCCGCTGTTTGTCAGATTTGTTTCCCTCAAGCGTGTCATCATGTGCAAAAAATGATAAGCAGCCAAATGTAGGTTATAGAAAATCCTGCAAATTCTTGATAGACTGATTGTAAGACAATTTAGTGTACGGCCCGCGGATGACCGCTTTTGAAAGCAAAACTGTATTGACTGCGCTTGGAAAGATGATAAGATTATAATTGTCGTTGATAATGATAATCATTACGAGTGGGATATATGGGAGTTGTTTGGCAATCAGTCATACCGTTTGTGATGGGTGCAGGGAGGCAGCATGAAGCTACGTTACTTACTTTTGCTACTGGCGGTTTTGGCGTGTACTTCTATATTTATCGGTGTAGAAGATTTGTCGCCGCTGGATATTTTTCATTTAAATAAAGAACAGGCGGGTACATTGTTTGACAGCCGGCTGCCGCGTTTGGTGAGCATTATCATCGCCGGCATGAGCCTGAGCATCTGCGGATTAATCATGCAGCAGATCAGCCGGAATAAATTTGTATCGCCGACGACTGCGGGAACGATGGATTGGGCAAGGCTCGGAATCTTGATTTCATTAATGCTTTTTACGTCAGCGAGTCCGCTTGTGAAAATGTCTATCGCTTTCGTTTTCGCGTTGGCGGGAAATTTCCTTTTCATGAAAATCCTCGAGAGAATCAAGTTCAATGATGCGATTTTTATTCCTCTCGTCGGTTTAATGCTTGGGAACATCGTCAGCTCAATCGCCACGTTTATCGCATATAAATATGACCTGATCCAAAACCTGTCGTCTTGGCTGCAGGGAGATTTCTCACTGGTCGTCAAAGGCCGGTATGAGCTTTTATATCTGAGTATCCCGCTTTTGATCATCGCTTATGTGTATGCGGATAAATTTACGGTGGCGGGAATGGGAGAGAGCTTTTCCGTCAATCTCGGCCTGAAATACAAACGCGTCGTCAATATCGGTCTGATTATCGTGTCGCTCATCGCTTCACTGGTGATCCTGACCGTCGGGATGCTGCCGTTTCTCGGTTTGATCATTCCCAATATGGTGTCGATTTACAAAGGGGACAACCTGAGGAGCAGCCTGCCTCACACCGCTCTGCTGGGCGCTGTTTTTGTGCTGTTTTGCGACATTTTGGGAAGGGTGATCATCTTCCCGTACGAAATTTCCATCGGCCTGATGGTCGGTGTTATCGGCAGCGGCATCTTCCTGTATATGCTGTTAAGGAGAAAAGCATATGAGTCATAATAAAAAAATTACGCTGCTGGCGGCGCTCGCCATGATATGTATCGGATTCTTCCTGTTCTACGGACTGGGCAATTGGGAATACTCCCTGCCGAGACGATGCTTCAAAGTGCTTGCCATGATGCTCACCGGAGGAGCGATCGCGTTTTCAACGGTCATCTTCCAGACGATTACAAATAACCGCATACTGACACCGGGCATTTTAGGCCTCGATTCCCTGTATATGCTCATTCAGACCGTCATCGTGTTCCTGTTCGGTTCAATGAATATCGTCATGATGAACAAAAATCTTAATTTCGTCATCTCCGTCGGGCTGATGGTGCTCTTGTCACTCGTTTTGTATCAGCTCATGTTTAAAGGCGAGGGGCGGAACGTGTTTTTCCTTCTGCTTGTCGGCGTCGTGTTCGGCACGCTGTTCAACAGTCTGTCATCCTTTATGCAGATGCTGATTGATCCGAATGAGTTCCAGGTTGTTCAGGACAAAATGTTTGCCAGTTTTAACAATATCAATACCGATCTTTTAGGGTTTGCCGGTGCTGTCTTTCTTCTGACGGGCATTTATGTCTGGCGGTTCACGCGGTTTTTTGACGTGCTGTCGCTCGGCAGGGAGCACGCCGTCAACCTGGGGATTGATTACGATAAGCTTGTGAAACAGATGCTCATTGTCGTTGCCATTCTTGTGTCTGTCTCTACGGCTCTTGTCGGGCCGATTATGTTTTTAGGACTGCTTGTCGTCAATCTGGCGAGAGAGTTTTTAAAAACCTACAGGCACACGTATTTAATCGCGGGTTCTGTCCTGATCAGCATCGTCGCGCTCGTCGGGGGCCAGTTCGTCGTGGAGAAAGTGTTCACGTTTTCCACGACGCTGAGCGTCATCATTAATTTTGCCGGCGGGATTTATTTTATCTATCTGCTGTTAAAGGAGAATAAATCATGGTAGAGGTCAAAAATGTAAGCAAACAATACGGAGGGAAAACCGTCCTTGAGAAAACGTCTCTATCCATTCAAAAGGGCAGGCTCACCTCATTTATCGGTCCGAACGGCGCGGGAAAAAGCACGCTGCTGTCTATCATGAGCCGGCTGATTAAGACGGATTCCGGGGAAATTACGGTCGACGGGCAAGAGATCGGGGCCTGCAAAAGCAACGATCTGGCAAAAAAAATCAGCATCCTGAAGCAGACGAACCAAATCAATATCAGGCTGACGATTAAAGACCTGGTCAGCTTCGGCAGATTTCCGTATTCCCAGGGGAAACTGACGGATGAAGATTGGGTGCATATCAACCAGGCACTCAGTTATATGAAGCTGGATGACTTAAAGGATAAATATCTCGATCAGCTCAGCGGAGGCCAGTGCCAGAGGGCGTTTATCGCGATGATCATCGCTCAGGATACGGACTATATTTTTCTCGATGAGCCGCTGAACAATTTAGATATGAAGCATTCCGTTGAAATGATGAAGCTGTTGAAGCGGCTTGTGGAAGACTTCGGAAAAACGGTCGTCGTAGTGATTCACGATATCAACTTCGCATCCGTATATTCAGACCATATCGTCGCACTGAAAAACGGCCGGATCGTCAAAGAAGGGCCGGCGGAGGAGATCATTGAAACCTCCGTGCTTGAAGATATTTATGATATGACCATCCCGATTCAAGAGATTGACAGTCAGCGGATCGGTGTGTACTTTTCTTAAAAACCAGATGAGGTGAAAGTCATGAAAAAATTCGCATTGCTAATCATTGCACTCGTTACGATTTTTGTTGTTTCTGCATGCGGAAACGGGGACAAAACATCAGGCAAATCAAAAGAAACAATCACAATCAAAGATGACCTGAACAAAGAAGGCGTCAAAGTGCCGAAGAATCCGAAAAAAGTCGTCGTATTCAACTTCGGAATGCTGGACACGATGGATGAACTCGGTTTACAGGATCATGTGGCGGGACTTCCGAAACAAAACCTTCCAAAATACTTATCTTCATATAAAAGTGATAAATACGCCAATACAGGCGGTTTAAAAGAACCGGATTTTGAAAAAGTCGCGGATATTGATCCGGATTTAATCATTATCGCCCACAGACAATCTGATTCTTTTAAAGAGTTCTCAAAAATCGCTCCGACGATTTATCTTGATGATGACTATACAAACTACGTTGACAGATTCAAGCACAACACCGAAGTGATCGGCAAAATCTTTAACAAAGAAAATGAAGTGAAAGATAAGCTTGCGAAAATTGACAAATCCATTGCGGATCTGAAGAAAAAGACAAGCAGCACGGATAAAAACGGGTTAGTGGTGATGGCGAACGACGGCAAAATCAGCGCGTTCGGATCTAAATCAAGATACGGCTTCATTCATGATGTGTTCGGCGTCAAACCGGCTGACAAAAACATCGAAGCCTCATTGCACGGACAAAGCATTTCCTATGAATATATCGCCAAAACAAACCCTGATTACATGTTTGTCGTTGACCGCGGAACAGCGATCGGCACAAAATCTTCAACAAAACAAGTGGTTGAAAATGATTATGTAAAATCGGTGAAAGCCGTGAAAAACAACCATGTTGTCTACCTTGATTCAGCTACATGGTATTTATCAGGAGGCGGCCTGGAATCCATGGCGCAAATGGTGAAAGAAGTAAAAGACGGAATCGAGAAGTAAAAAAAGAACCCGGTCACATACGTGATCGGGTTCTTTTTGGTTTACCGCGTAACGGCCTGCTGCTGCTCGGGCTGACGCGGTTTTTTCTTCAATATAAAAGATAGGAGGAAGCCGGCCAGCGCGATGCAGGCGGCTACGACAAATGCCGCATTCATGCCGTGCAGGGCGGCGTTTGCCGGAGTTGTCGCATTTGCGTGCGCGGCCTGGCTGCTCATCACGGAAACTAGCAGCGCCGTACCGATAGAACCGCCGACTTGGCGGACGGTATTGTTCATGGCTGTGCCGTGCGGAATTAAGTGGCGCGGCAGGGCGTTGATTCCCGCTGTCGTCACCGGCATCATAATCATGGCTGTTCCCAAAAGCCGCGCGGTATAAACGACGACAATCCAAATGAGAGACGTCGAGTCCGTCAGATTCATAAACGGCAGGGACGTGAGCAGGATGATGAAGAATCCGGTCATCGCAAGGCCCTTTCCGCCGATTTTGTCAAACACCCGGCCGATAAACGGAGACATCATCCCCATCACAATCGCGCCCGGCAAAAGCATTAATCCGGTATCAAACGCGGATACGCCCCGGACTTTTTGCGTGTAAAGCGGGAGAATGGTTTCCGTTCCGATCAGCAGCGCGAAAACAAGCGTTCCGAGCAGGGTGGTCAGGCTGAAAATCCCGAAAGAAAACACGCGGAATTCCAGCATCGGTTTTTTGAGCTTCATCTGTCTTGCGATAAAGAAAATCAGCGCGACCGCTCCGACAAGCAGCGAAGTCAGCACTTCAGCACTGGTCCACCCTGATGAACCGGCGCTTGAGAAGCCGTAAAGCAGACCGCCGAATCCGAGGGTCGATAAGACCACGGATAAAATATCAATCTGTGTTTCTCGTAATGTCGTGACGTTTTTCATCAGAATAATCGCTAAAAGCAAATCGATGACTGCGATCGGGAAGATGATATAAAACAAAGACCGCCAAGAGAATGCTTCGACCGCCCATCCGGAAAGCGTCGGGCCGATCGCCGGCGCGAACGAAATAACTAAGCCGACCATACCCATGGCGCGGCCGCGCTTTTCCATCGGGAAAATCGTGAGAAATACCGTCTGCATGAGCGGCAGCATAATTCCGGCACCGGCCGCCTGGATAATCCGGGCCGTCAAGAGCACCGGAAAGTTCGGTGCGAATGCGCCGACAATGGTGCCCGCCGTGAAAATACTCATGGCGGAAATCAAGAGGGTGCGGCTTGTGAATTTCTCTATTAAAAACGCGGTAATCGGAATCAAAATCCCGTTCGTCAGCATAAACGATGTTGTCAGCCATTGCGCTTTGTTGGCGTCTATATTGAAGTCATTCATAATGTGCGGCAGCGCCGTGATAAGCAGTGTCTGGTTCAAAATGGCGACGAACGCTCCCGCCAAAAGAATCCCGACAATGACAGAGCGGTTGTATGGTGCAGTTTTAATACTCTTATTCAAGCTGATTCCTTCTTTCTTTATAGTTTGAGCAATGTTTTAACGGCTGCAAGCGGCTGGTGCAGCGGTCCGGCCTGCTCCAAATAACCGATGAGCGCTTTGATGAGAAAATCCCGCGGCTGTTTGTCCGCTGATTCTTTCTCCAGCATAGCCGCCGCGGAAGCGAGTCCTGCGGCGTCATATTTTTCCTCCGGAAGGGCTGAGACGGCTTCTTTCAGTTCCTTCAGGCTTTCAGCCAGCAATACGGTTTTGTCTTTCGGCTCAAATGAGGAAGCGGAGACGATATAAAGGTCAATCATCTCCTGAGGCAAAGCGGTTTCGGTTGTCCTGTTTTCGACGATGAGATTGAGGTGGCGGATGATAAACTCCGTGAGCGGCTCCAGGGCGAGCGGTTCTTTTTCCAGCTTAATCAGCGTGATGCATTCTCTCAGGAGCCCTTGCAGGACGATCACCAGCTCCCATACATAAGGAATAATGTCTTCGCCGTACGTCTGAATCAGTGAATCGCGATGCCAGCAGATAAAGGTGGAGCGGGCCCTGTGAATATGCCGTTTTACCCGCTCATTAATGGAAGAGGGGCTTCCGTACATCAGCATATTAAAAAACTGCTGATTGCGCCTGAAGCCTTCAAGCTCAGCCATCAGTTTTTTGGCAAACCGTTCCTCAGGGGAGAGGCTTGTTTCTTCATTCAATAATGAAGCGGCGGCTACCATCTGTTTCTGGTTAAAGTCGAGCAGCTCCAACAGCAGGTCTTCCTTTGATTCAAACAGCTTATATAAAGATGCTTTGGAGACTTTGCACTCCTCTGCGATCGCCTGCATCGAAACCGACGAAAAGCTTTTCCCGGAAAAAAGCTTCCTTGCCGCCAGCAGAATATCCGTTTTCTTATCATTCATAAGCCCAGATTCCTTCTTTCGTCACAATAGAAAACCCATCGGTTCACAGAAAACCAATGAGTATATGATGAAAATATTAACAAAAATTTTTACATAGTGTCAACGCTTTTGTTTGAGGAACAGAAAAAACCTGCCGGAGTGTTCCGGCAGGCTGATCCGCTTATTTATCCGTCTTAAACCCTTGTTTTTCAAGCATTTCACGAATGTGAGGATAATAAAGCTGCTTATAGTAGGAGGTGATGCCTTGTGACCAGTTTCTCGTTTCCTGTCCGTCGGTGCGTTTTTTCATGTATTCGGACATCTGCTTGTCATAGGCCTCGATATGTGTTCTTAAATCTTCTTCTTGATACGTTTCATGATGCAGAACGGCTGCTTGCGGCAGACGCGGTTTTTTCGCGGAGCGGTCTGCCGGATGGCCGATGACGAGACCGGAAACCGGGAAAACGTATTTCGGAAGTTTCAGCAATTCAATGAGTTCGTCCGGCTTGCCGCGCACGGCGCCGATCGGCACAGTGCCGAGTCCCATTGATTCAGCTGCAGCCGTTGCCGTACCCAGCGCAATCCCGACATCTACGGCTCCGACTAAGACGGACTCTAAACCGTTCGTGATCTCAAGCGGTGTATCATTATACTCTTCAAGCGCAATTTTGGCGCGGTTAAAATCAGCGCAGAATAAAAGGAAAACCGGCGCTTGGTCAATCCACGGCTGGCCGCCAGCCAATTCGGATATTTTTTTCTTCCGCTCCTTATCTTTCACCGCAATAACGGTAAATTGCTGGCCGTTAATGGAAGTCGGCGCTGCCTGAGCGGCTTGGATGATAAGATCCAGCTGTTCATCCGATACAGGTTCATCTGTGTAGCTGCGGATGGAACGGTGGTCTGTTAATAATTGAAGGACTTCGTTCATGTCATTCATCCTTTCGTTACTCTGACAGTTCTGTGCGGACGACGTCAAGCGGCGCACTCAGCACTTCTTTTGCTTTTGCCACGAATCCTTGGAAATGGTCAGTTGCGTTGTGGAATTTCATCGCTTCTTCATCTTTCCATTGTTCAAGCATGACGAATGTATTTTCCTCACCGACTTTTTCGAAAAGGTCGTATTGCACATTTCCTTCTTCCGCGCGTGAATGCTGAACAAGTGATTGCGCTTCTCCTAAAAATTCCTCGCGTTTATCCGCTTTTACTTTCATGTAAGCCTGTAAGACGATCATGGTTATTCCTCCTGATTGGGTTAATTTGTTATAGTTCGAATATTATCGAACTAACTGTAACATGTTTCGCTGCGAATGGTAAAGGAAAAACCCTCACCGCCTAAATTGTCACCCGCCGATGATCTGTGTTACATTTGACTCATGAACATTCCAAACCATCCTGAAACCGAACGCTTACAGCTGACAAAGGTTCTTCATGCTCTGAGTGATCCGCTCCGCTTAGAGCTGGTCAAACAATTGGCGGAAACAACAGAAAAAACGTGCGGAACCTGCGCTGATGTCCGGGTCGCTAAATCAACGCTGTCCCATCACTTCAAAGTATTGCGGGAAGCGGGGGTCGCCCAAGTACGTATAGACGGGAAGCACCGTTATTATTCCCTGCGCAAAGATGATTTACAAGCGGCGTTTCCCGGCCTGCTGGAGGCGATTTTGCAGACAGAACCGGACCGCTGGTAAATAAGTCCCCGAATTCCGGGGGTTTTTTTATGCGCCGAAAACCGCCCGGTAAAGCCTGTGGACGCCTTCTTGAATATCGCTCTCCTTCAGGCGGGCGAACCCCAGAATGAGCTGCGGTTTGTTTGAATCGCCTCCCGCTTTCAGACGGAACCGGCTCATCGCAAACAGATCGAGCTGTTCTGCATCC
This sequence comes from Bacillus sp. FSL R5-0443, assembly GCF_038608285.1. NCBI lineage: Bacteria > Bacillati > Bacillota > Bacilli > Caryophanales > Bacillaceae > Bacillus > Bacillus sp. FSL R5-0443. The sequence continues at coordinate 407,581 of NZ_CP152013.1, forward strand.
GCCCGTGCCAATATCTCTTTTTCTGAACGGGCGCAGTCAAACTCAGTGACAAAATGAAGCCCCGCATTGGCGCCCTTTACACTGATTCTTTCTCCGAATGTTTCTTCCAAAGCCGAAATGAGGCGTTCCCGCATGTTCTTATAATGCTGCTTCATCTTTTTAATATGTTTCTGATATTCACCTGATTCGATAAATTCTTTCAGCGCGAGCTGGGCAAGCGTGCTGCACGTATGCAGGTCATACGTTCTCTCTTTGAACGTCCGCAAAAGCCCGGGCGGCAGAACCATATAGCTGATGCGCAGACCTGGGAAAAGGGATTTTGAAAAGGTCCCCATGTAGATGACATTTTGAAACCGGTCAAGGCTTTGAAGCGCCGGTATCGTATCGGCGTCATATTTAAATTCACTGTCATAATCATCTTCAATGATGAAGCGGCCGTTCTGTTCGGCGGCCCAGTTTAAAAGCTGAATCCGCCGGGAAGCCGGCATGATCACGCCTGAGGGGAATTGATGGGAAGGCGTGGTGATCAATACAGAGGGCCGGCGTTTTTCGATTTCGTTCATGGACATGCCTTTTTCGTCAAGGCTGATCGTCGCCGTCTTTTTCCCGAGGTTTTGCAGCAGCCGGTACATCCTCATATATCCCGGGTTCTCCATGGCGTAGAGCGCGTCTTTTGGCAGCAGTTCCGTCAGCAGCTGCACCAGCAATTGCGTGCCCGCTCCGAGCACGATTTGTTCCGGGCGGCATGTAACGCCCCTTGTCAGGGAAATAAGCCGCGAAATTGTTTCACGGACTTCATATAAACCTTGCGGATGGACGAGTTCTCCGAGTGTATGAAATGAACGGGCGGCTGCTTTCTGCTCACAGCGGAACCAGCTTTTCAGGGGGAAATGCGCCGTATCCACGCTCATATGAGAAAACGAAATCCAGCCGCTTTTATCCGTCTCCCGCTCTTTCAAATTATCAGGCAATGAGAGCGAAGGCGTTTCTTCATGATAAACCGTATCAATTTCCTCCACGAAAAAACCTTTTCTTTCAACCGCATATAAATAACCTTCTGAAAGCAGCTGCTGATAAGCTGAATTCACTGAATTCACGCTGACCTTCAGCGTCTCGGCAAGCTCCCGTTTAGACGGCACCTTTGTATGAGGCATCAGGCTGCGCTTTAAAACGGCCGCTTTTATGTGCTGATAGATCTGCTGATAGATATAATCCGCCGTTTCCGAATGATCAATGGAAATCGTCAGCATCCAGACCATGCCCCTTTCTGATACCATGGATAAATTGATTTTGGTACTTTTCATCATACCAAAAAGAAGTCAGAATGATAAGAAAACAATGCAGGGGGATGGAATCTATGAGTCGAACAGCATCATCGGAAGTGACAACTGCCCAGTGGCAGCAAAAACGGGATCAATTCGTTTCCAAGGGGGTCGGCAACGGAAACCGCAGCATGGCGGTAAAAGGGGAAGGGGCGCTTTTGTACGATTTGGACGGCAGACGATTTATTGATTTTGCCGGAGCGATCGGAACGCTGAATGTCGGCCATTCCCATCCGAAAGTGGTGGAGGCCGTGAAGAAACAGGCGGAGGATCTGATTCACCCGGGATTTAACGTCATGATGTATCCGTCTTATATTGAGCTGGCCGAAAAACTTTGCGCCCTTGCGCCGGGAGATCATGCGAAAAAAGCGATTTTTCTCAATTCGGGGGCGGAAGCGGTGGAAAACGCCGTGAAAATCGCCAGAAAATATACGAAGCGCCAGGCTGTCGTGTCATTTACAAGAGGGTTCCACGGCCGCACGAACATGACGATGAGCATGACGAGCAAGGTGAAGCCTTATAAATTCGGTTTCGGCCCGTTTGCCTCAGAGGTGTATCAGGCGCCGTTTCCTTACTATTATCAAAAGCCGGCCGGCATGAGCGACGAGCAGTATGACGACTTTATCATCAGCGCTTTTGAGGATTTCTTTATCGCCGCAGTTGCACCGGAAACCGTCGCCTGTGTCGTCATGGAGCCGGTTCAGGGAGAAGGCGGCTTCATCATTCCGTCAAAACGTTTCGTCCAGCACGTCGCCGCTTTTTGTCAAAAACACGGCATTGTTTTTGTAGCGGATGAGATTCAGACCGGTTTTGCCAGAACGGGAACGTATTTTGCGATTGAGCATTTCGGAGCCGTTCCGGATTTGATCACCGTATCCAAATCACTTGCGGCCGGATTGCCGCTGAGCGGCGTCATCGGCCGGGCGGAAATGCTTGATGCCGCCGCGCCGGGGGAACTCGGGGGCACATATGCGGGAAGCCCGCTCGGCTGTGCGGCTGCGCTTGCGGTCTTGGATATTATTGAAGAAGAAGGGCTGAATCAGCGTTCCGAGGAGATCGGCCGGATCATCGAGCATCAAGCGCTCGAGTGGAAAAAAGAGCATGCCTGTATCGGAGAAGTGCGCAGACTCGGCGCGATGGCGGCCATCGAAATTGTCAAAGATCCGGACACGCGGGAACCGGACAAAGCAAAAGCCGCGGCGATCGCCAAAACGGCGAACGAGAACGGACTGCTGCTGCTGACGGCCGGCATTAACGGCAACATTATCAGATTCCTGACGCCGCTTGTCGTGACGGATGAGCAGCTCAAAGAAGGCCTTTCCATTATCGAAGCAGCTCTGTGAGTTCAATTATTGGAATGCCGGCGGATGTGTCTGCTATCATGAAAGTGTAAGATACATCAACCAGCATTCAATGGCTTTACTATAGCAGAGAAAGGAATGTTCAATATGCCAGAACAATTAACAGTGTACAACCCGGCAACGGGAGAGGCGATCGAAAGCATCCCCCAGCAGACGGCCGAAGATGTTGAAAAAGCGATTGAACGTTCACATCAAGCGTTTCAATCATGGTCCAAAACATCAGCGGGAGAACGTGCCTCACTTTTGAGAAAATGGTATGAGCTGATTGTTGAAAATAAAGAAGAACTTGCGGAATTAATTACGAAAGAAAACGGCAAACCGTACGAAGAAGCGGTCGGAGAAGTTTTATACGGCGCCGGCTATATTGAATGGTTCGCCGAAGAAGCAAAACGGATTTACGGCAGAACAGTACCTGCGCCGACAACGGGCAAACGGATTGTCGTCACCCGTCAGGCGGTCGGCCCGGTAGCCGCGATCACGCCGTGGAATTTCCCGAATGCGATGATTACAAGAAAAGCCGCGCCCGCTTTGGCGGCAGGCTGTACGTTCATCATCAAACCGGCGGAGGATACGCCGCTTTCCGCTTACGCCCTTGCGCGTCTCGCATATGAAGCGGGAATTCCGAAGGACGTGCTGCAAGTGGTAATCGGTGACGGAGCCGAAATCGGAAACGTCTTCACCAGCAGCCCGAAAATCCGCAAAATTACCTTTACCGGCTCAACGCCTGTCGGCAAAATCCTGATGAAAAACAGCGCCGACACCGTAAAACATATGTCAATGGAGCTTGGCGGACATGCGCCGCTGATCGTGGATGAAGACGCTGATCTTGATCTGGCGGTAGCCCAAACAATGGCCTCTAAATTCAGAAATGCCGGCCAAACCTGCGTCTGTGCGAACCGGCTGATCGTACACGAATCCGTAAAAGACGAGTTTGCGAAAAAACTGAGTGAAGAAGCTGCGAAACTCAAAGTCGGAAACGGTCTTGAAAAAGGCGTAAACGTCGGCCCTGTCATCAACAAAAAAGGCTTCGATAAAATCGTCGGCCAAATTAATGACGCCGTGGAAAAAGGCGCAAAAGTGCTCACGGGCGGAACGTATGACCAAAACGATGAAAAAGGATGCTATTTCGTGACACCGACCGTGCTGTCAAATGTAGATACATCCATGAACATCATGCATGAAGAAACATTCGGCCCGGTTGCGCCGATCGTTACGTTCTCAGATATTGATGAAGCGATCAAGCTTGCGAACGATACGCCGTTCGGGCTTGCGGCTTATTTCTTCACAGAAAACTACCGCCGCGGCATCTATATTTCTGAACAGCTTGAATACGGCATCATCGGCTGGAATGACGGCGGTCCGTCCGCGGTTCAAGCGCCGTTCGGAGGAATGAAAGAAAGCGGCATCGGCCGTGAAGGCGGTACGGAAGGCATTGAACCGTACCTGGAAACCAAATACATGTCTATCGGACTTTAATGAGCCGAAAAGAAAGCCCCGCTTCTAAGCGGGGCTGTTTTTATTGAGCAGTCTGCCGGTGAATATCGCCGGCAGGCTTTTTTGATCTTGCGGGAATAATCGGTTCGATTCCAGACAAAATAACAGCAAATACGATTGAAAGAAGGTCGCCATCATGGATATATTACTGGCTCTTCTCCCGGCTTTATTTTGGGGGAGCATCGTGTTATTTAACGTCAAATTAGGCGGCGGGCCTTACAGCCAGACGCTGGGAACGACAATCGGGGCGCTCATCGTTTCGTTTGTGTTGTATCTGTTTGTCCACCCGGTGCTGTCTGGGCGCATTTTTATTGTCGGCATCATCTCGGGGCTGTTTTGGTCGCTCGGCCAAAGCAATCAGCTTAAAAGCATACAGCTGATGGGCGTTTCAAAAACGATGCCGATATCAACGGGAATGCAGCTCGTCTCGACTTCTTTGTTCGGTGTGATCGTATTCAAAGAATGGTCAACCCCGATCGCGATTACGCTGGGTATTCTCGCCCTTATTTTTATCATCATCGGGATTGTGCTCACATCTTTAGAAGATAAAAAGGGGCGGGCGGACGGAGAACCGGGAAACTTAAAAAAAGGCATTGTCATCCTGCTGATCTCCACGCTCGGTTATTTGGTCTATGTCGTTGTGGCCCGGCTGTTCGGCGTATCCGGATGGTCAGCGCTCCTGCCGCAGGCGATCGGGATGGTCATCGGCGGACTGCTCCTGACGTACAAGCATAAACCGTTTAATAAGTACGCCCTCAAGAACATTCTGCCGGGAATCATCTGGGCGCTCGGGAATATGTTTCTGTTCATCTCACAGCCGCGCGTCGGGGTTGCGACAAGTTTTTCCCTCTCTCAAATGGGGATCGTCATCAGCACGCTCGGCGGAATCTTCATTCTCCGTGAGAGCAAAACGAAGCGTCAGCTGGTCGCCATTGCCATCGGGATTATCCTGATCATTGTGGCCGCGGTATTCTTAGGCGTTGCGAAATCAAATTCATAACAAATGCAGGAGGTTTGAACATGTACACGGATTTAAAAGGAAAAGTCGTTGCCATTACGGGAGCTTCATCAGGATTAGGAAAAGCGATGGCGATCCGCTTCGGACAGGAGCAGGCGAAAGTCGTGGTTAACTACTATAGTAATGAAAAAGACGCCCAAATCGTTAAAGAAGAGATTCAAAAAGCGGGAGGCGAAGCGGTCATCGTTCAAGGAGACGTCACAAAAGAAGAAGATGTCAAAAACATCGTGCAGACCGCGGTGAAGGAATTCGGGACATTGGATGTCATGATCAATAACGCCGGCATGGAAAATCCGGTTCAGTCACATGAAATGCCGCTTAAAGACTGGAACAAAGTCATCAATACCAATCTGACCGGCGCTTTCTTAGGAAGCCGCGAAGCCATTAAATATTACGTAGAGAATGATATTCAAGGAAACGTCATTAACATGTCAAGCGTACATGAAATGATTCCATGGCCTCTGTTTGTTCACTACGCGGCGAGTAAAGGCGGCATCAAATTGATGACGGAAACGCTGGCGCTGGAGTACGCGCCGAAGCGCATCCGTGTCAACAACATCGGGCCGGGAGCCATCAATACGCCGATCAACGCGGAAAAATTTGCGGATCCCGTTCAGAAAAAAGATGTGGAAAGCATGATTCCGATGGGATATATCGGTGAGCCGGAAGAAATCGCGGCTGTCGCCGTCTGGCTTGCTTCAAAGGAATCAAGCTACGTAACCGGCATTACGCTGTTTGCTGACGGGGGAATGACCAAATATCCGTCATTCCAGGCAGGCCGCGGATAAGAAAAAAAGCGATCGCAGGCTCTTTAGAGCCGGATCGCTTTTTGCTTACGCGCGTTTTTTCTTTACAAGCGCCGTGATGGAAAGGATAATCGCCGCAGCTGACAGAACGATGGCTGCAATATCAAGCGCTGATACGCCGGATTTGCTTTCTTCGTTTGACTGTTCAGCTCCGTGCGCATCCGTCACGCTGGCCGATTTCGTGATTTTCGTAATCGAGTGAGGCGTGTCGGCTTTCTCATCACCCGTCCATTCTACAATGCTGCCGTCTTTGTAATATTGGTAAGCGTCCCAAGCGGCATCTCCGCTCTTTTCAGGATTTTTCGCAACGAACGTGAACTGCTGGAATTGGCCGGGCTGGATGCCGCCGTCCTTTGCTTCCCAAGTGACGGAGACCGCTTTGTCATCATGTTTGGATACGGATGTTTTCCAGCCCGGAATCGGCTGATATTGCTGAAATTCAACGCCGGCGGGCATTTTCAGCACGACTTTCGTTGTCGGCTCATTCTTTTCCACAGGCACTTTCATCGTGTACGTTTCCCAAGAACCGGCCGCGGATTCCGCGGGTTTGACTGAGACGTGGGCGCTTGCTGTCGCCGTAAAACCGACGAGTGACAGGGTCACGGCGGATATGAATAATAAAGCCTTTTTTTTCAACATGAGATACACTCCTTAGTTTGTCGTTGAGAATATTTGGTTGATTTCATTAAAATCGTTTGTCAGCCCGTGGACTTTGATCTTCCAGTTTCCCTTTTCGGTGATGGACAGGTTGGCGGCTTCAAATGTGCCTTCCTTCGTCTTCTTCAAATCAAAGGTGCTTTCATGCTGTTTGCCGCTGAAGCCCGTCTGGTAAACAGTGACCGTAAATTGTTGAATGTCTTTTACCAAGCTGCCGTTGTGATCGGTGACAATGACTTGAAATTCATTTTTACCCGGCTGGTTCGGCGTAATGTGCAAGGACAGGGTTTCCCCGTTTCCGATCGTTTCTGAGCCGTTAAAAGGCAATGGCGCAGGCGGCGGCGGGCTGGGCAGGCTTGTGAAGACGGCGGTTGTAAATAACACCGCAATGCCTAGTGCCCATTCGGCCTTTATCGTTGCGCTGATGCTCCTTTTTCTGCTGAACTTCGTTATCCATACGTGAACGGCGCCGAGCACAAGCATGATGACAAACAGTCCGATTTTCAAAAGGAGCGTCTTACCGTAAGCGGTGTGAAAGAGTGAATCAAACGTGCGGATAATGAAAAATCCGTTCAGCACACCTGAAAATAACAGCACACCGACAGAGGCGAACGCCCAAGGAGAAAACCGTCTGACCGTTTCCCAAGCGATGGTTTTATCGGGTTTTCTCCACTCTGATGAAAGAAGCAGCACAAGCGCGGCGATACCGCCCATCCATACAGACGCGGCCGATAAATGGAGAAAGTCCATCGCGATGCCGACCGCTTTTTCGTCGATAACCGCCGCATGCCCGGCGAATGCTTTTGCCAAAAGCGAAGCGAAGAAGAACAACAGCGGCGCCGTCCAGTACGCAAATGACCGGAATGCTTTCTTCTTCAACAGCGGGATCATGGACAGGGCGAGCAGGATAAATAAGCTGATCTGGATCGTCCAGACGTACCCGCCTGCCGTTTTCAGAAGCGTTTCTTTTACATAGTCCGGCTGGAACGCGGCGCTCCAAGCGCCGCCCGCGTTTTCTTTCGTCTGGATCGGGAGCTGGCAGATAAGCGCGAGCCCCGTTACACATAAAGAGATCACGAGCAGCTTTACAGTTCGTTTTGCTTTTGATGAATCTTTATTATTTCTGTACCAAAACAGATGGAAAAAAGCCGTGCCGATAAACAGGGAGAGAGCGGTGTACAAAATACCGCGGTCGATGGCCGCTTCGGGATGAAGCGCCGCTTGCGATGATGTCTGCTCCTGAAGTTCTCCGCCGGCTTTTCCGACACTGAAAGGGATGACGCCGGATACCGGATGTCCGTCGGCCGATACCGCGTTCCATTCCGCTCTGTAAATATCATGCGGCAGATTTTTTTTCAATGCCGCGGTCATGATGCGGGCATCATTTTTTTGAATCACCGTTTTGCCCGCGTCAACCCGTTCGCCGGATGAATTATAGACCTTAATGGAGTGGAAGCCTTCTTCAATCTGTTCATTAAACTCAATTTCAATCTGCTTCGGCGCTTGTTTTAATTCGCTGTTCTCACCCGGATTTGAGTTTGTGATGTAGGCGTGGGCGAAGCTTGTTTTCGGAATCAAAACAAGGAACAGCAAAAAGATGAGCCAGCGTTTGTTCTGTCTCATGGATGATGACACCGCCTTCCGGTTGGTTGTTGTTATGTCTTGCTGCAGGTGCATCCCTTCTGCCTGTCGTGTAAGATGATGTCCGCCGCCTCGTCAAAGGTGCAAATGACCCCGCCGAATCCTTTTTGAAACCGTTCTGCGTAATCAAGCGTTGAGAAGGGAATCGCCTGAGGCCGGCAGCAGTGAAGGTCAATATCGGCATGGACTAAAAAGTATGCGGAAGCGGCCGTCAGCGTCGTCTGGAGAAGAAAATCTTTACAAATGACGTGGGACACTTCTTCCTTTTTATCCTCATACCGCAAAATCGCGCAATGAATGCAGCACATCTGCTCAACGGCTTGTGAAACGGTAATAAGCTGAACAGAATACGAATGCTGAATCGGCCGCAGGCAATAGCCGCATTGATTGGCGCTTCGTTCTGAAGGGGGAGGGAGCGTAATGCCGCCGGGTGTCCGGATAATCCGGTTTGCATCCGCCAGCTGATTGACGTCTCTGTACACGGTCATCTCGGAGACGCCGAATCTCTCGCTTATGTCAGAGATTTTCAGCGCGCCCTCTTCTTTCAGCCATTCAAGCAAGGTTTGCTGTCTGTGAATCGGAAGCAATTCTTCATCCTCCTTTTTATGCGAATGAGTGATGAACCTCCCTCTAAGAGTAGATGTTTTCACAAATGCACACAAGAGCCTGATGATAAAATATGTGAAAAAATGTTGAACAATCACAAATGTAAAAGACGTAGTCAGACTCTGTTATAATAGAAGAGTTGAATGGAGGAATAAACATGAAAGAAACGACCTGCCCGAACTGCGGCAAGCCGATTACAGGCGACATGGTCAGATCATCCATGATCCCGTGCCAGTTTCAGTGCGGGCATTGCCATGTGAAATTGCGTGAATATAAAGTATCAGCTCCGATTATGGCTGCGGCCATTGCGATTACGGTGCTTTTGATTTATCTTGTGCAGATGGCCAGAACCGCCGTCATGCCGATGTTTCCGGCAGCGCGGTATGTGCCGGCCGCCATTTTCGCGCTCGTATGTGCGTATCCGGTGTTTATTGTCAGTGAGCGGCTCATTGCCAAACTCGTCGTCACAAAAGGACACATTATATACAGAAAGCGGTAAGACACCTTTGATGAGGTGTCTTTTTTTGTTAAGGAGTTGTCACAGTCTCTGTGCCAAACTCCTCTTTACTTTTCATTGAATGGGGATTGTAAGCGTTTTATGATGAAGACACAGGGGAGAGAGAAACCCCGTGTCTTATTTATTTTCATCTGAAGGCAAGCAAACAGGGAGGGAATGAACATGCAGCAAGAACAGCAAGCTGGCATGAAAGTGAAGATACAGCGGTTCGGCAGTTATTTAAGCGGTATGATCATGCCGAATATCGGTGCATTTATCGCATGGGGGATTATCACCGCGCTGTTTATACCTAAGGGGTGGTTTCCGAATCCGCAGCTGAATACATTGGTAAGCCCGATGATTACGTATCTTCTGCCGCTTTTAATCGCATATACGGGCGGAAAAATGATTTACGATCACCGCGGGGGAGTCGTCGGAGCGACGGCCGCCATCGGAGTCATTGTCGGAGCGGACATTCCGATGTTCTTAGGGGCAATGATTATGGGGCCTTTGGGCGGTTATCTCATTAAACAATTAGACCGTGTGTTTAAAGATAAAGTCAGACAGGGTTTTGAAATGCTGATCAACAACTTCACGGCGGGAATTATCGGAGCTGTGCTGACGATTATCGCGTTTTATGCGATCGGCCCGGTCGTCCTGTCTCTTAACAAATTGCTGGCGGCGGGTGTGGAAGTCATTGTCCACGCGAATTTGCTGCCGATTGCAAGCGTTTTCGTAGAACCGGCGAAAGTCCTGTTCCTGAATAACGCGATCAACCACGGCATTTTAAGTCCGATCGGAATCGAGCAGGCCGCCAAAGCGGGTAAATCCATTCTGTTCTTAGTGGAAGCGAACCCCGGGCCGGGACTCGGTATTTTACTGGCGTACATGTTCTTTGGGAAAGGCTCTTCAAGATCGACGGCTCCGGGAGCGGCGATCATTCATTTCTTCGGGGGGATTCATGAAATCTATTTCCCTTACATCTTAATGAAACCGATGCTGATCCTCGCGGCGATCGCCGGGGGAGCGAGCGGACTGCTTACATTCTCGATCTTTAACGCGGGTCTTGTCGCGGCATCATCTCCGGGAAGCATCATCGCCATTTTAGCGCTGACGCCGAAAGGAAGCTACCTCGGCGTGCTGGCGGGCGTCATCGTTGCCGCGGCCGTATCGTTTATTGTCTCGGCGCTTATTCTGAAATCGTCTAAAGCGGGCGAAGAAGATTTGACAGCCGCGGCGGAAAAAATGCAGGAAATGAAAGGCAGGAAAAGTGAAGCGGCGGCCGCGTTGGCAGACAAAGAGGAAGAGCCGGAAAACAGCGCCGCTGATATTTCCGCCGACCAAGTCAGCCGCATTATCTTCGCGTGTGACGCGGGTATGGGATCGAGCGCAATGGGCGCCTCCATTTTAAGAAACAAAGTGAAAAAAGCAGACCTGGATATTGATGTGACAAATACGTCGATCAATAATCTGCCGAATGACGCGGATATCGTCATTACGCATAAGGACCTGACTGACCGCGCGAAAGCGAAGCTGCCGCAGGCGGTGCACATTTCGGTTGATAATTTCTTGAACAGCCCGAAATACGATGAACTGATTGAAAAGCTTAAAAACTAATCAAACAGAAAGAGGGATTTTCATCATGGAAGTATTGGCTAAAGCGAACATCAAACTGAACCAGACAGTGAACTCAAAGGAGGATGCCATCCGCCTCGCGGGACAGACATTGATTGATAACGGCTACGTGAAGAACGGCTATGTGGAAAAAATGTTCGAACGTGAAGAAACATCATCCACGTTTATGGGGAATTTCATCGCGATCCCGCACGGCACGGAAGATGCAAAGGATGAGGTGCTTCATTCAGGCATTTCCGTCATCCAGATTCCGGACGGTGTGGAATACGGTGAAGGCAATACGGCAAAGGTCGTTTTCGGTATCGCCGGAAAAAACAATGAACACTTAGACATTCTGTCAAACATCGCCATCATCTGCTCAGAGGAAGAAAACATCGAACGGCTGATCAGTGCAAAGACGGAAGAAGAACTGGCCGCTATTTTCAGCGAGGTGAACTGACATGATTGCCCTTCATTTCGGAGCGGGAAACATCGGGCGGGGCTTTATCGGCGCCCTGCTCCATCATTCCGGCTATGAGGTAGTTTTCGCTGATGTGAATGAAACGATGGTCAGCCTTCTCAATGAAAAGAAGGAATATACCGTGGAGCTTGCCGACGGCGGCCGGCAGACAGAAATCATCGGCCCCGTTTCAGCCATCAACAGCGCGGTGCAAGAACAAGAGCTGTACAGGCTGATCAATGAGGCGGCGATCATTACGACGGCGGTGGGCCCGAACGTTCTCAGACTCATCGCCCCGTCCATCGCGGAAGGGCTGAAGCGCAGAACGTCCTCTGAGCCTCTCAATATCATTGCCTGTGAAAATATGATCGGCGGCAGCAGTTTTCTGAAAAAAGAAGTTTTCAGACATTTGACGGAAGCGGAACGGGAACTCGTGAACCGGACGGTCGGCTTCCCGGATTCTGCGGTGGATCGGATCGTGCCGATTCAGCACCATGAAGATCCGCTGAAAGTATCTGTAGAACCGTTTTTTGAATGGGTCATAGACAGAACCGGCTTTGCCGGCGGCCAGCCGGTACTGGAAGGCGCGTTGTTTACGGATGATCTTACACCTTTCATCGAGAGAAAGCTGTTTACCGTCAATACCGGTCATGCCGTTACGGCGTACGTCGGCTATCAGCGCGGATTAAAAACCGTCAAAGAGGCCATCGGCCATCCGGAAATCCGGCGTGTCGTGTACGATGCACTTTCAGAAACGGGCGAGTACTTGGTGAAAGCGTACGGCTTTAAGCAAGCCGAACACGAGCAGTACATGAAAAAAATCATCGGCCGCTTTGAAAATGAATACATCACGGATGATGTGACAAGAGTCGCCAGATCACCGCTCAGAAAACTCGGAGCGAATGATAGATTAGTAGGGCCGGCCAAAAAAATAAAAGAACCGAACGCGCTGGCAGAAGGCATCGCCGCCGCCTTGCGTTTTGACTATCAGGATGATCCGGAAGCGGTTGAGCTGCAAAAGCTTATCGCGGAAAAAGGCACGAGCCGCGTTCTTCAAGACATTTGCGGTATTCAGCCGCATGAACCGCTGCACGGCATCGTGCTCAAAAAGCTCAATCAATAAAAATGAACCCGCGTCGGGGGACGCGGGTTTTTTCTTGCGTTATAATAAGAGGGAAGGGAGGCTGCGTGATGAATCAGAAGCTATTGCCCCATCGTTTTCCGTTTCTTTTGATTGACGGCACGACGAACAGTGAAGCCGGAAAATGGGCGGCTGCTTACAAAAACATCAGTGAAAATGACTGGTTTATAACTGAATCCCAAAGAGAGGTGCCATTTTCGCTCGTCGTTGAAGCAATGGCCCAAACGGCGGCTTGCGCGGGAATTACCGGCGGTGACAGCCTCGGTCTTTTATCCGCGGTGAAGAAAGCGGAAAGGTTAGGTGCCGCTTTGCCGGGAGACCGTCTGGATCTTTTTTTTGAGGTCACGCGAATCAGACGCGGTTTTGTGTTCGGCCGGGCGAAAGCGTCCGTTGCCGGGAAGCCTGTGGCGGAAGCTGAGCTCAGCATATTTATCCAGCCAACGTAAAAAAAGCCGCCTCCAGCGGCGGCTTTCGGACAAGCCTGTTATTTTGTATCATAATCTCTTTCACTTTGTGAATTGTCCCTTTGGTCATGTTTGTGTTTTTCGTCATTGGCGTTTTCCTTCAGCTCTTCCAGCGGAATCGGATCGGTTAAATCATGATGTTCAGGATTTTCATTCGGTTTGTTCTTTTGTTTTCTTTCTTTCATCCTCCATCACCTCAATATTTCTTTTCCTCAACGTTCTCCCCGCCAAACGCAGGAAGCGGTTTTTTGTTCCTGTGGGTCATATGTATTAAAATAGAGACGACTACATTATAAAAAGTGAGGTACATATATGCCGATACAAAGAGAAGACGCAGATATTAAACTGATCGCGATTGATATGGACGGAACCCTGCTCAATGACGAGCAGCTCATCCCGGAGGAAAACCGGCGAGCGATCAAGGAAGCGGAGGCGAAAGGAATTCACGTCGTCATCAGCACAGGACGCACGCTGATGACCTGCCGCGAACTGGCTGAGTCTCTCGAGCTGTCATCCTTTTTAATCACGGCAAACGGCAGCGAAATCTGGGATTCCGACTTTGAGCTGGTTGAGCGCAAGCTTCTTCATACCGATCATATTCAAAAATTATGGGATCTGAGGAATAAGCACAACACGAATTTCTGGGCCTCTACCGTCGATAGAGTGTGGAGAGGAGAATTCCCGGAAACGATTACGGATCATCAGTGGCTCAAGTTCGGATTCGAAATCGAGGATGACGAAGTGCGGAATGAGGTGCTGAAAGAGCTCAAGGAATACAAGGAGCTCGAGATCACAAACTCCAGTCCGATCAACATCGAAGTCAATGCCCTCGGTATCAACAAAGCGGCTGCGCTGGCGAAGGTATCGGAAAAACTCGGCTTCACGATGGAAAATGTGATGGCCATGGGTGACAGTCTGAATGACATTGCCATGATTGAAAAAGCGGGTGTCGGCGTCGCCATGGGGAATGCGCAGGACATTGTGAAAGAAACAGCTGACTGGGTGACTGATGTCAACACGGAAAACGGGGTCGCCAAAGCGATCCGCCACTGGGTGTTATAATAGAAAAAAGAGAGAGTCTCAGTATGAGGCTCTCTTTTTTTGTTTTGTCAGATTTATGACTAGGTCCATGGTAGGTTTTCTGACAAAAGGATGTTCAAACCTGTCAGAAATAAATATAATGAAGAGAAATCCAACAATTCGGAATAGTCATTCCGAATAGCGGAATGATAATCATATAAAACGTTTACAATACAGGAGGGATCTTATGTTTCAGATTGACATCAATTGTGATTTAGGAGAGAGTTTCGGTGCTTATAAAATCGGGCTGGATGAAGAGATTTTGGATTATGTGACATCTGCAAACATCGCCTGCGGCTTTCATGCGGGTGATCCCAGCGTGATGCGCAAAACGGTTGCGCTTGCGGCGGAAAAAGGCGTGAAAATCGGCGCTCATCCCGGACTGTTCGATCTGCAGGGATTCGGGCGGCGGCAGATCGCGATTACACCCGAGGAAGCGTATGATCTGACGCTGTACCAAATCGGCGCGCTGTCAGGGTTTTTAAAAGCAGAAGGTGTCGAGATGCAGCATGTGAAGCCGCATGGCGCTTTATATAATATGGCCGCCGTCAATCCCGGCCTGTCAGAAGCCATCGCTCAGGCGGTCTGTCATTTTGATCCCGGGCTTATTCTTTTCGGGCTTTCCGGAAGCGAACTGATTAAAGCGGGAGATCGAATCGGACTGAGGACGGCAAGCGAAGTGTTTGCGGACCGCACCTATCAGGAAGACGGCACGCTGACGCCCCGTTCAGAGCCGGATGCGCTGATTCAGGATGACAAAAAAGCGGTCGGCCAAGTGATTCAAATGGTGAAAGACAGCACAGTGACAGCACGCAAGGGACAAGCTGTAAGCCTGAAAGCGGACACGGTCTGCATTCACGGAGACGGAGCCCACGCCCTCACATTCGCAAAAACAATCAAAAAAGAATTAAAAGCGGCAGACATTCAAATCAGCGCGCTTGCAAAAGACTGAGCAGCAGAGGGAGGAAGACAGCATGGAGCAAAAGAAAAAAACAGCCGGAAAGGCTTCCGGAAAATGGTCGCTTCTTTTAGGCGCGACATTTTTGATGGCGACATCATCAATCGGGCCCGGCTTTCTGACGCAAACGGCCACGTTTACCAATACATTGGCGGCAAGCTTCGGCTTTATCATTTTAATTTCTATTATTTTGGACATTTTCGCGCAAACCAATGTATGGCGGATTATCGCGGTTTCCGGAAAACGCGGCCAAGAGATTGCCAATATGGTGCTCCCGGGCGCCGGTTATGCCATTGCTTTTCTGGTCGTGCTCGGCGGACTTGCGTTTAATATCGGAAACATCGGCGGCGCGGGTCTCGGTCTTCAAGTATTATTCGGGATCAAACCGGAGATCGGCGCTTTAATCAGCGCAGCGGTCGCGGTGCTGATTTTTGTCATAAAGGAAGCCGGAAAAGTCATGGACCGTTTTATGCAGATCGCCGGAATCGTCATGATCGTATTGACAGTGTATGTTGCCGTAACGACGGCTCCGCCGGTCGGACACGCCGTTGTGAAAACTTTTATGCCTGATCATATCAGTGTGCTGGCGATCGTGACGCTTGTCGGCGGCACAGTCGGCGGGTACATTACATTTGCCGGCGGCCACCGTTTGCTTGATTCAGGCATCCAAGGGAAGGAAGTCCTCCCTCAGGTTACGAAAAGCTCCATCACAGGCGTTCTGATTACATCGATTATGCGGATTGCCCTGTTTCTCGCCGTGCTCGGCGTCGTCTCAAAGGGCCTGAGCATTGATCCTGATAATCCGGCGGCTTCTGTATTCCGGCTTGCGGCGGGAAATGTAGGCTATAAAATTTTCGGCGTCATCATGTGGTCTGCAGCTATCACGTCTGTCATCGGCGCCGCCTATACATCAGTATCATTTTTCAAATCATTTTCAACAAAAATCGAAAAGCACTCACATGGCGTCATTATCGGTTTTATCATCGTATCCACTCTTATTTTTGTTACGATCGGCCAGCCTGCCAAAATTCTGGTCGCGGTCGGTTCGCTTAACGGCTTAATTCTGCCGCTTGCATTAGCGATGATACTGTTGGGCGCTTATAAGAAAAAAATCGTCGGCGATTACAAGCATCCGATCTGGCTCACGATTGCAGGGGCGATCGTAGTGGTTGTCATGGCGGTTATGGGCATCTATACATTATTCACGCAGATGCCGCAGCTATGGAGCTGATGATATGAAAAACCATATGAGTGACATGAGTCCCGAAGAAGTCAGACAGCTGATCAGGAAGGGGCAGATGACCGGGCCGACGGCGGGGATGGCCGCTTCTTACGCACAAGCCAATCTCGTCGTTTTGCAAAAGGATCTGGCCTTTGATTTTCTCTTATTCTGCCAGCGCAATCAAAAGCCTTGTCCGGTGCTGGATGTGACGGATGCGGGTTCACCCGTTCCGGCAATAGCTGCGCCGGGAGCTGATATCCGGACGGACTTTCCGAAATACAGGATTTATCGGCATGGCGTGCTTACTGAAGAGGTAACGGATATTACGCCGTATTGGAAGGATGATTATGTCGGGTTTTTAATCGGCTGCAGTTTTTCATTCGAGCAAGCCCTTATTAATCAGCACATTCCAATCAGGCACATCGATGAGGGTGTGAATGTCCCCATGTATAAAACAGACATTGACTGTGTTCCCGCCGGCCCGTTTTCTGGAAAGATGGTCGTCAGCATGAGACCGATTCCGGAAAGGCTTGCAGTCCGCGCGGCGCAGGTCACGTCACGTTTTCCCGCCGTGCACGGCGCCCCCGTCCGCATCGGAAATCCGCAAAGCATCGGTATCAGCGATTTGCATCAGCCGGATTTCGGAGATGCCGTAACGGTGCGGGAAGGTGAAGTTCCCGTATTCTGGGCTTGCGGCGTTACGCCCCAGGCGGTGATCATGGAAGCAAAGCCTGACATCGTAATAACACATTCACCGGGGCACATGCTGATCACCGATATACGAAATGAATCGCTTGCTGTCCTGTAAGTGAGAAAGAATACAACGAGGTGATGACAATGATGCAGTATAGCGGAAATACAGCGCTTGATATACAGCCGTACGGTGATTCCGCCGTTATCATCCGCTTTGGCGGGGACATCAGCGAAGAGGTCAACAGCCGGGTGCATGCGGCGGCAGCCTGTATGGAAGAACGGCCGTTTCCGGGCTTCGTTGAATGTATTCCGGCATTCACAAGCTTAACGATCTTTTATGATGTGTATGCCGTCTCAAACATAAAAAAAGGCGTCTCTCCTTTTGCCCTGGTCAAGAAAGAAGTGACAGAACGTCTCAGCCATATAATGACCGGCCGCAAAGAAGAGCGCCGGGTGATGGAAATCCCCGTTTGCTACGGCGGTGATTTCGGTCCCGATTTAGAAGAGGTAGCTGAGATGAACGATCTGACCCCGGAAGACGTCATCCGCATTCATACTGAAGGCGAATATCTCGTTTATATGCTCGGATTTGCGCCGGGATTTCCGTTTTTAGGAGGAATGTCTGAGCGGATCAGAGCGCCGAGAAAGGCGTCGCCAAGGCCGTCCATCCCGGCCGGTTCAGTAGGAATCGCGGGAATGCAGACCGGTGTGTATCCGATATCCACTCCCGGCGGCTGGCAGCTGATCGGCAGCACCCCGCTCCGTCTTTTCAGGCCGGAAGAACATCCGCCGAGTCTTTTGAGAGCGGGCGATACGGTGAAATTCGTCCGGATCACGGCAGAGGAGTACAGCCGCATCAAGGAGGGAGCCGAATGAGTATGAAAGTGGTAAAGCCCGGTCTCTTGACGACGGTTCAGGACAAGGGGCGGACGGGATATCAGAAATACGGTGTGCTGGGAAGCGGCGCAATGGATACGATCTCACTGCGCATCGCCAATCTTCTTGCCGGAAATCAAGAAAAAGAGGCGGGACTGGAAATTACGCTCATGGGGCCCGGGCCTTCCTTTGAATTTTCAGAACCTGCGGTTATTGCCGTCACGGGAGCTGATTTCGCCCTTCATATTAATGGGGAGCCCGCCCCTCTATGGAAACCGGTTTTGATAAAGGAAAACAGCGTCGTCTCATTCGGGCCGTGCAAGATGGGGAGCCGCGCTTATCTCGCCGTCGCGGGGGGATTTGACGTGCCCGCCGTCATGGAAAGCAAAAGCACGTATGTCAGAGCGGGGATCGGCGGTTTTTGCGGAAGAGCGCTGCAAAAAGATGATGAGCTGCCGCTCGGCCGTATGACGCCATGTTCGGAATCAATCGCGTACCGTCTGAGCGATTCTTTCGGACAGCATGGTTTCTCAGCGCCTGATTGGTCTGTCAGCAGCAGAGGATTTCTGCCGCTGAAAAAAAATCCGGTCATACGAGTGCTTGAAGGCGCTCAATTTCACGCTTTTACAGAAGAAGCAAAATTGCGTTTTTATCAAGAGTCATATACGGTCACGCCTCAATCCGACCGAATGGGCTACCGGCTGAAGGGCGCTCCGCTTGAATTGCGGGAGCCGCTGGAGATGGTATCTGAGGCCGTGACGTTCGGAACGGTGCAGGTGCCGCCGGACGGCAATCCGATTATTCTGCTGGCTGACAGACAGACGACGGGGGGCTATCCGCGGATGGCGCATATCATATCCGCTGATCTTCCTCTCGTCGCCCAAACGATGCCGGGGGAACATATCACGTTCCGGGCCGTTTCGCTGGAGGAAGCGGAAATGCTGCTTTTAGAGAAGGAACAGCAGCTGAAGGAGCTGAAAGCAAGGCTCAAAATGGAATGACTGATCTGACAAAGGGGCTAAAGATCATGGAAAACAAAAACAAAACCGTCATCAAATCAATGGAACTGCTTCATTTATTTCTGACTGAACCGAGCCTGAGCTTAAATGAGCTGGTTTCTCTATCGGAAATGCCGAAGACCTCGGTTCACCGGATGGCAAGCTCGCTGGAGGAAACGGGATTTCTCACCCGGGCAGCGGACGGCCGTTATCAGCTTGGTCTGATCTTTTTACAATTCGGCCAGCTCGTCTCTGAACGTCTTGACATCAGGAAAATAGCCAAACCGATTATGGAAGAGCTGTGCGGCGAAGTGGATGAGGCCGTTCAGCTGATCATGAGGGACGGAGATGAAGCCATTTACGTCGAAAAAATTGAAGGCACTCAAACCGTCCGCCTGTATACGGCAATCGGCCGCCGGTCGCCGCTGTACGCGGGAGCGTGCGCCAGAAGCATTCTATCGTTTCTGCCAAAAGAGGAGATTGACACATACATTCAGAAGACAAAGCTTGCCGCAATCGCCTCAGGCACGATGACGGATCGGGCTGAACTGCTCCACTCCATTGAAAGATCCTTACAATCAGGTTATACGATCAGCTATTCGGAATTAGAAGATTACACGGCGGCGATCGGGGCGCCGATTTTCAATCACGAAGGTAAGGTGGCTGCCGGAATCAGCATCGCCGGCTTCGAAGCCCGTTTTTCAGAGGACAGGCTGCCGTATTTAACCGAAAAGGTCAAAACCGCCGCACAGCATATTTCTGAGAAATTGGGTTATTGACCGAGCCAATTTTTCTTCACTCGCGTACATTACAATATCGATAGTAACGAGTGGAGGAAAGTAAATGGGACTTGTTTATACGGCGCTGGGGGATTCTTTGACGACGGGGAGGGGATCCGGGCCGTTTTGCGCCGGTTTTGTCCAGCGGTTCGGGCGTATGATGGCAGAAGATTTACAGACAAGAACCGACGTATCCATCTTTGCCAAATCAGGCCTTGAGACGGGAGAAATTCTCGGGCTTATGTCCTTGCCGTACATTCAGAGGCGGATTCAGGCTGCTGATATGATTACGATTACAGGCTGCGGCAACGATTTGATCGATTCGGTTCAGGCATATCAGCAAACATCGGACGCTTCGGTGTTCACCAGCGTGTCCAGTCACTGCCATGAGAACTTTGAAAAGATGATTGCCAAGATCGCTGCCTTAAAAGGGCCGCACCCGTCTCCTTATGAGATCCGCGTCTTTAATTTATACAATCCTTTCCCGGGCATCTCCATTGCAGAAAAATGGATATCCTCTTATAATGCGCACCTCAGCACACTCGCATCGGCGCCGCACGTCAAAATTGCCGACGTCCACAGCGCTTTCAAAGGAAAAATGAATGAATATCTCTCTCATGACCGCGTACACCCCAACAGCAAGGGGTATGAAGTCATGGCATGCGTCCTGCGGGGGCTCGGATACGGAAGCCTCGCCCGCTCATAACCGCGCGCTCCTTTTCATCGGGAGCGCGCTTTTCGTGCTCCTTAAAACAAACTTAAAATTGTCCGACTTTCGTTCTATCCGCGCAAAAAATACGCTAGAATAATGGGGGATAAAGACAGAAATAGAATTGTGTTCAAAAAATGATAACAGAAAGGATGGATTGCTTTGCTGCGCGCCTTAAAACTGTCACTCGCGATGCTGATTATTATACTTGCGGCCGCCGCATTTACGTATGCGGAACATACCTCTGTCATACAGCCGGTTATGCTCGTGTTTCTCGGTGCGGTCATGTTCATTCAGGGGCTGGAGGAAAAACGGAAAGAAAACGACGGCTCCGGGAAATTCAATATCTATACCGCCGTTTTTGTATGGTCAATCTCCTTAATCGGTTTTACGCTTCACGCGATCTGAGTCTGATAGATCCTGAAAATGCTCCACAACGGGAAATGGTGAATAAAAACGGTGCAGTAAGGCTTTCCATTCCTGATATTCCGGCGATCCGCGAAAGCCTTTTGTATGATCTTCTAATGTCTCCCATTCCACAAGCAGCAAATATTTATGCGTCTTTTCCATACATTTGGACAAGGAATGGGACAGATAACCTTTCATGCCCGCGATAATCGGCTCCGCCCGGCGGAATGCCTCTTCGAATTCCCCCTCAAGACCTTCTTTTACATACAGCATGGCTGCTTCTCTGATCATCTGAAATTCCCCCTTTTTTTAATAGATACATTGTATAAGAATATGGCCCGTGACGGCAGGAAAAACAAAAAAATTTTAAACAATATGAGAAAAAAATCCTTGCCAGCCTGATTTGGTTTAGGAGAAAATAACAGTTGGAAGGCAGGGGAATAGACAGTGAAAAAAGGGTTATACCTATTACTTTTACTCGCAGGAATCATAGGTTTGATCGGCTGCTCGAAAACGGAATCGGCCGAAGACAGAATGAAAGATTTCGTAAAAGACTGGAACGGCGGTCATTACGATAAGATGTACCAAAGCCTCACCCAGGATGAAAAGAAAAAACGATCCAAAAAGGATTTTATAAAGCGATATGAAACCGTTTATGAACAAGCAGGGGTCAAAAATCTGAAAGTCACTGCCGAAAAACAGGACGAAGACGACAAGAAAAAAGATGACCTCCAGCACATCGATTATAAAGTCAGCATGGATACAAAAGCAGGGAAGGTCGCTTTTGAAAACACGGCCGTCCTGAAAAAAGAAAAAACAGACGATGGAGAATCATGGAACATCGACTGGAATCCTTCTTTTATTTTCAAACAGCTTTCCGATGACAAAACCGTGCAGATCGCAAATGAAGAACCGAAGCGCGGACAAATTTACGACAAAGACGGAAAAGGTCTCGCCGTGAATACCGAGGTGCCGGAAATCGGCATTATCCCTGGAAAACTCGGCAAGGATAAAGACAGCGTGATCAAAAAACTGTCTGAAAAACTGGACCTTTCTGAAGACGATATCAAAAGCAAACTGAACCAGGGCTGGGTAAAAGACGACTCCTATGTCCCGCTTCAAAAAATCAGACCGGATGATGAAAGCAAGGTCAAAAGCCTGCTCGCATTAGACGGCGTGACGAAAACGAAAGTCAGCTCCCGCTACTATCCGTACGGCGAAAAAGCGGCCCATCTGACCGGTTATATTAAAACCATCACAGCGGAGCAGCTGAAAAAAGCGAAAGACGGCCAATACAGCGATACTTCCAAAATCGGCATCGCCGGCCTTGAGAATGTATATGAAGACAAGCTGCGCGGCACGACCGGCTGGAAAATTTACGTCCCGCAAACAGGTGAGGTCATTGCTGAAAAGAAAGCCGAAAGCGGGCAGGATATTCATGTAACGATTGACATGAAAACGCAGACGAAGCTGTATGACTCTATGAAAGATGACAGCGGAGCGGCAGTCGCCCTCGAACCGCAAACGGGAGAGACACTCGCGCTCGTCAGCGCACCATCTTATGACCCGAACGGCTTTGTTTTCGGCTGGAGCGGCAAAGAATGGAAAAAGCTGAATGAAGATAAAAACAATCCGTTTTCAGCGAAATTCAACAAACTTTATGCGCCGGGATCAACGATTAAACCGATTGCCGCGGCAGTCGGCCTGACAAATGGCACATTGAAAGCGTCAGAAAAGAAAAAAATCACCGGAAAAGAGTGGCAGAAAGATTCGAGCTGGGGCGGTTACCATGTCACACGCGTATCAGAGCGCCTGAATGAAGTGGATCTCGAAAACGCGCTGATCACATCGGACAACATCTACTTTGCGCAAAATGCCATAGATGCCGGAGCGGACGCGTTTACAAAAGGATTAAAAACATTTGGCTTTGATGAAGAGATTCCGTACCAATTTCCGATTGAAAAGTCTTCAATCGCTAACGGCAAGCTTGATTCCGAGATCCTTCTCGGAGATACGGGCTACGGCCAGGGGCAGATGCTGATGTCTCCGCTGCACTTAGCTGCTGACTATACCGCATTTGTAACAGACGGAAATCTCGTCAAACCGACATTGATCAAAGACGGAGAAAAAACACCGCAAATCTGGCATAAGCAAGTGGTGTCGAAAGCCAATGCCGAAGAAATCACAAAAGGGCTGAGAGGCGTCGTTGAAGATCCGCGCGGCTCTGCATATCAGCCGGCCGTAAGCGGCATTACCGTAGCCGGAAAAACCGGTACAGCCGAGCTGAAAACGTCTAAAGAAGATAAAGACGGCAAAGAAAACGGCTGGTTTGTCGGTTACGATTATAAAAAGAAAGACCTCTTGATCGCGATGATGATTCAAGACGTCAAAAAACGCGGCGGAAGCCATTACGTCGTTGAAAAAGCGAAAAAGCAGTTTCAGAATCATTAAATGACGATTTTTGCGGGCTGAAAGGAAAATCGGCCGCCGAAGCAGAATGAAACAGCATGGGCAATTCCTGAAAACAGAGATACAAGAGGCTCTAAGAAAAAGGGGGATTTCACATGCAGCGCATTCAATTGGCTGAAGACCTGGAATTTTCAAGAGTGATACACGGGCTTTGGCGTCTGAACGAATGGAATGTTTCAGACGGAGAGCTGCTGAATCTGATTGAATGGTGTATCAGCCAAGGCATCACCACCTTCGACCATGCCGATATATATGGCGGTTATACGTGTGAAAAGCTCTTCGGCGGCGCTTTGTCCCTTTCGCCTTCAATAAGGGAGCGAATCGAAATCGTCACAAAATGCGGGATTGTCATTGAATCACCGGAACGGCCCGGAAACAAGTCGCATCATTATAATACGTCGAAGTCTCACATTTTAGCGTCGGCGGAGCAGTCGCTTTTGAATCTGAATACGGATTATCTGGATGTGCTGCTCATTCACAGACCGGACCCGCTTATGGACCCGGAGGCGGTGGCTGAAGCGTTTCATGCGCTGAAAAGCTCGGGAAAGGTCAGATATTTCGGGGTGTCGAACTTTAAAGCGCACCAGTACAGAATGCTCGAATCCTATTTGGATGATCCGCTCATCACAAACCAAATTGAAATCTCGGCGTACGAGCTGGAAAATATTCATGACGGCACGCTGGATTTCTGTCAGGAAAAACGCATTCCGCCGATGGCGTGGTCACCGCTTGCGGGCGGGAGCGTCTTTACCGGACAATCAGATAAGGACGTCCGTATCCGTGCCGCGCTTCGTTCCGTACAGGAAGAAATCGGCGCCGCTTCCATTGACGAAGTCATGTACGCATGGCTGTTCACCCACCCGGCAGACATCATGCCGATTGTCGGCAGCGGAAAAGAGAACCGCATTTCCGCCGCGGTGCGTGCATCCGCGTACAAACTCAGCCATGATCAGTGGTTCCGGATTTATACCGGTGTCCAAGGCTGCGATATTCCATAAACAGAACAAACGCCCGGAAGCTATCTTCCGGGCGTTTGTTTATGTGGTGTGCAATGTCTAAAAACAAGTAAGGTCACTTTGAAGTATAGCCGTGCGGATCAAGAGTAACAAGCGTCATGGCATATTATCTGACACATTTTTCTTTTTCAATACTGTCACACGGCCCAGTGCCAAATTGCCATTTGAAAATGGTTGAATAATCATTGAAAGCGTTTTATATTATAACTTACACCACTTTCCCCGGCAGCACTCCCCATATGCCATACTTCTCACAACTAGAAAATCTGGAGGCGCGTTTCATGTATATGACAGCGAGAGAACAAAAATTAATGAAACATCTATTACTGCAGAACCGGTACGAGACAGTGCATGAACTGGCGGAAGCTTTACAAGTCAGCACAAGAACCGTTCACCGCGAGTTAAAAACAATCAAACCGATGATGGAATCATTCGGTCTGGCACTTGATAAACAGCCCGGCAAAGGACTGAAAGCGGTAGGAAACCCGGAGGACAAACAAAAACTCCTGTCAGACCTGTCCTATGAACAGCATGAATACAGCGCTGAGGAGCGGAAACTTTTAATTCTATGTTCACTATTAGAGTCTCAAGAGCCGATCAAGCTCTACAGTCTGGCGAACGAACTGCAAGTGACAAACGCGACGATCAGCTATGACCTGGATGAGCTGGAGACTTGGATTGCGCCCTTCGGCTTGACGCTGATCCGAAAAAGGGGCTTCGGCATTCAGCTGACGGGGCCGGAAAATGCGAAACGGAAAATCGTCGGCAATCTCATCGTCAACCGCCTTGATATTCAAAGCTTTTTGGAAGCGGTTGAATTGAATATTAAAGGAAAACCGGACGATGCTGAAAAAATGTTCGGCGTCGTAAATAAAGCGGAACTTTTGAAAATGGACCGGCTCTTAATTCAGCTCAAGGAAAAAATCGCGATCGCCTTATCTGACAGCTCATACATGGCGCTTGCGGTTCATTTAACCTTTGCGATGGACCGGATCAGGCTCGGAGAAACCATCACGATGGAGGCTTCGGAACTAAAAGCGCTGCAGCAGACGAAGGAGTACGGCTCTGCGCTGGAAATGGCAAAAGAGCTTGAAAAAGCGTTCGGCGTTTCAATTCCGGAAGCTGAGATCGGATATATCACCATTCATTTGCGGAGCGCCAACCGCAAATACAAAACGGAATTCAAACCGGAAGACATAGAGGTTGAAACGGCCTTGCAAACGAAGCAGCTGATCGGCTTCATTTCTGAAAAAATTAAAATTGATCTGACGGAAAACGGTTCTTTATACGACGGTTTAATCGCCCATCTGGAGCCTGCGATCAACCGGGTAAAAGAAAATATCGACATGTACAACCCGATGACCGAGCAAATTAAACGCGACTACTTTCTGCTGTACATGGCCGTAGAAGAAGGAATGGAAAAATTCTTTCCGGGGCTTCTTTTCTCTGATAATGAGATCGCTTTCATCGTTCTTCACTTCGGCTCCGCTTTGGAAATCAAACGGGAAGAGGCGAAGATCAAAGCGCTGATCGTCTGTTCAAGCGGCATCGGGTCGTCCAAAATGCTCGCATCCAGGCTGAAAAAAGAGCTTTCGGAAATCCGTTCCTTTGATATGTCTTCCCTCATCGAACTGAAGGATCGAGACATCACCGCGTATGACATGATCGTATCCACCGTTCCGATCCCGTATGAAAATATTGATTACGTCATGGTCAGTCCGCTTTTAAACGAAGAAGACGCTGATCAGGTCAAGCAGTACATCAAAAGAAAAATTCCGCTGATTCTTGACAAAAAAAGAAACGGTAAAAGAGAAGAGAAGCAGCCGGAGACGCCTGATATGCTGGAAGCGGCCGGCCGTATGGCGCATTACGCGGCGGTTATCCAAAGCGTGCTGCGGAACTTTTCGATCAAATCCATTGATTCAAACACGGCGTATGAGCTGTTTTTGAACCGTATGTTTGACATGCTGGAGCAAGAAGGATTGGTTCATAATGCCCAAAAAACCGCACAGCGCCTTGCTGAGCGTGAACGACAGGGCGGACTCGGCATTCCGGGAACGGCGATGGCCCTGTACCATCTCAAAAATGAAGAAATTGTCACGCCTTTTTTCAAAATTTATGATTTGACGGCGCCATGCAGTGTCAAAGGCATGGACGGAAATTCCCTGACCGTCGACCGCGCTTTGGTGATGATGGCGCCGGCTGATATGCCCGCTGAAGGGGCGGAAATACTAAGTGCGGTCAGCTCGGCCATCATCGAGTCCGAAGACAGTATAAAAGCCTTCCAGACGGAGGATGAGGCCGATTTATACAAACGTTTAAACAAGCTGTTTTATCATTTCATTCAGGAGAAAGGACAGCGGTAAACAGGAAGCGCACACCTCATGTGGGGTGTGTTTTTTTGTGCATGTATGAGGGTAAGGGGAAGGGAAGAAACTAAAAACACGGGACTATTGTATCATTCACTGATGGAATAGTTCTAAAACAAAATAGTTTTACAAGTTATATTTTTTGGTTTAAAATGGGTTGCGTGAGAAAGAAAATCTGACAGAGTTTTTTTGTGATTTATCATTATGGGAGATGAAAATATGGAGACATTACAGCATCTGATTCTGCATGACATTTCAAATAGCGAAGAGATCGAAGCTGTAAAAAGCGGTGCGCATACCCTGACCTACGCGGAATATCGAAAACGAATCAACCAGCTTGCACAAGCGCTTCTTGATAAAGGAATAAAAAAAGGCGACAGAGTGGCGATGCTTTGCAAAAACGGCCACGCGGCATCCATTGTCATGTTTGCGGCACTCGAAATCGGCGCGGTGGTTGTGCCGGTCAGCTGGCAATTAACACCTTACGAAATGAAAGGCATTTTAGCAGCCTGTGAACCGAAAGCTGTTTTTTACGGCACTGAATTTAAAGAGATCATGGAAGAAGTGCTTCCTGCGCTGGTATCTTCTCTTAAACTGAAGGTCGAGACCGGAACAGCTGCGGAGACAACGCCTCAGTTTGACGCTTTATTGACAGGCTCCGGTGATACACCGGATGTCGAAACGGTGTCTGAAAACGATACGGCATTGCTGATGTTTACCTCAGGTACAACCGGCAATCCGAAACGCTGCATGATCACTCACGGCGGCATATACAACTACGTAAACGCGACATTGGCATACACGGGGAGAATGCAGCATGTCCGCTTCTTAGCATGCCATCCGAATTACCATACGAGCGCGATTATCTGCCAGATGGTCGGCACGATGAGCGGAACGACATTCATTATGACAGACAATCAGGACCCTGTGGAAAACCTGAAGCTCATCGAAAAAGAAAAAATTCAAACCATCATGGCGCTGCCAGTCTATTTCACATACCTGCTGAAAGCATGGGAAACGCACCAGACTGACATGTCTTCTATCGTTTATATGATGACGGGAGGCACAAAGGTGCCAAGCAGCCTGATCCAGCAGTATCTCGACATCGGCATTCCGCTCATGCACGGATACGGAAGCACGGAAGCGTGGGGCATCAGCTCTTGGAATCCGCAAATGGGAATGGATAAAGCCGCTTCCGCGGGTAAACCGATGGAAGAAGTGGATGTCCGCGTTGTAGATCCGGAAACAGGTGAAGTCCTTCCGCAAGGCTCAATCGGAGAAGTCGTTGTGACAAGTCCGTTTTTATTCAAAGGCTACGAAGGTAACGAAGAAGCGACACGAAAAGTGCTGAAAGACGGTTGGTTCCATACCGGCGATTCCGGATATGTGGATGAAGACGGATTTATCTTTATCACCGGACGTTATAAAGATGTCATCATCTACGGCGGCGACAATATTTATCCCGACCAGATTGAAGAGGTCATTCAGCAAGTGCCGGGCATTCTCGAAACGGCGGTTGTCGGTATCCCTGATCCGCTTTACGGTGAAAAGCCGAAAGCGTTCATCGTGACAAACGGCAGAGAAGACCTGACAGAAGAAGAAGTGACCCGATTCCTTCAAGAACGTCTTGCCGCCTTTAAAATTCCGGAAATTGAGTTCGTCAGCGAACTTCCGAAAAACAACCTTGGAAAAGTGAGAAAAGACGTGCTCCGCAAACAAGCGGTACGTTCATAATTGAAAACAAAAACCCGGCTGCCAGCCGGGTTTTTTTCTTGCGTTCCATGTGAAACATTTTTCTCCGAAAACGTTTTGAACTGTCTCAATCATGTTTATCCGGAGGACTGCCGAGGTAGACAAGAAATATGAGATCGAACAAGAAGGAGGAACTTGACATGGAAAACTATCCGAAGGAATTCCCGGCGGAATCACAAAATCGCCAGCCGGGCATTGAAAGCGAAATGAATCCGGCGCCTGTTTATGAATACAAAGAATATAAAGGCGCTGATAAATTAAAAGGGAAAACCGCACTTATCACAGGGGGCGACAGCGGTATCGGACGCGCCGTAGCGGTTGCTTACGCGAAGGAAGGCGCAAATGTCGCGATCGTCTATTTTGATGAACACGGTGATGCGGAAGATACAAAAAAACGAGTGGAAGAAGAAGGCGTAAAATGTCTGTTAATCCCCGGCGATGTCGGTGAGGAAGACTTTTGCAATGAAGCGGTTGAAAAAACGGTTGAAGAATTCGGGCGTCTTGATATTCTCGTGAATAACGCCGCGGAACAGCATCCGAAAGAAAGCATTAAAGACATCACAAGCGAGCAGCTCCACAGAACTTTTAAAACAAACTTTTACTCACAATTTTATTTGACTAAAAAAGCGATTGATTACATGAAGCCGGGCAGCGCGATCATCAATACGACATCCATTAATCCTTACACAGGCAATCCGCAGCTGATTGACTACACGGCTACGAAAGGCGCGATTAACGGTTTTACGAGATCCATGGCGCAAGCGCTCGTCAACGACGGTATCCGTGTCAACGCCGTGGCACCGGGGCCGATCTGGACACCGCTCATTCCGGCGACATTCTCAGAAGAAACAGTCGCTTCCTTCGGTCAGACTACGCCGATGGGCCGGGCAGGCCAGCCTGTTGAACATGTCGGCTGCTATGTGCTCTTGGCCTCAGACGAATCATCTTATATGACCGGGCAGACGCTGCATGTCAACGGCGGCAAATTTGTAACCACATAAGGGGGCTGAAGCATGACGATATCGAAACATGATGTGAATGCATACTATCAAAAAGCGGGAATCGTTCTGACTGATAATGAAGTCGAAGACATTCAAATCATGGATTACGGCTTAGGCAAGCTTGAGGAAACCGGGCTTCAGCTGTTTATTTACGTGAATACCGACCGCTACTGTTCGAAAGAATTGGTGCTCTTCCCGCGCCAGACGTGTCCGGAACACCGCCATCCGCCGGTCGGCGGCGAGAAGGGAAAACAAGAGACATTCCGCTGCCGCTGGGGGAAGGTGTATCTCTATGTGGAAGGCGAAAAGACAGAGAACCCAAGCGTCCTCCCGCCGGAAGATGACAAGGAATACTACACCGTCTGGCATGAGATTGTGCTTGAGCCGGGCGGACAATACACCATTCCGCCGGATACGAAGCATTGGTTTCAAGCGGGAGAAGAAGGGGCGGTCGTCACGGAAATGTCATCGACAAGCACGGATGATCACGACATTTTCACCGACCCGCGCATTTAAGGATGAGGCTGCACGCCTCATCTTTTTTGTATGGAAAAAAATGAATTTACCTGTATAATGGCTAATAAAGGAAAGAAGGTGTGATCGTGTTTTCCTGTCAAATCCGGGAACATCTGACGATCAGATTGCTTGCCAAAGAAGATACGGACGAATTGTATTCTGTTATGAAGCGAAATCAAAACCATCTCAGCGAATGGCTCAGCTGGGCGGAAGACCTGGCTGATATCGATACGTACCGCGATGTGATCATCCCCGAATGGCGCTATAAATACGCGGAAGAAAATGGGTTTGACGCCGGAATTTTTGTGAAGGGCCGGTTTTGCGGCATGATCAGCATCCATAATGTCGATACAGCCAATCAAAAAGCAGAGATCGGCTACTGGCTGGATCGAGAGCATGAAGGATTCGGCATTATCACCGCAAGCTGCCGGGCGGTCATCACCCATGCATTTCAGGATCTCGGCCTGAACCGCATTATGATCAGCGCGGCTGAAAAAAACACGAAAAGCAGGGCAGTGGCGGAACGGCTCGGATTTCAGAAAGAAGGACTGACGAGAGAAGGCATTTTCGTACAGGGCGCCTATCATGACACGGTGAACTACAGCATGCTGAAGCGGGAATGGAGCGAAGATCGGCAGAATAGCACATTTCTTGGTTTAAATGTCTCCCCAATGTGGAAAAGTAACAGTGGAGACGTTAAAAAGGAGTGATTCTTCATGAATCAAAATGAAATCAAAGAAAAAGTGCTTGAAGTACTGGATCATCATAAAGTCGGTTCGCTTGCGACGGTAGAGCAAGGCAAACCGCATTCACGCTACATGACATTTTTCCATGACGGCTTAACGATTTACACGCCGACGAGCAAAGACACTCATAAAGCGGAAGAAATTGAAAACAATCCGAATGTTCATATTCTGTTAGGGTATGACTGTGAAGGATTCGGAGACGCTTATGTGGAAGTGGCCGGAACCGCCAAACTGAACAACTCAGCCGATTTAAAAGAAAAGCTGTGGGATCCGAAACTGGAACGCTGGTTTGACGGAAAAGACGATCCGAACCTGGTGATTCTTGAAATTGAACCGAAGCAGATCAAGCTCATGAACGCGGGTGAAAAAACGCCGGCCGAGCTGGAACTTTAATAAATCATTTGATTATTCAGGGGCAATCTGTTATACTTAATTGCTAAGTGACAACATGCAAATAAAAAAGAAAGTAAACTTCTTTTTTCTGTTTTGATATAGAAGCTTCAGGCTTCAACGGACAGCTTGAAAAAAAGCTGAGCTTATTCTTTTCCTTCTGACATTCGCCCCTAACGAAGAGATGGAAAAAAGACTTTTTGTTTTACAATTCACACCGGCGCGGCTTCGGAGCCGCAGTGACGATTGAGAGGTAGGGCTTTCGTTGTCTTGTGTTCAAGAACTTCCATGGTGTTTACTTTCGAAGAATGATTCTGTCGGAACTGTTAATACGAATCACCCGCGGGCTAAGGCGGGCAACCATATATTATTTATTTGCGTAAGAAAAGAATAAGACAAAACCGCTCCGGACATCCGGGCGGTTTTTTTATGTAACCGGCCGAAACCTCGCCGCAGTCTGCAGAGTCTAATCAGTAGAAAAGATTTGGAGGAATCATACATTGCACGTTATTACTTCACAAGTACTGTTTATCTTCTGTTTTCTGCTGCTGATACATTCGATTGAAACGCTTGCCTATGCAACACGGCTTTCCGGCGCGAGAGTCGGTTTTATCGCGTCCGCGCTGTCATTATTTAATGTCATGGTCATCGTGTCTCGCATGTCAAACATGGTTCAGCAGCCGTTTACCGGACATCTGATTGATGCCGCCGGATCAAACGCCCTGTCTCTTGTGGGCGCCCAGTTTCGATTTTTAATATTCGGCTCCACGGTCGGAACGATGCTCGGCATCTGTCTTTTGCCGACATTCGTCGCGTTATTCTCCAGGGCGATTATACACTTGGCGGACGGAGGAGGCTCCGTCATGCAGGTATTTAAAAAAGGATTTTCACTGAACGGGCTGAAGCATGCGCGTTCTTATATCAGACTGCCGTCAGTCTCCTATTTAAAAGGGCTTCAATTCCGAATGATTCCGAAACGCTTGTTTGTCATTAATATGGTCATTACGTCTATTTACACGATCGGTGTTCTGTCCGCTCTGTACGCCGGCCTTCTGGCGCCTGAGCACAGCACGACCGCCGTGATGGCATCAGGCTTAATCAACGGAGTTGCGACTATGCTGTTGGCTGTGTTTGTTGACCCGAAAGTATCCGTACTGGCAGACGATGTGGCGAAGGGCAAGCGCAGCTACGTCTCCTTAAAATGGACATCATTGACGATGGTGACATCAAGGGTGGCGGGCACGCTTCTCGCCCAGCTCGTATTCATCCCCGGCGCTTATTATATCGCCTGGGTGACGAAATGGATGTAACGCATGAAAAAAGCTCCTCTGCAGAAGAGGAGCTTTTTTATTGATAATGTCTCAGGACGCGATCATAAATAAAATTACCGAACGGAATAAAGGCCGCGATAAAACCGGCGGCTGACCATTTCACATGCCATTTGACAGTAAACGCCGCATACGCCAGCACCGCCAGATAAATGATAAACAAACCGCCGTGAATGGAACCGGCAATGGTGACGGCGAGCGGATGATGAGCCCAATACTTCAGCGGCATCGCGATAAACAGCAGCACCAAAAGCGACATTCCTTCAATAAACCCCATCGTGCGAAGTCTGCCGATCGGCGTGTGTAACATACAGCTCCCTCCTGTCGGACATCTTTTTTCCTCTATACTATAAGCAAAGGGCAGTCCTAATATGACCATTTCGCGTCAGTTCCTAAAAAACCTTTATTAATTCAGCCTGTTGTTCTTGTCATTTTTCGGATTTCTCTTGATAATATAGCCAAAAGGGTAAGGAAGGACTACAGTCATGAAACTAGATAATGTGGATCTGAGCATCATTAAAGAGCTGCAGCGGGACAGCCGCCTGTCCATGCGGGAACTGGGCAGAAAAATCAAATTGTCAGCTCCGTCCGTCACAGAGCGTGTCAGACAGCTTGAATCCTTCGGCGTCATTAAGCGCTATACATTGGACATTGATCAAAAAAAGATCGGGCTTCCTGTTTCCTGCATTGTCGAAGCGACGGTGAAAAACGGAAAATACGATCAATTTAAAACCTACATTCAATCCATTCCCAACATTGAATTTTGTTTTCGGGTCGCCGGGGCGGCGTGTTATATGCTGAAGATGAACGCGGACAGCCTGGAAACGATCGAACACTTCATTAACCGCACCTCTCCGTATGCCCAAACCGTGACCCATGTCATTTTCTCAGAAATTGACACAAAAAACGTCCTCGATTAGAGAGAGCGTGAGGAAGTCTGTTATAATAACAGGATGATTGTGAAAGAAAGAGAAGTGAAAAGCATGTCAAAAACAGTTGTATTAGCTGAAAAACCTTCAGTCGGCCGGGACTTGGCCCGCGTGCTGAAGTGTCATAAAAAAGGAAACGGATATCTTGAAGGCGACCGCTACATCGTCACATGGGCGCTCGGACATCTGGTAACGCTCGCTGACCCTGAAGGATACGGCAAAGAATTTCAATCATGGCGGCTTGAGGATCTGCCGATTATTCCGGAGCCTTTGAAGCTCGTCGTCATTAAAAAAACAGGAAAACAGTTCAATGCGGTCAAAGCTCAGCTTGTCCGGAAAGACGTCACCCAGATCGTAATCGCTACAGACGCAGGACGGGAAGGGGAGCTTGTGGCCCGCTGGATTATCGAAAAGGCAAACGTCCGCAAACCGATTAAGCGGCTGTGGATTTCCTCTGTGACGGATAAGGCGATTAAAGAAGGATTTCAAAAGCTCCGCAGCGGCAAAGAGTACGAAAACCTGTATCATTCCGCCGTTGCCAGAGCGGAAGCGGATTGGATCGTCGGCATCAACGCGACCCGCGCGCTGACCACAAAATTTAACGCGCAGCTGTCATGCGGACGCGTCCAGACTCCGACATTGGCGATGATCGCCAAGCGTGAAGCGGATATTCAGGCGTTCAAACCCGTTCCTTATTACGGTCTCCGCGCGGCGGCTGATCAGATGACGCTGACATGGCAGGATAAAAAAACAAAGCAGACAAGAACATTCGATCAGACGGTGACCGGCCGTTTGGCAAAAGACCTGCAAGGAAAGCCGGCAGTCATTTCAGAATTGAAAAAAACGGCGAAGAAAAGCTTCGCTCCCGGTCTTTACGACTTGACGGAATTGCAGCGGGACGCTCATAAGCGCTTCGGTTTCTCCGCAAAAGAGACGCTGTCCGTGCTTCAAAAGCTGTATGAACAGCATAAGCTTGTCACTTACCCGCGGACGGATTCCAGATTCCTTTCCGCAGATATCGTGCCGACTTTAAAAGACCGTTTAAACGGCATGGAAGTTAAGCCGTACGCGCAGTACGTCAATCAAATACTGAAGCGGGGCGTCAAAGCGCATAAAGGATTCGTCAATGATGCGAAAGTATCGGATCACCATGCCATTATTCCGACAGAGGAGCCGCTGATCCTTTCAAGCCTCAGCGACAAAGAACGAAAGCTTTACGATCTGATCGCCAAACGTTTTCTCGCCGTGTTAATGCCGGCGTTCGAATACGAGGAAACAAAGGTCACAGCCAATATCGGCGGCGAAACATTTACCGCAAAAGGGAAAACGGTTCAATCGCCTGGCTGGAAAGCCGTGTATGATATGTACGAGGATGACGACGATCATGAGGAAGACAAAGACCAGACGCTCCCGGATCTTCAGCAGGGTCAGCGCCTCACTGTCTCATCATTGAAAGAAACGAGCGGACAGACGAAACCGCCGGCGCGCTTTAATGAAGGCACGCTGTTATCCGCGATGGAGAACCCAAGCGCCTTTATGCAGGGAGAAGAGAAGAACCTTGTGAAAACATTGGGTGAAACCGGCGGACTCGGAACAGTGGCCACCCGCGCTGATATCATTGAAAAACTGTTCAACAGTTTCTTGATCGAGAAAAAAGAAAAAGATATTTTCATCACGTCAAAAGGGAAGCAGCTCTTACAGCTCGTCCCGGAAGATTTAAAATCACCGGCCTTAACCGCTGAGTGGGAGCAAAAGCTCTCCGCCATCGCAGCGGGCAAACTGAAATCCGCCGTCTTCATTAAAGACATGAAAACATATGCGGGCAAAACGGTGAAGGAAATAAAAAACAGCAGCCAGACTTTCAGACATGACAACATTTCAGGCACCGCCTGCCCTGATTGCGGCAAAATGATGCTTAAAGTCAACGGCAAACGCGGCACGATGCTCGTATGTCAGGATCGTGAGTGCGGCAGCCGGAAAACGCTGGCAAGAAAAACAAACGCCCGCTGTCCGAACTGTCATAAGAAAATGGAGCTTCGCGGCCAGGGCGAAGGCCAAACCTTCGCATGTGTATGCGGCCACCGGGAGAAACTGTCCGTCTTTGAAAAGCGCAAGGCGAAAGATAAATCCGGACGCGCATCCAAGCGGGACATCAACTCTTATATGAAAAGCCAAAACAAAGAGGAGCCGATGAACAACGCGCTGGCAGAACAGCTGAAAAAACTCGGCCTGGATAAATAGATCAGAGAAAGGCAGCATTTGTAAAGAAATGCTGCCTTTTGTTGTGTTTTTAACTGTAATGGGAATACGATCCAGACGAAGAGGGAAAAGGTGAGCAGACGGCGCTCCCATTTAAAATTTCCCAATGTGAAAAAATGCTAGTATTCTTTTATCGTTTCCTATATAGTAAAAATACTTTGTGAAAAAATAAGATATGGGTCTAAAAAAGGATTTGTAAAATAGGAGGATGGACTGTGAAGCAATTCGTTTTTCGTCTGATGATCCTTTTGATTTCGATCGTTCTGACGGCGGGGTGCGCGGAGGCCGGCACTGAAAAACAGGCGGCGGCCGAACCGTCCGGACCGCTTCAGCCCGCAGAGCATTTTATTTATCATAAATTGATGAACGGGCGGGGGATGATCCGGACGAACATAGCCGGTGAGCCGGAATATTTATCTGAGTCTCTCGGACTATGGATGGCATTTTTGCTGAACAGGAAAGATGAACGGCAGTTTCAAGCGCAATATCAGCTTCTCACCGATTCGTTTCTGACGAAAAACGGGCTCGTGTCGTGGAAGATTGACGGGAATAAAGCGAGCGGCGCCAATGCCTTAATTGACGATTTCAGAATTATGAACTGTCTGAATGAGGCCGGAACCCTATGGGGAAACAGTGAATACGGGAAAACAGCGGTGCAGATCGGGAAGGCGCTGGAAAAATACAATACGAATGACGGGTATTTTACGGATTATTATGATGCCGCTTCAAATGCCGCGTCAAAGACCGTGACGTTGTCCTATGTCGACCCCGGCGCCTTACAGATGCTCAGAGAAAAGGGGATTATCGATGAGAAAACGGAAAACCGGAACCTCGATGTTCTCAATCTTGCGCCCCTGAAAAATGGTTTTCTGCCGAAATCGTTCAATACAGAAACTAAGGAATACAAATATGACAGCGAAGTGAATGTCATCGACCAGCTGTATGCCGCCGTGAATCTGAAGCGGGGAGATGGCAAAGCCGCTGTGCTGTCGAAATGGATGATAAAGGAATTTAAGACGCGCGGACAGCTGTACGGACGATACAGCGCAGACACGAAGGAGCCGGCGGTTCAATACGAATCACCGTCCGTTTACGCCCTGGCCGTTCTTTTTTTAGCAGAACAAAAAGCTGATCCGGCTGTCATCAAGCCGCTTTATGAAAGAATGACTTCATTTGAAACACTGGACACGCTGAAACCTGATTACGGCGGCTATATGAGCGGGGACGATACACATTCTTTCGATAACCTGCTGCCGCTTTTGGCTGAAAGGAAATTGTTTAATGAAAATATCATTCAATGAATCACAAAAACTGTGCAGCTACACAGCAGTTATGCTGGTGCTGCTGTCTTTTTTTATTTACTATGCGTCTCAGCAATCCGCAGGGCTTTTGATAACCTGCATCACATTGCTTGTCACGGGAGCCGGCATATGGTTCGGGGCAATCTACGCGCTCGTCATCACCTTACTCGTCTTATTTGTTCTCGGCAGCCTGCTCCTGTGGTTTCAGACCGGGAGCTTTATGGCGTCTGCCGTTGCCGAAAGTCTGCAGGTGCTGGTCATTTGGGGGATTGCGCTGCTGCTCTTTTCTTACATAGCGGGAAGGATTCACGAGTTGGCGAAGGGGCTTGAGCGCTCAGTGAAACAGCTGCGTGAAGAGATTACGAGCTTTGTCGCCGTCGACAGGGTGACCGGCTTTGACAACCATCTGCGGATGAAGCTGGAGCTTTCTGAGGAGATCAAGCGGGCGGAACGCTACGGCAATTCCTTCGTCTTTTTGCTGCTGCACATGCATTATTTCAAGGAATTCAAATCCCTCTACGGAGAAAAAGAGACCGACCGCCTGCTGGCGTTTATCAGCCGCCAAATCCGGTCAAGCGTTCGGGAAACAGACAAAAAATTCAGGCCGTCCGCCGAAC
The DNA here is from genome assembly GCF_038608285.1 of Bacillus sp. FSL R5-0443. NCBI lineage: Bacteria > Bacillati > Bacillota > Bacilli > Caryophanales > Bacillaceae > Bacillus > Bacillus sp. FSL R5-0443. Next base: position 445,077 of record NZ_CP152013.1, read on the forward strand.
GGTTCGGCATCGTGCTGACCCATACGCCTGAAGAACACATGCCGGCCGTTCTGGCGAAGCTGAAAAAGGAATTGAATACGTACCGGCTGCAAAACGGTAAATACGTCTCCATCACCTTCCGTGTATGTTACTTGGCGTACCGAAAGGATTTACAAACGGCCGAGCAATTTTTAAATGAACTGGAAAACGAGATGATGATGAATGAACTCTAAATGGATACGTCTCTTACTCTCGGCGCTCTTCATGATTTCGTCGGTTTATGTTCCCCATACGGCGGAAGCAAAAGACAAAAAGGACGGCATTCTCATTATTTATACAAGCACGGACGGCAAAGAAACCGCTGAGGTCAAAATGCTTGATCTGACCGCGGGCCATTTCTCATCCGCCGTCACCGTGAAAAGCGACGGAGACATCACAGCCGCGGACCTCAAAAAGAATCGGCGCGTCATCTATTACGGCGTCACGAAAAAAAAGCTCAGCACATCATTTGTGTCTCTGATCAGCAGTATGCCGCAGCAGCTTATCAGCATCGGCTATAACGCTGGGCAGTTCCCCCAATTTGCGGGTTTGTCCCTGACAGAGAAAGAAACGGTATACCGCATTTACGGCAAAGAAGAAAAAACAGACATGCCGCTTGAAAAAGGGATGTCCGTGCTCGGCGTATCGGGAGTAAAAGGAAAGTCCCTTTATACATACCGGTCCGGTGACGGCAGCACCCGCCCTTTTATGTGGAAAACGGCGCGCTCTGACTATTATTTCGGTGTGACGAGCCTGTTAAATGATTCGTTTCTGACGGCGAAAGCGCTGCGCAGCGCTTTCGGAGAATCAGCGGGCGGCACCCTCCTTTATTTACGGCTTGAAGACATCAGTCCGATGTCAGATGAAACATTGCTTTACGAAGCGGGCGCTTACCTGCATAAAAGACACATTCCGTTTATTCTGGCGGTCATTCCGGTCTATCTCAATCCGGAAAACGGAGAAAAAGTATACTTGGCGGACAAGCCGAAAATGGTCAGCGTCCTGAAAAAACTTCAGCAAATGGGCGGCAGCATCATTATTCACGGCTACACGCACGCATACCGATACAGCGAAACGGGAGAAGGCTTTGAATTTTGGGATGCCAAAGCGGATCAGCCGATTACGTCAGAAAATGCGGATGATACTCCGGTCAAGCTTGAAAAGGAACAGGATTTTCCGAATGAAAAAGCGTACCGGGCGTATGTGAAGCCTTTCCGTGAAAAAGAAAACATCTACACGAGAACGAAGCTGGAGCAGGCGATTGACGATTTGACAGAGCTCGGCCTTTACCCGCTGTCATTCGAAGCGCCGCACTATACGATGTCTGAAGAAGGCTACAAAATCGCATCTTCTTATTTCTCCAGCATTTTCGGACAAGTGCAGCTCAGCGGCACGACGTGGAAAACCTCGGGCGCCCCTCCGTTCGTCTCAAAGCCGGCTATGCTGGACGGGATGACGCTGTACCCTGAAACAATCGGTTATGCCGATAACTCAAAGGAAAATCCGCTCGGAGATATGGAGAATCATATTTCGCAGATGATTGATTTCGGCGGCGGAGTGGCGGGCGGTTTCTACCATCCGTATCTCGGCATGAAATACCTCCCCGAGCTCGTCAATCAGATGGAGCGGATTCCCGGCGGCGAGTGGCTCGATCTGAAGAAAACGAAGCAAACGGTAACGTCGGACAGCGTCAGGATCAAAACGGACGGAGACGGAACCATTCATGTGGAAAACAAGATTCATCCGATAACGGCCTTTTTCAATCACCATCAGCAGACGCCTCTGGAAAAAGCGCTTTGGATTCTCTCCGGCGTGGTGTTATTGTTTATCATCATGTTCGCCTGCTACGTTCTTTATTTGCGCGCCACATTAAAAAAACGAATCTTTAAGGAGAGAAGAAGCCTTGAGTAACATTCTGTTTTTTATCTCATTAAGTTTAATATGGGTGATGCTTCTCTATCACATGTTTCTGATGCAGGGCGGATTCAGGCATTATATGACCTACGAACGGAACATTCCGAAATGGCGCGCAAAGATGGGGGAGCTCCCGAAGGTCAGCGTGCTCATTCCCGCGCATAATGAGGAGGTCGTCATCAGGCAGACGCTGAAGGCGATGGTGAACCTGTATTATCCGAAAGACAGGCTTGAGATCATCGTCGTTAATGATAATTCCTCCGACCGGACGGGAGACATCGTCAATGAATTTTCCCGTCAGTATGACTTCATTAAAATGGTCATCACAAAGCCCCCGAACGCCGGAAAAGGAAAATCTTCGGCGCTGAACTCAGGGTTCGCGGAATCGAACGGAGACGTGATCTGCGTGTATGATGCGGACAACACGCCGGAAAAAATGGCGGTGTACTACCTGGTTCTCGGTCTGATGAATGATGAGAAAGCGGGAGCGGTTGTCGGGAAATTCCGTGTCATCAACGCGGCCAAAACGATCCTGACGAAGTTTATCAATATTGAAACCATCTGCTTTCAGTGGATGGCGCAGGGCGGCAGATGGAAATGGTTCAAAATCGCCACCATCCCGGGGACGAACTTCGCGATCAGGCGGAGCATTATCGAACAGCTCGGCGGCTGGGATGATAAGGCGCTGGCGGAGGATACCGAGCTGACCATCCGCGTCTATAATCTCGGCTATCATATCCGCTTTTTCCCGGCGGCTGTGACATGGGAGCAGGAGCCTGAGACATGGAAGGTGTGGTGGCGTCAGCGGACAAGATGGGCGCGCGGCAACCAATACGTTGTTCTCAAGTTTTTATCCCAATTTTTCAAGCTGAAACGCAAGCGGATCATCTTCGATCTGTTTTATTTCTTTTTTACGTATTTTTTGTTTTTCTTCGGTGTGATCATGTCAAACACGATTTTTATCATCAATCTTTTTTACGACCTGCATCTGGCTGTCGGGTTTTTGGCGATGATTTTGTGGATACTGGCCTTTTTCCTGTTTATGACTGAGGTCATGATTACTTTAAGCATTGAAAAAACAGAAATGAACAAACAAAACTTCTTTATCGTATTTCTGATGTACTTTACATACTCCCAGGCTTGGATCGTGCTCGTCATCTGGTCATTATTCACAGAGATCAAGCACCGCTTGTTCAAGCAGGAAGTCAAGTGGTACAAAACGGAGCGATACAATCAAAATAAAAGCGGGTGACCTTTTTGAAAAAAGCAATCATATTGATAACTGGCCTTTTGCTATTGATGTATAACGGGCAGGCGGCCGCGGCCCGGGAACTGAAAACGGACGGTTCCGCCCTCGGAACAAGCGCCGGCGCAAAAGAGCAGCAGGCGCTGACTGGCGATCTGATGACACTGTACGGGGCGAAAGACAGCGCAGAGCTGACCTATCAGATTCCTGCGGGAGCTTCGAATGCCGATCAGTCGCTTCTGATTGATTACGAGGCGTCAAACTTATTAATTGCCCCGTCTTCTTTAACCATCGCCATTGATGATGAACCCGTCAAATCCATAAAGCTTGACGGCAGTTCCAAGCGGAAAACGGTGAAGCTCAATCTCAGCAAAAGCCAATCCGCCCAAGGCTATCACAATGTATCATTACGATTTTACGGCGTATTAAAAGAGGGCGTCTGCGTCAGGCAGGATACGTCAGGCAACTGGATAAAAATTTACCCGGACAGCCGCCTTGTGCTTTCAGAAGCAAGCAAGTCAAAGGGAGCGGATCTCGGCCATTTCCCGTATCCGTTTGCTCAATCAGGCAATACGGGTGAAGAAACATATATTATCCTTCCTGACAAACCGACCTCGGCGGAAGCTGAAGCCGCAGTCAAAACAGAAGCATTTCTGAAAACGGCAGACAGCAGGCTGAAGGTATCCTATGTAAAAGAATCCGACGCCGGCAAAATCAGCAATCCGTCAATTGTCATCGGCGCTGATCAGCATTGGAACGGGAAAATAAAAGAGCTTTTCGAACGCGGGAACATCAAAGCGGAAGACAACAAACTTCTTCTGGCTGAACGGGTTCTGACATCAGGGGACAAACGGCAGCCCGTCCTGTTTGTCACGGCGCAATCAGACAAAACGCTGGCGGATAAAATCCGCGTCATTACAGACAGCGCTTATTCAAGCCAGCTGGGCGGAGATACTTTGACAATCGGCCGCCTTCAGCCTGCTGCGGAAAAGACAGGCAATAAACTGACACTAGAGGACTTCGGCGCGGGAAATGTAACGGTCGGATCAAACAAAACGGCGTCAGAGCACTTCTTTTACCCTGCGGCGGCCGCTGTTGATAAAGACGGTAAGGTCAAGCTTTCACTTACATTAAAAACGTCGGAATCGATCCGGACGAAGGCGGATTCAGCAAATGACGCCGAGAGAGCGGAGCTGAACGTCATGGTCAACGGACAGCCGAATGCGGTGCGTCTTGATGATCTCGGTAATAAAGATAAAGACGGCTTTTACCACGTCTCCATCCCGATTGATCCGAAGCTTTTGCGAAGCAGCAGGTACATTGATCTGCAATTTGTCACATCAGGTTTGAAACATAACAATCCGTGTATCGACCGTGACGAAAACAAATGGGTCTATATTGATAAAAGCAGCACGCTGACGTATCCGGTAAGCGATGCGGCGCAGAAAGCTGATTTCGGGCAATGGCCGCTCCCGTTTGCGGGCGGCGGGAAAGAGAAAACAGTGATCGTCATCCCGGATGGCGTAAACATACAGATATTGAAAGAACTTTCTCTGGTGGCGGATTCATTCGGAAACGGCTTTACCGTAAAGACGGCATCAGACATGAAGGAAGCGGATGCCAAAGGCCGGAATGTTGTGTTTATCGGAGGCCTGCCGCAAATCCCGCTTTTAAAGTCAAACGCCTCTAAGCTTCTCGTGCCGTCAGACCGCAGCGGAGCTTACGATGTTTCTTCGTTTCAGATGCTGAATGAGACAACGAAACAAGTCGCGTTTACCCAGGAATCACCTTGGGACGCCGGCCGGAGCATCGCTGTTTTTGCTCCGTTATCAGGAAGCGGTGCGTCTGTCACAAAAGAGCTGATCAGCTTTTTAGACAGCACAAGCGATGCCGCAACCGTCATTAACGAAACAGCCGGCAGGCAGCTGTTTTCAAATCATCAGCAAATCAAGTCCGATGACAGCAGTCCGGCGGCTGATACGAAGAGCCGGTCCGCAGCACTGAACGTTACGTATATTGCTGTTTTCGCGGCGCTTATGATCATTGCGGCCGGTCTGATCTGGCTGACGGCAAGAAGGAAAAAAAGAAAAACGGATCATGAAAAAAGCGAAGAGTAATGAAGGTAAAAGAGGCCGTTAACAGGCCTCTTTTTTTGTATTTTTATTTCCATTTTTGGCGGTGATTTTTTTATTTTTGAAACAGCATAAAAGCCCCTTTACAACTGAACGGGACGGGAGTATGATCTCTTTTATAATCTATATCGCTTAATCTGTAATCAGAGCGGGGGAACCAATTTGCGGCGCGTGATGCCGCTTGGGGTGAATCCTTTTTCAGGTAGGGCCAACTCTCATCAGCCCGAATCCGACAGCTAACCTCGTAAGCGTTCATGAGAGGAGATGAATGAAACCTGTGCACGATTATGGCGCAGGGGCATCCGTTTGCCTCTGTGTCTTTTTGCTGTGCTGAAATATGGCATGCAATCAGCATTCGGAGACATCATAGCAGTAAGGGTTTGTAAATCAAACGGAAAATGAAAAAAAGGGGAAGACAACAAATGTACCATTCAATCAAAAGATTTTTGATTGGGAAACCGCTGAAATCACAGGCGGCCGGAGAGCAAAAACTCACGAAACTCAAGGCGCTCGCCATGCTTTCTTCAGACGCGCTATCATCAGTTGCTTACGGAACGGAACAGATTCTGATCATTTTGGCTGCGGTAAGCGCGGCCGCGTTTTGGTATTCCATTCCGATCGCAGCGGGTGTTCTCATTTTGCTGCTTGCTTTGATTCTGTCCTACAGACAGATTATTTACGCTTATCCGCAAGGCGGAGGCGCTTATATGGTTTCTAAAGAAAATCTTGGTGAGAAGCCCGGCCTGATTGCGGGCGGCTCATTGCTTGTTGATTATATTCTGACGGTGGCGGTAAGCATTTCTGCCGGAACTGACGCCATTACATCGGCATTTCCGGCTTTGCACCCGCATCATTTGCTCATTGCTGTTTTGCTTGTGATTCTGATTATGATTTTAAATTTGAGAGGACTGTCAGAGTCGGCGTCCATTTTGGCGTATCCCGTCTATCTGTTTGTGGCGGCGCTTGTCCTTTTGATCGTCGTCGGGCTGTTTAAGCTCATGACGGGCCAGGTTCATCCGGCCGAGCATACACCAATCGGCACGCCCGTGGCGGGCATCACGCTGTTTTTGCTGCTGAAGGCCTTTTCTTCAGGGTGTTCGGCGCTGACCGGTGTTGAAGCCATTTCAAACGCGATCCCGGCCTTTAAAAATCCTCCGGCAAAAAACGCGGCCCGCACTTTGGCCATGATGGGGATTCTGCTGGCGATCTTATTTACGGGGATTACGGTGCTGGCGTACGGCTACGGCACGGGTCCGAAGCCTAACGAGACCGTTATTTCACAAATCGCCGCGGAAACCTTCGGACGGCATACGGTGTATTATTTCATTCAAGGCGTTACATCATTGATTCTCGTGCTTGCGGCGAATACGGGCTTTTCTGCATTTCCGCAGCTGGCGTTTAATTTAGCGCGCGATCAGTATATGCCGAGAATGTTTACGGTCCGAGGCGACCGATTAGGCTTTTCAAACGGAATCATCTTTCTCGGTATCGCGTCCATCTTGCTCATTCTTTTATTCGGCGGCCGCACGGAACATTTAATTCCGCTTTATGCCGTCGGCGTGTTCATCCCGTTTACGCTGTCGCAGACGGGAATGTGCATCAAGTGGATCAGGCAGAAGCCGAAGGGCTGGGCGGTAAAAATGCTGATTAACTCATGCGGCGCCGCCATTTCATTTATGGTGCTGTGTATTTTATTCGCGACGAAGTTCAATCTTGTCTGGCCGGTGCTGTTATTCATGCCTGCTGTCGTCATGCTGTTTTTCGTCATTAAAAATCACTACACCGCGGTCAGCGAACAGCTGCGGGTCGTTGATCAGCAGCCTGAGGAAATCAAGGGAACCGTCGTCATCGTGCCTGTCGCCGGTGTCACCACCGTCGTCCAAAAATCGATTCAGTATGCGAAATCATTATCAGATCAGGTCATTGCGGTTCATGTTTCCTTTGACAGAGAAAACGAAAAAAAGGTGGAAAAGCGCTGGGAAGAACTTCATAACGGCGTCCGCCTCGTCACCCTGCATTCCTCATACCGCAGTCTGGTTCATCCGTTTGATAAGTTTTTAGAAACGGTCGAACAGAAAGCGAAAAAAGAACAGTTCTCCGTGATGGTGCTGTTTCCGCAATTTATTACGAAAAAACGCTGGCAGACCATCCTTCACAACCAATCAGCCTTCTTGCTCCGCGTCCGGCTGTTTTGGAAGAAGGACATCATCGTCGCCACCCTGCCGTATCATTTTAAAAAGTAACGGAAAGACCGCAGGCTAAAATGCCGCGGTCTTTTTTGTAAAGGAGGACGACATGGCACAAGGCGCTTTTGTCATCATACAAAATGACGGGCGGGACATATTGCTCGTAAAACGAAAAGACATTCCACTATGGGATTTGCCCGGGGGCAGGATTGAAGAAGGTGAAACACCTGAAGCCGCAGCCGTCAGAGAGGCCTTCGAAGAAACCGGGTATAACGTGACCATCCTGCAAAAATCCGGTGAGTATGAAAGGCCGGCATTTGAAGATACACAGCACGTTTTCATCGGAGCCATTACCGGAGGAACACCGCTGATGAACGGATCGGAAACCGCCGCTTTACGCTGGTTTTCCCCAAACCGGCTGCCGCTGTTCATGGTGCCGAACAGAAAACGGCAAATAAAAGACGGACTCAATGGGGCGGCAAATCGTAAGGCAGTCCTTAAAGACCGAAATCTGTTATCCATCCTTGATCTGCTAAGAAAAAAGCTGAGAGTATAGCCCGTGTTTCAACCCGTATGAAAAAGGGGATGAATACAGGTAAAAGGAGGATGCAGTATGCCAAGTAAAACAGCAGGACACGTAATGACGGAGCTGCTTGAACAATGGGGAGTCGGTCATATATACGGCATTCCCGGAGACAGCATTAATGAATTTATCGAAGAACTGAGACATGAACGAAATAACCTGACATTTATCCAAACCCGGCACGAAGAAGTCGCAGCCCTGGCTGCCGCGGCTGAGGCAAAACTGACCGGGCAGATCGGTGTCTGCCTTTCAATCGCAGGACCGGGGGCCGTTCATCTGCTGAACGGTTTATACGACGCCAAAGCGGACGGCGTTCCGGTGCTGGCGATTGCGGGACAGGTGGCTTCCGATGAAATCGGCCGTGACAGCTTTCAGGAAATCAAATTAGAGCAAATGTTTGAGGACGTGGCGGTGTTCAACCAGCAGGTACATACGGCAGAAGCGCTGCCCGATCTTCTGAATCAGGCGATCCGCACGGCTTACAGCAAAAAAGGCGTTGCCGTTTTAACCGTTTCTGATGATTTATTCGCGCAAAAAATCAAACGGGAGCCGGTTTACACATCGCCGATATACCTCAAAGCTGATATAGAGCCGAAAAAAGAACATCTCGTGACATGCGCGCAATATATTAACAACGCAAAAAAACCGGTCATTCTCGCCGGCCAAGGGTTAAAATCAGCAAAGGAGGAGTTGCTCGCATTCGCCGATAAAGCGGCCGCTCCGATTGTCATTACCCTTCCGGCAAAAGGCGTCGTGCCTGACAGCCATCCCCACTTTCTCGGGAATCTCGGGCAAATCGGCACAAAGCCCGCCTACGAAGCAATGGAGGAATGCGATCTGCTGATCATGCTCGGCACATCGTTCCCATACAGGGATTATCTCCCGGATGATACGCCCGCCATTCAGCTTGATTCGGATCCGGCGAAAATCGGGAAGCGCTATCCCGTCAATGCGGGAATCGTCAGTGATGCGGCTCTGGGGCTGAAAGAGCTGACGGAATACATTGAATATAAAGAAGACAGAAGATTTTTGGACGCCTGCACCGAGCACATGAAGCATTGGTGGAAGGAAATCGAAAAGGATGAAACCGAAGCGACTCATCCGCTCAAGCCGCAGCAGGTCATTGCCCGGCTTCAGGATGCGGCCGCAGAGGACGCCGTCCTGTCAGTGGATGTCGGAACGGTTACGGTGTGGATGGCCCGCCATTTTAAAATGAAGAAGCAGGACTTTATCGTCTCAAGCTGGCTCGCCACGATGGGATGCGGGCTTCCGGGAGCGATTGCCGCAAGCCTTGCCGAACCTGAGCGGCAGTCCATCGCCATTTGCGGAGACGGCGGATTTTCAATGGTGATGCAGGATCTGCCGACAGCTGTTAAATATAAACTGCCGATTACGGTTGTCATATTAAACAACGAAAATTTAGGCATGATTGAATATGAACAGCGGGTCAAAGGCAACATTGACTACGTCACCCAGCTGCAAAATATGGATTACGCCGCCTTTGCAGAAAGCTGCGGGGCAAAAGGCATTAAAGTGACGAAACACGAGGAATTGGCTCCCGCTTTTCATGAAGCGCTCAACTCAAATGAGCCGGTCGTCATCGACGCCGTCATCGGCGACGAGCCGCCGCTTCCAGGAAAAATCACTTACGGCCAAGCGAAGGGCTTCAGCAAATACATGCTGAAAAACTTCTTTGAAAACCAAAAAATCGAAATGCCGTCACTCAAGAAAAGCTTAAAACGGCTGTTTTAAAAAGCCGGCGGTTATAAAAAAATAAACAGGCAGCATGCCTGTTTATTTTTTTATTTGTTGAGCGACTTGGCTTGCATATAGCCGTCCTAAACGAAAACGATGATTGTGAAAATCGGCAGCTGGCGAGCGATGGCTGATCAAAAAACTTATGAAGGACCAGTGCAATTCATCTCAAGAACAGCCAGAGAGCGGTCACAACAGCGATCATAAAATAAATCTCCCTCATTCAGTGTAGTTCCATTTTTGACAAACACACGTGCCGTCCGGTTTGTCTTTGTCCCTTTCGGGGTTTTAAGCGCAATGTTCTTCCCTATATTGTAATAAACAATTTTAAACAAATAATATGCCAGCGAACAGAGTAAAAAGAGCAACATGAACTTGCCAATAAACAATATCATGTTTCATTACTCCCTATTGCAGTTTTTTCGTATGAATATATGACGGAAAAGTCAGGATGTTATATAAAAGGAGAAGTATTTTACAGAGGCTGGTGTTATTCATTAATGAATGGCTCACCATAACATCTCCAGATCCGGAATCATTTCAAAACGAAAGAGAAGCCCGAGGATTATTAAAAAACAATCCCTAATTTGTCCGCTTTTTTTTGAACATTTGATCTAAGATGAACATAAAGAGGGTGAATAAGAAGGACACCGTAATCATATCTATCAGAAATATATTAGATGTTCTTTTTATTAATAGCAGCCATACCACCTGCAAAACTAAAGAAATAGAAAAATAGGATATATATGTCATGATTCTCATATTTGTTACCCCCTTAGCCTAATTTCTCTTTTGTGATCTTATCCAAATTAGTGAAAAGGATATCCAATCCCGAAAATAAGAAAGTGATGAACAATGAAAGAAGAATTTCTCCACCTTGAAATATAGATATGTTCTCAATGATATGATTGGAAACGTATTGGATTGAGAAGTAAACAGCAGCCCATGCAAAAATGAATTCAAGGATATAGGCTGACCAAGCAGGCAATGTCAAAACATGAGTCATTCCTTTTACAATTGCCGTAAGGATTAGCATATAAACTAAAGCTAAGATACTTACGACGACAGAAAATATGTATAAGTCTGAAAGTGAACCATAGATGATATATTCTCCGAAAAAATGATTTACAGTTATAGCTGCAAAATAAATAACTAGGCTGGGTACAGTTATAGCGAAGAACAGGGAGAATCCAATAAGTACGATGAATGCTGCATGAGCTAAGCGGTTTGGCGGTGTATCCACGATCTCTTTTTTTAATAGAATCATAAAAATAAGAGATGAAATCACAAGGCAGCATAAGAAAGTGAGCAGAACAGTAAAAAAGACAGTCATTTTTGACATCTCCAATGAAAAAGTGCTATTAGAGTGAATCTAACAGCACTTTGCATTACTTCATACGTATTTTCCTGATGATCATTTATGAATGATTTTAAAATGCTTTCATTGCTAAAGTTGTTAAATGAGCGAGGTTTTTAGCCTGGCTGTCAGAAAGTCCGGACTTTTTAAGTGAAAGATAAAGATTCTTTTCCACGTCAGTCCAGCTTAAGGCGACATACTCGTTCAGCATTTTCTTTAAAACCGGTTCGATGTGTTCATTGAAAACGGATTCGAGTTCATTTCTTATTTTCTTTCCTGCTAATTTTTCAACAAGATTGAATAATTTTGTTTTATTTTTCAGCACTTCTCTGATTACATCTTTGACTGGTTTTGACACAGATGCATCGCTTTGTGCTTTAAGTCCGTAGGAAAATTGCGTATCAGTCTGATAAAAAAATGATTTGGTCGTTCCAGTGGCATTGGCAGTATTATTATGATTTTCTTTAGCTAAGGATGCGGGGACAAAAGCAGTAGTTACAAGGGCTAAAGATGCGGCAAACAGAATGCCTTTAGCTGCGTGTCTAATGGGAAATCCTCCTTTAGAAATGTAGTGTAGAGAGAAATGAAAGACTATGTATTTAGGCGGGACCGATATGATCCGCTTTGAACATTTTCCCCTCTCAGATACCATTCTATCAATAGGTATTTTTGGGGTAAATAGGATTTTAATACAGTATTTTTCTTATAATTCAAAATCTTCTTTGGTAGGATTCATTTTGGCTGCAGTTTCGATGAGATGGGACATGGGCTGGAGCCTATATAACACATGTACAGGCTGATTGAGGCGGAATCACATTATCGGAGCGGTTTTATAATTTAGGGTTAATGAATAAAAATAAACAGGCGGCATGCCTGTTTATTTTCGTTTGCGTGAAAGAGCGAAGAAAAACGGGAAGGCGGAGCCGGCCAATAACGTACCGAATAAAAACATGCCCCCGATGAACACATGATAGTTCACCCCGCCGATCCAAAGCCCCGTGATTAAGGAAACGATGCTTAATGCGATCATCAAAAAGCCGGGAATCAGACGTCTCTTACCCGTTGTCCGATAAGCAAAAAGAGAACAGAAGATGCCGATGACAATCGGCACAATCCACAGATAAAAAAGGATAAATACTGACATAAGCAAAACTCCGATTTTTCTTCTATCATACCAAAAACGCCCGGAAAAAGATACGAACGGCACCCGGCGTCAAAAGAAAAACCGGCCGCAATGGCCGGTTTTTTCTAACGGAATGAATCGTAGATCACAAACAGATTAAGCGCGATCACCAAAACTGCAATCAGCCAGGCGAGAGCCGTCACCCATTTTCGGTTCGTCAGGGCGCCCATCAGGCGTTTGTTGCTTGTAAACATAATCAGCGGCACGAGCGCAAAGGAGATGCCGAATGAAAGAACGACCTGGCTCCATACGAGCGCTTCTGTGGCGTTGACCCCCGAGATAATGATGATCATCGGCGGAATGATGGTAATGAAACGCCGCAAATAAAGCGGGATACGGTAACGGATGAAGCCCTGCATGATAATATCGCCTGACAATGTGCCGACAGAAGAGCTTGAAAGCCCTGCGGCCAGCAGCCCGATCCCGAAGAGAATGGCTGAAGCCGGTCCGATATAGTGGCCGAATTGCTGATAAGCCACGTCTAAATCTTCTACATACAGCCCGTTCTTGAAGAAAAGCGCGGCAGCGACGATGAGCATGCTTGCGTTAATCGCCCCGGCGATCACCATCGCGATGAGAATGTCAATCGTCTCGAATCTAAAAATCTTTTTCCGCTCACTATCCGTTTTTCCGACGACACGGCGCTGTGTCAGTGCGGAATGTAAGTAAATGGCATGCGGCATCACGGTTGCGCCGAGTATCCCGGTTGCCAGAAGCACACTGTCCATTCCGTCAATTTTCGGGATAAACAGCCCTTCGAGAACGGAGGCGGCGTCAGGTTTGGCAAAGAAGGTTTGCAGAGCGAAGGCGATCACCACGACGAACAGAAGTCCGGCAATACCCGCTTCCAGCGCCCGGTAACCCCGGCGCTGCAGCTCTAAAATCGCGAATGATCCGATCGCCGCGATAATGGCCGCTTCAACCATCGGTATGCCGAACAGCAGGTTGAGTCCGAGCGCCGCCCCGATAAATTCTGCCAGATCAGTTGCCATAATCACCAGTTCACCCTGTATCCACAGCCCGGCTGATACCCATTTCGGATACCGGTCTCTGGCGATTTCCGGAAGGTTTTTACCCGTGGCAATGCCGAGCTTCGCGGAAAGAACTTGAATTAAAAAAGCCATCAAGTTTGAAAAGAGGATGACCCACAGCAGCATATACCCATACTTCGAACCAGCTGAGATATTCGTAGCGAAGTTTCCCGGATCAATGTAGGCAATCGCCGCGATAAAGGCGGGGCCTAAAAAAGGCAGAAGCCGCTTGAATCCCTTGCTTTTGCCGTCAAGTGCATCCTGCACGGCTTTTGCTTGCAATGATTGTGCTGAGATGTCTTTGCTCATTATGTCTCACCTAAATTCCAATAGATTTTTAGCTAAATAACAAAAAGTTTCCTAGATGCAAATTATTTTATCTACATCATAAATCCGCTATTATAAGATGTCAAGTTCTTTATGTTCAATAAACCGGCACATTGATGCCCTGTTTTATCTATGATATGTATCCCGCCGAAGAAAGGTCCGAAAATGAAAACGACATCGTTCCGGGAAAGAAGCGATGCCGTTCGCAAAGCGTGTTTCCGCGTCGGATCATGCGCGGATGCGTGGAGCGTTCTTTTAAAAAGGTGAAAAGAGGACACTTGCCTATATAACTTCACAACTTTCTGTCCGCCCAACTGATTTGAGAAAAAGACGCTGTATTTCCTCCGTTTTCCCGGGTAAATAGAATAATAATGTTTCTTTCCATTGGAAGGTAAAACCTTTCTGTACCATTCAAATGACCTCCGGAAAAACTCCGGCCGCTCTGAATAAACGTTTGAATCAACGATATATCAGTGATTCCAGTCCAATAAACCGCTGTTATCTATCAAAAATGAATCGGCATGGTCACTTGCGAAGAAAAGAAGTTGGAGCATTAGACTTATTTCAGTCTCCCGGGCGAAAAAGTATAATAACGTCAGGAAAGCTTTCCGGCCATATGATAAAAGAGGGGGAATTTTCTTGGTACGTCGTTTGTCGATCATTTCTTTAGCCATGATTTTTGCTGTTTCTTTATTCGCTTTTGGCGGCTCTGCATCAGCAGCAGCTTTCAAACCTAAAGCTGAACCGGACGTTTCCATTTTAGCCAGCGGGGGCACAGTCGGTATTTACGGTGCTAATATGCGCTCATGCTCTAAGGTCAGCTGTTCAACGATCACAACATTCTCAAGCGGTAAAAAAATTACAGGTTCTTGGGTAACCGGAGAATATGTTCAAGGCCACTACACCAATTCTAATAAATGGCTGAAAGTCACGTATGCAGGAGCGACAGGCTACGTTTCAGTCACCACGCTATCTTATTATTACGGTTTATAATCAGAAAAACCTCGTTCTCTTGAGAGCGGGGTTTTTCCTTTATTCCGATTCAATTTCCGCGTTTCGTTTCATCATCGTGTTTCATCAGCTGATCGATTTCTTCCTTAGAAGCGTTTTTTTTCCACTCTTTCGCCTGACTTGTTGCAATGGGAATGGCCCGTCCTTCTTCATAACCCTCATCTACCATCGCATTCGCGATTTCGATCGCTTTTTTCTTCACAGGTTCCTCGAGATTCTTCAATGATTGCGGATAATCCTTCATAGACCAAGGCATGTCTATCACTCCTTTATGAAAAGTGTTTCCCGCCTGAAGAAAAAGAAAACCGCCTCATCAAAAAGAATGACAGCTATTTTTACGAGAGACCAGCAATTTCTGAATAAAATATAAAGGATAAAGAAGCAAGTACAGATTGAATGCCCACCACATAAGATCAAAATCACCGATAAATACCCAAAAGGCTATCGCTTGCAGGCCTGAACAAAAGGTCAGCACAAGTGATATTAATGCGAAAGAGCGCCATAACGCATGTTTCCGTTTATAAAGAAACAAGCTGTACAGCCCGGTTATCGAAATGAAAATATCTAAGGGAAAGAATGACCAGTTCCAGGCCATGATCATGGCGTTATCATAATCTTTAAACACCATGTTTTTTGGAATCCACTCAAAAAAAGTAACAATCCAATAAACGATAAATCCAATATCTGTAATGAGGAAGAGAACCTTTAACCCTTTCATTATCTGTTTCTGTCCGTATGAACGCTGATGCCGTTTGATGACGTTTCACTTTCAGAAATAAAGTTTAAGGAAACGACACCGATGATGATCAGAAGAACAGAGACGGCTTTTATGACAGAGAACTGTTCATGAAAGAAAAAAATTCCGATCACGGAAATCAGCACGATCCCCATCCCCGACCAGACCGCATACGCGATGGAGACACTTATATATTTCAAAGTCAAAGTAAGAAAACAAAGGCTGCCGATATAAAACAATAACAATAAAATACTTGGGACAAGTTTTGTAAATCCATTTGATAATTTCATGCTGACCGTACCCAATACTTCAAAAATGATCGCTAAACTTAAATAAATCCATTGCATTCAACATTCTCCTTCAATCGTATTATTCAAAATTATACAATATACAGAATTTGAAGAAAATTAAACAATGGGATGTTTTCCGGATAAAAAATCCGTCGGTGTGTAAAAAGAAAACGCCATAAAGGTATACTATGAACAAAGAAATCAGAAAGGACGTGCAGGACGGGTGACAGAAGAGCGGACAGACCTGGAAAGACAATTGAGAGACATTCAAAAATGGGAAAAGGCGCAGCAGAGGGTGATGTTCTGGCAAACATTCACCCGCTTGCCGTTTCAGCTTTTGGACAAGCTGACACCGCAATTTATTCAGAGGAAAATCGGACTCATTCTCGATGAAACGGGAACGTTTATTCAGTCAGGCGGACAGTACCTGACATCAGAAAAGCGCATCATGAAAAAGTTTCAAAAACGGCTGCCGCACGGTACATGTCAAACGCTTCACGACATCCGCAATGCGCCGCTTGCCGTCATGGACGAAATCGCAGAAGCCATAGCGCGTACAAGCGTAAAGGCCGCGACGGTGCAGGGAGCCGCAACGGGAGTCGGCGGCGTATTCACGCTGGCGGCAGACATTCCGGCGATGCTCGGCCTGTCCTTAAAGACGCTGCAGGATATCGCGGTTGCTTACGGCTTTGATCCGAAAGACAAAAAAGAACGCGTGTTTATCGTCAAATTGCTCCAGCTTGCATCCAGTGACGTCATCGGAAAAAAAGCGATCCTGCAAGATTTACGGCAATATGATCAAAACGACCGCGCCTATCAGCGCGTCGCCTCGCAAATCCAAGGCTGGCGGGAAGTCGTTTACAGCTATCGCGATACGTTCGCAGCGAAAAAACTGCTGCAAATGGTTCCGGCCGCAGGTATCATCTTCGGCGCGTCCGCCAACCGTTCAGCTTTAGAAAGCATCGCGGAAACAGGCATCATGCTTTATAAAAAACGCCGGATTCTAAAACGCATGAAGGATACAGAATGATAAAAAACCGCCCGAAAACACATTCAATGTGTTTTCTTTGTTTAGCAGTTCTGAAATCGGGAAACCAACAACCAACACCAATTAAAGGAGGAATTCAAAAATGGCACAAGATAATAACAAAATGAGCAGAGAAGAAGCAGGTCAAAAAGGCGGAGAAGCGACAAGCAATAACCATGACAAAGAATTCTATCAGGAAATTGGTCAAAAAGGCGGAGAAGCCACAAGCAAAAATCACGACAAAGAATTCTATCAGGAAATCGGTGAAAAAGGCGGAGAAGCCACTAGCAAAAATCACGACAAAGAATTCTATCAGGAAATCGGTGAAAAAGGCGGAGAAGCCACTAGCAATAACCATGACAAGGAATTCTATCAAGAAATCGGCCAAAAAGGCGGAGAAGCCACAAGTAAAAATCATGACAAAGATTTTTATAAGGAAATCGGCCAAAAAGGCGGAAACAGACGAAGCAGCTAATAAAAGCATAAAAGGCAGACAACCTGCAGATCAAAAGCGATCCGGCGCATCAGCTGGATCGCTTTTTATTTTGGAAAAATCTTGATCTGATCCGCCGTTGCGATACAATAAATGAAAAAGGGGTTTTTCACTCGTGTCTGACATGCTGAATTTGCTCGCTATCGCCAATAAAGTCAAAGAAAAACACGACAATTTTTCAATCGCGGAGATCAATGACCACTGTGTGCGCCTCGCAGTGTTTACGGGAGAATATGACTGGCACCATCACCCTGACTCAGATGAATGGTTCATCGTTCTGGAAGGTGAGCTGCTGATCGATTTTAAGGACAAAGAAACCGCAGTGCTCAAAGCAAATGACAGCCTGCTCATCCCGAAAGGCACGATTCACCGCACCCGCTCTTACGTCAGAACCGTGAATCTCTGTGTTGAGCATACGCGTGCGAAAACAGTCATCACAGAGGAACGTCATGCTGATCAAAAAAATTGTATGTGAAACAGACGCTGCAAACGCTGAAGCATTTGCGCAAGCACAGTCAAGGTGGGGAGCATTATCATGTGTAAATGGCTTCGTCAAACAGGCCGGCGGCTGGCGGAAAAACGCAGACGGCCTGTTCATCGCAGAGATCATCAGCGTTTGGGAGAACAGACAGGCCTATGATGATTTTATGGAGAGCGAACATGACCGCCTATACGAAGAAAACGAGCAGAAGGCTGCGATTCTTTCAATAGAAGTGATGCTGTATGAAGAGGATGAACCTGTCATTCACGAGCTGTTACATCATCCGGACATCCGATATGAACCGGACTGGACGGTTCTGAAGGCATAATGAAAGCCCAAAACAGTTTGTTTTGGGCTTGTGTCTTTACTCGCGTCCGGGAAGCGTGTTGTGGACATACGGCGGGACGGGATCCAGCTTAGCTATTTCGCCGTGCGCTTTCGGTTCCTTTTCGTATTCAAATGGTTCTCCGTCCGGCGCTGTTTCCTTCAGCCAATTTTGTTCAGCGCTTTCTCCGCCATCTGAGAAATGAATAAGCTTATGGGAGAATGACTGTTTTTCCAGCGCCTTCGGGAATGTGGAAGGAACGATCGGGCCTTCCTGTGCTTCTAATTCTTTAATGGCCGCAAGCCATTGGTTTTGATGCATGGTATCGCGGGCCAATAAAAAGCTGAGCATATCTTTCACGCCTTTATCATCGGTCATTTCATACAGGCGTGCGACTTGAAGCCTTCCTTGTGATTCGGCGTTCAGATTGGCGCGGAAGTCTGCCAGAAGGTTTCCGCTTGCGACGATATAGCCTGCGCTCCACGGAACGCCCGTGCTGCTCTCCGGCATTGCGCCGAGTCCTGAGACGATCGCATGATGCGGATTCATCCCACCTAAAATGGACCCGATGACCGGGTCATCAGCCGCTTTTTCCTGCTCTGCCAGCGGGGCGTCTTCTAACAATCTCGCAATCATCGTCGCGATCATTTCGACATGGCCGATTTCTTCCGTCGCGGTATCCATCAGAAGATCCTTATATTTTTCATTGCCCCGTGTATTCCATCCTTGGAACAAATATTGCATGGCGACGGATATTTCCCCGTATTGTCCCCCTAAAATTTCCTGCATCTTTTTGGCGAACAGCGGGTCAGGACGATCCGGTTTAGCCGGATGCTGCAGTTTTTTCGTATGTGTAAACATGTCTCCATCTCCTTTTTTTGCTCTGTCCCTATTTACTTCCCCGGCGGGAAAAGGGATGAAACGGAGATGGGCGTATTGGTCCTGCTAAGGCTCGCGGCGCAAGGATAACAAATCCTGCACAAGCCCGCGGCCGATCACCTGTTCATATTGTCCGTAAATCGGGTCGAGGCGTTTCATCCATGTGTTCTTTTCCGCTTTGCTCAGCACATGAATATGAATGGATGAATTCTTCTTTATCTCTTCAAGCTGGTCTTTATTCATTTTCTCAGCGGAGGCTTCGTTCCATTCCGTCGTTTCTCTCATCGCCTCCGTTAAGATGGCTCTCGTTTTTTCTGTCTGCGAATTCCAGAAATGCTCGTCGGTCATCACGGCATAACCGAGGTACCCGTGATTGCTGATTGTCAAATAATATTGAACATTATAAAATTTTTTAGAATAGATATTTGAAATCGTATTTTCTTCTCCGTCTACGAGATTGCTTTCCAAGAGCTGAAACGTGGAATTAAAGGAATCCTGCCGCGGGTGCGCGCCGAGCAGGCGGTACTGGTCTTCGATCACGCTGCTCGGCATGATCCTGAGCGCCTGTCCTTTCAAATCGTCCGGTGTGAAGATCGGCCCTTTATTTGACGTAAGCTGCTTAAACCCGTTCGTCCAGTACGCCAGTCCTTTCAAATGATGCTTTTCTAATGAAGCGAACAGGCGTGTGCCGATTTTGCCGTTGAGGCCTTCTTGCACGGCTTTATAGTTTGTAAACGCGTACGGCAGATCCAAAACACCCCATTCGGGAGACAGTGATCCGAGCTTTGAGGTGGAGGGAGCGATGAATTGCACGTCCCCGTTTTGGAGGGCGTTTATTTCTTCATTATCTGAATAGAGGCTCCCGTTTGGAAACACCTCTACTTTAATGGTGCCGCCGGACTTTTGATAGACCAGGTCGGCAAACTTATTCGCCGCCCGCCCTTTTGGCGTGTTCTCAGCAACGACATGGCTGAATTTGAAAACGATTTGATCTTTCAGGCCTTCCTGTTCGTCATCATAATACGGTTCTTCCGTTGAGAAACGATCATGAAAGCCGATGAATAAAGCGGTTCCGATACCGAGTACCATCAGGCTGAGACAAGTCAGCAAGCTTTTCATCGAAAACCCCCTCCGCCATTTTCTATAACAAG
Source organism: Bacillus sp. FSL R5-0443 (assembly GCF_038608285.1). Lineage (NCBI taxonomy): Bacteria > Bacillati > Bacillota > Bacilli > Caryophanales > Bacillaceae > Bacillus > Bacillus sp. FSL R5-0443. The sequence continues at coordinate 465,202 of NZ_CP152013.1, forward strand.
CATAATCGGGCGGGCCGTTTTCGTAAAGAGACGGAAAGGAAGAGGCCAATGACGAAAAAAAAGCTCACCATCCGCTGGAAAATCACCATACTTTCGTATATCGTCGTGCTTTTTACCTTTTTGATCGTCGGCATCGTGCTGATCGGCAATATTCAGCATACAGAGGAGCGCGAGCTGAAAAAACGGCTGATGAATACCGCGCGGACGGTATCTGAGATGACCGATGTCAAACGCGCCCTCGAGCAGAAAAAACAAAGGGAAGACGTGCGCCATGCGGTCGAAGAAATAAGGATCATCAATGAAGCGGACTACATCGTCGTCATGGATATGGATCATATCCGCTATTCACATCCCGTCAGCACAATGATCGGAAAGCGTTCAAGGGGTGAGGACGAAGCCGCGGCGTTCGCCGAGCACATTTATTTTTCCGAAGCAAAGGGAGAGATCGGCACCGCCGTCCGCGCTTTTTATCCCATCAAAGACCGGGATTTGAATCAGATCGGCGTCGTTCTGGCCGGTAAAACGCTGCCCGGATTCGGTGAAATTCTTCTTCAGCTGAAACATGAAATACTGTTTATCGTTCTGCTGGCGCTCGGGTTCGGACTGGCCGGCTCCTTTTTGCTGGCCCGCCACATCAAAAAACAAATGTTTTGGCTGGAGCCCCATGAGATCGTGAGAATGTATGAGGAACGGACCGCTACGTTTCATTCAATGAATGAGGGCGTCATCGCGATTGATAATCAGCATCACATCACCATTTTTAATGAAAAAGCGAAGCAGATATTCAATGTCAGACAAGAGACCGATGGCAGGCTGATTTGGGACGTGTTAAAAGATTCGCGCCTCCCTGAGATCGTCGAGCGGAACCGAGCCGTATATAATGAAGAAATCCAAGTCAGCGGAAAGGTGATCATGAGCAGCAGAATTCCGATCGTCATGAAAAAGAAGGTCATCGGAGCCGTCGCCATTTTTCAGGACAGGACGGAAGCGGCGAAAATGGCGGAAGAACTGACAGGTGTGAAAAATTTTGTCGATGCGCTCAGAGTTCAAAATCATGAACATATGAACAAGCTTCACACCATCGCGGGACTGATTCAGCTCGGAAAATCAGAAAAAGCGCTCCAGCTTGCTTTTAAGGAATCATCAGAACAAGAAAGCGTTACCGATTTTCTTCATCAGGCCATTCAGAATGACGCTGCGGCGGGACTGCTGTTAAGCAAAATCAAAAGAGGAAAAGAGCTTGGCATTTCTGTGAAAATTGATGAAAACAGCAGTTTCTCGGCATTTCCGGAGCATGTCGACCAGCATGACATTGTCGTCCTGCTCGGCAATTTAATTGAAAATGCGTTCGGCGCATTCGAAACAGCGGACACGGAGGACAAACATATTGACATCAGTATCGAGCAAAATGATGAAGTGCTTGCTATATTAATAGAAGACAACGGAAGCGGGATTTCCGATCAGCACATCCCGCGCCTTTATGACAAAGGGTTTACCGTCAATAAAACGGGAGGAACGGGATATGGCTTGTACCTCGTCAAACAAATCGTCGACAAAGGGATGGGCGTTATTGAAGTCGACACACGGCAGGGACAGGGAACGGCATTTTCTATTTTATTTCCGATGAAGGGGGAGGAATCATTCGATGGACATCAAGGTGCTGCTTATTGAAGATGATCCGATGGTGCAGGAGGTGAATAAAGAATTTATCACCGGTGTTTCGGGGTTCAGCGTCATCGCCACAGCCGCTGACGGAGACGAGGGAATCAGGCTTATTAAAGATCTGCGGCCCGGGCTCGTGGTATTAGACGTATACATGCCGAAAAAAGACGGAATTAAAACGCTCCAGGAAATCAGAAAACAAAAGCTCGAAGTGGACGTCATCATCGTCTCGGCCGCAAAAGACAAAGAAACAATCCAGCTTATGCTGCAAAACGGTGCGGCCGACTATATTTTGAAGCCGTTTAAGCTGGAGCGGATGAGACAGGCGCTCGAAAACTATAAACAATATAAACGGAAAATTGAAGAGCATGACACCATGTCGCAAGAGCAGCTTGACATGCTGCTTAAAATTCCGCAAAATCCGTCCCGGGATCTGCCGAAGGGGTTAAATCATTTTACGATGAATGAAATTTTGACCTATATGAAACAGCAGACGGAGCCGCTTTCAGCTGAAGAAGCCGCCAAAGCGCTCGGAATCGCCAGGGTGACAGCGCGGCGTTATCTTGATTTTCTTGAAAAAGACGGCCAGATTAAGCTCGACATTCAATACGGGGGAGTGGGCCGGCCGGTTAACCGCTACAAATTCGTCCGCTAGCCGAGACCAAAAAGACCAAAATGTCCGTTATGATCATAAGCTTCCCCTCTTTGTTTGAAAACGCTATCATTTTTGTATAGACGCAGCGAGAGGCAAGGGGGAGTAGGGATGAAAATTTTCAAAAATCTTACGGTGCAGGTCATCACGGCGGTTATCATCGGCGTCATTGTCGGACTCGTATGGCCTGAGGCCGGGAAGCAGATGAAGCCGCTCGGCGATACATTTATCAATGCGGTAAAAATGATTATCGCACCGATCATATTCCTGACGATCGTGCTTGGCATCGCCAAGATGGGAGACATGAAAAAAGTCGGCAAAGTCGGGGGAAAAGCATTTATTTATTTTGAAGTCGTGACCACCATCGCCCTTATTATCGGACTTCTGGTCGTCAATATCATGAAACCCGGTGAGGGGCTTGATTACAGCAAGCTTGAAAAAGGGGATGTCTCTCAGTACACGCAAAACGGGGGACAGGGGATTGACTGGATTGAATTTATCACTCACATCGTTCCGTCAAATATGGTTGACGCTTTCGCAAAAGGCGACATTCTTCAGGTCTTATTCTTTTCTGTTTTATTCGGTGTCGGCCTGGCGGCGCTCGGTGAAAGAGGCAAAAGCATTATTGATTTCTTTGATAAACTGTCGCATGTTTTTTTCAAAATCATCGGCTACATCATGCGCGCGGCGCCGATCGGCGCATTCGGAGCCATGGCCTATACGATCGGGCACTTCGGCCTTGATTCCATCAAGCCGCTGGCGAGTCTGATGCTGTCTGTATACGTTACGATGTTCCTGTTTGTATTTGTCGCTTTGAATATCATTTGCAAACTATTCGGTTTCAGCTTGTGGAACTATCTCCGTTTTATTAAAGATGAACTGCTCATCGTTCTCGGCACAAGCTCTTCTGAGTCCGTCCTTCCGCGGATGATGGATAAAATGGAGCGCTACGGCTGTTCCAAATCGGTTGTCGGCCTTGTCATTCCGACGGGATATTCTTTTAACCTGGACGGCACCTCAATTTATCTGTCCATGGCGACGGTTTTTCTGGCGCAGGTGTTCGGCGTTGACCTTACCATCGGCCAGCAGGTTACGATCATTCTCGTGCTGATGCTGACATCAAAAGGCGCGGCGGGCGTAACCGGAAGCGGATTTATCGTGCTCGCCTCCACTTTATCGGCGCTCCAGGTTATTCCGCTGGAGGGGCTGGCGCTGCTCCTCGGCGTCGACCGCTTTATGAGTGAAGGAAGGGCGATCGTCAACCTGATCGGAAACGGAATCGCCACCATCATCGTAGCCAAGAGCGAAAATGAGTTTGACGAAGCGAAAAGCACACAGGCCGTTAAAGAAATGAAAACGGCGGTATAAAAGGAAAGGGACGGCATGCATCGGGCATGCCGTTCTTTTTTTCGGCCGCCATGAGTAAAAAAGATAAATTTGTTTAAATTTATTAGGAGGTGGACAAAGACCTTAGCGTCATTTTGTTATATAATTTACAATTAGAGAGTGAAAGATGAAATCTAAGGGCTTTTTGTCCTAGCAGGAGTGTATAAATGGCGGCTATTTTTAAATTTTTTCAGCATCCGGGTGTCAGACGTTTTTCCGTTTTTCTTGTTTTGACTGGGGTGTTAGTTGTATTCCGAAGTATGATTAATTTGATTTTGCTTACGTTTATTTTTACTTTTCTGATGGATCGGCTGGAGACTGTCATCCGGCACGTGTTGAACCATTTTTTCCGGATCAGCCAGAGGGTGGTCATCACCGTTTTATATATTGCGCTGGCTGTCGGGGCGACTGTCGGAGGCTTTGTCTTTTACCCGATTGTTGCCAAGCAGATTGAACAGCTGATTAAGCAGATCAAGCACATCGCGTATCATCCCGATGTCATTCCGTTTTATGATGAGATATCGAGCGTGTTCGGCGATATCAATATCGGTTCCTATGTAAAAGAAGGTTTTAATGTACTGTATACATACTTGGCCGATATCAGCACTTTCGGTTTGCAGGTCGTGATGTCACTGATTCTCAGCATGTTTTTCCTGTTCGAGAAAAAGCGGCTCACGGAGTTTATGAAAAAATTTCAGCACAGCAAGCTGTCTGTTTTTTACTACGAACTTGCTTATTTCGGCAGCAAGTTTGCGAGAACATTCGGCAAAGTGCTTGAAGCCCAATTTATTATCGCGCTGGTGAACTGTATCCTCACCTTGATCGCATTGGCGATTCTGCATTTTCCGCAGCTGTTCGGCCTGTCAATCATGGTCTTTTTCCTCGGGCTCATTCCCGTGGCGGGTGTGGTGATTTCGCTCATTCCGCTCAGCATCATCGCATATACGACGGGCGGCGCAGCGTATGTCATCTACATCGTGCTGGTCATTTTCGTCATCCATGCGATTGAGACGTACTTCCTTAATCCGAAACTGATGTCAGCGAAAACGGAACTGCCGATCTTTTTTACCTTTACAGTTCTGATTTTCTCGGAACATTTCTTCGGCATTTGGGGCTTGATTATCGGGATTCCGATTTTTGTGTTCCTGCTTGATATTCTGGATGTCGTCAATAATGAAGAGAAGGAAAAAAACGGACCGGTCCCGGATAAGACATAACGTCGGCTCCGGCTCTTCACGAATATATGACTAATGTTATAATGCAGACAGTGCCTTTGTACGGGCACTGTTTATTTTTTGTGAAAAAGGAGGAAGGCTGTATGACTGAGCCGATTTTACATATTGAAGGCCTTGACAAAACAATAGGCAAAAAGCACATTTTAAAAAACATCAGCATGGATGTCAGGCAGGGCGAGATCATCGGTTTGCTCGGTCCGAACGGGTCGGGAAAAACCACACTTATCCGAATCATCGTCGGTCTTTTAAAGAAAAACAGCGGCACGATTACAATTAACGGCTTTCAGCACGATGCTGATTTCGAAAAAGCGCTTGAATCCGTCGGAGCGATCGTGGAAAATCCTGAATTCTACCCGTACCTGACGGGGTGGGAAAATCTGAAGCACTTTGCCAACATGCACAAAAACATCAAAGAGGACAGGCTTCAGGAAGTCATCGAACGGGTCGGGCTCACCAATGCCGTTCATGACAAAGTTAAAACGTATTCCCTTGGTATGCGTCAGCGTCTCGGGATTGCGCAGGCCATTCTTCACCGTCCGAATCTGCTCATTTTAGATGAACCGACAAACGGGCTTGATCCCGGCGGAATGAAGGATTTCCGCGATCACTTAAAGGAACTCGCGGAGCTTGAAGGGACGAGCATCCTTTTTGCGACGCATTTATTGCGTGAAGTGGAGGACCTTTGCGACCGTGTTATCATCATTCAAAAAGGTGAGATCAAAACAGAGGTTGTTCTGCGCGGCGCTGAGGAAAAAGAAGAAAAAGCCGTCCTCGACATTCAGCCGGCTGACGAAGCATTCGAATGGCTGTCCCAACAGCAATTTGCTCCGGAGAAAAACGGCGGGGGCATTACCGTCACCGTAGCGAAGAAGGACATCCCGGCATTAAACCGTGCGCTCGTCGGACAAGACTTTCTCGTGTATTCCATCATGCCGTATGCGGAATCGCTGGAGGATGAATTCATGAAAGTGACGACGGCGCTTCAAGAGGAGGGGGAGACGAATGTTTAAATTGACAGCGAATGAGCATATGAAACTCTTTAACCGAAAAGTCTCATTAGTGGCGCTGATTCTGATGGCCGTTCTCCAATTTATTATGGCGCTTGTCATTAAACGGCTTGTCATCAGTTCCGGAACGGATGAGAATTTCATCGGCTATATGGCGTACGCGCCCGGGCTGAATATTCTGCTTGAGGCATTAACGATCGTGATCGCGGCAACGATCATTTCCGCTGAATTTGATAAGAAAACGATCAAATTTTTATTAATCCGCCCGGTAAAGCGGGAGCGGATTTTTGTATCTAAACTCATTACCGTATTTTTGGTCAGCTTGTACCTGTATGCGGCGTACTATATTCTGTCTCTGCTGTTCGGCATGGCTTTCTTCGGCGTGTCGGTGACATCTGAATCAGGGACGCTTCTTATGAACACCCTGAAAGTAATCGGCACGAACTGGGTCGAGGCGTTTGCGATGGCATGCTTTGGCTTGTTGTGTTCTTCTGTATTCCGAAACAGCGCAACGGCCGTCATTTTGTCATTTATCGTGCTGTATGGCGCAAAATCACTCGTGACGATTATGTCGCTCTTCCAAAACAAATGGGGAAGTTTTCTGCTGTTCGCAAATACTGACCTGACGCAATATATGAGCGGGGCGAAACCGCTGTTTGCGGGAATGACGCCGTTATTTTCCGCAGGCATTATCATTATCCATATCGTATTCTTCTTAGCCGTCGCTTGGTGGAGCTTTTGCAAACGCGATGTTCGGGTATAAAGTAAAGGAATGACATTTTTGTGAAAAAGATCACGATAAATCAATAATTTATGCTATTTTGATTTATAATAAAGGTAATGACGGAGGTGCTCACTTGAGAAATTTTATTACCGCATTACCGATTGTGTTATTGCTTGGTTTTTCCTTTGTGTCATTCATGTTCCAATTCGAACATCTTGTTTATTTCAGGCTTGCGCTGGGTTTGTTTTCTACAGTGGGGCTGTTTCTCTTATATAAAATGAAGTCGGGATTCAGTTATTTCATCATCTACCTGTATGCAAGCTGGATCGTGCTTGCGGCAGTTACCGCGTTTGAAGAGCCGATTTTTTCAAGCTTTTTCTTTGGCGGGCTTGTGATGACGATGGGTTATCTCACATATATGCTGATTTATCTCGGGCTTAAGCAGGACCGCGGCCCGGAAGCAGTCTGAACGCGCTATTCCATGGAATAGCGTGTTTTTTTTGTACAGCCTCACAGTTGCGAAACGAGACTTGAATCTCTATAATACTTATTAACTTTATCGGAATTATAATGGGGGGATTCCAGTGTCTTTATGGATACAGAATGAACGGCAGAGGGAATGGATGGAAAAAATCGGCCTGCTTGCAGACGAATTTCAAAAAACAGCCGCGCTTGATGATGAGGCGGGCCGTTTTCCTGCGGAGAAAATTCAAAGACTGCGCGACGCGGGATATACGGCGTTAACGGTACCTGAGGTATTCGGCGGTGCAGGCATTTCCGTTTATGATATGGTGCTGTTTCAGGAACGGCTGGCGCGGGGAGACGCGGCCGTTGCTCTCGGAATCGGCTGGCATTTATCCGTCATGGGTGAGCTCGGAGAAGGAAACAGCTGGGATGAAGATGTCTTTTCATTTATCACAGAAGAGGTGAAAAATGGAGCTGTCCTGAACAGGGCAGCGACGGAACGGCAGACCGGCAGTCCGACGAGGGGAGGAAGACCCGGCACCTCCGCTGTCAAAAAAGACGGAAAATGGGTGCTGAACGGCCGAAAAACCTTTACAACCCTTTCACTGACTTTGGATTATATGCTTGTGACGGCATGGATTGAAGAAAAACAAACGACCGGTGTTTTTCTCATTCATAAAGATCAGTCAGGCGTTTCAGTCGAAGAAACATGGGATATGATTGCCATGAAGGCGACCGGAAGCCATGATCTCCTTTTAGATCATGTCACGGTCAGTGACGAGCGGCTTGTGGAGCTTATCAGCGGGCCGAGAGCGGCGAAAGTGAATGGCTGGCTGCTTCACATTCCCGCTGCTTATCTGGGCATCGCTCAAGCGGCAAGGGACTATGCCGTCCGGTTTGCATCCGAATATTCGCCGAACAGCCTGAACGGACCGATTAAAGACGTGCCGGCCGTTCAGCAGCGTGTCGGGGAAATGGAGCTTGAATTGTTAAAAGCGAGACAGTTTCTCTTCACGGCGGCGCAAATGTATGATGACCCGAAACGCCGCCCTTTCATCAAAAGCGAGCTCGGCATCGCAAAACATATTGTGACAAATGCCGTCCTTTCTGTTGTTGATAAAGCAATGAGAATCACCGGCGCAAAAAGCCTGGAGCGAAATAATCCGCTTCAGCGGTATTATCGGGATGCCCGGGCCGGCCTTCACAATCCGCCGATGGACGATGCGGTCATCGGCAAATTAGCGGCGGAAGCCTTTGAGCAATAAAAAAAGAGCCTGAAAAAGGCTCTTTTTATGTATGGCTGTTGTGCCGGAGCAGTTTTTGATGCTTGCGGTCAATTCTGTCATAGATCACATTCATCAGCTTTTGATTATTCATAATGGCCGCCTTGTTTTCTTTTATCAGCTGTTCGTATGTTTTTATTTTACGTTTCGCCATGAGCCCGCACCTTCCTTACATATTTGTATTCGCTTTCTAATTCTCCGAGCGATAATTCATATAAATGCCGTTCCGACTTTTTGTATATTCCGTTATTGATCAGCAAATGGATCAGATGTTTTTTTCGTCCTTCAACTGATGATCTGAGCTGAGGAGAAGACCTCATGATTACCCTCCTAATCAAATGATATTGAGAATCATTATCAGTTAATGAAAGTATACAATGGGCATATTCATATGTAAAGGAAAAATACCGCCAATTTTTCGACAAAAAGTTTCCCGGGGAATCATGCTGTCGAATATTGCATTCGCTCAGATCAAAGCTGCTATTTTTCCGCTTTTCCATCCATACTATGAATGAGAATGGAGGACTCCTTACATGAATGATCAAACGGCAAACTTAAAACGGGGCGAGAAAGGCGCGATTCTTAATATCGGCGCGTACCTCATCCTTGCCGCCGTCAAACTGGTGATCGGTCTTATTTATCATTCCGAAGCGCTCAGAGCGGACGGGTTAAATAATGCCACGGATATTGTCGCATCACTGGCTGTGCTGATCGGGCTCCGGATTTCCCAGCGCCCCGCGGACAGTGATCATGCCTACGGACATTATCGGGCTGAAACAATTTCTTCATTAATTGCGTCTTTTATTATGATGGCGGTTGGTTTTGAAGTGCTGATCGGAGGGGCAAAGGCGATTGTCAGCGGAACGGAGGCCGAGCCGAGCTTCATTGCGGCATGGACGGCGCTCGGAAGCGCGATTGTAATGTACGGCATGTATGTATATAACAGCCGTCTTGCAGATCGGGTTAAAAGTGCTGCGCTTCATGCGGCGGCGAAAGACAGCCGTTCTGACGCCTATGTCAGTATTGGGGCGTTTATAGGCGTCTTAACGGCCCGGCTTCATCTGCCGTGGATTGATCCGGTCATTGCTTTTCTGATCGGAATCATCATCTGTAAGACGGCATGGGACATCTTCAAAGATGCTTCCCACTCATTGACGGACGGGTTTGATCTGAAAGATTTGGAGCCGTATAAACACACGGTGAAAGAAATAAAAGAGGTCAGCAGGCTGAAGGATGTGAAAGCAAGGTATTTAGGGAGCACGGTTCATGTGGAAATGGTCATTACGGTAGATCCGGGGCTGTCTGTGAAAGAAGGCCATGAAGTAGCCGATGAAGTCGAGTATACAATAAAACATGAACATGATGTGACTCATGTCCATGTTCATGTAGAGCCTGAAGTCATAAACAAAGATCGTGAAACGAATTAAATATGCTGTGATAAAAACTCTGTGACTTCTTCGGGCGTTTTCGCGTTTGCGCTGTGAAGATGCGCTTTCTTTTCACCGTTTTTAAAGATCAGAAGGCTCGGTATGCCCATTACCTGATATTTGTCGGCAAGCTCAGGGAGCTCGTCTCTGTTCAGTTCATACCAATCATTTTGATTATATTCTTCCAAAATATCGCCGATGAACATATTCATGCGCGTGCAGTCAGGGCACCAGTCAGCGAAAAATTTCACGATGATTTCCTTGTCGGATTGAATAAGTTCATTAAATTGTTCTGTTGTACTGATTTTTTTCATATGACACATCTCCTTTTCCATGCCATTTTAATATAAAATAAAAAGGAATTACATACAAATGCTTTCATATTCAGAATGCCCAAAAATAATTAGATCATTTTCTGAGGAAAGTGATAAGATAGTAAAGATGAATTGTTGTGGGGGGAATATCCATTGAAAACAAGTCTAGGATTGGTGTACGGCGGAAAGTCAGCCGAACACAATGTATCGCTGCAGACAGCATTAGCTGTAACAAAAGCGCTTAATACTGAGAAGTTTGATATACATCCGATTTACATCACTGAAAAAGGAGAATGGCAAAGAGGCCCGCTGCTGACTGAGCCGGTTTCCAACGTGAAAATGCTTCAGCTGGAACAAAACGGTGAAAGTTTCGCTCTATCAGCATTGAACCGGGAAATGTTTCCTGAAGCGTCGCCTGACGAAAAGGCGCCGATCGATGTCGTATTTCCGCTTCTCCACGGACCGAACGGTGAAGACGGCACCATTCAGGGTCTGCTGGAATTGCTGAACGTTCCTTATGTCGGCAACGGGGTGCTTGCATCATCAGCCGGCATGGATAAAGTCATCATGAAGCATTTGTTCGCTCAAGCGGGGCTTCCGCAGGCGAAGTACGCCGCTTTCTTAAAAAAGGACTGGAAACAGACGCCGGACAGCTGCTTACAGCAGGTTGAAGAGGAGCTGGGATATCCGTGCTTCGTCAAACCGGCGAACCTCGGATCAAGCGTCGGAATCAGCAAATGCCGAAACCGTGAAGAGCTTGAAAAAGCCTTCGAACTGGCTTTTGAGTATGACCGGAAAATTGTGGTGGAAGAAGGAATCGCCGGCAGAGAAATCGAAATCGGCGTACTCGGAAATGACGAACCGAAATGCTCCGCCGTCGGTGAAATCGCGCCGAAAACCGACTTTTACGATTACAAAGCGAAATATGAAGACGGCGACACGGATTTAATGATTCCCGCGCAAGTGACGGATGAACAATATGCGGAAATCAGCGAAATGGCGATTAAAGCCTTCAAAGCGATTGACGGATCAGGCCTTGTCCGCGCCGATTTCTTCCTGACCAATGACGGTCAAGTGCTCATTAACGAAGTGAACACAATGCCGGGCTTTACGCCATTCAGCATGTTCCCGCTGCTTTGGAAAGAAGCAGGTGTAGATTACAGTGATCTGATCGAACAGCTGGTTGAGCTGGCAAAAGAACGCCATGCCGAAAAACAGCTGATTAAACATACATTTTAATGAAGACGGACACTGCCTGAAGGGGCAGTGTCTTTTCCCGTAACAGACAACATTTTCAGAAAGCGAGGTGCCACCTTTGATAAAGCGAACTGTAAAACGAATCGCAGACATGGTCAAAGGCACACTGACAAATCCCGAATTTGAACAAACAATGATTGAGGGCGCCGCAACCGATACGCGGACTTTGGAAAAAAATCAGCTGTTCATTCCTTTAAAAGGCGAGCATTTTAACGGCCACACCTTTGTGCCGCAAGCATTCGAAAAAGGCGTTTCCGCGGTGTTGTGGGACCGCTCTGAACCGAATCCGCCGGAAGGGCGTGCTGTCATCCTGGTCGATGACACGCTGAAGGCGCTGCAAACATTGGCAAAAGCTTATTTGAAAGAGCTCGGCACAAGGGTTATCGGGGTGACCGGGAGCAACGGAAAAACGACAACGAAAGACATGCTTCACGCCGTTCTCGGCACGCAGTACCGCGTTCACAAAACCGCCGGCAATTTCAACAATCATATCGGCCTGCCGCTGACTGTGCTTGCCATGCCTGAAGATACAGAAATCGCCGTTTTAGAAATGGGAATGAGCGCGAGGGGCGAAATTGATTTTCTGAGCCGTCTTGCTGAACCGGAAGCGGCCGTCATTACCAATATCGGCGAATCCCATATGCAGGATTTAGGCTCAAGAGAAGGAATTGCGGAGGCGAAACTTGAAATTATAAACGGACTTCGGGAAGACGGCGTTCTGTTTTATTTCGGGGATGAGCCGCTGCTTCGCGAAAAGACGTACACTTGCCGGACAACGACATACGGCGCAGGCGCGGACAATGATCTCCGCCTGAAAGAAATAAAACACGCGGAAGAAGGCACGTACTTCAATATCGACGGGATCGACCGTTCTTTCTTTATTCCGGTTCTCGGCAGACATAATGTGATGAATGCCATGGCTGCATACGCCGCCGGCATCTATTTCGGCATTACGCCGGAAAATGCCGCTCTGGGACTGAGCCGCCTGAAGGTGACGGGGATGAGATTGGAACTGGTCAAAACGGACAACGGCATCTCGATCGTAAACGACGCATATAATGCGAGCCCGACGTCAATGAAAGCGGCGGTCGAATTAATCGAAACGATGAAAGGCTATCGGAAGAAAATGCTCGTGCTCGGTGATATGCTTGAACTTGGTGATGAAGAAAAAGCATTCCACGAAGAATGCGGAGCTGCGGTCAATCCGGCGGAAATCGACCATGTATTTACTTACGGCACACTCGGCGCATTCATCGCTGACGGAGCGCGCCGGCATTTTGAAGAAGGGCGCGTCAGCCATTATCTTGACAAAAAAGAACTGCTTCACGCCATACAGGAAATGGCCGCTTCCGGCGATCTCCTTCTGTTTAAAGCATCGAGAGGTATGAAGCTCGAAGAAATCGTTAAAGATTTATTAGAGAAGAACTGAAAAAATACTGATCAGCATTATAAAAATATACAAAAATGAAGAAACTAATTCAGGGTGAAATAATTCTGTCCGTATGAAAAAGAAAGACCGCCGGCTGGGAAATCCCGTCCGGCGCGGGGTCCGGCCTCGTTCGCGGGAAGAATCCGGTCAGGCCGCTTCCGGCCGCCTGACCATCTCGCCTTATTGAAAAACACATAGTGTAATGGTAAGATTAAACGTAAAGTAATTCGGGCTTTGTATACGTATGATCCTGTCCTTTGGATGAAAGGGCGGTTTTTAGTGGTAAATCACGACATTACTGAAACAGCAATCAGAAGGAGTTTGAATAATTTGACTATAACGTTTCAAGATTTCCAATTAAGTTCTGATCTCATGAAATCAATCAATCGTATGGGATTTGAAGAAGCAACACCGATCCAGGCACAAACGATTCCGCTCGGACTTTTAAATAAAGATGTCATCGGACAAGCGCAAACAGGTACAGGTAAAACAGCTGCGTTCGGTATACCCCTTGTTGAAAAAATGAACCCCGAGTCTCCTAATATTCAAGCAATCGTAATCGCGCCAACCCGTGAATTAGCCATTCAAGTATCTGAAGAGTTATATAAAATCGGACAAGATAAGCGTGCGAAAGTACTGCCTATTTACGGCGGCCAGGATATCGGACGTCAGATCCGCGCATTGAAGAAAAACCCGCATATCATCGTAGGTACGCCGGGGCGTCTTCTTGACCATATCAACCGCCGCACGATCCGTTTAAACAACGTGAATACGGTTGTCATGGATGAGGCTGATGAAATGCTGAATATGGGATTCATTGATGACATTGAATCCATTCTCTCAAACGTGCCGAGCGACCACCAAACGCTCTTATTCTCAGCAACAATGCCTGCGCCGATCAAACGGATCGCAGAGCGTTTCATGACTGAGCCGGAACACGTAAAAGTAAAAGCGAAAGAAATGACTGTGTCCAACATTCAGCAGTTCTACTTGGAAGTGCAGGAGCGCAAAAAATTCGATACGCTGACTCGTCTTCTTGACATTCAGTCTCCGGAACTTGCGATCGTATTCGGACGTACGAAACGCCGTGTCGATGAGCTTGCTGAAGCCCTGAACCTTCGCGGATATGCGGCTGAAGGAATTCACGGCGACTTAACGCAGGCGAAACGTATGGTTGCGCTTCGTAAATTTAAAGAAGGTGCGATCGAAGTGCTTGTAGCGACTGACGTTGCCGCCCGCGGACTTGATATCTCAGGCGTTACCCACGTTTACAACTTTGACGTGCCTCAAGATCCTGAAAGCTACGTTCACCGTATCGGAAGAACGGGCCGTGCAGGAAAAACGGGTATGGCGATGACGTTTATCACACCGCGTGAGAAAAGCATGCTTCGCGCGATTGAACAAACGACAAAACGCAAAATGGACCGTATGAAAGAGCCGACGCTTGACGAAGCATTAGAAGGACAGCAGCAGGTGACGGTTGACCGTCTGCGCACGGCGATCAGCGAAAACAACCTGAACTTCTACATGACGGCAGCTGCGGAATTGTTAGAAGATCATGATGCAGTGACAGTTGTGGCTGCAGCCATTAAAATGGCGACAAAAGAGCCGGACAGCACGCCTGTACGCCTCACTGATGAAGCGCCGATGGTCAGCAAACGCTATAAAAACCAGCGTACTTCTAAGCGCAGAGACGGCCAAGGCGGCGGCTACCGCGGCGGCAAAGGGAAAACCAACAACCGTTCTTCCTACGATAAAAAACGCTCAAGCGACCGCCGTTCTTCAGGTGACAGACGCCAGAAAAAATCATACTAAAACACAGGAAGCGGACCCTTTTACGGGGTCCGCTTTTTTTTTGATATGCCGGAAAGTGAATCTTTTTTGCAAATCAGCCGTATTTGTATGTATGATAAAAAATGGGAGGTAGGTATGTTGAGAGCACAGCCAAAAAATCGAATCAGTCCAAGCGGCTTAAAAGTCTGGCGTCTTCAGGAAATCATCCTGTCCGCCTTCTGTTTTCTGGCCGTTATAGCAGCAGCTGTTTTAAGCCATTTCTTCCATTGGCCGTATTGGATCACCGGAGTCCTCGGCATCATTTGGATATTCGGTTCAGTGATATCCGTCTATGCCATACCGAAAATCAGGCACAGGATCTGGCGCTATGAAGTCCATGAAAATGAAATTGATATTCAATCCGGCATTTTTATTGTCAAACGGGTCATTGTGCCGATGGTGAGGGTGCAGCACGTAGATACTTCACAAGGCCCGCTCCTCAGAAGGTACCGTCTGGCCTCAGTCAAAATCTCCACGGCGGCAACCGTTCATTCCATTCCAGCGCTTGATATGGAGGAAGCTGACCGGCTGAGGGATTCCATTTCCCGTCTGGCAAGGGTGACGGAAGATGATGTCTGAGCCGAAACGTCTGCACCCGGCGGCCGTGATTTTGAACTTATTCCATATTATTATCGAAACCATTAAAAACATTATTCTGCCATTTTTTCTCGTCTATATTGTAAACTCCAACCACTTCATCCGCTTTTACGGAGGCATTGCGCTCGCCGTCCTGCTTATCTGGCTGATTACGGCTAGTGTGATCGAGTGGAGAAAATTCACATACCGGATTGAGGACGGAGAATTCAGAATTGAAGAAGGCTTGTTTTTTACGAAAAAGAGATACATCTCCATTGACCGGATTCAATCAATGAATACGAGTGCCGGCATCATTCAGCAGCTTTTTAAGCTTGTTAAGCTTCAAATCGAAACGGCCGGCGACGGGAAAAGCGCCGAGGCCGTCTTATCCGCCATTACTGTGGAAGAGGCGGAACGGATCAGAGCGGCTGTTTTTCAGCAAAAAGCGGAGCAAGAAGAACGAGGGGAGACCGCAGCGGAGCAGGAGCCGATGCGCGGGGAAGATGTGCAATCCGTTTACCGATTGTCTGTAGGTGAGCTGCTTATGGCCGCCTCAACATCCGGGGGAATCGGTGTCATCATCTCAGCGGTATTCGCCCTCTTTTCTCAGATTGATGAAGTACTTCCGATGGACTGGCTCTATGACAGGTTTTCTTTTCTCAAGCATGCGAGCATCGGTATATACGCCGTGATCATTTTCATAGGATTGTTCATCGCCTGGCTGTTAAGCATCGCCGGTATGATGATCAAGCATGCCAACTTTAAAATAGAAAAAAAGGAACACGAATTGGTCATTACCAGAGGAATTATTGAAAAACATCAAGTGACAATCCCGCTCCGTAAAATCCAAGCCATTAAAATGAAAGAAAATGTGATCAGGCAATTATTCGGATACGCGACAGTGGCGATTGTCAGCGCCGGCAGTGCGGGGAATGAGAAAGAAGGAGCACAGACGATTCTGTTTCCGATCATCCGCAAATCAAAGCTCGGAGTGATGCTGAACGGTTTCACACCGGATTACGTGCTGGAAGAAAACCGAAATCATTTGCCGAAAAGGGCGCTGCGCCGGTATTTATTCCGATCCATAATCTTCTCGGTTTTCGTGATCATCCCGCTTTGTATTCTGTTTAAGCCGTGGGGATATGCATCGCTCCTTGTGCTTCCCGTCGAACTGGTGCTTGGATATGCCTCGTTTAGGACAGCGTCATGGTGCATAAACGGCGGCAGGCTTCAGATTACCACGAGGCTGGTCGGGAAGACGACCACGATTATGCTGAGAAGAAGAATGCAGATGTTTGAAGTCAGCCGCTCCTTTCTGCAAAAAAGAAGGCGGCTCGCATCTGTGGCTACCGCAGTGAAATCAGCTCACCACATGGAGCATGTCATGCTGAAGGATGTCAGCGAGGAAGATGCCGAACGCATCGGGCGCTGGTATTCATATGAAAAAGCGGACGGTTAATACCGCCGCTTTTTTTGCTGCACGCATAAAAAGGAAAGCAAAAATCCGCCTGCCAGTCCGAACAAATGCGCCATAATGTTAATATTAGAGTTGATAAACGTCGACAGCACCGCGATGATAAGCAGGGTCATAATCATTTTCGACTGATCCCGGCCGATCAGCTCCTTGCGGAAAACAGTCAGAAACACATACACGCCGAAAAGTCCGAAAATCGCGCCGGATGCACCGACATGCACATAATCAAGCGGTTCGGCAAGATATGTGCCAATATTGCCGATAATGCCCGATGCGATGTACACAATCAGAAAACGGACTTTTCCGAGCATCTGCTCCAGCGGGGGCGCGAATAAAAAGAGAGACATGGAGTTAAACAAAAGGTGAGTGAAATTCGCGTGTAAAAACATCGGTGTCACCAGCCGCCACCATTCTCCCGAGGAAACGCCGTAATTATAGCCGGTCACAGCATCTGACCACATCATGACGGAATGAAGCGGCATACTGAAAAACAGCCACAAGAACGCCTGCAGCGCCAAGATACAGCTGACGGCCGGATAACGTCTGATAAAAGTCTGGAAATTTTCCGTTCGTATAAACATCGCAAGCCCCTTTGCATCTGATTTGTTACATATATAGTAACACGTTTATGACATAAACCGTTTTTTAGTACGGACTTTTAGGAGGAATTCACATGATTTTCGGAATCGGAATCGACATCGTTGAACTGCACAGAATTGAAAACATGCTCAGCCGGCAGGCGAGGTTTCCGCAAAGAATATTGACGGAGGCTGAATACGCCCGTTTTACATTGCTGTCGGACAAAAGGAAAATTGAATTTCTCGCGGGAAGATTTGCGGCAAAAGAAGCCTTTTCGAAAGCATACGGCACAGGTATCGGCAAAGAGCTCAGCTTTCAGGATATTGAAACCGGAAACGACAAAGCGGGAAAGCCTGTGCTGGCCTGCGCCAAGCTTGACTGCGCGGCGGTTCACGTCTCCATTACCCATACAAAAGAATACGCCGCGGCACAGGTCGTGATTGAAAGGTTGTCACGCTAGTCTGCATATTAGCCGGAACCCCTTCATATATTTGATAGTGCATTAAGGGAGACAAGTTGTTTGAGGCTTTTATGGTACGCGTCCGTCCGTTCAGGGCGTACCGTTAAAGTCAAACAAGCGATTTCTTCCCTTTACATCAATTGAGAAGAAGGGGTTGAAAAAAGGTGAGAAAAAGCTTTGTTTTGCTTTTAACGGGACTGCTTGCCGTCCTTATTCTTTCGGCCTGCGGCCAAAAATCACAGGAAGATATCGTGAACGGTTTAGATAAGAAGGCGAAAGAATACACCTCGTACAAAGCGAAAGCCAAAATGACCATTGAAACGGGGAGTGATCCGCAAGTATACAATGTGGAAATCTGGCATAAAAAGCCTTCCCTGTACCGGGTCTTTTTGGAAAATCCGAAAAAAGACCAAAACCAAGTCATTTTACGGAACGCCAACGGAGTCTTTGTCCTCACGCCGTCGTTAAATAAGAGCTTCAGATTCCAAAGCGACTGGCCGAATAACAGCAGCCAAGTATATTTGTTTGAGTCACTTGTAAAGGACGTGCAGCATGACAAAGACGCCGTCTATTCCGCCAAAGATAAAAAGTACACGTTTGAAACAAAAACAAACTATCAGCACAACAAAATGCTGCCGACTCAGGAAATCACTTTCAACAAAAAGGACATGAGCCCGTCGCTCGTCAAAGTCATGGATACAGACCGGAAAGTGATGGTAAAAGTCGAATTCAAAAGCTTTGAATTCAACAAGCCGTTTGATAAAGACTCTTTTGACGAGAAGAAAAATATGACGCTTTCCCAGATGGACGTCGCCACAAGCGCCAAGCCGTCTGATTCATTTGCGGTCAAAACACCGCTTCAAGTGCCGGCCGGCGTCAAAAAGCTTGAAGAGAAAGATATTTCAACGGCGGACGGCAAACGGATCGTCATGACTTACGGCGGAGAAAAATCATTCACCCTTATTCAAGAAAAAGCCCATATCGCAAAAGCCGCCTCTGCCGTCACGCTGAAAGGCGAACCGGTTAATCTCGGCTTCACGGTTGCGGCATTATCTGATACGTCTTTAACGTGGACATATGACGGAGTGGATTATCTTCTGTCATCACAGGATCTGACAAAAGATGAAATGGTGGCCGCCGCCAAAAGCATGCAGGGACAGTCGTCAAAATAACGTCAAAAAAGAGGCCGCTGCTGTCGGTCTCTTTTTTGATTCCATTTCACTTTGCAGAATAATTTTAGTATGATAATAACAATATGAATTGAAAATAATGCTAGGAAGTGTATCGAATGAACACAGCATCCTTTTACAGAGAAACGTGGGCGGAAATCAACCTGTCCGCGATTAAAGAAAATGTCACGCATATGAAAAAACACATCGGGCAAAACGTCCATCTCATGGCGGTTGTAAAGGCGAACGCTTACGGCCACGGAGATTTGGAAGTTGGGAAAGCCGCGCTTGAAGCGGGTGCCTCTTGTCTTGCCGTAGCCATACTGGATGAAGCAATTTCATTGAGAAAACGGGGCATTACAGCGCCGATTCTCGTGCTTGGCGCCGTGCCGCCCGAATATGTACAAGCAGCTGCCGAGTATGACGTAACACTCACGGGGTATTCTGTTGAATGGCTTCAGGAAGCTGCGCGCCACCTCGGAAGTGCGACAGTGCCGTTTCATCTGAAAGTCGACACCGGCATGAACAGACTCGGAGTCAAAACGGAGGAAGAAATCCAAAGCGTGTTAAAAATCCTCAGCCAAAATCCCGGTTTAGTCTGTAAAGGCGTATTCACCCACTTTGCTACCGCGGATGAGAAAAACAGAGATTATTTCCTCTTCCAGTTTGACCGCTTTAAAACATTGATCGCTCCGCTTCCTTTAAAAGAATTGATGGTGCACTGCGCGAACAGCGCTGCCGGACTTCGTCTTAAAAAAGGCTTCTTTAACGCGGTTCGTTTCGGCATCAGTATGTACGGGCTTCGTCCTTCTGCTGACATCCAAAGCGAAATTCCGTTTCAATTAAAGCCGGCTTTTGCGCTGCACTCTGTTTTATCCCATGTGAAAAAGATCCGCAAAGGGGAAAGCGTCAGCTACGGCGCAACATATACGGCAGAGAAGGATCAATGGATCGGAACGGTTCCCATCGGCTATGCGGACGGGTGGCTCCGCAAGCTGAGCGGCACGTCTGTGCTGATCGGCGGCAAACGGATGAACATCGCGGGAAGAATCTGCATGGATCAATTGATGGTCGAATTAGATCAATCTTATCCGCCGGGCACCAAAGTCACCCTGATCGGCAGCCAGAAGGGAGAAACGATCACGATGGATGAAATCGCAGGGCGGCTTGAGACGATTAATTACGAGGTCCCTTGTACCATTAGTTCCCGCGTTCCCCGTATGTTTTTGGAAAATGAGAGTATAATGGAAGTAAGAAATCCTTTACTGCAAGATAATACAAACAAGTAGCCGTCATCCGGAAAAAGAGAATTTATAAAACAGCTTTGCTTGACGTTTGAATAATGGTATCATTATGTCTGGATGGATGTATTGGTCGTATCCGTAAGTTTGGTGGAGGTGTATGTTTTTTGTCTGAATCCAGCGCAAGAACCGAAATGAAAATCAGCTTGCCTGAAAACTTAGTAGCTGAATTGGATGGTGTAGCGATGCGGGAGAAACGAAGCAGAAACGAACTGATATCACAAGCAGTGAGAGCGTATGTCAGCGAACGGACAACTCGCCATAACCGTGATTTGATGAGACGCGGGTATATGGAAATGGCGAAAATCAACTTGAATATCTCTTCTGAGGCTCACTATGCTGAGTGCGAAGCAGAAACGACCGTTGAGCGCTTAGTCAGCGGAGGATAATCATTTTGATTGTAAAGCGCGGCGATGTTTATTTTGCTGATTTATCTCCTGTTGTTGGCTCAGAGCAAGGCGGCGTACGCCCGGTTTTAGTGATCCAAAATGATATCGGAAATCGCTTTAGCCCGACTGCTATTGTTGCAGCCATAACAGCCCAAATACAGAAAGCGAAATTACCAACCCACGTCGAAATTGATGCAAAACGCTACGGTTTTGAAAGAGATTCCGTTATTTTGCTGGAGCAAATTCGGACGATTGACAAGCAAAGATTAACGGATAAAATAACTCATCTGGATGATGAAATGATGGATAAGGTTGATGAAGCCCTGCAAATCAGTTTGGCACTCATTGATTTTTAGTCATATTTTGGTTGCTCATATAGAGCAACTTTTTTTGTTTTCGAAAAACATAAGCGCTATAATAAAGAGATAATCAAACAAAATTTGTTGTTTTGTGTCGGGAGGTCAGTGAAACCCATGTCGAATCAGAAAGTGTATCAGTTCATCATTGATCAGCATGATGAACTGCTTGATACTTGGACAGCCAAACTAAAAGAAGTAGGCAATCAGGAAGACTATCAGCTTACGAATCACATATGTGAAAATATTTGTAAAGACTATATAGACATTCTTTTATTATCGACTAAAAATGACGAGGCCACGGAAGAGCAGATCAGTGAACTCGCACTGCGCGCCGTTCAGCTCGGCCTGTCACTGAAACTTCTTTCAGCCACCCTGTCAGAGTTTTGGAAACTGCTTTACGAAACGATGGTCGACCTTAATATGGCCGATCAGGACAGAGCAGATTTGATTTTGGAAATAGACAGCTTTTTCAATCCGATCAACACGGAAATCTTAAATCAGTATTCTATCTCCTGGGAAAAAACGGTTACTTTGCAAAAAATCGCGCTTCAGGAATTGTCGGCTCCGCTGATCCCGGTATTTGAGCATGTAACGGTCATGCCGCTTGTCGGGACGATTGATACGGAGCGTGCAAAGCACATTATGGAAAATCTGTTAAACGGAGTCGTAAAGCACCGTTCACAGGTTGTATTAATTGATATCACGGGCGTGCCGGTCGTTGATACGATGGTGGCGCACCATATTATCCAGGCATCGGAAGCGGTGCGGCTTGTCGGCGCGAAATGCCTGCTCGTCGGAATCCGTCCGGAAATCGCGCAGACGATCGTTAATCTGGGAATTGATTTGTCGCAGGTTATTACGAAGAATACCCTTCAAAAAGGAATTCAAACAGCGCTTGAAATGACAAATCGAAAAATCGTTTCATTGGGGGAATAACATTGTGAGACATCCAAAAATCCCGATCCTGAAACTGTATAACTGCTTATTGGTATCCATCCAATGGGAGCTTGACGACCAGACAGCTTTGCATTTTCAAGAAGATCTGCTGAACAAAATCTATGAAACCGGCGCAAACGGGGTCGTCATTGACCTGACATCCGTTGACATGATCGATTCATTTATCGCGAAAGTGCTCGGCGATGTCATCACCATGTCTAAATTGATGGGCGCAAAGGTCGTATTGACGGGAATTCAGCCGGCTGTGGCGGTCACATTGATTGAACTCGGAATCTCACTTGAGGAAATTGAAACGGCGCTCGATTTAGAGCAAGGGCTTGAGACATTGAAGCGGGAATTGGGGGAATAGCGATGAACGACCAATCCTGTGTGAAAATCATGACAGAATGGGATATCGTAGCCGCAAGACAGCTTGGCCGCAACGTTGCGAAGGAATTAGGCTTCGGCACGGTGGACCAGGCCAGAATCACGACGGCTATCTCAGAATTGGCCAGAAACATTTACTTATATGCAGGCAAGGGCCAGGTCAGCATAGAACAAGTAAACGACAGAGGGAAAAAAGGCCTTAAAATTATAGCAGAAGACAAAGGACCCGGAATCCCCGACATCCGTAAAGTGATGGAAGACGGCTTTTCAACGTCAGGCGGACTGGGAGCGGGACTTCCGGGCGTCAAAAGGCTGATGGACGAATTCAGCCTGCAATCTGTTGCAGAGGAAGGAACAGAGATTCAAGCCGTGAAATGGCTTCGGTAGGAGGTTAGAACGTGGATTTCAGGGAGGTTATAGAGCAGCGGTATCATCAGCTGCTTAGCCGATATATAGCCGAATTAACAGAAACATCTTTATATCAAGCCCAAAAATTCAGCCGAAAAACGATTGAACATCAGGTTCCTCCGGAGGAGATTATCAGTATCCACCGAAAAGTAGTAAAGGAACTGTATCCGGATCTGCCGGAAGATGTTTTTCATTCGCTGGATTTTTTAATAGAAGTCATGATTGGCTACGGGATGGCTTATCAGGAACATCAAAGTCTGAGAGATATCCAGCAGGAGCTTCGTTCGGAAATTGAAATTGCCGCAAATGTTCAGCAGACGCTGCTTGGCACAAAAATTCCTGAAGAAGAAGATCTGGATATCGGGGCGATCAGCGTCCCCGCCAAACAGATGAGCGGGGACTATTATCACTTTGTCAAAGACAAGGAATCGATTAACATCGCGATAGCCGATGTCATCGGAAAAGGAATACCCGCCGCATTGTGCATGTCGATGATCAAGTATGCCATGGACTCTCTTCCGGAGATCGGCATTCACCCCTCCCAAGTGCTGAAAAATCTTAACCGCGTTGTAGAACAGAACGTGGACTCAAGCATGTTTATCACCATGTTTTACGCAAACTACAATACGAAAAATCACCAATTTACATATGCCTCTGCGGGGCATGAACCGGGCTTCTACTACTCTGAAAAAGAAAAAAAGTTTTATGATCTGGAGGCAAAAGGATTGGTGCTGGGAATTTCTCAGGATTTTGATTACAGCCAATATGAACAGCACATGGACGAAGGAGACATGATCGTTCTTTTTTCTGACGGCGTCACCGAATGCCGTACCGAAAACGGTTTCTTAGAACGCAGCGACATTCAGCGCATGCTGGAAGAACATATGGACTGCCCCGCGCAGGATATGGTCAAAAATATTTACGACAGCCTGCTGAGACTCCAGGACTTTCAGCTTCATGACGATTTTACGTTAATTGTTTTGAAAAGAAAGGTTTAAAAAAACAGCAGCACGGGTAAAAAGCCATTAGCACGAGTAAGGATAACTTTCAGAGGTGATACGATGAATTTAACGGTAGATATGAAGGAGAATCTTTCAGATATACAAATCAATATCGCTGGAGAAATCGATGTATACTCAGCTCCGGCGGTTCGTGAAAAGCTGATGCCCCTGGCAAACGAGGGGAAGGACATGAGAATCTGCTTAAAAGATGTAAATTATATGGACAGTACGGGTTTAGGCGTTTTTGTAGGCGTGTTTAAAACGGTGAGCAAGGAAGGCGGCTCTCTCAAGCTTGAGAATCTTTCCGACCGGCTCGTCCGTCTGTTTGAAATTACGGGGCTTAAGGACATCATCGACATTTCGGCAAAGTCAGAAGGTGGCGTGCAATGAGTACATCAGTTGATTATATAGAGATGAAAATTCCGGCTGAACCGGAATATGTAGGAATCGTCAGGCTTACGTTATCAGGGGTCGCAAGCAGAATGGGCTATACTTATGATGACATTGAAGATTTAAAAATCGCTGTCAGCGAAGCTTGTACAAACGCTGTCCAGCATGCATACAACGATGAAAATAAGGGAGAAGTATCCGTGCGGTTCGGTGTGTTTGAGGATCGGCTGGAGGTCATTGTCGCCGATCAGGGAGACAGCTTTGATTTTGATCAGAAGCAGCAGGATCTCGGGCCGTACACACCTTCGCACACAGTCGATCAATTGTCAGAAGGAGGGCTCGGTCTGTATTTAATGGAAACGCTCATGGATGAAGTCAAAGTTCAAAGCAACTCTGGCGTAACCGTGGCGATGACAAAGTATTTAAATGGGGAGCGAGTTGATCATGGCACAACCATCAAAAACTACGAAACTAACTAAAGATGAAGTTGATCGGCTCATACGCGACTTTCAAACACATGATAATAAAGAAGCCCAGGAAACACTCGTCGAGGTGTATACCAATCTCGTCGAAATGCTGGCAAAGAAATATTCAAAAGGAAAAAGCTTTCATGAAGACCTCCGCCAGGTCGGAATGATCGGACTTCTCGGAGCCATTAAACGGTATGATCCCGAGGTCGGCAAATCCTTTGAAGCATTTGCGATTCCGACCATCATCGGCGAGATCAAACGCTTCCTCAGAGATAAAACATGGAGCGTACACGTCCCGAGACGGATTAAAGAACTCGGGCCGCGCATTAAAATGGCGGTGGATCAGCTGACGACAGAGACGCAGCGGTCGCCGAAAGTCGAAGAAATCGCAGCCTTTCTCGATGTGTCAGAAGAGGAAGTGCTTGAAACGATGGAGATGGGAAAAAGCTATCAGGCGCTGTCTGTCGATCACAGCATCGAAGCGGATGCGGACGGAAGCACCGTCACGATTTTAGATATCGTCGGTTCGCAGGAGGAAGGATACGAACGCGTCAACCAGCAGATGATGATCAAAAGCGTGCTTCATGTGCTGTCCGACCGCGAAAAACAGATTATCGATCTAACATTTGTGCAAAATAAAAGCCAAAAAGAAACAGGGGACATTCTCGGAATATCTCAAATGCACGTCTCGCGCCTGCAGCGGAAAGCGGTGAAAAAACTGAGAGAGGCCTTGATTGGAGATCCCTCCATGGAGCTAATGTAATGATTCAGGTTGAAGAAAATGAACATGTTCAAACTCTTGTATACCAATTGAATAAAGAAGGCAAGTCCATATGCGGCGACAGCTTTTTTATGAAGGCGAATGAAGAAGAATTCGTTTGCGCGGTAGCGGACGGTCTCGGCAGCGGCTCTCTTGCCAACGAATCCTCGTCAGCCATTAAAGACATCGTGGAAACGTATGCGGATGAGGATGTGGAAAGCATCATTGAGCGCTGCAATCAAGCGATGAAAAACAAAAGAGGGGCGACTGCCTCCATCTTAAAAATCAATTTCATCAAAAGGGAATTGACATACTGCTCGATCGGCAATGTCCGTTTCTTCCTGCACTCCCCATCAGGCGAAGTCTTTTATCCGCTGCCGATTTCGGGTTACCTCTCAGGCAAACCGCAAAGATACAAAACGTATACGTCATCATACGAAAAAGGGGCGAGGTTCATCATCTACACGGATGGGCTTGAGGTCCCGCATATCCGCACCTGCTTAAAGCAGGGACACTCAATAGAAGATATATCAAAATCACTTCATCCGTACACAACATCCAGACGTGATGATTTGACCTATATTCTAGGGCAGCTTTTATCGTAAGGCTGCTTTTTTTATGTTCCGCCGTTTTTTGATACACTAGAGAAAGAATGAAGAGATGGAGGCTTTTGTGATATGGAAACGTTAGCCCTTTTGAAAAAACAAATTGCTGAAGAAACAGCGTTATCCCAAAAACATGTCGAAAGTGTCATCCGCCTGCTGGAAGACGGCAATACCGTCCCGTTTATTGCGCGGTACCGAAAAGAGCAGACCGGCTCAATGGACGAGGTGCAGATTCAGGCAATCTCCGAGCGGTGGCAATACATACAAAACCTGACGCAGCGGAAAGAAGAAGTCATCAGATTGATCGCCGAGCAGGACAAGCTGACGGAAGGGCTGAAGCAAAAAATCGAACAAGCGGTCAAGCTTCAGGAAGTCGAGGATTTATACCGTCCCTTCAAACAAAAACGGAAAACAAAAGCCACCGTCGCCAAAAGCAAAGGCCTTGAACCGCTTGCGGACTATATTCTTTCTCTCCCGAAAGAAAACCGCCTTCACGACATCGCTGATCAATATATCAGTGCAGAAAAAGAAGTCGCTTCAAGAGAGGAAGCCATTGAAGGTGCGAAGCACATCATAGCCGAACAAATCTCGGATGATCCTCATTTCAGAAAGTGGATTCGCCAGGAAACGTATAAAAAAGGAATTCTCACTTCCGCAACAGGCAAGTCAGCCGCAGATGACGAGAAAAACGTCTATGAAATGTACTACGAGTACGAAGAGCCGATCCAAAAGGTCGTTCCTCACAGAGTGCTTGCGATGAACCGCGGTGAAAAAGAAGGCATTTTAAAGATTGCGATCGAACCGCCCGCCGATCAGGTAAAAGCTTATTTAGAAAAGCAAATTATCAAACACCGTGAAACGCCTGTGATAGAAACGCTGAAAGAAGCCATTGAGGACAGTTACAAACGTCTGATCCAGCCGGCTATTGAGCGCGATATCCGCAAAGAGCTGTCAGAAAAAGCAGACGCGCAGGCGATTCATATTTTCGCTGAAAACCTGCGTAAGCTCCTGTTGCAGCCGCCGATGAAGGGGAAAGTTGTGCTCGGCGTCGATCCGGCCTTCCGTACGGGGTGCAAACTGGCAGTTGTTGATGAGACGGGAAAAGTGCTGAAAATCGACGTCATTTACCCGCACGCTCCCGTAAAAAAGACAGCGGAAGCCCGGAAAAAAATCAAAGAATTGCTGGATCGGTACGAAGTCGAGGTTGTGGGGATCGGAAACGGCACGGCATCACGGGAGACAGAGCAATTCGTCGTTGATGTGCTGAAAGAAACAGAGCGTGACATTTATTATGTCATCGTCAATGAGGCCGGAGCAAGCGTGTATTCCGCGTCAGAAATCGCCCGTGAAGAATTTCCGGATTTTCAGGTCGAAGAGCGCAGCGCCGTCTCCATCGCGCGGAGGTTGCAGGACCCGCTGGCCGAGCTTGTAAAAATTGATCCTAAATCCGTCGGCGTCGGGCAATACCAGCACGATGTCAGCCAAAAGCAATTAAACGAATCTCTCCGTTTTGTCGTAGAGACCGTCGTCAACCAAGTCGGGGTGAATGTCAATACAGCATCAGCCGCGCTGCTTCAATATGTAGCCGGGTTATCCAAAACCGTTGCCGGCAATATCGTTAAAAAAAGGGAAGAGCTCGGAAAATTTACAAATCGCAAAGAACTGAAAGAAATCCCGCGTCTCGGCGCAAAAACATATGAACAATGCATCGGCTTTTTGAGAGTACCCGGAGGACGAGAGCCGCTCGACCGCACCGGGATACACCCGGAAAGCTATAAAGAGACAAAGGCGCTGCTCAAAAAACTGCAGCTCACTGCGGATCAGATCGGAAGCGCGGACGTAAAAGAGAAAATAAGCGCATTGCCGCTGTCTGAAACGGCTGAAGAGCTCGGTATAGGGGAAATTACGCTTGCGGATATTTGCGGGCAGCTGACAAGGCCGGAGCGCGATCCTCGTGACGAAGTGCCGAAGCCTTTGCTGAAAAAAGACGTTCTGCAGCTTGAGGATTTAAAGGAAGGAATGGAATTGCAGGGCACTGTCCGCAACGTTGTAGACTTCGGCGCTTTCGTCGATATCGGCGTCAAGCAGGACGGGCTTGTGCACATTTCAAAACTGAGCAATCAATTCGTCAAACATCCTCTCGACGTCGTATCGGTCGGAGACATCGTCACCGTATGGGTCGAAGGGGTGGACGTGCAAAAAGGCAGAGTGTCGCTGTCTATGGTAAAATAAAAGCACTGCTTACGAGCAGTGTTTTTTTCTGTAGAAATACCAGCACTGATTCAGCAGTTTGATTTGGTAATTGTCCTTTTCTAAAAACGCTTTTTGCATTTGTTTCATCAGCCAATTCGGCATGGCTCATTCCTCCTCAGCTTTTAGTTAGAGGTCGGTTTTAACTCATTGTATGCGAACGGTGAATTGTCCCGTTCAATGTTTTTAAAGCGGGGTGCACTTATGGATAACGAACAACTTCAAAAGCTGACGGAAGACATCTCTGAACAAGATTTCGGAAAGCCGTTCCGTCACAGAGCCTTCTTCAATGACCGGCTGAAAACGACAGGCGGCCGGTACATGCTGTCTTCTCATAACATTGAATTAAACCGAAAATATCTGCTCGAACACGGACGGAGCGAGCTGGTAGGCATCATCAAACACGAGCTGTGCCATTACCATCTTCACCTTGAAGGAAAAGGGTACAAGCACAGAGACAAAGACTTCAGAGAACTGCTTCAGAAAGTCGGAGCGCCGAGATTCTGCAAGCCGCTCCAAACCAAAAAGACACAAAAGAAAACATATATGTATAGATGCGCGGCTTGCGGCCAACAGTATATAAAGAAGCGGGCAATGAATCCGGAAAGATATGCCTGCGGAAAGTGCAGAGGAAAAATCAAAAGAATTTTTTAAAAAGGCTTGACTCATTTTAATGTTCTATGTTAAATTATAAAAGTCGTTGAGAGACAACGACACTTTCTCAAAAAAATAAATGTTGCTTCTTGACACAATATGTCGCATCATTTATAATGAAGAAAGTCTGATTATTCCACAGTAGCTCAGTGGTAGAGCTATCGGCTGTTAACCGATCGGTCGCAGGTTCGAATCCTGCCTGTGGAGCCATATGGAGAAGTACTCAAGTGGCTGAAGAGGCGCCCCTGCTAAGGGTGTAGGTCGCGTAAGCGGCGCGAGGGTTCAAATCCCTCCTTCTCCGCCAGATAAGTTCTCAACCAGACGGCCCGTTGGTCAAGCGGTTAAGACACCGCCCTTTCACGGCGGTAACACGGGTTCGAATCCCGTACGGGTCACCATTTACCTTCGTTGGGCTATAGCCAAGCGGTAAGGCAACGGACTTTGACTCCGTCATGCGTTGGTTCGAATCCAGCTAGCCCAGCCATTTTATTTAAAATTTTTGAATCACTTTTAGAGCGAGCCATTAGCTCAGTTGGTAGAGCATCTGACTTTTAATCAGAGGGTCGAAGGTTCGAGTCCTTCATGGCTCACCACTTGTCACGCGGGTGTGGCGGAATTGGCAGACGCGCTAGACTTAGGATCTAGTGTCTTACGACGTGGGGGTTCGAGTCCCTTCACCCGCACTTTCTTTTCAAAGTGCTGATCATCATCACTAGCTTATATGCTTAGTGGAAAGACAGCTTCATAGCACGCGGTCGTGGCGGAATGGCAGACGCGCTAGGTTGAGGGCCTAGTGGGTGAATAACCCGTGGAGGTTCAAGTCCTCTCGGCCGCATCAATGATACCAAGGATAATAGAGATCCTTGGTATTTTTTTGTTTGTAGAAAATTTGTCTGTTACTTCCCACTTACTTATAGTAAGTCATCTAGTTTGATGCCCTTCGTTTTGTTTATTTTACTTATCTTGGTGAGTGGTCAAGGTTTCTTTAATCCCATTTACTGTCCAGAAAATATGAAAAAACATCAAAAAAGGTGTAAATAATGATAATGAGCGCTGTATAGCCCTTAAATATAGGACATGATAATATTTCATAAGATTGAGGGAAAAGAACAGGAAAAGCAGGAGCAGGGAGAAAAGTAATTACTAATGGGTTTGATTTGCATCATATAGGATTTAATACAAAAACCTTTTATTTCTAGAAAAAGAGAAGATGAAAAGCCTGGAGTGAATTTATCTCCAAAGTATAGAAAGTAAGGAATCTTTTAAAAAACTAAAAAATGATGAAATTACGGAAAGGTAATGAGTGATTACCTTTCCATAATTCGTTAATTATTTCTTTGAGCAATTTTATATTCCATCTTAACAGTACCACCTTGAGCCGTTGGTGAAGCTGTAAATGTGTAATTGTATGTCCAACCAAACCAACCATTTTTAACCTCGGCAGAAATGTTGCCTTGCTTGCCTGGTGCGATGGTTCTTGAAACTTTTCCATCAATTGATATTTTTATGTCATTACTTCCGTTGTTTGAAATCCAGAAGTTTACTTGTGCTCCGTCATTCTCATCTAATTCGAACTCCCGACTCCAGCTTGATTGATCAACAGAGCCCTCTGAAACCTCCCTGTCTAGAGCTTTGAATACTCCACTTGTAACTGCATAATTTTTCGACGATACACTTGTAGTCGACTCCGCAAAAGCAGGCATAGTATAAGTCCCAACAATTACACCAGCTATCAGAGTCGATGATACTCCTTTGAAAATGGACTTAAGATTCACGATCAAGCACTCCTTTTAATTTCATTTATTACACATACATATTCTGTATGCACAATACAAATAGTACCATGTAAAATAATTACAGTAAACGTTCTTTTGGATAATAATGTTTGTAACTCAACTTTTGTACCCCAAACACCCCAAATCAGACAAGTAAGCCTTGATATAGTTAGGTAAGCGGAAATTGGGTTCTTTTATTGAGGTACTGCTACTAGCAAAGATTTTCCGATACCCGCAAAACCAAAAAACACCATCCTTTCTCTAAAGTAACGAAAAGGGTAGTGTTTTTTGTGCTATTCAAGATTAATACGTATTCTTTTTTACTCAAAATCGGACAAGTCAAGATACTACCAAAAGAAAAAACTATCGCACCTATTGGGCGAGATCAGTGGTTTCTTAGATCTTAGCTGGAATTACAAATTTAAAGCTAATATTTTCAGTGATTTTTTTAAAAAAAGTAATGCCTAATTTTTGCCCAAAATTCATAAAAAAAGAAGAAAACAAGTGGAAATGTAGATAAAGAATGCTTTATTTATAAGGTTTATGTAATACCTGATACGTTTTCACTATGTTGATGGCCCAGCGGGTGAGTAACCCGTGGAGGTTCAAGTCCTCTCGTCTGTAAAATAAGAAGATTGTTATTCTTTTTTATAAGGAACCATATAAATCGACAATTGATGTAGTCTCGAATATGAGTATAACATTTGCGCTTTCTTATGCAAGAGAAGCACCAATAGGTACGGCATTGTTTTTACAAATTCAAACGTCGAGATGGAAAACGAAAAAACATAATATGACTTGTAATTTAAAGGCATCTTGAAGCACAAAAAAGCTCTGACTAATTAATGTAGTCAGAGCTTTTTTTTATGAAGTATTCCCGAGTATCTGTCCTTGTTTTTTTAGGCAATACTACGTCCAATTCTTTATTTAACCATGCGAGCGTTTTATTACGAAGATAATTACGCATCTGTTCTTCTGCTTCAAGCATTACCAAGTTAATTGTACAAGAAGAATTGCTGGATTCACAAGAGTTGCATTTGTCTCGATAAAGCAGACCATTGCTTACAATATTTTTACATTGAAAAATGGGTTTTGGTCCTTCAACAGCCTCTATTATATCCCAAAAGGAAATATCTTCTGGGGATTTTGCTAACCTATATCCTCCCTTTACACCAGGGACAGAATTTACAATACCAGCTTTAGATAATTTACCAAAAACTTTTGAAAGAAATGTTTCTGAAAGTCCTTGGAACTCTGCAAGGTCCCGAATCCCGACACTTTCCTTGGAGGGAACATCTATTAAATAAACCAGACAATGTAAAGCATATTCAACCCCAACACTGTACTGCATATAAACTCACCTGCTTTTGATTTTAAGGGTTATCACATTGTATCTTAGGAGTATTTTTGATGATAGTCAATCTTAAAACCCTTCTTTAGATATTATTTGTTCCGTTTGACAAAATAAAATACAAGGTTTATATTAGTGACTGATTTAATCGTCGATCAACCTAGTCTTTAATGTGAAGTGAAGTAAAAGGAGAGTTTCAAATGAGCAAAACACTTATCATTAACGCACATCCAAAAGTAGATGATACATCATCATACAGTTTACGGGTAATGAACCACTTTTTAGAGGCTTACAAAGAATTAATTCCAGAGAGTGAAGAGCTTGAGCAAATTAACTTATATAGTGATGAAGTGCCTATGATTGATAAAACAGTTTTAAGTGCATGGGATAAGGCAGGAAAAGGCGAAGAACTGACAAGTGATGAACAAAAAGTAACAGAACGCATGACAGAAGTATTGAAACAATTCAAAAGTGCAAAAACGTATGTCATCGTTTTGCCTTTGCATAATTTCAATATTCCATCAAAATTAAAAGACTATATGGACAATATTATGATCGCACGTGAAACATTTAAATATACTGACACTGGGTCAGTAGGTCTGCTTAAAGATGGACGAAGAATGCTTGTCATACAAGCCAGCGGATCAATTTATACAAATGATGACTGGTATGAAGAAGTTGAATACTCAAATAAATATTTGAAATCAATGTTCAATTTCCTCGGTATTGAGGATTATCAAATTATCCGAGTGCAAGGAACAGCTTTACTGAGTCCGGAGGATGTTTTACAAAAAGCAAATAAAGAAGTTGAAGAAGCTGCTTCAAGATTAGCAGGTAAATAAGAAATAGTATGAAGATCATTGTTGCTGGGGGGACTGGAGTAATTGGTCGAGCCCTCCTTCCTAAATTAATACAAAACGGCCATCAAGTATTTGCATTGACCCGAGGTAATCGGTCGAACACGTTCCTCAAAAGATTCAGTTTTAGTAAACAATGAAGTAATCTTTACACGTTAGAACATTTTCTAGCGTGTTTTGTTTTTCTTTATTTATGGATCACGTGTCAAGACACAAAAGCCTTACAATAACCGCAATAAAGACGAAAAGAATAATTTCTTCAATAGACTATTCGTACCTTTTTGCATTGGAGGAATTTGCTTGCACCGAATTATCTTGGATGAAAATAGGAAAATTCCGTACGACCTAATCACTCAAAAATTGAATGATTGGTATACTCTTATTAAAAATGATCGAGTTGAGCAGGCTGAGCATATAAGAAAAGAAGTAGAAAAAGAATTAGTGAATATGGAAGAAAATCAAGATGCTTTGTTATACTATCAATTGCTTGAATTCCGACACGAGATAATGTTGAGTTATATGGAATCAAAAAGGATTGATGATTTAGATAGTGCATATGAGACAATAAAAGAAATGGAAGAGCAGGGGCAATTAACGGGAATGCTTGAGTATTACTATTTCTTTTTTACAGGTATGTACGAATTCAGACGTAAAGAATTAACAACGGCAATAAGTGCTTATAGGATTGCTGAAACAAAACTTTCTGAAGTGGAAGATGAAATAGAAAAAGCTGAGTTTTTTTCAAAGTTTCGTACGTTTATTATTATATGAAACAGACTTATTTTTCGATGAATTATGCTAATCGTGCTTTAAAAATATTTCAGAAGTTCGATGAATACGCTGTTCAAACATTGCGCTGTCAGTTTATAGTAGCAGGGAATTTGATAGATTCTTTGGAATTTGAAAGAGCGTTGCAACAATTTTTGAATGCATTGGAAATTGCAGAGTACACTAAAATTCCTCATCTGATTGGTATGTCTCATATGAATATTGGGATTTGTTATGAAGAGTTAAAGGATTATAATAATGCTGCTATCCATTTAGGATGGTCGATAAATATTTTTGAAAAATCTGAACATAGTTTTTTGACAAAAGCTTTATTTGCTATGGCTCACGTTTATGCTAAAAAACATAATTTTGACATAGCTTATAATTATTTCATTAAAGGACGAAACGAAGCTGAGAATAAGAATGATAAAGAATACATCGAAAAATTTAAAATTTTAGAAGGACTTTATTTTTCAAATGGTGAATATGAATTAATTAATGAAGCATTTTCTTATCTTGCTGACAGAAAAATGTTTGCTGACATGGAGAATTTTGCAACTGAAATAGGCGATTATTTTTACGGAGAAGGGGAATTAGAGCTTTCAAACAGATTTTATCGTATGAGTATTGAAGCAAGACGTAAAATAAAAAGAGGGGAGATTATTAATGAAGATCAGCCGAATTCTATTGGGAGTAATGGTGTTGAGTAGCATTTTAACATTTGCTTACTTTGCAGATGGAGAGAGTGTTCCGAATAATGATTTTAAAATTGCCGCTGACCGAGTCGGTGCATAACAAATTTTTAGAAAACTTAATTAATTTTGAAAGAGTAGCTTCTTTTAAGCTACTCTATTGTTATTTTTTATTTCGCAATTTTGTTTTTAAATAATTAGTAATTGCTTGATTTGCTATAAAAGATATTAACCTGAAATTAGGGAGTAGTATACTCTCTGGTAACTCTATTTCAATCTCTCCTAGATTTTGCTTTTTATATACTTGCTCTTCTTGAAAAAATTTTTCAATTCCATCCGGGCCCCGATAAGGTGGGTTTTCTCCTCGATGAGTAAAATTCGATCTATATGTATATAAATCCTTCAATATTTTTTTGATTTCATCATGAGTTAAATCTTCAGGATACTTTTCAAACCAAAGCTTTGTCATTTCTCGTCTTTTATCCCCAAAACGTTCTTCTAAGAACTCTTCAAAGTCCTCATCGGGATGTTTTAAATTATTCCATTCTTTTGGGGGGCAATATTCTAGTATAAATTCAATAAAACGTTTGCCGATCAACTTGTCTTTCTTTTTCATTGCCATAAATTCATTAAATAGTTCAGCAAAATCACCTCCATTTTTTTCACTGATTTCTCTCCATTTTTCTTCATTAGGATGTGTATTAGAAATAACTTTGTTTTTTTTAATAGCTAAACTAGATACTGTCTCTATTGAGGAAACTAATAGATAATATGCTAAACCAAAATCATCTCTCTTGTTCATATGTGCCAGATGAACGAGTCTTATTGATTGCATAGCGAGGGTATATTGTTTGTATGAGAGGCCAAACAGAATATCAATCATTTCCCTTAAACGCCCATATATGTTACTTAACTCCGCGTTAGATATACGAACA
The DNA here is from genome assembly GCF_038608285.1 of Bacillus sp. FSL R5-0443. Classification (NCBI taxonomy): domain Bacteria; kingdom Bacillati; phylum Bacillota; class Bacilli; order Caryophanales; family Bacillaceae; genus Bacillus; species Bacillus sp. FSL R5-0443. Next base: position 500,422 of record NZ_CP152013.1, read on the forward strand.
TTAGAGGAACCAGCCCCAGCGGTTTTTACTGGAAAATGAATAGCGATATCTTTCAGAGTGGATTTATCTATTTGTTCGGTAGTAGATGTTCTGGGCTTAAGCTCTCTAGGTGCTTTCACTGGTCTACCAGATACAAAAGAAAAAACAGCAGCTAGTGCTATTGGAAATAAATCGGGATGGTATCTCCCTTTAAACCACTTTGGTAACTTTACAGGTGAAACGAATGCAGACCGATTCCAAGAAACTGGAATCTTCATGGAAGGCTCAATACTGAAGTGACGAAAATTTAAAGTTTCATTTAGGTGAAAATCTAATAATAAATATCCGATATATTCTTGCTCTTCTTTTATATCAATTTCTTTGGGTCGAAATGTTGAAATGCATTCATTAAATAGAATTTGATCGCCAATCACTGCCCTTGGTTTCACATCCATATTAATACCTCCTTATCAATTTCGGATTTATATTGGTGTTAAATTTTTACTTGTAATTAATTATATATGAAAAGCATCTTTATAGTAACCTTAAATTTTCTTGGTTTTTTGGGAAATCCATTATATCTATATAATGGTGGCGAATAACTCATAATTTTTCAGTGAGTAGAATTTACACCTAAAAATAGTGCACCTTTTGTGTCCAGAGTTATAATAAATCTATGAAAATCGATGTACACCATTAACTCAATGCTATAAATAAAGGTTTTTTGAATAAAGATATGATTTTACAGGTTGAGAAGCCGACTTAGAAACTTTCGTCAGTCAGCATTTATATAAGAAGAAAGAAATTAAAGTTCTAATCAATGTACATCAAAAAGTTAGAGCGTTTGATGTTTTGCCTCACCATTTTTTAACCATAATTCATATAAACGTATATAAATGAAGGAAAATGAAAATAGGAAATGTAATGAAAACAAGCTTTCATAATCAGTGATAAGGATTTACTATGTTGAGGGCCCAGCGGGTGAATAACCCGTGAGGTTCAAGTCCTCTCGGCCGCATCAATGATACCAAGGGTAATAAAGAGATCCTTGGTATTTTTTGTGCTTATTTTTAAATGATCTACTGCCCACAATCTGCCCACTTACCTGGAGTAAGTCATTTACATTAGACGCCGCACAAATATTTTCATTATTTATACATAGTTACTAATGCCTCAAACTCCAATTTGCAAAAGCAGAGAAAGTATTGCTAAGCATGGAGGAAAACAAAGATGCCTTGTTATATGATCAGCTATTAGAATTTAGACACAAGATAATAGGATAGGGGCATAAGGGTACTGAAAAGGCTTAATCTTTTTTAAAAGGTTAAGCCTTTTTTTGGCTATAAATGTAATCGGTGTCCAATTAGTTGCCCTGAATTCATGAAAAAGGATAAAATAGGTGTAAATAAGTTGTTATTTTAAAATTAGAATCAATTCTTTATCACAAAAGCAAAGCAATAATAACTAATCGGCGAAGAAAGGATAACGGTCAAATGAAAACATTGGTTATCGTTATACACCCTAATTTGGAAACGTCTGTTGTCAACAAAACCTGGATGAACCGTTTAAAGCAAGAGAATGACATTACGGTTCATGACCTGTACGGTGAATACCCTAATTTTATCATTGATGTAGAAAAAGAGCAGCAGCTCCTGTTAGATCATGAGCGTATCGTTTTTCAGTTCCCAATGTATTGGTACAGCAGTCCCGCGTTACTCAAACAATGGGAAGATGATGTGTTAACACATGGCTGGGCTTATGGAACTGGGGGAACTAAATTGCATGGAAAAGAACTGCTCTTAGCGATCTCCTTAGGCGCACAGGAATCTGATTATCAAGCAGGCGGAGAATATAATATCACGATCAGCGAGCTTATCAGACCGTTTCAAGTCACTGCTAACTATATAGGAATGCGTTTTCTTCCTGCCTTTACACAATATGGGACACTTCACCTTTCAAAAGAAGATGTTAAGAACAGTGCGGAGAAATTGGTTGACTATCTTAAAGCTGGGCATTGATCCGGTATTCGCGAGGGAAGCTGAAACAAATGATGTGTTGTGAAAATAAGGGTTTGCGATAGATGTTAATCAAACTTTATTTCAAAGTTACATCGACTGAATGCAGGGGGGCATAGAGCGAGGCCTTAATTATAAAAAAAGAGACCAAGCTATTCACCTGGTCTCTCACTATTTCAACTTTTTACTGTTAATTAACGCCAAGCTGACGGAGAATATCATGCACATCCACATGAGATCTATGTTCAACAATTTTACCGTCAACAATACGCAACAACATCATAAGAGAGAATTTAACGCTTTTTCCTAAATTCAATTGTCGGTGATTGGCCTGTTTAAATGCATCCATTATTTCATACCCGGTGCTACTTATTTCTGTTGTAGTCTGTATCCTGATTAATAGGTAAAGAAAGTCGAAAAGGTATACGAAATTCTTCATACAAATTAAAGTTTTGAATGAAAGAGCAGGATTACTCCTGCTCTTTTTCTTTCTGATTGGGCTGGATTAAACGCAGACGGTTATTCCTTGGGAAAAACAAAAAAATTTCTTCTATCCATTGACTAGCTGGGCTTTAGCCGGGTTTCTATCACCCTGTTGAGCTTGTCAGATTTTAAAAAGATATGGTACGTTTATAGTGTTTTGTTTCACCTGATTGTGGGGTAATAAAGATAGAATCAGTAAATAAAGACGTAATGGAAGAACTAAAATAAAGGTTTAGGATACTTTGAAGAAATAAAAGTTTTTGTTCAATTGTGATAATATTCACAATAGAGCTTTATTAAGGGGAATCATTTCTCCAAATAGTCTGCAGAAAATACCAACCACAGCCCAAGGATATATCACTAACCGCTTTGGCTGGTATTATCTGTTGGATGTTTCTCTTTTTGTTGCTTTTTGTATTATTTTTAGTCCAATCGGCAAAAATAAGTTAAGGAAACCAGCGAAAAAACTGAATTTCATCCTTCTTTCCTGGTTTACAATGTTATTTGGCGCTGATATGGATATTAGTCTAGTCTTTTAAGGTACAGTTGAACCAATTATCCACTATGCCGTTAGCTCTCCATCAGGTGAAACAGAAACCCCCAGACTTTTAGAGAAGCATTACGCTATACATTCTGGGACTGCATGCTTGGACCGTTTATGCGCTTGTATAATGTGGATTTGATAATTAAGGAGTCGATATTATTAAATGAAGTTTAACAAGAAAAAAATTAACGTTGTAGACATTCAAAAAGCGAAGAAAAGCGTGTTTGCTACAGGAATAGGAAACGCGATGGAATGGTTTGATTTTGCTTTATATTCTTATTTGGCAGTTATTATTAGTAAAAACTTTTTCAGTCCGGTTCAAAACGATGAATTAAAGTTAATATTTACTTTTGCTACATTTGCAATTGCCTTCTTACTCAGACCGGTAGGCGGAATTATTTTTGGTAAAATGGGTGATAAATTTGGTCGGAAAATAGTATTAACAATTACTATTTTAATGATGGCTTTATCTACTTTAATAATTGGTGTGCTTCCTACCTATGAACAGATTGGTGTATGGGCCCCTATATTATTACTATTAGCTCGTATTCTGCAAGGTTTTTCTGTGGGTGGAGAGTACGCTGGTGCAATGGTATATATCGCAGAATCTTCTCCAGATAATAAGCGTATAAGGTTAGGCAGCGGTTTAGAAATCGGCACATTATCTGGTTATATAGTAGCTTCTGTTTTAGTTACAGTACTTTTCTGGACTTTATCTGATGTTCAAATGAATAGTTGGGGATGGAGAATTCCTTTCTTCTTAAGTATTCCAATAGGATTATTTGGTTTATATTTGAGAAGTCATTTAGATGAATCACCAATTTTTGAAAATGACATCTCTGAAAGCCAAGAACAACAACCAGGTTTATTAGAAGTCATTAAAACATATAAAAAAGATATCTTTTTATGTATCGTATTTGTGGCATTTTTCAATATAACCAATTACCTATTGTTAGGTTATATGCCTTCTTATTTAGATGAGAACCTTGGTATAAGTGATAATATAAGTACACCGGTTACAGCAATTGTATTGATTATTATGGTACCGTTTGCTTTAACTTTTGGTAAATTGGGAGATAAATTAGGAAATAAAAAAGTTATAACAATTGGATTAGTATTAGGAATTGTATTTTCGATTATCTCTTTTCAATTTCTTAATATGGGGAATATAACATTCTTATTTATAGGACTTTTAATGTTAGGTATTGTATTATCTGTATACGAAGGTACTATGCCAGGATCTTTACCTACGTTGTTCCATACTGACATTAGATATCGTACGTTATCCTGGACATTCAACTTATCAGTTTCTATTTTTGGTGGAACAACACCTTTAGTTGCTTCTTGGTTAACCCATGTGACAAGAAACAATTTGGCGCCGGGTTTCTATTTATTAGCAGTTAGTTTAATTGGCTTAATTGTTGTGTTAACCTTATTTAAAGATACTTCAGGTAAATCTTTAAAAGGTTCTTACCCAACAGTTGCTTCTAAAGCTGAGTTTCAAGAAGCTGTTGAAAATCCAAAAGATTCACTGTGGTGGAAAATGGAACAAACAGAAAAGGAATGAAAAAAACATCCATTTAATTGACCGGCTACTCGACATACAGACTCAGAATAAGCTGGGATTATCCGAGCAGCAATGACTGCAGCTCTTTTATATTCTGGAGGGCTTACTGCTTTGCAAAAGCAGCGTTGCTATTCTCGATCGTCATTATTTTATTGGTTGTGTCCTAATAATAAAACGTTGACGCAAGAACGAAGAGAAATTAAAAGGTCCGAGCAATACAGCAAAATAAGAAGCAAGAAGCTTTGTTATGCCAGTTCTTCTCCCGAAGGAGAGCTGGCTTTTTATTTTCTATATGGGGTCCAAAGCAGAAAACGAGAACTTGTACGCTAATCACAGTATTTGGTTCTTCTTGTTTTATGGGAGAAGGAAAAAATATCTGTTAAAGGTTTAGGCGAAGAATTATATCTAGACTCCGGAACATTAACTCCAGTTTTAAAACGACTTGAGGAGCGAGGTCTTATTATAAGAGAGCGTTCAAAAGAGGATGAACGAAGTGTAATTATTACGTTAACAACTGAAGGGAATGAGTTTAAAGAAAAAGTCACATTGATTCCTAATGCAGTATTTGATAAAACCGGTTGTAATGAAGAAGAAATTAAAAGTTATAACAAGGAAATTCGTAATTTACTTAACATGCTGACAACTGAGCAATAGTTTTATGAATATAGATGGTGGGCCCAGCGGGTGAATAACCCGTGGAGGTTCAAGTCCTCTCGGCCGCATCAATGATACCAAGGGTTTTGACACCCTTGGTATTTTTTGTTTATAAAAATTCATCTGTTACTGTCCACTTACTTATAGTAGGTCGTATGATTTGTCAGTCACCTTCATCCTTCTGCTGACTGCGTGCGGCGGCAGTAAATATGATAATGATTAATGAAGTGATGAAGCAGGAGAAGAAAGTCAGAAAAGAAATGCGAGCAGATTCAGATGAGCACAAAAGAGATAACGCCATAATTCGTGTATATGATGACGGGAAATATATTCAACTTGCGTTTTATCAGCCAGAAGAAAGTTCTCGTAGGCTGACTGCTTATTCTTATTATGAGAAGCTTGGAGATTCTTATGAGGAAATGGCACATATGCCGGGTGATGGTGATGGCGACCGCCTTGGTCTTTATAAGAAAACACCTGATTATAAAGAGGTTAAAGGCAAGGAAACAAAAACAATGTGCTTGTTCATTCCTGATAGGGGAACAATTGTTTTACCGTTAAGTTGTTGTGTGAGAGCCAGTATGTTAAAATGCTACGTAGATTTAATAATAAAGTTTAGATTCAAGGAGATTTATTTATGAAGTTAGATGAATTTACCATCGGGCAGGTTTTTCAAACTAAATCTTTTGAATTAACAAAAGAGAATATAATGAATTTTGCAGAAGTGTATGACCCACAGTACATGCATTTAAATGAAGAAAAAGCAAAAATGGGCAGGTTTAATGGAATTATTGCTTCTGGAATACAAACGTTATCTATTACTTTTAAGCTTTGGATTGAAGAAGGGTGTCATGAAGACGATATTATTGCTGGGACAGGAATGAATAATATAAAATTCCTAGCACCCGTTTACCCTAATGATAAACTGAAAACTATTGTTAAGGTTATTGATAAAAAACCAAATAAAAGCCAGACGGGGATACTTACTGTATTGTTATCTACCTATAATCAGAAAGAGGAAAAAGTGTTTGAAGGTGAGTTATCAGTATTAATTAAACGCTAAATGACCTTTGCGGCATATCATCGTCACCTTTCATTTTTTATAGGTGTCTGGATGAAATGAGCAATCATCTTAATTAATTGAGTGGACTTTGAGTCTGCTCTTTTTTTATTTGTTCAACCTATGATCGAGAAACAAAGGACTCACAATAACGAAAAAATCATCTCGTAAATACGAATTTAAAAATTGCTGCCTTGAGGTTTTTTGCATATTCCTCTGTATCATTGCGCCGGGTGAATATCTATAATGAGCGTTCTATCCTTCGATGTTATGTTTCCTTTTTACTTTTTGGTTTTGTCAGTTCAAAGCTGTACTTTACCATGTCATGGATTTGATGCTCTGGGAGTCCCTCATCTAAGGTAAGCGTATTCCAATGCTCCTTGTTCATATGGTATCCGGGCTTGATTTCTTCAAAAAGACCACGTAGAAAATCAGCCCTTTCAGGTTCGCATTTAAGGTTGACACATAAGTGTTCGTCGCGAGTGAAGATAAGTGCAAATATTTTCTTATTCCCTTTGTGCCGAATTGCAGTCCAACCATCTCCAAAAGGATGGTCTTCATAAGAGTTTGGAAAGGTTAGGCAGTAATCTTTTATTTCATCATAATTCATTATCAATTCACTCCATACCCCATTATTTTTATATACAGAACATATTCGTTCAAACTAAGATTTGCGGTTTCTTTTATACCAATCCGAGATTTCCTCAAGTCTTTGTTTGAACTTAGCTTCTGAACCTTGAGTTGTTGGATAGTAATATTCACGCCCTATTAAAGAATCTGGCATCGTGTGCATTGTCGTTAATTTTTTCTCTTTATCATGAGCATATTTATATCCCTTACCGTAATCTAAATCTAAAATCAATATCAATTCGGGGCTGGATTCAATATGACCCAGTCCATTTTTGTTTTATTGATTTTTCTTATCCCCAGTCTGATAAAATATTTTCTGTGAAATCATTTAACAATTATTGGTCAATTTTTCTTTTTCAATAATATCCTTTACCACATCCTCAATTGTGATATGCCCAAGAGCTTTTTCCAAGGCAGATTGGGCGATTTCAAATATTGGACCAATTGTACTTTGAATGTTCCGGCCTACAGGACATTGAGGATTGGGATTTTCATGTATACTAAACAATTCTTTATCTTGAACAACATTAACTGCTCTATAAACATCAAGTAAGGTGATTTCAGTTAAATCCTTCGCTAATTCAGCTCCTGCAATACCTGGCCGAACATTTACTAAACCTGCTTTTTTCAGCATCCCCATAATTTTTCTTATGAAGGCGGGATTTGTATTTACACTTCCAGCTAAAAATTCAGAAGTGCTAATTCCGTCTTCATTTATTTCAATAAGAGCCAATATATGAATTCCTACAGCAAAACGGCTGCTAATAGACATGATTTCTTCACCATCCTCATTACTTTACACTCTTTATAGTACACTTGTAACTGAATGTATTACAAGTTCTTTTACTCTAATATGCTCAATTAACAAGATGATAAAAGTATTGACAAATAGAAAAGGTGTAACTAAAATTATTACATGTAATCAATATGGTTACATTTAAAATATTGAATGATTAGGAGGACTTTAAATTGAAAATTGGAATCATTGGTGCAACCGGAAAAGCTGGAAGTCTTATCTTGAAAGAAGCGGTAAGCAGGGGACATGAAGTAACTGCAATTGTAAGAGATGCTGCAAAACTTAAAGAGGAAAAGATTGCAGTCATTGAAAAAAATATAATTGATCTTACATCGGATGATCTAAAAAAGTTAGATGTAATAGTTAATGCCTTCGGTGCTCCATTAGGAGAAGAACAGGCACATGTAGATGCTGGCCGGGCATTAATTAGGGCATTAAAAGGAACGGGTACAAGAGCTGTAATTGTAGGTGGAGCAGGGAGTCTTTATGTAGACGAAAATAAAACTGTCAGTGTAATGGATACACCTGATTTCCCGGAGATTTTTATTCCGACAGCTAAAGGGCAAGGTCGTAACTTGCAAGAACTAAAGGAAACTTCTGATATTAACTGGACATTTATCAGTCCTTCAGCGGTATTTGACCCAGACGGGAAAAGAACTGGGTTTTATCAGTCAGGAAAAGATCATCTTCTTGTGAATTCGAAAGGCGAAAGTTATATCAGCTATGCAGACTATGCAATTGCAGTATTGGATGAAATCGAAAATCCAAAACATATAAATGAACGCTTTACAGTTGTTGGAGAAGCTGAATAAGTGATTGAGTAGAAACAAAGGGGTACCATTAGTGTCATCGCTAATGGTATTTTCCTTCTAAGAATGTACGGAGACATTGAAAACTTTGCAAACAGAGCAGCTGATTATTTTTATGAAAAAGGGGATTTATCACGTTCCAATGAGTATTATCGACTGAGTATTAAAGCGGGACGGAAAATAAAAAAGGGGAGATAATTAATGAAGATTAGCCGGACTTTGTTTGCAGTGATATTATTGGGTAGTATCGTAGGAGTGATTTTAACAAATGATGTTCCTGTTATCAAAGCTCCTTTCCATGTTGCTGATGATAGAGTAGGTGCGTAACAGGTGATTATAATAGAGCGATATTTTCATTTTATGGGGACACGGAAATTTTAGTGTATATCGAGCTAATGATGAGGCTGTGCAACACTCATATTAATTAGCACCGAACATGTGCTTATATGCTGAATTTAGGAGTAAATTAGAGGTACTTAAATAGCAAACCTTCATTGGTAGTGGTGGTATTGAGGAGGCCTTCACTCATTTACATGAGCATAAGCAAATCAATTGAGATAAATATCGCATAAGATAAAGTTGTTGTTAAGCGAACATAGAAAAAGAGCATATATTAAAAATTTGCTCTTTTTCATGTCTAACTTAATTTTTAAGATTCCAATCATTATAAGCGTGACTTAATGTACTAGAAAGTATGTTTTCAATTCTACCGAACCATATAATTAAATCATCAATTGAAAAAGATTTATCATATTCATCAAGGACTTCTTTGACAAAATGAAATAAGGGGTTTTTTTCGCCTAAGAACTTAAGACATTCAATGTAGGTGCTTTGCCTTATTGTTAACGCATTTGAATGTAGTTCATTTAAGTCGGTTTCATTTTTTAGTTGTTTATTATTTACGCACTCTAAAATATCTCTAAGTTTACCATTCTTATAACAAAAATGGTAATCAGAAGGAACTTTAGGTAAAAGGATAGGTTCTTGTGGACCATAATAATAAACGGGATAATCACATTGTTGTTCTTTTTGAATAACTTTAGCTATATCAATAATTGTAGTTGCATCTCTTAGATCCCTAACTAAGTTTAAAGGCGCTTGACACCATAGCCAATCAGCTTTTGGGATTGAAAGTTTTCTAAACTGAACTTCCATATTTCTATCCCAGTCTCTATAGTATGAATCGTGATAATGTGTACCGTGCTGCCACTCTCCATTGTAATTGAAATAATGTACAGTTATTGCCCAAGAGTCATGTGTTTGATATGTTATGTCTTTCAATAATAAAAATCCCCTTGGGAGTAACCAAATTATTCTCTCGCTATTACTTTTATCAAAGACAATATCATAATCATCATTTCTCTCGTTACTACTTTTGAAGTCTGGCTTACTTCCTCTTTTTGGGGGAGTTAGCCTTGGCTCATCCCAAATAAGATGTATTAAATCTTCATACTGTTTTTCAAAATCTCCTTTTTCTAAAATCGGTAAAACCAATCTTGACTTTATAAAATCAGGTAAGAGCAACTGGTTATCGACTGATGATTCCATTGCAATAGGAATGAATTTATCTTGTTTAGTGTCTTCGTAAATCTCGGGTGTAAGTATAATGGTTTCTGACCCTACTCCTCCAACTCTATTATTTGCTTTTTCACAGTAAGTTTTATCGCAAATTACTATTACCTTGTCAGCTTGTCTTATACTCTCTTCCATAAATTTATATCTATCATGTCCAATTTTTAAGTGCCACCTGTCTAAAATGACTTCAACTCCAGATTTAGCCTCTAATCTATTAGCTAAATCAAGTACCCATTGTTTATGAGCCTCAGAAGACCAACTGTAAGATATAAAAACCTTTGGTACCTTGACATCTTTCTCCATATAAACCTCCTAATAGGAACTTTTTATCTAAATATACCATATTTATTCTTTTCACGGTGCTAAGGATCTGATTTCTTTAAGGGCATTATGTTTAGAAGGATGTTTTTGAACTTTAAATAAGCTTCAGGTTGCTTTTCAATAGCATCTTTTTTTATGTATGTCACTCTCATGGCATGCCTAGGCAGTATAACCCTTTTTAGAAGTAAAGAAGTTAAGGTATTTTTTGCTCACCAATTATTAACCGCAATCTTACAACCTGTTATCCCTTTTCAATATCGGTAATGTACCGAAACGATATATCATTTATGGAAAGCGAATTTGAGAAAATGCAGAATATTAAAGATTAGGCTGACGAAATTTTCGTCAGCCTTTTTAATAAGAAGAAAGAAATTAAAACTCTAATCAATACACATGAAAAAGTTATAGTGATTGTTATTTTGGCTCACCATTTTTTAACCATAATTCATATAAACGTATATAATGATGACAAATGAAAATAGGAAATGTAATGAAAATAAGCTTTCATAATCAGTGATACGGATTTACAATGTTGAGGGCCTAGTGGGTGAATAACCCGTGGAGGTTCAAGTCCTCTCGGCCGCATACCAATAATACCAAGGGTTTGACCACCTTTGGTATTATTTTTTTGTGCGGAAAATACAGCTATGGGAGAAGACTTGCTTACCAAAACTTTCTAGGTTGAGGGCTTAGTGAGGTTAAACCCGTGGAGGTTCGACTCCTCTCAACCGCATATATGAAGTAATCCAAAAGACCAAACTCACAAGAGTATTGGTCTTTTTTATTAATTGAAATTACAGATTTTCCACTATACCTTTTTTCGGTTATTCATACTATTCTTGGTACTGGTGAAAAGACGATCTATATTATAGCGGCTAAAGTACTGAATGCATCAGCAAATTGAGTTGATCTCAATCCATCTAAAGCCCCGCCTAATAACGCCGCAAATGGAGCAACGCCTTTTACAAGAAATGAGCGTCCATTTTATCCTGAAATGATGGTTTATTTTTTATCAAGTAAATTTATGATACGTTTTCCTCGTCCACCTCCAGCTTCTAAGGAATGATGAGCTTTGGCAACATCAGATAAAAAATAAATGCTATCAATAACTGGTCTGACCTTGTTGGAATCTACATAAGATGCTAATTCTTTTAGAAGTTCATTTTTGGGATTTGCGCTGAATGTGCGAACTCTACGAGAACCGAAAGTAGTTGAAGCTAATATATATATGAAGGACGAAAAACTAGGAAATCCAATAGTAACCATTCTACCGTTCTTTGCAAGCAAGCGCCTATAATGTTTGAGGTCAGTTCCCACTGTGTCCATGACTACATCAAACTTTTTAAGATCAGTAGGAGATGTTTTTTTATAATCAAATACTTCGTCTGCACCTAGCTCTTGAAGAAAAGTAAGATGTTTTTCGTTTGCAAGAGCAGTTACATGAGCACCCAACATTTTGCCAATTTGAATCGCAATGCTTCCGACTCCTCCACTTGCACCACGTACAAGTAACTTTTCGCCTTTTCTAAGTTTCGTTTTATATTTTAAGGCAATAATTGCAGTAACACCTACACCAGGCAATGCCGCGGCTTGTAAGAGATCAACCTTTGTAGGAATTTTAGATATTTTCTCAGGTGATATAGCTACATATTCAGCGGCACTACCAATTTGGCTCCTTAAATTCATTGGAAGAACTCCCCACACTCTATCACCTAATTGATAATTTTTTACGTTCGATCCTACCTCAACAACCTCACCAGAAAAGTCTGCCCCTGTTCCTTTTGGGAATTGATTACCCGTTAATAGTTTCAGCTTGCCTGATCGAAATAGCGTATCCATAGAGTTTACACTCGACCCATGTACACGAATGAGTACTTCTCCAGTTTCTATAACAGGTTTTGATATAGAATCTTCAAAAAGAACATTCGGTGATCCATATTTAGTATATTGTGCAGCACGCATCTTTTCACTTTTCATTTACTCACTCCATCTCCTTGAAAAAGTATAAACTTGAAGGGTTTTATGATCAATTTAGCTCTCTAATACATGGGTGACAGGGTTTACATATTTGATTATAATAAATGGAAAAGATTTAACAAGTACTCAATATAAACTGACTAAGTAAGGAAAAACTGACTAAGGAGTGGATAAAATATGACTGAAAGTGAGCTAAATAAAGCGATAGCTCCAGCAAGTTATGCATTAAATATATTAGCGGGAAAATGGAATTTAAAAATCTTAGCTGTACTATGTAGTTACAATGATATTCGATATAATGAGTTAAAGCGTAAAGTGTATGGAATTACAGGAACAATGCTCAATCAATCATTAAAGGACCTGATTGAATACGGAATTGTTCAACGAGTTCAGTATAATGAAGTTCCATCAAGAGTAGAATATTCATTGACTAGGGCAGGACTAGAGCTGAACCCTATATTTGAACAACTTCTTTTATGGGGCGAAAACCAATTAGAAAAATCAAAGTCATAATAAAATGAATATACAAAGAAAACGATGATCACGAGTAGAATAACAAAATAAAAATTAATTGTAAATAAATGTTTTTTTATTTGTAGAAGAGATTGGCGAATTCATTTCAATTATAAACTGATAGAAGTATGAACAAGGTGATTCAAAAACGAACGTTTTGACAATATTAATATGATTGTTCGATATTATAATAATGATTATTCTTTGGAGGGTTTCCGAGTGGTGAAGTATTAGGGAATTTTAAGTCTTCAAGATGGCTGATAAAGTAATAAAAACGAGTAAATGTGTGCAATGGATATAAGTAAATGAAGGATATAACATGGATGCACCCAATTGAGGGCCCAGCGGGTGAATAACCCGTGGGTTCAAGTCCTCTCGGCCGCATCTCAATGATACAAAGGGTTTTGACACCTTTGGTATTTTTTTGTTGTAAGTGCATGTGGCATTAAAAAAGTGCTGACCTCTGCACAAAATCTTTGCGCGAGTCTGCACTTTTATTATGCAAAATACACTGCCCATTATCATCGATTATGGGAGTTTATTTAATCCGTTCTTAGCCGAGCTGATACCTGACTTTTAGAAGTTTTTTTTAAGTGGGTAAAACCAACAAATTTTTTGCCTTCTTCATCCCATAGGCGGAACTTTAACGACTTAATACTTGTTGCCAGTGTGATGGTCGGAACGTTTTGCAATGGTTCAGTGTTGTTATGCACGATTTCAAGCTTATAGTTTGGGACTCTTGGGCTTAAATGATGAACATGATGGAAACCGATATTGCCTGTTAACCATTGCATGACTTTTGGAAGCTTATAAAAAGAGCTTCCTTCAACGGCTGCTTTTACATATTCCCAATGCTCATCTTCTTCGAAATATGAATCCTCAAACGTATGCTGAATATAAAACATCCAAATTCCGAGGGATCCCGATATCATAAAAATTGGCGTCTGGACCAGCAGAAAGGTTTGCCAGCCGATAGCCCAACATAAAAGTGCTGCCAAAGCGACGATCCCCAGGTTCGTTACATATGTATTCATCCGTTCTTTGCGTTTTGCCCCTTTACGATTAAAACGATTGGTAATCCCGAAGACGTAAATCGGTCCGATAATAAACATAACAAACGGATTTCTGTACAAACGGTACATTGTTTTTGTCTTAGTTGAGGCTTCTTTATATTCCTCAACAGTCAGTACCCAAATATCGCCCGTACCGCGTTTGTCCAGGTTGCTGCTTGTCGCATGATGGACAGAATGATCGTGTGCCCAATGATCAAACGGATGCAGAGTCAGAATTCCTGTAATTGTTCCAAGGATTCGATTCGCCTTTCGGTTCTTAAAAAAGGAATAGTGGCAGCAATCATGAAAGATGATGAAGGTTCTTACTAAAAAACCTGCTGCAACGACAGAAATGGCTAATGTAAGGAAATAAGAAATGGACAAGCTCTTATATGCCAAATACCATAGCAGGAACAATGGCACCAATGTGTTAATGATTTGACATATACTTTTTTGTAAATCGGACTTTTCATAGGGTGTAACCAGTTTTCTCAAAGTCCTTAGGTTTTGTTCATTCATTTTTTAAAAATTTCCCCTTCCCTGATGTTCTTCTATGTATCGAAAACGTTTGTCTTTGAAGTCACACCGTCATACACCATAGATGATAAGTATCTTTCCCATTCGTTTGTGAAATTATTGGAAATGAGATACTTTTTTCCAGGTCGATTAAATCTTTATTAGCAGAACCAGCCGGAATTCAAAAGGTGTATGAAGATTATACCCAGCTCTTTATCGGGCCAAACTCTCTCCATGCTCCCCAATGTGAATCGGTTTATTTAGACCGTAAACTTTGATTGTTTGAGGAACAAACATGACAAGTTAATACCGTTAAAATAGAGGTATACCTGAGTGATCGTTTGGAAACATCTGCAGAAACAAAGCTGTACCAGTGAACAGCCAAGAATATCTTGTACTTGAACAAGAAACAGCTGAGCCTTTTAAAGAAATCTTTAACAATCAATATGAAGTACTGGGTTTGAAGACACTCGTGATTCATTTTCACGGTGTTTTCAAACCATAGCTATTAATAGGCATCTTATTTTGCACTGGTATCGACAGGTTTAACAAATAAAACATGAATGAACACATTATTAATTTGCAGTTATTTCCGTTTCGTGCTATGATAAAGGAGAATTATTTTTGTTCGTGTAAAGGATAGTATGAATATCGACTTTTCGTCTTGATGATACTTTGGGCAAGGATAGTAATACAATGTGTAACACACTAGGAGGCAACAAAAATGGAACAAGGTACAGTTAAATGGTTTAATGCAGAAAAAGGTTTTGGATTTATCGAACGTGAAAATGGAGACGATGTATTCGTACACTTTTCTGCAATCCAAAGTGACGGATTCAAATCTTTAGACGAAGGTCAAAAAGTAACGTTTGACGTTGAGCAAGGTGCTCGTGGAGCTCAAGCTGCTAACGTTCAAAAAACTGCTTAATCTTCAATCGTTTATACAAACAGGCTCTTTATATAGGGCCTGTTTTTTTATGTTCTCTGTATCATACTGAATAAAAAAACCCTACTCAACGTTCGAGTAGGGACAGTTGCTACAAGGTAAGAAAAAGGTTTAAAACCTCAAAGGATTGTTTACAGTATAACATACCGGATTGACGATATGTGGAATATATATAAATGATTTGTTTTTATGTTCTCAAGATAACTGTATGTTATTCTTTGTTACAATTCGCATATCTCTTTTACGAAAAGAAGATAACCAACTGCTATTCACTGTGGAAGCAGATGTAAGAAATTCTTAAAGATAAAGAGGGGAGTGGTTGTTTTTTCTTCTGGAAATAATCACTTAGACCTAAAACAATGAAAGCCCTGCCTCTCTTCCATCCTTACGGCTCCTTGTCCGTGCCAGTGTGAATCAGGATTACAAAAATCAAGTGACTATTTCATCGAGTTTTTTGATAAAACATCAAATGTTCGTTGAAGAAATTTTTAATAATAAAAACAGATTAGATTGTAGGAATAATAAAAGAGGTTAATGTTCTAAAAGTAAGTTGAAGAAGTTAAGCGTCTTCGAAATATTTTAATCGTAATATTCCGAAAACTCGTGGGTGCTTTTTGGAATGCAAAACATTATTTAAAATTAACCTTAGCAGAAACTTTTCATTTGTTTTTCAGTGATTCCTTTAATGACTTCCAGTTCACTAATCAAAAATTCATATGCATGATCCAACATTTTTTTTTCGCTTGAATTAAGTGCTTTTTCTTTCTTCATTCGCATTAAATCACGTACAACTTCAGCGCCTTCTTGTATTTCACCCGTTTTTATTTTGTTCGTGTTTACTATATACCTTTGCTTCCACGGCAGTAACTTATCTGATTCTCCATGCTGAAAAATGTGTATAATGTGTTTTAATGCACGTATATCAGTAACTGGCCGTATATTTGAACTCAATATTTTACGCGTTGGAATCATAACTGTCATATTACTGATTGACATTCTTATGACATAATACTGTTGTTTTTCCTCTAAGAATTGTTTTTCTTCTATGGCTTCAATTGTACCTGCTCCGTGCATTGGATAAACAATGTTATCGCCAATTTGAAACATATAATCCACCTCCATATATGGGAACTTAACTTAAGGTTATCATATATGGAGTGAGATATCAAATTTTTAATGATAACATGGTCATTTATTTGTGTCAATAATTTTTTTTTAAAAAAACAACATCAAAACAAGAGGGAACCTGTGGGATTCCCAAAAAAGGAAAGATCAATTGGTCCGTGTATATCTTGGAATCTCGACTAATTAACAGAGATCAGTTTTTCGTTGAAAATGAGTTATTAAATCTCCTTTAGGAGTTCATGACTTGACATCAATGACAGCAATTGAATCCTAGGTTTGTTTACTTTTTTACTTTTTCGATGTCTTCTTCTCCTCAAGGATACCAATCATACAATTAAGAGCATGTTAAGTAAATATGGAGACTTCTTGTGATTAATCTTTTGGGTTTAACGTAAAACAGGTGGGTACTAATATTAACTCTTTATAATCATTCTCATGCCGTCTTGAAAATTGACAGTATACCTGTAAGGGTATAATATTGATTCACAAACATTATCTAGTTAATAATGTAGTGTGATAAAGCATAGTATGAAGTGATAGTTGATAACATGCAAATATATAAATTTCAAAGAAGGAGTTCAACGCATGGAATATGATCAAAAGATTAAAAATCGCTTACGCCGGATAGAAGGACAGATAAAAGGTGTATTGACCATGATGGAACAAGGAAAAGATTGCAGAGAGGTTGTGACCCAACTAGCTGCTTCACGTAATGCGATCGATCGAGCAATGGGTTTGATTGTGAGCACAAACCTTGAACATTGTGTTCGTGAAAGTTTAGAAAAGGGAGAAGACACACAACACTTAGTAAAAGAAGCGGTCGACTTATTGGTAAAGAGCCGATAAAAAAATTCATCAACCTATCATCTTTAAGGTTGACGGATTTTTATATTTATTATAATATACCCCTACCGGTATTTTGGATTGAATAATAGGAGATCTTTCGAAAAAAATTTTAATTCTAATATACCCCCAGGGGTAATAGTGGTTAGTCAGGAGAATAAACATGACAAAACAAACAAAACGCACAACAATTGTTTTATTTAGCGGCGAATATGACAAAGCAATGGCAGCCTATATTATTGCAAATGGTGCAGCTGCCTACGATCATGAAGTGACGATCTTCCATACGTTTTGGGGATTAAACGCTTTACGTAAAGAAGAGCTGATTCCAGTGAAAAAAGAATTTCTTGAAAAAATGTTTGGAAAGATGATGCCTCGCGGTGCTGATAAGATGGGTTTATCTAAAATGAACTTTGCAGGTATGGGCCCTAAAATGATTAAAAATGTGATGAAAAAGCATAATGCACTTACGTTGCCTCAGTTGATTGAGATGGCTCAAGAACAAGGTGTAAAGCTCGTAGCTTGTACGATGACAATGGATCTTCTTGGTTTACAGGAAAAAGAACTATTAGATGATATCGACTATGCTGGTGTAGCTGCTTATTTGGCAGATGCTGAAGAAGGCAATGTCAACTTATTTATCTAATGTTATCCATTGCAAATTGAATAAGTGAAGGGGGTTATAACACTATGAATAGCGGAGTAATGTTCAATACTTTACTCATTTTATTTTTACTTTGGATCGTATTTCGACGTTTTTTCCCATTGCATGGTGTTAAACAAATAACAACTGCTGATTTAAAGTCAGAGCTGAAAAATAAAGACAAACAGTTTATAGATGTACGAACACCTTATGAGTTCCGCACAAGGCATATTAAAGGGTTCAAAAATATTCCTTTGTCTATCTTGCCTCGTCAAACTCATCAGCTTTCGAAAGACAAAGACGTCTTTGTGATCTGCCAAAGCGGAATGAGAAGTGTAAAGGCAAGTAAAATATTGAAGAAACAAGGGTTTAAAAATATCACAAATATAAAAGGTGGTATGAATACATGGTATTAACATCCAGAGAGTAACTTTTTGCATATTTATATACCCCCACCCCTATATAAGAAAAGGAGGAAAAAATCGTGAAAGCAAATATTGTATTAGACGCTAAAGGCTTGTCATGCCCAATGCCTATCGTAAAAACAAAGAAGAAAATAAAAGAATTAAAAGCTGGTGACATATTAGAAATTCAAGCAACAGATAAAGGATCGGCGGCAGATCTGCAAGCATGGGCAAAAAGCTCAGGCCATGAATATCTAGGTACTGAAACAGAGGGAGAAGTCCTTTGTCACTTTCTTCGAAAAGGAGGAGAGCATTCATCAGAAAATGCATCTTCAATTCCTGAGATTTCATTAGAAGCTTTCACACAGAAAGTGGATCGTGATGAGTCTCTTCACATTTTAGATGTACGAGAGATAGAGGAGTATGAAGAAGCCCATATCCCCGGAGCGGTGCATATCCCTCTTGGCGAAGTGGAAAAGCGCTCTAACGAATTAAACAAAAATGATGAAATTTATATTATTTGCCATTCAGGAAGAAGAAGTGAAATGGCAGCTCACACCATGAAAAAACAAGGTTTTAAAAAGGTTATTAATGTTATTCCCGGTATGCGGGATTGGACAGGTAAAACAGAAAAAGGAGGTATGTAAACATGACCGTGCAAGCACTTACCGCAAAAGAAGTCACACAAAAAATCTTTCACAAAGAATCTTTATTTATTTTGGATGTACGTAATGAAAATGATTTTAGCGATTGGAAGATTGAAGGACATTATTTTGACCATTTAAATGTACCGTATTTCGATCTTTTAGATGGCGTAGAAGATATCTTGGAGAAAATTCCTTCTGATAAAGAAGTGCTGGTCGTTTGTGCAAAAGAAGGTTCATCTGTCATGGTATCCGAAATGCTTTCTGAAGCAGGTCATTCTGTATCCTATCTTAAGGGCGGAATGAAAGCATGGAGCGAACATTTAGAGCCGGTAAAAGTCGGGGATTTAAAAGATGGCGGTGAGATGTATCAGTTTGTTCGTATCGGTAAAGGCTGCCTGTCATACATGGTCATCTCCAATGGTGAAGCAGCGATTATTGATGCGACACGTATGGCAGATATTTTTATAGACTTTGCGAAAGAGAAGGGCGCGGAGATTACTCACGTATTTGATACACATCTTCACGCAGACCATATTTCAGGCGGCAGAGTCATAGCTGAAAAAACAAAAGCAACCTACTGGTTACCACCGAAGGATGCAGAAGAAGCGGTATTTGATTATCAGCCGCTGGAAGAAGGCAACGATATTGTCATTGGAAACACAAAGATTGGCATTCAACCGATTTATTCACCGGGGCACACGATTGGTTCCACTTCTTTCATTGTCGATGATCAGTATCTTCTTTCAGGTGATATCTTGTTTATTGATTCAATTGGCAGGCCAGACTTAGCCGGTATGGCAGAAGATTGGGCAGGAGATTTAAGAACAACGCTTTATAGCCGTTACAACGCGTTATCACAGGATTTAATTGTATTACCGGCACACTTTATGATCATTGACGAGCTAAATGAGAATGGAAGTGTTGGTAAAAAACTACGCACATTATTTAGCGAGAACCATGGTTTGAACATTGCGGATGAAACACAATTTAGACACTTAGTAACAGATCATTTGCCTCCGCAGCCAAATGCATACCAAGAGATTCGAGAAACAAACATGGGGAAAATCAGCCCGGATGAAGAAAAACAGCGTGAAATGGAGATTGGTCCAAACCGCTGTGCAATACGGTAACACAAGTTTCTATTAAAAAGAGGAGAGACGAACATGAAATCAGATAAAGTATTAGACGCAAAAGGCCTGGCATGCCCAATGCCAATCGTCAGAACAAAGAAAGCGATGAATGAACTGGAATCAGGTCAAATATTAGAAGTGCATGCAACAGATAAGGGAGCTAAAAGTGATCTTGCAGCTTGGTCTAAATCAGGCGGGCATGACCTTTTAGAGCAAACTGATGAAGGCGATGTATTGAAATTCTGGATTAAAAAAGGCTAATGAATGTGAAAGGGTATCGAATACAAAGATGCCCTTTTTCTTTGAAAGGAGGAACCAAAATGGATATTGCCTTTATCACAACTCTTTTCATTATAGGGTTTATTGGTGCCTTTATTTCC
The DNA here is from genome assembly GCF_038608285.1 of Bacillus sp. FSL R5-0443. Classification (NCBI taxonomy): domain Bacteria; kingdom Bacillati; phylum Bacillota; class Bacilli; order Caryophanales; family Bacillaceae; genus Bacillus; species Bacillus sp. FSL R5-0443. Next base: position 521,031 of record NZ_CP152013.1, read on the forward strand.
GGAATGATAGGTATTGGCGGAACAGTTATTAATTATCCAATGTTATTATACATTCCTTCTTTAGTGGGAGTGATGTCATTAACTGCCCATGAAGTTTCAGGGATAGGGGCTATTCAAGTTTTCTTTGCGACACTTGGCGGTGTTTGGGCTTATCGTAAAAGTGGTTTTTTAAATAAAGCATTAATTATGTACATGGGAAGCAGCATCCTTTTAGGGAGTGTATTGGGGAGTTACTTTTCTCATTATATATCTGAAAAAGGAATTAACTTTATATACGGAATTCTGGCTATACTAGCAGTTATTTTAATGTTTAAACCTAAAAAAGGACAAGAACATAGCGAAGACGAAGAAGTGATATTTAATAAATGGTTGGCTTCGTCCCTAGCGTTTATCATTGGTGGCGTATCAGGTATTTTAGGAGCTGGCGGCGCCTTTATCCTAGTCCCCATTATGTTATCGATTTTAAATATCCCTGTTAGAATCACAGTCGCTTCATCTCTTGCGATTACATTTCTTTCATCTATTGGCGCAACAGTTGGAAAAGTAATCACGGGCCAGGTTCTTTTTGCACCGGCTCTGGTTCTTATGATTGCTAGTTTAATTGCTTCTCCTATTGGCGCATCTGTTGGGCAAAAAGTAAATACAAAATTCCTGCAATGGATTTTAGCGTTATTAATAAGTGCGACAGCTATTAAAATTTGGTTAGAGCTCCTTTGATATGAGTCAGCGGGTAAAATGAAAGATTAAAAGATTCATCACTCCTTGGTTTCTTATTCATGTTATAACACTTGCTCACGTTCAATAAATGTTTCAAGTGCTTGATGAAATTCTTTTTGATAATGGCGACTTGGGCAAGTCTTGACTATGGTACCGTGAAAAACATTTGACTTTGTTGCGTCCAGTGTTTTATATAGGACAGCGTTATGGGACATAAACCTGTACGTTTTAAAACGAAGATGGTGATTTTAACAAACATGGCACCCAAGACATGTCATGTAACTTTCTGGTGATGAAAAAAACGACTCCATTTTTAATCCACAATATGAATAAATCTTTGTAAAATAACATGATCAATATAAACAAACACTAATATATAAAGGTTTTGTAATAGAAAGCACAGTTTCACTTTATTGAGGGCCCAGCGGGTGAATAACCCATGGAGGTTCAAGTCCTCTCGGCCGCATCACAATGATACCAAGGGTTCTGACACTTTTGGTATTTTTTGTTTTCAGCTGCCCCGTTACTTAAAGCAAGTCGTCTGGTTTGCCAGCTATCTTTTAAAGTCCTTTTTTCGATTAATGAAATGATAAAATAGGAGAAGACAGCCAAAAAGAAATGAGAGCAGATTCAGATGCGTAACACAAGAATAACTCATCGTGATCGTATTCGTACACATTTTTACAGAGGAGGACAATTATGATTGGAATACTGGCAGGAATGGGGCCAAAATCTACTGGGCCATTTGTAGATAAGGTAGTAGACGAGTGCCAAAAAATATATGGAGCAATACATGACATGGATTTCCCTCATATGATGATTTATTCTTGTCCGACTCCTTTCTATATGAATAAACCTCTCAATCATACGGACATGGAAAAGGCAATTATTGAGGGGGCTGTAAAGCTTGAAAAAACGGGTGTTGATTTTATTGCAATCCCATGTAATACCGCACATATCTATTTTAATCAAATAAAAAAATCGCTTTCAGTCCCTTTACTAAACATGATTGATGAAACCATAAAAAAAATACCTAAAGGCTCCAAAAAAGCAGCTCTTTTAGCCACTGTTCCTACGGTTCAATCTGGAATATTTCAAGAAGCGTTAAACAGAGAAGGTTATGATTTTTTACATCAAGATAGTTGGCAAATCTATGTCGATCACATAATAGAAAAGATTAAACAAGGTAAAATCAATGAGGCTCGTACATTATATGATGAATTACACCGTGAATTAGCAGAAAAGGTTGATACGGTTATCATTGCATGTACGGATTTAAATATGGTCACGGATCAAAAAAGCAGCGAACTTACCTTTGTTGATTCATCAGCCTGTCTTGCTCAAGCCATTGTAAATAAGTATGTATTATTAACAAAATAAGCCGTCTGATTTATCAGCAAATTCAGGGCGCTTTTTTTCCGTTAAAGCGCCCGGCTTCGGCAAATACATGATCCTCGATTACTTCTTTGAATGTAACTTCCCCGCGTTATTGTTCTTTTAACATTGAATACTTTCGATACGCTTTATAGAAACTGCAGCCAAATAGAACAGCCATAAGGGCGGGAAGCGACCTCAAAAGGGCAAATGGAGTTTCAAATAAAAATGCTTTCCAAAACATTGCGCTTTCCATACTCCACAGACCTTCAGTTAAATACAAACCTGAATCCTTGTAAATCAAATAAGAATAAAACAAGCACAGTAAACCAAAACAAGATGAAAAACTCATTAGTCTTTTATAATAATTACTCTTTGATTGGCGATCCGAGAAGATTTCATTTTGATCATCATCTTCTTTTTGCCAATATCGAGTTCCGCTAAGCCATGGGCTGTTTATATAACTCCAGCCGAAGTCTTCATAGATCTCTTTGTAGTCTTTGAACTTTTTCTTTGATAAATAATCTTGATAATCCAGTCGCATCACATATTTTTTGTCGGTTTTTTCGAAAGTGTATATTCCTAATCCGCTGATATTTGTACAGCGATAGCCTTTTTGTAGGTGCTCGTTCAGCCATTGCTCCTCTTTTTCAATATCAAAAAACATCTTAAATGTCTTCATTCGATTCACTTCCTTCGTGCAGGGATAAAATATGAAGTAATCTGTTTTGTTCCATTTTCAAAATGGCGCTTCCTTCCGCAGTTATCATATAAACTTTTCTCCGGCCCGATTCTCCGACAGGTTCAATCCAGCCATGCTTATTCAAGTTTTCAATCGCGCCGTATAATGTGCCGGCTGCTAAAATAACAGTTCCGTTACTCATCTTTTCGATCTTCTGCATGGCGGCATAGCCATGAAGCGGCTCCCGCAGAGCTAATAAAATATAATGCATGGTTTCAGACAGCGGTAATAATTTATGTTTCATATCCTCATCCTCTATTCAGTCTGACTATATAGTTAAACTTAATACAGTTCAACTGAATAGTCAATGGTCTTTTCAAAATTTGTCAAAGGAACTTGAAAATCAAATCTAAAAAGTCGCTTTTCTTACGTAATGGGAAGCGACTACTGAGTAGTCCTATTCAATTAAATGGCCCGATTGTTGGATGTAATGCTTAACTTCAGTGCTTGAAATGCCGGGTGGTAATAAGCTAAGCTTTCACTTTATCGAATGCCCAGCGTATAAACACCCCGTAAAGGTCCAAACCCTCTCGGCTGCATTAAAAATACCAAGGGTGTTGAGTCCCTTGGTATTTTTTGTTCATTGAATTATTATAAACTTCTAACTTAGTTAATGGCTGTCGTTCCAATTTTTCTCTATAAATGTATTCACAGGCTGTAAGTTGGTTTTGTTCGCAATTTCAATGACAGCGGGAACCACGGAAGGGTCTGTTTTGGAGAAGTTAGGAATCCGCGGATCTAACCGGAAAAAGCGATCTCCCAGCAGATTCGCGCTGACCATAGATTCATAGTAGCCATTTCCGCCGGAGATCATCTGAAGAAATGGCAGTAATGGTTCATTAGGCGACCTGTCCAAAAGGACTCCCCAATTTGGAGGAAGGTTCTTCAGATTTTCGGGACGTATGTTATCCGCACTCACCATTCCCCATCCCCTCGTATCTCTTCTTAACCGAGTCGGGGCTTCACCTGTACCGATGGATAGTGCCGCAATTTGATCCAGTGGCACGTTGGCTTTACCAACCGCAAACGCGATACTGGCCGTACTGGGGTTCGTTGCCACTACATATCCGTCCACGTAGTTTTGATAGGCTCGCTGCGTCGCGGGAGCACCGCTGCTCCGCAGTATGACATCACTCACTTTCTCATTTAAATAGGGAGAGCCGGGAAAGTTGTGAAATAATACGGGCGTCCAACGATCCAGTGCTGGGGAGTATAATTTGAATGAAGGGACAACAATTCGTTTTCTTACATCTTTAAGACGAAGGCCTGGCGGGAAAAAGTTTCGTACCGCTTTAATAAAACCGGAATATGGTAATTGTTGATTGAAAACAGGTCCGCCCGGCCGCGAAGTGCTGAATGCGGGCAGGATTTCATCCTCAAAATACTGAAGTGTTTCCTTCGGAGATCTTCCGCTTGCTAATGCAAGGGCAGTAAATGAACCGATTGAATTTCCCGCAAATACATGGGTTCGGCTTATTAATGCTGGATTTTCTTCAGTCAGTCTGTTCAATAGCTGTAAACTTAAAGCACCTAAGGTACCGCCCCCGTCAAAGGTCATGATCCGATACTTTGCCAAAGCTGATTTCTCCTTTCTGATGAAAACTATCATTCAGTATATGTTCAACCAGAGTCTATTGTATGGATGAATGAATATCTCATACCATAAAAATTGCTCAATTTATCAATCTAACGGGGTGGGAAAGAAAATATTTTTAAGTTTAAGAGGCGGATCATGAAGGTATTCCATGGGAAGAAGGAGAATAGGTTATAAAAATAAAAGGGGGAAAAATATTTGAATACGATTGACCTTATCGTTTTACATTTTGAAGAGGTGAGACGGCGAAGCATCAAGTTATGGACAGCTATACCTGAGGAAAAAATGGACTGGCGCCCGGATTCCGAAGCCATGTCGTGTAAAGAAATGATAAGACACATATTAGAAGCGGAATTTCTTTATCATCAAATTTTAATGAAAAATATGAGTGAGTTTTCAGAGGAAACTATTAATCCTTATGAATCAAAAATGTTTACCACTGTAAGCGAAGAATTAGAATTTGCAAAACCGTATCGGGCCGAGTTTTTGACATTCATCAAATCGTTAAACGAAACAGATTTAACAAATATAAAGATTGACAGGTCTGATGTTGGATATATTCGCGAACTAGGAGACATGTTATTAAGAATCGCTTACCATGAGTCCGTACATACCGGTCAGCTTTTAGATTATCTCAGAACTGCTAAGGTTGACAGGCCTTTAATTTGGGACTAGTTAAATGATAGAGTTTTACAAGGAAAGCGGAAAGAATGGAATATAGACCGATTAATTTTCAAGAGAAATTAGCTGCGTTCCAAGATCAATGGTCTCCAAAAGTAATCGCTGAAATGAATGACTATCAATTTAAACTTGTTAAGGTACAAGGGGATTTTGTTTGGCATAAGCATGACGAAACAGATGAAGTCTTCATTGTCATTGAGGGTAATTTAATCATTGAATTTCGTGATGGAGAAGTAACATTAAATGAAGGTGAAATGTTTGTCATTCCGAAAAATGTTGAACATAAACCTTATGCAGAATCAGAGTGTAACATTTTGCTTGTAGAACCTAAAGGTGTTGTGAATACCGGGCAGAAAATAACTGATCAAACAGCTGAAAATGATGTCTGGGTCTAGCCTGTAACAAAAAAACGATCAAAAAATCCGAAAGATCGAATGACGATTAGAGAAAATGATCAGGAAAACCAATTAAGAATGATTTTTGGTTAATTGTTGAAAAATTTTGTTAATATTATAATACATTGTTTGGAAATGTAATCATTTTATAAGGAGTTTTCTAATTGCGTTGGAGTAAATGGTTCAATATTATTTGCATAGCAGCATTGGGATCAGTATATGGCTATAAATTGTTTACTAACCAAGAAGTCAGTACGACTCGTGTAATCATAGCTGCTGCAATTATCTTGTGGAACATTGTCGGACTTTTTAGCAAAGAACCAGTAAAACAAACACAGCAAGCAAACTAAAAGTCAAAAACACAAAAAGTTGGTACAGAAGGATGCTGCAGCGCGCAGCATCCTTTTTATCATTTTCACAAAAAAACCAAGGGTTTAACCCCTTGGTTTTTTCGCAGTCTCCCTTTTTACGCTGCTTATCATAAACATTTAAGTTTCATCAAGCATCCAGAATCTGTTGTATCGATAAATGAAAATTATCCTAAAATGTGCCGGTTCATCAAAATACCAGTCCAAGCTGCAGTTATTTCTTTACATAGTATGTAAAGATTAAAAAATGAGAGAAGGAGTGGCGTAATGTATTATAACGAAGGTGAAGATCAACAGTACGTTCAGAAGAAAAAGCCATACAACGAAGCCTGTGACCTAGGCCATGATTTTGATATGGCGGACGACGCAGCAAGAGCGGAAGCAGCAAGAGAAGCAGAAGCGAGAGCCAGAGCGGAAGAGGCAATAGCAAGAGCGGAAGAAGCAAGAGCCAGAGCAGCAGAAGCGGCAAAATTAGCAGCAGAAGCAAAGGTAAAAGCGGCAAAATTAGCAGCAAAAGCGAAATGTAAAAAACGTCATAAGAAAGAGAAAAAACAGGATTGCAAACGTAAGCACAAGAAGAAAAAATAAGAGCTTTTCATCATGTAAAAGATAAGATTCAATGTGTATTGATGTTAACCGTACAGGGGTGCAAAAACGATAAAGAATAAGATTCTTTGTCGGGGGATCAAGCAGAAAGATTGCTCAGCCGGTGTCTCAGCAGAACCACGCATGGCAGGGCAAACATAATTTTCTATGGACTTCCATAGTTTGGTCGGGATATCACGCCAATAAATGTAAGTGCCTATCATGATAAAAAAGGCAGGAGAGACAAGAGTTTCGGCAGCTTGCCGCTCTTGTCTTTTTTTTGTTTTTATATCATCTTCGCGTATATGTATCTATTTTTAAGTTTGCAGAACATCTGTCTAAGAATTTGTCCAATTCCTACATATACTGGTATCGGAATCAAATGCTTATTGGGAGTGAAATAGATGGGATCAGCACAGTTAACAGGACGCGTCATCTTCAAAGGGGACCCCGGCTATACACAGGCGGTTAAGAATTGGAACCCTTATGTTGATGTCTGTCCGCTTGTCTTTGTTTTTGCACAAAATTCATACGATGTAAGTAATGCTATTAAATGGGCTCGTGAGAAGAATGTGCCTATGCGTGTCAGAAGCGGCCGCCATGCTCTGGATAAAAATCTTTCCACGGTAAGTGATGGGATTGTTATTGATGTGAGTGACATGAATAAAGTTTTCTTAGATGAAAAAAACGCGGTAGCAACCGTTCAAACCGGCATTCACGTCGGCCCGCTTGTAAAAGGTTTAGCTCGGGAAGGTTTTATGGCCCCGTTCGGAGACAGTCCAACCGTCGGAATCGGAGGAATCACAATGGGAGGCGGATTTGGAGTGCTTTCCCGATCGATCGGCCTGATAAGCGATAACCTTCTCGCACTGAAAATGGTAGATGCCAAAGGCAGGATTATTCAAGCAAATCAATCCCGCAATGAAGATTTACTGTGGGCTTCCAGAGGCGGCGGGGGAGGCAATTTCGGATATAATACCCAATATACATTCAAAGTTCACCGTGCCCCTAAAACCGCAACCGTCTTTAATATCATTTGGCCGTGGGAACAGTTAGAAACGGTATTTAAAGCGTGGCAAAAATGGGCGCCGTTTACAGACGAACGATTAGGATGCTATCTTGAGATTTACAGCAAAGTAAATGGCTTGTGCCATGTGGAAGGATTGTTCCTCGGTTCAAAACCAGAGCTGGTTCAATTATTAAAACCTTTATTAAATGCCGGAACACCGGCACAAACAGTAATCAAAACACTATACTACCCGGATTGTATAGATTTCTTAGATCCTGACGAACCGATTCCCGGCCGATCGGATCAGAGTGTTAAATTCTCTTCGGCGTGGGCGCTCAATCTTTGGCCGGAAGAACCTATTGCAGTAATGAGACAATTTTTAGAAAAAGCGACCGGGACAGAAACCAATTTCTTTTTTATCAATTGGGGCGGCGCGATAAGCAGAGTTCCAAGCAGTGAAACAGCCTTCTATTGGCGCCGACCATTGTTTTATACGGAATGGACGGCCAGTTGGAAAAATAAATCACAAGAAGCTTCGAATCTTGCATCAGTTGAAAGAGTGCGTCAGCTGATGAAACCATATGTAACAGGTTCATATGTGAATGTTCCGGATCAAAATATCGAGAACTTCGGAAAAGCATATTATGGCTCAAACTTTGCAAGGCTTCAAAGAATAAAGGCGAAATACGATCCCGAAAATGTATTCCGTTTTCCGCAAAGCATCCCGCCATCGTATAAATAGTTTGATCGTTTTTGGAAACAAATAAAAAACACACCAGAACATTCAGGTGTGTTTTTATTGTTGCTAAATGTGGTTATTCACTTATATCCCAGTGCGGATTCCAAACGATTTCCCATAAGTGTCCATCGGGGTCTTGGAAGTGACCGGAGTATCCGCCCCAAAAAGTATCATGAGCGGGATCAGTTATCGTTGCTCCTGCCTGTTTTGCCTGTTCCATGACTTTATCGACTTCAGCTTTACTGGCCAACATTATGTCCTAATGTAAATTCTGCAGGGCTTGGCGCAGTTAACGTAACGTTTGTTTCATGTGCGATGTCTTTGCGGTTCCAAATGGCAAGTTTCAGTCCTGTTTGTAAGTCAAAAAAGGCAACTGCACCATGTTCAAATTCTGTACCGGCTATTCCCTCTGTAGGCAGACCCAAGCCATCTCGATAGAAGTGAAGCGATTTTTCTAAATTGTCTGCGCCTAAAGTAATTACTGTAATCCGCGGCTTCATAGCAATCATTGATCAAGAGCAATATAAAGTATTGGACATTTTCATTGAAAAGATTTTGACATTTCAGTAAAGAACCTATATATTCATATATGAGCACATAATCATATAATGTTATTTTTTTGTCCATGTTAGAATGCTTCATAACAGAAAAGAAATAATAAATGCAGTGTATGAGATAAGGAGGAGATTTTTATGGGTCACAATCACAATCACGCTGGCGGATCCAATAAGAAGGTTTTATTGATCTCTTTTATCATGATTACAGGTTATATGATAATAGAAGCGATAGGCGGATTTTTAACCAATAGTTTAGCGCTTTTGTCTGATGCAGGCCATATGCTGAGTGACTCGATCTCATTAATGGTTGCTCTGATTGCTTTTAAATTGGCCGAAAAAAAGGCAAGTCATCATAAGACATTCGGCTACAAACGATTTGAGATTCTCGCAGCTGTGATAAACGGTGTTGCATTAATATTGATTTCTCTTTACATCATTTATGAAGCAATCAAACGTTTCTCTCATCCGCCGGAGGTAGCAACAACCGGCATGCTGACGATTAGTATTATCGGGTTAGCGGTGAATATATTGGTCGCTTGGATTATGCTGAACGGCGGAGATACAAAGAATAACCTGAACATAAGAGGGGCTTACTTACATGTGATAAGTGACATGCTCGGATCTGTAGGTGCCATACTGGCTGCGATCCTTATCATCTTCTTCGGGTGGAGCTGGGCAGATCCAGTGGCCAGTGTCATTGTGGCTATTCTTGTTCTGAGAAGCGGTTACCATGTGACGAAAGACTCCATTCACGTATTAATGGAAGGAACTCCGGAAAATATCGATGTCACTGACATCATTCATACAATTGAAGAGACAGAAGGAATTCAAAGCATTCATGATTTGCACGTATGGTCTATCACAAGCGGATTGAATGCTCTTTCCTGCCACGCTGTTGTTAACGATCAACTGACCATTTCAGAAAGCGAAAGTATTTTACGCAAAATTGAACATGAACTTGGAGATAAAGGCATTACACATGTAACCATTCAAATGGAAACAGCAGCGCATAATCACGACAATACGATTCTTTGTCAGGCCCAAACTGAGATTCCGCGTGACCATCATCATCATTAAAGAAGGAAATAGGGGTTCACTTTGTCTTCTGACAATTAAGCTAAAACCGCGGGGGGATTCATATGTACGACACGATAGTAATCGGAGCCGGTCAGGCAGGAATCTCAGTAGGATATTATCTAAAGAAGTCGAAACAAAAGTTTATCATTTTGGATAAAAGTCATGAAGTAGGAGAAAGCTGGAAAAACCGGTATGACTCATTGGTTTTATTTACTTCTCGAATGTACAGCTCTTTGCCTGGAATGCAGCTTGAAGGAGACAAGCATGGACTCCCTTCAAAAAATGAAATTGCTGCTTATCTGAAAAAATATGTTGAAAGATTTGAAATCCCGATCCAATTACGGACAGAAGTAATAAGTGTCCAAAAATTAAAGAACTATTTCTTAATAAAAACAAACCGGGAAGAATATCAAACGAAGAATCTTGTGATGGCCGCAGGTCCTTTTCATACCCCTAACATTCCATCAATATCAAGGGATGTAGCCGATCATATTCATCAATTACATTCTTCACAATATAAACATTCAAAACAACTGGCGCCTGGGAATGTACTGGTAGTCGGCGGCGGGAATAGCGGGGCTCAGATAGCTGTTGAATTATCCAAAGAAAGAGTTACATATTTGGCTTGCAGTAATAAACCGGTTTATTTCCCTTTATGGATTGGAAAAAGAAGCATCTTTTGGTGGTTTGATAAATTAGGAGTTTTACATGCAAGTCATACATCAATATTAGGCAAGTTCATTCAGAAGAAAGGCGACCCCATATTTGGGTATGAATTAAAACATGCAATAAGACAGAAGAAGATCATCTTAAAACAAAGAGTCATAGCCGGAAAGCAAAATGAAATGATTTTTAAAGATTCATCTTCATTAGAAGTAAACAATATCATTTGGGCAACTGGTTTTAAGAATCCGCTTTGTTGGATGAAAATAGAAGGTGTTTTGGATAAGGAAGGCCGAATTATACATCACCGGGGTGTTTCAGCTGTGGAAGGATTGTATTTTATTGGTTTGCCTTGGCAGCATAGGCGAGGTTCAGCGCTGCTTCAAGGTGTAGGAAATGATGCTGAATACATTGTAAAACAAATGAACGGTGGATAGACAGAGGAGAGCAGTAACTTACGTGTTTACTGCTCTTTTTTGTGTTGAATAAGTACGGTTATGTGACTGTGTAAAGCCGAAAAAATCTTTTGGCTTAATTAATAAGAAGATCCCTGACTCATTGATTGTGCAACATTCTGACGTACTTCCCGAGCTAACTGCGCGGCACGTAAGGAAGCCTGCCAAATAGCCGGACTCACTGCAGATTGACTGATGGATAATGCCTGTTGTGTGGCTGGAACCATTGGTCTTAGGAGATTTTCCGCCTCGTCTACAGATGACGCGTATTGGTGACCGGCTGCTCTTCTCAGGTCTGCTATCGCTGCGGGGAAGTTTGACCATAGACGAAGTATTGAATTCATGCAGCCAACCATAAGAGGAAAATGAGGAGCCCGGCCTTGTCCGGAGGCGAGAAGCTCTGCTGCGCCTAAAGCGGAATAAACGTGATAGCTCAACGGAGTAAGATATTTCGCGTGTACAATATGAAGTTCTCGTAATCCCCAAGTGTCTGGAAGAAATCTGAATTCTGAACTCATACCGCATCCCAGAGCGAGTGCTCTGCTGACAGCCTGCAAGTGTTTCACTACCGCAGCCATTGATTGTTGAAAGGAGGATGAGTGTATTGGAATTTGTTGAATCGCAGATAAATGGCTTCGCATTTTAAGGTTTGCCTGACTTAAATCAGGCTGCTGTCTGTAATCATATACATAATACGGATAATAATAATACATATCTAAACTCCCTTTATGAATGACTTTTAGGAGCAGGATATGCACCCAGATTGTTTTTGATAAGGGCATGTGCCTAAATTATCCATCAGTGCAACGATTTTAGTCCGCGCATATTCAGTTGGTATTTTTTATGCAAACGGATTTAGTGGCCAAAACGTTTCTGCTAACTTAAGTCTTTTAGGCTGAACAAGGGAATTTCTTAGTGTGGCACACTCTCATTACCAAAAGCATAGGATAATATCACAAAAATTTAAAATTGCGGGGATGAAAAATGTATTATATACCTTTTTCGCATCAATGTTATTATTGTGTGAATGTACCGATGTATAGCGATGGAAGATCTGTTTATTGGACTGTTCCAAATAACTATGATCCTTCATACGAAGATAGAAACCTTCTCTTGAAAGATTATGGACCAAAACCATTCGTTGTGAATATCAATAAAGCCGCAAAACAAAACAATACATTCCGTACGGCTCTATGGACGGGAAAACATTTTCAAATTACTTTAATGAGTATCGGCATTGGAGAAGATATCGGTTTGGAAATCCACCCCCACGTAGATCAATTCTTACGGATTGAGCAAGGCCGGGGGATCGTTAAAATGGGTAAGAGCAAGGAACATTTAACTTTCCAAAGAAATGTCTATGATGACTTTGCCATTGTTGTCCCTGCCGGCACTTGGCACAATGTTGTGAATACGGGTAATACGCCGTTAAAACTGTATTCAATTTATGCTCCTCCTAACCATCCGTTTGGTACGGTTCATGTGACAAAGGCCGATGCAGCGGCTGCGGAAGATTAGTATAGGATTCCAGAGGACTTTACTGCTGCAAAGACTATAGGAAAAAATCGTATTTGGACAGCATCATTAAATAAAGCGATTGAATGGCTGAAACACAAAATATTAACGTTTCAGCTTGTCATAGTGCAGTTGATGCGATGCTTTATTCCACAACTTTTCAACAGCAAATGTGGTTTTTTGTCTGTACATTTTAATTGATTGGCAGTCAGTGAAAATAGGCAATCCGCAGGGAATTTGTAATAAATTTATCCTTGCTCCTCCTAATAAGCGGCTTTAACTGCCAAGTTTCTGTTTCTCTTCAAACCATTTGCGAAGCTGATGAATATGAGCTTGATGATATCTATTATGGTCTGCCATATGCCATATTCCCCATTGAATGGTTGCTTGTTTTTCTGCTTCATAATCTACTGTATGATTCAGCTGATCGTCAGTTAACTCATAACAAACAGACTTAAACATGCTGAATACTTCTTCATAATCAGTGAGAATTTGTTCTAATGAAACACCGGAAATGAAAGGGAGCTTATTGTTCTGATCTAACATTGGTCCATACTTCTCTTCAAGCTGCTTTGGTATCGGTTCACCCTTTATTCTGAATATCCAGTTGAGATCAACATATGCTAAGTGTCTTATTAGCTGAGCTGTACTATTGTATGTTTGATTTGGTCCTTTATAATCAATCTCCTGCTGTGACATGTCTGACACAATGGATATTAAGCGGCTGTAATTTTCATTAACGGCAGAATACAGCATCACCTCATTAGCACAATTTTTATATTCAGTTTGTCTTATTACTCATATTTGTCAAGCCATCCAGGGAATGAATCGCTAGAGGATGAAGCAATGAAGCAGGCTCTCTTTGCCTGCTTTTTTTGTGTGTCGGCCTATACATCTGACATGTTTGTTTATCCGAAACTGTACCTTTTTAAATGTCAGACAGTGTTATATGATACTCTGCAGATATTCAAGAATATGTACTTGGAGGACATTCTCATGCGAAATTTTAATGTTGCTATCCCTACGCCTTTTCATGAAGATGAAAGTTTATATTTAGAAGGATTTGATGCTATTGTCGAACATTTGAAAAACAGCGGTATCCATTCGTTACTCATATGCGGCACGACTGGTGAACAGCATTCACTCAGCATAGATGAGCGTCTTCAGATCATTGAGTATGTTCATCAGCGAAAATTTGAAGATGTTGAACTGATGTTCGGTGTTTCAGCCGTAAGAACCAGTGATGCCGTCAAACTGATGAAACACATCGAGAAAACCAATATTGATTCTGTACTGATTGGTTTTCCTCCTTATATAAGACCGACACAGCAGCAAGCCGTTTATTACGTTGACGAACTTCTCAGTCATACCTCTAAAGAGGCTGTGCTTTATAATAACCCCGGCCGGACCGGTTTTAATCTGAGTGAGAAAGCGCTTAAAGACTTAATAAGCCGGCATCCCGGGATAAGGGGGCTGAAAGAAGGAGGAGATGTTCTGCGTCATAAACAAACAGAGTTCCCTGATCACTTTATTTTGTTTGCGGCAGGAGACGTTGAATTTCCGAAGATGCTGAGTAACGGGTGTAACGGCCTGTCAAGCATGGCTGGAAATGTCTATCCTGAAGAAATCAGAGAAAGCTTCAGCAGCTTATCAGAAAATAAACCGATTAATCTGGACCGAATAAACGATCTGATTGCTGAAGTGACAAATCATCATACTGTCATGAATATAAAAAATCACTATAAGAAGATTGGGATTCAAGCAGGCAGCTGCCGGTCACCCATTATATAAGAAATGTTCCGTCGCGGATAAGTGAAAAATGTGATCAGCGCGCTTTCTGTACTTGGATTAGGCTTAATAAGCAAGTTATATAATACTGTCATTAGCGGGGGCGTAAGCATTTGTTTAGCTTTACATAAGGGAAACCTTATGATATGGTGATTATTGCTAATATTGACAAGAAAGAGGTGAAAGCAATGATAACGATTTATGGAATTTTGTATGGTAAAAATGCAAAAATTGGAAACATCTTGGCGGACAAAGGGAGCAGTCTGTCCTTTTTTAAGCCAAATCACCATACAAAAACAGTTATCGGTGCTTTTTCTCTATGTCAAATAAACGATAATCCAATGACATAATGTCCTTGTTTATTTGTGCATGATGTTATTTAAGCGTAGCACCGATAATTGTGTCGGTGTTTTTTTGTGCCTGATTTTAAAAAAAGGTTAGATGATCACTCCCTTCTATTTACTCAAACAAACAAGAGTATTATGGAAGGATGAGAAAACATGCAACAAAAAAACAAGTATATAAGAATCCAAGAGTTCCTGAAGCAAAATAAATTTCCTGATTTTAGAATGAATCAAATCAAAAATGCTGTATTCCAAGGGAGAATAAATCATTTCAATGAAATAACGGTTCTTCCTAAATCCTTGAGAAAATTGTTAATAGAGGAGTTCGGAGAGTCAATTTTAAATATTGCTCCTTTAAAAGTGCAGCATTCTGAGCAAGTTACAAAAGTCTTATTTGAAATTTCTGGAGACGAAAAAATAGAGACGGTTAATATGAAATATAAAGCCGGTTGGGAGTCATTTTGTATATCCTCGCAGTGCGGCTGTCATTTCGGCTGTACATTTTGTGCAACAGGAGATATTGGTTTAAAACGCAATTTAACGTCAGATGAAATGACTGACCAAATTTTGTACTTTCACTTAAAAGGACATTCAATTGACAGTATTTCTTTTATGGGAATGGGAGAAGCATTAGCGAATGTACAAGTTTTTGATGCTTTACATGTGCTTACAAATCCGGAGTTGTTTGCTTTAAGCCCTCGCAGGTTATCTATTTCGACCATAGGTATTATTCCGGGCATTAAAAAAATCACTCAGGATTATCCGCAGGTCAACCTGACGTTTTCATTACATTCTCCTTTTAATGAACAGCGAAGCAAGTTAATGCCGATTAATGAACGCTACCCGTTATTGGAGGTAATGGACACATTAGATGAGCATATACGTGTGACCTCAAGAAAAGTTTATATTGCTTATATTATGCTGCCGGGAGTTAATGATTCTATTGATCATGCGAATGAAGTAGTAAATCTTTTAAGAAGCAGATATAAGAGAGGGAACTTGTTCCATGTAAACATCATTAGATATAACCCGACTGTTAGTTCACCTATGAGATTTGAAGAAGTAAATGAGAAACAAGTTGTAAACTTCTATAAAAAATTAAAGTCAGCAGGAATTAACGTGACCGTCAGAAGTCAATTTGGCATTGATATAGATGCTGCTTGCGGACAATTATATGGAAATTATCAAAAAAATAAGAACCAATAAATCAGGTGCAGAACTCGGTTTGACTTCATATTATTTCATTTGATAACATAAAATGGTTATTGTGATTGAAAAAAAGATACCCGTTTTTATAAAAAAAGGAGTCATAACGTTGCTGAAAAGGTTTTTTCTTGTTTTTCTTACGCTGATAATGTCTATATTTGCTGTATTCGCGGCTGCTGAAGAGTCTCCCGGCGATCGTGTCATTTCTTTTGACGAGCCTATGATTTTATTGATCTCACTCGGAATCATCTTATGTTTGTTCATTCCTCCATTCGTCATGTCCTTTTTTGGCAGTTTGGTTGTGAGAATCATATCCGGAGTCTATCAATGTTTTATCGTTCTCACGTTTGCGGGGCTCATTCCGATTGGATTTCTGATCCCCAATGGCTTTTTAACAATTCTTGCTGCCGTACTGGGGACTTTGGTCAGTTCAGCGAGTGTTGCCGTGACCTTATTCGTTGGCAGGACAGAGAACACAAATAAGCTTTCGTAAGCGGTTTTGACAACAATAACACGCGTCCTGAAAACACCAAGTGTACAGACCCTTGGTGTTTTTTAATTCCGGCAGAAAAGAAGGTATAATGGGCGGAGAAGAGGTGTCAGCCAATGAAAATAACCAGAGAGACAATAGAAAAACAGCAAATTTGGATATATGGTGTGACTCTTGTAATCGGCGGAATAGCGGGGATCGCCGGGAAAGATTCAGGACTTCGCTGGGGATGGACGATATCACCGCTTATCGCTGTTCTCATGTATGCCATGTTTGCCCAAATCCCATTCTTGAAGCTGAAGGAAGCCATGTCAAACCTCAAGTTTATGGCGGCTTTATTGATCGGTAATTTCTTAGCTGTACCTGTCGTTGTATGGGTGTTAACCGCCATTTTTCCTCAATCTCCTCCTATATTATTAGGGGTTTGTTTGGTATTGCTTACACCTTGTATTGATTACGTCATCGTCTTTACTCAGCTCGGCAAAGGAAATGAGAGATTAATACTGGCTTCCACGCCGGTTTTGTTCGCCGTTCAGATGGTATTGCTTCCGTTATACTTGTGGCTGTTTATCGGGAAAGAAGTGATAGGGGCTGTTCATGCGGGGCCGTTTCTGGAAGCATTCTTATGTTTAATAGCGGGACCGCTGCTGGCGGCAGTGATGACACAATTGTGGGCTGATAAGAAGCCGGCTGGAGAAAAGATGTTAGAGTGGACGGCCTGGCTGCCTGTTCCTTTGATGGCTCTGGTCTTACTGGCGGTCGTCGCCACACAAATCGGCAAGGTCATCAGTGATGCTGGCATCATTATACGTGTGATTCCGATCTATCTGTTATTCCTGCTCATTATGCCGTTTGTCTCCCGGTTTATCGCATATGCGTTCCGTCTGGATACAGGTGAAGGAAGAGCATTGATCTTCAGCACGGGCACAAGAAATTCTCTCGCAGTCCTTCCGTTAGCGCTGGCTCTGCCGGATGCTTGGGCTTCATTAGCCGCCGCTGTTATCGTCACACAGACGATTGTTGAATTGATAGGCGAATTGGTTTATATAAAAGCGGTGCCCGGATGGCTGCTGAAATAAAAAATAATTTGAACTGAAAAAAACATACCAACAAATATTGGTATGTTTTTTTATGTCGATTATAAAGTTGAAATATCAATGACGAAACGGTAGCGGACATCGCTTTGGAGAACCCGTTCGTACGCTTCGTCAACTTGATTGGCCGGTATCACTTCAATTTTAGGAGCAATGCCGTGCTCGGCGGCGAAATCAAGCATCTCCTGAGTCTGCGGAATACCGCCGACGAGTGAACCCGCAATGCTGCGGCGGCCCGTGATTAAGGAGAACACACTGTATGAGTCCGGCTTAGCGGGCGCTCCCACATTTACCAATGTACCGTCAATGCGAAGCAGGGATAAGTAGGCATCTACGTCAAGGTTCGCGGATACTGTATTTAAAATAAGATCAAATCGTCCGGCCAGCTCAGTAAATGTATTTGGATCGCTTGTTGCAAAGTAATGATCGGCTCCAAATTCAAGCGCTTCGTCTTTTTTGTTCATTGAGCGGCTGAGGACGGTGACCTCTGCGCCTAAAGCGTGCGCGAATTGAACGGCTAAATGTCCGAGCCCGCCCATTCCGACAATCGCCACTTTTTTGCCGGGGCCGGCATTCCAGTGTTTCAGCGGAGAATAGGTGGTAATGCCCGCGCACAATAGCGGGCTGGCAGCATCCAAATCCAGCTGATCCGGAATCCGGACAACGAATCTGTCAGTGACAACTATTTTCTGGCTGTAGCCGCCGTACGTAGGGTTTCCGTCGTAGTCCAGGTTATTATAAGTCTGAACAACGCCTTTTGTGCAATATTGTTCGTCTCCGTTCAGACAGTATTCACATTCCCCGCAGGAGTCTACAAAACAGCCGACACCCACACGGTCGCCGACGGCAAATGTGGTGACTTCTTCACCCACGGCTTCCACAACTCCGGCAATTTCGTGTCCGGGAACCATCGGAAAGATTCCGCCGCCCCATTCATCGAATGCACTGTGGATGTCTGAGTGACAAATCCCGCTGTACTTAATATCAATCAGGATATCGTGCGGCCGTAATGCTCTTCTCTCAATCGTTGTCCGCTCAAATTTAGCTTTTGCATGCGGAGCGCTTAATACACGAGTCGGATGATTATTGCACATGGTTATCTTCCTTTCCAAGATAAAGTGATGAATCCTCTGTTCGGTTTTACTTTAAATGTTAAAGCGGACTTTAAGTCAAGGAGTTTGGTTTATTTTTTTATGAAATGATATTCTATAATGGCACGCTTATGAAAGGTATGAAGGACGGGTGGTAAAAATATGAAGATTGCGCAGGCTGCAAAGCAGGTTGAGTTATCAGCCGCAACGCTTAGGTATTATGAAAGTATAGGACTGATTCCTCCGGTAAAACGCGATGAAAGCGGCATCCGCGATTATGACGAAGATGATGTGAATTGGATTGAATTTATTAAATGCATGAGAAGTGCCGGGCTGTCGATTGAGGCGCTGATTGAATATACCGCTTTATTTATTGAAGGAGCCGATCATACGATCGAACCCCGAAAAAACATCCTTATAAATGAAAGGAAAAGGCTGACGGAGAAACAGAGGGAAATTGATGAAACCATAAAACGATTAAACAGGAAGATTGAGGATTATGAAGATATCCTTGAAAATGAAGCGAAACTTAAAAACAGATTGAAAGCTGAATGTATTTCTGAATGAAGAGAAGGTGTCCCGGACGCGGGGCCGCATGAAATGTACCAAGGGAAACGAGCCTTGGTTTTTTTATTTTCTAAAGAGTGGAAACAAAACAGCTTTTTCTATCTTATCAATCATTACTTATCCTTTTTTCAGCTTGACTTTTTTACTGCAGACTTTTAAAGTGTGAAATGTTGCTTAGACTGTGATTAGCGACTTTAATGCTGAAAAGAGGTGGTTTACCCAGATGAACAATAAAAAGAACCCTTGGGCGTTATTGCCTTTAGTCTTATTCGTAGGGCTTTTTGTCGGCTCTGGTCTGGTGACCGGAGATTTTTATAAATTGCCGATCTTGATTGCCGCGATCATTGCGTCAGCTTTTGCGCTGTTATTTAACCGGAAGAAATCGCTCAATCAAAAAATAGAATGGTTCGCTTCCGGTGCGGGACATCCTGATATTATCATTATGGTTATGATTTTTATATTGGCAGGTGCCTTTGCTTCGGCGGCTGAAGCGATGGGAGCGGTGCATTCAACTGTCAATCTTGCTTTGAGCGTTATTCCGCAGCAGTTTTTGCTGCCGGGACTGTTTATCATTGCTTGTTTTATTTCTATATCGATGGGAACATCAATGGGCACGATTGCGGCGGTTGCGCCGATCAGCGCGGGTCTGAGCGGAGAGCTTGGCATCTCCGGGGCGATTACGATGGCGGCTGTGGTCGGCGGAGCTATGTTCGGAGATAATCTTTCTTTTATTTCTGATACGACCATCGCGTCAGTCCGGACGCAAAAAACACAAATGATGGATAAATTCAAAACGAACTTTCTGATTGTTTTGCCTGCTGCCATTGTGACTGTTATTATCTTATTTTTTATTCCGGCAGGCCACGCCGGCCATACGGGTGCTGAATCTTACAGCTGGATTAAGGTGCTTCCTTATGTCGCCGTGTTGGTTTTTGCGTTAATCGGTATTAATGTGATGGCTGTCATATTCGGCGGATTGGTTTTGACGGGGATCATCGGATTAGCGGGCGGCAGCCTGACGCTTGACTCTTATTTTAAGGCGATTACGGATGGAATTGCCGGAATGAGCGATCTGATCATCCTGTCCATGCTGATCGGCGGGATGGTCGGCGTGATGAAACAAAACGGCGGGATCGACTTTTTACTGGAGTTCATCACGAAACGAATCCGTTCGAAAAAAGGCGCCGAAGCCGGCATTGCCGGACTGGTCAGCGTGACGAATCTGGCTGCGGCCAATAATACGATCTCGATTATCGCAGCCGGGCCGATTGCAAAGAATATCGCTGATAAATTCAACATCGACAACAGAAAATCGGCAAGTATTCTGGATATCTTTTCGTGCATGATTCAAGGATTGATTCCTTACGGCGCGCAGCTGTTATCAGCCGGGAAATTCGGGAATATTTCACCAGTCAGCATCCTGCCATACTCTTTCTATCCCGTTTTAATCGGAATCTGCGGCATCGCCGCCATCATATTTGGACTGCCGAAATTCACAAGAAATACGAAATAAAAAAAGGCGCCGTTCGGCGCCTTTTTTCTTTCATGACAGCCAAGCATTTCTCAAAAGCTGTACGCCATGTGTGATCTGATCCGTATCGAGATGGGCGAAACCCAGCTTTATGATCGGCGGTTCGGGTTTTTCGGCAACGAAATAAACGGTGGTAGGATATACCTTCACTCCGTACTGAAAAGCGCGTTCGATTAATGTTTCTTCTGTATAGTTCAGGTGAACTCTCACCAATATATACAATCCCGACTGCTCGCCGATGATCGTCACATGATCGCCGAACTGCTGCTTTACATGTGAAATCAAGTGCTGCATTTTTCGCCTGTAAACAATGCGCATGCGCTTAATATGGCGGGTCCATTCACCGGCCTTCATCAATTCAGCCATGGTCAGCTGGTTAAGCGAAGAAGCGGTGCTTTCGAAATGAATAAACCGTTCTTTATACCGGTGCAAAAGGCGCTGCGGCAAAACCATATAGCTTATGCGGATGCCCGGAAGAAAGGATTTTGAGAAATTCCCTAAATAAATCACCCGGTCTGATTGAATGGAAGCAAGAGCGGGAAACGGCTGCTGTGTATAACGGAATTCACTGTCATAATCATCCTCAAGAATATAACCCTCTCTATGATTCACCCAATTGATCAGAGTTTGGCGCTGCTGAATGGACATGCTTACGCCGTAAGGGCTGTGATGGGATGGGGTCACATAGATTAATTTTTCTTTCATTGCATGTAATTGAGAAAAATCAGCTCCGTTTTCATAGACAGGCATCGTTTCCAGAGATAGCCCGTGAAATTGAAAAGCCGCTCTGGCACCGTCAAATCCCGGGTCTTCAACGATCATTCCCGAAAAATCCTCTTTCAGAATCCGGCTGAGATATATCAGCATCTGCTGCGTGCTGCTGCCGATGATAATGGAATCCGCATCTGTTTTCACTCCGCGGGATTCTAAGAGATAAGCGGCAATTTGTTCACGCAGGTCTCTCTCGCCGAACGGTTCACCGTACAGGAAGCTTTTCTCTGATGTCAAAACTTGATTGTATAATTTTCTCCATGTTTTCAGAGGAAAATGCTTTTGATCGACGGCTCCGGCGCGAAAATCAATCAGGACCGGCTGAGTTGATTCGGTTTTTTCAGCGTAAACAACATCGTTTTCTTTTTGAAATATAGAAGGTTCTACTTCATTTGCAAAATAACCTTTGCGTGTTTCTCCGCGAATGTATCCCTCCGCTAAAAGAAGATCATAAGCCATCAGCGTTGTATTACGGCTTACCCGCAGGGAATCTGCCAGCTCCCGAATCGAAGGCAGCCGCTCATCTGCCTGAATATTTCCCTGCTCAATCAATGTTTTAAATTGCTCGTAAATTTGTTTGTATTTCGGGGTGTCGCTTTCGAAAGCGAAAATCATATTTTTCATCAGATGTTCTCCTCTGACATGTGTATTTATTCCTAACTGTACCTTTTTAAATGTCAGGTGATATCTTATTATAGCGGAAAGCGCTTTATCAATCCATGTTCGAGAGGAGAGTTTTGTATGTATATTCCGGCTCCATTTCAGCTGAGTGAAGCTGAAGCGTGCGATGTCATCAAAGAGTATGGTTTCGCAGCATTGTTTTCAACGGCGGGAGGCATGCCGTATGCAACCCACCTGCCATTGATGATGAGTAAGAATAACGAATGCTTATACGGTCATTTTGCATTGCCGAACCCCCAATGGAAAGAGATTGATGGCCAAAACGTGTTAGCCGTTTTTCAAGGGCCGCATTGTTATATCTCGCCTAAATGGTATGAGACGAATCAGGCTGTTCCCACATGGAATTATGTGGCGGTTCATGTTTACGGAGAGGCGGAGCTTTTGGATGAGGAAGAAACCGTGCAGTCGATGAGTGATCTCGTATTGAAATACGAAAGCCCCGACAGCCCGTACAAATTAGAGGATGTCGATGCGAAATTGCTGGCAGGCATGAACAAAGGGGTAAAAGGCTTTAAAATCAATATCAGCAAAATAGAGGGGAAAGCAAAGCTGAGTCAAAATCATTCAGCTGCAAGACAAGGGCTGGTCGTACAACAGCTCAAACAGATTCCTCATACAAACGAACAGCTCATTTCCGGCTTGATGGAAGAAAACATCAAACAGATCACTGCGAACAACTGACAAGCATGTTAAAAACATACCGGCAGCATGCGGTATGTTTTTTCAGGTTATGAAGCTTTTCTCAGGATGAATAACGACTCAAACAGCACATAAACTAACGGCGCCATTAAAATGGAGAAAGAATGAAAAATAGCATACGGTATGAGTAAGTAAACGATAAGTTTCAATAGAATGGTAGACGGTTTATTGAATGTCCAGCGGTTCTTCAAGATATCAGTCATACAAGCTAAAACAAGGCCGACCGTCAAATATCCGGCTGCTATGTAAAGATAAATAAAAAGGTAAAACGGGTAAGAAGACAACGGCGGTGTGTCTTCCTGTGTCATTTTTAAATTCATGTAAAAGACCAATAAAAAGCAAACGGACGAAACGAGAGTTAACAAAAGGTGTTTATATAAATACTTCTTCATGTGTTTCACCTGCCTATGGCGCAATTATTTCTTAACATATTATGACATGGTTTTACCGCTGCTGAAAGAATCGGCAGCTGAAAAAGACGGCAAATCCCGCCGTCTTTTTTTATATCTTAAGATTTCTTAAGAACTTTCACCGCTTTTTCTTCAGGTTTTGAATGTAGAGTGTGTTTTATAAATTCAAAACAAATGGAGAGATTAAAGATGAAACGTCTGTTATTTTTATTTCAATATATTATGAATCCCAGATCTGTCGGCGCCGTTCTGCCCAGCTCGCGTTTTCTTGCTGAGAAGATGATGGGAAAAATTGATTTTCATAAAGCTGAATACATTGTTGAATACGGGCCGGGTACGGGAGTATTTACAAAAAAGCTGCTTGAAAAACGGCAGCCTGGGACGATGATCTTATTGATAGAACAAAATGAGGAATTTTATGCTTTGCTGCAAGAAAAATATAAAGAGGAACAGAACCTATTTATTGTACATGGATCGGCTGAACATATTGAGAGTCATATGAAGGAGCATGGAATCCCTTATGCCGACTATGTCGTCTCAGGACTTCCTTTTGCAAGCCTTCCGAAAAAAGTGTCTGCTGATATTTTGACGAATACGGCTAAAATCTTAAAAGATAACGGAGAATTCATTACATTCCAATATACTCAATATAAAAAGGCATTGATTGAGCAATTCTTTCCGAAAACAGAAGTAAGGAGAGAATTCAGGAATATTCCGCCAACTTATGTTTTCAGCTGTTCATTGCCGCAAAAAACGAGGGAGGATTCATATGGGGACAAGCATTCTTATCGTGGATGATGACAAAGATATCCGAAACCTGATCTCTGTCTATTTAGAAAATGAAGGAATAGACACACAGAAGGCGGAAGATGCTGCTGAAGCATTGAAATTATTGGAGCAAAAGGAGTTTGACCTGATTATTTTGGATATTATGATGCCCAATATGGATGGGATTGAGGCATGCATGAAGATCAGAGAAGAACGCAATCTGCCCATCATCATGCTTTCCGCCAAATCGGAGGATATGGATAAAATTCAAGGACTGGCCTCCGGCGCAGATGATTATTTAACGAAACCGTTTAACCCATTGGAATTGATCGCCAGAGTGAAATCGCAGCTGAGAAGGTATAAAAAATACAATACAGATACAATTAGCACGAAGAACGTCATTGAAATCGGTGATTTGACCGTGAATACAGATACAAGGCAAGTGTGGGTGCGGGGGAAAGAAGTCAGGCTGACTCCGAAAGAGTTTGATATTCTGGAGCTGCTTTCGAGAAACAAAGGAATTGTCATGAGTGTTGAAAAAATATATGAGGCGGTATGGAAGGAAGACTTTTTTAAGTCGGACAATACGGTGATGGTCCACATCACAAAGATCAGAGACAAGATAGAAGAGGATTCTAAACATCCGATTTATATCAAAACGGTATGGGGAACAGGATACAAAATATGAAGAAGTTTGGAAATAAGCTGATTGTCAGGCTTCTGATCGCGATCGCAATTAGTTATCTTGTTGCATTTGGTGTGTTGATTCTTGTTATTTTATCTATCTCATATCTGTACAAAATAAATTATTTAACAGATGTGAGCCAGGGAAACGCTAATTTTAGGATACTGATTCAATTTACTGCAGCTATTTTGACCTTTATTGCGGTTTTTTTGTTATTGGTGCGGAAAAAAATATTATATTTGAAACACATTACGGAGAGTGTTCACCATATTGCCAATGGAAATTTAGGCTTGACCATCAGGACTGAAAGCAGGGATGAATTGACACAGCTTGCACAACATATCAATTATATGTCCGAAGAATTAGAGAGTAAATTTGAACATGAAAGACAATTAGAACGAGCGAAAAGTGAGCTGATCTCAAGTGTATCCCACGATTTAAGGACCCCGTTAACATCAATTATCGGATATTTGGATCTGCTTAAAAAAGAACAATACAACAGTAAAGCCCAATTTCAGGAGTACCTTGAAACGATTTATTCAAAATCGCAAAGGCTGAAATATTTAATAGATGAACTGTTTGAATATACACATTTATCGAGTCCGGACGTTACTTTGAACCGCAGCAAAACAGACTTGTCTGCCCTATTGGAACAAATCACCGGAGAGTACATTCCCATTTTTGAAAAGGAACAATTAACTGTCCGAAAATCAATTACGGAAGAACATGTTCCCGTCTGTATTGATATAGAAAAGATGGTTCGCGTTTATGATAATCTTTTTATGAATGCGCTGAAGTACAGCATCAAACCATCTGAATTGTTCATAAACCTAGAAATAAAAGATGAAAAAGCAATTTTGCAAGTGTCAAACAAGGCCGAAAATCTCCCTGCTGACGATATCAATCAATTGTTTGAACGGTTTTTCAGAGGGGATAAGGCTAGGACGGGTCATCAAGGTACCGGGCTCGGACTTGCCATTTCAAAGAGAATTGTTGAGCTTCACAGCGGCCGTATTCATGCGGATTACAGCGGCGGATGGCTTCGTTTTTCTGTTGAACACCCGATTGACTAGAGCTTGCGGGACAAACGTTCCGTAAGCTTTTTTCTTAGAATAACTTAAGAATACTTAAGAATTTTACCGGCTGTTTCTTCATTTTTTTTTCTTATGATGTGATAGAAAGCGAGGAGAGCGGAGAAATTGAAAAATAAAATGATTTTATTATGTATATGGTTTTTAGGCGTTTATTGTTTGAAGGAACTGGACGTGCTGTCATTTGATATGAATGATGTAACGGACTTTATATCAGGGCATGTGCAATACGCGATGCTGCTGTTTTTGGCTTTGTGGGTCGTCAGGCTTCTCTTTTTTATTCCCGGCATGACGCTGATGTTTTTGGGCGGAATCTGCTTTGATCCGATGGTCAGCATTTTATTATCAATGGCCGGCCTGTTTATAAGCGAAACGTTGGTTTATCTTTTTTCAAAGAAATTCGCCAGCGAAAAAACGACTCAATTGCTGGAAGATAAATATCCTGACTTGAAAGTGTTATTGGAGGCGTACAATTATAAGTTTTTGGCATTGGGGATGATTTGTCCGGCAGCTCCTACGGATGTGATTTGTTTTTTATCCGCTGCAGTCGGGTTAAAGTATTCTGCCTACATGTTAACTGTATTGATTTCAAATATTCCTATGGTGCTATTGTCCAGCTTTGTCGTTATCAATTTCAGTGAGTCAATGACAGGTATTGTGTTAGTAATCGTTTCGTTTCTATTGATTACGATCTTAACGGTGAGAATGTGGAACCGCATGAAGCAAAATTACTCATGAAACAGGGGTTTTTTGTTCCGAAGGATGTAAAGAAGAATACATCAAAAAAAGCTGTCAGCTTGGTCCTGACGGCTTATTTTTGGTGAATGGCTTATTTCTCCGTGGTGAAATAAAGCAATGCGATGACCGGAAAAGCAATTCCAATCCATAATGTGATACTCCACCCGCCTGAGGCGTATGCCCATCCTCCGATTGATGATCCTATAGCACCGCCCAGAAAGAAGATGGCCATAAATAATCCGTTTAATCGGCTGCGAAATTCAGGTGCCAACGAAAAAATGGCACGCTGACTGAGTACGAGATTGGCAGATACACCCATATCCAACAGGATAGCTGCGGCCACCAGAACTGCTATGCCGACGTGAGAGCTGCTTTGAATCATGAGCGGGAGTAATAAAGAAACGATGACAACACCGAGAGCGATTCCGGTGGCAAGCCGGGTCAAGCCGCGATCAGCCAGACGGCCGCCTATCGGTGCAGCCGCTGCACCTGCAATGCCTGCTAATGCATACAGCGCGATTGCCTTTTGAGAAAAATGAAAAGCAGGACCGGACAATAATAAAGGTACAGTCGTCCAGAACAAGCTGAAAGCTCCAAATACAAACGCATGATAAATGGCACGGCGGCGTAAGACCGGAGTCGTGCGCAGCAGCTTCCACATTGAACCGAGTAAGACGGTGTAGCTTGTGTTTGCTGTTGGTTTTCTGGCAGGAAGCACTTTTGATAAGACGATTGCCAGGACAACACTTAACGCGGCGGATAAAGCAAATATGGCATTCCACCCCCATATATCAGCGACCAGACTGGATATCGGACGGGAAAGCATAATACCGAGCAGCAGGCCGCTCATCACATTGCCGACAACCCGGCCGCGTGCGGCGTCCGGTGCAAGGTATGATGCGAACGGAACTAGCACTTGGGCTGCAATTGATCCCAGTCCGATGAAAAACGCAGCGGCTAAAAACAGTGTTCCATGCTTCGCAAATGCTGTCAGTGTCAAAGCGGCTGCGCTTAGAAGGAGCGATACAACGACAAGTTTTTTGTTTTCGATAATGTCTCCCAAAGGGACGAGAAACAGTAAGCCGGCAACGTATCCGATTTGAGTCAGTGTGACAATCAATCCTGCGCTGCTTGGAGAAAGCCCGATTGCCGCACTAATGAATCCTGCCAAGGGCTGTGCATAATAAAGATTAGCGACAATGATACCGCATGCCGTTGCGAGAAGAAGGGTTAAACCAGGTGAAATTCCTTGATCTGCTGTTTGTTTGTTTTCTTTAGCCATATGAATGAACTCCTTTTTAAGTGGTTTTTATGATGCTTTGATAAATGATTTGCTGATTCATCTCCTTACGCAGAGGCTTTGAGAGTCTATGTTTCATCAAGACTTCCCTTAAGTTATTTTATAAACTAAACGTTTAGTTTTATTATAAGCAAATAATATACTAAACGTTCAGTTTTGTAAATGGGTTTCTGTTTTCTTTTTTTATACAGGTTAAGTATACTGAACGTATCGTTTATAATTCGGGAAGGAATGATTCATGTGCAGAGTAAACGAGGACGGCCGCGCGATGAAGGAACACATAAGGCGATTCTTTCTGCAGCGTATGACCTATTGTTGGAAAATGGCTTTGACGCGGTGACAGTCGATAAAATTGCTGAGCGTGCCAAAGTAAGTAAGGCAACGATTTATAAATGGTGGTCAAACAAGGCTGCCGTTATCATGGACAGCTTTCTTTCGACCGCTACGGACAGGCTGCCTGTGCCCGATACAGGATCAACAGTGCAAGATATATTGACCCACGCCACGAATTTAGCAAGATTTTTGACGAGCCGGGAAGGAACCGTTATTAAGGAATTAATCGGTGCGGGGCAGCTGGATGCAAAATTGGCGGAAGAATATCGCACTCGATTTTTCCAGCCCCGCCGCCTCCAAGCGAAAGGCCTTCTGGAAAAGGGAATTCAAAAAGGTGAATTAAGAGAGAATCTTGATATTGACGTAAGCATCGATCTCATTTACGGACCGATTTTCTATCGTCTGCTTATTACAGGTGATGAGGTGAATGATTCCTATGTGCATGATCTGGTGATGAGTGCGTTTAAGGGAGTTCAGCCTGCCTGAAAAATAGCCGGATCATGTGAAAGAGATACAGACTTCTGCTGCCTACGGGCGGAATATAATGAAAAGGCCGAACAAGTTCATTGTTCGGCCTTTTCTGATTGATTTGCGAACTGCCGGGCGGCCGCCACGCAAGCGATAACGCCGGCATTCACCGCCGCAAGTTCCCATCCTGCTTTTTCATGGAGAATCATGGCGGCCAGTAACAGTCCGAAGAAAGGCTGCAGAAGCTGCAGCTGTCCGACCGCGGCGATGCCTCCCTGGGCGAGTCCGCGATACCAGAATACGAAGCCGATCAGCATGCTGAATATTGAGACATATGCAAGACTGAGCAGTGCGGGCGCGCCGATGTTTGACCATGAGTCCGGCATGAAGCAGAAAGACAGGATGAACATAAGGGGAAGCGATAAAACGAGTGCCCAAGAGATCACCTGCCAGTTGCCAAGCCGCCGGGAGAGGCGGGCGCCTTCGGCATAACCGAGACCGCACACGATAATCGAAGCGATCATGTACGTATCACCGAGCGGAGAGGATTCTCCTCCTTGCAGCAGAGCATATCCGGCTACGAGGATGCTGCCGGCAGCCGACAAAATCCAAAAGACCGGCCTGGGCCGTTCGCCTCCTCGCAGTACGCCGAAGATCGCCGTCGCAAGCGGGAGAAGCCCGATGTAGACAATGGCATGAGCGGATGTGACATGCTGAAGCGCTAAGGCTGTAAGCAGCGGGAAACCGATCACGACGCCGAGCGCTACTGTTATTAGTGAAATGATGTCGCTTTTGGCAGGGCGTTTCTCCTGAAAAATGAGGAGCAGAGCGCCTGCCAATATACCGGCTATCGCGGCGCGGCATACGGTGAGAAATACCGGGTCAAAGTCCGCTACAGCCAAGCGGGTCGCGGGAAGCGAGCCGCTGAAAATGAGCACGCCGATAAATCCGTTAATCCAGCCGTTTGCGGCTTTCTTCATTCCAATCACTCCAATATATATTTCTAAACCCATTTTCAAAGTTTATAATGACTATAAACTGAAATTGGCCTTATACAAATGGCCAGTTTTTATAAAAAGAAGAATGCCAGTTTGGAGGGAGTAAAAATGGATATCACGCCATTTTTAAATAGAGATCTGGATATTCCGCTTTATCAGCAGCTTTATCGGCATTTTAAGGAAAATATGCATCAGGGCCGTCTTCCTAAAGGACTGAAGCTTCCTTCAAAAAGGCTTTTGTCAAGTCAGCTTTCCGTCAGTCAGACGACTGTGGAGCGTGCCTATGAACAGCTTGCCGCCGAAGGCTATATTGTCAGCAAGCCGAGAAGCGGATGGTTTGCCGATTATGACTCGGACGCCGTCTATGTGAAAAAGCCGGGCGCTTCACCTGTTCAAACAAAGGCGAAGGAAGACCGCCAATGGATTGATTTTCACTACGGCACTGTGGATGCCGCTCATTTTCCTTTTTCGGCATGGCGCAAAAGCATGGTTGCAAGCTTAGATCAATACGGGCATGAGCTGTATCGGCCCGGGGATGATTTGGGCGAGCTTGAACTGAGAACGCTCATTTCGGAGTACTTATATCAGTCGCGCGGGGTGAATTGCCGTCCTGAACAAGTGATAGTCGGCGCCGGGAACCCTGCTCTTTTGCAAATGCTGTGCAAAATATTTGAAGCAAATCTATCCATCGGATATGAAGATCCGGGTTATCCGAGAGCGAGGGAGATTTTTAAAGCCAATCACATGAAGATCATTCCGATACCCGTCGATGATGAAGGAGTCTGTATCCGGAAGCTGAATGAAGAGCGGCCGCGTCTTGTATATGTCACGCCTTCTCATCAATTTACGTTAGGAACGATTATGCCGGTAAACAGAAGGATTCAGCTGCTGAAATGGGCGGAGGAACATCAATCGTTCATTATAGAAGATGATTATGACGGTGAATTCCGATACACCGGCCAGCCGATCCCATCATTGCAGGGGCTTGATCAGCATCACCGTGTCATTTATATGGGAACGTTTTCCCAATCTCTGCTTCCTTCGCTGCGCATCAGCTATATGATTCTTCCTTTGCCGCTTATTGAAAAAGGCAGGGAAATCGCTTCTTTATATAAACAGACCGTCTCCTGCCACAGTCAGCTGACGCTGGCTCAATTTATCAAAAGCGGAGAGTGGCAGAAACATATTAACAGAATGAGAAAGCTGTACCGGAAAAAAAGAGCGGTATTATTAGAGGCCGTGCGGCGCGAGCTGGGACAATACGTCAGGATTCGCGGAGAAAATTCCGGGCTGCGGATTTTACTTGACGTTCATCTGCCTTTCAGTGAAAAAGAGCTGATTGAAAAGGCGGAGGAACAAGGCGTCAAAATCTATCCCGTGTCTCTTACCTATCAAAAACAGGTCCCTGAAAAAACAGTTTCCCTCGGTTTCGCGGGGGTTTCTGAAACCGATATACAAGAAGGCATAAAAAAACTGAGAGCCGCCTGGGCGCTGTAAAAGGCAGCTCACAGTTTGAAATACTGAAGCTTGAGTCAGGGGTGATGTCTCAGCAGCAAAACGATTTATAGGACGGGCAGGCGGAGCGCCGTATCAATATTTTGTAAATTAAACCGGACTTGTTCATCTGTGTTCCACGGATGATACCAGCCTTTTTCCATCATATAGCGTGAGATTTGCTCATGCATGTCGATGGCTTCTTCTAAGTGACGGGTGAGGATCGCTTTCACTTCAGGCGTTCCGGCTTCCGTCGCCGCCATCGCATAGTTTCTGACACCGCTTTTTGCCGAATTCAATAAATCCATAGCGACAATTTGGTCTGTCAGTGCATTCATTCCCGTCAAGTATTCAATAATCGGATTCATTCGTCATTCATCTCCTCATTCATGCTGTGCATCAGATAAAATTGAGGCAAATTCCTGCAATTGCCTTGTTGATGTATCCGCATCCTGCTGCATGATTTCTTTCAGCTGCGGATCGGATACGAGCGCTTTCATGGTTTTAGATTTCGTCAGACAAAGTGACTTAAAAGAAGCCATCTCCTGAATTTCGAGTAATTCATGTAAGGCGCGGGCCATTTCTGTAGCCTCCGTTCTTTAAGGTTTGAGTACAACTTTTATGCAATCATCTGTTTTCGTGTCAAACATCTCATAGCCTTGCTTCGCTTCACTAAGCGGAATGACATGGCTTACAACATCGCCCGGATCAATTTTGCCGGTTGACACCAATTCAAACATATGCGGCATATAGTGGATGACGGGAGCTTGTCCTGATCGGATATTGACGTTTCGCTGCATGATATCGCCAAGGGGAAACCCGTTGTATCTGCCGCCGTACACGCCCGTAATCTGGATCGTTCCGCCTTTTCGCACCGCTTGGGATGCGATGACCAATGCGCTCATCGCCCCGCCCTGAAGTTTTAATCCGCTGGCGAGGAACTCAAGGTCTGTCATTTTCCCGTCCATGCCGACGGCGTCAATGACAACGTCGGCGCCGCCTTTGGTGATTTCCTTCAGGTAGCTGCCCGTATTTTCGTGGTCTTCGAAGTTCACGATTTCCACTTTATTCGTCCGTTTCGCATGCTGGAGACGGTAGTTGACATAGTCTACGGCTATTACGCGTTTCGCTCCCTTTAACCAGCAGAATTTTTGAGCGAAAAGGCCCACGGGCCCGCAGCCGAGAACGATAACTGTATCGCCTTCTTTTACGCCGGCATTGTCAACGCTCCAAAAGCCGGTTGTCATCGCATCGGAAATAACACTCAGTTTCTCATCCGGTTCTTCGCATGTTTCGGGAACTTTAAAATGAGTAAAGTTCGCAAATGGAACGCGCAAATACTCCGCCTGGCCTCCCGGATAGCCGCCGGCATTTCCTGAATAGCCGAAATAAGCGCCTATATCGCCGTTCTCATTTGATTGATCACATTGGCTTTCCAGGTGATTTTTACAATAAACGCATTCTCCGCAGGCGATATTAAAAGGAATAATGACGCGGTCGCCTTTTTTGACTTTCGTCACGCCGGGACCGGTTTCTTCCACGATGCCCATCGGTTCATGCCCGATGATGTAGTCTTCCTGCAAGTTCGGGATGAGTCCGTGGATTAAATGTAAATCTGATCCGCAAATTGCCGTACTTGTGACTTTTATAATCATGTCATCGTGGTTTTCAATCTTCGGATCAGGCACGTCTTTCACAACGACGTTTTTCACTCCTTGATACGTTACGGCCTTCATGCTGTAATACCTCCAGTGTTAGTGTTCATCAGGTGTGCGGTCAAACAACCCTTTTCTGTTCGTTTCAACGGGAAACAGATTCATATTTCCGACCATGAGGGTATTTTTCGCAGAGAGCTGATCCAATTTATACTGTTCGCTCAGATCATGCGGGTGAAACCACTTTTTGCTGACCATCAAGTCTGTTATCTCCTGATGCATCGTGATTCCCTGCATGAGCTGTTTGCGAAGCAAAGCTCTTACATCAGGTGAAGCGGTTTCTGTTAAAGCAACGGCGGTATTTCTGACGCCTTCTTTGGCGCGTATGAGAAAATCCATTGCGAATGTCATATCCGCAAGTTCAGGGACATGTAATGAATTGATCGGATCTAAATGGTCATGATTCAATGATGCTTACCTTCCTTTCAATTGATGATCGAAGTCGGCCGGTTTTGAGGAACGGGAGCCTGAAACGTTGCCCGTTCATAAACCGCCTGCAGATCAGCCAGGTCTTGAGAGGCTTGCTGAACGTCTTTTTCCATTAACGTTTTCAGATCCTGATCAAACACAAGCCCTTGCATGAGCTTGGATTTCGCTACACAAAGCGTCTTGAAGTTAATGATTTCATGTAAGTCAAGCGACTCGTGAGCCGCTAATTCACGCTTTTCCATAATCGTCTGAAACCTCCCTTTGTAGAAATACGTAGTTAATTTCCCCTGAGAAAAGCGGTCTAGTCTTACAAATTTTGTTTATCAGATAAAGCGGAGAGTCAAAAAAGAGGAAGCACAATCGCTTCCTCTTGTTCACATGGAATGGCTGTTGGTGTCATGAACATTTTTCTGATGCGCGGGCGGTTTTGCCGCGCGGGAGACGAGACCGCTGAGCAAAATGCCGATCAGTACGATGATCAGTGCTTTAACAAGGCCGAATTCTTCACCGAGCAGTCCGAGAACGGGAGGGCCGACTAAGAAGGCGCAGTAGCCGACGAAGGAGATTGCTCCGACCCGCTTAACTGCTCCTTTTGGGTCATCGCCGGCTGCGGAAAGGCTGACCGGGAAGCCGAGGGAGGCGCCGATTCCCCAAAGAAAGACGCCGATTACGGCTGCTGTGAGGTTTCCGCTGAAAATCACAAGGGAAAGTCCGATGACACTGATGGCGGTGCAGAGACGAAGAACGGGCACGCGTCCGTACCGGTCCAAAAATGCCCCGCCAAAGATGCGGGCGATCAGCATAGCGGTGAGGAAGACGCCGTAAACCGCCGTGCCTTGCGCGTGCGTCACGTGAAAACCATCCGTCATGGTGAGCGGAAGCCAGTCATTGGCCGACCCTTCTGCGAAAGCCATTCCGAGCACGATGAGCCCGATCAGCAGCGTGCGCGGCTCTGTCCAGACGTTTACCGGCTTTTCGCTTGAAACTTCCTGCCACCTTGAGACGGCATCTTCTTTCCCGGTGTCCTCGGGCAGAAACCGGAAGAAAGTAAAAATCAGGATAAACTCAATTCCGGCAATGAGCAGCAGGTGAACGAGAACGGGAACCTTGAATAAAATAGCGAGAGAGGCGAGTCCCGCGCCTAGCAATGTGCCGGCGCTGAATGATGCGTGCAATGCGGGCATCATGGTTTTCCCGGCGGCGCGTTCAAGGGCGGAACCATCTACATTAAGGGCCACTTCCGCAAGTCCGTAGCCGAGCCCGAAGATGATCAGTCCGGCAAATACGATGCTTTTGAAAGCGGCAAAAACACCTGCGCTGATGACGAATATCCCGATAATGACAATCAGAACGCTGATCAAAGCAACGAATCTGGTGCCTTTCCGCGAGATGATCCGGCTGGCGCTTAACAGGCCGATCAATGAGCCGCATGCAAGCCCGAAAATAATCAACCCCATCATTGACGTCGAGGCTTTCAGCGTTTCTCTGACTTCAGGCGTGCGGGAAATCCAGGATGAGAAAGCAAGTCCGGGCAGCGAAAAAATAATAAAAAGGGAAAGTTTCCATTTTTGAATGCCCTGTTTACTCATGAAATCAGTTCCCTCTCTGCCAAATGAAGCGGAAAACGCAGAGATTTTAAGGTGATGGCAATCAATCCTTTTTGATAATAGGGCTGGATGTCATCTATGAGAATCAGCTCGGGCATGTGTTCTTTCGGGACAAAAGCGGAGCATGCTTCATAAACCTGTTCCATATCCAATTCTTTTGATAATTCTCCGATAAACGCAATGGCCTGCGGATTGATGATTGAAATCATGGCGCTTGTCATCTTAACAGCCAGTTCCGGAAAAGAATCCGGTGAATAGAGCTTTTCAAGCTGCTGCTTGCGTGTCGATTCAAATGGAATATAAGAAATTTCTCCGGCGAATTGTGTATTGCCTTTGACTAAGCGCCCGTCTATAACAAAGCGCGCTCCCGGAGGATTGTCTTTGACAAATGCGGCCATGGCGATGGTTTTCGGGACGGTATATTGCTGATCGCGATAAAATCCGTACAAAGCGTAATGCATCTCGTTTTCTACATTGACTTTGACAGAATGTCTGGCTTCAAGTCTTTCCTGCATCGGGATATCACACAGCTCTTCAGTGTCACAAATGCCGATGACGCCGTGGCTGACCACACCCTGAACCCCTATGCCGATCGCCTTTATATTGGGAAACCGCCTTATCCATTCGTCAGTAAGCCGTTCGATGAGGTCATAATTGATGACATCATAAAAGCGGCTGTCTTTTTCAACATAGTCACCGTGCCAATCTGCCAGCGCGACGTCAATCGAATGGACGCCGCCTTCTGTTTTAACGGATATGCCGAGTACCAAATGACTGTCCGCATTTAACGTAAACTGCCTTGCTTTTCTTCCGCCTGTTGAGGCGCTCGGTTCCATTTCCATGACTTCGCCGCGTTCTTTTAATTCATGTAAAATGTTTCCGCACGTGGCGGCGCTGAGCCCTGTTTGTTGAGAGAGAAAGGAAATGGTGGCCGCATCCGTTTTCAGCAGCGCTTCAATGATGGTTTCTTCATTCGTTTTTTTTACAATGGATGTATTATTAATGGTATTCGCCATGATTCCGCACTCCTTTATTAATCACTTTTTAAAAGACTTATTAAAAGTAGTTTAAAATATACTTCCCGAATCAGTCAATACGGTTTAAAATTGTTTTCAAACGGAGAATAAATAGAATATCCTTGCTGAGAATGGAGGCTCGACACATGAGTTCTGATAACAAAATCTATTATGAACGCGGAACGGAAGAGCTGAGGAAGAAAAACATCCGGGCGCATAGGCTTGTCCGGGAATTAAACGACGCCGATTCGGAAGCGTTTGAAACAAAAGAAGCGATCATCAGAGAACTGTTCGGGACGGCGGGAGAGAAACCGAGCATTGAGCATAACTTTCATTGTGATATCGGAACCAATATTCATGTCGGCGATCATTTTTATGCCGGCTATAATTGCACCATTTTAGACATGGCTGACGTGCGGATAGGCGATAACTGTATGATAGGGCCGAATGTCGGGATCTATACAGCCGGGCATTCTCTGCAGCCGGAAGGAAGAAATAAAAGCGGTTACGGCATTCCGATTACGATCGGCAGCAATGTATGGATCGGAGGAAGCTGTGTCATTTTAGCAGGCGTCACCATCGGCGAAAACTCCGTCATTGCGGCCGGTACAGTCGTTACGAAAGACGTCCCGCCAAATTCCGTCATGGCCGGAAACCCGGGAAAGGTCATAAAAAAGATATGAACAAAAGCAGCTTGCGAACAAACCCGCAGGCTGTTTTTTCTTTCGCCCGTCATGCAGGAAAGAAGGGGAAGGTGAGAAGCAGGCACTTATGGTATGATGACAAATAGAATAAAACCTCGTGAGGCCGGTCAGCTAAAAGGAAGTGGACAGAGATTGTTTGGTACAAAACATCAAGAAGACTATGTCTCCCGTGACAGACGTTCATTGCATATGCTTGCGCTTCGGGTGCCCGGTCTGGCGTTTATTTTAATGGTATATGCCGCATCAGTCTCTTTGCAGTACATTTATGAAAGCTGGACGGTTTTTTTGCTGCTGTTATTCACAATATTGATCGTCATTTTTACCGTGCTGCACTGGCATTCCCATCGCTGGGTGAAGAAAAAAACGTTTCTTTATTTCATCATACAGGGATTTATCATATATACATCGGCTAACTTGATGACCGGCGGCTATATCGCGGCGGTCATCGGTCTCTATGCCTTTTTAATCGGGCAGATTATCGGAATGGCGGATAAGGGAAAAACGCTGCTCATACTCTATCTGTTCATTTTAATGTCCATAACAGCTTTGCACCAGGAGCATCCGCATCATCTGCTGCGTTTCATCGTTATCGCCGCTCCCATCATGATCGTGATTATCACGTATGCGGCCACATTTTTCGCGCAAGTTGATGAAAAAATAAAAACACAGCTGACGCTTGAAAAATTAGAGCTCGCTCACCGGCAAGTGAAACAGCTGACGCTCCAGAACGAAAGGCAGCGGATGGCGAGAGACTTGCACGATACGCTTGCTCAAGGATTGGTCAGCTTGCATATGCAGCTTGAAGCGGTGCATGTTCATCTTTCAAAGGGTAACACTGACAGAGCGAAAGACATCATCAGCCAGTCAATGGACAGAGTGAAAGGCACATTGGCTGATGCGCGCTCGGCCATTGACAACCTTCGCAGCACATCAGAAAAGATCGGGTTCTTAAAAGAAAGCATCACTGAACAAATCAACCATTTTACAGAAGCCTCCGGGCTGTCTTGTTTTTTAGATTACAGCGTGCATCATGTGCTTGACGTTCATATGGCGGAGAATTGCCATTACATGATCGGAGAAGGCCTGACAAACGCCGCCAAGCATGCAGAAGCAAAGAATGTCTGGGTATCCGTTCAGGAAGAAGAGGGACAGATCCGCATAACCGTCAAAGATGACGGGAAAGGCTTTGATGCCAGAACAGAAATGAGAAAAAGCGGACATTACGGGCTGCTTGGGATACAAGAACGCGTCAATATGATGAACGGCACTTTCCGTATAACAAGCGCCAAATCAGCGGGAACTCAGATCGAGATCATCATACCAATTCAAGGAGAGGCGGAACATGTATAAAGTGTTAATAGCAGATGACCATCTTGTCGTCAGAGAAGGTCTGAAGCTTTTGATAGAAACAAATGACCATTACACCATAACGGGAGAGGCGGAAAACGGGAAAACCGCCGTCCGCCTCGCAGAGGAACTAAAGCCCGATGTCATTCTCATGGATCTGTACATGCCGGAAATGAGCGGGCTGGAAGCCATTAAACAGATAAAAGAGCATTCTGATGTGCCGATCATTATTTTGACGACCTATAATGAAGATCATCTGATGATAGAAGGCATTGAATCAGGCGCGAACGGTTATCTGCTGAAAGACACAAGCTCAGAAACCTTATTTCATACGATGGATGCGGCGGTCAGGGGAGAAGTGCTTCTGCAGCCGGACATCTTGCGGCGTTTCCGGGAAATGAAAATGGAACGGGCAAATGCCAATGAAACACAGCTGACGGACAAGGAAATCATAGTTCTAGAAGCCGTTGCGCAAGGACATAAAAGCAAAGCGATCGCCTTCGATTTAGGAATCTCAGAGCGGACGGTAAAAGCGAGATTAACATCGATTTATAACAAATTAGGCGCTGATTCGCGGACGGAAGCCGTCACCATTGCCATGCAAAAAGGCATTCTGAAACTGAATATATAATGAAAAACTGCCCAAACGTACATGCCCCTATGTACGTTTTTTTTATGTGAATGTGAACTACAATTAGGCAGAAAGTAATGATTGGAGAGGAGTATTCGATGTCTGGTTTTTTATATAAATTAGGGGGATGGTCTGCCCGCAACCGATTTAAAATGATCAGTGCGTGGCTCGTGATACTGATCGCTTCGATTGTGATCGCCATCTCGTTAAAACCTGCTTTTTCTGAGGATATGTCAATTCCCGACACACCTTCTGAAAAGGCGATGGATATCATTCAAAAAGAATTTTCAAAGGGTCCCGATAAAGGAAGCATACGGGTTATTTTCGGAGCTGAAGACGGGAAGAAATTGACGTCAAAACCGGAAAAACAAGCGGTTGAAGAGACATTAAAGAAGATCAAAACCGATCATTCAGTCGCTTCAATTGCAAGTCCTTTTGAGACAGGAACCATTTCTAAAGACGGCTCAGTGGCATATGCCGATATTACGTACAAAAAAGCGGCGGATGACATTACGGATGCGTCTGTTTCACATATGAAACACAGTCTGTCCGCCGCCGGAGACAAGGGTCTGCAGACGGAGCTCAGCGGCGATGTGCCGGGGGCCGGTGTTGAAATCGGCGGTGTATCTGAAATTGTCGGCGTTGTGCTGGCATTCGTCGTACTGGCTATTACGTTTGGTTCATTAGTCATCGCGGGGCTGCCGATTGTCACCGCCCTGATCGGATTAGGTGTAAGCGTCGCGCTGACGTTAATCGGGACACAGTTCTTTACGATAGCCTCGGTCAGTCTCTCATTATCCGGAATGATCGGCCTGGCCGTCGGGATTGATTATGCGCTGTTTATCTTTACGAAGCATCGTCAGTTTTTGGGCGAAGGTGTACAAAAAAATGAATCGATCGCGAAAGCCGCGGGAACGGCAGGCAGCGCCGTCGTTTTTGCGGGACTGACCGTGATCGTCGCGCTTTGCGGATTGACTGTTGTCGGCATTCCGTTCATGTCTGCCATGGGATTGACTGCGGCACTCAGTGTGCTGATGGCTGTATTGGCATCAGTAACGCTGGTGCCTGCGGTGTTATCGGTCGCAGGAAAACGGATGATTCCGAAATCAAAAAGGAAAAAAGAAAAGAAAAGCGCCGAAACGAATGCCTGGGGGCGCTTCGTTACAAAGAAGCCTATTCTGTTAAGCATTTTCAGCATCATTCTTTTATCCGTCATCAGTCTGCCGGCCATGCATTTAGAGCTGGGGCTGCCTGATGCGGGAATGAAAGCGAAAGACAGCCCGGATCGCCGCGCCTATGATCTGTTGTCTAAAGGATTCGGAGAAGGCTTTAACGGCAAGCTGACAATTGTTGCCGATGCAAAAGGGGTCAAGGGGAACAAAAGTGAAGCATTTCAAGACGCCGTGAAAGAACTAAAGGACTTGCACAATGTGGCGAGCGTCACACCTGCCATGCCGAATCAAAAAGGGAACTATGCCATCATTACGGCAGTGCCTGAAACCGGGCCGAATGATAAGGCAACGAAAGAGTTAGTGCAGGATATACGGAAACGATCAGACAAAAACGGCATCCGCCTGCTCGTCACCGGGTCAACCGCGGTGAACATTGATATTTCAGACCGGTTAAATGATGCGATTCCGGAATTCGCCATTCTCATTGTCGGGTTTGCGTTTGTATTGCTGACCGTTGTTTTCCGCTCGCTTCTCGTGCCCCTTGCCGCCGTCGTCGGCTTTTTGCTGACGATGACCGCTACACTCGGCTTATCGGTATTCGTCCTGCAGGATGGGAATTTCACCGGCTTGCTCAGCATTCCGGAAAAAGGCCCGATTCTCGCCTTCCTGCCTATTTTGGCGATCGGTATTCTTTTCGGGCTGGCGATGGATTATCAAGTATTCCTTGTCAGCAGAATGAGAGAAGAATATGTCAAAACAAAAAATCCGGTACAAGCCATTCATGCCGGATTGAAACATAGCGGACCTGTCGTAACAGCGGCGGGACTGATCATGATTTTCGTCTTTGCGGGATTCATCTTTGCGGGAGAAGCTACGATCAAATCCATGGGCTTGGCAATGACTTTCGGTGTACTTTTTGATGCGTTCATTGTAAGAATGACCATTATTCCGAGTGTCATGAAGCTGATGGGACATGCGGCCTGGTACTTGCCGAAGTGGCTGGATAAAATCATTCCGAACGTGGATATCGAAGGCCATAAGCTGACACAAGGCAAAACACCGGAGAAACCGGAAGAATAAAATGAAAAAGCAGATCGTTATGATCTGCTTTTTTTATGTGCTGACCGCATCCATGAAATGAGAAAAAAGCTTTTTCATGTCTTCATGTTTTTTTGTCAGCATTTCGGGATGCCATTGCACGCCGACGACAAATAATTCACCCGTCCGTTCAATCGCTTCAATGGCCCCGTCTTTCGCATAAGCCGAGGCTTTAAACGAAGGCGCCGTCTCTTTTATGATCTGGTGATGGAATGAATTCACCCGCGCTGAATCGCCAAACAAGGAATGAAGACGTGTCCCTTTTTCAAAAGAAACATGATGGGTTTTTAACGGCGGATCTTTTTCTTGATCATGCTTAATGTCAGCAAACGAAGCGTGTGTCAGGTCTTGATATAAAGTTCCCCCGTAAGTGACGTTTAACATATGCATCCCCCGGCAGATTGCAAGAATCGGCTTTTCTAAAGCAACCGCCGTGAGAATCAGCTCCTTCTCGTAGGCGTCCCGATCAGGAAAGGTCTTTCTTAAAGCCTGTAAAGGTTCTTCGCCGTAAAACAGCGGGTCTATATCCTGGCCGCCGGACAGAATGATCCCGTCAACATGAGAGACCTGTTCCTTTAAAAGCGCCGTCTCTTGAATCACCGGCAATATAAACGGCACACCGCCGGCCTCAGAAACAGACTGAATATAATCATTATTGACATATGCCCGATTATAACCCGGGAAAGGGCCGGATTGATCAGCCATAATGTTTCCCGTAATTCCAATGCGTTTGGCCATTCTTCGCCCCCCTGAACCATGCTCATAATTAATCTGAACGTAGGTTGTACAAATCAGTTTGAAATTATTCTTCTTAATTACGGAATCATTGTTTTAGAAAAAAGATTGACCGTACTGATGTAAGGGTTTCAGTTAGGATGAGTCTTCATTTGATTTTTGTTTATAAAAAACACACCGGTCCCGTTGAAGGGACGAGTGTGTGATGTACCGTGGTTCCACCCAAGTTCCTGATAAACGCTATTTATCGGCTCGATGCTGTAACGCAGCATGACGGTATCGGATACTTGATTTCACCGATACGGCTCAATGGCGGTAAGCTGCTTTACCTCGTTAAAAAGGTCTCAGCTGTTCTTCCCTCTCTTGAAATGTCCTTATCAGCGACTGTTGATTTCGATATATTTCCACACGCCGCAATCAGTGATTTGCATTTTTTTCTGTCGCGGCATTGCCGTTATGGGCCGCCAGAAACAGCCATACAAGCAATGCGGCGAGGCTGTACGCCGCTCCCATCATCAAAAACGTAAAGCCGGCACCGGCGTACCAAGTGGCGGACAGATGAATGATCACACCGGAAACCGCTACGCCGACCAAGGCTCCAATTTGCCTGTTGGCATTTAAAGCCGCACCGGCGATATTCGCATGCTGTTGTCCGGCAGCCTGCATGATCACAGTTGTCATGGCAGGAACTGTAATGCCGGTGCCAAGGTTCATAACAGACATCAAAACCGCCAGCTGCCAATAAGGAAAATCAGGAGAAACAAGCACAAACAACAGCAATGCAATGATACAGCTGGCCGCCATTGACATAAACATAAGCTGTCCGGCTTCAAACCGATTCGCCAGACGGGCAAACAGAATATTGCCCATCACGAAGACCGCCATCATCGGCAGCAGCTCAACACCGGCCATAAAGGAGCTTGCGCCTCTTGCTTCCTGCAAAAAAAGGCTTAGCATAAACATGCCGCCGAAAAGAGCAAAATTCAGCAAAAACCCAACGAATTGAGCAGCTGAGAATCGGCCGTTTTGATATAAGGACGCCGGCAGAATCGACGTTTCCGCAGAGATTTCCCGCAGCAAAAACAGCACAAATGCCAAAAGCGCCGCCGCGAATGCACCAAGAATTATGGGTGAGCGCCAGCCCGCTGAAGGCCCCTGTATCAAGGCAAACGAAAGAAAGCCGAGAGCAGCCATTCCAAGCAGATTCCCTGTAATGTTCATGCGGCTGCTTTTTCGCGGCACGTGGCCGAGTACTCGGTAAGCAGAAATGAGCGCAGCAACCCCTAACGGCACATTGATCAGAAAAATACTCTGCCAGCCTGCCGCCTGTACCAGCACGCCACCAATAAAGGGCCCAAGGCCAGAAGCAGCGGAAACAAGAGCGGCCCACAGTCCAAACATTCGCGCCCGCACCCGCTCATCCGGGTAAGAGGCCGCCAAAAGACTGAGTGAGCTCGGCATAAACAAAGCCGCGCCAATCCCTTGCATGAGACGTCCGGCAATCAGCATCTGGCCATTAATAGATACGGCGCATAGGCAAGAGGCCATGACAAAAACGGCCAAGCCCAGTATGTATATCGCCTTCGAGCCAAAACGGTCTGCCAAGGCTCCGCCCGCCAGCAGAAGTGACGCAAACGTAAGGATGTACCCGTCCACAACCCACGTCACACCTGAAAGTGACATTGAAAGGGTGTTTTTCATATCAGCCATCGCCACATTCACGACGGTTACATCAAGAGTTGCCATGAGGAAACCAAGTGCGAGCACGATCAGCACGGATAGGCCTGTTGATGATTTTGATTTTTGTAAAGACCCGCTGTTTGTCATTACAAATGCCCTTTCACTTGCTTGTTTACCCAATCATCTATTTTTTCAAGATCATACAATTCCCCGACTCTGTTCATGACATGCTGCAAGGATTCTTCTCTCATGAGATTGGCCCATTTATCCTCGATTTCCCCCATGACTGTCTCCAGCACACAGTTGCTTTCATCCTCGAATACGGATTGCAGCAGGCCCTTCCCCTGATACATCGAACCTCTGCCTTCGACCGCCTGATAAACATCATAGAGCGTAATGTCCGTCAAAGGCTTCGTCAGGGTAAAACCGCCCTTGGTCCCCGGTATGGATTCTGCCAAATCGGCCTGTACCAATGTTCTCATCAGCTTCTTCAAATAAGACGGAGACACGCGTAAACG
This sequence comes from Bacillus sp. FSL R5-0443, assembly GCF_038608285.1. NCBI lineage: Bacteria > Bacillati > Bacillota > Bacilli > Caryophanales > Bacillaceae > Bacillus > Bacillus sp. FSL R5-0443. The sequence goes on from NZ_CP152013.1 coordinate 564,701, forward strand.
CTGGCTGATTGCTTCTGACGTTAAAGAAGACTGTACGGGCAGCCGTGACAATAACAGCAGCACAGAAACCGCCTGCTCCATCCCTGATTTCATTTTCATCCTATTCACTCCCGATTTATTATGGATAACTATTATCCACAATAGATCCCTTAGCAGCTTTTGTCAATAAAAAAAGCAAAAGAAACGGATCATTTCTTTTGCTTGGTACGGTTAACAAATCTGCTTGTGTTGAAGCGCTTCGTCACCATAAGTCATCTATTGAAACAATAAATCTTGGGAACAAAAACTCAAAAAACCCGTGACAATCACGGGTTTTTACATTTATTTCAATTTCTTGATTTCTTCCGTCAGCTCTTTGAATTTTTGATCAAGCTCACGATATTGTTTATCAGCCGGCGTCATGAAGCTGAGTTTTCCGAGGACTTCCTGCCGTTCGGTCTCAAGCTTCAATCGCAGTTCTTCAGCATCGTCCCTGACGGAGGGAGATTCTTTCCATTGTTTTCGGACGCTGCCGTTTGAGATATCAAGCCGGATGTCCGTCGTCTTTTCGACAAAGTAACGATCATGTGAAACGATGATGAGCGTTCCGTCGTATCGGGCCAAAGTGTCTTCAAGCTGCTCGCGTGACGGCAGATCAAGGTGGTTTGTCGGCTCATCCAGAATCAGCACATCTTTCTCCTCCAGAATAAACGCCATCAGTTTGCATTTGACCCGCTCTCCCATGCTCATCTTGCCGATGGGTTCCGTCCATTGCGCTGCGGTAAATCCTAAATGCTTCATGAGAGATTGAACATTTCCTCTTTCCTCGAACGTTTCTTTGTAAAAAAGCTGTTCGGGGGTTTTATCAAGCGGGAGGTCGAATACTTCCTGCGTTAAATATCCGAAGTTTGCAGACTGAGAAATCCATATGCTGCCCTGCGCTTTTTCCTGCCCGAGGATGACCTTCAATAATGTTGTTTTCCCGCTGCCGTTCGGGCCTGTAATCGCGATCTTTTCACCGTGCATCACAGTAAAATTCACGTTTTTAAAAAGCATTCGGCCGTCATATGACTTTGCGGCATCCCTTACTTCTAAAAAACGCTTTCCCGCTTTTTTGCGGTGTTCAATGGAAAAACGGACTTCATACTCCGCTTCAACCGGTTCTGCTTTCGCTTTTTCAAGCTCTTTTTCAAGGCGCTTCTGCTTTGATTTAATCTGGGCGTCCGTGCGTTTTGCTTTTACGCGATGGTATTCTTTAAATCCTTCTATTTTCGTTGATTGGGCGTGGGCTTTTTTTGACCAGGCGCTCAGCTCGTTCATTTGAGCTTCAATCCGTCTGATCATATGCTGCTGATTCTCATATTCCCGCTGCTGTGTCAGCCTTCTCTGTTTGCGGACCTCCATATAGCTTGAATAATTCCCTTTATGCTCAATGAGTTTCTTTCCTTCGATGGCCCAGATTTTTGTCGCCGCTGCATCTATAAAAGCACGATCATGCGAAACAAAAATAATGGTGCCTTTGTAATTCTTGATCTGATTTAGCAGTATTTCTAAACTGTGCTGATCGAGGTGGTTCGTCGGCTCATCTAATAACAAAAGGCTGCTTGAGGAGGAGAAACCTTTAGCAAGACGGGCTTTCAGTTTTTCTCCGCCGCTCAATTGTGAAAAGGCGCGTGCGGGCACGTTCCACTTTTCTAACAAGGCTGCCTCCGCAGGTTCCGGATGGCCGGAATCATAAGCTTCCGTTTCTTGTTCAACCATATATACGTTCACATCTTGCACCATCTGGATCTGTCCTTGTGACGGCGCTTTTTGATTGCAGATCAATTGCAGCAATAAAGATTTGCCGGCGCCGTTTTTACCGATAACGCCGATGATGTCACCTTGCTGAACGCTCGCGCTAATCTGTTCAAAAAGGGGAACGCTGTTGATTTCATAACTGATGCCGCTTAACTTTAACATTTCTTTCATATGTCAATCCCTCGCTTTTAAGGGAGGACCAAAAAAATCCTCCCAATTGATTTGGAAGGATTAGCCGTACCTGTGCATGATCAAATAAGCTATTTTTACATAGCTTTCGTATCGTATAGAAAATGGGCAGACTAATCCTATTTTTTCTGATTTGAAATATTTGATTTCAAACGGTCAAAATAAGATTAGTTAATCATTGTCCACCCATCATCCCTTCGTATTTGTTACGAACAGTGTAGCACACACTTATCTGTAAAAGCAAAGGGTATAAGCCTTTTTATTCCAGGTTGGAGGCTTCCCATTCTTCTTCTAAAACGGCATAATAATATTCGTCCCACCATTCATTATCATGGGGAATGCATTTTTTAAAAAAGCCTTCCCGTCTCATCCCGATCTTTTCCATCACCCGGTGCGAAGCCGTGTTTTCCGGCTGACATGTCGCAATGATCCGGTGTAATTTCATCTTGTTAAACCCGAATGCCAGCACGGCGCGCGCCGCCTCTGAAGCATATCCTTTGCCCTGGTATTCCGGGTGAAACACCCAGCCGATTTCATACGTATGATCGCCAAAATACTGAAAAAAAGCAATGTGGCCAATGACCGTTTTCTCATCCTTCAATAAAATGGGAAACTTACCGGCATGTTCACCGCTGTTTTCAGTAACGAATTTTCTGGCATCTTCTTCGGTAAAGACACCCTCTGGTATATATTTCATGACATTCGGATTTGAGGTGTACGCATAGACATCCTGCCAATCTTCCGGTTCAAATGTCCGAATTATGAGCCTGTCAGTTTTGATATTCATTTTTTATGTTCCTCCATCAAAAAGATTTCATCTACTACTTCGATTGAAAAATGTAAAAACCTTTGAGCGGGGAAGAGCCGAATAAAAAAAGCCTGCAGCTATACACTGCAGGCGGTTATTTTTCATTTGCGGCGGCGGGCAGGTTTGTAAACCCGAATTGCCCTCCGACAGCTTCTTTTACTTCATGAATAACGATAAATGATTTCGGATCAATTTTTTGAACATGTTTTTTGATTTTCAGCAATTCGTTCTTTTTAATGACAACATAGATAATGCGCTTGTCTTTGCTGCCGTAATACCCGTATCCGTAAAAAATCGTCGCCGCGTTGCCGTACTCGGAGGTGATGGCTTTGGCGATTTCTTCGTATTGGTCAGACATAATGGTGAGAGCTTTTTTATTATGGAAACCCTCAATGACAATATCGACGATTTTGGCGCACAGATATACGAATATAAACGTATACAGCATATGATTGATGCCGATCGCTAAAACGGATGCGAAAATGATGACACAATCCATATAAAACATGCTTTTGGAGATGTTATAGCCCTTTGTGTAATTTAATAAATACGCCAAAAGCGTGGTCCCGCCGGTAGATCCGTCAGCAATAAAGATCAATGCCAGCCCCGCTCCCATCAGCAGAGCGCCGAATACAATCCCGAGCACCATATCGTGCACGCCGAATGGAATAAAGCTGACGATACTGAGAAAAACAGAAGTCATTCCCGTACCGAGTATCGTGTATAAAATCGTTTTTTTCGTTAAAAATTTATAAGCCAGCCCGATAAAAATCAAATTTACAACCAGAGTCGTAATACTTGCAGGTATATGGAAAAGATAATATAACACGAGAGCGATTCCCACGGTGCTGCCGTCCCCTAAATGATTCGGGATGACGAAAAATTCCACGGACGCCGCAATAAGAAAGGCTCCGGCCATAATCATCAGTATATCCTTGCAAATGTTCTTCATGTGCAAACCTCCTCCGCAGTCAAAAATATATAAAAAACAAAAACGCCTCAAAAATTATCCAGCAGAACTAAATAATTTTTAAGACGAATCATTCACAATCTCGTTTGTTCATTCAGTAAAGAATGATCAGCTTCAATATCGAAGATTATATAGACACCTTCACATCTTGTCAATGCCGTGAAAATTGATTTTTCTGCAGTGTATATGAGGTTTAAATCAAGTTAAAACGAGGAATTATATCAGAAGAGTTTTCATTTCTGCTCTATCAATAAGAGAAATGTAATGAGAGACAACGAAGAAGGGATGATGACATTGGAACGAATTTTTATCAGTCCGGCCAAATACGTGCAGGGAAAAAACGCCATTGAAACGATCGGCGGACATCTGGAGGGCGTTGGTGAAAAAGCCGTCGTCATCGCGGACAAAACCGTATGGGATATCGCGGGCCACAAGGTGACGGCTGAATTAAAGAAAAGCAATATTTCTTCTGAAGAGGCGGTTTTCAACGGCGAAGCCTCCCAGGAAGAAATGAAAAGAATTGCCGGCATCGCAGAAAAAGCAGGCGCGACTATTGTCATCGGAGTCGGCGGCGGTAAAACGCTTGATACGGCCAAAGCCGTATCAGATGAAATAAACGGCTATACCGTTATCGTGCCGACGGCCGCTTCAACGGATGCTCCGACAAGCGGGCTGTCTGTCGTGTATTCTGAACAAGGCGCGTTCGAAAACTATCGTTTCTATCATAAGAATCCTGACCTGGTTCTGGTCGATACGAAAATCGTCGCGGAAGCTCCGCCGCGCTTTTTAGCATCAGGGATTGCCGATGCGATGGCGACGTGGATAGAGGCGCGCAGTGTCATCGCCAATGGCGGTAAAACGATGGCAGGCGGAATTCCGACAATCGCCGGAGAGGCTATCGCGGAAAAATGTGAAGCGGTATTATTCAAATACGGCCGTCTCGCTTATGAGTCTGTGAAAGCGAAAGCCGTTACGCCCGCATTGGAAGCGGTGGTTGAAGCCAATACACTTCTGAGCGGACTGGGATTTGAAAGCGGCGGCTTAGCTGCGGCGCATGCCATTCATAACGGATTTACCGCGCTTGAAGGTGAAATCCATCACTTGACCCACGGTGAAAAAGTGGCATTCGGCACGCTCGTTCAATTGGCGCTGGAAAAACGTTCGCTTGAGGAAATTGAGCGGTATATCGCGTTTTATATCAGCTTGGGGCTGCCTGTCACACTTGAAGACATCAAATTGAAAGACGCATCTAAAGAGGACATTATGAAAGTGGCAGAAGCCGCGACGATTGAAGAAGAAACAATTCATGCCGCTTTTGACGTGACGGCTGACGACGTGGCGGATGCCATTATAGCGGCTGATCAATACGCAAAAGCATTTAAAGAAAAACACGCGTAAAACCTTTTATCGCGTGACCCGGACCCAAGGGCTGTTACAGCCCTTGGTTTTTTTATGCCCTTTGAAAACTTTTAAAAATAAAGAAAAAATTATGATACAATATACAAATGTTTTGAGAGATTGACAAAGGAAAGGTGGGAACGATATGCTGCATAATCCGACCGGTAAGGAGCGGCTTGCGCTGGCTTTTCTTCTCGGAATGCTTGCGATACTGGGGCCGCTCAATATAGATATGTATCTGCCGAGTTTCCCTGAAATCGCTGAAGATTTAAGCGCCCGCGCATCGCTTGTCCAGCTCAGTTTAACCGCATGTCTGATCGGACTGACAATCGGACAGGTTGTTGTCGGCCCGTTAAGTGACGCGAAGGGAAGAAGAAAACCGTTATTACTATGTATTTTTTTATTTGCGTTGTTTTCTCTGTTTTGCGCGCTTGCACCGAACATTGTGACACTAGTGATTGCCCGTTTTCTTCAAGGATTCACCGCTTCGGCAGGACTCGTTTTATCCCGTGCAATCGTCAGAGATGTGTTTACGGGAAGAGAGCTTTCTAAATTTTTCTCGCTGCTGATGGTCATTACCGCCGTCGCGCCGATGGTGGCGCCGATGACGGGAGGCGCGATTTTACTGCTTCCGTTTGCATCATGGCATACGATTTTTCTCTTTTTAACCTTTATCGGGTTTTTGCTTGTTCTCATCATTGCGCTCAAGCTGACAGAAACCCTGCCGCCGGAAAAGCGGACTCCGAGCTCCATCGGAAATTCCGTGCGGACAATGGGAAGCCTGCTGAAGGATCGGTCATTTATCGGTTATGCGCTGACGGTCGGTTTTATTCACGGCGGGAGCTTTGCGTATGTCTCCGGAACGCCTTTCGTGTATCAGGACATTTACGGAGTATCGCCTCAGGTATTCAGTGTTTTATTCGGCATAAACGGTCTGGCGATCATTACCGGAAGCTTTATCATCGGGCGTTTCGGCGGGATCATTCACGAAAAAAGCCTGCTGAGAATCGGCGTGATTACAGCGATGACGGCGACTGCCGTTCTGCTCGTCATGACGATCATTCACGGGCCGCTGGCGGCGCTGGTGATTTCAATTTTTATTTATATGATTACGATCGGCATGACGCTGACAAGCACCTTTACATTGGCGATGGAAAAGCAGGGACACCGCGCGGGAAGCGCAAGCGCACTGCTCGGCATGCTTCCGCTTCTTCTCGGTTCCATCGTGTCGCCGCTTGTGGGGATGAATGAAGCGACGGCCGTGCCGATGGGGGCAATTATGTTCACGACATCCGTTATCGGTTCCATCGCTTTTTTCGCCTTAACAACAAAACCGGAGAAAGCAAAAAAGGAGTGAAATGATTCACTCCTTTTTTTGATGCCCGTTATTCATATTTCTTCAGCACGATCGCCGAATTATGCCCGCCAAAGCCGAATGAGTTGGAAAGGCCGATCGTTAACGATTGATGGCGGGGTCCTTCTGACACATAGTCCAAATCACATGCCGAATCAGGGTGCTGCAGATTGATCGTCGGCGGAATGATGCCGTGTCGCAGGCTCTCTGTCAAAGCGATGGCTTCAACGCCGCCTGCCGCGCCAAGCATGTGGCCGAGCATTGATTTGTTGGCCGTGACCGGAATGTCATAGGCAAGCTCCCCGAATAATGTCTTGATGGCCAACGTTTCAGAAAGATCTCCGGCTTTTGTGCTTGTCGCATGGGCGCTTACGACATCAATGTCTTCCGCTGAAACGTTCGCCTTTTTCAAAGCGTTTTTCATCGCCAGGTATGCGCCCGTTCCTTCCGGATGGGAGGCCACCATATGATAGGCGTCAGAGCTCGCACCGTAGCCGAGCACCTCACAAAGGATCGGGGCATTTCTGCCGATTGCGCTATCCAATGATTCCAATACTAAGATGCCCGCGCCTTCACTCATGACAAATCCATCGCGATCCGCGTCAAACGGCCGGCTTGCCGCGGCGGGGTCTTCGTTTCTCGCTGACAGCGCGTGGGCATTGCCGAAGCTGGCTAATGACAAATTCGTAATCGCCGCTTCCGCTCCCCCGGCAAACATGATATCTGCGTCATCATTCCGGATGGCGTTGAATGCTTCCCCGATCGACGTATTGCCGATGGAACACGCGGTGACGGGAGAAAGTGAGGGGCCGAGCGCGCCTAATCTGATACTGATTTGAGCGGCGGCCGCATTTGAGATCATCATGGGGACAAGGCTTGGGCTCACTTTTCGCGCTCCCCGTTCATTTAAAGTATGAACATTATCAATCAAAGTCGTGATGCCGCCGATTCCCGAGCCGACGTACACGCCGAGGCGTTCACGGTCAATCTGATCGAGCTGAATCCCGGAGCTTTCAAGCGCCTGTTCCGCTGCCGCTAAAGCAAACTGGCTGAAACGGTCAAGCCGTCTCGCTTCTTTTCTGCCCCATCTTTCTTCTGCGTCAAAATCACGGACGGTACCGGCTATTTTTGTCTTTGAGCCGGAGACATCAAACGAATCGATGAAAGAGATTCCCGATTTTCCTTCCGTCAGGTGTTTCCAAAATGTATGCACATCATTGCCGAGAGGTGAAATCACTCCCATTCCGGTGATCACAACTCTTTTCATGGTCATTCCTCCTTCGGTATGTATTTATTGTAACTCGCAATTATCCTATTACAAGTTGTTGATTATCCTAGTATAATAAATACCAGGGTAAGAGAGGAGAGATTCGGTATGATACCAGAAGGAAGATTGCAGGCGCTCTCAGAGTTTTTAAAAACGCAGCGGGCCAAAATTTCTCCGCAGATGGCCGGGCTGCCGATGGGCACACGGAGAAGAACGCCCGGACTCCGAAGAGAAGAGGTCGCGCAATTAGCCGGCGTAAGCACCACGTGGTATACGTGGCTGGAGCAGGGCAGAGACATTAAAGTGTCCGCAGCCGTATTGGACGCCGTTTCCGATGCGCTGCAGCTGAACAAAGATGAGAGAAATTATTTATACGCGCTTGCCATTGAGGAGGGCGTGAAGCAGCCGTTTGCTGCGGAGGAAGAAGCGGTTATCAGCCCGTCCCTTTCAAAAATCCTGCAGGAGCTCCGTTATTGTCCCACCATTATCTCGGACAGGCGGTGTCATATCGTAGGGTGGAACCAGGCTGCGGCGCACGTGTTTTTAGATTTTGAACAAATTCCTCCTGAAAAGCGGAATCTCATAGAGCTATTGTTTTCCAGAAAAGAATTAAGAAGTTTAGCCGTGAACTGGGAGCACTTTGTGAAAGGATTCATCGCCATTTTCAGAACGTATTACGGCCAGTATGTAGCTGATACGTGGTATTCTCAGTTTATAGAAGAAATGGAGAAAACGTATTCGGAATTTCATACGCTGTGGAATGAGAGCGAAGTCAGCTCGGCACCCGAAGTATTAATTGAGTTCCGCCACGCGAAGGCGGGAAAAATGGTCTTTAACCTGACTTCATTTCAGGTTCAGGGCAACAGTGATCTGCGTTGCAGTGTGTATACGCCGGTAGATCATACCGAAACGGAAGCAAAGCTGAAAAAGCTCTTCGAAAACAGATGAAGAACAGAACAAAACGGGAGGCGGCCGCCTCCCGTTTCAGTTTAAAATAAAAGCATGAGACCGGCGATGGCCGGTGTTAAAAAGATGGCTGATTTCAGAATGACTTTCGGCACGAGGTTGGTGAATTTCGCTCCGACATATGCGCCGCACATCGTTCCGATCAGCACTTTGACCAACAGCATATAATCGACAAATCCTTCCGTCACATAACCGAGTCCTCCGCCGACCGCAAGCGGGATAATGACAAGCATGGTGGTGCCGACCGACTGGCGGATGGATAAGCGCAAAAGAATCATTAAGCCGATTTGGATGAAAGGGGCAGAGCCGATCCCGAACGTTCCGGACAAGATTCCTGCGATGACACCGAGTACAACGGCTTTCACCCATATGTTCAGATTGCTTTGCTGTCCGGAATCTTCTTGTGTTTCTTTTACAATAAATAACCGGACTAAAATAAGCAGAGCAGATAAAAACAGCATGCCCGCCGTCAAGTAATGCAGCAAATCTGCGGGGATAAGGGAAGTAAGCCTTGCCCCGAAAAACGAACCGAATGCCGCAAAAACGCCGACGATGAGGCCGATTTTCATCTGAATATTGCCTTCACGGTAGTGGCTGAATGCCCCCGATAAACTTGTGAAAGCCATTCCGGCAAGGGAGGTGCCTAAAGCCGTATGAATCGGTACGTGAAACAGTATAGTTAAAAGTGCAATGACAAAACCGGCTCCCCCGGCGCCGATAAACCCGAGAATAATCCCGAGAAGAAACATAACGAGTATAATAAGCACAATCTTCTCCTCCATTTAGATGCCTGATCACCATGTTCCGCTCCGCTGTATCAGGTTTTAATAATCGACCGTAGTCCGTCGACCGTCGTCTAATATCTTTATGTTACCTCAAATTTAAGGTATTGGCAAGAAGCCGAATTGCTTTTATACAGAGGGTTTACAGCTCTTTCACCATCACTTTTTCACCATTGAAGTCCAGCTCTCCATTGAATAAGAAGCCGAATTTTTGATAAAGCCGCAATGCGTGGACGTTATCTTCAAACAGGCTTAAATAAATCCGTCTGCAATCATATATTTGAGTGAGATGACGGATTAGGGCATCAAGCAACAGCTTGCCCAATCCCCGTCCCTGATAGCGTTCATCAATAAAAAAACGGTCAAGCCACACTCTGCCGTTTTCATTTTCCTCATCATATTCCGGAAACCATCCGTACATGGCAAAGCCGACCAATTCCCCGTTAACATAAAGACCGGCCGGCTGATAATGCCGGCAATCCTCAGCATCTTGTAAGCACTCTTCCGCGGTTTCAATAAATGAAGTCTGGCTTTCACTTACATGAAGCGCCAGTATATCGGCACGGTTTTCTTCCGTGACTGTTCTGATTTCAATCGTCATACTTGATACTCCTCTTCCGCTTTTTTTGAGACGGTAAAGCTTTCATTGCGTAAGCCATTTGTGAATCAGCCTTCTCTCGGATACAATGATCATCATAAAGGATATGGTTACCGTATAGTCAAGGAGGCATTATGAGCGAAGACGTCAGAAAATACTTCACAACGGGTGAATTTGCAAAACTGTGCCACGTAAAAAAACAAACCCTGTTCCATTATGACGAGATCGGCCTGCTTTCTCCGGAAATCAAAAAAGCGAACGGATACAGATACTATTCCTATCATCAATTCGAACTGTTTCAGGTCATCGGTCTGTTTAAGGAAGTCGGCGTTCCCTTGAAGCAGATCAAACCGCTCTTAACAGACAAAACCCCTGAGGGTATCATCACGCTTTTAAAAGAGAAATCTTCAGAAATCGAAAGCAAAATCAAAAAGCTGGAGCACCTGCAAAGGATGATTCGGACAAAGGTGAAGCTGACCGAACAAGCCTTGGAGACAGACTTTTCCTCCGTCTCATTGCAGCGATTAGATGAAGAGACACTTATGATAGGACGGCCCGTACTCCATTTGCCAGAACGGCAATATACTGCCGCCATTTCAGAATTGATCCGCTATATGCGGGTACATGAGCTCGATCAGGGGCATCCGGTCGGCGGACTGTTTGCGCGGGAGCAGATTCTGAAAAAAGAATTCTACAACTACACCCATTTTTATATGAAGACAGAAGAAGGCATAGAGAATAGAGACCTCCATATCAAGCCGAAAGGGCTTTATGCCGTCGGGTACCAAATAGGGGATGAAGCGGAAGCGGCTTACCGCAGCATCATGCAGTTTATTGAAGAGTATGGGCTGGAAATGGGCGATTATGCATATGAAGAATATATGCTTGATGAGGTTGTGGCGGACGGGTTTGACAATCAGATCACAAGAATCCAGCTGCAAGTCCGCAATCCATAAAGCCGATGCCGCCGTTCATTTACGTCTTTTAACAAACCTTGTATAATGAGAAAAATCAGTTTGCAATTGAGGTGAAAAACGATATGTTTCTAGCGCCCTTATTTGAACATGATGTACCGGCAGCACTTCTCCGCCCTTAATGGAGGAAAGTGACTGCGCTTCTCTCCGTTAGGGCATATGACGTGACCTAATATGATAACGGAGGGTGCATCAAATTGAAAAATACATTGTTCGGTTCGATTTATTTGGCATTGGCCGCCAGTATCTGGGGCGGTATGTATGTCGTTGTAAAAGTTGTGGTAGCGGTCATTCCGCCGCTTGAACTGGTATGGCTGAGATATGCGGTGGCGCTTCTTTCGCTTTTGATTCTCAGTTTATTTACACGCCAATCCTGGAAAGTTCATAAACGTGATTTATTACTGATCGCTGCGATCGGATTGATCGGCAACACGGTTTCGATCGTCACGCAGGAAATCGGCACGAAATTATCAACCGCGCAGATGGGTGCGATTATTACGGCATCCACTCCCGCATTTATGGTTGTATTTGCCCGGCTGATGTTGAAAGAACGGTTAACGCTGAAAAAAGGAATATCGACAGGGCTGGCGACGATCGGAGTATTGCTCATTGTGGGGAACGGAGATCTCAATATGTCGAGCCAGCTCGGCGGTCTATCGCTTCTGGCTGCGGCGCTGACATGGGCTTTGATGTCCGTGCTGATGAAACGGGTTCCGGGCCATTACTCACCGCTTGTCGTCACAACGTATTCCATTTGCGTCGCATTTGTCATCCTGACCCCGTTTACAGCGGGCCCGCTTCGGGAGATTCCTTTGTCTCAGCTTGCCCGGCCTGAGATATGGGGCGGACTTTTATATCTGGGTGTGATCTCAACCGCCTGCGCGTTCATGCTTTGGAATCGCGGATTGCAATTACTGAATGCGGCAAGCGGCGGTCTGTTTTTCTTCTTTCAGCCGCTTTCCGGGACATTGCTCGGCTGGCTGCTGCTGGGAGAGACGATCGGAGGAACCTTCTGGATCGGAGCGGCTCTTATTGTTTCAGGCGTCGTTCTCGTCATGAAAGAAAAATAGAAAATGAAAAAAAGCCATTCAGCAAATGAATGGCTTTTTTCTGATTTTCCGGCAGGATTCGCTCCGTCATACACAGAAAACAAGGAGCAGAAACGGATCATGGGCACCGGTACTCTCAAGGTGCAATATCCTGACTCTTGGGGTTTCGTCAATTAACATAACGGGCGGTGAAAAAATGGAGCCAAAATGGCTAGATTGGGCAAAACAGCTTCAATCCGCGGCGCAAGCGGGGCTGGCTTATTCCAAAGACATATATGATATTGAGAGATTTGAAGAAATAAGAAAAATAAGCGTGGATATCATGGCGCATCATACCGGCACCGACAAAAGGGTCATCAAAGACGTATTCGCCGGTGACACGGGCTATCCCACTCCGAAAGTTGATATCAGAGCGGCAGTTTTTAAAGATCAGAGCATATTAATGGTAAGAGAGAAAAGCGACGGCAGATGGGCGCTGCCGGGCGGATGGGCTGATATCGGGATTTCTCCGGGCGAGACCGCTGTCAAAGAAGTAAAAGAGGAGTCAGGAATCGACGTAAAGCCCGTTAAACTGTTAGCTGTAATGGATAAGAAATGCCATTCCCATCCGCCGTCCGCCGCCCACGTTTACAAAGTGTTTATCAAATGCGAGATCATCGGCGGCCGGATCAGGGAGGGAACAGAAACAAGCGCCGCCGGCTTTTTTGCGGAAACGGAACTGCCGCCGCTATCTGAAGCCCGCAATACAAAAAGTCAGATTGAAAAGATGTTTGCATATCTCAAACATCCGGACGAACCCGTTTATTTTGATTAAGGCAGCAATCAGAAAGAAAAGGGGGCCCGAGTATAATGGAGGATTCAATTAAACAGCAGGCGCAGCGGCAATTTGCCAAAAACGCCGCGAAATATGTGACTAGTCCAGGACACGCCGCAGGAGAGGATTTGGCGTATCTCGTTTCAGCTTCCGGTGCCGAAAAGCATATGGACGTGCTGGATATCGCGACGGGAGGCGGACATACGGCTAACGCTCTCGCTCCTCTCGTACGCTCTGTTATCGCCTATGACCTCACGGAAGAAATGTTAGCAGCCGCTGAAGCATTTATAACCGGAAACGGATGGACGAACGTGTCATTCGAAAAAGGCGATGCTGAAAAGATGCCGTTTTCCGATGCTGCTTTCGATATCGTCACATGCAGAATCGCGGCGCATCATTTTCCCGATGTCAGAGCCTTTGTTCATGAAGCGTTTCGGGTTGTCAAACCGGGCGGCAGACTGCTTCTCATTGACAATACCGCACCTGAAAAGGATGAATATGACCATTTTTATAATGACATTGAGAAGAGACGGGATCAGAGCCACTTTCGGGCGTGGAAAAAAACAGAATGGCTCCGTTTTCTGGAGACAGCCGGCTTCCGGATTGAATCCGCTGTCTGCTTTTTGAAACCATTTCAATTTACCGTCTGGTGTGAACGGGCAGGCCTGACTGAAGAGAAAGCCGCATTACTGGAAAAGCAGATGCTGGATGCTCCTCGTGATATACAGCGGTTTTTTTCTGTAGAAAAGGATCAATCAGGCCGTATTGCGGGCTTCACAGGTGAATCGGCCTGTTTCTGCGCGATCCGTCCCGTCTGAGACGAAAAAAACCGCTGTGCAGTTTTCCTGCCCGCGGTTTTTTTCGTATTATCTGTTCTTGATTTGAGAAATAATAGCGGAAGTGACATCTTCCGTTGTATGTTTTCCGCCGACATCAGGAGTCAGAATGCCGCTGTTTGTGACCGTTTCAATAGATTGTAAGAGGAGATGGCCCAGTTCCTCTTCTCGGAATGAATCGAGCATTAATTTCGCCGTCCATATTTGGCCTATAGGATTGGCAATTCCTTTTCCGACAATATCCGGGGCGGAGCCGTGAACAGGCTCAAACATGGAAGGATATTTGCCGTTTACATTGATGTTGGCTGCGGGAGCGATTCCGATGCTTCCCATAATCGCCGCGCCGATATCTGTCAGCACATCTCCGAACAGATTTGAAGCGACAATGACATCGAAGCGTTCCGGCTGCGTGACAAAGAAGGCCGCCAGTGCATCGATGTGCTGGGAATCCGTCTCAATCCCGGCGTACTCACGGCTGACCTCTTTAAAGATGTCATCCCAGAACGGCATCGAGTGAACAATACCGTTTGATTTCGTCGCGCTTGTGACGTGTTTCCGCCGACTTGCCGCCAGTTCGAAAGCATACCGCATCACTCTTTCCGTACCCCGGCGGGAAAAGACCGCGTTTTGTATGGCGATTTCGTCCTCACCCTGATAGATTCTGCCGCCGACAGAGCTGTACTCGCCCTCACTGTTTTCGCGGACGACTATCAGATCAAAATCTTTCGGGTTAACGAGGGGGGAAGTGATTCCCGGCAGGAGCTTCGCCGGCCGCACATTAATCACCTGTTCAAATTCCCGGCGTATCTTGATGAGCAGCCCCCACAGCGAAACATGATCGGGGACGAGTTTTTGATTCCCCGCCGCTCCCAAAAACAAAGCATCAAAGTGCTGTAACCTTTCTAATCCATCATCCGGCATCATCGTCCCGTGCTCCAAATAATACTCGCAGCTCCACGGAAAAGAAGTGAAATCAAAGGCAATGCCTCCATGTAATTCGGCGATCGCGTTCAACACCCGCTCCGCTTGAGGGACTGTTTCTTTCCCCACACCGTCCCCCGGTATGCTGGCAATCTTGTATGTTTTCATGTTTCCGTCACCTCTGAATGAATTGTTTTCGGTTTACGGCAGACTGTCGACCGTCGTTCATCATAATTCCATATTACGCCACATCCGATATGCTGACAAGCTCGGGAATGTTGCTTCCATAGATAAACTGTTATATGATCTTGGTAACAATAAGGCCTAAATTGTATGAAGAGGTAGGAAAGATGGATAATTTTAAATTAGATAAGCCAATCCCGTATTATCTGCAATTTTATTCCCAATTGAAAAAAATGATATTTGACGGGATTTTTAAACCGGGTGAACGGCTGAATGAGACTCAGCTGGCCAAGGATTTCGGAGTCAGCCGGTCGCCGGTCAGAGAAGCCATGCGGCTCCTTGAAAAGGACGGGCTTCTGACGGCAGACGATCGAAACGGCTTTGTCATTTATTCTTTGTCCGTTAAGGATGTTGAAGAGATTTATAAAATCAGAATGTCACTTGAATCACTGGCGGTCGAACTGGTTATTGATGAAGCGGCTGAGAGTGAAATTGACCTCATTGAAAAACAGCTGCGGGAGACGGAAGAAGCCATCAATAAAGGCGTCAAAGAGACTGAGATTATTTCCTTAAACGAGTCGTTTCATCGGCTCCTTGTGGATTTCAGCCGCAACAGCCGGCTGGCCATGCTGCTTGAGCATGTCAATGTGCTGATTCATTTTTGCAGAGTTCTTAATTTTAAAGGCGATGAACGTGCGGAGGTTATTCTGCATGAGCACCGGAAAGTCTTTGAAGAAATAAAAAAGGGCGACAAAACAAAAGCCGTGCAATATATGACGGAGCATCTCAAGCATGATGAAGAACATCTGAAAGGCGTGCTGAGAGCGGAAGAAACAGACGAATCATCACGATAGACAAGGCGAAATGCCTTGTCTTTTTTTTGCCGATGTCATCGAACCGTCATAAAGACCTGACGGATGTTCCTTGCATGATTTTTTCCGCGTCATTTATGATGGATATGGAAGAGACGCAAAAAAGGCAAAGGAGATTGAAAAATGGCGAAACATATTCTGATGATCAATTTTCCCGCAGAAGGACACGTAAACCCGACATTGGGTATGACAAAGGCCTTCAGCGAACGGGGCGATCACGTTCATTATATCTCAACGGAAAAATACAAAAGCAGACTGGAAGGAGTAGGGGCGAAAGTTCATCTTCACAGCGATCTGCTCAGAATGACACCCATTGATCCCGGCAGTCCGTCCGGCATACTTGCATTTTTAAAGGTTCATATCAAAACGTCACTGGAGATTTTACATATTGTGCAGCGGCTGGCAGAGGACATTCAATTCGACGCCGTCTATTATGATAAATTCGGTGCGGGAGAGCTGGTGCGGGACTATCTCAACATTCCCGGCATCTCTTCTTCAGCATCCTTCCTGTTCAATGAAGACCGTCTGAAAATACTGCCGCTCCACCCGGAATCGGGCGTGCCGTTTCAGCCGGACAGGGAATGTGAAGAGCTGTTGGCCGAGATGAAAGACAAATACGGTGTCGCCCCTGACAGCATGGTTCAATTTATGAACAACACAGGTGAATTGAACGTCGTCTATACAAGCAGATATTTTCAGCCCGAAAGTGAGACATTCGGAGATGAGTATTTATTTATCGGTCCGAGTTTTCCGAAGAGAAAAGGGCGCGTCGACTTCCCGATTGACGCATTAAAGAATGAAAAAGTCATTTATATCTCAATGGGAACGGTGCTCGGGGACACGGAAGCGTTTTTCAATCTGTGCATAGAAGCGTTCTCAGATTTTGAAGGAAAAGTAGTCATTGCCGCCGGGGAAAAAGCCGATCTGTCGAAAATCAAACAGGCGCCGGAAAACTTTATCATCGCCCCGTACGTGCCGCAGCTTGAAGTGCTGGAGCAGGCCGACGCGTTTGTCACGCATGGCGGAATGAACAGTGTAAATGAAGGCATTCATTATCAAGTGCCGCTGGTCGTCATCCCGCACGATAAAGACCAGCCGATGGTTGCGCGCCGCCTGACTGAATTGGATGCAGGCTATACCGTGCAAAAAGATGAAGTGAGCGCTGAAAAGGTAAAGCTTGCCGCGGAAGAAGTGCTGCATAACGGAAAATACAAACAAGGCATTCAAGCCATTAATGAAAGCTTTAAAGAATGTACGGACATGAAGGATGTTCTCGCCCGGATCGACCGGTTTATTGAACAAAAACATGCTCAATAATACATGGAAAAAGCCTGTTTCCTCTGTCAAAGGGAAACAGGCTTTTTATAATGGCTTTTAGATGATGTGATGTTCTGCATTTGCAAGTTTCACAAGAGTCAGAAGAGATTCTGCCTCACGTGCGTCGAGTGTTTTTGCCAGACGGTCTTTTTCAAAGATCTGCTGGCCGAAGACATTCACTGACGCCTGGTCAACCGCTGTGTGCCAGTTCTTTTGTGAATGATTCTCAGAAAAAGAGAAAACGAACACGGTGAAGACCGCTATAAGCATCGCCATGACCCAAAATTTTTGCCGATTTCCTGCTGCTGACATAGGCCGCCTCCTAAACATTTTACTGGTATTAGATCATATATGAGCTGTTTTTAACAGAGTAAAGAAGTCATTATTTCATGTAGTCCAAATGAAACGGAGCACAGCCGAAAGCCCGCCGGTCAGGCCGATGAGCCAATTCATATTTTGTTCATATTTTATTAAAAGTTTATCCAAGTCTGTCCTTTACAGTAGATATAACCACAAAATGCTGCTGAAAGGAGCCTTTAAAAAATGCATATTCATATGATCAACAAAAACCAGTTTGAGAGTGACTTGGAGGCGGCCGGCTTCAGCCGTCAGGCAGATGATATTATCGGCAAAATGAAAGAGTACGTAACGGAATACGCGGCTTCATCTGAACGGTTCCTGATTGAAATTCAAACCGTCATGAACGAATACAAAGCCGTCGTCTGCGCGATGTTTTCGACCATGGAAATTGCCGGTGCAAATAAAGACGAGAAGCATGTTGAATTCGAAGCCTGCACAGTATTGTGTGAATAAAAGACATTCATCAAACCTCCGCGGCTGCCTGAACGGCAGTATACTGACTGGTGTTCCGGAAAGGGAAAATATTGAAACTTCTAAAGCGGCCGTTCGTATAAAAGGGTAAATCAGCTTGTATATGGAGGTTCGTGAAATGAACGAAAAGAAAAAACAAGCGTTTGAACAGCTTTTCAGCACTTTAGACGAAAGACATGAAATAAACGGCGCTGTATTGGCAGCGGAAAACGGCCGCATCTTATACCAGGGTTCATTCGGCGCTGCAGAACTGAAAACAAAGAGGATGCTGAATGACCAATCGGTCTTTGAATTGGCCTCAGTATCGAAGCCGTTTACAGCTTTGGGCGTTATCATTTTAGAGCAGCAAGGGAAGCTGCGTTATGACGATATGATAGAGCGGTGGCTTCCTGATTTTCCTTATCCGGGCATTACCATTCGGCATTTACTCCATCATACGTCAGGATTGCCGGACTATATGGAGTTGTTCTTAACACATTGGGACCGGGACAGAATTGCCGTTAATCAAGATGTGATCAATATGCTCAAGCAGCATAAGCCGGATGCTTATTTCCCGCCGGGCAAGGAGTGGCTTTACAGTAATACGGGGTATGTGGTGTTAGCGGTTATTATAGAAATTGTAACAGGCATGAGTTTTGCTGAATTTATGAAACAAGCCGTATTTCATCCGCTTCGTATGCACGATACGCGGATTTATAACAGAAGGCTGAGTAAAGAAAACATTCCGAACTATGCATATGGCTATGTGTATGATGTTCATTCCGGAGAATATGTGCTGCCGGATGAACTTGAGGAAACTGATTATGTCGTCTTTCTTGACGGAATTCAAGGTGACGGAACCGTTAACTCCGCTATTAGAGATTTATATCTGTTTGATCAAGCTCTTTATACGGAAGAAATCATCGGCAAAGAGTCTAAAGATCAAGCGTTTACACCGGGCTATTGGAATGAAGAAGAGCAATTCGGATACGGATTTGGCTGGATGATTCAAAACAGCCCCCAAAAAGGGAAGGTTATCAGTCACGACGGAGGCTGGCCGGGCTATTCAACTCTGATGATCCGATATATTGACCAGAATAAAACATTGATTTATCTCAGCAATATGGAACAATCGTATCAATTTGAACAAGCTGTAATTGCCGCGGCTGTAAACATCTTATTTGATCAGCCATACGTGATTCCGAAACGTCCGGCAGATCAGAAAAAAGCAGATATCGATCCTGCGATTTACAGCAGATTTACCGGCAATTACTCATTTCAGGATGACACACATGCATCGGTGGCGGTAAAAGAAAACCGATTGTATCTTACAATAGACGGGCAGACTCCATTCGAATTATTCCCAATGACGGAAACCCGTTATTTTGTCAGGGCGCTGCCGCTTGAAATTGAATTTGCAGGTGATAAAGCACAAACAGCCCCGCATTTCGTTTTATATCAGGACGGCACAGAAGAAACGGCTGTGCGGATAGACTGAGTGACATGCAAAACAAAACCGCCGTCCTGCGAAGACGGCGGTAATAGAAAAGTCAAACCCCTTTGATGACGCGAAATTTTCTTTTCGGCTCTGACATAAATATAGAAGAAAAAATCATAGCTCCGAGCATTGTGATGTATTCCATATAAAGCGAAACCTCTGCCAAAACCAACCCCGCAATCATTAAAACAGCGCCCAATACCACCGCAAAAACCTTCGTTTTCATGATGAGTTCCCCCTATTATCTGATAAATGAATTATACTGCATCTCCATTAATGTGTACATTTTGTGAACAATTTCACCTGATGAAAGGCAATAAAGAGAGATTTGAAGAATTAGGAGAAATGACAGGCCATCTTTTTGTTTTACTGAAGAAACGAAAGGGAAAGTGAAAAATCAAAAAGGCAAAGGAGTTCTTGAAATGAAAGCGAGACTATTTTTATTCAGCATGTTTCTCCTGATCCCCGTTCTGGCGCTTGCCGGATGCAACAGCCAATCTTCAGGAGGAAGCGAAAAAGCGAAAGACAAAGAAACGCACTCTCACGAAGACATGAATCACTCAGGTTCATCCGAGGTGCCGAAAGGTTTAAAGAAGGCAGAAAATCCGACTTATAAGGTCGGCAGTGACGTCATGATTTTAGCTTCTCATATGAAAGGCATGAAAAATGCACAAGGAACCGTAAAAGGTGCTTATGATACAACGGTTTACAGTGTGTCTTACACTCCGGAAACGGGAGGAAAGCGCGTCGAAGATCATAAATGGGTCATTCAGGAAGAGCTGAAGGGCGCCGGGGATAAAACGTTAAAACCGGGTGACAAGGCCGTGATCGAGGCATCCCATATGAAAGGCATGAAGGGCGCCGAAGCCGTTATTGATTCAGCCAAAAAGACAACCGTTTATATGGTCGACTATACACCGACTGACGGCGGCCAAAAAGTAACCAATCATAAATGGGTGACAGAAGACGAGCTTGCTGCCGCAAAATAAAAAGACCGCAAAAGCCGAAGGAACTCCTTTGGCTTTTTTGCGGTCTCACATTTATGCGGATTTTCTTTTCAAAGCGGGTCTCGTTAAAGAGAATACAGCTAACGCGACAGCGATAATGACAATCAAACCGCCGCACCAGGCTGTTGCTGTGACAGAACCGGTTTGTCCGATCACGCCGCCGCCGATGGCTGACCCGAGCGCGATGCCGATCTGCAAAGCGGACGTGTTGAAGCTTTGCTGAATATCGGAAGACTCAGGCGCAATTTTGATTAAATAGCTTTGCTGCGCCGGCGCAAGGCTCCAGCTGAGCAATCCCCAGATCACCATCGCAGGCAGGAAAATGATTAAAGAAACCGTTGTCAGCGGAAGAATAAACAGAATCAGAGCGAAAGAAACGGTCACAAGCATGATGCTTTTAAATGCTCCTAAACGGTCATACAGCCACCCTCCGAACGGGCCGCCGCATACCGCTGACAGACCGAACAAAAAGTAGCATACACTGACCCAAACGGAACTCAAATGAAGCGTTCTTTCCAAAAAAGGCGCAAAGTAGGCATAGAGTGTGTAATGCCCCGCCAATGTAAACAAGGTGACAAGATGTGCGCTGGCAATTTTGGCGGTCCCGATCGTCTTGATCTGCTCACGAAACGGAATCATTTTTTCAGCAGGTATTTTTTCAAAAAAGACGCTGATAATCAGCATGGAAACGAGAGATAATACGCCGATTCCCAAGAACAGAACGCGCCATCCGAAGGCATTGCTGATGATAATGCCGACAGGCACGCCTAAAGCGATTGCGGAGCTGAACCCCATGAAAATGATGCCGATCGCCCGCGCTCTGTATTCAGGCGCCACGATTTTAGGAGCAATCGTTAAAGAAAGGACGACAATCAGCCCTGTGCTCATGGAAGCGAGAACCCGTGACACCATAAGTACGGCGAAATTGGGACTGAAATAAGCCACCAGATTACTTAGGAAGAAAATAAACAGTGCGATTAAATAAAGCCGCTTTCGTTCAGCCTTTGCCGTCACCGCCAAAAGCAGCGGGCCGGATACCGCGTAACCGAGCGCAAACACGCTGATCAGCTGCCCCGCGCTGACGATAGATATATCTAAGTCGGAAGCGATTTGCGGAAGAATACCGCCCACAATTAATTCAACCAATCCGACTGCGATGGTAGATGCTGCAAGCAGAAATACTTTGAAATTCATGTACAGATACTCCTTTTTTTATTTTTTAGAAAATAAAAAATCCTGATTACAAAAAGTGTACGGGACAATTTTTGTAATCAGGATTTTACGGTTCCTGGTAGACACCCTCAAACCATATCATTGAGGTTATACAATGTATGCAATATTCGGTTGTGTCCGTTTCTGCAAAAATTCTACCATAATAGTGAGGGAGATTCCATAGAAAATTCGAGGAAATCCTTTCAATTTCAATATCGGCGGCTGTAACGTCATTGATGAAGCAGGGAAAAAAATTTATGATAACCGTAAGGAGTCTATACAGATCAAACATTATACAGCCGGAGGAAACCGATGAATAAGTACGAAAAAATCGCCAACGAAATGAGAAAGAGGATTAAAAGCAGTGTATATGACATAGATCAGCCGATCCCGGATGAAAAGACGCTCGCTGCGGAGTTCGGGTGCAGCCGGATGACGATGAAGCGGGCGCTTGATACACTTGCGGCTGAAGGAATGCTTTTCAGAAAAAGAGGGCACGGCACGTTTATCATTCAATCAGCCATGCAGGATGAGCACGTTCACGTAGTCAGCAACGAAATTCTCGGCCTGAGCAATTTGTTAAAAGGAAAAAATATCAAGAGCAAGGTCATCCGGTTTGAAGTGCAGTTTCCGTCTCAAGATGTCGCCGCACATTTGGCCATCGATGAAAAGACTCCCGTCTATTATGTAGTAAGGCTCAGAATTGTTGAAGGCGAACCGTACGTTCTTGAAAAAACGTACATGCCGGCGAGCCTTATACCCGGCATTAATGACGAGGTGCTCAACCATTCCATCTACGATCATATTACGCGGGAACTCCAGCTCAAAATCGCAGGCTCACACAGAAAAATCAGAGCGTGCAAGTCGGATGATATGGATCAGCAATATCTCGGCTGCCGGCCGGATGACCCGATACTTGAAGTCGAGCATGTAGGCTTTTTGGACAACGGCACTCCCTTTGAATATTCATTTTCCCGCCACCGTCATGACAAGTTTGTCGTGACCTCAGTCAATATAAAACGTTCATAAAAGCGCCGAAGAGTGAGAGAAAAACTCACTCTTTTTTTGTTGCCGCTGATTTACATCTTCGCTTTTTTTATGTTATATTACCCAATGATAGAATCATCCTACAAATTTCAGAGGTGTTTTGATGGAGATATCCAAAACAAGCAGACTGTCGCTCGTAGAACAAGTGGTGACGCAAATTGAATCGTTAATTCAATCGGATAAATGGCCGGTCGGGACGCGCATTCCCCCTGAGCTGGATTTAATGAAGCAATTTGATGTGAGCCGAAACACATTGCGTGAGGCCATTCGGGCGCTCGTACATGCCGGCCTGCTTCAGACAAGGCAGGGGAGCGGTACGTATGTCAGCTCATCCAGTGTTCTCGGCGCGGCATTTTACCGCCATATTAAAAAATCAAATTTGCTTGAAACATTAGAAGTCAGATACGCACTCGAAAGAGAAGCTGCGCGATTGGCGGCGGAAAGGCGTAATGACGAAGACCTGAAAGCACTGAAGGTGTGCTTGGATGAATGTGAAGCGGCCTTGCAAAATGAAGATCGAAAACGGTATGCCGAGGCTGACATTAAACTGCACAAAACCATTGTACAGGCGGCCCATAACAACATGCTCTCTGATCTTTACGAGCATATGACGGAGGCGCTTTGTGCGTCAGTCCATAACCTGTTGGAAATCACCCCTGCTATACGGATCCACACCCAGCTTGCCGCCGCGATTATCGGACAGAAACCGGATCAGGCCATGGAGGCCGTCAACCAATACATCACAGTATTTAAAGATACAATACACATGGAGGATGAACATGAAAATTAAAGACGAACATCAAATTCTGCAAGCAAGTCAGCGTAAAAAACTGATATTGCTGGTCATCGGAGTCATATTGATAGGGGCCAACCTCAGAGCGCCTCTGACATCGGTCGGGCCGCTCGTTTCCTCAATTCGGGACAGCCTCGGCATGACCAATGCGGCTGCCGGCACCATTACGACAGTGCCGCTTTTGGCCTTTGCATGTCTGTCGCCGTTTGTTCCTTTATTGTCCCGGCGCTTCGGGACCGAGATTGTGTTACTGTCATCATTAATTGTCCTGACAGCCGGAACTCTGCTGCGCTCCATCGCCGGAATCGGCACTCTCTTTTTCGGAACGATCCTGTTGGGATTGTCGATCGCCGTATGCAACGTCCTGCTGCCGAGTCTCATTAAACATAAGTTTCCCGGAAATTTAGGCATCATGACCGGCGTCTACTCGGTTTCTATGAATCTGTGCGGCGCGATTGCATCCGGCATCAGCGTGCCGATCGCCTCTTCAGCGGGGTTAGGCTGGAAAGGCGCGCTCGGCTGCTGGGCTATCCTTTCTTTCATTGCGTTTGTCATGTGGATTCCGCAAATGCGAGGACGCGAACTGCCCGTCCGCACGACTGGGACAAACGGAGAGAAGAAAAGCAGTCTGCTGCGGTCTCCGCTTGCTTGGAAGGTGACGATGTTCATGGGGCTGCAATCCCTTATTTTTTACACCGTCATCGCTTGGCTGCCGGAAATTCTTCAGCAGAATGGACTCAGCTCAAGTAAGGCGGGATGGATGCTTTCATTAATGCAATTCTCAGTCCTGCCGATTACTTTTATCGTGCCGATCGCTGCCGCTAAAATGAAAAATCAGCGCGCACTCGCCGGACTGACGGCTTTATTTTTCCTTATCGGCATTGCCGGCGTTCTTTTCGGAAGCCCGGCTCTCACTCCGCTATGGGTCATTTTAATCGGAATTGCGGGAGGCTGTGCGTTCAGCTTGGCGATGATGTTCTTCAGCCTGCGGACCCGGCATGTTCATGAAGCCGCGGCGCTTTCCGGCATGGCCCAGTCATTCGGATACCTACTTGCCGCGTTCGGGCCGCTCGTATTCGGTTTGCTGCATGACATCACGCACGGCTGGACGGTTCCGTTATTCATGCTGATCGCAGTCTCCGTTCTGATCTTCATTTTCGGAGTCGGAGCGGGAAAAGCGGAACAGATCAAAACAGCATAAAAAAACAAAGGGCCCGCTTAGGGTCCTTTGTTTTTTATTTAAAAAGCTGTCTCAGGCCGTCACGTTGTCAGTTTTAAGCCGATGACACCAATGAGGATAAGCCCTAGAGACACCAATTGTGACAGATTGAATTTTTCTTTAAACCAAAGTATGCCCACGGCCGAAACGCCGATGCTTCCCATGCCGGTCCAAGCCGCATACGCGACACCTGTGGGAAGAACCTGCATCGCTCCGGAAAGGCAAAAGAATGAAAGCATAAAGCCTGTTACCATGACAATCAGCGGCCACTTTTTTTTAAAACCGTCAATATGTTTCATGGCAACGGCCGCTACAACTTCCTCCGCTCCGGCAATAAATAACAGCAGCCATGCCATTAATGTTCACCCCTTGTTTCAGTTTCTTTCGTATATACCTTCATTCCTAAAATGCCGGACAACAGCAAAGCCAAAAAGAATATTTGCCCGATTGAAAACGATTCGCCTAAAATGACGCCCGTTACATATGTGCCGACGGTGCCTATTCCGACAAAAACGGTATATGCGGCAGCCATCGGAATTTTTTTATAAGAGCGGATCAGCATCAGAAAGCTGACGGCAATCAGAAGGAAAATACCAATCCAATCAAAGAGCGAATCCGCATGCTTCAGGGCGGACGCCCAAACTACTTCTAACAGTCCGGCTATCAATACAAGCAGCCAATACATGATACAGTCACCTCAGTTATGAATGAATGTCAGTCATTTTTACGGCGGTCAAAAATGATCGGTCTCTGCCAATCATTTCTGCAAGCTTCTTTTGAGAAAGCTGAATATTTCTTTTTTATATACTTCGAGATCGACATCCTGTTCACAGCCGATATAAAACCGTTCAGCCGCGTTCTCGACAACGTTGATAATCGTTCTGGCTGTCCATCTGACATGAATGCCGCTGTGGACCTCACCCTGTTCAATGGCCGTATTGATCACGCCTTCCAGCCAGGAATAATAAGGCTGATAAATGGCTTCCCATTTCTCCATTGAATGATCGATGGCAAGACCGGAATAACAGAGAACGATAATATCTTTATGAAGCCGGGTGATGTGAAATGTCTCATCTACCAAAATGTCCAGCAACGTCCAAAAATCTTCAGAACCGTCCGTTTTCCCTTTTATTCTGTCCAGCGTAGTGTCGAGCAGGTTTTCTGCAATCGCGGATATCAGTGCGTTTTTAGAAGAAAAATATAAGTAAAACGTACCTTGGGCCGTTCCGGCTTTTTTGACGATTTCTGAAATGGATGCTTTGTCTAATCCTTTTTCAGAAATGACTTCAATCGCGGCTTGCAGGATCTTTTCGTATTTTCCCGAGCTTTGTTTTGCCAATAGAGGGGTTCCTCCTTTTATGAATGACTGTCATTCATTTTATCGCATGTTCGCTTTTTTGTCATCCCTTAAAATAAAAATACCGGAAAGAAGACCATACTTCTTTCCGGCATTCGTCATTTATCACTGTCGATCATAGCCTTCGGCAGTCCCGTATATTTTGCCCAGTAATAAATACCGAGCGAACCGATGGCGATCAGAATCAGGTCAAGCGGATTGCTGATAATGCCCAATCCGTGGCCGAACGAGCCGAGATAGGAGAAAATCAGCATCATGACATAAAAGCCGACGATCCACCATGCTGATTTCAGCTGCTGCCGTATGCTGACATCATCTTTGGGAGCATATTTACTGAAACAGAGATAGATCAGAAACATGACAATTTGAGAACCGAGAAGCCAGGATACGGTGCGCCATCCGGACCAATATACAATATAAGAGGTAAAAATAAACGACAGCGGCCCGATGATGCTCATCCCTTTTAAATAAAACGGTCTGTTAATATTCTTCGCGTTGACTCTCAGCGCCGCAGAAGAAATCGGCGCAATCGCATAAGACAGAATCAATGCGACGGAGCATACGTTGACAAGAGCGTTCCAAGAAGGGAACGGAAGCGTCCAAAAAACAGCCAGACCGAACGAAAGCCAAAGGGAGGCACGCGGTGTCCCGGTTTCTTTATTGACTTTAGAAAAAATGCTGAATAATGTTCCGTTTCTGGCCCAGGCATAGACGAGACGTGAAGTCGTATTCATAAAGATATTTCCGTTACCGCCCGGTGATAAAATCGCATCTAAAATGACCAATGTCGCCAGCCACCCCAAACCGAGCAAAACGGCGATATCTTTGAACGGAAGGGAGAATTCAGTCCCGATAGCCGGCCATCCGTGCTTCAGGGTATCCGCCGGGATCGCCCCGATAAAAGTGAGCTGCAGCACGGTGTAAATAATAGTAGAAACGATAATACAGACAATCAATGCGATCGGAATGTTCCGCTTCGGATTCTGCACTTCACTCGCGACAGCCACAATCGGATGCAGCCCAAGGTATGCAAACATGACGCCGCCTGTGGAAATCGCGGCCTGAATTCCGGTGAAGCCAAAAGGCGCGAATCCGTGAACGGTCATATTGCCCGGGTGAAAATGAAAAATCAGTACCACAATTACCGTAATCGGTACGACATATTTAAAAATCGAAATAATGAAGTTTGCTTTCGCAAAGGTTTTGACACTCCAGTAATTGAGGAGGAAGAACAGGCAGAGCAGCGCAAATTGCAATATCCACCCGGCAATTGTCGGAGAATCGGAGCCTTTTACGGTCAAACCGGGAAACCAATACGCCACGTATTGGCGGACTGCCGTGACTTCTATAGAAATAAGACTCGTGTATGCCACAATGGTGACAAAGGAAATTAAATATCCGACGAGGTGTCCGTGTGAATATACGGGATACCGGATAATTCCCCCGGTCCGCGGCAGCGCGGCGCCCAGTTCCGCATAAACCAAGCCGATCAATAAGATGATTCCCCCGCCGATCAGCCAGGAAAAAACGCCTGATGGGCCCGCTTTAGAGGCGACGTTGCTGACGGCAAACAGCCATGCCGAACCGAATATGGCTCCCATGCCGATTAAAATAAGATCAAAAAGTGACATAGTTTTCTGGAAGTTTCCTTGCTTAGACATTCGCTGCCTCCTTAGAAAAGACATTGTTCTCTTTACATAATTCCCATTATCATTCAAACATACCCAGCCGGCCGGCTGGAAAATTAGGACAACTTTCGAAACGAAGTATGTACAGCAATGTGCTCACATTATAATAACGGCCGTATGGCAAGATCTCCCGGCTTATATTCCCCGTTTTAAACACATTCAAACCTCATATTCAGAAAAACAAAAAACGCCCGAAACAGGCGTTTTTTTGTTACAAGTTCATATCTTTCAGTCCGGGGCTGTGCTCATTCGGAAGCTCAGGAAGTTCTGGCACGGGGAAACCTTTAGGAGGCTCGGACACACTTAATTCGCCGCCGTTTCGGCTCGGCGTCGTTCCCTGCAGAATTTCTCCGATCCGTGTCGGATCCAGTCTGAAATTAAATTGGGTATTATGATAACCCATCTCAACGAATTTCCGGCATTCCGGGTATTTTTCAATATCATAATTCGGCACGGGAAATAATTTGCCCCATTCGACACCCAGTGTTTCCAACGCTTTTGTAAATGCATTTTGATGGGCGTTGTCACGGACGATCAGAAAACCGAGTGTTTCTCTGAACGTCTGATTTGAACTCATTTCATAAATGCGCGTCTTTTGCAGCACGCCGGTTGATTCCAGCACGACATTGTCCAATAAATCGGAAATCAGGTTCCCGTGGTTGTATACCCAAGACCCGTTCCATGGATTGCCGCCGGCGTCTACAGGAAGAGAACTTTGCGCTCCGATGATAAAATGGTGCGGATTGGCGTGTTTAACTGCTTCGTCAAGCGGCGCCTGATCTGCTGCCTGATTTCCGGGGCCCTCAGCGCCGCTTTCGTCGAGCAGCGCATTAATCGTATGCTGGACAAGCTCAACGTGTGCGATCTCTTCTAAAAATACACCGCGAAGCAGGTCACGGAACTGTTTTTCTTTTCCTCTGAAATTAGAGCTTTGGAAAAAGTATTGCATCATCGTCCGCATTTCTCCGTAGTGCCCGCCTAAAATTTCCTGAAGCACCTTGGCCGCGGCCGGGTCCGGCTTGTCCGGTTTAATGATATTGATCAGCTCTTCTTTGTAATAATACATAAACAGCGCCCCCTGAAAGAAGTTTTCGGTTCTTCTGTTAGTGTCTTTGCAAAGTCAGTTTTTATGTATCGGCATCAAAAAAAGGACGGAAAGCTTGTCCGTCCTTCTGTATTAAGCCTCAACAGCCCCGCGAAGTTTCGTGTTGACAAGCCCGTTCCATCCTTGATCCATCGTACTGTGAATCTCGGAGCTTTTCCGATTGACTTTATTGATGACGGCTTCCGGCTCTTTCCATCCGCCGTGAATGAGAGTGAATTCCGTATCTCCGCTTTCCGTTTCCTTTAAGACAAAAGAAACGATCCAGCCTTCCGTATCCCACGAAAAAGAAAGGCGGTACGGCGCTTCAATATCCAGCAGCTTGCACGGAGACGGACCGAACGGAGATTCCAGCTGAAACTCACTGTCTTCTTGAGGTGTGAAATCATTCGGCATAAACCAGAGAGACAGGCCGTCCGCAGTGGAGACCGTATCCCAGACAACTTGTATCGGCGCCTTGAAAACGGCGGTATGAATAATGTCCGGTAATGGCTGATTGCTGCTGTTGTTGTTTTTGTTATCTTTGTTTTGTTTATCAGACATGATGCGTAACCACTCTTTCGCTGTTTTTACTTTTGATCATACTACACGGGGCAGGACATTTGAAATCAAATCAAACTTATTCTATGCTTTTCCAAAGCCATTCAATTCATTTTAAGGAGACGTAGTGATGACAGATCAATTTAAAGCGTTAGTAGTCGATCAACGTGAAGACCGGTTTTCAGTCAGCGTACGGGAGCTGGCGGTTCAGGACCTTCCCGAGGGTGAAGTGCTGATTAAGGTTTGCTACTCAGGGGTGAATTATAAAGACAGCTTGGCTGCCATTCCTGACGGCAAGATTGTAACGTCGTATCCTTTCGTGCCGGGAATTGATTTAGCGGGAATCGTCGTTTCCTCAGATGACGCCCGTTTCAAAGAGGGGGACAAAGTCATTGCGACAAGCTACGGCATAGGTGTTTCCCGCTTTGGCGGTTATAGCGGGATGGCCCGCATTCCGGCTGATTGGATCGTGCCGCTGCCTGAAGGTCTGACACTTAAAGAAGCCATGACGATCGGAACCGCCGGCTTCACTGCCGCATTGTCCGTCCAGCGTCTTGAAGAAAACCATGCCGCTCCTGAAAAAGGGAAGGTGCTGGTGAGGGGAGCGACAGGCGGCGTCGGAAGCTTTGCCGTCTCCATTCTTTCAACCTTAGGTTACGAGGTCGAGGCCAGTACGGGAAAAGAAGACGAAAGCGGCTATTTGAAGAGCCTCGGAGCAAAGACGGTCATTCACCGTGACGAAGTGTATAACGGCACGTTAAAACCAATGCAAAAACAAAAATGGGCAGCGGCCGTCGATCCGGTCGGAGGTGAGCCGCTTGCTTCAGTTCTCAGCCAGATTCAGTACGGCGGATCAGTTGCTGTGAGCGGACTGACAGCGGGAACGAAACTCCCGGCTACAGTCTTTCCGTTTATATTGCGCGGCGTCAGTCTCTTGGGAATCGATTCCGTATTCTGTCCGATGGAGACAAGAAAGAAAACATGGCAGCGTTTAGCTGATGACTTCAAGCCTGCAGATCTGGAGGCCTTTATTCAAAAGGAAATTACACTTGAAGAGCTGCCGGATACGCTTCCTGCTCTTTTAAAAGGAGAAGCGAGAGGAAGAACGATCGTTACAATAAACGAAGAATAAATCAAAAACCCCCAACTGCTGATTGGGGGTTTTCAATATATAATCAATTTTTTATCTAAAAGAGATTAACTATTGATCATATAGTGAAAATGAGTTGATTAAAAACATAAATTGATTACATATAGGTGATATAAAGGTAAGTTATAAAATTATATGAAATATTTATTGACTGAAAGCGCTTTTAAAATTATGATAATAACATAAGTGCCAATAATATCATTATAACTTCACTACAAAGTAACTATAAAATAACAATTTGACGAGAGGGGAGAGCGGATAATCACTATAAATGATAACGCTTTCATGTTATTTTCTTCTTATATAACTGTTTTGGACGGTCAGAACTTGTATGCAGACGTTATGGGTGCAAATATTGATAACTGAATATTCCGATATTATCTCTGTGTAAAAACTAGGAGGATTTGAAGATGAATAAAAATAGCAGCCAGCATTCATTTTTGAGAACCATCATTTTAGTATCGACGTTCGGGGGTCTACTTTTCGGCTATGATACAGGTGTAATTAATGGGGCGCTGCCGTTTATGGCGGAAGCTGACCAGCTTAATCTTACCGCTTTGACTGAAGGGATGGTGGCGAGCTCCCTGCTCTTGGGGGCTGCGATCGGAGCAGTTTTCGGAGGGAGATTGTCGGACTATAACGGCAGACGTAAAAATATCCTTATCCTTGCCGTTTTGTTCTTTGCAGCAACGCTTGGATGTACACTGGCGCCTAGCGTATCGGTTATGATCATCTCCCGTTTTCTGCTGGGACTTGCCGTCGGGGGAGCATCCGTAACCGTTCCGGCATATTTGGCTGAAATGTCGCCGGCGGAAAGCCGAGGGAGAATGGTTACCCAAAATGAATTGATGATTGTAACAGGCCAGCTGCTTGCCTTCACGTGTAATGCTATCATCGGCAATGTGCTTGGTGATATCTCTCACGCCTGGCGCTATATGCTCGTTATCGCGGCCCTTCCGGCGGTATTCTTGTTTTTCGGTATGCTGAAAGTTCCTGAAAGTCCGCGCTGGCTGGTTTCTAAAGGAAGAAAAGAAGATGCTCTGCACGTTCTCCGGCGAATAAGGAGTGAAGAGAAAGCGAAGTCTGAGCTCGCTGAAATTGAATCTGCCTTTCATAAGGAAGCTGAGATGGAGCAGGCCGCCTTTAAGGATCTTGCCGTTCCGTGGGTGCGCCGCATTGTGTTTATCGGGATCGGAATTGCGGTAGTGCAGCAGCTCACCGGCGTGAATTCAATTATGTATTATGGAACTCAAATTTTAAAAGATGCTGGTTTCGAGACAAAAGCCGCATTAATCGGCAATATCGCTAACGGTGTGATTTCGGTGCTCGCGACTTTTGTAGGAATATGGCTTCTCGGCAAAGTCGGCCGACGCCCGATGCTGATGACGGGGCTGATCGGAACGACTGCGGTGCTGCTTTTGATCGGAGTTCTGTCTGTCGTGCTGAAAGGATCGCCCGCTCTTCCTTATGTGGTTCTTTCATTAACAGTCACTTTCCTTGCGTTTCAGCAGGGGGCTGTCTCTCCGGTGACCTGGCTGATGCTGTCGGAGATATTCCCGCTTCGATTGCGGGGACTTGGTATGGGGGTCACTGTCTTCTGCCTCTGGATCGTGAACTTCCTTGTTGGTTTCACTTTTCCGGTCCTGCTCGCAAACATCGGATTGTCTGCAACCTTCTTCATTTTTGTCCTGTTAGGGATAGCGTCCGTTATATTTGTGAAAAGGTTCCTTCCGGAAACGAAAGGTCTGTCGCTCGAACAGCTTGAACAAAACTTCCGTGCTTATGAAAAAACAGATCGTAATAGCGCAGAAGCCAAGGTGAGCGGGTAATCTGGATAGATGCGGGGTTCCTAGGAATCCTGCTTTTTTATTTATTATATAGAAGGGAATAATAAGTGAGAAAAAAGTTTCGTAAAAGTGTTGACCTAATTTAAAGTGCATGGTATATTATTAAACGTCGCTGATGAACAAAGCGATAACGACAAATGAGAAAATGATCTTTTAAAAAAAGACTTTACAAATTCTCAAAAGCGTGTATAATAAATGAGGTCGAGAAAAAGATTTTAAAAGAAATAAAAAAACACTTGACATCATAACTGATTGGTAGTATGATAGTTAAGTCGCCTGATAAGCGCCCGTAGCTCAATTGGATAGAGCGTTTGACTACGGATCAAAAGGTTAGGGGTTCGACTCCTCTCGGGCGCGCCAATTCAAACGCGGGTGTAGTTTAGTGGTAAAACCTCAGCCTTCCAAGCTGATGTCGTGAGTTCGATTCTCATCACCCGCTCCATTATAATGATCTTTGAAAACTAAACAAGACAAAACGTACCTGTTAATTCAAAGTTTTAAATAAATCGCACAGTGATGTGCGTAGTCAGTCAAACTACTTTATCGGAGAGTTTGATCCTGGCTCAGGACGAACGCTGGCGGCGTGCCTAATACATGCAAGTCGAGCGGACAGATGGGAGCTTGCTCCCTGATGTTAGCGGCGGACGGGTGAGTAACACGTGGGTAACCTGCCTGTAAGACTGGGATAACTCCGGGAAACCGGGGCTAATACCGGATGGTTGTCTGAACCGCATGGTTCAGACATAAAAGGTGGCTTCGGCTACCACTTACAGATGGACCCGCGGCGCATTAGCTAGTTGGTGAGGTAACGGCTCACCAAGGCGACGATGCGTAGCCGACCTGAGAGGGTGATCGGCCACACTGGGACTGAGACACGGCCCAGACTCCTACGGGAGGCAGCAGTAGGGAATCTTCCGCAATGGACGAAAGTCTGACGGAGCAACGCCGCGTGAGTGATGAAGGTTTTCGGATCGTAAAGCTCTGTTGTTAGGGAAGAACAAGTGCCGTTCAAATAGGGCGGCACCTTGACGGTACCTAACCAGAAAGCCACGGCTAACTACGTGCCAGCAGCCGCGGTAATACGTAGGTGGCAAGCGTTGTCCGGAATTATTGGGCGTAAAGGGCTCGCAGGCGGTTTCTTAAGTCTGATGTGAAAGCCCCCGGCTCAACCGGGGAGGGTCATTGGAAACTGGGGAACTTGAGTGCAGAAGAGGAGAGTGGAATTCCACGTGTAGCGGTGAAATGCGTAGAGATGTGGAGGAACACCAGTGGCGAAGGCGACTCTCTGGTCTGTAACTGACGCTGAGGAGCGAAAGCGTGGGGAGCGAACAGGATTAGATACCCTGGTAGTCCACGCCGTAAACGATGAGTGCTAAGTGTTAGGGGGTTTCCGCCCCTTAGTGCTGCAGCTAACGCATTAAGCACTCCGCCTGGGGAGTACGGTCGCAAGACTGAAACTCAAAGGAATTGACGGGGGCCCGCACAAGCGGTGGAGCATGTGGTTTAATTCGAAGCAACGCGAAGAACCTTACCAGGTCTTGACATCCTCTGACAATCCTAGAGATAGGACGTCCCCTTCGGGGGCAGAGTGACAGGTGGTGCATGGTTGTCGTCAGCTCGTGTCGTGAGATGTTGGGTTAAGTCCCGCAACGAGCGCAACCCTTGATCTTAGTTGCCAGCATTCAGTTGGGCACTCTAAGGTGACTGCCGGTGACAAACCGGAGGAAGGTGGGGATGACGTCAAATCATCATGCCCCTTATGACCTGGGCTACACACGTGCTACAATGGACAGAACAAAGGGCAGCGAAACCGCGAGGTTAAGCCAATCCCACAAATCTGTTCTCAGTTCGGATCGCAGTCTGCAACTCGACTGCGTGAAGCTGGAATCGCTAGTAATCGCGGATCAGCATGCCGCGGTGAATACGTTCCCGGGCCTTGTACACACCGCCCGTCACACCACGAGAGTTTGTAACACCCGAAGTCGGTGAGGTAACCTTTTAGGAGCCAGCCGCCGAAGGTGGGACAGATGATTGGGGTGAAGTCGTAACAAGGTAGCCGTATCGGAAGGTGCGGCTGGATCACCTCCTTTCTAAGGATTTTAACGGAATATAAGACCTTGGGTCTTATAAACAGAACGTTCCCTGTCTTGTTTAGTTTTGAAGGATCATTCGATTCTTCGAGATGTTGTTCTTTGAAAACTAGATAACAGAAGTAATTCACATTCAATTAGTAATGCAAGATATCACGTAGTGATTCTTTTTAACGGTTAAGTTAGAAAGGGCGCACGGTGGATGCCTTGGCACTAGGAGCCGATGAAGGACGGGACGAACACCGATATGCTTCGGGGAGCTGTAAGCAAGCTTTGATCCGGAGATTTCCGAATGGGGAAACCCACCACTCGTAATGGAGTGGTATCCATATCTGAATACATAGGATATGAGAAGGCAGACCCGGGGAACTGAAACATCTAAGTACCCGGAGGAAGAGAAAGCAAATGCGATTCCCTGAGTAGCGGCGAGCGAAACGGGACCAGCCCAAACCAAGAGGCTTGCCTCTTGGGGTTGTAGGACACTCTGTACGGAGTTACAAAGGAACGAGGTAGATGAAGAGGTCTGGAAAGGCCCGCCATAGGAGGTAACAGCCCTGTAGTCAAAACTTCGTTCTCTCCTGAGTGGATCCTGAGTACGGCGGAACACGTGAAATTCCGTCGGAATCCGGGAGGACCATCTCCCAAGGCTAAATACTCCCTAGTGACCGATAGTGAACCAGTACCGTGAGGGAAAGGTGAAAAGCACCCCGGAAGGGGAGTGAAAGAGATCCTGAAACCGTGTGCCTACAAGTAGTCAGAGCCCGTTAACGGGTGATGGCGTGCCTTTTGTAGAATGAACCGGCGAGTTACGATCCCGTGCAAGGTTAAGCAGAAGATGCGGAGCCGCAGCGAAAGCGAGTCTG
>NZ_CP152013.1:602500-877500 GCF_038608285.1 Bacillus sp. FSL R5-0443
ACCAAAAAAATAAATGGTCCGGTAGTTCAGTTGGTTAGAATGCCTGCCTGTCACGCAGGAGGTCGCGGGTTCGAGTCCCGTCCGGACCGCCATTTTTATTGTAAACGAAACGATCATGTTTTCGTTTTTTTTTGTGTTTTCTTTTAAATGCTGGCAGCTTGGTATCTAACCAAGCTTTCTTTTATATCGTTAAAGTCTTGGATATTGAAACATAATCCGATACACTAGAAAGAGCTGTATTTCACAAGAGCGTCAGAAAGGGAGACGGGAGATATATGGATGAGTTTGATTTGATTCACAGTATTACGCCGCATTCGCATTATCATCCTTCCGTCGATGTAGGGATCGGTGATGATGGTGCGGTTTATACAGCATCACCCCATATGCAGCAAATTGTCTGCCTTGATACAATGGTGGAGAATGTCCATTTTAAATTAGAGTATTCCTCTCCTCATGATATCGGTTATAAGGCGCTTGCTGTTAACATTAGTGACGTGGCGGCGATGGGAGGCATTCCGAAGTTTTATTTGGTGTCTCTAGCGGTTCCTTCTTGCTGGCAGAAAGCGGACGTCCAGGCAATGTATGAAGGAATGGCGGAACTGGCGAAACTATATCAAATGGATTTGATCGGGGGAGATACCGTCTCCGCTTCCGGTCAAGCCGTAATTACCGTTACTGTCATCGGAGAAGTTGAGAAGGATTGCGCTTGTCTGCGAAGCTCGGCAAGACCCGGAGATGTTGTGTTTGTTACAGGGGATATCGGTTCGTCCGCAGCAGGACTGTCCCTTTTATTGGGAGAAACACTCCCTTCTGCTTTTCATACGACTGATTATTTTATCCGAAAACATAAACGGCCCGTTCCGAGAGTTCAGGTCGGCCGCTTCTGCTCTCAGCTTCAGCGCGCGGCTCTGAATGATATCAGTGACGGATTGGCTAGTGAGCTGCATGAAATAGCTGGGGCAAGTTCAGTTACGATAGAAATTGAAGAACAACTTCTGCCGGTGCATCCGGATTTGCCTGAGGCAGATTCTGAGTGGAAAAAATGGGTGTTATTCGGCGGTGAAGATTTTGAATTGGTTGGAACGGTTTCTCAGCAAGAGTGGATTTCTTTGCTTGATTACTGCACTCAATCGGGCATTCCGATTGCAAAGATAGGAGCGGTAACTGAACGGAAGGAAGCATGTGTTCTTTTGACAGCCAATGATCAGAGACAAATCGTCCTTGAGAAAAAAGGATACAATCATTTTAAATAAGACGGGTGACTCACTTTGAAGACATTACAATGGAGAACGAAAAACCCCGAAGAAACGAAAGCCGTAGCCAAGCTTGCCGCTTCTTTGGCAAAGCCGGGAGACATTTTGACACTGGAAGGCGACTTAGGCGCGGGAAAAACGACTTTTACAAAGGGTTTTGCCGAAGGACTGGGAATCACGAGAGTGGTAAACAGCCCGACTTTTACAATTATAAAAGAATACCATGACGGTTCGCTTCCTCTATATCATATGGATGTGTATCGTATGGAGGATGAAAGCGAAGACTTAGGGCTTGAAGAATATTTTGAGGGACAAGGCGTCTGCTTAATTGAATGGGCTCATTTAATTCAGGATCAGCTGCCTGCTGAACGGCTGCAGATCGTCATCACAAGAGCCGGTGATGAGGCAAGGGACATTACCTTTACGGCTTGCGGAACACGGTATGAAACGCTTTGTGAGGAGATAAATAAACATGACAATACTGGCAATTGATACGTCAAATTACACGTTGGGTGCCGCGCTCGTTCGTGACAAAACGGTGATGGCGGAGTATATTACATATTTAAAAAAGAATCATTCCGTGCGGGCCATGCCTGCTGTCAATTCATTGCTGAAGGATTGCGGCCTAACACCGCAGGACCTTACGAAAATAGCGGTGGCGAAAGGACCGGGTTCGTACACAGGTGTCAGAATCGGTGTGACGCTGGCAAAAACATTGGCATGGTCGCTGAAGCTTCCGGTTTCCGCTGTCTCGAGTCTGGAGGTGCTGGCGGCTAACGGACGGCACTTTCAAGGACTGATCTGCCCGTTATTTGATGCCCGGCGCGGACAGGTATATACGGGACTTTATGAATATCAGGACGGCCGATTACAATCCGTTCTTCCTGATCAGAATGTCCTTTTGACTGATTGGCTCGGCATGCTGAAAGAAAAAGCGTCTCCGGTTTTATTTTTAGGGCACGATACAGCCATTCATGAAGAAACCATTCTGCATGAGCTGACATCTCAAGCAGTGATTGGAACGGCTGCACAGCATAATCCGCGGCCGTCAGAGCTGGCGTTTTTAGGCTTGGAAAAAGAGGAAGCGGATGTCCACAGCCTTGTTCCGGATTATTTGCGTCTGGCAGAGGCTGAAGCGAAATGGATGGAATCTCAAAAATAGGGTGATAGGGATGAAAACGAAAACGGCGATTCGAAGCATGCGTCCGGAAGATATTGATCAAATTTATGAAATTGAAACAGCATCCTTTACTTCTCCGTGGACGAAGGATTCATTTTATCATGAGCTTTTGGAAAATCCGTATGCTCACTACCTTGTCATTGAAAAGGACGGCTGTCTGGCGGGGTATTGCGGAATCTGGATTATTATAGATGACGCGCAGATCACGAACATAGCCATTAAGCCGGAATATCGGGGCCAATCATTGGGAGAAGCGCTGTTTCGCTCTGCGATAGAATTGTGCAGAGAAAAAAAGGCAAGAAGGCTCTCTCTCGAAGTCAGGGTCTCAAATCATCCCGCCCAATCCTTATATAAAAAATTCGGTCTTCAGGCCGGAGGAATCAGAAAACAATACTATACAGATAACGGAGAAGATGCGTTATTAATGTGGGTGACATTACATGAGTGAAAAACAAGATATTTATGTACTAGGAATCGAAACAAGTTGTGATGAAACAGCAGCCTCAGTCGTAAAAAACGGGAATGAAATTATTTCAAACGTTGTCGCTTCTCAAATTGAAAGCCATAAACGTTTCGGCGGGGTCGTGCCTGAAATAGCGTCCAGACATCATGTGGAGCAGATTACCCTTGTGATTGAGGAAGCTCTTTCAAAAGCGGAGATGGGCTTTGATGACCTTGATGCGATTGCCGTAACGGAAGGACCCGGACTTGTCGGAGCCCTGTTAATCGGAGTCAATGCGGCAAAGGCGTTAAGCTTTGCCCATCAAATACCGTTAGTCGGCGTCCATCACATCGCGGGCCATATTTATGCAAACAGGCTGATAGGAGAGCTTCAATTCCCGGCGCTTGCTTTGGTTGTGTCAGGCGGACATACGGAATTGGTTTATATGAAAGAGCACGGTTCATTCGAGGTTATCGGTGAAACGCTGGATGATGCCGCAGGCGAAGCTTACGACAAAGTGGCAAGAACGATGGGGCTTCCTTATCCGGGAGGGCCGCAGATTGATAAGCTGGCTGCTGTGGGAACGGATTCCATTCCGCTTCCGCGTGCGTGGCTGGAAGAAGGGTCTTACAATTTCAGCTTCAGCGGCCTGAAGTCAGCCGTGATTAACACGCTTCATAACGCCTCGCAAAAAAATGAGGTGATTCCTCCTGAGGATCTTGCCGCAAGCTTTCAGCAGAGTGTCATTGATGTACTGACGGCAAAAACCTCTAAGGCCGCGAAAGAATACGGGGTTAAACAAGTGCTGCTGGCAGGGGGCGTAGCCGCTAACAAAGGGCTGAGAGCCGCACTGCAGCAGGAATTCAGTCATTCGGGAGATCCCGAGCTTGTCATCCCGCCGCTTTCCTTATGTACGGACAATGCAGCGATGATTGCGGCTGCCGGAACCGTTGCTTTTGAAAAGGGGATTCGGGGCTCATATGATATGAACGGACAGCCCGGTTTGGAATTAACATCCTTTGATCGTCTCACGTTGTAAAACGTGAGGCTTTTTTTTACTTATTAACAGATAATTCGAACATATCCACAGGATTGTGAATACGTTCAGAAATCCAGGCTGGATAAGGGGCTGCAAGTTGTTAGTAAAGTGGATAAAGTCAGAAAATTTTGTGGATAGTGTGTATAAAACGCTTACTTACATGGCTGACAAGGAAGATAGCTGTGGATAAAAAAGCACCCCTTAAAGAGGTGCTTGACGTTTTCTATTCTTCTGAGGAGAGTTCCTCCCATTCTGCTAATAAGTTTTCGAGCTCTTGATTCAGAGCTTCATTCTCCGCGTGAATGGTCTGTACCTTTTCATGATCCTGATACACGTCAGGATCGCACAGCAGCTCCTCATTGGCGCTGATTTTCTCTTCGGCGGATGAGACGGCAGCTTCAATTTCTTCAATGCGTCTCAGGCGCTGCCGTTCTTTCTTCTTCCATTCTTTTTCTTCCTCGTAAGTTCTTTTCGTATCCTGTTTGACCTTGCCGGCAGGCTGAGCCTGCTCCTTTTCCTGCCGCTTCATTTCTTCCAGTTCCAGCTGCTGGGCTTTTTTCTCGGTGTAATAGTCATAGTCACCCAAATATTCTTCTGCATGATCCGGAGACAGCTCCAGCACCCTTGTGGCGATCCTGTTAATAAAGTAGCGGTCATGCGATACAAATAACAGTGTTCCCGGGTAGTCGATCAGGGCGTTTTCCAGCACTTCTTTACTGTCCAGATCAAGGTGGTTTGTCGGTTCATCAAGGATGAGAAAGTTTGCTTTTTGCAGCATCAGCTTGGCAAGCGCGACTCTTGCTTTCTCACCGCCGCTTAGAGAACGGACAGGTTTCAGGACATCGTCTCCGCTGAACAGGAAGTTGCCGAGGCATGTCCTGATCTCTTTTTCCGGCATGTCCGGATATTCATCCCACAGCTCGTCCAGCACGCGTTTGGACGAGGTCAGTTCAGCCTGCTCCTGATCATAATAGCCGATTGTGACATTGGAACCGTACGTGATCGATCCGGATTCGGGGCTGAGCGTGTTCATAATGGTTTTCAGCAAGGTTGATTTGCCGATTCCGTTCGGTCCGACGAGGGCGGCGCTTTCGCCTCTTGTAATGCCGAAGGTCAGGTTTTTCAAGAGCGGCGGCTGGCCGTCATAGCTGATGGAAACATCCTGTACGCGCAGGACGTCGTTTCCGCTCTGTTTTGTAATGTCAAAACGGAAGGCGGCTGATTTTTCATCCCCGAGCGGCTTTGCCATGACGTC
Organism: Bacillus sp. FSL R5-0443; assembly: GCF_038608285.1. Lineage (NCBI taxonomy): Bacteria > Bacillati > Bacillota > Bacilli > Caryophanales > Bacillaceae > Bacillus > Bacillus sp. FSL R5-0443. The sequence goes on from NZ_CP152013.1 coordinate 607,670, forward strand.
CATCCGTTCAAGCTGTTTTCTTCTGCTTTGGGCTCTTTTCGTTGTAGAAGCTCTGGCCAGATTGCGGTCGACAAAATCTTGAAGCTTGGCGATTTCGTCCTGCTGTTTTTCATACAGCTTCAGGTCTTTCTCATACTGCTCAGCTTTTTGTTCTAAATAGGCGCTGTAGTTGCCGAGGTATTTTTTGCTTTCTGTCCGTGAGACCTCGTACACTTGGCTGACGACTTTATCAAGAAAGTATCTGTCGTGGGAAACGATCAGGATGGCGCCTGAATATCCCTGTAAATAATGCTCAAGCCATGTAAGCGTATCGATGTCGAGATGGTTCGTCGGTTCATCCAGAATAAGGAGATCAGGCTGGGTCAGCAGCAGTTTTCCGAGCGCAAGTCTTGTTTTCTGACCGCCGCTCAGGCTTTGCACTTTCACGGAATCGTCAAATTTTCCGAAGCCGAGGCCGTGAAGGATAGATCGGACATCCGCTTCATATTGATAGCCGCCTTTATCCTTGAAATCCTGCTGAAGCCTGTCATAGGTTTTCATCAGCGTCTCAAGCTCCGCGGGGGCGGCCGTGGCCATCTTTTCTTCAATAGAGCGCATCTCTTTTTCCATTGCTTTCAGGAAATCAAAAACGCTCAGCAGTTCTTCTTTTATGGTAAGCTGGGATTCCAAGCCTGTGTGCTGGGCGAGATATCCCATCGTTAATTCTTTCGGTTTGATTAATTCACCCTTTTCATATGAAAGGTGACCTGCGATAATTTTAAGGAGAGTTGATTTGCCGGCTCCGTTTCTGCCTACTATGGCGATGCGATCCCGAGATCTGACTTCAAGCTTTATATTGTTTAAAATAGGATCAGCGCCAAAAGATTTGGATAGCTGATTAATTTGTAAGATCATCATATTATTTCACCTCTGTTATAATAAGTTAAGTGTAGCTTATCAACCTGCTGTCAGCAAACAATACATCAGAATTGGAACATTATAGGATAAGACATCAGGGAGAAAATAGTGTATGATCAGAAGTAAGGAGAGTTTAAATATGAATGGATTTTCTCATTTTAATGAAGAAGGCCGTGCCCGCATGGTGGATATAAGCGATAAATCTTCAACAGTCCGTACTGCCGCTGCGATATCCAGCGTACACATGAAGCATGACGTGTACAGCAGAATCAAAAACCGCGAGATCGGAAAAGGAGACGTGCTGGCTGTCGCACAGGTGGCAGGAATTATGGCCGCAAAGCAGACGTCAGCGATTATCCCGATGTGCCACCCGCTTTCTTTAAGCAGCGTCGACATTTCATTCGGCTGGGAGGAAAAGGATTCCGAAGCCGTTCTTCATATACAGGCAAGCGTAAAAACGAAAGGGAGTACAGGTGTGGAAATGGAAGCGCTAACTTCCGCTTCAGTCTGCGCTTTGACCGTTTATGACATGTGCAAGGCGCTGGATAAAGGAATGGTCATCGGCCCGACCTGCCTCATGGAAAAGACAGGAGGCAAAAACGGTGATTTTAAAAGAGATGCATCTGAGTATAAAGTGGAGGACCAATCATGAACAAGGATCAATCAAAAATTCCACAGGCGACGGCAAAACGGCTGCCGCTTTATTATCGCTTTTTAAAGAATTTACACGCGTCAGGAAAACAGCGCGTTTCATCAGCTGAACTGAGCGACGCGGTAAAAGTCGATTCGGCCACGATCCGCCGGGATTTTTCCTATTTCGGGGCGCTCGGCAAAAAAGGATACGGCTATAATGTGGATTACCTGCTGTCATTTTTCAGAAAAACACTGGATCAGGATGAAACGACGAACGTCATTTTGATCGGTGTCGGGAATTTAGGGACGGCGTTTCTTCACTATAATTTCACAAAAAATAATAACACAAAAATATCTATGGCTTTTGATGTGAATCAGAGTAAAATAGGAACTGAGGTAGGCGGTGTGCCTGTCTTTGATCTTAATGATTTAGAGCTTCACATTAAGGATGAACCCGTGGCGATTCTTACCGTTCCTGCGGTTGCCGCCCAGTCAATCACCGACCGGCTCGTGTCGCTCGGAATCAAGGGGATCCTTAACTTTACGCCGGCCCGTTTGAATGTGCCGGATCACATTCGAATTCATCATATAGATTTAGCTGTAGAGCTTCAATCATTGGTTTATTTCTTGAAGCATTATTCTGTTTTGGAAGAAATTGAATAGCGAAAGGAGGAGCTGCACATGATCGGTCCTGGAAGCCTGGCGGTTATCGGTGTGGTAGCGGTGATTATTTTCGGTCCGAAGAAGCTTCCCGAATTAGGAAAAGCGGCGGGGGACACGCTTCGTGAATTTAAGAACGCTACTAAGGGATTAGCCGGTGAAGAAGAGGAAAAAAAGAAAGAAGAACAGTAAGATAGGATGACGCGTATGAGAGTGAATCAAATGACGCTTGTGGAGCATATTGCCGAACTTCGGAAACGATTGCTGATTGTGGCGTTATCCTTTACGGTTTTCTTTATTGCCGGCTTTTTTCTGGCAAAACCTATCATTGTGTATCTTCAAAAAGCCGATGAAGTAAAAGAGCTCACCCTTAATGCTTTTAACCTGACGGATCCGCTGTTTATCTTTTTGCAGTTCGCGTTTATCATCGGCATCATTTTGACTTCGCCGATTATTCTCTATCAGATTTGGGCGTTTGTCAGCCCGGGTCTGTATGAGAAGGAGCGCAAAGTAACACTCAGCTATATTCCGATTTCGATCGTGCTGTTTGTCGGCGGTGTGTCGTTTTCTTATTATATTTTATTTCCGCTGGTCGTTGATTTTATGAAGCGGGTTTCGAATGACCTGGATGTCAACCAGGTGATCGGGATCACCGAGTACTTTCATTTTCTGCTGCAGCTGACGATTCCGTTCGGACTGCTGTTTCAGATGCCGGTGCTGATCATGTTTTTAACGAGACTCGGTGTGATCACGCCGATGTTTTTATCGAAGATCAGGAAGTACGCGTATTTTGTGCTGCTTGTGATCGCCGCGATGATTGCGCCGCCTGAGCTGCTGTCTCACTTGATGATTACCATTCCGCTTTGCATTTTATACGAGATCAGTATCCTGATTTCAAAAGCGGCGTATCGGAAAAGGCAGACCAGCAGTGAATCCGATCAGGACGTATCAGCATAAAAAAAGCCATTTCTCAATGATGAGAAATGGCTTTTCTTTTATTTTTGGTTTTTCTTCACTTTAAATGAGAAAGCGAACATTTTAAACGAGATGCTGATATTATAAGCGGCGAAAACCATCAGCAGTATGGAATAAAAAGACCACATGCTTCCCGGAGAGCTTGCGGCCAAATACGTAAAGATACAGCCGACTGCGAAATAAATCAAGCCCCAAGTCATTGGGTTCCTCATACAAACAATCCTCCAATAATTAATTGCATTTGCTCACTATGCTGTTCAATATATTTTTGGGCGGGGCCGAGCTGCATGACCACGACAATGGTATTCATCATGACATGGGCGAATATCGGCACAATAATCCGTTTCGTCTGCACATACAAGAACGCAAAGGTAAAGCCCATGGCCGTATACAGCAGCAGGTGCGTGAGGTCTTGATGCACAATGCCGAAAATGACGGAACTGATCAGTCCGGCGATAAAGAAATTCGTTTTTTCATATAATACACCGAAAATGATCTTCCGGAAAATGATTTCTTCAAGAATCGGCCCGACGATAGAAGAAACGATAATCATGAGCGGCATGGCTTTAATAATGCTGAGAATGGCTTTCGTGTTTTCGGAACCGCTGCCCACATGAAAGACATACTGCTCAATCATCCCGGCGATTCCCTGAGAAAATAAAGCGAGCCATATTCCCGCGACCGCCCAGAGAACGGACATGCCGGCGGATGCTTTCTTCCCGTTTCTTAATGTCTGCTTCGGCGCGGTTCTCAAAATCAAGAGAACGATAATCAGGCAGATAAAAAAGCTTACGACGGAATAAATCCCCTGAGCCATGGTGAGATTCGCATTCGTAGGGTGCCCGCCCGCATAGCCGAATTTGTACATTAAAGGAATGCCGATCAATGCGGAAAGCTGCATGATAACATATGTCAAAATGATATACCAATACTGTTTTCTCAAATGATATGTACTCCTTTATCCTATAAAATCAACTTATTTGTTCTTATTGTAACACAAGTGAACTTGACGTGAAAAAAGGAGAAAATCAGTGCGAGAGAGAATCATGTAAGCGTGAAAATTTTTTATTCTTATGACTTGAAATTGGAAGTGAGATTCTTTATTATAATAACTGTGTTAGCACTCTTTAGAGCTGAGTGCTAAAATTACATATTCATACTATTGAGGAGGTTATTACATTGTTAAAGCCATTAGGTGATCGCGTTGTCATTGAACTCGTAGAATCTGAAGAAAAAACTGCCAGCGGAATCGTATTACCGGATTCTGCAAAAGAAAAGCCGCAAGAAGGCAAAATCGTGGCAGCCGGTTCAGGTCGCGTGTTGGAAAGCGGAGAGCGCGTTGCTTTAGAAGTAAAAGAGGGCGACCGCATTATCTTCTCAAAATACGCCGGTACTGAAGTGAAATACGAAGGTACTGAATACTTAATCTTACGTGAAAGCGACATTTTAGCTGTAATCGGCTAAGCAAATAAATATTTTTAAAAATTCGAGGAGGTTTCGTTAACATGGCAAAAGATATTAAGTTTAGTGAAGAAGCACGCCGCGCTATGCTTCGCGGTGTCGATGCGCTTGCTGACGCTGTAAAAGTAACTTTAGGGCCAAAAGGACGCAACGTGGTTCTGGAGAAAAAATTCGGTTCTCCGTTAATTACAAATGACGGTGTGACAATCGCAAAAGAAATTGAACTTGAAGATGCGTTTGAAAACATGGGTGCGAAGCTTGTAGCTGAAGTAGCCAGCAAAACAAACGACGTTGCCGGTGACGGTACGACGACTGCGACTGTACTTGCGCAGGCTATGATCCGCGAAGGCCTTAAAAACGTAACTGCGGGGGCTAACCCTGTCGGCGTGCGTAAAGGTATGGAACAAGCCGTGACTGTAGCAATCGAAAACTTAAAAGAAATTTCTAAGCCGATCGAAGGCAAAGAGTCTATCGCTCAGGTTGCTGCGATCTCTGCTGCTGATGAGGAAGTCGGAAGCCTTATCGCTGAAGCAATGGAGCGCGTAGGAAACGACGGCGTCATCACAATCGAAGAGTCTAAAGGATTCACAACTGAGCTTGAAGTTGTGGAAGGTATGCAATTCGACCGCGGATATGCGTCTCCTTACATGGTGACTGACTCTGATAAGATGGAAGCGGTTCTCGATAATCCATACATCTTAATCACAGACAAAAAAATCACAAACATTCAAGAAATCCTTCCTGTGCTTGAGCAAGTTGTACAGCAAGGCAAACCATTGCTTCTGATCGCTGAAGATGTTGAAGGTGAAGCTCTTGCTACACTCGTTGTCAACAAACTTCGCGGCACATTCAACGCTGTTGCCGTTAAAGCTCCTGGCTTCGGTGACCGCCGTAAAGCAATGCTTGAAGACATCTCTGTTCTTACTGGCGGAGAAGTAATCACAGAAGACTTAGGCCTTGATCTGAAATCTACTGAAATCGGACAATTGGGACGCGCTTCTAAAGTTGTGGTAACGAAAGAAAACACAACAATCGTAGAAGGCGCCGGCGACACTGAAAAAATCGCTGCACGCGTCAACCAAATCCGCGCTCAAGTGGAAGAAACAACTTCTGAATTCGACAGAGAAAAATTACAAGAGCGTCTTGCGAAACTTGCTGGCGGCGTAGCTGTCATCAAAGTCGGCGCTGCGACTGAAACTGAGCTGAAAGAGCGTAAACTTCGCATCGAAGACGCACTCAACTCCACTCGCGCAGCTGTTGAAGAAGGCATCGTATCCGGCGGTGGTACAGCGCTAGTCAACGTATACAACAAAGTCGCTGCAGTGGAAGCTGAAGGCGATGCGCAAACAGGTATCAACATCGTGCTTCGCGCGCTTGAAGAGCCGATCCGTCAAATCGCGCACAATGCTGGTCTTGAGGGATCTGTCATCGTTGAGCGCCTGAAAAACGAAAAAATCGGCGTAGGCTTCAACGCTGCAACTGGCGAATGGGTAAACATGATCGAAAAAGGTATCGTTGACCCGACAAAAGTGACACGTTCTGCTCTGCAAAACGCAGCTTCTGTAGCAGCAATGCTCTTAACAACTGAAGCCGTTGTCGCTGACAAACCGGAAGAAAACGCCGGCGGCGCAGGAATGCCTGACATGGGCGGCATGGGCGGTATGGGCGGCATGATGTAAAAAATTATGATCCCTGTTTGGACATAAGGGGTTGCCAGATGTAATGCCATACGAGGTCTCTCACAAGTTCAATGAATTTGTGAGGGGCTTTTTTTATTTCTATCATTCATCTCAAATTACGAATGAATGATGCTAATTTATTTAAGTTAGCATCGGCTATAGTACAAGATACTCTCAATTTTCCAAAAACAGATTTAATAATTCATTTGAAGCAGTTACTAAGGATGCAGAGTGCTATTTAAACACCAACAATCCTGTCTATCTGAAATTTAAACATCATTTTACTGTTAATAATTATACCCAAGAGGATGGTCAAACAATTGCACAAGCATTTGCAGATTGCCTTAAAGAAAAATAAAATCTGAATAATTAATTCTTCCCAAAAGTAATGCACATTATGAGGGGGCGCATATCATTGTGATACAGTTAAAGATTATATATAAGGCAGTATTAGTAATTTTAATAAGTGCCTGTTTATTATTGTTTAATGGATGGTATTTTCATAAATGTATTATTGATCCGCATTACTACCAATTAACAGATTTTTCGGAAGAAGATATTCAAATTTTTGAGCATTTTTATAATATTGATCTACCTTCAAACACGAAGTTTATTAAAGCAGAGCAATTTGAAACAGGGGTAGGTAATTATTCTGCGATTTTGTACGTAGCATTACCTGCCAAAAAGGTAAAGCCTTTAGTTTCTGACTATTCTTATATGCCTATCTTTTATAACAATAGGTATACAGTATTTTATGGTGTTAATATTACAAGCAGCAATAAGGAAACAGCACAAATTACATTTGGAGCAGACGATAGTTCGCTGAATGGTTCTTTATGGAGTAAGCAAGTAAGGAATCTCTTAGAATCGAAAGGGAAGTATATTGGCGTTTCAGATGAAACTTATGTTATTTCTGCGTTTTTAATTAACGTCGTTTTTATTGCATTACTTGTTTGGATCTTGAAAAAGAGCAGAAGAACTAGAGTTTGAATTAAGAAATATTTGAACTCACCAGCATAATGTTGATTAGGAATACTTAAGGGTATATCGGACAGAAAGAGTTTTCATTGCACAGATCTTTATTAAATAATAACACTAAACCAATTTTAAATGCAGTTCAAGGGTATTAGAATAGTCTTGTTTAATAGTATGGAAGGAAAGAGAAAGGGGAAACATGAGGAACTTATCATGCTGTTATTCACATTGTGTTTTCTACCCCATATCCATTGGGCGCTTGGAAGGACACCTTGGCAAAGGTTTTATAGATGATACTATACTTCAAATTTTAAGCTTCATTTCACAAAAATCTTAAATTTGCATTAATATTATAAATTTCTATCATACTTATTCATTTCTCGGAAGAAAGATATGGAAAAACCTCTGTTTTTTTTAGGAAAATATGTTATTATAATTTTGGATTTAAAATATTAAAAAGAAAAGAGGAATTCTAAAGATGAAAAAGTTAGTAATGACCCTGTTTACAGCAGTACTTTTGGGAGTTGCTATTTTCGCAGGTGGGTCAGAAGCCTTAGCTATGGATTCGAAAGGTACAATCAAATTTAAAACAGATGCTAATACATATACGAAAAGTGCTACTTCCATTGTAGTTACGGGTACTTTGGCTAGGGATTTAGATAATGGCTTTTCAGTAATTATCTTAAATAATAAAGGTAAAGTATTTGCCAGAAAAGATATTTCGCATAGTATTGGTTCACGTAATTTTCGTGTGAGTTTTTCAACGAAAAATCTTCCTGCAGGTAAGTATGATGTGCAAGTTGGACAGGATTGGGGAGGAAGATATTGGTCAGGTGAACTAAAACATTATATTACAGTACAGCATTAATACGGCTGTATAAGTATTAACCTCTTGTTGTTAAAAAGTTTAACTTTAGAAATTTGTTTTCTGTGAAAAATTAATTTTTCAATCAAGGTATCTTAATCAATTTACTGTACTGATAAAGATACCTTTTTATCTTTAAAAACAACAAGGTCATGAGTGTTTTTCAAAGCTCTTACCGCTAGCCGCAATGTATTTGTCTTTTAAATGAGAATATCCATTTGCTCCACCTCACCCCGAATCCCAATCCCAGGCTCCCACGAATCAATCAGACGAATCGCCTTTTGATTAGCTTCTATCGCTTTCGTAGTTTCTCCTTTTCGATACAACAGCTGTGCCATTCCGTAATGATAGTAAATCAGTTCAACTTGATTGGCGTTGTGTTTGTCATAGAGCATTTGTTCAAAGGCTTTTTCCGCTTTTTCGAGTTGATCACACTTGACGTAAGCCATGCCCAGGTTAAAATAGGCTTCTATCGTTTTTTCGCCGCCGTATGCGGCGCTGGTTGTGTTTGCCGCTTCGTATAATGTGATGGCTTCTTCGTAGTGAGAGCGGGCGAAACTCAGGTCGCCGCGGACCAGAAGAACCCTGTGCCGGATAATGGGCGAGACGGGCTGATCTTTGATGCCGTCCAGCATTGCTGCCGCTTTGTCCGGTTCTCCGATTTTTAACAGCAGCCTTGCTTGCAGGGCGATTCCCCATACTTTCAAGTCATCGTGATCCGGCGCGCCTGATTGTTCGAGTATCTTCAGGCCGGCTTCTATTTGCCTGAGAGCTTCGTCTGAATCGTTGACTTCCATCAGCGCCCAGCCTGCCGTGTCGATCCGAAAGTAAGCTTCCCGTGTGTGTTCGCCTGATTGATGGGCGGCATCGGCAGCTTTTAATCCGTATTCGATTCGCAGGGGCAGGCTGATTCTGCTTAGAAAATGGCTGATACGGATGATGAGTTTGATCAGGATTTCATGTTGTCCGGTTTCGCTCGACCATTCGATGACCTTCAGGATATTCGGCCATTCCTTTTTCATTTGCTCTAAATTCCGTCCCAGCAGGTAGCTCCAATAGACAGAATTGGGCTGTTCCCGTTTTATATGGGTTTCCGCATAATCCATATAATAATGCGCCCAGCGGCTTCGGGCTTCTTTTGCAAAATCATGATTTTCGGATAAGTGCTGTTCTCCGTAAGCGACAACAGTTTGATGGGCTGAATATTGAATTCTTCCTTCGCTTCGTTCCGGCTGTATTAAAGCATATGACCGCATTTGCTCAATCGCGTAATGAAAACGGCGGGCGTCTAATCCGGCCGCTTGAGCCAAGCTTTTTTCGTCAGGGGGTTTAGCGAAAAAGCAAAGCGTCTGCCATAGTTTTCGTGTGTCTTCATGACATCTGTCCCATGTGCGGCCAAAGAGAACCTCAAACAATTCCAATAATGAGTAACCCGCTTGTTTAAGCTCTTGAATGAGCTGGGGAGCGGGGATGTCGTCGTCTGACATGTATGCAATGCTGAGTGCCATGGCCTTCGGGTTGCCGGCGGCTGCCGAGACAAATTCATTCTTAAGGTCAGGCGATAGCTGCAACAGCTGCTCCAGCTTTTCCCGTTTATGCGGGAGATTGCATGTTTGCAGACAGCGATGCACTTCTTGATGAAAAAAATCAAGGGCATCCGTTTGTTCAAGGCCGCCCAGCTGGATGGCCGCCAGTTCCCCGAGGCCGTCCCGGTATGTCTGTTTTACGTTTTCCCGTGCCGTAAGGAGGACTTTTACGCCTTGCGGAAGGCCGATGATAAATTCGTGAATGTCACGTTCAGCTGTATCAATGCTGTCAACAATCAGCAATACCGGTTTTTCGTTTGAATGAGCGGCTAATGCATTGCGGACGACGAACCGTTTTTCGTTGATTGATTTGTCGATTTGTTCGGTGCGTCCGAGCTGATAGGCGATCGTGTTTAAAAAATCGCTGAAGCTCAATCCTTTCCAGTCCGCGCTGATCCAGATGATGCTGTTGAATGCCGGCCAATCTGGTGAACCGCCGGCACAAAGGTAGGCTGCTTCAAGAGCGATTGTTGTTTTTCCCATGCCGGCCCAGCCCGTGATTAAACAGACCGGTGACGGAGACAGCATCCATTGCCGAATCGCCTCTATATCAAAGTTGCGTCCGATAAAGTTTCCCGTCCGGCGTGACGGTAAGTTATGCGTGACGGACTTTCTTGTAAGCGCATTCGTTTCGTGGCTTAGTCTGTCATGAAACAGCCGCTTTACTGCTTTTTCAACATCGTCATCACTCGGTGCTCCGAATGATCCGTCTTTCCGGAGTATTTTTGCTTTTTTTAGACAAGACGCCGTCCAAACGGGCAATGCGGGCTTGATAACGGGAATCGTGGTGTTTTCCAGAAGGCCGGTCAGCCATTCAGGATCCATGTCAGTCTTTTCTATAATGATCCAGATCATGCCGAACAGCTTTCCGTCGTCAATTCGTCCGGGAATGTAGTTTGCGCCCATCTGTCCGATCCAGCTTTTGATCGTGTTAGAGGAAACGCCTAATCGGAGTGCGATTTGATCTATATAAGACTGCCCTGTTTTTTCGTTCTTTTTCCTTCTGACTTTATAATCAGGATGAAGTTTCAGCGATTTGACGGCAGGTGCCAGCAGTTCTGCAAATTGTGTCCGGTTTTCAAGTTCAGCCATTAGCCTGCACCTCCTATTAGTACTATTTTATCAATTCAGTGTTTTTTGTATATGAAAAAATAAAAAGTACAGTGCCGCTGTCCTTTTATACAGCAGGAAAGGCTGTTGTACGTCTTGAAAAGCAGATAAAATAGGGGCAGTAACAGAGAAAACAAAAATGTATGCACTTACATTTCAAAGCAGAGAAAGGATTTTGCCAAATGACTCACACAGTGCCTCAAAACATGAAAGCGGCGGTTATGCACAACACGAGAGAAATCAAAATCGAAACATTGCCCGTGCCTGAAATCAATCATGATGAAGTGTTGATTAAGGTGATGGCTGTCGGAATTTGCGGATCTGATCTGCATTACTATACAAATGGCAGAATAGGCAATTATGTAGTGGAAAAACCATTTATCCTCGGTCATGAATGTGCGGGAGAAATTGCCGCCGTCGGATCGTCTGTCGATCAATTCAAGGTAGGAGACCGTGTCGCCGTCGAACCCGGTGTCACATGCGGACGCTGTGAGGCGTGTAAGGAAGGGCGTTATAATCTTTGCCCGGATGTACAGTTTTTGGCGACACCACCGGTTGACGGCGCGTTTGTCCAATATATCAAAATGCGCCAGGACTTTGTTTTCTCGATTCCGGATTCACTATCCTATGAAGATGCGGCTTTGATTGAACCGTTTTCTGTCAGCATTCATGCGGCCTCGAGAACGAAGCTTCAGCCCGGTTCAACGGTTGCGATCATGGGAATGGGCCCTGTGGGGCTGATGGCCGTTGCGGCAGCGAAAGCATACGGGGCAGGCACAATTATTGTGACCGACTTGGAGCCGCTGCGGTTAGATGCCGCGAAGAAAATGGGCGCGACGCATGTCATCAATGTCCGGGAACAGGACGCCGGTGAAGAAATCAAAACGATCACGAATGGCAAGGGCGTTGATGCTGCTTGGGAAACAGCGGGGAATCCGGCGGCATTGCAATCCGCACTGGCTTCCGTGCGCCGGGGCGGAAAACTGGCGATTGTCGGTTTGCCTTCTCAGAACGAGATTCCGCTCAATGTGCCGTTTATTGCAGATAACGAGATTGATATATACGGAATCTTCCGTTATGCGAATACGTATCCGAGGGGAATTGAATTTCTCGCTTCCGGCTTAGTGGACACGAAGCATCTTGTAACGGACCAATATCCGCTGGAGAAGACGCAAGAGGCGATGGAACGGGCCTTTCAATACAAAAATGAATGCTTAAAAGTGATGGTGTATCCAAATCGCTGAGTGAACGGGGAGGATCTTTGCATTCTCCCTCTTGCCTATCAAAAATGAAAACGGATTCTTGGGGTGGGAAATGATGATTGAAACAGAAAAAGCAGCGGCAGTAAAGACGAAATATCGCGGCCTGTCCTGGATGGAACGGATCGGCTACGGATTCGGCGATATGTCGTACAATATTATCTTTCAGTTTGTAAACGCATACTTATTATTCTACTATACAGATGTCGGCGGCATTAATCCTGCGGTCATCGCAGCTTTGTTTCTTATCGTAAGGGTGCTGGACGCTATTTTTGACCCGATTATGGGCGTGATTTTAGACAAGACGAATACAAGATGGGGAAAGGCAAGGCCGTATCTTTTGTGGGTGGCGTTTCCTTTTGCGCTATTTACGTTCTTATGCTTCACGACCCCTCATTTCGGCGAGACGGGGAACATGGTTTATGCGTACATCACTTATATTCTGCTTGGGATGTCCTTCAGCATGCAGACGATTCCGGTCAACAGCTTAACGGGGCGGATGACGAATTCCGTGGAGGAACGGACGGTTCTGACGACGACCCGGATGATTTTGGTTTATATCGGAATTCTGTTATCGATTTCCTGTGCGACACCGCTTGCGGACGCCATCGGCGGGAAAGATCAGGCGTTTGGATTTCAGATGACGGCGCTCATCTATGCGGCGGTGAGCATCGCATTGAATCTGTTCAGCTTCTTTACTGTGCGGGAACGGATTCAGCCTGAAAAAAGAAAAAAACAAGGAATGAAAAAGACGTTGTCCGTTTTGTTCCGAAACAAGCCTTTGCTCATTTTGGTTTCTGCATTTTTGGCGTTTGCGATTGGGTTTAACATTAAGCTCAGCACGATGGTGTACTATTTTACGTATAACGTCAGCCATAAGGAATTTGTGTTTTTAGGAACCGTGTTGTTTTTCGGCGCAGCGCTGATCAGCAATCTGTTTATTCCTTTCTTTTCTGAGAAGCGGGGCCGGAAGCAGGTTATGATCATCACGGCGGCGCTATCGCTGATTTCTTATGCGGGCCTTCAGTTTACATCGTATTCTTCGCTGCCGCTTATTTTCTTTTGGCTTTTCGTTTCGGGATTTTTCACGACGCCTTTAAATACGCTTGCTTGGGGAATGGTTGCCGATTGTGTCGATTATGCGGAATGGAAAACCGGAGTCCGGGCTGATGGCGTGGTGATTTCGAGCATGAGTTTCATCAATAAGCTCGGAGTTGCGTTAGCCGGGTCATTTTCGGCCGTTTATCTCGGAATCGCCGGATATGCCGCGAATACCGATCAGACCGCCTCGTCATTGAATGCGATTAAAAATATGAATGCGCTCATTCCGGGATTGTTCATTCTGCTGTCTATTATTCTTATTTCTTTTTATCCTTTAACTGAAAAAAAATATCAGCAGATGATGTCTGATCTGGAGCAAAGGGCTGCCAGATAAGTATACGTAAAATTTAAAATATTCTATGTAAACGGTTGTATTTATGACAGAAAGCACTATACTGAAACTATAATCGAGAATTGATAAATGAGTGTGATAATGTGAGAAGCCAATCTGTTATTTGTATTGGAGAATTGTTAATTGATTTCTTTTGTACCGATGTGGATGTTGATTTGACGAAAGGGCGCAACTTCTTAAAAAGTGCCGGCGGCGCACCGGCGAATGTGTCGGCAGCGATTGCTAAGCTGGGCGGAGACGCGGCTTTCAGCGGAAAAACAGGCAAAGATCCGTTCGGGTATTTTCTGAAGCAGACATTGGACGCCGTACACGTCGATACCTCTATGCTCGTCATGGATGAGAAAGCGCCTACAACGCTTGCGTTTGTTTCATTAAAACAAAATGGGGAGCGCGACTTTGTGTTTAACAGAGGAGCGGACGCTTTGTTTACGCTGGATGATATTGATCTGGAAAAGGTAAACGATGCGAAAATCGTTCATTTCGGATCAGCGACAGCATTGTTATCTGATCCGTTTTGCTCAGCCTATTTACGGCTGATGTCGATTGCGAAAGATAATGGACAGTTTATTTCCTTCGATCCTAACTACCGTGAGGATTTATGGAAAGGAAGAGTTTCAGAGTTTATAAACACCGCAAAAAAAGCCGTTGCCGTAAGTGATTTTGTGAAAGTCAGTGACGAAGAGCTTGAGATCATCAGCGGTGCGAAGGATCATAAAGAAGGTGTTGCGGTTCTTCATGAGCTCGGGGCCGGTATTGTGGCGGTGACACTCGGGAAAAGCGGGACCCTTCTTTCAAATGGGAAGGATATTGACATCATTCCGAGCATTCCGGTGACATCAATAGACTCAACGGGAGCGGGAGATGCGTTTGTCGGCGCGGCGCTGTATCAGCTGGCGCGCACGGATGAGATTCAGACGGCAGCCGATGATTTTGCGAAGCTGCGTGATATTGTCTCATTTGCCAATAAGGTGGGGGCGCTCGTGTGCACCAAAATCGGTGCGATCGATGCTTTGCCGAGTTTAAAAGAGGTTGAAGTATCACTGTAAAATATCGAGGATGCTTCTTGAAAGTCATCGGACTTCGGGAAGCATCCTCTTTTATTTAGGCCTGAAACCCTTTTCGATATAAGGTATACTTTAGAAAGGCATCCAGTAAATTGAACCGATGTGAAGTACATACAATCACGTTTTTATCAGTTCTGAGTAAAACCAAGTTTCTGCTGCTGCCGTCATGTATAGTGTGTCGGCCTGTGATATTGAACCGCGGAGGAATGTTTTTCATGAAACATGTTTTTCTTATTGTGCAATGCGCGTTTTCTGTTTTTTGTTTTCTTTGTCTCGCCGCTGTCAATTGGTATCAGGGGAGTGAGCTTGTTTCTGATTCGTTTGATTGGAATGATACGGCGAAATTTTCAAAGCTTTTGAATGGGACGGATACGATTACAAGTCCTGAACAGATTTCGCAGCTTGATTTCTTTGTGTATGCGGCGAAACATTATCCGTTAGTGAGCGGGTTGATGATCGGGCTGTTTGTTTATTTTTTGTTCTCACTGTATCTGGTCATAAAGAATTTCCGCCGGCACAAATGGGCTGAATGAGACTATTTTCATATAAAATACATAAATTTATGAGAAAATGAAACTTTTTTCGAAAAAAAACAGTATAGATAACTATGAACTTGTTACTATTTAATTTTGGGAGGAAAATGAAAAATGAGTATTTTAGGAAGATTTAAAGACATCATGTCAAGCAATATCAATGCGCTGCTGGACAAAGCTGAAAACCCTGAAAAAATGGTTGATCAATATTTGCGGAATCTGAACAGTGATTTAGGAAAAGTGAAAGCGGAGACGGCTTCTGTCATGGCTGAGGAACAGCGGGCGAAAAGAGCGTTAACAGAATGCCAGGCTGATGCCGAAAAGATGGAAAGTTATGCGATGAAAGCGTTGCAGGCCGGCAATGAAGCCGATGCGCGGACGTTTTTGGAAAGGAAAGCGGCTGTTGAATCAAGACTGACTGAGCTGCAGACGGCTTATCAGCTCGCTTCTTCCAACGCGTCTCAAATGCGCAAAATGCATGACAAGCTTGTCGCTGATATCGGAGAGCTTGAGTCGCGCCGAAATGCCATCAAAGCGAAGTGGTCTGTGGCAAAGACGCAGGAGAGAATGAACAAATTGGGGTCCTCTGTGTCAAATGCGGGCCAATCGATGACAGCTTTCGGCAGAATGGAAGACAAGGTCAACCAAGCGCTTGATCATGCCAATGCGATGGCTGAGCTGAACGCGTCTCCGAAAGACGATATTGACGATCTGACGGCTAAATATGACAGCAATCAAAGCAGTGTCGATGATGAATTGGCGGCGCTCAAGCAGAAAATGCTTTTCAGTAAAGATCAATAGACAGCGGGCTGCAGCTTTGTCCGATATAAAGAGAAAGTGAGAGAAACAGAATGATCATTTCTTATAAATGCCCGAACTGCGGCGATGATATGGTCTTTGACAGTTCATCCGGCATGCTGACATGTCACAGCTGCGGGCGGCAGGATCAGATTGAGAGCCTGCCAAAAGAGTATATAACGACGAGATTTTCTGAAAATGAGGCGAACGAGTACCGGTGTGAGAATTGCGGTGCGGTATTAATGACTGAGGCGGAAACGACGGCCACGACGTGCGGGTTTTGCGGAGGAGCCGCCGTTCTCGCCGACCGATTATCGGGAAATCTCGCGCCTTCGATGGTGATTCCTTTTACGATCAGTAAAGAAGAAGCCATGAGCGCTTTTAAAAAGTGGTGCCGAAACGGCCGTCTGACACCGAAAGGATTTATGTCTGCTGATCGGGTGAAGAGCATAACGGGCATGTACGTGCCGTTTTGGATGTTTGATTTAAACAGCAAGGTTCAGGTCAATGCCGTTTGTACGAGAGTGCATCACTATGATGATGGAGAATACCGGGTGACGGAGACCGAGTATTACAACGCGTACCGCGATATCAATCTTGATTATCTCAAAATTCCGGTCGACGCTTCAGAAAAAATGAGTGATGAATTAATGGACAAATTGGAGCCTTACTCATACAGTGAGCTGAAGGAGTTTAATACGGCCTATTTAGCGGGATATATAGCGGAAAAGTACAATTATACCGATGACGATCTCTTTCCGCGGGCGAAGGATAAAATCAGCCATTATATTGATTCTTATATCAGATCCACCTTCTCCGGATATACGACTGCTGACATTACGGATGAGCAGATTCAGACCGATAAAATCAGCAGCTTTTACGTACTGCTTCCGGTCTGGATGGTCAGCTACGACTATGAGCGGGCTGAGCACATTTTTGCGATGAACGGGCAGACGGGCAAGGTTGTCGGCAAACCGCCCATCAGTGCCGGAAAAGTGGCCGCGTGGTTCGGCGGCATAACCGCCGGTGCGTTTTTAGCATTAAGACTCGTCTCACTTATGATAGGAGGCGGTTTTTGATGAAAGTATCGATAAAAAAAGCGTGTCTCTTCTGCTTCGTCCTTTTTCTGATGCTGTCTTTTGGTTTACATACATCGGCGTCTGCCGCGGAACAGAAGCAATATGTTTATGACAATGCTCATTTATTAACGAAGGATGAAACGAAGAAACTTGAGGAATTGGCCGGGAAGCTCGGGGCAAAGCGCCATACCGATTTTATCATTCTTACCGCAAACGGAACGGGCGGTAAGGACATCGAGCAGTACGCCGGTGATTTTTATGACAGTCATTTTAGCGGAAACACGGCGATTTTGACCATTGATATGAAAAAGCGGGAAGTATTTATCTCCGGATATAAAAAGGCGGAGACGTATTTGAATAACAGCCGGCTGAATACGATCAGAAATACGATCTCGTCAGATATTTCCGCAGGCCATTATGAAAAGGCGTTTCAGACCTACATCAAGTTGGCTTATAAAGATATGGGGAAAAGCCCGGACGACAAGTCTGACAATCTGCTGCTCACATGGTGGTTTCAGCTCATTATTGCCGCAGCCGCGGCCGGCATCGCCGTCACTGTGATGGTGTACAATTCCGGCGGCAAGGTCACCGTCACCGGCAGCACGTATATGGATCACGATACGTCTGAAGTGCTGAGCCAGCACGACACATATATCCGAACCGACGTTACAAGAGAAAAAAAGCCTGATAAAGATAATGACAATGACGGCGGAGTCACGAGGGGCGGCACGAGTTACAGCGGAAGCAAGGGAAGTTTTTAAATTATATGTAAAGGATTTGAGCATACATGGGTTTTTTCAGAAATCAGTTAGCAAATGTGGTGGAATGGGAAGAATTCAGAGATGACATGGTTTTCTATAAATGGAACAACCGTGAAATTAAAAAAGGCAGCCGTCTGATCATCCGGCCGGGACAGGATGCCATCTTTTTATACAACGGGAAGATTGAAGGGATTTTCCGTGATGACGGCGATTATGATATCGAATCAGAAATCATTCCGTTTCTATCTACACTAAAAGGGTTTAAGTTTGGCTTTAACAGCGGCATGCGGGCTGAAGTGCTGTTTGTGAATACGAAGGAGTTCACCGTGAAGTGGGGCACAAAAAACGCTATCAACATTCCGGCGGCAGGTATGCCGGGCGGTATGCCGATCCGCGCAAACGGCACATTTAACTTCAAGGTCATTGACTACATCGGATTGATTGATAAGATTGCGGGTGTCAAAGACAGCTATTTAGTGGAGGACATTAAAATCCGGATTACGTCTATTCTCGATCAGCTTTTGATGAAATGGATCACCAGAGAAGGAAAAGACATGTTCAATCTGCAGTCGAATTCCTTTGAAATCGGAAAAGGGATTCAAGAAGATCTTGATATGCAGCTGATCGGAGACGGCATGTCGATTACGGGCTTCAATATTATGAGCTTTAATTATCCGCAGGAAGTTCAGGATATGATTACGAAAAACGCTTCTTACGGCATGGTGGGCGATGTGAACCGCTATCAGCAGATTTCCATGACGGACGGAATGTCATCCGGCAAAATGAACGGAAGCGGCGCCGCCTCAGACATGGCGGGCATGATGATGGGAATGAATGTGGCAAATCAAATGATGAACCAAATGAACCAAAATCAGCAGAACCAGCCGCAGCAAAATCAAAGTCAGCAGAATCAGGGGACGGCATCGGCGAACGGCTCGGAAGGAGCGGCTAAGCCGAAATTCTGTCCGAACTGCGGAACGAAAACGGAAGGCGCGAATTTTTGCCCGAATTGCGGACAGAAGCTTGCCTGACGATATACGAAAAAGAGGCCTTTTTGGGGCCTCTTTTTTTTGTCATGATTTCATTGTTTGAACGATGAGGGATGTCAGCGCTTTAGACCCCTCAGGTATGAGATGGACGCCGTCCGGTGTGAAGTATTCAGGGTGCTGCAATGCTTTTGCGTGCCAATCGACAAGCGTCACATTTTTCCGTGACTCGGCCTGCCGGCGCAATGACTCGTTTACTTTGCTTTCCCACTGCCGCGGCACACGTGTGTTGACAAGATAGATATCGGCTTTTGAAAAGGAGCTGATCAGTGATTCAATTTGGCTGTTTGTGAAATAGCCGTTCGTCCCTAACTCGATGATGACCGCCTTGTTCGGCTGATTAAATGACGCATATTCCGAAGTGAGCTGGAGTGCTTGAGAGACTTGTCTTCCTACCTTTCCGTCGATGGTGACATGAGGGAGGGACTGCCGCAGGTATGACGCAATGTCCAGCATCACCGAGTCACCGATGGCCAGCACGTCTTGCTGAGGCTGTGTTTGTTTTGGATCAGCCGTTTTTTGAGATGACTGTTCCTTTTTCTCTTCGTTTTTCTTTGTATTTGATTTGTCTGTTGGTTCTTTCTTGTTTTTGTCTGACGCGGTATCCGTTTTTTCGCCGCCGTGTTTTTTCTTGCTGTCATCTTCTTTTGCCGGTTGATCGTGATCGGCCGTCTTATGCGAAGAGGCGGCGGTTTCTTGCTGATCATTTTGCGCGTACGTCCATTGCGGCTGTTTTTTCTCTTCGGCTATTCCTGACAGCCCGCCCGCAAATACGAGAATGGCGGCAAGAATGAGGCCGAGCGACATTCTGCTGATGACAGAGGACGTCTTCCATTCCAGAAAGCGGTTCAGAAACACGCGGCGTAAAAATGGCCGGAAGCCCGCAGTGCGGATCGGCTGTTCAATGAAATGGTAAGAAAGCTCGGCAAGAATGAAAGTGGCGCCGATTCTGACGGCGCAGTGCCAATAAACCGGATTTCCGATTTCCTGCACGGGTGTGCTCAGTACGAAAACCGGGTAATGCCAAAGGTAGATTCCGTATGATCTCGTTCCGATCCACCGAAGCGGCTTCCATGAAAGAACATGTCCCAAAAAGCTGCTCGGATGGCATAAACATGCGACAAGAACAGCTGCGGTGATGCTGATCAAAAGCATGCCGCCCTTGTACAGGAAGGGTTCATATTCATCCGTGTAAAAGACGCAAAGCAGCAGCGCGGCAAAAGCGGCAAGCTCCGTCCCGTGAAGCAGGTGTTTCATGCTGCTCGGCAGCCGTTTGGAAGATAATCGTTTCATCGGCCACACTAAAGCTAAAGCGCAGCCGATCAGCAATTCAAATGAGCGGGTATCCGTCCCGTAATAAACGCGGCTCGGATCTCCGCCGGGCACATACATCATACTCATTACGACTGCCGAACATAACGCGAGAAACATGACCGCGGCCGCAAGCCGGGCCCGTGTTTTACATATGTACATTCCCGCAAGCAGCAGGAAGGGCCATATGATATAAAACTGTTCTTCAATCGCCAGCGACCAAAGGTTTTTTAATGGCGAAGGGGAGCCGAAGCTGTCGAAATAAGAAAGCTGATGAAAGATAAACCACCAATTGCTTATGTAAAAAAGTGAGGAGACCGCATCCCCGCGTACGGTATGCAGGAGCTCGCTGTTAAACAATACGACCCAAATGACCGTCGTGATAATCATGAGATAAGCCGCCGGCAGAAGCCGCCTGATCCGGCGCACCCAAAAATCACGCAAATCAAGGGTGATGGCATTGCCTTGGGCAGGCAATATAATAGATGTAATTAAATACCCCGATAAAACAAAAAAGATATTAACACCAATGAAACCGCCGTCGGCCCAGTTAAAATTCAGATGATATGCGATAACTGCGAGGACGGCAAAGGCGCGAAGTCCATCCAGTCCGGGAATATAGCGGTGATGCAGTGACTTGTCTGACATGGTATTCCTCCAATAATGTGTGCGGAAATTCTCGCTGTTTTGCGGATGGCTATGGCAGGTTTCTGTACAGTCTTCCATTTGTTCCGTTAATTAGACGCATTCGGAAGGGGATTTTGTTTCAGAAAAAATGAATGAAATGCTGTGATTTTCTTAAACTTTTCAGCCCCCGTCCGGCGTCTGTTATATGAAAAGGGTCCCTTGTGCATCTTGGCTGTTGCGGGACGAAAGAAAAAATCCATGATCTGCGGATATCATGGATTTTTTTCTTTCTTTATCTGATGTAGCGGTCTCCGACAAGCAGCTTGGAGATGACGGAGGTCGGTATTGTAAACTCTGTAACGCCCATATATCCGGGTGCCGCTTCATATTCGTCAAATGAAATAACAAGTTTGTGCTTATCTGTAATATAAAAATTCTGGTCGGCGCGGATGGCTTTAAAAGGCTCCGTCATATCATCATCTTCGACCCAGTATATTTTATTCGGATCTTCTTTCATCTGTTTTTTCATTTGTTCTTTAATATTTTCGCTGATGACTTTAATATAACGGTCATCTTTAAATAGACTCTTTAACGTAAGCACGGCCTCATTCTTTTTATCAATCGTGATGTAACGGCTTTGCGTATAAGATGAAGCTTGTGTTTTTTCGATATCACGGCGGATTGAGATCAAATCCGCTGTGTCAGTAACGGTTTCATAATCGCTGTAAATACTGAGGTGGCCTTTTTTGCTTTTTGAGGTCGCCTTCATAAATTCCTGATACAGCTCTTTGCTTTCTTTCATATAATGCCGGTTGATGCTGTCTTCGAGTTTATGATCGGAAAGGCCGGACAGAGCGGGCGTTTTTACATCAATGCTTGATTGGTTCTTTTCTTTCTTCATCTCCGTGAATGTGATGGCTTGTACGACTTTGCCGATGACGGGGATTTTAGACATGGCTTGTGCGGCATCCGGGTTGATATTGACAACGGCGGTAAATAAGACGGCCGCAGCGACTGCCGCGGATGTCGGCCACATCACGATTCGTTTTTTCTTCGGTTTTTGCTGAAGGGCTTTTTCGACAATGCTGTCCAGTTCCTTAGGAATGGGCACACTTTTATACTCTTCTCTTAATTGTTCTAATCTCTTTTCCA
Organism: Bacillus sp. FSL R5-0443; assembly: GCF_038608285.1. Classification (NCBI taxonomy): domain Bacteria; kingdom Bacillati; phylum Bacillota; class Bacilli; order Caryophanales; family Bacillaceae; genus Bacillus; species Bacillus sp. FSL R5-0443. Next base: position 629,594 of record NZ_CP152013.1, read on the forward strand.
TTAAGAAAGATCCTCCTTCGTCAGCTGAATGCGCATGAGCTTCAGCCCCCTGTAAAGGCGTGTTTTGACGGTGTTGATGTTTTCCCCCGTGATGTCCGCGATTTCTTCTAATTTCAGGTCTTCAAAGAAACGCAGAATGATAATGGTTTTATATTGATGCGGCAGGTCATCAAGCGCTTCGTGAAGGTCTGTGTCTTTGTAGTGATCTTCCTTTCCGCGGCTTAAAAACTCGATCGTTTCATCGTCCATCACTTTCAGTTTTTTCTGTTTGCGGAGAAAATCAATGGCCGTGCGCACTAAAATTTTATAAAACCAGCTTTTGATCACATCGGGGTTTTTGACGGATTCGACCGATGTCAGCGCTTTTTGAATTGATTCTTGAACAATATCTAACGCGTCATCCTTGTTCTTTACGTAACTGTACGCCAGCCGGTAAAAGTCTTCCTTGCGCTCAGTTATGCACGTCACAAGCGACGCTTTGGCTGTTTCGTTCTTCATTGCTTCAAAGGGCTCCTTTTTTAAAAATACGTATCATAGGCTGCTGCCTAAGGATAGACGGGACAGGGTGAAAAATAGTTTGCGCAGAGGGGATCATTTTTAAAAGGAAAAGGAAGGAAAGACGATGAGATGAAAAAAAGAGCCGGAACGGCTCTTTTTCGGATGTGTCTGATATTCAGCTGAACGGTTTAGTTCGGTTTGACTAAGATTTTCACTTGGTTTTTCTCTTTGATTAAAGCGCCGAAGCCTTCTTCAATCAGATCGTCGAGCACGATTTTTTTCGTGACGAGCTTATCTGCTGAGAAGTAGCCCTCTTTCATCAGTGCAAGAACGGAAGGGAAGATGTCACGGTATCCGATAATGCCTTTTACGGTCCGTTCTTTGATAACGATATCGTTCGGATGAATTTCCGCTCCTTTTTCCCAGATGCTGACGATAACCGTTTCACCGGCAATGTTTGTTGACTGGATCGCCTGGCGGAGAACGACAGGAACGCCTGTTACTTCATAAGAAACATCAACGCCTCCGTTTGTGCGTTTAGCGATTTCTTCAACGACATCGTCCGTTTTTGACGGATCAATGATGATAGCGCCGAGTTCTTTCGCTTTTTCCTGACGTTCCGGTGAAAGTTCAACCGCGTAAATATCTGTGGCGCCGGCCGCTTTCAAGGCTTCAATCACAAGCAGCCCGATCGGTCCGCAGCCAAAAACTGCCGCCTTGTCGCCCGCTTTTAATTTGCTTTGGCGGACGGCGTAAAGCGCTACCGCTGACGGCTCAACAAGCGCGCCCTGTTCGTAAGAAAGCTCTTCAGGAAGCTTAAACAGCAATTCTTCGTCAACGGATACATATTCAGAAAATCCGCCGCCGCCTCCAGCTAAGCCTAAGAATCCCATTTGTTCATCAAGGTTATAGGCTCCCTGATGTCCGTGTGTGGCAAAAATCGGTTCCACGACGACACGGTCGCCGACGCTGTAATTTTTGACGCCTTCGCCCACTTCAACGACTTCTCCTGAGAATTCGTGACCCATCGTGACGGGCGCCATTTCGTTTGTTAACGGATGAGGTTTGCCGACCGGAATAAAGATCGGGCCTCCCAAATATTCATGAAGGTCGCTTCCGCAAATCCCGCACCATTTGACTTTAATTTTGACTTTACCCGGTTCTGCTTTAGGTTCATCAATGTTTTCGATTCGAATGTCTTTTTGATTGTGCCATCTTGCCGCTTTCATTGATTATCACTCCTAGTCTGATTGAAACGAGTATAGGTACATGATCAATATGAACCACGGTTAAAAGGAATAAAGTGCCTGCTTCCTAAAGCCTGATTTCTCAAAATATATCATATTATGCAACTATCAATAGGCCTTATAAAAAGTCCATATTGAATGCAGAAATACTCTATGAATATTATAACGCTAATGAATTAAATTTTGTAGTATAATTTACCATGGAATTATATAGAACGGGAAATTGTGCCATCGTTATGTGCATGTCTCATCACGTTGTAATGAACATGTAAAGTGATTGAAATATTATAATCGTCTTCTTGGTGTATAATTTTGCCTAGAATAAAGAATCAGGAGGACGAAAGCTTGAAGAAGTTATTCTTAGCCTTATTGATTTTAGCAGGAAGCACGCTGGGAGCGATCAGTTACTCTTCTGATGCAAGCGCTAAAAAAGTGAACGGAAATATTACATGGTATAATGGAGTCGGTAAAAAAGGATCTTCCGGTAAAAAACTGGGACACTGGGATTGCGCGACAAAATTAGGATTTGACGTTCCGAGAAACGGAACGAAAATCAGAGCTTATGCGAAAGCAAAACCGAAAAAGGTTATCACCGTATACAAAAATGATGTAGGCCGTCTGCCGAATGCCGTATTGGATGTCAGCCCGAAAGCGTTCAAAGCGCTCGGATATCCATTAAGCAAAGGAAGAGTATCCGGACACTACAGCTATTAAAATAGACCATCTTAAAAAGCAAGGACACTGATTCTTGCTTTTTCTGATTGACGGAGAGATTGATAATGAAGAAGAAACGATGGATCTGGATGTTGCTGGCTGCCGTTTTGGCGGCGGCGGTCATCGCGTCCGTTTTACTGATTAAAGGAAAAAGCGACGGCGGCGGGAAAGCCGTTGTCTCCGGCGGCCATGACAAGCTGCTTGTTTCCATTACAGACAAAGATCTGATGACGAAATATTACAAGGACGGCCGCGTGCTGTACGAGGAAAAGCTTTCGGCATATCCGGCGTTTGCGCTGGATGACGCCCATCAGGTGCTCTATTTTGTCGGGAATAATGACCAAAATGAGATGCGTCTCTATAAGCTTGATCTGAAGACGAAAAAGAAGACGGTGCTTTATAAAGGAACGGCAAGCGCTGACAGTCTGTTTTTATCAAAGGATCTGACGCACATTTATTTCCGTCTCGGAAAAGCGGATGAAGATATTTTCCGTCTCGCATCTTTTGATTTGAAAACGAAACGTTATGAAAATCTGTATCCCGCCGCCGATGAGAAAGATGACAGTGTAAGCAGCTTCTTTTATAACCGGAGCCAAAACGATTTTGCGCTTCTGCATTATTCCGTAAAAGAGGATTATCAAAAAACGGATGAGGCAAATGAGAAGGGGATTGACCCTGAACCGACGAATATCCGGTTTGCAGCAGGAGCGGGCGAACACCTTCAGGATCTGACAAATCTTGAGCAGTTTATCAGCGACGTGGCGGTGTCACCGGACGGAAAGAACCTTGTCTTTACATCTTATACACAAAAAGGGACGGAACAAAAAGCGTCCATCCGTCTGATGAATGTCAAAACGAAAAAAGATGAAACGATTATCTCAAACGGGAAGGACTTCGCTCCGCTGATTGATGCCCAGCCTCAGTTTTCTAAAGACGGCAGCATCATTTATTTCATGGCGGAAGCAAAAGGCGCTAAGCGTCTGAAGGATGAAACGGGGCGGAATGCGAAGGTCCGGACCATTTATGCTTATCATTTGGATACGAAAAAATGCGAAAAAGTCTGGGAAAATGACAACGGCATTATTAACAGTTTTTCCGTCATCCAATCATGAAAAAAACACTCAGCGCCCGCTGGGTGTTTTTTAATGAACAAAGCTGGCTGCGGCTGAGGCGAGCCATTTGAAAAAACGGAGAATCGGAACGGCAAAATGAAGCGTTTCGATGAATGACTGTGCGGCAAGGTTCATTTTCCGCCGTTTTGCCATTTCCTTCAGATCGTTCTGCTGCCGATCGTTTTTCATGTTCATTGCTCTTTTGCATCATAAAAGGACATAATAAGAGCAAAGGCCTCTCATGAGACATGGAGGCCTTCTCTATGTTGAGACTCGTAAAAGGGAGGTCTAACTTGATGCCGTTTGATTATTGTTTTGGAGATTTACCAACGAACGGACGCCGTCGATCATTTTACTGCCGCAAAGGGGGCAAGTCGGGGTATCACTGCCGGCAAAATTCTTTCTGCTCCAGCCGATACAGTCCTCTTTTGTGCATTCCCACGTACTGACATCTTCTTTAGGCAGCGGTTCCTGATTACGTTTGTTGTAGTAAGACATAAAGTCACTTCTTCCCTTATGAATTTTCGTGCACTCCTTCATTGTCTCATACTTTTCCCTAATCTCCTAATTCCTTTTTCTATCCAGATTTCCAATGAGGGTGCATCGTCTTCCTGTTATTACAGTATATGCAAATAAGTGTCTTCTTATTTTTTCTTTTTGGATAAATAAAAAAGCCCCTTCTCTAAAAGGGGTGATATTTGTTTACTGCTTATCCGTGACGTCCATCGGTCTCATCATGTCGTAATCTTCATGTTCTAAAATATGGCAGTGCCATACGTAGCGTCCGCTGTAAGGAGCGAAGGTCGCCGCGATTCTGATGACCTCTCCCGAGTGCGCCTGCACGGTATCTTTCCAGCCTTTCTCACTTGGAGGAGGCGGGACGGCGGGGCCTGTATACACAATGTCGCCGAATTTGTTATAACGCTCTAAGTCAAAAGGACGCCGGTCAAGGATTTGGAAGGAAACAAGGTGCAAGTGTATCGGATGGGTTCCCCCCATCGGATTAATAATCGACCAGATTTCCGTTGTGCCGAGCTTCGGCGCTTCTGTCACAGGATCATGCCATCGCTTGTTATTCAGCGTCAAAACGGGCCGGCCGTATTTGTCTTGCGTATTTGTAAGTTTAAGCGTCCTGATATTGTGTATTCTCTTTGATGTCACATTAGGCATTGTTGAAAGATATTTAGGCTTCCGGCTTGTGTCTGCTCCCTTCAGCGGTTTTGTGACGCGGAATTGCATCACATTGGCGTCTGTATCCGGATCGGCGTCGCCCCCGCAGCCGGTGCCGTTCGTTAAAATGATATGTTCTCCGTCAAAGGCGGAGAAATCGATGAGCACATCATACCGCTCTGCCGGGGCTAAGCTGATAGATTGTGTTTTGACAGAGCGGGGAAGCAACCCGCCGTCAGAACCGATTTGGATAAACTTCCCGCCGTTATTGAGCGAGAGAGAAAATGTTCTCGTATTGGAGGCATTAAGGATGCGGAAACGATATGTCCGAGGTTCAACTTCCATATACGGCCACGCTTTACCATTGACGAGAATGGTATTTCCGCAAAAAAACGGGACGATGGAAGGGTCGGGCAGCGTTTCGGAAGGGGTAGCAGGCCCGCTCGGATAAGACAAGGAACCGTCGTCATTTAACGTGCGGTCCAAAATCATAAGCGGTACGTCGTACTCTCCGGAGGGAAGCTTCAGCTGCTTTTCTTTTCGCTCGCGGATGATATACATCCCGGCAAGCCCGGCGTACACATTGAGCCTCGTAATCGCCATGGCGTGATCGTGATACCATAACAGAGCCCCGCGCTGTTTGTTTGGATAATGGTATACCTCTCTCTCAAAATAAGGACCCGTTTCCTTAAAATCCTTTGTGAACCATGCTTCCGGGTAGCCGTCGCTGTCCGGCGGCGTTGCTCCTCCGTGTAAATGGACGACGGTTTTGACATCGGGTTCCTGATGGCCGCTTTCTGAATGGTGAATGGTATGATCCACGGGCAGAAAATGCTTATCCGGAAGGTCATTCATCCATTTAATATAGACGTTTTCATCTTGGTTCACGTCGATCGTCGGGCCGGGAAATAAACCGTTATACCCCCACAGCCGGGTCGGCGGGAGATCGCGGTGCAGCTTGTGAAAGCATTCCTTCATGGTGACTTCATAATACGTGCTGCCGTCTGATTTCTTCTGCGGCTGGAGTGTTTCGATAATCGGCAGTTCATCTGCAAATTTTTCTAGTGCCATTTTTCATCCTGTCCTTATCATTTATTGAAATCCTGTACTACAGTTAATGCTGCCTGGAACAGGTTGGTTAAAAAAACACCCGCCCTTTTTGAGGGGGGTGTTTGCGGTTATTGCGCAATCCGGCTTTCGGAAGCGCTCTCTTTCGGTTTTTGTTTTTTGCGGAATACATATGAGGCAAGTACCACCAGAGTAATAAATCCTGTCAGCAGAAATTCAGACCGCATTGAACTGATAAACAGCATAGATAACAAGATGGCGCAAATGGCGATGATCGTCAGGTAGGTTAAGTACGGATAGAACCACATTTTGATTTTAAGAGATTCAGGGTTTGTCCGTTCGATTTTCTTTCTCATTCTCAGATGTGAGACGGCGATGACGAGATAGACGAGCAGTGCGATCGCCCCTGATGAATTGACCAGGAACAAAAATACGGAGTCGGGAGAAAAGTAGTTCATAACAACGGCAATATAGGAGAAAAAGGTGCCGGCGATAATGGCTTGAACCGGTACGCCTCTTTTACTCAGTTTCATAAAACGCCGCGGCGCTTCATTTCGCTCTGCCAGTGAATACAGCATCCGTGACGTCGTATAAAGCCCGGAGTTCAGGCAGGACAGAACGGCTGTCAGGACGATGAAATTCATGATTTGAGCGGCTGCGGGAACCCCGATATGGCTCAAAACGGCAACGAAGGGGCTTTCCAAAATATTGGCTGAATCCCATGGCAGCAGTGTGACCACAACCGCAATGGAACCGACGTAAAAAATAATGATCCGCCAAACGACTGACCGGGTCGCCTTTGTGACGGATTCGACCGGATTTGACGTTTCTCCCGCTGCGATTGCGACGATTTCAGATCCCATGAAAGAAAAAATGACAACGACGATGCCGAGCAGAACGGAACTTGGACCTTTAGGGAAAAATCCGCCGCTGCCCGCCAGATTTTCCAGCCCGACCGGTTTGCTGCCGGGGACGATTCCGAAAATGAACGCAAATCCCGCGATTAAGAAGACAACGATCGTCGCTACCTTCACTAAGGAAAGCCAGTATTCAAATTCGCCGAACGATTTAACTGAATAAATATTCGTCAGTGTTAACAGCACGGTCAGAAGCAGACTCGTCAGCCATAACGGAATGCCCGGGAACCAGTACTGTATGATTCCGGCGCCTGCAATGGCTTCAATGGCAATGACGATGACCCAGAAAAACCAATACAGCCATCCGATCGTAAAACCGGCCCAAGGACCGATGGCGTCATGCGCGTACTGTGAAAACGAACCGCTTGTCGGGTTGACGGAGGACATTTCCCCCAGCATTCTCATAATAAAAATCACTAATAATCCTGCTAAAGCGTAGGAGACAATCGCTCCGGGTCCGGTGGAATGAATGACTGATCCGCTTCCGACAAATAATCCGGCGCCGATCACGCCGGCAATTGAAATCATAGTCATATGCCGGGTTTTTAATCCCTTTGATAAAGAGTTAGGCTGATTCATTCTTTGCCTCCTTTTGGTTTGTTTATGCTGAATATTCCGACAAGTATTATTCTATCATAAATGCCACAGGCAGTTGAAAATGATGTAAGAAAATATGACATTTTTTCTCGTCCGTACAGCAGAAGGTGCCGGAAGGAAAAGAAATAATTTTCTGTTATTTCTGTGTTTTAATGGGTTTGAAAATAATTCCATGAACATGGGTTGGCGATAATCCTTGATACGATTGGGATGAGAGGGGTTTTGTGAATAAAAATAAGTTTCCTGAGCGCATAAATGTTCTATGCTTACTATTTTTCTGTGGAAAGTGAATCATGTTTCTATAGACACTGTATCTTCGCTTTGTATGATAATGAAGGAAAAATTGAACGGGAAGGAGGATTTTCAGTGGAGAGATATCATGAATTGAAAAAAGGCGAAACCGGAGCGATTGTCAGTATTGGCGCATATGCGGCATTGTCGGCTGTGAAGCTTGTGATCGGTTATTTGTTTCACTCAGAAGCGCTTCAGGCCGACGGTTTAAATAATACGACTGATATCGTGGCATCTGCGGCTGTTTTCATCGGTTTGCGCATCTCTCAGAAACCTCCTGACGAAGATCATCCTTACGGCCATTTTCGGGCAGAGACCGTCGCGTCACTCATCGCTTCCATTATTATGATGCTTGTCGGAATGCAAGTGCTGTTCAGCGCCGCGCAATCTATTTTTTCCGTTAAAGAGGAAACACCGGATATGATAGCCGCCTGGACGGCCGCGGGGAGCGCGGTCGTGATGCTGATGGTCTACCGCTATACGAAAGGGCTTGCGAAAAAGGTAAACAGCCAGGCGCTTTCAGCTGCGGCTGCTGATAATAAATCAGATGCGCTCGTCAGTATCGGCACGTTTATCGGAATTTTTGCTTCACAGTTCCATTTGGCTTGGGTGGATACGGTTACCGCGTTTATCATCGGGCTGATCATCTGCAAAACCGCGTGGGATATTTTTAAGGAATCCTCTCATTCGCTGACTGACGGTTTTGATGTCAAACATATTTCTGATTATAAAAAGACGATTGAACAGATTGCGGGCGTCAGCCGTTTAAAAGATATTAAAGCGAGATATCTGGGCAGCTCCGTTCATATTGATGTCGTCATTGAAGTGCCGTCAGATCTGAACATTAAAGAGAGTCATGAGATCGCCAATGAGGTAGAACGCAAGATGAAAGAGGAACATGCCATTGACCATTCACACGTTCATATGGAGCCTCTCCAGCTGAAATAAAGCTTCCTTTCTAAAGGGAGCTTTTTCCTTTTTCAGACTGGAAACAATTCGCTGGAAACGTTTTTTTATACTGTTTATATTTTGTGGTAAAGTTAGGTTACGATAATTGAAATTTGAGAGATGACTAGGAGGAGAAGAATGGCTTATAAAGAAGAGCTGCATCCGCTGCTGGAGAAAGCCGTTGAGCATATTGAAAACATCATCATAGGAAAACGGGATATCGCCATACTCAGTCTGGCCGCCATTCTCGCAAAAGGGCATGTGCTGCTGGAAGACGTGCCGGGAGTCGGAAAAACGATGATGGTCCGCGCTTTGGCCAAGCTGATCGGAGCTGACTTTAAGAGGATTCAGTTCACGCCGGATCTTCTGCCGTCAGATGTGACGGGTGTCTCTATTTATAATACGAAAACGATGGAATTTGAATACCGCCCTGGACCGATCATGGGGAATATCGTGCTGGCTGATGAAATTAACAGAACCTCTCCGAAAACGCAGTCTTCCCTGCTTGAGGCAATGGAGGAAGGGAATGTCACGATTGACGGAAAGACAATGCGGCTGGCTGAGCCGTTTTTCGTCATGGCCACACAAAACCCGGTTGAATATGAAGGAACGTATCCGCTTCCCGAAGCCCAGCTTGACCGGTTTTTATTTAAGCTGCGCATGGGCTATCCGACTGCCGAGGAAGAGCTTCAAGTTCTGTCTTTGCAGGAAGGGCGCAATCCGCTTGAAACAATCGAGCCCGTCATTTCTAAAGAACAGTTTATCAGCCTTCAGCAAAAATTGGAGCAGGTGCGGGTGGATGATGGAATTAAAGCGTATATCGTCGGCATTACTCAGCATACCCGCCGGCATCCGTCCGTACATCTGGGCGTAAGTCCGCGCGGTTCAATCTCATTAATGAAAGCCGCGCAGGCGTACGCGCTGCTTCATGACCGCGATTACGTCATTCCTGATGACGTCCAGTATTTGGCTCCGTATACGCTGCCGCACAGAATGATCCTGACCGCCGAGGCGAAATTTAACGATGTGACGCCGGAAGCGGTTATAGAAGACATCATGCAAACGGAAAAAGTCCCCGTTCAAAGGATGTCGGTCCGCTAATGAGAAAGAAGATGCATTGGCTTCTATATGGCTGGAAGCTGCTTATGTTGGCCGTACTGACGGCGGCTGTCTTTTCTTATGCCATGTTTCAGGGCGGATTTGTGAGCTGGTTTTTATTTTATGCGTTTTTGCCGTTTACCGTTTACGCCGGGCTGGTCGCTGTGTACCCGCTGCGGGCGTTTCAGGTGACGCGTGACGTGTCCTCTGCCCAGTTAACCTCAGGCGACAGGCTGTCTGTCACCATCAGGCTGACGAGGCGCCTGCCGTTTCCGCTGACATATATGGTCATTGAAGATGTGATGCCGGAAACGCTTGGCGAGAGGCGCAGTGCGAAACAGCTCGTGTTTCCGTGGTTTCAAAGGAAGCTGACGTTACAATATGAGCTGCCGCAGGTGCCGCGCGGAGAGCATCATTTACATACGATAAGAGTGCGGACGGGAGATGTTCTCGGGCTTTTGGACAAGACGGCGTCGTTTTCCGTTACGGATACGGTTCTGGTTTTCCCGGCGTACGGGTCTGTTCACTATAAGCCGCAGGCTGCCTCCGGAGAAGAGGGTGCGGCTGCCGGCGCTCCGTTTCAGGTACACCGCTCCGCAATGGCTGCGAGCGTCAGAAATTATCAGCCGGGCGACCGGTTTTCCGCACTTGACTGGAAAACATCGGCGCGGCGAAATGAGCTGATGACGAAGGAATTTGACCCGCTGCAGAGTGTGAATATGGTTCTCCTTTTGGACTGCAGGCCGTCCCCATCGTTTGAAGCCGCGGTATCAGCTTCGGCATCCCTGCTTTACACGGCGCTTGTGAAGGGCTCTCCCGCAGGATTTATTTCATTGGGGAGCGACCGGACCGTATTTCCCGTCCGGGAGGGAGACCGGCATTTCAGAAAGATGCTGCGTTACCTGGCATCAGCTTCAGAATCGGAAGAAGCCGATGCAGGCGGGCGTTTAGGAAAAGAGCTGGCGGATCCGCGCGTCCGCAAAGCTTCCATTGCCGTCGTGACGGGCAGTCTTACAGAAGACCTTCTCAAACAGGCTGAGCCCGGCCGTGCTGACATGACGGTGTTTTTGGCGAAAGAAACGAATGCCGCGCTTTCGGAGAAAGAACGGAAACTCGCTCTCATCTTCGCTCAAAAAAATATTAAGGTGCAAATGATCAGGGACAAACGGGTGTCCCATGTTGTTTAGAAAGAGAGGTGGCGCGCCATGCCGCATGACGAGAACCAGGGAAGCAGGCTGAGTCTGCTGCTGTTTTATTTTCTCGCTTTTTTATTGTTATGGGAATGGCTCAGGCCGCTGCACAATTTTACAGATACAAAACATACCGGTTTTTTCATCGTTTTTATCGGTTTGGCATTTCTGCTGTCATTCTTCCGGATGAGGTGGTACGTCACCGTGCCGTCCTGCATTCTGTTTACGTTGATCAGTATTCACATCCTGTTTTATAAAGGTTCGGTTTTTCAGCCGGAATGGCTCGTTTCTTTTTTGCGGGACGTCATGCAAAATGCCCGCCACATCGGGACCGGAAGATGGAATGATATGAATCCGTCATTCCGCACATTGCTGTTTTTTGTACTTTTATGGCTGCTCGTGTATTTGCTGCATTACTGGGTGATCTATCAGCGGAAAATATTATTCTTTTTTATCATGACGGTGGCGTATATCACCGTGCTTGATACGTTTACTCCTTATGATGCCGCGTACGCCGTCATCCGGATCGTCTTTATCGGCTTTTTGATGATGGGGCTTTTGTATATGGAGCGCATCCGGCTTACGGAACACATAGCGTTTAAAAAAAGATTGATACTCAAATGGTTTCTGCCGCTGATGCTGTTTATCTGCGCTTCCGTCGTGTTCGGTCTGGCGGCTCCGAAATCAGACCCGAACTGGCCGGACCCCGTGCCGTTTCTTAAAAAAATAACAAACCACAAAGAAGTGCCCGCCGCCGAAAGCAAAATCGGCTACGGCAATCATGATGAAACATTGGGCGGCCCTTTTCAGCAGGATGATACGCCGGTTTTCACATGGAACGGAAAAGAACGGGCGTACTTCCGGGTGGAAACGAAGGATACATACACGGGGAAAGGCTGGGTGGAGACCGATCAGGGCATGTCCTATAAACTGAACGGCGGCAACGTGGAAGATATATGGTTTGACCGGAGTGTGCAGACGAGACGGTATACGGCACAGGTGTCCATTGATGAGAATTATCTCTATAATCACGTCATGTATCCGATCGGCGTCTCCAATATTAAACCGAAGCACTCGATTCAGCTTGAAATGAACGGAAACACCGAGCAAATTACGCCGGTCAGTGAACAAGTGGGCAACATCCGCAATATGGGACGGTACACGGTGACTTTTCAGGCGCCCGTCTTTAAGCTGAATGATCTCAGAAAAGTGAAAGTGAAACGATACCGTGAGCAGAATCAATTCAATGACCGGTATTTACAGGTCCCCGACAGCCTTCCGAAAAGAGTGAGACAGCTTGCGGACAGACTGACGCGGGATCATCATAATATGTTCGATAAAGCGAAGGCGATCGAGGATTATCTCGGATCTTCCGCATTTTCGTATAATACACAGGATGTCGCGGTTCCGGAGCACAATCAGGATTATGTCGATCAATTTCTGTTTGAAACGAAAAGAGGATATTGTGATAACTTTTCATCGGCAATGGCTGTGCTGCTCCGCTCTGCGGGAATCCCCGCCCGTTGGGTGAAGGGCTATACATCCGGCGAATATAAAGGGGCAGGCGACCATAACGGCCACATTTATGAAGTCACAAACAACAACGCCCATTCGTGGGTAGAAGTGTATTTTCCCGATCAGGGCTGGGTGACGTTTGAGCCGACAAAAGGCTTCACCAATCCGACGGAGTTTACGTCAGAGCAAAATCATACCGCGGCAAAAGACAGCGGAGGCTCAGCGGGAAATTCGGATGAACCGTCTGACAAGCAGCGTCAGGAAACAAAGCCGGAAAAAGAGGAAAAGCCGAAAAAGCGGGATCACAGCGCGGCACCGCAGCCTGTGATCCGCAACAAAACCGCGGCACAGCTATGGCCGTATGCAGCCATCGTCATCGTGATTTCAGCCGCGGCGGCACTCGCCTGGCTTCTCCGGGCGCGCTGGATTCCGCACGTTACAGCAGCCAGATTGAAGCGGCGAACGGATGAAGACGTCTTTTTCGACGCATATGCCGCGCTGCTCCGCCAGCTGAAACGAAAAGGATTCAGCAGGGGAGACGGAGAAACACTGCGCGATTTTGCTGCGAGGATTGACGAGGCGCACCATACAAACGACATGTCCGAGCTGACGCTGCGCTATGAGCGGGCCTTATACCGCAGGGATAATGCCGCAAAGCTTTGGGATGAATCGGGACAGTTGTGGGAAAATATAATTAAAACAAGATAGTCTTGACCGCATATCGTCCTGTTGTTAGAATAAATGAATGTTAAATGGGAGCCCGGGAGCGTTAAAAAGCCGGGCTTCCGTACAAGTCTTGCGCGACAGAGGGCTGAACGTTTGTCCTCCGTTTTTTCTGTGTCAAAAACTTAGAGGAGATTAGGTGACAACCATGACGAAGTTAGTGAATGAAATGATTCTTGTTCTTGATTTCGGCAGTCAGTATAACCAGCTGATTACCCGCCGGATCCGTGAATTTGGCGTATATAGCGAGCTGCACCCCCATACGTTGACAGCTGAGGAAATCAAAGAAATGAATCCAAAAGGAATTATCCTTTCAGGCGGACCGAACAGTGTATATGATGAAGGATCTTTCCGCTGTGATGAAAAAATCTTTGAACTCGATATTCCTGTATTGGGCATCTGCTACGGCATGCAGCTGATGACTCATTACCTCGGAGGGAAAGTCGAGGCGGCAAGCCAGCGCGAATACGGAAAAGCGAACATTCAGATTCAAGGAACTCCTGACTTGTTCAAAGATCTTCCGGAAGAACAGGTTGTGTGGATGAGCCACGGCGATTTGGTTGTAGAAGTTCCTGAAGGCTTCACTGTTGACGCAACAAGCCATCACTGCCCGAATTCAGCGATGAGCAAAGCGGACAAGAATTGGTACGGCGTTCAGTTCCACCCGGAAGTGCGCCACTCTGAATACGGCAATGATCTTCTGAAAAACTTTGTATTCGGCGTTTGCGATTGTGAAGGCAAATGGTCAATGGAAAACTTTATCGAAATCGAAATGCAAAAAATCCGTGAAACAGTCGGAGACAAGCAGGTTCTATGCGCGCTAAGCGGCGGTGTTGATTCCTCTGTTGTGGCTGCTTTAATTCATAAAGCGATCGGCGACCAGCTGACTTGTATTTTCGTCGATCACGGCCTGCTTCGTAAAGGCGAAGCGGAAGGCGTCATGAAAACGTTCAGCGAAGGCTTTAATATGAATGTCATTAAAGTTGATGCGAAAGACAGATTCTTAAACAAGCTGAAAGGTGTTTCTGATCCTGAGCAAAAACGCAAAATCATCGGTAACGAATTCATTTACGTGTTTGATGATGAAGCGGACAAGCTGAAAGGCATCGATTACCTTGCGCAAGGAACGCTTTACACGGATATTATCGAGAGCGGTACTGCAACGGCGCAAACGATCAAATCGCATCACAATGTCGGCGGACTTCCTGAAGATATGCAGTTTGAACTGATCGAGCCGCTGAACACCCTTTTCAAAGACGAAGTGCGCGCGCTCGGCACAGAGCTCGGCCTTCCGGATGATATCGTATGGCGTCAGCCGTTCCCGGGCCCTGGACTTGGCATCCGCGTACTCGGCGAAGTAACGGAAGAAAAACTTGAGATCGTTCGTGAATCAGACGCGATTCTGCGTGAAGAAGTGGCGAACCACGGCCTTGAGCGCGACATCTGGCAGTACTTCACGGTTCTTCCTGACATCCGCAGCGTCGGCGTCATGGGAGATGCGAGAACGTATGATTACACAATCGGTATCCGTGCCGTAACATCAATTGACGGCATGACATCTGACTGGGCGCGTATCCCTTGGGATGTGCTCGAAGTGATTTCGACACGGATCGTCAATGAAGTGAAACACATCAACCGCGTCGTGTATGACATTACGAGCAAGCCGCCTGCAACGATTGAGTGGGAATAAATGAAGATAAAAAAACGTCTCTTTTAAAAAAGAGGCGTTTTTTTTCATCTTTTTGAAACCGTTTTGCCCCGATTCATATCTAACAGCATAGGAGGTGGATAAGGTGAAAGAAGAACGATTGATCAAAAAGGCGAAAAAAGGTGATGCCGCAGCCTTTGAAAAACTGATCACAGCTCATCAGGAGACTTTATATAAAACAGCTTATCTCTATTTGCATCACAAGGAAGATACGCTGGACGCAGTGCAGGAAACGGTTTACAAGGCTTTTCTGCATATCGCGCAGCTGAAGGAGCCGAAATATTTTAAAACGTGGCTGATCCGGATTTTGCTTCATACGATTTTTGCGATGAGGAAAAAGCACGGAGACGTCATTCCGTTTGAGCCGCAACACGATACGCGCGCGGAGAATAAGAACATTGAAGAATACATAGATCTTCGGAATGCCCTGGAAACCCTTGACGAACATATACAGCTGACCATTCAGCTTTATTATTTTCAAGATTTCTCGATTGCTATGATCGCTGAACAGACCGGTATGGCGGAAGGCACTGTAAAAACGCATCTCCACAGGGCGAGAAAAGCATTGAAGCAGGAGCTGGAAAAGGAGGATAAACATATATGGAAAAGCATCAAATGAAGCAATTGTATCAGGACATTGACGTGCCGAAAGCTGAATTGAAAAACGTGATACACAGCGCCGCTGTCCGTGCCGGAAAAGAAGGCGCCGTCAGACGGAGATGGGGACGAAAAGTGATAAACGGACTCGCGGTTGCTGCTGCTTTGTTTATTCTGTATCTGTCCTCAGGCTTATTCATGCCCTCCGTTAATACGGCTATGGGAAACATCCCTGTTGCCGGGCAGATTTACAGGGTATTTCAGGATAAGGCAGGTTCTGCGCTGTTTAAAAGCAATTTGGTGACAAAACTGAACGAGAAAGCGGAATCGCGCGGGATTACGGTTACAGTGAAAAGTGTGTATTACGACAGCGGACAGCTCGTTTACAATTTTACCGTTGACAATTTGAAATCTAATGAGGAGGATATTCCTTTTGAAGTAGATTATAAAGACAGCCGGAATATATTATCTTTGGATTATGACAGTCAGGGCATGAAAAAAGTGAAAGACGGGCAGTACGGGGGGCAGCTTCGCTTTTTTGCGGACGGCCCAAAGATGAAAGACGGTGATAAGCTTCCGCTTGTCATTACACAAATCAAGGATATTCCCGGAAACTGGCGCTTTACACTCCCGATTAAAAAACAAAAGTCCGTTTCTCTTGAAGGAACGAAAGCTGTGAATGTCAACGGGTTATACCGCTTTTTCGATATCCGGGCGGAAAACGGAACGACGGGATCGGCTCTCCTGTATTCAGTCGACTTTCAAAATGCAGCTAAAAATGATGCCATCTCGATTGACGAAGCAACGGATGATGCAGGAAACCATTATGAAATGACGTTAGCGGCTATTGAACTTGGCAACAGGAAGAACCTTCCCGGCGGCGGGAAAAGAGTACGCGGCCAAACACAATTCAGCAAACCGATAGACCCGAAAGCGAAAACACTTTTCATAACGGGCGATGTAAAATCAGAATCAGAGCCTGGAGAAATCGTCCCTCTGAAAACAAAACTGCCCGTCAGTTATAAAACGAAACATCATCATGTCGGCATCACCATCAAAAAGATCAAACAGCAAGGCAGACGGGTGATCGTCGATTATCAATTCACAGGAATTAATTACAACAAAGCAGATAAAGATCAGCTGATGAATGTCGGTGAGTCAATCGGTCTCGGCAATACGAAAAAAATGAAAACCTGGCCATCGCTTAATGAGTATGAAAAAGGCTATTATCTGAAAGGGAATAAGGCGAAAGTCACGAACCTTAAAACGGGTGAAATGGAATCCGTTTTTGAATTAGATGATTCGTCCGATAAAGACTATTCGTTGCGCGATTTCTCATTCGATTCATATGCTTTGTACGTCAATCAAACGGCTATGAACTTGCTGGCGGATGATAAGGGGATCACATTCGCGGTGCCGGTCCGGCCTGCGGACGGAAAATGATGTCTGGAAGGCGGGTTTTGCCGTCTTCCATTTTTGGTCAATTAACGAATAAACCAAATTTTTTTAACGGGATTGTTCGTTTTTTTTATTGAGTTTTCAAAATTGAATTGATACAATAGACTCAGAAATCAAATATGCAGATATCGTATAATGGCGGGGATATGGCCCGCAAGTTTCTACCAAGCTACCGTAAATGGCTTGACTACGGATCAATCTCAATCGTTTGATATAAATAATCCATTCTTATTTATTCAGACTGAACGTATGTAGTCAAGCGTCCCAAATGTATTTGGGGCGTTTTTTATTTGGCGGATAACGGGCAGAATAAATGGGAGAGAATGAAGGAGGCAATTGGCTTGAAGCAATTTTTTCAGTTTGATGAGCTGGGGACAAGCTATCGTAATGAAATCATCGGCGGTTTAACGACCTTTTTGTCAATGGCGTACATTCTGTTCGTCAATCCGCTGACATTGTCTTTAAACGGTGTGAAAGGATTTCCCGAAGCATTAAAAATTGATCAGGGCGCGGTGTTCACCGCTACAGCCTTGGCGTCTGCGGCCGGCTGTATTTTAATGGGGCTCATTGCAAAGTATCCGATCGCGATTGCGCCGGGTATGGGATTAAATGCGTTTTTTGCTTTCTCTGTCGTACTCGGCATGGGGATTTCATGGCAGGCTGCGCTTTCCGGCGTCTTGATTTCCGGAATTATCTTCGTGGCGCTTTCGCTGACGGGACTGCGGGAAAAAATCATTAATGCGATTCCGCCTGAGCTGAAATTGGCGGTCGGCGCGGGTATCGGTTTGTTTATCACATTTGTCGGTTTGCAGGGTTCGGGCATTATTGAAGCGAACTCATCGACTTTGGTGTCTATAGGCAATATTCACAGCGGCCCTGTGCTGCTGACGGTTTTCGGTGTTATTGTGACGGTCATTCTGATGGTGCTTCGCGTAAACGGCGGCGTATTTATCGGAATGCTTCTGACGGCGGTTGCCGGCATGGTTTGCGGACTGATTCCGGTTCCGACGCACATTGTCGGCAGCGTGCCGAGTCTTGCGCCGACTTTCGGACAGGCGTGGATGCATCTTCCGGATATCTTCTCCGTCCAAATGCTGATTGTCATTTTAACGTTCCTGTTCGTCGGGTTTTTCGATACGGCCGGAACGCTGGTGGCTGTAGCGACACAGGCCGGGCTGATGAAGGAAAACAAACTTCCGCGTGCGGGAAGAGCGCTTCTGGCGGATTCAACATCAATCGTTATCGGAGCCGTACTCGGTACGTCTACAACGACTTCTTATGTTGAATCCAGCTCAGGCGTTGCGGCGGGGGCGCGCTCCGGCTTCGCGGCTGTTGTGACGGGCATTCTCTTTTTGCTGGCGACGTTTTTCTCGCCGCTTCTGTCAGTTGTCACCACGAATGTGACGGCTCCGGCTTTAATTATTGTCGGCGCGCTGATGGTGGCGCCGCTCGGGAAGATCGCCTGGGATAAATTCGAGGTGGCTGTGCCGGCATTCTTAACGATGATTATGATGCCGCTGACGTACAGCATTGCGACGGGGATTGCGATCGGTTTTATATTCTACCCGATTACAATGATCTGCAAAGGAAAAGGAAAAAGCGTTCACCCGATTATGTACGGGCTGTTCGTCATCTTTATCCTGTATTTCATCTTCTTGAAATAACGGAAAAACCGGCTGAGTTAAGCCGGTTTTTTGTTTTTGTCCTATTCCGTAAAACCAATACATACTATAAAACGTCATGTGGGTGTCCGGGTGAAGAAAACCGCTTGACTGTTTAAGGACGCTTCGGTACCTTATATAAGTGTTTTATTTTCTTGTTTAACAAATTCCGCCGTATTTTTTTGATAGGAGTTGCTGACATGACGGAAGAAAGAAAAGAAACGTTGGAAGAAGAAAAACAGCATCAGGGGACTGATGAAGAACCGCTGTCGAGAATGTCCAGAAATGCGGGACGTTATCAAAAGCAAAAGAAAAAAGATAAGGAACGGCG
Organism: Bacillus sp. FSL R5-0443; assembly: GCF_038608285.1. NCBI lineage: Bacteria > Bacillati > Bacillota > Bacilli > Caryophanales > Bacillaceae > Bacillus > Bacillus sp. FSL R5-0443. Next base: position 648,437 of record NZ_CP152013.1, read on the forward strand.
CCCGGCTCCGGCTTTTACGGAAAAACTCGCTTCTGCATGGGCCGCGGTCAAACGTTATTGCCGTTTCGCGCTGCGCATTTTGACATCACCGGTGAAGGTCGTTGGGGAAGACGGCTTTTCCCGCTTTAAATATGCTCTTATTTCAATGCTTGTATTCAGTATCTTTTTCTCAATCGGAAATTGGTTTCAGCTGAGGGCTAGCCAGCAAAGGCCTCTCGGATACGGAGAGCGGCATCATACGTTTTTTGACGGTTTTACCGTCGTTCTCGTGTATACGCTCGTCTTTTTTGCCGCTGCGGCCGGCGCGGTCTGGCTTGTATCACGTTATATGATGAAACAGAAAATTACGATGCGGGATGCGGCCGCGGGGGTCGGATCGCTTTTGGTTCCGGCTGTCGCCAGCTCTATCGTGTGGATGATTTTCGCGATATTGAATCTGCCGGTCATCACCGTGGTGTTTACGGCGCTGACCTTGTTTCTGGCCGTCTCGGCGATGGTGCAATTTGTGCAGATTCTTTACAAATCGGCTGAAAAGCCTGCGGCTGACGTGATGTACTGTATTTCCGCGGCGGTCATCATCATGCTCGTTTTTACGGCTGTGACATGGCCGCTCATTTCCGAGTACTTTACTGCTTCGCTGATTCCTTTATAAGTCGAAATTTGTCTTTCACAATGTTTACAAATATTTCTAATGAAGCGTGTTGTTTTGAAAAGCCGTCCGATATATGATGGGAGCAACAGAGATTGGAAAGCGGCATTAATCTTTATGATTCGGAAAGGATGATGAAGATGGCCCCGTTGTTGCGAGAAGCCATTAATCGGAAAAAACAGCACCTGAGGACAAAACTGATCCGCTCAGGGTTTTATCAAGACCATGTTCAGGAACTGTCCGGATACACGCTGAGTGAACTTGAGAAGGAATATGAAGCCGTCAAACGATTGAAAAAAGCCGATCTTCACTGATAAGAGCTTGAAAGTCTGCCTTGCGGGGCGGGCTTTTTTTTTCTTTTGAAAATGATCAAAAGAGGGTAAACTATCCTTAATTGAAAGATTGGCTTTTCAAATTATCAGAGGAGGGGGAATCAATGATGCAGACGATTTTATCCAACAGTATAGGTATGGTTCTCATTATTCTCATCATTAACATTATATATGTCTCTTTCTTTACGATCAGGATGATTCTGACATTAAAGGGACAGCGCTATTTCGCCGCAGGCATCAGTACGATTGAAATCCTTGTGTATGTAACCGGCCTGAGTCTCGTGCTCGGCAATCTGAATCAAATTCAAAACGTCATTGCCTATGCGCTCGGCTACGGCCTCGGCGTCATAGTGGGAATGAAAATTGAAGAAAAACTGGCGCTCGGCTACATAACAGTCAACGTCATTACGAAAGAGCTTGATCTGGACCTGCCGAAACAGCTCCGGGAAAAAGGATACGGAGTCACAAGCTGGGTCGCGGGCGGCCTTGAAGGGGACCGGACCGCCATGCAGATTCTGACGCCGCGCAAATATGAGCTTCAGCTGTATGATACGATTAAAACGCTCGATGAAAAAGCGTTTATCATCGCTTTTGAGCCGAAAGCGATCCACGGCGGATTCTGGGTGAAAGCAGTGAAGAAGAGGAGAATTAAGGAATGACAAAGCCAAAGAAGAAACGGTTTGAAGTAACGGAACATGAAACGATTGATACTATTCTCACTTTAATGAAGGAAGAGGGCTATATGCCCGTCCGGCGGATGGAAGAGCCGATCTTTACAGAAAAGAAAGAAAATGGATCAATTCAAGTCGTTCCTTGCGGGAAAAAAATCGTATTTGAAGGGAAATTGATCTAAACACGAACATTAAAAGAAAGAATTTTTATATCGTTCGATAATGTCGTTGACATTATCCAAGTCCGTTGTTAAGATAAACATGAAATCAAAACACGACCTCATATAATCTTGGGAATATGGCCCATAAGTTTCTACCCGGCTGCCGTAAACGGCCGGACTATGCAGGAAAGTGATAAACAGCTGACATGGATATCGCAGAAGCGAACGACTGACGATACGCGCGCCATGCCCGGTTTGTATTGCTTCCTCATAGTTGCAATATAAGCCGGGCTTTTTTTTCTGAAAAACAAAGCATGAGAAGGTGGGAACAGAATGCAGCCGCTAGCAGGAATCATCATGGGAAGCACTTCCGATTGGGAGACAATGAAACATGCATGCGACATACTTGACGAACTTCACATTCCTTATGAAAAACAGGTGGTATCCGCGCACCGGACGCCTGATTTGATGTTTGAATATGCAGAAAGCGCCAGAGACAGGGGCTTAAAAGTCATTATTGCCGGAGCCGGGGGAGCGGCGCATCTGCCGGGAATGACGGCGGCCAAAACAACGCTGCCGGTGATCGGCGTACCGGTTCAGACAAAATCGCTTAACGGGCTTGATTCTCTTCTGTCTATCGTACAGATGCCAGGCGGCGTGCCGGTCGCGACGACGGCGATCGGGAAAGCGGGCGCAGTAAACGCTGGTCTGTTAGCCGCGCAAATTTTGTCGGCATTTGACGACGACATTGCGGATAAACTAGAGGCGAGAAGAAATGCGACAAAACAAACGGTGCTGGAAAGCAGTGATCAGCTTGTCTGATAAAAAAACGATTTACCCCGGCGCCGTCATCGGCATTATCGGAGGCGGACAGCTCGGAAAAATGATGGCTGTCGCCGCAAAACAAATGGGCTATAAAGTCGCTGTCGTCGATCCCGTGAAAGACTCGCCTTGCGGACAGATCGCCGATATTGAGATTACCGCCCAGTACAATGACCGTGAAGCGATTCAAAAATTGGCCGGAGTCAGTGACATCATTACGTACGAATTTGAAAATATCGATTACGAGGCGCTCAACTGGCTCAAAGAACATGCATATCTTCCCCAGGGAAGCGAGCTGCTGCTCATCACCCAAAACAGGGAAACGGAAAAAAAGGCGATCCAGTCAGCAGGCTGTCAAGTCGCTCCTTATCGGATCGTAAACAGCGGACGGGAGCTTGAGGAAGCCGTTCAGGCACTGGGGCTCCCGGCGGTGCTGAAAACATGCCGCGGCGGATATGACGGCAAAGGCCAATTTGTCATTAAGGAAGAAGGACAGACAGATGAAGCGGCTGTGCTGTTAGAGAACGGCACGTGCATACTTGAAAGCTGGGTATCGTTCCGGATGGAGCTTTCCGTTATCGTGACGAGATCAGTACACGGTGAGATTTCAACCTTTCCGGCTGCTGAAAATATCCACAAAAATAATATTCTGTTCCAAAGCATCGTGCCCGCGAGAGCGGAGGAAACGGTTCAGAAGCGGGCAGAGGCGCTTGCCGTTCAGCTCGCGGAGAAATTGGAACTTGTCGGGCCGCTTGCGGTGGAAATGTTCGTCACGGAAGACGGAGACCTTTTGATTAATGAACTGGCGCCGCGTCCTCACAATTCCGGGCATTATACGCTCGACCTTTGTGAAACGAGCCAATTCGAACAGCATATCAGAGCGGTCTGCGGACTTCCTCTCGGCAGAACCGATCTTCTCAAACCGGGAATGATGGTGAATCTGCTCGGTGATGAAGTGAAGCTTGCGGAGGAGCATACGGAGCTTTTAAAGGAAGCCAAACTGTACCTGTACGGAAAACATGAGATTAAAAAAGGCCGCAAAATGGGGCATATGACATTTTTGCGGAAGCCTGATGAAACATGGATTCAGGACATCACGAACATATGGATGAAAAGAGACGGAGGACGAGCATAATGATCGAACGTTATTCAAGACCTGAAATGTCCGCGATCTGGACGGACGAAAACAGATACCAGGCATGGCTGGAAGTCGAGATTTTAGCCTGTGAAGCCTGGGCTGAGCTTGGCGTCATTCCGAAAGAAGACGTCAAAGTCATGCGCGAAAACGCGTCTTTCGACATCAACCGCATTTTGGAAATCGAGCAGGATACGCGTCATGACGTCGTTGCATTCACCCGCGCGGTTTCAGAATCATTAGGCGAAGAAAGAAAATGGGTTCACTACGGCCTGACGTCAACAGATGTCGTGGATACCGCTCTTTCCTATCTATTAAAACAGGCGAATGAGATCTTGCTCAAGGACATTGAGAGATTTGTTGACATTATAAAAGAAAAAGCGAAAGAACATAAATACACGGTCATGATGGGCCGCACGCACGGCGTACACGCGGAACCGACGACATTCGGCCTGAAACTCGCGCTTTGGCACGAAGAAATGAAACGCAACCTTGAACGTTTCAAGCAGGCAAAAGAAGGGATCGAAGTCGGGAAGCTTTCCGGCGCGGTCGGCACATATGCAAATATTGATCCGTTCGTAGAGCAGTATGTCTGTGAAAAACTCGGCCTGAAAGCGGCGCCGATTTCCACTCAGACATTACAGCGCGACCGACATGCGGATTACATGGCGGCACTGGCTTTGATCGCGACGAGCATTGAAAAATTCGCAGTGGAAATCCGCGGTCTGCAAAAGAGTGAAACACGTGAAGTGGAAGAGTTTTTTGCTAAAGGACAAAAAGGTTCATCGGCTATGCCTCATAAACGGAATCCGATCGGGTCGGAAAATATGACGGGCATGGCGCGCGTGATCCGCGGGTACATGCTGACGGCATACGAAAATGTACCGTTATGGCATGAGCGTGATATTTCTCATTCATCAGCTGAGCGCATCATTCTTCCTGACGCGACAATCGCGCTGAATTACATGCTGAACCGATTCAGCAATATCGTCAAAAACTTAACGGTATTCCCGGAAAATATGAAACGCAACATGGACCGCACACTCGGTTTGATCTATTCTCAACGCGTGCTGCTTGCTTTAATCGACACGGGTCTGCCTCGTGAAGAAGCATATGACACGGTTCAGCCGAAAGCGATGGAAGCATGGGAAAAACAAGTGCCGTTCCGCCAGCTTGTCGAAGCGGAGGAAAAAATCACGTCCCGTCTCACACCGGAACAGATTGCCGATTGCTTTGACTACAATTATCATTTGAAAAACGTCGACTTGATCTTTGAGCGTTTAGGTTTATAGAAGAAGCCAGCCGGAGGCGGCTTCTTCAGCCGCCGTAGATTGAATATTCCCAACATTCGGGTTAGGAGGCCTTCCGTGAATATTGTGAACAATAATCTTCTTTATGAAGGAAAAGCGAAACGAATTTATCAAACTGAAGACGAACAGATTCTCCGCGTGGTCTACAAGGATTCCGCAACAGCCTTTAACGGTGAGAAAAAAGCGGAGATCAGCGGAAAGGGCCGTCTGAACAATGAAATTTCAAGCCTGATTTTCAAACATCTGCACGCCGAAGGAATTGACAACCACTTTGTGGAGCGTGTTTCAGAATCAGAGCAGCTTATCAAAAAAGTGACCATCATTCCCCTTGAAGTCGTGGTCAGAAACGTTGCCGCCGGAAGCATGTCGAAACGTCTCGGCATCACGGAAGGAACTGAGCTTCCGCAGCCGATTATCGAATTTTACTATAAAGATGACGCACTCGGCGATCCGCTCATCACAGAAGATCATATCTGGCTTTTAAAAGCGGCGGCTCCTGAGCAGGTGGAAACGATCAAATCGATTACAAAACAGGTGAATCAAGAGCTGCAGCATATTTTTGAAGACTGCGGCGTCAGATTAATAGATTTTAAGCTGGAATTCGGCTTAGACGCAGAGGGACGGGTGCTTTTAGCGGATGAAATTTCTCCTGACACGTGCCGTCTGTGGGACAAAGACACAAACGAAAAGCTCGATAAAGATTTGTTCAGACGGAACCTGGGAAGCTTAACCGACGCATATGAAGAGATTTTCAAAAGACTGGGAGGCATTTCATAATGTATAAAGTGAAAGTTTATGTCAGCTTAAAAGAAAGTGTGCTCGATCCTCAAGGAAGCGCGGTGCAGCATGCATTGCACAGCATGACCTACAATGAAGTGCAGGATGTGCGCATCGGAAAATACATGGAGCTGACGATTGAAAAATCTGACCGCGATCTTGACGCGCTCGTGAAAGAAATGTGTGAAAAGCTTCTTGCCAATACAGTCATTGAAGACTACCGATATGAAGTTGAGGAGGTTGTCGCACAGTGAAATTTGCGGTGATTGTGTTACCCGGCTCCAACTGTGATATTGATATGTTCCACGCCGTAAAGGACGAACTCGGCGAAGAAGTCGAGTATGTCTGGCACGAGGAAACAAGCCTTGACGGATTTGACGGCGTGCTCATCCCCGGCGGGTTTTCATACGGCGACTACTTGAGATGCGGCGCCATCGCCAGATTCGCAAACATCATGCCGGCTGTGAAAAAAGCGGCTGCCGAAGGAAAACCGGTTCTCGGCGTCTGCAACGGATTCCAGATTCTGCAGGAGCTCGGACTTCTGCCCGGCGCGATGAGACGCAACAAAGACTTAAAGTTCATCTGCCGCCCGGTTGAATTAATCGTGCAGAACGGCGGCACGTTATTCACATCTTCCTATGAAAAAGGACAATCGATTACGATTCCGGTTGCTCACGGCGAAGGCAATTTCTACTGTGATGACGAAACGCTTGAAAGATTAAAAGAAAACAATCAAATCGCCTTCACATACGGCGGCGATATTAACGGAAGCGTCAGCGGCATTGCCGGCGTCGTGAATGAGAAAGGCAACGTATTAGGCATGATGCCTCACCCTGAGCGCGCAGTCGATGAACTGCTCGGCAGCGCAGACGGTCTTACATTGTTCCGGTCTATCGTGAAAAATTGGAGGGAAACTCATGTCGCTACTGCTTGAACCAAGTAAAGAACAAATAAAAGAAGAGAAACTCTATCAGCAAATGGGTGTCAGTGATGACGAGTTCGCACTCATTGAATCTATTATCGGAAGATTGCCGAACTACACGGAAATCGGGATTTTTTCCGTCATGTGGTCAGAGCACTGCAGCTATAAAAACTCAAAACCGGTTTTACGCAAATTCCCGACTAGCGGCGAACGCGTGCTGCAGGGTCCCGGAGAAGGCGCGGGAATCGTTGACATCGGTGACAATCAGGCGGTCGTGTTCAAAATTGAATCTCATAACCATCCGTCAGCGATTGAGCCATACCAAGGTGCTGCGACGGGAGTGGGCGGCATCATCCGTGACGTTTTCTCAATGGGCGCCCGTCCGATAGCTGTATTAAACTCTCTTCGATTTGGTGAGCTCACTTCACCTCGTGTGAAGTACTTGTTTGAAGAAGTAGTGGCGGGAATCGCGGGATACGGAAACTGTATCGGAATTCCGACGGTCGGCGGAGAAGTGCAGTTTGACGCAAGCTATGAGGGCAATCCGCTTGTCAATGCAATGTGCGTCGGCTTAATTGATCATAAAGATATTAAAAAAGGCCAGGCGAAAGGTGTCGGCAACACGGTCATGTACGTCGGCGCTAAAACGGGCCGCGACGGCATACACGGCGCTACTTTCGCATCGGAAGAAATGTCAGATTCATCTGAAGAAAAACGTTCCGCGGTGCAGGTCGGCGATCCTTTCATGGAAAAACTTCTCCTGGAAGCATGCCTAGAAGTCATCCAATGCGACGCCTTAGTCGGCATTCAGGATATGGGGGCGGCCGGTCTGACAAGTTCGAGTGCTGAAATGGCAAGCAAAGCCGGCTCAGGCATTGAAATGAACCTTGATCTCATTCCGCAGCGGGAAACAGGTATGACCGCTTACGAAATGATGCTTTCCGAGTCTCAGGAACGCATGCTTCTCGTCATTGAACGCGGACGTGAACAGGAAATTGTCGATATTTTTGATAAATATGATCTTGAAGCGGTTTCCGTAGGTCATGTTACGGATGATAAAATGCTCCGCCTCCGCCATAACGGAGAGGTTGTTTGCGAGCTTCCGGTCGACGCGCTGGCGGAAGAAGCGCCTGTATACCACAAGCCGTCAGCAGAACCCGCGTACTACCGCGAGTTTCAGGAAACGGAAGTTCCCGCGCCTGAAGTAAAAGATGCGACAGAGACGCTTTTTGCCCTGCTGCAGCAGCCGACAATTGCCAGCAAAGAGTGGGTGTACGATCAATATGACTACATGGTGCGCACAAATACGGTGGTCGCTCCGGGCTCTGACGCGGGAGTGCTCAGAATCCGCGGCACGAAAAAAGCGCTGGCGATGACGACGGATTGTAACGCCCGTTATTTATATCTAGATCCAGAAGAAGGCGGGAAAATCGCAGTTGCCGAAGCGGCGCGCAACATCGTATGCTCCGGCGCCGAACCGCTTGCGGTCACGGATAATCTGAATTTCGGAAACCCGGAAAAACCTGAAATTTTCTGGCAGATCGAAAAAGCGGCCGACGGCATCAGCGAGGCGTGCAATGTTCTCAGCACTCCCGTCATCGGCGGTAACGTATCACTTTATAATGAATCGAACGGAACGGCGATCTACCCGACGCCTGTTATCGGCATGGTCGGCTTAATTGAAGATACCGCTCATATTACGACACAGCATTTCAAACAAGCGGGGGATCTTGTATACGTGATCGGCGAAACAAAACCTGAGTTTGCCGGAAGCGAACTGCAAAAAATGACAGAAGGCCGCATTTACGGCAAAGCGCCGCAAATCGATCTTGATATAGAGCTGTCACGCCAAAAAGCATTGCTTGACGCGATTAAAAAAGGCTTCGTTCAATCAGCGCATGACGTATCAGAAGGCGGCTTAGGCGTAGCGATTGCAGAAAGCGTCATGACGACGGAAAACCTTGGCGCCAACGTGACTGTAGAAGGGGAAGCGGCATTATTATTCTCTGAATCTCAATCCCGCTTCGTCGTTTCGGTGAAAAAAGAACACCAAGCGGCGTTTGAAGCGGCTGCGGCCGATGCGGTTCATATCGGCGAGGTAACGGCTGACGGACTTCTGGCGATTCAAAACCAGGACGGACAACAATTGGTTCACGCGCAAACGAAAGAACTTGAGCGCGCGTGGAAAGGAGCTATTCCATGCTTGCTGAAATCAAAGGCCTGAATGAAGAATGCGGTGTGTTTGGCATCTGGGGACATGAAGAAGCTCCGCAGATCACGTATTACGGCCTGCACAGCCTCCAGCACAGGGGACAGGAAGGCGCGGGAATTGTCGCAACTGACGGTGAAAAACTGACGGCGCATAAAGGACAGGGGCTTATTACCGAGGTTTTTCAAAACGGCGAACTGAGCAAAGTGAAGGGAAAAGGCGCGATCGGGCACGTCCGTTATGCGACGGCTGGCGGAGGCGGATATGAAAATGTTCAGCCGCTCCTGTTCCGTTCGCAAAACAACGGCAGCCTCGCGCTCGCCCATAACGGCAACTTGGTCAACGCCACACAGTTGAAGCAGCAGCTTGAAAACCAAGGGAGCATCTTTCAGACTTCCTCCGATACGGAGGTGCTGGCTCATCTGATTAAACGCAGCGGACACTTTTCGCTGAAGGATCAAATCAAAAATTCGCTGTCCATGCTGAAAGGCGCTTATGCCTTTTTAATCATGACTGAAACAGAAATGATCGTAGCGCTTGACCCGAACGGACTCAGACCGCTGTCAATCGGCATGTTGGGTGATGCTTACGTCGTCGCTTCAGAAACGTGCGCATTCGATGTGGTCGGTGCGACATACCTTCGCGAGGTAGAGCCGGGCGAAATGCTGATCATCAATGATGAAGGCATGAAATCAGAGCGTTTCTCCATGAATATCAACCGTTCCATCTGCAGCATGGAGTACATTTATTTCTCAAGACCTGACAGCAATATCGACGGCATTAACGTGCACAGCGCCCGGAAAAACCTCGGAAAAATGCTTGCCCAGGAGTCCGCGGTTGAAGCGGATGTCGTCACAGGCGTGCCGGATTCCAGTATTTCTGCAGCCATCGGCTATGCCGAGGCAACGGGCATCCCGTACGAACTCGGTCTCATTAAAAATCGTTATGTCGGCAGAACGTTTATCCAGCCGTCACAGGCTCTCCGTGAGCAAGGTGTCAGAATGAAGCTGTCCGCCGTCCGCGGTGTTGTCGAAGGAAAACGGGTCGTCATGGTTGATGATTCCATCGTGCGCGGGACGACAAGCCGCCGGATTGTCACAATGCTCAGAGAAGCGGGAGCGACAGAGGTGCACGTCAAGATCAGTTCACCGCCGATCGCTCATCCGTGCTTCTACGGCATCGACACATCAACCCATGAGGAGCTGATCGCTTCCTCTCATTCTGTGGAAGAAATCCGCCAGATCATCGGTGCTGACACGCTTTCTTTCTTAAGTGTAGACGGATTGTTAAAAGGAGTCGGCCGAAAATTTGAAGACACCAATTGCGGACAATGCCTCGCTTGTTTTACGGGCAAATATCCGACGGAAATTTATCAGGATACAGTGCTTCCTCACGTAAAAGAAGCGGTGCTGACAAAATAAAATGTGAAAATGACATAAAGGCAGCGGGAATTCAGGCTGCCTTTCTCTTTCTGCCTTTTAAGGAGAAACGAATTGACAAGGAGTGATAGGGATGTCTGATGCTTATAAAAATGCCGGAGTTGACATCGAAGCCGGATACGAAGCCGTCAAACGAATGAAAAAACACGTGGAGCGCACGAAAAGGCTCGGCGTTATGGGAAGCCTGGGCGGTTTTGGCGGAATGTTTGATCTGTCAGAGCTTCCGTATCAAAAGCCTGTTTTAATTTCCGGAACAGACGGTGTCGGCACCAAATTGAAACTCGCATTTTCAATGGATAAGCATGACACGATCGGCGTCGATGCGGTCGCGATGTGTGTAAATGATGTGCTTGCCCAAGGAGCGGAGCCGCTGTTTTTCCTTGATTATTTAGCGGTCGGCAAGGCCGATCCGGTAAAAATTGAGCAGATCGTTCAGGGCGTGGCGGACGGATGCGAGCAGTCAGGATCAGCGCTTATCGGCGGTGAGACGGCGGAAATGCCGGGGCTGTATACGGCTGATGAATACGATATTGCGGGCTTTTCAGTCGGCGTCGCGGAAAAAGACGAAATCGTCACCGGTGAACATATCGAAGAGGGGCATCTCTTAATCGGACTTACTTCAAGCGGCCTTCACAGCAACGGGTTTTCCCTAGTGAGAAAAGTGCTTCTTGATGACGGCGGACTTGATTTGGATACTGTCTATGAACCGTTTGCGCGTCCTCTCGGAGAAGAATTGCTGGAACCGACGAGAATATATGTGAAGCCGGTGCTCAAGGCGGTGAAAAGCGGTAAGGTGGACGGCATGGCGCATGTGACAGGCGGAGGATTCATCGAGAACATCCCGCGGATGCTGCCGGACGGATTGAGCGCGGAAATTGATCACGGATCATGGCCGATCCCGCCGATTTTTCCGTTTCTGCAGGAGCACGGCAAGCTGAAAGAAGAAGAAATGTTCAATGTCTTTAATATGGGCATCGGTTTTGTCCTTGCCGTTAAAGAAGAGGACTTGACAGACGTTATCGACACGCTTGAAGCTCAGGGCGAGAAGGCTTATCTGATCGGCCGGGTCAAGCGGGGCGAAGGCATTTCTTTCGGCGGTGCGGCTCTTTTATGAAAAAGTTTGCGGTATTTGCTTCAGGAAACGGATCGAACTTCGAGGCCATTGCCAAACGCATGAGAGAAGAGAAGTGGGATGCGGAGCTCTCGCTTCTCGTGACGGATAAGCCTCAGGCAAAGGCGGTGGAAAGGGCGGAGGCTTTACACATTCCGTCATTCGCCTTTGAACCGTCATCTTTTGAAAACAAAGCGGCCTTTGAACGGGCCGTTATTGAACAGCTGCGCCTGCACGGGGCGGAATTAATCGTTCTCGCCGGCTATATGAGACTGATTGGAGATACGCTGCTTGAAGCATACGGGGGCCGCATTATTAATATACATCCCTCGCTTCTTCCGGCATTCCCCGGGATTGACGCTGTCGGACAGGCGTATCGGGCCGGTGTGAAAGTGGCGGGCATTACCGTTCATTACGTCGACGAAGGCATGGACACCGGACCGATTATCGCGCAAAAAGCATTCGAAATACAGGAAAACGATACGCTTGAAGACATAGAGCATACAATACACGAGCTTGAGCACAAATGGTATCCGAGCGTTGTGAAACAGCTGCTGGGACTAAATAACAGAGGTGAAAAGGCATGACAATCAAACGCGCACTAATCAGTGTTTCTGATAAAACAAATCTCGTACCTTTCGTAAAGGAACTGACAGAGCTCGGCGTCGAAGTCATTTCGACCGGAGGAACAAAAAAACTTCTTCAGGAAAACGGTGTGGATGTCATCGGCATTTCAGAAGTGACCGGATTTCCTGAAATTATGGACGGACGGTTAAAAACGCTCCATCCTAATATTCACGGCGGACTGCTTGCCGTAAGAGACAATGAAGAGCATATGGCGCAGATCAATGAGCATGGCATTGCCCCCATTGACCTTGTGGTCGTCAACCTTTACCCGTTTAAAGAAACGATTTCGAAAGAAGACGTAACATACGATGAAGCGATAGAAAACATTGATATCGGCGGTCCCGGCATGCTGCGCGCCGCATCGAAAAACCATCAGGATGTGACGGTCATCACAGATCCGGCCGATTACAGCTCCGTGCTCAATGAGATTAAAGAACACGGCGGCGTTTCGCTTAAAAGAAAACGCGAGCTTGCGGCCAAAGTATTCCGCCATACCGCGGCATACGACGCATTAATCGCTGATTACTTAACACGCGAGACCGGTGAGAAAGACCCTGAGCAATTCACCGTTACATTTGAGAAAAAACAATCGCTCCGCTATGGTGAAAACCCTCACCAAGAGGCTGTTTTCTATCAAAGCGCACTTCCCGTCTCCGGTTCCATCGCGGCGGCAAAACAGCTTCACGGCAAAGAGCTTTCTTACAACAATATTAAGGACGCGGATGCGGCCGTTCAAATCGTCCGGGAATTTACAGAACCCGCAGCTGTTGCCGTTAAACATATGAACCCGTGCGGAGTCGGTACGGGAGCTTCAATTGAGGAAGCATTCAATAAAGCGTATGAAGCTGATAAAACCTCCATTTTCGGCGGCATCATCGCGCTGAACCGTGAAGTTGATCAGGCAACGGCTGAAGCCCTTCACGGCATCTTTTTAGAAATCATTATCGCCCCTTCTTTCAGTGAAGAAGCGCTGAACGTACTGACGGCGAAGAAAAACCTTCGTCTGCTCACGCTTGACGTGTCCGCATCAGGGAAGAAAGAAAAACAGCTGACATCCGTACAGGGCGGTCTTTTGATTCAAGATTTAGACGTCCATGGATTTGATGACGCCGACATCAGCATCCCGACAAAAAGAGAGCCGAGCGAGCAGGAATGGGAAGATTTGAAGCTGGCCTGGAAAGTCGTCAAACACGTGAAATCCAACGCGATCGTTCTTGCAAAAGACCATATGACGGTCGGTGTGGGAGCGGGGCAGATGAATCGCGTCGGTTCAGCTAAAATCGCCATTGAGCAGGCCGGAGAAAAAGCAAAAGGCAGCGCGCTCGGATCAGACGCGTTTTTCCCGATGCCGGATACAGTCGAAGAAGCCGCAAAAGCCGGTGTCACGGCGATTATCCAGCCAGGCGGATCGGTCCGCGATGAAGATTCGATTAAAAAAGCGGATGAATACGGCATCGCCATGGTATTCACCGGCATCAGACATTTCAAACATTAAGAGGGGGAACGAAGCGTGAATGTATTGATTATCGGAAAAGGCGGCAGAGAGCATACATTGGCTTGGAAAGCGGCGCAAAGCCCGCTTGTTGACACGGTGTACGCCGCGCCCGGAAATGACGGTATGGCAGACTGCGCGACGCTGGTCAACATTGAAGAAAGCGATCATGCCGCACTCATTGCGTTTGCGAAAGAACATCATGTCGGCCTGACGATTATCGGCCCTGAAGTTCCTCTGATTGAAGGGATAGCCGACGAGTTTGAAAAAGCCGGACTGCTTGTTTTCGGACCGTCTGAAAAAGCGGCAATCATTGAAGGGAGCAAACAGTTTGCCAAGGATTTAATGAAAAAATACGGCATTCCGACGGCGGAGTATGAGACGTTTACTTCATTTGAAGAGGCGAAAGCATATGTGCAGCAAAAAGGCGCGCCGATTGTCATTAAAGCGGACGGGCTTGCCGCCGGAAAAGGTGTCACGGTCGCGATGACGGAAGAAGAAGCGGTTGAATGCCTGCACGATTTTCTTGAGGATGAGAAATTCGGGGAGGCGAGCGCATCCGTTGTCATTGAAGAGTTCCTCGCCGGCGAAGAATTTTCTTTAATGGCGTTTGTAAAAGGGGAGACCGTCTATCCGATGGTAATCGCTCAAGATCATAAACGCGCCTTCGATGGAGACAAAGGGCCGAATACGGGCGGAATGGGAGCCTACTCACCGGTGCCGCACATTTCCGATGATATCGTCAGAAGCGCAGTCGAAACGATTGTGAAGCCGGCGGCAAAAGCAATGGTGAAAGAGGGACGCTCCTTCACGGGCGTGCTGTACGCGGGGCTGATTCTGACGGAAAACGGATCAAAAGTCATTGAATTCAACGCGCGTTTCGGAGATCCGGAAACACAGGTCGTCGTGCCGAGAATGGAATCTGACCTCATTCAGGTGCTCTTAGATCTTCTGCATGAGAAGGATGTTGACCTAAGGTGGAAGGATACGGCCGCTGTCAGCGTTGTGCTGGCTTCTGAAGGCTATCCGGAAGGCTATGCGAAAGGCACTCCGATCGGCAGTTTGACGTCCGCTGAAGACGGGATCGCCGTTTTTCATGCCGGAACGAAAAAAGACGGCGGACAATTTGTTACAAACGGCGGCCGGGTCGCCAATGTCACGGCATTTGCGGGGACATTTGAAGCGGCGAGAGATAAAGTGTACAGCACCGTTTCAGGGCTGACAAAACCCGGACTGTTTTACAGAAGCGACATCGGCGCCCGTGCGCTGAAAGCATCGCGGCGATAAAGAGGAAAACCCCGCGTCATATAAGATGCGGGTTTTCTTCTGAAAAGACGACTAAGACTGTCGGCTTGCCGTGTGACACGCAGTCATCGATGAAGTCCTCCGGCGTATAGACGGATTCTTCTCAGACTCGCGGGACAGGAGAAATTAAATAACAAGCCGAAACGGCTTGTTATTTTTCTTGCTGATGGCTGTCATCCTGATTCATTCCGGTTTGGAACATATATGTCACCGGACAGAAGCGGAGGATGCCGGACGCCGCTTTCATCGCGCCCATCATCATACAGAAGAGATGCATCTTGCACCAAGGTTTTCTCGTGTATTTCGCTGAAGCAGCAGACAAAATGGTGAGGCCGCAAGTGATGCGCATAACGGCATTTAATAAACTGATATTCGGTTTCATCATTTCAGCTCCCTTAGAAAAAGTTTTTCATTCATCTTCAATAATTTGTAACGTTTTAGCCGTGCGATAATTGTGCGGATGTGATACGATGGGTCTAATATAAGCGAAGGAGAGTATGTGAATGTCCGAACGTACCTTTAACTGGAAAAATAAAGACATCAGATCACAGGCGGATGTTGTAGACTCAAAGCTGCTTCCAACGCTACTTTTACGGGATGCTCTCGTATTAAATCCTTTTTTAAAACAATGGCTGAAAAAGAATGTCTGGATTTACGGAGACCGAATTGTATATGTTGGTGATGAGCTTCCTGATGCAGCAGAGCACATTCATACCATAAATTGTGAAGGAAAATACATTGTGCCAGGTTACATTGAACCGCATACACATCCTTTTCAAATATATAATCCCCAAACGCTCGCCGAATATGTGTCTCAATTCGGAACAACGACGTTTGTTAATGATAACTTGTTTTTTCTTTTGCACAGCGGTAAAAAGAAAGCGCTTACTATATTAGAGGAACTGAAAAAACAGCCGGTGCAATACTTCTGGTGGTCCAGATATGATCTGCAGACTGAAGTGCTGAATGAGGATCAGCTTCTTTCTTTTGATGTCCGCAAGCAATGGATGGAGCACCCGGATGTCATTCAAGGCGGAGAATTGACCGGATGGCCGCGCCTCATGGACGGCGATGACTTGATGCTTCATTGCATGCAGGCGACAAAGAAACTGCGCAAGCGGATAGAAGGGCATTTTCCCGGAGCCTCTGAAAAAACACTGACGAAGATGAAACTGTTCGGAGCGGATTCCGACCACGAGGCGATGAATGGCGGCGAGGTGATGAGACGGCTTGAATTGGGCTACTATGTTTCGCTCAGACATTCATCCATCCGCCCTGATTTGAGAACGATTTTGCAGGATCTCCATCAAAAAGGCTTCCGGCATTATGATCATTTCTTCTACACGACGGATGGAGCGACGCCGCTTTTTTATAAAGGCGGCATGACGAATGAATTAATCAAAATCGCTTTGGAGGAAGGAGTTCCGGCGATCGATGCCTACAATATGGCCTCCTTTAATATCGCGAAGTATTATCAGATGGACGACTTTCTCGGTGTGGTCGGTCCGGGACGGCTTGCTTCATTGAACATTCTCGATGACCCGATGAATCCGGACCCGGTCACGGTGATCTCCAAAGGCATCCTGCTGAGGGAAGACGGCCGAAATATGAATGCGTTTACAGAAACGGATTGGAAAAAGGGCGGTCTTGTCCCTCTTGAGCTTTCATATGATATGACGATGGATGATTTACAGTTTTCAATGCCGATGGGTGTGACCATGCGCAACGCGGTCATTATGGAGCCGTATATGATTGCGATTGATAATTCTGTTGACCAGCTTTCTTTTGATCATGATGAATGCTATCTCACGCTTCTCGATAAGCATGGAAAATGGCGGGTCAATACAATGCTGAAAGGTTTTGCCGATCGGGTGCAGGGCTTTGTCAGTTCCTACACGACAACCGGAGATATTATCGCTGCCGGAAAAAATAAAGAAGATATCCTGCTCGCTTTCTCACGGATGAAAGAAATCGGCGGCGGAATCGTGCTTGCCGAAAACGGGAAGATTCTGCATGAGATTCCCCTCGCCTTAAACGGTTCTGCATCCGCGGAGAAGTATGAAGAAGTGCTTGAGAAAGAGCAAAAACTGAGGATGTTGCTGGAGGAGCGGGGCTACCGATTCTGCGATCCGATCTATACGCTGCTCTTTTTGCAGAGCACACACCTGCCTTATATCCGCATTACGCCGAGAGGAATATTCGACGTGATGAAAAAAACTGTACTCTTTCCATCGATAATGCGTTAAAATATAAAAGCAGGGAGCCGACATATGAAAAGATGGAAAACCGTTTGTATGCTTTGTTTTGCGTTTTTGCTGCTTGCCGCCTGCCGGCAGAATAATGCCGATCAGGTGCAGCCGAAAGAAGCGGAAGCTCCTTTAACGGGGCTGAAAACTGAGCAGAAGCTTGCAAAACGCCGTCCGATTGCAGTCGCAGTGAATAATCATCCGAAGGCGAGGCCCCAATCCGGGCTGTCAAAGGCGGATGTTGTCATCGAAGCGCTCGCGGAGGGCCGGATTACGCGGTTTCTCGCGATTTTTCAAAGTGAGATGCCGGAAACGGTCGGGCCTGTGCGAAGCGCGAGGGAATATTTTGTCACGCTCAGCAGCGGGTTTAACAGCATATTTGTCCATCATGGCTGGAGTCCCGGCGCAAAAAAGCAGCTGGAGTCCGGAGCTTACGATTATATAAACGGTTTGGATTTTGACGGAAGCCTGTTTTGGAGAGCCGATTTCAGCAAGCCGCCCCACAATTCCTACACGTCGTATGACAATATCAGGAAGGCGGCGGAACAAAAAGGATACAAGCTGAACGGAAAAACAGAACCGCTCCCATTTCAGACATCAGATGCAAAACCAGGAAATGAAACCTACAATATTCGGATAGATTATGGAACACAAAACATTACAAATCTTGTCGAATACGATTATGATAAAAAAGCTGATGCTTATACAAGAAGCTCTGATGGTGTGAAAGCGACAGACCGGGAGACCGGAAAGCCTTTAGCCATGCACAACATTTTTATTGTTGAAGCCGGCCATCGCATGACAGACAAAGATGGAAGGCGGGCCATCGATATTCAGTCAGGGGGGAAGGGCCTCCTGCTTCAGCACGGCGATGTTATAGAGTCAGACTGGGAATATAAAGACGGCCGTATTCTGCCCGTAAAAGGCGGTGAGATTCTTCCGTTTGTGCCAGGAAAGACATGGATTAATATCGTGCCTGATCTCGATGCAGCTTCCATTAGTAAAGGAGAAGGTGTTTGACGATGCAAATCGATAAATTACGCGGAAAAGAACTGGACCAGTTATTTTTATCTATTTTATCGCTGAAAGATCTGGAGGAATGCTATCGTTTCTTTGACGATCTTTGTACGATTAATGAAATCCAATCGCTGGCGCAGCGTTTGGAAGTGGCAAGAATGCTCCGCGAAGGAAATACGTATCACAAAATAGAAAGCGAAACGGGTGCTTCCACAGCGACGATTTCCCGGGTGAAGCGCTGCTTAAATTATGGTAACGACGCCTATGAAATGGCGCTTGACCGCGTAAACAAAGGAGAATCCTCCTCAGCTACGTAAAAAACCGCTCTGCCGATGACGGCAGGCGGTTTTTTTTATGCGTGCTGATTCAAAAGGCCGGGAAGTTCCCTCAGGCTTCCGTCTTCCTCCCGGTATACGATGTGTTCAGCTGAAAAATGAATCGGCGAGCTGATGCCCGCCGCAGCGGCAAGGTGAAACAGCCCTTCACGCAATGAGAGCACGTAGTTGCAGACGCGGTGCTGTTTATCCTCGATACTGAGCGCGCGCTGAAGTTTTGGGTCGGTTGTCGCCACTCCGACAGGACAATGATTGGTGTGGCATACTTGAGCGCGGATACAGCCGACTGAAAACATCATTCCCCGGGCAATATTGACAAAATCCGCGCCTAACGCGAGGGCAACGGCAATCTTATCCGGAGTGAGCAGCTTTCCGGATGCGAAAATTTTCAGCTTATCTCTTATCCCGTATGTCTTCAAAAGGCCGTCAACAAGGGGAAGGCCGGTCAGAATCGGCAGGCCGACGGAATCCGCCAGCTCATGGAAAGAAGCTCCCGTTCCCCCTTCACTGCCGTCAATCGTAATAAAGTCGGGAAGTTTGCCTGATGAACTCATACAGGAAATAAGGTCTTCAAGGTCTTTGCGGCTGCCCGGGACAATTTTGATACCGACCGGTTTTTCGCCGACAGTCCTTAATTTCTCAATGAAATCAAGCATGTCCGGAACATTTGAGAACTCGTTGAAGCGGTTTGGGCTGTCAATGGATTGTCCGGGCTGCACATTTCTGATGGCGGCAATTTCTTCGGTCACCTTTGAACCGTCAATATGCCCGCCTCTTGCTTTCGCCCCTTGCGCAAGCTTTAATTCAAAGGCTTTAATCTGCTCGAGGCGGCTTTTTTTCTTAAATTCTTCCCACGAAAATTCTCCATCTTCGGTGCGGACGCCGAACAGGCCGGGGCCGATTTGGCAGATAATATCCGCGCCGCCTTTCAGGTGATACTCAGACAGGCCGCCTTCGCCTGTATTCATCCATGTGCCGCCGGCCTGGTGCAGCCCTTTTGACAGGGCGGTGATTGCCCTGTCGCCAAGTGAGCCGTAGCTCATCGCTGATTGTCCGATTAACCCTTTCACATAAAACGGCTTTTTGCATGTGTCGCGGCCGATCACTTGCACATCGTCCGGATGCAGGTAATAAGGGTCCGCTTTTGCTTTTTCGCGGTGTTCGCTGCGTTTCAGCAGGTTGTCTTTGTCAATTTTGTATACCATCGTGTCGATCTTCGGCGTCTGATCTGCGCGCAGCTCCTCCCTTTGTTTCGGGAAGAGGGCGTTACGGATATAATAGCCCGGCTGATTGAAATCCCGTTCTGAGCCGAAGCCCATCATTCTGCTTTTATACTTTCCGGACATGACCGTCTGTTCATATTCTCTCCGGGAAAACGGCTGTTCTTCGTTATCATTGCTGAATAAATACTGCCGCAGCTCAGGTCCGATTTTTTCAAATATATAGCGCAGTTTTCCCGCTACGGGATAATTGCGCAGCACTGAATGTTCTTCCTGCTTTTCGTCTCTTATGTATATCCAGAGAAACAGTGCGGCGGGAACTAAAATAATAAAAATCAATATACAAATCAGTACGATAATGGCTTGTTCCATTGAGATCAGACTCCTTGTCTTTTTTCTCTTTGACATTCCACATATTGTCTGTTTTCAAACATAGCCGTTTCCCGTCCGGCGGAGCGCAATCTTTTTTTGTGAATCAGGTGAATGACGTCTTTTTCCGTTTTTCCGGGCCAAACGAATTTGTTATAATGTTTAAATGGCAAGAAACGAATGGAGGAACGAAAACGCATGTACGATGTTAACGAGTGGAAGCATGTTTTTAAACTCGATCCGAATAAAGATTTACCGGATGAACAGCTGGAACGGCTTTGTGAATCAGGGACTGACGCCATTGTGATCGGAGGAAGCGACAATATCACCGAGGACAATGTGCTGAGACTGATGTCAAAGGTGCGGCGGTTTTTAGTGCCGTGCGTACTTGAGGTGTCGACGATTGATTCCATTGTGCCCGGGTTTGATCTTTATTTCATTCCGAGTGTGCTCAACAGCAAAAAGGCGGACTGGATTGTCGGCATGCATCATCAGGCGATGAAAGAATACGGAGAGCTCATGTCAATGGAGGAAATCGTGACGGAGGGCTACTGCATCGTCAACCCTGATTGTAAGGCGGCCGCTTTGACGGAGGCGGATACACATATAGAAACAGAAGATATTCTCGCCTATGCGCGGGTTGCGGAACATTTGCTTCATCTCCCGATTTTTTATCTGGAATACAGCGGGATGCTGGCGGACATAGAAACGGTGGAGAAAACGAAGGCTGTGCTGGACAAGTCCGTCCTGTTTTACGGAGGCGGCATTAAAGACGCGGAAACGGCGGAACGGTTCGGCCGTCATGCCGATGTCATCGTTGTCGGAAATGCCGTATATGAAGATTTTGATCAGGCGCTTAAAACGGTGGCGGCTGTAAAGACAAAGTAGTCAAGCGGACGAAATTGATTTATGATAGAACATATGTTTGATAGGCGGTGAACGGATATGAATTACATTAGCAATCAATTATTAAGCGGATTAAATCCCGTTCAGCAGGAAGCGGTCAAGACGACGGACGGTCCGCTGCTTCTGATGGCGGGCGCGGGAAGCGGAAAAACACGTGTGCTGACGCACAGAATCGCATACTTAATGGCGGAAAAACACGTGGCGCCATGGAACATTCTGGCGATTACATTTACAAATAAAGCCGCCAGAGAAATGAAGGAGCGGGTGGAGAGCATTCTCGGACCCGGCGCGGATGAAATCTGGATTTCCACCTTCCACAGCATGTGTGTGCGGATTCTGCGCAGGGATATTGACAGAATCGGCATCAACCGAAATTTCTCCATTCTTGATACGGCTGATCAGCTTTCCGTTATTAAAGGGATTCTGAAAGAGCGGAATATCGATCCGAAAAAGTTTGATCCGAGAAGTATTTTAGGCTCCATCAGCAGCGCAAAAAACGAGCTGATCGAACCTGAGGAATTCGCAAAAACGGCCGGCGGCTACTACGATCAGGTCACGAGTGACGTGTATACCGATTATCAGAAAAAACTGCTGAAAAACCAATCGCTCGATTTTGATGATTTAATCATGACGACGATTAAGCTTTTCGAGCGTGTGCCGGAAGTGCTTGAGTTTTATCAGCGCAAATTCCAGTACATTCACGTAGACGAGTATCAGGATACGAACAGGGCGCAATACCTGCTTGTGAAGCAGCTTGCGGCCCGTCTTGAAAATATCTGCGTCGTCGGTGACTCCGACCAGTCCATTTACAGATGGCGCGGGGCGGATATCGCGAATATCCTTTCCTTTGAAAAAGATTATCCGAGCGCAAACGTGATTATGCTCGAGCAAAATTACCGCTCAACAAAGCGTATTCTGCAAGCGGCTAACGAAGTGATCAAAAACAACTCAAACCGCAAGCCGAAAAACCTGTGGACGGAAAATGACGAAGGCATCAAGCTTTCTTATTACAGCGGCGACAATGAATTCGGCGAAGGCCAATTCGTCGCGGGCAAAATTTATGAGCTGCACAGCTCGGGCCGGCGGAAGCTTTCCGATATCGCGATTTTATACCGGACAAACGCCCAGTCGCGCGTCATTGAGGAAACCCTTTTAAAATCCGGACTGAACTACAATATCGTCGGCGGAACCAAGTTCTACGACAGGAAAGAAATTAAAGACATTCTCGCATACCTGCGCCTTGTGTCAAACCCGGACGACGACATCAGTTTTACGCGGATCGTCAATGTGCCGAAGCGGGGCGTCGGCGCAACTTCACTAGAAAAAATCGCTTCATATGCGGCGATGAACGGAATGTCAATGTTCCAGGCGGTCAAACAGGTTGATTTCATCGGCGTCAGCGCGAAAGCGGCAAACGCGCTTGACGGCTTTGGCGCGATGATTGAAAATCTGACGAACATGCAGGATTACCTGTCCATTACGGAACTCACGGAAGAAATTCTCGAGAAAACGGAATACAGAGAAATGCTGAAGGCCGAAAAATCAATCGAAGCCCAAAGCCGTCTTGAAAATATCGACGAGTTTCTTTCCGTGACGAAAAACTTCGAACAAAAAAGCGAAGACAAGTCTCTCGTCGCGTTTCTGACTGATTTGGCGCTGATTGCGGATATTGACCAGCTTGACCAGAAGGAAGAGGAATCAGGCGGAAAGGATGCCGTCACTTTAATGACACTGCACGCCGCTAAGGGGCTTGAATTTCCTGTCGTGTTCTTAATGGGCATGGAAGAAGGCGTGTTCCCGCACAGCCGCTCCCTGATGGAAGAAGCCGAGATGGAAGAAGAACGCAGGCTCGCATATGTAGGCATTACGAGGGCGGAAGAAGAACTGTATTTAACGAATGCCAAAATGCGAACCTTATTCGGCCGCACCAATATGAATCCGGAATCCCGCTTTATCAGGGAAATACCTGGCGATTTATTGGAGAACCTAAATGAGAAGAAAACACCTCGCATGCAGCCGGGAAGAAAAGTGCAGCCAAAACGCGGGCCCGTATCCCGTCCCGTTTCCTATGCGAACAAAACAGGCGGCGACTCGCTCAGCTGGGCGGTCGGCGATAAAGCGGGCCATAAAAAATGGGGCACCGGAACGGTTGTCAGCGTAAAAGGAGAAGGCGAAAGCACCGAGCTTGATATCGCATTCCCGAGCCCAGTCGGCGTGAAGCGTCTGCTTGCCGCTTTTGCGCCGATTGAAAAGCAGTAACCTGAAGAGGAAAGGAAGAACATGATGGACAAAGAAACAGCGAAACACCGGGCAGAAGAATTGCGCCGCACCATCGATCAGTACAGTTATGAATATTACACCTTAGATGAACCGAGCGTGCCGGATTCCGAGTACGACAGACTGATGCAGGAGCTGATTGCCATAGAGGAAGAGCACCCGGAGCTCAGAACGCCCGATTCGCCCACACAGCGGGTCGGGGGAGCGGTGCTTGAATCGTTTCAAAAGGTGCAGCACGGCACGCCGATGCTCAGTCTCGGCAACGCATTTAACGATGATGATCTCCGCGATTTTGACCGCCGCGTCCGTCAGGCTGTCGGTGACGGCGTTGCTTATAACGTGGAGCTGAAAATAGACGGTCTTGCTGTTTCTCTCCGTTATGAAGACGGCTATTTCGTCAGAGGCGCGACAAGAGGAGATGGAACGACGGGCGAAGATATCACGGAAAACTTAAAAACGATCCGCAACATTCCGTTGAAAATGAAACGGAATCTTTCCATAGAAGTGCGCGGAGAGGCGTACATGCCGAAACAGTCATTTGAAGCGCTCAATGAAGAACGGCTGAAACATGAAGAGGAGCCGTTCGCCAATCCCCGGAACGCGGCTGCGGGCTCACTCAGACAGCTCGATCCGAAAATTGCAGCGAAACGAAATCTTGACATCTTCGTCTACAGTATAGCGGAGCTTGACGAGATGGGTGTGGAAACACAGAGTCAGGGCCTGGATTTTCTGGATGAGCTCGGTTTTAAAACAAACCAGGAACGGAAAAAATGCGCCACGATAGATGAAGTCATTGAAATGATCGAAGAGCTGCAGGCGAAGCGGGCCGATCTCCCGTATGAAATTGACGGGATCGTCATCAAAGTCGACTCGCTCGACCAGCAGGAAGAGCTCGGGTATACGGCAAAAAGCCCGCGCTGGGCGATTGCTTATAAATTCCCGGCGGAAGAGGTCGTGACAAAACTGCTCGATATCGAACTGAATGTCGGAAGAACGGGCGTCATTACGCCGACCGCCGTTCTGGAACCGGTAAAAGTCGCGGGAACGACGGTCTCAAGAGCATCCCTTCATAACGAAGATTTAATTAAAGAGAAGGATATCCGCATTCTCGATAAAGTGGTCGTCAAAAAAGCGGGCGACATCATCCCTGAGGTCGTCAATGTCTTAATCGAACAGCGGACCGGGGAAGAAAAAGAATTCAATATGCCGACCAGATGCCCTGAGTGCGAAAGCGAACTTGTCCGCATTGAAGGAGAAGTCGCGCTGCGCTGCATCAATCCGGAATGTCCGGCGCAGATCAGAGAAGGCCTGATTCACTTTGTCTCACGCAACGCGATGAATATTGACGGACTCGGAGAACGTGTCATCACACAGCTTTTCCGTGAACATCTCGTCCGTAATGTCGCTGATTTGTATAAGCTGACGAAAGAGCAGGTCATCCGGCTTGAGCGGATGGGGGAAAAATCAACTGACAATCTGATCAGCTCCATCCAAAAGTCGAAAGAGAATTCGCTGGAACGCCTGCTGTTCGGTCTCGGCATCCGTTTTATCGGCTCAAAAGCGGCCAAAACACTCGCCATGCATTTTGAAAGCCTGGAAAATCTGAAACAAGCTACGGAAGAAGAGCTGCTTGCGGTAGATGAAATCGGCGAAAAGATGGCCGATGCCGTTATCACCTATTTCCGCAAAGAAGAAATGCTTGAGCTATTGAATGAACTTGAGGAACTCGGTGTGAACACACTCTACAAAGGCCCGAAAAAAGTAAAAGCGGAGGACAGCGACTCTTATTTTGCCGGCAAAACCATCGTGTTAACCGGAAAGCTTGAAGAGCTGTCCAGAAATGAAGCCAAGGCGCAGATTGAAGCGCTCGGCGGAAAGCTGACGGGATCTGTCAGCAAAAAAACAGACTTGCTGATTGCCGGAGAAGCGGCCGGAAGCAAGCTGACAAAAGCGCAGGAATTAAATATTGAAGTATGGAATGAAGCACAGCTATTGGGAGAGCTAAAGAAATAAGAGGAGTGTTTTCTATTGAAAAAGATGTTGGCATTGGCGGCGACGGCAACGGCGGCAGTACTCATGCTGTCGGCCTGTTCGCCGAGTTTCGGGGGGAACAAAGAGGAAGAGATCACGCAGAAAACGGCAAAGTCTTCTGAAAAAGCGATCATACCGAAATATAATATCTCTGATTCCTACTATAAAATGGTGCTTCCGTTTAAGGCCGGAAAAGCGCGCGGCCTGACCGCGGACCGGCTGAACACGAGGCTGGACATCGATGAATTCGAGACGGGTCTGATGCGGCTCGCTCAAGACACGTTCCCGACGGATGACTATTTGTATCAGGAAGGCCAGTATTTAGATGAGGACACGGTACTCAGCTGGCTTGACCGCAAAAAAGAAGGCAGTGATCTGAAAAAGGCGAAAAAGGCAGACGCCAATTTCCAGAATCTCGGCTTAAATCCCGTGCTGCCAAGCTCGGGATCGGCAAAAGAGAAAAATGAAAACAGCCCGATTTACTTAGCGTCCATGCTTGAGCAGGATTACTTAGTAAGAAAAGATAAAAATTCCATCCAGCTTGGCGGTATCATGATCGGTCTCGCTCTCAACTCTGTATACTATTACCGTGAAAACACAGGTGATCCGCAGCAGGAAGTGGAGCTCAGTGACAAAACGATCCGCAGCCACGGTGAAGAAATCGCCCAGGAAGTCGTTAACCGCCTTCGGAAAATGGATAACCTGAAAAATGTGCCGATTACCGTCGCCCTTTATAAACAAGCGCCGAAAACATCAATCGTACCGGGGAATTACATTGCAAAAACAGAAGTCAAAGCCGGCTCATCCACCATTTCAAACTGGGATGATGTCAAAGAAAAGTACGTCTTCTATCCGGCGGATACAGACACGGCAAAGAAATACCCTGATGATTCCGAAGTATTTAAACGCTTCAAAAACGCCATCGACAGCTACTTCCCGAATTACACCGGAGTCGTCGGAACGGCAATGTACGAAAACGATGAAATGAGAAAAATGAAGATTGAAATCCCGATGCAATTTTACGGGAAAAGCGAAGTTATCGCCTTCACCCAATATTTAACAGGTGAGCTGATGGATTATTATTCAAAAGGCTCAGTTGATGTCGAAATTAACATTACCTCGTCTGACGGGCAGGAAGCGCTGATCGTCCGCAATGCGGGTGACAAAGAACCGACCGTCCATATTTACGATTAACCAAGATGCCCTTGTTCATTTCTGTATGAGCAAGGGTTTTTTTATTGTGATATCGTTGGAGCGAGGAATGAGGTATGTTAAGATATTTGTATAATCAGGAATTAACAGGAAAACACATTTCATTTCTAAGCGGATGTTACTAATCTGCTGTGAAAGAAGAAGGGCAGGAATGTTGATGAATGACATTTGCTGAGCACACACACCGCCTACAAACGTTATGAAAAGGGTGAATCAGCATGCATAAAGATATTAAAGCGATTTTTGAGGAAGATAAGGTGCTCGCTGAAGCAGGTGAAATATACGGCTTTACCAAGTTTCAATTTATTGCGGACGCAGAGAACTACGTATATGAAATTGTGAAAGATAACGAACCTTATATTTTAAAAATTACGCATACGATCAGAAGAACACCGGAATATATTCTCGGAGAAATGGAATGGCTTCATCATCTGGCAAAGGGAGGGCTTTCAGCAGCAAAGCCGATTCCTTCATTAAATGGCAAAGATGTCGAAGAAGTGCCGGATGGAAAAGGCGGAGCGTTTTTAGTAAGAGTCTATGAAAAAGCGCCCGGACGCAAAGTGGAGGAATCAGACTGGAACGGAACCCTGTTTTACGAGCTTGGAAAGTACACGGGGAACATGCACCGGCTGACGAAAAGCTACCGTCTGAGTGATCCGTTATATAAAAGGCAGGAATGGGATGAAGAGGAGCAGCTGAAGCTGAGAAAATACGTACCCGCAGATCAGCATCTCGTATTTGAGCGGGCGGATGCTCTAATGGAAAAACTGCGCCGTTTGCCGAAGAACCCTGAAAACTACGGCCTTGTGCACGCCGATCTGCACCACGGCAATTTCAATTGGGACAACGGAAAAATCACTGCATTTGATTTTGATGATATCGGCTACAATTGGTTTGTGAATGATATCAGTATTCTGCTGTACAACATGTTGTGGTATCCGGTCATCCCGTATGAAGACAAGGCCGCGTTTACGGGTGAATTCATGACTCACTTTATGAAAGGCTACAGGGAAGAAAATGACCTTGACCCCGCATGGTTTGAACACATCCCGGATTTCCTCCGGCTGCGCCATATGCTGATCTACGGATTATTGCATCAGGCGTTTGACCTCAATTCACTCGGGGACGAGGAACTTGAGATGCTGAAAACCTTCAGGCGCGATATCGAAAATGAAACCCCGATTACGGAGTATAACTTTTCTGCATTCGTATAAATAGAAAAACGCCGGCTGAATCCAGTCCGGCGTTTTTTATAGCGTATCACACTTCACTCCGACGACACCTTGAATTTCTTTAATATCATAATAGACGTCAGTGGTGTAGCGGTTTTTGTGAACACTGACTTTCACTTCCATAATCGGAAATTCTTTTTCGCCCAGATCATCAATCCGGACGGAGTGAATGCGGAGCTGTTTGCTTTTCATTTCCTTTAAAATCTCGGTCATTTTGTCTTTATCGGAAAGAGACATTCTCACGCGGATATCTTTTTCCTTCAAGCGGTTGGGACCGATTTTTCTGATCAGCCACGGAAGAAATTCGACGCTGATCAGGATAAACAAGAGGCTTGCGAACGCCTCTTTATAAAAGCCGGCGCCTGTAGCCAGACCGAGCCCGGCTGCGCCCCATATGATGGCCGATGTCGTCAGGCCGGATATGACGTCATTGCTTTTACGCAGGATCACGCCCGCGCCGATAAAACCGACGCCGGAAATGATTTGGGCGGGAAGGCGGAGCGGATCCATCATGATTCGGTAATATTTTGGGAAATGATATGCCGCATTAATGCTGACGATCGTCAGCATACAGGAGCTGACGGCGATGACGATACAGGTTTTCAGTCCGAGCGGTTTGTTTTTCAGCTCGCGTTCAAGACCGATGATCATGCCGATCAGCGTGGCAATGCCCAGCTTTAATAAAATGTCTGGTTCGATAGGCCAGCTCAATTTGCACAGCACCTCCGCAATTTTTCTTATAATAAATTGATATGATTTTCTCACAGTATTTATAGCAGGACAAGTGCGGAAGAAAAAAGCCGTCAGGGATAAAATCTGACGGCTTTTTGTCTATTTCTTGTTTTTCAAAAGAGCTTCCATCCGGCTGAACAGCTGATAAGAAGCATCGGCCGGTTTTTTTGTCAGCAGGCTGACGGCAATACCGGCAATCAGACTGAGGAAGAACCCCGGAATGATTTCGTATACGCCGGTTGAAGCGGCAAGCCCTGTCGTGATCCAGATTAAAACGGCCGCGGCCCCGGTAATCATCGCCGCAAGCGCTCCCCATTCATTCATCCGTTTCCAGTACAGACTGAGCAAGAGCGCCGGGCCGATAGCCGAACCGAAGCCTGCCCACGCATATCCGACCAGATCAAGAATGGTGCTGTTCGGATTCATGGAAAGCAAAATGGCGATAACGGCCACGATCAATACCGACAGGCGTCCGGTCATGACCAATTCTTTATCGCTCGCTTCCCGTCTGAAAAAGGCGCGGTATAAATCTTCCGTAATGGCGCTTGCCGTTACGAGAAGCTGTGAGGAAATGGAACTCATGATCGCCGCTAAAATCGCGGACAGCAAGAAGCCCGTAATCAGCGGATGGAACAAGATTTTAGAAAAAATAATGAAAATCGTTTCCGGATCTTTTACGGAGACTCCGAAGTGATGAGAATACGCAACCCCGATAATCCCGGTAAGCAATGAACCGACAACTGAAATAACCATCCAGCTCATCCCGATTCTGCGGGCGGGTTTTAAATCTTTCACTTCTTTAATCGCCATAAATCGTACGATGATATGAGGCTGGCCGTAATAGCCGAGTCCCCATGCCAAATAAGAAATAATGCTAATGACGCTCGCGCCTTTAAAGATATCCAATAGTTTCGGGTTAACGGCGTTGATCGAATCAATCGTCGTTGAAACGCTCCCGAGCTGGGTAAAAGCAACGATCGGCACAAGCACTAATGCCGCAAACATGATCGCTCCCTGTACAAAGTCAGTCAGACTGACAGCGAGGAAACCGCCAAACAGCGTGTAAAGCACAACAACACCGGCCGTTAAAAACAAACCGAATTTGTAGTCGGCGCCGAATGCCGATTCAAATAACCTGCCTCCGGATACCATCCCGGACGATGTGTACAGTGTGAAAAAGATCATAATAATCACGGCGGAAACAATTTTCAGCAATGATGACGAGTGGCGGAACCGTTTATCGAAAAAATCGGGAATCGTAATCGCATCATCCGCAACTTCCGTGTAAGCGCGCAGCCTCGGAGCAAGCAGCAGATAATTTGAATACGCGCCGATCGTCAAACCGAGCGCCAGCCATAAGGTCGATAACCCCGTTGCGAACATTGCGCCGGGAACTCCCATCAGCATCCATGCGCTCATATCGGCCGCACCTGCGGACAGCGCCGTTACGAACGGGCCGAGTCCTCTTCCGCCCAGCATGTAATCATTAATATTCGTTGTCTTCCTGAATGCGTACCAGCCGATTAACAGCATGGCAGCAAAGTAAATGCCAAGAGATATAATTAATTCAATACTCACGTTTTTGGACCCTCTCTTCTTTCATGTAAATGTTGCATCACCTCTGTAGATTAGTAGTGCCGGAATATGCGCCGGCGATCCAGCCTTTAGTCGTCATTCCATGCGGATCGCATGATTTAGTGCTGGCTATGGTTACTAAACCTAACAAAGTATCCCCGATCAATCAACTCTCGAAACCTGGCCCGCTCAAGGAAAAAATCCCCGCCAACATAGAACAGCTTAGAGATGAAAACGCTACCAATAGAATATAAAAGTAAAAATTTTCTGACATATAATTCGTTTCTCTTTCTCCCCGATTTAGGATAAAATAGAGAGGGTTTCATCATGCCTCAGAAGGCGGCGTTTTGTTGCTTTAGAGGGCTCGTTTTTGATATGATCAGTATTATATGACGAAACGGAGAATTATGCGGAGGTGGATCTTATGTCACGAATTTCTATAGAAGAAGTAAAGCATGTCGCTCATTTGGCGAGACTCGCCATTACGGATGAAGAAGCTGAAATGTTCACAGAACAGCTTGACAGCATCATCTCGTTTGCCGAGGAGCTTAATGAAGTGGACACGGATAACGTGGAACCGACAACACACGTGCTGAAAATGAAAAACGTAATGAGAGAAGATGAAGCGGGTAAAGGCCTTCCGGTCGAGGATGTCATGAAAAATGCTCCCGATCATAAAGACGGCTATGTCCGTGTGCCATCTATTCTGGATTAAAGGAGGGAGACAGTATGTCATTATTTGATCACAAAATCACAGAACTGAAACAAATGATACATAAAAAAGAAATCAAGATTTCCGATCTTGTTGATGAATCTTACAAACGGATCGCATCCGTGGATGATAAGGTGCAGGCGTTTTTACAGCTTGATGAAGAAAGAGCCCGCGCTTACGCGAAAGAACTTGACGAAGCGGTTGACGGACGGTCTGAACACGGTCTTCTCTTCGGAATGCCGATCGGCGTCAAAGACAACATCGTGACCAAAGGGCTTCGCACAACATGCTCAAGCAAAATCCTCGAAAACTTCGATCCGATTTACGATGCGACGGTTGTGGAGCGCCTTCAAGCCGCTGAAGCCGTAACGATCGGAAAGCTGAATATGGACGAGTTCGCGATGGGTTCTTCTACTGAAAACTCCGCGTACAAAGCGACGAAAAACCCTTGGAATCTCGATACGGTTCCCGGCGGATCAAGCGGCGGTTCCGCAGCTGCGGTTGCCGCGGGCGAAGTTCCGTTTTCACTCGGATCTGATACGGGCGGCTCCATCCGCCAGCCGGCTTCTTTCTGCGGCGTCGTCGGATTAAAGCCTACATACGGACGCGTGTCGCGTTACGGTTTGGTCGCTTTTGCGTCTTCACTGGACCAGATCGGGCCGATCACAAGAACCGTAGAAGATAACGCATTCCTGCTTCAGGCGATTTCAGGCCCGGACAAAATGGACTCTACGAGCGCCAATGTCGAAGTGCCGGACTTTCTTTCTTCATTAACTGGCGATATTAAAGGCTTAAAAATCGCCGTACCGAAAGAATATCTCGGAGAAGGCGTCGGCAAAGAAGCGAAAGAATCGGTTTTAGCCGCTTTAAAAGTGCTTGAAGACCTCGGAGCGACATGGGAAGAAGTATCTCTGCCGCACAGCAAATACGCGCTTGCGACGTATTATCTGCTGTCTTCTTCCGAAGCGTCTGCAAACCTTGCGCGCTTTGACGGCATCCGCTACGGCTACCGCTCAGACAATGCGGACAACCTGATCGACCTTTATAAACAGACACGCTCTGAAGGCTTCGGCAATGAAGTGAAGCGCCGCATCATGCTCGGCACCTTCGCGCTCAGCTCCGGCTACTATGACGCGTATTACAAAAAAGCGCAAAAAGTGCGCACGCTTATTAAGAAAGATTTTGAAGACGTATTTGAGAAATACGATGTCATCGTCGGACCGACAACGCCGACACCGGCATTCAAAATCGGCGAAAAAACCAGCGATCCGCTCACAATGTACGCCAACGATATTTTAACGATCCCTGTCAACCTCGCGGGTGTGCCGGGAATCAGCGTGCCGTGCGGATTTGCGGACGGACTGCCGCTCGGACTGCAAATCATCGGAAAACACTTCGATGAAGGCACTGTATACCGCGTCGCTCATGCTTTTGAGCAGGCAACAGATCATCATAAAGCGAAACCTGAACTGTAAGGGGTGAAATGAAGTGAACTTTGAAACGGTAATCGGACTTGAAGTCCATGTGGAATTAAAAACAAAATCTAAAATTTTCTCAAGCTCACCGACGCCATTCGGCGCGGAAGCGAATACCCAAACGAGCGTCATCGACCTCGGCTATCCCGGCGTGCTGCCCGTTTTGAACAAAGAAGCGGTCGAATTCGCGATGAAAGCCGCAATGGCTTTGAACTGCGAAATCGCAACGGATACGAAGTTTGACCGGAAAAACTATTTCTACCCGGATAACCCGAAGGCATATCAAATTTCTCAATTTGACAAGCCGATCGGCGAAAACGGATGGATCGAAATCGAAGTCGGCGGAAAAACGAAAAAAATCGGCATTACCCGTCTTCATCTTGAAGAAGATGCGGGAAAACTGACGCATACGGGCGACGGCTATTCTCTCGTTGACTTCAACCGCCAGGGCACGCCGCTTGTCGAGATTGTATCTGAGCCGGATATCCGTACACCGGAGGAAGCTTACGCATATCTCGAAAAGCTGAAATCAATTATCCAATACACAGGCGTTTCCGACTGTAAAATGGAAGAAGGTTCACTGCGCTGTGACGCCAACATTTCCCTCCGTCCGATCGGCCAGGAGAAATTCGGCACAAAAACGGAGCTGAAAAACCTGAACTCCTTCGCGTTCGTGCAAAAAGGACTTGAGCATGAAGAAAAACGCCAAGAGCAGGTGCTTCTGTCAGGCGGAGTCATTCAGCAGGAGACGCGCCGCTATGATGAAGCGACGAAAAAAACCATTTTGATGCGTGTCAAAGAAGGTTCTGACGACTATCGTTATTTCCCTGAGCCTGACCTTGTCGAGCTCTACATTGATGACGAATGGAAAGAACGCGTAAGAGCAACCATTCCTGAGCTTCCGGACGAGCGCCGCAAGCGTTATATCGAAGAGCTCGGTCTGCCTGCTTATGACGCAATGGTTCTGACGCTGACGAAAGAAATGGCTGATTTCTTCGAAGAAACGGTCAATAAAGGCGCAGAAGCCAAGCAGGCATCAAACTGGCTGATGGGTGAAGTCTCAGCTTACCTGAACGCCGAACAAAAAGAGCTTGAGGATGTCGCACTGACTCCTGAAGGCCTTGCCGGCATGATTAAGCTGATTGAAAAAGGAACCATCTCGTCCAAAATCGCGAAGAAAGTCTTTAAAGAATTAATTGAAAAAGGCGGCGACGCAGAAAAAATCGTCAAAGAAAAAGGCCTCGTGCAGATTTCTGACGAAAGCGTGCTTCTGAAGCTGGTAACAGATGCGCTTGACAGCAACCCGCAGTCAATTGAAGACTTCAAAAACGGAAAAGACCGCGCGATCGGCTTCCTTGTCGGGCAGATTATGAAAGCCTCAAAAGGACAGGCCAACCCGCCGATGGTCAACAAGATCTTACTTGAAGAAATCAAAAAACGATAAAAAAAAGCAGCCGCCTGTAAGGGAGCTGCTGACATGGAGACCGGTAAGCGCCGGTCTCTTTTTTTTATAAGCTGAAATAGGTTTCAATGGAAGCCCGCAGCGTTTCAATCTGTTCAGTTCCGCTGCCTGCCAAGTTGGACAGCATTCCTTTAATAATCGGTTTTCGCGGCTCTTCCTTTGCACATTCCTCTTCAATGACTTCAAGCGATACGAGGACGTCCTCAGGCAGCCCCTGCTGTGCTTTTATCTTTTGAATATCCGCAAGCAGTCTTTCTCTGTCCGCCGCGGGCTGAGTGAAGATATCCTCAGGCAGCAGCGGATCGGGATTGTCTCTTATCAGTCCCGTAATCAGATCATCGATTCTGGCAATCAGAAAGGCCGCCACGTTTTCCGTCCGGAATGCCGTATGTTCATTAAAAATCAAGAAATGAATATAGGAGCTCACAATTCCTTGCGCCATAACGGACGCATCCGCTAAAAACGGTGTGACGGCATCTCCGTAAACGGAGAGCAACGCATCCCGATACAGCATGTTAAATTGAATATTGGCCTCATGAAAATACTGTTTGACCTTTTGATTTTCAGGAATGACCTTTTCGCTCAGCAAGAGGATGATAAAGTCCTTGTGTTCCATAAATTCCTGGAATTGATATGCGATTTGTTTTCGGAATACGTCCTTAGGCGGTTTATGCTGATGTTCTGTTTTAATTTTCTTTATTTCTTCCATAGACATGCCGATGTAATACTCACATGCTGAGAGCAAAAGGTCTTCTTTTGATTTGAAATGGAGATAGAAGGCCCCTTTTGAAATTCCGCATTCACCGGCGATTTCCTGAATGGTTGTTGAAGAAAACCCTTTTTTGGCAAATAAATGGATGCCTGTTTTTATGATTTTCTCTTTTTTTTCGTTCATGACGTGCTTCCCCTTAATCCTGAAAAATTTAGAAAAATTTACTGCCTTATTAGTTGACGATGTTGAGTTATACCGTTTAGTATTATATAGAATGACCAGTCAGTCAATAAAAATTAACGGAGGACATGATGAACCACATTATTAACTTTGTACTGAAGAACAAATTCGCAGTTTGGCTGATGACGATTATCGTTACTGTAGCAGGGCTGTATGCCGGTATGAATATGAAGCAGGAATCCATACCGGACGTCAACATGCCTTACCTTTCAGTAAATACGACTTATCCCGGAGCTGCTCCGAGTCAAGTTGCGGATGACGTGACAAAACCGATCGAGCAGGCGGTCCAGAATTTAGAAGGAGTGAGCGTCGTAACGTCCACATCCTCTGAAAACGTCTCATCGGTTATGATTGAATATGATTACAACAAGGATATGGACAAGGCGAAAACCGAAGTCGCTGAAGCGCTGGACAGTGTCAGCCTTCCTGACGACGCGAAAAAACCTGACATTTCCCGTTACAGCCTCAACTCTTTCCCGATTTTGACGCTCAGTGTGACAAGCGGTAAAAGCTCGCTTGAAGACCTGACCAAAAATGTGGAAAACACTCTCGTTCCTAAGCTTGAAGGCATTCAGGGCGTTGCGTCTGTGCAAGTTTCCGGACAGCAGGAAGAGCAGGTGGAATTCTCTTTCAAAGACAAAAAAATGAAAGAGTACGGACTTGATGAAGATACCGTCAAGAAAGTGATCCAAGGCTCTGACGTCAATACGCCGCTTGGATTGTACACATTCGGCAACAAAGAAAAATCAGTTGTCGTTAACGGAGATATTACGTCAATTAAAGATCTGAAAGATATGAGAATTCCGGTCACATCTTCTTCTGCCGCTCAAGGTCAAGCGGGCGGAGCCGGTGCGGCATCTGCGGCGGACGCTCAGGCTATGCAGCAGGCACAGCAAAGCGCGTCAGCAGGGGTGCCGACAGTCAAGCTTTCTGACATTGCCGACATTAAAGATGTGAAAAAAGCTGAATCCATTTCCCGCACGAACGGAAAGGACAGCATCGGAATTAATATCGTAAAAGCCAATGACGCCAACACGGTAGAAGTGGCCGATGCGATTAAAGATGAACTGAATCAATACAAAAAAGACCATAAAGGGTTCAAGTACAGCTCGACTCTTGATATGGCAGAGCCGATTACAGAGTCGGTGGATACGATGTTAAGCAAAGCGATTTTCGGCGCGATTTTTGCGGTCGTGATCATTCTCTTATTCTTAAGAGATATTAAATCAACGATGATTTCTATCGTTTCCATCCCGCTGTCACTGCTGATTGCGCTTCTTGTGCTGAATCAGCTTGATGTCACATTGAACATAATGACGCTCGGTGCGATGACGGTCGCCATCGGACGGGTAGTCGACGACTCGATAGTCGTGATCGAAAACATTTACCGCCGCATGAGGCTGAAAGATGAACCTTTACGCGGGAAGCAATTGGTGCGTGAAGCGACGAAAGAAATGTTTAAACCGATCATGTCATCAACGATTGTAACCATTGCCGTATTCCTGCCGCTTGCCATGGTCGGCGGACAGATCGGCGAACTGTTTATGCCGTTTGCATTAACAATCGTCTTCGCGCTTGCCGCATCGCTGTTGATTTCGATCACACTGGTGCCGATGCTTGCGCACAGCTTATTCAAAAAATCGCTCACAGGCGCGCCTGTTAAAGCGAAAGAGCATAAGCCGGGCAGATTGGCCAATTTCTATAAAAAAGTGCTGCATTGGTCATTAAGACATAAATGGATTACATCTATCATCGCGGTTCTGATGCTTGTCGGCAGTTTGTTCCTCGTACCTCTGATCGGCGCGAGCTACCTGCCTGCGCAAGCGGACAAAACGATGCAGCTCACATACACGCCTGAACCGGGCGAAACGAAAAGCGAAGCTGAAAAAGCTGCGCAAAAAGCGGAAGACATGCTGCTTAAACGCAAACATGTCGATACCGTTCAGTATTCTTTAGGCTCGCAAAGTCCGCTCGGCGGAAGCTCAAACGGCGCATTGTTCTACGTGAAATACGAGGATGACACGCCTGATTTTGACAAAGAAAAAGACAATGTCTTAAAAGAAATCAAAAAAACATCCAGCCGCGGCGAATGGAAATCACAAAATTTCAGTTCGTCAGGCAACAACAACGAATTAACGTACTATGTGTACGGAGATTCAGAGTCTGATATTAAAGGCACGGTCAAAGACATCGAAGGCATCATGAAAAAGCAGAAAGATCTGAAAGACGTCAACTCAGGCCTTTCCAGCACATATGATGAGTACACGTTCGTCGCTGACCAGGAGAAACTCAGCAAGCAGGGCCTGACGGCTTCGCAAATCTCCCAAGCCCTGATGTCCCAAACGTCACAGTCTCCTTTGACAACGGTGAAAAAGGACGGCAAAGAGCTTGATGTGAACATCAAAACAGAAAAAGACCAGTATAAGAGTGTAAAAGAATTAGAGGATAAAACCATCACATCGCCTGCAGGCCAAGAAGTAAAAATCGGCGATGTGGCGAAAGTGAAAAACGGCACGACATCCGATACCATTTCCAAACGCGACGGCAAAGTGTACGCTGACGTAACGGCAACCGTCACTTCTGACAACGTCACGAAGGTGTCATCAGCCGTTCAAAAGAAAGTTGACAAACTGGATCACCCGGACAATGTATCGATTGATACCGGCGGTGTATCAGCGGATATTGCTGATTCCTTTACGAAACTCGGCTTAGCAATGCTTGCCGCAATCGCCATCGTATACCTCGTTCTTGTGATCACGTTCGGCGGAGCATTAGCGCCGTTTGCGATTCTGTTCTCGCTTCCGTTTACAGTCATCGGCGCATTAGCCGGACTGTATGTATCCGGAGAGACGATCAGTCTGAATGCCATGATCGGTATGCTGATGCTGATCGGAATCGTCGTCACGAATGCGATTGTCTTAATTGACCGCGTCATCCATAAAGAAGCGGAAGGCTTATCGACGAGAGAAGCGCTCCTGGAAGCCGGCTCTACGAGATTGCGTCCGATTCTGATGACGGCGATCGCGACAATCGGCGCCCTGCTTCCATTGGCATTGGGCTT
Source organism: Bacillus sp. FSL R5-0443 (assembly GCF_038608285.1). Classification (NCBI taxonomy): domain Bacteria; kingdom Bacillati; phylum Bacillota; class Bacilli; order Caryophanales; family Bacillaceae; genus Bacillus; species Bacillus sp. FSL R5-0443. Next base: position 686,213 of record NZ_CP152013.1, read on the forward strand.
CGAAGGCGGAAGCCAGGTCATTTCTAAAGGACTCGGTGTCACTGTTATCGGCGGTTTAATCAGTTCGACTCTGCTTACCCTTCTGATTGTGCCGATCGTATATGAAGTATTAGCGAAATTCCGTAAGAAAAAACCTGGAACGGAAGAAGAGTAAGACAGCGGGCCTTGGCTCCTTAAACGGAGCCGGGCCCTTTTTTCTTCTGGCAATTCCTGTACATATTGTTGCGATTTTCTCAAGTCATAGTATAATTAAAGGTTGTTAGTGTTAATAATGGATCGGATACTCTTAAGTAGGATGATGAGATAATGAAACGTGCACGCATAATATACAATCCGACTTCAGGACGGGAGCTTTTTAAGAAAAATCTTGCCCAGGTCCTGCAAAAATTTGAACAAGCCGGTTATGAAACCTCCACCCATGCCACCACATGCGCGGGGGATGCCACCCACGCCGCAACAGAAGCCGCTTTGCGGGAGTTTGACCTGATTATCGCAGCCGGCGGAGACGGAACGATTAATGAAGTCGTCAACGGCCTCGCGCCGTTAGACAAACGCCCGACACTCGGCATCATTCCGGTCGGCACGACAAATGACTTCGCCAGAGCGCTGGGCATTCCGAGAGAGAATATACTGAATGCCGCTGATACCGTCATTAACGGCGTAGCCCGCCCGATCGACATCGGACAGGTGAACGGTCAGTATTTTATCAACATCGCCGGCGGAGGCCGTCTGACGGAGCTGACGTATGATGTGCCAAGCAAACTGAAAACGATGCTCGGCCAGCTTGCTTATTATTTAAAGGGAATGGAAATGCTGCCTTCACTTCGACCGACAGAAGTCGAGATTGAATATGACGGCAAGCTGTTTCAAGGCGAAATTATGCTGTTTTTAGTGACGCTGACCAACTCGGTCGGCGGATTCGAGAAGCTGGCCCCTGATTCCAGCCTGAATGACGGCATGTTTGATTTGATTATTTTGAAAAAAGCCAATCTCGCGGAGTTTATCAGAGTCGCGAGCATGGCGCTCAGAGGCGATCATATTAACGATCAGCACATTATTTACACAAAAGCGAACCGTGTGAAAGTCAATGTATCAGAAAAGATGCAGCTGAACCTGGACGGCGAATACGGCGGCATGCTGCCGGGCGAATTCGTGAACCTGTACCGGCATATTCACGTCATCATGCCGAAGGAGAAAGCGGAACAGCTGGATGATTAATACGCGGACAAAATCCTAAAACAGTATTCGTTTTAGGATTTTGTCATCTTTTCAGCGTGATCGGAAACCTTTGAAGGCTGACATTGAATTTGAAGGTTTGCCAGCACGCTGAAACAAGGCTATTGGTAAAACGAGAGGTGATTATAGATGAAAATGAAACCCCCGATAGAAAAAAATGAATACTATGATGTGACATTTGAGGATTTGACGCACGAAGGAGCGGGCGTCGCAAAGGTTCAGGGCTTCCCGATTTTCGTGCCGAACGCCCTGCCTGAGGAAAAAGCGCAAATCAAAGTGACACGCGTCAAAAAAGGCTTCGCTTTCGGCCGCTTGATTGAACTGAAAGAAGAAAGCCCGCACAGAACGGATGCCCCGTGTCCGATCTACAAGCAATGCGGAGGCTGCCAGCTTCAGCACATGACCTATGAAGGCCAGCTCTTGTTTAAACAGAAACAAGTCAAAGACGTCTTAGAACGGATCGGCAAGCTGGACCTGTCCAACGTCACCGTGCACCCGACACTCGGCATGGAAGACCCTTGGAACTACAGAAACAAAGCGCAGGTGCCGGTAGGAGAACGGGAAGGCGGACTCGTCGCCGGATTTTATCAGCAAAGAAGCCATGACATCATCGACATGAGCGCCTGCCTGATTCAGCAATCCAAAAACGACGAAGCCGTTCAAGCTGTCAAAGACATTTGCACCTCATACGGCGTCAAAGCCTACAACGAAGAACGCCACAAAGGCTGGCTCCGCCACATCATGGTCAGATACGGCGTCGTCACGGGCGAAATGATGATCGTCTTCATCACAAGAACAAGCGATTTTCCGCACAAAGCGAAAATCATCGAAGACATCACGGCGCAATTCCCGCACGTCAAATCCATCGTGCAGAACATCAATCCAAATAAAACAAACGTCATCTTTGGGAACGAAACAAACGTCATCTGGGGCGAAGAATACATCTACGACCTCATCGGAGACGTCAAATTCGCCATCTCCGCCAGATCGTTCTATCAGGTCAACCCGGAACAGACAAAAGTGCTCTACGACAAAGCGCTTGAATACGCGGAGCTGCAAGGGGAAGAAAACGTCATCGACGCCTACTGCGGCATCGGAACCATTTCTCTCTTCTTAGCGAAGCAGGCGAAGAAAGTATACGGCGTCGAAATCGTGCCGGAAGCCATTGAGGATGCAAAACGCAACGCTGAGCTGAACGGCATCACGAACGCAGAATTCGCAGTCGGAGAAGCGGAAACCGTCATTCCGAAATGGTATGAAGAAGGCATCACGGCCGACACCCTCGTCGTCGACCCGCCAAGAAAAGGCTGCGACGAAGCCCTCCTGCGGACAATCATCGACATGAAACCGAAGCGGGTGGTGTACGTATCCTGCAATCCAGGCACGCTTGCAAGAGACCTGCGGGTGCTTGAGGATGGCGGGTATCAGACGCTCGAAGTGCAGCCTGTGGATATGTTTCCGCATACGAATCATGTGGAGTGTGTGGCTGTGCTGGAATTAAGAGAAGGCAACTAACCCTTAGGGATGGTTGCCTTTTTTTAACCCGCATTTTTTTTGCATTCAGGACGAACTCGTGACATGAGAGGAGTACCAGAAGATGTTTGGTTGACGCCTATAATATAGCTTTCTATACATCTCTTTATGTAATAAAGGGTATCTTTTTAGGAACCCTTTATTAATATTCACTCTAGAGGGGCAGCTTTTTTAATACACTTTCATATCTTGTTTTTTCTCCTTACTAATCATTACTTTTTCTAAATAGCTCTTAAGAAATACATTATCTATCCTATCCGGAATGTAACCCAGACGTTTATTTAATATATTCTCTATGATATACATTTTCTTTGTGTAATATTGGTAACTATCCGTTGCGATTTGAACACTTTCTGATTCATTTCCCTTTTCTGATTCAAGTCGAGATTTATATAGCTGATCATACTTCTGTTTGCGTATTTTTCTTGAGAGCCGCAGTAAATGAAATAATTCAATTGTTGGCAGAGTCATTATTTCTGGTGTCGACTTATCCAAATCTAATTCAGAAGTATGCTCACGATATTCTATGATTTCACGTTTGCCATCTCTCTGAACATTATGTATGTACATTAAGCAAAAATTACAGTAATACTGATTATCCTTTTGAATTGAAGTTGCACAATAAGGGCATGTTTCCATTACGTTCTCCTTTCTGAATATTCTAAGATAATATGTATTTCGGTTACAAACAAGAATTTTAAATAGTATTAGAGATTCTTAACCAATAAAAACCCTTTTTATGATAAAGGGTTTATTGATTACAGCATGTATAAATTTCATGCAAAATCAATAGTGATCACCGTGTATAGAAAATCCACCGATCCTAAATCCAATAACAAAACGCGAAAATAATAAATTATATCGTTATAATAAAGATAATTATTTATAAAAAGATAATAAAGTTGGATAAAAATGAGAAAATCCTGGCGGGAATGACGATATAAAGTTAGTGAACAACGGTATAGAATCTTACTTTTCGAGGTGAACAGAATGGGAGAAGAACAAGACATTATTACAGTAACCGATCTGCGCAAAAAATATGGATCATTTGAAGCAGTGAAAGGGGTATCCTTTTCTGTCAAACGCGGCGAGCTGTTTGCATTTCTGGGAACGAACGGTGCAGGGAAATCGACCACTATCGATATTCTCTGTACGCTGATTAAAAAGACATCCGGAAAAGTGGTAATAGACGGTTATACGCTTGGTGAGGGGAAAGAGAATAATCATATCCGCAAAAAGATCGGAGTCGTTTTCCAAGAGAGCATTTTGGATGAACGATTGACCGTTTATGAAAATATCATGAACCGCGGACAATATTATCATTTAAGCAAGGCACAAGTGCAAGAGAACTATCAGTTTGTAACAGACTATTTAAAATTGGATGATATTAAGGAGAAAAAATACAGCGATTTGTCAGGCGGACAAAGAAGAAGAGCGGATATTGCCCGTGCCATCATCCATAAACCGACTATATTATTTTTAGATGAGCCTACTACAGGTCTTGATCCGCAAACGAGAGTTTTTGTTTGGAATGCGATTAAAAGGCTGCAGGAAGAAACAAACATGACGATCTTTTTAACGACCCATTACATGGAGGAGGCCGCTGTAGCTGATAACGTTGTGGTCATCAAAGAAGGACGTCTGATCGCAGAGGGTACACCGAGTCAGCTGAAAGATCAATATGCGTTTGACAGTCTGCATATGATGTTTAAGCAAGGCGTTGATCCGACTGCATGGTTTGAAAATAAACAACTGGATTTTACGGTTAAAAACTCTATTTATTCCCTTCGTGTAGAGTCCACTCTCCAAGCGTTTGACATTTTGAAAGGTCTTGAAGGAAAAATTGAATCTTTCGAGGTGATTAAAGGGAATATGGATGATGTGTTTATCCATATTATCGAAGAACAAGGAAGCAGTTTGCCAGTAAAGGGGAGCATTGCATAAATGAAGTCTTTATCCAGTTTAATCAGCAGAAATATAAAAATATACTTCCGTGATCGAACGCTTTTGCTTCTTTCTTTGCTGTCAGTATTTATCGTCATTCTGTTATATGCCGTGTTCTTACAGCAGACACAGCTGGACGCCATTAAGGCCTTGGTCGGTTCGACAGATGATTCCAAAGCAATGGTGAACGAATGGATGGTGGCGGGATTGCTGTCCATTACAGCTGTGACAACGACTTTAGGCGCTTTCGGAATTATGGTGAAAGATAAAGAAAGCAAGAGAACGTATGACTTTTTAACAGCTCCTTTATCAAGGGCGACCATCCAATTGAGCTACGTCATTCATTCATTTGTCATCGGCTTGATCTTTTCATTCATCGCCTTTTTAGGCTGTGAAATTTTTCTCGTTTCAACAGGCAGCAAACTTTTAAGCGGAACAGATATACTTGAAGTATTGGGGATCATTATTCTTTCAGTTGCACTGTCAAGTTCCATAAATTTATTTTTAACGCTGTTTATTCATACACAAAATGCATTTTCGACGTTAAGTACGATTGTCGGAACAGCCATCGGTTTTTTATGCGGAGTATATGTGCCGATCGGCGGCGTACCGGTGTTTGTGCAGAAAATTATTATGTATTTCCCTATCAGCCACACCGCTGTTCTGTTCAGAAAAGCGTTTATGACAGACTCAGTTGATAAAGTATTTAAACATGCTTCTGCGGACCAAATACAGGAATATGAAAAGCATTACGGGATCGTCTACAAGTTAAACGGCCATTTTATCAGTACGGCTGCGAGCTTGTGGGGCATTGTCATTACAGCCATCATATTTACCGTCATATCTATTTTCATATTTAAAAAACAAAATAAATGACCTCTTCAGACGATACATATGTAACAGGCAGCATCCGTTTACTGGATGCTGCCTGTTTTGTTTATCATTATTCTTTTTGTGGGCTCAATTCTTAATTCCTCAAAGAGTTCTCAGATTTCTCTTAATAAAGTTTTGAAGATATCTTTGCTTACACTGTATCAGGCTGGTATATCTTGTGAATAAATCAGTTGACGTTTTTCTGGTGTCTTGAAGTGAAAGAGAACCATGGTAGAGTCATCTAATACTTCTGCATAAAGATATATTTTTGCCCATTCACAAGGTATGATGTCATTTAATTTCTTACTAATAAGCTGGTACAGATCTTGCATTTTCCAACCTTTTCACCTTCAATCGTCGAGAAATCCTAGTTATAAAAAATAGCCCAGCAGAGAAGCGCTGGGCCATTATTGATTTATAGACCGAAGTAGCTTATTACAAATTCTTTATCGTCCTCATCTTCAGGCAAAATCCCCAAGTTTTGATATTCCCATACCACTTGCCGTTGTGTTCCGTTTAAGTCTGAGGCGATGACATCGGTGTAATCGTAGTCAATTGAGAATTTACCGCTTCGTTCGAGATGTAAAGTGAGGTTTGTCCATAAGTCCTCGTTGTTTGTTTTAAATTCATCCCGTAACTCTTCAAAGTAATCATGCAATTCATATAGAAGTTCGTCATATATATCTTCATCAACATTAAAATGTTCAGGAATATCGTGTGAATATATATATTCCTGATTTTGTGGAGTAGTAAAGAAGAAGTAAACTTCTGAAGAATCATCTAAAATTTCGGCATAAAGAGCAACCTTCTCCCACTCAGAGGGGATAATTTCATTTATTTGCTCAGCGATTTTTTGATATAGTATTCCCATCTTTTCAGTTTCCACAATATCAGAATCCTTTTTAATTTTTTTAGCCGTTTGAAAGCTTATTATATGTTTAGATACTCTTCTATGAATTTTCTATCTTCCTCATCAGCTGGCAGTATGCCGAGATTTTGATATTTCCAAACATCTCGTCTTTGAAGGTCAGCAAGTTCAGACGATAAAACATCATCATAATTATAATCAATTGAAAACTTTCCGGTGTTTTCTAATTTTAAAGTGAGATTAGTCCAAATATCTTGGTTGCCTAACTTAAATTCTTCTTTTAGTTCTTCAAATAGCTCTTGAAGTTCAATTAGCAGTTGATCGTAAATCTCTTCGCTCACATCAAAATGTTCAGGTATATAATGAGAAAATAAATAATCACTGTTATTTGGTGTTGTAAAAAAAAAGTATATATCCGCTGAGTCATCAAGTATTTCAGCATATAAAACGATCTTTTCCCATTGAGATGGAATCATTTCATTTAGATGTTCAGCAATCTTTTGATATAGTTCATCCATTGATGATCCTCTACCTTTGAATTGTTGATGGCATTATTTAATATTTAGATAATCCTTAACAAATTCTTTGTCCTCTTCGTCTTCAGGGAAAATCCCCAAGTTATTGAACTCCCAAATCATTTGCCTTTCGTATTCGTCCAAATCAGATTCAATAACATCTTCATAATCATAATCAATTGAGAACGTTCCATCGTTTTCAAGATTCAGTGTCAAATTTGTCCATGCTTCAGGATTATTTTCTTTAAATTCATTGTGTAACTGTTTAAATAACTCTTGAAGATCTAATAATAGTTCTGTATAAATTTTTTTACTAACTTGAAATTGTTCTGGAATGTCGTGAGAGTATATATATTCATCGTTTTCTGGTGTTTGAAAGAAAAAATACACTTCTCTAGAGCCGTCTAATATTTCTGCATAAAGAACAACTTTGTTCCATTCGGAAGGGATCATATCATTAATTTGTTCTGCTATCTTTTGATATAGAACTTCCATCTTTTTTGTTTCCATTAGATTAACCCCCTGGTTTATTTTCTATAGTAACTTGTCTCGCTCTACGATTACCTATCTTATATTCAACATTAAATAATACAGGTCTTAGTGAATCTCCCTGATAAACGGGTTCTATATTAACTTTTACTTGCTTAGGAGGTTTTCCGTTTAATGCCTTTGACCACACTTGCTCCATTTTGTACCATTTCCCGCCGCTCCTATTAACCTGAGAATTCATCGGCACGATGTTGTCGAACTGGCCTGAGCCCTTGAATTGAGTAGCGATTAGGTGGCCTCCGTCGTCATCTGTCAGACGGTCTGGTTTACCTGCTTTTGACTGCGCATATTGGTTGCGTTTTGCTTCTCCCAGCTGCAAGTCTGCTTTGACACTTGTAATTCTACCATAGTTGTCAGTAGTGTACGTGTAGCCTTCTTTTGTTTTGTAGATGACATTCGGCTTCAATACTTTCTTTCTGGTCCATTTCGCAAAATGCTCGCCGTATTTGACCGTTACCGGCGGTACATGCGGTGCCGGTGTCCGCCTGCCGCTTGCGGAGGTTCCGTACGGTTTCGGCAGGATGACCTTGGCGAATTTCTGAAGTCCTTCTTTAAGTGTGACCCCGTTGACTGCGTTGTAAGGAACGCCTGCCGGCACTAAGTCGTGACGCGGATGATACGGGAGAATATCAGCCAGGGTGAGATCTCCGATTTGATTCAACTTGGTTTTGACGCGTTTTTTTGATACTTCCATGCCTGTGTTTACTTTTTGTTTGATGTGATCAACGGTTTGTTTTGAGACCGTTATCGCTTTTTGTGCTGTTGCGGATTTGCTTGCTGCTGTTTTGACTTTGGTTGTCACTTTGGCGGCTGTGCCAGTTTTTGAGACGGCGCCGACGCCTTTTGTGCCGACAACTGATGTCACAACGGTGCCTACTGCATATGACACCCATCTTGCTCTGGAGTAGGTGTCGCCATTCACCATGTCTTTTTGGTACGATTCTTCGATTGCCGCTGAAATGGCTTCATACGTTTTGATCGGGTGAGCCACCGCTCCTGTAATGGCTTCAACCGTTCCGCCCGGATCTGTGACCATATCCCACAGGCCTGTGACCGCGTCTTTTCCGGAATCATAAAGGCCGACGGCAACGCCTTTGAAACCGTCTGTAAGTTCACGCGTGTTTTCAATTTGAGTGAAGTAGCGCTGCTGTTCTTTTGTCAGGTTTTTATAGCCGATTGTTTTGGCCATTGAGTAGAATTCATCGGCATTCGCATAATCATAGTTTTTCAGTCTTTCTTTCAGTTTTTCAATTTCCCGCTCTTTCGCTTCTTCCTTTTTAATCGTCAAATAAGCATCCGAATGTCTTGCAATCTCGTCTTTTTTCTTATGGATGTCGCTTTCTCGGTACGCTTTGGCGTTGTAGTGAAGCGGCGTGGCGCTTTTTCCTTTGCCTGTGGCGTTTTGGAGCTGCTCAAAGTCGGCCTGAATGAACTGTTCGTTCGCTTCGGTTTCTGTGTATTCCTTCGTTAGATCGTGATCAAGCTTGTCGAGCTTATGTATTGTTTCGCTTCTTTTTTTGTCAGCTGAAGAAAGCTTCTGATCTGTGCTTTCGGTTGAAAACAGATCAAGCGAGATGATGTCTTCGATCTCTCTGAGGATGGACCCCATGTCCTTTTTTTGCCCTTCCATAATTGCCTTTGATTTACTGAGGGCGTGGGTGAGCTCATGCTCCAGAAATGATTCCTCCACATGCGAATTGGAAAGTCCGGCATCTTCGACCTTACCGGGAAGGCTTGTGAGAAATGCGATTTTCATGTCGATCAGATCAAGCCAGCTGTCTGTGACGCCGGCGTGGTCTTGGAAAAAGGCTTTGATGTTATTTGCGCCCCGGCCTGAAAAGTCGCTGTCACCGAGGTCAGCCATACCTTGAAACGCTTTTTTTAGATTGACCATCTGGCCGCGCAGTTCTTTGTATTCACCCGCGCGCTGTTTGGCGGCGGCCATCAGGCTGTTTGCTTCGAAAACTTTCATGACCATATCCTTTCCCCTTTCATTCGGGGTTATTTTTTCAGTTTATAGAGGGAAAGATTAAGAAACTTATCAGGGACTGTGTAAACATAGGAATAGGGTTTCCCTGATTCTATAAAGACTCAATATTTTTTTCGATTTTTTGAATGACTTGTCTGAGCCATAGTATTGGGGATAGTTCGTAACTATTGATATCTACACCATCAGCAGATTCTTCTATAAAAACGTTTTTTTGTTCTTCTGAGTAATCGCTATTTATAAACGCTTTGAGTGCTTCTACATCGTTTTCTTGTTCTTTTTTAGGTATCTCTGCTAAGTATTCTTCAAGAGCTGACTCAGGAGTGTCTATATCTTGATGGAAAATACCTCCTAAAAATTGAAATACAGGTTCAGAAATATTTGTTTCAATCATTGATCTCACCTCGTGGGATAGCCTGTTAATATAAAGCTACCATCATTATTCTTTTTCAATATAATTTTAGCGTTAGTTAAGTCAGAAATTTCAGTTGTGCCTTTGGTAATTCCTCTGCCTAACACTTCTGATCCTTTATAGGAGAGTACCAAAGGTTTTTTTACATCATTATTTAACCATTTTTTTATTTTATCTTTATTATCTGATAAGGTAATATTAGCAATCTTTTCTGCAGTTGCTCTATCCTTAAAAGAGGATGATCCGGATATTTTCTTGTTACTCATTTTGCTTTTTTCAAGCCTTTCCATGAGTTCTTGGTCGCTCTTACCAACATGTCTTTCTATAAGATGTCCGCCTTTTGCTTCGTGAGCAGCTAAGCCACCGCCTGGTGCGAGAGGACTGCTGTCTCCTTGTTTAACACTATGTATGCCGTTATTGTCAGAAGACACAGATTTACTGAGCACATTCTCTTTCTGATCTTCAATAATACTTTTCAACAAAGGCGTATTCTTCACGTTATGAGTATTTTCAATATCCTGTGCTATTCCGGCAAGCGCGGGTTGGTACTTATTTTTCGAAACGGAATTGATGTAGTTTTGTCCTTTTTCAATCCCGGTTTTTACATGTTTTGCAGCTGCTTTTTCTCCGGCTTCCAAGACGTTATCCACTTTGGCGGCGCCTGTTTTTGCGAGCTTGCTTGTTACTTTTACAGCTGAACCGGAACCTTTGAGTCCCACAATGCTCCCGATGGCGTAGGTGATGTAATGTGATCTTGAATGCGCATCCCCGTTAACCATTTTATCATTCCATGAATCCGCCAGGTTTGTCCATATGATTTTTGCGTAGGAGGGCGTGTTCAATACAGCCGATATGGTTTTAGCGACTTTTTGTTCATCAGAGAGATGGTAAAAATCCCATGCGCCGACAGCCAGATCTTTGATGCCTGTTATTGTGTCTTTCCCGACATCATAAAGGCCGACGCCTACTCCTTTGACGATGTCCCATGCCGTTTCTCCGACTTCTTCGAGCTGCTTTGCTTGTTCAAGCTGCATCACATATTGCACCTGTGCAGGTTCAAGGTTTTCATAGCCGATTTTCTTCGCGATTTCCAAATACTCATCCGGATCGGTGACACCAGCGGCCAGCTTTTTCTTCAGATCCTTGATTTGCCGCTCTTTCGCTTCTTCCTTTTTAATCTTCAAATAAGCATCCGAATGTCTTGCGATATCGCCTTTCTTCTTATGGATGTCGCTTTCTCGGTACGCTTTGGCGTTGTAGTGAAGCGGCGTAGCGCTTTTTCCTTTGCCTGTGGCGTTTTGGAGCTGCTCAAAGTCGGCCTGAATGAACTGTTCGTTCGCTTCGGTTTCTGCGTATTCTTTCGTTAGATCGTGATCAAGCTTCCCGAGCTTATGTATGGTTTCGCTTCTTTTTTTGTCAGCTGAAGAAAGCTTCTGATCTGTGCTTTCGGTTGAAAACAGATCAAGCGAGATGATGTCTTCGATCTCTCTGAGGATGGACCCCATGTCCTTTTTTTGCCCTTCCATAATTGCCTTTGATTTACTGAGGGCGTGGGTGAGCTCATGCTCCAGAAATGATTCCTCCACATGCGAATTGGAAAGTCCGGCATCTTCGACCTTACCGGGAAGGCTTGTGAGAAATGCGATTTTCATGTCGATCAGATCAAGCCAGCTGTCTGTGACGCCGGCGTGGTCCTTGAAAAAAGCTTTGATGTTGTCTGCGCCCCGGCCGGAGAAATCATTGTCACCAAGATCAGCCATGCCTTGAAACGCTTTTTTCAGGTTGACCATCTGACCGCGCAGTTTTTTATATTCACCCGCGCGCTGTTTAGCAGCGGCCAGCAGGCTGTTTGCTTCGAAAACTTTCATGACCATATCCTTTCATTTGTTCGATATCAAAATTTTACCACGTGAGTCAGGATATACAGTGTAGGAAATAGGTAATGAGAATAAAATGAATCTTTTGGCTTGCGACTTCCTTCCTGTATGAAGGGAGGCTTTTTATATTTTGTATAATAACCCTCACATTCGGCTTACTGCGCTCCGGTGATTTTAAGCGTGCCTGTTTTTTCTAATGTCTTACACTCGAAACAACCCAACCGCTGAGGTATAATAGAAGCAGAGTATTTATCATACAGATTCAATTCGTGAAAGAGAGTGGAACAAAATGGGCCGTAAGTGGAACAATATTAAAGAAAAGAAAGCATCAAAGGACGCAAATACGAGCCGGATTTACGCGAAGTTCGGCCGTGAGATTTATGTGGCGGCAAAACAAGGCGAGCCAGATCCGGAATCGAACCAGGCGTTAAAAGTGGTGCTTGAGCGCGCGAAGACGTACAGTGTGCCGAAAAATATTATTGAGCGTGCGATTGAAAAGGCGAAAGGCGGCGCGGAGGAGAACTTTGACGAGCTGCGTTACGAAGGTTTCGGGCCGAACGGTTCAATGATCATCGTTGATGCGTTAACCAATAATGTAAACCGCACGGCGCCTGAAGTGCGTGCCGCATTCGGGAAAAACGGCGGAAATATGGGTGTGAGCGGGTCTGTCGCTTACATGTTCGATGCGACTGCCGTTATCGGCGTTGAAGGCAAGACGGCGGATGAAGCGCTGGAATTGCTGATGGAAGCTGATGTGGACGTGCGCGATATTTTAGAAGAGGATGACAGTGTTATCGTATATGCCGAGCCTGATCAATTCCATGCGGTACAGGAGGCATTCAAAAATGCCGGCGTTGAAGAGTTCACGGTTGCGGAGCTGACGATGCTTGCGCAAAATGAAGTCGAGCTTCCGGAAGATGCGAAAGCTCAATTTGAAAAGCTGATCGATGTGCTGGAAGACCTCGAAGACGTACAGCAGGTTTATCACAATGTAGATTTAGGCGAATAAAGACAAAAAGGCCGGGGCGGCATAAGTTCCGGCCTTTTTATTTTGCTTAAGCGGTCGGCCTGTATCGTATTTTTCTCCGTAAGCAATTATTTATTATTTCGCCAAAACTGGGCGGATGCCCATACGTTTCCTTCCGGATGTCATAAACTGGACTGTAACCTATGTGAAGGAGCGATAAATCATGAATGAAAGAAGACCGATTTACGGCGGAGGCTACGGCGGAGGCTATGGCGGCTTCGGAGGCTACCCGGGGTACGGTTTTGGCGGCTACGGAGGCTTCGGAGGATATCCGGGATACGGCTTCGGCGGAGGCTACGGATACCCGGGATACGGTTTTGGCGGTTACGGCGGTTTTGGCGGCTACGGCGGCTTCGGGGGATATCCGGGGTACGGTTTTGGCGGCTATGGCGGAGGCTACGGCGGCTACCCGTTCCATCATCATCATCATCGGGAAAGCCAATATATCTGACCATTCGGGAAAAAGCACTCTTGGAACAGCAAGAGTGTTTTTTTGTGACCGTTTCTAAGCGCTGGCTTTTTTCATTTCTTACAGGGCATAAATGCCGATACGGATTCATACCTATTAAGGTCATGTGTTTAGGAAAGGAGGATCGTAATGAAAGAAAATCAGCCGTTTACACCGGTCAAATCCTATAAACCCTTCCACAGCCGGTTTGATCCCTGCCCGCCGATCGGGAGAAAATACTTCAGAACGCCGCCGCATCTTTATATGCGGTTTCAGCCGTATCACTTGGAGCAGTTTTCTCCGATGGAGGCATTGAGAAAAGGGACCCTTTGGAAGGATCTTTACGATTTCTATGATAATCCTTATCGGGGGGGAATCGAATATGGCGAAAAAGATTGATGATGAATATTATCGGCTGCTGGAGCAAATTCAGGCGGCGGACTTTGTCTTGGTGGAGCTGACGCTTTATCTGGATACGCATCCCCATGACCGTCTCGCGCTTCAGCAGTTTCATGAATATTCCCGGTACTCAAGACAGCTGAGAAAGCGGTTTGAGCCTGAGTACGGACCGCTTCTGCAATTCGGCGTGAGTCAGGTCGGCGCTCAATGGGACTGGGGCCGCGGTCCTTGGCCATGGCAAGTATAAGGAGGGATCTGTAAATGTGGGTATATGAAAAAAAGCTGCAGTATCCGGTTAAAGTCAGTACATGCAACCCGATGCTGGCTAAGTTTCTCATTGAACAATACGGCGGGGCGGACGGCGAATTGGCCGCAGCGCTCCGGTACTTAAACCAGCGCTACACGATTCCTGACAAGGTGATCGGCCTGCTGACGGATATCGGCACGGAGGAGTTTGCGCATTTAGAAATGATTGCGACGATGATTTATAAGCTGACAAAAGATGCGACCCCGGAGCAGCTGCGTGATGCAGGGCTCAGTGATCATTACGTCAACCATGACAGCGCGCTGTTTTATCACAATGCGGCCGGAGTTCCGTTCACAGCGTCTTACATACAGGCGAAGGGAGATCCGATCGCTGATTTATATGAGGATATTGCGGCTGAAGAAAAGGCGAGAGCGACGTATCAATGGATTATTGATATTTCCGATGATCCTGACCTGAATGATTCACTCCGTTTTCTGCGTGAGCGTGAAATCGTCCACTCTATGCGTTTCAGGGAAGCGGTTGAGATTTTAAAAGAAGAACGTGATAAGAAGAAAATTTTTTAAACGGCCCTCAAACACGACGGCTGTTTTTTTCCTTTCTGCGTTTGGTCTATAATAAAGGTGTCGAATATTCTGATTACAGGAGGATTTTATGACACCTTTTACGATCACGGAGGAGACGGCGGGGGCATTCCGGGTCACCCCCGCCCGGGAAGATGATGCAAAAGAGGTCATGGATCTGCTCGTGCAAGCGGCAGAATGGCTTCGCGATAAAGGATCGAACCAATGGAGCGGCCTTCTAGAAGGGGAAGATACCCACAATATGCGGGAGGCGATCGCCCAAGGGTATGTTTTTTTATTCAGGCAGAATGAAGAGCTGGCCGGCGTCGTCATGCTGCTTCCCGAAGCAAGCGGGTGGGACAGACGTCTTTGGGGCGATGAAGGACATGAGGAGTCCGTATATCTCCACCGGCTGGCGATTAACAGGCGGTTTGCAGGGGCGGGGCTCGGCCGGACAATCATGACTTGGGCGGAAACGGGTGTGTCTTGTCCGGGAAAAACGAAAATCCGGCTCGATTGCGTGTCCGAAAACAAGGCGCTTCAGTCGTTTTACAGCGGAATGAGGTACGAACCAAAAGGATCCGCGCCGGGTTATCATTTGTTTGAAAAAAAGGTGAGTAAATAAAAAGCTTCTCATGACGGAGGTAAAAGACATGGGGTTTTTTTATCTGATCTGTCTGGCCGCATTTTGTCTTAACTTTGCCGTATCGGCTGTGCTCCGCAAGAAATGGCCGAAAAAGATGTGGCCTGAGTGCCTTTTGGCGGTGCTGGGCCTGACTGCTTTCGGTACGGTTGTTTACAGCATTTTCGGTGTCGGCGGCTGGGAAGGAATGGGCTTGGGGCTTGCCGCGATGTTTGCGGGTTCCGGAGCGGCCGCCGGTTATGCCGCTGAGGTGTGCTTACGGGTCGTCAGATCGAATCGAAAACAGTAAGCAGAAGTGAAAAAACGCGGCCTTGGCTGCGTTTTTTTGTGTGTTGCCGGCCGCTGTATAGAAAACAGGCGAATGTCCATAATGGTAATGACTTTTAAGAAGAAGGTGCGAATATGGGACATTTACTTACAGTGGCTTGGGAGTTAGTATGCGGTTTGGGTATTTTATTTGTGATTTTAAAATTGCTTGGAAAAACTCAATTCTCGCAAATTACGCCGTTTGATTTTATTTCCGCGCTCATCCTCGGCGAACTGGTCGGAAATGCGGTGTATGATAAAGGCGTCAGGATTTTTGAAATCATTTTTGCCTCTCTGTTATGGGGGATTTTAATTTATCTCATCGAACTGATTACGCAGAAAGTAAAAAGCTCCAGAAAGCTGTTGGAAGGCGAGCCGAGTATTATCATACATAAAGGAAAACTGAAATATGATGTGCTGAAAAAGAATAAGCTGGACATTAATCAACTGCAAAGCCTTCTCAGACAGGCGAATTGCTTTTCCATACAGGAAGCGGAGTACGCGATTTTAGAAACAAACGGGATGGTCAGCGTCCTGCCGAAATTTCAATATGACACGACGAAAAACGGCGACATGCAAATAAAGCCGAAGCAGGTCTCTTTGCCGGTCACGCTGATTATTGACGGCGAAGTGCTGTATGAAAATCTGAAAGAAGCCGGGCTGGAAGAAAAGCAGCTGAATCAGGAGCTGAAAAAGCTGAACATCAAAAAAACGGAGGACGTGCTGTATGCGGAATGGAAGCCCGATAAACCGCTGTTTGTCCTGCCGTATGAGGAGAAAAAATAAAAAGAGCATTGCCCTGGGGCAAATGCTCTTTATTATTTTTCGTGTACGCCTGTTTTAACGGCTCTGACATGATACATACCGACATCCGTCCCAAGCATATAATCAGGTTTCGGCTTGCCTTGGTTTGCTTTGTGGGCCGCGATGTGGTCTTCGCTTTTTTCCCATTGTTTCCAATGGTCTTCAGACTCCCAGCGGATTAACACGACGACTTCTTCATCACCGCGGCGGACTTTTTTTTCCAGGACCGTTACGTCTATCAAACCTTCCTGCTTTTCAATCACGCCTTCTGAACTGAAGCGTTCGATTACTTTGTCGGCATGTCCTTCTTTTACGGTCATTTTTCTGATTTGCACAAACATCTGGCAGCTCTCCAATCCTTTTCACGCTTTATCCAACATTTTAAATGAAAATGATTCTCAAAGTCAATTAAGGTGCATGACGGATTACGATTTCAGGAGAAAGACATGACCATCCTCATCTTTAAATTGCACGAAGCTGCCCCATTCCATTTGTTTCGGTTCATCTAAAAAGGTGATGCCGTTCTTTTTCATCTGTTCGTATGCGGCAAAGACATCTTCACACTCAAATACGATAGAAGCCTTCATATGCTCGGCCCCTTTCATCATCGATTTCGGATAAATAACCAAATGAGTGGCGGCCCCTTTGGGCGCTACCTCAAGCCAGAAGGCGCCCGGGCCCATCGGATGCTCGGCGACGGTTTCAAACCCCGCTTTTTCCGTCCAGAATGTTTTTGCTTTTTGCTGATCATCAGTGTATACGGCGACTGTCGCGATTTTTTTGATCATCATACTGACCTCCTGTTTCATTTCTATTATAGTGTATCCTCCTGCCGAAAAAAGCAATCAAAAGCTTTAATGTGCAGGCTTTTTTTTATTTCTCTAGTACGATCGGCGATTCCGATTTATAATTTAGACAAAAGTACATATTCTTGAAAGAGGAGACGGCAGTGAACAAAGACCAATTACTTCATGATTATATTATTACACATTCGGCAGAGCTGACGGAAAAATGGCTCAAGCTGAGACGGAAGCTGAGAGGGCGTTTTTATTCTGCGGATCAATTAAGTGAGGAAATGAAACGGCTGCTGATCGAGCAGCATACCTTTACAAACACGGTCATCGCAAGCGCTTTTTTGGAAGATCCGGCCGTTTTTCAGCATAACAAAGAAAAATGGGCCGCACAGGTAGCGAAAAGCAGAGTGGAGCAAGACGCGGAGGTTCATGAGGTCGTTGAGGCGATCGGCAATTCAAGAACCGTCTTTTGGGAGGCGGTCACCCGTTTTATGGATGAGCATCAGGACATCGTAACAAACGAGGATGCCCGCCGCTGGAATCACCTTGTCAACGGCTCGTTTGATCAGCTGATGACGGATTTTACTGAACAGTTTCAGAAATTAATGATCGCGAGGCTGTCATCTCAGCAGGAGCTTATTTCCGAATTGAGCTGTCCGGTTATTTTGATCGCGGATACGATCGGCACTCTGCCGCTCATCGGATCGATTGATACGAGACGGGCGCGCGTGATTTTGGAGTCGGTGCCGGAAAACTGTGTCGCCAAACGGATCACAAATCTTGTGATTGATCTGTCCGGTGTACCCATTGTCGATACGATGGTGGCGCAGCAATTGTATATGCTGTCGAAAACGTTATTTCTCCTCGGCATCAGAACCGTGTTTTCCGGCATTCGGCCTGATGTGGCACAGACTTCTATCCAATTGGGCCTTGATTTTTCAGAGTATCAAACTTACGGCTCCCTGGAGCAGGCGCTCGCCAGCATGGGTGTCACATGTGTGATCGAGGAAGCAAAAGCATAGTAAAAAGGTGCTCCGGCCAGAGGCGGGGCGCTTTTTTTGTCAGCGGAAAACAATGTAAATATGTCGGAACTTGAAGATTGCGTTCTTAAAAACAGCTATATGACGCCTTGGGAGTCGATTTCGGGATGACACGGTTTATATCAAAGCGAAGGAAGTGAAAGTTTTCGCAAAGAAAACATATCCAAAAATTGTGTAAATGTTATTGATTTCTGAATGAAAACATAATAGTATAATTATATATTTCTTATCAGAATAGTATGAATTAAAACACTCATTGTCAAAAGACGAACGGCCAGACATGAAGGGGGAGCATGATGACGTCCAAAGGAAACGTAGATCCGCATGTGATCGAAAAGATTATCAGTGCGCTGGAAACGCTCGATTTCGGGACAGTTCAGATTACGGTTCATAATTCCCAAGTGACACAAATTGATAAGGTGGAGAAATATCGATTTTCCCTGAAGAGCAAAGAAGTAAAACAATCTTAAAAAACAGCCAATGACAGGAGGCGGTACATATGAAGCATTCAACTGTTCCTTTCCGTGAGAGCCGGTATCTGCACCTGCCCGAAGTGCGCTTTCTGCATTGGTGCACGAAGCAATACGGCATTAACAAAGGCGTGCTCAATACAATTGACGGCTGGTTTTATGATGCGGGCGTCATTCCGATTCCCGTCAGGCGTCTTTATGTGCTGGCATTTCTCGATTTCGCGAAAACGCCGGGGCAGAAGGGGAATATCCGATTCGGGCACGGCGGCTTGACGAAAAAACTGCATGATTTCATGGATATGCAGGAATGCGCAGCAAAACGTCAGGCCTGACATCCTTAAAATCTTCTTAAAATCATGCAAATTTCTCCCATTTTATTTATAATAGACCTATCAAGATCATTTTTTTGGGAGGACTTTTGACATGCAAACTGCTGCTTATGAGAGCAAACAATCTATTATGCAGCGCATTATAACGGTATTTGTGTTTACACTGTTAGTTGCGACAATCGGCCTGTATACGGGTCAGTTCATTCCGCCGGCATTGATGCTGCCGCTGTCGATCTTAGAGGTTGTCATGATCATCGCCGCATTTTGGCTGCGCCGAAAAAAAGCCGTCGGATATGTGTTTGTGTTTTCATTCGCTTTCATTTCCGGAATGACGCTGTTTCCGATTATCAGCCATTATGCGTCCGCAGCGGGGGCCTATGTCGTATTGGAGGCATTCGGTTCATCGTTTGTGATTTTTGCGGTGCTCGGCACGATCGGCGCTAAGACGAAAAAGGACTTGTCGTTTTTATGGTCCTTCTTGCTTGTCGCTGTCATCGCGCTTCTCGCAGTGGGGATCTTTAATATTTTCAGCCCGCTGAATTCCGCCGCCATGATGGCGTATTCCGTCATCGGGACGATTGTGTTTTCAATGTACATCTTATACGATCTGAACCAGATCAAGCACCGGGACATCACGGCTGACCTGATTCCTTTGATGGCATTGACGCTTTATATCGACTTTATTAACCTGTTTATCAACCTGCTACGGTTTTTCGGAATTTTAAACAGTGATGATTAACCGCGCGAAAAAGGCGCCCTGCTGAGAGGGGCGCCTTTTTATGTTCTGCCGCCGGAAAACAGCAGAAGCTTATCAAATAATACTTCAAGCATTTTTGTCAATTCCGCTTTTTGTTCAGCGGTGAAGCTTTCCATGACTCCTGAAATGTTGGAGAAGTGGCCGGGAAGAAACAGCATCAGCTTTTCTTTTCCTTCTTTTGTGAGTTCGATGCTGATTTTTCGTCTGTCGCCGGTATGCCGGCTGCGGTTTACAAAGCCGTCCCGTGCGAGTCCGTCGATCAATCCGGTGATGGTCGCTTTGGTGACATTGGATTTTTTCGACAGCTCCGTCGGACTCAGGCTGTGTCCGGGTGCGTCAAACAGAAACATTAAAATTTTGAATTTCCCTTCGGACAATCCGTGACTTGAGAAATAATGCTCCATGACCTGATTCATTTTTTTAGACATATCAAATAACGTCAAAAATGTTTTCAATGATTCAGCATCCATATCGGCGTAAATCTCAGCGCGTCCGGCAATCTGCGAATAATCCGGCAAATGTCTCAACTCCATTTTTGTAAGCCTCCGTACCATTTTAGTGATTCAAAGTATAAGCTTGCCGGATTCAAAAGGCAACCTATAAAGATTGACAGTTTTTCAGCCTATATAGTAAGGTGGCTAATAGTTAACGAATGATAAATAAATAGAGAAGGCGGTATCGTGATGAACCATGAAGTGAAAAAGATCATCATAGCGGGCGGAGGGATCGGCGGCCTGTCCGCAGCGATTTCTCTCGGCAGAGCGGGTTTTGAAGTGACCCTTTGCGAGGCGGCGTCCGACATGCGAAAAAGCGGAGCGGGCATTCTCCAGCCTCAAAATGCGCTGCGGGTGCTGCGGGAAATCGGTGTGTATGATGAATGCTGTCAACACGGCTTTCAAACGGAATGGCTGAAGCAGCATGATGAAAACGGAACGCTGCAGTTTAAAGTGAGTGAGGCGTTTTTAGATGATTCATTGCCGGGGCGGAATAATATATTGCGGCAAACGTTAAACGATATCCTCAAAAAGCATGCTGAAGCGGCGGGGGTCACGATTCTGCTCGGTAAAAAAGTCGTGTCTTACGAAGAAACGGCAGATGACATAACGGTGCATTGTGCAGACGGAACCGCGATGACGGCTGACATCCTCGCCGGCTTTGACGGCATCCGCTCCGCTGTCCGCGATCAAATGCTGCAAAGAGAAGTGAAAACAGAGTATCTCGGCATGGGAGCGCACAGATTTTACATTTCTTTTCCCGAGCCGATATTTCATGATTCGACACTGATGTATAAAAAAGGGCAGACGCAGGTCGGAGTCGTGCCGCTCTCTGAAAAAACAGGATACGTATTTATCATCCGGCCGTATGACGCTGACTTCAGGGATGACGAGGACACGCGTTTTGAACGGGTGAAAGACTTGCTGCGCGGAATTCCGGGAGTAAAGTTTGTGACAGAGAATATGTCAAAGGAATATCCCGTTTTGTTTCATAAGATTGAGCAGATGGCGGTCAAAGAACCGTGGCACAGAGGCCGCGTCGTTCTGGGCGGGGATGCCGTCCATGCAGGAGCGCCGACATTGGCCCAGGGAGCGGCGATGGCGATTGAAGACGCGATTGTGCTTAGTGAAGAACTGCAAAAACACGAAAACCATGAAACTGCATGTCAAGCATACTTCGAAAGACGGGCGGAGCGGGCATTACAGGTGCAGAATCTCTCATCTGAAATCGTCCGCCGCGAGATAAAGGGAACGCCCGGCGTCCAAGACATCATCAGTGAATGCTATCGATTGCTCAAAGAGCCTTATTAAATAAAGAAAGTCCAGAACATGGCGTCTGGACTTTTGTCAGTCTTGTTCAGATTTATTCCGTATCCGTTCAATCACCTCATGCAGCCCCTCAGGCTTGTGAAACTCCACCGGCGAACTGCCTTTTTCAAACGAGATCGTCTCCGCCTCAATGAGCGCGACATAGCGCCCGTTCACTTTTGCGAGATGGATGGATTCGCCGAAATCAGCCAGTAATCCTTTAATCTCTGTTTCTCCGACTTTCATTTTCAGCTCGGCTTCCGGCGTGTGTTCAATGATCTGCGCGGATGCCTCGATGACTTGATGAGTGTCGAGGCGCTCCTGAATTTCCCGCTTTTCACTCGCTTCCCAAATTTCAATGTCGTGCTCAAACTGCTGAAGCTCTTCGCTGTTTTCTTCAAACGTTTCATACACGTGTTCCTGCACCATGTTCATGACTTGGTTTTTCATGATTTCCGGCATCGATTCGCCGTATTCGACAAATTTGAGAAAATCTTCGAAATAACGGGCGTGCGAGGCCTGGTGGATTTTCAGCTCATGCTCTTCCGTCATGCCTTCTTCCGGCATATACGGATATTGAATGCTTTTCATGTTTTTTGTCGTGATGGCCATTTCGACCTTTTTAATGAGAGACGAGGCGTCTGAGATGCGGGCGACCTTCGGCTCGAAATCGCATTTCATCATAAAGACGAATTTGTCTTCAAAATACTTGCGCGGAACGGCCGATGCCACGATAAAAACACCGCCGCGCACGGCGCTCGTGTCAAGGTAAGTGCGGACGAACTGCTCGCTTGCTTCGATAAATGCTTCCTTCGTATCCGCAAGTCTGGCGCGGTTGAAAAGGTTGTAATTCGGATTTGAATCAAGCTCATGGCCCGGCTCCGTGATAAAATGGCCGATTTTTGTTGGGACCTGCTCGGATTGCGGATGCCGTTCGGCTTTCCGTTTGACGATTTTCTTCAATTCCCCGTCAAGAAAATCCTTCAGCTCGCTTTCTTCAAATTCTTCCGTGTCAAGGGTCTGGAAATGTTTGAACTGTTTGTTTGCCTGTTCGTCTTTTCCTTCCACTTGAATGACATAAAACGATAAAAACTTGATTTCAAAATCCATATGTGAACTCACCTTATTTCTGTATTTAACAAGCCTCTCCAGTATAGAAAAAACCGTTATCGATCGTCAATCCGATGATTGATCCGTGACGGCGGATAATCGGCCGGTGAAAAGGGCAATGTAGTTGGAAGGAACGCATCAACGTGTTAGAAAGGGTGTTATTCATGAAGGAAATAGGTCCGATTCCGCAGCCGAAGACATTCGGCCCGCTCGGCAATCTTCCTTTGCTTGATAAAGACAAGCCTACAATGTCGCTGATCAAACTGGCAAACGAGCAGGGGCCTATTTTTCAGCTGCATACCCCGGCGGGCGCCATTATCGTCGTGTCCGGCCATGAACTGGTGAAAGAGGTTTGTGATGAAGAACGGTTCGATAAAAGCATTGAAGGAGCTTTGGAGAAAGTCCGGGCGTTTTCCGGTGACGGGCTGTTTACAAGCTGGACGCATGAGCCTAACTGGCGAAAGGCGCATCATATTCTGATGCCGACCTTCAGCCAGCGCGCGATGAAAGATTATCATTCGATGATGACTGATATCGCGGTGCAGCTGATTCAAAAATGGGCTAGGCTGAACCCGGATGAGGCCGTTGATGTGCCTGCTGATATGACCCGCCTGACGCTCGATACGATCGGGCTTTGCGGCTTTAACTATCGGTTTAACAGCTATTACAGGGAAACGCCTCATCCGTTTATCAACAGCATGGTGCGCGCCCTTGATGAAGCGATGCACCAAATGCAGCGCCTTGATGTTCAGGATAAGCTTATGATCAGGACGAAGCGCCAATTTCATCATGACATTCAGGCAATGTTTTCGTTAGTAGACAGTATTATCGCAGAGCGTAAGTCAGACGGCGGCCGGGATGAAAAGGATCTGCTGGCCAGAATGCTGAATGTGGAAGACCCGGAAACGGGCGAAAAACTTGATGATGAAAATATCCGGTACCAAATCATCACGTTTTTAATTGCCGGCCATGAAACGACCAGCGGCCTGCTTTCCTTTGCCATCTATTTTCTGCTGAAACATCCTCGTGTTTTGGAAAAAGCCTATGAGGAAGCTGATCGGGTATTGACCGATCCCGTTCCTTCATATAAACAAGTGCTGGATCTTACTTATATCCGAATGATTTTGCAGGAGTCATTGCGTTTATGGCCGACCGCGCCTGCGTTCAGCCTTTATGCGAAAGAGGATACGGTGATCGGCGGGAAATATCCGATCACGCCGAAAGACAGAATTTCCGTCTTAATTCCCCAGCTTCACCGTGATAAAGACGCGTGGGGAGACAATGCGGAGGAATTTTATCCGGAGCGGTTTGAACATCCTGATCAAGTGCCTCACCATGCGTATAAGCCGTTCGGAAACGGTCAGAGGGCGTGTATCGGTATGCAGTTCGCCCTGCATGAAGCAACTCTTGTTCTGGGGATGATTCTGCAGCATTTTACCTTTATCGATCACACCGATTATGAGCTCGATATTAAACAGACACTAACGCTCAAGCCCAACGATTTTCATATCCGGGTGCGGCCGAGAAACAAAGAAGCCGTGGCGGCTGCTCTCCCGGCGGCTGAAAAAGCGGCGGAAGACGTCGAAAAAGAAAAACGGGAAACAAAAGGCGCATCCATTATCGGGCTTGATAACCGACCGCTTCTGATTCTGTACGGCTCAGATACGGGAACCGCAGAAGGCGTGGCGCGGGAGCTTGCCGATACTGCCGGGATGCACGGCGTCCGGACTGAAACGGCGCCTTTAAATGACCGGATCGGACAACTGCCGAAAGAAGGAGCTCTCTTGATTATTACGTCCTCTTATAACGGAAAGCCTCCGAGCAACGCGGGACAATTCGTTCAATGGCTTGAAGAAGTCAAACCCGGGGAACTGGAAGGCGTCCGATATGCCGTCTTCGGCTGCGGTGATCATAACTGGGCGGCGACATATCAGGCTGTACCGAGGCTTATTGATGAGAAGCTTGCCGAAAAAGGGGCGGAACGCTTTTCCTCCCGAGGCGAGGGGGACGTCAGCGGCGATTTTGAAGGAAAGCTTGATGAATGGAAAAAAAGCATGTGGACGGACGCCATGAAGGCATTCGGTCTCAAGCTGAATGAAAATGCCGAAAAAGAGCGAAGTGCGCTGGGCCTTCAATTTGTCAGCGGGCTTGGCGGGTCTCCTTTGGCACAGACGTATGAAGCGGTTTACGCATCCGTTGCGGAAAACAGGGAACTTCAGGCGCCGGAAAGCGGCCGGAGCACAAGGCATATCGAAATCACTCTGCCGAAAGAGGCTGCCTATCATGAAGGGGATCATCTCGGCGTGCTGCCGGTAAACAGCAAAGAGCAGGTCAGCCGTGTTCTCCGCCGGTTCAATCTGAACGGGAATGATCAAGTGCTGCTGACGGCCAGCGGACAGAGCGCGGCTCATCTCCCGCTCGATCGGCCGGTCAGGCTGCATGATCTTCTGAGCAGCTGTGTCGAATTGCAGGAAGCGGCATCAAGGGCTCAAATCCGGGAAATGGCCGCTTATACGGTCTGCCCGCCGCACAAACGGGAATTGGAAGATTTTCTTGAGGAGGGCGTCTATCAGGAGCAAATCTTAACATCGCGCGTCTCGATGCTCGATCTCCTTGAAAAATATGAAGCGTGTGAACTTCCGTTTGAGCGATTTCTGGAGCTTTTGCGCCCGTTGAAGCCGCGGTATTATTCGATTTCAAGTTCGCCCCGGAAACATCCCGGGCAGGCTTCAATTACCGTCGGCGTCGTTCGCGGCCCCGCCCGGAGCGGTTTGGGTGAGTATCGCGGAGTCGCTTCGAATTATTTAGCGGACCGCGGCCCTGAGGATGGTATCGTGATGTTTGTCCGCACTCCGGAAACACGATTCCGGCTGCCGGAAGATCCGGAAAAACCGATTATTATGGTCGGTCCCGGCACAGGAGTCGCCCCGTTCCGCGGGTTTCTGCAGGCCCGGGCGGCGTTAAAAAAAGAAGGAAAAGAGCTGGGGGAGGCTCATCTGTATTTCGGATGCAGAAACGATCATGATTTTATTTACCGTGACGAGCTTGAAGCTTATGAAAAAGACGGAATCGTGACGCTTCATACGGCTTTCTCCCGCAAAGAAGGCGTACCGAAAACGTATGTGCAGCACTTAATGGCGAAAGACGCCGGCGCTTTAATTTCCATCCTCGGCCGGGGAGGGCACCTCTACGTATGCGGCGACGGCAGCAAAATGGCGCCCGATGTAGAGGCAACGCTGCAAAAAGCGTATCAGTCGGTCCACGAAACAGACGAACGGCAAGCGCAAGAATGGCTTTTGGACCTCCAGACAAAAGGCATTTACGCAAAAGATGTTTGGGCGGGGATTTGACCGATTTGATGTAAAGGACTGGATGACTCCAGTCCTTTTTCCTTCAAGAAAATGAATTGCTTTCCAATCGATATACATTCGGTTTGTCAGCAATCTGAAGGCTTTGTTGGGAGATCTTATAACAAGATAAGGATGGCTCACAGTGGTGGAAGGATATCAGCGCCAAGAGTCCCATCTGCTGTTTCCAAGACTAAATAGTTGCGCCTATTTTGGATAAAACCTCTTTACAAATATATGGAATTAGAATATACTCTGTTTCACAAAGTACTTTGTAAAAAGAGGAGCCTGTTTTATGTCAAATCAGAATTTTCGTGAATCAGAGATAGCTGAAAACTTATCTCATATCAAAGTCTTAACGAACTACAAGACTGAGTACTCAAGGCAAACCAGTCCATATTTCATTATTTGGGGCTGTATATGGATTATTGCGTACTCCGTTTCTTTATGTAAGGTACCTTCTGTAGTCCTTGCTTGTGTCTGGTTAATACTGGCAGTATTAGGGTGGATACTGACTTTGAAGACATATCTTAAGCAGAAACAATTTGATCCCATGCCCACTTTCTTAAAGAATCAATTAAAATATGCATGGATTGGATTCATATTAATGGTATGCATTTTTGTTTTCCTGATTTTAATGGGATTATTGCCGCGAACAGGAGAATTTCTATCGTTTTTGATTGTGTTAATGGTGTCTATTATGTACATATTCTTAGGCATCGTGTTAACAAAAGAGATTTTTGTTATGGGATTTTGGCTGAGCATACTCGGTATGCTTACATTCTGCTTACTTCCTAATGCAATGAATATTGTTTTTGCATTTATTGGCGGAGGCAGCCTATTACTTACAGGAATGATTTTGAAAAGAAAAGGGCAAGGAAATGAGTAATGTTAACAATATCAATGATTTAATACATGCCAAAGTACGGTTGGGAATTATGAGTTTACTGATGACTTATGATCAATGTGATTTTACTTTCCTGAAAAAGTCATTAGACATCACAGATGGGAATTTAGGTTCGCATCTGAAAAAGTTAGAAGATGCAGCTTATATAGAACTAACCAAGAAGTTCGTATCCAAAAAGCCGAAGACTATTGTTCAGATTACGAAAGAAGGGAAAGCAGCCTACAAGGAGTACATTAATACAATTGAATCCATATTTAAAATAAATAACAGTGGGGGAATGGTGTAAATGCTGCAAGTTGAACATATAAGTAAGCGCTATGGCACGACTCTGGCTTTGGACAATGTGGCTTTAACAATTCCGAAAGGAGTCTGCTATGGACTTGTTGGACCGAACGGATCCGGCAAATCTACCTTAATTAAGATCATCTCACGCATCATCCGGGAATATGACGGTAAGGTTGAATTTGTCGGTAATGAAAATGGCAGATTGGGTTATGTTCCACAGGATATCAGCCTTGAAGAAAAATTAACCGCAAAGACCAATATGGAATTTTTCGGAAAGGTACATGGACTGAATGGCTTAAAACTAAAGCAAACAACAAAAAAACTGTTAGAAGATATCGGGTTGTCAGAAAGGACAAACGACGTTGTGGAGAACTTTTCCGGAGGAATGAAGCGCCGTTTAAATATCGGGTGTGCATTAATGCACGATCCAGACTTAATTATTCTAGATGAGCCGACGGTAGGCGTGGATCCGCAATCACGCCGCTACATTTTTAACATCGTAAATCGACTCAAAAAAGCCGGTAAAACCATTATTTATGTGAGCCATTACATGGAAGAGATTGAAACTCTTTGTGACTATGTAGCTTTTATCGACAGAGGGCAGATTATCGATGAAGGAGAAATAAATGAACTGCTTAAACGACATGAAGAATCATCTATTATGTTTAACTCCTCATTGTCTCATGAATTAATAAAGAGCCATGGTTTTGAGTTTTCAGTCGTTAATTCAGGGCTGATAATAAAAACCAAAAAACCTTTAGAAACCATGGAGCGCTTAATTAGCGTCAGTAAGGAAAACAATATTGTGCCTCATCAGTTGTTTTTATATAAGCCAAAATTAGAAGATGTATTCTTTAAACTTACCGGCACTGATTTGCGTGATGAAGAATAAAGGGGGAATTTATCATGTTACCGCTCGCTCAAATTGAAACGCTAAAACAGTTAAAGGATAAGTCTCTGTTTTTTTGGACGATTATATTACCTATTGTGTCCATCATATTGCTGATTGAGCTATTTACGACAGACAGTACAAACAAAACTTTAGTAGCTTCACAATCTGTAACCGGTATGAGCGTATTCTTTTCTACATTCATTATTATCTCCATCGTTATAAGTTTTGTAAAGGATCGGGAAAAAGGAATTGTATCAAGACTGGCAAGTACCCCTTTAAAGCCTTATAACTTCTTCTTAGGAAAAAGTATCCCTTTTTTAGTCATAACTTTTATGCAAATTCTTCTCCTTTCTGTTTTAGGAATATTTCTGTATGATATTGAAATTAATAATTTTCCGGCGTATCTGTGGGTTGTTGTGTTGATATCTTTACTGGTTACATCCTGGGGAGTTGCCATTTCAGTCTTTGCAAAGACTGAAAATACCGGTTTGGTCATGACAAATGTGATTGCATTAGGTACCGCTGTTGTATGTGGTTTATGGACCCCTTATGATCAATTACCAAGCTATCTTCAAACTATTGGAATGCTCTTTCCGCAGTACTGGGCGCATCAAGGGTTAATTCAATCGGTCTCGACGATATCGGGAGGAGAAAGTCTAATATGGGTAACCCTTGTTGTACTGAGCTATACAATACTGGGATTTATAGTTTCTCTAATTGGATACCGGCATTACATTAAAATGGCAAGAAACTAGACCGCTGAAGAATGGGTCATTAAAACGCAGCTGGGACTAAAAGGAGAGCGGGAAATGATAAGTGAAAAACTAAAACTGTATGTCGAGGCTCTATTTAAAAAGTACGAAAGAAATTCGTTACTGAGCAGAAAAAAAACGGAGCTTTTAACTAAGCTTCATGATAGAAGTATTAGCCTGGAAGCAGAGGGTATGACAAAGCTGGATATTGAGAAGTTGCTTATACGCGAAATAGAATCCAAAAGCTTGGCGGTCGATACCAGTGACCTGAATATAGATAAATCCAATGTATTAAAACTCAAAAAAAAGACGTTTATAAATAAGAATTTGCAAAAAACGGAGGATTTTGAGCCGGTAAATGCCGAGTACTATCTCAGTGACTTTAAAAGTGCAACTCTTCAGAATATCGATGTCGAACACTCTGTCTTCAAAAACTGCTACTTCAAGAATTTCTCATGTAAAGACTCCGCCATCATAGAATCGACATTTAAAAAAAGTGATCTCAGCCAGTCAAATTATGACACATGTAAACTTGAGTATATGCTTTATACCGGTTGTCACCTCCCAAAAGTCAATTTTACAGATACCTCCATCCTGCATACGTTCTTCAAGAACTGCTATCTAAAGAAAGTATCCTTTACGAACTGCAATCTAATTAATATTCGGTTTGAATCTTGTGATATTGCAAACGTTAAAATTACAGGAGGCAAAATGGATAAAACAACATACCGTATACTGCAAGAAGAGGGGACTTCATTACATTCAGTAGAATTAATTTAAATTTAATATAAAGAAGCATAGACCAATAAGAATCATCTTATTGGTCTATTTGTCTTAGAGGTTAAAACGTAGATGAACTAGAGATGATTGTGGTACAGGTACAGCGTGCAGCCATTGGCTCGAATAAATGTTGACCTTCTCCGTGTACACTTGCAATAAGAGCAGTTGGCACTTTAATTTGAGTCATAATTGTTACCTCCTCCATAAAATTTATCGACAAAGAATTTACCGATATGTACCATATTGTGATTTATATGGACAGTATTGTCAACCCAAATATGTAATTTTTTGTGATATAGATAATGAATTTATAATGAGCAATTTGGTTTAAGAAGCTGAATCACTCTAAATTTAGTTAAAAATGAAATTAATAATTCTGAATTTTGTATTTGATCAGAGGGAAAGTATGTGTTTTAATAGGGTTATGGGAATAAATACTATTTTTTAAGCGGAATAACCCAACTTGTTAGGAAAAAGGAAACGTTGTTTGAAGTTAAAGCTAAGCTAATTCAGGCGAATCGCATAGGCTGATCGGGGCTTTGGGTGGATTCTTAACAGGAAATGTCAAACTTCAAGGAAGCTTGAGCTTTGTCTGTTGGACAAAAGGGGTGACTGCCCGACTGCTTAGAATAAAGCTTAATTTACTAAGGGTTTCTTGTACCCCATTGGTATTGTAATGATTCTGGTGTCACCTACGAAAGATTTACTCTTCTTTGTATTACCTCAGCATTCTTCAGAAGCTTCTTCAGATAGTATTACAAAATCAATAATTGATTTAATGATATTTGTGAATTCGTAACTCCCTGTATTATTTTGTCGCACAGAGAGATGAACCAGGCCGCCCCTGGCGATCTAAAGTAGGAGGAAGTAATACGTTATTAACTTATTTGTTTTCTCAAGACACCATCCTTTGTTTACTTTAAGAAAGGTATTTAACTTCTGATCCTAACTAACTTAATCTTGTATGCTGTTTTCTATTTGCTGCTGCACTGTCCTAACTTTTATGGTTCAACCATCTTTTGTTAAGACATTTATTCACGGTGATTATCAAATTTATGATTTCCATATTAAGTATTAATTGGTTATATTAACTTTTTTGCTTATCTTTCTGATGACAAATCATGAGATTGATCGAGTGAGATTATTGACTAGGAGGTATTAGACGTGAAAATTCACTACATGGGAGTTAGGGAACCCCTGAAACAAATATTGGAGGATAAGGCGGCTGAGCTCCATGATTATCCACTGCAGATTGTAGATTTAGGCGGATTAATAAAGTACGAAAGTGATTCTTTCATCAACTCTTTTGACTTGGATGCTGAAACAATCATACTTTCAAACCGGAGATATAATTTGAATGATGAATTGGGTTACGTGGAAACAGAGTTACTACAAAAATATAAAAAAAGTATTTTATACAGAACATCCCCTTTGGATATCGGAATCGAGTTGTACAGAGGATGGGCAGCAGCCACAGGAATACTGCTCACTGCTTTTTCTCCGGTAGGCGTAAATTGGATTTCCACTCAAGATGTTGCATCTGCATGCTTAATCTCAAAAAAAG
This sequence comes from Bacillus sp. FSL R5-0443, assembly GCF_038608285.1. Classification (NCBI taxonomy): domain Bacteria; kingdom Bacillati; phylum Bacillota; class Bacilli; order Caryophanales; family Bacillaceae; genus Bacillus; species Bacillus sp. FSL R5-0443. The sequence goes on from NZ_CP152013.1 coordinate 717,291, forward strand.
ATGTAAATGTTCGCGCAGGGAAAGCCTTTGACCTAACCGGAGCGGAAGTTATTAGTATGGAAAGACTCAAAGATATATTTGAACAAGATTTGGAAATGCAGATAGATTTACAATGTAAAAATAAAGAGGAAGCGATTAGGATGCTGATGCAAAATAACATGCCACTGGATCTAATAGAATGGTTGGTAGAATATCAGATACTGTCTTCCGATGACCGACTAGAACCAACTACTAATATTCTGGAACAGATAATTGGGCATCCGCCAAATGCAGCTCAATTATTTGAAAATAAACAAATTAATTAAGGAGGAATACAGATGTCTCAACAAACTCAATCTATTCAAACGGTTGTAAGGTTCAAATTATCTCCTCATATTACTTTGGGAGAATTGGAAGGAAGCCTGTTAAGCTTTAAAGCACAATCCATTACAAAAGTTGATGGAGAAGGAATCGTTGAATTCTTTGAGGCAATTTCAGAATATCTTGTATGTGAGAATGGAGTCTCAATTGAAGAACTGCACCAAAGGTTCAACCTAGAGAAAGATCAGTTAAGAAACGTCTTCGATTTCCTGGTGACGAACGGATTGTGTATACAATCTACTTCTAATTTTGACATGACTGCTTTTTTGGCATATGAGAGGGCAGGGGGGCAAGTGGAAGTCAACCAGATCTTACATAGATTAAAGACAAGCATAGTGGAAGTTGTAGCACATGGGGAAAATAACCTAGCAATAACCCTTACTAATAGCTTGCAGGAAACAGGATTAAACATAGATTGGAAAGAAAAACCGGATAATGGGAAGCCTTCGATACGTATTGCTGTAGCAGCTTCACATTTGGACCCGCTGTTAGAACAAGTAAATGATCAGTCATTAGAAGATCATGTCCCTTGGTTGTGTGTTATTCCATACGATGGTCAGACAGCTTGGGTTGGTCCATTTTTCATCCCGCACAAGTCTGCATGTCTCCATTGTTATAACCTACGTAAATCAGCAAACTTTTCAGATGAGGTATTTCGTTCAGAATTGATGAAGGTCAAGCCAGTCAACGCTGCGAAACAACCGGTATATAATCAGCCAGTTCATTTGGTACAGGCAGGAATAGCGAATAATCTTGTCACAGAGTGGATTACACTAAGAGACTATGCACCAAGCGCCGTTCCAGGTGGTTTTATAACTGTCAATTTGGATGACAGGGGAGTTTCAGTTGATAACCATCGTGTATATAGAGTACCGAGATGCCAAAAGTGTTCTCCTGCCGCTGACACAGGGTTTCCTCAAGTATGGTATCACGGCGAGGTGGCCAAATAATTATGGTGAGTAAATGGACGACATTAGAAGATTCATGGAAAGTCCTTGATAGTCTTGCTGATCCATATGTAGGTATAGTGAGAAGAGAGTATCGGAAATTACGCGATGTAGATGACGTTTGGGGACACTCGTACGGTGCTCATGGGACAGACAGTAAAATTTTATTCGGAGTCCCCTCTAATTCTTATAATGGAGGCGGATCGGATAATGCGGCTGCGGCAAGACTAGCTGCTATTGGGGAAACGGTGGAAAGATATAGTGCAGCTTATCTTCCATTTGATTCTGATGTTGTATGTTTTGGATCACAAAAGGAATTAGAGAAGGAGAATAAGCGTTTCATTGGATATAAAGATTGGGAATTGTACGCTCCAACTCAATTCAAAGATCCTATATTTCCTCATGAAGTTTGGAATGAAAATACTAAGCTGTGGTGGAGAAAAGGGACATATGCTAAAACAAATGAGGAGGTATGGACCCCAGGGCAACTAATCCATATCGCCAATCATACGGAATGGCCTGGGGACACTAATATAGGTCATGCTACAAGTAATGGTCTTGCTTGCGGAATTACCTTTGTAGAAGCAGCAATTTCAGGTTTATTTGAAACGATTGAACGGGATGCTTTTATGCTTACCTGGTATAACAAGCTGAGCTTGCCCCAGATTGATGTGAATTCTTCTCCGAGATTAAAACGCTTTTATGAAAGATATATTAAACCAACATCATTGCGGCTGCACTTAGTTGATATGACTGTATTTTCAGGTATTCCTTCTGTGCTAGCAGTTGTCAGAAATCCTCATACGAATTTAGCCCCTTTTGCAATTGGAGCCGCCTCCTCCTATTCAATAGAAAGGGCTTGTGAAAAGGCAGCAATTGAAGGTATGTATACAAGAACTTGGGTCAAGACGGAACAACGTTTAGGTAACGCATTAGTGAATGCGGATTTTAATAGGGATATCAATAGTTTTGAGGACCATATTAAGCTTTACGCAGGAACCGATATCGTCAAGGAAGCTGATTTCCTTACAAGTAACAGCACTTTAGTTGATGTTAACCAATTTAAGTCATTCGATGATAGTTCTCCTGATGTACTTTGGAATAGTCTAAATGATCACCTATATGAAAAAGGTTTCAAAGTGGCTACATTTGATTTAACAAGTCCTGATATAAAAGATGCCGGAGCTTATGTAGTAAAGTCCATCATTCCAGGGTTTAAACCTATAGATGTCCTTTACAGGGGAAGAATGTTGGGTGGAGAACGTATATTACGACATTCTTACGATTTAGGGTTAGTACCAGACCCGTTTACAATCGAAACACTTAATCCAGTACCTCATCCATTCCCATAAATACTAAGGTGAAAGGGGTTAACGAAATGAAAGAGATTGAAAGGCATGCCACTAATTTGGTTGATGTAGTCTATGGCAATGAAAAACTAAGATTTGATGATCCTTCTGAGAACTGGTTTGAGGCTTCGAAAGTTTATCGAAGCTCTATGGCGTGGGACGCGCCAGGAGTAGCAGGCCTAATGAGATCTGCAACATTACAGAAGATCGCTACTCATGCAGGTAAACGATTTGATGACTTGCCATTGATTACATTACCTTCCCCATTGAGGACAAGTGTATCATTAGATGAAGTTATTCAAAATAGGAGAAGTATCGAACAGTTTAACGGTGGTAGTACAACATTAGCACAGCTTTCTACCATTCTGCAGGGTAGTTATGGATTAATAGAGCGCCCTGAAGGTCCTAGACGCCCTATTCCTTCTGGCGGAGCTCTTTATCCGTTGGATCTGTACGTTGTTAGCAACAAGGTGGATTCTTTGGAAAAAGGTCTATATCACTTTGATCCTTATCGTAAGAGCCTAGTTCATCTAGGTGAGTACTCTGAAGAGGATTTCGGAAGAATAATGTTACAAGAAGAAGCTGTAAAGGACTTTTCTTTCGCTGTAATCATATCGGCTAGCTTTTGGAGGTCAAGGTTTAAATATGGCCATCGTTCATATCGATTTATATTTATTGAAGCGGGTCATCTGATGCAGAATATGATTTTATTGGCCACAGCCCAATGTATCCAGAGCCGTCCATACGGAGGGTTTATAGATGATGAGCTCATGGATCTTATTGGTGGCCATAATGGAGTAGACGATGCCCCTATATATACTTTAGTTGCAGGAACATGATGGAGTTAAGGGCATGCATCTTTATAGGGATCCTGATTCATTTGATGGGTCCCTATGTTTCAAAGCTAACAGTTATGTATCAAATCAAGCATAGAACTAAGGAATATAAACTGACTCGTCATATAACACCGCAGCGCAGTTATGATATTATCACCGTTTTTGGTGGAATTATGTGTTGTAGCATCTTCTTATTAGATGATAACTTTTTTTTAATACATAGCAATAATGCGTACGGTGTTTTATTATTTAGTGCCCTAGGTTTCTTTTTTCCTTATGTTATCTGGAAGGGGAAAAACAAATCCGTTGTATTTGTTAAAAGAAAAGTAAATAAACTTGATACATTGATTTTCCTGCCTTTATGCGCAGTTTCAGAGGAATTAATATGGAGAATTTGTATTCCTTTTCTATTTAAACTATACTTCTTTGATTCTGTCTTATTGTGTACGTGTATTAGCTCGATAGGATTCTTACTGCTCCATATTCCCCTCGGTGGTGTAAAGTCAGCCCCCTATATGACTGTATTTACTGTAATAGCTGTAATAGCTGCACAATTTGATTTTTTATCAGCAGCTGCATTCCATATTGTGCATAATTTAACTATCCAGTATTTTCGTCCTGTCAGCAAAAAGAAAATAAATCCATCTTCGCCGACAATGTCTCAAGCAGAGTGGTAAACTCTTTGGAGGTGTCACAGTTATATGGAAATTGAAACAATTGTCAGAGAGTCAGAAGCCAACAGAATTCAAGCACAAACATGGTTTTCTCATCCTGAGAAAAGTAAAGTGAGCTTTCGGTATGATGAGAGGGAAACCTCATCCATTAGAAGTATTTCAATTGAAACATTTCTGTCGTTTTACTCCAGTAAATTTAATAGAGAGCCGTATTCTGTATTAGATATTGGTTGCGGACAGGGGCAAGTAATTCAATATTTGAACAGTCGGTTTCAAAAGATCGAACTGACAGGTATTGATTCCTCTGCCCAAGCAATTTCTTCAGCAAAAAAACTCGGTATTAATGCATCTTTTATATGTTCAAATGCAGAAAATATTATGCAATATGTGTCTAAGAAGCAAGACATTATATTCATACATCTATGTTTTGGACTCTTTAAGAATCCTATTGCTATTGTAAATACACTCATCCATCTATTATCAGATCAATCATGTATCTATATTGTAGACTTGGACAGGAACAGTTTGGGAGAGGGCCTTAACACAGCGCAATCTCGTGAGGAAGAAGCCTATTTAAAAGATCAATATCGTGCTTCTTTAACACTGGAAGAATTTAAACAGCTGCTGCATGTTGTGACCAAAGAACAACATGGGGTGTCATTTCAGGTGGGTAATTCCTTTATTGGCGGGTTTGATGAAACCAGTTCACAATTTTTTTCGCTAATGAGAAACAGAAATTTGCAAGACGCGTTAAGGACCAGTGTTGGAGAACAGTTAAAGCAGTCACAAATGCCAGCTCTGCTGCATGGTTGGATTATAAAAAACAAAAGGTAAACGTGAAGAAAGCATTTTTGTATATCTTTAGGGTCTAAGCGATAATTTGACAGGTAAAGGACTGGATGACTCCAGTCCTTTTTTTACATCAGCCAAAAAAACCTTCAAGTTTTTTAACCCCTTTGCATACAATAACTTCAGCCCGCCTGTTGGGCGGCTGTCTTTGATATTCATTGTTCGTTTTTAGAAGTTTGTGTTATTCTTATATTTGGTATCTCCTATTTTCAGACCCGGTCTGATACGGTACCTTTTAATGCCAGAAAAAAATGTGAAACGAAGAACGGATATCCTGCGTCTAATGGCTGGCGGGATAAGATGTTCAATGGGCATGACACGAATGATAAATATATCGTTTTTTTAAATGGTGTGTTTATGGGGCTGTGTGATGCTTTCGTTTTGCTCGGAAAGCAGGAATTGAAGCAAAAAGTAAGAATACAGATTTAAAGTGTTTAGGAAAGTAGAGGTTGCCATGAAGAAATTATTTTCTTACAGACTTAGTTTTTTTGTACTGGCTATTATTTTGTTTTGGGCCAAAACGTATTTAGCCTATCATGCTGAATTCAACCTTGGGGTGAAGGGTCCGACGCAGCAGTTTCTGCTTGTGATCAATCCGTTCTCAAGCGCCATTTTCTTTTTAGGACTGGCATTGTTTGCGAAAGGCCGCAAATCAGCGATTATCATGGTGATTATTGATTTCATCATGACGTTTATTTTGTATGCAAATATCCTATTCTATCGATTCTTCGATGATTTCTTGACATTCCCGAACTTAAAGCAATCCGGTAATGTGGGAAATATGGGAGACGGCATCTTCAGCATTATGTCCGGCCATGATATTTTATACTTTGTTGATATTATTATTTTAATCGCGCTTCTGGTGTGGAGACGTGAGCTGAAGGAATTCAAGCTGAAAAAACGGTATACGTCATTAATTATCGTGACGGGTATTGTTTTGTTCTTCGTGAACCTGGCGATTGCCGAAGAGGACCGCCCGGAGCTGCTGACAAGAACGTTTGACCGCAATTACATTGTAAAATACTTAGGCCTTTATAATTACACAATTTATGACGGCGTACAGACGGCGCAGACGGAATCACAGCGGGCATATGCCAGCAGCGATGACCTGACGAGCGTTGAAAACTACACATCGTCGCATTATGCGAAGCCGAACGCCGAGTATTTCGGCAAGGCCAAAGGCAAAAACATCATTAAGATTCACCTGGAGAGCTTCCAATCGTTTTTGATCAACTACAAACTTGACGGAAAAGAAGTCACGCCGTTCCTGAATAAACTCGCCCGCGGTGGAGAGGACATGACGTACTTTGATAACTTTTTCCACCAAACGGGCCAAGGTAAAACATCTGACGCCGAGCTGATGATGGATAACAGCCTGTTCGGACTGCCTGAAGGATCAGCCTTCGTGACAAAAGGGGAAAACACGTATCAATCGCTTCCTGCCATCCTTGACCAAAGTGAGGGCTATACAAGCGCCGTTTTACACGGTGACTACAAATCATTCTGGAACCGTGACCAGATTTACAAACATATCGGCTACGATAAATTCTTTGACGCCAGCACATACGATATGTCTGATGACAACCTTGTCAATATGGGACTGAAGGATAAACCATTCTTCAAAGAATCCATTCCGAAGCTTCAATCGCTGAAACAGCCGTTCTACGCGCATTTGCTCACGCTGACGAACCATTATCCGTTTACGCTTGATGAAAAAGACGCAACGATCGAAAAAGCGAAAACGGGCGACGCGACTGTGGATGACTATTTCCAGACGGCGCGTTATCTCGACGAGGCGCTTGAACAGTTCTTTAAAGACCTGAAGTCATCCGGTTTATATGACAACTCGGTGATTATGCTTTACGGAGACCATTACGGAATCTCTGAAAACCATAACCGCGCGATGAAAGAAATTCTCGGCAAAGAAATTACGCCTTATCAAAACGCGCAGAATCAGCGTGTGCCGCTTATGCTTCGCATCCCCGGCAAAAAAGGCGGGGTGAACCATACGTACGGCGGTGAAATGGACGTTGTGCCGACGATCCTTCACTTGGAAGGCATCGATTCTAAGAAATATATTAATTTCGGCACCGATCTCTTCTCGAAAGACCATGATGATACGGTGACGTTCCGTAACGGAGATTACGTCACGCCGAAATATACTTCCATCTCCAATGTCGTATACGATACGAAGACAGGAAAAGAACTGAAAGGCAATCAGGAAACGAAAAACCTGAAAGCCAGAGTCACAGAGCAGCTGAAGCTGTCTGACAGCGTGATGTACAAAGACTTGCTCAGATTCCACAAATTGAGCGACTTTACGCCGGTTGATCCGTCTAAATATCATTACGGCAAAGAAAAGCTGAATCAGGATAATAAATAATAGAAAGAGCCTTACGGAATTTCCGTAAGGCTCTTTTTTTGTGTGTATCTTCACCAATCTGAAAAAAGAGAGAGCTTTTGGTCACAAAGGGCGCCAATCTCTCATATCTTACAGTAGATTTTGAAACCGGTGATAGAGAATCGGACAAATTATCGGGTTGGTTTCTCTTATACGGGCGGTTTCGAATCCAATATTCACAGAGAAGAGGGGTAGAGATGAAAGCAGTCATTCTCTGCGGCGGAAAAGGAACGAGAATGAGCGAAATCACCAATGAACGTCCCAAACCGCTCGCCATGATAGGCGGCAAACCGATTCTATGGCATATTATGAAACTCTATCAATACTATGGCGTGAACGAATTTATCCTGCTTCTTGGTTTCAAAGGAGAGATGATTAAGGAATATTTCTTAGATTATGACTGGAAGAATCACAGCATGACGCTGGACAGCTCTACCGGAGAAGTGCGGATATTGGGAAAATCCGAGCCGTGGAAAATCACTTTTTTAGACACGGGGGAACACACGCAGACAGCGGGGCGGCTTTTACAGGCGAAGGACATCATCGGTGATGAAACCTTTCTTATGACGTACGGGGACGGACTGGCCAACATCAACCTGTTTCATCTGATCAGCTATCATCAATCAAAAGGGGCTGCGGTGACCGTCACCGGTATAGAAAAGACCTCGCAATTCGGAACGCTGACGGTTGAAGACGGTATGGCGAAAAGCTTTTCTGAAAAAACCTCAAGTGACGGCATCATCAACGGCGGATTTTTCGTGCTCAGCCCGAAGGTATTTGATTATCTGCCGAAAGACAGGGATGTCATGTTTGAAGAAGAACCGCTGAAGGAGCTGGCGAAAGACGGCGAATTGGCGGTATACCGGCATTACGGTTTCTGGACGGCGATCGATACGTATAAAAACCTGCTGGAAATCAACAAGATGTGGGACCGGGGACAACATGTATGGAAGGTATGGTGATCAAGTTTGAGTTTCTGGAAAAATAAAAATGTGTTTGTGACGGGATGTACAGGTCTTTTAGGAAGCTGCTTGGTGAAGGAACTGATCGATCAGGGGGCCAATGTGACGGGACTTGTCCGTGACACTGTGCCCAAGTCGAACCTGTATCAGGGAGAACAAGTGAAGCAAATGAATATCGTGCAGGGCGCGCTTGAAGATCTGGATGTGATTGAGCGGGCGCTGGGCGAATATGAAATTGACACGGTCTTTCATTTAGCCGCTCAGGCGATCGTCGGCGTCGCAAACCGCAATCCGATTTCCACATTTGAAGCCAATATTCTCGGCACATGGAACATCCTTGAAGCGTGCCGCAGGCATCCGCTCATCAAGCGGGTGATCGTCGCGTCCAGTGATAAAGCGTACGGCGACCAGCCGACACTGCCATACGATGAAAACATGCCTCTTCAGGGCAAACATCCGTATGACGTATCAAAAAGCTGTGCCGATTTGTTAAGCCACACATATTTTAATACGTACGGACTTCCGGTCTGTATTACGCGCTGCGGCAACTTGTACGGCGGCGGAGATTTGAACTTCAACCGGATTATTCCGCAGACGATTCAGCTCGTGCTGAACGGTGAAGCGCCGGAAATCCGCAGCGACGGCACATTTATCCGTGATTATTTTTACATCGAGGATGCGGTCGAGGCATACCTTTTGCTGGCGGAAAAGATGGAGGAGCTCAATCTTGCGGGAGAAGCGTTCAACTTCAGCAATGAGATTCAGCTGACGGTGCTGGAGCTTGTAGAAAAAATTCTTAAGGCCATGGACAGTGACCTCAAGCCGAAAGTGCTCAACCAGGGAAGCCATGAAATCAAGCACCAATATTTATCGGCGGAAAAGGCGAGGAAGCTTCTGAATTGGACACCCGCGCATACCATTGATGAAGGATTGGAAAAAACGATCGAATGGTATAAAGCCTTTTTTCAAAAGTAACAGAAACAGAGGTGAGAGAAAGACGTGACAAGCGCATATTGCACAGTTTTATCAAAAGGAAGGCTGTATCAGGCTATCGCTTTGTTCGGCTCATTGAAAGCGGTTCAGGCGGACGCCCCCATTTTTACTTTGTGTATGGATCAAGACACCTATGACGTGCTTCAGGCAATGCGGCAGGATAATGTCACCTTGATTCAGGTGTCCGCACTGGAAAATGAGGAGCTCCTTGAACTGAAGCGGACGAGGGATCAGAGCGAATACTGCTGGACGGTGAAGCCGGTATTTCTCGAATTCGTGCTGGACGGACATCCGGAATTAGAGCGTGTCACGTACATTGATGCCGATTTGTTTTTCTTCGCTGATCCGCGCGCGATTTTTGACAATCAGCCGGATTGTTCGGTGCTTCTGTCACGGGGCGATATCGTCATTCCCTCATTTGAAAAACAGGAAATCGACATGCTGCAGCGTCTTTTAGGCCGGTATAATTCCGGTTTTCTCAGCTTCAAAACCGACAGTGCCGGCACAGATTGTCTCAGATGGTGGAAAGAACGCTGCCTGGAAGAATGCAAAAATGCGCCGGGCGAAGGAAAATTCGGAGATCAAGGCTACTTGGATTACATGTCCGGCCTGTTCCCGAATGTGTGTGACATCACCACGCCCGGCGTGAATATCGGCCATTGGAATTACGGCCGCCACACGTTTTCATGGAAGGACGGGCGTCTTGTGCTCGAAGACGGAAGTCCGCTGATTTTCTATCATTTCAGCGGATACCGGATCGTTACAGCCGGCGACATTCGGCAGATTCATGAGACGGACCGGACCGACCTGCCGTTTGTCCATCAGCTTTATCAGGACATTCTGAAGCGGGTGATCGGGACGGTCAGCGCCGTCTGCCCGGAGTTCAGCGGCTTTGCATCTGAGGATGATAACAAATAAATGATCATATACAGGAAGTGAACGAAAAGTGAAGGCAAGCGTCATTGTTCCCGCATATAATTCCAAGGAGCGGCTTTATAACAGCCTGCTGTCCCTGAATGAACAGGAATGCACAGAGCCGTTCGAAGTGATTGTGGCTGACAACGGTTCGGAAGACGGAACCTTATCCATGCTTGAATCATTCAGCGCGAATTTTCCGCTGATTTTTGTGAGAATTAAAGAAAACAGAGGGATCGCTTACGGCCGGAATCAGGCGGTCCGCAATGCCAGAGGCGATATTTTGATCTTCCATGACAGCGATATGCTTGCCGAAAAGGATTTGGTGGCGAAGCATATCAAGGCTCATGAGAACCGGGACGATCTTGTCGTATGCGGTATGTTCTGGAAGCGGATTTACAGCTTTTATTATGACCGTTTTGAAAAAGAGCATAAGGAAAAACTCGCCGAACTGTATGAAGAGCTGCCGGGCGATAAAGAGCCGCTCCTTGATGAAAGTGATATCAGAGACGGAAGTTTTCTTGACCAATGTTTTGATTTAGATACCGACTTTATCCGGGTGCTGAAAAGCATTTTGGAAAAATACGGAGATGATTTGAACGGCTACCGTCTGCCGTGGCGTTTTTTCATTACGAACAATTCGTCAGTCAAGAGACAGCACGTGGCAGATCTCGGCCTGTTTGATGAAGGCATTGTCAGATACGGCTTTGAAGATTATGATCTCGGCATCAGGCTTCATCAGTCGGGAATGAGATTTCAGCTGCGGCGCGATATCATGAGCGTCCATCAGGAGCATCCGAGCAACTGCGCTTCCGTTGATGATATCAGGGCGAATATCGCGTACATGTGCGACAAGTACAATGACATTCATTCGCTTGACGTGCACCTCGCGTTTAACGGCCCGTTTGACGCGGAGTTAACCAACAGCATGATGGCAGACATCGAAGTGCTGCTTGATTATGAGAAATATGAAAGCCTGCTGCACATTTTTCTCGAGCTGCTGCACGCGGTTAAAGACCGCAACCTCGACCCGGACTGGAAGACGAAAAGCCCGCGGATCACGGCGAACAGCTTCAATCTGCCGGAGGTCGGAAAGCTTTTGGCAAAAGCGGAAAAAAAGCTGGGCGTCACGCACTTTGCAAGGGCGTTCAAAGCGCTGGCTGCTGATTTACTGCATGTGGATCTTAAATAAATTGGATGTGATATGGTGAGTAAATATCATTTTTCAACCATTGTTTCCAGAACGCATATCTTTAAACTGATGCCGATGATTCATTCTCTCCATGAGCATTGCCGGGATTTTCATCTGTATGTGCTGTGTGTCGATCAGAAAGCGTACGAACTGCTTCAGCAGGTGCCGTGGGAACATATCACGGCGGTTCAGCTCCATGAAATGGAGGACCCGGAGCTGCTTGAAGCAAAGGGCGGCCGGACGTTTCATGAATATTGCTGGACGCTGAAACCGGCATTTCTGTTCCATGTGATGACGGAGTATGATGAAGCCGAATATTTTGCCCACTTGGACACCGATCTCTTTTTCTTCTCAGATGCGGGCGAGCTGTTTGCGGAAAAGCCGGATGCTTCCCTTTTTCTGACGGATCACCGCAATTCAGAACGGTTTGCGTCTTATTACAAGCTGACAGGGCAGTACAACACCGGGTTTGTCGGCGCGCGGAATACCGGGGAAGCGTATCGGGCGGTCTGGCAGTGGAGGCAGGATTGCATCTCCTATTGTACGGTGGAGATGAATGAAGAAAAAAAGACATACGGTGATCAAAGGTATGTTGAAAAGTGGCCCGCGCAGTTTGAACACGTTCATGTCACGGAGTCGATCGGCGCGAATGCGGCGCTGTGGAATATTGAGCAATATGACGTCAGCCTGCGCGGCGGGGCTGTATATGTCAATGACACCCCGCTGATTTTTTATCATTTTTCAGGCTTTACGCTCGTCACGGAGAACGAATTCAATCTATGCTGGTACTATCACATTGATGACGAGGCGACAGTCAATATGATTTACGTGCCGTACATCAAAAACGTAAAAAAATGGATTGATGAAATTCAAAAAGCGTTTCCTGATTTCAGAGACGGGTTTATTCCGAAATATGCGGTTCCTGACACTCATTTTTATACGGTTGAAACATAAAATCCCTGCCTTTTCGGCAGGGATTATTTTTATGAATGCCATTCTTTTAATGTTTTGTCGCTCGGCAGGACAAAGGCGAGCAGACCTAAAACGGGCAGAAAGGCGACGGCAGTCATGGTCGGCGTCAATCCCGCTGAATCAATAAGAGCTCCGAGCGCAACGGCTCCGATCGCGCCCATTCCGAAGGCGAGCCCGACCGTAAGCCCTGACATCGTTCCGATTTTGCCTGGAACAAGCTCCTGCGCGTAGACAACAGTCACGGAGAAGCTGGACATCAGAACAACACCGATCAGCGCCAGTACGCCATAGGCGATGACAGGTCCCGCAAACGGAAGGAAAATCGTCAAGGGAGCCGATGCTATCATCGAAACGATGATGACGTTCCGCTTTCCGAAACGGTCTGCAAGCGGCCCGCCGAGAAACGTTCCGACAGCTCCGAAAAATAAAAAGACGAAGATGTAGCTCTGTGCCTGCTGAATGCTGACATGATAGGCATTCATCGCATAGAACGTATAAAAGTTGCCGATCGCGCTCACATACCAGGAGCGCGCGAAAATTAAGAAGATAATCATGATAAGGGCGAGAATAATCGGTTTTGTAATCACGGTCTGCACAGCGGAGGCCGGTGATTTTTTACTTACGGCGCGCAAATGAATAAGGCGGCCTTTATACCATTTGGCGATATAAATGAGAAACAGAACAGCGATTGCGGCGACTAGCGTAAACCAGACAGAGCCGAATTGACCGAGCGGAACGAGAATCAGCGCGGTAATCAAGGGCGCCATCGCCTGGCCGGTATTCCCTCCGACTTGGTAAATCGATTGCGCCAAGCCGCGCTTTTCGCCGGCGGCCATGTAGGCGACACGCGATCCTTCAGGATGAAAGACGGCGGAGCCAAGGCCGATAAAAAAGACACAGCATAAAATCGTCAGAAAAGACGGGGCGAACGCGAGACCTAAAATGCCGAGCATGCTTGCGGTGAGTCCGAGCGGCAAGGCATACGGCATCGGGCGTTTATCCGTATACCAGCCGATGACGGGCTGCATCACGGAAGACACCATATTCAGCGTAAAGGCGATAATTCCGAGCTGCGTAAATGTAAGATTCATGGAACGTTCCAAAATCGGAAACATCGCCGGAATCACCGCTTGCAGTGAATCGTTCAGCAGATGACAAATCCCGATAATGAACAAAATAGAATACATGGTTGTCTCGGGACGATGGACAGGTTTTTCTTTAAGCGGGGCGGCAATTGCCAAAGTGATTCTCCTCCTTTTTATGTAAACGAAGCATACACCATATTATTCATAAGGTGAATGAATGATCAAGTGCAAAAAAGGCTCTTCTTTCTCAAACAGAAAAAAGAGCCTCCCTTTTTATTTATTTAACAAACTGTGTTTTCTCGAATACATCATATAAACGACGATCCCGGCGGCGATCCAGATGACAAAGGCGAGCCATGTCACGCCCGGCAGGCTGCTTGCGAGATACAGGCATAAGCATGCGCTGATGATCGGCACAAAAGGCACGAAAGGAACACGGAAGGAAGATTTGATCTCCGGATGTTTCTTTCTTAAAACGATGACGGCGATCGCAATGACCGTAAAGGCCGCCAAGGTTCCCATGTTGACGAGATGCGCCAAGGTTCCCAAATCAATAAAACCCGCGATCCCGGCGGCAACGATCCCCGTCACCCATGTGTTTTGAAACGGTGTTTTAAAACGCGGGTGAACCTTGGAAAACATGCGGGGCAAAAGGCCGTCTCTGCTCATCGCAAATGTAAGGCGCACCTGAGCGTAAAGCAGAGCGAGCATGACCGTTGTAATCCCGATAATCGCGCCGACGGAAATAATGCCTGCTATCTTGTTCTGGCCGACAAATTGGAGCGCGAAAGATACCGGATCTCCGACATTCAGCTTAGTATACGAAAGCATTCCCGTCAGGACGAGCGATACCGTAATGTAAAGGATGGTGCAGATGGCAAGCGCACCGATGATTCCGAACGGCATTGATTTCTGCGGGTTTTTCACTTCTTCCGACGCGTTTGACACGGCATCAAATCCGAGATACGCGAAGAAAACGGTCGCGGCGCTCGTGATGACGCCTTTCATTCCGAACGGCATAAACGGCGACCAGTTTTCCGGTTTCACGTAGCCGAAACCGACGATGATAAACAGCAGAATGATCGCAATTTTCATCAATACAATGACATTGTTAAAGCGGGTGCTTTCTTTCACGCCCCTTGAAACAATCGCGGTAATGACCAAAATAATGATAACGGCCGGCAGGTTGAACACGGCACCCGTTTTGCTGCCGGGTGCGGCGGTCAGCGCCTCCGGAAGATGCAGCCCGAAACCCGCAAGAAGCGACTGGAAATAGGATGACCAGCCGGTTGCGACGGCGGCGAGCGCGATGACATATTCAAGCATTAAGTCCCATCCGATTAAAAACGCGAGACACTCCCCGAGAGTGACATATGAATACGTATATACGCTGCCTGAAATCGGAATGGATGAAGAAAATTCCGCATAACAAAACGCGGCGAGCGCGCAGGCAAGGCCCGCGAGCACAAACGACAGAATCAAAGCCGGTCCTGCGCCTGTCGCGGCCACAGTCCCGGTAATCACAAAAATCCCCGTGCCGACAACACAGCCGATTCCGAGCAAAACCAAGTCAAAAGCGCTTAACGAGCGGGACAGGCTGGTCTGTTTGCTCTGGGCCTTTAAGTCGGCCAGCGGCTTTTTCCGAAATAGTAAAGACATATGGGTCCTCCTGAAAATTCATAATATTCTTATCATTATATACACTGACGTTTGTATTATATTGTCGAAATTTCTCGCAGTCAATTAAAGAATTTTCCACTTTAAAAGGACAAAGCTAAAAAGCGTCGATGTACGGAAGGAACGGGAATTTTATTGTGAAATAGTTCAATTTTCTCACCTTAAGACCGATACAAAAGATGACTCATCAACTAATTTCAAGTTTCGGTGAAAGGGAGATGTTTTACATGTTTCAATATGAAGAACTAAATAAGCAGTTTATCGGCGGCCGATGGAGGGATGGGAGCAGCCGGAACGTATTGGAAAACAGAAATCCTTATACTCAAAAAGTCATCACCTCATTCCAAAAAGCGACGTCTGATGACGTGGATGCGGCATATTGCGCCGCGGCTCTTGCGAAACAAGAATGGGACAAAGTAAACCCTTTTAAAAAGCGGGCCATTTTGGAAAAAGCCGTTTCTTTCATTGAAGAGCACGAAGAAGCGATTATTTACTTAATCATGGAGGAGCTTGGCGGAACACGGCTGAAGGCTGAGTTTGAAATCGGACTTGTCAAAAATATGATAAAAGAAGCCGCAACATTTCCGGTGCGGATGGAAGGGAAAATTCTTCCGTCCACGATTGACGGAAAAGAAAACAGGCTGTACAGAATACCCGCCGGAGTCGTGGGGGTGATCAGCCCGTTTAATTTCCCGTTTTTCCTTTCGATGAAATCTGTTGCGCCGGCACTCGGCGCGGGGAACGGCGTCGTGCTGAAGCCTCATGAAGAAACACCGATCTGCGGCGGAACGCTTATCGCGAAAATTTTTGAAGCGGCCGGCGTACCGGACGGGCTGCTGAATGTTATCGTGACGGATATCGGGGAGATCGGCGACAGCTTTGTTGAGCATCCCGTCCCGCGGATAATCTCATTTACAGGCTCAACCGGAGTGGGCAGCTATATCGGACAGCTTGCGGTCAAACACTTTAAAAAACCGCTGTTGGAGCTTGGCGGAAACAGCGCGCTGATCGTGCTTGAGGATGCTGATCTTGAATACGCCGTCAATGCGGCTGTATTCAGCCGGTTTACGCATCAAGGCCAGATCTGTATGTCGGCGAACCGCGTGCTCGTTCACACATCTGTATATGACAAATTTACAGAGCTTTACGAAGCGAAAGTGTCATCGCTGAAAGTCGGCGATCCGATGGACCCTGATACGGTTATCGGCCCTTTAATCAATGAGAGACAGGCGGAAGGTTTGAGACGGTCTGTCGAAAAAGCGATAGAAGAGGGAGCGGTTCCGGTGCTGTCCGGCCGATTCAGCGGAACGGTCGCTGAGCCCGTCATTTTAAAAGATGTGAAACCTGAGATGAGCATTGCGAAGGAGGAGCTGTTCGGACCGGCCGTCTGCATCATGCCGTTTGAAACGGAGGATGAAGCGGTAAGCATCGCAAACGCGACACCGTTCGGTTTAAGCGGAGCCGTGCATACGGCAAACGTTGAGCGCGGCGTTGAGTTTGCTAAGCGGATCGAAACCGGCATGATTCACGTCAACGATACGACCATTAATGATGAACCGAACGTCGCGTTCGGCGGCGAGAAGCAATCAGGTCTCGGCAGGCTGAACGGCGAATGGAGCCTTGAAGAATTCACCACGCTGAAATGGATTTCGGTTCAGCATGAAAAACGGCAATTCCCATATTAAGAAGGAGTGAAAGAAATGAGTATACAGACGGAGCAGCAAACGCACAGCCTGCTTGACGCATTTGTCAAAGTTGCGCCTTTTTTAAACAGCCTGATCCAAGATGACATCACCATCGGAATTTATGATACAGAAAAATTAATCGTGAATATTCCGGCTAAAACGTTTTCTCTTAATGTAAAGCCGGGAGACCCGCTGCAAAAAGGGGACATCATTACAGATGCGATCCGCATGAATCAGAAGAAGACAAGCATGGTGCCGAAAGAGCTCTTCGGATTTCCGCTGATCGCCAGAGCGATTCCGCTTCACGATGAAAACGGAAAAGTCATCGGCGGCGTCGGTCTCGGCACGAGCCTTGAAAAATCAGCCAAGCTTCATGATGTCGCTGAAAGCCTGTCCGCCGTCGTGGAACAGACCGCTTCGGCCATCGCGGATATCTCAGAATCCATCAGCGGTTTCTCAGCACAGATGACCGGGATTTCCGCTCAGGCGAAACAAGTCAGTGAAAGCGCGGGAGAAATCGCCGACATTTCCGTCACTGTCAAGGGCATCTCGGATCAAAGCAATCTGCTCGGTTTGAATGCGGCCATTGAAGCCGCGAGAGCAGGAGAATCCGGCAAGGGCTTTTCCGTGGTGGCGGATGAGATCCGCAAGCTTGCCACTCATTCAAAAGACAACGTCGGCCAAATTGACCAGATTACGAAAAAAATCCACAGCCTGCTGAAAGGGCTGGAGGACTCTATTGAATCCATCAACCAGAACACAAACGGCCAAGCGGCGGCGGTTGAACAAATTTCTGCCACGATGCAGGAAATTTCGGGAAGCGCCCAGCATTTAGCGAAAATGGCTGAAAACGTACTCGGAGAGTCATAAAAAAAGGGAGCTTACGGGCTCCTTTTTTGTTTTCCCTTTACCAATCGGAAACTGCACTTACACGTTTGATCCGTCATGCTCAGGGGTACACATACGAATACATCACCAATGATAAAGGAGAGTCTTGTATGTCTGATGCAAATCTGCACAACCCGCTGACGAAATATGATCATGATGAATTTCCAAAACAATATCAAGAACCGCCCGGTTTGCAGAAAGAGATGAAGCCTGTGCCGGACTGCGGTGAAACGAGCTATAAAGGAGCCGGCAAGCTGAAGGGAAGAAAAGCCCTCGTCACCGGCGGCGATTCAGGTATCGGCCGGGCCGCCGCGATTGCTTATGCCCGGGAAGGGGCGGATGTGGCGATTAACTATCTGCCTGAGGAAAAGCCGGATGCTGAAGAAGTGAAAGCGTTAATTGAAAAAGAGGGAAGAAAAGCCGTTCTGCTGCCGGGAGATTTAAGCGATGAAGCGTTTTGCGGAGAATTGGCGGAAAAAGCGTATCAAGAGCTTGGCGGTCTTGACACGCTCGCTCTTGTCGCCGGCAAACAGCAGGCAGTGGATGATATCAGCGATCTTGCCACAGAACAAATCTATCAAACATTTGAAGTCAACGTATTCTCGCTGTATTGGCTCGTCAAAGCCGCGCTTCCGTATCTGCCGGAAGGCGCGTCTATTATCACGACAACGTCCGTAGAAGGGTATAATCCAAGCCCGATGCTGTTGGATTATGCCGCGACGAAACATGCCATTATCGGTTTTACCGTCGGCTTAGGAAAACAGCTGGCGAATAAAGGAATCAGAGTCAACTCGGTAGCGCCGGGGCCGATCTGGACGCCTCTGCAGATTTCGGGAGGACAGCCCGGTGAAAACATTCCGAAATTCGGCAAGGAAACACCGGCCGTTCCATTAAAGCGCGCCGGACAGCCGGCGGAGCTAGCAGGGATTTATGTCTTTTTGGCCTCAGAAGAATCGAGCTATGTGACATCCCAGATTTACAGTGTAAGCGGAGGAATTCCGACAGCGTAATCAATAAGGAGCTGCCCTTCATACGGGGCAGCTCTTTTTTTGATGTTATGTGCCGAGCACGTTTTGATTATACAGGACACTCGGATGTGACGGATGATAGGAGGCGGCTTTGTCGTTATGAATCTTCGCTTTTTCTCTGTCGCCGAGCTGCCAGTGGCAGACGCAGAGCTGAAGATGGGGATACCAGGTGGAATATTCGAGCTGGGTAAAGCCTGCATCACTGCTTTTGGCGGATAGGGCGAGCTCATACCAAAACACGCCCTGCCGGTATTGCCGTTTCTCCGCAAAATAGTCGCCGAGCCTGCAGCAGAACTCCGGACGCGGACAATCGATCAGAAATGATTTTAAGAGAGACGTCATGGCGGCCTCTTCATGGCCGACCGCCCTGTAGCAATCGGATAGATATTGGCACGTTCTGATCTCGTCTTCGATCCAGCACTGTTTTGTGGAAAGAAAATGGTGATAATACGTGATGGCGCGCTGATACTGGCCGTGATCCTTTAATTCATTCGCGAAGTAAAACAAATCGCGCGGTGTCATCGTTTCACTGTTTTCCGCCATTTTCTCATAAATCTTCAAGTTGCGGTCTGAGGGAGGTGAGTGCTTTTTCTCGGATTTCCGGTGTGTGACGGCAATATCGGTTTCTATGATGTTTCCGTATACTTCAAGATACTCATGCACGGCTCCGATCCAGCGGAATCCTTTTTCACGCTTGACGAGTCGGTTGCGGCGGTATCTGAAGCTGACCTCTCCCCGATCATCAAAGCCGACGTGATAATACATGGATACCGCATCCACCTCTTTTGAAAGCGACGCCTTCAGTTCAATCAGCTTTTCACGGTCCTTTTCCGTCAATATATCGTCGGCGTCCAGCCACAGAATATAATCCATTTCCGCTTTCGAAAACACAAAGTTACGGGCGGCCGCAAAGTGATCGATCCATTCAAAATCATAAATCTTATCCGTATAACGGGCCGCGATTTCTTTCGTCCGGTCGGTCGAGCCCGTATCAGCAATCACAATTTCATCCGCAATGTCTTTGACGGAATCAAGACAGCCCGCAAGCACTTCCTCTTCATTTTTCACGATAACGCACAAACTGACGCTGATCATGTCATCACCTCTTCCCCTCCAGTGTATAAAAGGAGAGGCGGAAACATTCTTCGGACAAAATGATCTCTTCCAAGAAATTTGTCTGTCCTTTTACTAGTTTTATTCCAGCGCCTGATTTAAAATGAACACATGAACTTACGTGAGGATTGATAGGAACCATGAGCATCATAAAAGCGGAAAACCTTTATAAAACATACGGAGATAAGACATTATTCGACCATATCTCCTTTCATATTGAAGAGAATGAAAGAATCGGTTTAATCGGCCCGAACGGAACGGGGAAGTCTACGCTTCTGAAAACCATTGCCGGCCTTGAATCAACGGAGGAAGGCGAGATTACGGCTTCAGGAAACGTGCATATTGAGTTTTTGCATCAGGACCCTGATCTTCCGGCCGGACAAACCGTACTTGAGCATATTTATTCCGGTGGATCAGCCGTCATGAGAACGATGAGAGAATACGAAAAAGCGCTTCAGGCGCTGAATGAAGAACCGGAAAATGACCAGCGCCAGAAACAGCTGCTTGATGCGCAGGCCCGAATGGACGCGAATGATGCGTGGGAGGCGAATACGTTAGCCAAAACGGTTTTAACCAAACTTGGCGTCACCGATCTGATGAAGGATGTCAGTGAGCTGTCCGGCGGCCAGAGAAAGCGCGTCGCGATTGCGAAAAACGTCATCCAGCCGGCTGACCTGCTCATTTTGGATGAACCGACAAACCACTTGGACAATGAAACGATTGAATGGCTGGAAGGCTACTTATCGCAATATCCGGGCGCCGTTATGCTTGTCACGCACGACAGATATTTTCTGAACAGGGTGACGAACAGAATTTACGAGCTTGAGAGAGGAAGCCTTTATACGTATAAAGGAAACTATGAAGTATTCCTGGAAAAACGGGCCGAACGGGAAGCGCTGGCGGAGCAGAAAGAAACAAAACGTCAAAACCTCCTGCGCCGCGAATTGGCGTGGCTCAGAAGAGGGGCGAAAGCGCGCTCGACGAAACAAAAAGCGAGAGTGGACAGAGCGGAGGCGCTCAAAGAGCAAAAAGGGCCGGCAGTCTCCGGATCACTCGATTTCGCGATCGGCTCCCACCGTCTCGGAAAACAGGTGATCGAAGCCGATAACGTCACCATTACCTATAACGGCCAAGCGCTGATCAGCCGGTTTAATGAGCTTGTCATCCCGGGGGAACGAATCGGCATCATCGGGCCGAACGGAATCGGGAAAACGACACTTTTAAACAGCCTCGCCGGCAGAATTCAGCCTGACAGCGGCAATATCACCATCGGGCAGACGGTCCGGATCGGCTACTACACCCAGGACCACAGCGAAATGAACGGTGATATGAAAGTCATTGAATATATAAAAGAGACGGCTGAAATCGTCAAAACGGCGGAAGGCGAGATCATCACCGCGGAACAAATGCTTGAGCGTTTTCTGTTCCCGCGTCCGATGCAGCAGACATATATCAGAAAGCTGTCGGGCGGGGAAAAGCGCCGTCTGTACTTGCTGAATGTACTGATGCAGGAACCGAATGTGCTGTTTTTAGATGAGCCGACCAATGATCTGGACACGGAAACATTAAGCGTGCTCGAAGATTATATCGAACAGTTCCCAGGCGTCGTCATCACCGTATCCCATGACCGCTATTTCCTTGACCGCGTCATTGACCGCCTGATCGTATTTGAAGGAAACGGTGTCATTTCCCGTTTCCAAGGTTCGTACAGTGAATACATGGAACACGCAAAAGCGAAGAAGACGGCGGTAAAACAGCCGGCCGAAGAGAAAAAGGCGGAGGAAGAGCCGAAGAAAAAGCGCAAAAAGCTTTCATATAAGGATCAGATCGAATGGGACGGCATCGAAGACAAAATCGCCGGCCTTGAAGAAAAGCATCAGCGTCTGGAAGCGGAAATCGCTGAAGCGGGAAGTGATTTCGGAAAGATTCAAGAACTGATGGCCGAACAGGCAAAAACGGCTGAAGAGCTTGAAGCGGCGATGGAGCGCTGGACCGAATTGTCACTGATGATTGAAGAACTTGAGAATTAAGAAAAGCCGGTACGGCCCCCGAGAAAGATGGCGGGTCATACCGGCTTTTTTTATCTTACACAGATGTCTCCCGGCGCTTTAAAGACAAACGTTTTGTCCAAGCAAAGTTTATCAGGCATAAAAAGTTAACGTTTACGTTAAGGTTCAAATGGTGTATAATAGAAACAGATACGACAAGAGGGGGATTCACCTTGGAATGGATGAAGATTGATCAAGTTGCCAAGCGAAGCGGATTGACAAAACGAACCATTCGTTTTTACGAGGAGATTGGTTTGATTCCTGCTCCTAAACGGACAGAAGGCGGCGTCCGGCTATACTCTGAAGATGATATGGAGGAGCTCGAAAAAGTCACCAGCACAAAAGAAGTGCTCGGTTTTTCCCTTCAGGAGCTTCAGCAGTTTATGGAGATGAGCCGTCAGCTGGAATTAAACAAAGAGGGGTACTTGTTGTCACTGGATCCGAAGGAACGGAAAGAAAAGCTGGAAGAGATTCAGCAGGCTTTGAACCACCAGCTTGAGATGATTGATGAGAAGATCAGCACATTTCAGCATTTTAAAACGCGCCTTAACGGAATGAAAGAAAAAGCTGACCGCGCCATTCAATCAATCGAATGATTTTGCTGTAAACGCTATGGATATAGCGTTTCTTTTAATGGATGAAACAGGAGGTCTGGTCAAATGGATACATCATCACAACAGAAAACAGGCTTATTCAGCCAGCCGAAAGCCGTTTGGGCGGTTGCGTTTGCCTGTGTTATTTCCTTTATGGGAATCGGTCTTGTCGATCCGATTCTTCCGGCGATCGCCGCACAATTACATGCTTCACCTAGTGAAGTATCTCTGTTATTTACAAGTTATTTGCTCGTTACCGGTTTTATGATGTTTTTCTCCGGCGCGATTTCAAGCCGGATCGGCGCAAAATGGACGCTGCTTCTCGGACTTATTTTTATCATCGTGTTTGCCGCCCTCGGCGGAAGCTCAAGTTCAATCGCTCAGCTTGTCGGCTATCGCGGCGGCTGGGGGCTTGGGAATGCTCTCTTTATTTCAACCGCGCTTGCCGTCATTGTCGGGGTATCTGTCGGCGGCAGCGCCAAAGCCATTATTCTGTATGAGGCTGCACTCGGCTTGGGGATTTCCGTCGGGCCGCTTGCAGGCGGAGAGCTTGGCAGCATCTCATGGCGCGCTCCGTTCTTCGGAGTGTCTGTCCTCATGTTCATAGCGCTTTGCGCGATTTCACTCATGCTGCCGAAGCTGCCGAAACCGGCGAAACGCGTCGGTGTGTTTGATGCGATGAAGGCGCTCAAATATAAAGGCCTTTTGACAATGGCAGTATCTGCATTCTTATACAACTTTGGATTTTTTATTTTGCTTGCTTATTCTCCGTTCGTGCTGGATTTAGATGAACACGGCCTTGGATACGTCTTCTTCGGCTGGGGTTTATTGCTGGCAATTACGTCAGTCTTTACGGCGCCGCTCGTGCACAAAGCGCTGGGAACAGTGGGTTCGCTCGTCGTTCTCTTTATCGCCTTTGCGGTCATTCTCATCGTCATGGGGATCTGGACTGACCATCAGACGTTGATCATTACGTGTATCGTTGTCGCCGGTGCTGTTCTCGGTATGGTGAATACGATCATGACAACCGCTGTGATGGGTTCTGCGCCGGTTGAACGTTCAATCGCGTCTTCAGCCTACAGCTCAGTCCGTTTTATCGGCGGTGCGCTCGCTCCGTGGATTGCGGGGATGCTGTCAGAACACTTCACTGCAAGCACTCCATATACAGTAGGCGGGATCGTCGTTTTTGTCGGCATGCTTGTCCTTCTCATGGGACGCAAACATCTCGCCGGAATAAAAGCCGGACATTAAGAAAAAAAGGAACTTCCGCATGGGCGGGAGTTCCTTTTTGTGTTTACAGCACTTTCGTCGTCCAAGATTCACAATTCCATGTTTCCGTCGCGATATCCATGTAGAACTCGGGTTCGTGGGAAATCAGCAGAATGGAGCCTTTGTATTCTTTCAGCGCGCGTTTCAGCTCTTCTTTCGCATCGACATCCAGGTGGTTTGTCGGTTCGTCAAGCACGAGCAGGTTTGTTTCTGAATTGATCAGTTTGCACAGTCTGACCTTCGCTTTTTCTCCTCCGCTGAGAACGGAGACGCGGCTTTCAATGTGTTTGGTCGTCAGGCCGCATTTGGCGAGGGCGGCGCGGATTTCATACTGGGTAAAGGAAGGAAATTCGCTCCACACTTCTTCGATGCACGTATTGTTATTGGTTTCTTTCACTTCCTGCTCGAAATAGCCCGTGTATTGATGCTCGCCCCGTTCCACCGTGCCTTCCAGCGGCTGGATTTCACCGAGCAGGCTCTTTAACAGCGTCGTCTTCCCGATGCCGTTTGCGCCGTACAGGGCGACTTTCTGTCCGCGTTCCATTCTGAGATTGAGCGGGCGTGACAGCGGAGTATCGTAGCCGATGACTAAGTCCTTCGTTTCAAAAATGAGCTTGCCTGACGTTCTCGCAGGCTTGAAATGGAATTCCGGTTTCAATTTTTCGGCCGCCAGTTCGATCATATCCATCTTATCAAGCTTTTTCTGGCGGGACATCGCCATATTTCTCGTGCTGACCCGCGCTTTGTTGCGGGCGACGAAATCTTTCAGCTCAGCCACTTCCTGCTGCTGTTTTTTATAGGCGGCTTCGAGCTGCTGTTTTTTCACTTCGTAGACTTCCATAAACTGATGGTAGTCGCCGACATAACGAGTCAGCTCCTGATTTTCCACATGATAAATCAAATTGATCACGCTGTTTAAAAACGGAATGTCGTGAGAAATTAAGATGAACGCATTTTCATATTCCTGCAAATAGCGTTTCAGCCATTCAATATGCTGCTCATCAAGGTAGTTGGTCGGTTCGTCCAACAGAAGGATTTCCGGTTTTTCCAAAAGCAGTTTGGCGAGCAGCACTTTCGTCCGCTGTCCGCCGCTTAAATCAGTGACGTCGCGGTCAAGTCCGACATCCTGCAGGCCGAGGCCGCGGGCGATTTCTTCAACTTTGCTGTCAATCACGTAGAAGTCATTGTTTGTCAGGGCGTCTTGAATGACACCGACATCTTCAAGCAGCTGCTCAAGCTCATCAGGGTCCGCTTCGCCCATTTTGTTGTAAATCTCATTCATTTCCTCTTCCATCGCAAATAAGTAATGGAACGCATCTTTCAGCACGTCGCGGATCGTTTTTCCTTTTTCAAGCACGGTATGCTGATCGAGGTAGCCGACGCGCACGTTTTTCGCCCATTCAACTTTACCCTCATCAGGCTCAAGCTTTCCGGTAATAATATTCATAAACGTTGATTTACCTTCGCCGTTTGCTCCGATTAAGCCGACGTGCTCCCCTTTTAAAAGACGGAACGATACATTGTTAAAAAGCGCACGGTCACCAAAGCCGTGGCTTAAATCTTTTACGGATAAAATACTCATCATTACACCTCTATCGTTATCAGACACGCTTTATTCATCATGTGTCTTTCTCATTTATGATTATAAAGGAGGAGACCGTTTGTTAAAAGGCTTGGAAGGAAAAAGAAAATTGCGTTTGGCGCGTGCATTTGAGATACTATGGAGTAGATTTTAAGAATTGAGGAGAACGACATGACCCAAACATGGCCATTTTTACAGCATACACAACCATTTATCGCCGAAAACTGGGAGGCCTCAGGTTTTCAGGAGCCGACCGTCATTCAGGAAAAAGCCGCTCAGGTGATTATGGAAGGGAAAGACGTCATCGCCGAATCCCCGACGGGAACGGGAAAAACATTGGCGTACACGCTTCCGGTTCTGGAGCGGATCAACCCGGAACAGAAACATCCGCAAGTGATCATTTTAGCGCCGTCCCGCGAGCTAGTGATGCAGATTTTTCAAGTGATTCAGGAGTGGATAAAAGGCTCTGATCTTCGCGCTTTGTCTTTGATCGGCGGAGCAAACGTGAAAAAGCAGGTGGAAAAGCTCAAAAATAAACCGCATATCATTGCGGGCACACCGGGCAGGGTGCTCGAATTGATTCAGGCGAAAAAGCTGAAAATGCATGAAGTCAAGACAATCGTTCTTGATGAAGCGGATCAGCTTGTGACACAGGAACACCGCGAAACGATGAAAAAAATCATTAAAACGACGCTGAAAGACCGACAGCTTTTAAGCTTTTCCGCTACGCTGCAGCCGGAAACAGAACAGGTGCTGAATACCATCGCACATGAACCGGCTGTTTTGAAAGTGGAGCGGAATACGGCGGAAAAAGCGCGCGTCACGCATCAATATCTCGTCTGCGATCAGCGGGATAAAGTAAAGCTATTACAAAAGCTGTCACGGCTGAACGGCATGCAGGCGCTCGTGTTCGTCAGAGATATCGGAAATTTAAGCGTCTATGCGGAAAAACTCGCCTATCACCATGTGGATCTCGGCATCCTGCACGGAGAAGCGAAAAAAATGGAGCGGGCAAAGATATTATCAGCGTTTGAACGGGGAGAATTTCCGCTGCTTCTGGCGACTGACATTGCGGCGCGCGGTCTCGATATCGATGATCTTCCGTACGTCATTCACGCGGACATCCCGAATGAAGACGGGTACATTCACAGATCAGGCCGGACGGGGCGGGCCGGTAAAGAAGGAACCGTACTCAGCCTTGTCACGCCGATGGAAGAATCCAAATTGAAAAAAATGGCCAAATCACTCGGAATTGCGCTGAAAGAGGCCGTTTATTCAGGCGGAAAATTATCTGAGAAATAAGAAACGGAGGGCGGGAAGCCCTTCGTTTTTTGTTGTAAAATAATAGAAAAGGTTCAGGCGGGGGCGGGTTGATGGTTTCAATAATCAGATTTCAAATATTGAAGGAACGTGAGCTAAAAATACTTGAACACTGGTTTAAGAACGATAATATCAGACGGAGAATGGATGCGATGCTGCCATTAGACGCATGGTATGCACGATTGAATAAAGATGAAGACGATACTGTCATTATGGCATATGACGGGGAGTGTCCGGCAGGCATGGTCTCTATAGAGTTTGTGGAGGAGCGGGCGTATATCGGATTGATCGTCAATCCTTTGTACCAGCTTCAAGGGTACGGAAAACAGATCTTGAAAAAACTGCTGACTGATCCTGGGTTTACCAGCGTGCGGGTATGGGCGGCAAGCATCGAAAAAGACAATCAAATCAGTTTAGCCTGCTTTCAAGCAGCGGGATTCACTTTGGAAGATACGGAGCCTGATGAAGACGGCTTTCTTACTTTGATTCTTCGCGGCTGATCCGAAAAAAAGAAAAGGAGGGGACAAAGCCCTCCTTTTTTCATCATTATGTTAACTTAGATCACTGACTTTGATGATCTGTTTGCCTTTGTTTTCTCCTTTAAACAGGCCGAGGAACGCGTCAGGAATATTGCTGAATCCTTCCGTAATCGTTTCTTCATAATGAAGCTTTCCGTCCTTGAGCCATTCGGCCAATTGTTTCGCGCCTTCGGAAAAGCGGTCAGCATAATCACTGACGATGAATCCCTGCATCAGCGCTTTTGTTTTGATCAGCTTCGGCTGGACGCGGGGGCCCATGTCTTCTTCTTCACTTTCGGTATTGTACGATGAGATTGCTCCGCATACCGGAATGCGGGCGAATTCATTCAGCAGGTTGATCACCGCATCTGAAATCGGTCCGCCGACATTGTCAAAATAGACATCGACGCCGTCAGGACATGCCTGTTCCAGCGCTTTTTGAATATCATCCGCCGTTTTGTAATTAATGGCTTCATCAAATTGAAGCTCCTCTTTCAAATACGCGATTTTTTCATCAGATCCGGCGATGCCGACAACCCGCGCGCCTTTGATTTTGGCAATCTGTCCGACTGTTGAGCCGACGGCGCCCGCCGCGCCTGAAACGACGACGGTTTCGCCTTTTTTCGGACGGCCGATATCGAGCAGCCCGAAGTAAGCGGTCAGTCCGGTCATCCCTAAAATGCCAAGATACGCCTGGGCGGGTGCGATATCCGTATCCAACTTGCGGAGGGCGGACTCATTGACGGCTGAATATTCCTGCCACGCGAGATTTCCGATCACAACATCTCCTTTTTTCAGCTTATCGCCGTCTGTCAGAACCTCGGCAATCACTCCGCCTGTTATGGCTTCATCTAAAGCGAACGGCTCTACATATGATTTTGTATCCTGCATCCGTCCGCGCATGTACGGATCAACGGACACATAACTCGTTTTCACAAGCACTTCGCCGTCTTTCGGTTCGGGCACGGCAATCGTTTCAAAGCGGAAATCGTCATGGGCGGGAACGCCTTTGGGGCGTCTTGCCAATTGAATTTGCTGCTGATGATTCGGCATACTGAATCCTCCTTCAAGATAAGTGGTTGTTCCAAATGTAACACGAACCATTTCCCGATTACAAAATCAAACCGTCAACGGTCATAAAAAAAGAAGGGCCCAGGGCCCTTCTTTCCTTATATGCATATTTAATAGAATAACCGGTACACATCGGTGTTTTTCTCATGTTCCAAATATTCATAGGCATTCGTTTTTGAAGAATGAAGCATGTCAGCGGTAACGACGGGCTGAAGCGCGGTCAGATAAGAACCCAGCCTATTTTCAATTTCTTTCGGCAGAACGGATTCGATATCACCGATATTGATAATGATAGAGAAAACGAAATCGATATTAATATGAAAAGTATCTTCAGCAAAGGCCGTAAGCTCTTTTATTCCATCCGGGCAGCGGGTATGCCGGCGGAATACCTGCTTCACTAAATCACTGACAACCCAAGCGTTAAATCGCTGTTCCGGTGAAAAGTAATGAATAGGAACCACCTCCCTGCTTAATCGGCTCATGAAGATTTTTATTTTTCTGATAAAAGTTGCTTTTTCTACTGTAACATGTCCCGCCAGAAAATATCCACCGACAATCTGCCCGTTTTCCCACTGAACTCTCTTTCTTTTGTTTGATCCTTGATTGATCGGGTAAACATCCAATATACAAAACAAAAGGGAGGACTTATCAATGAAACCGGTAGTAAGAGAATATACAAATGATCAAAAACTGATGCAGGACGTAAAAGAGCTTCAGCAATTGGGTGTCGCAAAAGAAGACGTATATGTGCTTTCTCATGATGACGACAGAACGGACCGCCTGGCCGATAATACTGATGTCAATACCATCGGAGCGAAAGAAACGGGCATTAAACACGCAGTCGGCAATATGTTTAATAAAAAAGGCGACGAGCTCCGCAACAAAATTCACGAAATCGGCTTTTCGGAAGAGGAAGCATCACAATTTGAAAAGCGCTTAGATGAAGGAAAAGTTCTTCTGTTTGTCACGGATAACGAAAAAGTGAAATCATGGGCGTAAGCTGAACAGATCCCAAGGGGTTTTCGGTCCCTTGGGATTTTTTTGCGGTTTCCGCAATAAAACCGAAAGGCACATTCTGTACATTTTCGGTGCTGTTTCTCAACTGATTTGATACAATTCGATTGTAATAAATTGGAACAGAGAATCAGGAGGAGCACAATTCATGAAAAAAATGTTATTTATGCTGGCGGTTTGTTTATGTATGATCCCTGCGGACGTCTATGCCGCTGATCTGGGACGGCAGACGTTAGGAACAAATGATGGCTGGGGAGCCGCTTCCGGCGGGACAACCGGCGGCGCGAAAGCCTCTTCATCGAATGTATACACCGTATCAAACAGACAGCAGCTCGTTTCTGCATTAGGGGGAAGCGCCAACAGCACACCGAAGATTATTTACATACAAGGCACAATCAATATGAATACGGACGACCGCAATAAAACGCTCGGCTTTGATGATTATAAAGATCCGGCATATGATCCGAACGCCTATCTGAAGGCGTACGACCCGGACAAATGGGGAAAAAAAGCGCCGTCAGGCACCCAGGAAAACGCCAGACAGCGATCGCAAAAAAACCAGAAGGCACGGGTCGTGGTTGACATTCCTTCAAATACGACGATCATCGGCTCGGGTTCAAATGCCAAAGTGACAGGCGGGAATTTTAATATTAAGAACGGCGTCGACAATGTCATCATCCGCAACATTGAATTTCAAGACGCTTACGACTATTTTCCGCAATGGGACCCGACGGACGGCAGCAGCGGCAACTGGAACTCGGAATATGACAATATCACCATTAACGGCGCGACGCACATCTGGATCGATCATTG
The DNA here is from genome assembly GCF_038608285.1 of Bacillus sp. FSL R5-0443. Classification (NCBI taxonomy): domain Bacteria; kingdom Bacillati; phylum Bacillota; class Bacilli; order Caryophanales; family Bacillaceae; genus Bacillus; species Bacillus sp. FSL R5-0443. The sequence goes on from NZ_CP152013.1 coordinate 747,445, forward strand.
CACCTTTAATGACGGATCGAATCCCGACAGCGGTTTTCCCTACTATTACGGGAGAAAATATCAGCACCATGACGGCCAGACGGATATAGCCAACGGGGCGAATTATATTACATTGTCCTATAATAAATATCATGACCATGACAAAGGCTCCGTCATCGGAAACAGCGACAGCAAGACGTCGGATGAAGGAAAACTGAAGGTGACCATTCACCATAACTATTACCAGAACATCGTCCAGCGCGCACCGCGGGTCCGGTACGGGCAGGTTCATATTTATAATAATTTTTACGCAGGCTCTAAAAGCGCCGCATACCCGTTCAGCTATGCGTGGGGCGCGGGCCACGCGTCGAAAATATATGCCCAGAATAATGTTTTTGAAGTGCCGGGACTGGCTGCTGATAAAGTCATCAGCGTCTTCAGCGGCGGAAAAGCGCTTCATGAAGACGGCACTCTTTTAAACGGCTCCTCCATTAACGCGTCGGCCGCCAACGGATTAAGTCAGTCCGTCGGCTGGACACCGTCATTGCACGGTTCCATCGGCTCATCATCAAATGTAAAATCAGATGTTATATCTAAAGCCGGGTCGGGCATATTAAAATAATAAACAAGAAGCACAAAGGAAAATATTCCTTTGTGTTTTTTAATTAACAAAAACGTTTATTAACTTAGTTAAGTAGTAAAATGGGGTAGGGGATGGAAGACAACAAAATAGGAGGAGACCTGTAATGGCTTCAGAAAAAGACGCAAAAAAACAGCAGGCAGTAAAAATCATTCCTTTGCTTATTACTGTTGCTGTGGGATTAATCATTTGGTTTATTCCCGCGCCGTCCGGACTTGAACCTAAAGCATGGCATTTGTTCGCTATTTTTGTCGCAACAATTATCGGCTTTATCTCCAAGCCCTTGCCAATGGGCGCAATTGCAATTTTTGCATTGGCAGTCACCGCGTTAACGGGAACGCTATCTATTGAAAATACGTTAAGCGGATTTGGAAACAAGACAATCTGGCTGATTGTCATCGCCTTTTTTATTTCCCGGGGTTTCATCAAAACCGGGCTCGGCGCCAGGATTTCTTACGTATTCGTACAACGGTTCGGGAAGAAAACACTCGGCCTTTCTTATTCACTGCTTTTCAGTGATTTAATTTTATCACCTGCCATTCCGAGCAACACGGCACGGGCGGGCGGCATTATTTTTCCTATTATCAGATCATTATCCGAAACTTTCGGATCAACGCCGGCAGACGGAACAGAGCGGAAAATCGGCGCTTTCTTATTAAAAACCGGTTTTCAAGGAAACTTGATTACGTCTGCGATGTTTTTGACGGCAATGGCGGCGAACCCGCTGATCGCCAAGCTGGCCCACGATGTCGCAGGGGTGGACATCACATGGACAAGCTGGGCAATCGCGGCCATTGTACCGGGATTGGCGAGCTTAATCATTACGCCGCTCGTCATTTATAAGCTGTATCCGCCGGAAATTAAAGAAACACCGGATGCGGCTAAAATCGCAACGGAAAAATTGAAAGAAATGGGTCCGTTTAAAAAATCCGAACTCTCCATGGTCATCGTCTTTTTATTGGTGCTTGCGCTGTGGATTTTCGGAGGAAGCTTAAATATTGACGCAACGACGACGGCCCTGATCGGATTATCCGTTTTGCTTTTGTCACAGGTATTAACATGGGAGGACATCAAAAAGGAACAAGGTGCATGGGATACGCTGACTTGGTTCGCGGCGCTTGTGATGCTGGCGAATTTTCTGAATGAGCTCGGCATGGTGTCTTGGTTCAGCAATATGATGAAATCTTCTGTTTCCGGTTTTTCATGGATTGTGGCATTTATGATTCTGATTGTCGTGTATTATTACACGCATTACTTCTTTGCGAGCGCAACCGCGCATATCAGCGCCATGTATGCGGCATTTCTCGCCGTCATCGTGGCGGCAGGCGCTCCGCCGCTGTTGGCGGCGCTCAGCCTGGCGTTTTTCAGCAACCTTTTCGGTTCGACGACGCATTACGGCTCAGGAGCGGCTCCGGTCTTTTTCGGAGCGGGTTATATATCGCAAAGCAAATGGTGGTCCATCGGCTTTATCCTGTCAATCGTCCATATTGTGACATGGCTTGTGATCGGCGGATTATGGTGGAAAGTATTAGGGTTATGGTAGAAGAAAAAAAGGCAGACTCAGGTCTGCCTTTTTTTTATTTCTGTAAGGAAGGGGAAGGGCCTGCACATGATGACTCCAGTGCGAATAGAATATGGACGGGGTGATAATATGAGCAGCGGCCGTAATCAATACATGATATTGAAACAGAAACCTTACAAATATATGAGCAGACATATGAAACGCCGGTATGAACAATTACCATGTGAACATGAAAGGCCGGAAACAGGGACAGAAAAACGGTTTCCGTCTTCAGATGAAAATCGATCTGCCTTGTGCGTACCCGGGCTGCGAGGTCCCGAAGGCAAAAGAGGACCCGCCGGCTCCCGCGGTCCGCAAGGGGAGGCGGGTCCGCCCGGTCCCCCGGGGCCTGAGGGTCCGCCGGGAGCGGTTCCTGCGGTAGCTTTTCAAAATACAGCAGACCAAATGATGATTCCGTTAGAAGGAACACCGATAAACGTGTTAAGCGCAGTGATAGCCGCGCCGACAGATCAATTGGTGAAAACGGATGCCGTCATACAAGTAAATGTGGAATTAGATCCGCTCGCGTCTCATTTCTCATTGGTCTTAGCTGTCGATCTGCAAAGAAATGGCGTATCGATACAAACACAGAGACAAGAGCGGAACCTCTTTTCTTCAGGCGGACAAATCATAGGAATTCCTTTTACGTACATCGACGAAATGAAGGCGGATGAAACAGCCGCGTACCAGCTCTATTTATCCGTCCTTTCTTCGAATTACGTAACACAAGTCGCAGCGGCAAACCGCTCCCTCATTGCGACGGGATTCCCCATTCAAGGATCGGATTAAGGTGATGAAAAGAAATCACCTTTTTTATTTAGATTGTCAAAACACAGCCCGTATTAATATGCTGTCTTAATAAGTAAGACGGTCAACAACGGGAAGGAGAGGGAAAAAGATTGAATGAATAATCCGATTATAAACGGAAGCTTTGAAACCGGTACATTAGCGGGGTGGAGTTCGGCAAATACCCAGATTAACAGTTTGTTTGCACATTCAGGGAGATATTCTGCGCAATTTATTGGAGCTCAGCCATATGCTTACCTCAGTCAAATCGTTCCAATTTCAGCCAAGTCAGTGACTCTATTCGTATCACTCGCAACGCTCGGAAATGAGCCAAGTCCCCAAGTAACTCTCCAGATCATCTATGTCAGCGCAGCAGGTGAACAAATCAGTTCCATTCAAGAAAATATTACACCCGGAAATTTGCCGAACGTGCTCTTTCACACATGGTCTGAAATCTATAAAACAAGCAGTGTGCCTTCTGGCGCGGCCTCTGCCGTCATTGTATTAAGTAAAGTTTCTTCCGGCACGGTTTTAATAGACGACGTTTCATTGGCGCAAACCGGGGGTGAACCTGGCGTAACGGGAATTACAGGTCCCACAGGAGTGACGGGCCCTACAGGAGTGACCGGAGCAAGAGGAGCGACGGGGTCGACAGGATCAACGGGTGTAACCGGCCAAACCGGAGTGACTGGTCCGACAGGAGTAACAGGGGCGACGGGAGTAACTGGAGCTACCGGCTCGACTGGTGTAACAGGAGCAAGAGGAGCAACCGGAACTACTGGCTCAACCGGAGTGACTGGAGCAAGAGGAGCGACCGGAGTAACTGGTGCAACGGGAGCAACCGGAACTACTGGCTCAACCGGAGTGACTGGAGTAACAGGAACAACTGGCTTGACTGGTGCAACAGGCCCAACTGGTTCAACAGGAGCAACCGGCTCAACTGGAGCGACGGGATTAACTGGAGAAACAGGCGCAACCGGGGGAACAGGTCCAACGGGTGTAACAGGAGAAACCGGTGCAACTGGAGTGACTGGTGTAACAGGTGCAACCGGAGAAACAGGTCCAACGGGAGTGACTGGCTCAACTGGTGTAACCGGCCGAACCGGAATAACAGGCTCAACAGGAACGACCGGCTCAACTGGTGCAACAGGCCCAACCGGATCGACAGGACCAACAGGATCAACAGGCCCAACCGGTGCAACGGGAGTAACAGGCCCAACTGGTGCAACGGGAGTAACAGGCCCAACTGGTGTAACTGGCTCAACCGGTCAAACTGGAGTAACTGGGGCGACGGGAGAAACCGGCTCAACGGGAGCAACCGGAGAAACCGGAACCACGGGCTCAACCGGCCCAACTGGAGTAACAGGAGCGACTGGTGTAACTGGGGCAACCGGAATAACAGGTCCAACCGGGCCAACAGGGTCGACTGGTTCAACTGGTTCAACCGGAGAAAACGGTGTAACAGGATCAACCGGCCCAACCGGAGCAACTGGAGAAATCGGCTCAACGGGAGAGACCGGTCCAACCGGATCAACAGGTTCAACCGGAGAAACCGGTGCAACAGGGATTACTGGCTCAACAGGTGAAACCGGTGCAACTGGAGCGACTGGTGCAACGGGGATAACAGGAGCGACTGGCGCAACCGGGGTAACAGGTTTAACCGGTGTAACAGGAGAAACCGGAGCGACTGGTGTAACAGGGTCAACAGGAATAACCGGTGTAACTGGAGCAACAGGAGTAACCGGGGCAATGGGAGAAACTGGCCCAACGGGAGAAATCGGCCCAACAGGCCCAACCGGCCCAACCGGAGAAACGGGTGCAACAGGATCGACAGGCGCAACAGGCCCAACTGGTATAACCGGAGAAACGGGAACAACAGGAGCGACTGGGGTAACGGGTGTAACCGGATCAACCGGTGCAACAGGATCAACGGGCGCCACTGGCATAACCGGAGCAACTGGTGTGACTGGCCCGACGGGGGTCACGGGATTGACAGGAGTAACAGGGGTAACCGGGGCAACAGGCCCAACGGGTGCAACAGGAGTAACAGGCATAACTGGTGGAACAGGCTCAACCGGAGTAACGGGTCCAACTGGAGTAACCGGAATAACTGGCCCAACCGGAGTAACTGGTCCGACTGGAGTAACCGGTGCAACAGGGATTACTGGCTCAACCGGGGATACCGGAGCTACTGGAGTAACCGGCCCAACTGGTATAACCGGAGCAACGGGTCCAACTGGAGCAACCGGGGCGATAGGAGAAACCGGAGCGACTGGTGCAACGGGGGTAACTGGAGCAACCGGAGAAACAGGCGCAACTGGTGTAACCGGCTCAACCGGAGCGACAGGAGAAACCGGCCCAACAGGCGCAACCGGAGAAACCGGTTCAACCGGCTCGACAGGCGCAACTGGCTCAACAGGTATAACCGGAGAAACAGGCTCAACTGGAGTAACAGGCCCAACGGGAGTAACAGGAGCGACCGGTGCAACTGGATCAACCGGCGCAACGGGTGCCACTGGCATAACCGGAGCAACTGGGGTAGCAGGTCCAATCGGAGTAACGGGGTTCACCGGCGCAACTGGTGTGACTGGCCCGACGGGGGTCACGGGATCGACAGGAGTAACAGGGGTAACCGGGGCGACAGGCCCAACGGGTGCAACAGGAGTAACAGGCATAACTGGTGTAACCGGATCAACAGGGTCAAGCGGAGAAACGGGCCCCACCGGAGTAACAGGGGCGACTGGTGTAACGGGGACAACTGGGGTAACAGGAGTAACAGGAGCGACAGGCACAACTGGCGCAGCAGGTCCAACCGGAGTAACGGGGTTGACAGGAGAAACCGGAGCGACCGGTGTAACTGGTGCAACAGGAATAACCGGAGCAACGGGATCGACAGGTTCAACAGGAACAACGGGAGAAACCGGCTCAACCGGTGCAACTGGTGTAACCGGGGGAACGGGAACAACCGGCTCGACTGGTGCAACAGGACCGACTGGAACAACCGGCCCAACTGGCCCAACTGGGGTAACAGGATCAACCGGTGCAACTGGAGTTACTGGCGCAACCGGAGTAACAGGCTCAACCGGCCCGACTGGTGTAACGGGATCAACTGGTGCGACGGGATTAATTGGAGAAACCGGATCAACAGGAGAAACCGGGGCGACCGGTGTAACTGGGGCAACAGGGATAACCGGCTCAACGGGTGCAACGGGATCGACAGGCACAATCGGTTCAACCGGATCAACCGGCTCAACAGGATCAACGGGCGCCACTGGCATAACCGGAGCAACTGGTGTGACTGGCCCGACGGGGGTCACGGGATCGACAGGAGTAACGGGGGTAACCGGGGCGACAGGCCCAACGGGTGCAACAGGAGTAACAGGCATAACTGGTGTAACCGGAGCAACAGGGTCAACCGGAGTGACTGGAGCAATAGGTGAAACCGGAGCAACGGGAGCCACCGGAGTAACAGGAGTTACTGGCCCGATCGGCACAACAGGATCGACCGGCTCGACTGGCCTAACTGGATCAACAGGAGCAACAGGAGAAACCGGAACCACGGGCTCAACCGGATCAACTGGAGTAACAGGAATAACCGGAGCAACAGGGTCAACTGGTTCAACAGGAGAAACCGGGCCAACGGGAGAGATCGGCCCAACAGGAGCAACCGGGTCAACAGGAACAACCGGCGCAACGGGCGCCACTGGAATAACTGGAACAACCGGCGCAACGGGCGCCACTGGAATAACTGGAACAATCGGCTCGACTGGTGCAACAGGCCCAACTGGTTCAACCGGAGAAACCGGTGCAACAGGGATTACTGGCACAACAGGAGAAACCGGTGCAACTGGAGTAACTGGGGCAACGGGAGAAACTGGCCCAACTGGAGTAACTGGGGCAACGGGAGAAACCGGCCCAGCAGGAGTAACGGGCACAACCGGTGTAACCGGAGCAACGGGAGTGACTGGGGCCACAGGAATAACCGGAGCAACCGGGACAACGGGAGAGATCGGCCCAACTGGAGTAACAGGAGCAACAGGCCCAACTGGTGTGACTGGCCTAACTGGGGCGAGTGGTGTAACTGGTCCAACTGGAGAAAGCGGGTCAACAGGAGAAACCGGATCAACAGGAGTTACTGGCCCGACTGGGGTCACGGGCTCAACTGGTGTAACCGGAGTAACCGGATCGACAGGAGAAACGGGATCAACTGGTGCGACGGGATTAACTGGAGAAACCGGCCCAACTGGAATTACAGGAACAACCGGAGCAACGGGATCGACAGGAGAAACCGGTTCAACAGGAACAACTGGAGAAACCGGCTCAACCGGTGCAACAGGGGCGACTGGAGTAACAGGCTCAACTGGTATAACTGGTTCAACCGGAGCAACTGGTCCAATCGGCCCAACAGGAGAAACCGGTTCAACTGGAGTGACTGGGGTAACTGGTGTAACTGGCGGAACGGGAACAACTGGCTCGACTGGTGCAACAGGCCCAACGGGAGAAACCGGCTCAACCGGAGCAACAGGGCCAATAGGAGTAACCGGTGCAACGGGAGTAACAGGAGCCACCGGATTAACCGGCCCAACCGGCGCAATAGGAGAGACCGGTGTAACAGGAACAACCGGAGCAACGGGATCGACAGGAGCGACTGGGGTAACTGGTGTAACCGGGGGAACGGGAACAACCGGCTCGACTGGTGCAACAGGACCGACTGGATCAACCGGAGAAACCGGCCCAACTGGGGTAACGGGCTCAACAGGAGTGACTGGAGTAACAGGCTCAACGGGAGAAACTGGCCCAACAGGTGCAACCGGAGCGACCGGCCCAACAGGAGTAGCCGGATCGACAGGAGAAACCGGATCAACTGGTGCGACGGGATTAACTGGAGTGACCGGAGTAACAGGTGCAACAGGAGCAACTGGCTCAACGGGAGAAACGGGTCCAACTGGTGTAACAGGCCCAACCGGATCGACAGGAGAAACGGGGTCAACTGGAGTGACTGGGGCAACCGGCCCAGCAGGAGAAACCGGATCAACTGGACCATCAGGAGCAACAGGATCAACAGGAGAAACCGGAACCACGGGCTCAACCGGATCGACTGGAGTAACAGGTCCAACTGGTGTAACTGGTGTAACTGGTTCAACCGGAGAAACTGGTCCAATTGGTGTAACCGGCTCAACCGGCCCAACTGGGGTCACGGGCTCAACTGGGGCAACTGGCTCAACAGGAGAAACGGGAGTAACGGGTCCAACCGGAGTAACCGGGTCGACAGGAATAACAGGAGCAACAGGAATAACCGGAACCACGGGCTCAACCGGCCCAACAGGAGCAACCGGCTCGACTGGTTCAACAGGCCCAACTGGTGTAACCGGCTCAACCGGTGCAACTGGAGTAACTGGAGCAACGGGAGAAACTGGCCCAACAGGAGGAACTGGGTCAACCGGTGCAACAGGGGTAACTGGAGAAATCGGTCCAACCGGAGTAATCGGTGCCACGGGAGAAACCGGCACAACCGGAGTAACAGGCCCAACTGGTATAACCGGAGAAACGGGCTCAACTGGAGTGACTGGGGCAACGGGGATAACAGGAGCGACAGGAGCAACCGGAGTAACAGGGTCAACAGGAGTAACCGGCGTAACGGGATCGACCGGAATAACAGGCGCGACAGGCTTAACCGGTGTGACTGGCCCAACTGGTCCAACGGGAGTGACAGGATCAACCGGATCGACAGGAGTAACCGGTCCAACAGGCACAACCGGAGTGACTGGTGCGACCGGAGAAACAGGATCAACCGGAGCAACGGGTGCATCCGGGGTAACGGGGTCAACCGGATCAACCGGCATAACAGGCCCAACAGGTGTAACTGGTATAACCGGATCAACGGGTGTAACAGGAGTAACCGGCCCAACAGGGTCAACGGGGGTAACTGGAGCCACCGGATCGACAGGCGCAACGGGCCTAACCGGCTCAACTGGATTAACAGGAGCGACAGGATTAACAGGCTCAACCGGCCCAACGGGAGGAACTGGGTTAACTGGTGCAACAGGAGTGACTGGCCCAACAGGTGTAACGGGATTAACAGGCTCAACCGGCGCAACAGGCTCAACAGGAGTAACTGGAGCAACTGGAGAAACAGGCTCAACCGGAGTAACCGGTTCAACGGGAGTGACTGGAGCAACAGGCTCAACCGGCTCGACTGGTGTAACCGGGGCAACAGGAGTAACAGGAGTAACGGGCCCAACTGGAGCAACAGGACCAACCGGCGCCACAGGCAGTACACCAACCTTGCTCTTCACAAGAACCAACGGGCCGCTCACTGTTTATCCGCCGTTAAATACAGAAGTTCCCATTGCTACGCTGGCAATCCCGGTTAACGCTTTGCAGAATGTAAAGCTTGATTATGCACTCAGTGTCGCGCTAACAACTGCAGCCAATTCAAACTTTGTTTTTGAGGTGAGATTATATAGGGGAACAGTACAAATTCATACAAGAACTCTGTCGCGAACTAGTACTACCGCAGCTACGGATAGTTTTTCGATTGCTGATACAACAGTGGATACAGCACAGACCGCAGGAACAAATACGTACCAGCTGAGAGTTATTTTCACAACTGCGAATAATATAACAACAGCGACAGCTCTCAATATCGATTTTAACAGCATTCGTTTCCCGACAACCTAATACAACAGCAGACTGATATTTTAAAGATGAAAGACCTGACTTATGCACAGTTAGGTCTTTTTTCTGTAAATGCTGCATGATGCAGCCTTAAAGAACATTTAAAAATTTGCCCAATAGAAGTGGGGTTTTGCCACACCTTTTTTTATCATGGAAATATTATGAAAATAGAGGTGGTGTAATGAGAAAAGGAGATACTTGGTATAACAGATACGACTCTTGGGATTACGACTGCCGGAATAGTAATGAGTGTTGCTGTCATTTTCAACATAAAAGAAGAAATCAAAGGCGCAGTTATCAAAATCGGGCACATTGCTGTGAAGGATTCTGTTGCGAAAACTCTTGCTGTCATGAAAGATGGTGTCCATGCTGTCATCCAAATCATTTTCATGTAAGAGGATTCACCGGAGCAACGGGGTGCACCGGAGCAACGGGGCTGACCGGAGCAACAGGGCTGACTGGAGCAACGGGGTTTACCGGAGCAACGGGCTCGACTGGGAATACCGGAGCGACTGGGGTAACCGGCGTCACTGGAGATCCCGGCGCCACGGGAGCAACGGGAGTAACGGGCTCGACCGGCGCCACCGGCGCGACTGGAATAACCGGTGCCAACGGGGTAACGGGAGCAATGGGATTAACCGGCGCAACGGGAGTAACAGGCTCGACTGGAATAACCGGTGCCACCGGGGTAACGGGAGCAATGGGATTAACCGGCGCAACGGGAGTAACAGGCTCGACTGGAATAACCGGTGCCACCGGGGTAACGGGAGCAATGGGATTAACCGGAGCAACCGGCGCAACTGGGGTAACGGGAGCCACGGGAGTAACCGGTGCAACTGGGATAACGGGAGCAACTGGGGTAACGGGAGCAACGGGATTAACCGGCGCCACCGGGGTAACGGGGGCAACTGGGGTAACGGGAGCAACTGGGGTAACGGGAGCAACGGGAGTAACAGGCTCAACCGGAGTAACAGGCGCGACTGGAATAACCGGCGCAACCGGGGTAACCGGAGCGACCGGAGTAACCGGCGCAACCGGGGTAACCGGAGCGACCGGAGTAACAGGTGCAACTGGGGTAACGGGAACAACCGGAGTAACAGGCGCAACTGGGATAACGGGAGCGACCGGAGTAACCGGCGCAACTGGAATAATGGGAGCGACCGGAGTAACCGGAGCAACCGGGCTCACCGGAGTAACAGGAGCCACCGGAGCAACCGGGGTAACGGGAGCAACCGGAGATACTGGATCGACTGGGGCAACGGGAGCCACTGGAGTAACGGGAGCAACCGGAGTAACAGGTGCAACTGGGGCAACGGGAGCCACTGGAGTAACGGGAGTAACCGGAGTAACAGGTGCTACCGGAGTAACAGGTGCTACCGGAGTAACAGGTGCTACCGGTGTAACCGGGGATACTGGAGTAACCGGAGCCACCGGAGCTACTGGAGCGACCGGAATAACGGGAGTAACCGGAGTAACAGGTGCTACCGGAGTAACAGGTGCTACCGGAGTAACAGGTGCTACCGGTGTAACCGGGGATACTGGAGTAACCGGAGCCACCGGAGCTACTGGAGCGACCGGAATAACGGGAGTAACCGGAGCCACCGGGGCAACCGGTGTAACCGGAGGTACTGGAGCAACTGGAGTAACCGGAGCAACTGGAGTAACCGGAGCCACCGGAGCCACCGGAGTAACCGGAGTAACCGGAGCAACTGGGATAACGGGAGCAACCGGAGTAACGGGAGTAACCGGGCTCACCGGCTCAACCGGAGTAACGGGAGCAACAGGGTTAACCGGAGCAACCGGGATAACAGGAGCAACCGGAGTAACGGGAGCAACTGGGTTAACCGGAGCAACAGGAATAACAGGAGCCACCGGAGTAACGGGATCAACTGGAGTAACGGGATCAACTGGAGTAACCGGCGCAACTGGGATAACGGGAGCCACCGGAGTAACGGGAGTAACCGGGCTCACCGGCGCCACCGGAGCAACTGGGATAACGGGAGCCACCGGAGCAGGCGCGATCATTCCTTATGCTTCAGGTCTTCCCACTGCCGTGACGACCATTGCCGGCGGATTAATCGGAACGGTGAGCCTTGTCGGGTTCGGCAATTCTGTAACGGGCGTCAATGTCGGAGGGGGAGGTGCAATTGATCTCACCGGGGCCGGAGGAACTCTGCTGAACTTTGCTTTTTCTGCTCCGAGAAGCGGAACCATTACATCAATTGCCGCTTATTTCAGTACAACCGCAGCATTGTCGCTTGTCGGCTCGACTGTTACGATAACCGCACAATTATACAGTTCCACAGTGCCGAACAATACGTTCACGCCGATCCCCGGAGCATCCGTCACTTTAGCTCCTCCCCTCACCGGCATATTGTCAATCGGCAGCATCAGCAACGGAATCACGACAGGGCTGAACATTGCGGTAACTCCTCAAACCCGGCTGTTAATGGTATTCTCCGCCACTGCGACAGGCCTTTCGCTTATTAATACAGTGGCGGGATATGCAAGCGCGGGAGTTACGATTTCTTAAGTGAAAACGGCCAGACTGGTGCGGATCATCTAAGCTTGGAGAAGATATCACTTTTTCTTCAAGCTTTTTTGTTTTTACGTCTTTTTGGGTAAATAAAGGCTGACGGGAATTCCCCGACAGCCGGCAGAAGTATTTACAAGCCTTCTGAAGTTAATCAGTATCTTAATGAAGACGTCTTTAGTGAGTTCGAATCATCCGTTGTGCCGGGAGTGTGAATCATCATCGAAACAGCGGTGCCCTCATCCGGGGTGCTGGTGATCGTCAATTCACTTCCGCAAAAATGCTTCAGCCGCCGATTAATATTTTTCAGGCCGACACTGCGATTAACGTCAGAAGACAAAATATCTTTCTGTATGTCCGGCATGATGCCGCTTCCATTATCCTCCACTTTGATAAAATACGTGTTTTCGCCTTGTTTTTTCGCTGTCAGCTTTATCCGTCCGCCGCCTCTTTTCTTACTGATCCCGTGATGAACGGCGTTTTCCACCAATGGCTGTATCATTAAAGGCGGAAGGGGGAAGTCAATGTCCTGTTCAATATCAAAAAGGATATCAATCCGTTTGCCGAAGCGTGTTTTTTCTATAGAAAGATATGACGTAATGATAGAAAGTTCGTTTTTGAATGAGCTGATGTCCGAAGTGTTTTGAAAATCAAAACTCATCCTTAAATAGTTTGTAAATGCAGCAGTCGTTTCCCGTGCTTTTTCAATATCCAAATGGCTGAGCGCGATGATCGTATTTAATACATTGTAAAGAAAATGAGGCTTAATCTGCGACTGAAGAAATGCCATTTCCAAATTTGTGGCTTGGTGAGCCGTATGCTTCATCAAAATTAAATTTTTAATACGCGCGGTGAATTCAGAGTAATGATAAGGCTTTTGTAAGATGTCGTTTGCTCCGGCATGAAACGCCTTGTATTTGTCATGGCTGATAATGGCTGCCGTAACGATAAGAACCGGCAGATCGACCATGCTGAATCTTTCGCGGATGTTTGTGCAGACTTCAAAACCCGTCATGTCGGGCATCATCAAGTCTAATATGACCAGGTCAAGCTTCGAGGAAGAGACAGCTTGAAGCGCCTCTTTTCCGCTTTTTACTGCGATTACGTTATAAGGAACACCTTCCAGCATATCAGTTAAAATTTTCAAACTCTCGATGTTATCGTCGACGATCAGAATCGTCGGAGCATCGATTTTTTCTGAGTGATAAGGCGTGACCAGCGAAATATCCGACATTCTCTGTCCGGGCTGTGATTCAGGAGGTTCGGTCTTTGCTTCCGGTAAAGAATCAATTTGAGCGGCGGGTAACGTAAAATGAAAGGCTGATCCGTGCGCCGCCGCTGACTCCGCCCAGATGTCCCCGTTTTGGAGCTTGACGAGCTGTTTCACAATACTTAAACCTAAACCCGTTCCATCTTCTTCTGTCCCTCCCGCTTGCTGAAAAGAATCAAAAATGGTTTCAAGATCAGCCTCAGGAATGCCGCTGCCGGTATCGGCCACCGTGATTTGAATCATTTTGTCATTCAGGCTTTCAGCAGAAAGAATAATGTTCCCTTCGGATGTGTACTTGATTGCGTTTTCAACAAGATTGGTTAAGATTTGCCGGAATCGGTTTTCATCTGCAAGCACCAAAGGGAGGCCGTCCGGCACATGATTAAGAATGGCAAGTTTTTTATGTTTGGATAAAAGCCGGTAGAAGTTCATCTCACTGCATATGACGGCATGCACATCGACGGGAACCGGACGAATCTGCAGCATACCCTGCTTCATTTTTTCCAAATCAAGAATATCATTTACGAGATCGGAAAGTCTGTAGCCCATACGGATGATCAGCTGCATATTTTCTTTCTCTTCCTCTATCGTCTTCTTTTTTCTGCCGGCTACAAGAGTTTGGCATATATTAATAATGCTGTTCAGCGGCGTCTTGAATTCGTGTGAAGTTTTGGCGATAAATTCATCTTTCAGTTGGTCGATTTTGACTAATTTCCGTGAGAGGACTTCATTGTCCCGGAAAGCTCCGGCGAATTGCTGCGCCATCAGAAGAACCACCGCCAATAAAGCGATGACTGTCGGCAATGAATAGAGCGAATTAAAAGAAAAAGCCGTTTTGCCGCTGTAAGCTGAAATGGTCGTAAGAATCACAAAAGCGCTCATCGAGACGGATGCGAGTGTAAGGTACGTGCTTCCTTTTATTTTTCTTATGGCGGCAATCGTAAAAATATATGTAATATAAAACAGAGTCGTAACGGCAAGCACAGAATGTAAAATGTATGAGAGATGGTCAATGAAACTTCCGGACATAAAATCAGTGATCAAGATGGTCCCGGATAAAGCGGTTAAAATGGTGATCGTCGTTTTTGAAACAATTTCTCTGTATGCATAAAAGAGATAAAGAAAAACCGCCATGCTGACAAGCACGGTTGAGATGATACGCAAGGAATTCAGCAATGAAAATGAAATAGACGGAAAGAGGAGAAAGATAATTCTTTCTTTCCCGATCATAAGAATAATGGCTGAAAAAAGCAGACACATCACGGAAAAGAACAATAAATGTTTATCCTTTGTCCGTTGCAGAAAAAAGCCGAGAAAATATAAACCGGTAATGAAAAAAGCCGTAATCATAATGGAATCATTGAAAAAGGAAATTTGATTCTCGCGTATAATTTGTTCTTGAGTCCCAAACGTTATCGGTTTTGCGATCCCCCAGCCGGGAACTTTTCCGAAATTCGAAAAATGCAGGACAAGTTCATTGTCACCCTTGTGAAGCCTGAAAAAGCTGCTGTACGGTTTGTTCTGCGCCTTAAAATCAGCTTTTTCTGAAGGATTGCCGCTCTGTCCGATTACTTTTCCATTAAGGTAAAGGCGGTTTGAACTGTAGATAAAAGATGTGCTGATCCCCAAGACCTGATTGTCTTCATTTGATCGGATTGTCAGTTTGTACGTCCCGTAATCCACATCGGCCGTTTTGCCGAACAGCTTCACATTGACAGGGACATCAACGAGTACGGGATTTTTTCCTTTTGCTGAATGAAGCGCCTGCGGTGACAGCATCTGATTTGGATATAGAATCCATTTCCCGTTCAGCTGGACATTTCCATCCTTTTGAAAATCCCACTTTTCCAGATTGATCACGCCCTGTTCCGCTTGGGGGAGGGATGATCCTGAAAAATGATTCAGGACCATAAAAATCATAAAGAAAGCAGCGTAGCCGCAAATAATCGAAATGGAAATAAATTTTTCTTTCACATCATTACTCCTTTATCCCATTCAGGGGCATTCTATTATCCTATGTAATGTATAAATATTGTAATCACAAACGTTGTAATACAACAAGAGAAAGAAAAAGAATCCAACTATATAGGGCATTGGACATGGTATAATTGAAATTATTTTCAGATATATCTATATTGACGGGTGGGATGCGGTTTGAAAGCGTTAATTGTGGATGATGAGGAACTGGCATTGCTTCATTTTAATCGTATGCTTGAGCGGACAAACGCCTTTCAATCTATTATAACGTTTCAAGATCCGGCGGAAGTTCTGGAGCATTCGGAGCTTTCATCAGCTGATGCGGTGTTTCTTGACATTGAAATGCCCGGGATAAACGGTATTGAGCTTGCTGAATCGATTCAGGAGGTCAATGAAAATATCCAAGTTATTTTTATCACCGCTTATAATGAATTCGCGATCAAAGCGTTTGAATTAAATGCTGTCGATTATCTTTTGAAACCGGTTGACAATGCCCGGCTGCTGACAACTGTTGAGCGGATCCGAATGAATAAAAAACTCAGGACGGCAGAAGAGAATACCGGGACGGATTATGTTATACAATGTTTTGGGAACCTGGACTTTTATCAATCGGTAAATGGTGTCAAAACATACATAACAGTCAAGTGGAGAACATCCAAAGCCCGTGAACTGTATGCATTTTTACTTCTTAATCAAGGGCGCACGGTCAGTAAAGACATGCTGATGGAGATGTTTTGGCCTGCTTATGATATATCAAAAGCAAGCACCCAGCTCTACTCGACAATATATCAGATACGGAAATTAATCGGTCAGCTGCCCTTCAGCCAATCAATAGAAAATACCGATATAGGATACATTCTCCGGCTTTCCGGGGTAAAGGTTGATACAGTTGAATGGGAAAAAACATTAAAAGAGGCTCCTCCGCTCAGCGCAGCTGCACTAACCCGGCACATGAACATTGTCATGTCATATGAGAACCATTATCTCATGGAGAATGGCTATCTGTGGGCGGAGCCGGAAAAAGCGCGTCTTGCCCATCTGTGGCTCAGCAAAGCGTACGAACTGATTGGTTTTCTCATCCAAAAGAAGAATGATCATCAAGCGATGGACATTTGCCTGCAGGTTGAGAAAATAGAGCCCGGTGACGATAAAATTATACAATACAAACTGCAGTTATTTAATAAACTGGGAAAGGTAGAAGAGGCGATAAAGGAATACGAACGCTATAAACAATTAAAAGATAAAATCAATTGACGATTGAATGACCGGACCGGCTGATGCCGGTTTTTTTTTATGCGCTATTTCTGAAATGATCCCATGTACAGAATTTGTATAGGCTGATTTCATACAATGTAGTTTGGTTCGGATAAGGAGAATCCCATGCTTACCGGCTTGTTCGAACGTAAGTCTATATAAAAGGGGAGGAATAAGACATTGGGAGTGAGGAACTTTTCGTTCAGCCCGAAAAAAAGCAAAAGGCTGAGGGCGGCATTAATTTCATGCTTCACGCTGTTTTTCATCTTCAGCCAAGTTGTCAGCTTTACTCCGATCGCAGCCGCTTCCGGATCACAACAAAGCGTGAGCGGGTTCTTTGATTCAGTTGCAGTCAAAGACGGCAGACAGCAGACTGTTGACGGGTCAAAAGCCAGTGAACCGGCTTTAGCACCGGGAGATAAAGTGACACTGACATACGAATGGTCACTAAAAAACAAGGAAGATGCAAGTGACCGGAATATCACCATAAAGATTCCGGAAAGTTTTACATTAGATAACGATGCCGAAGGTGAGCTGACATCAGCTGATCGGGTGATCGGTATATATAAAGCTGAAGCAGACAGCAGCACGCTGGAAGTGAAAGTGAACGATGCTGGAGCGGATGCCGGGGATGCCAAAGGCTCCATTACACTGTCGGCGAAGTTTACTCCCGACATAACAGATGAGACGAAAATGGCAAAAGCTCTTTTTCAACTGGATGCCGGCAAGACCCAGCAGGTGTTAATACCTGTGAAGAAAGACGGAACAACGGATTCCGAAACAGAAAAAAACACCTCTTCAACACCTGCTGAACCTCAGGAAAAGACAGAGAAAAAATCAGCATCTGCAGACGGCGGGGAGAAAGCAGAACAGACAACGAAACCAAAACCAAAACCTTCTGCTAAACGCAGTCAATCAAAAATGGCGGTTTCAAGCAAATCTGCCGCTAAAAGCCTTCAATCAGGCGGAAGCCAGATTACGCAAAATATTTTAACTGATGTGAAATTGACGGATGAAAAAGGAAAACCATATGACAAAAACAACCCTGCGAATACGAACTCTCCGGCAAATATCACCATTCAATGGGCGATTCCGAATGAGCTGGGGAAAACAATAAACGACGGGGATCGATATGAATTTGATCTGCCTAAAGAATTTATCATGCATAATGACATTACGAACCAGCCATTGACCGACGGCGATAGTACGTACGGAACTTTTTCCATTAATACGAGCGGCCATGTCATCATGACGTTTAATGGCGAGGTAAAAGAAGATTCTAACGTCAAGGGGTCATTGTATGTAAACACCCAATTCAATCAGAAAGAAATAAAAGGATCAACCACACAAAAGATTAAGTTTCCGGTTCACTCTGATACGCCGGACGTAACGGTTTATTTTAAACCGAATGTCAATAAAACCATTGAGAAATCAGGGTCATTGGATAAAGGTATTAATCCCGGAAAGGTAACGTGGACGGTTGATCTTAATAAAAAGGAAGAAGAAGTTAAAAATGCGAAATTGACTGAAAGCCTTCCGGACGAATTGATTTTCCGCTCTGTGAAAGTGTATGAACTTGATGTGAATATTGACGGCTCGGTGAGTCAGGGAAATGAGATAACTTCAGGTTATACCGTTGGCGAAAACGGTAATGTCACCTTCGCCGGGACGATCGATACAGCCTACCGGCTCATATATGACACGGAAATTAAAGATGAGGCAAAGCCGGGTAAAGGCGGAAACATCACGCTGACAAACAAGGCGGCATTCAGCGGAGACAATGCGGAGCCGATTTCTGCGGAAGCTTCCGTAACAGCGGGTTACGGAAAAATGATAGAAAAATCTTCGACAGGTTATAAAGGAGAATCCCAAACGTTCAGCTGGGCTGTTATGTACAACTACGGTGAGAAAAAGATTGATCAATCCAAAGCCGGCATCAAGGATACGTTCGGATCAGACGATCTGCATCTTGTTCCCGGTTCATTGAAAGTCCTTCCGATTACATTCAGCCAGAACGGCAGCGAACAAGAGGGCGCCCCATTAAAAGAGGGTGGGGATTATACGCTGACTGATAACGGGAACGGCTTTGAAATAAAATTCAAGCAAACTGTCACAGGAGCATATAAGATCATTTATCAATCTCAAGTCAACGATGGGGTCATTATTGACAGTCCTGTCAAATACACCAATACAGCAATGACAGATACAGGGGAATCAAAGGAAACTCCGGGAACCGCCATTCAGCAGAATCTGATTAAAAATTATTCAAATGCAGACTATGAGAAGAAGACGGTTGATTGGACAATCACAGTTAATAAAAACGGTTACACAATGAAAGACTGGACGCTGGATGATCAATTCACCAGCGGAGGACTGGCGCTCATTGACGATTCATTTCACATGCAAGACACGACTGATAACAAAACGCTGAAAGAAGGAACAGACTATACATTAACAAAAAAACCCGGAAATCAAGGCTTTACAATAGCATTGATCGGGGATTATGCAGAAACAAACAGTCAGTTTAAGATCACGTATAAGACAAAATTCAACGCTGACTTTTCAAACGAACCCATTAAGAATACGGCTGAGTCGACATGGACGGATAAAAACGGCGGCAAACGCACAAATAAGGAATCGAGCGGCTTCACACCGAACAATCAGACGTCCCATAATGGATTCAAAAACGGCTCATACAACGCCGTTTCAAAAGAAATCACATGGAAAGTCGGCATTAATTACAATGGCGAACCTTCAAAGAATCCTTATATAAAAGATACGATCACAGATGGTCAGCAATTTTTGCATGGGTCGGTTGCTGTTAAAACGTATACCATCAGCAAAAACGGCTCCATCACTGAAGGAGAGGCGCTGGATTCTTCAAAATATGAAATAGAGGAGCCGTCAGACGGCAACAAAAATACGTTAACCGTACATCTCAAAACAGATGACGCTTTACCATACCTGATTGAATTTAAAACGTCATTAAAAGGCCAGGTCATTAAACAGAGTCAATACACAAACAAAGCAGAGTACTTTAATAATGACCATGCAGACCGAACGCTGACGGGTTCAGTTTCCATCGCAAACGGAGGAAATCTGATTTCTAAAGGCGGCAAACAGAACGGAAACGATATCGATTGGAACATCAATGTCAATACCAGCCAATCGACACTGGATGACGTAAAAGTCAAAGACACACCGGATGAGAATCAAATAATAGATGAAGATTCTTTTAAAGTATATCAAGCAAAATATAATGAGAACGGCGTTATGAAAGACAGCAGCGGAAACCTTATTCCGGGTGATGTGAAGCTTGAAAAAGATAAGGACTATAAACTAGATATAAAAACTGACAATGCCACCGGCGAACAATCATTTCTCCTTACCTTTACAGGCAGCTATAAACAAATCGACCGCGCGTATGTCATACAATATCGTTCTCTCATTAATATTTCCGGCAGCAGCGGTCAGGTCAGCAACAAAGTGTCGATATCAGGGACAAATGTTGAGGAGCAGACCCAAGAGAACAACAGCTCAGTGTTTGTCGCCATTTCAAGCGGCGGCGGCTCAGGATCAGGAGAGAAGGGAAGCCTGACGATATCTAAAACAGGATCAGACGGAACATCTCTTTCAGGAGCCGGCTTTCAATTATGGTCTAAAGACGGCAAGCAGCTGCTGCGTACGGGCACAACAGACGATGCCGGTAAACTTACGTTTGGGAATATCCGTTACGGAACCTATGTACTGAAAGAAATAAAAGCTCCGGACGGCTACACCATCAGCGATGCTTATGTAAACGGGGTCTCCGTTACGATTGACGGCAAATCCTCCGCTGCAGGAGCACTCTATAAAGTCATAAATCAAAAAAATAAGGTGACGCTTATCAAAAAAGACGAAAACAACAAGCCTTTGGCCGGTGCTGTATTTAAGCTTGAGAAAAAATCAAGCGACGGCACCTATACTCTGATAAAAAATAATATTGAAAGCGATAAAAATGGGAAAGTTGAGATCAAGGGTTTGCCCGCCGGATACTATCGG
The DNA here is from genome assembly GCF_038608285.1 of Bacillus sp. FSL R5-0443. NCBI lineage: Bacteria > Bacillati > Bacillota > Bacilli > Caryophanales > Bacillaceae > Bacillus > Bacillus sp. FSL R5-0443. The sequence goes on from NZ_CP152013.1 coordinate 768,164, forward strand.
CTGATGGAGACGAAAGCCCCATCAGGGTTTATCGTAAACACAAAAGCCATTCACTTCTCAATCGCAAAGAACGAAAAGAATCAAGTACCTGATGTTGAATTGGGATCAATGGTGAATTATAAAGGAAAAGCCGCTTTAACGAAGAAAGATGCAGACGGCGGGAATCTTGAAGGCGCAGTTTTCGAAATCGTCGACCGTGATGGTAAAACGGTTCAGAAAGATCTGGTTTCAGATAAGGACGGAAAAATAGAAACATCCGGCCTTGCACCCGGTCATTACGCCTTCATCGAAACGAAAGCGCCCAACGGATATGTGTTAAATACGGAGAAAGTGGAGTTTACCATCTCAGAATCGGCGGAAGGAAAGCCGGAGTCAACTGACGCAGGAACGGCCGTCAACTATAAAGGCTCTGTCCGGCTGACGAAGGAAGATGCGGAAGGCAAGAAGCTTGAAGGTGCAGTCTTCAAAATCGTCGACAGTGATGGAAAAACGGTTAAAGAAGATCTGGTTTCAGATAAGGACGGAAAAGTAGAAACATCCGGCCTTGCACCCGGTCATTACGCCTTCATCGAAACGAAAGCGCCCAACGGTTATGTGTTAAATACGGAGAAAGTGGAGTTTACCATCTCAGAATCGGCGGAAGGAAAGCCGGAGTCAACTGACGCAGGAACGGTCGTCAACTATAAAGGCTCTGTCCGGCTGACGAAGGAAGATGCGGAAGGCAAGGAGCTTGAAGGTGCAGTCTTCAAAATCGTCGACAGTGATGGAAAAACGGTTAAAGAAGATCTGGTTTCAGATAAGGACGGAAAAGTAGAAACATCCGGTCTTGCACCGGGTCATTACGCCTTCATCGAAACGAAAGCGCCCGACGGCTATGTGTTAAATACGGAGAAAAAAGAGTTTACCATCTCAGAAACAGCGGAAGGAAAGCCGAAGCCGTCTGACGCAGGAACGGCCGTCAACTATAAAGGCTCTGTCCAGCTGATCAAGAAGGATCAAGACGGAAACGTTTTAGACGGTGCAGTATTTAAAATCATTGACAGTGATGGAAAAACCGTAAGAGACGATCTGATGACAAAAGAAGGCGGCAAAATTGACGCCGGCGGTTTGGCGCCCGGAAACTATCAATTTGTTGAAACAAAAGCGCCGGATGGTTATCTGCTGTCAACAACCCCTGTGCCGTTTACGATTAAGGCTGAGAACAGCGGAAAACCGAATCAGGCTGCCCTGACTGCAGTTAACATCAAGAACAGCGTTGTTCTCACAAAATTGGATCAAGGTGACAAACGGAAAGTCCTGCAAGGTGCGAAGTTTAATCTGACAGATGCAAACGGCAAAGTACTGACAGAGGGTCTGACGACAGATGAGCACGGACAAATTATTGTACGGGGACTGAAAGCGGGCGAATATCAATTTATCGAAACAAAAGCGCCTGAACTTTACAGTTTGGATCAAACGCCAATATCATTCAAGATCACAAATACCGACATAAAACCAGTCGAAATCAGTGCGGAGAATACACTGACGCCTGGTGATGTCACACTGACAAAAGTGGACCATGACGATAAAAATAAGGTGCTGGAAGGTGCTGAATTCAAGATCACGGATTCTGCCGGACATCCGGTAAACACCGGCGGCAGCAAAGAACGGCCGGCGGTATGGAAGACGGATCAAAAGGGCCGGTTTACGGTGAAAGGATTAGCGCCCGGGCAGTATCGATTTATCGAAACAAAAGCGCCTGACGGCTATCAGCTGAACGAAAAACCAATTGAATTCACAATTGAAAAAGGACAGTTAAAAGCCGTTGAGGTCGTCGTTTCTAATAAGAAATTAAAAAATCCCGCACCTGGGAAAGACACACCGAATCATCAAACGAATCAAGGCGGGCATCATCCTGATACCAATGGTAAAACCAATCACTCGGATACAGGCAAAAACCTGCCGAAAACCGGTGATACGGACGGTATGATGCCGGTCACGGCCGGTATTCTGCTGCTATTAGCCGGCGGAGCCGCGGCTGTTGTATCAAGAAAGAAGAAAGCAAGGAATAGATAGACGTTATCGCACCTGATCATGTAAGAATCGATCAGGTGCTTTTTTAAAAAGAGAATCATTTCTCACCAAATATTCACCGCATGACGTACAAGAAAGGAATTTTCTTCATGGTTAAAAAAATGATCATTGCCGTTCTTATTTTGTCCGGGCTGCTTCTCATCTCCTCTCCTCTCATGAAAGGCTGTTTGATCGCGTACCTCAGTAAAAGCCAAATTGAATCGGAATTAACCGCAGAACAAGCGCGGAAAAATAACATGAAAAAAGCGGACTATGATTTTGAATCCATTCATCCGCCCGGTTTCAGGGAAACAGTTCAGTCAAGTTTTAATCGCAAACCAAAACCGATAATCGGACGGATAACCATCAGCAGCATCGATTTAGACCTTCCGATTTTAAAAGGCACAACCAATGAAAACCTGCTGATCGGCGCGGCAACTATGCGTCCGGATCAGGAAATGGGCGAGGGAAACTACCCGTTGGCAGGCCACCATCTGAAGCAGGAGAACCTATTGTTCGGCCCTCTTTTACACATAAAAAAAGGCGCGCAAATCGTGATGACCGACTTTAGAAAAGACTATATTTATTCTGTAACATCAAAAACCATGATTTCAGAAATAGAAGCAAACGCAATTCAGGAGACAAAAGATAAAGAGATTACATTAATCACATGCGACAAAGCGGTAAGAACCGAAGGACGCCTGGCCGTCAAAGGGAAATTGATTGATATTTCCGGTCATTCAAATGTATCTCGGCCATCATAGAGAAACACTTTTTCAACTGAATATACGTCCGCTGTTAAACATCCCGAGACTGGCTTCTGTCAGTCTTTTTTTGCGCAGCGATTATAAAAAGTTCATCCTTCTTATCTCTCTTGAGGAAAATTATACCAGATTGCACTTTTCGAAAGAAATGACAAGAGAAAAAGATCACGAAAATTCTCAAAAATGAGAAACAAAGATTTAAAAAGTGGTATGATTTTAGGAGGAAAGGACGGCTGGTGCTGTGTTGGAAGCAAAGCGGTTTTATGTCTCTCTGCAAATGAAAATCGCCGGATTAATTGCGGCTTTATTAATACTTGTCATCGGAACGCTCACAGTTATATTTGCCTTTCAGCAATTAAAGGAAGGGCAGAAGCAGGCTGAACAGCTGGCGGTGCAAACGGCGAAAACCATTTCATACATGCCACCTGTAAAAGAGGCGTTCCGGCTTGCGGATCAAGAAGCTTTTACAAAGTTAGACGTCATTGAACAAATGAAAGAACAGGCAGGCGCGCACGCCGTCTACATCACTGATCAAAAAGGGCATGTTGCATTTCATTCGGCCCGAAGCAGCATTCCGAAAGAAAATCAAAATCTGCAAAATAAAACCGTCATGTTCGGCGGGTCACCGGTTTCCGACGGAATGAAGGCTGTCCGGGGAAGCGCCCCGGTTATTTTGGAGGAAAAAAATCATAACGAAGTCGTCGGAACGGTGACAGTCGAGTTTTTACAAGATGAGATAGAAAAAGATATGAAAGCGCATCTGCGGCATTTAGGCTATTTTGCATGTTTGGTGTTTCTTATCGGCATCGGGGGAGCGGCGGCGCTCGCAAAAAGCATCCGTAAAGATACACTCGGCCTTGAACCGCATGAAATTGCAGCGCTGTACAGGGAGCGCAATGCGATGCTCCTTGCGATTAAAGAAGGGATTATCGCCGTAAACAAAGAAGGCGCGGTAACCATGATGAATTTATCTGCGGCTGATATGCTGAATCTTCCGGAACCGATGATCGGAAGGCATATAAAAGAAATCATGCCGGGCGCAAATCTCATGCCGGTGTTGGCAGGGGGAGAATTACCGCCGAACGTGGAGGTGCGTGCCGGAGATAAAGTATTTATCTTAAACGTGAAAGAAATGAAGCAGACCGGACAAGTATACGGAGCGGTGATCAGCTTCCGCGAAAAAACGGAGCTCAAGAAACTCATTAACAAGCTGACTGAAATGAAAAAATACTCAGAGGATCTTCGGGCGCAAACGCATGAATTCTCGAATAAGCTTTACGCGATCCTCGGTCTGTTAGAGCTGGGAGAATATAATGAAGCCATTGAACTGATAAAAGAAGAGTACGCCATCCAGAATGAACAGCACGAAATCCTCTTTCAAAACATTCATTCACAGCGGGTTCAGGCCATACTATTAGGAAAAATGGGAAAGGCGTCTGAGAAGAAAGTGAAGCTTTCAATAGATGAAAACAGCTTTTTAGAATCGCTGCCGGAGCATGTGGGTTCATCCCAGCTCATTACGATCATCGGGAATCTTATTGATAACGCTTTCGAAGCCGTCGCCGAAAAAGAGAAAAAAGAGGTCGCCTTTTTTATGACCGATATCGGCAGGGATATCGTCATCGAAGTGGCGGACTCAGGAGACGGCGTGCCTCAGGAAAAAACAGAAACGATATTTGAAAAGGGCTACTCTTCAAAGGGGACGAGGAGAGGATACGGCTTAGCCAATCTGAAAGAAGCCGTCAGTGAATTGCAGGGATCGATAGAGATTTCGCAGCAAAAGAGCGGCGGTGCCGTATTTACGGTGTTTATACCGAAAGAAACGCCAAAGGGGGAATCGGTGTGATTAACATCGCGATTGCAGAGGACGACTTTCGAATAGCGCAAATTCACGAAAAATTTATCGAACATCTTGATGGATTCAATGTCATCGGTAAAGCAATCAATGCCAAAGACACCATATCGCTGCTTGAGAAACGGCAGCCTGATCTGCTGCTTTTGGATATTTATATGCCTGATGAGCTGGGGACAGATCTGCTTCCCCTTATCCGCGGCCGTTTTCCTTCTGTTGATATCATCATTATTACGGCTTCTGCCGAAACAAGACTGCTGCAGGAAGCGCTCAGATCAGGCGTTTCCCACTATGTCATAAAGCCTGTGTCGGCACATAAATTTACAGAAGTGCTTTTGCAGTACCGGGAAAAAAGAGAATGGCTGCGCTCACAGCCGGAGCTGAGCCAGTCCGTTATCGACATGTTTTTCGGAAGCGGTCAGAAAGAACAAAAACAGCTCAATGATCTGCCGACCGGGATTAATTCGATTACACTTCAAAAAATCAAAAACGCGCTCAGGGCAGCCCAAAAAGGGTTGACGGCTGAAGAACTGGGCGAAAAAATGGGCGCCTCCAGAACAACGGCGCGGCGCTACGCCGAGTTTCTCGTTTCTCAGGAAGAAGCGCTCGCTGAATTAGAGTACGGCATTATCGGCAGGCCGGAACGGAAATATTATTTAGCACATGAATAAGGGATGGGAGAAATGAAGCGGTTGGGAGTGCTTCTTGTCATGCTGGCGGCGCTGGTTTCTTTTGACGGACGGCAGATGGCGGGCATCCGTTCAGCCGAAGGGCCGGTTGAAATTGTCGTCCCGGCAGCGCCTCAAGGGGGCTGGGACGTAACGGCAAAAGCTTTGCAATCGGTAATAGAGCGGAAGCAAATATTAGGCCGGCCCGTAAAGATCGTCTATAAACCCGGCGGAGGCGGAGACAGCGGCTGGAAATATGTAAACGAACGAAAAACGGATGTCATCAGTATGAATTCAAGCCTGCTGTTAAGCAATGAAATTTTGGGACAAAGCCGGCTGAAGGCAGCTGATTTTACGCCTTTGGCCATTATCGCAAAAGAGTGGCAGACCGTCGCTCTTCCGAAGGATTCAAAGATAAAAAGCGGAAAGCAGCTGCTCGGCGATATTAAAGCACATCCGGGGAGCATAAAAATCGGATTTGCGCCCGGCCTCGGAAATGATGACCAGCTCTCCTTTGCGAGAGCGGCGGAAATGGCCGAAATTTCTCCGTTTGATATCCGCTTTTTTCAATACGGGAGCAGCAATGAAGTCATTGAAGCTCTTATCAGCCACGAGATAGACGCCGCCTCAATGACCATTTCAGAAGCGAGAGACGCCTATCGGAAAGGGAAAATCACATTGGCGGCCGTTACGTCGGACAAAAGGCTCTCCGGCTTCAGCGATGTGCCGACATGGAAAGAGCAGGGGGTGCCGTTTGTCTTTGCGCACTGGAGAGGCATCATGGGGCCGAAAGACATGACCGAAGGCGAGATCGCCTATTGGGATCAGGCTTTGAAACAGATTACCTCATCCGCGGAGTGGAAGCAAATGTTGAAAAAACGGGATTGGGAGAGCTTTTATAAAAACAGCAGCGGCGCAAAACGCTTTTTAGAAGAGCAGACCGAGTTTTATAAAGAGATGATGAGCAGCGAAAAATAAGCCTTCCGCATATTTGCGGGAGGCTTTTTATTTATAAATGAACAAAATGAACGAAAAGGTTATAAAAAATTAAAAATCTTTAAAATCCAAAATATTTACTTCAATATCCAATTCTCATAAGATAGCAAAAAGGCGGATAAAGGGGATCGGGCCTTTAAAATGTAAGCGTATTCATGATAAGGGGGACATACTGTGTTAGCAATCTTAGGCTTTCTTATGATGCTTGTTTTTATGGTACTGATTATGACAAAACGGCTTTCAGTGTTAACGGCGCTCGTATTAACGCCGATCGTGTTTGCGCTGTTTGCCGGGTTTTCTTTTAACCGGGTCGGCGAGATGATGATTTCCGGGATTGAACAGGTGGCGCCGATTGCAGTCATGATTATGTTTGCGATTCTTTATTTCGGCATTATGATTGATACCGGTTTATTTGATCCGATGGTGTCGCGCATTTTAAAGCTGGTTAAAGGCGACCCGCTCAAAATTGTAGTCGGAACAGCCGTTTTAACCATGCTTGTCGCACTGGACGGAGACGGCTCGACGACGTATATGATTACGACAAGCGCAATGCTGCCTTTGTATATCATGCTCGGAATCCGTCCGATTATTTTAGCGGGAATCGCCGGTGTCGGCATGGGTATCATGAACACGATACCATGGGGCGGCGCGACGCCGCGTGCGGCGAGTGCGCTCGGCGTTGACCCGGCAGAGCTGACGGGGCCGATGCTGCCTGTCATTGCCAGCGGAATGGTGTGTATGATTGTGGTCGCTTATGTACTCGGAAGGATGGAAAGGAAACGGCTCGGGGTGATCGAATTAAAGCAGCCGTCCCATACAAATGAAACGGCTGCGGCTGCGGAAGATGAATGGAGGCGGCCGAAACTGTGGTGGTTCAATTTACTGTTAACGCTTTCTTTAGTGGGATTTTTAGTGTCAGGAAAAGTGAATTTAACCGTGCTGTTCATCATTGCGTTTTGTATCGCGCTGATTGTCAACTATCCGAAGCTTAACGATCAAAGGGAGCGTATTTCAGCCCATTCGAGCAATGTGCTTGCGATCGGTTCGATGATTTTTGCCGCAGGCGTGTTTACCGGAATTTTAACGGGGACGAAGATGGTTGATGAGATGGCCATTTCCCTCGTATCGCTTATTCCGGAACAGATGGGGGGATTTATTCCGGCGATTGTTGCCTTAACGAGCGGTATTTTTACATTTCTGATGCCCAATGACGCCTATTTTTACGGCGTGCTGCCCATTTTATCCGAGACCGCCGTGGCGTACGGTGTAGATAAGGTGGAAATCGCCCGCGCTTCGATCATCGGCCAGCCGATTCATATGTTAAGCCCGCTCGTGCCGTCGACGCATTTATTAGTCGGGCTTGCCGGGGTCACCATTGATGAACACCAGAAATTTGCCATGAAATGGGCGGTTCTTGCCGTTATCGTCATGACGGCCTTTGCGCTCATCATCGGCGCGATCACGATTTTTTAACATAAAACACCCGGTTCGTCGCACACTAAAGGCATCAGAGGAGGTGCCATGATGAGTGATCCGTTTATGCCGCTTTTTTCAGTGAGAAGCGGAGCCGGTTTTAAAGCGGCGGACGGCGTTTACGGACTGACCGTGCAGATTGCGAATGTTTACTTTATCGAAAATCCCTCAGCTCCGCGGGAAATCATTCTGGTTGATGCGGGAATGCCTCAATCGGCGGAGATGATAACAGAAGAAATGAAACGCCGATTCAAAGAGGGGTATCAGCTGAAGGCGGTCATTTTGACACACGGTCATTTTGATCATGTCGGTGCGATTGAAGAGCTGCTTGAACTTTGGGATGTGCCGGTTTACATTCATGAAAAGGAGCTCCCGTACGTCACGGGGAAAGCGGATTATCCGCCTGCCAGGCCCGATGCGAAAAAAGGGCTTGTCGCAAAGCTGTCACCGCTGTTTCCGCGCCATACGATCCGCATTCCGTCCGTTCAGGCACTGCCTTCAGACGGTACCGTTCCGTTTCTTGAAGAATGGAAATGGGTGCATACGCCCGGCCACACACCCGGCCATATTTCATTATTCCGGGATAAAGACCGCGTTCTGCTTGCCGGTGATGCCGTGATCACTGTTGAACAGGAATCGCTTGCGGACGTTGTCATTCAAAAGCAAGAGCTTCACGGGCCGCCCGCTTATTTTACAGCGGATACGCAGACGGCGGCCGCATCCGTTCAGAAACTGGCCGAACTGGAGCCGGAAGCGCTTTTGACGGGTCACGGAATTCCGATGACGGGAAAAAACTACCGTGAGGATTTGCTTACACTGGCTGAAAAACTGCATTCCGTTTTGTAAAACACCTGCGAACATCACAGGTGTTTTTTCTTTGCAGTTTCCAGTATGATACAAAAAAACCATTGTGTTCACTCCTAAAAACGATACAATGGGAAACAGATGTAAATTGAAGGAGAGAGTTTTTTGAAACATACGGAAATACTTTGGGATGAGGCGAAGGATTTTATTGATGTCTGCTATCAGGAACTCGGAATGGAATCGCAAATCAACGCGCGTCTGCACGCGATAAAAGATGAGATAGATCGGACGGGAAGTTACGTCCATACGGCGGAAGAGCTTGAACACGGGGCGAAAATGGCGTGGCGCAACAGCAACCGCTGTATCGGGCGTCTGTTCTGGCAATCGCTGAACGTCATTGACCGGCGCGGTGTGAACACGAAAGAAGAGGTGCGCGACGCATTATTTGAACATATCAAAATCGCCACGAACGGCGGAAAAATTAAACCGACGATTACGATTTTCCCTCCTGAGAAGAATGGGGAAAAACAAGTGGAGATCTGGAATCACCAGCTCATCCGCTATGCGGGATATGAGACTGAAAAAGGAAGAGTCGGTGATCCGGCATCATATGAGCTGACGGCTGTCTGCGAAAAACTCGGCTGGCGCGGGAAGCGGACCGATTTTGATATTCTGCCGCTGCTTTTCCGGATGAAAGGGGACGGGCAGCCGGTCTGGTATGACCTGCCTCAGACGCTCGTGAAAGAAGTGCCGATCACCCATCCGGATATTGAAGAGTTTGCCGATTTAAATCTCAGATGGTACGGGGTTCCGATTATCGCCGATATGAGGCTTGAAATCGGCGGGCTGTCGTACAACGCGGCGCCTTTTAACGGATGGTATATGGGAACCGAAATCGGCGCAAGGAACCTTGCTGACGAAAAACGGTATGATATGCTCAAAAAAGCCGCTGCGGTCATGGGGATTTCCGCCAGCCTGAATACCGACCTGTGGAAGGATCAGGTGCTGGTGGAACTGAATAAGGCAGTGCTCTATTCATACAAAAAACACGGTGTCAGCATTGTCGATCACCATACGGCGGCGAATCAATTTAAACGCTTTGAAGAACAGGAACAAGACGCGGGCAGAAAGCTGACGGGCGACTGGACCTGGCTGATTCCGCCGATCTCGCCGGCTTCCACCCACATTTTCCATAAATCATATGACAATACAATTGTGAAGCCGAATTATTATTATCAGGACAAGCCTTATCAGTAACTGATGGTAAAAGTGCGGTACCCTTTCAGACGGTGTGATTCTTCGATGGTTACGCCTGTGACATTTGAGAAGGGGCTGCCTTTTCTGACTGCTTCGGCAAATTGTTTTAACGACTCTTCAGGACCTTCGGCAAGGATTTCCACCCGGCCGTCATCACGGTTTTTTACCCAGCCGGCTACCTTATGTCTGTCGGCTTCCATCTGGACGAAGTAGCGAAAACCTACGCCCTGAACCCGGCCGTCTGCAATCATATGATATTGAAGCATGGAAAAACCACCTTTTTCTTACTATGATAAAGGAAAGATATGAGATTTCGCAAAGGATGTGAACGAGGTGACGCAAGACTATTCTGTCTTATCTATCAATCTCGGAAAGCCCGCAATTCATGAATTTGCCGGCAGACAAATCAATTCCGGCATCATAAAGCGGCCCGCAGATTCTCCCGTCATGCTGTATAAAACCCATTTTGACGGGGACGGGCAAGCCGACTTGAAGCATCACGGAGGCCCCGATAAAGCGGTGTGCGTGTATCCCGCCGAGCATTATTCATATTGGGAAACAACGCTCGCGAGAAAACTTCCCGCCGCCGCGTTCGGGGAGAATGTAACGGTCAAAGGACTTGCCGAACAAGACGTGTGGATCGGAGACGTCTTTCAGCTGGGGGAAGCCGTCGTTCAAGTAAGCCAGCCGCGCCAGCCCTGCGTCAAACTCGCGCTCAAATATGGCATCAAAGATATGGTGCTCCGTGTACAGCAGACGGGATTTACCGGCTTTTATTTCAGGGTGCTTGAAGAAGGATATGTCGATCCGCGTCCCGTCCTCAAGCGTCTGTCGAGAGGAAAAGAAAGCATTTCCGTCTGGTATGCGAATGAAGTGAAATATCGTGATTCCGGCAATCTGTCAGCGATTGAAGAAATACTGCGGGAAGAAGCGCTGTCAGAAAGCTGGAGGGAGTCCTTCCTTAAAAAAAGAGACAGGCTCACTAATGTATAGAAAAAAGCCGTGCTGCACTGACAGCACGGCTGATTTACGTTATGCTTGTTTTTTTGTTTCCAGCAGATTGGCAAGGAAGTACTTTTTGAAGCTTTGAAGCTTTCTTCCTTCATAGTGGGTAATTCCTTTTTTCTTTAACTCTTCTACATACCAGCCTTTACTGCCATAATGCATGTCAGAAAACTCCTTTCTCCGTTCTCCCGCTGGGGAGGTTTCTTCAGTTTTTGCCAAACTTTTGGCATTGTAACATCTATAAAAAGACGCTGAAAAGGGATAACGCAAAAACTGAGACTTTCGATTCAGAGATGTAAAGCTTTCTTACATATATATGTAAAGGGCGGTCTTTTCATGCTTAATGGCCGGTTAATTTTAACAGCACCGTTCCGAGTGTCATGATTCCGAAAACGACGCCGAAATAAATCAGCATCCCCTTCTTTTTCTTCACTCCGTAAACGGTGAGAATGATGCTTTCAATAAAGAAAATAAACCCGAAGATAATAAACCACATGTTGAAAAATGGCTCCTTTCACAGACATATGTCCAGTGTAGCACAACTCTTATAACGGAGCATAAAAAAGCCGGGCACTGTATCAGTGTCCGGCAAGTTTGACGAGAAGCTGGGCCAAATGCTGTTTTTCATTGTCATCCGCAATGTCCCACAGTTCTTGTAAGAGTTTTTCTTCCGCATTGCGGGGCTCCTCGTGTTTGGCGAGATAGTCCCCGAGGATGGCGGCGCTTTTGATGATTTTGCTGTCATCCAGACCCAGTTTTTTTCCGGCGGAAATTTTCTGATGAAGGTACGCCTTAAATTCCTCGAAATCCTCTAAAATCTGCTGTTTCGTTACGCCGTGCATGGCGTGTATTTCGTTTTCGATTTTGATTTTTTCTTTATCTTTTTTCATGCGTCTCCCTCCTTCGGGTTAGTTGTTGTATACCTGTTTGGAAGGGAGATGAAACATTACAATGCAGTTAAAATAATCGGTTTGTCTTTTGTGATCACGATGGTGTGTTCCACTTGGGCGACAAGGCTTTTATCCGGCGTTTTAAACGTCCAGCCGTCTCCCGCTTCAACAATCGTTTCCGCTTTCGTGGAAATAAACGGCTCAAGCGCGATCACGGTTCCGTTTTTAAACAGCGCGTTATCAAACGGATCATAGTAATTCATGATGTGGTTCGGCGCTTCATGGAGGTTTCTGCCGATTCCGTGGCCCGTCAGCGTTTTAATAACGGTAAATCCATTGGAGCGGGCTTCATGATAGACGGCTCTGCCGATCTGGTTTTGGCGTTTGCCGGCTTTTGCCTGATCCAATCCTTTCTGAAATGCGGATGCTGCGCAATTACAAAGCTTTTGCAGACGTTCATCGCCTTCTCCGAGTACAAATGAAATTCCCGTATCGGAATAAAAACCGCCGAACTCCGCCGAAATATCGATATTTACAAGATCTCCGGCTTTTAAGATTTTAGAGGCGCTCGGGATGCCGTGAGCGACTTCGTCATTTACGCTGATGCATGTCACGCCCGGGAAATCGTATTCCTTCTCCGGAGCGGAAGCGGCTCCGTGCTCGTCAAGCACCGCCTTTCCGATCAGGTCAAGATCTTTCGTGCTCATGCCGGGCTCGGCTTTTTTCTTCATTTCTTCACGCGCCAGCGCGACGATTCTGCCGATTTTTTTAAGGCCTTCTAATTCTTGATCGTTCGTTACAATCATTGTCATTCCCGCTTTCTATTTTTAATCATCTGATTCAAGCTTACCACAACTGGTTTATAAATAGAAAACCAACAAGCCTTATGTGAATAAATGAAGGAAAATTGGTATAGATCACTAGATAACTTATGTGGTATATTTAAGAAAAAAGAAGGGGGATGGGTAAAATGCTTCAATTTTTGCAAAAACTCGGAAAATCATTTATGCTTCCGATTGCCGTTCTGCCCGCCGTTGGTATTATTTTGGCCATCGGCAGAGAGGACTTATTAAATATTCCGTTCATTTACGCGGCGGGGACCGCGGTATTTGATCATCTGCCGCTGATTTTCGCGATCGGAATCGCGATCGGGATTTCGAAAGACAGCAACGGGGCCGCCGCTCTGTCGGGAGCAATTTCTTATATCATGCTGGACGCGGCTGTAAAATCAATCAATTCGACAAATAATATGGCCGTTTTCGGAGGGATTATCGCGGGGTTAATTGCGGGATACACGTATAATCGCTTTAAAGATACGAAGCTGCCCGAATATCTCGGGTTTTTCAGCGGGCGCAGGCTCGTTCCGATTGTAACGGCGCTGATTACCATTATTTTGGCGGGGATCTTCGGATTTGTGTGGCCGCCGATTCAGTCGGTGATTACGTCTTTCGGGGAATGGATGATCGGGCTTGGCGGAATCGGCGCCGGGATTTACGGGATTTTTAACCGGCTTTTGATTCCATTCGGCCTTCATCATGTGCTGAATAATATTTTTTGGTTCCAGTTTGGCGATTTTCACGGAAAAACGGGAGATCTGGCCCGCTTCTTTGCGAAGGATCCGACGGCGGGAACTTATATGACGGGATTCTTCCCGATTATGATGTTCGGGCTTCCTGCCGCATGTCTGGCAATGATTGCCGCGGCTAAGCCAAGCAAGCGCAAAGCGACGGCCGGAATGATGATCGGTCTCGCGCTGACGGCATTTATTACCGGAATTACAGAGCCGATTGAATTTGCATTTATGTTTTTATCACCGCTTTTGTACGGGGTTCATGCTATATTAACCGGGTTCTCTTTATTTATCGTGAATGTTCTCGGAATCAGGTCAGGTTTTTCATTCTCGGCGGGGGCGATCGATTATCTCCTCAGCTACGGCATTGCCGAAAAACCGCTTTTGCTGCTCGTTGTCGGGCTTTGTTATGCAGTGATCTATTTTGTCGTCTTCTATATGCTCATCAAAACGTTAAACTTGAAAACGCCGGGACGGGAAGATGATGAGGAAGAGGAAGAAGTGCTTAGTGAAGATACGGTCGGTTCCGTCGAAGAACATGCCATGCTCAAGGGGCTCGGCGGCAGGCAAAACCTCGAAACGATTGATCACTGTGCGACCCGCCTCAGGCTGACCGTGCAGGATACGTCTCTCATTAATGAAGCGGCGCTTAAAAAAGCGGGAGCAAAAGGGGTTATCAAAACGGGGAATAAAACGGCGCAGGTCATTATCGGGCCGAACGTCGAATTTGTCGCGGAAGAGCTGAGAGAAGCCGTCCGCCGTGACGACCAGAAGCAGACTTGAAAAATCCGGATCACCTATGTGATCCGGATTTTTTTTGAACATATATCAAGTTTCACATAATGTACAAAAAACAACGTTTTCTTCTATGTTAAGATTCATGTAGAACAAGTATGGAGATGATGTAAGGTGACATGGATTGCAGTTGTTTCAATTGTTGTCATAAGCCTGATTAAGATTGTGCTGACATGCCTTCCTACCGGAGCGGTGGAATGGATCCTCCGCAAGTTTGAAACCCATTCAAAGCTCAGTGACGCGTCCGCTGCCGTTTCCCTCGGCGGAAAACGTCTGGAAGGCGAAGACAAACGCCGGGTGATTGATGATTTTAACGAAGCCGTGTTTATCGAACGGCATTATATATACCCAGGGGATGAAGAGCGTTATCTTCATCCGCAAAACGGAGCCGATCCGCTTGTCATTAAGACGAGAAAAGGAAAAAAAGATGTGACGGTGTTTGTATACAGCTACGAAGATCATGTAGATGTCGTCAAACAGCAGAAAAAGAAAGTCGTCGCTTATTCAGTTCTTTCCGACAGCCTGCAAAAGCGCTCTATGGCCGCCGCCGGGAGCTGAACATAAAAAAGCCAGATCATTGATATGATCTGGCTTTTGTTTATTCTTTTTGATCATCTGCTGAGGAATCTTCACGCTTCGTATAATCGAATTGTGAAGGATCCACTTTCTTAAAGCCTTTCGGCTGATAGAAACGAAGCAGATCGCCGTTGATGATCTTATCAGACATTTCAAGCTCAGTCTTGACGAGAGAGTCTTCTTTTTTGTCGACTTCTGAATCATCTAAAAGTCTTCCGGTTTTCGTATCGTAATACTTGCCGGACACTTTCGTATAGTTCGGTGAGATGAAGTCTCCGTTACGGAACGGAATGACTTCTCTGTGCTCTTTCGATAAGATATCTGAACCTGACATGAGATAATCTTTCGTATCGACGCCGAGCAGATGAAGAACGGTCGGCGCGACATCGACTTCACCGGCAAATTTGTGATTGCGGCCGCCTTTCACGCCGGGAGCGTGGATAAAGAGCGGCACCCGCTGAAGCTGGGCATTGTCGTATTCAGTGATCTCATCTTTGCCGAGCACTTTCGCCATCGCTTTATTATGGTTTTCGGAGATGCCGTAGTGGTCTCCGTACATCACGATAATCGACTTATCGTACAGGCCGTCTTTTTTCAGGTCATGAAAGAACTGTTCAATTGATTCATCCAGATAGTTCGCGGACTGGAAGTAATTATTAACGACTGAATCACCAAAGTCTCCCGCCGGGAAGTCCGTGTCTTCTTTATCCATTCCGAACGGGAAGTGGTTTGACAGCGTAATGAACTTCGTATAGAACGGCTGCGGCAGGCTCTTTAAGAGCGGCATGGATTCTTTGAAATACGGTTTGTCTTTCATGCCGTAGTTTTTCGTGTTTTCTTCGCTCATGTCATAATAAGCGGAATCGAAAAACTTATCGATGCCTTCCGCTTTGTACATTTCGTTACGGTTCCAGAAAGTCTGCGTATTTCCGTGGAAAGCGGCAGACGTGTACTTTTTGCCTTTTAAGATCGCAGGAACGGACTGCAGCGTGTTTTGCGCTTTATTGACGAAAACCGAACCTTGCGAAAGCGGGTACAGAGAGTTCTCCATCATAAATTCCGCATCAGATGTTTTACCTTGTCCCGTTTGGTGGAAAAAGTTATCAAAGTAGAATGTTTGATTATCGTGCGCCAGCTTATTTAAAAACGGCGTCACTTCCTTGCCGTTAATTTTATAGTCAATGATAAAGGATTGCAGAGACTCTAATGAGACGTAGATGACGTTTTTTCCTTCGGCTTTTCCGAAGTAGACGTTATTCGGCACGTCATAGTTGGCCTTCATATAGTTTTCCACATCCGTTACATCGCTTGAATCGGCAAGCGCGCGCTGGCTGTTTGATTTCACATTCTGCACGGCATCGTAAATCGTAAAGTTGTACGTGCCCAAGTATTTCACCAGATAGTTTCGGTCAAATGAGCGTGTCAAAAGCTCAGGACGGTCGGATTCCGCGACGGCGAGGTTGATCAGGAACATAAGCACGGCGGAAGCCAAAACGATTCTGAATGATTTCTTCGCCGGTTTTTCAGCCGGTTTTCTCATCTTAAGGGCCAAAATAATCAAAATGACGGTATCCAGGAAGTAGAAGGCGTCTGTCCATCTCATTAACGAGAACGCGCTGTCTCCGAGCTGGCCGCCGTTTGTCTTTGCCTGCATCATGACCGGGATGGTAATGAAATCATTAAAGAATCTATAATAGACGATGTTTGCAAAAAGCAAAAAAGACAATAAAAAATGAATCACAATAATGGCTGTCTGCTGTAATTTTTTCTTGAAAAGAAGCCCAAATCCAAGAAAGAACAAGCTGGAGCTCAGCGGATTCACAAAAAGCAATATTTTCTGGATCGTGTTGTCTATGCCGAGGTTAAAGTTTAAAATATAAGCGACATATGTTTTCACCCACAATAACACGACCGCTATCAAGAAGAAGGCAAGTCCTCTTTCTTTTATAAATGTTTTCATTGTTACACTCCTTTTTTCCGATCACGGTTTACACGGAACGATAGAAAAAACGAACGTAATCAATATACCATGAAACCAGCAAATAGAAAAGGTGGAAAAGGCTCATCGGAAAAAGGGCGAAAAACGCTGTCGCAACGGGGGTTGATCTGTTGAATGACAGCTTTAAAACATATAAATGGCACAAACTGGGCTTTGTGTTTCCGTTTAATCATACCCGGTTCTATTGAAAAAAGAGGTGAACAGTGATGGATATTGCCCATATCGTGGCTGAAGATAAAATCAAGCGCGCCATTAAGGATGGAGAGTTCGCCGGCATCAAAGGAATGGGAAAGCCCCTGCCGAAAGACGATGCCGCACATCTTCCGGAGTCGCTCAGAATGGGCTACCGCATATTAAAAAACGCCGGGATCGCCGAGGATGAGGGCGCGCTGAAGAAAGAGCTGATGACGCTCGATTATTTGATCGCCAAGTGCCGCAATGAACAGGAGCGGGATCACTTGCGGAACAAACGGACGGAAAAACAAGTCAGACTCGACAAACTGACGGAGGAGAAAGCCATGTTCTCAAAACCCGCATCTTCTCATTATAAGGAGAAAGTGTACAGACGGCTGGGCCGCCCGTAAGCCGGCTCTTTAGATTTTTTTCTGAAAAGGAATGTGCTCCATAAGGCGCGGGTAGGAAATGTGGAGCAGGCCGTTTACGCACTGCGCCTGTAACAGGTGGGGCTCAGCCGGTTCAGGAAGCTCAATCGTCTCATCGATTTCCCCGTAATACCGGTTTTGGCAGACGCCCATGTTCTTTGGAAAAAGGGGTGTGATGTTTCCTCTGATATGCAGCCGTGTTCTTGACAGCAGCCTCAATGTCAATTCTTCTTCGTAAACGCCGGGCATTTCCACAATGACGAATGTGTGCTGTTCATCCTGATAAATATCATAAGTCAGGGTGTTTTTTTGTAAGGAGAAAAAATCTTCGGGAGATTTCCGTTTCAGGACATTGGTCCAAAAGTCGCTGGGCTTGTGCTCGTTCGTAATCTCAAGCCACTTTCTCATTTTTTCGATATCCACTTCGGCAGAACCTCCCTATATTTGATTTGCGATCGGCATTGACGGGTTGGCGATCTGATCCTGATCGCTCACGTCAGGGTCAAGATGGCCCGAATTCAAACATCCGGCGGCCGGCGAAAAATCCCCTAAAGAAAAGTTCGCGCCGACAAATTTGCTGTTGGCGGTGTGGCTGTTTTGTACGGTCTGACCGATATCGACGTTTCCGTTTTGCGTTGCTCCGTTTACTTTTATATTGACGACGTTAATTTGGTAAGGCATTCATAAAAACCCCTTTAATCTATAATGGGCGGCACCGGCGTAATATTTGCGGTATCTGCGGTTCCGATGGCTGTCTGGTCGTTGACATCAGGATCATTTAACAAGTTCTCCATCATCGATTCTATAGGTGACGTATCGCCGAATGAAGAGTTCAGTCCTTGTGATTTGTTATTTGTGGTGGGACTGTTGTATGCCGCTTCCCCAATCGTAATAGATCCGTTGCCAGAAATACTGTTAATCTTCAAATAGTACAGGTTGATAACAGTGGATGGCATCTCTTCACACCTCTTTAACTTAGTTGTACAGTACTGTATGCTTTTTGTGCTCCTGTTGTGAATTCCGCCCGGACATGTTCCCGATAAAACAAGAAGTCAAGGCCCGGTTCCGGCGGGGCTTTTTTTGTTTCAGGGTCTTTCGCAGTATATTTGTGATGAAAGCGCTATAAAAATAGATTGACGACATGTATATACATCATTACAATAGAGTCATAAACATGTATATACAAGTTTGAAAGACAAAATGAAAACGGTTACGGAGGGGTTGGCATGGGTGAGTTTAACCGGGCTGCGCGGCAGATCGCTGAAGCTGTCGGCGGAATCGAAAATATTGAGGCGGCGACTCATTGTGTGACGCGTTTGCGGTTTGCATTAATAGATGAAACCAAAGTAAACCAAAAAATGCTTGATGCAATAGACATTGTCAAAGGATCTTTTGCGGTAAACGGGCAGTTTCAAGTCGTGATCGGGCAGGGGACGGTCAACAAAGTATATGCGGAATTAGTGAAGGAAACGGGGATGGGCGAAGCGTCCAAGGATGACGTGAAGAAGGCGGCGGCGCAAAAAATGAATCCTTTACAGCGTGCTGTGAAAACGCTTGCGGACATCTTTATTCCGATCTTGCCGGCGATCGTCACGGCCGGGCTTTTAATGGGTCTGAACAACATCTTAACGGCGGAAGGCATTTTCTACAGCGCCAAATCGATTGTCCAAGTGTATCCGCAATGGGCGGATCTCGCCAATATGATTAATCTGATCGCGGGGACGGCCTTCGCTTTTCTGCCGGCTTTAATCGGCTGGTCGGCAGTGAAGCGGTTCGGAGGAAGCCCGCTCTTGGGTATCGTGCTAGGGCTGATGCTGGTGCATCCTGATCTGTTAAACGCATGGGGCTACGGGGCTGCCGAGCAGAGCGGCGATATTCCGGTGTGGAACCTGTTCGGCCTTGAGGTGCAGAAAGTCGGGTATCAAGGTCAGGTGCTCCCAATTCTGCTGGCGTCTTATTTACTTGCCAGGCTTGAGCTCTTTTTGACGAAACGGACGCCGGAGGGCATTCAGCTGTTAGTCGTCGCGCCGGTGACGCTTTTGGTCATCGGTTTTCTATCCTTTGTCATCATCGGTCCGATCACCTTTGCGATCGGTAACGCGCTGACGGCGGGATTGATTGCCGTTTTCGGCCAATTCTCCGCCATCGGAGGCCTGCTGTACGGAGGGCTGTATTCGGCGCTTGTGATCACGGGGATGCACCATACGTTTCTCGCAGTCGATCTTCAATTAATCGGATCAAAGCTCGGCGGCACATTTTTATGGCCGATGCTCGCATTGTCAAATATCGCTCAAGGATCGGCAGCTTTGGCCATGATGTTGATCACAAAAGATAAAAAACAGCGGGGGCTTTCACTGACGGCCGGCATTTCCGCATATTTGGGCATTACCGAACCGGCGATTTTCGGCGTGAATCTGCGTTACAAATTTCCGTTTGTGATCGCCATGATCAGCTCGGGAATCGCGGGGATGTTCATCTCCGTCAAAGGCGTTCTCGCAAGCTCGGTCGGAGTCGGCGGCGTGCCGGGGATCTTCTCCATTATGAGCCGGTACTGGGGTCCGTTTGCGATCGGAATGCTGATCGTGCTGATTCTCCCGTTTGCGGGAACATACGGGTATGCGCGGCTGAAACGGCAAAAATAAAAAACCTGCGGGGCGCCTTCTATCAGGCTGTCCCTTTTCCCTTTCAATTCAAAACATTACAGGCGGTGAAGAAAAATGAAAACAGACAGCACACCATGGTGGAAAAAGGCAGCGGTATATCAAATTTATCCGAAGAGCTTTAATGATACGACGGGAAACGGGATCGGTGATCTGAACGGTATTATCGAGAAGCTTGATTATTTGCAGAAGCTTTTGATTGATGTCATTTGGCTTACGCCGATTTACGATTCGCCGCAGAATGACAACGGTTATGACATTCGCGATTACTGCACCATTTATGAAGAATACGGAACGATGGAGGATTTTGAACGCCTCCTCGATGAAGCGCACAAAAGAGGAATCAAGGTCGTCATGGATCTTGTCGTAAACCATACATCAGTCGAGCATCTGTGGTTCAAAGAAGCGGTCTCGTCACCCGACAGTCCGTATCGGGATTTTTACATTTGGAAAGACGGAAAGGAAGACGGCCGGGCGCCGAACAACTGGGAATCAAAATTCGGCGGTTCCGCTTGGGAGCTCGACCCGGCGTCAGGCCAGCACTATCTGCATTTATTTGATGTGTCGCAAGCCGATTTGAACTGGGAAAATGAAGAGATGAGAAAACAGGTTTACGACATGATGCATTTTTGGTTCCGGAAAGGGATCGACGGCTTCCGGCTGGATGTGATCAACCTCATTTCTAAAGACCAATCGTTTCCTGATGCCAAAGATGGGCGTGACGGGCGCCCTTATTATACGGACGGGCCGCGCGTGCACGAATTTCTCCATGAGATGAACCGGGAAGTGTTTTCGAAATATGACAGTATGACGGTCGGTGAAATGTCCTCGACAACGGCTGACCACTGCATCCGGTACACAAACCCTGAGAATAAAGAACTCGATATGACTTTTAACTTTCATCATTTAAAAGTGGATTATCCGAATGGTGAAAAATGGGCGCTCGCTCCGTTTGATTTTCTGAAGCTGAAACGGATTTTAGCGTTTTGGCAGACGGAGATGCAAAAAGGCGGAGGCTGGAACGCATTATTCTGGTGCAACCATGACCAGCCGCGGGCCGTATCCAGATACGGAGACGACGGCGTATACCGGACGAAATCAGCCAAAATGCTGGCGGCGGCCATTCATATGATGCAGGGCACGCCTTACATTTATCAAGGTGAAGAGATCGGCATGGGCAATCCGAAATTCGATGACATCGGCTCATACCGCGATGTCGAATCATTGAACATTTACAAAAAGATGAAGGAAGAAGGCGTGCCCGAAAAAGACATTATCGCCATTTTAAAAGAGAAATCAAGAGACAATGCAAGAACCCCCATTCAGTGGAACAGCGGGCTGCACGGCGGTTTCACGACGGGAACGCCTTGGATTCCGGCGGCGGATGATTATCGGGACGTTAACGCGGAAGCTGCTTTGCGGGACCCGGATTCAATTTTCTATCATTATCAGAAGCTCATCAAGCTCAGAAAAGAATATGACATCGTGACGGAAGGAACGTTTGAGCTGCTTGCTGAAGACGATCCGGCGGTTCTGGCGTACGTCAGACACGGCAAGGATGAAAAACTGCTGTGCATCAACAACTTCTACGGGAAAGAAGCGGACTTTACGGTTCCGCTTAAAGACACGGACGGCTGGCGGTTTACGGTGCTGCTGACGAATGATGAACCGAGGGAAGGGCGGCCGGAACGATTGACGCTCCGTCCGTATGAATCGATCGTTTATCATCTGACAAAAGCGTGATACACTAATCTGGGTGGTCAAATGAAAGTGAATAAATACATCACAATCTATAAAGATATGGTGCGGCAGATCGAAAGCGGCCAGCGGAAGGCTGAAGACGTTCTTCCGTCTGAAAATGATTTGTGCGATCAATACGGCACATCACGAGAAACCGTCCGCAAAGCGCTCAATATGCTGGCGCAAAACGGCTACATCCAGAAAATCAAAGGCAAAGGCTCCGTCATATTAGACAGAGAAAAAATGCGTTTTCCCGTCTCAGGCCTGATCAGCTTCAAAGAGCTTTCGGAAACACTCGGAAAAGAGACGAGAACGACGGTTCACCGTCTCGGGCTGATCCTGCCTCCCTCAGAAGCCGCAAAAGAGCTTGGTACAGAAGCGGATGAAAAGGTGTGGGAAGTCGTCAGATCAAGACGGATTGACGGAGAACATATTATTTTGGACAAGGATTACTTTGTGAAAAAACATGTGCCTCTATTGACGAAGGCGATTTGTGAAGATTCGATCTATGAGTATCTCGAAGGAGAGCTCGGCTTGTCCATCAGCTACGCGCAAAAGGAAATTGTCGTGGAGCCGGCGGGGGAAGAGGACCGGAAGTATTTGGATCTCGGCGGATTCAGCCATATGGCGGTCGTGAAAAACCGCGTCTTTTTGGAGGATACCAGCCTCTTTCAGTACACGGAAAGCCGGCACAGGCTCGATAAATTCCGTTTCGTCGACTTTGCGAGAAGAGAAAAATAAAAACGGACTGCCGCGGCAGCCCGTTTTTTTGTCAGTATCAAAATGAATACTATCCAACAAAAATGTGCGTACTGGTACTTTCAAAAATAATGGCTACAATAGTACATAACGATTGAAAAGGAGAGATCATGAATGTCAGATAAAAAACAGCAGATCATCGAAGCGTATCAATTCAGACACGCCACAAAGGAATTTGATCCTGAGAAAAAAATTTCAGAAAGCGATTTTGAATTCATTTTAGAAACGGGAAGATTATCCCCAAGCTCACTCGGTTTGGAGCCTTGGAAATTTGTCGTCGTTCAAAATCCGGAACTTCGTGAAAAACTCCGCGAGTTCACATGGGGCGCGCAAAAGCAGCTGCCGACCGCAAGCCATTTCGTACTTCTGCTTGCCCGGACGGCAAAGGATATCCGTTTTGACGCCGACTATGTCAAAAATCACTTGCGGGAAGTCAAAAAAATGCCGGAAGATATGTATGAAGGCTATATCAGCAAAACGGAAGACTTCCAGAAAAATGATTTCAATTTGCTAGAATCAGATCGCGCGCTGTTTGACTGGGCATCCAAACAGACTTACATCGCCCTCGGCAATATGATGACAGCCGCTGCGCAGATCGGAATCGACTCCTGCCCTGTAGAAGGCTTCAACTACAAAGAAATTCACCGGATTCTTGAAGAAGAAGGGCTTCTGGAAAACGGAAGTTTCGACATCTCTGTTATGGCCGCATTCGGCTACCGTGTCAGAGAACCGCGCCCGAAAACAAGATCTGCCTCAAAAGACGTTGTAAAGTGGGTATAAGATAAAAAAGGCTGCCGGGCGTGTCCCGGCAGCTTTTAACGTTTATTTGGTTTTGCTAAAAAACAGGCGGTGATCCAGGACGTAACGGGAATGATGATGCCGATCCCGATTCCGGCACAAAGAATGGTAACGGCTTCCGCACTGAATACTTTTGAGTTCACTATTTTTTCAGCTGAGTATGATAAGTCTTTAAACCAGATAATTAAAGCCAAATAGCTGCCGAAAAAAGCAAAGAATAACGTATTCGTATTCGTTCCTAAAATATCTCTCCCGATGCTTAATCCGAATGTGTACAGATCTTTTCTGCTCATGGACGGATTATGACTGTAAATTTCCCGCATGGGTGAAGTAATGGAAATCGCGACATCGGTAATCGCCCCTATCGTGCCCATGATGATCATGGCTGCGGTAACCTTCACAAAATCCACCCCGACAAACAGTGTGAATATGCCGATATCACCCAATTCTTCTTCACCGAATCCCTGAATTGAAGTATGTTTTGTTACAGACATAATAAAAAACAGCAGCAGTACAATCGTCAGCATTGCAGAAATAAAGGCGGTTACGGTTTTGACGTTTCCTCCATTAATATAAAAAAGAGTAATGCTGCAAATCACGGCGGAAGAGAGCAATGTTAAAACAATCGGATTGATATGCGGGTCTGTCATGAAAATGATGGTGAGAAAGAGAACACCGAAATTTAAGAATAACGCAATAAAAGACCTCGCTCCTTTTTTTCCGCCGATGATGACCATCAATAGAAATAAAATCGCCGCGAGAATTACGATGACATTCATGAGCTTGCCTTCTTTCGTTTAATAAAAAAGATAGAAGCATACAGACTGGCGGGTATGGCTAATACAATTCCGATCCCTCCGGCCAATGCTCTGGCTATTTCCAAGGAAATGTTCATAGAAAGAGTGAATCCTATCGGGGAATCATTTTTCAAATACAAAAGCATCATCGGAATAGAGCCGCTTATATAAGCAAAAAACAGAATATTGGTCATCGCCCCCATGATGTCTTTTCCGATCTCCATCCCTGAACGTCTGAGAGCTTGTAATGAGATACCGTTGTTTTCTTCATATAATCCGAAGACAGATGACGTCATGGTAATGGCTACATCCATGACC
Organism: Bacillus sp. FSL R5-0443; assembly: GCF_038608285.1. Taxonomy (NCBI): domain Bacteria; kingdom Bacillati; phylum Bacillota; class Bacilli; order Caryophanales; family Bacillaceae; genus Bacillus; species Bacillus sp. FSL R5-0443. Next base: position 792,539 of record NZ_CP152013.1, read on the forward strand.
GCTCCCAGTGATCCGATAAATACCCCGGCCATGAACACCGTGTGATAAGGGCGGGTTAAATACTGCATTTCCTCATATCTGAGACCTTTCTCTCCGGTTGCCAGCATCACCAGATACGTAATCAGCAGGGAAACGAAAGTGCCTGCGAGCGTCGCGGCAATGGCAGCGTATGTTTTCGCGTGAAAACCGCTGACAAGCAGCAATGAGATGACAGTAAAGATGAGAATACAGATACCGCAGATGAAAATTAACCCTATATTAGGATGCTTCCTGTACAAATCTAATGCAAACGACAGTAAAACGGCGTTAAACATCAGGCTGACGATCGAAAAGAAGCCTTGTTTTTTGCCGACGATAAGCAAGGTGAAGATGAAAACCCAAGCGATCAGCAAAAGCTGTTTATCCCGTTTTTTATCTATAATGCTTCCCGATATATCCTTGTTTGATGGTTTCCCTTTATCAATAGAAACGAATACTTCATCGCTAATCGAATATTTCTGATCGTTCGCTCCGGATGATGAATACTGATTGGACAAATGAATGAGCTGTCCTTTCTGACTGCCGTTTTCAAGTCTGGCAGTGATCGTCTGATTGAAAATCTTATCTTTGTTTTTATGCATGTCCTGTACGTCAGACTGATGTTCCAATGTTGTTTTCGTCACTTTGGCAATCGGCCGCTCATAAAAAGAAGCGTTGTGAGTGACGAAAATGAGCGAGCTGATAAAACAGAGCGCTGTTATCACGTAAAACAGCTTTTTCTTGTAAGACATGCGGTTTCGTTTGTTTCCTGTAATCTTCAAAAAAAGTCCTCCAAACAGGCGGCGCCGTATGAAAGAGAGGCCCTGCCGTGAAGTGTTAAACGATGCGGATGTATGTCTCTCGCGAATAACGTTCATATTTTATCACTCGGCCGTACGGCTGTCGACTCAGAGGGGGACCGAGAGAAAAAGCTCCCCTGATATCAGATCAGGAGAGCTTTTGGGATGAACCGCCCGATAAAAGCGGTCTTTTTATGCGTCGTTCACTTTTTTTGCTTTTCTTCTTTGATGCAGATACAGTGCCGTTCCGAGCGCGCTGATGAGTAACCCGGCAAGAAGGATGGAATACATCGTTGTGGCCGTATCAGGAAGCAGGCCGCCCGGCGATACTCCGTCCTGCGCAGGGCCGGATGACGGTTTTTGTCCGCTTGGCTGCTTTCCGGAGCCTTGGTCTCCGCTTGGCGGCGGCGCGCTCTTCGTGTTTGCGTTTAATATGGTGTATTCACTGAAATGATTTGTATAGCCCGTGACGAGATCGTGTGAAACCGAACCGTTGTCTGTTTTTGTATAGACGTTCTTTTTCCGGTCTACATGGTAAATGCCGGGCTGCTTCGCCTTTTTCGTATTCTCAATGCGCAGGGTGAGCTTTACCGGCGCTTTGAATGTTTTGATGTCTTTGTTTTTCTGCTTCATTGTAAAGTCGTATACATTTGAAAGCGCCCCGCTTACTTTTCCTTTCGGCGTCACGCCGAATCGTGTATCAGCTGAAGCAGCGTTTGCCATCGGCATTTTCATGCTGAACTTGTCATGCAGGATCGTAAGGGAAGAATCCGATGTTCTGTCCTTTAACAGGCCGATTTGTTTTTTGGTCACGCTGAGATCAATCGGCTTTTTGGCGCCGTCATTCTTATCGTAATACACGATCGGCGTGTTTGCGTTTTTGGCATAGGCGGCAAATGCGCTGTCATCTTCAAGCGTCCACGAACCGTTTTTTTGTTTCGTCGGCAGGTACACTTCCTGCGCGCGGCCGTCAACTTTCGGTTCCACCGCTTTTCCCGCTTTTTCAAGCTGCTCGGTGAAGACCTCATAGTCGACAAAGCCAAGGTCTTCTTTATGGGACGCTTCGTTAAAGACGGAATATCCGTCTCCGCCTTCACCGACAAAGTTACTGGTGGCGACTCTGTATGTCTTCTTATCAGAAATCGGCTTTACGCTGCCGTCATCCTGTACGGCCGCAGCTTGAAGAACGCGGTGTCCCGGCTTTTTATTCAGTGTAAACGTGTATGTTAAACCGGCAACTTGAGGGAAGGCGCCGCCTTGAGCCTCAATTCCGCTTAACCCTTGTTCCAAGGCTTGTTTGATCTGTTTTCCGGTTAAATCCGCGACGTAAAGCGTGTTGCCGAACGGCATCACATTCAGCACATCGCCGAGTGTGATGTCTCCTTTATCAATGCCCGCGCGGATGCCGCCCCCGTTTGTGATCGCGATTTGGGCGCCGGCCGCTTCCTTCGCTTTTTGCAGCATGCCGTCCGCGATGAAGTTTCCGAGATTGGTTTCTTTGGAGCGGACATGCTCGCGCTGGCCGTCAAGTGCGACCTTCGTTGAGCCGACTTTTTCATTTTTGACTGAGACGAGCTCTTTTTTAAACGGATCAAGCTCTTTTTTCAGATCCGGGTCTTCTTTCGTCTGCTCGTTCACCGGAATCGCCTGAAGAGAGGATTGTTCCGGCAGGACGACGCCGTTTTTGTCAAAGGCGACATCTGCCCGGCCTAAATATTCGCCGTATTCTTTTGCCTGGGCGACGATGGTCGGCTCTTCGTTTTTGACAACTTCCATTTTATCTACAAGCGTATGCGTATGTCCGCCGACGATCAAGTCGATGCCTTTTACCTTTTTGGCGAGATCGAGATCACGCTGATGCCCGATATGGGTCAGGGCGATAATTTTATTGACATGTTCCTTGTTCTGTATTTCTTTTACCGTATCTTGTGCGGATTGGAAGGCATCATGAAAGACAATGCTTTTTCCCGGGCTTGATGTGACGGACGTATCTTCTGTCGTTAAGCCGAATACGGCGACTTTTTCTCCGTTTACATCAAGCAGAATGTATGGATAGATGCCTGCTTTTTTCTTTTTCCCTGCAGTAAATGTGTCTGCTTTTTTCATGAATGGTCTGAGTTTTGACTCTTTGGACACATCGACATTTGAGCTGACGAGCGGAAAGTCAGGCGCTTGAAAATTGTATTTTCCGGACGGGTCAGCCGCGCTACCGTTCCCGCTCAGGAAGCTGGCGAGAGCACCCGGTCCTTTATCAAACTCATGGTTTCCGAAGGTCATTGCGTCGTAGCCCATGCGGTTCATCAATTTTAAATCAGCCAGCCCCTGCCACTTTGTGAAATAGAGATCGCCTGAGAAAACGTCTCCCGCATCCAGCAAAATGCTGCGGTCGGTTTCGCTTCTGATTTCTTTGATTTTCGTCATCCGCCTCGCCGCGTTATCAAGGTGGGCGTGCGTGTCGTTTGTATGCATAACGGTGAGTTTCCATGCGTCATCTTTCGGCGGATCTGTGCCCGGTTCATCATCTTTGAATTGGAGCTTGTACTGTCCGTAGCCCGCGTTTTGTGATTCACCGATATAGGCGACGTCATCTGCGCGGTCGGCAAACGGCTTTGCGGCCAAGGAAGATTCAAATGTCAGGTTTGTCCCTTTGACCGGAAGGATGGACCAGTTATGATCAGCCTGCGGATTAATCGTTTTCTGCTGGATGATGTAATCCATTAAGACCTGCCTGTTCTCATCGGCAGAAGAGTATACGATTTTATCATTGCTTAAGTGAGGGAATCCTCCGCCGCCTGAAGCGCGGTAATTATTTGTGACGATCAGAAATTCCTGCTTGGCGCTGACGGGCTTTCCTTGATAAGAAAGGTTGACGATCCGGCTTGCATCGGGATGAATGACTGTTCCGTTTTCGTTGTATTTCGCCGGTTTTGTGACATCGACCTGATAGGTGACACCGTCAATGACATCAAAATTGTATGAGCGGTAGGCGTCATTTAAAAGCGCTTGGCTGCCGCCTTTTGCCTGATCGATCTGATTAAATTGCCCTGCGGACATTTCGAGCCAGTCCTTCACTTCGCTTCCGTTCAGCTTGACGATCTGAACCGTGTTGTCATACAGGTACAAATCGCCGATATTTTTGATGGCGAGGTCGCCAGCGGAAATGTTTGTATAGTAGTTTGAGCCGTTCCGCCCGCCGGCTTTAAACGGGGCGCCCGCCGAGAGGATAGGCAGATCTTTGTATTCCGTATCCTTCATCTTATTTTCGGCGTACCATCTTTGCGCATCCGTTACGATTTGAATGGACGGATCATCTTTGACTTGGGCGAAGAAACTGTTGATATCGGCTTTTGTCTGGCCGACGGGTTCTCTGATGTATTTCAAAGTGCCTTCGTGCGCTTTTTTGACGGTATTGACGACGGTTTCGTTTTCCGACGTCACATTGCCGGCAATCGGCTCGATGCTGCCTTTTGCATCTTCCACATGCCACGCGCTGTCTGTTTTTTCAAGCCGGAGGTCGATGACGCCCGCATATTTGCCCCAGCTGCTTGACATGACAACGGGGATGCCGTTAATCGTGCCTTTATCGATGTCAAATTGATCAGCGCCTTTGTATTCGGCATCAGGGAAAAGCCCGTGCTGATGGCCGGATACGATCGCATCAATTCCGCTGACTTTTGTTGCCAGGTCAAAAACGGCGTTTTCCGCTCCGGAAGACTGCGCTTTTTTTTCGATGCCGCTGTGGGCGAGGGCGATGACGATATCGGCTCCTTCAGCTTTCATTTTCGGAACGGTTTTCTTTGCGGATTCCACAATGTCTTCGACCTGAACGCGGCCTTCGAGATTTTTCTTATCCCACGTCATGATCTGGGGAGGAACAAAGCCGATGTAGCCGACTTTTATCTGATGCTTGCCGCCGTTTTCATCCGTGACGGTTTTGTCTTTTATGACATAAGGCGTATAACGGTTTTCGCCGCTTAATGTTTTCACATTGGCGTTAACGATCGGATAATCAGCGCCTTTGATTGTCCCGTCCAGAAATTCAAGCCCGTAATTAAATTCATGATTGCCGAGTGTTCCTGCGTCATAATGCAGACTGTTCATCACTTCAATGATCGGATGGGTCTTTGCGCCTGAAATAATATCATTTTTCTCATATTTTACGGCGTATTCTCCGAGGGGATTCCCCTGAATCAGGTCTCCGTTATCGACAAGCAGCGTATTCGGGTTTTCGCGCCTGTGCTTCTCAATAAGCTGAGCCGTTCGGGCCAGCCCGAATTCCGTTGTCGGTTTGTCGCTGTAGTAATCGTAGTCCATCATGTTAGCGTGAACGTCAGTTGTGGCTAAAATGCTGAGATTCACACTGGAGGATTTGTTTTCTTCTGCTTTAATGGGTGATGTTGGGAGGATTAGACTAAGTATCATAACTAGTGGCAGCAGAATACGGAGTGTCATATTGACGCTGCATCGTCTTTTCTGTATTCTCACCTGTTCTCCACCTTTCAACAAATTTTGTCATGCAGTACCATTGTAAGAATATTTTGTGAAAGTTTATATAGATTTCATGATGATTCTTGTAAAAAGATGAAAAATGAGGATAATGACCTATGTGAAACGGATGAGCGGCAAACGCGTTACCTATGTTTGATGTTAGTGTGGCTGGGGTACATGGATTTATGTAGACTTCATCAAGCAGGAGGTAGTAACTATGGGTAAAAAAATTGCAGTTGTATTAACCGATTATTTTGAGGATGTCGAGTATACTGAACCTGCGAAAGCTTTTAAAGATGCGGGTCATGAATTAACCGTAATTGAACAGGAAAAAGGAAAAACAGTCAAAGGCAAACAAGGGGAAGCGGAAGTGAAAGTGGATGCGTCCATCGATGATGTAAATCCGAAAGACTTTGACGCATTGCTGATCCCGGGCGGATTCTCTCCTGACATGCTGCGTGCGGATGACCGTTTCGTCCAATTTGCCAAAGCGTTTATGGATGATAAAAAACCGGTGTTCGCCATCTGCCACGGACCTCAGCTTCTCATCAACGCGAAAGCATTGGACGGGCGCAAAGCGACAGGGTTTACATCAATCCGAATCGACATGGAAAACGCGGGCGCAAATGTGGTGGATGAAGAAGTCGTCGTCTGCCAGAACCAGCTGGTCACAAGCCGCACACCGGATGACATACCGGCATTCAACCGCGAATCATTAAAACTGCTTGCGTAATATAAAAGCGGAGCGCCGTATCAGGCGTTCCGCTTTTTTTGTGAAGATTCCCGGATAACCAGCTCAGGCGCCAGAATAATGCGTTGTTTTTTGTGCTGGGAACTGGTGATTTTATGATGCAGCAATTGAGCTGCTTCTTTTCCCGACTGCCGCGGAAAGGAAGAAACGGTTGTAAGCGGGGGATAAGAAATTTCAGCTTCCGGCACGTTATCAAAGCCGACAATGTCAATATCTTCGCCCGGAATGAGCCCGGCTTTTCTGATCCCTTGCATGACGCCGAACGCGACCAAATCACTGAAGCAGAAAATCGCGGTCGGGCGCTCAGACCGGCGGAGGAGCTCCGTCACGGCTTCACAGCCTGCTTCGCGGGTTGGCACGCTGTCAATGACATAGTCATTTTTTACTTCCAGATCCGCTTCACGGAGCGCTTTTTTAAACCCTTTCATGCGCTTCGTCCATGTTGACGAGTGCTTCACGCCGCCCAGAAACGCAATCTCCTGATGGCCTTTCTCAATGAAATGACGCACTGCCTTATAGGTGCCTTCCTCATAATCGGCTCCGACAAAATCACAGTCGGCATCGGCAATCTCCCTGACGGCGAGCACGACCGGAATGTCAAGCTGCTCAAGGCGGGAAAGGGTTTCCTCAGCCGTACCTGAAACCGGGCACAAAATCAATCCGCCGACCCTGTGCTCCAGCATGGTTGAGATCAGCTGCTCCTGCTTGGCGACGGAATCAAATGTCGTGCCTAACAGCACCGTTAATCCGACTTCCTCAAGCGTATTCTGAACGCCGATCAGAAACTCTGAGAAAAACGTATTGGAAATGTCAGTAATAATCAATCCTACCGTTGTGGACGTCTGTGATCGTAAATTCGCGGCGACCCGATCATATACGTACCCCAGCTCCCGCATGGATTGCAGCACTTTCTCACGGGTCGCTTCGGAAATTCGCGGATTATTGCGGACGATTAATGAAGCGGTGGATGTTGAGACGCCGGCATGTTCAGCGACCTGCTGCAATGTCACCCGGCGTTTTTTTTGCTGTTTCATACGTCGCATTCCTCACTTGGTTTTTATTCGTTACATCCATTATAAGCGTTTTGGCGCATGAGAAGAAAGAGAGAGGGGGAGAAAATGATAAAGCGCCGGAAGACGGATTGTCCTTCGGCGCTTCTGTCACAATAGGTTATTCAAACATTTGCTCTTTAATATACTGAACAGGCATTTCTCGGCCTGTCCAATATTCAAACGCCATGGCGCCCTGCCAAAGCATCATGCCGAGGCCGTTAATGGTTTTGCAGCCGGCCGCTTGAGCTTGTTCAAGCAATTTCGACGTAACGGGGTTGTAAACGACGTCTGTCACAATCAAATCAGGACGGAGCATGGATGTATCTTCAATGACGCTCAAGCCTTCAAGCGGTTTCATGCCGACACCCGTTCCGTTTGTGAAAATATCGCTTGAAGCGATCTCAGCACGCAGCGCATCTTGATCTTCGAGCGGGAAGACTTTCGCTTTGCAAGAAGATCCCTTCATTTCTTCATTGATGATGCGGACGTTTTCTTCCGCTTTTTCGAAAAACGCGTCATTGCGGGCGAAAATAGAGATTTCTCCGAGGCCTTCCAATGCGGATTGAATCGCTATCGGAGTGGCGGCCCCGCCGGAACCGACCAGCGTCATTTTTTTGCCCGTGATATCGATGCCGTGTTCTTTTAAGTTGCGGACGTATCCCATACCGTCAGTGGAGTGTCCGATCAGTCTTCCGTTTTCATTAACGACTGTATTTACCGCGCCGGTGAATTTCGCTGAATCCGCGAGTTCATCGAGGTAAGGGAGAATGTTCATCTTGTTCGGCATCGAGACATTGAAGCCTCTGACGTTTAAGGCGCGCATTCCCGTTACCACATCTTCCAGCTGTTCATTGCCGACTTCAAACGCGAGGTAAGCGTAGTTCAATCCTAATTTTTTAAACGCCAGGTTGTGCATCGCCGGAGATAAAGAGTGTCCGATCGGTGTTGCGAATAATCCGATAAGCTGAGTTTTTCCGTTAATCCGTCCTAAATCTTTCTTCATGATGTATTCCTCCGTTAGTCCATTCATTTGTTTTTCATCCCGCTTTGAGGGCAGAAAAACGCTGATTACATATGTTTATTTAAAATGCTGAGTACGCTGCGCAATTCTTCAACGGGAATCTGTCCGGGCGCTGATGCTTCTTTCCCCGCGCCGAACGTGCACGCTGAGCCGAAGACTTCGCCGGCCAGGCGGCTGATCAGGCCTGTTCCCGCCATTGACATCGTGATGATCGGCCGGTCTGCGTATTGTGTTTTCATCGTATGAGTGGCATCCAATAAGACGAAAACATCTTCAGTGCTTTGCGGCATCACCGCGATTTTCGGAATGTGCGCGCCGTACGCCTGCATGTTCCGCAGCCGGGAAATGATTTCTTCTTTTTTCGGTGTCTGATGAAAATCATGATTGGACATGACGACATATACGCCGTTGTCTTCAGCGGTTTTCACAATTGATTTGACTTCCGCTTCTCCCGTAAACAACTCAACGTCTGCAAGGTCAATGTGTTTTGTTCCGATGGCGGTTTTAAGCAATTCAATGTAAAAGCGGTCATCAATAACTTTATTTCCGCCTTCTTTATGAGTTCTGAATGTGAAAAGCAGCGGTGTTGCGCCTGCGACTTTCCGCAGCTTTTCAAGCATGCCTTTTACGGCGTCCAGGCTGTCAACGTGCTCGTACACATCCGCCCGCCACTCAATGATATCCGGGCGAAGCCTGTTGACGGCTTCAATTTCTTCGAGCAGTTCTTTCTCTCCGGCCGCCATCAGCGGCACAATGATCTTCGGAAGCCCTTCGCCGATGACCGTGTTTCTGATCGTGATAGATTGCATGATAAATCCTCTCCCTTAAAAAATAGTCAGGCTTTCATCACTTGCTTAAAGCGGATTCCGATAAACAATGCGAGAAGGGCGCTGACGGCCGCAATTCCGATATCAAGCAGAAAAACAGGCGTCAGGCCGGCCGCTTTGGATATCGCTCCCGTTACAAGCGGAATGACAATAAAAGATAAGCTTGATGCTATATTAACAAAAGATGTGATTGTACCTTTATTTTTAGGGAATAAAACAGCCATAACCGTCATCGCCAATTGCAGAATGCCCGCAGTTGAAAGTCCGATGACAAAGGAGCTGATGACTGATACGGCCGGCTGATGGATGAAAATCAGAGCAAGCAGCGCGATTGCCGCGATCACAGGGTACAGCACCATTACCGTAATCGGCTGAATCACTCTGTTTAACAGCACGGCCAGCAATAACACGGACACAAGCGCACCGATGCTGTAATAGCTCAGCAATTTGACAGCCTGCACCTCAGGCATGCCCAAAACGGTTTGCCCGAACTTAGGAAGCCATACTTGAACGAGCATAAACAGCGCCGTAGATGAAAAGCCTAACAGAATGATCGCAAGGCCTTCACGCCATATCGACGGCTGTGATGTGAACGCGTCATCAGACGGAGAGGCTTCCGTCCGGCCGCCGTCTTCTTTTTGCTTATGATTCGGAAACGGAACTTTTAACAGGAAAAAGCCGTTCAGGAAGAAAATAATGCCCGGTACGAAAAACGTCCAGCCGTAAAACAAATGCCTGTCCGCAATAAACGCGATAAAAAACGGAAGCACCGTCGCGCCGATGGATACAAACGCTTTGATTAACACGGTTGCAGAGCTTGCGTTTTTCGGAAATCCTTCAATAAGCGCCGGATATGTCCCGGAATCCAAGAAGGAATTGGCGATCCCGGCGAAAATGGCGAAGATAAACGCGGCCGTATAGTTTGTCGAAAGCGGAATTCCGATTAGGAAAATCAGATACAGAAAGGCGCCCGATACGATAAACGGCCGTCTCCCGAATGTATCCGAAAGCTTCCCGGCAAACAGAAGCGAAATCAGCTTCCCGATCCCGATGGCGGAGACCAAATAGCTGACCCCGGCTGCGGATGTATGAAGCTGTTTTGATAATGCCTCCATATTGGATGCGATAATAATATTGATCATGCCCAGCAGGAAATAATTAATATAAAGACCCGCTGCCATTTTGGTGTATATGTTTTTCATGATGACATCCCCTAATGCGGTTAATAAAGAATTAAATTAATTTTTAAATTAACAAAAGCACAGAACCATTCCCCTTTATTGAACCACTGCCTTTCTTTGAAAACTGGTTTGATAAAACGGTTGCAGAGACAAACTTGAATAACGCTGATATCACAACGAGTATATCGTTCTACTAAATAAAAAAAGATAAGCGGCCCGCTCTTTTAGTATATCGTTCTACCAAGTTCACAGTTACTATACTCCTTCTTTTTATATGTGTCAAACCGATGAACTTTTATTTTTCACTTTTTTAAATGAAAAAAAGACCCGCCGTTTTTCGGCAGGTCTGACATGGGTTTATTTTCTGAGAGAGGCGAGCTCCTCGGCAATGGCCTGCATTTCACTCGGGCTGAATGATGCTTTTTTCATGACCATTTGATGAAGGTATGTAAGATCTTCTATTTTTTCATCACTGAAATCTTCCGCTCTGATGACGCCGACATTGAGCATGTTGAGCTTTTGCGAAATGTCTTCAATCATTTTGTTTAACGTTTCTGTTTGTTGGCTCGGCAAATTCATGCATCCTTTCATGACCGTTTTCGTCCCCTTTATTCTAACAGAATTCATTTAGAATAAAAGCTTATTTCCACAGCCGCAGAAAAGTTGCTAAGATGATGATAAGGTTTTTGATCCTCAAAATGCGGGGAAAGAATAGGGAGGTTATCGATATGATACATGTGCTGTTTGTCTGTCTGGGAAATATTTGCCGGTCGCCTATGGCAGAGGCGGTATTTTCTGATATGGTGAAGAAAAACGGGCTGAACGGGCAGATTAACATTGATTCAGCGGGAATCGGCGCCTGGCATGCGGGAAATCCGCCGCATGAAGGGACAAAGGAGATCCTGAAGAAGAAAGGGATCAGCGCAAGCGGCATCACGGCGAGGCAGGTGCGTGAGTCTGATCTGACCGATTTTGATTACGTCATTGCGATGGATGCAGAAAATATCGGACATCTGCGCAGCATGGCCGGTTATAAAAAAGCGGCGCCGCGTATTGCAAGGCTGCTTGATTATGTACCGGAGTCGGACCTTGCGGACGTGCCCGATCCGTATTATACCGGGAATTTCAGCGAGGTGTACGCTTTGGTCGAGTCCGGGTGCCGTCATTTGCTGGAGACAATAAAGAAAGATCATCATTTATAAGGGGGATTGACCGATGAAGCAGACACGCATCATGGCAAAAGCGATTCTGATCGGCGCTGCCGCCGGCGGAGCACTGTCCTTATTACATAAGCCGACAAGAGAGGCATGTTTCCGGAACATGGACGCGTGCAGGCAGCGTGCGGCATTTTACCGAAAACATCCTGAAGTGCTGAAACAGCAGGCATCTGCAAAACTGGATCAAGTGAAAATCATCGCCAATACCGTATCGGAAGATCTGAGTTTTTTAAACGGGCAGATCACCAAGCTGAAGCAGACGACGCCGCAGGTCATTGACCTGTTAAAAGAAACGAAGGAGCATTTTTCGAAAAACGATCATTGAGGTGGGATGTCATGAGTTTTATAAAGGAGCTGTTTGCAAGGTTTTCTCTCCATGAAGGACAAAGTAAATCGGCGGAGCTGGCGTATTTTTTCCTGCTGTCATTGTTTCCGTTGATGATTTTCATGCTGACGCTCACCGCCTATCTTCCCATATCGGCAGAAGACGTGCTCGGGGCGGTCGATCAATACGCGCCCGACAGCGCCATGTCCATGGTGAAATCCATAACGGAGCAAACGCTGAACAAGCGCAGCGGCGGACTTTTGTCATTCGGGATTATCGCCGTCATCTGGTCGGCTTCGAATGGTATGAACGCGATTGTCAGAGCATTTAACCATGCCTACGAAGTCGAGGAAAACCGCTCATTTATCATCATTCGCCTGACCTCAATTTTTTTAACCATCGCGATGGTGGTCACGATTTTAATCGCATTGCTTCTGCCGGTGTTCGGCAGAGAAATCGGAATGCTGGCCGCAGATTTTATCGGCGCCTCCGGCCTGTTTTTGCAGGTGTGGTCGGTTGTCCGCTGGGGTATCAGTCCGCTTATCCTTTTAATCGTGTTTACCGCGCTTTACATTTTCGCGCCGAATAAAAGGCTTTCCCTCCGTTTTGTGCTGCCGGGAGCCGTATTTGCGGCAGCCGGCTGGATTATCGTCAGTATGCTGTTCTCATTTTACGTCGGCACCTTTGCCAACTACAGCGCCACATACGGGAGCATCGGGGGAATTATCGTCCTTATGATCTGGTTTTACCTTACGGGAACACTGCTGATTTTAGGAGGAGAAATCAACGCGCTTTTACATAAACGTAAAAAGCTTCCTGATGAAAATCCGTACCGCGGGAGCAAGCTATAGAGGAACGGAGACGTTCAAGCTGAAAAACGGAGGGGAATCGATTATGACCAAGCATACGAAAAAAGGCGGAAGCCATAATAAACAAAACTCCAAAAACGGCCCGAAGAATAAAACAAGCGGAAGCGCTAACGGGCAGAACGGATACCACTAGAAAGCAGCCGCCTGACTTAGATCAGGCGGCTTTTTTTATGAGGCCGGAAAAGAATGGGATTCGGATGCGGGGCTGTGCTTTGTTTTCCCGAAGACCAGCGCAAGCCAAATACAGACCAGAATCACCGTAATAAAGTAAAACAAATTGGCGCTTTCAAACCGCTGCATATACCAGCCGCCCGCCACCGGGCCGATCATGCTGCCGAGGCTGAAAGAAATGCCGCAGAGCAGATTGCCCGCCGGCAGCAGATGGGACGGCAGCAGGTCGCTCATATAGCTGATGCCGAGGGAAAACATACTGCCGACCGCCATTCCCGCCGTGAAAAAGCAGCAGCCGATGACAGAAGGCGACGGAAACAGTCCGGCCGTCAAAAAGCAAAGGGCACCCGTTAATAAGATGACGAGCAGGACACGTTTTCTCCCGAATCGATCGCTTAATAAACCGAGAGGGAACTGGAATACAATACTCCCGATGGCAAAAGCGGGCAATATCAGCGCGACGGCATCAACGGATATGCCTAAGCGCAGGGCGTACACGGGAAAGCTTCCGTTCAGCGCCGTTTCTAAAAAACCGTACCCGAAAGCCGGGAGAAAAGCGACCCAGCCGAAAAGAAGGGCGCGGTAAAACCGTTTTGCGCTGTTGTCCCCGGATGTTTCATCCGGACCTTGCGCCGGGTACTCGTTACGTAAGACAAATACAAACAGCCAGGCGGCAAGACTGATACAGCCGGATACGATAAACGGAAGGGACGGACTTGTTTTCACAAGAGGGACCATGAACGGGCCGACAGCGAATCCAAGCCCGAAGGACAGTCCGTACAGCGAAATGTTTCTTCCTCTGTTTCGGGGCGTTGACTTTGACGTCACCCACGTTTGGGTTGAAAAATGCAGCATATGATCCCCGATTCCGATAAGCAGCCGAAGAAAAAACCATAACCATATGGATTGAAGCCAAATAAAACTGAATAAGCTGATGATAACAAGAAATCCGCCCATGACCATCAGAGGTTTGAATCCGAGCTTGCGCAACGGGGCCTCCATAAACGGCGACGCCAGAAGCACGCCGATATAAAGGCCGGTTGCGTGAAGTCCGTTTATAGCGGCTGATTCCCCGTTCGTTTCAAAAATGACGGAGATCACCGGCAGAAGCATGCCTTGGGAAAATCCGGAGATGGAAACAAGCAGAACCAAAATAAAGAAGTACAGTCGTGACATCGCGTATTTCTCCTTCTTCAGTATCTTTCTTGATCGTACACGGATTTGCTGCGTCCGGCAACCTGAAAATGCCAATTCGGGCTGCCGCGGAAGTGTAATTGAGGGAGTTTTTGAGAAGGATATAAGAAGACTCATTCGAAAAAAGGAGCCAGGCAGATATGAATCGGATTTTTTTCTTTACGGCTGCGGCGGGAGTGCCGCTTTCAGTCATCGGCGGCCTGATGCACTGGCCGTCAGCGGTTTTGTTTATTATTTATTGCTTGACGATTATTGCGCTTGCAAGTTATATGGGGAGAGCGACCGAATCTCTTGCCATTATCGCGGGACCGCGGATCGGCGGTCTGCTGAATGCCACGTTCGGCAATGCGGTAGAGCTAATTATATCGCTTTTCGCCTTAAAAGAAGGGCTGACGGGCATCGTGCTTGCTTCACTGACCGGTTCGGTGCTCGGCAATCTTCTGCTCGTCGCGGGACTGTCGTTTTTTATCGGCGGTTTGAAATACAAGCGGCAGGAATTCAATATTCATGATGCCCGGCATAATTCAGGCCTGCTGATTTTTGCCATTATCGTTGCTTTTGTCATTCCTGAAGTGTTTTCCATGGATATGGGGGAAAAAAACAAGCTTGATTTGAGTGTCGGCATCAGCATCATCATGATCCTTTTGTACGTGGCAGCTCTTTATTTCAAGCTCGTCACCCACCGCGGTGTTTATCAGCCGAATCAGCTGGAGGCAAAGGAAGAAGAGGAGCAGCCTGAGTGGTCGGGGAAAAGAGCGACAGCCGTCTTATTTATTTCAACCATTATCGTCGCCTACATATCTGAAAACCTTGTCCATACGTTTCATGCGGTGGCTGAACAGTTCGGCTGGAGCGAGCTGTTTATCGGAGTGATTATCGTCGCAATCGTCGGAAATGCCGCAGAGCATGCGTCGGCGATTATTATGGCGTACAAAGACAAGATGGATGTCGCCGTTGAAATCGCGGTAGGCTCGACTTTGCAGATCGCCATGTTTGTGGCTCCGGTTCTTGTGATCTGTTCCATCTTTTTTCCGGTCAATATGCCGCTTGTATTCACATTGCCCGAGCTTGTCGCGATGATCTCATCCGTCCTTTTGATGACAATGATTTCAAATGACGGTGATTCGAACTGGTTTGAAGGGGCTACGCTCCTTGCCGCTTATGTCATTATGGCGATCGGTTTTTTCCTGCTTTAACCTGTAAAAAATGCGGATAACAACGATTGCGGAGGAAAAGACTAAAGGAAAATGCTATAGAAAGAGTGATATGATGAGAAAGCTGTTTCATGCCACACTGATTCTGCTGTTATCCTTTAGTTTTTTCGCAACGCCGTCTGCCGCTGCAAAAAAACCGTTTAAAGTTCCCAACTCTGTCGTAAGCATTTCAAAGGAAAATACGTATCCGAATGCTTCACAGGACCAGCCGATGCTTCAGCCGAGCAAACTGGCGAAGGAATTGTTAGAGACATCAGAGATCAATATCGAAAATCCGCATCTGATAAAGATGCTGAATGAATCCTCGGTTTCCGGTTCCCCGCTTGCCATCGGATACCGGGCGACAATATTTCTCGGGAAATGGGCGCTTGGCTATCAATCGAACGAAACGGTCGCCAACTGGGAATATAAAAAAATCAACACAAACAGAGCGGATAACCGGGGCGGACAGCAAACCGCGGTTATCTCATACGCCCAAGAACAGCAATACAAAATCAAAGGCGGGCTCACAGCGAAGGTGCCGAACGCAGAAGACCTAAAAAGCATGATGATGCAAAAAGCGATGAAGAAAACAAAACTGCCGCTCGCGTTTGAAACGGTTATCGGCGCAGGCACAAAACGCGATCAAACCTACAAAATTTCTCCGCAGCGGCTCGGCTACCTGCATGCCTACGCTCCGGCCGTTAATGAAAAAGGAAAAGTAACATACGGTGAAGTGTATTTGGTGCTGAAAGGCAGCAAGCGGAAACTTGTCGTCAAAAATGTGACTTCGCAAGGAATCGGGGCTTGGATTCCGGTGCAGGATCACGTCACATTCGGTTTTCAAATGACAGCGCAGCCGAGATAAATAAAAAAAGCTGATTCCGGTTCGGGAATCAGCTTTTTTGTGTGTGATACATTTCCTCGAGCAATTGCACATTGTTGTTGTACAGCTCCCGGGCAAGAACGCGTCTCACCGCAAGGCTCGCCGAGAAGTATTCTGTGTCTTGAACCATGCCTTTTACTGTAAATTCAATGCCTCTGGTTAATTTGTTCAGACTCATAATTCCATGCACTTGAAACGGCTCCGTCGCATTGAGAAATTCATCCCGCTTCAGTGAATCGCGAAGCTCATCATTGAGCATGTCGCAGGCTTTTTCTAAGACGGCATATACCCGCTCGGGATCTTCCTTGTAACTGATCACGACGGACTCGGTAATCCGCATAAAATCAATGTTATAGTTTTGAAGCTGTCTGACCTCACCGTTAGATATGGTAAGCAGCTTGCCGGTCCACTCACGGATCTGGAGGGAACGGAGTCCGATTTCTTCGACTGTGCCGTTGAACAGATTGTTAATCGTCACATAATCGCCTTTATGAAGCTGGCGTTCGTATATTAAAAAGACACCGGCCAATATGTCCTTGATTAACGACTGGGCGCCGAAACCGATGACGATACCGGCAACACCCGCCCCGGCTAAAATTCGGCCGAAATCATGAACGAATAAAGAAATGACGTAAAAGATAAAACCGATCGTCGCCGTATACTGGGTGATGGATCGGACGAGGCTTTCAATCGTTTTCCCTTTCCGTTCCTCCAAGAAATCCGTGCGTTTAAATAACACCTGGACAAAGCGGTTGATCAGAAAAACACCGGCGTAAAGCACGAGAGCGACGATGATGATCTCAACCACTTTGCTTTTCAAAATGTCCGTAATTGTCGTTTCCATCTTTTGTTAACCTCTGGCTTTTCGTAATGAAAAATCTGTGTCCTGATAATAACTGTTTTTGACAAGGACGTTCGGGCCGAGGCACCGGACGTTTGTGCAGCGGCAGTTCAGCTCTTTGCTCAGCTTCGTCTGTCTCCACTTGTCATATGCTTCGGGAAGGCTGTCTGTTTTAATATTGCCGAGCGGCGGTGTATCGCCGAAATCCGTGACAATGATATTTCCGTCAAAAATGTTGACATTCAGGCGGGAGCGGCCGTCAGGGTCGTTTCGCACCGTAACGTTTTTCGCTTCCCGCAGGCGGCGGAGGAGCTTCTGGTCTTCTTCATCAGGGCTGCATGCGTAAAACGGGAGCGTACCGAACAGCATCCATGTCTCTTCATCGCGTATGTCGAGCAGATGATGAATGGCCTGTCTCATGTCCGTCAGACTGAGTGATTCAAGCGCGCTGGCGAAATCACTCGGATACATCGGATGGACTTCGTGCCGCTGGCATTTCATTTCTTCGGTAATTTGCCGATGAATATGTTCAATATGCGGCAGCGTCCGTTTGTTCAGCATCGTTTCCGCTGAAACCATTACGCCTGCTTCGACCAGCGTGCGGCTGTTTTCAATCATTTTGTCAAAATAGCGCGCCCGCTGTTCAAATGTCGGTTTCTTCTCCATCATCGCAAATCCGATGTCGGCAAAGTCCTCGACCGTTCCCCAGTTGTGAGAAATGTGAAGGACGTCCAAATAAGGAATAATCCGTTCGTAGCGCCCGATATCAAGCGTCAGGTTTGAATTGATCTGTGTGCGCACGCCGCGTTCATGGGCATATTTCAAAAGCGGGACGACGTATTCCTTTACCGATTTCAGCGAAAGCATCGGTTCGCCGCCCGTAATGCTGATAGAGCGTAACAGAGGAATTTCATCAAGCCGCTTTAATAAAAGGTCGATCGGCAGCGCATTCGGGTCTTTCGGCTGGAGCGTGTACCCGACGGCGCAGTGCTCGCATCTCATATTGCACAAAGTCGTCGTTGTGAATTCAACGTTCGTCAGTTTCATATCTCCATACTGGTCGACATCCATGTACGCTTCCCAAGGATCGTACTCCGGTGTGATCGGACGCAGTGTTGTGTTTTGTGTCATGACTATCTAACTCCTTTATAAATGGGGCATACTAACGTCTGCCAACTGTTAATTTTAGACCTGATCTGCCAAGATCGCAAGTAGCGGAACCATTGAAAAACGGCAAAAAATACGCTACCATTATAAAAAATGAATGGAGTGGAAGTATGGGGAATGCAGTAAACAGCAAAGATCAGCAGCTCGATTACCTGAAGAACAGACTCGATATGTTTATGAATGTCATTGATTCATTAGACCCTGAATCAACGGACGTTGAAGATATAGACCGGCTCATCGGCATGCTTGATGATCTGGAAGCAAAATATGAACGCTTTAAAAAGGATTGGGAATAAACCCCGGCGGATGCCGGGGTTTTTCTTTTTCCATAATGCGGCTGTATAAAAGGGCAGGGCCTACTGCAAAATAAGGAAAAATGCAGAAGGAGTGCTGGTCATGAAATGGTTTTGTTCAATTTGCTGCATGGCCGTTTTACTTGCGGGGGGCATCAACAGCGCAGAAGCCGTGCCGAATGAACGGATAAACTGGGGATTTAAACGCAGCGTCAATCATCAGCCGCCGGATGCCGGCAGACAGCTGGACAATCTGGTCAAAAAATATGATGCCTTTTATTTGGGCAATACGAAAGAAAAGACCATCTATTTAACGTTTGATAATGGATATGAAAACGGGTACACCCCGAAAGTGCTTGATGTGTTAAAAAAACATCACGTCACGGGCACTTTTTTTGTCACGGGTCATTTTGTGAAAGAGCAGCCTGATTTGATTAAACGGATGTCAAAGGAAGGCCATATCATCGGCAATCATTCTTTTCATCATCCTGATCTGACGACAAAAACGGGCGATCAGATTCAAGACGAACTCGATTCCGTCACGGAAGCTGTGTACAACATTACCGGAAAGCGGGACAACCTGTATCTCCGTCCGCCGCGCGGCGTATTCAGCGAATATGTCCTGAAAGAAACGAAGCGCCTCGGCTACCAAACCGTTTTCTGGTCCGTCGCATTTGTCGACTGGAAGGTTAACGAGCAAAAAGGGAAACAATACGCCTATGATCACATGATAAAGCAGGCTCATCCCGGCGCGATCTACCTTCTCCACACCGTTTCAAAGGACAATTCAGAAGCTCTGGACGATGCCATTACCGATTTGAAAAAAGAAGGCTACACGTTTAAAAGCATTGATGACCTGATGTTTGAGAAAGAAATGAAGCTGCCGCGCCTGTAGAAAACACCTCTCCTGGTAATGGAGAGGTGTTTTGTTATTTCAGGCATTTAATCAAAGCGGCCCAATCCAGATCCCCGAAGCCTTGTGCGATCCCGCTTTCAAAATGGCTCTTGGCCAGTTCGGCAAGAGGGAGTTTTGCAGAAACCTGTTCTGCGGCGGCGAGCGCCAGATTGGTATCCTTCAGCCCTAAAGACATTTTGAAACCGGCCGGCTCAAATTTCTCCTCAGCCATAATCGTGCCGTAATTTTGATAGACGGGAGAGCCAAAGAGCGCGCCGGCGATTTCTAAAAATTGTTTTTGCTCTAACCCGTACTTCTCCATCATTAAGAACGATTCAGATAACGCCTCAAGCATGGACACCAGCAAGAAATTGACGCTGATTTTCGCGGCATTGGCCGTTTTTGTTTCTTCACCAGTGTCAAATACTTGCTGACTCAGGATGTTAAGCAGCGGTTCGGCCTTTTTCTTCGCTTCCGCCGGTCCGGCTGTGATGATGCGAAGCTCGGCCTTCTCGGCGGCATCGGGGCGGCCGAGGACGGGAGCGGCAATAAAGGACTGCCCTCTGCCCGAATGTGCGGCGGAAAGTTGTTCTGACAGCGCCGTACTGATCGTGCTCATTGAAATATGAATGCCGTTTTCAGATAACCCTGCAATAATGCCGCAAGCTCCGAACGTTACATCTGTTACGGCGTCATCGTCTGACAGCATGGACAGCACGATGTCCGCATGTTCAGCTGCCTGTCGGGGCGTTTCGGCATATTCTGCCCCTTTATCCAGCAGGTCAGCCGCTTTTTCTTTCGTCCGGTTATATACAGTCAGGCTGTATCCGGCTTTCATGATATTTTCGGCGATGGGGCGGCCCATATTGCCGAGTCCGACGATGGCGATCTTCATTTGACAGTCCCTCCAATGAAAAGTTTTCCACCATTATACATGCAAAATGGTTAATCTGCTGTGTACAGGATTGCCACTTTCAGTTCAGGTTCTGAAGACCATCCGGAGTCTGAGGCGGCTTTCCCCTTATAAAATCCGGTAAATCGGGTTTTGATGATTGTTTTTGAACGGGGTTTTACAGTGAATGTTTTTGATTTGAATGTGACGTCCTTTATGTTTTCTGATAAATCCGGGGTGACAGAAATGGTTTGTTCCCCTTTTCCGTAATGATTGATATAAAGCGTGCAGCTCATGCCCGCTCTTTTTCGCTCAACCAGATGACTGCATTCGCTGCGGTGCTTCAAATACTCGACAGCCTCTTTTTCGGGCGCGAACTGTTTTAAGGAAAAAACGGCATATTCGGTGGCAGGACTGATACCGGAAGCGGCCCCCATACTGAGAAAGATCAGAAACAGCCCCGCCGCGGGAAGCGTCCGCCTGAACGCGGCGGCACACCAGATTAACGCCGCAAAGTAAAGCACGACCCCGGGAATGACGGAGATATGGGCTCCATCTTCCGGCCAAGAGGAAAAGCCGAGTAACTCAAAGATGTAATCAGACACCGTACGGCCGTTATACAGCGGGGCAATGGACATGACACTGAAAGCCAGGAGGACAGAAGAAATGATTTTGTGAGAAAGGATGGTAACGGCGCACACCTCTTTACGTTTTTTTCCAGACTATCATGTTTTCTCAAAAAAAAGAACAGCCGGCAGCCGTTCTTACTTGAAAATATTAAACCAGCCTTTGCGGGCGAACCAAAACAGCATGGCGGCCACAAGAACGGCCATTACGCCCAAAACGATAAAATACCCGTATTTCCAATGAAGCTCAGGCATGTTATCGAAATTCATGCCGTAAACCCCTGCGATGAACGTCAGCGGGATAAAAATGGTCGAGACGATGGTTAATGTCATCATAATGGCGTTCATCCGGTTTGAATTCAGCGTCACATAGCTGTCCCGCAAATCTGACGTCATATCACGGTTTGACTCGATCAGCTCAGCCAGTTTTAACAGGTGGTCATAAATATCGCTGAAATACGCTTTCGTTTCACGGCTTTCTTTTACATGGTCAAGGCTCAAAATCCGGTACATTAAATCGCGCATCGGAATGATCGTCCGCCTCAGGTTCAAAAGATCAGTCCGCAATTCAAACACTTCATTCATTAAAGTGCCGTAAGATTTATGTGTTCTGCTGTCTTCAATTTCATTCAGCCGGTCTTCAATTTTGTACAGCACGGGGAAATATTCATCGACAAGCTGATCCATAATCATATAAGTGATGTGCCCGGGCCCTTTTTTGGCTAATCCCGGAGAAGCGAAAAACCGTTCTCTCACCTTTGAGACGCCGGGCGATTCGTGCAAATGGAAGCTGACGATGAAACGGTCGGACTGAAAAATGTCCACCTCTTCCATTTCCAGTGTGTCCGGGTTCAAGGCGTGGAGCACATAAAAACGGTAGCCGTCATAATGGTCGATTTTCGGCCGCTGCATATGCTGAAAGCAATCCTCGATCGCAAGCGGATGAAAGTGAAAATAATCACGCAACAGCTCGGTTTCATGCATCTCAGCGCCGAAAAAATCAATCCAGTACCATGCGATGTCCGGTTGTTCTGTACGTGATAGGGGGATATTATCTAATATCTCATTATGTGTTGTGATTGCGGTTATATGTATCATAAACAACCCTCCGCCTGCCATTATATCATGCGGCGTTATGAAGAAAAGTATACGAATTGCCGCCCGGCCGCTTCATGATATACTTGGACAAAAAGGGGTGGAGCATATGTGGAAGGAAACGGTTTCGGTCACACCGCCGTATCATTTTGATAAAGTCCTTGAAAGGCTGTCGCTCGATCCGCTGAATGCGGTCGATCTTCATGCAAGATCAATCAAAGTGCCGCTCAGAACACGGGACGGCAAACTGTCCGTCATCACGGTTCAAGCGGAAGGCACCGCCGCAGACCCGGTCTTCCTCGTCAGCGGAGAAACGGACCGCGAGGAGATGATTGAACGGATCAAACACATTTTTCAGTGGGAGCAGCCGCTTCAGCCTGTGCTTGATCATTTCTCAAAAACAAATCTGTCGGCGCTTTTTGAGGAGCATGCGGGAACCCCGCTCGTCTTGGAATATGACGTCTACAACTGTCTCATGAAATGCATCATCCACCAGCAGCTCAACCTGTCCTTCGCTTTTACTTTAACGGAACGGTTCGTCCATGCCTTCGGTGAACAAAAAGACGGTGTCTGGTGCTATCCCGAGCCGAAAACGATCGCGGCGCTTGATTATCAGGACTTGCGGGAGCTCCAGTTCAGCATGAGAAAAGCGGAATATGCGATTGACATTTCACGGATGATTGCAGACGGAGCGCTCAATCTGGCGGAACTTACCCATTTGTCGGATGAAGACATTATGAAAAAGCTGATCACCATCAGAGGCATCGGCCCGTGGACCGTCCAAAACGTCCTCATGTTCGGCCTCGGCCGCCCGAATCTGTTTCCTTTGGCGGATATCGGCCTGCAAAACGCCGTCAAACGCCGCTTCGCCCTAGAGGATAAACCGTCAAAAGACGTGATGCTCCAGGTAAGCAGCGAATGGGCGCCGTATCTAAGCTATGCGTCCTTATATTTGTGGAGAAGTATTGAATGATGAGGATTTTTGGAAACTTCCAGTGAAAAACATGAAGGAACCGCCGGCTGCATGTTATACTGAAAAGATGTGATATTTCAAATCAGCCGTTTTCCCAGGAGGAAGGCTTTATATAGAAACGGAGAGAAAAAAACGTGAATCAACATCAAAAAAAGGCGCCTGCCGAATTGAAAATCGGACAGACATTTCCGCTGACCATCAAACGTCTCGGCATTAACGGAGAGGGCGTCGGCTATTTTAAGAAAAAAGTTGTCTTCGTTCCCGGCGCTCTGCCCGGTGAAGAAGTCGTTGCCGAAGCGACAAATGTGCAGCCGAAATTTTCAGAAGCACGTGTCAAAAAAATTCGCAAGCCGTCTGAACACCGCGTCACGCCGCCATGCCCGGTCTATGACCAGTGCGGCGGCTGTCAGCTTCAGCATCTGGCATACACCCAGCAGCTTCGCGAAAAACGCGACATCGTCATTCAGTCTCTGGAACGTCATACGAGATTCAATGTCGAAGAAATGAACATTAAAGATACGATCGGAATGGACAACCCTTGGAATTACCGGAACAAAAGCCAGTTCCAAGTCGGACGCTCGCAAAGCGGCAGCATCATTGCCGGCTTATACGGACTTGATTCCCATAAAATCGTTCCGATTAAGGAATGCATTGTCCAGCATCCGGCGACAAACAAAACAACGGGTATCGTCCGCCGTATTTTGGAAAAACACAACGTATCCGTTTATAACGAACGGACCAAAAAAGGCGATGTCCGCACCATCGTGACGAGAGTCGGTTTTGAAACAGGCGAAGTGCAGGTCGTGCTTGTCACCGCGAAAGAGACACTGCCGAATAAAGACGAGATCGTCAAAGCCATTCAGAACCGTCTGCCGGAAGTGAAATCGATTATTCAAAACGTCAACGGCGCGCGCACATCCGTCATTTTCGGTGACAAAACAAAAGCGCTGGCCGGAAGCCATGCCATTCAAGAAGTGCTCGGTGACGTGTCATTTGAACTGAGCGCCCGCGCCTTCTTCCAGCTCAACCCTGAGCAGACGGTCAAGCTGTATGACGAAGTGAAACAAGCGGCTCAGCTGACAGGAAAAGAAAAAGTCGTAGACGCGTATTGCGGCGTCGGTACGATCGGCATGTGGGTTTCAAACGGCGCAAAAGAGATCCGCGGCATGGACGTCATTAAAGAATCAATTGACGATGCGAAGAAAAACGCCAAAAAACACGGCATCAAAAATGCGGCATATGTCACAGGAACAGCCGAACACTGGCTCCCGAAATGGACGAAAGAAGGCTTCCGTCCTGACGTGGTCATCGTCGACCCGCCGAGAACCGGCTGTGACAGAACATTTTTAGATACCATCAAAAAAGTAAAACCGAAACGCTTCGTCTACGTATCCTGCAATCCTTCCACACTGGCGAAAGACTTGCAGACGCTGTCGAAGGACTATCGCGTCGAATATATTCAGCCTGTTGATATGTTTCCGCAGACGGCTCATGTAGAAGCTGTGGCGAAGCTTGTGTTGAAATCGTCTAACTAAAATAAACAATTCGTAATCAGACCTGGATTTCGGTAAATTAAACAATTCCGATTTCCGGGTTTTTCATGTTTTGCCCTTGTCCTATCTGTCTTTTGTCTTTATTTAACTGCTAAAAAGAGTTGAAAAAACGTATGGAAAAGCAAGTGAAAAACAGCCAAGTAGGCTGCTTTCTATTAACACTTTCTTTTTTCCGTTTGGAAACGGCATTACAGACAAAATATGAAGATCTTGTTGTGAACCAGAAGCAATAACAAGTCGTTCAAGTTCCGTGAATACTTGTAATTTTAGTCAATATTTTGTAAACTTCTTTCTTAAAGAATAAAGTCCCGACACTCATCGGCACATCTACTATTGGCGATAGTTGTAATAAATGATAAGGAGGTGAAACCGAATGAGAGATATTGGAACCTCAACAACTGAACGAAGGTTCTGAAGCAGAAGCTGTAAAAGGCAAGGCTGCTTACTTACACTAATCACAACGGCAGTTGGCACAACTACTATTAGCAACAACTGTGGATAAAAGATCAAACACACTAAAAAAGCATGTTTGGCCGTTATACATGATATGAAAGCCTAAACAGGAAAAAAGGACCCCGATTATTTTCCTTATTCCCAAAGAAGAAATAAATCCGAGGCGGAAACGCAAGTGATAACAACTATTACAGTAATACCTGCGATGGTTATATCCTTAATAAGTAATTATTGCGACAATCATGCTTCATCATATAATGATGTTAGATTGTCACTTGGCTAAAAAGTATTGCAGAAAAGGAAATAGATAATGAAATGGATAAAGTAAACAAAAAACGACCGTTGTATAAAAAAAGTTGGTTTCTCACGGTTTTGGCATTTTTAGTTTCACAGCTTTATTTTAATTTTGCAGAATTAACGGGATGGGGTCCTAATTATAGAGAAATGAATGGATTCCCAGCAAACATAGCTGAACTGGATTTCTTTCAAACATATCTTTCATTCTATGATAATCCATGGTTTAATATTGTCACTGTTTTCTTGGGGGTTTTCACTGTTATACAAATCATTACAGGTATAACAAAGGATATTCGAAATGAAAGCAATAACTTCTGATGCCTTATTTAATGGTGAAAGAAACTTTCTTATTAATCTTATGAATGAAGACTGCGACACTTAGTCAGCAGTCTATTTTATTGGTTTTGGATCAGGATTACCGAATCGTAACCTTATACAAACATTTATAGGTGATTTCTGTGGCACCTTATAAATGTAATTATTTATTTTTTTTTATGCAGATATTTTGTTTATAAGTAATAACTTTAAAACTAAAACGTTATAAAGATATTGACATATGGCCAATTATTTTGCATTGGTAATAGGGAGAACTCATATGATATTCTATTTAGGTTGGAATTCTTTTTGTCCAAAAAGAGCAAAAGTAAGGCTGCTAAGAAAGGTGAAGGTCAGCGCTACTATTAATAAACCACAATATAAATAAAAAATAGGTGTAGATAATCAGCACACTTTTTTCTCTTTCGAACCGATTATATGGTTAAGGAGTTGGCTGAGTTGATCAGAAATGAACGATATGGGGTTAACTATAGCGATAGTCTATTACGTTAACTCAATTAAGGTGTTCTGCTTCAGTTTGCTTTTCACTTTTTCACGTGTAAAAAGTGAAATGTTCAAAATTTACTATCGTTTGATAAGAAGTGCTGACACATGCTATAAGTGTAAAAGAAGCATGGTCAGTTTTTAATTTTGGGATCAAGGTTTGGCTGTATCCCATCATGAAAGGATTTGGATTTGTTATGACAGATAATTTCTGGCGTGAATTACCACGGCCATTTTTTGTACTGGCACCAATGGAAGATGTGACGGATGTCGTTTTTCGCCATGTTGTGAGTGAAGCCGGCAGACCTGATGTGTTTTTCACAGAGTTTACAAACTCAGAAAGCTATTGTCACCCGGATGGGAAGGATAGTGTGCGCGGCCGTTTGACTTTCACGGAGGATGAACAGCCGATGGTTGCCCACATATGGGGAGATAAGCCTGAAAACTTTCGCCAAATGAGTATTGGGATGGCGGAATTAGGGTTTAAGGGCCTGGATATCAATATGGGCTGTCCTGTACCTAATGTGGCGGGGAATGGAAAGGGAAGCGGCCTGATTTGCCGTCCTGAAGTTGCAGCCGAATTAATACAGGCGGCGAAAGCAGGAGGTCTGCCGGTAAGTGTGAAGACCAGACTTGGCTACACGGATATAGAAGAATGGCGCGGCTGGCTGACACACATACTGAAACAAGACATTGCGAATCTTTCCATTCATCTGCGTACAAGAGCGGAAATGAGTAAAGTAGATGCGCATTGGGAGCTCATCCCGGAAATCAAGAAACTTCGTGATGAGATAGCGCCGGATACCCTATTGACGATCAATGGGGATATTCCTGACCGTGAAACCGGCTTGAAACTCGCTGAACAATACGGTGTTGACGGGATTATGATTGGACGAGGCATTTTTACTAATCCATTCGCCTTTGAAAAGGAGCCGAGAGAGCATAGCAGTAAGGAATTGCTTGATCTTTTGAGATTGCACCTGGATCTTCATGATGAATATTCAAAAACAGAAGCTCGAGCATATAAACCGCTCCCTCGCTTTTTCAAGATATATCTCCGCGGATTCCGTGGAGCAAGTGAATTAAGAAATCAATGCATGAATACAAAGTCAACAGATGAAGTGCGTGCATTGCTCGATGACTTTGAGAGAAAGTATCTTGATGGGATGGAGCAAGAGTGACATAAATAACTCTTCATCCGGCCCGGATTTCGGTTTGAATTCCGGGTCTTTTTGTGTGCAGTTTTTACCCAGACAGATCCATGGCCAGTTTCGTCATGCAGAAATAAACGAATCATGGTACATTGATAGGACATACATCATAAAGGGGAGAGAAAAATGAAACGACTGTGCATCATCCCCTGCGGCAAGAAAAAAATTTGGGATGTCCATTCAGATACAGGGCCGGTAAGGGCGGAAGACGCTTATCTCAGCCCGTTTCATCAGGCGTGCGAGCGATATGCGAAAGCATTTTTCGATGAGTGGGTAATTTTGTCGGCAAAGCACGGATTCCTTCGTCCGGATGATATGGTTCCCGGAAATTACGATGTCACTTTTGGAACCGGTCATCCGGAGATCATGGCAGCGGACGAGCTGCGCCGTCAATTTCATGAAAAAGGCTTTTCCGACATCGAAGAGCTTGTCATGCTTGGCGGGAAAAAATACCGAAGCGTCCTAAACGCCGTCATCGGAGAGCATCAGCATATCACCTGGCCTTTGTCATCGTATAAAGGCATTGGCTACATGCTTCAAGCGCTGAATCGGGCTGTTGAAGAAAAGCATGAACTGCAGCACGCGGATATGAAAAAAAAAGAGTGTAACCACTCAAACGCCGCGATAGACTGTATGCAGAAGAATGAAGCAGTTAAAAGATTTCCGAGGAAATAAATACGTCGATCATTGTCAAAGACAGGGTCATGCCCGGTCTTTTTTGTATGCCATAAAACGAGACAAAGGGAACAGATCGAGACAAAATGAGACACCTGTCTCAAACTGTCTCCATTGTAAAAATAAAAACATTCATTTTACGGGCTTCAAAGGCTGGCATGCTTCTTGCATTCATAAGTGTGAACCCTAAATAGAAGGAGGCGCACAAAATGGAATTGTTAAAACGAGAAGGCTTGTCATTAACTGAGGAGAAAGCGCTGTGGATGTACCAAAAGATGCTGGAAATCAGGGGCTTTGAAGACAAAGTGCATGAACTGTTCGCGCAAGGAGTGCTTCCCGGATTCGTCCATTTGTATGCCGGTGAAGAAGCGGTAGCTGCGGGGGTGTGCGCTCATTTAGATGATGGCGACAGCATTACAAGCACACACAGGGGACATGGCCATTGTATCGCCAAAGGCTGTGATCTGGACGGCATGATGGCGGAAATATTCGGAAAAGCGACCGGACTGTGTAAAGGCAAAGGCGGTTCTATGCACATTGCGGATCTTGATAAAGGCATGTTAGGCGCAAATGGAATCGTCGGGGGCGGATTCACGCTCGCATGCGGATCAGCGCTCACGGCTAAATATAAACAAACTAAA
The DNA here is from genome assembly GCF_038608285.1 of Bacillus sp. FSL R5-0443. NCBI lineage: Bacteria > Bacillati > Bacillota > Bacilli > Caryophanales > Bacillaceae > Bacillus > Bacillus sp. FSL R5-0443. The sequence goes on from NZ_CP152013.1 coordinate 820,963, forward strand.
AATGTAAGCGTTTGCTTTTTTGGGGATGGAGCCAATAACCAAGGGACTTTCCATGAAGGGCTGAACTTAGCGGCAGTATGGAATCTTCCTGTCGTGTTCATCGCCGAAAACAACGGTTACGGCGAAGCCACGACATTTGAGTACGCATCAGCCTGTGATTCAATCGCCGATCGGGCGGCTGCCTACAACATGCCGGGGGTCACGGTGGACGGAAAAGATATTTTAGCAGTTTATCAGGCAGCCGGGGAAGCGATAGAAAGAGCAAGAAACGGCGGAGGCCCGTCTTTGATTGAATGTATGACTTACAGAAACTACGGCCATTTCGAAGGGGATGCCCAAACTTATAAAACAAAGGATGAAAAGACTGAGCATCTTGAAGAAAAGGATGCCATTCAAGGCTTTAAAAACTATCTTCTAAAAGAAACAGATGCAAATAAACTGTCAGACATCGAACAGCGTGTCAGCGAATCGATTGAAAAAGCCGTCTCGTTCAGCGAAAAGAGTCCATATCCGAAAGAGTCAGAGCTGTTGACAGACGTCTACGTGTCATATGAAAAAGGGGGAATGTGAGATGGCGAGAGTCATAAGCATGTCGGACGCGATCAATGAAGCAATGAAGCTTGCGATGAGAAAAGACGACAATGTGCTTGTAATCGGTGAAGATGTCGCCGGGGGAGCGGCGGTCGATCACTTGCAAGATGATGAAGCATGGGGCGGTGTACTGGGGGTCACAAAGGGGCTCGTACAGGAATTCGGCAGAAGCAGGGTGCTGGACACACCAATTTCTGAGGCGGGCTACATGGGTGCGGCCATGGCTGCGGCATCCACGGGGCTGAGACCGATTGCGGAACTGATGTTTAACGATTTTATCGGAACGTGCTTTGACCAAGTGATCAACCAAGGGGCGAAATTCCGCTATATGTTCGGCGGTAAAGCGCAAGTGCCGATCACCGTCCGCACCACATACGGAGCGGGGTTCCGGGCAGCCGCTCAGCATTCGCAGGCGCTGTATGGCCTGTTCACGAGCATCCCTGGACTGAAGACAGTTGTGCCGTCCAATCCGTATGATGCCAAAGGTCTTCTGCTTGCAGCAATAGAAGACAATGATCCGGTATTCTTTTTTGAAGATAAAACGTCCTACAACATGAAGGGCGAGGTGCCGGAAGATTATTATACAATTCCCCTCGGAAAGGCGGATATCAAACGCGAAGGCAATGATGTCACGCTCTTTGCAGTCGGCAAGCAGGTCAATACCGCGCTTGAAGCGGCTGCGCAGCTTTCTGAGAAAGGCATCGACGCCGAGGTGCTTGATCCCCGGAGTCTGTCTCCTTTAGATGAGGAAGCGATTTTCACATCGTTAGAAAAAACAAACCGGCTGATCATCATTGACGAAGCCAATCCGCGCTGCAGCATCGCCACGGATATTGCTGCGATTGTCGCCGATAAGGGCTTTGATTTGCTTGATGCGCCGATTAAACGGATTACAGCGCCGCATACACCAGTGCCGTTTTCGCCGGTGCTTGAAGATCAATATTTGCCGACACCAGACCAAATTGTCAGCGTCACGCTTGAATTGCTTGGCGAGCTGGCAATGAATTAAAGGAGGGATATAGAATGGCTGTAAAAGTAGTAATGCCGAAGCTGGGAATGGCGATGAAGAAAGGTGAAGTATCCGTCTGGAATAAAAAAGTCGGCGACCCGGTTGAAAAGGGAGAAAGCATCGCCAGCATCAACTCGGAAAAAATAGAAATGGAAATAGAAGCGCCTGAAAGCGGCACGCTTCTCCATATTAAAGTCAAAGAGGGAGAAGGAGTCCCGCCGGGAACGCCCATCTGTTATATCGGGGAAAACGGCGAAGAAGTGCGGGAGAAGGAGACGCCGGCTCCTGAAAATGCAGGGAAACCGCAATCTGAACCTGAACATATTCCCGCTCCCAAAGCCGTGCAAAAGCGTAAACACCGCGTGAAAATATCTCCCGTTGCCCGAAAAATGGCGGAGAAAGCCGGGTTGAAAGTTGATACGCTGAACGGGACGGGGCCCGGAGGCAGAATCGTAAAAGCTGACGTCATCAAGGCCATGAAGACGGAATCTGAACCGCAGTCTTCGGTTCAGACGGCACAGCCGGAGGAAAAACCGGCTTCAGCGATGAGAAAAGTAATTGCAGACCGAATGCACAAAAGCCTGCAAAACAGCGCCCAGCTGACGCTGACGATGAAAGCGGACATTACGGAGCTTGTGAAATGGCAGCAGCAGCTCGCCGACAGCGTGAAAAAGCGGAGCGGTGTTAAACTGACGGTCACACATTTCGTATCCCGGGCCGCAGTGCTTGCGCTGAAACAGCATCCTGAGCTGAACAGCTCTTATCAAGAGGAGCGGATCATCACCTATCCATATGTCCACCTCGGGATGGCGGTTTCTCTTGAAAACGGTCTCGTCGTGCCGGTGATTCGGGATGCGGAAAAGCTTTCATTCCTTGAGCTTGCGGATCACATCAGCACATCGGCACGCCGGGCGCGGGAAGGCAATGCTTCCGGAGATGATCTGCACGGATCGACATTTTCTATTACAAATCTCGGGGGTTACGGAATTGAGCATTTCACCCCGATTCTTAATCCGCCTGAAGCCGGTATTCTCGGAGTGGGCGCAAGCTATGAAACGCCTGCGTTTAAAGGAGATGAGCTTGTCAAAAGCATCATGCTGCCGCTGAGCCTTACCTTTGATCACAGAGTATGTGACGGCGCACCGGCTGCGGACTTCCTGAAAACGGTCAAAGCGCTGCTTGAAGAGCCGGCCGGATTGATTTTATAGAGAGGGTGAAGAGATTGACACTAGCCATTATCGGCGGCGGGCCTGCCGGATATGCAGCTGCCGTGACTGCCGCGCGGAGGGGAGAAGAAGTCGTTCTGATCGACAAAGGGCCGCTCGGAGGCACTTGTCTCAATGAGGGGTGCATCCCGACAAAGTCGCTTTTGGAAAGCGCGAATGTGCTCGATAAAATCAGGCACGCAGATACATTCGGCATCGAACTGCCGCAAAACATTACACTCAATTGGGCCCGCATGCAGGGGCGCAAACGGCAAATCGTCAGCCAGCTCGTGCAGGGAATTCAATACTTAATGAAAGCAAATCAGATTAAAGTCATCAGCGGGACAGCCTCATTTCTCACAGAGCAGACATTGCTTGTTGAAGGAGAAGGAGGCGCAAAAGACATTCTGGAAGCGGATCGGATATTGATTGCATCCGGATCTGAACCGGCGGAGCTGCCGTTTGCCCCATTTGACGGCGATTGGGTGATCGACAGCAAAGACGCGCTTTCTTTACAGCAAATTCCTTCTTCTCTGCTTATTGTCGGGGGAGGTGTGATCGGCTGTGAATTTGCCTCTTTATTCAGCCGGTTTAAAACGAAAGTGACGGTGATTGAATCGGCTGACCGGCTGCTCCCGGCAGAAGACGGAGAAATCGCCGCCGTTTTCGAAGACTCTTTAAGAGACAGCGGGGCTGATATTCAGACGAAAGCCGCCCTTCAGCGGATTGACAAAGAAAGGAAAACCGCGGTGTGGACAAAAGACGGCAAAGAAATTGAGGCGCAGGCTGATCACATTTTGGTTGCAATCGGGAGAAAGCCGCGTTTGCATGGCTTGAATCTGGAGCAGGCCGGCATCCGGTATTCTCCGCGCGGCATTGAAGTCAATGACCATATGCAGACCAATGTGCCTCATATATACGCGTGCGGCGATGCTGCCGGAGGAATGCAGCTCGCGCATGCCGCCATTCATGAAGGAATCACAGCCGCCGCGCATGCCTCGGGAAAGGACAGCAAAGTCAATATGCATGCAGTGCCCCGCTGTATTTATACATCGCCGGAAATGGCCGCTGTCGGGCTGACGGAAACACAGGCGAGAGAGACATACGGAGATGTGAAAATCGGAGAATGCTCATTTTCTGCTAACGGAAAAGCCTTAATTAAACATCAGCATGGCGGCAAAATGAAAATCATTGCCGAACCGGAATTCGGAGAAATCGTCGGCGTGTCAATGATCGGGCCGGACGTGACGGAATTGATCGGTCAGGCGGTCATGATGATGAACGGTGAAATGACGGCTGATATGTCGGAGCACTTTATCGCGGCGCATCCGACTCTGTCAGAAACGCTTCAGGAAGCCCTGCTGAATGTCACCGGACTTGCGGTGCATTCCGTATAACCGGAATACCCTTTCTCAGATGAGAAGGGGTATTTTTCGTTGAAAGCGCTTTATTTTTCCCCTACAATATATGAAAAGATGGTCTGAACAGGGGGGAGCGAATACAATGAATGTCATTCGGAATGATTTTAAAACCTGGAAGCGCTTTGTGAAAGAAGGCGTGCTTGATGAATCCCGTATTCAGAAGCGGGTGGCCGCCTCATGGCACCGCTGCAAAAAAGCCGACGTTAACCCTTATCTCGAAAAGGGGCCGAATGTAATGCCGGCAGATCATTTAGAAAGACAGGCCGAAAAGCATGCGTTATTTTTAGCGGCCTCAACGCCGTATGCAGAAAGAATGAAAACGGCGATGCGGGAAATGGAAATGATGGTTCTCCTGATTGATTCAGACGGCGTTGTCCATTCAGTTGACGGCCACCCGCGCACCATTCATGAAGCGAACCGCATCAATTTCTTAAAAGGCGCCCGCTGGACGGAAACAGCCGTCGGCACGAATGCGATCGGGACGGCTCTTTATACAAATGAGCCGGTCATGATACACGGTTCTGAACATTATTCGCTCGCTTCTCATCAATGGAGCTGTTCCGCCGCGCCGATCCGTTATGAAGACGGGAGGCTGGCGGGTGTCATTGATATTTCTTGCCCCGCCGCCCGCGCTCAGCCGTTTATGCTCGGAATTGCCTCCTCCATCGCTTATACGGCGGAACGGGAGCTTGCCCTAAAGATCAAAATGACAGAACTTGACATGATCAGCAAGTTCGCCGGGCTTACCCGGTCTCACGATCCGATCGTGCTTTGCAATGAAATGAGCCGGGTTATCGCCGCAAGCCGTCCCGTTCAGCATTTTACCGGACATATGCTGCGCGAGCTTGAGGAACATGGCTATCACATCAAGCAGGCGAAGCGGGAGGAGAACGGCTTCTCGTGCATTTACTTATCCAAACGAGAAGAAAAGCCGTCTTTTATATTCCATGGTGCGGCAGGCAAAAGCCCGTCATCCCGACATATGCTTCAGCAGCTGGAGCTTGTCGCCCGCACGGACGCAACCGTTTGTCTTACGGGAGAAACCGGGACGGGAAAGGAGGTTGCCGCCCGGGCGATTCATAACAACAGCTCCAGGAAAAACGGCCCGTTTATCGCCGTCAATTGCGGAGCGGTCCCCGAAAAGCTGATTGAAAGCGAACTGTTCGGCTACTCGGAAGGCGCCTTCACCGGGGCCAAACGGAAAGGACATAACGGCGCTTTGCAAAAAGCCGATAAAGGCACGCTTTTCCTCGATGAAATCGGAGAAATAGCACACTCCATGCAGGTCGCTCTGTTACGGGTGCTGCAGGAACGGAAAGTCACCCCGGTCGGCGGGACAAAAGAGATTCCCGTTGACATCAGAATCATCACTGCCACCCACACTGATCTGAGACAGCTTGTCGAGTGCAAAAAGCTGAGAGAAGATTTATTTTACCGGCTTCACGTCTGTCCGATCCACCTCCCTCCATTAAGAGAACGCACCGAAGACATTCCCGGCCTCTTCCTTGAATTTCAGCGAAATCGCGGCTGGCGCGGGGAGCTTCCTGATGACTTTTTAGACCTATTAAAGAGCCGGAAATGGCCGGGGAATATCAGGGAATTGTTTAATGTATTTGAACGTCTTTCCGTCATGTTCCCGGACGGACGGCTGTCAGAACGCCCCATCGCAGCCCTGCTTGAAGCGTCAGGTCTTAAAGAGGCGGCCGAGTCTTATGAACAGGAAGAAGCGCCCCCTGTCTCCATCCGGGAGCACATTCAGAAAAACATCATCGTAAACGCGCTTGAATCGGCGAAGGGGAATGTCACGCTGGCCGCCAAAATGGCCGGAATCCCGCGGAGCACGTTTTACAAACGTCTCAAAAAATTCAAACTCACCGCCGGACAATTGTAAGAAACAAGCATACTTCTCTTGGCTGCCGGACACGTTATGTGTGAGGCCTAAAGGAGGTTTGAGACGTGAATACACAGCGTGCGAAAGACATTTCAGAATCCGCCGCCATGGCGTATGTGACGTACGAAGGAGTTCCGATTTATATTCAGCATGTCAACGAAGACAAGGAAACAGCCAGAATTTTTCCGATCGGAAATCCGCAATTTGAGCAGGAAGTGCTGCTTTCTGATTTACAAGAGCATTTTTGAGAATGGGTCTGCTGATGACAGCAGGCCTTTTTCGTACCTGTGGGAACTTTCCCGCTTTTTGAGAAAAATAACTAAAAATGATTAAATGATCTAACTCCTCCAAACCCGGTACAGATCGGACCTTCTCATGATATAAATAAAATGTAAACGTTATCAGAGGAGGGCTTCACATGACAGACAAATCATTCTCAATCGTTATTGCAGGCGGTGGCAGCACATTTACCCCCGGAATTGTATTAATGCTTTTGAATCACCTGGAAGAGTTTCCGATCAGAAAGCTGAAACTTTATGACAATGATAAAGAAAGGCAGGAGCGGATTGCGGGTGCGTGTGAGGTATTTATAAAAGAAAAAGCGCCGGACATTGAATTTCTGGCGACTGATGACCCAGAGACGGCTTTTACGGATGTTGACTTCGTCATGGCGCATATCCGCGTCGGAAAATATGCGATGCGCGCGCTCGATGAACAAATCCCGCTGAAGTACGGCGTGGTCGGCCAGGAAACATGCGGGCCGGGCGGAATTGCATACGGCATGCGCTCTATCGGCGGTGTTCTGGAGATTCTTGATTATATGGAAACGTACTCGCCCGACGCATGGATGCTGAATTACTCCAATCCGGCGGCGATTGTGGCCGAAGCTACACGGCGCCTCAGACCGAATTCAAAAATATTGAACATCTGCGACATGCCGGTCGGAATTGAGGATCGCATGGCGAACATCCTCGGATTATCTTCACGGAAAGAAATGAACGTCCGTTACTACGGCTTGAACCACTTTGGCTGGTGGACGTCCATCACAGACCGGCATGGCAATGATTTAATGCCGAAGCTGAAAGAGCATGTCCGTGAATATGGCTACGTTCCGAAGACGGAGGCCGAACAGACTGAAGCAAGCTGGAATGACACATTCAAAAAAGCGCGCGACGTACAGGCGGCTGATCCGGATACGCTTCCGAACACATATCTGCAATATTACTTATTCCCGGATGATATGGTGAAAAAATCAAACCCGAACCATACGAGAGCCAACGAAGTCATGGAAGGGCGGGAAGCTTTCATTTTCAGCCAATGCGATATGATTACGCGCGAACAATCGTCGGAGAACAGTGAAATTAAAATTGATGATCATGCTTCCTATATCGTCGACCTTGCCCGGGCCATCGCTTACAACACAGGGGAGAGGATGCTGTTAATCGTTGAAAATAACGGCGCGATCGCAAACTTTGATCCGTCAGCCATGGTTGAGATTCCTTGTCTCGTAGGCTCAAACGGACCGGAACCGCTCTCAGTCGGGAACATACCGCAATTTCAAAAAGGCCTGATGGAACAGCAGGTGTCTGTTGAAAAACTGACGGCTGAAGCGTGGGAAGAGCGGTCATTTCAAAAGCTGTGGCAGGCGCTGATCCTGTCAAAAACAGTGCCGAACGCCCGTGTGGCAAGACTGATTCTTGAAGATCTGATGGAGGCTAACAAGGACTACTGGCCTGAGCTTGATGTAAGTCCGTCTCCTATTTCCTGATGACAATCTTCCCCGTTTTCTTTATCTGTTATTCTATATAATAGAAAGAAAACGGGGGGATTTTTGGGATGAGTCTTGAAGAACTGGTTAATCAGCATTACGCGAAATTAAATGATAACGATTTTTATATTTTAAAATATATATTGAATCATAAGCATACGTGCTATCATCTCGGTATCAATGACATGGCGAAAGCCTGCAATGTCTCTCGGTCTTCCATCCTGCGGCTTGCCCAAAAACTGGGCTTCAGCGGCTATAGTGAATTCCGGGTTTTTCTGAAATGGGAGGATCAGCCTGAAGAGGGCGAGAATATGACGTTTGAAAAGCTGCTGGATGATATTGAAGCCAATGTAAAATACGTGAAGTCAAAAGATATGACGGAGATGTGCCGGCTGATAGATGAAGCAAAACGGATTTTCGTTTACGGATCGGGCACGGCTCAGAGGGTGTGCGCCCGTGAGCTGCAGCGGATGTTTGTATCCCGGCGGAAGTATCTGATTTTAATTCAGGACATCACAGAGTTTGATATCATGTGTGATGATTTTACGGTTGATGACGTATTCATCATTATTTCTTTATCAGGCGAAACACCCGAATTAATTCCGCAGGTTAGGACCCTGTCCGCAAAGGGAGTTCCGTTTATTTCAATCACCAATCTGAAAAACAACGTACTGGCGCAAACGACGCCGTATAATCTTTATGCGACCAGCAAGCCGGTGACGTTAAGCGATAAAACGGAAATCGTCGCATTCGCCCCGTTTTTTCTGGTGGGCGAAGCGTTATTCCGTGCATATGTTGATTATAAAGAGCTCGAAAATTTTGATAAATAGCGGGAGGTCACGTGAAATGATGCAAAAAGTCCAGCGCTTCGGCAGCGCGATGTTTGTGCCTGTTTTATTATTTGCATTTTCCGGTATTATTGTCGGTCTGAGTACGCTGTTTAAAAATAAAACGCTGATGGGGCCGCTGGCTGATCCTGACGGGCTTTGGTATCAATGCTGGTACGTCATTGAACAGGGCGGCTGGACCGTCTTTAACCAAATGCCGCTCCTGTTTGCGATCGGCATACCTGTCGCCTTAGCGAAAAAAGCGCAGGCGCGGGCTTGTTTGGAAGCGCTTACAGTTTATCTGACATTCAATTACTTTATCAATGCGATTCTGACGGTTTGGGGCGGAGCTTTTCATGTCGATATGACTCAGGAAGCGGGCGGAACGAGCGGGCTGACGATGATCGCCGGGATCAAAACGCTTGATACGAATATTATCGGCGCCATCTTTATTTCATCTATTGTCGTGTATTTGCACAATCGTTATTTTGATAAAAAACTGCCGGATTTTCTGGGGATTTTTCAAGGATCTTCCTACATCGTTATCATTTCTTTCTTCATTATGATACCGATTTCACTTGCGGTGGCATACGTATGGCCGATGGTTCAGTCCGGAATCGGCTCGCTGCAAAGTTTTCTCGTTTCTTCCGGGGCGATCGGCGTGTGGATTTACACGTTCCTGGAGCGGATTTTAATTCCGACCGGCCTGCATCATTTTATTTACTCTCCGTTTATTTACGGTCCGGCTGTGGCTGAAGGCGGTATCGTCACCTATTGGGCCCAGCATCTCGGGGAATACTCTCAAAGCGTCAAACCGCTGAAAGAATTGTTCCCGCAGGGGGGCTTCGCGCTTCACGGCAACTCGAAAATCTTCGGCATTCCGGGAATCGCGCTCGCTTTTTACGCCACGGCTTCAAAGGAAAAGAAAAAAATCGTCGCCGGCCTATTGATCCCGGTCACCTTGACGTCCATTGTCGCGGGAATTACAGAGCCGATTGAATTTACATTCCTTTTTATCTCGCCGTTTTTATTTGCGGTTCATGCTTTGCTTGCCGCTTCCATGGCAACCGTCATGTATATGGCCGGCGTCGTCGGAAATATGGGAGGCGGTTTGATCGAAGCTGCGACCTTGAACTGGATCCCGCTGGCGTCAAGCCACGGCTTGACGTATGTATACCAGATCATTATCGGATTGTGTTTTACCGCTGTTTACTTTTTTGTCTTCCGTTTCCTCATTCTCAAATTCAACATCGCCACACCGGGCAGAGAAAAAGAGGAAGGGCAGGAAACAAAGCTCTATTCGAAAAAGGAGTACAGAGAACGGAAGCAGGCTTCAAAAGAAACAGCGGCGGCAGACGAAACACAGCGGGATACAGCCGCTTTGTATATTGAAGCGCTGGGCGGAAAGGACAATATTACGGAGGTCACCAATTGCGCCACCCGTCTCCGCGTCACTGTCGCTGATGAATCAAAGGTCAAAAGTGACGCCGATTTCAGAGAGCTGGGAGCCCACGGGGTCGTCAGAAAAGGCAGGGCGCTTCAGGTCATTGTCGGATTAGGCGTTCCGCAAATGCGGGAGCGTGTCGAGAAAATATTGAATGGTTAAAATACTGCAGCAGCAGATTATGTGCAGAGCGCTTGTTAATCCGGCGCTCTTTTTATGTTTTGAAGAAATGTATGAATTTGTCATACCTTTGCCACCTGTACATGCAGGAGTGAAAATGAGAGGGTGCAAAAAACGAAATGACTTCTGCGGTATTTTAAATAGCAATTAACAAATAGGAGGCAAGACAATGACAAACTATACGACTTTCTTAGGACTTTACAAACCCGATAAAGCCGAAGGGATTGAAGTTGAAAGCATTGCTCAAAACTTTGAAGCGATTGACAGCAAAATCGGTGCTGCGCTTAGCAATGGCACGTCAACTTATGAAAATTTAAACGAAAGACTTAACATGTATGAAAACAGATTTGAACATGTGACAGAGCGGAACGTTATGGATTTTGGAGCTAAAGGAGACGGCGTAACGGATGATACGCAGGCATTTCATGATGCCATGGCCGACGGAGGTTATGTCGTAACAGTTCCCGCGGGTGTATTCAGAACATCGGGATTGTTTGTTCCGTCAAATACAATGCTTGTCGGAGCAGGCAAGAAAAGAACGGTCATTAAATTATTAGACGAAACACCGGTCGGCCATTCTGTTCTGACCAACAGTGATTATACGAACGGTAATGAAAATATTTACGTCGGCCATCTCACTTTGGATTGGAACAAGGATACGCGTCCTTCCGGCTGGAAGATTCCGAAAGGCCCCACTTCAAGCTGTTTGCTTTTTGCGAATGTTGACTATTCTTTTGTCGAGCATGTGTTTGCGAAGAACGCCGGCCTGCACGGCTTTGATTCTACAAGCCCGAACTATAACAGACATGGAGAAAAAGATGATCCAACTTATTATCAGCCCAACGGCTGTAACTTTGTAACGTTTTCACATTGTGAAGCAACAGGGTCCGGGGATGATAACTTTACTTGTCACTTTGGGAAACACACGACTTTCAGTCATTGCCTCTCTTATCATCCAATGGGGCTAAACGATGGAACTTCTAACACGAACTGTTTTGAAATTGATGACGGCTCTCAAGACGTAATGATTGATAGTTGTATCTCAATTGGAGGAGTCCGAGGCTTTGAGATTAAGGCACACGGTTATGCACCGGCTGCGAAGAGAGTACAGCTTGTTAACTGTCGCGCATACGAAAATGCCATTGGATATAGCATTCGCCATATCGGTCACCACACAGCAAGCGATCCTCAGTCAGCGACAGCCCATGATGTGCAGCTTGCGAATTGTATCGCATATAACCCTAAGCCGAATGATCTTTACAAAGGGGCGGGTCCAAACGCGTTGCAAATCTCCGGATATGATGGTGTGAGTGTTGTGAATTTCCATGCTGTTTGTGATGATAGTTCAATTGATTATAAGGGTAATTCGGTAGTCAGCGTATTTTATAAAGGACGCTTAATTAGCTTAAAGAATATAACCATTCGCGGATTTAAGACTGCAGACAATGATTTATATATTGTCGGCGGGGATAACTCAGTAGGAAAAGTAATGGTGGATGGTGTCACCTTGATTGACTCCGGAAAAAAAGGAGTTGCATTTGGCAGCGGAATGTACGAGTCTGTTGTTAGTAATGTTTGGGGACAGAGATCTCCAAAAAATAATAGCGGGACAGTTGGAATTTATTCCTCAGATCCAGATCTTAATGTATCCAATTGTGATTTTTCAGGTTATGAAACTGACTTTAACATTGGAGGAGCAGTCACTCCTTATTTCTTATTCAAACATAAAGGAAGCGGGGTCATTGGCTCCCGTGAATCTCACGCTACAGGCAATAATAATTTTGTGGCTGGTTCTGTTCGGGGAAGAGCAACCGGAGCGGCTCAATCTTCAGTGCTTTCTTCGTACAATACAATTAATCCGAATTCAGATTCTGTAGCACTTGGCTGGGGTGCCGGCAGCACTCCGTCATCAGCCAACAGAAAGATTGAGCTTCACGCAAAAGAAGGAACAATTAAGGCTACGGGAGGCGTAACAGGTTCCTCGACATTCTCTGACTACGCCGAGTATTTTGAAAGCCTGAGAGGGGAAAAGATTCCGACGGGAACACTTGTCACACTTGAAGGTGATAAGATCAGACCGGCTGAAAAAGGTGACCTCATGCTTGGGGTCATTTCCGAGACCGCCGGAGTGATTCTTGGTGAGTCGAGTTTTCACTGGTCGGGACGATACGTAAAGAATGAATTTGGCGGCTATGTTTATGAAGAACAGAAAGATGCGAATGGCCATACGGTCATGGCGCCAAAGGAAAATCCGGACTTTCGGCCTGAAGAAGACTACGCTTCAAGAGAAGAGAGAGACGAGTGGAACATTGTCGGACTCATCGGCCAGGTATATGTCAGATGCGATGAGACTGTGAAAGCGGGAGATTTTATTCACGCTCATAATGGGATTGCAACAAAATCTGATGCTCCAAACCAGCGCTGGCAGGTCATGAAAGTGATCAATGAGTTTGATGCTGATAAAGGATTCGGGGTCGCTCTCGTTTTTATTCGTTAAATGAAATGACACGGTATGAATGATCATCTGACTAGCGGACGTCTTTTAAAGGCTCCGCTAGTCATTTTAAAATAAAAGGCTCCGGTTCAGGAGCTGGTAAAAAGAAAAGATAAGACAGTCTCCATATATCTGCACGCCTCATTCCCACAATTTTTATCCTCAATGATATTTCCGTTTTTTTTACACAAAGTACATAATAAAAGTGCAGGTTCAAGGGTTAATCCTTTATTCATTTAAGACAAACAAATAAAATAAATATACATACATATTGAACAAAGGATTTGGAGGCTTACACATGTCAAAGGCTTTATCATATGTAAAACCGTATTCTCTTTTGGCGGGAATCGCTCTGTTTTTCATGCTCATCGAGCTTGCGGTAGAGCTGCTACAGCCCCTGCTGATCGGGAAAATCATTGACGAAGGAATTTTAAAGCAGGATCTCGGAACGGTTTGGCTGTGGGGCGGCGTGATGATCGGACTGACCGCTGTTTCATTCGCATCGGGCATTTTAAATTCATTCTACTCCGCCCACATCAGCCAGAGCTATGCGTATGATACGCGAAAAGGGCTTTTTCAAAAAATTCAATCCTTCTCCTATTCGACGTTTGCGCAATTCTCATCCACATCGTTTATCACCCGGCTGACAAACGATGTGACACAGGTTCAGAATATGCTTTTCATGAGTCTCCGGTTTATGCTCCGGGCGCCGTTAATGATTGCGGGGGGCATTATTCTCTCGCTGACCGTCAATGCGAAACTCGGGTTTTTTCTGCTGATCACGGTGCCGATTTTGCTTTTGTTTTTGCTGTGGGTGCTGAAAAGAGGCGGCGCGCTGTTTCGGTCTGTGCAAAAGCGGCTTGATCAGGTCAACACGATCATGCAGGAAAACCTGACGGCGATCAAACTGATTAAAGCGCTCCTCCGTGCAAACCACGAAGTGAAACGTTTTTTGAAATCGAATACGAAGCTGATGGAAAAAACGGTCTCCGCTTTTCGTCTCGTGGAAGCGGCGATGCCGATTTTAATGCTGCTGATGAACATTTGTATTTTGTTTATCTTATGGTTCGGCGCCAAAAGCATTGCTCAGGGCGGAGCGCAGGTCGGCGATGTCGTTTCCGTCATTAACTATGCGACGCGGATTACAGGCGCGCTGTCCGTCCTTCCTTTTCTCATCATGGTATTTTCCCGGGCGAAGGCTTCCGGAGAAAGAATCGGCGAGGTGCTGGAAACAGAAGGCGGCGAGGGAACGGGGCAGGACCCGGCACGGGCGCTTGCAGGCGGGATTGAGTTTCGCGAAGTGTCCTTCCGCTATCCGGGCATGGAAAAAGACGCGCTGCATCACGTGTCCTTTTCAGCCAGCCCGAAAGAAACGGTTGCCATTATGGGCGCGACAGGTTCAGGAAAATCAACGCTTTTTCAGCTGATTCCGCGCCTGTACACGGCTGATTCGGGCAGTATTTTCATAGATGGCAAACCGATCGGTGAATTCTCCGCTTGCGGGCTGCGCAGGGAAATCGGCTATGTTCCGCAGGAAGTGCTTCTGTTTTCGGGCACCATCCGTGAAAATATCGCCTGGGGGCGGGAGGATGCTTCACTAGATGAAGTAATGGAAGCGGCCAAAGACGCGCAAATCCATGACACGATTATGAAGCTGTCAAACGGATACGACACGGTGCTGGGACAGCGGGGCGTCAATTTGTCAGGCGGGCAGAAGCAGCGGATTTCCATCGCGCGCGCTTTTATCAGAAAGCCGTCCCTCCTGCTGTTAGATGACAGTACGAGCGCGCTTGATCTTCAAACGGAAGCGAAGCTTTTACAAGCGATCAGATCCTATGAATGCACGACACTGATTATTACGCAGAAAATAACGACTGCGATGAAGGCTGACACCATCTTATTGCTTGAAGACGGCGAACTGCTGGCTAAAGGCACGCACAAAGAGCTGATGGCACAGTCTCATCTGTACCGGCAGATTTATGAATCACAATTCGGAAAGGAGGGAGCTGACAATGCAAAAAGACATTCGTAAACCTTTCCGATATCCGAAAATACCGCTCAAATCGAATGAAGGCGGCAGAAAACGCGCGAAAGCAAAAGATACAAAAGGCACGCTGCGCAGAATCTGGTCTTATGTAGCCGAGAAAAAAGGGCTTTTAACCCTTGTGATCATCATGGTAGTCATAAGCGCCATATTCGGCCTGCTCGGACCGTTCGTCATCGGGAAAGCGATTGATCATTTTATCGTCGGACAGACGACAGACGGATTGGCGGGGGTGCTGTTCATCCTGTTTGGGATTTACCTCGTGCAATCATTGTCCTTATGGTTTCAAAACTATTGGATGATCAATATCTCGCAAAGCACCGTGTTTAAAATGCGGAGCGAGCTGTTTACCCATCTGCATGAGCTGCCGATTCCGTTTTTTGATAAACAGCGGCTCGGGGACTTAATGAGCCGGGTCACCAATGATATCGAAAATGTCAGCTCCACTTTAAATACATCCGTCATTCAAGTGCTGTCGAGCGTCATTACATTCGTCGGCACAATCTCCGTCATGCTGTACATGAGTCCGCTTTTAACATTGATCACGCTTTTGATTATTCCGATCATGCTTTTGAGCATTAAATGGATCACCAACCGGACGGGATTGCTTTTTAAACAGCAGCAGAAAAACCTCGGCGAGCTGAACGGTTTTATTGAAGAGTCGATATCAGGGGCGAAGGTCATTAAAGCCTATTCGAGGGAAGACCGCGTCATGGAACAATTTTTAGAAAAAAACGCGGCGTTACAATCATCGGGGTTTTGGGCGCAGACGATTTCGGGATTCATTCCGAAAGTAATGAACTCTTTAAACAATTTAAGCTTTACGATTATAGCGGCGGTCGGCGGGCTGTTTGCGCTGAAGGGGTGGATTTCAATCGGTTCCATCGTCGTATTCGCCGAATATTCGCGGCAGTTCACGCGCCCTTTAAATGATTTAGCCAATCAGTTCAATACGATGTTATCGGCCATCGCCGGGGCTGAACGGGTGTTTGACGTGCTGGATGAAAAAGAGGAGCGGGAAGATGAAGAGCATGCGCTGTACCAGCCGATCAAAACGGGAGAGATTGAATTCCGAGATGTCTCCTTCGGCTATCAGGAAGACAGCCCGATCTTAAAACACCTGTCCTTCAGCGTTCCGAAAGGACAGTCCATCGCCTTCGTCGGACCGACCGGAGCGGGTAAAACAACCGTTACGAGCCTGATCGCCCGTTTTTACGAGCCGAATAACGGAAAAATCCTCATTGACGGAACGGATATCAAAAAACTGACGAGATCCAGTCTGAGAAAAAACATGGGGTTTGTCCTGCAGGATTCCTTTCTCTTTCAGGGCACCATCAGGGAAAATATTCGCTACGGCCGGCTGGATGCTTCTGACAAAGAGGTGGAGGAAGCCGCAAAAGCCGCCAATGCCCACGGGTTCATCGAACGGCTCCCGAAAGGCTACGATACCGTTCTTACCCAAAACGGCGCGGGCATCAGCCAAGGACAAAAACAGCTCATTTCCATCGCGAGAGCTGTGCTGGCGGACCCGGTGCTGCTCATTTTGGATGAAGCGACGAGCAACATTGACACAGTGACCGAAGTGAAAATACAAGAAGCGCTCGGCCGTTTAATGACGGGCAGAACAAGCGTCATCATCGCTCACAGGCTGAACACAATTCAAAAAGCCGACCAGATTCTTGTGTTGAAAGACGGCGAAATGGAAGAAAAAGGAACCCACGCCGAACTTCTCAGCCAGAACGGGTTTTACCGGGAATTATATGAAAGCCAGTTCCGGGAATCGTAGATAGGGAAAAAGACCTCCGACAGAGTGCGGAGGTCTTTTTTTCGCGAAGGCAAATAGTACTTTTAAGTTATTTTCGTTAAATGTAACAAAATTACTTGACGTAAATAAGTTATGTATATATACTAGCTTACATAAAGTAAGTGATAATAATTTTCAAGGAGGATTTTATGAATAAATCATTCGAAACAGGAACACTGCTTTTAAGGGTTGTAACAGGTATTATCTTTTTTGTTCACGGTTTATCCAAGTTTCAAGGGTTGGAAGGAACTGCGCAATTTTTCCAGAGCATCGGGATTCCGGCCTTTATGGTCTATGTCATCGCGACGATTGAGCTTGTCGGCGGGGTTCTGATCTTTTTCGGTTTAGCAACGCGCATTATCGGCGTTCTGTTTGCCGTCACATTAGTCGGCGCCATCTTCACGGCGAAGCTTTCCTCACCATTTATGGGCGGATCGGAATTTGATTTCATCTTACTGGTTGCGTCAATTCACTTAGCGCTTTCAGGAAGCCGTCTGCTTTCATTGGATCAGCTCCTTTTCAAATCAAAAAAGGGAGAAACTTTTTCAGCATAAGAAAGAAGGCGTTCAAATGACCGGCATTCATCAAGATACGGCAATCGGTTATGTCAAATTGACCATTAAAAATATGGAACGCTCGCTCGGCTTTTACCGGAATGTAATCGGCCTTCAAGTCATCTCGCAGACAGATCGTTCAGCAAGACTGTCAGCAGACGGAAAACGCGTCCTGTTGGTGCTTGAAGAAAATCCAAGCGCCGTCGTTCTGCCGGAGCGGTCTGTCACCGGCCTTTACCATTTCGCGATACTTTTGCCTGACCGGAAAGAACTCGGCATCGCATTGGCCAGGCTGATTGAAAACGGCATCGCGCTCGGTCAGGGGGATCACGCGGTCAGTGAGGCTCTTTACCTGTCTGATCCGGACGGCAACGGTATTGAAATATACGCCGATCGTCCCCGCAGCACGTGGCGCCGGGATGCAGAGGGCAATTATGTCATGCAAACGGCGCCCGTCGATGTGGACGGGCTTTTGGAAGAAGCCGGAGCTGAACGGAAAAGCCGTCTCCCAGAAGGAACCGTAATCGGTCACATCCATCTTCATGTGACGGATTTACAGGAAGCCAAAGCGTTTTACACCGATATCCTCGGTTTTGACATTGTCGGCAATTACGCGGGCATGTCCGCTCTGTTTGTTTCGGCGGGAGGGTATCACCATCACATCGGTCTGAATATATGGGCCGGAAAACATGCGCCGCCGAAACCGGGAAACGCAAGCGGGCTGGATTATTACACCATCGCGCTGCCGCATCAAGAAGAGCTGTCACGTGTGACAAAAGCGCTGACCGATGCCGGCTTTGAGATCGAAGAAAAAGAAGAGGGCGTATTCGTCAAAGACCCTGTATCAGGGGCGGATATCGCATTTACACTGTAAGAAACAAACCTTGCCGTCTAACCGGCAAGGTTTTTTATTTTTCTGAAGTTTTCTTGGGAAGGTTCGGGAAAGAAGAACGTCGATTTGCAATATACACACGGCTTTTGTGTGACTGAAGAGAGCGAACATCTCAGTGAGGCTCAAAATGACGCGTGGAGCCCGTCATCGCCGGCCCGAGCTCAGAGCATCCGCCGGATTGAAAAAGCTGTATGGGCAGACTTTGAATAGAAAAAGGCAAAAGCCGCATCCGGTCACAAGATGCGGCTTTTTATACACAATTTACAATTGTGTGAAAAATACCCAAAATAAATTGTTCTTCCTGATTCTTCCTGATATGATAAGCCGAAAAAGGAGAACCTGAACAAATGAACTCAAATGCAGCACAGACGGAACAGTCTATGAAGCATAACGGAAACCGGGTGACGGTCAAGGACTTTATCATTCTTGCCAAACCGGGGATTATCATCTCAAATTCACTCGCCGCATTGGGCGGATTTTGGATCGCATGGCTTCAGTCGGAAAGGACGGGCGGAGGGCCCGGTATATTTGCCGCCATGGCGGTTGCTATGATCGGAACGGCGTTGGTCATGGCATCAAGCACTGTTTTTAATAACTTTTTTGACCGCGGCATGGACGCAAAGATGGCGCGAACCCGCACCCGCGCCAGCGTCACGGGGAGAATACCGCCGCCGGTCATGATCCTGTACGGCACATGTCTCGGCGCATGCGGATTCATCATGCTTGCTTCACTTAATGTACTGACCGCCGTTCTTGGCCTGCTTGCATTTTTGCTGTATGCCGTCGTTTATACGCTTTGGTTTAAAAGACAATCCGTCTGGAGCACATTTGTCGGCAGTTTTCCCGGGGCGGCTCCGCCTTTAATCGGTTATTGCGCGCTGACCGGGTACATTGATATGCCCGCGATTTTGTTATACGCGATTATGTTTTTGTGGCAGCCGCCGCATTTCTGGGCGATTGGAATCAGGCGAAAGGAAGAGTATCGTGCCGCCGGCATTCCGCTTTTGCCGATCATAAAAGGCAACCGCGCCACAAAAATAAAAATGCTGCGCTATATCGCCGTTCTGACTGCGGTTTCGCTGCTCGTTCCTCTTTATATAGACGTCAGCCCGTTTTATACCGCGTCCGCTCTCCTGCTCGGAGCCATCTGGCTGTACCGGAGCGTCAAAGGCTTTCAGGCGGCGGATGACACGCAATGGTCGAAGGGGATGTTTTTTTATTCGATTGTGTATTTCAGTCTGCTTTTTCTTATTTTAATCGCTGATTCGTTTATCAATGCGGTTCTCAGAACGTAAACAGGCGGCTTGCAGATACAGAGCCGCCCCGTTTTGTTTATGCTTTTTTGATGAGAGCCAAAATATCTTCAAGCCAGGAAATATAATTCCGTTCCCGCTCAAGCGCTTTTGTCAGCACGAGATAATGGCCGAAATCAGGAGAAGAAAATGAATCCGCCTCCGCGGACGATGTCATCAGTTCTTGATAACTGTTTTCCAGATCGGACAATTTCTCCTTCCGCTTTACGAGCTGATCGGTGAATAGCTCATCCGCTTCTTCCTGCGTCAAAGCTGAGATGAAATAAGCCTTCAGCATAAATTCATCCTTGACCGTTTCCGGAATCGGGTCTTTTTTCGTCAGCCAGGCAGCAAGCTCCAGCTCTCCCTTGTCAGTCAGCGTGTACATTTTTTTCTCAAGCTTCGTTCCTTGAATCGCAGTGCGAAACGTAATAAATCCCTCAGCCGTCAGTTTTTTTAATTCCGGATAAATCTGGCTGTGCTTTGCGCTCCAAAACTGGCCGAGCTCTTCTTTAAAATAGCTCGATATATCATATCCGCTCAATTCGCCTTTTCGCAAAAGCCCTAAAATCGCGTACTTTAAAATTCTCATGTTGCCCTCCAAGCCATTCATTTGACAGCTAGTATACCATACGGCCGCTCAAAAACGCAGAAGTGCCGGATGCTTGTCATTGAATCTGCGGCGGCAAAATCAGCGAAAATATGCAGAAAGGGGTTATCGAAACGGCAGCAGAACTGGAAAAAGCCTTTCTCATGTCTTTGCCTCATTCATATGACAACATGATATAATCATTGTAAAAATTAAGAAATAATGGGAGGGACATATGAAGACGGTGATTGTGTATGCAAACCCGGATGAGAACAGTTTCAATGCGGCTCTCGTAAAATACGTCGTCATGGCTTTAAAGGACAGCGGCAAAAGCTATACGGTCATTGACTTATACGCCGACCAATTTGATCCCGTGCTGAAGTACGGCGGCGAAAAAAAGCGCTCTGACATGAACCGGGACGCTGAAACGAAGAAATACCGGAAACTGATGAAAGAAGCGGATCATCTCATTTTCATCTACCCGCTGTGGTGGGGAGGCGTTCCGGCGATTATGAAAGGCTTTTTTGACAGAGTGCTTGTCGCCGGAGAAGCCTACACATATGAAAACGGCCGCGTAAAAGGACTGCTCCGGGCAGAGACGGCACAGGTCTTTTATACGGCGGATTCCCCGGGCTGGTACTTAAAGTGGTTCCGGAAAAACTCGGACTGGATTACGCTGAAAAAAGGCATTCTGCAATTTTGCGGCATTCAAAAAGCCGAGCGGAACCTTTTTTCTGTCGTCAAAACGAGCACACCCGAGCTGCGGGAAAAATGGCTGCGCCAAGCATACGCTAAAGTCCGGCGCGCTTGTGAAAAAGGAGCGGCCGCATGCAGATAAAAGAAATTTTCGTGATTCGCTGCCTGTCCTGTTTAAGTGTGGTTCTGCTTCACGTAGTTTCAATGGTGCTGATGATTCAGGAAGAGTCCTTAGCCAGTGCCGCCCATACGGTTGATGCTTTTCGGACCCTGTTGATGTTCAGCACGCCGGCGTTTATCTTTATTTCGGAATTTCTGCTTGCCAGGTCATACCCGGGAGGCGTTCCCGCGGGTTTTTTAAAGAAAAGGGGCAAAGTCATTTTCGTGCCGTTTCTGTTTATTGCCGCGGTGGATGCCATTTTAATGAAAAGCGTGGCGGAAGAAGGAGCCGGCTTCGTTTCAGTGATCGGTAAATTTTTAGAAAATGTGTTTTTAGGAAACTTCATCGGCTACTTCATTCTTGTGATCTTTCAATTTTACATTCTCCATATGCTGCTGCACCGCTGGCTGAACAACAAATCTCCCATGTGGGTGCTGTCTGTGTCGTTTATCATCAACGCCGTCTATCTGGCTTACTTTTCCATCTTTCATCCGCCGGCATCATCGGGGCTTGATTCTATTTTTCCGTTCTTTTGGGTTCCGTTTCCGGGCTGGGTGTTTTATTTCTGTCTGGCATTTTATTGCGGAAAGGAATATCCGCGTTTTTTATCGCTAATCAATCAGTACCGTTATGCGGTTTACTTGAGTGCGGCCGTATCGGCACTATTGATTGTGGCCGTTTCATATATCAGCGGCGGCTCCATTTCCTCTAAGCGTCCGGATATTATGATTTACGCGGTCAGTATGATCTTTCTGTGTTTTCATCTGTTTTCAAAGCTCAAAAAAGTGCCCGCGATTGTGATGATGATCAGCAACTATTCGTTTTCAATCTATCTGCTGCACTCCTACTTTTTAATCAGCGGATATCTTCTGGAAGGCTATTTGCGATCAATGCCTTTGCCGGCTGCCATCCTTCTTTTATTTTTGATCTGCACGCTCGGTCCCATTTTCGTATCTTGGGTGTGCAACCATTTCAGATACGGATACCTGTTTGTCGGGAAAGTGTATCAGCCGAAGCAGACCAAAAGAAATACGGCGGCGCATCAAGGCCGCAC
Source organism: Bacillus sp. FSL R5-0443 (assembly GCF_038608285.1). Lineage (NCBI taxonomy): Bacteria > Bacillati > Bacillota > Bacilli > Caryophanales > Bacillaceae > Bacillus > Bacillus sp. FSL R5-0443. Next base: position 842,878 of record NZ_CP152013.1, read on the forward strand.
AGTCTGAAAAAAAGGCGGCGTTTCAGCCGCCTTTTTTGATACGGAAGTTGTACATAACCTGCAAACGAAACCCCCCGCGGCAAGCCGGAAGCGAATGCCAGGCAAGCAGTATCGGGCAGCCTATCTCTAATTTTAATAGCGCTTTCACTGTAAGGCTGAAGACCACGCTGCGGCCGTTTTGACGGATGCATTTATGACAACATAACGCCATCGATTTTCTCCCTTGTGAAGACCGATATATTGTATACTTATAGGAAATACTTTCAAAAAAAGTGAAAAAGAGAAAAACTGTGAGCTTGGATGAACGACTAAAAAGGAGCGGGGACATTATGAATGACTGTGTCAAAACATTCGGAGAACTTCCGGACGAACTTTATTCCTTTGCGGGAGGAAAAGGAAGCATTCTCTCTAAAATGTATCAAAGCGGGTATCCTGTGCCTGAAGGGTTTGTGATTTTGCCGTCTGCCTTTCAGGACGGACAGCTGCGCCATCAGGCGAGAGAGGCTGTTGATCAATATGTGAAATCCATCCGCAGCCGCCATGCATCTGCGTTGTTTGCCGTACGATCATCCGCGCTGAGCGAGGATTCCGCTCAGGCTTCCTTTGCCGGAGAATTCGATACGGTGTTGAATGTCAAAACAGATCAAGACATGTCCAGGGCGATTGATGAAGTCCGCCGATCGGCACAGTCTGAAAGGGTAAAAGCGTACAGCGCCGTTCAGGGAATGGAAGATGAGCATGAAATCGCAATCGTCATCCAGCTGATGATACCGTCTGAGATATCCGGAGTGCTGTTTACCGCAGATCCGATTACGGGGAGCAGGCGGGAGATGACAGGCAATTACGTCTACGGTCTCGGGGAGCAGCTCGTTTCCGGGGAAGCCGATGCTTATTCTTTTAAACTGGCACGGCCCAAGAAAAAATATGACGGCCCCGGGGAATTTCGCAAATATGCGTCAAAGCTCTATAAACTGGCGAAAAAGCTGGAAAAAGATCTTGGAGGGCCGCAGGATATTGAATGGGCCGCCGCGGGCGGGACATTGTATATTCTTCAATCCCGCCCGATTACGACCTTACAAGCCGGAAATCTGGAAACCTATGAATGGAATGATTCTTTCAGCGGGGATTTTTTATGGACAAACACAAATATAGGAGAAGCGATTCCCGATGTGATGACGCCGCTGACATGGTCGCTCCTCCGGAATCTGGATGAAGAGTCGGGCATCATTCCGGGTTATTATGTCTGGTCCGGCAATATTTGCGGAAGAGCCTATAACAATATGAGCCAGCCTCTTTCCGTTCTCGCCGCTTTCGGTCTGAATCCGAAAGGCGGAAAAATAGGAAAAATGATGAGCGATACATTGGGAGAAATCCCGGCGGAAATGAAAATTCCTTTATATCCGTTCTCAAAGTATGAACTTTTGAAGATCATCTCGAAAAAACTGAAACCGTATCTGTCGAAAATGAAGCACGCGAAAAAAAACATGTCCTCCTACTTGGACGAATCGCCGGAGTGGTGCCGGAATATTGAGGAAAAGCTGAAACGGGCCGAAACGGAGCGGACATTATTAGCGATATGGAACAATGAGATCTATCCGTATTTATGCAACGCGTGGTTTGCGTTAATATCCGGCGGGCGTGATTCTGCGCAATCCTCTTCGTCGTTAACCTCTCAATTAACAAAACTCGCAGGGATAGAAGATGCGAATCTCCTGCTGTCCAATCTGAGGGGAAAAGGCGGCCTGGCCAGCCTGGAGCCGATTATCGGCATTGATCAAGTCATGAAAGGCCGTATGAGCGAGGAAGAATATCTCAGGAACCAAGGCCACCGTGGCCCGCATGAATACGAACTTTCCATACCGCATCCGGGAGAAAACCGGGATTGGCTGACGAAGCAGATCAAAGAACACAAAGAGTCGGGTATTGATGCCGAACAACTGCTTTTGAAACAGCAGCGGGCGCATGAACAGGCCTTCCGAAGATTTGAAGAAAAGTTTCCTCATAAGGTCAAATGGCTCAAAGCCAAAATGGAAAAAGCGTCAGAATACGCGAATATTAGAGAAACAACCAGATCCGAATTTGTCAGGGTATACCGGACAGCCAGAGCATTCGCGCTCAGAGCGGCGGAAATGACCGGCATGAAGGACGATATTTTCTTCTTGTATCTGCATGAAATAACCGATCTGCTCGCGGGGAAAGAGCCGGCGGTTGCGTCGATTCAAGCGAGAAAGCAAAACTATGAAACCTATAAAAAACTGCCGCCGTTCCCATCCGTTATTAACGGAAGATTCAATCCGTTTAAATGGGCTGAAGATCCTGACAGAAGAGCGGATTATTACGATGCTTTTATGCCTGCGGAAACTGATGATGCGCATACTTTAAAAGGTTTCGCGGGAGCGGCCGGGAGAGTGGAGGGCATTGTCCGTGTCCTTGATGCTCCGGAAGACGGGGATTCTTTTGCGGCGGGGGAAATTTTAGTGACTTCGACAACCAATGTAGGCTGGACCCCGCTTTTTCCAAGAGCGGCTGCTATCATAACGGACGTCGGCGCCCCTTTGTCCCACGCGGCGATCGTTGCCCGGGAACTGGGAATTCCTGCCGTTGTCGGGTGCGGAAATGCAACGTCAAAACTGAAAACGGGGGACAGGGTGGCCGTTGACGGCGGGCAAGGCATTGTCCAGCTGGAACCGCGGCAGACTCCGGTCACTTCTGAAGAGGAAAATGGTAAACTGATAGAATAAAAACATGGGAAAGGAGCCGCGCATGAATAAAGCAGTTATTAACGGGGAGCAAATCAGAAGTATGAGCGACCTGCACCAGACATTGAAAAAGGAACTTGCTCTTCCTGAATACTACGGTGAAAACCTTGACGCTTTATGGGATTGTCTGACCGGCTGGGTGGAATACCCCCTCGTTTTAGAATGGAGACAGTTTGAACAAAGCAAGCAGCTTACTGAAAATGGCGCCGAGAGTGTGCTTCAGGTCTTTCGTGAAGCGAAAGCGGAAGGCTGCGACATCACCATCATACTTTCATAATACGATCAACGGGAGAGAGACAAAAATGGAAAAACAAATCCTCAGCTATCCGATTGGAGAATATCAGCCGGCTGAATTGATTTCGGCCGGACAGAAACAAGAATGGATCAATACGCTCGAACACGCTCCGGCCAAACTGAAACAAGCTGTCAGAGCGATGTCGGACAGTCAGCTTGATACGCCGTACCGCGAAGGGGGATGGACTGTCCGCCAAGTGGTTCACCATCTGGCGGACAGCCACATGAACGGCTATACCCGGTTTAAATTGAGCTTAACGGAGAATGAACCGGAAATCCGCCCTTATGATGAAAAAGGCTGGGCCGCTCTTCATGATTCCAAAACCGCCGCTTGCGGGGATGCGCTTGAGCTGTTAACGATCCTGCACAGAAGATGGGCCGCTCTTTTGCGATCCATGACGGAAGCCCAATTCAAACGGACATACTTCCATCCTGTATCTAGAGAGACGGTTACGCTGGAACAAGCGCTCGGACTATATGTCTGGCACTCTGAACATCACATCGCCCATATTACTGAGCTTTCCCGGCGGATGGGCTGGCATCTGTCTTAGAGGATGCCGGCTTTCGGAAAAACGCCAAAACAGCCGCAGATACAATCGTGCATAATGAAATGACTGCGGCTGCCGTATAAAGATGGTGGTAGCCGCTGGCAATGCCCGCTTCAATCGCATCAGAAACCGCTTTTTTGACGGCGGGGACGGGGATTCGGCTCACTTGCTCCTGCAACGAAGAAAGTCCGCCGCCGATATCCGGCGTTTGCGCCTGATCAGCGGGAATGCCGCTTTTCGCTAAACGGTTTTTGATGTCATCTCCGATCCGGTCAAAGCCCGCTGTAATGAAGCCGGCATATAAAGCCGGAGCGAGCGTCAGCCCGACCTGCCTTACGAGTGACAGCGTGCCGAGCGCTGTTCCTTTGTTTTGGCCCGCCGTTTCTGATACAAGCACATTCAGCGGAGCCCCGAGCAGAAATCCGAAACCGATCCCCGCAATGACACTCGCTGTGACAAATTCCCATTTATCCGTCACCCATAACGGAAACAGGCTGAAGCCGGCAAATGCGATGGCGCCTGATACAACCGCGGAAAAGACCGGCCCTTTTTTATCCGTGATCGCCCCGCCGAGCCACGCTCCGATGCCTGACGCCAACGCGAGCGGCGTCATCCAATAACCCGCTTTCTCCGCCGATACGTGCAAATATTGCTCCGCATAAGAAGGAATAAAAATGACCGCAGCGAGCAGCCCTCCCGATAAAAATCCGATGACGAGCGTCCATTGAAACACTTTATTTTGCAGCAGCGAGTAGGCGAGAATCGGATCACCCCCTCGGTTTTCAACCCGCTTTTCGACCTTAAGCAGCACCAGAAAGAGAAGTGCAGCTCCCAAAAGATACCCGTATACCTTTACGTCCATTATGCTTTCTGACAGCTTTGCCCCATCGAGATTCGTGATACCGATCATACAAGATAAGATCGCAAGAGACAGCAGCATTGTGCCGGCGAGGTCAAGCCGTTTCGCCTCAGGCTCTTTCGTTTCAGCGATAAACAAACCGCCGCACACAACCAAAGCGGCGGCAATCGGCAGGTTAATCAAGAACAGCCAATGCCACGATCCGGTTACATCAAGCAAAAAGCTCCCGATATTCGGTCCGAGGACGGCCGCCATACCGTTCATCGCCCCTAAAAGCCCGAGAGCTTTCCCTTGTTTCTCCTTCGGAAGCACGGCCAGCACATGCGAACTCCCGATAATAAAAATTCCGCCGCCGCCAAGCGCCTGAATGAGCCGTGCCGCCAAAAACATCGGGAAGCTCTGACTGAGTGCGACAAGCAAAGAGCCGAGTCCGAACAGCCCGACTTCAATCATAAACAGCTTTTTCCGCCCGTATCGGTCCGACAGCTTGCCGACAATCGGCACACTGACACTGAGTCCCAATGTGTAAAGGGTCACTCCCCACGATCCCCATGAAGGAGAAACATCAAAAGAGCCGTTAATCGTCGTCAGAGCAGCGGAAATAATTCCGTTGTCCAGCGCCGCCATGAACACACCGATCGTAAAGAGAGTGATGGCCCGGCTCTGGTTTTTTTCTGTTTGCAATGGCTCCGGCATACTGATCAATCCTCCTGTTTTTAATTCACTTCGAATATATTATTCACTTCAAGTGAATTAAATGTCAAACAAAAAAAGGCCGCCGATACCGGCAGGCCTTTTTCATCTCTATCCCTGTTTGGAAGAATCAAGCGCTCTTGCCAAAATGGCAAGCCCTTGATTGACCGTTCGTTTTTCTTCAGCGGTCAGCGTTTCCAATGAACGCTTCAATTTTACATGTCCTTTTTGATAAAGGCTGCGGAAAATATCTTTCGCGTTTTCCGTTAATTGAACGACGACTGAACGGCGGTCTTCTTCTGACGGAGCGCGTGTAATGAAACATGATTTTTCTAAACGGTCAAGCAGCCCCGTCGTATTTGAAAGGGAAGCGCCCATTTTCTCCGCTATGTCACTCACCTTAAGCGTCCCGTGGTTGTTCAGAAGCATCAGCACTTTCATTTGCGGCATGCTCATATCAAGCTTCATCCACTCCGATACATCGCCGAGCCCCGCCGATGTCATCACTTTCATGTACAGCACCCAAATATCCCGTTCCTCAGGAGAAAAAATATCGCCGCTTAATACTGTTGTATCATGCAGATTATAATCCATCGTCTCACTTCCTCATTTATACTCCTGCATACCATATTACTGATTTTAATCAGAGAAAGAAAGTTGCAGACGAGTTTTGTTTGAATGTGAGGTGGTAGTGTATAATATGTTGGAGATTATTGGGGGAATTATAATAAATAAGCTATTTTATGATGATTGGAGAGAACATTGCTGACTAAAAAGAATGCCTTATCGATATTAAAAGTATTATTTCCTATTGCAGTTTTGCTTTTAGTCATTTATCAGTCCAAAAAGGAATTGACAGACCTTTCTTTTAAACGAACGCTGTACATTATTAACGGGATTGAGCGTTACGATTTATTTATTCTCGTTCTGCTCGGCCTTCTTGCCGTCAGCGCAATGTCCTTTTATGACTTTGTGCTGAAACGGACGCTTCGCCTCAACATTCCGAATTGGAAAGTATTCAGGGTCTCTTTTATCGCCAATTCCTTTAACAATGTCCTTGGATTCGGCGGTCTGGCGGGTGTCGGGCTGCGGACGATGCTTTACAAAGAACATACGAATGACGTAAAACGCCTCGTCGCAGGCATCGCCTGGCTTACGTCCTCAGCGCTGCTCGGGCTGTCCGTCTTCAGTATCCTGACCATCGCCCGGGTTCTGCCGGTTGGAGAGATTACAGGTGAGAAACCGTGGCTGTGGGCTGTTATCGCCGGAGTGGCGCTTATAGTGCCGGCAGCCTTAATCGCCGCTGGGATCAACAATAAAAAAGCTGGCGCAGAAGACGGTGAAGCAAAACCGAGGCATCCGGTTTTTTCTTACATCGGGGCATCGTTTGCCGAATGGTTTGCGGCGGCTGTCGTCATGTATTATTCCCTGTATGTCATGGGAATTCACGCGGATGTCCGCCATGTATTCGGTGTATTTGCCATTGCCGCTATCGGGGGAATCATCAGTCTTGTGCCGGGAGGATTCGGTTCGTTTGACCTTCTGTTTCTGCTCGGCATGCAGAATATGGGCTTTCCGCAGGAGGCGGTTGTGACATCCATCGTCATCTACCGGATTGTGTATTCATTTATTCCGTTTGTGTTCGGGCTGTTCTTTGCGGCTGGCGATTTAACGGAAAATACGCTGAAACGGCTGGAATCAAATCCGAAGATGGCGCCTGCCGTGGAAACGACGAACGTGCTTCTCGTATTCCAGCGCGCTATCTTAATCAGGGTGCTTTACGGTTCGCTGTCGCTTTTGGTTTTCATGGCGGGAGTCGTCGTGCTGGCGTCCGTCGCCCTGCCGATTGACAGGGAGACGGTCATCCCGCATATTCCGCGCCCGGCGCTCCTTGCGTTTAACGCGTTATCGTTAAGCGCGGCTTTGATTCTTTTAATCTTGCCGATTGAATTATACAAACGGACGAAACGTTCTTATTCAATGGCGGTTGCCGCGCTGGTCGGCGGTTTTGTGTTCAGTTTCTTAAAAGGATTGAACATCAGCGCGATCTTTATTCTGCCTGTCGTCATCGTATTGCTTGTGCTGTTAAAGCGGCAGTTTATCAGAGAGCAGGCTTCGTATACGCTCGGCCAGATGATTTTTGCGGCCGCTCTGTTTATTATCGCCTTGTTTAACTACAATCTCATTGCCGGCTTTATTTGGGATAAAATGAATCGGCTGCTGCGCCACGATTATTTCGTCCATAACAATTCGCACATTACATATGCCACGATGACGGCTATTATTGTTGTGCCGCTGTTTTTCCTTTTGTTTACGTTCTTTTATCATAAAAGATCGAAGCCGATCGGAGAAGAGGCCGATCCTGAACGGCTGAAGTCCTTTTTGGCGGAAGAAGGCGGAAATGCGCTCAGCCATCTCGGCTTTCTCGGGGATAAGCGGTTTTATTTCTCAAGCGACGGCAAAGCGCTTTTATTGTTCAGCCAGATTTCCAGAAGGCTTGTCGTGCTCGGTGATCCGTCAGGACAGAGAGACTCTTTTCCGCTTGTGATTGAGGAATTTCTGAATGAAGCGCATAAGCAGGGGCTGAGTGTCATGTTTTATCAGATCGAACGTGAAGATCTGGCGCTGTACCATGACTTCGGCTATAACTTCTTCAAGCTTGGAGAAGAAGCGTTCGTGGATATGGAGGCCTTTACGCTCTCAGGTAAGAAAAAAGCGGGGCTGCGGGCGATTAACAACAAATTTGACCGCGAAGGCTACACATTTCATGTCGGGGAACCGCCGTTTTCCTCCGAGTTTATCGCCAAGCTGAAAGACATTTCGGACGAATGGCTCGGACCGAAAAAAGAGAAAGGTTTTTCTCTCGGTTTCTTCGACCGGGATTATTTGGAACAGGCGCCGATTGCTTACGTGAAAGACGCGGAAGGGGAGATCATCGCTTTTGCCAACCTGATGCCGATGTATCAGGAAGGCGAGATATCCGTCGACTTGATGCGTTATCGGAAAAGCGCGCCGAACGGTATTATGGACGCGCTTTTCATCCGTCTGTTTCTCTGGGCGCAGGAAAAAGGCTATACCACCTTCAATATGGGCATGGCGCCTTTGTCAAACGTAGGAACGGCTTTTACTTCTTTCTGGTCGGAAAGAATCGCGGCCGTCATCTTCAACAACGTCCGGTATATGTACAGCTTCAGCGGGCTGCGGGCCTTTAAAGAAAAATACAAACCGGAGTGGCGCGGGAAATACTTGGCGTACCGCAAAAACAGATCACTGTCCGTCACGATGATCCTCGTCACCCGCCTGATCGGAAAAACCAAAAAAAGACGCCGTTAAAAGGCGTCTTTTTTTTTGAATAATTGACTAAAAATTCTAATTTCACTCTGTTATACTGAATAACATGATCATAAGGTGAAAGGAAGGCTGATGAATGAAACAGGCAACCGTGTTTAAATATGAAGCGTTTTCCGATATTCCGGATTTGGGAAATCCCGCGGGAATCGTCTTTAACGGAGATGATTATTCAGATGAAGAGATGCAGATGATCGCCGAAATGGCAGGGTACAATGAAACCTCATTTCTCTGTAAAAGCGGAGAAGCCGATCTGCGCATCCGCTATTTTACACCCGGCCACGAAATGAATTTATGCGGACATGCTACCGTCGCCTCTCTTTACGCATTAATTGAAAAGGGAAGGCTTCAGGCTGATCAGACATATCAAATTGAAACAAAAGCCGGCATTCTTCCCGCAAAAGCCGCTGAACGAAACGGCCGGGTATACATCACACTCGAACAGGCTCCCCCGCAATTTCTGCCGTTTACGGGTGACAAAGAAAAGCTTGCGGCCTCGCTCGGGATTACGGCTGAGGATTTTCACAGCGGGCTGCCGATTGTTTACGGATCAACGGGGATCTGGACACTGATTGTTCCGCTGAGATCACTTAAAGCATCACGGAATATGGTGCCGGACAACGCACAATTTCCCGCTATTTTGCGCGATCTTCCGAAAGCGAGCGTTCATCCGTTTTCTCTGGAAACCGTCCATCCGGAAAGTGATCTGCACGGACGCCATTTTTCTTCCCCTTTCTCCGGAACGACCGAAGATCCCGTCACGGGAACCGCTTCAGGCGTCATGGCAGCCTATATGCGGCAATACGGAGGCTCCGAAGCCGAATGCCTCACGATTGAACAAGGCCAGGAAATCGGGAAAGACGGAAAAGTGGAAATCAGGATCACGGAGGAAAACGGAGAGATGAACATCAAGATGACGGGAACGGCCGTGTATGCCGAAACAATCAATTTTCAGCTTCCGTAACGGTTTACAAAAGCCGGTCGTATCCGTTATATTATAAATGATAATCATTTTCATTTGGATAGGAAGGTGAATCGGCATGCCGAAAACCGAACAATTACAGCAAAACGAAAGTCTTGCACATACAATCAGAAACAGAAGATCCATCCGGTCGTTTAAACCGGAAACCGTACCTTCTGAAGTCATATTAGATATGCTTGAAACGGCCGTTTACGCACCGAACCACAGACTGACGGAGCCATGGCGTTTTATCTACGCAGCAAGCGAAGCGGGAAAAGCAAAGCTTGCGGACAGCTACGTCTCATTCTTCAAAAAGATAAAAGATGATTTCAACGAGGAAAAAGAGCGGAACATGAGAAAAAATCTCAGCGCCGTTCCGGGATTTTTGCTGGTCGTCTTAAAAGAAGATGAAAATGAATTTACGAGAAACGATGATTTCGCGGCGCTGAGCGGCATGATTCAAAACCTTCAGCTTCTCGCACATGAAAACGGCATCGGCATGGTCTGGAAAAGCGGCCGCATTATGTATGACAAACAGGTGCACCAAGACTTCGGCCTTGCTGACAATGAGCGCTTTGCAGCTATCATTCAAACGGGCTATCCGGATGAACAGCCTAAGGCGAAAGAACGGACGCCGGCAAAAAGCCTGTTTACCGAACTGTAAAAAAAAATCCCCGTCTCTATACAGAGGCGGGGATTTCGTATTAGCGGGTTTTGCTTTTAGCTCTGTTGTCAGCGGCTTTCATCCGCGCCTGCGCTTCACGGTCAGCGGAATCAGCAAGCTCGCTTGAATATTCCTCATATGTGCCGTCTGTTTCGCGTTTCAAAGCATCCGGAACTTGAGGAAGTTTTTGTTTGTTTTTATCACGGTTTTTGTGAGTATGATTTCTGCCCATATCAATCGCCCCCTGAAAAAAGTGATATCAAACAAACATAGTATCTGCCCGGTTCCGGACTTTATTCAGTTTATTTCCGTTTGGCTGCTCTTTCCGCTTTTTTGAATTCACCGGAATAAAGGACTTCCTGCATTTTTTTCAGATTGGCTCCCTGCTGATGTTTTTCGCGCTTCTTTTCCATAAAAGAAGACCCTCCTTCAAAACAGAATACCAATAGGATTGGCTTTTATTTCCGTTTTTATGCAGATAAGAGATCCTTTAAAGCGGAATCAAGTTCTTCATACGTAAATTGAAAACCGGATGTCAGCGCCTGCTTAGGCAGGGCGCGCTGGCCTTTTACGATCAACAGGCTCATTTCTCCCAAGGCCTTCTCCAGAAAAAGTTCCGGTACGGGAATCCAATGGGGGCGGTGCAGGACGCCTGCGATCGTCTTTCCGAATTGCTTCATTTCCACGGGGTTCGGCGATGTTACATTCATGGGACCGGACAAGTCATCATGCTCCGCCGCAAAAGCGATGAGTTCCGCGGCGTCATCCACATGAACCCATGACAGCCACTGCCGTCCAGAGCCGATGGTGCCGCCGGCTAACAGCTTATAAGGGAGAACCATGAGCGGCAGGGCGCCTTTTTCACCGAGCATCACCCCGAATCTGGCATATACCGTCCGGATGCCGAGCGCTTCAATTTTCTGGCCTTCACGTTCCCACATATGAGCCGTATGACTGAGAAAATCTTCATTTGACGTATCTGACTGTTCGGTGAACGTTTTTTCTGTGCTTGTGCCGTAAATGCCGACGGCGCTGGCCTGAATCAAAGCCCGGGGTTTTTTCGGCTGCTGCTTCATAATCCGTCTGACTTCTCTCGTCGCTTCTATTCTGCTTGAGATGATTTGTTCCTTCGTTGTGTCCGTCCAGCGGTCAAAGATGGATTTGCCGGCGAGGTTCACCCATACATCAATAGGGGGAAGCTCGCGCTCAGGCGCCGCGTTTTCGGCCAGCCATTGAACATATGTCACATTTTTTTGTTCGGTTTCTCTCTGTTTTCTTGATAAAATATAGACATGATGTCCCCGGCGGGTAAACACACCTGTCAGATGCCGGCCCAGAAAACCAGTGCCGCCTGTCATCGCGATATTCATATCCATCTCTCCTTACACGTTGATACATATACTGTACCTCATTTGCCAAAAAGAAAAACGCCTGAACATCGGGGCGGGAAAGGAGACCGGGATGCCCTTTATTACAAAAATATCGACCCAAAAGAAAAATACCGAGCGCTTCAACATCTTTCTTGATGAGAAATATGCATTCAGCGTCGACGCCGACGTGCTTGTGCGTTTTGACCTGAAAAAAGGGAAAGAACTGGAGGAGCTTGACATTCTTGAAATCCAGTACGGCGATGACGTGAAAAAAGCCTTTAACCGCGCCGTAGAATTTTTATCATACCGGATGCGCTCTGAAAAAGAAGTCCGGGATCATCTGAAGAAAAAAGAAACACCGGACATGGTCATTTCTGAAGTCATCCATAAACTGTACGATTACAGCTACTTAAATGACAAAGAATTTGCCGAAGCCTATGCGAGCACCCACAAAAAAACAAACGGCAAAGGCCCTGACGTCCTGTTCCGCGAGCTGAAAGCGAAAGGAATAGACGACGATACCATCAAGGAGACGCTCAGTGCGTTTACATTTGATGAGCAGATACAAGAAGCGCTGAAACATATCGGCAAAATCCTGAAAAAAGACAAAAAGCTGTCCACAAAAGAGATCAGACAGCGGGCGCAGATGCAGCTTCAGCGAAAAGGTTTCCCTTTCGACGTCATCAATGCCGCTCTGGAGCAAACGGAGTATGAGAATGACGATGAAGCCGAGATGGAAGCTCTGAAGGCTCATGCGGAAAAAGCGATCAGGAAATACCGTTATGACGGCAGTTATGAAAGCGGAATGAAGGTTAAACAGTACTTATTCAGAAAAGGATTCTCGATTGACGATATTGATCAATTCTTGCAGGAAGAGGAGTAAACTGAAATGGACAAACGATACAGTCAAATGACGCCTCATGAACTACAGACAGAAATTGCGGGACTGACGGAAAAAGCGCGAAAAGCGGAACAGATGGGCATTGTAAATGAACTGGCCGTGCTTGAACGGAAAATTACGATGGCCAAAGCTTACATGCTGAACCCGGAAGACTTTCGGCCCGGCGGGGTGTATCAGATAGAAGGTTCTGATGACACTTTCCGCATTGATTACATCAACGGCGTATTCGCCTGGGGACACAGATCTTCCCCGTCTGACGGGGAAGAAGCACTGCCGATTTCCGTTTTAAAAGAAAAAAAATAACAAAAGAGGCCGGTTCCGGCCTCTTTTTCTTTTCAGGCACATTCGTTTCAACCTTTCAGTAAAAAATGATTGAATTCATTTTTGATATCTTTTAAGATGGAATTCGTTGTTTTTTTATAAAAAGGAGGCGATTTGCGTTGAATATCAAAATGAAACAGCCATCAGTGAAATTAATGATTTTTGTTTTAATGATTTGCACATTTTCCATCGGGTATACGGAATATGCTGTCATGGGTATTCTGACGTCGATTGCCGATGACTTTCATATACATGTATCTTCAGCGGGCATGCTTGTTACGGCGTACGCGGCAAGCGTCTGCCTGACGGGCCCGATCGTAACCATTATTGCGGTTAAGCTGCCGAGAAAGCCGGTGCTGCTAGGGTTGATGGGCATCTTCGTCCTTGCCAACCTGATGAGCGTCTTTGCGCCAAACTTCGCCGTGCTGGCGATTTCCAGAATTTTATCCGCATCCATCCACGGAGCTTTTTTTGCGATCGCCATGGTGTTTGCGAGTGAAATGGTGCCGCCTGAAAAACGTTCCGCCGCCGCGGCTTCCATGAACGGCGGATTAACCGTGGCGCTGATGCTCGGTGTCCCGTTCGGCTCTTATTTAGGGGATGCCCTTAACTGGCGGGCCGTCTTTTTCATTATTTCCGTTTTAGGCATGATCGGGCTGATCGGACTGATGCTGGTCGTACCGAACCGGAAACCGAAAGTGATTCCGATGCTGATGAATGAATGGAGTGTCTTTAAGCATAAGCAAGTGATTTTTTCCTTTGCGATCACCATTCTCGGCTACTCAGGCGTATTTATCGCTTACACGTTTATTGAGCCGATTTTAAGAGATTCAGCGGGGTTCGGCACAGTCGGCATCACAGGCGCATTATTTGCCTACGGTCTCGGCGGAGTGGCGGGGAATTTCTTCGCGGGGAAAGTGCCGCTCAAACTGCTGACACGCATGATGATCGGTGTGATGATCGGCTTGATCGGCGTCTTGGCGATTTTCCCTTATATCGCCGTTTTTCCCGCCGCCGCCGTTTCAGCGACATTTTTGTTCGGCGCATGTGCGTTCGGCACGCCGCCGCTTTTGCAGACCAAGGTTATTTCTTCCTCAGAAAACGGCACGACAATCGCCGCTGCGGTGAGCGTTTCCGCCTTTAACCTGGCAAACGCGCTCGGCGCCTGGATCGGCGGATTGATTCTCGGGGGAACGGGATCTTACTCATGGCTGTTTGCCGGCGGTGCGCTGATGACGGCTCTCGGCCTTGTGCTTTCCACGTTCGCTCATCTGTCTGAGAAGAAAGATGTCTATGAATACCAAGTGCATAAAGGATAACAAAAAGCTTGCAGGGGATATTCCGCCTGCAAGCTTTTTTCAGTGCTTCAATGTAATGCTGATCACCGTATGTTTATCACTCTCAGCTAAGGACATATTCCGGGTTTCCGGTACTCCGTCTTTTTCAAAAACGACGGCATAGGTTCCTTTCGCGCCGCTTTTCCATGCAATCTCGCCGTGGTGATCAGTCTTGCCTATTATCTCTCCGCGGTCTATATTCGGCTGATGATCTGACTCCGCCGCTTTCATCACGGTGACCGTCACACCGGCCGCCGGTGAACCGTCTGCATCCTCAACATGGAGCGTAACGGGCAATGCTTTTTTGGCGGCGGAATCGTCCGCTTTGCCGCATCCGCATAAAACGGCCGCCGCGAGAAAGAAAACAAAAGCTTTATTGATTTGACCAATATTGAATGTTGTCGAATACACTGTTTGTCACCCTTGTTCCCAGATTGTAAGACGACCCGCCGTTTGTATGAATGGCAATGGCGGTCTGGCCGGTGTCGCTGTAATTGCGGTAAACGGGCGATCCGCTCTGGCAGCCGAACGTATCTGTCGTGTAAGTGAGTTTATATGTCTCGGCAGAACGAATCGGCTTGCTGTCCGACCACATGGAACCGGACACTTTGTCGCACGGATATCCTGTCACGGTTGAGGAAAGCCCGGCCGGACTGGAACTGTTGGTCGTCCGGTAGCCGTACCAGCCGACGGTATTCCCGGGCGACCCGTTTACTTTGATTGCGCCGTAGTCGTAGTTTGTGTCACCGTTTTCTGTCCACCCTTTGACACTGTAGAATGTCTTGCCTGAATAAGAGCCGTACGGGTACGATGATCCGTTGCGGCCGGGAGCTGCCGTAATTTTCGATGCCCAGCCGTTTTTCTGGTCATACACGCAATGTCCCGCCGTAACGATCGTGTCGGCATTGACAAAAAAACCGGTGCATCCGTAGGTGCTTGTGCTGCCGCTGTATGTAACGGTCAGCTGTGCTGTCGCTCGATATGGAAATGATGTTGTAGGAGAAATTCTGATTCGTTCGTCTGTCCCAATAATACTGGAAGGCTTTAATGACTTGATGTCAGCTTTGCTGTTTTGTGCAAGCTGTCTTTTGGTGAGGCCCGTTCCTTCATAAGCGGGGGATGTCTGTGTTGTTTGTACAGGCTGATTCTGATGTGCGTCAAACTCCTCACCGCTGTTTGATACAGATGTCTGCGGGCTGCCCGCTGCTTCAGCTGAAACAGCAAATAATGAAACTGACAGTAAGAATGCGGTAAGGCTCAGAAATCGTTTTGAAACTGTCTTCATTTTATAAAACCCCTCCTTTTTTGTCTACCGGCTTTCGTTTTAACATTTAACATATTATGGAATTTATTTAGCGTTATGACCGCAAAAGGATGTTTTTTTCCGCAAAAAAAAAGACCGGGTCATTCCCGGTCTCTTACGGTGTGTGTGTTATCGCCTGCCTGAAGCTCTCATGCGTTCTTGCGGGTGCGAATTAATTGAACCGTCCGCCCGTTTAGAAGCGTAGTCATCCTTTGCCCGCGGTTCGCCTTCAAACTTATTATTGTTCTGATTAGGAAATCCTTTTGCCTTGTTCCGGACCATTTGTTTTCCCCCTCGGCCAATATCAAAAGGTTGCGCCTTCTGGACTGAAGACGTAAAGTTAGTATATGCCTGTGACAAGCTGCGTAAAAGCAGCAGGTTTTCCCAAGGAAAGGAGACAGAGACATGAATACATATATCGACAAACTGACGAATTTGCTGCTTGAGAAAAATGACATGCTCAGCTATTTGCAAGCGCGAACTTGGGTTGAGCTTTTATGGGGAGATTTCGAAGCAACTTACGCAAAAGCCGGCCGCCCGTATCAAGGAGAGCAAATGACGGAACGCGTCGTCAAGGAATGGATCGAATCATACGGCAGCAAGCTCCATATGTTCCAGAGCGTTCGGGAAGACGTTTCTCATTATTTGGATCAAAGCAGGGGTCTCCTGCATTAACATAGCAGTTCGCCCGCCGGATACAAGTCCGGCGGTTTTTACTTTTTATAAAAGAAATAGAAAAATCATGTTTGGCGACCGGCGGAATGTGGAAATGTGTAATAACTTATAAAATAGCGGGGAGGAACCACAATGAACATGAAAAAGGGGTTAACCGCATTTATTCCGGCCGCAGGACTTTGCTTATTTTTAGCCGCAGGCACCGTTTTTTTCGATCCGGCAGCGAATGCCGCAGCAGTTCACCAGACAAAAATAGACACCGCAGCAGATACATATATCGTGAAAGCAGGAGAACTTAACGTCCGCAAAGAACCAAATAAACAAGGGTCGATTATCGGCACGCTTCGTTCAGAGGATTCCGTAAAGGTTAAACGGCTTCAAGGAGCAGATTGGGCTGAGATTGACTACAAAGGGCACAAAGCCTATATCTCCACACATTTTCTGATGAAGCAGCCGGTGAAGGCGGTGACGGCGAAACAAACCGCTTTTTATACGCCGACTTTGGAAACCGGCAAAAAAGGGTCCGTTAAAGCGGGTGAAACCGTCAATGTGCTCGGCTGGGGGTTCAGCCATGACGGAGGATTTGACCGTAAATGGGCGTACGTCACATACGGCGGGAAAGCAGGTTATGTGAAAACGGCCGACTTAACTCAAAAATAAAGATTCAGGCAGGCGAATGAGCCTGCTTTTTTTCTGAAACCTTCCGTCTTTCCTTTCGTAAAAGATGAAAAGGAGAGTGACGGATATGATAATGGTAATCGGCGGCCTTCTGATGGCTGCGGCCGGCATTTCAGTCACATTTTTTCCGCCGAAGTCGATTAACAGTCTGTACGGATATCGGACGAAGCGCTCTATGGCGGATGAGTCGCAGTGGAAAGAAGGCAATCGATTCAGTGCGCTCCTCATGATTTTGTTCGGCCTTATATCGGCGGCAGCTGGATTTGCGGGCAGCCTGCTTATCCGGCTGACTCAGCCGTTCGCCCTGATCGTTCAGGCCGTATTATTGATTGCGATCAGCGTACTGATCATCGTCTTAACAGAAAGAAGATTGAAACAAAAGGGGAGGAGAATCGATGAATGACATTACGTTTCACATGATCGAAACAAACGGAGTGACGCTGCACACGGCTTCAGCCGGTCCGAAAGACGGTCCTTTGGCGGTGCTGCTGCACGGGTTTCCGGAATTCTGGTACGGCTGGAAAAGCCAGATCAAACCGCTGGCGGATGCCGGATACCATGTTGTCGTGCCTGATCAGCGCGGCTATAATCTCAGTGACAAACCGGAGGGCATTGAAAACTATACCATTGATACGCTCAGAGACGACATTATCGGGCTGATCACTCATTTTACAGATGACAAAGCCGTCGTCATCGGACACGATTGGGGAGGAGCCGTGGCCTGGCATTTGGCATCCACGCGGCCGCAATACGTTGAAAAATTGATCACGGTCAATATCCCGCACCCGGCGGTTATGCGGAAGGTCACACCGTTCTACCCGCCGCAGTGGAAGAAAAGCTCTTATATCGCGTTCTTTCAGCTTCCGGAAAAGCCGGAACGGAGATTGTCTGAAGACAATTACCGCGTATTGGATCACGCGATCGGCTTATCCGAACGACCGGCGCTTTTTTCACGGGAAGATGTCGACAGCTACAAAGAAGCATGGGGCAGAAAAGGAGCGCTCACGGCGATGCTGAACTGGTACCGGGCGATCAGAGCCGGCGGTTTAGGCCCTGCCGTTCCGCTTAAAATGCCCGTTCCGTACCGATTAATATGGGGCGTCAATGACCGAGCGCTGAGCAAAAAGCTCGCCAAGGAAACAAAACGGATGATTCCAAACGGCGACTTAATCTTCATAGATGATGCCTCACATTGGGTCATTCACGAAAAGCCGTGCATCGTCAGCCATTTGATTCATGAATACCTTCAGCAATAAAGTCTGTCCCGCGTACAGACTTTTTCTTTTTTTTCTCATATCTGCCGAAAAACATGACAAAATATAAACCATATGCAGAAAAAATTTTCTTTCCCTGTAACAAAAAAAGGGTTTAAACGTCATTAAAAAAAGGAAAAGCCTTACTGAAGTTTTGCGGACAATTCCTTTAAGGCAGTCCTAAAAAAAGAATAATACAAAGAAGGTGCCTTCATGAAACAAAGGTTAATCTCAATTATTATTCCGTCTTACAATGAAGGGAACAACGTCAAGCTCATCCATGAATCTTTAAAAAAAGAGTTTCAGACGATTCATTATGACTATGAAATTTTCTACATCAATGACGGAAGCGCGGATGACACCCTTCAGCAGATTAAAGAACTGGCCGCCAGAAACCATCGCGTCAAATACATATCTTTTTCCCGCAACTTCGGGAAAGAAGCGGCCATTTTGGCAGGATTTGAACACGTGCAGGGCGAAGCGGTAATCGTGATGGACGCCGATCTGCAGCATCCGACCCATCTGCTGAAAGACTTCATTCAAGGCTATGAAGAAGGGTATGACCAAGTCATCGCGCAGCGCAACCGAAAAGGGGACAGCCCCGTGCGTTCTGTGCTTTCTTCCCTGTATTATAAATTTATCAACAAAGCCGTCGAAGTGGACCTGCGTGACGGGGTCGGAGATTTCCGCCTGCTGAGCCGGCAGGCCGTTGATGCCCTTTTGAAGCTGAGTGAAGGGAACCGTTTCTCGAAAGGGCTGTTCTGCTGGATCGGGTTTGACCAGAAAATCGTATTTTATGAAAATGTCGAAAGGAAGAACGGCACGTCCAAATGGTCATTCAGCAATCTGTTCAACTACGGAATGGACGGTGTCGTCTCCTTCAACAACAAGCCCCTTAGGGTATGCTTTTTCACCGGTATTCTGATATTGCTTCTGTCGATGGTTTATATTGTAACGACCTTTGTTCATATTCTGACACACGGCGTGTCCGTACCCGGATACTTCACCATTATTTCCGCCGTGCTGTTTTTAGGGGGCATCCAGCTTTTGAGTCTCGGCATCATCGGAGAATATATCGGCCGGATTTACTATGAAACAAAAAAACGCCCGCACTATTTAATTAAAGAAGCGAATATAACGTACGGAGAACAAAATGAAACGAATTATACAAAAAAGCGCAAGTGGAACCATTAAACAGGCGCCGCTGTGCGCAGGGTCTGGGGACGTTGTATGAAAAAAAATAAATGGATCTTGCCGGCAGCCTGTGTGCTGGCTGCGGCAGCCGCTCATATTTTTTTCTTAAAAGAGTGGTCGGCAGGCCGCTATATGACGGGGTCTGGAGACGGGATCGCCCAAATGGCGGTCTTCAAAAAGCTGCTGTTTGATCAATATATGAACGGCAGGCTGTTTTATAGCTATTCGTTCGGACTGGGCGGGGGCGTGTACAGTCAGCTCGGCTATTATTTCTCTACTTCTTTTCTATTCCTGTTTATCTCCGCCGCTGTCCGCTTTTTGCAGCTTATTCAGCTGACGGGTGAGGCTGATGCGCTGTTTTGGGCGCAGGCCTCCGTTTTTATCAGCATTGCCAAGCAGAGTTTTATCATATTCACGGCGGCGTGTGTGTTCCGTTATTTCGTCAAACGGACGGTGCCTGCTTTTGCCGGCGCCGTGTTGTACGGGGTCTCGATTATTTACTTCCGGCATGAGGTATATTGGGACTTTTTCACTGACAGTATGGTGTGGCTGCCGTTGCTTGTGTTGGGCGCGGAAAAAATCATCCGGGAAAAAAAGCCGGCGTGGTTTATCTTCGCCTGTGCGCTGACATTGATCAACAACTTTTATTTTGCGTATATTAATCTGATTTTCATCGGCATTTATATCTTATTCAGGTGGGTGATCCCCCTTGAAGGCAATGAGGCGAAAAAGCTCACTCAATGCAGGATATTTATTCTGTCGGGCCTTCTCGGGTTCGGCATAAGCGCAGTTTCCTTTATTCCTGTCGTATACGGATACCTTCATAATCTGCGGCCGCCGTATTCAGAGCATATTGCATGGCTTGATTTTTCCGACAACATTTTATTTTCAAGCCGGATTATTATCCTGCCGGCGGCTTTTTTGCTTTTTCTATTTACATTTACTTTATACAAAAACCGCTTGTTCCGGCTGTTTGCGGGAATCAGTCTGCTGTATATTCTGTTTCACTTCAGTCCGTTCGCGGCAAGTGCCTTTAACGGTTTTTCAGCTCCGCAGAACAGGTTTGAATACGTCCTGTGCTTCACGATTGCCGGAACGGTTTCAGCCGGGCTTTCTAAGCTTTCAGACATCAGCATGAAGAGTATGCTGATGTCCGCCGTACTCGTCGTTCTGCTCTATTGGAGCCAGGTGAGGCGGTACAGTCTGGATATTTCTGATCACGCCAACCTGCCCGTCATCCTTCTTCTGGTGCTGAGCATAGCCGCTTTCTTTGCAGCAAAGACAAGATTGAAAGGCGCGGTGCCCGCCGTCTATGCCGTCATTTTGCTTACAGCTGTGCTTACGGCTAATACATATGAAAAATATGCTTTATCAGAAGGCGGGAAGATTTATACGGTATCGCATACCTTTATGACGGGTGCTGACTATAAAGGCAAAGAACAATCGGAGCTCATTCAGCGTCTGAAAGAAAAAGACCCTGATCCGTTTGCCCGTTTAGATTGGATGAACGGTGTTTTCAATAACACCCCGATCATATACGGGTTCAACGGATTCAGCGTATACTCAAGCATACTGAACCGCAATCTGCTGTCCTTTTATTGGCACGACCTCCAGATTGACATGGGCAGAGAAAGCGTCAGCCGCTATGCGACATTAGGAAACAGGGCTAATTTATACAGCCTGCTTTACGGAAAATATTATATGACGGAAAAAACAAACGAGGCCGGCGTGCCGTACGGGTTCAAAAAAATCATGGAATCAACCCATTATGCGGTTTATCAAAATCAATATATGCTTCCGTTCGTACGGACAGCCGATCGCGTATATAACGAGGGCGGCCTGAAAAAAGCGCCCGCCCTTGCCAGGGAACGGGCAATGCTTAACGGGATCGTCATGGAATCAAGCACAACCAACACGAAAAAAGCGCCTGAGGCGAAAAATATGATCCGCCATGCAGAGGTAGCGGCCGAACATGGCGATTATCATAACGGCATCCTGACGGTAAACGAAGACGGCGGCGGCCTGATCATTACGCCGCAAGCCGCTAAGATGGACGGCGGCGATTATTACGTCAGCTTTTATTTGAAGAATAAAGCGAAGGACCAGGGCTTTACATTAAAAGTGAACGATTACACGACAACGAGAAAATCGAATCAATCCATTTACAAAACAGGTGTCAACGATCTTACTGTGAGAGTGCCGAAAACAAAAAACATCCAAATCCGTCTGCCGAAAGGATCGTATCAGCTTGACAGACTGGCGCTTTATGAAGAACGGTACGATACGCTGAAAAGCGCATACCGAAAAGCGGAAAAAGAACCGCGGGCCGATCTCAGCTGGCGCGGAAATACGCTTCATATCTCGTATGATAACAAAACCCGCGCGCCGTATATCATGCTTCCGATTCCATATGAAAAAGGCTGGGAGCTGAAGATAAACGGCAGAAAAGAGCAGATTGAAAAAGCGGATTATTCCTTTATCGGATTTAAAGCGCAAAAAGGAAAAAACGATATTCAATTAACGTATTTCCCGCCGTTTTTTAAACCCGCGGCCGCTCTATCGGTGATCAGCCTCGTGTTTGCGGTTATATATGTGAGAAGACAAAAAAAGCCCGGCTCTTAAACAGAGCCGAGCTTTAATTTTTTCTGCAATTTTTCCTCGCTGAAAATCCAGCCCGTGTAAGAAGAGAGAAGCTCTAAATCATGACTGAGGTGGACGATGGCGACAAAAGGATAGTGGCCTTTGCTCCGGTAGCGTAAATCAATAAAACGCACCTCATAATGATCTTTAAAGGTATCGACCTCCCACCTGTAAACGGGGGAAAATGAAAGAAAGGCTGCAATATTTTCGTCCTGTTTTGCGGCCTTCATCACATCGGTTTCCGGAACGGGCACGCGGTTGAATGTATCCAATATCACGACATGGCCGTCAAGGCTTCTGCCGACATAAAAGGCATGCGCCGTCGTCACGGCGATACGCCACTGCCTGAATTTCATCGTCGGCGAAATAATGATGGTTTCAATCTCCTCTTCAATCATTTCGCGCAGCCTTCGCTTTATCCGCAGCTGCATCAAAAACCGGACGGCGTAATATCCTGCGAGGATGATATAAAGCATCAGAAATGTCACGCCCGGATGACCTCCGATATACCACACGGCAATCGCGGCCAAATGGCTGACGAAAATAAACGGATCAAAGGTATTGATTAAACCGAGAGCGATCCATTTTCTCGAAAACGGGCGGATGGCCTGCGTGCCGTACGCGTTAAAAATGTCAACAAACACATGCAAAACGACAGCGAGAAGCGTCCACAGCCACAGGTGCAAAAAGTTCGCTTCCGGATAAAACATAAACAAAATACCCGGAATCAGAACGGACCAAAATAAAACGGCGGGAATGGAGTGCGTGAACCCTCTATGATTTCGAATATAAACGGCATTATTTTTCAGCTTCAATATGGTATCAATATCAGGTGCCTGAGAGCCGGCAAGAGCGGCGATCATAACTGCCTGAGACATGGGGGTGTGCATGCCGACGGCAGGATCAAGAGTTGCGATTCCGCCAAGCGCGATACCCATGACAACGTGAGTGCCAGTATCCATTGTTGACCTCCTAGCAGGCGTTAACAATCAGTCGCCCGCATATTTCGCATTATAAGATATTCCCCATTTTCTGTTTGCCCAATCATGGCGTTTATCCGCCGTTCTCATATGTTTCCGCTTTTTCTTTATCACTATTTAATGTAACATATTATCGTAACGTGCCCTAAGTTTACACCAAAATACGGTGTCAAGAAAAGCGGAACCCGAAACATCTGAGGAGAAGATATGAACGCACTTGAAGAAAAAATGAAACAAAAAGATATAGACAAATTTCGCGAGGACTTAATTACATGGTTCGAAAGAGAACAGAGAATTCTGCCGTGGAGAGAAAATCAGGACCCATATCGGGTGTGGGTATCAGAGGTGATGCTGCAGCAGACGCGCGTAGAAACCGTTATCCCTTATTTCCGGCGGTTTGTTGAGCAATTTCCGACCGTTTCGGCGCTCGCTGAAGCCGATGAGGAAAAAGTGCTCAAAGCCTGGGAAGGGCTAGGTTATTACTCCCGTGTAAGAAATCTGCAAAGCGCCGTAAAAGAAGTGCATGAGCGGTACGGGGGAGTCGTCCCTGCCGAGGAAAAGGAATTTGGCGGACTGAAAGGCGTCGGCCCTTATACAAAAGGCGCCGTGCTCAGCATCGCATACAACAAACCGATTCCCGCCGTAGACGGCAATGTGATGCGTGTCATGTCGAGAATTCTTTCCATATGGGACGATATCGCAAAACCTAAAACCAGAACCATTTTCGAACAGGCGGTATCCGCTTTCATTTCTCATGAAAAACCATCTGAATTCAATCAGGGTTTAATGGAGCTCGGCGCGATCATCTGCACCCCGAAATCGCCGTCCTGCCTGCTTTGCCCCGTACAAAAGCACTGTTCGGCATTTGCGGAAGGGACAGAGCGGGAGCTGCCCGTTAAAAGCAAAAAGAAAAAGCCCGGAATAAAAACAATGGCAGCCGTTGTGCTGACAGACGATCAAGGCGATGTCTATATTCATAAACGGCCGCCAAAAGGCTTGCTCGCCAACTTGTGGGAGTTTCCGAATACCGAAACCCAGAAAGGAATCAAAACCGAAAGAGAGCAGCTTGAAGCCTATTTAGAAAAAGAGATGGGAACAACCGCTGAAATCGGGGAGCTGGAAGGCATCGTAGAACATGTTTTCACCCATCTCGTCTGGAATATTTCGGTCTTTTTCGGTAAAGTAAAACAAGTGTCGGATACAACGGAATTCATACGGGTCACAAAAGAGGAGCTCGAGGAATACGCATTTCCCGTTTCCCATCAAAAGATATGGAAAATGGCGGAAGAAAACGGCCGCCTGTAAAAAGCGTCAGTCATAGCTGACGCGAGTGCCGCGGCCGTAATCCGCTTCATTCCGTTTCAGTCCGCCGCGGGCTTCGATTTCCTGAATCAGTTCCCGGTATTTGGACTGGCCTTCTTCGTTTAAATACGGCATAATTTGCTGGAAGGCATGATGGAAATAGGCGAGCTCTGAATCTCTCCAATCTTTTTTGGGCATCATGGCCAATTCGCCCATATCACGTCCGACATACATATAAAAGACCCCTTTCAACACATATTGCTTTTATTGTTTGTTGAATGAAAAGAACTATACACAGCAAGGAGCTGAGGAAAAATGGAACAAAATAAATGCGCACTGATCACGGGAAGCAGCCGCGGCGTCGGGAAAGCAGCCGCCATCAGACTCGCGGAAAAAGGATACAACATCGTCATCAATTACGCCCGCAGTAAAAAAGCGGCATTAGAAACCGCCGAAGAAATTGAAAAACTCGGCGTTAAAACGCTCGTCATTAAAGCCAATGTCGGCCAGCCGGCAAAAATCAAAGACATGTTCCGCCAGATTGACGAAACATTCGGCAGACTGGACGTGTTCGTCAATAATGCGGCTTCAGGCGTGCTGAGACCGGTCATGGAACTCGAAGAAACACACTGGGACTGGACGATGAATATCAATGCGAAAGCATTGCTTTTCTGCGCCCAGGAAGCGGCAAAGATGATGGAGAAAAACGGAGGCGGCCACATCGTCAGCATCAGCTCGCTCGGCAGCATCCGCTATCTTGAAAACTATACGACGGTCGGTGTCTCAAAAGCCGCTTTAGAATCGTTAACCCGTTATCTGGCGGTTGAGCTGTCTCCGAAAAATATCATCGTAAACGCGGTGTCAGGCGGAGCGATTGATACGGACGCGCTGAAGCATTTCCCTAACAGAGATGAACTGCTGGAAGATGCCCGCCAAAATACGCCGGCCGGCAGAATGGTCGAAATTAAAGATATGATCGATACGGTGGAGTTTTTAGTTTCTTCAAAAGCGGACATGATCCGCGGCCAGACCATCATTATTGACGGCGGACGTTCTCTGCTTGTATAAGTTTTAAAAAAAGATGAATAGCCTTATCATCTCCTGCGCATTCTAAAGTGCGTGGAGGTGATAACAATGGCAAACTCAAAATACAGCAAAACAGACGTTCAGCAGGTGAAAAAACAAAACCAGCAATCAGCTTCCGGTCAGGGTCAATACGGCACTGAATTCGGCAGTGAAACTGATGCGCAGCAGGTTAGAAAGCAAAACCAATCTGCTGAACAAAACAAACAGCAAAACAGCTAATCACTGAAACGAAAAAGCACTTCATCTTCGGATGGAAGTGCTTTTTTCTGTTGCCAAAACGACAAAACTTGTGATTCCTCTACAGAATGAGTCAAAGGGTTTTCCGGCGTAAAATCGAAATGGTAAGGAGTATCAACCTAAAAGCCTAAGGAGGAACCCGATGTCAGAGTTTGAAAAGCTTGTAAGTGAACAGATGAAAATCATGGATCAGCTTCTCGAGCTGCAGTCAGAACTTGACCGCTGCCGGCAGGTGGAAGCGGAACTCATCAGTCTGGAAAGAGATGCAAAGCTGGACAATGTACAGGACGAAATTGCGACAAAGCGAAAAGACCTGGCCGGCATACAGGAGTTATTCCAAAGGCAGACAGAGCAAGTCATCCAGTCTTATCGCAGCACGGAAAAGCCGTCTTCCTATGTGCAGAAATGAATGTGCCATTCCGGAAGCGGAGTGGTTCTTTTATTTTCATTTTTTAATTCGTAACGTTATAATAGTGAAAAGACTTGTCGGAAAGCAATTGCGGCTGCATTGACTGCAGGGCTTTACAGAAAGTAGGGGAGAAATATGGGATATCCCAAGGAAGGAGAAACCATTCAAATTCACAGCTATAAGCATAACGGGCTGCTTCATCGAATTTGGAATGAAACGACGATTTTAAAAAGTACGGAATTGTGTATCATCGGAGCCAACGACCGGACTATGGTGACGGAATCCGACGGACGGACGTGGGTGACGAGAGAACCGGCGATCTGCTACTTTCATGCCCGTCAGTGGTTTAACGTCATCGGAATGCTGAGAGATGACGGGGTACACTATTATTGCAACATCAGCTCGCCGTTCGCTTATGACGGAGAGGCCATCAAATATATTGATTACGATTTGGATGTCAAGGTGTTTCCGGATATGACGTATAACATTCTTGACGAGGATGAATACGATGACCACCGCAAATCTATGAATTACCCTAAAGAGATCGACAGCATTCTGAAGGAGTATCTGAATACGCTGCTGCACTGGATTCATCAGCGGAAAGGACCGTTTGCTCCGGAATTTGTTGATATGTGGTATGAACGGTATCTGCGCTATACAAAATAAAGATACAATAAAAAACCTGTTGGGGTGTCAACAGGTTTTTCACATGGGCTCACACGCCTTAAAGAGAGAGGGGGATAAAGTGTGGGCGTAATCAGACGCTATATGCAATTTGTAAAACCTTATAAAAAACAAATTTTTATCACAGTGTTAATCGGCATCATAAAATTCTCCATCCCGCTGGCTCTCCCGCTGCTGTTAAAATACGTGGTCGATGACATTATTCAAGGGAGCGGAACGGCAAGCGCTAAAACATCATCGCTATTCACGATAATGGGCATCATGTTCGTGCTGTTTTTAATTCTGCGTCCCCCGGTAGAGTACTATCGGCAATACTTCGCGCAATGGACGGGCAGCCGGGTGCTCTATGATATCAGGGGGGTATTGTTTGATCATATTCAAAAATTGAGCCTGAGGTTTTATGCCAACACGAGAACGGGCGAAGTCATTTCCCGGGTGATAAATGATGTCGAACAGACAAAAGACTTTGTCATAACGGGACTGATGAATATCTGGCTTGATATGATGACGGTGCTGATCGTCATCTGCATTATGTTTACACTCGATGTTAAGCTGACATTGATATCTGTCATTTTGTTTCCGTTATACGGAATTTCAGTGAAATACTTTTACGGCCGCCTCCGAAAACTGACACGGGAGCGTTCTCAGGCACTCGCCCAAGTTCAGGGACATTTGCACGAAAGAGTTCAGGGGATGCCCGTCATCAGAAGTTTTGCCATTGAAGATTATGAACAAGCCAATTTTGATGAAAAAAACGGACATTTTCTGGACAGAGCGATCCGTCATACGAATTGGAACGCAAAAACGTTTGCAGTCGTGAATACCATTACGGATTTGGCGCCGCTGCTCGTTATCGCGTTTGCGGGTTATTTTGTCATAAACGGTCCGCTGACGGTAGGGACGATGGTTGCGTTCGTCGGCTATATTGACAGAATGTACAATCCGGTCAGAAGATTGATCAACTCATCGACGACGCTGACCCAGTCGATCGCTTCAATGGACCGCATATTTGAATTTATCGACGAGCCGTATGAACTGACTGATAAACCGAATGCAGTAAAAGCTGACGGCATTAAGGGCGAAGTTGAATTCCGAAATGTCTCGTTCCGTTATGAGGAAGGAAAAGAAACGATTTTGCAGGACGTTTCCTTAAAGGTGACAAAAGGGGAAACCGTCGCGCTCGTCGGGATGAGCGGCGGCGGTAAATCGACGCTTGTCAGCCTCATACCGCGTTTTTATGATGTATCCGGCGGCAGCCTGCTGATTGACGGCACAGATATTCGCGATTATGAAGCGAGAAGCCTCCGCAATCAAGTCGGAATGGTGCTTCAGGATACGTTTCTGTTCAGTGAGACGATTCGTGAAAATATCGCCATCGGTAAACCGGGAGCGTCTCTGGATGAGGTGGTTGCGGCTGCGAAAGCGGCAAATGCCCATGAATTTATTATGAATTTCCCAGAAGGTTATGAAACCAAAGTCGGCGAACGGGGCGTCAAATTGTCAGGCGGGCAGAAACAGCGGATTTCCATCGCGCGTGTATTCTTAAAAAATCCGCCGCTGTTAATCTTGGATGAAGCGACATCGGCTCTTGATCTTGAAAGTGAACACTACATTCAGGAAGCGATGGAAAAGCTTGCGAAAAACCGGACGACTTTTATCGTCGCCCACAGGCTGTCCACGATTACGCACGCGGATAAAATTGTCGTCATGGAAAACGGCGCCGTCGTCGAAACCGGCACGCACGAGGAATTAATGGCCCAAGGCGGCCAGTACAGACACTTATTTACGATTCAGAATTTGAACTGATACAAAAACTTATGCCGTCCGAATGGGCGGCATAAGTTTTTTTGAATGCAAAAAAACCCGGTTTTACGGAAGCACCGGGTTACTCTTCGTCTGTTTCTAATTCGCTGTCTTTCGGGTGGTATGTCTGAAAACTCGTAATTAATGTATCGAGATGCTCCAGCTGCTCGCGGTATTCCGCAACCGCAGCCATAATGCTGAGCATATTGTAATCAAGCAGTTCATCCTCGCAGTTCTGCTGATTTTTCAAGAAAGACTTCGTCAAAAGCTGTTTATATCTTATGCTTTCTTCAGCATCGTCATCATGCGGTTTGATCTTGCCGACCGTCCGCATCAGAATCCTTTCATGCCAATGAAGCAGATAATCAATTTCTTCTGTCAGCGTCTCCTGAAATTCCTCCGGCATATGATAAATCTCGTTTTCATAGCGGTGCAGCTTTTTCAGCGTATCAAGCGCCCGATTCGCCGTAATAATCGCCTGTCTGAATAAAACAAGCTTGCGCGATTTTACATACGTCGTTTTCTTAAAGTAGCTTCTCTCCTCTTTATAAAGAAGGTACGTATGATCAAGCTTCATCATCTTTTCCTTCAGCTTCTCAATATCCTCTTTCAATATCGAGTGTTCCGTGGACTGACGCATCGTCAGCCTGATCCATTTCATGATCTCATCGGTATATTCAACCGTATGATGAGTCAGCTTCGTTTCGTATTTCGGCGGAAGAAACACAAGGTTCACAATAAAAGAAGACAGCACGCCTAAAATAACGGTGCTTGTTCGTATCAGAGCGAACGTCAGGAAGCTGTTTCCCGGTGTTTCTAAAATTGCGATAACCGTCACGAGCGCAATCGAAATGGTGTGTTCAATTTTCAGTTTTAACATGATCGTGATGACAATCACTGCGGTCAATCCGATCATAATCGGACTCGGTCCGAAAATCAGTCCGAATGCCGTAGCGATGACAGCGCCGATGATATTTGCCTGAACCTGATCAATAATGATAAGAAAAGACCTGTAAATAGAGGGCTGTATGGCAAATATAGCTGCAATCCCGGCAAAGATCGGCGACGGAAGTCCGATCCATGATGCTAAGTAGAGCGCGAGCGTAATCGCAATCCCTGTTTTAAAAATGCGGGCACCAAGTTTCATTGGTTTGTGCGTGCATTCCTTTCTCTAATAAATTATGTGCCGAACGAACGGCTGACACTTACATTTCCCTGTCGGCTGATTTGCTAAACAATAAAGTAATATACAGGGATCATACCAATTATTCAAGGTCTTTTTTTGAAAAAACCATTATCTCACAAATCGGACAAAAAGAAAAAGCGGAAGCCCCGGGCTCCCGCTTGTTTCAGCAGTTATTTTTTCATATGTCTGAACGCATCTTCAACGGCCTGTAAAGTGGCGTCGATATCCTCTTCAGTATGTGCGGTTGTGATAAACCAAGCTTCATACTTCGATGGAGCGAGATTGATGCCGCGCTCAAGCATCAGCTTGAAGAACTTGGCGAATGCTTCTCCGTCCGTATTTTCCGCCTGCTCGTAATTGACGATCTTTTCATCAGTGAAGTAAACCGTGAGCGCGCCTTTTAAACGGTTGACGGTGATGGTAATGCCGTGTGTCTCCGCATGGGCGAGAATGCCTTGCTCAAGTCTGGCGCCGAGCTCATCAAGCCGCTCATAAACGCCTTCTTCCTTCAGCACTTCCAGGCAGGCGATGCCTGATAGGATAGATGCCGGGTTTCCGGCCATTGTGCCGGCTTGATATGCCGGGCCGAGCGGAGCAACCTGCTCCATGATCTCTTTTTTGCCTCCGTAAGCGCCGATCGGCAAGCCGCCCCCGATAATTTTACCGAGCGCCGTTAAATCAGGCTTCACTTGAAGAAGATCCTGCGCGCCTCCGTACATAAAACGGAACGCCGTGATCACTTCATCATAAATGACGAGCGCGCCCGCTTTATGGGTCAATTCATTTACCTGTTCTAAAAATCCTTCTTCAGGTTCAACGATGCCGAAGTTGCCGACGATCGGCTCGACGAGAACCGCTGCAATTTCTGAACCCCATTTATCCAGCGCGGCTTTGTAGCTTTCAATGTCATTGAAAGGAACGGTAATCACCTCATTGGCGATGCTTTTCGGCACGCCGGCGGAATCAGGAGTGCCGAGCGTAGACGGACCGGAACCCGCAGCGACAAGTACGAGATCAGAATGGCCGTGATAGCAGCCGGCGAATTTAATGATTTTTGTCCGGCCTGTATAAGCGCGTGCAACCCGGATCGTTGTCATTACCGCTTCAGTGCCTGAGTTTACGAATCGTACTTTATCAAGTGAAGGAATGGCCTCCTTCAGCATTTTGGCGAAAGTGACCTCATGTTTGGTCGGCGTCCCGTACAGCACGCCGTTTTCAGCCGCTGTTTTAATCGCTTCAGTAATATGCGGATGGGCATGTCCGGTAATAATCGGGCCGTAAGCCGCTAAATAATCGATATACTGATTCCCGTCTACATCCCAGAAATAAGCGCCGTTCGCTTTTTCCATCGCAACGGGTGAACCGCCGCCTACCGCTTTATAGGATCTGGACGGGCTGTTCACGCCTCCAACGATATGCTCTAACGCTTCCTTATGAAGTTCAACTGATTTTGTATACAAAAAATGACCCTCCTAATATCTCCTTACATCATGTTCTATTGTAGCATGCTTCATTGCGAGCACAACGGTTCATGCTTCCAGAAAAGAGCGGGAGGATAACGGTTGTAATCTTAACGTGAATTGGATACGCTTAATAAAAAACCCGGAGGTATAAGAAATGACGATTGAAATCGGACAAACAGCACCGGATATGAAATTGGTGAATGACAGCGGGGAAGAAGTAGCATTGACGGATTTTAAAGGGAAGTACGTCGTTCTCTATTTTTATCCGAAAGACATGACACCCGGATGCACGACGGAAGCATGTGATTTCCGTGATCAGCACGAAAGTTTCGCGGGACTTGATGCCGTTATCATCGGAGTAAGCCCTGACAGCCGTGATAAACATGAAAAATTTAAGCAAAAACACGATCTTCCTTTCCAGCTCCTCGTTGATGATGAGCACAAATTGGCGGAAGCTTTTGATGTGTGGAAGCTGAAGAAGAATTTTGGGAAAGAATATATGGGTATCGAGCGATCCACTTTTTTGTTAGACAAAGAAGGCCGTCTTGTGAAGGAGTGGAGAAAGGTAAAAGTGAAAGATCACGTTGCCGAGGCGCTTCGAGAATTGGAACAAATTGCGTCTAATTAATGGACAAATGCTGAACTCACGGGGTTTTCTTCAGATTACATTTGACAGGAGACCGGAAAAAGATGTACACTAATTATAAACATTATAAAGTAAGAATCTTTTTTAGAAGAGAGGTGCATGACGGATGGCTGCACATGAATTAAAAGAAGCCTTAGACACGTTGAAGGATACGGGAGTCCGGATTACTCCTCAACGTCATGCCATTCTGGAATATCTCGTGGATTCTATGGCACATCCGACAGCGGACGATATATATAAAGCCTTGGAAGGGAAATTCCCTAATATGAGTGTTGCGACAGTGTATAACAATTTGCGTGTATTCCGGGAAGCGGGGCTTGTAAAGGAACTGACGTACGGAGATGCGTCCAGCAGATTTGACTTTGTCACCTCTGACCATTATCACGCCATTTGTGAAAGCTGCGGAAAAATCGTAGATTTCCATTATCCCGGGCTTGACGAAGTGGAACAGCTTGCGGCTCACGTCACGGGGTTTAAGGTAAGCCACCACCGTTTGGAGATTTACGGCGTCTGCCAAGAATGTTCCAAAAAAGAAAACCACTAAACGAAGCTGACCGCTTTGATACGGTCAGCTTCGTTTATTTTACACTGTTTTTTCTGTTATAAGACTCATCGAACGCTTTGCCTTCCAATCCTTTATCCAATGTGAGCGGCTCTCTGCAATGCATGCACATATCCACTCTGCCCAGAATCTTCGTTTCTTTCTCGCAAGCGGGGCACATCACCCGGACCGCTTTTGTGGACAGCATGCCGATCCAAAAATAAACGGCGGTGCTGAGCCCGATCGACAGCAGGCCGAGAATCATAAACAAGCTGGCAAGCAAAACAGACTGCTTAAAGAACAGCCCGATGTACATAATGATAAACCCAACGAAAACCAAACTTAACGCAAACGTTCTGATCTTATTAATTTTGCTTGAGTATTTCGCCATGTCCATCCCCCTCTCGTTTAACTATAGCACAAAACAGATGGCATATTCTTCATGTTTTCGTAAGAAAAGGGAAGAATAAATATGGCACCTGAAAGGAAATTTGTTATAATAGTGCAATGTGTTTAGAAAAAAGGACTTTCATGTTTTATCATAGAAATGTAGAAACAATAGCTAGTGAAACAATCGCATTGGAGGAATCGTAATGGACAATCTTCTCCGTCCAATTTACCAAGAAAGAGCAAGTCATCCCGATACGCTGGCCGTCCTTATGATTGAGAGAAGGAGTAAAGCATCATCCATCACGGATAACTTTGATGCGGTCATGCTTGTCATTGTCAAACAGGCTGATGAACCTCTTTTTATAAAGCATTATGAATTCGAACAAAAAACCGCTTCTTTACATATTGTAACGGATGCTCTGCTTCAGGAATGGATTCTGCTTGGGACCAATAGAAGAGTCATAGATTGGATCATCAACGGCAAAGTACTGTTTGACCGCAATGAATATATATCTGAACTCAATGACCAGCTCAGCACTTTTCCTTTCGCCGAGCGGAAATTAAAGATCGGAATGGAATACGGCAAGCTGATCAGAAGATTTGTAGAAGGAAAAGCGTTTTTTGAAGCTGATCATTTTCTGGATGCATATTATGCGGTAGTGCATGCTCTTCACCACTTGGCCCGCATAGAAGTGATTGACCGGGGGTTTTATCCCGAAACGACAGTCTGGAACCAGGTCCGTCACATTGAGCCGCAGGTATATAAGCTATACTCCGAACTTGTCGAGAGTCACGAAAGTTTGGAGAAAAGGCTCGAATTATTATTCTTAGCAAATGATTTTCTCATCCATTCAAAAGCTGAAATCGGTTCTGCCCACCTTTTTCAAGTGATGAAAGAAAAAGAAATGTGGCAGTTTGGAGAATTGCTTCAGCACCCTGAACTGGTGCACTTCACCCAAGATCTCGGTGTCATGCTTGATTATCTGACGGAAAAAGGCTTTATTGAAGTATCTCAAATAGAGACCAAAGGGCAGGAAGTATATCATCGAGGATATTCTTTCAAAAAAAGTGTTGACGCTGAATCATAGGCATGGTATATTATTAAACGTCGCTGATGCGCTTCAACAAAAAGCTCACAGCGGCGGAGAAATAAAAACAAAAAAACATTTGACAGCAACTCGCTGAAATGTTATACTGAAAAAGTCGCCTCGAGATGAGGCTGAAATGATCTTTGAAAACTAAACAAGACAAAACGCACCTGTTAATTCAAAGTTTTAAATAAATCGCACAGCGATGTGCGTAGTCAGTCAAACTACTTTATCGGAGAGTTTGATCCTGGCTCAGGACGAACGCTGGCGGCGTGCCTAATACATGCAAGTCGAGCGGACAGATGGGAGCTTGCTCCCTGATGTTAGCGGCGGACGGGTGAGTAACACGTGGGTAACCTGCCTGTAAGACTGGGATAACTCCGGGAAACCGGGGCTAATACCGGATGGTTGTCTGAACCGCATGGTTCAGACATAAAAGGTGGCTTCGGCTACCACTTACAGATGGACCCGCGGCGCATTAGCTAGTTGGTGAGGTAACGGCTCACCAAGGCGACGATGCGTAGCCGACCTGAGAGGGTGATCGGCCACACTGGGACTGAGACACGGCCCAGACTCCTACGGGAGGCAGCAGTAGGGAATCTTCCGCAATGGACGAAAGTCTGACGGAGCAACGCCGCGTGAGTGATGAAGGTTTTCGGATCGTAAAGCTCTGTTGTTAGGGAAGAACAAGTGCCGTTCAAATAGGGCGGCACCTTGACGGTACCTAACCAGAAAGCCACGGCTAACTACGTGCCAGCAGCCGCGGTAATACGTAGGTGGCAAGCGTTGTCCGGAATTATTGGGCGTAAAGGGCTCGCAGGCGGTTTCTTAAGTCTGATGTGAAAGCCCCCGGCTCAACCGGGGAGGGTCATTGGAAACTGGGGAACTTGAGTGCAGAAGAGGAGAGTGGAATTCCACGTGTAGCGGTGAAATGCGTAGAGATGTGGAGGAACACCAGTGGCGAAGGCGACTCTCTGGTCTGTAACTGACGCTGAGGAGCGAAAGCGTGG
>NZ_CP152013.1:882500-3207500 GCF_038608285.1 Bacillus sp. FSL R5-0443
GTGTGGGTTCGATTCCTACTGCCCCTGCCACTATTTTATTTATTCATCTTCAGATTATGGCGGTTGTGGCGAAGTGGTTAACGCACCAGATTGTGGCTCTGGCACTCGTGGGTTCGATTCCCATCAATCGCCCCATTTTATCATTGGGCTATAGCCAAGCGGTAAGGCAACGGACTTTGACTCCGTCATGCGTTGGTTCGAATCCAGCTAGCCCAGTTGCATTTTTTAAAAAACAACAGCATAAGATGTATTAAGTTCTTTTACATGTTGCGGAAGTAGTTCAGTGGTAGAACATCACCTTGCCAAGGTGGGGGTCGCGGGTTCGAATCCCGTCTTCCGCTCCAAATTACGGCGGCATAGCCAAGTGGTAAGGCAGAGGTCTGCAAAACCTTTATCCCCGGTTCGAATCCGGGTGTCGCCTTTCTATTGCCGGGGTGGTGGAATTGGCAGACACACAGGACTTAAAATCCTGCGGTAGGTGACTACCGTGCCGGTTCAAGTCCGGCCCTCGGCACCAATTTAACTTTGAACGAACTATGTTAAATTGGTCATCAGTTTTCACATTATAAAACATATATGAGAGTGATTTGCATATTGCAGATCACTTTTTTTATATAATAAAAACGTAATGACTATCAATATAAGTTTCTTGCTTGTATCGTATATACTGCATTACCATTTAAAAAACTTTGCTAAAACCGTTGACGTTTTATGAAATACATGTTATATTTATATACGTCGGTTGAACACGACGCATTACATGCCGGTGTGGCGGAATTGGCAGACGCGCACGACTCAAAATCGTGTTCCTTCTGGAGTGCCGGTTCGACCCCGGCCACCGGTATACAAAGGCTTCTACAATATGTAGAAGCCTTTTTTGTTGTGTGAAAATATCCTCCAAGGCTTGTGAAAACATGATACCTGCTGATTGTATAAATCCGCTTTTTTCAAAGATACTAACAAGAAGTTCTTTGAAAGAGGTGTTTTTTATGGAAGGGACTTGGGCTTGTCTTATCCCATTTATTCTGGTCATTCCCATTTCAATCATTACAAAGCAAGTGCAGTCCGGTCTGTTTGTCGGTTTGCTGGTCGGAAGCTATCTTTTGCATCCCAGCTTGCTTGGCGGGATTGAACATATGGTTCAATATGTCATCAGCAACATTGTCGTCACCAATAATATTAGAATCATTGTGTTTCTATATTCATTTGCTGGCCTTGTAGGGATTATAAAGCTGACCGGCGGGATAAAAGGATTCGTCCATTTGATCAGTAAAAAAGTTAAAACCAAAAAAGGTGCGATGCTGCTTGCATGGCTGTCGACATTTGGCACGTTCAGTGAACCGGACTTTCGCATCGTCACAATTGCACCGATCATGAAAGCTTTAAGCAAGCGTCTGGACCTGTCGAAACAGAAAATTGCGTATGCCATTGAGTTTACGGCAAACCCTGTCATTGCCTTGATTCCGATAGCAACGGCATTTGTCGGCTACATGGTTTCCATTATCGGACAGGCCCTTAAAACGTCAGGAATAGATCAGCCGGCTTACACGGTGTATGTGAAAAGTATTCCCTTCAATTTTTTCTCCATTGTGATTATAGTAGTCGGAATTTATTACTGCTTTTTTAAGAAACAAAAAGCGGACGAAAGCTTAGAAAAAACAGAAAAGAGCGGACAAACTACTGCTCGCAAACATAACAAAAATACGGAACCGATTCCGCGGAACAGGGGTGTGTTGCTTTCAAAAGGATCAGGTTCATTCAACATGGAAACAGGGACGATCTCAGATATTCACGGTGGACATACGGGAATGTTCAAAAGTGATGAGCATGCTGACCAGCAGGAGGAGCTGGATTCGGCGCACCGTGCTTATATTAACGAAACACCGATTCGGCCTTGGAATTTAATCATTCCGATCGGGCTGTTTTTGCTATTAACACTCTTTCTCAGCTGGTGGGACGGCCATTCAAAAGCACAAGGGTTTTTGAATGCTTTTATCAAAAGCGATATGCTTGGCGTCATGTTAACCGCATTATTGGCAGCGGTTATTGCAGCATTTGCTCTTTTTATGTTTCAGCGTTTTCATGCAGGCGAGCTTGTTACCCATTTTATTAAGGGCGGAAACGAATTGGTCAACGTTATTATTATGTTATCGCTGATTTGGGCCGTAACAGCAGTATCTGAAGACCTTGGATTCTCGAAATATGTTACTTCTCATTTAACGTCATGGATCCCTCATATGTTTATTGCGCCGTCTCTTTTTATACTGGGGGCTGTTATATCCTATTTTATCGGGTCATCCTGGGGGACTTGGGGGCTATTAATGCCGCTCGGCGTAACGCTGGCGGTTCAGTCACATACCAGCTTATTATTAGCGATCGGGGCCGTGTTTGCGAGCGGAACATTTGGAGCGTTTGCTTCTCCTCTCAGTGATAATACGGTGACAACCTGTACGGTGTTGGGGATCGATGTTGTGAAGTATGCCCGTTCGAAGCTTGTTCCGGCGCTTATCGCCGCGGGGATCTCCGTTTTGTTATACGGTGCGTTTTCATTTTTCAGATAACAAATACTTTTTAAAGGCGGTATCCGAAATGGGGATAACGCCTTTTTATGAGCTGTTATACTAGAGGAAAAAAGAGGTGATGACATTGAAGCAGATTATTGCAATGGGCGGCGGGGGCTTTTCCATGGAGCCGGATCATCTTGTGCTGGATCAGTATATTTTAGAGCAGTCGGCGCGGTCAAAGCCGAAAATTTGTTTTTTGCCGACGGCAAGCGGAGATTCGGAGAATTATATCGGCAGGTTTTATCAGGCCTTTCAAAAGCTGCGGTATGAGCCGGATCACTTGTCGCTGTTTAAACCGCCGGGTTCTGATCTCAGATCCTTTCTCATGAAGAAAGATATTATATATGTCGGCGGCGGAAATACGCGCAATATGCTTGTCTTATGGAAAGAGTGGGGGATTGACCTTATTCTTCGTGAGGCTTGGGAAAACGGCATCATGTTGGCGGGTCTCAGCGCCGGGGCGATTTGCTGGTATGAAGAAGGGTTGACGGATTCGGCTGGAGATTTGAGAGAGTTAAGAGCTTTAGGATTTTTGCCGGGAAGCTTTTGTCCGCACTATGACGGAGAAGCGGAGCGCCGGCCGGTGTATCACCGTCTGATTTCAGAAAAGAAACTCAGCGAGGGCTATGCCGCTGATGATGGTGTTGCGCTTCATTATAAAGACGGTCAGCTGTTCCGGGCTGTCTCTTCCAGGGAAACCGCAAAGGGTTATCGGGTTTTTAATACCAAAGAAGGCGTTCGGGAAACAGAGCTTATGACCGTACCGTTATCTGAATTTTGATAATATGCTTTTTTTTGTACACAACTTATGTTACGATGAGAGCGAAATCAATAGTTACTGGGGGTGCCCGTCTGAGCGGGCTGAGAGAGAAGCGGCGGCTTCTTAACCCTTTGGACCTGATCTGGTTCGTACCAGCGTGGGGAAGTAAAGGTTTTATTATTGTTGATGAAAACAATAATAGTTTCTTTCTGACTGCAAAACCGGGTTCTTCTTTGAACCCGGTTTTTTTGTGCTGGTGCTGAGCTTGGTTCTGTTATTCAAATGATAAAGGAGAGATTTGTATGCAAAATCAATCAGTACAGCAAGCGAACATTTCCATTATGTCGAGTTTTTCCGGCAGTAAAAAGGTTTATACAGAAGGTTCTTCGCCCGATATACGAGTGCCGATGCGGGAAATCAGCCTGAGTGCGACTACGAGGGCATTCGGGGAAGAGGAGAATGCGCCGGTCCGTGTTTATGATACGAGCGGGCCGTATACAGACCCGGATGTACAGATTGATATTCATGAAGGGCTGGGGGCGCTCCGCACAAAGTGGATTACCGGGCGCGGAGATGTAGAAGAATATAATGGCCGGACCGTGAGACCTGAAGACAACGGTTATAAAAAAGAGGGCCGTGCCGCTGAATACCCCGGCCTACAGCGGAAACCGCTTCGGGCCAAGCCGGGGAAAAATGTAACACAATTGCATTATGCGAGAAAAGGCATCATTACGCCGGAAATGGAGTTTATCGCAATACGTGAGCATGTGTCTCCCGAATTTGTCAGAGACGAGGTAGCCAGCGGCCGGGCGATTATTCCTTCTAACGTCAACCACCCGGAAAGCGAGCCGATGATTATCGGCCGGAATTTTCATGTGAAAATTAATGCAAATATCGGCAACTCGGCTGTTACATCTTCTATCGAAGAAGAAGTTGAAAAAATGACGTGGGCGATTCGCTGGGGCGCCGATACGATGATGGACTTATCCACGGGAAAAGACATTCATACGACGCGTGAATGGATTATCCGCAACTGCCCCGTGCCTGTGGGGACGGTGCCGATTTATCAGGCGCTTGAAAAAGTAAATGGCATTGCCGAGGATTTAACGTGGGACATTTATCGTGACACATTGATTGAGCAGGCGGAGCAGGGCGTGGATTATTTCACCATCCATGCCGGCGTACTGCTTCGTTACGTCCCGTTAACGGCTAAACGCAAGACGGGAATCGTATCCCGCGGCGGGGCGATTATGGCGCAATGGTGCCTGGCTCATCATCAGGAAAGCTTTCTGTACACGCATTTTGAAGAAATTTGTGAAATCATGAAGGCCTATGATATCGCTTTTTCTCTTGGTGACGGGCTTCGCCCCGGTTCGATTGCGGATGCCAATGATGAAGCGCAGTTTGCGGAATTGGAGACTCTCGGAGAATTGACGGAGATTGCGTGGAAGCACGATGTGCAAGTGATGATCGAAGGACCGGGTCATGTGCCGATGCATAAAATTAAGGAAAACATGGACAAGCAGCTGGAAATTTGTAAAGAGGCGCCTTTTTACACGCTCGGGCCATTAACGACGGATATCGCTCCGGGTTATGACCACATTACTTCAGCAATCGGCGCGGCGATGATCGGCTGGTACGGGACGGCGATGCTTTGCTATGTCACGCCGAAGGAGCATTTGGGGCTGCCGAATCGTGATGATGTAAGAGAAGGCGTCATTACGTACAAAATCGCGGCACATGCCGCAGACCTTGCTAAAGGGCATCCGGGTGCACAGATCCGTGACGATGCTCTGTCTAAGGCGCGGTTTGAATTCCGGTGGCGTGATCAATTTCATTTGTCGCTTGATCCTGAAAGAGCAATGGAATATCATGATGAAACGCTGCCGGCTGAAGGCGCAAAAACGGCTCACTTCTGTTCGATGTGCGGTCCGAAGTTCTGCAGTATGAGAATTTCTCAGGATATTCGTGATTATGCGAAGGAAAACGGACTTACTGAAGACGAGGCCGTCAACGAAGGGCTGAAAGAAAAAGCAAAAGAGTTTGCAGAGAAGGGAAGCCGTTTATATCAATAAAAGAAAAGATGAAGATGGAGTTTGCCCATCTTCATCTTTTTTAGAAAAACGGTGAACGGCGAAGCGGCGGAATGCTCTGCTCAAAGCGGAATATATTTTCCGGATCATATTTCGTTTTGACTTGACGGAGGCGGTGAACATTTTCTCCGTAATATGTTTGCAGCCAGTTTCTGATTTCTCTATCAGGCCAATTCACGTAATCTCCCATCGTTTCTCTTGATAGGGACGTTCTCAGTCCTTCGATCCAGCGGACATTTTGTCTTTCTTCTTCAGCAGATGTCCAAGTTGTAATATATTCTTGGGCAATGATTGCGTTGCGATAGTAGAATGCCGTTTGGTCCGGAGCGATCCGTCCGGCCGCCCCGCCGAGAGATTGCTGCCAGACACTGGCGTTTTCGTTCGGAGCGTGCTCTAAATAGCGCTTTAAAGTGGATATTGCGCGTGTTGATAATGGTTTTTCAATAAAGGATCCTGACCGCTTCATCTTTTGCGGCTGATTGCCTCCCGGGCTGTTAAAAAAGGCTGCCGCTTTAATAAATGGCACTGTCTTGACCATGCCGCTTGTCGGTTTTCCCGCTTTCATTAACGGAGCCAGCAGTTCTTTCAGCTCATCTTTTGTCCCGGTAAATTGACCGAGCGCTTCTATGCGGTTTACTTCCTTAGGCCAAAACTGAATTGATGAGGTAAGCCGGTTGTCTATAAATGGAGCCCAGCGCTGCCATGTGTTAAATACTTCCTCAAAATCATCCCAGCCCCAAGTGACAGAAAAAACAGACACGCACGAGATCGGTACGGCTTTAAACATCATGGATGTGATAATGCCGAAGTTGCCTCCCCCTCCTCCCTGAGACGCCCAAAGTAGATCAGAGTGCTTTGAACGGTTGACTGTGATCAAGTCAGCACCTGTTTTTTCGTCCGCTATGATCATTTCGAGCTGGAGGAGACGATCGCAAGTAAGTCCGGCTGTCCTTGTTAAATATCCGATTCCTCCCCCGAGCGTCAGCCCCGTGATTCCCACATTCGCAATGGTTCCCGCAGGAAGGGTCAAGCCGTACCGCCAAAGTGTCTGGTAGACTTCCCCCAATTCGGCTCCCGCTTCAATCGAGACCAGCCGCTTATCCTCATTTACTCTTATTTTCTTCATTTCACTGAGATCAATGACTAGTCCGTCATTTAACAGGGAAAAATTTTCGTAGCTGTGTCTTCCGCCTCTGATACGGAAAGGCACATTGTTCTCACGCGCCCATCTCACCGCATTGAGGGCGTCATGTTTGTTTTGACAAAACACAATGATGTCTGGATATCTTTGCAGGCTTAAATTGATAT
This sequence comes from Bacillus sp. FSL R5-0443, assembly GCF_038608285.1. NCBI lineage: Bacteria > Bacillati > Bacillota > Bacilli > Caryophanales > Bacillaceae > Bacillus > Bacillus sp. FSL R5-0443. The sequence continues at coordinate 889,226 of NZ_CP152013.1, forward strand.
TGGTTCTCGCAGCATTATAGTCCGGGTCATCTTTTTTGACGATGCGACCGGTCAATGTTGTCTTCTCCACATTCTCACTCACTTTCACTTGTACTCTGCTATGTTTTCTAGCATATGCGGAAAAATGAGAGAGTGTATGAGGAAAACCCCCGGAAGGAAACGATATTTTAAATTGTAGTTGACAGGTAGGGATTGTATGAATTAACATAATCATTACATATTTCCAAACGATGGCTGATCGGATCACCGAAGGCTCTTATCTTTTAAACAGATAAGGGCCTTTTTTGCGTGAAAGTCATGAATGAAATGAAAAGCGGAGGGATGAAAAGTGGCGTTAAAAAAGGTATCACATGTGCGCAAAAAGAGCAAAAAACGAAAAAAGTATAGAAAACACACATTGAATTTCGAACTGCTTGTAGAGAAAAACAAACGGGAGATTATGAGAAATGAGGAACAGATGGAGCAGATTTATATAAAGATAGATGAAAAGCATGCGGGGGTTCGATAAAGATGAAGGAGAGAAAATGGAGGATAAAAACAACGGTACTCGCGCTGTCGGTATCCATCATGTTATCAGGGTGCGCGTTCGGGAGTGCCGGAGAAGAACCGTCATCTGCGGCGGATAAAAAGGAAGAAACACGTATTGCCCATGTCAAGACAAAGGAATTTAAAGCTTCTCATCCGGCGGCGATTCCCGCTAAATCGAAAGCCAGAACTGACACTTTTGTTGCTGGGATTTCCGCGCCGGGCGGTGTGTTTCTGCCGTACTTTTACGAAAACGGCTGGGACGGAAATGCGACAGATCCTATTTTTGAACCGTTAGTCAAATTGGATAAAACGGGGAAGCCTACCCCGGCTCTTGCGGAAAGCTGGAAAATTTCCAAAGATCAGCTTACATACACGTTCCGTTTAAGAAAAAATCTCGTTTTCAGCGACGGTTCACCGCTGACCGCAAAGGATGCCGCATTCACTTTAACACTGCTGCATGATCCTGCATATGCGGGCTATGAAGATATCACCACGGCTTATATTAAAGGCGGTAAGGCTTACAAAGAAGGAAAGGCAAAGATGATAGAGGGCATTCGTGTCCTTGATGACAGAACCATTCAAATCACGACTGAGAAAGTCAGTGCGAAGTCGCTGCTTCTTTTGGGCGGGCAGGTGCTGTCAGAAGCCTACTACGGAAAGAATTATCAATTCGGCAAACTGGACTATTTAAAAGAGCTTTATGCCAAACCGCTCGGAGCGGGACCTTATCAATTTACAGAATATCTTCCGGGACAGGAAATACGCTATCAGGCTAATGAACACTATTATGCAGGAAAACCGAAAACGGAAAAGCTGATTTATAAAATTATCGATCCGTCAACTTCCCTTCAGCTGTTTGAAACGGGTGACCTTGATTACGCTTCTTTCTCACCTGATGATGATACGGTTCAGCATTTAAAAAGTCTCGGTTTTGCCAATATAAGCGTATCTGTCGTGAATGATTACGGGCTTGTGTACGTCAATCACAAGCGTCCGCCTTTTCAAGATAAGGAAGTGTCCCAGGCGCTTATTTACGGACTTGACCGTCAAAAAATCGTCGATGTCCGCTTTAAACGCTACGGAGAAGTCGCGAATGTGCCGGTGTCTCCGGTTTCGTGGGCTTATGATGACAAAGATGTCAATCGGTACGCGTTTAACCCTGAAAAAGCCAAAAAGCTTCTCGATGAAGCAGGCTGGAAAACGGGCAAAGACGGTGTACGTGAAAAAAACGGCAAAAAGCTTGAAATCAGCTATTACACGTCTAAAGCGGATGATGATTTCATCCCGATCGCGAAAGAAAATTACGCGGACATCGGAATCTCATTAAAACCGGAAGTGATGGATTTTAATACAGAAGTAGCGAAAATAAATGACAAACAATATGACCTTGCCGCCGTTTCCACCTCGCAGATTCTTGATCCGAATGACACGGTGGAAAAGCTGGCTTCCGGCCATCCCAATAATGTAACGGGGTATTCCAATCCGAAAGCGGACCGGCTGATAGAGAAAGGAGCCGGCACGCTTGATATCAGCAAAAGAAAAGAGATTTATCACCAGCTGTACCGGGAGCTCGGGGAAAACCCGCCTTACATTCTGATTCATTACCGTCAGAGCGCAAGGGCGGTCAGCGGAAAAATAAAAGGGCTTGAGCCTGACAATTATTCTGGAATCAGTTCAAGTCTCTCAAATGTCTCAATTCAATAGAACGGTTGGGCAAAATACCCGGTGCATCCTGGGGATTTTGCCCTTTCAGCGGAAAGGAGGGGCTTTTTGTGAAACGGTATGCCGCAGAACGATTCATTCAAATGCTTGTGATCTTATTGGGTACTTCCTTTATTATTTTTTTCTTATTCGCCATGCTGCCGGGCGACTATATTGATTCCAATGTCAATCTGACTCCTGAAAGAGCGCAGGAGTTAAAAGCGCTTTACGGGCTGGATCAGCCGATTTGGCAGCGCTATGTGACATGGCTCGGAAATGTGCTCAGCGGAGATTTTGGGTTTTCTTTGAAATATCAGGAGAACGTCCTGTCACTGCTTCGGAAATATGTCTGGAATTCGTTTTTTGTCGCGTTTTTGGCGTTGCTTGTCACATGGTCAGCCGCGATGATAACGGGTGTCATATCCGCTGTCAGGAAATACTCATGGTTTGACGGGATCGTGACGTTTCTTGTTTTTGCTTCCATGGCGTTCCCGTCTTTTTTTATCAGCCTTCTGTTTATTAAGTGGTTTGGGGTGGATTTGAAAATATTGCCCGTCGGCGGGATGATTGATACCGGAAGCACGAGTACAGGTTTTTCGTACGTGCTTGAAGCCGCCAGACATATGATTCTTCCGGTCGTGATTTTATCTATGCTCGGCATCGGCTCGCTGACAAGGTATTTCCGCTCCGGCATGCTGGACGTGATCAGACAGGATTATATCAGAACGGCGAGAGCGAAGGGATTGAAAGAGCGCACCGTCATCTGGAAACATGCGTTGAAAAACGCGCTCATTCCGGCCATCACTCTTCTTGCTTTTGAACTGCCGGGACTGTTTTCCGGAGCCATCATTATTGAACAGATTTTCGGGTGGCCGGGTGTCGGACGTATTCAGCTGGAATCTGTGCATTATCGTGATTATCCGGTTTTGATGGCGTTTACCTTGTTTTTGTCTTGTTTAACGATTGTGGGGAACTTCTTGGCGGATATCGCTTATGCCGCGGTTGATCCGCGGGTCAGGCTGAAATAGGGGGTGTTCGGAATGAAAAAACAAAAAGGGGTGCCGCCTTCTCTTTGGAAGCAGACGTACCGCCGCCTGCTGCAGCATAAGCTGACGGTCATCAGTCTTCTTTTCTTATGTTTTATGTTTTTATTGTGCTTTATCGGGCCGTCTTTTTCTCCGTACATAACAGATCGGACGGATATTTCAAATGCCAATCAGCAGCCGGGAATCCATCATTGGCTGGGAACTGACCAGTACGGGAGAGATGTGCTGACGAGGCTGATGCTGGCGGGGCAGATTTCTCTGACCGTGGGGCTTGCTTCAATGGTGCTGTCGCTTGTCATCGGTTCTTTACTCGGGGCTGCGGCCGGATTTTATCGGGGAGCCGCTGATATGATCATTATGCGCATTGCTGATATGCTCATGTCCATCCCGGGCCTGCCGCTGCTTTTGATTTTGGCTGCGGTGATGTCGGAGTGGAAAGTGCCTTCTGAATACAGGATGTACCTGATTATGATGATGTTAAGCTTGATCGGATGGCCCGGTCTGGCGCGGCTTGTACGCGGACAGATTTTGTCGCTGAAGGAGCAGCCGTTTATGATGGCCGCGGAAGTTTTGGGGCTTAGTGATAAACGGAAAATCCTCTATCATTTGCTTCCCAATACATTGCCGTTATTACTGGTAGCGGCGACTTTGCATGTGGCGGGAGCGATGCTGAGTGAATCGGCGCTGAGTTTTCTCGGGCTTGGCGTTGCTCCGCCGACACCTTCTTGGGGAAACATGATGGAAGCGGCGAATCATTTTATGGATTTTACACTCCGTCCGTGGCTGTGGATTCCGCCGGGAACGGCCATTTTTCTGACCGTTGTGGCGATTCATCTGCTTGGAGACGGTTTAAGAGACGCTTTTGATCCTAAGGTAAAACGGCAGGTGAAAATGAAATGAAAAAACCGCTTTTAGAAGTGATGCATTTGGAAACGGCTTTTTATACAGAGGAGGGGGCGGTAAAGGCCGTGGACGATGTCAGCTTTACGATACATGAGGAGGAAACGGTTTGTATTGTAGGGGAGTCCGGCTGCGGGAAAAGCATGGCGTCATTGTCCATTATGCAGCTTATTCCCGAGACGGGGAGAATCGAACGGGGAGCGGTGCATTTTTCCGGACGGAACCTGTTGGAATTGAAACCAAAAGACATGCAGAAAATCCGCGGCAGCGAAATCGGGATGATATTTCAGGAACCGATGACATCTTTGAATCCGGTGTTTACAATCGGTGAGCAGCTGGCCGAACCGATTCGCGAACATTTATTGCTGAGTAAGAAAGAAGCATGGCGGAGGGCCGTTGAACTGATCACGTTAGTGGAGATCCCGCATGCCGAGCAGGTTATGCACCAATATCCTCATGAACTGAGCGGCGGCATGCTGCAGCGCATCATGACGGCTGTCGCGCTAAGCTGCGAACCGAAACTGATCATTGCCGACGAGCCGACGACAGCGCTTGACGTAACCATTCAGGCGCAGATATTGGATTTATTGCGGGATATGAAAAAGCAATTTCGCACGTCTATTTTATTCATTACTCATGACCTTGGCGTGGTTGCTGAAATGGCTGATTATGTGATTGTCATGTATGCGGGAAAAATTGTGGAGGAAGGACCGGTTGCAAAGCTGTTTTCTGATCCGAAGCATCCGTATACGAAAGGGCTGCTCGCGGCCAAGCCGGTTATCGGTCAAAGAAGGGAGATGCTGTACACCATTCCGGGGCAGGTCCCCGAGCTTGCGGACCTGTCGGGATCGTCTTGTTATTTTGCGGAGCGATGTGAACACAGCACGGAAATATGCCGGAGATCGAGCCCGCATTTTACTGAATTCGGGAAGGGGCATCAGGCGGCGTGCTGGCTTTACAGAGAGGAGAAAGCAGATGAGTGATGTGTTGCTGGAGGTCAAGGGGCTGAAAAAATATTACGAGGAGCATGGGGGGATGAGAAAGACCCGCAAAAATCCCGTAAAAGCGGTTGACGGTGTCAGTTTTACGATAGAAAAGGGAGAAGTGTTCGGCTTAGCGGGAGAATCGGGCAGCGGAAAGTCATCAATCGGCAAGACCATTTTGAGGCTTCATGAAAAAACAGCGGGAGAGGTGTTTTTTCAGGGGCGTGATGTGTTTCGGATGAGCCGGCGCGAGCTCAAAACTTTCAGATCAGAAGCGCAGCTCATCTTTCAAGATCCGTTCAGTTCTTTAAATCCCCGGCGCCGGATCGGAGAAGCCATTGGTGAAGCGATGATCGAGCATCAATTGGCGGTAAAACGGAACGCGCGTGATAAAGCGGCGGAAGTTCTTGAAGCCTGCGGCCTTTCCGCAAACTTTATCGACCGTTATCCGCATGAATTTTCCGGAGGGCAGCGGCAGCGGATCGTGATTGCAAGAGCGATGGCGCTCAAGCCGCAATTTATCATTATGGATGAACCCGTGGCGGCGTTAGATGTCTCCATCCAGGCGCAGATGATCAATTTGTTCAGCAGCCTTCAAAAACAGCACGGGCTGTCATATTTGTTCATTTCTCATGATTTAAGCGTGGTGGAGCACTTATGTACGAAGGTCGCCATTATTTATTTAGGGACGATTGTGGAATACGCGTCAAAGGAGGAGCTCTTTTCACGGCCGCTTCACCCTTATACGAAAGCGCTGTTATCAGCCGTGCCTGTTCCTGATCCCGGAGCGAAAAGGGAGCGGATAATTTTAAAGGGTGATATACCGAGCCCCTCTGATCCGCCTTCAGGCTGTAAATTCCGAACGAGATGCCCGGCAGCCAAGAAGATATGTGCTGAGAAAAGTCCGGCGCTGTCAGAAAAAGGGCTTCATCATTTTGTGGCATGCCACTTCGTATAATTGAGAAAAAAACGGTTTTATTGATAATAAACAGGAAAAACCTGCCGGGCAGACCGGCAGGTTTTTTGATGTTATTTTGGTGATGGCAGTCCGAGTCCTTCGGCAACGCGTCTGCCGTATTCAGGATCAGCTTTGTAGAAGTGGCCGATCTGGCGCAGCTTAATTTCTTCTTTTTCCACAGGTTTCATCGCACTGACGATATTGGCGACAAGGCGCGCGCGCTCTTCTTCGCTCATCAGGCGGTACAGGTCGCCGGCTTGTGTGTAATGATCATGATGATTATAGCTTACACTGTCAGCGAAACCTGATACAGGATATGCCGCCTGTTTATCTTCAGGTGACTCTTTCGGGCCGCCGAAGCTGTTAGGCTCGTAATAGACAGAGCGGCCGCCGTTATCATCAAAACGCATTTGTCCGTCACGCTGATAGTTTTTCACTTCATTGCGGGAACGGTTGATCGGCAGCGCCTGATGGTTCGCGCCGACACGGTAGCGATGCGCGTCATGGTATGCGAACAACCGGCCTTGAAGCATTTTGTCAGGTGAGACGTCGACGCCGGGGACTAAATTGCCGGGAGAGAACGTCGCCTGTTCTACTTCCGCAAAGTAATTTTCCGGATTGCGGTTCAGAACCATGCGGCCGACTTCAATGAGCGGATAGTCTTTTTGAGACCATACTTTTGTGACGTCAAACGGATCAAAGCGATATGTGTTTGCGTCTTCTAACGGCATTATTTGAACATATAATTTCCATGCGGGGAAATCGCCGTTTTCAATCGCATTGAACAAATCTTCCGTATGGTAATCGGGATTTTCGCCCGCGATTTTTGCGGCTGTATTAACATCAAGGTTTTTCACGCCTTGCTCTGTTTTAAAGTGATATTTGATCCAGACGCCTTCGCCTTTATCATTTGTCCATTTAAATGTATGGCTTCCGAATCCGTACATATGGCGAAGAGTCGCCGGAATGCCCCGGTCTGACATCAGAATGGTGACCTGGTGCAGGGATTCCGGTGACAGAGACCAGAAATCCCAAACGGCCGTCGGGTTTTTCAGATGTGTTCTCGGATCTCTTTTTTGTGTATGGATAAAGTCAGGGAACTTGATGGCATCGCGGATGAAGAACACGGGTGTATTGTTTCCGACGATGTCGTAGTTTCCTTCTTCTGTATAAAACTTAACGGCAAATCCGCGCGGGTCGCGCACTGTGTCACTAGAGCCCAGTTCGCCCGCAACGGTTGAGAAACGGATGAAGAGCGGCGTGCGTTTACCGACTTCTGACAGAAATGCGGCTTTCGTATATTTTGTAACGTCATTTGTGACTTCAAAATAACCGTGTGCGCCCGCGCCTTTTGCGTGAACGACACGCTCGGGAACGCGTTCTCTGTTAAAGTGCGCCAATTTCTCAAGCAGATGGACGTCTTGTATTAAAGCAGGACCGCGATCGCCGGCCGTCATTGAGTTTTGGTTATCTCCGACAGGAGCGCCCCAGCTGGTTGTCAATTTATTTGAACTCATGTGATCACCTCTTTAGATTTATAAAAACATAATATCACCTATCATTAAAAAGTCAATATTATTTTATAATGATTATAAAATAATTATTTTTATTATCGAAAAAAGGGTTTGGATTTGAAAGCTTACTTGACTGACGGGAATAATGGGTTTAAGATGAGGAAAAATAGAAACCGCTGACTTGGACACAAGAGGCTTTTATTCTTCACTGGATAAGGGCCTTTTTTTATTGTCAGGCGGTAAGGGAGGCGGCGATTGTATGCTTTTCCGGCAGCATTTTAAACCTGTCGATATTCACGGTCATCTGCCGTACAGCCTTTATTTCGGCAAAAACGATAAGACATTTTCCGATTATAACCGGGAGCGGTCAGATAGAATGAATCTGACTTGGGATTTTCCTGATCCGCATGATGTTGAGGGCGATGACGGCGAAATCGCTTTGATGACAAGATGGGAGAATGAATTAGATAAGTACGGCATTGACGTGCTGAATTTTTTAACAGCAGAGAGCAATGACCGGATGGCGGCGTTTATTCAAGCCAATCCCGCGAGATTTACCGGATTTGCATATCATCCTTTGGAGCGGGAGGATGCGTATGAAGAGCTGAAAAGAGCGGTAGAAGAGCTCGGTCTGAAAGGATATAAACTGTTCGGGCCGCTGACAGACATCGATTTTCATGATCCGTCGCTGAAAAAGCTGTGGACGTATCTGGCTGACAAAAGGCTGCCTGTATTAATTCACTTCGGGCTTTTAGGAAGAGCGGGGGGCATTGTCAGCCATCGCAACATCAACCCGCTCTCCATCTATCGCGTCGCGAGAGAGTATGCTGATATACCGTTCATCATTCCGCATTTCGGCGCCGGATATTATCAGGAACTGCTGCAGCTGTGCTGGAGCTGCCCGAATGTGTATATTGACACGTCCGGCTCAAATCAGTGGATGAGGTGGATGCCGTACCCGCTTGATTTGGAAATTCTGTTTCGAAAGACATCTGAATTAATCGGTGCTGAACGGATCATCTTCGGGACGGATTCGAACGGATTTCCGAGAGGATATGTATACAGATATCTTCAGGAGCAGGTGAGGACCTGCCGGGAAATCAATATGCGGGAAGAAGATATAGAAAACATTTTCGGCAACAACGCGCGGACATTATTGAAAATCGCCCGTCAAGAAAAGGAAGTAAATACGTGATACAGCCGATGCGCTCTCTGGCGGGGTTATGCCGGAGGGCGTATTTTAATCCTTATAAAAAACAGTTGACAAGTCGGAATAATTTGAATTAACATGATATTCAAATTTAAAAACAAACGGGTTGCCGATCGGACCGCCGAAGGCTCCCATCTCTGCAAGCAATCGGAGATGGGGGCCTTTTTGTTTTTCGATCGCACGCGGCAAAAAGAGAGGGGGAAGACAGATGGCTGTAACCATCAGCATACAAGAAAAAGCTTTTGAGCATGAAGGCCGGAAAACGCCGGTGCTGAATGATATTGAGCTGTCAATTGCATCGGGAGAATTTTTGACTGTCATCGGTCCGAGCGGATGCGGCAAAAGCACGCTTTTAAAATTGATTGCCGGTCTTGATACCGATTATAAAGGCTTTGTCACAATAAACGGCCGCAATGTGTCGGGACCGGGCATCCGGCAGGGATTTATCTTTCAGGAGCACCGGCTGTTTCCCTGGCTGACGGTAAAACAAAACATCGCTGCCGATCTCAATATGAACGACCCGGCCGTTCGGAAAAAAGTGGATGATCTGATTGAGGTTGTCAGGCTGCAGGGAGCGGAGAACGCTTATCCGCGCGAATTATCCGGCGGCATGTCGCAGCGGGTTGCCATCGCCAGAGCTCTTTTGCGCGAACCGGAGGTGCTGCTTTTAGATGAACCGTTCGGGGCGCTTGACGCTTTTACGAGAAAACATTTGCAGGATGTGCTGCTTGATATATGGCGCGAGAAAAAAACGACGATGATTCTGGTCACGCATGATATTGATGAATCCGTCTATTTAGGCGATAAGCTGGCGATCCTCAGGGCAAAGCCCGGCCGGCTGCACAGCCTGATGCCGATTCAGCTTCCGCATCCGCGCAATCGGACGTCAGCGGATTTTCAGGCCGTCCGGCAGAAGGTGCTTTCTGAGTTTGAGAAAACGGAAGACCTCCGGTTTGCGGATGGGTCCGGGATATAGAAGGGACGAAGCGAAGTGAAAAAAATCATCATTCTTTTAGCCGCAGCAGTCATGATATCAGCCGGATGCAGTGCAAACGGGACAGGAGGGAGCGGGAAAACGGTGAAAGAAATCCGGATCGGCATCCAGCAGAGTTTAAGCCCGCTTCTCATTGCCAAGGAAAAAGGCTGGTTTGAAGAGGCCTTCAAAAAAGACGGAATAAAAGTAAAATGGGTCGAATTCCAAAGCGGTCCTCCGCAGTTTGAAGGTCTTGCCGCCGATAAGCTTGATTTTTCCCAGGTCGGCAATTCACCGGTCATTTCCGGTCAGGCGGCTGGAATTGATTTTAAAGAGATCGGGCTGTCTCAGGACGGGTTAAAGGCAAATGGCATTCTCGTAAACAAGGGCAGCGGGATTCAGAGCCTGAAAGAATTGAAAGGTAAAAAAATCGCTGTAGCCAAAGGCAGCAGCGGCTTTGATTTTCTCTATAAAGCTTTAGATAAAGCGGGGCTTTCCGCCGATGACGTCACCATCATCCAGCTTCAGCCTGATGAGGCGGTTTCCGCTTTTGAAAACAAATCAGTTGACGCATGGTCCATTTGGGAGCCGTATTTGTCAATTGAAACGCTGCAGCACGGGGCGGAAATATTGGCGAACGGAGAAAGCACAGATTTATATTCTCCCGGTTTCACGTTAGTCAGAACGGGATTTTCCAAAGAACACCCGGATGAGGTTGTCCGTTTTCTGAAAGTGTTCAATAAAGCAGTTGCATGGCAAAAGGAACACAAAGATGAAGCTGTCTCCTTATATGCGAAAATCAAACATCTTGATCCGAAAGTCGTCAGAAACGTGCTTAACAATACTGAGCCTCTCAATGAACCGATCAATGATGATATTGTCAAAGCCCAGCAGGAAACCGCTGATTTTCAATATCAAACAAAAGCGATTCATAAGAAAATTCATGTAAAAGACGTTGTCGACAATTCATTTATTAAAAAAGCGCTTGAAACGGGGGATGGCAAGTAATGAAAGCAGAAGCATCAACGGCTGCCGGCGCAATAAGCCAATCAGAAAAGAAAGCTCTGGCAACTTCCCGGAAGTATTCATACCAATGGATGAAAGGGGTTGTACTCCCGGCTGCGGTCATCGCAGTATGGCAGGTTATCGCAAGTCTGGGCATCGTCTCGACAACGGTGCTCCCGTCACCTGTCGTCATCTTGCAGACGTTTCAGGAACTTCTTCTTTCAGGTGAGCTTTGGGGTCATTTAGAGATCAGCTTATACCGGGCGGCTGCCGGATTTCTGCTTGGCGCTGGCCTCGGGCTTGTTTTCGGGCTGCTGGTCGGTTTTTCAAAGCGGACGGAAGCATATCTTGATCTGTCTCTGCAAATGCTCAGAACGGTTCCGCACTTGGCCGTGACTCCTCTGTTCATTTTGTGGTTCGGGTTTGATGAGACATCAAAAATTCTGCTGATCGCATTGGGGGCTTTTTTCCCCGTGTACATTAATACATTTCTCGGAATCCGCAGTGTGGACGCGAAGCTGTTTGACGTCGCGCGGGTGCTGGAATTTAACTGGTATCAGCAGATGACAAAATTAATTCTTCCGGCATCTCTGCCGAATATCCTGCTCGGCATCAGGCTCTCTCTAGGCATCGCGTGGCTCGGTCTTGTGGTGGCGGAACTGATGGGCTCGAGCGAGGGCGTCGGTTATATGATTATGGATGCCAGACAATTTTCACAGACAAATAAGGTGTTTGCCGGCATTATCATTTTTGCGGCTGTCGGCAAGCTGACAGATGCATTGGTCAGAATGCTCGAACGGAAACTATTAAAATGGCGGAACAGTTATGAAGGGTAACCTATTAAAAAAGGAGAGATTCATATGGAGATTCTTTGGTTTATTCCGACGCATGGTGACGGCCGGTATTTAGGGACGCAAACGGGAGGGAGAACGGCGGATCATCTTTATTTTAAGCAAGTGGCACAGGCGGCGGACAGACTCGGGTATACGGGGGTTCTGCTGCCGACGGGGAGATCATGTGAAGACCCGTGGCTGACGGCTGCCGCTTTAGCGGGGGAAACGAGTGACTTGAAATTTTTAGTGGCGGTCCGTCCGGGACTGATGCAGCCGTCTGTCGCCGCGAGAATGGCGTCGACAATGGACCGGCTGTCAGACGGCCGTTTGCTCGTAAATGTCGTAGCGGGCGGAGATCCTTATGAACTGGCGGGAGACGGCATGTTTATCAGCCACGATGAACGTTATAAGGCGACTGAAGAATTTTTAACCGTCTGGCGCGGACTCATGCGGGGCGAAACGGTGACATATGAAGGGGACCATATCAAAGTGGAAAACAGCAATCTGCTGTTTCCGCCAAAGCAGTCTCCGCATCCGCCATTATATTTCGGCGGTTCATCACAGGCGGGAATTGAGGCTGCGGCGAAACATACAGATGTCTATTTAACATGGGGAGAGCCGCCGGAGCAGGTAAAAGAAAAGATTGAAACCGTTAAAAAACAGGCTGCCAAGGAAGGAAGGACGATGCGTTTTGGCATCAGACTTCACGTGATTGTCCGGGAGACTGAGGAAGAGGCATGGGAAGCGGCTGATCGATTAATCAGCCACTTAGACGAAGAGACGATTGCGAAAGCGCAGGCTGCGCTTCGGCGCGCTGATTCATCGGGACAAAAACGGATGGCCGATCTCCATAACGGTGACCGCTCGAAGCTTGAGATCAGCCCGAATCTCTGGGCCGGCATCGGACTGGTCAGAGGCGGAGCGGGCACGGCGCTTGTCGGTGATCCGCAGACTGTCGCTGCTCGAATTTTAGAGTATCAGGCACTCGGCATTGAGACGTTTATCTTTTCAGGCTACCCGCATCTGGAAGAAGCTTATTATCTGGCTGAACTCGTGTTTCCGCTTCTGCCGTTTCAGAATGAACGGACTAAAAAGCTTGAGCGCAGACTGGGTGAAGCAATGGGCAACGACCATTTTGCAAGAGGAAATAAAGCGACAGTCTGATGACGTCGCAAGGCGATAATTGACGGCGGGCGCTTTCTGCGGTTTCATTTCCGGGGAAATGCCGGCAGTGAAGGCGGGTATTCACCCGCCTTTTTAAGCGCTTAGCTTGCACGATGCTCATATGGATGATATGATACAAAACGTAACAATTACGATTTGATAGGAGTGCTGAAATGGCAAAAAAATCAAAAGTGATCAAAGAGCTCAAGCGGCAGAAGCTTGTTGAACAATATGCGGACATCCGAAGAGAATTAAAGGCAAAAGGAGACTGGGAAGCGCTGAGCAAACTGCCGCGTGATTCTGCTCCGGGCAGGCTTCATAACCGCTGTACGGTGACGGGGCGGCCCCGCGGATATATGAGAAAATTTAAACTGTCCAGAATCGCATTCAGGGAGCTGGCCCATAAAGGCCGGATTCCCGGGGTGAAAAAAGCGAGCTGGTAATGTAAAAAACTCCGGATCTGTCATGAACCGGAGTTTTTGCCGTGCTTATGAAAAGTGAAAACATAAGCCAAATGCTGAATCATCATCAGAATGAAAATCAAAAGAATCGGAAAAAAGGGAAGATGCGGCTGAATCAGCGGATAAAACAAAAGCAGAACGGCTGCGGCCGGCAATGAGAAGTAAACGGCGATATACGAGGAACGGCAAGCTTTAGCCGTCATCATTCGTTCTCTTTCATCCTGCTCCTCAAATTCATCGGGCACAAGCCTGTGCTTTTTGCCGTTTCGTTTTTTCTTTTCGGCATAGATATACAATGCGGCACAAACGGTAAACAGCAGAAACGGCGTGATATTCAGCTCAAATGAACCGCTCCCCTCCGTTTGGAAAAACTGAGCGATCCGCGGCGCCGCTTCCATAAAGGAAATAAGTGTCCAGCAGGCCAATCCGTAGAGTGCAAGGTGAAAACACGCTTTTCTTTTCAAACTCATTTTTTCTCCTCCTCCAGCCAGAAAACTTCCTCCATCGGCAGGGAGAAAGCCCGGCAGATGTTAAGCGCCAATAAAAGTGAAGGCACATAATCTCCTTTTTCAATCGCTGCAATCGTCTGTCTGGTGGCTCCGGCTTCTTTTCCGAGCGTTTCCTGAGAATAGCCGAATCTGGCTCTCAGCTCTTTTACTTTATTTTTCATCATCAGGCGTACCTCAAGTTTTCTTCTTTTTTATATTGTATGAGACTCTTAACAAAATGTAAACCCAACTTAACATGTGGACAAAAAAAGAATTTTTTTCGACAAATTTTTTAACATTCCCTTGACGAAAAAAAAATAAACATGTAATATTAGAAACATCAAATCGGTACTGACAAAAAATAATTTTGATGCGGGTGTAGTTTAGTGGTAAAACCTCAGCCTTCCAAGCTGATGTCGTGAGTTCGATTCTCATCACCCGCTCCATACATACGTTATTAACGCAGTGTTTCGTTTCTCTGATAAACGAAGTATTGCGTTTTTTTATGTGAAAAAAGACACGAAAGGCGTGTCTTTTTATGAAAGCCAAGAGACGGTATGCGTGCCTCCGTGAATTTGTTCAAACATTTTGGTTAAGGATGATAGCAGCTCATCCGCCGCGTCGGCATGAAATGAAGGCGGGAAAAAGATCAGCTGCAGCATTTTCCTTGTGCCGGGCGTGACAGGGCGTGTATTGATATGTCCGGTGAAGTCGCCGAAAACGCCGTCCGGGCCGGAGAAAGACAGTACGCTTTCTTTTTCTCCGATCGTAATCGAAATCGGTTCATCTATTTCTGCGGCGTCATACGCCATGATAGGCAATGAATATTTCAAGGAGAAAAAAAGTATGGTATCATGGGCTGAATTCACACTTTCAATGAATCGTTCCCGGGAAATATCGCCGAGCATAAGCTCCATCGGCGTTTTTTGTCCTGAAAAGGCGGGACTGAGCTGTTCCATTATACGCGCCCACTCTTTTACAAAAGGCTGCTCTTCTATACCGCCGTCAGCATAATCAAAGTAAAGAGATTCTTGAAATAAACGGAGGCGGCCTTTCAGCATTTGCGGAGCAGGCCCGACTTCGATCTGTTCATATAAGACGGCTGCCGCTTTGATCCCCGGCACCCGTTCAGCAATAAGTGGATCTAAACTGATGTTCAAGTGTGTTCACTCCATTTCGGGATGATAAAACTCTATTATACCTGTGCGGGAGCCTGATCACAAAGAAAGGAGGCTGTGCAAAAAATGAATATTCATAAACTGAAAGAGGAATTAATCGAATACGCCAAAAGCATCGGAGTCGACAAAATCGGGTTTACGACGGCTGATACGTTCGACAGTCTGCGGGACCGGCTGATTCTTCAGGAATCACTCGGCTATTTATCCGGTTTTGAAGAGCCGGATATTGAAAAACGGGTTACTCCGTCTTTGCTTCTCCCGAAAGCCAAATCAATCGTCGCCATCGCCCTTGCGTATCCTTCCAAAATGAAAGATGCGCCGAGGAGCACGAGGGACGGGCGGCGCGGCATTTTTTGCAGAGCTTCCTGGGGGAAGGATTATCATGACGTGCTGAGGGAAAAGCTTGATCTGCTGGAGAATTTTCTCCAAAGCAAACATGAGGATATCCGCACGAAGTCAATGGTGGATACAGGAGAATTGTCCGACAGGGCCGTGGCTGAACGGGCGGGAATCGGCTTCAGCGCCAAAAACTGCATGATCACCACGCCTGAATACGGCTCTTACGTCTATCTGGCTGAAATGATCACCAATCTGCCCTTTGAACCGGATGTGCCGATTGAAGATATGTGCGGTACGTGCACAAAATGTTTAGACGCGTGTCCGACCGGCGCACTCGTCAATCCCGGACAGCTTAACGCCCAGCGCTGTATTTCGTTCCTGACCCAGACAAAGGGATTTTTGCCGGATGAGTTCCGCACGAAAATCGGAAACCGTCTGTATGGCTGTGACACGTGCCAGACGGTCTGTCCGATTAATAAGGGGAAAGATTTTCATCTTCATCCGCAGATGGAGCCTGATCCGGAAATCGCAAAGCCGCTGTTAAAGCCGCTTTTGACCATAAGCAACCGCGAATTCAAAGAAAAATTCGGACATGTATCGGGATCATGGCGCGGCAAGAAGCCGATACAGCGGAATGCGATTTTAGCTTTGGCTCATTTTAAAGATGCCTCGTCTCTTCCGGAATTAACGGCCTTGATGCACCAAGATCCGCGCCCCGTTATCAGAGGGACGGCCGCCTGGGCCATCGGGAAAATCGGTGATCCTGATTATGCGGGGGAATTAGAAAAAGCGCTTCAAAAGGAGCAGGATGAGGAAGCTATACGGGAAATTGAAAAGGGACTGGAGCTGTTATCGGTTTCTGATAAGACTAAAACCGGCCGGTCCTGACATATGTATAGAGAAAAAGCACTTGGCGTGAGTTCAAGTGTTTTTCTTTATAAAACAGTATGGTGGGTGGAGCGCTTGAAGCATATTATTGAAGATTTAGCGGAGGCCCGGCTTCATTATTTAATCAACGGAACCGAGATGAGGCACAATGGGCAGCCCGGCGATCTTGAGGTCCTGACGAGAAAAAAAGAGCTGTTTGAAAAACGGAAAGTTGACATCGTGAAAGCGAAGGCAAAAGCCGTCATTGTCAAAAGCAGCCTTGAGGACGACGGCACGTTATGCGTCATGTACACGATTCATTTCGAATATTTGTGCAAGGAGCATGACGGACACCTTTACTTAGAAGAGCAGATTGAGGAACGGACTGCATTTCTCTATGATCAGCTTTTGATTAAAGACCGGGAAGTAAAGAAAAAACCGGCGGGATTTTCTGAC
Organism: Bacillus sp. FSL R5-0443; assembly: GCF_038608285.1. Lineage (NCBI taxonomy): Bacteria > Bacillati > Bacillota > Bacilli > Caryophanales > Bacillaceae > Bacillus > Bacillus sp. FSL R5-0443. The sequence goes on from NZ_CP152013.1 coordinate 905,830, forward strand.
GGAAACAGCGTAATTGAATATGAGCGGAGTGAACGGGAAGATTTCGGGCGGGCGTTTCAATACGACCGTCTGGCTGCCGTGCAGTACGCGGAGAAGTTTTGGAATAAACGAAATCCCGCTTATAAAAATTTCAGCGACAACTGCACCAATTTTATTTCTCAATGTTTACATGCCGGAAAAGCACCGATGCGGGGGCATCCGAACAGAGGCTCAGGCTGGTGGATGAAGGCAAGCTCGTGGAGCTACAGTTGGACGGTCGCGCATTCGATGAAGATGTATCTGGCCCAATCCAAGGCAGGGCTTCGCGCGGTGCAAGTATCAAGAGCCGAAGAACTGATGCCCGGAGATATCATTTGCTATGATTTTGAAGGGGACGGCCGTTTTAATCATACGGCGATCGTGGTCGCGAAAGATAAAAGCAATATGCCGCTTGTCAATGCCCAAACGTATGACAGCAGAATGAGATATTGGTCATATGAGGATTCAACGGCGTATACTCCTTCCATCAGATATGCGTTTTTTCATATTACGGATGATACGACAAAAGAGTAATTAATGATATAATGGTGGGCGGAATAAAAAACAGAGGTGAACATCGTGGCATTACATGTCGTTTTATATCAACCCGAAATCCCGGCCAATACGGGAAATATCGCACGTACTTGTGCGGCAACAGACACAACGCTTCATTTGATCCGCCCGCTCGGATTCTCGACCGATGATAAAATGCTGAAGCGCGCCGGACTCGATTATTGGGAGTTCGTCAACGTCGTATATCATGATTCATTGGAAGAGTTATTTGAGGCATATGAGAACGGAAAGTTTTTCTTCATTACAAAATTCGGCCAAAAGCCGCACACATCATTTGATTACTCAAATACGGAGGAAGACTTTTTCTTCGTATTCGGCAGAGAAACGAGCGGACTTCCGAAAGAATTGATCGAAAACAATATGGACCGCTGCCTGCGTCTGCCGATGACCGAGCATGTGAGATCATTAAACCTGTCCAACACGGCCGCGATTCTTGTATATGAAGCGCTGCGCCAGCAAAATTACAGAGATTTGACGTGAAAAAAACGCCCGCATCCGGGCGTTTTTTTTATTCAATAAAAAAGACGGACAGCAGCTGTTCACAGCATTTTTATATTTCAGGCTTAACAACGTAACAGTGTTATGTTACAATACTTTCATTGAAGGAGCTGGATTCATGGAGGAACAACTGATTTCTAAAAAAGAATTGCTGGAAGAAACATCAATCTCATACGGGCAGCTGTACCGCTGGAAACGGAAAAATTTAATTCCTGAAGAATGGTTTATCCGAAAATCAACATTTACAGGCCAGGAAACATTTTTTCCGAGAGCGGAAATATTAAAACGTATCTCAAAAATACAGAAAATGAAAGAAAATCTGTCTTTGGATGAAATGAGAGAAATGCTGTCTCCGCAAATGACTGATGTCAATATAACGTCTGCGGAGCTGCTTCAAAAAGGACTGATTTCAAAGGCTGCGCTGCAAGTTTATGGCGAAGACGGCGTGACATTCACGTCCCGCCCGCTGCTGTCTTTATATGTGCTTGAAGGGCTTTTGCAATCGGGCAATATCAGCCTTGAGGAAGGAAAATTGGCGGCAGGGGTGCTGAAAACATATGAGGCTTCCGAACTGAAAGCAAATACGGAGCTTGTCATGCTCCGAAAGCTTGGCGTAACGACGTGCTTCATCGCAGACGCGGAACATATTTTATTTGAACCGACTGTCAAAGTGGTTGAACGGGTGGCGCTTGCTGCGGCATCGGAAGAATTAAAAACGAAATGGATGCAGGAGGACCATCAATGGAAGTAACAGATAAATTAATCATCAACGGTTCAGGAAGTTCAAAAGGAGGCCGTTTTCATACAGTGGAGATCAACGGAAGCGGCACGGTGTCAGGTGATGTGGAGTGCGCGAGCTTTTTGTTTAACGGCAGCGGAAAAACAGACGGACATGTCAAGACGCAAACGCTGACGATCAGCGGTTCGGGGAAAATTTCCGGCAGTGCCGAAGCTGAATCCATCCGAATCAATGGAACGGGTGTCATTAAAGGTGATGTCAAAACGGAGCGGCTGAACGTCGCGGGATTTTCATCTTTCGGCGGCGGTGTGAAAGCTGATGATATTTTCATATCCGGGAAAGCCGGGATTGAAGGCGATTGCGAGACAGAGACGTTCCGTTCGGAAGGCAAATGTAAGATCGGCGGCCTGCTGAATGCCGATGAAGTCAGTATTAAGCTGGCGGCGGGAGAAAGCCATGTGAAAGAGATCGGCTGCCGCCATTTGAAAGTGATGAGCAGAAAGAGCGTGCTTACGCGTTTTAAGCTGATGCCGGCCCCGGTGCTGACAGCGGAGCTGATTGAAGGTGACATCATTGAATTGGCGGACACGAACGCGAAGACAGTCCGCGGAAATCATGTGCGGATCGGCGCAGGCTGCACCATTGGGACTGTGGAATACAGCGGCGATTTTACATGTGATCCTTCCGCTTTGGTTAACAAAGTCGTGAAACGATAGGAGGAACTGCGATGGAAACGACAAAAAAATTGAGTCATTTAAAAATGTACGGAGCCGGACACGCCTCCGGCGGCTCCTATCAAAATGTAAGCATTAAAGGGGAAGGAACTGTCGGCGAAGGACTTCAAAGTGAACGCTGCCGGATATTCGGTACGGGACTTTTTCTCGGAGATGCCGAGATCAACAGGCTGAAAATTTTCGGAGAGCATGAAGTTGCAGGAGATTTATCAGCACGTTCAGCAAATGTGATGGGCACATTGAAAGTCGGCGGCTCCATGCGTTTCGCCACGATGAGGCTGAAAGGACTTGCTGAAATTGGCGGCGGGGCCGCGGGAGAGCAGTGTCATATAAAAGGCAGTCTCACCGTCGGCGGCGATTGCGAGACGGAGCTGTTTCATGTAACAGGATGTATCAATGTGGCGGGATTGTTAAACGCGGGGGACGTAAACATCCATTTGCGTTATGACCGAAGCCGCGTGAAAGAAATCGGCGGCACATCGATCACCGTCAGACGGAAACCTGGTTTTCTTAAACGGAAAGCCGGCACGCTTTCTGCTGAATTGATCGAAGGAGACGCAATTTACCTCGAATACACGGAAGCGGACATCGTCAGAGGAAAGCATGTGGAAATTGGCCCGGGCTGCAAAATCGGAAAAATAGAGTATCAAACAAGCTGCAAATCTCATGAAAAATCAACTGTCCAAGAACATATTCAAATATGAAACATTGTTATGTTGTATAGGAAAGGGTGCTCTTCATAAAGAGCACCCTTTTGCCGTTATTTGTTTTCAGGTTTGCTGTCGTAACCCGCCGTAAAAATGGATACTAAAAAAGTGAGAATGACCCCAAGTAAAATGATCGTTTTCATCATTTCTCCTCCTCTTTGCTTTTCCATTTGATGTCCGAGTCTGGATGAAACTGTATTTCTTTCATTATGAACGGTGCACCGGACCCTTGTCAATGACGGCCTTGTAACGTCTTTATTTTTAAGAAACGAAAAGCATGTATTATCACGTCACCGCATAGATTGTAACAAAGTACCTTATTTCTAGTGCATTAACCATGATAGAGGAGGTTCTTATGGATATATTAAAGAAAATTGAAAAGTACAGAGAGGAAGAGCAGCGTCTCAAATGGGAAGGGACGTTCGCTGATTATTTGGAGATCATAAAAGAAAATCCATTGGTCGCGCAGTCTGCTCATTCTCGCGTTTTTAATATGATAAAAGACAGCGGAATCGAGGAGGATGACGGTAAAAAGACATACAGCTTTTTCTCGCGGGAGCTGTTCGGCCTTGAGGAATCTCTGGAACGGCTCGTGGAGGAATACTTTCACCCGGCTGCCAAGCGGCTCGATGTAAGAAAACGGATTTTACTATTGATGGGACCCGTCAGCGGCGGAAAGTCAACTCTTGTCACCATGCTGAAAAAAGGGCTTGAAGCCTACTCATTGACAGACAACGGCGCTGTTTACGCCATTAAAGGCTGCCCGATGCATGAAGATCCTCTCCATCTCATTCCCCATCATCTGCGCGACGACTTCTACAGAGAATACGGCATCAGAATTGAGGGCAGCCTTTCTCCGCTTAATGTCATGCGGCTTGAAGAAGAATACGGCGGCAGAATTGAGGATGTAAAGGTTGAACGTATATTCTTCTCGGAGGATAAACGTACCGGAATCGGAACCTTCAGCCCGTCTGACCCGAAATCACAGGATATCGCCGACTTGACGGGGAGTATTGATTTTTCAACAATTGCCGAATACGGCTCAGAATCAGATCCGCGCGCTTATCGGTTTGACGGTGAATTAAATAAAGCGAACCGCGGAATGATGGAGTTTCAGGAAATGCTGAAATGCGATGAAAAATTTCTGTGGCACCTTCTGTCACTCACGCAGGAAGGGAATTTCAAAGCCGGACGGTTTGCGCTCATCTCAGCCGACGAATTGGTTGTTGCGCATACGAACGAAACGGAGTACCGCTCGTTTATTGCCAATAAGAAAAATGAAGCCCTTCACTCCAGGATCATCGTGATGCCTGTTCCTTATAATTTAAAGGTGTCAGAGGAAGAACGGATTTATGAAAAAATGATTTCTGAAAGTGATGTTTCTGACGTACACATCGCCCCCCATACATTAAAAGTGGCCGCGATGTTTTCTATTTTGACCCGGCTGAAGGAACCGAACCGCTCTGATATTGATCTCGTCAAAAAAATGAGGCTTTATGACGGAGAAAGCGTTGAAGGTTACAATTCCGTTGATCTTGAGGATATGAAGAAGGAATTCCATGATGAAGGAATGAGCGGAATTGACCCGCGCTATGTCATCAACCGCATTTCCTCAACAATTATCAGAAAAAATATGGAATCGATCAATTCGCTTGACGTGCTGCGTTCCTTAAAAGAAGGACTTGACCAGCATCCGTCGATCTCCGCCGAGGACAAAGAGCGGTATATGAATTTTATTTCCGCCGCCAGGAAAGAGTACGATGACATCGCTAAAAAAGAAGTGCAGAAGGCGTTCGTCTATTCATATGAAGAATCCGCTAAAACTCTCATGGACAATTATTTAGATAATGTGGAAGCGTACTGCAATAAAAATAAGCTCCGCGACCCGCTGACGGGTGAAGAAATGAATCCTGACGAAAAACTGATGAGATCCATTGAAGAGCAGATCGGCATTTCAGAAAACGCGAAAAAAGCGTTCCGCGAAGAAATCTTAATCCGCATATCCGCCTATGCAAGAAAAGGAAAACGCTTTGACTATAATTCGCACGAAAGACTCCGCGAGGCGATTCAGAAAAAGCTGTTCGCAGACTTAAAAGATGTGGTGAAAATTACGACCTCAACCAAAACGCCGGATGAGCAGCAGCTTAAAAAGGTCAATGAGGTAGTGGCAAGGTTAATAGATGAACACGGCTATAATTCGACTAGCGCTAATGAACTGCTGAAGTATGTCGGAAGCTTGTTAAACCGCTGATGTTTGATTTCATTGAGAGGCCCGTCTGTAAAAGGACGGGTTCTTTTGTCTGTTTTTCGCAATTGTTTGTCAATTGGAGAGTCCGGCCGGCATAAAATAAAAATAAATCTTTTCGCCGGACTTGTTTCATAAACAGGACCAAGCCGGAATACACATGTAAAACGACCATAACGGTTAAGGAGGGGAATTCATGTCCCGTAATGACAGCGGAAATTTTTTGATTTCAGAGGAAGACTGGTCCCTCCATCGCAAAGGCTTTGACGACCAGCAGCGCCACCAAAAGAAAGTACAGGAAGCGATAAAAAACAACCTTCCGGATCTTGTTACTGAGGAAAGCATTATTATGTCCAACGGAAAAGATGTCGTGAAAATCCCGATTCGTTCGCTTGATGAATATAAAATCCGTTATAATTATGATAAAAATAAACATGTCGGCCAAGGCGACGGCGACAGCGAAGTCGGCGATGTTGTCGCAAGAGACGGCGCAGATAAAAAGCAGGGAGCTGGAAAAGGCCAGGGAGCCGGCGATCAGGCAGGCGAGGATTATTATGAAGCGGAAGTTTCATTGATGGATCTGGAAGAAGCGCTGTTTCAGGAATTAGAACTGCCGAATCTGCAGCAAAAGGAAAGGGACAATATCGTCCATACCGATATCGAGTTCAATGATATCCGGAAAACCGGGCTGACAGGGAATATCGATAAGAAAAGGACGATGCTGTCGGCCTATAAACGAAACGCCATGACAGGCAAGCCGTCGTTTTACCCTATTTATCCGGAAGATCTGAAATACAAAACATGGAATGATGTGACGAAGCCGGAATCGAAAGCTGTCGTTTTAGCGATGATGGATACAAGCGGTTCGATGGGCGTATGGGAAAAGTATATGGCGAGGAGCTTCTTTTTTTGGATGACACGATTTTTACGGACAAAGTATGAAACGGTTGATATCGAATTTATCGCTCACCATACGGAAGCGAAGGTTGTGTCCGAAGAAGATTTTTTCTCGAAAGGCGAGAGCGGGGGCACCATCTGTTCCTCCGTTTACCGGAAGTCTCTTGAATTAATTGATGAAAAATATGACCCCGCCCGCTACAACATCTATCCGTTTCATTTTTCAGACGGAGATAACCTGACTTCGGATAACGCCCGGTGCGTAAAGCTCGTCAATGAAATCATGAAAAAATCGAATCTGTTCTGTTACGGTGAGGTCAATCAATATAACAGGCATTCCACCCTCATGTCCGCCTATAAAAATGTCAAAGATGATAAATTTAAATACTACATCCTGAAACAGAAATCAGACGTATTTCAAGCGCTGAAAAGCTTTTTTAAAAATGAGGAAGCCGGTGTAAGCAAAGCATCGTATGAAATATAAAGCCGAGTGAAGAATCGTGCGGCCGCGGTTCTTCACCCGGCTTTTTTAAATTAAAAATAAAGAGAAAAAACGGCATAAAAAAAATCCTTAAAAAATGAAACTTTTCTCTTTACAAACCTTCTTTCATTTATTAATATTTTATCTTGTGAACTATTATTAAGGGAATGAGGTGAAAATACGGTGATTGAATCAGAGCTCGCTTTGCTCAGTTTTGAACAACTGTTTGATACTTCCAGATCGATTTACAAAAAGCAGAAAATGATTCTGGAGACAGTTCTTGAACCTTTTGATATTACAGTGCTGCAGTATCTGCTGATGTTCAAAATACATAAGAGCAAAAGCACGCAGCTTTCAAGGCTGGCTTTGTCGCTTGATCTGAAACCGGCGTCTGTCACGAGAATGACCGATATTCTGTATAAGCGCCGCCTAATGGTTCGGAGCGACTATCACGACGACCGGCGTGTTGTTATGATTCAGTTAACCGAAGAGGGGGAAGAACTTCTAAAGAAAGCTGCTGTTCAATATGCCGAAAAAGCGGCGGTCTTATACCGGCAGCTCAATACCGCTGAACTGCAGTACCTGCGCAAGCTTGCGGAAAGTTTAACGAAGCTTGCAAACGGCTGTGCAGTGAAAAACGGAAAATAAAAAAATCCCCACATATTTTTATCATCATTCCACAAAATGATAGAGGAAGAAACGAAAGGAGAAAACAAAATGAACAGAGGACGTTTAATTCTGACCAACATTATCGGTTTGATTGTTGTTCTTGCAATTATAGGCGGAGGTGCTTACTACTATTATCAAAGCACACACTATGTAAAAACCGATGAAGCAAAAGTTGCCGGCGACATGGCTGCTATCACAGCTCCTGCTGCGGGTAAAGTAACTGACTGGAACCTTGATGAGGGGAAAGAAGTAAGCAAAAACGACGTTGTTGCAAAAATCAAAGGACAGCAAAATGCTGACGTAAAAGCCATCATGGATGGAACAATCGTGAAAAACGAAGTGAAAAACGGCCAAATGGTGCAAGCCGGTACGACAATTGCCCAGGAAATTGACATGAAACACCTTTACATCACTGCAAACATTAAAGAAACAGACATTAGAGACATTGAAGTAGGAAACAAAGTAGACGTAATTGTTGACGGCGACCCTAATACAACATTTGACGGAACAGTAGAAGAAATCGGTTATGCGACAAATTCAACATTTGATATGCTGCCTTCTTCAAACTCAAGCGGCAACTACACAAAAGTAACGCAAAAAGTTCCTGTTAAAATTTCACTCAGCAACCCATCTGACAAGGTGCTTCCTGGTATGAACGCATCTGTAAAAATCTCTGAATAATACAGATCAGTCATCAAACCATGAAGGGAGGTTGTCTTAGGTGGCTAAATCAGATAATCAAGTAAAAAGTCCTAAAACATTGCTTATTGTGCTTATGGCCGGGTTATTCCTGGCGATCTTGAACCAAACGCTTCTTAACGTGGCGATGCCGCACTTAATGACCGAGTTCGGTGTGAGTGCGACGACGATTCAGTGGCTTACGACCGGATACATGCTGGTCAACGGTGTTTTGATTCCGTTATCTGCGTTCTTAATTACCCGGTTCGGACAGAGAAGCCTCTTTCTCGTAGCCATGTTCTGTTTTACAGCGGGAACGTTAGTCTGCGGAATCGCGCCTAACTTCTCAACCATGCTGATCGGCCGGTTAATTCAGGCGGTCGGCGGCGGTATCCTGCAGCCGCTGGTCATGACAACCATTCTGCTTATCTTCCCGCCTGAAAGCAGGGGGAAAGGAATGGGGATTTTCGGTCTTGCGATGATGTTTGCTCCGGCGGTCGGACCGACTCTTTCCGGCTGGATCATCGAGCATTACACATGGCGCATTATGTTCTACGGCCTTGTTCCGATCGGGGCAATCGTTATTATCATAGCGTTCTTCCTCTTTAAGAACTTGGTGGAACCGCAAAAAATCAAACTCGACAGCTTGGGTGCGATTCTATCCATTGTCGGATTTGCCTCATTGCTTTACGGAGTCAGTGAAGCGGGCAGCGACGGCTGGGGAGATCCGATCGTGCTGTCTACCGTCATTGTCGGTGTCATCGCGATTGCCGCGTTTGTCATTCAGCAATTGCGCTCTGAAAAACCGATGCTCGACTTCCGGGTATTTAAATATGATATTTTCTCACTTTCCAGTGTAATTAACATCATTATTACCGTTGCGCTTTACACAGGAATGTTCCTGCTTCCGATTTACCTGCAGAACTTAGTCGGCTTTACGGCGCTGCAATCGGGCCTCTTGCTATTGCCGGGCGCGATTGTCATGCTGATCATGTCGCCGATTTCCGGTATTCTGTTTGACAAAATCGGTCCAAGACCGCTTGCGATTATCGGGCTGGTCATCACGGTCGCAACGACATTCCAGTACACAAAATTGACAATTGACACACCTTACACGCACATTATGCTTGTCTATGCCATCCGCGCATTCGGTATGTCACTGTTAATGATGCCTGTTATGACAGCCGGAATGAACCAGCTTCCGGCACGGTTGAACAGCCACGGCACGGCGATGAGCAACACGCTCCGCCAGATCAGCGGTTCAATCGGAACAAGTTTGATCACAACGATTTATACGAACCGTACGACAATGCACTATTCGCAGATTGCGGATAAAACAAGCACGGCTGATCCAAGCTTCATGCAGTCGTTCCAAAGCGCGGTTTCGAATTTAATGGTCAACATGAACATGTCGCTTGATGCGGCGAAACAAACCGTTTATTCTTATCTCTACAAAACAGCTTCACTTAATTCCAACGTTATGGGGATTAATGACGCGTTTATGTGGGCGACGATCTTTGCGGTTATCGGCGTAGTCCTGAGCCTGTTCTTGCGTGACGTACGGAAAGACAAACAGCGGGCGAAGAAAAAAGAGGAGCTGTCATTGCTTCCGGCCCCTAAAGAAGTGAAGGAATCTTAATCATCTGAATGGGAGGTTTCCTGAATGAAAATTTACGTAGTGTACGATAGTGAAGGCGAACATACAAAACACCTTGCTGAAGCCATTGCCGAAGGAGCACGAGAAAACGCTGAGGCTGAAGTCCTGATCGACCATGTCGATCAAGCAGACATCCGCAAGCTGAAAGACATGGATGCCATTATCTGGGGATGCCCGGGACACTTTGGCACCATCAGTTCAGGCTTAAAAGCGTGGATCGACAGACTCGGCTATCTGTGGGCTGAAGGCGAGCTGATTGATAAAGTCGGCGCCGTATTCTGTACGACGGCGACAACACATGGCGGATTAGAAATGACAATGCACAATCTGATCACTCCTATGTTTCACCAAGGCATGATTGTTGTCGGACTTCCTGGCAACGTTCCTGAAAACGCGCTGTACGGCTCTTACTACGGCGCGGGCGTCACATGCCCGGTTGACAGCGATGTGCTGATGACGGAAGAAGGCCTTCAATTAGGCCGTGCGCTTGGCAGACGTGTCAGCCAAGTCACAGGTAATCTAACTGCCGGACGACAGTAAGGAGAGGGTTATATGGCCATTATTATAGCGGTTATTGCTGCTGTCATTGTGATTGCACTTCTTATCACATTCAATGTCCGCAGCACTTCTGCAGGACAGAATGTCAAAGAAGAAAAGAGAGAAGCGATCGGCACTACAGCCGAACAGCCGGAAAAGCATGATCCGGCCGAGGAGCGCTCAGCCGAGCATGCTCCAGTCGTTGTAAAATCTGAATCTCCCCGTGAGAAAAAGAATACAATGGGCGATGATGTGTACCGTCAGGCGCTTCAGAAGTTTAAGACTTCTGAGACGGATCAGGAACCAAACGATCCTGATAGCGGCGGCAAAATGCAGGATAGCAGCTATCGTGATGCGCTGCTCTCCTTAAAAAACAAAAAGAAGTAATTGAAAAGGCAAATCTGCGTAAGAGCGGATTTGTCTTTTTTTTATTGAAGATATTGTAATACATGATGATCTAGTGTACTATGTTACTCATACACTTGATCCGAATGGAGAGAGAAAGAATGACATCGTTTTTAGGTTTGCTGAAAAAAGATGCGAAAGTTTCATGGATTTGGCTCGCGGTGTGGCTTTGCGGCATGATTTGCTGGGCGTTTGCAGCCCATGTCATCGCTGCCCGTCAGAAAGAACCGCTCGTCATTTTCGGCTTTTTTACGGCAATGGGGTTTTTTCAATTTCTTGTAGCGCCGCTTTTTATGTACTATCACCTTCATAAAGAAGGAAAAAATCAGCTGTGGCTTTACAATCCGAATGGAGGGTTTTATCTGCTGGCTTCCAAGCTGACGGCCTCACTGCTGTATCAGTTGATCGGGCAGCTGGCGCTGACCGGTTACGGCATTTGGATGTACCGGATGCTTTCTGCAAAAGGAGCGCTGGAACACACCATTCCCCTGGCCGGCACATTAACCGGACTGAATGCTTACCTGCTGATCAGTTCAGCGTATTTATCTGTGATCGTGGCCGTCTTTTGGACTGTTTTTCACTCATTAAAACATGTTCCCGTCCTCCGTTGGGTGATCTGCATCGTGCTTGCGTTTGTCTGGACCTATATTGACGATAAAATCATTACGCCTTTCACTTCATCTCAACATGATTTATGGCCGGTAAAAGTGTATGCGGATTTTGATTTTCACTATACAAAATTGACCGGCTGGACGGTGGAGCTGAAGGCCGTCCACATCTCGCTTTTCAGCTTCCTGGCAGTGATCGTGCTTGCGGCGCTCTGTCTCGCACTGGCCTCTATGCTGCTGAATCGAAAGGTTGAGGTGTAATGATGGAGAATGAATTTCAGTCATCCAAGCCGATTTATCTGCAGATTGCCGATCGTGTATATTACCGGCTGATCCGAAGTGAGCTTTCACCGGGGGACAAACTGCCGTCCGTAAGGGAGATGGCCGTACAGATGAAAGTGAATCCGAATACGATACAAAGAACGTACAGTGAAATGGAAAGGCTGGGGATCGTGGAGACGAGAAGAGGACAGGGAACCTTTATAGCGGAAAGGTCCGATCTGAAAGCGGAGCTGAAAGACAGGCTGACTAAAGACGTTTTCAAACGCTTTATTCAGGAAATGGCGGAGCTGGGGTTATCTCCTGAGGAAATGATCGACGGGATCAAACAATATGCGGAGGAAGCAAACGATGAATCTTGATTTTGAACGCGTAACAAAAAAATACGGCCGCAGGCTCGCGGTCAGCGATGTATCATTTTCATTGTCTCCGGGTAAAATCTACGGAATTTTAGGGCCGAACGGAAGCGGTAAATCAACAACGCTTAAAATGCTTGCCGGGCTTGCGTTCCCGACCTCGGGCGCCGTCCGGATCGGAGACTGCGCAGTAAGCAGGAACATGCTGTTTCGTACGGCTTATTTAACCGAACATGATATGTTTTTCGCCCGGACGACCGTCGGTGATATGCTCACATTTTATTATTCGCAATTCCCGGATTTTCAGCTGGAAAAAGCACATAACCTATTAACGGAAATGAATCTTTCAGCGGGGCAGAAGATAAAAGAGCTGTCCAAAGGCAGCCGGGGCAGGCTGAAAATCGTTTTGGCCCTGTCGAGAAAAGCATCCGTCATTCTGCTGGATGAGCCGTTTTCAGGTCTTGATCCGGCGGTCAGAGAATCGATTGTCAACAGTCTCGTATCTTATATTGATTTTGACAGCCAGATCGTCGTCATCGCCACGCATGAGATCGGCGAGATTGAGACGCTGTTAGACGAAGTGATGGTTTTCATAAAAGGGAAAATCGCTGAACGGCGCGAGGTCGAAGAAATTCGGGAACAGGAAGGAATGTCCGTGCTGCAATGGTACAGAAGCGTCATGCAGGCGCACGAAATAGAAGGGGGATTCTAATTGGAAAAGGTATTAGAACTGCAACAGGTAAAGAAAACGATAAAAGGACGAACGATTATTCATGATCTGAGCTTCTCCGTCCGGGCGGGCGAAGTGTTTGGGTTTCTAGGGCCGAACGGAGCGGGGAAAACCACTACAATCAGAATGATGGTCGGATTAATGAAACTGTCTCAGGGAGACATCGTAATCTGCGGGGAATCCATTACGAAAAACTATGCAAAAGCGGTCAGGCACGTCGGAGCCATCGTGGAAAACCCGGAGCTGTACAAATTCCTGAGCGGTTATAAAAATTTACAGCAGTACGCAAGGATGGTAAAAGGCGTTACGAAAGAAAAAATAGATGAGGTCATCGAGCTCGTCGGGTTGCAGGACAGAATACATGACAAAGTAAAAACCTACTCTCTCGGAATGAGACAGCGTCTCGGCCTCGCCCAAAGCCTGCTGCATAATCCTAAGGTGCTGATTCTGGATGAACCGACAAACGGCCTTGATCCCGCGGGCATCAGGGAAATCAGGGACCATCTGAAAAAGCTGACACGTGAAAAAGGAATGGCTGTCATCGTCTCAAGCCATCTGCTGTCAGAAATGGAGTTAATGTGCGACCGAATCGGCATTCTGCAAAAAGGGGAGCTTGTCGATATTCAAAAAGTAAGGGATGAAGGAAAAGAGGATAAAGATACATACTTCTTCCATATTGAACAAAGAGAAGAGGCTCTTGCCGTTCTGAGTCAGTTTGACTGTGTGAAGAAGACAAACGGCATTGAGATCAAGCTGTCAAAACAGGAAGTGCCTGATGTGATTTCACTGCTCGTCCGTGAAAACATCCGCTTATATGAAGTGAAAATCATGACAAAATCTTTGGAAGACCGTTTCTTGGAGATTACCGGCGGGACGAAAGAGGAGGTTCAATATGTTTAAGCTGATCTATAATGAATGGATAAAAATTTTCAGCCGCGTCGGCACGTGGGCTATGATTGTAATTTTAGGCGTTTCGATGATCGGTTTTGCGCTTCTGTCAAACCATTTCACCTCGAGCGAAGCCAATCCGAATTGGAAACAGGAGCTCCAGGCCGAAAACAAAGAAATGAAACAGCAGATGAAGGAAACCGGAAACCAGACGCTCATTGATAACCTGAAACAGAATGTCGCGATAAATCAATACCGTATGGATCATAACATCCCTGAGGATACAGGGTACACAGTGTGGTCATACGTAGCTGATTCTTCGATGATGACTGTTTTGACCGGGCTGTTTACGATTATCATTGCCGCAGGCATCGTGGCGAATGAGTTCAACTGGGGGACGATCAAGCTGCTGGCTATCCGTCCGCTCAGCCGTTTTCAGATTTTGCTTTCTAAATATATGACGGTGCTGCTGTTCGGACTGCTGATGCTTGTGATTTTATTTGCCGGCTCCGCTCTGTTGGGATTGGTCTTTTTCGGTACAGGGGGAGATACTGCGGCTGATGTTCATCTCGTATACAAAGACGGCCATGTTTTTGAGCAAAATATCATCGCCTTCCTCGCTAAAACATATGTCTATGAATCTGTCTCCGCTTTTATGCTTGCGACGATGGCGTTTATGCTGTCTGCGGTATTCCGGAACAGCTCATTAGCGGTCGGATTTTCTATTTTTCTATTGGTTATGGGAAACACGGCGACTGTATTTCTTGCCACGAAATTTGAATGGACCAAATATATTTTATTCGCCAATACGGATTTGTCGCAATATATGAACGGGACTCCTTTAGTAGAGGGGATGACGATGACATTTTCGGTTGTGATGCTTGTGATTTACTTCGTTATTTTTCTGGCGCTCGCATTCGGCGTCTTCTTAAAACGCGATATTGCCACCTGATATAAAAAGCTGTTTTGCCTTTGCAAAACAGCTTTTCGTTTTAGATGAAAAAAACCCTGCCGGCGTACACCGGCAGGGTTTTTAAACAATTTATGCTTTTGTTACGTTAGCAGCTTGTGGTCCGCGGTTTCCTTCAACGATTTCGAAAGAAACAGATTGGCCTTCTTCTAAAGTTTTGAAGCCTTCGCCTTGAATAGCAGAGAAGTGAACGAATACATCGTCTTGACCTTCTACTTCGATGAATCCGAATCCTTTTTCAGAGTTGAACCATTTTACTTTACCTTCTAACATGAAATTTCCTCCTAAAGCGACATAACGCTTAAATTCACTATTCTTGCTCTAAAACAAACTTCCAAGACGAAAACTCTTACAAAACTTTCTTCTTAAAGATAGTTCGAACAAAAATAATTACCTTTACTCTACCAGTAATTCGAAGAAAAAACAACTGCTAAATGTAACTTTTTTCGAAATAACATGTTTTAAGAGGGGAACGCTCGGATACGGAAATCTGATTTGAGACTAGAACAGCCCATTTTCAGCTGATAAAAACCGCTTTGCAGCCTCTTAAGGAAGCAATTGACAACCCTTTTTTAAATCGGTATTGTATGTAATCATGAGCCCGAATACCATGGTGCAGCCTCTGTACATAAAAATAGATAGGGAGTAGGTCAACTTGAACCTGCGGCTTATAAACAGTCTGTTTCTTTTCATTTTGATCATGTCACTTACTTCATGTCATTATCCTGACGGGAACCGGACAATTACTATCGGAATCAATGAATCTGATCAATCGATCTGGGAGTTTGTCGCGAAAAAAGCCGGTGAGGAAGGATTGCAGCTCTCTTTGGTAACGTTTTCGGATTATGCCGAGGCCGATTTGGCGCTTGCCGGCGGGGATCTCGACGCCAATGCGTTTCAATCCGTTTCTTATTTTCAATCTTTGCCGCCTCATGTGAAAAAGAAGCTGGCTCCTTTAGGAACGACATATGCGGCATCGCTGGGGGTGTATTCCAAGCAACATAAACGGCTGAAGGATATACCGGACGGAGCGGTCATTGCCGTGCCTGGTGAAGCGGCGGCCTTCGGCAGGGCGCTTTTTCTCATGCAGGAGGCCGGACTGATGACATTGAAAAAGGGATTCACCGGTCCGGGTTCAACTGATATGATCAAGGACAACCCGAAGCATCTGACCTTAAAAACGGAAACAAAAAAGAACGCCTATCAGGCGGCGGAACATGCTGACGCAGCAGTTCTCAGTCAAAGCGAGGCGAAAAGAGCAGGATTTCATGCGGAGAAGGACGCGCTGATCCGATCGGCGCAAATGAAGGAAGCGTATATTCATCTGATCGCCGTCAGGGCTGAGGATAAAGATGATGAACGGATGCAAAAACTCCTGTCTTTGTATCAATCAGATGATACCGCGGCGTTTATTGAAAAAGAATATGAGGGCAGCCTGATTCCTGTTTTCCTGAGGGGCGGCTTTCTCACTGAAAAGAAAGAATGATTTCCTCTTCGGGCGATCATTCTTTTTTTTCAGTGCTGCACACTTGATTGCGCCCTGATGTTTTCGCTTTGTACAGCATCCGGTCCGCGATCAGGGGCAATGTCTGAGGGTCCGATGTATTTGTCGGATAATGCGCGATGCCGAGGGAAACGGTCACGGGAATTGTATCTCCGCTCGTCAGCAGAATCGGGTTCGCGTCAATCGTGTGCCTGATTTCTTCTGCGAGGTGAAGCCCTTTTGTATACGTGCAATTGGGCATAAGCACGGCAAATTCTTCCCCGCCGATGCGGGCTGACGGATCAGAACTGCTGAGTAAGAGCCTCAGGCGCGCCCCCAGTTCCTTCAGCACTTGGTCCCCTTCATAATGGCCGTATTGATCATTGATCTGCTTAAAGTGATCAATATCCAAATAAATAAGCGCGAGCTGAGACGAGGGGGATTGAGACGCCCGATCGTACAGAACGCGCGAGACTTCCTCGAATTTTCTCTTATTAAAAATCCCCGTCAGAAAATCATAATTCGCTTGAAACTTGTATTGCTTGAACAAAAGGCGGGCATCGGCTTCGTGTTTAATGATATACAGCGACAGCATTCCGCCCAAGGTAGAAATGAGCCAAAAATAAACGAGGGCCCCGGCAGGCTGTTCAGGCATAAGTAACAGCAGCGTCAGGGTGATAATAACATTTGAAAAGAGCAGCATAACGAACGCATTTTTGTGATTCGGCTTTTTTCCTCTGAATACGGCCACAGAAAGTATCGCAATCATGCCGACTGCGGCGATAGAATAAATGGCGCTGGCATTGAAATTGATCAGGATACGGCCTGCCACGATAATGAAAAAGGCAGCTGCTGTAGACACCCAGCCTCCGTAAAGAGCGGCGATGATAATGGGGATATTTCTGAGATCAATGATGGAATCGGAGTAAGAAAAGCCGAAAGCAATCAGAAAAACCCCTAAAAGCCCGCAAACCGCCCCTTTCAGTAATTGAAACATCGGACGGTCTTCTTTATGTGAAAGCGACTCTTTAAAAAGAACGGTGAAGAGATAATTAAATGTGATTAAAATCGTCAAATTAAGAAACAGTTCCTTCAGCATAACAATCACCCTTATATAAGTTACTAAAGAAAGGATGGAAAGAAAAGAGAAAAATCATTAAAAATACATATATTGTCAATTCTTACTTGACCGATCGGAATTGATGTAATATAGTGTTTAAGGATAATGAGCAAGGGAGTGTTTACCTGTTTTGGAGAATTTATTTGTAATCTTACATGTTTTTATTTTGTTTTTGTTTATAGCAGGTCTGTTTGTGATGCAAAAAAAACACGTTTCCTTTTCTAAACGTGTCTTTACCGCACTCGGATTAGGCATTGTATTCGGTTTTGCACTGCAATTGATTTACGGGCCGGCTTCACATATCGTGACACAAACGGCCGATTGGTTTAATATTGCCGGCGGCGGTTATGTCAAATTGCTTCAGATGATCGTCATGCCGCTAGTCTTTATTTCTATTCTCGGCGCATTTACGAAGCTGAAACTGACCCATAACATCGGGAAAATCAGCGGACTGATCATCGGAATTTTGATTGCTACGACAGCAATTGCCGCGGCAGTCGGAATTGTTTCGGCGCTTTCCTTTGATCTGAAAGCCGTTCATATCGACCAGGGGAGCACTGAGTTATCAAGGGGTCAGGAGCTGCAGCAAAAATCTGAGGACATGACGGCCAAAACGCTGCCTCAGCAAATCGTTGAGCTTCTGCCGGGGAATCCGTTTCTTGATTTCACGGGAGCCAGACCGACTTCCACCATCGGAGTCGTTATTTTCGCCGCTTTCCTCGGCATCGCTTTTCTGGGCGTGAAACGGAAGCAGCCGGAGCACGCAGCGACATTCAGCGGAATTGTCGATGCGGTTTACGCGATTATTATGCGCGTCGTGACATTAATTTTAAGACTGACGCCTTACGGGGTATTGGCGATTATGACCAAAACGATCGCGACAAGCGACATCGACAGCATTGCGAAACTGGGGATGTTTGTGATCGCTTCATACGCCGCGCTTATCGCCATGTTTATCATTCACTTGCTGCTGATCACGTTCAGCGGTTTAAATCCGATCACATACGTGAAAAAAGCATTTCCGGTTATGGTGTTTGCGTTTACGTCCCGTTCAAGCGCAGGGGCTTTGCCGCTCAATATTAAAACACAAAAAAGCATGGGCGTACCGGAAGGCATTGCAAACTTCGCCGGTTCATTCGGCTTATCAATCGGTCAAAACGGCTGTGCCGGCATTTATCCGGCAATGCTCGCGATGATGATTGCTCCGACAGTGGGGCAAAACCCGTTTGAACCGGGATTTATCATTTCCGTCATCGCCATCGTGGCAATCAGTTCATTCGGTGTAGCAGGCGTGGGAGGCGGCGCGACATTTGCGGCTCTTCTCGTCCTATCCGCTTTGAACATGCCTGTGGCGCTTGCCGGGCTGCTCATCTCAATTGAGCCGTTAATTGACATGGGGCGCACCGCCTTAAATGTCAGCGGCAGTATGACCGCAGGGCTGTTAACAAGTAAAATGACGAAGGAAACCGATACCGCGGTGTACAATGATTCCTCAATCGTTATTGAAGCTGAAGAAGCTTAACAAAAAAGCAGATCAATGGTTCATTCTCTTATAGAAAAATATGAGATAGAGCGCTAAAACGAAAAAATCCTTCATCGTTGAACGAATGAAGGATTTTTTCGTTTCTAATGATTTCCGGGTTCAATTTCTTCCAGCATATTCATCACGGTGCTGTCATTTAAAACATTTACCGCGCTTTCTTCGAAGTGAATCGGCTCGGTATAGTGAGGCTTCGGCGAAGTTTCTTTACTGCGGCTGCGGTCTGCCTGTCCGTCCGTATGGGATGAGCCGGAGTGATTGCGGGAAGTCTGCTCATGCTGCTGTCCGCCGGATTCCCCGCCGAAAGCCTGTTTGATCAGCTCGGCAGGCTGTAATGAGCCGGTTTGTGAATGCCGGCCTTTGTCCGTGTGCTGCTGTCCGCCGGATTCCCCGCCGAAAGCCTGTTTGATCAGCTCGGCAGGCTGCAATGAGCCGGTTTGTGAATGCCGGGCTTTGTCTGCGTGCTGCTGTCCGCCGGATTCCCCGCTGAAAGCCTGTTGAATCAGGTCAGCAGGCTGCATGGAGTGTGTGCCATCTTTATGCTGCATTCTGCCTGAAACCATTCCGGAGATTTTCCGGCGGATTTCGGGTGATAAAGCTGCAATCAGAATCGATGATCCGATCAGCAGCGCTGTCGGGCTGATGCCGCTTTTTTTTCTGAACAAGTTAAATCCCTCCTCATTCAATTGATTACGCTTACCTTTCCCTTTCCTTCTGATATTTATCCAAACCGCTCAGAATGCAAACGGCGTGCATAAATCCCGCCGAATAGAAAAACCTATACGTAAAGTGAGAAAGGAGGAATTCACATGATAAAAAAGCAAGCAGTTATCTCTGCCCTTCTTCTGCCGATGCTGATTACCGCAGGGTGCAGTATGGGGAACCAGGGAGAAGGAAAACGAAATGACAACCGCACCCAGAATGTAAATTACCGCAACACGCCTAACGACGGTGCGACAAATATGAATACAGTGAACCGTCATAACCAAAACACCGATCACAATGACAATCGTAACCTGAGAGTGGCTGATAAAGCCGCCGACAAGGTGACTGATTTAAAAGAGGTTAAAAATGCGACTGTGATCGTTGCCGGAAACAGCGCATATGTTGCTGTTGTTTTGACAAACGGGCAAAAAGGCGCCATCGCCAACCATTTAAAAAATAAGATTACCGATAAGGTGAAATCAGCCGATAAACATGTCCGGACTGTATATGTATCAGCGAACCCGGACTTCGTTGAACGCATGCAAGGCTACGGAAAACGAATCCAAAACGGACATCCTGTATCCGGTCTGTTTGATGAGTTCGGCCAAATGGTGCAGCGTGTATTCCCAAACCCCAATAAATAAATGAATGGAAAAGCCGCATTTGCTGCGGCTTTTTTATTTTATCTGCCGTCACGACCCAGCGCTCCTGAGCATAAAGTAAAGAATGAGATGAAAATGAAAGGATCGGGGAGGGGAGCTTGTTTGCGTGACGGCATGGGGAAACGGGCGGTATTCACTCTGATCCTGTGCGGAGTCCTTGTCATATTGGCTGTCAGTTCAGCCGTTTCAGTAAGTATGATGTACATCCTGTCAGGCCAAAACAGCCGCTCTGTTCCGACGAAGGAACAAGTGACTGAACACATGAATAAAGAAATTTACAAACATACAGCGATTTATTATACGGCGGATGAAAAGCCGCTCTTGGATCTGACCAAGCTTACGCTGGACCACGCAAAGCGTATCAATCAAATCATTGTCGGCTATAAAGGTGCAGCGCCGCTTGAACTCATTTTCTTTTCGGATGAAGCTGAAATGGAGCAATATTCAGGATTGAAAAATGTAGTCGGTTTTTATTCAGAACAGGAGCAGATGATGGGGCTTTTGCCTGAAGAGAAAAAACAGCTTTTGAAAAAAGATGAGCTGGCCGTTTTCATGTATAAGCAATTGATTATACATGAATATACACACTATGCGTTTCATCAAAAAACGCGGCAATTGGGGACGGATACGTCTGTATTTCCGCTTTGGTTTCATGAGGGGCTGAGCGAGTGGGTTGCGCATTATGATGTAGTCATTGATCCGATTGCATTTTCCGTCGTGCCGTTTGATCAATTAACGACCGACCGAAAATGGCAGAAATCGCGTATGGAATATGAAACGGATGTCTATTTGCAAAGCTTCTATATGATAAAGGACTTAACCGAAACATTCGGAGAAGGCATTATCTTAACCATTATCAACAAAACCGCCGAAACACAGGATTTTGAAAAAGGCTTTGAAGCGGCTACGAAAGAAAGCCTGAAACAATTTGAACATGATTTCATAAAAGCATATGAAAAAAAGAAAACGGCATTGGAGAGTCAGGTTTCCAACGCCGTTTTTTAATCAATGGAGGTTTTGCTGCTGCTGTCCCATTTGTCCTTTAATCGGAGGCATTTGCGGCTGTCCCTGGGCCGGCGTAAATGAATTCAGCATGGTCTGCATATCTTGTGCATTGAGCTGAGGAACCTGATAATAACCGTGTTTGTTTTGGTATAAGAAGATTTCATACGCCATTTCGACATATTGCTGAATTTGGGCGGAGAGCACTCTTCTAGTGACGGGATTGGTCATTTCAAGCGAGCTCATCGTCAAGAGAGAAGCTTGAGCTTTAATCAGGCCGAGCATATGGCCGCTGATCCCGAGATCTTTGACATCATTTAATGATTGATTCGGTTTTTTCGGCTGAGTCGGTTTTATACCGTAGACGGCCTGGTTCTGTTCCTTCATCATATATGTCGACGTTTCCTGAGAAGGCTTTTGGCCTGTCTTAAAGCATTCTGCCGTCAGATTATAGAGTCCGAGAATGAATTGATACTGGCGGTCAAGGATGTCGGCCAGCTGCTGATCCTGTATAAATTGTCTGAGCATCATAAATTGATCCAAAACGCCGACTGTTCCGGCCAGCACTTCATGCATATCGAAAAGCTCATGTCCTCCGTGATTCACTTGCGGTGAACCCGGAATCCCCTGATTTACTGGCTGCTGCTGATTCTGCTGCTGTTCCACTGGTTGTTTTCCTCCTTCATGTCAAATCATCATTAAGATGTGAAAAAAGCCGATCCGTTATACATCAAGTCCTGTTTCGTTACGTGGGGATTATTTACTATTTTGCGCCAGTGAAGACAATCTTTACAAAAAAATGATGTGATTTTTAAGAAAATAAGCTAACGTATTTCTTAGAAGACAGGGGGGAAATAAATGAAGAAAAAAAGGGGTATGCGTCTTACGTGCTGTTTGCTGACGGTTTGTTTTATGATGTTCAGCGTGAAAGATGCGGAAGCAATCGGACAAGCAGGATCACTGAATGAAGCTGGAATGGATAAAGCGTATAAAGAACGGCAGACTGAAGACTCCGGCCGTGTCCCGCTCAGAATCATCAGCATGAATGATCTGCACGGAAAAATTGATCAGCAATATGAGCTTGACCTTAACGGAGACGGTAAACCGGATGGCACGTTCGGGCGGATGGACTACGCCGCAGCGTACATTAAAAAGGCGAAAGCCGAGAAAGAACACGCCTTTGTCGTGCATGCGGGCGATATGATCGGGGGCAGCTCTCCCGTGTCAGCCCTTTTTCAGGATGAACCGACAGTAGAATTGATGGAAGACATCGGTTTTGATGTCGGAACTGTCGGCAATCACGAATTCGATGAAGGAACGAATGAGCTTAAACGGATCATCAATGGAGGAGATCATCCGGACGGTAAGGGGACAAGCGGTTATGACGGCCAAAATTTCCCGCTCGTCTGCGCCAACTGTAAACTGAAGTCAGGGGAGTCCTTTCTGCCGCCGTATGAAATTAAATACGTTTCCGGAATTCCGGTCGCATTTATCGGGGTTGTAACCAGATCGGCGGCAGGCATGGTCATCCCGGACGGAATTAAAGATATTACGTTTACGGATGAGGTAAAGGCCGTCAATGACGCCGCCGCTGACCTGAAGAAAAAAGGAATTAAAGCAATCGCCGTGCTCGCCCATATGTCTGCTGAACAAAATGGCTCAGCAATCACGGGAGAATCCGCAAAGCTTGCAAGCGGAACAGACTCAGAGATTGATGTGATTTTCGCCGCGCACAATCATAAAGTCGTAAACGGAGAAATCGACGGCAAGCTGATCGTGCAGGCATTTGAATACGGAAAAGCAATCGGAATCGCCGATCTTGAACTTGATAAAGAGTCGAAGGATATCGTGAAAAAATCAGCGGAAATCCAATATATCGATCAAAGTAAAATCAAGCCTGACCCGGCTGCGGCAGGCATATTAAGCAAATATGAAGAGAAAGTGAAACCGATTATCAGCGAAGCGGTCGGGGAAGCGGCCCATGATATAACGGGCGGGTATTCAAATGACGGCGACACGGCGCTCGGAAATCTGATTGCCGACGGTATGAAAGCGAAGATGAAATCCGATTTTGCGCTTATGAATGGGGGAGGCATCCGGGACGGCATAAAAAAAGGGGCGATCACATGGGGAGACCTTTATAATGTACAGCCGTTCGGCAATGTGCTGACGAAGCTTGAAATCAAAGGAAAAGATTTGCGGGAGATCATTAACGCGCAAATTTCTCCGGTGTACGGTCCGGATTACAGCATCAGCGGATTTTCCTATACATGGAACCCGGAAACCGGACAAGCGGTTGAAATGAAAATGGCGGACGGGACAGACATACAGCCCGAAAAAGGATATACAGTAACAGTCAATCAATTTATGGCGACGGCAGCGGGGGCAAAATACGGTCCGATCGGGAAACTCGGCAAGAATCCGGTGACGGGGCCTGAGGATTTGGAAGCGACAGTAGACTATGTCAAAAGCTTTTCCGCGCCGATTTCTTATCAAACCGACGGCCGCATCCGCACGGCATCAGCCGCCGAAACACCTGATGACACCGGCAATCAGCCGGGAAGCGGGGAAACACCGGGCGGCACCAGGCCTGATAAAGGAGAAAAACCTCAAGCGAAAAAACCCGCTAAAAAACCGGATGCGGCAGAACAGCCTGATCAAACCAAAAAACCTGAACGTCCTGTCGTAGAAGAAACAGCATCTGATACAGTGCAGTCAATTCCCGAATCCCGTCCGGCGCCTGCCGCAAATTCGGAACAAAGGACAAAACAGACTGAAAGCGGCACACAAAAAGGCCGCCCATTGCCTGATACTTCAGCGGGCAGCCATCAGACGGCATTGGCCGGCCTGGTGATCACGGGTGCCGGCGTATATTGGCTTTTCAGAAAGAAAAGGGGAACCCACACACGATGAACAAACTGAAACATATTCCGCTTCTCGTCATCATCGCCGGTATCATCATCACATGTTACGGAAGCTGGAAGATCATTGATTCACATATGAAAACGAACCATTCGCTTGAAGAAGCAAAAAAAGCAACAGAACCTGTCTTGGAAAAGAACGAAACAAAAAGCGCTGTGCTGACACAGCGCAAAAAAGAATTTCACCCCGAAACGGGTGAGGCAAGCGGCATTTTAGAAATCCCTGAAATCGACGCTGAGCTCCCGATCGTGGAAGGGACTGACGCAGATGATTTAGCAAAAGGCGTCGGACATTATAAGGACAGCTATTATCCGGGCGATCACGGCCAAATTGTGTTATCCGGCCACAGGGACACGGTGTTCCGCCGGACCGGCGAATTGAAAAAAGGAGACAGACTGAACGTGATTTTGTCTTACGGCACGTTTTCTTATAAAATCAGCCGTACAAAAATCGTCAGCCGGGATGATACATCTGTCATCACCCTTCAGCACAAGCGGGAGGAACTGATCCTGACCACTTGCTACCCGTTTTCTTACATTGGAAATGCGCCGAAACGATATATTATATATGCCGACCCGGTTTAAGAAAAATACGTTTCGGTAAAATGAGCCAGATCAGCCGGCATCGGCGCCTCGGCAACGATTTCTTCTCCTGAGATCGGATGGACGACACTGACTTTTTTTGCGTGAAGCGCCTGCCTGTGAAACAGCGTCCTGCTTCCGCCGTACAGGTCATCGCCCGCCAACGGATGGCCGATGCTTGCCATATGAACCCTGATTTGATGTGTTCTCCCGGTTTCCAGTTCAAGCTCTGCCAATGTAAGCTGCGCACCGGGATGATAGCCTTTCACTTTGTAATGGGTGACGGCGGCTTGTCCGCCGGGTGAGACGCGCCGTCTGACGGAATGTGACCTGTCGCGGCCGATCGGCGAGTCAACCGTGCCTTTTTTCGGCGTGACTTTTCCTTCCGCCGCGGCGATATAGGTGCGTTTTAATGTTTTGGTTTCGAGCTGACGGTCAAGGATTGCATGGGCCAGGCGGTGTTTCGCGAAAACGACCGCGCCTGACGTGTCACGGTCAAGACGGTGAACGTGGCGCACTTTCGCCTGCTCGCCGTTGATTTGAAAATGGTAAGCGATCAGGTTGCTGAGGGTGCCGGTCTGACCCTCTTCATTTGGATGAGTCGGCATTCCCGCCGGCTTATTTGCAATCAGCATATGATTGTCCTCAAATAAAATGTCCGGCTCTCCGTATTCCGGAGTCACCGAAGAACCCGTTTTTTCTTGAAGATCAATGAATAAGCGATCTCCGCTTTTCAGTATGATGTTGTTTTTCGGGGATGTTCGATTCACCTGAATGCTTTCTTGGTTCATCCATTCCGTAATTACGGGTTTTGACGCCTGGAATTCAGATTTCAGGATTGAAAACAGCCATTGTCCGGCGTGCTTTTCCGTAATCAGGAGTTCCAGACCGCGGTCATTTTGTTTCATATCATAAAGCTCCTTTTCAAGCGGAAAGCGGCTGTTTCAATAGGAAACACTTACCTTAGCTTTCGCGTTTTTTTCTGTGCTATTCTTGATAAAGATTAAGGATATTCACATGGCAAGAAAGGTGATTGATGTGAGAATTGTGAACGCAGCGACTGACGGACAAGAAAGCGCGATACAAGAGCTTTCCTCTGAATTGTTTCAAAATGTCTTTCCTCTTTATTTCTCCGAACTGGAAATTCAGCGCTTTAAAAAAAGGGGCGTATTATCATTACAAAACCAACGTTACCAAGGAACTTTAAAAGAAGCGTTTCAAATTATGGCTTGTCTGCAAACGGTACATATCATGCTGTCAAAGCCGCACCCGGTATATGATGTCAAAGAGCGGGCGCTGTTTGATAAAAATTGCGCTTTGCTGAATGAATGCGGAATGAATTTTCCCTTTACCTATGATGATTTCGAGACAGGGGCCGGATCAGAAGCCTGCGGTCACAGAAGGCTGATCTGACGGGTATAAAGAGCCTTTTGACAGGCTCTTTTTTGCTTCCTTGACATGATACCACAATTTCTTTCCTCTAACTCCCTTTATAATGAGACAAATCCCCGAGCATAATAAATATCGAAAGGGGTGCTTTACAATGAGTTCAATCAAACAATCAATGACTACCCACGTGGCTACCGTTTCTCCCAATCAAACGATTCAGGAAGCGGCTGCGCTGATGCACCAGCATAATGTCGGAGCAATTCCCGTCGTTGACGGAGGGGAATTAAAAGGAATGCTGACAGACCGTGATATCGCATTGAGAACAACGGCTCAAGGCCGCGACGGCCAAACACCTGTTTCACACGTGATGTCTTCTGCAGTTGTATCCGGAAACCCGGAAATGAGTCTTGAAGAGGCGTCACATCTGATGGCCCAACACCAAATCCGCCGCCTTCCCATTGTCGATCAAAATCATCTGGTCGGGATCGTTGCGCTTGGAGACTTAGCGGTTGATCAGCGTTCAAATGAGTCTGCGGGAGCGGCTCTTTCCAATATTTCCAGTCAAAACACACAGTAACGGATGAAGAGAGCTTGCACTTATGCAGGCTCTTCTTTCCGTCAGAATGTTACATTTTGAACGCGAAAGAAATTCACGGTATAGTGTATACATAGGTCAGTACGTTTAACTAAAGGAGCTGTAACCATTGATAAAAGCATTAATCTTTGATTTTGACGGGTTAATTTTAGATACAGAAACCCATGAATATGAAGTGCTTCAGGAAATGTTTGAGGAACACGGTTCAACATTGCCTTTATCCGTCTGGGGAAAGGTGATCGGAACGGCCGCGGGGTTTAAGCCGTTCGCATATTTAGAGGAGCAGCTGGGAAGAAAGCTCGATCATGATGAACTGACGGCGATCAGGCGCGGGCGCTTCGAACAGCGGATGAAGACGGAAACGGCTCGCCCCGGGGTGGAAGCTTATTTAGCCGCGGCAAAAGAATTAGGATTGAAAGTGGGGCTCGCGTCCAGCTCAGATTTTAAATGGGTATCGGGCCATCTGAAGGAATTAGGCCTGTTTGATGAATTTGAAGTGATTCAGACGGCTGACGACGTAGAAGAAGTGAAGCCGAATCCGGAACTCTATCTGAAAGCTGCGGAACATTTAGGCGTTGAACCATCTGAATGTCTGGCCTTTGAGGATTCGGTCAACGGCTCAATCGCAGCCAAACGGGCCGGCATGAAATGTGTCATCGTCCCGAATAAGGTAACAAGCGCCCTGTTATTTGAAGAGTACGATCACAGACTGGAATCGATGGCTGAAATGGAACTTGAATTACTCTTACAGCGATTGAACGATCAAAACGAACCGGCAGGGGGAAGCAGCATTGTCTGAGAAACTTGATCTGACCCGTTTTGAAAAGAAAATGGTCATACGGAATATGGAAGAGAAAGATATTAACAAAATTATTGAACTGCAAAAGGATTGTTTTCCGGGGATGGAGCCGTGGGAGCCTGAGCATTTAATCAGCCATCTCGCGCACTTTCCGGAAGGTCAGTTTTGCGCCGAGTATGAAGGGGAAATTATCGGTTCATGCTCAAGCCTGATCATCAATTTCGATGAATATGATGACCGCCACACGTGGCAGGACATTACAGACGACGGTTATATCACGAACCACAACCCGGACGGATTGAATCTGTACGGGATTGAGGTAATGGTTCACCCGGAATACAGACGGATGAAAATCGGACACCGGCTGTATGAGGCGAGAAAAGACTTGGCGAGACGATTGAATCTGAAAAGCATCATTATCGGCGGGCGGATTCCGAATTATCATAAGTATGCGGAAGAAATGACGGCGAGAGCTTATGTCGAACAGGTGACGCGCCATCAGATTTATGATCCGGTGCTTTCTTTCCAGCTGATGAACGGATTTACGCTCATGCGGATCAATCCGAATTATCTCCCGGATGACACCGCGTCCATTAAATATGCGACATTAATGCAATGGAACAATGTCGATTACCTGCCGCAATCGAAGCGCTATTACAAATCGGCATTTCCTGTGCGCATCTGCGTCATTCAATATGAAATGAAAAAGATTTACTCCTTCGAGGAATTTGCCAATCAGGTTGAATATTATGTCGATGTGGCTTCCGATGCGAGATCTGATTTCGCGGTGTTCCCGGAGATTTTCACGACGCAGCTGATGTCTTTCCTCGAGGAGCGTTCTCCGAGTCTGGCCATTCAGAGGATTACCGAATATACCGAGGACTATATCAGCCTCTTTACAGATCTCGCGGTGAAATATAACGTCAACATCATCGGCGGCTCCCACTTCGTTGAAGAAGAGGGGAAAATTTATAACATCGCCTACTTATTCAGACGTGACGGCACGATTGAAAAACAATATAAGCTTCACATTACGCCGAATGAGCGGAAATGGTGGGGCATCAGCGCCGGAGACAGGGTGCGCGTATTTGATACGGACTGCGGAAAGATCGCCATTCAGATCTGTTACGATATCGAATTTCCGGAGCTTGCGAGAATTGCCGCGGATCAAGGGGCGAAAATTATCTTTACGCCGTTCTGCACTGAAGACCGCCAAGGCTACTTGCGCGTAAGGTACTGCTCTCAGGCGAGAGCGGTTGAAAACCAAATTTACACCGTCATCTCAGGTACGGTCGGAAACCTGCCGCAAACAGAAAATATGGATATTCAATACGCGCAGTCAGCCATTTTTGCTCCGTCTGATTTTGAATTTGCCAGAGACGGAATCGTCGGTGAAACGAATCCGAATATCGAAATGGTCGTGATCGGGGACGTGGACCTTGAAATCTTAAGAAGGCAGCGTGAAAACGGAACCGTGCGCCAGCTGAAAGACCGGCGCAAAGATATTTACCGGATTACGCATCTGAAATAAAAAAAACGCCCGCTCCGCTTAAGGGGCGGGTTTTTTTATAAAAACACTTGCACCGGCCCCGGTTTCGGGATATGCTCTTGTAGCCCTTTCGCTTTCTGGGAGAAAGCGTTTTTTTAATTGCCGCCGCTTTATTGACTCGCCCATGCCGCGCCTTTATATTCTTATTAAGAGGAAAACTTCACCAAGAGAATCGGCGTCAGAAGCCGGGCAGCTTTCGATACAGTGCAATGATATTGAAAGGGAGATGAGCGGTGTGGAACATGTACAAAAAAATCAGTCACTCAAACAAAAGGATAAAGAGCTGATTTGGCACGCGATGAAAGGGGCGGAGCCGGATGACAGCATAATCGTCCAAAAAGGGGAAGGCGCCTGGGTTACGGACATTGACGGCAGACGGTATTTGGACGGCATGTCAGGCCTGTGGTGCGTCAATATCGGATATGGGAGAAAGGAACTTGCCGATGCGGCTTACAGCCAATTGAAGGAGCTTCCTTATTATCCGCTGACCCAAAGCCATCAACCTGCGATTGAGCTTGCAGAAAAATTGAATGAATGGCTCGGCGGCGATTATGTAATCTTCTTTTCCAACAGCGGATCGGAAGCAAATGAAACCGCGTTCAAAATTGCCCGCCAATACCACATTGAAAACGGCGATCACAGCCGCTTCAAATTCATCTCCCGGTACAGAGGCTATCACGGTAATACGATGGGGGCGCTCGCCGCTACCGGCCAGGCGCAGAGAAAGTATAAATATGAGCCGCTCTCACAAGGTTTTTTGCACGCGGCGCCGCCTGATCTCTATCGGAATCCCGGCGATGCCGTCACATTGGAAAGCGCGCATGAAATCGACCGGATCATGACGTGGGAGTTAAGCGAAACGATTGCCGGCGTTATTATGGAACCGATTATTACAGGCGGAGGGATACTGATGCCCCCGGACGGGTATATGGCAAAGGTAGAGGACATTTGCCGCCGCCACGGCGCGCTTCTGATCAGTGATGAAGTTATTTGCGGTTTCGGCCGCACGGGAGAGCCGTTCGGATTTCAGCATTACGGCGTTTCACCGGACATCGTCACAATGGCAAAAGGCATTACGAGCGCTTATCTGCCGCTGTCGGCAACGGCAGTAAAACGGGAGATTTTTGAGGCGTATTCGGGCGGTGAGCCGTACGGCCGCTTCCGGCACGTGAATACATTCGGAGGCAATCCGGCAGCCTGCGCCCTGGCCTTGAAAAACCTGCAATTGATGGAGGACGAAAATTTGATCGCCCGCTCCCGGGAGCTTGGAGAAAGGCTGCTCCGTGAGCTTGAGCCGCTCAGAGAACATCCGGCGGTCGGAGATGTACGGGGCAAGGGCCTTCTTGCCGGCATTGAGCTCGTCAAGGACAAAGTCACGAAGGAACCCGCTGATGCCGCCCTTGTGCAGCACGTCATCACCGCGTGCAGAGAAAAAGGCCTGCTTGTCGGGAAAAATGGCGATACTGTAGCGGGATATAATAATGTCATTCAGCTGTCTCCGCCTTTTTGCCTGTCGGACGAGGAGCTCTCTTTCATCATTTCGACCGTCAAGGAAAGCGTGCTGAGCATTGATTTTTAATGTAAAGGAGTAAAACATGAGTTTTCACAACCAGCAGATTCTACCGGCAATCCGGAACATGAAGCAATTCGATGCATTTTTAGAAAGTCCGTTCTTATACGGCGTCATTTTAGATATCCACCTCGGTCAATTAAAAGGTGTCGTGAATGAAGCAAAAAAACACGGAAAACTTCTGATGGTTCACGTCGATTTAATCCA
Source organism: Bacillus sp. FSL R5-0443 (assembly GCF_038608285.1). Lineage (NCBI taxonomy): Bacteria > Bacillati > Bacillota > Bacilli > Caryophanales > Bacillaceae > Bacillus > Bacillus sp. FSL R5-0443. Next base: position 936,623 of record NZ_CP152013.1, read on the forward strand.
CGGCATTAAGCATGATGAATACGGTGCGGAGTTCATTTGCCAGGATATCCGGCCCGCGGGCATCATTTCGACGAGATCATCAGTCATCGTCAAAGCGAAACAAAAGAAAATATACGCGATCCAGCGTCTGTTTCTCTTGGATACAAGCGCCATGGAGAAAAGCATGGAATTCGTCGGAAAGCATAAGCCTGACTTTATCGAGGTTCTCCCGGGCATCGTTCCGACTTTAATCAGAGAAATTAAAGAAATGACGGGGATTCCGATTTTTGCCGGCGGCTTCATCCGCACGGAGCAGGACGTTGAAAACGCCTTGCAGGCAGGAGCCACGGCCGTGACGACTTCAGACACCGAACTATGGGCTAAATATGAACATTCTATGACAAAAAAAGATTGACACCGCTTACACCCATTGTTACAATAGACCTAGGTTAATACTATGTGATGGAGACCCGGAGACCCACAACAGCTCTTTACGGAAGCAATAAAGCGTAAAGCGGTTTGTTGTGGGTTTTTTATTCTCTATAACTCTGTCAAACCTGCTATTTTGTCATTTAGGAGGAATGATGATGACAGCATTTTGGGGAGAAGTAATCGGTACAATGCTGCTTGTTATTTTCGGCGGCGGCGTTTGTGCGGGAGTCAACTTAAAGAAATCGCTTTCATACCAATCCGGATGGATTGTTATTGTATTCGGCTGGGGATTGGGAGTAGCCATGGCGGCATATGCCGTCGGCAGCATCAGCGGCGCCCACTTGAATCCGGCTTTAACGATAGGCCTTGCGCTTGAAGGCAGCTTTCCTTGGAAAGAGGTACCTGTTTATATTGCGGGACAGATGATCGGAGCAATGATCGGTGCGGTTGTTGTGTACCTTCATTATCTGCCGCATTGGAAGGCGACGGATGATCCGGCCGCTAAACTGGGCGTTTTCTCGACCGGCCCGAGTATTCCTCATACATTTGGGAATATGATAAGTGAAGTCATTGGTACGTTTGTGCTTGTGCTCGGCATTTTGGCAATCGGAGCGAATGAATTTACAAAAGGGCTGAACCCGCTGATTGTCGGATTCCTCATCGTTGCCATCGGGATTTCTCTTGGAGGGACGACCGGATATGCGATCAACCCTGCGCGGGATTTGGGGCCGAGAATCGCTCACGCCTTTCTGCCGATCCCGAAAAAAGGGCCTTCAAATTGGAAATATGCCTGGATTCCCGTAATCGGTCCGATCATGGGCGGTGCGTTCGGCGGCGTATTTTACAATGCCGCGTTTAAAGGAAATGTGACACCTAGCTTTTGGTTTGTAAGCGTTATAATGGTTGTAGTGCTTTTCATACTCTATATTTATACCAAGAAATCTCAATCACGGAAAACATTATCAAATTCTGAATATATTTAAAAAGGAGAGCGGCATCATGGAGACCTATATTTTATCAATTGACCAAGGCACAACAAGTTCAAGAGCGATTCTTTTTAATAAAGAAGGAAAAATCGTGCATTCCGCTCAAAAGGAATTCACACAGCATTTCCCTCAGCCGGGCTGGGTGGAGCACAATGCGAACGAAATCTGGGGATCGGTGCTCGCCGTTATCGCGACTGTGATTTCCGAGTCCGGAATCAGCGCTGATCAAATTGCCGGCATCGGCATCACGAACCAAAGGGAAACGACGGTCGTATGGGATAAAGATACCGGAAAGCCGGTATACAATGCGATTGTGTGGCAATCGAGACAAACATCCGGCATTTGCGAAGAGCTTCGTGAAAAAGGATATAATGATACATTCAGAGAAAAAACGGGACTTTTGATCGACCCTTATTTCTCTGGAACGAAAGTCAAATGGATTCTTGACAATGTAGAAGGCGCGCGGGAAAAAGCGGAAAACGGAAATCTTCTGTTCGGAACGATTGATTCATGGCTCATCTGGAAAATGTCCGGAGGGGCGGCGCACGTAACGGATTATTCCAACGCTTCAAGAACGCTGATGTTTAATATTCATGAATTAAAATGGGATGACGAGCTGCTTGATATTTTAGGCGTGCCGAAATCAATGCTGCCGGAAGTGAAACCGTCTTCTCATGTGTACGCGAAAACGGTTGATTATCATTTCTTCGGTAAAAACATTCCGATTGCGGGAGCGGCCGGAGACCAGCAGTCTGCGCTGTTCGGTCAGGCGTGCTTTGAAGAAGGCATGGGGAAAAACACATACGGCACAGGCTGCTTTATGCTGATGAATACCGGAGAAAAAGCCATCACTTCTGATCACGGCCTTCTGACGACAATCGCCTGGGGATTAGACGGAAAAGTCGAGTATGCACTGGAAGGAAGCATCTTTGTCGCAGGTTCTGCCATCCAATGGCTGAGAGACGGCATGCGGATGTTCCAGGATTCAAAAGAAAGCGAGACATACGCAGAGCGTGTGGATTCCGCTGACGGTGTTTATGTCGTGCCCGCTTTCGTCGGATTAGGCACACCGTACTGGGACAGTGACGTGCGCGGCTCAGTTTTCGGCCTGACACGCGGAACGACGAAGGAGCATTTCATCCGGGCTACGCTTGAATCTCTCGCTTATCAGGCGAAAGATGTGCTTGATGCCATGGAGGCTGATTCAGGCATCTCTTTAAAAACATTGCGTGTAGACGGCGGAGCGGTAAAAAATAACTTCCTCATGCAATTCCAGAGCGACTTGCTTGATGTGCCGGTCGAACGTCCGGAAATTAATGAAACGACGGCGCTCGGTGCCGCGTATTTGGCCGGAATCGCTGTCGGCTACTGGAAGGACAGCACTGAAATCGCTGATCAATGGAACCTTGATAAGCAATTCAAACCGGAAATGGAAGATGAAAAACGCGATGAATTGTACGGCGGATGGAAAAAAGCAGTAAATGCAGCTATGGCTTTTAAATAAGATAAAAATGTGGTATACTGAAAACAAGTTAATAGGAACGGTCCTGAGATGAGGAGAGACCACAGCACCAAAGTGATAACTGCGCTTTGGCTGTTGTGGTCTCTTTTTCTATACCGTGACAACAAGGAGGAAACGTAATGATGAATCACCAATTTTCAAGTTTGGAACGGGATCATATGCTGGAAGACATGACTAAAAAAACATACGATCTGTTTATTATAGGGGGAGGTATTACGGGTGCCGGTACGGCGCTTGACGCTGCTTCAAGGGGAATGAAAGTCGCTTTGAGCGAAATGCAGGATTTCGCGGCCGGCACATCAAGCAGATCCACAAAGCTTGTCCACGGCGGTTTGCGTTATCTGAAGCAATTTGAAGTCAAAATGGTTGCAGAAGTCGGTAAGGAACGTGCCATCGTGTACGAAAACGGCCCGCACGTCACGACGCCGGAATGGATGCTGCTGCCGTTTCATAAAGGCGGCACGTTCGGTTCATTCTCTACTTCCATCGGCCTGCGTGTGTATGACTATTTAGCGGGAGTAAAAAAATCAGAGCGCAGAAGCATGCTGTCTGCTAAAGAAACGCTGCAAAAAGAGCCGCTCGTCAAAAAAGACGGCTTAAAAGGCGGAGGCTATTATGTAGAGTACCGGACGGACGATGCGAGACTGACGATTGAAGTCATGAAAGAAGCCGTTAAATTCGGTGCGGAGCCTGTCAACTATTCTAAAGTGAAAGAACTGCTTTATGAAAAAGGAAAAGTTGTCGGCGTTTTAATTGAAGATCTGCTGTCAGGCAAGGAATACAAAGTTTACGCCAAAAAAATCGTCAATGCGACAGGTCCGTGGGTCGACGAGCTGAGAGAAAAAGACCACAGCAAAAGCGGAAAACATCTTCAGCACACAAAAGGGGTCCATCTCGTATTCGACCAATCCGTATTCCCGCTTAAACAGGCGGTGTACTTTGATACGCCGGACGGCCGGATGGTGTTCGCCATTCCGCGTGAAGGAAAAACATACGTGGGTACGACCGATACGGTTTACAAACAAAAACTTGAGCACCCGCGCATGACGGTGCAGGATCGCGATTATGTCGTCAGCTCCATCAATTATATGTTCCCGGAACTGAACATTACGGCGGACGATATTGAATCAAGCTGGGCCGGCCTCAGACCGCTTATTCACGAAGAAGGGAAAGACCCGTCTGAGATCTCCCGTAAAGATGAAATCTGGACATCTCAATCAGGCCTGATTACGATCGCCGGAGGAAAACTGACGGGCTACCGTAAAATGGCTGAGCACATTGTCGATCTTGTCCGCGACCGCTTGAAAGAAGAGGGCGGCCAGGACTTCGGCGGCTGCAAGACGAAGACGATGCCGATTTCCGGCGGACATGTCGGCGGCTCTAAAAACTTCGAGTCATTTGTGGAAGCAAAGACAAAAGACGGCTTGAAAATCGGTTTATCACAGGAAACCGCTAAGCAGTTAGCCATCAGATACGGCTCTAACGTTGAAAATGTATTCAGCCGGATTGAAGGTCTGAAAGACGAAGCGGAAAAACGCCAGATTCCGGTTCACATTCTGGCGGAAGCGGCTTACAGCATCGAAGAAGAAATGGCTGCGACACCTGCCGATTTCTTCGTCCGCAGAACGGGAAGACTGTTCTTCGACATCAAATGGGTGCAAACGTATAAAACGGCCGTGATTGATTACATGAGCGACCGATTCCAATGGAATGACGAAACGAAAGAAAAACACACTGAGTGGTTAAATACGCTGCTGCACGACGCGGTTGTTCCGCTCGAACAATAATAACCGGAGGGCTGTGCCGAAAAGGCATGAGCCCTTCTTTTATCTTTTTACATAAAGCATTTGGTTAAGTTATCAAGTGACACGGGCAGCCGCTTCATATTAAAATATGGTCATAAGCTGAAATTATAGGAGGACGAACATGAGTTGGAGTAAGAGTTACGAACGCTGGAATCAGGCCGAACAATTAGATTCAGAATTGAAAAAATTATTGGCGGACGCAGAAGGAAACGAGCAGCTGCTGGAAGATTTTTTCTACAAAAATCTTGAGTTCGGAACAGGAGGCATGAGAGGAGAAATCGGGCCGGGTACGAACAGGATGAATATTTACACGGTCCGCAAAGCATCCGCCGGACTTGCGGCGTATATCGCGAAACAGGGGGAAGACGCGAAAAAAAGAGGGGTTGCGATCGCATACGACTCCCGTCATAAATCTCCTGAGTTTGCGATGGAAGCTGCAAAAACCCTTGCTTCCCAAGGCATTCAAACATACGTATTTGATGAGCTCCGCCCGACGCCTGAGCTGTCTTTTGCGGTGAGAAAGCTGAACGCTTATGCCGGTATCGTCGTGACGGCCAGCCATAACCCGCCTGAATATAACGGATATAAAGTGTATGGCGATGACGGCGCACAGCTGCCGCCGAAAGAAGCGGACATCGTCATTGCGGAAGTGAATGCCATAGAAAATGAATTAACGATTCAAGTTGAAGATGAACAGTCACTGAAAGAAAAAGGTTTGATTAAAATAATCGGTGAAGAAATTGATAAACCATATACTGAAGAACTGACTTCCATCTCCGTACATCCCGAGCTTTCGGATGAAGTGGATGTCAGCGTCGTGTTCACTCCGCTGCACGGCACGGCAAATAAACCGGTGCGCCGCGGTCTTGAAGCACTCGGTTACAAAAACGTCACCGTCGTGAAGGAGCAAGAGCTGCCGGACCCGGATTTTTCAACCGTCAAATCGCCGAATCCGGAAGAGCACGCGGCATTCGAATATGCCATTAAACTCGGAGAAGAACAAAACGCTGATATTCTCGTCGCTACGGACCCGGATGCCGACCGTCTCGGCATTGCCGTAAAAAACAGCGAAGGCAAGTACACAGTGCTGACGGGAAACCAGACAGGCGCGCTTTTATTGCATTACCTGCTTTCCGAGAAGAAAAAACAGGGCGCCCTTCCTGAAAACGGTGTCGTCATGAAAACGATTGTCACGAGCGAATTGGGCCGCGCCGTCGCTTCATCGTTCGGATTAGATACGGTTGACACACTGACAGGCTTCAAATTTATCGGTGAAAAGATCAAAGAATATGAAAAATCAGGCCAATACACGTTCCAGTTCGGGTATGAAGAAAGCTACGGCTACTTAATCGGCGATTTCGCGCGTGACAAAGACGCGATCCAGGCTGCGCTGTTAGCCGTCGAGGTATGCGCCTTCTATAAAAAGCAGGGCATGTCGCTTTATGACGCGCTGCTGTCCATTTTTAAAGAATACGGTTATTACCGTGAAGGCTTGAAGTCATTGACATTAAAAGGAAAACAGGGAGCAGAGCAGATTTCCGCTATCCTGACTTCCTTCCGAAACGATCCGCCGAAGCAGATGGCCGGAAAACAAATCACGCAGGCTGAAGACTATTCAACGGGAAAACGGACTGTATTTGCCGATCATCATGAAGAAGATATTGATCTGCCGAAGTCAAATGTCCTGAAATATTTCCTTGAAGACGGCTCTTGGTTCTGCCTTCGTCCATCGGGAACGGAGCCGAAAGTGAAGTTCTATTTCGCCGTGAAGGGAACTTCTTTACAAGACAGCGAACAGCGTCTTGCCGCATTATCTGAAGCCGTCATGAAAACGGTGGATGGCATAGTGGAAAAAACGAAATAAACAACAAACCGCCGGAAGCGACATCCGGCGGTTTTTTTATGCGTCTCATCCGAAAGTATGAGGAAAATTCATGCTGAAAACAAAGGAATATACAGAAAAGAATTGATATAATATGGATAATTCTGATTGGCCGGAGTGAGGGGAATTGACGAAAGCGACGGTAGAAACGTTAAAAACGTTAAAAGCGATTGCGGAAACCTTAAATCAAAGCCACGATTTAAAGGATGCGCTTGATAAAGTGCTCCGCGAACTGCTCAGCCTGACCGGGCTGCAGACAGGGTGGATTTTTCTGATTGAGCCGGACGGATCTTATACGCTCGCCGCATCCGCTTATTTACCGCCGGCTCTCGGTCAGCGGGAAAATGCACTCATGTGCAGCGGGGAATGCTATTGTCTGACCAAATTCAGCAATGGCGGATTGACAAAGGCCGTAAACATAATGAATTGTAAACGGATTGAATTTGCGAAACAGACGACGAACTGCCGCGATACGGAGGGCATTACCCATCATGCGACCGTACCGCTTGAGGACGGCGGCCGGAAGTTCGGTTTATTAAACGTCGCCGCAAGTGAAAAGACATTTTTCAACGAAGAAGAATTGCATCTGCTTGAAGCGGTTGCATTTCAAATCGGAACGGCGATTCAGCGGATGAAACTGGCCGAATTTGAGCAGCAGAACGCCCTGTTGATGGAACGAAGCAGACTTGCGCAAGAGCTGCATGATTCCGTCAATCAAATGCTGTTTTCTGTCAGCTTAACGGCAAAAGCCGCAAAGAGCTTTACAGATGATGATCGGCTCCGGCAGATGATTACGTTTATTCAAGAGCTGTCTCATGATGCGCTAACAGAAATGAGGGCGCTTATTTGGCAGCTGAAGCCGGAAAGTTTGACGAAAGGGCTGTATGCGTCGATCAAAAGCTATGCCGCTCCTATCGGCCTGGAAGCCGTTTGTGAAATGGAGGATGAGCTGGAGCTTACAGATGAACAGGAACACGCGCTTTGGCGGATCGCCCAGGAAGCCTTGAATAACTGTAAAAAGCATGCGGGAACGGACCGGGTTATCATTTCCGCCGTTAAAAAGCCGGATTGCGCTGAGCTTCATATTAGCGACCGTGGAGCGGGCTTCAGCGCTGATGCGCATGCTGTGCTCCCATCGCTCGGCGTGGCCGGCATGAAAGCGCGGGCTGAAGCAATCGGCGGCCGCTTTACACTGCAATCCGAGCTTGGCGCCGGAACGATTGTCTCCGTTCGGCTTCCGTTTCGGGACAGGAGGTCTGATTGATGAAAATTGTGATTGCTGATGATCATCACGTTGTCCGCAAAGGACTGCGCTATTTCTTCGCCACTCAGGAAGACATTGAAGTTGTCGGTGAGGCGTCCACCGGTGCTGAAGCGCTTCAGCAAGCTGAAAAGACGGAGCCGGACATCATTCTGATGGATTTATCAATGCCTGATATGGACGGCATAGAAGCGGCAAAAATTGCGGCGGAACGATTTCCGGACATCAGTATCGTCGTTTTGACGAGCTATTCTGATCAGGAGCATGTCATTCCCGCCCTTAAAGCCGGCGCAAAAGCGTATCAGCTGAAAGACGCCCAGCCCGATGATTTAGTAAAAACGCTTCGGGAAGTGTATTCCGGACGTTACCGGCTGTCGGCGGATATTGTGCCTCACGTGCTGACCCATATGGTTCAGGATGATCAGGATAAGGAAAAATATGATCAGCTGACCCCCCGTGAAAAAGATGTTCTTCAAGAAATAGCCAAAGGGAAAAGCAATAAGGAAATTGCGGCGGCACTGTTTATTTCAGAAAAAACAGTGAAGACCCACGTGTCCAACCTGCTGTCAAAGCTGAATCTTTCCGATCGGACGCAGGCGGCATTGTATGCGGTAAAATATAATGTTTTTGGAAAGGCGGTAAAATGATGAGCATATTAGTGATCAGCGGAACACCGAGAAAAAACGGGCGGACTAGAATTGCCGCTTCTTATATAAGTGATCGGTTTCATACCGATTTTATTGATTTGAGCGAAAGTGAACTGCCGCTTTATAACGGTGAAGAAGAACAGAACGAGCTGCCTGCAGTGGAAGAGTTAAGGCGGCAGGTGAAAAAGTCGGCGGCCGTCGTCTTATTATCTCCCGAGTATCACAGCGGCATGAGCGGCGCTTTAAAAAACGCCATCGATTTTTTAAGCAGCGATCACTGGGCATACAAACCGGTGGCAATCATTGCTGCGGCGGGCGGAGGAAAAGGAGGCATGAACGCGCTGGCGAATATGCGGACGGTCATGCGGGGCGTCTATGCAAATGTCATCCCGAAACAGCTGGTCTTAGACCCGATTCACATCGACATGGAGCGCCGGACCGTATCTGAGGATATGGCTGTCAGCCTGAAAGAGATGATCGAAGAGCTGAATATGTTCACAAACATAAGAAATCCCGGCGTCTGACGCCGGGATTGTTTTATGTCAGCATGGCTAATTGATCTTCATAAGCGAGCTCTGTCGCATGATCAATATACCCGAGAAGGGAATACAGCTCTTTTTCAAGCACCGCATGATCATATTCGAAATGATACGCGTGCAGAAAGTGCTCAATACGCTTTGATAATAAATCATCTTTTGTACGAACCATCAATATTAACAAATTGTCCCATTGAGACCGGTGTGTGTAATACAAGGCTTTGTCATAATCGGCATGATCCATCTAACGCTTCTCCTTTCAATGAGAAGTTCTCCGTTAGTTTATGCCGCCGAAGACCGATGCAACGGGGGAAAAGTTGGTGTCCTTATCACAGCGGCATAGCAATATGAGGGAGACATAAAATAAAACCGCATATCCGTCTCTTCTTTGGACACGCTAAGATTGACAAAAAACGACTCAGGAGAACATAAAGATGAAATCCCTTCCATTTGCGCTTGCCCTCTTGTTTTGCGGCATTCTCATTGCCTCGATCGCTGAAAAAGGGCATACAGAACACCTTGATCCATCAGTTGAAAAATGGGAGCAGCTCGCATGGAACCAGCTTGAACGTGAATACAAGGGGGCCGAGCTTACCGATTATTCGTACATGGGCCGTACAAAAGTGAACCGGGAACAGACGAAAGATGTGTTTCGCGTAACGGTGCAAACAGCAAAAGAAACGTTTTCATCCCGTGCTGAAGTGTATTTCCATCCCGTGACAAAACATGTGATCAGCATTAATATTTTCAGACTGTAAAAAAAGCTGCACAGCCTTATTGAGGCCGTACAGCTTGTCAGATATCAGAAGAAACGTTTTGCGCCGAGGTAACGCTGTTTCCAATAGGAATTGTTCATGCTGGAAATAACGACACCCGAATCGTTGGCATTAATAAACTGGCCGTTCCCGAGATAAATACCGACGTGGGAAGGTCCGGCTTTATAAGTTGAGAAAAAGACAAAGTCACCGACCGCCGGCTGGCTGACTGATGTCATCGTATTCCAGTAGCCTGCGGCTGAAAGTCTGGATACAGAAGTGACCTTATTGAGAACGTAATAAATGAAACCGCTGCAGTCAAAGCCTCTCGGCGTCGTCCCGCCCCATACATACGGTACGCCCAGCTGAGCTTTTGCGGCATCGATCATTACATTAATCTTCGCGCTTGTTGAACCTGTGCCGCCTGTGTTGCCGGACTGATTCGGAGTCGTGTTTGTCTGCTGCCCGGTAATCGTCAGCTTTTGTCCGATTTGAAGAACATCTGTTTTCAGATTGTTTTTCTCGCGGATCTGCTGGGCGGTCACATTGAACTTTTGGGCGATCACCCATAAAGAATCCCCGCTTTTCACGGTATATGTAGTGGTTTTCCCTGTATTTCCGGACTGGTTCGGAGTTGACGGTGAAGTCGAAGAGCCGGAAGATGACGTTTTGGTCAGCTTAAGTACTTGTCCGACCCGCAGCATGTCTGACGTCAGTTTGTTGATGCTTCTGATTTGCTGAACCGTCATATTGTATGCGTTTGCGATTTTCCAGAGTGAGTCTCCGCTTTTTACTGTATAAGAGGACGTTTGCGTCTGGTTTTTATTTTGGTTTGAATTGTCCTTTGACGGCGTGTTTCCCGAAGAAGACGTTCCTTTTGTTTTCAGGACTTGGTTTACGTAGATCGTATCCGTTTTTAAGTTGTTTAATACTTTGAGTTCCGCAATGGTCATATTGACGCTGTTTGCGATCTTCCATAGTGAATCGCCGAGTTTGACTTTATACGTCCCGGAAGATGATGACTGCTTTTTGCTGCTGTTTGAGCTGCTGCCAGGAGCGGTTTTTTTCTGATCGGTGCTTGAGGAAACTTTCCCCGTCACTTGCAGCTTCTGTCCCGCGCGGATTAAGTCGCTTGTCAGACCGTTCAATTTTTTCAGTTCCTGTACGGACATTTTAAAATCAGATGCGATCAGCCACAGCGAGTCGCCGCTTTTCACTGTATAAACGCTTTTAGTCGTGCCGCTGTTCTTTGAAGATGGCTTTTTGCTGCCGGAATCTGATTTGCCGTTAGGAATGTTGAGCGTCTGCCCGATAGAAAGAACGGTGGATTTTAGATGATTGGCTGATGTAATGGCATCCACGCTCGTATTGTAGTTTTGGGCAAGCTTCCATAATGAATCTCCGCTTTTAACCTTAATCGTTTGTGCTTCTGCCGGTGTTACAGCTAACGCAGACCCGACGATCGCAGATGCAGTCAAACCGACCGCTACCTTTTTTTTCATAATGAATCTCCCTTTTCCTGCGATGATTTTACTATCCCCATTCGTTGCAGCCGCAAGGTGAGGATATCAGTAATGATAATCTTTATATCGGCACTTGTCTGCAATCGTTTATCATATTAATAGAAATAGTCCTTTTTTCTTATGCCGGCATAAAAAAAGAAGGAATGCGGGCATTCCTTCAGCTTCTGAGCAGTCTCATAATCTCCTCTTTATTTTTGACCAGATCCCTTAACGTATATTTGTCTAAAACGGCCAGGTAAGCTTGCAGGGCTTCATTCAGAAGGTTCTTTAAGTTGCAGGCGGGAGATATGATACAGAGATTTTTTTTGGAGTCAAAGCATTCTACGATGTTAAAGTCGTCTTCTGTATTTCGAACGACTTCTCCAATGTTTATGTCTTCCGGTGTCATTCCTAAACGGATTCCGCCTCCCCGGCCCCGGATCGTTTCGACATATCCGAGCTGGCCGAGGCGGTAAATGACTTTCATGAGGTGGTTTTTAGAGATGGAATAAGTATCTGCGATTTCTTTTATGTTGGAAAGTTCATCGGAATGTCTGGAAGCCAAAAAAATCAAAACGCGTAAAGAATAATCGGTATAGTTCGTTAATTTCATAGAATGACCTCGAAAAAAGAGATTTTGCTTCTGTTACAGTCTATCATATATGAATCTAAAATGAAAAAAAAGGAATTTGCCCCCTTAACTCAAAAAAAAACGTGCGCTCCTTCTGAGCACACGTTTTTTTCGTTAAGACATCGGCGGCTTCCGATCGTCAGCCGATTGATGTTTTTCAATTTTGCGATCCAATTTTGCGAGATAACGGGAGGCGAAATCTTTTCCGCCAAGACCGAATGAAAGTCCGAAGGCAAGCGCGAAACCGCCCAGAATCAGAATAAACGCGGCATTTACGATCGTGTCGGCGACACCGAGCTGATCCAGCGCCATAAAGATTGAAAGAGTGATAATGGTATATTTCGCAAGCGGCGCCAGGAATCTGAATTCCTTTCCGCTCAGCATGCCGGCAAGCAGCCTGCTGACGAGCTGTCCGGCCAAAAGCCCGATTCCGAGAATAAATACAGCGGCCAGAACATTAGGCAGGTAAGCGATAATACCTGTTGCGATAACAACGAGAAATTCGAGATGGACAAGCTGCAGCGCCTCTGCCGTAAAGAGCAGGACGATGATGATCTGAACAATCATGCCGACCGTCTGAGAAAGCGTCAGCTTCGGGGTACCCGCCTGTTCAAAGCCCATTTTACCGAGAAGAGAGTCGAAACCGGCCCGGTGCAAGAGCCCGGATACAATGCTGTTGACCCATTTTCCGATCCAGATGCCGGCGATGATCAGCACGATACCGATGATGATATTAGGGAGCATTGTGAAGACCGTGTGCAGCATGGCTGACGCCGGTTCAGAAATACCCGCCACATCAAGCCGGTCAAGCGCAGAAATGATCACCGGAATGAAAATCAGCACGTAGACAATCGTTCCGATGATTGCCGACAGGCTTGTATCCTTCAGGTATATAGAAAGCCCCATACGTGCGGCGAGCCTTTCCGTGCCGATACTCGCCAGAAAGTTTGTGACGATATCACGGACGAGACGGGCAACAAGCCAGCCGATTAAAACAATCAGCGCCGCGGCGAATAATTTCGGTATAAAGGACAAAACGCTTTGGATCATATTTGTAAACGGCCCTGATACTCCGCTGATTTGGAGAGCGGCCAAGACGCCGGGCAGGAACAAGAGCAAGACGAAGTAAAAAACGATTCGTGAAGCGGCCGTAACGGATTTGCTCATCTCCGCTTCTTCAGACACCATTGTCCATTTTCTGAGCCGGCCGTTTTCAGCGAGTTTCATGCCCGCTTTTTTGACGAGATAGCTGAAAAGCGAAGCGGCCGCCCAGCCCAATAGCAGAATCAGGCCGGCTTTTAAAATGCTCGGCACAGCCGCCGTTATCGCTGACAGCATGCTGACAAAAGGCGAAGCCACGGTTGTCAGATGCAGAATGTTAAAGAATAGAATAAAAACGATGATTAATGCGATAAAATAAATGACTTTACTGATGACTTTTTCTGAGGAATAGCGCGCCGGCTTTGTTTCGGCGAACAGTCTGTCGTCGATTTTTGTTTTTTGCAGGCCTTTGTATACAGCTTTTTCAATGATTTTGGCAATGCCCCAGCCGATAAGCAGGACGAGCAGTGCAATGACCAGATTCGGGAGTTTGCTGAGATACGTCGTTAGCATGTCTGCTGTATTCAAGTAGAATCGCTCCTTTTCTTTTTGGGGTATGGTGTGTGTTTTACCCACTTACATATAAAGCAAACGGGGCGGGTGTGCCGAAAGTTTTCAGACGGAAACCGATCTGTTATTTCATCTTTTGAGAGGAGGGGTCATACATTATAAATAAGTCCAAGTAGGGGGGATTCGGTTGAACGCGGAGGAGACAAAAGGTTTACAGCGGGCAATTGAGGAAATAACCGACATTGCGAAGGGTTTCGGCCTTGATTTCTACCCGATGAGATATGAAATTTGTCCGGCTGAGATTATTTATACATTCGGCGCGTACGGCATGCCGACGAGATTCAGCCATTGGAGTTTCGGCAAACAATTTCACAAGATGAAACTCCATTATGATCTCGGTTTGAGCAAAATTTATGAACTTGTCATTAATTCCAACCCTTGCTACGCTTTTTTGCTGGACAGCAATTCGCTGATCCAAAATAAATTAATTGTAGCCCATGTTCTTGCCCATTGTGATTTTTTCAAACATAACTGCCGCTTTCAAAATACGAACCGGGACATGGTTGAGAGTATGGCGGCTGCGGCGGAGCGGATTAAGCATTATGAAAGAATTCACGGGATCAAAGAGGTGGAGTCCTTTTTAGATGCCATTCTGGCGGTTCAGGAGCATATCGATCCGTCGCTCGTCAGGCCGAAGCTGCTGTGGAGCGTCGATGACGAAGAGGAGGACGAAGAAGAAACCGCGCCATCGCCTTACGATGATTTATGGGGAATGGATAAGCCGAAGCAGGTGAAAAAGAAAAAAGGGAAAAAACCGTTTCCGCCCCGGCCGGAAAAAGATATTCTGCTGTTTATCGAGGAACATTCGCGGGAGCTTGAACCGTGGCAGCGTGACATTTTAACCATGATGAGAGAAGAAATGCTGTATTTTTGGCCTCAGCTGGAAACGAAAATCATGAACGAAGGCTGGGCATCCTATTGGCATCAGCGGATTATCCGCGAGCTTGACCTGACTTCAGATGAAGCCATCGAATTTGCGAAGCTGAACGCAGGCGTCGTTCAGCCGTCAAAAACGGGAATCAACCCGTATTATTTAGGGCTGAAAATTTTTGAAGACATCGAAGAGCGTTATGACAACCCGACAGATGAAATGAAAAAAACAGGGGTAAAGCCCGGTTCCGGACGCGAAAAAATGTTTGAGGTCAGGGAAATTGAATCGGATATATCATTTATCCGCAATTATTTGACGAAAGATCTCGTGATGCGTGAGGATTTGTATTTATTCCAAAAACAGGGCAGGGACTATAAAGTGATCGACAAAGAATGGAAGGCCGTGCGCGACCAGCTCGTGAACATGCGGGTCAACGGGGGATTTCCTTATCTGACCGTCAATGACGGGGATTACCTGAAGAATAATGAACTTTATATTAAACATTGGTATGAGGGAATTGAGCTTGATCTGAAATATTTGGAGAAAGTGCTGCCGTATCTGTACCAGCTGTGGGGCAGGAGCGTGCACATCGAATCTGTTCTTGAAGACAGAGAAGTGATGTTTTCGTATGACGGCAAAGGAGTGCACCGGAGATATCTGTAAAAGAAGAAAGGATGCGGGGAAACCCCCGCATCCTTTTTTTATTTTCCGTGTTTCAGGATGTGAAAGATCTTTTTGGCCTGGTCCGTGTTGTTTAAAAGCCCCGTAAATGACTCTCTTCCCGGACCGTATGCGTAAACGGGAACTTCTTCGCCTGTATGATCGCCGGTTGTCCAGCCGCTGTTGGTTTTCGCATTAAAGAGCTTAATGATCGCTTTGTAGATGCTCTTGTCAGCATCCTGTTTTGCGGCCGTTTCGATCTGTTTGATTTCAGCTTTTGACCATTTCAGGTCTGTATAACGCGCAAGCACGGAAGATACGGATTTGCCCGCTTTGATTTGGTCAGCCATAAATGCCGGGGTTTTTTTGGCGGCAAGAATCGGTTCAACATGCCAGTTTTTATCGTCATTCGCGCCGATCGTCAATCCGCCGGTGGTATGATCAGCCGTGGCAACGACAAGCGTATGTTTGTCCTTTTTGGCAAATGCGATCGCTGCTTTATACGCTTTTTCAAAATCCTTCATTTCACTCATTGCGCCGACTATATCATTGTCATGTCCCGCCCAGTCAATTTGGCTGCCTTCTACCATTAAGAAAAACCCTTTTTTATTCTTGTTCAGCCTGTCGATCGCTGCCGTTGTCATGTCTTCTAATGAAGGGACGGCGTTTGATCGGTCGATTGCTTTGTCGAGTCCGCCATCGGCAAACAGGCCGAGAATCTTCTTATTACGATCCTTTTTGAGCTCCTGTTTTGATGTCACGTAGCTGTATCCCGCTTTTTTGAAATCCTTTGTTACATTGCGGTCTTTACGGATAAAGTTTGACTTGCCGCCTCCGAGGAGCACATCGACTTTCTGTTTTCCGTTGATGCGGTCATCAAAGTAGCTGCTTGCGATGTCATCCATATTTTTTCGGGATTTGTTATGGGCTCCGAATGCCGCAGGGGTGGCGTGCGCAATCTCCGAAGTTGCGACAAGTCCGGTGGATTTCCCTCTTTGTTTCGCTTCTTCGAGGACGGATTTTACCCGCTTTCCTTTTTTATTGACTCCGATCGCCGCGTTATACGTTTTCACGCCTGTGGCCATTGCCGTGCCAGCCGCCGCGGAATCGGTAATATTGGAATCAGGATCGTCAGGATAAGTCATCATCATACCGGCGAGATTGGGGTCGAATGCCGTCAGTTTCATACCATCCGAAGGCTTTCCTTTGTTAATGACCGAACGGTAGGCGTTCATATAGGGAGCGCCCATTCCGTCGCCGACCATGAAGATGACGTTTCTGATTTCGTTTTTGTCAGGCTGTTTTTTTGCCGCAGCCTGTTCGGAGTGCTGAAGCCCAGCGCCCGCAATCAGACCGGCTGTCAGCACGGATACGGCTGCCGCCGGCAGAAGTTTTGATCGAACCTGTTTAAATAGACTCATTCTCACTCGTCCTCCTTTAATCGTGTCTGCATGTCTAATGGTAGGGGGTGTTTGTAAAGAGCGCCTGTTCCTCCTGTAAATTTCAGGTGAAACATTGTTAGAAATGTAAATTCCGGTGTAAAGTTATGTTTTCAAGAAAGAGTGAAAACCATTCACTTTTTTGAAAAAGACGAGGATTTTTTTAACAAGGGGTTATTTGGAAAATGAACTGCTTTGTTTTTCCAAAATACGAGGATCACAGGAAAAAAACATGACAAATTGACTCGTTTTTCGTCACGTTTGAAATCAAATTGAAATATTTAATACCCTTAAAAACTTTTTTCTAAAACGAATTAGTAAGAAATTTGTCACGGGAAGTCAAGTCTATTTCTAGTGGAAATTGAACCTTATAATAGGAAACAGATAAAAACTTTAAAAAAGAGACACATAAAATAGATAGAATCATTCAGGGAGGAAAATATGAAAAAGCAACTTGTTACAGCAACAACGGCAGTGGTTTTGGGGACGACTTTGTTTGCGGGCGCGGCATCTGCGCAAACGATTAAGGTAAAAAAAGGCGATACATTATGGGGACTTTCAAATCGGTACGGAACGTCAATTAATTCCATTAAATCTGAGAACAAATTAAAATCGGATATCATTTACATCGGTCAGACGCTTTCGATCAACGGTAAATCATCCTCAGGTTCAAGCTCAAGCAGCAAGTCATCATCGTCTACATATAAAGTCGTAAAAGGCGACAGCCTTTGGAAAATTGCGAATAAATATAAAATGACGGTAAACCAATTAAAAAGTTTAAACGGTTTAAAAACGGACCTGATCCGCATCGGACAAGTTCTTAAAGTAAAGGGATCAACTTCCGGTTCAACGTCTTCGGGATCTTCGTCATCAAAGCAGCCTTCATCCAGCCATAATGTTGCACAGACGAGCCTGAATGTAAACAAGCTGATTTCTGATGCGCAATCTTTAACCGGGACGCCGTATGTATGGGGCGGAACAACGACTTCCGGCTTTGACTGCAGCGGATTTATCTGGTACCTGTTAAACAAACAGACGAGTGTCGGCAGAACGAGCACTGCGGGATACTGGAGCTCAATGAAGAGCGTGTCCAGCCCGTCAAGAGGAGACTTCGTCTTCTTTACAACATATCAGGCCGGCCCTTCACACATGGGTGTGTACATCGGAAACAACAAGTTCATCCATGCCGGTTCTGACGGCGTCACAACAAGTGATCTGAATAACAGCTACTGGAAACCGCGCTACCTGGGCGCGAAAAGATTCTAGCAGCGAAAGAAACCCGTTCATCAGAACGGGTTTTTTATTTAGACGGGACAGAGCTCCATTTGTTTCACCTAAAAATGAAAATGTGATAAAAAATCTAAAAAGGTTTTCTTTTTTTCATTTTCATAGAGGGCGATGGCGTATGCGCCCGCGCTCGGCATCTGGGCGAATTCGCACGGAATTTCAATCATGCTGCCTGCGGCGAGTTCGGCCCGTACCGCTGACAGCGGCAGAAATGAGACACCCAGCCCCTCTTTAATAAATCGTTTCGTAATATGCGTCTGTGTCACCTTCATTGTCCTGACGAAAGGGAACTGTATTCTGACCTGGCGGAGCAAATCATCCCAATAGTCAGGATGGTTATGGGTCAAAAGCAGATATTGTCCGAACAGGTCTTTCACTTCATCCGCCTTCCCTGTTCCGGGTTTTCGGCCGGGCGGCGCGACGAGGACAACGGGGTCATTGTACAGGGGGCGGCAAGTGAGGGAAGATGATTGCACCTTTAAGCAGCTCAGTCCGATATCGGCTGAGCCGTTTCTGATTTGAGAGGCGATTTCTTCCGATTCGAAAATGGTGACCGTCATTTCGGTTTCTTTATTGTCCTCTGTATAACGCTTCATGACAGACGGGAGAACGGTGTCGGCGATAAGCGGCGAAACAGCGAGTGTCAGCGTGTGCGAGTAGCCCTGGCGCACCCTGTGCAGTTCCGCCATGCTGTTTTCATAGTCTTCCAAAAGCCTCATGGCAAACGGCACGTATGCTTTTCCTTCTTCGGTCAATTGTATCTTTCGGCCGCTTCGCTGAAACAGCTTGCAGCTGATTTCTTTCTCTAATAATTTTATATGAACGGTGACGGTCGGCTGAGATAAAAAAAGCGTTTCCGCCGTTTTTCTGAAATTCTCATATTTTGCCGCGGTGACGAAGGTGTGAAGCCATTTAAAATCCATAGATGCACTCCTCTGATTAAAAGTTTTAATTAATTCCCTTAAAAATATTCATTATTTTTTAAATATTATATTTACTATAATAACAGAAAGAGGATAAGGGGGAATGAAATTGATTTATCGTGGATTGAAAGGGATTACTTGTGCAGAAACGGCTATCAGCCACATTGACGGAGAAAAGGGGCATTTAATATATCGCGGCTATGATGCGAAGGATATCGCGCTGCAATTCAGTTTTGAAGAAGCGGCGTATCTCATTTTGAACGGGGCGCTTCCTGATGAGCGGCAATTGCTTGCGTTTCAGGAAGAACTTGCAGCCGAGCGCGGGCTTCCGAAACATTTGATCGACTTACTGGAAACGCTTCCGGATGAAATGGACGACATGGCGGTGCTGAGAACGGCTGTTTCAGGTTTGGGCACAGATTCATTTACATATCCGCCCAAGCCGGAAGAAGCGGTTAAACTGATTGCCGTCACACCGACGATTATTGCGTACAGATACCGCCGTAAACAAGGGCAGGAAGCGTTGTCACCTGAGGCGCGATACGGACACGTTGAAAACTATTTGTATATGCTGACAGGCAGGCAGCCGTCCGCAGCCCAAAAGAAAGCGCTTGAAACGTATATGATTCTGGCGATGGAGCACGGGATGAATGCATCGACTTTTTCAGCGAGAGTCACCGTTTCGACTGAATCGGACTTAGTGTCTGCCGTCACTGCCGCACTGGGTACGATGAAAGGGCCGCTGCACGGAGGCGCGCCTTCAGGCGTCACGAAAATGCTTGAAGACATCGGGAAAAAAGAAAATGCAGAAGCGTATTTGGCAGCGAAGCTTATGAGGGGAGAACGCCTGATGGGCTTCGGGCACAGGGTGTACAAAACAAAAGACCCGCGGGCGGAAGCGCTGCGCATAAAGGCTGAAGAAGTGGCGGGAAATGATCCGTCGCTTGACTTGGCGCTTTATGTGGAGAAGGAAGCCATCCGCCTGTTAGAGCAATATAAGCCCGGACGGAAGCTGTATACGAATGTGGAGTTTTACGCAGCGGCTGTGATGCAGGCCATTGATGTCGACAATGATTTGTTTACGCCGACCTTTTCAGCAAGCAGAATGGCAGGCTGGTGCGCACACGTGCTTGAACAGTCCGCTGACAACATGATTTACAGGCCGTCTGCGAAATACACCGGCGCTTTTCCCGAAACGGCTCAGCAGCTTTAATTACCGGCATATTTGTCCGTTTAACTCCCCGCACTGCGTGGTATCGTCTCAGTAATACCAATTGCAGGAGTGTGAGAATATGAATCCGATGGACAGACAGACGGAAGGACAAAAGCCGCAGGTGCAAAAGCGCCAGCCCGGCATTGAGTCAGACATGGAGCCGAAACCGCTCTTGGAGGACCCGGATGTAAAAGGGTCGGGCAGATTAAAAGGAAAAGTCGCCGTCATCACGGGCGGAGACAGCGGCATCGGCGCAGCGGCTGCGATCGCTTACGCGAAGGAAGGGGCGGATCTTGCCATCCTGTACCTAGACGAACATGCCGATGCCGAGAGAACGAAAAAGCGTGCGGAAGAATACCAGGCCGAATGCCTGTTAATTCCGGGAGACGTCGGTGATGAGGCGCATTGTCAAAAGGCGGTCCGCCAAGTCTTAGATCACTACGGAAAAATAGATATTCTCGTTAATAATGCGGCTGAGCAGCATCCGCAAAACGGGATTCTTGATATTACAGCTGAACAGCTGGAGAAGACATTCCGTACAAACATGTTTTCTATGTTTCATATGACAAAAGCCGTGCTGCCTCATCTCAAAAGAGGGAGCGCCATCATTAATACAACGTCTATTACCGCTTATCAGGGAGACACTTCATTGATCGACTATTCGTGCACGAAAGGCGGCATCGTTTCCTTTACGCGTTCAATGGCGATGTCATTGGCCGATCAGGGGATCAGAGTAAATGCGGTGGCCCCTGGCCCGATCTGGACCGCCCTGATTCCGGCAACGTTTACTGAAGAAAAGGTGGAAAAGCACGGTCTGGACACTCCGATGGGAAGACCGGGACAGCCTGCGGAACACGCCGGAGCTTACGTGCTTCTGGCTTCAGACGAATCTTCCTATATGACGGGGCAGACCATTCACGTAAATGGCGGCAGATTTATTTCAACATAATACGCAAGTCTTATCCCGCGCTTTTAAAAAGGGCGGGATTTTTATTTGAACGTACATATGAATACGATTTTCAAAAAATGGAAGTCGCCAGCTGAATCACTAATGTTAATATTTCACAGTGGAGAATCCGCTGAGTTCTGTTTTATGAAAACTAAAAATAATATATAGAATTTTCAAAAAAGTTATTTTCATTTTTATATTTTTCGCTATAATATGACATAGGAGAAAGGAATGATGTGCTGAAACATTTCATGCGAAAAATAAGAATTTAGTCATTATTGCTATTGTTATCTGAATATTCTAACATATATTGGTTTACAAGGAGTGAAGCAGATGAAGGGGAGCGTATTCAGAAAGAAAAGCATTCAGGACCTGCTTGCCGCAACGAGCGGGGAAAAGTCGCTGAAAAGAGAGTTAGGGGCCTTTGATTTGACCCTTCTGGGGATAGGGGCCATCATCGGAACGGGGATTTTTGTATTAACCGGAACAGGCGCTGTCACGGCGGGGCCGGGGCTGACCGTTTCATTTGTCATCGCCGCTCTTGCGTGTTTATTTGCGGCTCTGTCATATGCTGAATTTGCTTCAAGCGTCCCGGTTTCAGGTTCCGTCTACACGTTTACTTATGCGACACTGGGTGAACTTCTCGCGTTTATCATCGGATGGGATTTAATCTTGGAATATATGCTCGCCGTCAGCGCGGTTTCGGTCGGCTGGTCCGGCTATTTTCAATCATTCTTGGCGGGCTTCGGCATTCATCTTCCGACCGCATTAACGGCCGCGCCGGGATCCATTAAAGGCACGGTCACATTCTTTAATCTCCCCGCATTTGTTATCGTGCTTGCGATTACATTCCTTCTCTACTTAGGCATTAAGGAATCGAAGCGGGTCAATAATATTATGGTCATTTTGAAGGTTCTGGTTGTTCTATTGTTTATCGCCGTTGCGGCCGTATATGTCAAACCTCACAACTGGCAGCCGTTTATACCGATGGGGTTCGGCGGTGTTTTCAGTGCCGCGGCGCTCGTTTTCTTCTCTTTTATCGGTTTTGACGCCGTCTCTTCCGCCGCTGAAGAAACGAAAAATCCGGCGAAGGATCTGCCGAAAGGAATTATCTTTTCATTAATCGTCTGCACCGTGCTGTATGTGACCGTATCGGCGATTATGACGGGCGTCGTTCCGTTTGCCCGCTTTGAAGGCGTTGACCATCCCGTGTCTCTCGTCCTGCAGATGGCCGGACAGAATTGGGTGGCCGGGATTATTGATATCGGCGCAGTGTTGGGGATGACAACGGTGATGCTCGTCATGCTGTACGGCCAGACGAGGGTGATGTTTGCCATGTCCCGTGACGGTTTGGTGCCGGGGGCGCTTTCAAAAGTCCATCCGAAGCATAAAACGCCGCACGTGGTGACATGGGTATTCGGCATCCTGTCGGCATTACTCGGCTCGCTCGTCCCGCTTGATGAACTGGCGAAGCTGGTGAACATCGGCACGCTTGCCGCATTTGTCCTGATTTCCGTGGCGGTTATCGTATTGAGAAAGAAACAGCCTGATCTGCCAAGGGCTTTTAAATGTCCGGGGGTTCCCTTTATTCCGATATTGTCCATTCTGTTCTGCGTGTTTTTGATTATTAACCTTGGCGCCACCACCATATTCCGTTTCTTTATCTGGCTGATCATCGGTCTGGTGATTTATTTCTTATATTCGAGAAAGCATTCGAAATTAAACGGGGATTTGTAAGGAGCGGCACCCGCCGCTCCTTTTTATTTTTCGGAATAATGAAACATATTGAAATGGGCTTAAGTTATCGCAGTGAATAAGGGATAATATAGGGCGGAAGGGAAGTGGAAAGTCGTGTCTGACCAAAAAAGGGTTCAATGGGCCTCAAAAATAGGATTTATTATGGCCGCTGCCGGTTCGGCGATCGGCCTGGGAGCCATTTGGAAGTTCCCTTACGTAGCGGGTACGAACGGGGGAGGCGCTTTTTTTCTTGTATTCGTCCTCTTTACCGTGCTTTTAGGCTATCCGCTTTTGCTCGGTGAATTTATTTTCGGAAGACGGAGCCAGACAAATGCGATTGATGCCTACAAACAAGCCGCGCCGAAGTCGGTATGGCACCTCACGGGTTATGTGGGTGTGGCGGCCTGTTTTTTAGTTTTGTCTTTTTACAGTGTTGTCGGCGGGTGGATTTTGCTTTATGTGTTAAAAGCCGTTACCGGTTCTTTATCCGGGCTCACTCAGGAGCAGTACGGCACGGTGTTCGGGACGGTCATTGAAAATCCGATCCAGACTCTCATTGCGCAGCTTGTATTTATGATCATGACGGTGGCGGTCGTCGCAAAAGGCGTGCAGAAAGGGATTGAACGTGTCAGTGCGGTGCTGATGCCGATTTTATTCGTGCTGTTTCTATTGCTTGTGCTGCGATCAGTCACGCTCGATCATGCCGTTGAGGGGATTAGATTTTTATTGGTTCCGCACTTTGAAGATTTGACGCCGGAATCCATCCTATATGCTTTAGGACAGGCGTTTTTTACATTAACGCTCGGTGTTTCGGTCATGGTGACATACAGTTCGTATCTGCCGAAAACCCAAAATCTTCCGGGTTCGGCGGGTTCCATTGTTATGATGAATGTGCTCGTTACGCTGTTTGCGGGACTGGCCATTTTCCCGGCGGTTTTTTCGTTCGGCTTTAAACCGGATGAAGGGCCTACACTGCTGTTTACCGTGCTGCCGGCTGTGTTTGACCGGCTGCCGTTCGGCTCGCTGTTTTTTATCAGCTTTTTGGCGGTCTTTTTCTTCGCCGCGCTGACTTCGGCCTTTTCGATGGTGGAAATTATCGTGGCGACTGTCGGGAAAGGTGATGAAACGAAAAGAAAGAAGCTGTCGTGGACAAGCGGTCTGCTCATTTTCTTAGTCGGAATTCCGTCCTGTTTATCATACGGTGTTCTCGGTGATATTCATTTGTTCGGAAAAACGTTTTTTGATCTTGCGGATTTCACCGTCAGCAATGTGCTGATTCCGCTCGGCGCTTTATTAATATCAATCTTCGTCCCGCTGAAAATACCGAAGCAGGAGCTGTTTGCCGAGATGAAAAGCGGTTCCGCCATCGGCTATCGTTTCTTTCAGGTGTGGTATTTCCTTCTGAAATATCTCGTGCCGCTGGCTATCATCGTCGTATTGCTGCATTTAATCGGCGTTCTTTCATTTTAAAAAAACAGGCCCCCGTAAAAGGGCCTGTTTTTATGTTTAAAAACCGAATTGCAGATTCGTATCAACCGCAACGATCGTATATACACAGACAATGACGAACAGATTGAGAATGACACCGAGCAGTCCCGGGCCCGTCCGTCCTTTTTTAATAAACAGCTCAATGATGCCGAACGGCACAGCGGCCATCGCAAACGGCAGCATCTGATAAGAATAGAAAGTCACATTGCTGATGATTGCCACGTTCAAAAGCAGCAGCGACAAAATCGCGGTACCGACTGATATCCAGCCGAAAACATTATGCTCTTTAAAAATTCTTACCAATTCCATAATTCCACCTCACCGATGTTTGCTGCTTTTACTGTTTTGTTTTTCAGCAGACGTTCGATTTCTTTTGTCGGCCCCGTCACGACAGAGCCGTATACGTTCATTCCGTGATGTTCAACATAGTCGATTCGGCTGCCCAGATTCATGTCTTTGCGTTTCGATATTGCATGCGCCCATTTTTTATGGCGGGACATAAATTCAAGGGCATTGATAAATTGTTCACGGTCTGTCTGTCCTTGCGTTTCGAAAGAGGACACCATCTTGGAATCTTTCCCGGGAAATCCTAACGGCTCGGCGTAAGGACTGTCTTTCAGATTTTTCTCCGTTTCGACCGCGTTCCATAAAAACTTCACATCGTATTTTTTAAAAGTCGAATATACTTGAGAAGAAGGGTAGGCCCTGTCATAAGAAAGATAGACCTCCGCCACGCTTCCTTCAGGCAATTTTTTTAATGTCTGTCCGGCTTTTTCAATCGTGCGTCCCTTTAAGCCGGAAGGATG
The DNA here is from genome assembly GCF_038608285.1 of Bacillus sp. FSL R5-0443. Taxonomy (NCBI): domain Bacteria; kingdom Bacillati; phylum Bacillota; class Bacilli; order Caryophanales; family Bacillaceae; genus Bacillus; species Bacillus sp. FSL R5-0443. The sequence goes on from NZ_CP152013.1 coordinate 961,605, forward strand.
GGCGAAATAATGCTTTGCCTGTGCCGCGTCTAGATCATAGTAGTTAACGGCAGGCGATTTGACCGTATCTAAAAACATTTCAATCCGTTCTCCGCCGACGGATTTCGTTTTTGTGCCGATCTGCTTTTGCAGCGGAAATTCCGTATTCATTCCAAACAGCTTCACCTGGCTTTTCAGTCCGGAGGTATCGACGAGGACGTTCGGCATTGTGGTCGCCACCGTCACTGCCGCGGTCTCCATTAATTGATTGCCGGTGCTTTCTTTTCCCCCCAGACCGTAATAGAGGTAGCTTCCTAATGTGCAAAGCGGCAAAATCATCAAAGTGGAGATGACGGCGAGAACTGAAATCCGCAAATACGATTTGCGTTTTCCGTATGATAAAATGGCCTTCTGTTTTTCCGGGCTGATGCCGACGTCCCATTCCCGGTCGTCCTGCATTTCGCTTTCAATCAACTCCTGATAGACTTCCAGCTTTTCCAGCTCTTCTTCAAAGGCGGCCATTTCCCGGTCGCTCATTTCTCCATTTTTGTATTGGTAAAAACGCTTTTTAAATTCTTCATTCATCATTAACACCTCTATTATAAAGTGCTTTCAGCCGCTGTCTGGCACGAAATAAAACACTTTTAAAATTAGCCTCTGAAATATTCATAATATGGGATGCTTCTTTGTAATTCAGTTCTTTTAAATAATACAGTGTTAAGGCCTCCCGATAATTGTCGGGAAGTTCGGACATATACCCTGTCAGCACTTCCTTGATTTCAATCTGATGAGCCGGGCTTTGAACAGCCGTCTGAAAAAGGCTCCCAATTAAGTCATCGGAAATGGTCACTTCCTTTTTATGTTTTCTGACATAATCTATAAACGCATTTCTCGCCACTTGAAAAAGCCATGGCTTTACTTTGCTGTGGTCGTAGGAGTGAATGTGTATGTATGCCCTCATAAAGGTTTCCTGCAGCAAATCTTCAGCGAGATGCTTGTCTTTTGTCATGGAGAGCAGGAACCGGTAAACATCATTCATATACATTTGGTAAATTTCATCGATCGTCACTGCCTTTTCTCCCCTCTATGTTATACACGCATAAGAAAGGTTTAAAGTTGCACGTTCCATGCAAACGGCTTAAATTCATTTTCACCTCATCAAACACCATTTCTCTATAGTACCCAAAATCCGTCATAAAAGATAGAGATCGGCGGAGGAAAAATATAATTATTAGTACCAGGTAATAAAAAATATTGTTATAATAGAGAGAGAGAACACTTTTGATCATTACAACAAAGGAAGTGCGTTATGTATAAGTTTTGTGCAAATGCCATCAAATGCATTCTATCCCTGCGCGGAGGAGTGAAAGTGTACAATAAAGAGAATCTTCCGTCTGATAAAGGATTCGTTATCGCGTGCACGCATGCGGGCTGGGTGGACGTCCTCACGCTCGGTGTCGGGATATTGCCCCATCAGATTCATTATATGGCGAAAAAAGAGCTGTTTCAGAAAAAGTGGATCGGACGTTTTTTGAAGAAGATTCACGCGTTCCCGGTTGACCGTGAAAATCCGGGCCCAAGCAGCATTAAAACGCCGATTAAGCTTCTGAAGGAAGGAAAGATTGTCGGGATTTTTCCGAGCGGTACGAGAACATCTGAAGACGTCCCGCTGAAAAGAGGGGCCGTGACCATCGCCCAAATGGGAAAAGCGCCGCTCGTTCCGGCCGCATATAAAGGGCCGTCTACGGGAAAAGCGCTGTTTAAAAAGGGAAAAATGCGGCTTATTATCGGCGAGCCGATTTTTTTGGAGGACTTTTCCGATCTTGCGCCGAAGGAGAGGCTTGCGGCCATGACAGAAGAGCTGAATGCCAGAATTAAAGAGCTTGAGAAAAAACTTGAACAATTGTAAATGAAAAAAAGCTTGCCGTCTGTATCAGACGCGCAAGCTTTTTTGTTATGCTTCTTTTTGTTCGGCGGTTTCCAGCAGTTCATCAAACGCCAGTTTTTTCACTTCGATATATGCGACGTGGTGGCCGTCAATTTCATTAATGATAAATTCACAGCCTTCTTCGATAATCGAGTCGTATTGTTCGACGTCGTATTTCTGGGTAAGGAACCAGCCGCCGATGGTGTCGACCTCGTCATTTTCCAAATGGATGCCGAGGAGTTCGTTCACTTGATCAATCAGGACCTTGCCGTCAAGCATGTAATGGCCGTCGCCGAGTTTGCGGATTTCGTTGATTTCATCGATATCAAATTCATCACGGATTTCCCCGACGATTTCTTCAATAATGTCTTCAACGGTGACAAGCCCCGCGGTTCCGCCGTATTCATCCGACAGAATCGCCATATGAACGCGTTCCTTCTGCATTTTTACAAGCAGATCGTGAATCGGTGCCGACTCAATCACATGGATGATCGGATTGACAAAATCGGTAATCGGCGAGTCGACTGAAACTTCGCCGCTGATGCAGGCGGTCAGCACTTCTTTAATGTTAATAACGCCGATAATATTATCTTTGTCACCCTCTTCGACAGGGTACCGGGTATATTTTTCAATCTGAATGATGTCCATCATTTCAGAAATTTTGATATCATGCGGCAGACTGACGATTTCCGTACGCGGAATCATGATTTCTTTTGCAAGTCTGTCGTCAAATTCAAAGATTTTGTTCACGTATTTAAATTCAGACTGGTTGATTTCACCGCTTTTATAGCTTTCCGATAAAATGATGCGCAGCTCTTCTTCAGAGTGGGCAAGCTCATTTTCAGATACCGTCTCCAGACCGAACGTCTTCGTTAAAAGACGGGCGGAGTTGTTCAGAAGCCAGATAAACGGGAACATGATGCGGTAAAACCAAATGAGCGGTTTCGAAAACAGCATTGAAACGGCTTCCGCTTTCTGGATGGCGACTGTTTTCGGCGCCAACTCTCCCACGACCACGTGTAAGAATGTAATGATCGCATAGGCGAGAATAAATGAAATAATATGCGATAATGAGCTTGGTACGTTTATCTTTGTGAAAAGCGGATGAAGCAAGCGTTCAATCGTTGATTCGCCTAAGACACCAAGACCGATGGAAGTCAATGTTATGCCGAGCTGGCACGCCGATAAATACTCATCTAAATGCGTGGTCACTTTTTTGACACCGATTGCGGCTTTATTTCCTTCTGCTATAAGCTGGTCAACCCGTGAGCCTCTGATTCTGATTATCGCAAACTCAGATGCTACGAAAAATGCCGTCAGCGCGATTAAAACCGCGACTAAAATCAAATTCACAATGTCCAATTAGAACCTTCACTTCTTTTGGGAAGATGAAGGTAACACCTCCTGTTAGTAAGATAATGGTTTAACTTAACAGCAGCATAAATGATTGAAGCACTGCAAGCTTTTCAGGAGCCAGCCTTTTTTTCAGCTGGGCGCGCTCCTCTGGTTCAAGCTTTTCAAACCGATTCAAGATCACGGAGATGTTTTGATTCATGTGATCAATTTCCGATGCCAGATTTCCAATATCGTCAGGCAGGGCTGAAGAGGGAAACTGGTTCTCCAGTCGATCTTTTATATCAGACAGGGCCAATCGCTGCTTTTTACAAGCGACTATAAACTTTAACCGATTAAGTGCAAGTGTATCGTAGTAACGATAGTTCGAACAAGACCTGTCAGGCTTTAAAAGCCCGAGGTTTGTGTAGTAATCCACCGTGCGTTTCGTTACACCGGCAAGCTCTGCTAATTCACTGATGCGATAAGTCTCAGCCCCATCTAAATCCCTCCCCAACCATCACGTTATAGTTATGAGAATAGTTTAATATATGAAGGGGAGTTTGCACAAGTTTATTGTTTTCCGTCTTTCTCCTGAAACGGCGCGGCGGGCTGTCTGAAAAAGCGTTGACTGCGCCATGTAAATCTTTCATAATCATTGTAAATAGAAACGGAAGAAAAAGACAGAAGGGACAGATGACAGTGGCCGGTTTATCACGGGAAGTGACACAGAATCTGGAGAAAGGGTCATGGATACGCAAACTATTTGATGAAGGCGCTCGGCTGAAAAAAGAGTTCGGCGCCGATAAGGTGTTTGATTTTTCAATAGGAAATCCGGTTGCGGAGCCGCCTGAAACATTTAAAAAGGCGCTTTGCGAAGCGGCTGAAACAGGGCGGCACGGATACATACAAAACCAGGGGCTTCCGGAGGCGAGAGAAAAGGTTGCGCGCTTTTTGTCAGAGCGGTTTCAGACAGAAATTTCCCCCAGGCATACAGTCATGACGGTCGGAGCCGGCGGGGCGCTGAATGTCGCGCTGAAAAGCATTTTAAACCCCGAGGAAGAAGTCATCCTTCTTTCGCCTTATTTTGCGGAATATAAAGCGTATGTTGAAAATTACCGCGGCAGACCCGTCATCTGCCCGCTGACTGACTCATTTGAGATTGATATTGAAGCGGTTAAAGATGCGATCACCCCCCGTACGAAAGGACTGATCGTTAATACGCCGCATAATCCGACGGGGACTGTGCTCAGCCAGAAAAACCTTAACGAATTGGGCGCCTTATTAAAAGAAGCCGAAGAGCGGAACGGCCAAAGCATATTTATTTTATTTGATGAACCGTACAGCCAGCTGATCTACGGAGAAGAGCAGGCGAATCCGTTTCAGGCGTATCACCGCGTGATTTTAGTCAGTTCGTTCAGTAAAGATCTCGGCATTGCGGGGGAAAGGCTCGGGTATATCGCGGCAGACGCCCAAATGCCTGAGGGCGATCTTCTGACGGATGCGTTCGTTTTCTGCAACCGGACGCTCGGCTTTGTGAACGCTCCGGTCATGATGCAGCGTGCCGTGGCGAGAATGGATGATCTTTCGATTGACGCTGAACCTTACAGAAAGCGGAGAGACCTTATGGTGGACATCCTCACAGAAGCCGGCTTCGAATTTGAAATGCCGAAAGGAGGCTTTTTCGTCTTTCCGAAATCACCGATTGAAGACGAGGTGGCATTCTGCATGTATGCCGCACAGAAATACAAACTATTGATCGTACCCGGCAGCGGATTTGGAAAAAGCGGCTATTTCCGATTATCTTTCAGCGTGCCTTCAGAACAGATCAGACAGTCGCGCGATATTTTCAAAGCACTGTATCAAGATTTTTCTTCATAGCCTCCAATACATAAAGATGGGAGAACGGACAAATGTCGAGGAGAAATAATGGCACGTCAGACATCAGCATTACAGGAATCGGAGTCTTAACCGCGGTCGGACAAGGCAAGGAGGCGTTTCTCGATGCGCTCATGGAGGGGCGGCACGCCTTTGATGTGATGAAACGGCCCGGCCGGCAGAAAGGCAGTTCGTTTATCGGCGCGGAGCTTAGCGAATTAACGCCGCCGGACGCGCTGTCGAAGCGCTTGTACCGAAGGGCCGCATTATCAGGAAAGACGGCGCTTATCGCTTTATATGAAGCGTGGCATGACGCTCAATTAGACGGCGCTGATCACAGCCGCACCGGTCTGATTATCGGCGGCTCGAATATGACGCAGCGCGAATTGCTGCAGGCCTTTGAGAAAAACGGTGAAACGCCGCAATTTGTAAATCCGACATACGGGCTTTCTTTTATGGATAGTGATTTGTCGGGGCTTTGTACGGAGCAATTCGGGATAAAAGGGCCGGCCTTTACGGTCGGCGGCGCGTCGGCCAGCGGCCAGGCGGCGGTTATTCAGGCTGCTCAAGGAATCAAAGGCGGCCTGTTTGACCGGTGCATCGTGATCGGGGCGCTGGCCGATCTGTCGTACATGGAGTGTCATGCTCTCCGTTCTTTGGGAGCGATGGGCACTGATACATACGCTGAACGGCCTGAAGCCGCCTGCCGCCCGTTTGACCGGCATACGGACGGGTTTATATTCGGAGAGGCGTGCGGGGCGATTGTGCTGGAACGCGCTGAATCTGCCGAACAGAGGGGCGCGCGTTCGTGGGCCGGCTTAAAGGGCTGGGGGATGGCTTCTGATGCGAACCGCAACCCGAATCCTTCAGCAGAGGGCGAAATGACGGTGATCCGCCAGGCGCTGGAGCGGGCCGGTCTTTCAGCAAAAGAGATCGATTACATCAACCCGCACGGCACCGGTTCACCGATCGGTGATAAGACTGAATGCCGGGCGCTTTCTGAAAGCGGCCTGTCGCACGCGCGGATTAATGCGACAAAATCGATTACCGGACACGGTCTGAGTGCGGCCGGAACGGTGGAAATCATTGCTGCTCTCTTACAAATGCGGGAAAACAAGCTTCATCCGATCCGAAACTTAACGGAGCCGATTGACGATTCATTTCAGTGGGTGACCGACGGGCCGAGCGCCCATACCGTACACCATGCGTTAAGCTTAAGCATGGGATTCGGGGGGATTAATACGGCGCTTTGTTTAGAAAATCATTTCCGAAGCAGATAACGGCAGCCTTCTTTTTGAAGGCTGTTTTTTATATGATAAAAATCTGAAAATGATGAAAGAATGGAGTTGTGATACAATAAACTATACAAATGACAATCATGCTTTGACTTAGGAGGTGGCAGGATGGGGCCCTCTGTGTAGTCAATCATCCATTTCGTTCCTCTCGCTTAAGAAAAAACGATGAAATCAGGAGGTGACGTCCTTATCCTTCAATTCGGGATAAGGTGAAATGGACGATATTGACAGTTTGATTTTAATCGGTGTGCTCATTGCGTTAACGGCATTTTTCGTGGCGAGTGAATTTGCGATCGTCAGAGTGAGAAGATCCAGAATCGATCAGCTCATTTCAGAAGGGAACAGACGGGCGGTGCTCGCAAAGCGTATCATTACGGATCTTGATGAGTATTTATCCGCCTCGCAGCTTGGCATTACACTCACATCCATCGGGCTCGGCGTACTGGGAGAGCCTGCATTTGAGCGGATGCTTCATCCTGTGTTTCAGGGCATGGGGCTGCCGGATTCTGCTGAGCATGTGATTGCTTTTGCTGCGGCGTACGGGCTGATTACGTTTCTGCATGTCGTCGTCGGTGAGCTTGCGCCTAAAACGGTTGCGATTCAAAAAGCGGAAAAGCTGACGTTATGGATTGCCGGACCGCTTCGGTTATTTTACGTGTTCATGTTCCCGTTTATTTGGGTGCTGAACGGCTCCGCGAGAATTCTGACCGGTTTGGCCGGATTAAAGCCGGCATCTGAGCATAAAGGCTCCCACTCTGAAGAAGAGCTGCGGATCCTGCTGTCAGAAAGTTTAAAAAACGGAGAAATCAATCCGTCTGAATATACATTTGTGAATAAAATTTTTGATTTTGATAATCGGATCGCCAAGGAAATCATGATCCCGAGAAAAGAAATCGCGGCTGTTTCCACTGATATGGACGTGCCGGAAATGCTTGAGATGATGCTGAAAGACAAATATACGCGCTGGCCCGTAACGGACGGGGACAAAGACAGTGTCATCGGCATGATCAATACGAAGCATCTCTTTTCAGATCTGCTGTTTATGACAGAAGATGAAAAAGCGGAAGTATCCATCACGTCTTACATCCGCCCGGTGATTGAAGTCATCGAGACGATCCCGATACACGACCTGCTGATAAAAATGCAGAGAGAACGGATTCATTTGGCGATATTGTCTGATGAATACGGCGGAACGTCCGGTCTTGTGACGACCGAAGACATCCTTGAAGAAATCGTCGGCGATATCAGAGACGAATTTGATGAGGACGAACAGCCGCAGATTCAAAAGCTGTCCGAACGCCATTATGTGCTGGACGGAAAGGTTCGGATTGATCAGGTGAATCATCTTCTCGGCGCAGGGATTGAAGAGGAAGTCGACACGATCGGCGGTCTTGTGCTGAAACGGAATATTGACATCTGTGCGGGTGAGTCGATACAAATCGGGGGATACACTGCCCTCATATTAGAAATGGATGGCCGGTTTATTAAACAGCTTGAACTCAAAGAAGAACAGGGCCGCCCGGGCGGTCAGGGAACAATAAACCGCCAGCTGCCCGTGCCTGAAACGGTCATGCTTCATAACGCAACCTTGAGCGAAAAATAAGCTCAAGGTTTTTTTAAATGGATATCATAACAAAGCCGCACCAGAACGCCAAAAGGCTTCCGGCTGCTGAAACAGCGATGTAGAGCAGGCTTTCCTTTATGCGATTGTTCATCATCAGCTGCACGGCTTCAATACTGAACGTGGAAAAGGTCGTAAACGCACCGAAAAAGCCCGTCGCGATGATGATGCCGGCAGAAGGATTATCCAGGCCCAGGCCGGTGAACATGCCGAGGCCGAAGGAGCCGAGCAGGTTGACCGCAGCCATTCCAAGCGGCATCGGAAAACCTTTTGTTCTTTCTGAAATTGTTTTACCCAGCAGAGACCGTAATACCGCTCCGATACCCGCTGCGATAAGCATCAGGACAATCGTCATGGCGTATCATGCCCCCTTCCCGCTGCGTGAAGGGCAATCCGCCGTCCCCAGAAAATGCCGGCACATGCAAGGGTAATGCCAGAGACTAATGTCGCGGCAAAATAACAAAAAGCCGCTGCGGGAGACGATTGCAGCAGAAAAATGGTTTCTTTTGCGAAGGTTGACATCGTCGTGAAACCTCCGCAAAAACCGGTTCCTAAAAAGGCGGTCAAAAGAGGGCGTTTAGCCCGAATGATGAAATAACCCGTAATAAGACCGAGTAAAAGGCTTCCCGCCGCATTTTCGAGGAAAGTGGCCGCCGGGAAAGAACTGCTGTGAATGTGCGCGCTCATTTCAAAGCGGAGCAATGCGCCAAGCGCGCCTCCGATAAAAATTGCGATGTATTGTTTCATATCAGCCATCCTTAGAAATAAAATCCGGAAAATCAGTTACAATGCCGTCAACTGCCATCATTTGCAGTTTTTCGGCCGTCTTTTGATTTCTGACCGTCCAGGCAAATACTTTCAGGCCGTGTCTGTGAGCGGTGGAAATCAAGAACCGATTCAGGCGGGTATATTTAATATTGACATAATTTACGGCTGATTTGTAGGCGGCCAGCTGGCTTTTGGAAAACATCCCGAAGCTGGGTCTTGCAATTATTGCAGTCGGAACGGACGGATACATGTCGTGAAAGGTCTGAATTGACTTGAGGCTGAATGATTGAACGATAGGGCGGATGGAAAAGGAAAACCTGCTTAACAGCTGGCCGACTGCTTTTTCAAGACCGACTTGAGAAACGTGCCCCTTCAGTTCAATTAAAAATCCGATTTCAGAATGATAACGCTTCAGAACCTCTTCGAGCAGGGGAATCCGCTCCCCTTTAAACTCAGCCCCATACCAGCTGCCGGCATCCAGAGACTGCAGCTTCTTCAGCGTAAAATCTTTTACAAAACCGGAGCCGTCCGTCGTCCGGTCGACTTTGTCATCATGGATGACGACAATCTGGCCGTCTTTTGTGAGCTGGACGTCAAGCTCAATGAAATCAGCGTTCATTTCGGCAGCGATATCAAATGCCGCAAATGTATTTTCGGGCGCGTAACCGGATGCGCCGCGATGAGCGATGGTATACAAGCTTGTCAGCTCCCCTCATGGGCATTTCTGTTATTATATCAGATTCGTATATGCACAGCGATTCAAACTGGTGAATGTGCGAAACAGTATTTTTTTGGAATAAAGATAGTGCTTTTTTCGGTTTACAATCCGCAGTGATGATTTATAATGGCAAAAAGGAGGCGAGATCATGGGAAAAGGGAGATTGAAAGTGGAAGAAAGAATTAAGGCCGAAACCGATGCTGAAATCCAAAAAGCGACTCTCCTGAAACAGACACAATCAAAGAAGAAATAGTGCCTGACCCTGTTGTATCTGGCTGAAAGATGAACGAATGTGTGAAAAACCCCGGCTGTGCTCTGATGCCGGGGTTTTTCAGGCTGCCTAAAGACATTAAAAGAAGCTGATGTCCGAATGTTTTAGTATAATAGATTTTCGACAAGACAAAGGAGCATATGCCATGATGACACAATTTCAGAGCTTTTTTACGCTTGACCATATTTTGCAGATCAGTATCAGCATCGGAATTTTAGCGGCTTTTCTCGTTTTGAGAAAACTGTTTGTCAAATACTTTTTTCAGCTCATTTACAAATTGGCGAACAAGCCGAAAACCGACATATTCAAACAGATTGCCGTAGCGTTTGACAAGCCGGCCAGGTGGTTTTTCGTGGCGCTGGGTCTGTTTTTGGCGATTGAGTATTCGCCGTTTTTAGACGGGCAGATGGACATTGTCAAAAAATTATACCGCTCTCTGATCGTTGCGCTGATCGCCTGGGGGCTTTGCAATCTGACATCGGCGTCTTCGTTTTTATTTCATAAAGTCAATCAGCGCTTTGAGCTTGATATGGATGACATTTTGGCGCCGTTTTTATCCAAGGTGCTGCGCTTTGTCATTCTCGCGCTCAGCGTCAGTGTGATCGCGCAGGAATTCAATTATGATGTAAACGGGTTCGTGGCCGGACTCGGACTTGGCGGATTGGCCTTCGCGCTTGCGGCTAAAGATACGATCAGCAATTTTTTCGGCGGCATTATCATCATTACGGAAAAGCCGTTTACGATCGGCGACTGGGTCGAGACGTCATCTGTAACGGGGGGCGTTGAAGATATCACATTCCGAAGCACAAGGTTCCGGACGGCGCAGGGGGCGCTTGTTACCGTGCCCAATTCAACGCTGTCCATGGAAGCCATCACAAACTGGACGAGGATGACGAAGCGCCAGGTCACGTTTTCCGTTCGTGTTTCTTATGCGACGCCGATTGATCGTTTAGAGCGATGCATCACAAGGCTCAGAGAAATGCTTCGTGAACATGAAGGCGTGCATGATGATACGATTATGGTTAACTTTGACGTGTTTGCGGACAGCTATTATAATCTGTTTTTCAACTTTTACACAAAGACCATCGTCTGGGCGGAAAGCCTGGATGTGCGGCAGGATATCAACCGCCGGATTATTGATATTTTTGCTGAGGAAGGCGTGGAATTCGCCTATCCGGGCCAGAATGTATTCGTAAAACAGAAAAGCCACGATGATCCGGTTCATGTGAAGGATCATTCCGGAGAAAAAGAACGGGCATAACAGGCGCCGTTCTTTTTTCATGATATGATAAAAAGAAAAGGCGGTGGAAGAGTGGAAGCGTTTATGACATTGATCAATCAGGCGGAACGTATCGTGGTGCTGACGGGAGCGGGAATGAGCACGGAATCCGGCATTCCCGATTTTCGTTCGGCGGGCGGTATATGGACCGAAGACACATCCAGAATGGAAGCGATGAGCAGGGAATCCTTTGAACGCCGTCCGCGTGAATTCTGGCCTAAATTCAAACAGCTCTTTCAGATGAAAATGAGCGGAAGCTATGAGCCGAATGCCGGCCATACGTATTTGGCGGATCTTGAAAAGCGGGGAAAGCAGGTAGACGTTTTCACACAGAATATTGACGGGCTGCATAAGAAAGCGGGAAGCAGCAGTGTCTATGAGCTTCACGGTTCAATTCAGACCGCCGCATGCCCCCGCTGCGGAGCGCGCTACGGGCTTTCTCATCTGCTGAAGGACGAAGTGCCGGAATGTACGGCGGAAATCGGTGATCATGCGGTATGCGGCACCGTATTAAAAACGGATGTCGTGCTGTTCGGCGATCTCGTTCAGCATTTTGAAACCCTTTATGAAAAGCTTGATAAAGCTGATCTTCTTCTTGTGATCGGCACTTCGCTTGAAGTGGCGCCGGCAAGGTTTGTCCCTGAGGATGCGGGCCGGATTCCCGGTTTGAAGCAGGTGATCATTAACCTTGAGCCGACATATTGCGACCATTTATTTGATCTTGTCATCCATGAGAAGATCGGTGAATTTGCAAAACGGATCAGCGCCGCGACATAAAAAAAGCCGGATCATATACAGATCCGGCTTTTCTTATTCATGGACGGGAATCATTTGATCCGTCAAAACATCAAAGGAGTAGCCCTGGGCTTTCAGTTTTTGGATCAGGCTCGGCAAAGCGTGCACCGTCGCAGGCAGATCGTGCATTAAAATGACATGCGGCCTGCTCGTATGAACGCTTTCCAAATATGCGAGCTGATTCAATACTTCCGGCACGTACCGTGCGTTTTTGTACTTCCAGTCTTCACTGTCTATCGTCCAGTCCCAGTACACGAATCCGCCTTTTTCGAGATTCTTAATCTGGGCATCCGTCAATGACGGTTTACTGCCGTAAGGCGTGCGGACAAGATCCGTTTTTACTCCGGTGATTGCCTCGAGTGTATCGCGTCCCTGCTGCATTTCGTTCAGCGGTGATGTCGGTGTTTGATAAAACAGGTGATTATCGTGCGTCACGCCGTGCAGGCCGAGCGCGATTCCTTCCTGCTTCGCTCTTTGCACGGAATGCTGATAGGCTTTCATCCGCGGTTCAAGCATAAAAAAAGTGGCCTTTGCGCCATTTGCCTTCAATACATTCAACAGCTGTTCAGTATATGGAGACGGCCCGTCGTCGAAGGTTAAATATACCGTTTTTTTCCCTGGGTCACGCTCTCTCTGCAAATGTTTCATTAAGACGTCGGGAGAATCATTTTTCAGCCGCAGGCTTTCTGCTTCATCCCGAAGCTGCCCGTTTGCGGTCACGGTGACCTGTTTGTTTTTTGCGGCGGAAGCGGAATATCCCATTATGACGATTACCAGAAGCAGTCCGCACAAAACTGCTAAACTCGTAAGTTTAAAAGCCAATGAAAACAGAGAAGGGGAAACACCTTCTTTTGTGTTGCGCATAACAATCTCTCCAGTAGCATAAGTTTCTGCATAATGCCGATAACAGCGGAGGCTTGCGAAGTGCCATAAGTTAACAGCATATGTATGTCGAATCAAGTATACAGGAACAAAACTGGAAAAGACATAGAAAAGATGTCGAATAATAAGATTTTAAGAAAAAAATAAACTCCGCAGCCGGCTCGTTCAGTATGATAGAATAGTTGACAATAACAGCTGTGAATGCACATCACGGCAGATAACGATGAGGAGGGTTTACATGAAGACATTAGTAAACGGCCAGTTGATTGATCGTGAAGAAGCGGCAGTTGATATTGAGGACCGCGGATATCAATTCGGTGACGGTGTGTATGAGGTCATCAGAGTGTATAACGGCGCCTTATTCGGTCTGCGCGAGCATATTGTCCGTCTTTTCAGAAGCGCCGCAGAAATCGGCATCACCCTGCCGTTCTCCGCAGAGGACATAGAATGGGATCTGCAAAAGCTCGTACAGGAAAACAAACTCATTGACGGCGGGGTCTATATACAGACGACGAGAGGGAAGGCGCCGCGGAAGCACCAGTATGACGAAGGATTGGAACCGCAGACGACGGCATACACCTTTTCAGTGAAAAAACCGGAAAATGAACAAAAAGCCGGAGCGCAGGCCATAACGGCGGAAGACAAACGCTGGCTGAGGTGTGACATTAAGAGTCTGAATTTACTGTATAATGTGATGATGAAACAAAAAGCCTATGAAGCAGGCGCTTATGAAGCGGTGCTGATAAGGGACGGAGCTGTCACGGAAGGAACCTCTTCCAATGTATACGCCGTCATAAACGGCACTGTCCGGACGCATCCTGCAAATGAGCTGATTTTAAACGGCATTACGCGGATGAAACTGTTAGAGCTGATGAAAGAAAACGGGATTGAGGTGCGGGAGAAGGCTCTTACCGAAGACGAACTCAGGGATGCGGATGAAATTTTCATCTCGTCAACGACGGCTGAATTAATCCCGATCGTAACCCTTGACGGGAAACCGGTCGGAAGCGGAGTGCCGGGACCTGTAGCCAAAACGATTCAGGAGGCTTTTCAGTCGCACATTCAGCAGGAGCTCGGGGTTCAGTCATAAGCTGAAAAAAGGCCGGAACACATCCGGCCTTTTTACTTCAGTCAGATAAAAAGAGATTCGATATGCTGAACGAGCACACGGGAGATCTTCTCTTTTGAAAGACGCTCAGGTTCAAGCATGGCATGCAGCGCCAATCCGTCGGCGATGGCGTACATTTTCTCCGCTTCGATCTCTTTATCAAGATTCGGTTTCAGAAGCTTATTTTCATCCAGCCAGTCAATCAGACCGCGGATATATGCCAAGATCCCGTCCTGCTGGGGTTGAAACTCTTCTCCCTTATGTCTGGCATAAGCTGTGAAAGCGAACCATACCTCCATTTCAGCCATCGTTTCTTCATCTGTCGGGATGATTTCAAGCATCAGACGCACCGCTTTTTCTTTCGGCGGCAGATCTTTCATGGCAACTTCGTTAATTCTGGCGGCCGCTTTTTCTTTTACGAGTGTCATCGCATACCCTAAAAGCTCATCCTGGGTGGTGAAATAGTGCCTCAGCGCGCCTAAAGAAAGACCCGCTTCCTGGGCGATGTTTCTCACTGTCGCTCCTTCCATTCCCCGCTCCAAAATCGTCCGCCAAGTGGCTTCGGCTATTTGTTTTCTTCTTTTTTCATGATCGATTATTTTAGGCATGGTTCCAGTGTAACAGGAAATATTTTTTCTTGCAATTTTGTAATACAGTTGTATTAAATAAAAAGCAGTGATACAATGCATTTTAGAAAACGATAAGGGGGAACCGGATTGAACGCGATTGCTTGGTTGATTGTCATTTGTGAGGCTGCTTTTTGGGCGGCTGTCATCTTCGGATTGGCGGCGCGCTATATATTCAGGCGGCAAAAGCTCGGAATGTTTTTTTTCGCTCTCATTCCTTTATTGGATGCCGTACTGTTTCTGGCGGCCGCAGCTGATTTATACAGAGGGGCGGCGGCGACTATGGCGCATGCGGTGGCGGCCATTTATATCGGAGTGTCTGTCGCCTTCGGGAAAAGCATGATTCAATGGGCGGATGAGCGGTTCCGCTATTATGTGGTCAAGGAAGGGGCAAAACCGGTCAAACGGTACGGGCTGGATTATGCCAAACATTATGCAAAAGGATGGGGAAGACATGTATTAGCATTTGTCATCGGCGGCGTTCTTTTAGCCGGAACGGTATTTCTCATTCAGGACGCTTCCCGCACCGAAGCGCTCAGCAAGCTGTTAAAGGGCTGGTCTGTCGTATTGTGCATCGATTTTTTGATCATGGCGAGTTTTTTTGTGATGCCGAAAAAAAGAAGAAACAGCCGGGAGCTGTAAAAAAAGCAGCTTTTGATTAAGCTGCTTTACAGAAAGAATTATTTTACGATCAGCACGGGAATATCGGATTTCGATGACAGTTTTTCACTGACGCTTCCGAATAAAAGTTTTTTCAGCCTGTTCTGGTCCCGGCTCCCCATGACGATCAAATCCGCCGATATACGGTCGGCATGCTCGATAATGGCATCAGCGGGATCACCTTCTAAAATGTCGATATCCCCGTCAATCTGGCTGTCGTTCATCAGCATTCTCGCTTCCGCAACGATTTCTTCCGTACGGTCTTCATAAATCATCGGATCAGGGGAGATTCTTTCCGCCTGGAGCGGGTCAGGAACGCTTGCAATCCCGCCGCCGATATACGTTGCCCCGGCTCCCGGCCTCGGGGGATCAACAATCGTCCGGGTATCTTTTGCATTGTGGGAATGTACGACCGTTAAATCCGCGTGAAATGTTTTTGAAAGGTCTATGGCTTTTTGGAGCGCTTTTTTACTATCATCACTTCCGTCAAAAGCTGCTATCAACCGGTCCGCGTGAAACATCGGCCTCATCCTTTCAGTAAAAAAGGTTTGTTTTACAATACCCGAATGGCAGAAATGTAAAACCTGCATTGACAAAAAAAGGATTTGTTTATATGATGAAGGAACAATATAGGGAAAAAGGAGGTATGGATCATGTCAAAACTAAAGCTTGTCAACTCATCTTCAGCTGAATACCGGCGTGACTCCCATACAGCGTCCGTTTTCTGAACATTTGCTTAAAAACGGGGCAGTCGCGCATAAGCGGCGGGTCTGTACCTTATTTATAATAATAAGAGGCATGGAGCTGAGGCTTCATGTCTTTTTTTATACAAAAAAATGAAAGAAAGACAGGTGTGATGCTTGTGGCGGTATTAGCGAAAACAATGAAAAACAATCCGGAAAAGCTTGAGGGCGGCTGATTGATGAAAGGGGATGACAGTATTTGTTTACTGTATTAAAAAAGCTCGCATGGTTTTTTAAAGCCTATTGGCTGCGCTATACGACAGCGATTGTTCTGTTATTGATTGTGAATGTCATTGAAATGTTTCCGCCTAAACTTCTCGGTAACGCGATAGACGATATGAAGGCGGGCGTGTTTACAAAAAGCGGGATGCTGTTTTACATATGTGTATTTCTCGCATTAACGGCAGCCGTCTATTTACTGTCTTATTTTTGGATGTATCAGCTTTTCGGCGGGGCGAATGTCATGGAGAAGATTCTCCGTTCAAAGCTGATGGGAAGGCTTCTTCAAATGTCACCGCCGTTTTACGAGAAATACAGAACGGGCGATTTAATGGCGCGGGGGACAAATGACTTGCAGGCCGTCAGTATGACGACGGGCTTCGGGGTCTTAACGCTCGTTGATTCGACGATGTATATGCTGACGATATTTTTGACAATGGGGCTTCTCATCAGCTGGAAGCTGACATTTGCCGCGATTATTCCGCTGCCGATAATGGCGGCTGCGGTCAGCCTGTACGGAAAAAAGATCCATGAGCGGTTTACGGAAGCGCAGGATGCTTTCGGATCATTAAATGACAAGGTGCTGGAGTCGGTATCCGGCGTCCGGGTCATCCGGGCTTTCGTACAGGAAAAAAATGATATCAGCCGGTTCGGTGATATGACGGCGGATGTATATGAGAAAAACATGAAGGTGGCGTTTATCGATTCACTTTTTGAACCGACTGTGAAACTTCTCGTCGGCCTCAGCTATCTCATCGGTCTCGGCTACGGCGCATATCTCGTTTTTCAAAACCGGCTGACGCTGGGAGAGCTGGTATCGTTTAACGTGTACCTCGGAATGATGATCTGGCCGATGTTTGCGATTGGAGAATTAATCAATATCATGCAGCGCGGGAATGCCTCCTTGGATCGTGTCAATGAGACGCTTTCCTATGAGCCAGACGTGATCGGGCCCAAGCACCCCGCCGGCATCAAGGAGCCCGGGCGTCTTGTTTTTGAACAAGTGACTTTCACGTATCCGAGCGGAGCGGGACCGGCGGTTTCTGATGTATCTTTTTCCGTAGAAAAAGGGCAGACACTCGGCATCGTCGGGAAGACGGGAAGCGGAAAGACGACGATCATTAAGCAGCTGTTGCGTGAATATCCGCCCGGCGCGGGAGCAATCACGTTTACAGGCGTTCCGATTCAGGAGATTCCGCTTGAGGAGCTCCGCGGGTGGATCGGCTATGTGCCGCAGGATCATATTTTATTTTCAAAGACTGTAAAAGAGAATCTGCTTTACGGACGGCAGGATGCAAACGAAGAGGAAATCGGCAGCGCGCTGAAAGATGCGCATTTTGAAAACGATATCGGTATGCTTTCCGACGGGCTTGAGACGCTGGTCGGCGAGAAGGGCGTAGCGCTCTCTGGCGGACAAAAGCAGCGCATCTCAATTGCGAGAGCGCTTTTGACCGATCCTGACATTCTCATATTAGATGATTCGCTTTCTGCCGTAGACGCGAAAACGGAAGCCGCCATCATTGACAGCATCCGTAAAAAACGGCGGCATAAAACAACGATTATCACCACCCATCGGCTCTCGGCAGTTGAACACGCAGATCTCATTCTCGTCATGGATGAAGGCCGGGTGTCTGAAAGAGGCACGCACCGGGAGCTGTTGGCGCAGAACGGCTGGTATCGAAAACAATATGAGAGGCAGCAGCTGTCCTCTCTTGAAGAAGGGGGGACGGGCGCATGAAGACCGGGAGAAGATTATGGAATTACGCGCTTCAATATAAGAAGCTGCTGATATGGGCGGTCGTCCTGCTCATTATTGCGGTCGGCACTGAGCTGACCGGCCCGTTTATCGGAAAAAAAATGATTGACGACCACATTCTCGGCATTGAAAAAACATGGGTTAAAGCCTCTGCGGACGATCCGGGCGCCGTCAGGTTCCGGGGGCATGATTATGTCAGGGAGGACCGGCTCAAACCGGGGGCGGACAAAACCGGAGAGGCGCACATTTATCAAGTCGGTGCGGGCTACTATTTTGTTGACCGTCCCGTCAGTTTTGACGGAAACCGTTCGGTGTCTGACGGCCGGCTGACAATATCAAACGGTAAAGAAAGCAGGTCATATCCCGCCATTACGTTATCAAGACAGGAGATTTTTCAATTTTACCGTCCCGAAATAAAAGGATTGCTGACGCTGACCGCCATTTACGCGGGACTGCTCATGTTTTCCGTATGTTTTCATTACGGCCAGCATTATCTGCTGCAGATGGGAGCGAACCGGATCATACAGCGCATGAGGCAGGATGTATTTTCACACATTCAGAAAATGCCGATCCGCTACTTTGATAATCTGCCTGCCGGAAAAGTCGTGGCCCGCATTACGAATGACACAGAAGCGGTCAGGGATTTATATGTAACGGTGCTGTCGACATTTATCACAAGCGGCGTTTATATGCTCGGCATTTTTACGGCGCTGTTTATGCTTGACGTCAGGCTGGCCGCCGTTTGCCTGCTGATTATTCCGATTTTAATGATCTGGTCGGTTGTGTACCGCAAATACGCATCCGTCTTCAACCAAAAAATCCGTTCCATTAACAGTGACATTAATGCGAAAATGAACGAGTCCATTCAAGGAATGCCGATTATTCAGGCGTTCCGCCGCGAGAAGGAAACGATGAAGGAATTTGAAGAATTGAATGAAGCTCATTTCCGCTACAAAAACAAAATGCTGTCCTTAAATTCCCTCATGTCCCACAGTCTTGTCAATGTGTTGCGCAATCTGGCGTTTGTCGGGCTGATCTGGTATTTCGGAGGCGCGAGTCTGAGTGCGGCCGGTATTGTTTCGATCGGTGTTTTATATGCATTTGTTGATTATTTAAACCGTTTGTTCCAGCCGGTTACGGGGATTGTCAACCAATTTTCGAAGCTTGAATTGGCCCGTGTCTCTGCCGCCAGGGTATTCGAGCTTTTACAGGAGGAGGAAACGGAAGAAGAAGGCGCTCCCGCAGACAGAAAGGCGGAAGGGACAGTGGAATTCCGCAATGTTTCTTTTGGGTATCGAAAGGGAGAAGAGGTGCTGAAACAGATCAGCTTTACAGCTGAAAAAGGGGAGACGGTCGCCCTCGTCGGCCATACGGGGTCCGGCAAAAGCTCCATCCTGAATCTTCTGTTCCGTTTTTATGATGCCCAAAAAGGAGATATCCTGCTGGACGATAAAAGCATATACGGCATGTCGAGGCAGGAGCTGAGGTCGCATATGGGCATTGTGCTGCAAGACCCGTATCTTTTCTCGGGCACGATCGGCTCCAATGTGACACTCGATGATCAGCGTATTTCTTTGGAGCAGGCGGAAGAAGCGCTTCGCCAAGTCGGCGCCGCAAGTCTTCTGCAATCTTTGCCGAAGGGCATCAGAGAGCCCGTCACCGAAAAAGGCGGCACACTGTCCTCAGGCCAGCGTCAGCTGATTTCTTTTGCAAGAGCGCTTGTGTTCGATCCGGCCATTTTAATTTTGGATGAGGCGACGGCGCACATTGACACCGAAACAGAAGCAGTCATTCAAAAAGCGCTGCAAGTCGTTCAAGAAGGACGCACGACATTTATTATCGCCCATCGGCTTTCCACGATCAGACACGCAGACCAGATTCTCGTGCTGGAAAAGGGCCGCATTATTGAAAAGGGAAGCCATGACGAATTAATGGCGCAAAAGGGGCAGTACCACCAAATGTATGAATTGCAGAAAGGAACGGCGAAGTCCGCGGTGTAATCGGAAAGGGTGAATCAAAGATTCGCCCTTTTTTTCATTCAGTAAGCCAGTCCCACCCGTTTTCTGACAAACTGCGGGCTGATCAGCTCACGGTACAGAAAGTGCGCCGTGTCTCCGACGGTGATTTCAGCGCCGTCTTCAGGAAGGCGATCCTGTTCGAACCGGTAAACTCCGGCAGCATCTCCGTCAGGAAGGTAGGTGGGACAGATGATCGTCCAGTCAAGATCCTCTGCCAGCAGCATCTCGTATACGCGGGCGTGTTCCTTTGCGGCTCTTGTTGATTTTCGTTTTGATTCTGCCGATTCAAAACGGTATTGATCAGGCATAAGCCGTGATTGAAGGATACCCGCGGTGCCGATCGTAATCAGACGCTGAACATGATGCCGTTTCATGCTGTCTATTATATGGGTCATAGCGGTTGAAAGGGTATCGTCACCGTCCGTGCCGAGACAGCTCACGACTGTGTCCGCTTTGGAAATCAATCGGCTTACATCTTCCCGCCGCCTCGCATTCCCTGTTATGATTTGTTTTTCAGGAATGGGAAGGACTGTTCCGGCTGATCTGACAAGAGCGAATATCTCCATGTGTCCATGTTTCTGCGCTTCTTTTATAAAAGCCTGTCCGACTCTTCCCGTTGCTCCGAGTAAAGCGATGTTCATGTAAAAAACCTCCTCGCCGCTCATTATATCATTCAAAGCAGCGGGGAAAAGAATACCTGTGAATAAACGGGAAATGGTGGGCAACATATTCATTGACCAAAGAAACACTTACGAACTGAATCAGCTCCCAATTGACTGAGGCAATGAATGACATGTTTTCCCTCCTTTTTTCCTAGGGTATGTGGAATAGGAAAAAAGGGTGACGGCATAAAAGAAGACGCGGTATCCCGCGCCTTCTGTAAGCCATTTATTGAGTTATTGTACGCCTTGGCCGCCCATGTTCTGCTGTGCGAAAGATACTAAACGTTTAGTGATTTCTCCTCCGACAGAACCGTTTGCACGAGAAGTTGTTTCTCCGCCAAGGTTTACGCCGAACTCAGAAGCAATTTCGTATTTCATTTGGTCGATTGCTTGAGCAGCGCCGGGTACTACTAGTTGGTTTGAAGAGTTGTTGTTTGCCATTTGTATGATCTCCTTTATAAAGTAGTATGGTTGGGTTTGCTGGAATTGCACCAGCCGATGATTTTCGGAACGAAAACCATTGCCAGCTCGGCTTCACCCAATGCTGTTTGCCGCTTTGTACTACGTATTATGGTGAATCAAACGGCATCTCATTCGGAAAACGGTGTGGTAAATAGCGGAAGGAAAAAGAAAAGCCCAGCCTGGTGCGGCTGAGCTTTTAGCTTTCAGTCATATATGTGATAAAGCATTAATTCATGCAGCTCTTTTACGAGAGCCGGCTCTTCTTTTCCCGGATGTGTGTGTCCCCATTCAATGTCTCCTGACTTGTGGTAAATCCCTTCGTAATGCGTACCCTGCCAGTAAAATGAAATCCGCCATCCGGGCAGTTTCTCTTTTTTGAATAACGGTTTCCAGCTGAAGTGCGAAATCATGACGTTCACGCTCCTTATGGGAAATGTTGATCTTGTTCATTGTAGCTCATCGTTCAATGCCTGTCCCGGGTAAACCTAAAAAAAGACAGCCTCACCGCCAAAGTTTTTCCGGGGCGGTGATGGACCGTTCTGATAAATACGACGCGTATTCAAAATTTCTCCGTTTTGTCAGGTAATCGACCGATCTCAGCTTCGGATGGGAAAATATGCTGCGCCCGGGGCGGGAATTGGCTTCAAACATCCAAACTTTCCCTGAATGATCGACGCCGAGGTCAAAACCGATTTCGCCGATAAAACCTTCAATGTGCTCATTTAACACGCGGCTGACCGCCAAGGCGGCTTTTGAAAGTTTCCGCATCATGCCGACTCTCTCTCTCGGATCGCCGTATAATTCAGCTAACGTCCTGACTTCTCCGCCGGTTGCGAGATGCGTCGTGATGCTGTTTTCACCGGAAATTTTTGCCGCAATGGCCGTCACTGTCCATTTCCCCTCGGCGTTTTTATTCGTGTGCACCCTGAAATCGACGGGGCGCCCATCCAGCCGGATCAGGTCAATGCCTTGCTGAATTAAAAATGCGGACGGGTCATTGTTTTCTTTAAATGATGTCATGAAGGATGCCGCATCTGAATACTCTGCCGTCACCACCGTTTTTTCCTCATTCGTGTGTTTGACAGATAAGCCGGCATCTGTTTTTTCCACCTTGTAAATCCCCGTGCCGAGTGCGCCGTCTGCAGGTTTGATATAGACGGTGTCAAACGTGCTGCATAACGTTTCTAACGCTTCTGCATTCGGGTGCAGGACAGATTTTGGCAGAAGTGAAGCGGTGAGACTGTTTTTTTCCAGAAGCTTATGAATGTCCCATTTATTAAAGAATTGCGGATTAAACCACGGAATCTGATAGTCATTCATCAGCCTTTGTTTTGTCTGCTGTAAAAGCGGAACTTCTTCCGTTTTTCGGCTCGGGAGCCTGTCATATACGACATTCGGAAGCGGGACGGCCGTCCGTTTCCAGCTGTTTTCTTTATAAATCAGCGCTTGGACGGTGCCTTCCTCCCAGTTGATCTGATGGGCCCCGAAAACGAAACAATATCCGTTCGCCTGTTCATGAAGAGAGAGCATCTTGGAAAAGAAGGCTGTACGGTCTCTTAACGGGCGGGACGGCGATGATGTGAACCCGGCTGTGAAAACGCCGATCAGCGGTCCGATGTGCACCGTCTGGCCGTGTATGAGAAAGTCAGCCCGGCTTTTATGCGGTATCAACAGCTCCTCAAACAAATCTTCAGAAAGGAGCGCGCTTTTTTCAAGTGATTGAGAAAAGGCTACACGGCATTTGACAACCTTGGTCCCGAAGGCAGCGGATAAAAGCCCTTCCCGTTTCATGGAGGAGGGGAGAAACAGCGTATTTTTGCTTTTTTTATCGATGCCGACAATCATCCCTTTATGATTCACGCGGTAATACTCCTTTCCGGCTTTCCTGTGACTGAAGTTCGCGGAAGCGTCTCAGCGGACTCGTATACAAATCCTCTTTCGCCTCCGGAGCCACGCTTAAAATAGCTTTCCGTCCCGGCTTTGAGTTGACATCCAAAAGCCAGATGCGTCCGTCTTTGGCATAACAAATATCGAGCCCCAGCTCAAACAGCGGCCCGAACCGTTCATCAAGGAAATAAGGGACGGATTGGGTGATCGAAAAGACATCATCCAATAAAACGGCCTGCTGCTTTCTCGGAATTTCCTCAAACCATGTGTCAAACTTAATCGGTTCGGATCCTCCGGGCAAATGAGATAAAAGACCGTTCTGATAACCCCTTCTGACCGCTTTTCCGACCGTTTCCCAAACGCCTGACTCAGTTTTGCGCATGAAAATGCGGATGTCGCACGGATGCCGCTCTTTATCCTGGATATTTAAGTAGGATTGAAGCAAATAGCGGTGCTGCAGCACTTTTTTGCACCAAGACTTAAAAGACACGTGATTGGAAAATGATTTTGTTTGTTTGTTTTTTCCGATATAGTAAGTGGCCGTAATTGATTTTTTGCCTGTTTCAAGCAGGATGATGCCTCTGCCTCCCGCGCCGAAAGCGGGCTTAAGTATACATGCTTTTTCCTTGGCTAAGTATGATTGCACCTGTTCATAGCGGCTGACTTCGGCCGTTTCAGGAATATAGGGACTGATCAGATGATGCTTTTGGAGCGCATCCGTGACCGTCCATTTATCAGGAAGCCCCCGGCCGATAAATTCCGTTTTCCGATATTTTTTCAGCCATTCGACGATCGGTTTGGCTTTTTGCGATTCAGCGGATTTTCCGTAAAAACAGCGGTCGTAAATATATTCGGGAATATCGATTTCCGTTTCGTTCCACTTTCCGCTTTGCGGGTGATAGACGAGCGCTTTCACGCGCAAAGAATCCGGAAAAATATCAAACGGTGTAAAGCGGGCTAAGCGCACATTATATTGAGGCGCTCTTTCAGCCAATTCCCCGGCGTAATCTTCTTCGTGCCGGCGGGATACAGACATAAAACCGAGTGTTGTCATATTATTACTCCCCCTTTATTCAAAAAGCCGCTGATGGAACGGCCCTTCCATCCAATAAATATGCTAAGCGCATCATAAAAGATGATCTACTGTAAAGAGTACGAAACAGCATCTTGCCTTATTCCTCACAAACAACAATTCAGGTTCTTCATTTGCCCGCATGCACGCCAGCCTCTATAATACGAATAGATATATCATCAAGAAAATAGAACATAAGATGGAGGCAGAAGAAAAGGAATGGGCATAGCAGGAACGTTTCTATTTATGATTGTGATCGGAGCCGCGATCGGCGCGGTGACGAATCATCTTGCCATTCAGATGTTATTTCGTCCGTACCGGCCGTATTACCTGTTCGGAAAACGGGTTCCGTTTACGCCGGGGCTGATCCCGAAAAGGCGGGATGAATTGGCAAAACAAATGGGGCTCATGGTGACGAACCACCTTTTAACCCCGGAAGGAATAAAAAAGCGGCTTTTATCAGATACCGTTAAAAACCAGGCGCTTCTTTTCGCCGAACAATTCACGCAAAAAATGGCCGCTTCCGAGATGACGGTGCACGAAGCTTTGGCTGCCGCGGGCATCCGGAATCCGCAGGAAAAGACGGATGCCTGGATTGACCGTTTTACCGATGAAAAGCTTTCGGAACTGTACCGGAAATATGAGCACCGCGCCATAAAAGACTGGCTTCCTGATGAGCTTCAGGAAAAGCTGGATGAAAAAGTCCCGTTGGCCGCAGATTATATTCTGAAGCGGAGCATTGATTATTTTGAGAGCGAAGAAGGGAAAGACAGGCTCGGAAATATGATTGACGACTTTTTGAATTCCCGGGGGATGCTCGGCAGCATGGTGCAGATGTTCCTCGGCAATTCAAGCTTGGCAGACCGTGTGCTGCCTGAGCTGTTAAAGTTTTTGCGCAATGAGGAAACGAAAAAGCTTCTGGCTGATCTGCTTTCTCAAGAATGGGGCAAGCTCAAATCTTATACACTTTATGAGGCCGATGAAAAGTGGAATGCGAAAGATCTGCTGTTCAGCATGAAAAAGCGGGCTTTGGCCGCACTTCAAACCGCGCCCTTTTTCGAATGCCGGCTCGGTGACATCATCTCCCGTTATGAAGGGGAGATTACGGGAACGTACGCGCCGAAGCTGCTTGATGCGGCACTCGGCAGTATTGCCGCTCATTTGGAGGATGTGCTGAAACGGCTGCGTCTTGAGGAAGTGGTCAAAGAGCAGGTTGATCAGTTTCCCGTTGAACGGCTGGAGGAAATGGTGCTGTCGATTTCCAAGAGAGAATTTAAGATGATAACGTATTTAGGCGGTCTGCTCGGCGGGATAATCGGAGCAATTCAGGCTTTGTTTGTCATTCTTTTCTAAGGAAAACATACGCCGATGATGAAAGTCGCTCCGCAGTCTGTTATAGTGGAGTGGTATGTCCGAAAGGAAGAAAGGAGCGGTTACTATGGCAGTTCATTTTTATGATGCAGCATATGATCTTGAAAAAGCTTTGCGAAACAGTGATGAATACAGCCGTCTGAGAGGGCTTTATGATCAAGTAAACGCAGATGAATCCGCAAAACGCATGTTTGATAACTTCCGCAATGTACAGCTGCAGCTGCAGCAGAAACAGATGTCAGGTGAAGAAATCACTCAGGAAGAAGTAGAGCAGGCACAAAAAACGGTTGCTCTCGTACAGCAGCATGAATTGATTTCTCAGCTGATGGAAGCGGAACAGCGCATGAGCATGCTGATCGGCGAGTTAAACAAAATCATTATGAAACCTCTTGAAGAGCTTTACGGCAGCCCGGAATAAGCTCCACACCCCTCCATCTATGAAATGGAGGGGTTTTTTTATTCAACAGAAAAATCAAGCGAACCTTTTACCGTACCGTTAATGATGACAGACAGAGTGTGAATTCCCCGATAATGCTTGCGGGTGGTTAAATCTTTAAGGGAATGATGTTTGCTGAAGGTTTTTACGTCTCCGTTATCCATGGCGGACTCCGACATCTTAAACACCTTGCGGCTGCGGTGCCCCCTTTTCTTTACAAAATCAATCGCGTATTCAACCCTGACTTTTTGCCGGGCGGATGAGCGGATCTGAAAAGAAAAATGTATGCTTGTTCCGATGGCGGCCGTTTCCGAATTCAGTGTAAAACGTTCCAATGAAATCCGGGAGGCGTCTTCAAACCCGAAAACCGCAAGCGCCTGTTTGTCTCCTCTTTTTAACAGTGTCCTGCAGGCGTGCTTCAAAATCCAGTCCGTGTGCGGACAGCTTCCGAACCGCTCGGCTGCGATCTGTGCCAGAACATCCGGATGTGTTTTGGAGATGTCATTCAGGTTATTCGCCACGCTTTTTCTGACATATAACGAGTCATCCTGCATCAAGCGGTCCAGAACAGGGAGAATCGGGGAAGGATCGTCAAGAAGAGCCGGAATGGAGATTCCCCATGGCAGGCGCGGTCTTGAGCCTTCGCTGGCAAGCCTTCTGACATGTTCGTCCGGATGCTCCGTCCAGGAAAGGAACTCTTTGAACATCCGCTCCCGGTCAAGCCTGATATACGGGCGGACCGCAAATTCGGAAGTGGAAAAACGAGTGAAATACTGAAGCGCCTTCATTGATTCGTCCCAGTGATCCGTTCCGTACTGTTGGACATAATCGGGAAAAATAATCCCGGCGAGCCCTGAGAAGCGGGGAGCTGTCTCATATAAGACGTCAAGCGCCCGTATGTAATCCTTCGGCAGTGTTTCATATAAAGAGTCTGTGATCCGGCGCATCCGCTGTTTTAACGTCAGTCCGGGCCAATCTTCCTGAAACATCAGCGCCCGGCACTTGTCCCGCTCAAAAGCCGGATACGCCGATTTGATTCTGTTCAGAAGTGCTTCTGCAAATTCTTCGTTATAAATATCTTTTAATAGAGACATGACAGTCACCGCTTTTTTTCTTTTATTATATGAGAATGTATGTTCCCTTGCAACTTTATCATACATTCAGCATAGATATTTCCTCTGATTTTTTTAGTTAAAAAAACCCTTGTTTTTTAACAATATAATTGAGATAATAACTCTGAAAGCGCCTACACTTACAGATGATCTAAGGATACGGTCGCCTATACTGCCTGGTATGTTAAGGGGTAGCAACAGAGAGTAAGTGAAACGAGCGCATCAACGGTCAAATAAGGGGTTCCTGATATATTTCGTAAATAGAAATACACATTGGGGAGAAGGCAGCAAATCGATCGTATCCCAACAAAACGACAGTTCAAAGTCTGCTTGAGGCAGGCTTTTTTGCTGCGGAGAAAAGGTTGTTCTAAACAAAGAGACAGGGTCATATCCTAATGACAAGTACAGTCATCAAGGAGGGGGACTTCTCTGTGTCAAAACAAATGCTGGCGTTAAATATAGACGGAGCGCTTCTTCGCTCCAACGGCAAACTTCATCAGACGACAAAGGATGCCATCGAATACGTCAAGAAAAAAGGAATTTACGTCACACTGGTCACAAACCGCCATTTTCGCTCTGCTCAAAAAGTGGCGAAAATATTAAAGCTGAATGCAAAATTGATTACCCACAGCGGCGCATACATTTCTGAAAAAATAGATGAGCCGTTTTTTGAAAAGAAAATATCAGAAGATCACACGTTTAATATTGTTCAGGTGCTGGAAAGCTATCCATGTAATATCCGGCTTCTTCACGAAAAATATTCGATCGGAAACAAGAAGAAAGTGAACTCCAATCTGGTCGGGAAAACGATGATTCATCCGTCTGATCCGATTTTTTATCCGGTGCAGTTTGTCGAATCATTAAGTGACCTGCTCCTTGATGAGCCGGTTTCAGCGCCCGTCATTGAAGTGCATGCCGAAGATGGCCTGCAGGCTGATATAACGGATACGATAATGAAAGCATTCCCGGCCGTCGATGTGATCCGCGTCAACGGAGAAAAACTGAACATCGTGCCTAAAGGGGTTTCAAAAGAAAGCGGACTTTCGATGGTCGCCGCTGAACTCGGGCTTTCAATGGAAGAGGTTGTAGCTATCGGCCATCAGGAAGATGATCTGCCGATGATCGAGCTGGCCGGTCTCGGCGTCGCGATGGGAAATGCCTCAAATGAATTAAAAAGAAAAGCGGACTGGGTGACAAGGTCAAATGATGAACAGGGAGTCGCCTATATGATTAAGGAATATTTCCGCATGCAGCACCGCAAAGGCTTTCTCGATAAGTTCCATATGAAACGGCCGTAATCAAGAGCCGCAGACGCGAAACGCCGGTCTGCGGCTTTTTCGCGGATTGATTTTAGCCTGTTCTTTCTGTACACTAAAGAAAGTTTTGAATCTGAAAAATAAGGTGATCACATTGCAAATAAAAATAGACGGCATCACGGATGACAGGCTGCATCGTCCGCTGCAAAACATCGCGAATTTATTTTTTGAAGAGTGTGTTCTTGCATACGGCGAAACGGAGGAACCCTCTGATCTCGTCATCTCACTTGCCATTTCTCAAGATGCAGACAGCGTGTCGGTATCCGGAGAAATCAAAGGAACCGGCGAAAAGGAACATCATACGAAACCGCTTCTTGCCGGATGGAGCGAAAAAGAAGTATTTAAACAGGTGAAAAACACGCTGTCGTACGTCTACTTAAATCTTCTTCAATCGCATACGGGCATAACACAAAAATGGGGAATCTTAACCGGCATCAGGCCTACTAAACTTCTTCATAAAAAGCTGCAGAGCGGCCTGACAAAAGAAGAGGCGCATGCCGATCTGAAAAAAGATTATCTGATCCATGATGAAAAAATCAATCTGATGCAGGAGATTGTCGACCGCCAGCTCGCTGCGGTTCCCGATCTGTACCGGGTCAAAGATGAAGTCAGCATTTATATCGGCATTCCGTTCTGCCCGACGAAGTGCGCCTACTGCACGTTTCCGGCTTATGCCATTCAAGGACAGGCGGGAAGAGTCGGCTCCTTTTTATGGGGGCTTCACTATGAAATGCAGAAAATCGGAGAATGGCTGAAGCGGCATGATATCAAAGTGACGACCATTTATTTCGGCGGCGGCACGCCGACAAGCATTACCGCTGAGGAAATGGATCTTTTATATGAAGAAATGGTCCGCTCTTTTCCGGATGTCGCAAATATCAGGGAAATTACCGTTGAAGCGGGCCGTCCCGACACGATTACGGAGGAAAAGCTTGCCGTTTTAAATAAGTATAAGATTGACAGAATCAGCATCAACCCGCAATCTTATGAAAACGAAACGCTTAAGGCCATCGGCAGACACCATACAGTTGAAGAAACCATCGAAAAATACCATCTTTCCCGCAAACACGGCATGAATAATATCAACATGGACCTGATCATCGGCCTGCCGGGAGAAGGGACGGCTGAGTTCAGGCACAGTCTTGAGGAAACGGAAAAGCTGATGCCTGAATCTTTGACCGTTCATACGCTTTCTTTTAAACGGGCGTCAGAAATGACGAGAAACAAGCATAAGTATAAAGTTGCCGACAGACAGGAAGTGTCCCGCATGATGGATGACGCCGTCCGCTGGACAAAAGAGCACGGCTATACGCCGTACTACTTGTACCGGCAGAAAAACATTCTCGGAAACCTTGAAAATGTCGGCTACTCCTTCCCTGGTCAGGAAAGCATCTACAACATTATGATTATGGAAGAAGTGCAGACGATTATCGGTATCGGCTGCGGCGCGGCAAGCAAATTCATTCATCCGGAAACCGGAAAAATCACGCACTTCGCCAATCCGAAAGATCCGAAATCATATAATGACCGATTCGAGCATTATACAGAAGAGAAAATCAAATACTTAGATGAGATGTTCGTCAAATCCGCATTATAATATCAAAAACGGCACGGAATCAGCGTGCCGTTTTTTTTATGTTTAACCGTCTGTAAAAACGGGAAAAGACCATCAGACTGTTATTCGCAAGAGGTGCATAATATGTATGATGTCATTGGAGCGGGAATCGGGCCGTTTAATTTAGGGCTTGCCGCATTGTTAGAGGATATACCCGGAACAGACGCTCTTTTTTTCGATAAAAAGAAAGAATTTGCGTGGCATCCCGGTCTATTAATTAAAGGGACGGATTTACAGGTGGCGTTTCTGGCGGACCTGGTCACGCTCGCCGATCCGAAAAGCCGCTACACGTTTTTAAACTTTCTCCATGAACATGACCGGCTGTACCGGTTTTATACGTTTAATGAATTTGATATTCCGAGACGGGAATTTAACGACTATTTGAGCTGGGCGGCTTCAGAAATCAAATCATGCCGTTTCGGCTCAGAGGTAATCGGCGTGAAAAATGCCGGCGGACATTATGACGTCAGCGTCAAGAACATTGAGGACGGAAGCATCAGTGTCTATCAAACGAAGCATTTCGTCATGGGGACGGGGTCTGAACCGCTTATTCCCGCAGAGATTGCTGACGAAGCGCGTCAGGACACGATGGTCAGCACGGAATATTTGTTTCGGAAAGACGAGCTCGCCGGCGCCGAATCAATTACAGTGGTCGGCTCCGGACAGAGCGCCGCGGAGATCTTTTCTGACTTATTGCACGATGAACAATACCGCCGCAGCCGGCTGCAATGGGTGACACGCTCCGCCGGATTCCGAGAATTGGAAACCGCCAAGCTCGGGCAGGAAATGTTTACACCTGATTATGTGGAATATTTTAACCGCCTGCCTTTTAAAGAACGGCTGAACACGCTCCCTGAGCTGGACGGACTGCGCCACGGCATTGATTCTGACACACTTGCCGCCATTTACGATGCCCTGTATCACAGATCGATCAGCGGAGGTTCGCCTGACGTGTATATTCAGCCGATGGCGGAGCTTGAAAAAATTGAAAAGCAAAACGGGCGCTGTGTACTGAGCTTTCATCAATGGCAGATGGATGAAACCTTTACGGCCGATTCAGAAAAAGTGATATTGGCGACCGGTTTTAAACCTCATATTCCGGAATGGTTTACGGCAATTGCCCCCGATATCGAATGGGAGGATGAGAAACGGTTTAAAGTGACGGCCGATTCCCGTCTTGTCTTTAAGGACGACAGGCGGCATCATTTTTTCACATTAACGAATCTTGATCATGCTCACGGAACGGGCGCTACGAATTTGAAGCTGTCTGTTTACAGAAACCAAAAAATCATCAATACCATTCTGGGAAAAGAGCATTTCTCCATTAATAAAAAAACGGCTTTTCAGCAATTTCTTCCCGCTCAAAAAAACTGACCCCTTATGAAGAGGTCAGTTTTTTTTATGATTTCTGCGGCTTCTTTTCAGGCGTCTTCCATTTGAACACGCTGTTCAACAGGAGATATATCCGCTTCGATTCTTTCGTGAGCAAAGGGCCGAAGATGGCCAGTATCAAAACATATAAGGCGGCGAAAGGTTTAAGTGAAGCGGACAGGCCGCCGGCGATGCCGAGATTTGCGACGATAATGGAGAATTCGCCGCGTGACACAATGGTCAGCCCGATATTAGACGATGCTTTATGAGAAAGCCCCGCCCGGCGCCCGGCGATCATGCCGGCGATAAAGTTTCCGGCAATCGTCAGCAGAACGGCGCCAAGGGCAAGCCATACCGCATCTCCGAGTGAAAACGGATCAATGCTCAGACCGAAGCTGAAGAAAAACATGGCCCCGAAAAAGTCACGGAACGGCACGACAAGATGCTCAATCCTGTCAGAATGGGCCGTCTCCGAAAACACGAGTCCGAGCAAGAGCGCGCCGATCGCTTCAGCGACATGAATCGTTTCGGAAAAGCCGGCAATGAAAAAGAGCGCGGCGAAAATGACGATGACAAATACCTCGTTTGAACGGATATCAAGCAGCTTGTTCAGCAGAGGCGGCAATTTTCGAGCGGCAATGAAAAACAGCAGCATATATCCGAAAGCGATCACGATTGACATCAGCGCGCCTCCGACAGACGTCGCGTCTCCCAGAACAAGCCCGGAAACGACGGACAAGTAAACCGCCAGAAAGATATCCTCAAACATAATGATGCCGAGAATCAGCTCCGTTTCCGGATTGGCCGTGCGCTTTAAGTCGACAAGCACCTTTGCGACAATGGCGCTTGATGATATCGTGATGACGCCCGCCAATACAAGCACTTCCAAAAAGGAAAAGCCTGTGATAAAGCCGTAGATCAGCCCTAAACTGAAATTAATCAGAATATAAATCGTTCCGCCGACGGCGATAGAACGTCCGGATTTGACTAATTTTCCGACCGAGAATTCAAGCCCGAGGTAAAAGAGGAGGAACAGGACGCCCATCCGTCCGAAAAATTCAATCACTTCCCGGCTTTCGATAAACGTCAGGTCAATGATGCCCGCTTGGGGCGCGTGCGGCCCGACAAGCATTCCTAAAATGATCAGGAAGGGGATGATCGAGAATTTAATTTTATTGGCGATGACACTCGCAATGGCTACAAGAACTAACGCCGTACCGACTTCAAATACAAGATGGTCCATAAACAGATCACACTCCGTCTCTGGAGAGGAAGTCTTGGATCAGCTTTTTCAAATGCTTTCTTTCACCTGAGAGGACGAGTGTATCGTTTGCTTCAAGGAGCGAATCAGCGCCCGGGTTTAAAAGCTTTTTCTGGTTATGCTTAATGATGGCGATGACCGTCACGTCATAGTTTTGGCGCACATCCAGTTCGCCGAGCGTCCGCCCTGCCGCTTTTGCCCCTTTTTCAACTTTAAACCATTCGATAATCAGATCGTTGAACGCCATTTCAATCGATTCAAGCGCCTGCGGTTTGTACACCATCCCGCCGATAATCGCGGCAATCTGTCTTGCTTCCGCATCATCAAGTGAAATGCTTGCCAGAAGCTCATCAGGGTCGCGGTCATCAAATCTGTAAATTTCCCGCCTGCCGTCATCATGAATGATGATCGTCATTTTTTCATGATTTCTCGTTTCGATTTCGAATTTTTTCCCGATGCCGGGCAGATCGTTTTCTTTAATATTCATAAAAAATCCCTCCGGAATATACTGTTTTTACATCGTAAATACAGATTGGCAATGAGAAATGGTCTGATGCCGGAGGTAATTTGACTGGTATTGTATCGGAATGGCGCATGTCCTTTCCATTGTGGAATCAATGAATTGATCAAGAGGTTTGACAGATAACAGGGAGATCATCCGGGATAACGCACCGTATCCTTTTGACAGGCCTTGCGGAGCGGTTTTGGTGTGAACCGGCGTCTTTGCCGAATCCGTTTCCTGCGGGTAAACCGAAATTTGTACATGGCTGTCTGTTTCTGTCACCAATTGGGAAGGAAGAGCGACATCCGAAGGGGGGAACAGCACCATAAAAAAGCTCAGTAACAAGCTGAGTATCACATATTTCATTATCGGCGTTTTTCCCCCCTTTTGTTTTGTATATCAATTTCACTATATAAAAATGTATGTTCAGTTTCAAATGATATGCATTTTTCGGTATCTATTGACCTTGAAAAATAAAGGAATTTCGCTTCGGCGGAAGGAATATATCATTTGAACAAAATATGTAAGCGGATTCAAGGAGGATGTAAACATGCAGTATATTCGCTATGAAGAAAAGGGAAAGATCGCAGAGATTGTGCTGAACCGGCCTGACAGTTACAATGCGCTGAATGAACAAATGCTCCGGGAATTGGAAAACGCATGCGTGATGGCAGCCGACAGCGAAGCGCTTATCGTCCTCTTGCGGGGGGAAGGCCGGGGATTTTCCGCGGGCGGTGATATCCAGATGATGACGTCTGATCATGATTCAGGAGAATATGAACGGCTCATGAAAATGATCGAATCCATTACGCTGACGCTCTATGATATGAAAAAAATTGTGATAGCCGCCATCCACGGAGCCGCGGCGGGGCTCGGGCTGAGTTTCGCGCTGTGCGCCGATGTGGTGCTCGCTGAAGAAAACGCCCGCCTCGCGATGAATTTCATCGGCATCGGATTGGTTCCCGATGGAGGAGGCCATTATTTATTAATGAGACGCGTCGGTGAGATCGAAGCGAAAAAACTGATTTGGAGCGGTGAAAAATTACCGGCTGAAAAAGCGGTGCGGCTCAAGCTTGCCGACGGGCTGTTCAGCGGCGGCCCTGCGGAGGGGGCACAACCGTATATCGACCGATTGCTGCATGCGCCGCTGTCAGCGATGATTGAAACGAAGGCTATTTATCAGAGCCTCCATATCAGCCGGTTAAAAGATGTTTTGTCTCTTGAACGAAAGGCCCAGGAAAATATGAGAAAAACGGATGATCATAAAGAGGGCATCCGCGCCTTTTTAGAAAAACGGACGCCGCAATTTAACCGATAAAATACAGAAGCCGGAAAGCTTCTGTTATCTGTGGAATAAAATCAGCTTTCCGGCTTCATTTACCAAGCGATGAGTACTGTTCTCAAGCTTTTTTTCCTTCAATAAAGCCTCTCCGGCGGCCTTCGCCTCCACCTCATTATCCGCTTCGATCCGTTCATTCAGCAGCGTTTCTCCCGACGCATGGAATGCGGTCAATACATATTGTCCCATCATGTCACCCCCTTTATAGAATGATATTCTGATAAAGAATTTAAAATCCTCCATTAATTTTTACCCATTATTAGTATATAATGGGTCAAGGAAGGAGTTGGATTCGTGCTTACAATTGAAAACGTAACGAAAACATTCGGCAGCTTTACCGCTGTTGACAATTTGAACCTGCAAATACCTGAAAGGGAAATGTTCGGGCTCCTCGGCGCAAACGGCGCGGGAAAAACGACGACCTTTCGGATGATTTTAGGTCTTTTAAGCCTGACTGACGGGCATATCACCTGGAAAGGGCAGCCGGTCAATTATTCCATCAGTGAAAAAATCGGCTATCTTCCGGAAGAGCGGGGGCTGTATCCGAAAGTGAAG
Source organism: Bacillus sp. FSL R5-0443 (assembly GCF_038608285.1). Classification (NCBI taxonomy): domain Bacteria; kingdom Bacillati; phylum Bacillota; class Bacilli; order Caryophanales; family Bacillaceae; genus Bacillus; species Bacillus sp. FSL R5-0443. The sequence goes on from NZ_CP152013.1 coordinate 996,441, forward strand.
GTGAGTGACCAGCTTGTCTATTTGGCGAGATTAAAAGGAATGGGCAAAAAAGAGGCGGAAAAAGAGCTCATGACATGGCTCGAGCGGTTCGGCATTACAGATTACAAGAATAAGAAAGTCGAAGAGCTGTCGAAAGGAAACCAGCAGAAAATCCAGTTCATTTCGGCCGTCCTGCATAAGCCTGAACTGCTGATTCTCGATGAACCTTTCAGCGGTCTTGATCCGGTGAATGTCGAGCTGCTGAAAGAAGCGGTTATTTCTTTGAAAAACAGCGGCGTTTCCATCGTTTTTTCAAGCCACCGAATGGAGCATGTGGAAGAACTTTGCGAGAATTTGTGCATTCTCCAGAAGGGAAAACCCGTCGTTCAAGGCAATCTGAAAGACATTAAGCGGTCTTTCGGCAAAAAAAATGTCACCGTTCATTCAGATGATGACCTCAGCTTTTTAAAAACGCATGAAGGCGTCGTGAAATGGAAGGAAACAAATGACGGAATCAGACTGCAGGTCGCGAATGAACCGGTTTCTCAGGATATTTTCCGGGCGCTGCAAGGGAAAGGTTTTATACGGAAGTTTGAATTGGAAGAGCCGTCACTGCATGATATTTTTATAGAAAAGGTGGGGGCCGTTTATGAATAAATTTTGGATTATGCTGTTTCATACATATAAAAACAAAATCGCGACAAAGTCATTCATTATTTCGACCGCCATTACCGTTTTATTAGTATTAGCGGTGACCAATCTGCAATCGATTATATCCGTGTTTCAATCGGATGACGGCAAGCAGCAAATTGCGGTGATTGATGAAACGGGCGGGCTGTACCCGGCGTTTGCAAAACAGCTTAAAGCGGCGGATACAGACAATGATCTGCAGGCAATGGAGACGAAGGAGTCCGAAAAAGATGCCGTAAAGCGTGTCAAAGACGGTGAATGGGACGGACTGTTTATCATCAGACAAGATCAAAAAGGAACGATAACAGGAGCATACAAAGCGCTGACCATTTCTGATGAATCAGCGTATAAACTGCTCAAGCAGGCTTTAACCCAGACAAAAACCGCTGTCGAAACCGCCAAGCTCGGCATTTCGGCAGAAAAAGTCAGCAGCCTCTACACTCCGCCGGAAGTCAGCAAAGACGCGCTGGAAAAAGGGGCGAAATCTGAGGAAGAGCTCGGTCAGGTAATGGGGCTTGTCTACATCATGCTGTTTGTCATCTACTTCTCAGTTATCATGTACGCAAGCATGATTGCGATGGAAGTGGCGACGGAAAAATCGTCCCGCGTCATGGAAATTTTAATTTCAAGCATGCCGCCGATTCAGCAGATGTTTGCCAAACTGTTCGGTATCGCGCTCGTGGGGATCACACAGTTTGCGGTGCTGATTGCGGCTGGTTATCTCTCACTGAAGCTGAACCCTCAAAATGATGCGTCGTCGCCGATCAGTGCATTTCTCAATTTTAAGGATGTTCCCGTCTCGACGATAGTCTATGCTGTCATTTTCTATTTGCTCGGCTATTTTCTTTACGCGACGCTTGCCGCGTTTCTCGGCAGTGTTGTCAGCCGGATAGAGGACGTACAGCAGACGATTCAGCCGATGGTTTTTTTAGTCGTGGCAGGTTTTATGATCGCCATGTTCGGCATCGGCAATCCTGACGCCGGTTTTATTACCGTTACCTCTTACATTCCGTTTTTCACGCCGATGATTATGTTTTTACGCGTCGGGATGCTCGATATCCCGTTTTGGCAGGCTGCGGCCGGAATCGCCCTGACACTGCTCACTATCGTGATCTTTGCAGCGGTCGGCGCGAAAATTTACAAAGGCGGCGTTTTGATTTACGGAAACGCCAGCGGATTCAAAGCGATCAAACAAGCGCTGCGCATCTCCAAAAAATAAGTGAAACAGCCCGGAACAGCCGGGCTGTTTTTTTATTTTACAGAACGTGCATTCGTATAAAAACGGTGCTAAAATAAGGGTAATTCAATTTGCAGAAAGGGGAGGGCGAGATGGCTGATCTGACGTTTATTCATGCCGCTGACCTGCATCTGGACAGCCCGTTTTACGGCATTTCGAATCTGCCTGAACCGGTATATGCGCGTATTAAAGAAAGCACATTTCACAGCGTCCGCCGACTGACGGACGGGGCACTCCGGGAGCAGGCAGATTTCGTGCTGCTTTCGGGGGATCTGTTTGACGAAGCCAACAGAAGTTTAAAAGCCCAGCTGTTTTTGAGAAAACAGTTTACGAGATTACAGGAAGCGGATATCCAAGTGTTCGTCATATTCGGCAACCATGATCATTTGGGCGGTAAGTGGTCGCCGATTGAATGGCCGGAAAATGTACATATCTTCACCTCGGATACACCGGAGGAAAAATCTTTCTTTAAAAACGGAGAGCTTGCGGCAAGCATATACGGATGCAGCTATCAGGAAAGAAGCGTAACGGTCAATCAGGCGGCCCGTTACCGGAAAATGACCTGCGCGCCTTATCATATCGGCATGCTCCACGGCATGTTATCAGGAGCGGAAGGGCATGACCCGTACTGCCCGTTTACGAAAGAAGACCTTGAAAAAAGCGGCATGGATTACTGGGCGCTCGGACACATTCATAAACGGCAGGTTCTGTCCGCCCAGCATCCCGCCGCCATTTACCCGGGGAATATTCAAGCCCGGCATTTAAAAGAAACCGGGCCTAAGGGATATTATCTCGTCCGGGCGGCAAACGGTGAGATGTCTTGGGAATTCAAAGAAGCGCATGATGTGTTATGGGAGGAAATTGATCTTGATATCTCCGGAGCTGAACATATGACTTCACTTCTGAAAGCCGCATCGGATACATTCTCCGGCTTGCGCGCGGCGGGCCGCCCGGCATGTGTCAGGCTGGTGCTTCGCGGCGAGGCGCCCCGCTTTTGGACGGAGGCGCCCGCAGGCATCGCGGAGGAGCTTCTTTCCGCTTTACAGGAGGAAGAGGCCGAAGAGGAATGTTTCGTCTGGCCGCTTGCGCTTGAGGATCGGACGGATGAAACAGACACCGTGCCGCCTGATCCGTTTTTTAAAGGGCTCCTTCAGGACATAGAACAATGCGCGGACATGAGCGGTGTGTTTGAAGCCCTTGAGCGTCATCCCGTATACCGGCGTCAGATGGCTTCATTTACAGATGAAGAGATACTGGATATTAAGCGGCAGGCTCAAGCCGTTTTAAGACGCCAGATGAAGGAGCTTCAGCGATGAAAATAACGGCGATGCATATTTACCAATACGGAAAATTTTCCGACCGAAGTTTTCAGCTGTCAGATTCTCCCGTGCAAGTGATCTACGGGTTAAATGAAGCGGGCAAAACGACATTGATGTCCTTTATCAAAAGCGTGCTGTTCGGTTTTCCGAAATCAAAAAAATACGAACCGAAAAACGGCGGGGTTTACGGCGGCACTGTGGAATTGAAGCATGGCGATCACGGCGCTGTCAAAATCGAACGGACAAAAGGCGCTGCCGAAAAAGTCAGAGTGTATACGGCTTCAGGCGAAATCAAGGACGGAGAATGGCTCAAACAGCTTCTCTCCGATACAGACCGGGCGCTGTACGAAGCGATCTATTCGTTCGATGTATTCGGACTGCAGGAGATTCAAGCTTTTAACCGGGACAAAATCGGCGAGTTTCTCCTGTATTCGAGCTTATTCGGGTCGGAAGCGGCGGCAAAGCTTGACGGGCGACTGGCAAAAGAACTTGACAGGATGTATAAGCCGAACGGGCGGAACCCCCGCTTAAATCAGGAGTTGGATACATTAAAGCGGCTCAGCGCCCAGCTGAAACAGGAGGAAGCTGCGGAAGCGGGCTATCACAGCCTTCTGGAAGAGAAAAAAAGCGCCGGCGGCCGTTTGCAGGATGCCGAAGCACGATTGAAAGACATAACTGAAGAAATCAAAACAGTAAAATCGGCGATAGAAGCAAAGCCGCTCGCAGACAAAAAAACAGCCTTGGAAAGCGAACTTTCTTCTTATCCGGTAGCATTGAAGCAATTCCCGAAGGACGGAATGCATCAGCTTGAAAAATACGAATCGCATCTCCATCCGAAAGCGGCCCGTCTTGAGGGGCTTCGGGCAAAAGCGGCTGAACTCAGGCGGCAGGCTGATCTGCTCGCTCCAAATGAGGACTTGCTGCAAAAAGAGCGGCAGCTGCAGGAGCTTTCCGGCGAGCAGCATATGTACGAATCGCGCGGCGAACAGCTTGCCGCCATCCAATCACAGATCCGGCAGACATCTGCCCGCGTTTCGTCAGGATTGCAGCAGCTCGGAAGACATGAGGAGGACGGCATTCTTTCACTGAACACCGATTATGAATATGAATGGCGGCTGCAGGAAGCCGTGCAGAGCGCCGGACAGGCAAGAGAAAGAAAGACACAGCTTGATGCGATTTTCGAACAAGCGCGGCTGGAGCTGGAAGAAGCCGAACGAAAACATGCCTTGACGGCAGAAAACATTTTGGACCCCGCTGTCAGGAAAGAAAAAGAAGCCGCTTTACAATCATATAAGCAAATGGCTGATACAGAAGGAAACGAATGGCAGGCACATGTTCAGCATCTGGAAAAACAGCGCGCCAAACAAAAAAAGCTCTTTCTCGGTGCGGGCATTCTGTTCATTGCGATTTTCGCTATGTTAAAGGAATGGCTGCCCGCCGCCCTTTTTACCGGCGCTCTGCTGCTGTATATGCTGTCCGGCATGCAAAAACCGCTGCCGTCAGAAAGAGGAGGGCCCGGACACAAGAAAAAGAAGCCGGCGATCTCTAAAGAAGCGGCTGATCTTCTGCAGGAAGAGCTTTGGCGTGACGGCCGGCACCGGCAGCAGCTGATTGCGGATCAAGCCGTGCTTGAACAGAAAGAAGCGGCATATGAAAGAGTCATCCGCCAATATGAAGAATGGGAGGCCGAAATGGCGCCGTCTGAAAAACAGGCGGAACTTTTTATGAAGGAACTGGGGTTTTCAGGAAGTCCTTCCCATCTTCTTGACGCATATCATGTGATGAAAGATGTCAAAAAAGAAATCCTTAACAAGCATGAGCTGACCATTGAAGCGGGCAGGCTGCAAAAGCTGCAAAGAGCATTTGAGGACCGGGTCAAAAAGCTGAGTCCTTCAGACGGAAGGGAGCTGTCCGTAAAAGAAAGACTGCACGTTTTGCTGGCGCAGGCGGAACGGGCCCGTGAGGAAGCAAAACGAAAACAGGCGCTCGAAACGGATCTGCTGCATGCACAAGAGCAAATGCGTGAATTAAATGAAGAAGTTCATTACTACGAACAGCAGGTCAAACAGCTTTTCATGGCGGCAGGCGCAAAAAACCGCGAACACTTTTGTGAACTCGCCAGGCTGACTGAAAGCCGCCGGGAAACAGAGCGGCAGCTGCGCGAAATCAAAACGCACTTGTCCGGCATAGGCGGAAAACAGCTGGAGCCGTACATGAGCCGCACAGTGTTCGAACTTGAACATACAGTCGTTCAGAAGGAAACAGAGAAAAAAACGCTTGAGGAAAAAAGCGCCCAGCTCCGTGAGCAAACCGCTTTATTAACGGTGAAGCAAGAGCAGCTGGAGTCCTCGGGGCTTGTATCCGATTTAAAACAGCAGACAGAAATGCAGAAGGAGCGCGTGAAAAAAACCGCTAAAGAGTGGGCCGCATTACAGACGGTCAGACACATTATAAGGGAAAAAATGGAGCGGCATAAAAAAGTGACGCTTCCCCGTCTGTTAGAAACCGCCGGTGCATTATACGGACCGCTTACGGACGGACGCTATCACAAATTGTATTTTTCCGAGGCTGATGATTCCATTATGGTTATGCGGAAAGACGGAACGGTGTTTTCTGCAGGCGAACTGTCACAGGCGGCATGCGAGCAGCTTTATGCGGCGATTCGTTTTGCCCTTGCGTCAGAGAGGGAATCTGCGGTATCACTGCCGTTTTTACTTGATGACAGTTTTGTCCATTTTGACAGGCAGCGGCTGCAGCGGCTGTTTGATGTGCTGAATCAGCTTTCAGAAGGCGGGCGGCAGATACTTTATTTCACCTGCCATGAGCATGTCAGCCGGTCTTTTCACAGCGGACAAGTCATGCGGCTCCTGTCATAAAAGAGTTTATTTTCAAAAAAGAGGTATGTGCTATACTGGTATTATGTAAGATATGGAGGGAGCTTTTAATAGAATGGCAAAAGGTATTATGCTGCACGAGGTCGGCGAGCAGGTCGATCAATACTTTCTGATTAAATCTTCGACTAAGGGAATCGCAAGCAACGGAAAACCATTCCTGACGTTAATGCTGCAGGACCAATCGGGAGATATCGAAGCGAAGCTGTGGGATGCCAAGCCGACTGATGAAGTAACGTACGCGGCGCAGACGATCGTGAAGGTGATCGGAGATGTCCATCACTATCGCGGACGAAACCAGCTTAAGCTGAGAAACATCCGGCCGGCCGGCGAGAACGAAAATGTCAGCATTGATGATTTTCTGGAAACGGCGCCGATTCCGAAAAACGAAATGATGGAAACCGTCACTCAATACATTTTTGAAATGAAAAATCCAAACATCCAGCGGATCACGAGACATCTGGTCAAAAAATATGCGGCTGAGTTTATGGATTATCCGGCGGCGGCTAAAAACCACCATGAGTTCGTTTCAGGGCTTGCGTATCATGTAGTGTCCATGCTGAACCTGGCAAAAGCGATAGCCGATCTGTATCCGTCTCTTGACCGGGATTTACTGTATGCCGGAGTCATTCTGCATGATCTCGGCAAAGTAAAAGAGCTTTCAGGCCCCGTCTCCACAACGTACACCGTGGAAGGGAATCTGCTCGGACACATTTCGATCATGGTGACAGAGCTTTCAAAAGCAGCCGAAGAGCTTCAGATTGACGCTGAAGAAGTGCTGATTCTGAAGCATTTGATTTTAAGCCATCACGGAAAAGCGGAATGGGGAAGCCCGAAACCGCCGATGGTGAAAGAAGCGGAAATTCTTCACTACATTGACAATCTGGATGCAAAAATGATCATGATGGACAGAGCGCTGGAACGGGTGAAGCCGGGCGAATACACAGAGCGTGTATTTGCGCTTGAAAACCGTTCTTTCTACAAACCGACGTTCCATCAATAAGATAAAAAGGCCGATTCTCTATGATCGGTCTTTTTTACGTTCAGCTCTCATAACTTGTCTTTATCAAGCATAGCTTAGAATAAAGACTCTGGGTGAAAAAGGGAGGAAACCGACGTGCTATTTTTTCCTTGGTGGGTATACCTTTGCATTATCGGAATTATTTTCAGCGCCTATAAGCTTTTCACGACAGCTAAAGAAGAGGAAAAGCTTGACCAGTCGTTTATTGAAAAAGAAGGAAGGGTGTATATTGAACGGATGGAACAGGAACGCGAGCGCCGTATGGCGGCGCCCCCAAGTGAAAACGCGGATGCGGAAGAAAACTCCAATCATTCCATCGCATAAAAAAACTGTGCGGCTCGCCGAGAGCCCGCACAGTTTTTTTATTTAGATTCAGAAGAAGTTGAAGTGTTAAACGTGTCTTTTAAGTCTTTGTCTTCCACTTTTACGTCAGCTTTTTTCATGACTTTTTGAATTGCCGCCTGTACAGCTGAGTTGTCGTTTAATTTCTGTTTAAGAACTTCTTCTTTCAGTTCTTTTTTCATGTCATCATATTTGCCGCGTTCTTCCGTCTTTTTGATGATATGATAACCGAATTTTGTTTTGACCGGATCGCTGACTTGTCCGACTTTCAGGCCGAATGCAGCTTTGCTGAATGTTTCATCCATTGACTTTTTATCGAACCAGCCAAGGTCGCCGCCGTTGTCTTTTGAGTTGTCAGTTGAATATTCTTTCGCAAGCGTTTCAAACTTCTCGCCTTTTTTCAGCTTTTTCTCCACTTCGTCAGCTGTCTTTTTGTCAGCGACAAGGATGTGGCTCGCACGGATTTTACCTTTTAACCCGTCGTAATATTCTTTCGTATCGGAGTCAGTCACTTTGATGTTGTCTTTCGCCGCTTTTTGCGCAAGCAGTTCGTACTTCACCTGATCTTTCAGGTAATCTTCGCCGTACTGCTGTTTAAGGGCGCTGTACTGATCGCCGAGCTGCGTTTTGTACTCTTTCAGCTTGGTATCGATTTCTTTATCCGATACTTTGTATTTTTTTGCTAATACTTTTTCTTGTACGAGCTGTGTCAGCACACTTGCGCCCGCGGTTTTTTTCATGTTCGTGTAGAGCTCGCCTTTTGTTACATTTCCGGCATCCGTCTTGGCAATCACGTCGTTGTCGCCGCTGCTGCAAGCGCTGAGAGCCAGGACGCTCGTTGCCGTAATAGCTGCTATCGCGATTTTCTTCATTCCTTTAAACACTCCTAATCATCCAAATTAAATTGCATATGCGTATCATAACATATTGTGGCTTTCTGTAAAAAGATTTTAAATAAAGGGCATTCGTCTAGTCAAACTTTTTCCTGATACATACAAATATATTGATCATGAAAAGGAGGTAATGAACCATGGGCGGAGGATATTCAAACGGTTTCGCACTGCTCGTAGTACTGTTCATATTGCTTATCATCGTAGGTGCAGCTTACATTTGTTAAGCGAAACGGATCGCTTTTTCTAAAAGCGGTCCGTTTTCTTACCCGGGCGCCTAATCGTTTCAGTAGTAAATTGCATATGATGTAATTGGAAAAATAAAACGTTTTGTAGGAGGTGCTTTTGGAGATGGGTGAAGTATTTGCAGGCGGTTTTGCATTATTGGTTGTTCTGTTCATCTTATTGATCATCATCGGCGCTTCTTGGCTTTATTAAGAAAAAAATATGGCTGTCGGGGGTCAGACCTCCGTCAGCCATATTTTTTTGCCTGTTTACACAGTAAAGGAGATCTCGACGAATGAAGAGATCAGTAAAATTAAAATAGATACATTAATAAAACGGAATACCTTATCCTGCCGGTCTTCAGGAATCTCTCTGACAAGGCATAATGTATTTGTGAGCCTGTTTATGAAATAAAGAATAAACAGGGCAGCCACGATAAAATAGAATAAAATGATGGGAGATTCCCCCTCTCTCTGAACTGCTCCCATATTACATTACCAAATATTTATTAAAAAAGATAGAATGTAACCTGAAAAATCAGCGGGACATCAAGACTCCGGCACTTTTTTTACTAAAATATCAAAACCGTCGGATTCCTGGTCAATCAGACATGATTTGGGCGCTTTGACCAGATGCAGGGCAAACAGAAGATCAGGCAGGCAATACCCCGCATGGATGCTCGAAATCATATAAAAGTAATGAGCGTGTCTCGGAAATGCCAGTCCGGCATAAAACAATAACGGCGTAATGAATAAAAACGGGCTGATCGTTGAAATCAGCATCGTCGTTTTCGGTATGCCTTTCCATGTCGGCATCCGCAAGAAGTACATTTTCATTTCCTTTTTTCTTTTTTTACAGATCATCGGCAGGACATGTATGACTTTATGTACAAATAAAGTAACAACGAGCAGAACACAAAAAGCAAACACGTGCCCGTCACTTAAACTGATATTCGGACGCAGCAGCCCGAATGCCAAGAAGTTGCATATAAAAAACAGGATCATAAAACCTACAGCAGTCAATAATAAACGAACCGCACCATAATCTTTGATCAGATTAATGGTTTTCCAGCAATTCATCAGAGTCATCCTTCCGTACAAAGATGGAATACAATCTCAAAATAATTTACTCTCTTCAGGAGAAAAAATCAATCCTTTTTTAAAGAAAAAAATAAACCTGAAAAGAGAAGAACAGAAGAGCTCGGTGAAACATGGAAATGTACGGTTTAACCTTTCTTCTCCATTCATTATCAGCTAAAATAAGATTAAAGATAGAAAGAAGTGAAACGGATGGATTCAATGGATCAGCGTATCGGGCGTTTAGAATATTACATACAATTGCTGGTGAAAACGGTGGATATGGATAAGTACCCTTTTTATGCGATGATGATTGAAAAAGGGCTGACCGAAGAAGAAGGAGAAGAGGTCGGGCGGATCTGCCGCGAATTGGAGGACGAGCTGGAGTCGCAAAAAGCGCAAGGCTTTGTGACGTTTGACAAGCTCCTTGCGCTTTTTGCGGGACAGCTGAACGAAAAATTAGATGTTCATGAAACGATTTTTGCTCTGTATGAGCAGGGGCTTTATACAGCGCTGATGGAAGAATTTATTGAGATTATGAAGCACTTTGATTAACTGTTGATCGGTTCCAGCTCTTCAGCCGTTTCATGGACAGCCGATTCGTCCGTTTTTTTCTTCAGCCTTCCGTCTTCACTATCAAAATCATTGTTTATGTTTGTCAATGATTTCTCGAATATCTCCATAAAATCTTCGCCGTAAATGTGGCGGATGACACAGGTTAATTCTTCAACCTCAGGAAACTTCCCGAATAAGTGGTAGATCGGCTGTGAGCCTTTAAACACAGCGTTTCTCGACGGATCAAACTCCTCAAGCAGGCTTTCGAATACATTTTCCCCTTCTTCTGTTAACTGAATGTACGTGTTCCGTTTATCATTCAGCCGCTTGGAAAATTTCAGATATCCCCGTTCTTCAAGCTTTTTTGAAAAGTTAAATGCAGTTGATACGTGCATAACGCCGAATTTGGCGATTTCTGAAATAGAAGCTCCTTTAAGCTGATAGGCAATCCATAATATATGATGCTCATTAATATTAAGGTCGTACGGCTTCAGCCAATTCTGCCAGTCTTTCTCGATAGATTTCCAGAGCGCTTTGGACAGCTGCGCCATTTTTTGGGTATAGATTAAAGCTTCTTTTAGATCGTAAGGCGGTTCAACACGATTCAATACAGATCACCTGCTTCACATTTTCTTTTCCTCTATTATGCCAATAAAATAAAGATTAATAAAGATGAAAATTTAAGAATTTTATAATAAATTCTTCATCCGTTGCTGGGAAAGGCTTTAAACCGCAAAAAAAAGTGCGGAACGCAATATGTCCGCACTTTTTTTGGTTGTATAGGATATTAGTTTTGTAAGGTTTTCTCCAGCTGTCTGATTTTCTCTTCAATATCAGCGATTTCCTTTTGGAGATCCTGCTGGTGCGGCTTGATTTCCTCCTGCCACCTTTTAATGCTGGTCTGAAGCTCTCCGCCTACGTCTTTAATGACTTCTGCGCTTTCTTTCGCCGTTTGGACAAGCTGGTCCTTAAGCGCCATTCCGTCTTTTTTTAACCGTTTGATTGTGTCCTCAATTGAATTGCAATTCTCTTTGATTTTGCCCCGCAGCTCTTTTCCGGATGAAGGAGCCGAGAGTAACACCGCTGCGCCTCCGATCAATCCGCCTACGAAAAGGCCTGTTAAAAGGGAACGTCCGTCAGCCATTTGAAATCACCCCGTTTTTTTTCTCATAACTTTTATCATTTTTGTTCAGAAGAATAAACTTCTATACATAGCTTGCTTTATTTTAGCATATTTTTTAAGGGAAAAGGAGGGAGAAGGTTGTCTGTCTTTATGATTGTTTTATCTTGTATGGCTCTTGTCTTTGCGGCGGGCGCCGTTTATTACCTGAAACTGCTCGGCCAGGCCGCTTCTTATCCGCCGAAGCGGGTCGTCCGCCAAAAGGCCATCGTCTGCTCAGCAGGAACCGCCCTCGCATTGTTCCTTATTTTTTTCACAAAACTTCTCGTATAAAACATGCTGAAACACATTAAAAAACCTCTTCCGGCCGGAAGAGGTTTCGGTATGCGGTTATTTCACCGTTTCAATCATATTGGACCGTTTTAAGATCGTCTGCACAATCGGATGCATAATGATAATGGCGATCGTATTCAGCGCAGCCGCCGGAAGGACGACCGCGAGCACCAATGCGGTGAATCCGCCCGGCAGGCCGACAATCAGAAGGGCCAGCGCCAAAAAGAGCAAACCGGAGATGAAGGTGCCGGCTATCGTAATGACGGCGGCGGGCGCTGTTTTCACGCTCTTTTTCACCAAAAGCGCCAGCGCGAGAAACAGAAACGCCGTTACCGGTTTTTCAATGATATTCGGAAGCTGTCCGCCCGGAAAAGATGTCGTGAGTGCGGAAATGATTCCCGTTACAATCCCGATCATCAGCACGTTCTGCACACGGGGGAATAACAGAATACCCATAAACATCATCACAAGCATCATATCGGGTTTCATTCCGAATAATACCGGCGGCATAATGGAATGAAGCACCGCTCCGATTGCCGCAAACAGGGCCATAATGACTAATTCTTTTGTTTTCATACTAAGCTCTCCTCTGCTAAGCTTTTTCGCCATCCAATAATATGCTCGTCATTTATTGCGATGGCCGGAAAAATTGATATGCAAACAGTATATCAAAGGAACCGTTATGTTAGAAGAAATTTATTCGTTTTCCTGCTGGAACTTTCTCATAAACTGAGCCAGTTTTTCACAATCAGCCAGGCTGACGGCGTTGTAGATAGACGCCCTGCAGCCTCCGACTGAGCGGTGGCCGCCGAGTCCGGTCATTTTAGCCGCTTTCGCTTCTTCAACGAATTTTTTCGTGAGACTGCTGTCGCGGAGGGTGAACGTGACGTTCATGTGAGAACGGCTGTCTTTTGCGGCATGCCCCGCGTAAAACCCGCCGCTTGCGTCGATTGTGCCGTACAGGACATCGGCCTTTTCCTGATTGCGCCGTTCAGCCGCTTCGACACCGCCGTTTTCAGCCAGCCATTCAAGGACGAGGCTCAGCATATAAATCGCAAATGTAGGCGGCGTATTATACAGTGAATCGGCTTTTGTGTGAGTGGAGTATTTCAACATTTTAGGGACGTTGGCGTTTTCGTTTTCAAGCCATGATTTTTTCATGATGACGACCGTGACGCCGGACGGCCCGAGGTTTTTCTGGGCTCCGCCATAGATGACATCAAACGTTTTGACATCAATTTTTCTGCTCAGGATGTCGCTTGACATGTCGGCTACGAGCGGGATCGGTGAATTCGGGAACTCTTTCCACTGCGTTCCGAAAATCGTGTTGTTTGACGTAATATGCAGGTAGGCGCCGTCTTTGATTCCTGAGAGGTCCGCTTCCGGTATGTGGTTGTGGTTTGAATCTGCGCTTGTTGCCGTGACGGATGTGTTTCCGAACAGTTTCGCCTCGGCGAGTGCTTTTTCAGACCATGCGCCCGTTACGATGAAGTGCGCCGTTTTTTCCGGCGTTAAAAAGTTCATCGGCAGCATGGAGAATTGAAGGCTTGCGCCGCCTTGAAGAAATAAAATATCATAATCGTCGGGAATATCCATCAGTTCTTTCAGAAGGCTTTTTGCTTTTTGGTGCACCGCATCATATTCCGTGCTCCGGTGGGACAGCTCCATGACGGACATGCCGGTATCCTTGAAGTTGACAAATTCTTTTTGTGCTTTTTGCAGCACATCCAGTGGAAGGGCTGCGGGTCCTGCATTGAAATTCGTTGTACGTTCCATGTTTACGATCTCTCCCTGTTTTCCGCTTTAGTGTAAGAAATAATACAATTATCCTATCACAATTTTTTGATTTTTTTGATATAAAAAAATATAATTTATGTTTTTTGTGTTTCCGGACGCAAAAAAACCTCATCTTTAAGATGAGGCAAGCCGTTTTCTGACGGTTGAAGCGATCTCCTGAAGATCGTCAGGCGTATAGTCTTCGGCGTGGGTCTTCCAGACAGCCCCGAAACCGTCGCCTTTTCCGTAACGCGGAATGATATGCATGTGAAAATGGAACACCGATTGGCCCGCTTTTTCACCGTTGTTATTGAGAATATTCAACCCGATCGGCTCGAATTCATCGCGGATGGCGCGTGCGATTTTCGGCACCGCTTCAAAATATTCTTTAGAAAGCTCAGGCGTAAACTCGTACACGTTTTCGATATGTGTTTTCGGAATCACGAGCGTATGGCCTTTTGTGACCTGGCTGATATCAAGAAACGCCACGACGTGTTCATTTTCGTATACTTTTGAAGACGGAATGTCACCGGCAATGATTTTGCAGAAAATACAATCGTCCGCTTTGTGCATAGATGGGTTTCCTCCCTGAAAAGAAATATATGTATATTCTCATCGTACCACAAAAACGGCCAAAACAAAAAACAGGATGAACGGCTGCGCGTTCACCCTGATGCAGAAGTACGAGCTTTATCACAGAAAATTGAATATGCCTTTTGTAAGCACCTCATTTGTTTTTAAAATGAAGACTTATGGGTCTGCTTAATCATTCCTGGGACAAACACCTCATTTGATTATTTCATCATGAATGAAGAACATCATCAAAGCAGTGTGTGAAGAAATTGTAAGCACAGGACATGTTGATTTTCATCCAACTGTTCTAAGACGTCTTTTATAAACACCTCATTTTCAGTTGATTAAAGCTGTTTCCTTCTACATACATTATGATGTCCGCCAAAACGATAACTATGCACACTTTTCACGTGAGAAAAAAAGGGAATCGTTTCAAATCAGACTTTATTTTTGGTACTATGAAGAAAAACGAATCAGAAGGGGAGAAATTATGTCTCTGCTATCGGTAAAAGACTTAACCGGCGGTTATACGAGAAACCCGGTCTTAAAAAATGTTTCATTCACCCTTGAGCCGAACCAGATTGTCGGACTCATCGGATTAAACGGCGCGGGCAAAAGCACGACGATCCGGCATATTATCGGGTTAATGGACCCGCATAAAGGCTCGATCGAGCTGAACGGCAAGACGTTTTCGGAGGATAAGGAAAGCTACCGCTCGCAATTTACGTACATCCCCGAAACGCCGGTGCTGTATGAAGAACTGACGCTCAAAGAGCATCTGGAGCTGACGGCCATGGCGTACGGCCTTTCCAAAGAAACGCTTGAAAAAAGGCTTCCTCCGCTTCTGAAAGAATTCAGAATGGAAAAAAGGCTGAAATGGTTTCCCGCTCACTTTTCCAAAGGGATGAAACAGAAAGTCATGATCATGTGCGCGTTTCTCGCGGAGCCTTCGCTTTATATCATTGACGAGCCGTTTCTCGGCCTTGACCCGCTTGCGATCAATGCATTGCTGGAGCGGATGGACGCCGCGAAAAAAGCCGGATCAAGCGTGCTGATGTCAACGCATATCCTGGCTACGGCAGAGCGCTACTGTGACGCTTTCATTATTTTACATAACGGCGAAGTGCGGGCAAGCGGCACACTGGAAGAACTGAGAGAGCAGTTCGGCATGAAAGACGCAGCTCTTGATGACTTGTATATCGAACTGACGAAGGAAGACGCCGGCCATGAATAATATGTCTACGATTTGGCAGTCCCGGCTTGAAGAGCATATAAAGGAAACCAGAATGTATATGAAATATATGCTCAATGATCATCTCGTCATTGTGCTGATCTTTTTTATTGCCGGCGCGGCAAGCTGGTACAGCAAGTGGGTCAAAGACATTCCCGTTCATTTTCCGTCATTTTGGGTGATGGCGGTGCTCTTTTCATTTGTGCTGACCGGTTCATACGTCCGGACGCTGTTAAAGGAAGCGGACCTCGTGTTTCTGCTGCCGCTTGAACCGAAAATGGGGACATACTTTAAGCATTCATTTAAGTACAGCTATCTGTCACAGCTGTTTCCGCTTATTGCTCTGTCGCTTGTATGCATGCCTCTGTTTTTCGCTGTAAGTCCGGGGGCGTCGCTTGCGTCGTATGCCGCCGTATTTATTCAGATGCTGGCGGTAAAAGCGTGGAATCAGGCCATGGAGTGGCGGATGACGTTTATGAATGACAGAAGCATGAAAATGATGGATGCGGTCATACGCTTTATCTGCAATATGCTGCTTTTATACTTCGTCTTACAGTCGTTTTATGTGTACGCTGCCGCCGTCTACATTGTGATGGCCGGCCTTTATGTGTATTTCACATCGGCCGCAAAACATAAATCATTAAAATGGGAAGCCCATATTGAATATGAATTAAGAAGGAAGCAGCGGTTTTACAGAATCGCCAATCTGTTTACCGATGTGCCTCACCTGAAAAAACAGGCAAAACGCCGGGCGTATCTCGACTTTTTGCTCAGAATGATTCCGTTCGAACAGCGGAAAACGTTCTCCTATATGTATGCGCGGGCCTTTCTGCGTTCAAATGATTATCTTGGCATTCAGGTCAGGCTCACGATTATTTTTATCCTGATTATTATGCTCGTTTCCGCCAATCCGTGGATAACGGCGGCGTTAACCGTATTTACCGTCTTTATTACGGGAATACAGCTTCTGCCGCTGTTCGGGCATTTTCATCATCTTTCTCTGCAGGAGCTTTACCCGGTCAATCAGAAAGCGAAGCTGCAAAGTTTCTTTTCGCTGATGAAATCGGCGTTAACCGTGCAGGCGCTGCTGTTCTGTGCAGCGTCAGCCTATGCCGCGGGAGTCAGCGGGGCGCTGTATGCGGCTGTTGCTTCAGCCGTTCTGATTTTTGTGATCATGCCTTCGTATATGGGCGGAAGATTGAAAAAGTACGGCAAGCTGTAATCAATCGGGTTTTTGAAACCTCAATGAAAGAAGGAGACACAGATGACCGACGATCAGCAGCTGATACAGGAAGCACTGCAATGGAAAGCGCGTTTTTTGCGCAAAGATTCTATGCTTGAACGTTTTTCTAAAGGAATTCAGGCGAAAATAAATGAGCGGATTCCTGATAAAATTCATGCCGTCATCACAGAAAGCATTAAAAAAATGACCGAAGCAACAATGGCGGGTTCAAATCTGGTGAAAGGCAAGCGGGATACAAACGGTATGACGCTTGCTGAAAAAGATGCCCTCGCCAGACAAACCATCGCATCGTACCAAAAGGTCGCGGCAGCCGAAGGTATCGGTACGGGGGCCGGCGGAATTTTTTTAGGGATGGCTGATTTTCCTTTGCTGTTATCCATTAAAATGAAATGTCTGTTCGATCTTGCCTCTATTTACGGCTATGATGTGAAAGACAGGGATGAACGATTGTTTTTGCTGTTTATTTTTCAGCTGGCTTTCTCAAGCGGTGAACAGCGGAAACGCATATACTCAATGATTGAACAATGGGATTCGAAAAAGCATGATGTCGATTGGAGAGTTTTTCAGCAGGAATACCGCGATTATCTGGACGTGGTGAAATTGTTTCAGCTTTTGCCGGTCGTCGGAGCCGCCGTGGGCGGAGCGGCCAATTATAAACTGCTGTCACAGCTCGGTGAGACGGCAAGGCACGTTTTTCATTTAAGAATCACAGCAGCCGGTACGTAATGTACCGGCTGTTTTTTATGCCCTATCGGGGGTAGCTTACCGCGGCGCCGATAAGCACCTTGGCGGCCGTCAGCATCGCTTTTTCATTAAAATCAAATTTCGGGTGGTGATGGGGATAAATGGTTTCCGCATTTTCTAAAGCGGCGCCCGTAAAGAAAAATGCGCCTTTTGTATGCTGCAGATAATAAGAAAAATCTTCTCCGGCCATCTGCGGCTCTCCTTCAATGACCTTCGTGACGCCCTCTGTTTCCGCTGCGGCTGCCGCCGCGTGCGCCGCTTCCTCGGGATGATTAACGACGGCGGGATAACCGCGCTTGAAACGATATTCATAGGAAGCGGAGTGCATGGAACAGATTCCTTTTACGACGGCTTCTATTTCTGCTTCGAGCAGGCTGCGCACACTTTCGTCAAACGAGCGGACGGTGCCTGATATGACTGCCTGATCGGCAATCGCATTAAACGGATTTTCAGCGGTGAACGAGCCGGCTGAGATGACGGCCGGCTGCACCGGATTTACCCGCCGGCTGACGATATGCTGAAGAGCCGTGACGATTTGTGAGCCGATTAAAACGGCGTCCTTCGTATCGTGAGGAATCGCGCCGTGGCCGCCTTTACCGATGACTTTAATCGTAAAGCCGTCAGCGGCGGCCATTACTGCGCCCGGGCGGCATAAGACCGTCCCGACGGGTTCAGTCGCCCAAAGGTGAGTGCCGAAAATGGCATCGACATGCTCAAGGCACCCATCCTCAATCATTGCTTTTGCTCCGCCGGGAGATAATTCCTCGGCGTGCTGGTGGATCATCACAAATGACCCTTTCAGTTTTTCCCGGTTGCAGTACAGCACTTTTCCGACCGCGAGCAGAGCCGCCGTATGGCCGTCATGCCCGCAGGCGTGCATGACGCCGGGAATTTGTGAAGCATAGGGCACATCTTTTTCATCCTGTATCGGCAAAGCGTCAAAATCAGCTCTGAGTGCCACGGCCGGTCCCGGTTCACTCCGTTCAATATAGGCTGTGACACCGTTGCCCCCGACATTCGTCCGGATGGGAACGCCGAGCTTTTCATAAAATGAGGCGATGAACGCCGGTGTTTTTTTCTCCTTAAAGGATGGCTCGGGATTCATGTGAAGGTGACGCCTGATTTCAACCATTTCCTCATACAGCCCGTCAAGCTGAGCGTTTAAGCTTTTTTGAAGTGTCGTTAACGTCAAAAGCGATGCCCCCTCGTCTGCTTTTCCCATGATTGTATAGAAAATGTCAGAAGATTTCAATCCTTTTGCTACGGGAGAATGATGATGGCGGCGATCGTTGTGACGACTAGCCCGGCCGCAACCGGGATAAAGTTTTTCCTGGCAAGCTCAAACGGGTCAACTTTACAAATAGCCGCAGCGGGGATCAGTGCCCAAGGGACCAATGTTCCGCCCCCGACCCAGATCGCTGAAATCTGGCCCAGCGCCGTTAAAATGGCCGGGTCCGTATGAAGCGCGGCGGAAAACAGCTTTGCCATCGAGCCTGCAAGAGATATACCGGAAAACCCTGACCCGTCGAGCCCGGTAATCGCACCGACTGCGGTCAGGGCGATGCCGGCAAATTCTCCGGACATCGGAAAAGAATGGGACAGGGCCAATCCGAGGTCATTGACGATCCCCGCAGATCCT
Organism: Bacillus sp. FSL R5-0443; assembly: GCF_038608285.1. Lineage (NCBI taxonomy): Bacteria > Bacillati > Bacillota > Bacilli > Caryophanales > Bacillaceae > Bacillus > Bacillus sp. FSL R5-0443. The sequence continues at coordinate 1,015,325 of NZ_CP152013.1, forward strand.
TTCGGCAGCGGGGTGTTCAAAATACTTTTAAATCCCGCGTCACCGAGATAAAAGAAGGCCGCGATCGGAATGACGGGGCCGAATACTTTAAAGCCGAATTGAAAACCGCCGATAAAATACTCGGTGATCTTTTCTAAATGCCGCTCTTTATATACAATGAAATGAATGATCAGGAGAATGCCGATCGCGGTTCCTCCGACGAGTGCCGTCGCATCGTTTCCTTGCAGACGGTATACGATCATGCAGATAATATCGGCGAGAAAAACAAGCGGAATGAAAACCGCCAGGATCACCCTGAGTTTTTTCGGCAGATACATACTTGTGTCCAAAGAACCGGAGCTGTCCAAGGAGAGGGGGGCCTTCGTTTTTTTTCGATCCCGCATGATGAGGAAGAAAGCGGTGATTGTCGTCGTGAACCCCATGATCAAAACGAGCGGAATACTTGCCTGCATGACATCGCTCACGGGAATGCCCGCGGCATCGGCCGTTAATTTCGGGGCCGCCTGAATGACGTAATCCCCCGATAAAGCGAATCCGTGGCCGAACAGGTTCATCGCCATTGCCGCGGCGATCGGAGAAAGGCCCGACCGGATCGCTGCGGGAAGCAGCACAGCGCCGATCAGCGCCACCCCTGGTGACGGCCAGAAAAAAAGAGAGATGGCAAACATCAGACAGCCGATAACCCAATACGCGACAGCCGGCCCTTTCATCACCTTTGCAAACGGAGAAATCATCGCTTCATTAATACCGGTTTTGGTCAAAAGGCCGCTCATCGCCACGATAAAACAAATGATAAAAATCGTCGGCAGCAATTCTCCGGCGGCATACGTGAAGCTGTGAAACAGGCTGCTGACCGAAGCGGAGAATGAATGCGTCGTCCATAGCGCAATCACAAAAATGCCGGCGAGTGAAATAAAGGTTGTATCTTTCCTGAGGAGCATAAAAACGATAATGGCCGCGATAAAAGCAACATAAAGCAGATGTACCGAGTAGACGCCGATCCCCAATTGAACCACTCCGTTTATAAATAGGATTGCTACAGGTTATTCATAGGCGGGCGGAAGGTGCAAAGAAGGATGCGTAAAATCGGGACATTAAAAAAGCCGGAGAATCTCCGGCGGTTTTCAGTCTATTGCGTAATAAGCGGTTACATAAGACGGGCGGGAAAAAATAGACGTCGTGTCGATGCCGGCAGATGTTCCGCGTTTTTTATGAGCTTCCTGATAAGAGTTTGACTGCTGCCAGTCCTGAAAGGCTTTTTCCTCTTCCCACAGGGTCAAAATGACATACGTATCGCCTTCAAGCGGCCTTAATACGCGGATGGCTTGAAAACCGGGTTCATTTTCCACCTTGCCGGCGCGGTTTTTAAACCGGTTTTCAAACAGCGGACGGCCTTCCTGGGTAACGGCAATGTTGTTGAGGACGGCGTAGCCCGGCTTTTTGATTTCCCCGACGCTGTCGATGCTCTCATATGAATGGGGCGCCTGAAAAACGGTTTCTCCATTTGTTTCATGAATTAAGACCGCATTTTCCGCCCCTTGCATCAGCACCATATTCTCACTCGGGTGTTTCTTTACAATCGTCTTTAAAAAATCGGCTGTCCCGTATGTAATATAAACCTTCATATCAGCCACCTCCTGCTTGCTAGTATATCAAAAGAGTGGTATAAGTTTCTATTGGCGACTCATTCTGACATAATTCGAAACAATATTTCCCATACTACAAGTTAAGAAAGGCGAGGTGACTTATGCTGAAAAAGAAAAAAAGATTCTTTATTCCGGCTGTAATTGCGGCGGCAACCGCTTTTCTCGCGTTAATCGGATACATTATCATTATATTTCTCGGCCATTATGTCATCGACGAAAAGAAATTAATACTGCACGCATCTTCAAAAATCGTCGATCAAAACGGTGATGAAATCGCGAGCCTCTATACGGAAAATCGCGAGCCGGTATCCATTCAGCAGGTTCCGGAAGATGTGAGAGATGCCTTTATCGCCGTTGAAGATAAACGGTTTTACGAACATCACGGCATTGATGTGAAGTCTGTCGGCCGGGCGGTGTTCCGGGATGTTTTAGCAGGCGGCAAGGTGGAAGGCGGAAGCACGATCACCCAGCAGCTGGCGAAAAACATTTTTCTGACTCATGATAAAACATTTTTGCGCAAGACGAAGGAAGTCATTATCGCCATCAATCTTGAGCGTGATTACAGCAAGGACAAGCTGCTTGAAATGTACCTGAACCAGCTTTATTTCGGCCATGGCGTTTACGGCATTCAAGCCGCGTCCCACTACTACTTTAATAAAGAAGTAAAAGATTTAACCGTTGCGGAAGGAGCCGTTCTGGCAGCGATTCCGAAGGCGCCATCTCTTTATTCGCCGATTCAGCATCCGGATAAAAATAAAGAACGCCGCGATACGATTCTTGCAATGATGAACGACCAAGGCTATATCAGCGCCAAGGAAGCCGTCAGAGCCCAGGGCCGGACATTGGGGCTTCATGTCAAGAAAACATCAGAAACGCCTTGGTTTGACAGTTATATCGATCTTGTCATCAAGGAGGCGGAATCCCGTTATTCGATGTCGGGTGAACAGCTGCTTCAAGGCGGCTATACGATCCGGACGTCACTTGATTCCAAGCTGCAGAAAACGGCATACACCCTCATGAAGGAAAGCGGCTATTTTCCGGGGACGGATCAGGCGGCAGAGGGAAGCGCCGTCTTTATTGATAATAAAACCGGAGGCGTGCGCGCGGCGGTCGGCGGACGCGACTACGTGACAAAAGGATACAACAGGGTTACGGCGAAGCGGCAGCCGGGCTCAACGTTTAAGCCGATTGCCGTATACGGGCCCGCCATGCAGGAAGACAAGTTCAAACCGTATTCGCTTCTCCAAGACAAACTGACGTCCTACGACGGGTATGAACCGAAAAATTATGACGGACAGTACAAGGGGGAAGTGACGATGCAGGATGCGATCACTTACAGCATAAATGCGCCCGCTGTCTGGACATTGAAGCAGATCGGCGTGGATACGGGAAAATCGTATCTTGAGAAAAACGGCATGAACATTTCTGACAACGGACTCGCGATTGCGCTTGGCGGTCTGTCAGAAGGCGTCACCCCGCTTCAGCTTGCCGGAGCTTATCATACCTTTGCGGCAAACGGAATGTATACGAAGCCATTTTTTATAGAGAACATCACGGACGAAGACGGAGAAACGTTATCCGGGCCTAAAAACGGCAAAACGCGCGTCTTCAGCGGACAGACGGCATGGAATATGACGAGAATGCTTCAGCAGGTCGTAAAAGAAGGAACCGCTTCACAAGGCAGCTATCAAGGTGACCTGGCGGGGAAAACCGGCACGACCACATTTCCCGGCGTCCCCGGCGCGACAAAGGACGCCTGGTTTGCGGGATACACTCCCGGACTGACGGGAGCCGTCTGGATGGGCTATGACAAAACGGATAAAACCCATTACCTGAAAGGCGGAAGCCAATACCCGGTCAGACTCTTTAAAGATATCGTCACAAAAGCGGGGGAAAACGGCCGGACATTCAAAAAGCCTGAAAATGTGAAGGAACTAGGCAGCCCGATTGAGCTGGAGGCGGTAAAGTCCCTGTCGGCCCGTTATACATTTAAGGCGATGGGACTGATTACGGTTCAATTAAAATGGGATATTCAAAAGGATGATCGGGTTGTTTACCGAATATATGAGAAGAAAGACGGAAAAGACAAACTTCTGGATTCGGTGAAAGGAAAAGGCAGCTTTGACATACCGTACGCCAATCTGTTTTCAGGGGCTTCATACAAAGTCGTTCCATATAATTCACAGACGGATCAAGAAGGAGAGGGAACGGAATACGTTCAGCCGAAGCTTTTTTCTTCTTAATCGTGAATTCGGCGATTTTTTGAACATTAAGCCTCAATTCTATACGCTTTTGAAAAAACAAGGTATAGTGTAATGGGCGAAGAACACGAACGTATGGTTGCAGGAGGAAAGGTGGAAATTCAGATGAGTAAACGAGAAGCGTTTAATGATACGTTTTTAAAAGCGGCACGGGGAGAAAAAACAAATCACGTCCCTGTCTGGTACATGAGACAGGCGGGGAGGTCTCAGCCGGAATACCGCAAGCTGAAGGAAAAGTACGGCTTAGTCGAAATTACGCATCAGCCCGAGCTGTGCGCGTATGTGACGAGGCTCCCGGTCGAGCAGTACGGAGTGGACGCTGCCATTTTATATAAAGACATTATGACGCCGCTTCCTTATATCGGAGTGGATGTTGAAATAAAAAACGGAATCGGCCCGGTGATCGATCAGCCGGTGCGCTCTGCTGCGGATATTGAAAAGCTCGGCGAACTGAATCCCGAACAGGATGTTCCTTACGTGCTGGAAACGATCCGATTACTCGTAAACGAACAGCTGAATGTTCCGCTCATCGGTTTTTCGGGAGCGCCTTTTACGCTGGCCAGTTATATGATTGAAGGCGGGCCTTCTAAAAATTACAACAAAACAAAAGCATTTATGCACAGTATGCCGCAAGCGTGGCAAATGCTGATGGACAAGCTCGCGGACATGATTATCGTTTATGCGAAAGCGCAGGTTAACGCCGGCGCAAAAGCCATTCAGATCTTTGATTCATGGGTCGGCGCGCTGAACCGCGAAGATTACCGGCAGTTTATAAAACCGGTGATGGACAGAATTTTCCGGGAGCTTTCAGCAGAACAAGTTCCGCTGATCATGTTCGGCGTAGGCGCAAGCCATCTGGCCGGGGATTGGCATGACCTTCCTCTTGATGTCGTCGGTCTTGATTGGAGACTCGGCATAGATGACGCCAGAAAACAAGGGATTACAAAAACGGTTCAGGGCAATCTTGATCCGTCGCTTCTTCTTGCGCCTTGGGAAGTCATCGAGAAAAAAGCGAAAGCGATACTTGATCAAGGCATGAAAACGGACGGGTTTATTTTCAATTTAGGGCATGGTGTATTCCCAGATGTCAATCCGGCAACGCTGAAAAAGCTGACGGCGTTTGTACATGAATATTCCGCGGCCAAAAAAACGGAACAATCTTCCTGAGCAGATCGTTGGTTATAAGAAGATTTTCCTGTCAAAATCAAGGTAGACAGACCATCAAAAGAGGTGTGTAACAAAATGAGCAGCAAAAAGAAAATGGGACTTCTTGTCATGGCTTACGGAACGCCTTACAAAGAAGAGGACATAGAACGTTATTATACGCATATCAGACGCGGAAGAAAGCCGGAGCCTCATATGCTTCAAGATTTAAAAGACAGATATGAAGCGATCGGAGGCATTTCTCCGCTTGCAAAAATTACGCAGGAGCAGGCGGAGAAGCTCGCACAGCGTTTAAATGAAATCCAGGATGACGTAACATTCAAAGTGTACATCGGATTAAAACATATTGAACCGTTTATTGAAGACGCGGTGGCGGACATGCATAAAGACGGCATTACAGAAGCTGTCAGCCTTGTGCTCGCCCCTCATTTTTCAACATTCAGCGTCCAGTCATACAACAAACGCGCGAAAGAAGAAGCGGAGAAGCTCGGCGGCTTGACCATCAAGTCTGTTGAAAGCTGGTATGATGAACCGAAATTCGTTGATTATTGGGTCGGCCAGGTGAAGAAAACATATGAATCAATGCCGACAGAAGAACGGGATGACGCGATGCTGATCGTCTCAGCGCACAGCCTTCCTGAAAAAATAAAAGAATACGGCGATCCGTATCCTGACCAGCTGGAGGAATCCGCAAAACTGATTGCCGAAGGCGCCGGAATTACCGATTACGCAGTCGGCTGGCAAAGCGAAGGGAATACCCCTGATCCGTGGCTCGGACCGGATGTGCAGGATCTCACGCGCGATCTGTACCAAAAGCATCCTTATAAAGCATTTGTATACGTGCCCGTAGGCTTCGTTGCCGATCATTTAGAGGTGCTTTACGATAATGATTATGAATGCAAAGCTGTGACTGAAGAAGTCGGCGCAAGCTACTATCGTCCGGCTATGCCGAACGCACAGCCTGAATTTATCGACGCGCTTGCAGCGGTCGTGCTGAAAGAGCTGGACAAGTAGAATTAAACGGTAAAGAAGGCGATAAAAATGAGTGGCGATAAAAAACATCTGGTCATCATCGGCGGCGGCATAACGGGATTAGCCGCCGCCTTCTACATGGAAAAAGAAATCAAGGAAAAACAGCTGCCGCTTGAGGTCACTCTGATTGAAGCGGGCCCGAGAGCGGGCGGCAAAATTCAGACGCAGCATAAAGACGGCTACATCATTGAGCGGGGGCCGGATTCTTTTTTGGAAAGGAAAAAAAGCGCGCCGCAGCTCGTCAAGGATTTGGGGCTTGAGCATCTGCTCGTCAACAATGCGACCGGCCAGTCTTACGTGCTCGTCAACGAGACGCTCCATCCGATGCCGAAGGGCGCGGTTATGGGCATTCCGACCAAAATCGCTCCGTTCATCTCCACCGGTTTATTTTCTGTTCCCGGAAAGGCGCGGGCGGCGCTTGACTTTGTCCTGCCTGCGAGCAAACCGAAGGAAGATCAGTCTCTGGGTGAATTTTTCCGCAGACGCGTCGGTGACGAAGTCGTTGAGAATTTAATAGAACCGCTATTATCAGGGATTTATGCCGGAGATATTGATAAGCTGAGCCTCATGTCCACGTTTCCGCAATTCTATCAGACTGAGCAGAAGCACAGAAGCCTGATTCTCGGTATGAAAAAATCGCGTCCGCAGCCTTCGGGACAGCAGCTGACGGCCAAAAAGCAGGGCCAGTTTTTAACGCTGACGACAGGGCTTCAAACGTTGGTGGAGGAGCTGGAAAAGCAGCTTACACTGACAAAGGTGATGAAAGGCACGAAAGTCACCCATATCGGCCGCGAGGAGAAAGGATATTCCGTGACGCTTGATAACGGCAAAGTGCTCTATGCGGAAGGATGCATAGTGACAGCCCCGCATAAAGCCGCGGCGAAAATGCTTTCTGATCTGCCGGCGGTTTCATGTCTTAAAGACATGCATTCTACGTCCGTTGCCAACGTCGCCTTAGGTTTTCCTGAGGGAGCCGTCAAGATGGAGCATGAAGGTACGGGATTCGTTATCTCAAGAAACAGCGACTTCTCCATCACGGCCTGCACATGGACGAATAAAAAATGGCCGCACGCGGCGCCGGAGGGCAAAACGCTTCTCAGGGCGTACGTCGGAAAGGCCGGAGATGAATCCATCGTAGATCTTTCAGATAACGAGATCATTAAAATCGTAATGGAAGATTTGAAAAAAGTAATGAAAATAAATGGTGAACCGGAAATGACCTGTGTGACCCGCTGGAACGAAAGCATGCCGCAATACCATGTCGGCCATAAGGAGCGCATCAAAGAGTTCAGAGATGCGCTGAAAGCTTCCTATCCGGGCGTATACGCGACGGGCGCGTCTTTCGAAGGGGTGGGCATCCCCGACTGTATCGACCAGGGAAAAGCCGCCGTATACGATTCACTGGCTTATTTATTTGAAACGTACCAGCCTCCGTTATCGTAAAACGGAGGTTTTTTTGCATGTTCCCGTTCTGTAGAGGGAACACCAATAAAGAGAGAAAACATTTGAATCTTCTTTGCGACTGTGATAAGTTATCTTATGTACAAAATGACTAAAACGTTCAAACGGTCAATTTAACGAGGTGGGAAACATGTCCGTCGATCGGAAAAAGCTCATTCTGGAAGCGGCAACGAAGTCTTTTACACAATTCGGCTACAAAGCAACGACAATGGATCTGGTGGCAAAGCTTGCAAATGTGGGGAAGGGAACCATCTACACGTTTTTCAAAAACAAAGAAGAACTGTTTGATGATATTTTCACCACTATTTTAAGAGAAATGAAGGAACACGCAGACGAAGCGATGAAACCGGAGCTTTCATTTCACGAAAATGTCCACCGGGCGCTTGTCGCGATTTTGGAATTCAGAAAAACACACCAGCTGACTATTAAAATTTTTCAGGAGAACGCCGAGATTGGTACAATAGCCGTTCAGGATGTCATTGCGAAAATGGAGCGGGCCATTCTGTCATACATTAAAGAAAAGATAGAAACAGCCATTGAAAACGGAAGCATTAAACCGTGTGATCCGGAACTGACCGCTTTTGTGATGCTCAAGCTCTACATCGCGCTGATATTTGACTGGGAAAAAAACCATCCGCCTCTTGAAAAAGAGACGATCGCTGAATTGCTGGAAATGTATGTTGGTCAAGGATTATCTAAATAATAGATGATCCTTCACTTTTTAGGTGCCGTGACCGTTTTGTCAAATGAGTCAGTTTGCGGAAGGAGGCAACAGGGTTGAATACAATAAAAAGCCAGTGGAAAGACATTGTAACGAACAAGAAACTGTTAATCCCCATCATTGCCATATTATTCGTTCCGCTGATCTACAGCGGAGTGTTTTTGAAGGCGTACTGGGACCCGTACGGCACGGTGGATCAGCTGCCGGTTGTCGTTGTCAACCAGGATAAAGGGGCGGACTACGAAGGGAAACATCTTCAGATCGGTGACGATCTTGTGAAAGAGTTAAAGAAAAATGATAATTTTGATTGGCATTTTTCAAGCGATCTTGATCAATCGTTAAAGGACTTATTAAATGCTAAATATTATTTATTGGTCGAGATTCCTGAAGATTTTTCTAAAAACGCCAGCACGGTAATGGATAAAAATCCGAAGAAGCTGGATCTGAAATATCATACGAATGCCGGATCAAACTATGTCGGCGCGACAATCGGGGAAAAGGCGATCGACAAACTGAAAGCCTCCGTGTCGAAAGAAGTGACAGAGCAATACGCAAAAGTCATTTTTGATAACTTTAAAGATATTGCCAAAGGGCTCGGCAAAGCCAGCAGCGGAGCCAAGAAAATAGACGACGGCACGAAAAACGCGAAAGACGGCAGCGCCAAGCTGAAGGAAAATTTAGCGAAGCTTACTGAAAGCACCGCCACCATCGGTGATAAAACACAGCAGCTTGCAGACGGCGCGGCGAAAGTGACAAGCGGAATTCAAACGCTTGACAGCTCTATCGCAAAACTGCAGAGCGCAAGCGCCGAAATTCAAGATAAATCAGGACAGATTGCTTCAGGAGGAGGCCAAGTGGCCAGCGGGCTGAAAACAAGCCTTGACGCACAAAAGCAGCTCCAGCAAAAGCTTCCGGATTTAACGAATGGATTAAGCGCGTTAAACAGCAAGGCGCAGGAAGTGTCGCAAAAAGCGGCGGCATTTGAAGATGCGATCAATTCAGTCAACCTGTCAGACATTGAAAACGCGGTTGGGCAGCTCGAACAGACTGAAAAGGACCTGCAGCAGTTTAAGAAGAAGCTTTCTGATCTGAAAAACAGCCTGGATGCCCGGGATGACGCGGTCAAAAAGGTGATTAAGGACAGTGATTTCTTAACGGATGAGCAAAAAGCGAAACTTGTTCAGCTTCTGAATGAGAAGCTTCCGAAGGCTGACCTTCCGGATTTAGACAATATCGTCAGCCAGCTTCCGTCCGGCGGAGATATTCAGCTTCCGGATATGTCAGTCATAAAAAGCGCGCTCAAAGATGTAAAAGCGAAGGCTGATCAGCTGAAAGCACTGCCTCAGTCCACATCGAAACTGTATAACGGCGCAGCGGCGGTACAAGACGCGATTAACCAGCTGACGGCTGGAACTGATAAATTATACAGCGGAGCGCAGACCGTTTTTGAAAGCCAAAACAAACTGACAGCCGGCATCGGCGAATACAACAGCAAGTTCGGACAGCTCAAATCAGGATCAGAAGCGTTAGTGTCAGGGAGCGGCCAAGTATCAGGCGGCTTAACGAAACTGCTGGACGCGCAAAACAAAATCCATGACGGCTCGTCCAAAATTGAGCAGGGTCAAGCGTCTCTCGGCACCGGTTTAAGCAAGCTTTTAGACGGCACCGGACAATTGTCCAGCCAGCTGAAAGATGCGGCCGATCAAACCGGGGACATTAAGACAGATGACAAAACGTACAGCATGTTTGCCGATCCGGTAAAAACGGACGATAACGCGATTCATTCCGTGCCTAACTACGGTACCGGACTGACGCCTTATATTCTCTCTATGGGCTTGTATGTCGGCGGATTGATGCTGACGGTCGTATTCCCTCTGAGTGAAGCTTCAGGGCGTCCGAGAAACGGTTTTGAATGGTTCCTCAGCAAATTCAGTGTTATTCTGCTTGTCGGACTGATTCAATCCGTTATTGTCGCCACGGTTCTGTTGAAAGGAATCGGGCTTGATGTGGAAAGCACGTGGAGATTCTATCTCTTTACGATGATTACCAGCATCGCGTTCCTGTCCATGATTCAATTATTGGCGACAACGATGGGGAATCCGGGACGCTTTATCGCTGTCATCATTCTGGTGCTCCAGCTCGGGGCAAGCGGAGGAACCTTCCCGCTTGAACTCCTGCCGGGATTCTATCAAGTGATTCACGGGGCACTGCCGATGACTTACAGCATCAACGGGTTCCGTGCCGTCATTTCAAATGGCGACTACGGCTACATGTGGCAGCAGGCATCCATTCTGTTGGGCATCGCCGTTGTCATGATCGCGCTGACCATCGTGTATTTTACGGTGCAAAGCAAAAAAGAACACAAAACGGAAGAAGAAATAACAGCATAAGAAAAAGAGGCTCTGAGCAGATGCTCAGGGCCTCTTTTTTTTAGATTTCGATCGTCGTACTATTAAAATCCCCATCTTACCAACAGTCCGGTATACGTCAATCCTCCGCCGAACCCGAATAATACCAGCGTCTGGCCTTCCGACAGTTTTTTTGCTTTCACAGCTTCATCCAATGCGAGAATAATAGAAACCGATGAAGTGTTGCCGTAATATTCAACGCTTGTCAACGTCCGTTCAAGCGGGAAGGGCAGTTTTTCGCAGATGGATTCGATCATCCGCATGTTGGCGCTGTGAGGAACGAACCAATCCAGATCGTCTTTTGAAAAGCCGGCTTTTTCTAAAAGGGCATTGCATTCCTCAGGCACGGTTCTGGCCGCCCATTTATATACTTCGCGCCCGTTTTGCACCATGTTTCCTCCGCCTTTAAGCGGCTCGCCGTTTAATTCTGCTCTCAGTCCCGTGCGATACAGCACGTCCGCGCTGCCTCCCGCTGTTCCTTGCACGGCTGCCAAAAAGCCCGGCGCTGATTCGTCGCGTTCCACCAATAGGGCGCCAGCAGCGTCTCCGAAAAGAACGCAGGTCGTCCGGTCAGTATAATCCGTTACCTTTGATAATGTTTCACCGGCAATGACAATCACTTTTTGATGGGACCCGGCGGTAATTAATGCGTCTGCGAGCTGAAGGCCGTAAGTGAGTCCGGCGCATGTGGCGTTAATATCAAGCGCCCCCGTGTGCGGCCAGCCGAAGTAAGCCTGCACGCGTGCCGCGGTGCTTGGAAACGCATAGTCCGCCGTCGTTGTGGCGACAAGGATCATATCGACATCATCAAGAGTTCCGCTGTATCGTTCTGCAAGGTTTTTCACCGCTTCCACACACAAATCCGATGTGAATTCATGTTCGCCGGCAATGCGTCTTTCCTTCATACCGGTGCGCTGGACGATCCATTCATCAGATGTATCGACGATACGCTCCAAATCCGCGTTTGTTAATCGGCGTGCCGGAGCATATGTACCGATTGCTGTAATTTTAGATTTTGACATGAAAAAATCACTCCTTTATATCAGATTATAACACCTGATATTATTACTTGGTACTAATTTTAATAAAAAAACCCAAGCAGCATCCGCTGTTTGGGGAGCATGAGATATCTATTTGTAAAACGGGCTTGTGTGAACGATTACCAATGACGGCAGCAGCGGCGGCATGAATGATGATGCTTCTTTTTTTCTTTCTTCTTTTTTTCTTTCTTCTTTTTACAAGGGTCTTCTTTTTTCTTTTTACAGTGATCTTCTTCTTTTTTACAGCCCCAGAAGGCTGCACCAGACCAATCATCCTCAAACCAATCCTCAAACCAATCATTATGAAACCTTTTCCGCTTGTGCGGTTTACGGCTGATCATACATTTCCCTCCTATGCTCATGCTCCCTTCATTCTATGAAAAAAGAGAAGGAAAAGATTGGACGGGTTATGGATCAAAAGAGTATATTTTAAGAAGAATATAATTGATAGGAGGAATGACCTGTGGAAAATATGAAACATACGATGGAACTGATTAAAGAATTGGTGTCGATTCCGAGTCCGACGGGCAATACATACGAGGTTATCGCCTATACAGAAAGTCTTTTAAAAGAATGGGGCGTCTCCTCTTACAGAAACCGCAAAGGCGGTCTTTTTGTCACAATTCCCGGCCGTGATGACAAGAAACACAGATTGCTGACGGCGCATGTCGATACGCTCGGCGCGATGGTAAAGGAGATAAAGGCGGACGGCCGGCTGAAGATTGACTTGATCGGCGGCTTCCGATATAACTCAATTGAAGGAGAATATTGCGAGATCCAAACTTCTTCCGGCAAAACCTATACAGGCACCATCTTAATGCATCAGACTTCAGTGCACGTCTACAAGGACGCCGGCAAGGCAGAGCGGAATCAGGAGAATATGGAAGTCCGCCTTGATGAGCCTGTCCGGACGAAGGAAGAGACGTCCGATCTCGGCATCAGGGTCGGCGATTTCATCTCATTTGACCCGCGCGTGCAGATTACGCCGAGCGGCTTTATTAAGTCCCGTCATCTTGATGACAAAGCGAGCGTGGCTCTGCTCTTGAATTTAATCCGCCGCATCACGGAAGAGAAAATCGAACTTCCGTATTCGACGCATTTTCTGATTTCTAATAATGAAGAAATCGGCTACGGAGGCAATTCCAACATTCCTCCTGAGACCGTCGAATACTTGGCTGTTGATATGGGAGCGATCGGCGACGGCCAGTCTACGGATGAATATACCGTCTCCATTTGCGTGAAGGATGCGAGCGGCCCGTACCATTATCAGCTCAGAAAACATCTGGCCGGGCTTGCGGAGCGCTATGGCATTGATTATCAGCTTGATATTTATCCGTATTACGGTTCTGATGCCTCAGCAGCCATCCGTTCGGGCCATGACATCGTCCACGGGCTGATCGGCCCGGGAATTGACGCTTCACACGCATTTGAACGCACGCATGAATTATCGCTTCTTAATACGGCGAAGCTTTTGCACCGGTACGTTCTATCGCCGATGGCATAAAAAACCCTGCGCGGAAATCATTCCGTGCAGGGTTTTCATTTTAACCTGAGATGGTTGTGTTTTGTTCTGTTTTGGCGAGGCTCATGACCTTCGCGCCTTTAACGGGATCATACTGGCCTTCCCATTTTGACATCACAACGGATGCCAGCGCGTTTCCGGTCAGATTGACGACCGTACGGGCCATGTCCATAATCCGGTCAACACCGGCGATGAATGCAAGGCCTTCTGCAGGAATGTTGAATGCGCCTAATGTCGCAAGCAGGACGACGAAAGAAGTCCCGGGCACGGCAGCCATTCCTTTGGAAGTGACCATCAAGACAAGCACAAGGGTAATCTGCTGCCAAATGGACAAGTCAATGTGGTATACCTGAGCGAGGAATAAAGCGGCGATAGATTGGTACAGCACAGATCCGTCTAAGTTAAAGGTATATCCGATCGGCACAACAAAGGAAACAATACCTTTCGGACAGCCGATTTTCTCCATTTTTTCCATAACGCGGGGGAGTACGGTTTCGGAGCTTGACGTACTGAACGCTAATAAAATTTCATCCTTCATATAGGCGAGGAATTTGAAAATGTTTACTCCGGCAAGCTTTCCGACGATTCCGAATACAACAATGAGAAAGAAAGCCAAAGCTACATATACTAAACCGACCAGTTTACCGAGTGAAAGCAGGGAACTGAGCCCAAATTTGGAAACGGTAACACCAATCAACGCAAAAACACCAAACGGCGCAACTTTCATGACGAGGTTCACAACATGGAACATCGCATGAGAAACACCTTCAAAGAAGGCCAATACGGGCTTTCCTTTTTCACCGATTGCCGAGATGCCGAGTGCAAACAGCACGGTAAAGCAGATGATGGCAAGCAGATCTCCTTCGGCTAATGATTGGAAGAAGTTTGTCGGTACGATATGCAGGAATGTGTCTGCGATAGATTTGTTATTTTGTTCTTTTTCTGTTTCAACATATTGACTGATATCTGTTTTTTGAGCTTCATGTATATTAACGCCTGTTCCCGGATGAAACAGATTCGCCAAAGCCAGCCCGAGAATAATGGCAAAAGTGGTAATGATCTCAAAATACAAAATCGTTTTGAAGCCTAATTTTCCGACTTGTTTTCCGCTTCCCGCGCCGGCAACGCCGATGATTAAGCTGGAGACGACAATTGGAATCACTATCATTTTGATTAAGCGTAAAAACAAATCGCCGATAGGCTGTAAATATGTTGGAATGGCGGGATTGCCGTACCAGATGACACCGACTACAACCCCTAGTATGAGTCCGACGAAAATTTGCGTCGCTAGTCCAAAGCGTAATTTTTTCATAGATTACCTCCCGAAGAAAAAAGTGCAATAAGTATCTAAAAAGATAGCTATTAGAACAAATTATAATAGAAAAGAAAACAATCCGTCTATAGAAAAATATAGATTGAAAATACTGAATCTTTTAAAACGTACAGATAATTGCTAATAATGGTGAATAACGCCCTATTCAGAAAGTATGATGAGGGCCGAAAAAACGGGCGCCGCACAACTTAGAATTGTGCGGCGCCCTATTGTCACATATCCTTAATTTTCAAGCAGTCATTGCACAGATTAATGTGACACTCATACTGCTCAACAATCTCATTTCCGCATTCTTCGCATTTCTTACCGGGTAAATTTCTGAAAAAATCCGACATCTTTTCCAACATACCCATCCCTCTTTCATTATTTTGTCTCTACATTGTATTATAACAGTTTGAGAAAATCAACGGCTGTTTGACACAATGTTTAAAACATGCAATTTGTACGAAAAATAGGTATATTGGAGGAAAGGATCTTTTTATCATAAACATTCGGAGGATTATATGAAAGTTACAGTTATTGGATGCTGCGGCGGGTTTCCGGCCGCAAACGAAGCAACTTCAGGCTATCTGTTTCAGTCCGGCGGCTATTCTCTGCTCGTCGATTGCGGAAGCGCCGTATTATCAAAGCTGTTTGCCTATGTTCCGGCAGAAGAGCTTGATGCCGTCATTTTGTCCCATTATCACCATGATCATATCGCTGATATCGGGCCGCTTCAATTTGCCAAACAGGTCGGCTCCTTTCTCGGAAAAGGGACGCATGCACTGCCGATTTACGGGCATGATGCTGATATAGAACAGTTTGAGCGCCTTACATATAAAACGCATACAAAAGGAGTGGCCTATCAGCCGGACCGCCCGCTTTCTCTAGGTCCGTTCACCATTACCTTCCTGAAAACGGTGCATCCGGTCACTTGTTATGCGATGCGGATTACTGACGGTTCAGCTTCTGTTGTGTATACGGCTGATTCAAGCTACCAGGACGCGTTTATCCCTTTTGCGGAAAATGCCGATCTGCTGATCTGCGAGTGCAATTTTTACGCGGACCAGGACGGCACGTCAGCCGGCCATATGAACAGTTTGGAAGCCGGACGTATCGCGAAGGAGGCCGGAGCGGGGGAGCTGATTCTCACGCATCTGCCTCATTTCGGCGAGCACCGGAAGCTGAAAGAAGAAGCGGAATCCGTGTTCGGGGGCGAAGTGACAATCGCTGCTTCCGGATTGAAGTGGGAGAAATAAAGGAGGAGCACCATGTTATTTATCGACAACCAAAACATAACCGACCCGAGGATCAACCTCGCGATCGAGGAATATTGCGTGAAGCATCTCGACCCTGAACAGACATACCTGCTGTTTTATGTCAATCAGCCGTCGATTATCATTGGTAAGAACCAAAACACAATAGAAGAAATCAATACGAAATACGTAGAAGATAACGGAATCATCGTCGTCCGCAGGCTGTCAGGAGGCGGTGCGGTTTACCATGACCTCGGGAATCTGAATTTCAGTTTTATCACTAAGGATGACGGCGACAGCTTTCACAATTTTAAAAAATTCACCGAACCCGTTATTCAGGCGCTGCGCCAGCTCGGTGTGGAAGCTGAATTAAGCGGCCGAAATGACATCGTGGCGGACGGCAGAAAAATTTCCGGCAACGCTCAATTTTCGACGAAAGGGCGTATTTTCAGCCACGGAACATTAATGCTGGATTCCGCCATTGATCATGTTGTGTCAGCCTTGAAAGTGAAAAAAGACAAAATCGAATCAAAAGGCATTAAGTCGATCAGAAGCCGTGTCGCTAACATCAGCGAGTTTCTTGATGACAAAATGACGGCGGACGAATTCAAAAAGCATCTGCTACACCATATTTTTAATACAAATGATCTTTCCGAAGTGCCGGAATATAAACTGACCGATGAAGACTGGAAAGCGATCCGGAAGATTTCCGAAGAGCGCTATCAAAACTGGGACTGGAATTTCGGAAGGTCGCCCGCATTTAATCTTCAGCATTCGAAACGTTATCCGGTCGGATCGATTGATCTGCGTCTTGAAGTGAAAAAAGGAATCATTCAGGACTGCAAAATTTTCGGTGATTTCTTCGGTGCGAAAGATGTGAGTGAAGTCGAACAGGCGCTGACAGGAAAACAGTATGACCGAACCGCTATCAAGGAGGCGCTGGCCGGAATCGATCTGAAACAGTATTTCGGCAAAATAGAGCTGGAAGATTTCCTCGAGCTGATTTATTAGAACATTTGCCGAACGCATGATTTGAATCAGCGCCCGTTTTTGTGAAATGATAGAACCATAATGAATGGGGAGGGATCATGATGAAAGTATTTCTCATCGGAGCAAACGGACAGATCGGACAGCGGCTGACCGGGCTGTTTCAAAAAGACGGCACGCATACGCTGCGGGCGATGGTCCGGAAACAAGAACAGAAAGAAGCGCTTCAAGCCGCGGGAACAGAAGCCGTTCTTGCAGATTTGGAAGGAAGCCCGGAAGACATCGCGAAAGCCGCTGAAGGCTGTGACGCGATTGTGTTTACCGCCGGATCAGGAGGAAGCACCGGATACGATAAGACGCTTTTGATTGATCTTGACGGAGCCGCGAAAGCGATAGAAGCGGCAAAGATAGCCGGCATCAAGCGGTTCATTATGGTAAGCGCCCTTCAGGCTCATAACCGCGGCAATTGGAATGAAGCGCTGAAGCCGTATTACGCCGCAAAGCATTATGCGGACAAAAGTCTTGAAGCGAGCGGTCTGACGTATACGATTATCCGGCCGGGCGGGTTATTAAATGATCCCGGCACAGGAAATATCAAAGCCGCGGCCGATTTGGAAAGAGGTTCCATTTCAAGAGACGATGTCGCCAAGACCGTTATCGCATCCCTTGATGAACCGAATACGTATGAAAAAGCGTTCGATCTGACAGCGGGCGGCACGCCGGTCAGTGAAGCGCTGAAACAATTATAGTTTCCGGTTTTACGGCACTCGGGGCTTTTTGCCCTTGAGTGTTTTTCTATATTTTTCTATAATAAAAGTGAACGTTTATTCCGGATAAATGAATGACTATTCATTCATTACAATTTTTAAAGGGGTGGGAAAATGAATCTGGTTTCCAAATTGGAAGAAACGGCATCGCAGAAACCGGAAAAACCAGCTTGTCTGTTTCAAGATCAGTACATGACGTATGAGGAGCTGGCAGGTAAAATCAAAGCATTTGCAAACGGCTTGGAGGACAGGGGACTGAAAAAAGGGGATCATCTCGCGCTGCTGCTCGGAAATACGCCTGATTTTGTTATTGCGTTTTTCGGCGCGTTAAAAGCGGGAATTGTCGTCATACCTGTAAATCCGGCATATACACCTTCAGAAATCGCATACATGCTGAAAAACGGCGATGTCAAAGCGATCGCCGGCATCGACCTTTTAATTCCCGTATTTGAAAGCCTGCACGGCTCGCTGCCGCTGCTGGAGCATATCATTATCAGCCAGACAGCAGAGAACGCTCCATCGACAGAAGACCCTCAATTGCGCTTAAAAATGACAACGTTTACAAAAATGCTTCGCCCGGCGGAGCGCAGCAGAACTTATCCGACATTGTCCAAAGATGATACTGCCGTCATTTTATACACCTCAGGGACGACCGGAAAACCGAAAGGCGCCATGCTCACCCATCAGAATCTTTTCTCCAATGCAAATGATGTCGCCGGATACTTAGGAATGAATGAGAAAGACAAAATTGTGGCGGCATTGCCGATGTTTCACGTTTTTTGTTTAACTGTTTGTATGAATGCGCCTCTGATGAGCGGAGCGTGTGTCTTAATCGAGCCGCAATTCAGCCCGGCTTCTGTGTTTAAACTGATTAAAAGCCGTCAGGCAACCATTTTTGCCGGTGTTCCGACGATGTATAACTATCTGTATCAATACGAGCACGGCAAGGCGGAGGATTTTGCGTCCGTCAGACTGTGCATTTCAGGCGGGGCCTCCATGCCGGTCGCTCTGTTGCAGACATTTGAACAAACCTTTGACGTCACCATTCTGGAGGGGTACGGACTTTCTGAAGCGTCTCCGGTTACTTGTTTTAATCCATTTGACCGGGGGAGAAAGCCCGGCTCGATCGGGACGAATATTTTACATGTCGAAAATAAAGTCGTCGATACGCTCGGACGCGAATTGCCCGACCATCAAGTGGGAGAATTGATCGTGAAAGGGCCGAATGTGATGAAAGGCTATTACAAGATGCCCGAGGAGACGGAGCACGCGCTGAAAGACGGCTGGCTGTACACGGGTGATTTGGCGAAGCGCGATGAAGACGGTTATTTTTATATCGTCGACAGAAAAAAAGATATGATTCTCGTCGGCGGATACAACGTCTATCCGCGCGAAGTAGAAGAAGTGCTCTACAGCCATGAGGGCATTAAAGAAGCCGTGGTCATCGGCGTTCCCGACGCCAAAACGGGGGAAGCGGTGCATGCTTATATAGTGCCGGGGGACGGTGAGCTGACAGAGCAGGCGGTTTTTGATTACTGTGAAACACATTTGGCAAAATATAAACGGCCGGCGGAAGTGGTTTTTCTTGATGAAATTCCGAAGAACGCGACCGGGAAGCTGCTGAGGCGGGCGGTCCGGGACATGCTTCCGAAATGACGGACGAAAAGCGAAGCCGGGGGCTTCGCTTTTACATGCTGATCCGGTCAGCTCTGCGATTCTTCCTTAATGATGCTTTGCACAAGCTTCGTATCATGCCGGGTCAGTTTGTAATACGTGTTTTTATACTTGTACAGCATATAATTGCCGCCTTCGAGCCACATGCTGAATGAATCGAAACGGTCTTCATGGTATTTGACCGTTCCGTCGTAATCGGGAGATACGCTTTTGGTCAGTTTGACTTGTTTTCCTTGGTTCAAGATATCGAGCATATCTTTTACATTCTGCCTGTCTTTAATTTTGATTTCTTTTTTTCCGTGCTCAGACAGAATAATCAGATCTGCGTTGCTTGATGGAAACACATCGCCGGTCCGGCTGTATACATAGAAGAAAGCAATAACCAAAAGGGCGATTACTACAATAAACGCGATTATTTTTTTCATATTCATCACTCCGTTTTTTAGTCTTTCCCGCTTCCTGTTGTTCCATTCTTTTCTGTTGTGAAAAGATTAACATCCGTTTCGGAGGCTTGGTTCTATTTATTTGCATTTATGCTTACAATAGGAGTAAGTCATAAGGCTAAGGAGGGAGACTTCCATGCGCAAATGGATAGCGGCAGCGGGACTTGCCTATGTGCTGTACGGCCTTTTTTTCTATTGGTATTTCTTTATGACAGGCGACTCCGCCGTCCCGGAGGCCGTAAAGGGAACGAAAGCCGATCCGTCCTCGTTTATGGACCCGGGCCGCCTGGAAGCCGCTGAAAACTTTTCAAATGTAAAGGATTTTTTATTTTTCATCGGTGCGCCGTTAGATTGGTTTTTATTTTTTCTGCTGCTCATTACGGGGCTTGCCAAAAAAATAAAGCATTGGCTGGAAGCAGCGATGCGCTTTCGGGTGCTGCAAATCGGAAGCTTCGTATTTGTGATTTCACTCATCGTTACGGCGGCTTCGCTTCCGCTTGAATGGATCGGATATCGGGTTTCGCTTGCGTATCATATTTCGACGCAGACAGCAGCAAGCTGGATAAGAGACCATGTCATTGATTTCTGGATCAGTTTTCCGCTGTTTGCCGTGTGTGTTCTTGTGTTTTACTGGCTGATCACGAAGCATACAAAAAAATGGTGGTTTTACGCTTGGTGTCTTACTGTGCCGTTTACCCTGTTTTTGTTTTTCCTGCAGCCGGTCGTGATTGATCCTTTATACAATGATTTCTATCCGCTGAAAGACAAGGAGCTGGAAAGCAAAATCTTGTCGCTTGCCGACAAGGCCGATATTCCGGCCAGCCATGTTTATGAAGTAAATATGTCGGAGAAAACGAATGCGCTGAATGCGTATGTGACGGGAATCGGTTCGAATAAGCGAATCGTTTTGTGGGATACGACGCTTAACAAACTGAAGGATCGGGAAATTTTGTTCATTATGGGGCATGAGATGGGGCATTATGTGATGAAGCACGTGTACATCGGTCTGGCCGGGTATCTGCTGCTGTCATTAGCCGGGTTCTATATCATTGACAAGCTTTATAAGCGGCTGTCCAAATCCTTCGGACGAATGCTTCATATAAAGGGGCCTGAAGATCTGGCCGCCCTCCCGCTGTTATTGCTGCTCATATCCGTTCTGAGTTTTGCTTCTGATCCGATTACGAATGCCGTCTCCCGGTATCAGGAAAACGCCGCCGACCGCTACGGCATTGAGCTGACCGGAAACCGGGAAGCGGCGATTGAGACGTTTCAGGACTTGGCCGATACGGGACTGAGCCGGGTCAACCCGCCGTTTCTCGTCAAAATTTTCAGAGGGAGCCACCCGTCGATCATGGAGCGGATTGAACATGCGGAGGAAGAAAAATAATAAAAAAACCGGCGGGGCCATGGCCGACGCCGGTTTTTTTATGTTTTACTGAGCTGCCGCCTGTACGTTGATCAGCCCTTTTCCGTAGTAGAAAGCATCACCAAGTTTTGTAGTGGTGTTTTCTAAACTGCTGCGGACTTGAGTGTTTGTCCAGTTCGGGTGCTTAGAAAGAATCAAAGCAGCCGCTCCGGCAACGTGCGGAGATGCCATTGACGTACCATTGTACGCGCCGTATTTGTTTCCAGGAAGCGTGCTTTGGATAGAGACGCCTGGTGCCATGACATCAAGCTCAGAACCTACGCTTGAGAAAGATGCTCTTTGGTTGCTGCTGTCAACAGCGCCAACCGCAATGACAGAAGGGTATTTACCAGGATAGCCCACTGTGCTTGAGCCGCCGGAAGTGCCTTCGTTACCGGCTGCCGCTACGACTACGACGCCGGAAGCAACGGCTTTGTCAACTGCTGCTTTTAACGCTGCAGAACCAGAAGGTCCGCCGAGGCTCATGTTAATAACGTCCATATTGTTTGCGATCGCCCACTCAATTCCGTTAATGATCCAGCTGTACTGGCCGGAACCGTCAGCGCCGAGAACTTTTACAGCGTAAAGAGATGCGCTTGGCGCAACGCCTAATACACCGACTGAGTTATTAAGAGCCGCAACTGTACCGGCAACGTGAGTTCCGTGAGAGTTGTAGTCTTGGAAAGGATTTGTTTCAGAAGGAACCATGCTGGCTCCGCCTGCTACTTTTAAATCAGGATGAGAAGAATCGATACCGCTGTCGATAACCGCTACTTTCACATTTGATCCAGTGAAGCCTTGAGAGTGCAGAGCAGGGGCTTTAATTTGTGATACGCCGTAAGGCACGGACTGCGCGTACGCTTTTGCAACGTGATCTTCTTCAACGTAAGCGACGCTTGGGTCTTTTTTCAGCTCTTTTACAGCTTTTTCATTTAATGTAGCTGAAGCTGCGTCTACATATTTGAATTGCTTTTGCACTTTCCCGCCTTTTTCAGAAATGACATCTTTTTTCTTAGCGGCGCTCATCGTGCTCATTGTCTGTTTAAATCCGACAATGTATTTCTTTTCCCCGTTTGATTTCCCTGCCGCCTGGGCAGGAGACGTGCTGCCGAACGCCATCGTAAAGATTAACGCTAAAGCAAACAGCAAACTGATCCATACCTTTTTGCCTCTCACTCTTTATCCTCTCCTTTTTTTCATTTGCAGAACAACCAATAGACAGATTATTCTGTGGATTAATTGTATAGCATGGAATAATATTTTAGTAGACCCAATTTTTTTCAATTTGTTTTATTTCTATTTAGGTATATCATCTCTCTTTCGTTTAATAGGAACCCGAAATATTTAAATTTTAATGGAAAAAACCGATGGAAGGACATGAGTATTTGTACACAGCCGCAATCGCTCTCTTGTTTGCTGGGTCGAACGGTTTGATTCCATTTTTGGAAGCTGCGGCAAAAACAGGATAAATGTCACCTTTTGTTGAATGCAGAAGTCTGATGGAAACGAAAGCGGAATGAAATAAAGCGGGCGGCATGAATCAGTCTTCGGTTTTCTTGACGGAGAAAAGCTGTGAAACCATTTTATAAAAATAATGATAATGAATATCATTGATACTTATATTGTCAATGATATAATTGCGGAAAAACGAAAGAGGGGGAACAGATGAAACCAATTTTCAGTATGCTGATGATCTTATCCGTTCTCTTCATAACGGCATGCTCAGAACAGGAACATGAAACCGCCGTCAGGCACGATCTGGGGACGGCGCATGTGGCTGCGCACCCGCAGCGCGTTGCCGTGTTGAATCCGGGCTTTAATGATATTCTCCATGATCTCGGCATAAAGCCTGTGGCTGCGGCGGATAATCGGACAGAGCGAAACGACGGCAGTCCGTCCGTCGGGCCCCCGTCACATCCCGATTTGAAAAAGATCACTTCGTTAAAGCCCGATCTCATCATTGCAGACTCAAGCCTTCACAGGGGGATATACCGAAAACTGACAAAGATCGCTCCGACAATCGCTTTAAAAAATGAAGCTGCGGATTATCAGGATGCGGTTGACGCTGCCCTTACTATTGAAAAGGCGGTCGGTAAAGATGGCATCATAGAGAAACAATTGTCGGCTCAGGAAGAAAAGCTGAATGACATCAAAAGAAAGCTGGATGCAGAAGGCGGCACGATTTTATTAATTGACGCTGCAAATGACAGCATTTCCGTAAAGGATGATCAGTTTTTTACGTCCCGGCTTTTGACGCTCGCAGGGTTTACCTATGCGGTCCAGACGGATTCCGGCGGGAAATCAGACTCTATCAAGATGACGCCCGGGCAGCTTTTGCATATCGATCCTGATTACATCGTACTGATGGACGGTGAGAAAGAACTCGAAAAAAATCACCTCTGGAAACAGCTGACAGCCGTAAAAAACGGACACGTTTACCGCGCGGACAGGGCGGTATGGACGGAGCGCCGGAGCATTGACGGGGCGGACGCCATATTACATGATCTTCAGAAAAAAATGCTCGCCAAAAAGGCCCAAAACTGAATTCGGGCCTTTTTGTTATGATTCTGATAGGTGGCTGCTTACATTGTAATCTTTGACGCGCCACTTATTTTCAATTCGTTCGATATTGCTTAGGCACGCATTGACAAGCTTTGCGTTTTGGATGTCGATATCACCGTCAGAAATGGCCGACAAGAGGGCGTGAATGGCTGCGCCGTGAGCGACGATCAGTACTTTTTGATCAGGAAACCGCTCCTGAACTTTCACTAAACCGGCAAGCATTCTGTCTGTCAGCTCTTCTGCTGTCTCCATGTTCGGGTAGTTTTTATCCGGGTAGCGCTTCGACCGTTCCGGTAAAGACATTCCTTCCGCATCACCGTAGCTCCGTTCTCTGAAATCTTCCATGACCACAATGGGAAGATTCAAAAACCCGTTAATAATGTCAGCTGTTTTTCTGGCCCGTTTCATCGGGCTTGAGACGATGACATCCCATTCGGACCCCTTTAAGTACTCTCCTGTTTCTTTCGCCTGACGCTCTCCCGTCGCATTTAACGGAATATCCGATTTGCCTTGAAGCTTCTTTTGGGCATTCCAATCAGTCTCTCCATGTCTTACTAAACAAACGGCAGTCATAAAGTCTCCACTCCGATCATTTTTTATCGATATCATCTATTATACTGCCGTTACGTTAACACTTCAAAGAGAAGCGCCAGTCCGACTCCGCCTCCGCTGCCGATCGCTGCTGCTGCGTAGCGGGCATCCGGGCGTCTTTTTGCTTCATAAAAAAGCCGGGTGACAAGCGCCGCCCCGGAAGCCCCGTACGGATGCCCGACCGCCAGAGCGCCGCCCCGGACATTTATTTTAGAATACGGCACTCGAAGCTGCTGTGAAAAAACGCATATTTTGACGGCAAACGCCTCGTTGATTTCGTATATATCAATATCATCCGGTGACAGGTCCCGTTCCTTCAAAAGTTTTTTGACGGCATACACCGGAGCTGCTGACGGATAATGCGGATGGACGCCGCTTACCGCGCTTCCGATAAAACGCAATCCCGGCTTTAAACCGAGAGACCGCGCTTTTTGTTCTTCTATCACACAAACTGCCGCCGCCCCGTCAGAAATTCCGCAGCTGTTGGCGGCGGTGACAGAGCCTCCAGACTGAAAGACGGGTTTGGCACGGGAGATGAGAGGCTCCATGTTCCGCTTTTTCAGCATGTTTTCGTCAGCGGCGAATCCGTGACAGGGAAGAATTTCCCGGCGGTACAAGCCGTCTTCGTGCGCTTTGGCGCTCCGTTCATAGCTGAGAAGGGCATATTCGTCCTGCATCTTTCTCGTTACGCCGTAAGCCTGTGCCGTATACTCGGCTGCTATGCCCATATCAGGATCGCCGATGTGTTCAGGAGAAAAGCGCGCCCGGGATGAGAAAGGGGAACGGCTGCTGCTCTCCGCTCCTCCCGCGATGTATGTGCTCCCCGCGCCGGCTTTAACAAAGTGGCACGCGACCCTCACGGCGTCCAATCCGGAGCCGCACTGCCTGTCGATGGTCGTACCGGACACGCTCAAAGGAAGCCCGGCGGCCAAGGCTGACAGCCGGGCGAGATTCCCGCCGCGGCCCGTCGCGTTTCCGATCAGGATTTCATCAATGTCTTCGGGGATGTTCCGGCTCAAATGGCGGATCAGCGGAGCTGCCAAATCTTCTGGGAGACAGCCTTTTAACAGGCCGTTTTCCCGGGCGAAAATTGTCCGTTTCGCATCCGTAATTACAGCTTCCATTCCATCATGTCCTTTGCCTGCTTTTGTACGGCGGCACGGGCGATCTTTCCGCCGGCTGTTTCCGGTATTTCTGAAAACAGCCATTTTTTCGGGATTTTATATGCCGCCAGCTGCTCGCGGCACTGTTTCTTCAGTTCCTTTACATGTGCATCTCCGTCGATCACCGCAACGGCGATGCTGCCCCAATAATCATCAGGAATGCCGATGACGGCCGCTTTTCTGACGCCCGGACAGCGGTTGAGCACACGTTCTATCTCTTCAGGGAATACATTCAGGCCGCCTGATACGATCATCCCGTTTTCACGTCCTTCGATATAAAGATAGCCTTCACGATCGATATATCCCATGTCATCAACCGTCATCCAGCCGGAATCATCAGGTTTTGCGCCGTTGATGTATCCGGAAAATTTCATCGGGCTGTTCACAAAAATCTTCCCCGTTTCGCCCGGCATGCAGCGTTCTCCGCCGGGCCGGCGGATTTCGATTGTAACATTTTCAAACGGGCGGCCCGCCGCGTCAGGCTTTCGGGCGCTGTCTTCAGGCGATAAGAACGCCACGAAACTCAGCTCGGACGTTCCGTAAAAATCGTACAACCGCAAATGGGGATAGCGCTCTGACAGCGCTTGTTTAGACGAAGCGGGCCAGTCTGCACCGGAAGAAATCACCTTGAGCGGTGTATCCGGAAACGCCTCTAGTGAGAGCAGGGCGTCCGTCATTGTCGGAACGGTATATAGAACGTCAGCTTGTCTGAGCCGGTCTTTCATTCCGGCCGGATTGAATTTTCTTTGAAGGATGACGGTTCCGCCGATAAACAAAGTGCTGACGGCGCCGTATAAAAAGTGTGACGAGCGAAGCGTGCCCGGTACCAGCACTTTGTCATCAGGGGAAATGCCGAATTCACGTTTCGTACAAGAAAAGCTCTCCAGCCACGAACGGTGAGAGCGGGTGAAGGCTTTCGGCTTACCGGTCGATCCCGAGGTGAATCCGGTATAAAAGGGCAGGCCGTCGTTTTTGATAAAAGCGCCTTCCGTTTTTTCCGCCTCGATCAAAGGCCTGCATTCATCCCACAGAATGACAGGCGTTTTGACGCCGTCCAGTCTGCCGCTCAGCCGGCGGTCACAGATGACGAGGCCGGTTTTGCTGATGTGCAGCTGGTCCGCGAGTTCCGCCGCTGCCGAGCGGGGATCTAACGGAACCGCCGTGCAGCCGGCATGCGCCGCCCCTGCGAAAAGTTGTAAAAAAGGGATGCCGTTCGGCAGTAATATTGCAATGTTTTCGGGCTTATCTGAAAGGCTGCCAAGCCAGTTTGCGGTTTGATTAACCAGCCTGTTCCAAGTTTGATAGGTGATCTGTTCTGTTTCTGTCTGAATTGCGATCTGTTCCGGCGCTTGTCCGGCTGTATCTGAATATGATGATGTAATCATGATGACTAAAATCAGCTTCCTTTCGTCGGCAAAAGCCGGCTAGCTTGAAGAGTTTTTCTGATTCTTACGGCTGCGAATGAGGCTGCGGCCGCTTTAAGCAGATCTCCGGGCACATAGATGAGGCTGAGCTTTACGGCAGTTAAGATATCAATGTGCATCATAAAAGCCTGAACGGGAATGCCGATGACATACAAAAACAGCACGCCGAACAAGAACTGTCTGATAAACAAATGGGGGACAGCAGCTGAGCGAAGGCCTTGGATGCTGAGGCTCAGCAGTAATGCCGCCAGCGGATATGCGATGAGATATCCGGCGCTCGGCCCGAAAAAAACCCCGAACCCGCCTCTGCCGCCTGAAAGGAGGGGCGCTCCGCATGCCACAATCAGCAAAAAAAGCAATTGGCTTAAAAACGCCGCTTTCGGTTTTAGGATGCTTCCCGATAAGAGTACACCGATCGTCTGGAGCGTAATCGGAACCGGCGTAAAGGATAAGAAAAGCGGCGGGAGCAGCCCCAAAAGTCCCATAATGGCGGTAAACACGGCAATATGCATCATTTCTGTCAATTTCATTATGTATTCCTCCAGCTTATCAAAATATGTTTATACAATAAAGCGAGTCTTTATGTATGTCAACTCTATTATATTTTAAGTTAACATTAAAAAGACCGGCCCTTTATGAAAAAGGCCGGTCGGTTTATCTTTATTCTTCTGTAAGGATAACAAGTGAATCAACGGATGATGCAACGTGGGAAACGGCACGGCTGACTTCTTGAAGGCCGCCGAGAAAGGCCTGCAAATCAACGTCGATTTTGCCTGTCTGGTCTTTGCTCGTTTTCATGCTTTGGACGATGTCATCAAACAGACGGTTGATCTGCGCCATTTTTTCTTTCGTTTCACTTACAAGTCCGTTTACATCTTTAATATGTTTGGACACGATGTTGATTTGTGTATTGGTATTGTTCACAAGCTCTGATACGGTGGAAACGGTTTTTTTCGTATCCTCTGAAAGCTTTCTTACCTCCGTCGCGACAACGGCGAACCCTTTGCCGTGCTCCCCGGCTCTCGCGGATTCTATTGAAGCGTTGAGTGACAGGAGATTCGTTTGCTCGGCGATCCCCGTCACGATGCCGAAGATTTTTTCGATCTGCTGGGCGATTTCATTCAGCTTGTCCATTTCTTCTTCAATCTGCAGAAGGCTGGCGTCGATTTTATTCATCTGCTGCTGCTGGCTTTCAAGCTCTTTTTTCCCGCCGATTGATTTTTCTTCGACATGTACGGAAGTGACGGTGCCGGCTTTTGACGCCTCGGAAATGCCCTCGGATTTATCGACCAGCTCCTGCACGGCTCTGCTCGTTTCTGAAAACAAATCAGCGAGTGATCCGGATGTTTCCTGGATTTTTTGATGAAGGCGGGCTTTCTTTTCCTCTTGTTCGTCACGCTGGCAGTTATATTCGCTCTGGAATGCTTCAAGGACGAGCTGCTGTTCAAGATTCAATATTTTCGTCGTCGCTTTGATCGCTTTTAAAAGCTCATGCAAATCCGGAATGGTTGCTTCATATATGTTCATCATCGACAGAAGCAGATCCTGAAACGCTCCCATATACCATTTCGGTTCAAGGCCGATCCGCAAATGGATGGAAGCGATGCGCTGTCTTTTTTCAATGAATTCATCATCAATCGTGCCGGCAAACATCTCATGGATATGACGCCGTAATGTTTTTTTCAGGCGCTCGACCGTGCTGTGGTCGTTAATGATCGTCATTAATGATTTTTCGTGATCCAGGTTTCGGTAAAAGGAATCGACGATTGTTGAGATATGTTCTTTAATTAACGGCTGCAGCTCTTCAAGCACATGAAGTTCTTCGTTTCCGAGCCTGACCATTTTCAGCTGTTTTTGGACATCTGCATATTGATTTGAAAGCGCGATGCGTTTTTTTCCATCGGCTTCCGAAAAATAAGCTGTTTCTTTTTTGCGGTCTTTTTTAAATAACAATATAAGTTCCCCCAGATATTCTCTTTTTCTTTTTATCGGTATGGAAGGAACTTGAATGAAGGAATCTGATAAAAATATTTTAATGCGAAAAAAATAAAACCATTCGTACAGAATGGTTTAGTTAATCTTGGCTGAGGCGCTTCAGCGGCTTGATGGCGGGACCTTCGGCAACCCCGCCGTCAGGTGTGAACCGGGACCCGTGACAAGGACAGTCCCACGTCCGTTCGCCGTCATTCCATTCGACCTCACAGCCCAAATGGGTGCATGTCGTATCGACAAGATGCAGACAGCCTTTTTCATCTTTATAGGCGCCGGCCCGTTTGCCGTTTACCGTTACGATTTTTCCCTCCCCGGGCCGAAGAGTCTCAGGTGAAGCGTCCGGCCTCTCAAGTTTGCCCGAGATAAGGTGTTTGGCCACGTCGGCATTATAGGAAATCAGTTTTTTCAGTCCCGGATCTGCGTGGAAGCGTGACGGAATAAACAGGCCGGAAAACGGGTTCTTTTTGTTTTGAATATGATCAGCAAAAAGCTTCGCGGCGAGCGCTGAGCTTGTCATGCCCCATTTTTTAAAGCCTGTCGCCGCCAAAATATGTTCTTCATCGCCCGAGATGGGACCGATGAACGGAATTTTGTCAATGGTCACAAGGTCTTGTGCAGACCAATGATATGGGATGCTTTCAACCCCGATTGTGTCTTCCGCAAATTGTTTCAGCGCTTCGTAATGCTCGGACATTTCTTTTCCCTGGCCTGTTTTGTGGCTTTCGCCGCCGACAAGAACCAGTTTTTCACCGTTCAAATCGGTGTATCGCAGTGATCTGGACGGCTTGTCTATGCTGAGATACATCCCGTCCGGATACGCTTGTTTCGGTTTTACCGCGAGTACGTAGGATCTGCTGGCATACATTCTGGCGGCGTAAAGCCCGCCTCCGTCATAAAAAGGAAAGTGGGAAGAGCAGACAATGTAGCTGCACTTGATGCCGTGTCTGTTTTTCGTGACCACTTCCGGCTGCGGTTCTTTTTTTATGTCGATCGCAGCCGTCTGTTCAAAAATCCGCGCCCCGTTTTTAACGATCTCTTTAACGAGCGCCGCACCATATAAAAGCGGATGGAATTGCGCCTGATTCTTCATGGCGAGACCGAGCCTGCAATCAACGGGGACGGGAAGTTCTTTCACAAGCTCGTGTTCAATACCGAGCTTGGTATAAGCTTCCTGCTCACTGCGGATTTTTTTGACGCCTGATTCTGTATTGGTGTAAAGATATGCGTCTTGTTCAATCAGTCTGCAGTCAATCGAAAGGTCCTTGATGATCTGCTTCATGTCTTCCATGGCGCGGAGATGGGCTTCGAAATACAGCCTTGCGCTGGTCAGGCCGATCTGCTGAATAAGATCGGCATAGATGAAATCATGCTGGGCGGTGATTTTTGCGGTCGTGCCCGCAGTCGTCCCGTTTAAAATCCGGTCTGCTTCAATGACAGCGACACGGAAACCTCTTTTCGTCAGTTCGTATGCCGTTGTCAGGCCCGTAATTCCTCCGCCGATAATCGCAACGTCACATTCCGTATCTTCAGTGAGGGCGGGAAAGGAAGGAATGTCAGCTGTTGCTTTCCAATAGGAAGCCGGTTCCTCGTTTGAAAAAGTAGTCAATTCAGATTTACCTCCTCTGTTGTATATTCTTAATTTTTCCAATAAGACTCTGTTCATACATGAAATTCGTATAAGATGCTCAAATTACTCATAATATAGTAATTAATGTAAAGGAGTGATCAAAATGGCTAACCAGAAGAAGAAAACCTTGCCGCCGCAGCATCAAAACCGGCAGCCGGGCTTTGAATATGTAATGGACCCGCGCCCCGTTTTTGACAAACCGAAAGCGGCGAAAAAACTTGAAGGGAAAACGGCGATCATCACGGGCGGAGACAGCGGAATCGGCCGCGCCGTATCCGTTTTATTCGCGAAGGAAGGCGCTAATGTGGTCATCGTTTACTTTGATGAGCATCAGGATGCCGAAGAGACGAAGCAATATGTAGAAAAAGAGGGGGCGAAGTGTCTGCTGATCGCAGGGGATGTCGGCGACGAAGCCTTTTGCAACGATGTCATCCGCCAGGCGGGCCAAGCCTTTCCTTCCATTGACATCCTGGTCAACAACGCAGGTGAGCAGCACGTGCAGCCGGGGATTGAGAAAATCACGAGCCACCAGCTCATCAGAACGTTTCAGACGAATATTTTTTCAATGTTTTACTTAACGAAAGCCGCGCTCCCTCACCTGAAAAAAGGAAGTTCAATCATTAATACGGCCTCCATTACCGCCTATAAAGGCCACAAAACATTGATTGACTATTCAGCGACAAAAGGGGCGATCGTCACGTTTACAAGATCTCTTTCCCAATCTCTTGTCACTCAGGGCATCAGGGTAAACGCAGTGGCTCCGGGGCCGATCTGGACGCCGCTGATCCCGGCGAGCTTCTCGGCGAAGGAAGTGGAAGTCTTCGGCTCAGACGTGCCGATGCAGCGCCCGGGAGAGCCTGTTGAAGTGGCGCCGAGCTATTTGTACTTAGCAAGCGATGATTCTTCCTATGTCACGGGACAGACGATTCATGTGAACGGCGGCACCATCGTAAACGGATAATGTAAAAAAAGCCAATCCATATGGATTGGCTTATTCACTCTGTTTGAGTGCGGCATATTCTTTTGAAAGCGTGAGGAACGCTTCTTTATTTTTATCATCAAGCGCCTTATTAATCTGCATGGTCAGCATGGCGAGCCGGCGTTTATACAAGGATTCATCAAGCACCATTTGAATGTAAATATCGGCCATTGTCACATCGAATTCGTTTGCTATTTGCGTGTTGCGGGACTTCATGAGCTCAGTGTACGACTTTTTCTCTTTCATAAAGAATCCCCCCAATGCCTTTTTTATAGTATATGGATAACGGCCGGAAAAATCAATTAATTTTTATAATCTTTAGACAACTAATACTTGGAAATATATCGACATATCCTGCAAATTGACGAAAAAACGAAAATTAGCATTGTATAAATGAGGTGAAATGAAAAAGAAAAATAATATTTAAATAGTAATTTAAGACTAAATTACATCTTTAAAAGGTGATTTTTAGCTATATTCAAAAAAAACCTGTCGTTTTCCAATGACAGATGATAGATTATTAGTATAAATTTTCAAGAAAAGGATTGGAGGCTGCACATTATGTGCCAGAAAACACACGCACCCTTAGAAAGCTATGAAGTAAATCGTTCAACCATCGCTGTTTTGCCTGAGGAAATAAACGGTAAAATGGGGTCGAAGGTCATTGAAAAAGACTGCATTCTGTATGTCAGTATGAAGCCGATTCACATCATCGACAGAAGCTGCCGCTACTTTGGCTCCAGCTATGCCGGGAGAAAAGCGGGAACATATGAAGCGATTAAAATTTCTCACAAGCCGCCGATTATGGTGGACCCTTCAAATCACATCTTTTTATTCCCTACACTTTCTTCTGCAAGGCCTCAATGCGGCTGGATATCTCATGTGCACGTTAAAGATTTTCAACCGACGGCATTTGATGACACAGCGGTCACGTTCTCAAACGGCAAAACGATGGAGCTGGAAGTATCCTATCATTCTTTTGAAAATCAGGTTTACAGAACCGCCTATCTCAGAACCACTTTTCAGGACAGGATGGGCAGTCATATCCCGAAGCGGCAGGAATTCATGCTGTATCCGAAAGAAGAGCGGACAAGAATGATCTACGACTTTATTTTGCGGGAGCTGGGGGAGAGATATTAGAGAAAGCTGTGATGTGAAGGGACGGGTCCTCTCCTTTGGGGAGGGCTTTTTTCGATTTACATGCCTGGCCAGAGTTGTATCGTGTCCGTCTGTTGGCTATGATGATGTAAAGAGTAATGATATTTCATTTTAGGAGAGATGGGCATGGATGTGTTTGCAAAATATGTATCAGGAATCGATAACCCGGATCACCGTCTCAAAGCAGAGGAAATTTTGTCGTGGACGGCTGGCCAATTTCCGAACTTAGAAGCGCAGATCAAGTGGAACACGCCAATGTTTACCGATCACGGCACCTATATCATTATGTTTGCCGCGGCAAAAAATCATTTGAGCATTTTACCTGAAAAAGAGACGATGGAGCATTTTGCCGATGACATCGCTCAAGCCGGGTACAGCGCTTCTTCGCGCCTGTTCAGAATTCGATGGACTGATCCGGTGCACTATGATCTGCTTAAGAAGATCATCGAATTTAACATCAAGGAAAAAGATGGAAATCCGGGGTTTTGGCGCTAGCGGACGTGATGATGAAGGAGGAAGACATGGACGTTTTCAAAGACTATTTATCAAGTATCGACAGCCCTGATCATCGTCTGCGAATGGAGGAAATTCTGTCGTGGACGGCTGACCAATTTCCGAACTTAGAAGCGCAGATCAAGTGGAACACGCCGATGTTTACCGATCACGGCACCTTTATTATCGGCTTTGCGGCAGCAAAGCATCATGTAAGTGTTTCCCCCGAAGAAGCTGGAATTGCGCATTTTGCCGAGGACATTGCCTGTGCCGGCTACAGCGCTACTTCCCGTTTGTTCAGAATTCAATGGACTGAACCGGTGCATTATGAGCTGCTTGAACGCATGATTCAATTCAATATTCAGGATAAGGCGGACTGCTCAGCATTTTGGCGGAAATAATGAAAGAAATGTTAAAAAAACAACCCTGAGGAGGGCTGTTTTTTTATTGGAAACACATGATCAGCCCATTTTAATCAAGAAGCAATGGATGACGTACTATAAAAAATAAGGAGT
Source organism: Bacillus sp. FSL R5-0443 (assembly GCF_038608285.1). Taxonomy (NCBI): domain Bacteria; kingdom Bacillati; phylum Bacillota; class Bacilli; order Caryophanales; family Bacillaceae; genus Bacillus; species Bacillus sp. FSL R5-0443. Next base: position 1,048,927 of record NZ_CP152013.1, read on the forward strand.
ACGAAGCAGTGAATGAATTTTATAAGGCGTTAACATATGTAAATAAAATTTTTTATGAACCAAATCACTTAACGATACATGATATTCAAGAAGAAGCTCAAAACTCAGAGTATGGGGCCGGTATGTTTCAACTGCATTCAAAGTCAGTTCGATTCAGAGTCGCAAAAATAACGCCTAACAAGATAGGACAGTTTGTTGCTTTTTGGGAAAAAGATGGAGATGGTAAAAACCAAGCCTTTTCATATGAAAAAGCTGCTGATTTATTGGTTATCAATACTTTTGCCAGTAATCATCATTTTGGACAATTTGTTTTTCCAAAAGAAGTTCTTGTAAAACAAAATATCCTTAAAACAGCCGCTGCAAAAGGAAAAATGGCAATTAGAGTTTACCCTGAATGGGAAAATCCCACTAGCAAACAAGCTATCGAAACACAAAAATGGCAGTTGGCATATTTTGTTGAGGCGAACGATGCAGATCGTTTTCCAGCACAAGACCTGTTAAAGCTATATTCTAACTAAAATTGGACAGCCCTGAGCCGGCTGACAGTATGTGAAGTTAACCGGTGCGTGAGTTGGAGAATAACGGGGAACCTCAACAAATGAGGTTCCTCTAATTGTTATATAGAAATCGACATTTTGAATGTAACAGAGTTTGTTTATTAAACGTAATCCGAAAAATAAGGCATTTGCGTATCCGGCAGACCCTCACGAAACGCACGATGCAAGAAATCGTGCGTTCAACATTCTTTATTTGACGACAGACATGCTGACGCTGCTGCCTGACACTGTCAATTTGGCAAAATCCTGTGTATCAATCACAGGTGTGACTGCTTTATTGTCAATCGTGATGTTCGTAAAGGCTGTTGAGAAGTTTGATTTGATGTAAGGGCGCTGATCCTCTGATGTGACCGCGACGGTGGCGAGCGCTTTCCATTTTGAGACAGAGCCTACATTTGTTTGGGCGAGTTCTGAGATGATGCGGCCGGTGTATCCGTCATTATTCGTGCCCCAGTATGTGGCGCGGGTATTGCCGTTCAGATTTTTGTAGATGGTCAGCTGTACGGTGCTGCCGGGCCGGAAGCCTTTCGTATAGGTGAATTGGCTTTCTCCTTCCAGATACCGGACCTGGCCTTGTCCCTTTGAACCGACTTTCATGATCGGTTTCCATACATGATAGGTGTCACTGTACTGAAGTCCGATATCAGCCTCTGTGCCTCCGGTAAATCCTGAGTAAATATAGGCTGTCCCATTTGACACCTGAATTGAGCTTGGAAGCTGAATTTTCGTGACGAGTACAGAACCCGTGCTATTCAGGTAGGCCCTTCCGCCGATTCCTTTGCTGAGCTGGGACGCCGCTTCCGCCGTATTGGGGCTGATCACCCCCGGAATTTCCGCCGTACATGTGCCGAATAGAACGGCTGTAGTGAGCACACCCGCAAAAAGCCCTTTTTTCATCATCATTTCTCCCCCTATCATCATAGTCAGATAGCGCTATCAATTCATATTATAAAAGGTTTTGGGAAAAATTCCATAAAAGATATACGGGCGGACGTAAATTAAAACTATTTTCCTATTTATCTTGTAAATGGATATTATTTGAACTATGATATGTTCAGCAATACCGCATAACTTAGGAGAGGGGATAGGATAGAAATGAAAAAGACGGCAGCTGTGCTTTTGTCTTTCGGTCTTGTGTTCGGTTGTTCATACGGAGCGGGGCAGACGGCAGAAGCGAAAACAAAGGTAAAAACGTATCAAAACTGCAAGGCGCTGAACAAGGTGTATAAGGGCGGCGTGGCCAAATCGTCGAAAGTGAAAAACAAGGGCGGCAGAACAAAGTACAAGCCGTATGTATCAAAAGCGCTTTACAATGCAAATAAAAGACTTGACCGAGATAAAGACTATATCGCATGTGAGAAATAAAAAAACAAGCCTCTTTAAAGAGGCTTGTTTTTTAAATGGATTCGGCGGTGACGGCGGTTCCGTATCCGATTAATTCGGATGTGTTCTGTCCTGCGGTCAGTTCGAACCGCAGGCCGACGATGGCGTTCGCTCCGAGCTGCTCCGCCTCTCTGATCAGCCGCTCTTTCACCGCTTTTTTGGAGTCTTCCAGCATTTCAGTATAGCTTTTCAATTCACCGCCGACGACAGATTTTAAGCCTGCAAGCAAGTCTTTGCCGATGTGTCTGGACTGGACGATACTGCTTGTCACCAAGCCTTTCACTTCCGTAATCTGTTTTCCGGCGACAGTTTCGGTCGTTGTCATGATCATGCGTTTTTCCCCTTTCGTGTATCTTACCGCTATCTTACCATTTAAGCCGCCTTTTCGGCTGCGCTGATTTGTTTTTTTCTGACTGCGGCGCTGACTGCAAACATGACGGCAATGTTCAGAACCAGTGCGATGATGCCTGTATTCATATCTTTAACGATCTGCGGAAGAAACGGAAAGAGGGTTCCGATGGTTGATTCGGTCAGCGTAATGAAGGCCACCGTTCCGACCCCGGCCGTTATGCCGGCAAAAGCGCCGTGGCTTGTGATGAAACGCCGCTTCGGCAGGCTGAATAAGAGGGCGGGGAAAAGCTGGGTGACAAGGCTGTAGCCCATTAAAAGCAAGGTGACGATGGTATTTCCGCCTTTCAGCGTAAAATATACGGATATCAGCGCGATGACGGGTACGGCGTATTTTGCGAGCCGTGAGACTTTGTCGTCAGTCGTGCCGGGCAGAATGGCTTTGTACACATTTTTGGCGAACAGCGTGCTTGAGGCCATTAATATCATTGAACCGGGTACAAGCGCCGTCAGAATGCCCGCCGATCCGATCAGTCCGACAAACCAGGGATCAAAGGTTTTCACAGACAGCTTTAATAAGGCGAGATCCGTGTCCGTCCCTTTTAAACCGGGCACCTGCAGAATCGCCGCAAATCCGGTAAAGATGACAAACAGCAGGACGAGCTGATAAAGAGGCATGATGATCGCGTTTTTCCGAAACACCCGCGGATGCTCCGCCGAATAGGAAGCGGCAAAGGTATGAGGCCACATATAAAAGCCGAGGGCGGTCAGCAAAACCGTTGAGCTGAACCAGGAAACGCTCTGTCCGGTTTCCGGCAGCGTGAGAAAACCGGGTTTTGCGGCGTCAATTTGTTTGAACATCTCCGTAAACCCGCCATAGTAATGAATGGGCAGATAAATGCCTAAATACAGGACGATGCCTAAAATCATGATATCTTTAACGACTGATATCCACGCTGAACCGTGGATTCCTGATATCATCACATAAATCGTGATGGAGACAGCGCCGATCCAGACAGCGGCTGAGGGCGGAATCTGTCCGTATGACGTTGCTGAAACAATTAATCCGAGCCCTTTCAGCTGCAGGACGAGATAGGGGATGAGGGATGCGATGCCGACGAGCGATACGAGAATGCCGAGGAGCGGGCTGTTGTATTTTGAAATAAAAAAATCTGATTGCGACATCAGTTTGTGTTGTTTGGCGTAATTCCACACGGCTGGCAGAAGCCAATATGACAAAATGTAGGCAAGGCAGCCGTACGCGATAATATAAAAGGCGGGGCCTCCTTTTCCGTAAGCCCATCCGCTTCCGCCGAGGAATGTAAAGGTCGTGTATATTTCTCCCGCCATTAATAAAAAGACAAACATCGTGCCGAAGCCGCGTCCGCCAACCGTCCATTGTTCAAGGTCCATATGTTTTCCTTTTCGGGCCCGGATTCCGAGATACACACAAAACAGGAGCACGGCGGCCATTACGGGAAATGCTGCGTTCATTCCGCCTCACCCGCCTTGTTTTCTTTGTCCAATTTGTAAACGGCGGCCATCAGAACGGAAGTCAGCACCGCCCAGATGACGACATACGCGAGAATGAAAGGCATTCCGAAAACATAAGGCGTCACCCGGTTGGCAAATGGAATGCCGGCGAGAATTCCGAAAAAGGGCAGGGCGGCGAGAACATGAATCAGTTTCATAACATTCCTCCTTTTCATTGAAAACAGCGTGTCCCGATTATAAAGAAAATCATGTCGAATGTATAGTGTGAATAGTCTGAAATTTATCAGTTGAAAAGGAAAAGCAGTCCCGGCTGCTTTTTAAATGGTCGCAAGAGACAGGTAATATTCTAATAAGGCGGTTACCTGTTCCCGTATTCTCGGGTTGAAATAACGGTGTTTTTCTTCATAGCCGTTAATGGTGCATATATAAAGCGTAAATGCTTCGTCTCTTTCCGCTTCGTATATTTTAATTTTACGCTTTCTTAACTCTTTTCGAACATCACTCAAATCCTTTTGTGCTAATTTTAAAGAGCAGCCGATAAGCTGTTTATAGGGTTGTTTTAATTTAAACGGGCACGAATCAAGCGCTTCGAGGTCCCGGTTCAGGATGGCAGCCGCCATGGGCAGAAACAGCCCTTTTTCGATGAGATCGCGGGTGCCGCTCCGGATGTCAGGCATAAATACTCCTTCTTTCTTAAAAAAGAGAACGTTTGTTCTTATTTTATACTCGCTTACACGATATTTCAAGTCGGAAAATCTCGTAAACATTTTCGTTTTTTGGAGATAATGTGTAGAATAAGGATAGACAAACTCGTTAAGGAGTATAAACGTTGGAGCAATTTTTATCATATTTGACTGAGGAACAGCTGACGGAATGGTTCCAAAGCTATAGAGCTTTCGGCCCGGCGGCTGCGGCTGCACTGCCTTTTATTGAAGCGTTTCTTCCGTTTTTGCCGCTTGTTGTATTTGTGGTGGCGAATACGAATGCATTTGGTTTGTGGGAAGGTTTTTTTCTGTCGTGGCTCGGATCTGCGGCAGGATCGATGCTGATGTTTTATGCCGTCCGCCGTTTCGGACAGAAAAGAGCTTTCGGTTTCATCCGCAGGCATCAGACCATAAGGCGGATGATGCTCTGGGTTGAGCGGCACGGTTTCGGTCCGCTGTTTATTTTACTTTGCTTCCCCTTTACGCCGTCCGCTGCGGTTCATATCGTTGCCGGCCTGTCACGGGTCGGGGCGCTGCAGTTTATATCAGCAGCCGCTATGGGGAAAATGGTCATGATTTTTATGATCAGCTTTATCGGATATGATCTTCACGCACTCATGACACAGCCTTTCAGGATGGCGGGCGCCATAATGGTGATCGCGGTGCTGTGGTATGCCGGGAAGCATATCGAACGGCGTTTACAGATGAGAATCAGTCAGCATGAGAAAGACGGAGGGAGACAGGAATCTTGAAAAAACGATTTTGGTTTATAGCCGGCGTGCTTATCGTTGTTTTGGCCATACAATTAAAGAATGCCATTTTTATTGATTATAAAGTCGAAGGAATCAGCATGAATCCGACCTTTAAACAAGGAAATGAGCTGATGGTCAACAAGTTTTCCCATCGTTACAAAACGATCCGCCGTTTCGATATTGTCCTCTTCAAAGGCCCGCACCGCAAAGTGCTGATCAAACGTGTCATCGGGCTCCCCGGCGAGTCAATCGCATACAGGGAGGATCAGCTGTATGTGAATGGAAAACGGGTGGCGGAACCGTTTTTAAAACCCTTAAAGTCATCATTGTCCGCCGGGAGCCATGTGACCGGTGATTATACGCTGAAGGAAACGACCGGGCGCAAAAGCATACCGAAGGGACAATACTTTGTTATTGGCGACAACCGCATATACAGCCTCGACAGCCGTCATTTCGGTCCGATTAAGGATAAAGACATTGTCGGAGTCATCAGTGAATCGGACGCCAAGTAAACGGCGTCTTTTTTTTCGGAAATGATTGTAAAAAAGCAGAGGAAAGACTATAATGAAAATTGTTACGCGTGAAACAAAAAGAAGGCGTTTTATTTTTTGGTTATTTTGTTACGCGTGTAACAAAAAATATGAAAGAGGGCTGATGAGATGAAAACACAGGCTGCCATTATCGGGGGAGGTCCGGTCGGACTTATGCTTGCATCAGAATTGGCGCTGGCCGGAGTGAAAACGACTGTCATTGAACGATTGAAGAAGACGGTGCCATATTCCAAAGCGCTTATCATGCATCCGCGCACACTTGAGCTTTTTGCCATGAGAGGCATATTGGAACGCTTTTTGGAAAAAGGGACGAAGGTGTCTTCCGGCCATTTTTCCATGCTGGATACACGGCTGGATTTTTCTCGGCTGGATACGAAGCAGAATTATTCGTTAATGCTGCCTCAGGCAGAAACGGAGCGGATTTTGGAGGAGTATGCATCAAGTCTCGGCGCAGACATCATCCGCGGGGCGGAAGCGGTGGCTGTCACCCAGACGGATGACGGAGTGGAGACGGTGTTCCGGGACGAAAGCGGGATCCGCACTCTTCACAGTTTATATGCCGCGGGTACAGACGGAGCGGGGAGCATTGTCAGGAAACAGGCGGGCATCGCTTTTTCGGGCACTGATGCCGACTTAACAGGAACCCTCTGTGATGCCGCTTTGAAACATCCGCCCGAATCTTCCTTTTTGTCAACGTGCCGCCTGGAGGGATCGGTTGTGATTGTCCCTCTTACGGACGGACTTTTCCGCGTCCTCATCGTTTCTCCGCACGCTCCGCAAAAGCGGAAGGAAGAGCCGGTCACCGAAAATGAGCTGAAAGAAGACCTGCGGCGGATATGCGGCACTGATTTCGGATTGAGTGATCCGGTATGGATGTCGCGGTTCGGCAATGCCGAGCGTCAGGCTGAGCAGTACCGCTCCGGCCGGGTTTTTGTGGCCGGGGATGCGGCGCACATTCATTTTCCCGCAGGCGGCCAAGGGCTGAACACGGGGCTTCAGGATGCCTTCAACCTCGGCTGGAAGCTGGCGGCGCAAATGAAGGGGAAAGCGGCGCCTTATCTTCTGGACAGCTATCATCAGGAAAGGCACAGCACAGGAAAAGAAGTATTGCACAATATAAAAACCCAGATAAAGCTCATGGATTTTACCGAGTCGGGGATGGCATTAAGAGAAACGATGGCCGCTTTGCTGGATTTTCAGGAGTCCAACCGTTTATTGGCGGGAAAAGTATCCGCGCTTGATCTGCATTATGAACCGGATGCGGAGCTGCCGCCGCATATTCTGAACGGAAAACGCCTGCCGGATATCGAATTGACCCTTCATGACGGGCGGCCGGCCCGGCTGTATGATTTTCTTCATAAGGGCGCCTTTGTGCTTTTGTCATTAAGAGGGAGCATTCCCGCCGGTATTGATACGGACAGCGTGGCAGCTGTCAGGGCGGAGCTTGCTGAAACACGTGCCGATTGGGATGACGTCCACACCGTTTTCATCCGGCCGGACGGCCACGCGGCATGGGCAGCCGGCGGCTCGGGACGTGAAGCGGAAGAAGCTGTTCTGGCCGGTTTGGAGAGATGGGGATTCATCTGATACCCTTTTATGCGCCTGTGTGATTGTTTCTTGTGTAACAAAACGTTATAGTAAAAGAAACAATCAATACGGAAGGGTGATTCAGCAGTTGGACAGAAGACAGCCAGACCATGCAAAACACATGATTCTTGAAGGGCTGACAGATATTTTTCACGAGCAGGAGAGGTGTCAGGAGGACATCAGGGCGTCGTTGGCCGGACGGATGGACGAACTCCGTGAAGAAAGCGGAAAAAAATTACAGTTGACTTTGACGGAAATTCACATTTTGTCGTGTATCGGAGATCATGAACCGATCAATGTCACGTCAATAGCGGAAAAAATGAAGACGACAAAGCCGACCGTGTCGAGAAGCTGCGCGAAGTTTTTGGAAGCCGGCTTTCTGCGCAGGACCCGGCTGAGCGACAATAAAAAAGAAGTCTATTTCCGGCTGACTCCTGCCGGGAAAGAGCTGCATTCCCTTCATCATGAATATCATGAATTGATAAAAAAGCGGCTCTTGGCGTTTTTAGACCGCTATACAGATGAAGAACTGTTATTTGCTGAACGGCTGTTCCGTGATCTTTCAGCAAACTGGCGGTCTGTAAATGGCGGCGGAGAGCTGTTCAAATAAAAAACACGCATATGGATGCGTGTTTTTTTATTCGGATCATGTTCCTCTTTCTGCCCGGCCTCTTTCACCGTGTGCCCGTTTCAGCTGAGAAAGGTGGTGCAGCAGCCGATAGAAGGGCGGAAGCATGGCGATGACGAGAACGATCCGGATGACCTGAACCGCGACGACGAAAGTCGAGTCTTCGTGCAGGGTGATCGAAGTCGCCGCCATCTCGGCGATCCCGCCGGGAGAAAAGGCGAGAACAGATGTAATCATGGAGATGCCCGTTAATTTAGAAACCGCAATCGCGCTCAGAATCATGGCGGCGATTAATCCGACGGAAGAAATAAATCCGACGGTCAGCACTCTCGTCACGCCGGTGAACATGCTTTTGTACATTTTTGATCCGATTGTGGCGCCGAGAAAAATTTGTGACAGCTGGTTCGCATCCGGCGGCCACCAGGCCAGCATGTCTTTGCCCGCTAAGGCGGACACGCCGATTTCCGCAGCAGCAACGCCGATCATGCTGCCGAGCAGCCAAGGGGCGGGAAATTTCAGCCGTTTTGCGCCTTTGCTTGCAAGCCAGGCAGCCAAAATAAATCCGGCCGTTAACAAGACGGGAGTAAGGCCCGGATGTGAAGCTCCTGCTGAAACGGCTCCGGCTGATGTCTGAGCTGCACCGTTTTGTTTGGTAAATAAGAAAATGACGAGAAACGGTATTGTCATGACGACCAAAAGGACGCGCGTCAGCTGAATAAGGCTTACAATCGCGGTGTTTGCGCCGACTTCCTGGGCGATACCGGGCATGGCGGATAAACCGCCCGGCGCCGTGCCTACAAAGCTTGTCATCATGTCCGTCCGGCTGAACCGAAAGAGCACATATCCGGAAACAAGCGCCATCACGATAGAGAAAATCAGCATGAAGCCTACCGGAAGCCAATGCTCCCGTAAAACCGACAGAACGGACAGGTTCAGTTTCTGGCCGAGTTCGATGCCGAGGATCATTTGTCCCGCGGCAAGCCATCTGCGGTGAATCCCTCTTCTGTCAGGCGCCATGAACAGCCAGCGGGGCCTCGTCATGGAGAGGATGCAGCCGGCGGCCAGCGTTCCGAGCATCCAGGCGATCGACATCCCTGTAAGCGAAAGAAGAAACCCCCCTGCCGCACTGATGAGAATAAACCAGATATCCGTAAGGAGATGTTTGTCTTTCTTCAATGAAAACCCTTCTTCCTGAAACATTCATATTAAATTGTTAAGCTCGTTAACCTTACTATTACTATAGTATAGATTTTGAGATAAATAAATAATGAATTATTTCTCATAATCCATTCATTTTTCTTATCGCAAACGCAAAAAAAGCTCCGGAGATGGGTGAGTGCACCCTACTCCGAAACCTCGCCCGCTTTTCCTTTCCACACAAAGGTCAATCCCAGACCGAGAAATAAAACCACACCTGCGAACAGAAACGGGAAGTGAATATTCATATCAAATAAAATACCGCCCAGAGCCGGGCCGAAAATGGTGCCCAAACTCGTGTATGTTGAGTTCATACCGGCAACAAACCCCTGCTGATTTCCTGCGATTTTCGATAAATAAGTAGTCAGTGCCGGGCGCAGTAAATCAAACGCAAGGAAAATGATGCAGGTGACAGCGAGCACGGGCAAAAATCCTGACATCACCGTAGAAACGAAAGCCAGCACAGCGCCGATGACCAGACAAAGCTGAATGACTTTTTTCTCCCCGAGGAAGTTGACAAGTCTTCCGAACGCGAGCACTTGAATGAGGACCGCCACAATGGAGCTGAACGTAATAATAATGGCGATATCCTTTGGCGTGAAGCCGAATTTATGGTTTGTAAATAAGCTGAATACCGTTTCGTACGCCGACAGTCCGAATGCCAAAACAAAAACGATGATAAAGGCGATCAAGTAGTTTGGATGAATCGACTTTTTCAAATCTTTTAAGAAGGTTGATTCTTTGACGCTTTCCAGCTGCTTTGCGCGTTCTTCTTTAGTTAACGGCTCTTTCAGCATAAAGACAGAGGAAATCACTGCGATAAATGCAATTCCCGCCGCAAAGAAAAACGGCATACGAACGCCGTGATCGGCAATAAATCCTCCTATGCCGGGCCCGATGATAAACCCTGTGCTGATGGCGGCAGATACATAGCCCATCGCCTTCGATCTTTCCTGAACCGTCGTAATATCTGCGACATACGCTGTAACAGCGGGCATGATAAAAGCGGCACTGATGCCCCCCAGCACCCTTGCGAAATATAAAATGGAGACATGTGTGCCCAATCCGAAGGTCAGTTCGGATAATGCGAACAAAAACAGTCCGGCGAGAATCATGATTTTTCTGCCGAAGCGGTCAACCCATCTCCCCGCAATGGGGGATGCAATTAATTGCGCAACGGCGAAGGCAGCAACAAGGTATCCCATTGTGCTGCCCGTCAAGTGCATCACATTCATAAACAGCGGCATAACGGGAATGATCAATCCGATGCCTAAAAACGCAATAAATATATTGCTTAATAAGATGATGAGTACAGCCTTTTGTTCTCTGATCGGTTTTTGCATGTTGTTTCTCCTTTGTCAGCTGTCATTCTGTTTATCAGCGCTGATCGACCCGTGAATAAACACGGAGATGGCTTCTTTTTGCAATTCGATTCTTTGCTGAATGGTATCGTTTTTATATAACACATCTAAACCGTAGAAGACGGATAGCAGGATTTTTACTTTTGATTCGACATGATGAATGGACCAGCTGCCGTCTTGATTTCCCTCTTCTAAGATCTCCCTCATCACATCGTCATATTCAATATCAATTTTGTTGAGCCGTTTTACGACCTCCTCTGACGTAAACGCACTCGCATAAAACTCTTCACTTGCTCTCATAAGCGGGTAATTGATGCTCATCCGGCTGAGCAGCTCCGCAAAGCCCGCCAGCTTTTCGGCAGCATCTTTCAGATCAGCTTCCATTTCCCTCCACGTCTCGATCATCACGCGGTGATCCTCTTCCATGATATGAAGAAACAGAAACTCTTTTCCTTTAAAATGGTGATATAGATTGCCTTTACTGATTTCGGCCGCCTCTAAAATATCCCGAATCGATGTTTCTGAATATCCTTTTTTTGCAAATAAGTCACGCGAAGCGGATACGAGCCTGTTCTTCGTCTTTTCGCTCTTTCCGGCACCGCCTTTTGTATTTGTCACTTCACACAGATCCTTTCCGCCTCATTCATATCGTTGTCCCGGCAAAGCGGGGCTCGGTTCGTTTGAAACCGACCAGTTGGTTTATTTTATTATAAAAGGTTTTTTCTGATTATACAATGAAGAAGGTATCCATTGTTTAGAGGGAGTATAAAACGGCTCGAAAAGTAAACCCCATTCTCTCATGTTGAAAGAACGGGGTTTGTCAGCGGTCTGAAGACTCCCGGCGGGGGAGCGTGATCTGCCTGAACCGTTATTTGCCGTTATTTACCTCGGTGTAGCTTGTGTTCGGCGCGTTTGATACCGTTCCCCCTGTATGGTGGGAGGGAGAGTGGGCCATATCGTATAAAAACCAGACGGCATGACGCTGTTCGTCAAATGCCGTGCGGGCAAATAACCGCTTCGCTTCCGGATGCACCGCTCTATCGGATGCCTGCAAATAAAAATCATTCGTTTTCTGCTCATCATAAAACGCCGCCCTCAGTCCTTCTCTGTATGTGTGCGGACAATGCTCCGTCTGTTTCGGCGTCAACTGTTTTCCGGTAATTGACGTATACAGTGAAGAAAAAGCGTGCAGGTGGCGCACTTCTTCTTCTCTGATATGTTCGATTCGTCTTCTGATTTCTGCGGTCGGCGCTTTTTCGGCTAATATTGAGTAGCAAATCACAGCGCTGTATTCACCGTTTATGGATTTTACCAGATCCTTTATAAGCACAGAATCGTCACTGCAGATGGCTGTATAATGAAAAAAATTCTCGTGCATTGGACTCACCCCCGAATGTTTATAGGGTATTATACGGCGGCAGCCCGTGACATGTGCGGATGTCATTTTTATTCTTGATCCAGCGGCGATGTAATATGGTCGTCGTAAGTGTCGACAAAAAGCCGGCCGTTGCTTCCGCGCACAGCGTATACGACGTCTTCCGGTTTGAGGTTTCTCTTGTCCAATTCTTCTCTCAGCCATTTTTCCGATACGTGGTTTTCTTCCAAATTTTTCATCACCAGCCGGCCGTCCATAATCAGCTCAACGGCAAAGTTCTTTTCATGTCCGGCAAAGATGCCGAGATCCTGTCTTGTAACGGGCGCAAATTCCGGTTTGACCTCCACTGACATGCTGCCGTTTGTTTCAATGATGGCAGTCTGAACCTGAGAAATGTCAAATACGTCATTTACACGCAGCTGCTGGTTCAAGTAGTCGATGGTATAACGCATCGTTTTCATATTATGCTCAAGTATTTTACCGTTTTGAATGATAATGGTCGGTTTTGCCTGCAAAGAAACCCCTCAGGACCCTGTTTTTCATAGAAAGATATGCGACAAGGTAAATGATTGCCACGAAAATAATGTAGGCAATGACATGATAATGAATCGGCAGCTTTGTATTAAACGACAGATTTGCCGTGATGGCGCCGAGCGAGATGGCCGCAATGAAATCAAAAAGCGTCATCTGTGAAATGGTTTGTTTACCGAGTATCCGGGCGCCGATAAACAGAATGCTGAACGACAGAGCCGTCCGTACAATTACTTCGGGATATTCTGACATCATCATTAGTCCTTTTTTCTTTATTTTGGTCAAAAACGAAATTTTTTAAAACAGTCATCCCGTTTTTACCAGCAGATGAGATTGGTCATTTTCGTCAACTTTCGATAAAATGTAGAAAGATAAAAAGAGAGGGGTCTTCTAATTGGGTGTTGAGTTTTTAGTAGGCAGATCGGGGAGTGGGAAAACGAGGCTGATTATCGACAGCATTCAAGATGAACTGCGCCGGGAGCCGTTCGGGAAACCGATCATTTTTCTAGTCCCGGATCAAATGACGTTTTTAATGGAATATGAGCTTGCTAAAACGCCGGATATCGGCGGCATGATACGCGCTCAAGTGTTCAGTTTCTCGCGTTTGGCGTGGCGCGTGCTTCAGCATACCGGGGGCATGAACCGCCCGTTTGTGACGACGACGGGTGTGCAGATGCTTTTAAGGAAACTGATTGAAGAATATAAGCACGAGTTTAAAGTGTATCAAAAAGCGAGTGACAAAACCGGGTTCACTGAGCAGGTGGAACGGATGCTGACAGAGTTTAAGCGGTATTGTATTGAGCCTGAAGACGTCCGACGCATGGCGGAAAGCGGAACGGCGTCAGAATATCGCGGAGAGCGGATGCTGTCTGAAAAACTTCATGATTTAGGCATTTTATATCAGCAGATGGAAAGAAGCCTCGCCGGACACTATTTGCATTCAGAGGATTATTTGACGCTGCTCGCTCAGCAGATTCCTTTGGCGGACGTTGTAAAAGGCGCCCGTGTTTACGTCGACGGATTCTATCAATTTACGCCGCAGGAATTAAGGGTGCTGGAGCAGCTGATCATGCATGCTGAACATGTCACATTCTCGCTGACGGCGGACAGCCCTTCGGCGGAACAGGCACCGGATGAGCTCGATCTGTTCAGAATGACGGGAAGCACATACTATAAGCTTTATCAGACGGCAAAGGAATTGAATGCCGATATTTCCTGCAAGGAACTGCATGGCACGAAGCGGCATCAGCATGCGCCGGAGCTTGCCTGTATAGAGTCGCAGTACGATGTGCGTCCCGCCGCGGCGTATACCGGCGGACAGGAAGCTTTTACCGTCATGCAGGCGCAAAACAGAAGAGCTGAGCTTGAAGGTATTGCCCGGGAAATTCAATCACTTGTCCGGGACGGAGGATACCGGTACAAAGATATGGCGATTCTCATCCGTCAGCCGGAAGATTATAAAGATTTGCTGAAGGAAGTGTTTGCCGATTACGGGCTTCCTTATTTTATTGACGGAAAAGCTTCTATGCAGCATCACCCGCTTATTGAATTCATCCGTTCAAGCCTGGATGTCGTGAAGGGGAACTGGAGATATGAAGCGGTGTTCCGCTGTGCGAAAACCGAACTGTTATTCCCGCTTGATCAGCCGGAGCAGAAAATAAGGGAGCAGGTTGATCAGCTTGAAAATTACTGTATCGCCTACGGCATTAAAGGGGAGCGCTGGACGAGCGGCGAGCGGTTTGTATACAGGCGCTTCGTATCGCTCGATGAGGATTTCGCGCAGACAGATCAGGAAATAGAGATGGAGAACATGCTGAATGAGACGAAAGAGTGGATGGCCGCGCCCCTTGTCCGGCTTCAAAACCGGATGAAAAAAGCGAAAACGGTTCAAAGCATGGCGGAGGCTCTTTATCTCTTTTTGGAAGATACCGATGTTCCCCTGAAGCTGGACCGGAAAAGGCAGCGGGCCGAAGAGGCCGGAAACATGATCGAAGCGCAGCAGCACGGCCAGGCGTGGGATGCCGTTATCCAGCTTCTCGAGGAGTTTGCCGGCATGATGGGTGAAGATGAAATATCTTTGGCGCTGTTCCAGCAAATGCTTGAAACGGGAACGGAATCGCTTCATTTTTCTTTAATTCCGCCTGCGCTTGACCAAGTATTTGTAGGGAATATGGATCTCTCAAGAATGTACGGCACGTCCTGCACATTCGTCATCGGGGCCAATGACGGCGTTCTTCCGGCGCGCCCGGATGAAAACGGCGTGCTGTCTGATGATGACCGGGAGTGGCTGAAAGCAGTCGGAGTGGAGCTGTCTTCCGCGGGGCGTGAGCGGCTGCTTGATGAGCATTTTCTCATCTATATGGCGCTGTCAAGTCCGTCTGACCGTCTTTATGTGTCATACCCGATTGCCGATGCGGAAGGAAAAACGCTCCTGCCGTCAATCGTTGTAAACCGGCTTGGCGAGCTGTTTCCCGATCATCAGGAAAAGCTGTCAGCGGCTGATCCCGAGCAGGTAAGCGAAGAAGAGCAGCTTCAGTATCTCGTCAATAAACAGGTGGCTCAGACATATACGGCAAGTCAGCTCAGGCTGTGGACAAGAGAGTACGAGATCAGTGACGTATGGTGGAGCGCATACAATGTGCTGATGAAAGAGCCTGATCACCAGCGTGCGAAAAAGCTGTTTTCAAGCTTGTTTTTCCGCAATGAGGCGAAGCGTCTTGAACGGCCTGTTTCGCGCCAGCTTTACGGCGAGCATATTAAAGGAAGCGTCTCCCGGATGGAGGCGTTTAATGCCTGCCAGTTTTCTCATTTTGCATCTCACGGGCTTCAATTAAAAGAGCGGCAGTTTTTCAAGCTGGACGCGCCGGATATCGGCCAGCTGTTTCACTCCAGCCTGAAGCTGATTTCAGACCGGCTTCGTGAGCAGAAGCTGGAATGGCGCGATCTGACGAAAGATCAGTGCCGGAATTTCTCCTATGAAGCGGTGGAACGGCTTGCGCCAAAGCTGCAAAAAGAGATTCTGCTCAGCTCAAACAGACACTTTTATGTGAAGGAAAAACTGCAGAAGATCGTCACGCGTGTTTCTGGCATATTAAGCGAGCATGCGAAGGCGAGCGGTTTCGTCCCGGTCGGTCTTGAACTCGGTTTCGGCGGAAGCGGGCCGCTGCCTCCGCTCACTTTCACGCTGAAAAACGGCTGTACGATGGAACTCGTCGGACGGATCGACCGCGTGGATAAAGCGGAAAGCTCAAAAGGCCTGCTGCTGAGAATCGTTGATTATAAATCAAGCGACAGGGGGCTTGATCTGGCTGAGGTGTATTACGGGCTCGCTCTGCAAATGCTCACATATCTTGACTTATCGATTACACATTCCGAAGATTGGCTCGGTATGAAAGCGACCCCGGCAGGCGTTTTGTATTTCCATATTCATGATCCGATGATTCAGGCCAGTCTGCCGATGGGGCTTGATGAAATCGAGCAGGAAATTTTTAAGAAATTTAAAATGAAAGGCCTTCTCCTCGGTGACCGGGAGGCGATCAGCCTGATGGACACGACCTTGGAGGAAGGGCGTTCAAATATCGTCAATGCCGGTTTGAAAAAGGACGGGTCTTTAAGATCCGACTCAGCCGCGGTCAGCGAACGGGATTTTCATCTGCTGACAGACCATGTGCGGCGGACATTTGAACAGGCGGGCGAAGCGATAACGGACGGGCTTGTGTCCATTACCCCGTATAAGCTGAAAGATAAGACGCCTTGTACGTACTGTGCGTTTCAATCGGTGTGCCAGTTTGATGAGTCGCTTAAGGAAAATGAATACCGCAGCCTGAAAGCGGAAAAAGACGGCACCATACTGGATTGGCTGAAGAAGGAGGCGGATGATGATGCAAATTCCTAAACCGAAAGACAGCATATGGACGGATGACCAATGGAGCGCCATCGTTTCTTCCGGCCGCGATATTCTGGTCGCTGCCGCAGCCGGATCAGGTAAAACGGCCGTGCTCGTGGAACGGATGATCAGAAAGATAATCGCGGAGGAAGATCCGGTTGATGTTGACAGGCTCCTTGTGGTGACCTTTACAAACGCCTCAGCAGCGGAGATGAAGCATCGGATCGCGGAAGCATTAGAAAAAGAGCTCGCCAAAAATCCGGGATCTCTGCATATCAGACGGCAGCTCTCTCTCTTGAATCGGGCGAGCATTTCGACGCTTCACTCTTTCTGTCTGCAAGTGCTTAAAAAATATTATTATATGATTGATCTTGACCCCGGTTTTCGGATGGCTGACCAGACGGAAGGCGAATTGCTCGGAGACGAAGTTCTTGATGAGCTGTTTGAAGATGAATACGCAAAAGGGAATCAGGCGTTTTTTGAGCTTGCGGACAGATATACGACAGACAGGCATGATCTTGATCTTCAAGACCTTGTCAAACGGGTGTACGAGTATTCCCGGTCGCATCCTGACCCGGAAGTATGGCTGCAAAGCTTTGTCCGCCTGTATGATGTGACGGAAGAAAGCAAAATGGAAGAGCTTCCGTTTTATCAATATGTGAGAGAAGATGCTGAAATGGCGCTTTTCGGGGCAAAACAAAAGCTTGAGAAGGCGCTTGAACTGACAAAAGCGCCCGGCGGGCCGGCCCCGCGCGCTGATAATTTTCTGGATGACCTTCAGCAGATAGAAGAGCTGATCAGCTGCCGGCATGACTTCAATGCGCTGTATGAACGGGTTCCCGCAGTCTCCTTTAAACGGGCGAAGGCGGTAAAGGGTGATGAATTTGACAAAGCGCTTTTGGACGAAGCGACCGATTTGCGAAACGGCGCGAAGAAACTGATCGAAAAGGTAAAGACCGATTATTTTACAAGAAGTCCGCAAGATCACTTAAAGAGTTTAGCAGATATGAAGCCTGTCATCGAAACGCTCGTTCAGCTCGTGATATCGTACGGAAAACGATTTGAAGCGGCGAAACAAGAAAAATCAATTATTGATTTCTCAGATTTGGAACATTACTGCCTGGCGATTTTAACTGCGGTTGATGAAGAAGGCCGGCGGGTGCCGAGCGAAGCGGCCGTTTATTATCAAGACCAGTTCCATGAAGTTCTGGTTGATGAATATCAAGATACGAATCTTGTGCAAGAGTCTATCCTGCAGCTTGTTAAAAGCGGGAATGAAGAGACGGGAAATCTGTTTATGGTAGGCGACGTCAAACAATCGATCTACCGTTTCAGACTTGCTGAGCCGCTGCTGTTTCTCGGGAAATATAAAAGGTTTACAGAAAGCGGGGCAGGCACGGGGCAGAAAATTGATCTGAACCAAAATTTCCGCAGCCGCTCCGATATTTTGGACAGTACGAATTTCTTGTTTAAGCAGCTGATGGGCGGAAAAATCGGCGAAGTGGATTACGATGAACAGGCGGCATTGAAGCTCGGCGCATCGTATCCGCCGAATGACGCGGCAAAAACGGAACTGCTGCTCATTGACAGCGCTGATGGCGCAGACAGCTCCGAGGATGCCGAAGACTTTGAAACTGTGCACTGGGAAGCGAAAGCGATAGCCGGGGAGATCCGAAAGCTTGTCTCATCTCCGTTTAAGGTATATGACGGCAAAACAAAAACACACCGGAATATCCAGTACCGGGATATCGTAATTTTGCTGCGCTCCATGCCGTGGGCGCCGCAATTAATGGAAGAGCTGAAAAACCAGGGTATTCCGGTGTACGCCAATTTGACGTCGGGTTACTTTGAAGCCGTGGAGGTGGCTGCGGCGCTTTCAGTCTTGAAGGTGATTGATAATCCGTATCAGGATATTCCGCTTGCTTCCGTGCTGCGCTCGCCCATCGTCGGCTGTGACGAAAATGAACTTGCGCTGATACGCCTTGAAAAGAAAAAAGCGCCGTTTTATGAAGCGCTGAAAGCATATATAGCGAACGCTGACAGGCATGATGAACTGTATCAAAAACTGAGAACCTTTTATGACAGTCTGCAAAAGTGGCGGTCATTTTCGACGAATCATTCGGTGTCTGAGCTGATTTGGGAAGTATACCGCGATACCGGATATTTTGACTATGCAGGCGGCATGCCCGGCGGAAAGCAGCGCCAGGCCAATCTGCGCGTCTTGTATGACCGGGCGCGCTCGTACGAAGCGACGGCGTTCCGCGGGTTATTCCGCTTTTTGCGGTTCATTGAACGGATGCAGGAGCGCGGCGATGATCTGGGGACGGCCCGGGCGCTCAGCGAGCAGGAGGATGTCGTTCGGCTGATGACGATCCACAGCAGCAAAGGACTTGAATTCCCCGTCGTTTTCACCGCCGGACTCGGCAGAAGTTTTAATATGATGGATCTCAACAAATCATACCTGCTTGATAAAGAGCTCGGTTTCGGCACGAAGTATATTCATCCGGAACTCAGAATCAGCTATCCGACTCTTCCGCTTGTGGCGATGAAGAAAAAGATGCGCAGAGAGCTCTTATCCGAAGAATTGCGCGTATTGTATGTGGCGCTGACCAGAGCGAAGGAAAAGCTGTTTCTCGTCGGTTCCTGCAAAAACCGGGAAAAACAGCTGGCCAAATGGCAGGCGCAAGCAGACCGGGCCGATTGGCTTCTTTCTGAATTCGACCGCTATCAGGCGTCATCTTATTTGGACTTTATCGGGCCGGCGCTCATCCGCCACCGTGACATGGAGGCGCACAGGACGCCGGGACTTTCCTCATCTGAGGATATCGCGCGCGACCCGTCGCGTTTTCACATCCGGATGCTTCAGCAAAGTGAATTGCTGGAAGAGAATCCAAAAGAACGTGCTGAAGAAAAGAGCAAACGTCTCAAAGCGATTCAGCAGGGCGAGCCGATTCCTGATTCGTTTTCATTTGATGATCAGGCGCGCCGTCTGCTTGAATGGGAATATCCGTACCGAGAGCTGACGGCTATCAGAACGAAGCAATCAGTTTCTGAGCTGAAGAGAAAGCAAGAATACGAGGATGAATACAGCGGCCGCTCTCTCATCAAACCGTCAGGAGACACGCTTTTATACAGGCGTCCCGGTTTTATGATGAAAAAAGGGCTGACAGCCGCCGAAAAAGGGACGGCGATGCATACGGTGATGCAGCACATACCGCTGACGCACGTTCCGACTGCCGAAGAAGCGGAGCGGACGGTCCGGATGCTTTACGAAAAAGAGCTGCTGACAGAAGAACAGCAGGAAGCTATTGATTTAGAAGAAATTGTCCAGTTTTTCGGAACTGAAATCGGGAAAGATCTTCTCAGGGCGCTGCGGATTGACCGGGAAGTGCCGTTCAGTATGGCGCTTCCGGCCGGCGAGGTGTACAAGGATGCCGAAACGGCCGGTGAACCGCTGCTCGTGCAGGGGATTATTGACTGCCTCTACGAAACGGCGGACGGTCTCTATTTGCTGGACTATAAAACAGATCGGATAGAGGGGAAATTCCGGAACGGATTTGAAGGCGCGGCTCCGATTCTGCAAAAAAGGTATGAAACACAAATCGAATTGTATACAAAAGCGGTTGAACAAATTACAAAAACGAAAGTGAAAGGGCGTGCGCTCTATTTCTTCGATGGAGGTCACGTTCTTACACTGTAACAAGATCCGAAGCTCCTTTTTGGAGCGGATCTTTTTTTCTATCAAAAAGTGAGGTGAATGCGGTATGCGCATTTTACATACAGCTGACTGGCACCTCGGCAAAACGCTGGAAGGCAGAAGCCGGCTGAGCGAGCAGGCCGAGGTATTAGAAGAGCTGAATACCATTGTCAAGGAAGAAAATATTGATGCGGTCATTATGGCGGGGGATGTATTTGATACGGTCAACCCGCCTGCGCTCGCTGAACAATTGTATTACGAAAGTCTTTCCGCGCTTTCTGACGGCGGAAAGCGCCCGGTCGTCGTCATTGCCGGAAACCATGACAATCCCGACAGGCTGGCGGCGGCTTCTCCGTTAACAAATGAGCGCGGCATTCATTTAATCGGCTATCCGCGGACAGAACCCGTGCATATTGAAGTGCCGTCGGCGGACGAGCTGTTAGCCGTAGCTGCGCTGGCATATCCGTCAGAGGCGAGATTAAACGAAGTGCTTTCTGATACGTTTGAGGAAAAGCTTCTTCGCGATCATTACGATGTCAAAATCAGAGAGGCGTTTGCTCACATGTGCGGACTGTGCCGGGACGATGCCGTGAAAATCGCGGCGAGCCACATTTATGTCGCGGGAGGAAATCAGACCGATTCAGAGCGTCCGATTGAAGTCGGGGGCGCTTACACAGTTGCCGCTGACAGCCTGCCGGCTGATGCGGCTTACGTGGCTCTCGGCCATCTCCACCGTCCGCAAACGATCAAGCGCGCCAAGACGGCTGCCCGTTATTCAGGCTCTCCGCTCGCATACAGCTTTTCAGAAGCCGGTTATGCCAAATCGGTGACGGTGGTAGAAGCGAAGCCCGGCGGAGAAGCGAAGTGGGAAGAGATTTTCCTGTCTTCCGGTAAACCGCTCGTCAAATGGAAAGCGCAGGGGCTGAGCGAAGTTCACGGCTGGCTCGATGAAGGGCGTGACCGGAATGCCTGGATCGATCTTGATATCCATTTGACGGATCAGCTTTCTCTCGAGGAAATTCATCGGCTGAGAAAGGCGCATCCCGGCTTTATCCATATCAGGCCGGTTTTTGAAGAAAAAGAGACCGAAAATGACCGGATTGAAGTGAAACACACATCAATTGAGGATCGATTTAAGAAGTTTTATGAAAAACAAACGGGCGGCGGCGTGCCGGATGAGGAGATGGTCAAGCTGTTTTTAGAGCTTGCGTCAACAGATGATGAGGAGGATGCGACATGAAGCCGATTCTGTTAACGATAAAAGGGCTCCACAGCTTCAGAGAGGAACAGACCATCGATTTTGCCGGACTGTCCGGAGCCGGGGTGTTCGGAATTTTCGGGCCGACCGGAAGCGGAAAATCATCAATCCTTGATGCCATGACACTCGCTTTATACGGAAAAGTGGAGCGCGCCGCAAATAATACGCACGGCATCCTGAATCATGCCGAAGAGCAGCTCGCCGTCTCATTTACATTCGCGCTTCAATCCGGCCACCGGGTTTCCTACAAGGTCGAGCGCGTTTTTAAGAGAACGGATGAAACGAAAGTAAAAACCGCCCTCTGCCGCTTGATTGAAATCAAAGAGGAACAAACGGTGCTGGCCGATAAAGCGAATGAAGTGAACAAAAAGGTAGAGGAGCTTCTTGGCCTGACCATTGACGACTTTACAAGAGCCGTCGTGCTGCCGCAAGGAAAGTTTGCCGAGTTTCTGTCGCTTAAAGGCGCGGAAAGAAGACATATGCTCCAGCGCCTGTTTAATCTGGAACAGTACGGGGACAGGCTTGTCAAAAAATTGCGGCGGCGGGCGCAGGAAGCGGCAGCGAAAAAAAATGAAATGCTGGCGGAACAATCCGGGCTCGGAGACGCAGGAGAAGATGCGCTGAAGCAGGCTGAACAGCAGTTTCACGAAGCGAACGAACGGCTTGAAGAAGCTGAGAAGAAACGGGTCCGGGCAAAAGAGCGCTTTGAGAATCACCAGGAAATTTGGAACCTGCAGACAGAAAGAGATGAATATGAGCGCCGGGAGAAAAAGCTTGAGGAAAGACGCCCGTACATCACGGATTTGACTGAGCGTCTTAAAGAGGCGGAAACAGCTCTCGCCCTTGAGCCGTACGCAGACCGTTACACAGAAGCCGTCCGCCGGAAGCAGCACGCTGAACGGGAACACGAACTGGCCAAACGGAAATCAGAGGCGGAAACCGTTTCATTTACCCGGCAAAATGAAGCCTATGAAGCATGGCGGGCCCATAAGGCCGAACAGGAGCCGAAGCTTGTCAAGGAAGAAGAGCTGTATCAAAGACTTTCAGCCATTGAACAAAAACTGCTTGAAGCGAAAAAAGAAGCGGAAAAAACAAATGCGGAACACAGCAAAAAAGAGGAAGAATACGAAGCCGCCTCGAAACAGCTGGCCGGAGTGAAAGACCGCCTGACCCGCGGCCAAAACAGGCAGAATGAGCTGAAAGAAGAGCTGAAAGCAGTTCAAGTGACCGCCGATGAACGGAAAAAATGCCAGACCGCAGCACAGCTGGCGGCAGGCTTTCAGCAGACACAGGAACAAATCACGAAAGAGCGGGCCAATCTGACAACGCAGCTGAAAAACGTGGAGAAGCTGAACGGAGAAAGCGAGTCGCTCACAGCGAAAGCGAAAACGGAAGAGGAAGACATTACGCACGCTTATCAAACGCTTCAAACCGTTTACCATATGGTCTGTGAAACGGAACGTTCACTGAAAGCCGCAGCCGAACGGGCTGACAAAACGCAAGCCGATCTCCGCAGGCGCTCAGAGGAAGCGAGAACGGCTGCATTAACAAAAGAATTATCGGAAAAACTAATCGAAGGAAAGCCTTGTCCTGTATGCGGCTCGACGCAGCATGACCGCCCGCGTTCCGCTCATGAAACATTCTCGCCTGATACGGCTGTACAGGAACAGCTGCAGCAGGTTGAAGCGCTGCTTTCTGAGGCGGCGGCTCTTTCTCAGGAGGTGCTGACAGCCAAGGTTGCATTAGAAGAGCAGTCGGGGCGTTTTACCGAAGAATGTCCGTTTCTGCAAAGCGCCCGGGTTCCGGAGCTGGAAGCCGCTTCCTCCATCAGCGGACGCCCGCTTGATGAAGCGTTCAGCGCCGTCCGCTTGGAGTGGAAACAAATGAAACAGGATATGCTGTCGGTAAAAGAGAAGGTCACAAGACTGATCAGCGCGCATCAGCAGACGGTGAAACAAGCTGAGCAGCTTGCCGAACGAATCCGCTACGAGGAAAAAGAAGCCGGCCGTCTCAGACATTCATTAGAAGAGCTTGAATCGCTGTCAGAAAGCCGATTGAATCAGTACAATGAAGTCTGCGGTGATATTCCGCCAAACCGGATTGACGCCTGGCAGGCTTCGATAGATGAGAAGGACAGGCAGGCAGAAGAATGTGAGAAGCGCATTGAAACAAGCATCGCATTCCTCAAGGAACATGAAGAGGAGAAAGAACGCCTGCAGGAGATGAAGCATCGGCTTGAACGGGAACGGCTCGAGCTTCACTATGCGTCTGAGCGCCTGCAGCAGGTGATTGACGGATATGAACAAGAGCTCGGAACAGCAGCTGAAGAAACATCAATTTCCGCAAAGCTTGAAGCGGTGCGGCAGGAATTACAGCTGTTAAAATTCAAAGAACAGTCCCTATTCGATGCGCTGAAGCAGGCGCAGCAATCACTGAATGACGCAAAAGGCCGGGAATCCGGGAGTCTCATGTCACTCAGGGATGCTGAGACCTCCCTTGAGAAAGCGCAAAACGACTGGCGCGTGAGGTCAAAAGACACCGGGTTTGCCGAGCCGGACCAAGTCAAAAAAAGTCTGCTTCCGCAAGGGCGTGCAGAGGAAATGAAAAAAGAAATAGATGAGTTCATGGACACCTCAAAACAGCTATCGGCAAATATCAGCCGTGTTACTGATAAATTAGCCGAGCGCCGGATATCGGAGGAAGAATGGACAGCATCCGTTTCTCTGCTGAAGCAGGCAGAGGCTGAGTCAGGCGCCGCCATGGAGGAAAAAGGAGCACAGGCAAAAGCCTTCGCGGTTATGCAAAAACAGCATAAGCGCTTTAAAGAGATTGAAGCCGAACTGAAAAGCTGGCAGACACAGATTGACAAGCTTGATAAGCTCCAGTCTGTATGTAAAGGCAATACATTCGTCGAATTTTTAGCGGAAGAACAGCTGGAAAGTGTGGCTCGGGACGCCTCTGCCCGTCTCGGAGCTTTGACAAGGCAGCGGTATGCCATATTAGTCGATTCAGAAGGCGGTTTCGTCATGCGTGATGACGCGAACGGAGGCGTCAAACGGCCCGTATCAAGCCTTTCTGGCGGAGAGACGTTTCTGACATCGCTGTCGCTTGCGCTTGCCTTGTCCGCCCAGATTCAGCTGCGGGGGCAATACCCGCTGCAATTCTTTTTCTTAGATGAAGGATTTGGAACTCTTGACCAAGGGCTCTTAGACACCGTTGTCACAGCGCTCGAAAAGCTGCAATCGGACAACTTATCCGTCGGAGTGATCAGCCATGTGCAGGAGCTGAGAGCGCGTCTGCCGAAAAAATTAATCGTTCATCCGTCCGAACCGGGCGGGAAAGGCACCCGGGTCACATTGGAGATCATGTAGAAAGGAGAAGGAATCATGGCCGATTCTGCCGAGGGCACATGTGAATTATGCGGCCGCCATCATGTGCGGCTGACGGAGCACCACTTAACGCCTAAGGAAGAAGGCGGGACATTCCTTCCGACCGCAATGCTCTGCATCCCTTGTCATAAACAGGTTCACGCGCTCTATACGAATCAGGAGCTTGCGGCAAGGCTCGCGGGAATAGAAGAGCTGCGGCGTGACCCGAAACTCGCGCGGTTTGTGAAATGGATCAGAAAACAGCCGCCGGAAAAGCTTGTAAAAACAAAAAAAGCAAATGAACGAAAATAACGCTGAACCAAAAGCAGCCCTCTTCTGAAAGAGCGGCTGCTTTTTAGGCGTTTCCGACCACATTTTGATCGCTGACATCGGGGTCTATATAGTTTGTCGCATTGACAACGTTGTTTAATAACAGGAAATCTCCGGTATTGCCTGCTCCCGAACCGAGCGCAGATTTAGAAGAGCTTTTTGGAGAAAGGTAAAAGGAATCACCAAAGTTTACGACTCCGCCCGATATGGAATTGATAGCTATAGGTCCGGTAATTGCTGGCATAAACGACACCCTTTATAGAAGTCTCACCGTCATTATATGTCAGGGCTGCTGTGATTGTGAGCTTGGCGTGAAGATCTGCCTAATATGTTTCAGCCGCGAATCTCCCAGAACGATCGACGTCGATCCGATTTGAACCACGGACGCTGACGATACCCCTTGAACTTTCACATTCCTTACCCGAATTGAAGGGTTTTCATGGCAGAATGCGCTTTGGACTCCCGTTTCCGGTAACGGCATGACGGCCGGCTGCCGAAAAATCTGGTATTCTTTTTTGTTAAATGAGCCTTCATCATCTCTGTATACAGCAAGACTACGCTGATCGGCCAATACTTTGATCCGCATATTGATTTCATTCGTATCGCCTGCTTGAAAAACACTCGCAATCCCGACTGAATTGATTTTGGCGTTCCGGAGGCGTGAAATGCGCTTTAACATTATTCCGGCGCCAGCGGCACATAAGGCCCGATAATAAGAGATTCCGGAGGCGTGTCAAAGATGGAAGACAGATAGACGGAATCGGTGTCGCCGATTAATAATAAGGAAGAACTGGATACACCGGTAGACCGGATGTCGCCGACTTCAATATTCCGGTTAATCACTGTAAAAATCATGACGGATCATCACCTTTCATTTCACCAGGTATGTGCTTAATAAAGTGCTCGACGGCCCTGACAATATCACGCTTCACATGTTCGGCAATCTGCTCGGCATATTGCGCGGGCGCCGTATTTTCTTCTTTCGGGACATGGGACAGATAATACTGAATCCGGCTGTCCATCTGCTTTCTGATATCTTCAATAATATGATATTTGTTCGTTTCGTCCAGCCTGCTCTCATACTGAGTTTCGAGCTGTTCTAAAAGCGCGGGGATTTCTTCATTCAGGTACATATCGACGTTTTGGCGGATTTGCTGCATTTGCTGGCCCGCCTGTTCCTGCTGCATCATTCCGACCTGCGGAGATGTCTGGCCGACTTCGAAGTTTTGCACGGCATTCGGATCAGTCGGATTCAATCCGATATTCAGCGTTCCTTCTAACCGTTCAATTTTCAGCTGATCAAATTTATACTCGAGCCGATCGATTCTTGTAGAAGGCTGCTGCTTCAGCGTTGAAATTTCATTTTGGAATTCTTTCAGCTGCCGTTCGAGCTCCTGAATCTGCTGCGCCTGCTGCTGGACGAAAGAATTTAAATTCTGCAGGTAGGATGAAACGGATTGATCATACATGACATTCACCTCGCGTCTCGTTTCCTTCATTAAAACTACCGGCTTGGCGGCTGGAGCGGTACAAATGATGAGGTGCCGGGACCTCCCCCTGTTGTTACAGTCTGCTGCCCCGCGGTGACAGGCGGCGCCGGCTCAACATAACTCCCTGTGTTGTACAGATTGGAAAGAGATTTAATTGAACCGGCGCTTCCGATTTGCAGTATGGAGGAATTGCTGACAGATTCTACACGCATGTAATTGATATGGATCGACTGATTGACGTAAAAATTCATACGGCGCCTCCTTTATGCGTTTCCTGCCATCGGCTGATCGATTACATCATTATCGTACACATTCGTTGAATTCCTGTAATTCGTCAGTGTGAGATTGTCTCCGGTATTGAAGCTGCCCGCTCCGGCAAATGTCTTAACCTCTGCTTTTGGAGAAATGGTGATGCAGTCGCCTATATGAACGACTCCGCTCGTACCGACGGCATTAATTTTAAACGCTCCGACAATTGCGGGCATACGAGCACATCCTTTTCGTGAAGATTTTCATGACTGCACTCCAGGAGCTTATCTGGGCTGCCTGCCTAAAATAGCTTATGACAAATGCACATTTTTGTGAGCGGAAAAAACTTTAGACGTAAAAACACCGGCGCTTTACGCATGCCGGGTCTTATACATAAATGATACAGATTTATATACATATCACGTTTATGAGAAAGCCTCTTTTTTTCCTGCGGTGCGGCCGTGCTCAATCTGTGCGGCCGGGTTCAGCCCGCTGTCTTTCGTTTGTTGGATGAGCCCGCCCCGGCACCCGTTTAAAAGGCTGTCCAGCTCCTGGCTGCACCTGATGGTCTCCGTTGCATTGATTCCGAATTTTTGCGCTGTCTCGAATAAAGTTAATCTTTTTTCTTCAATTTTGTTCATCGTGTGATCTCCAATTCTCGATTATTTTGGAAAACATAGGATGACAATAGTATAACCCATTTTGGCCAAGAAGGTTTTATTTCGTCAATATGACTAAAAAAGTGACAATTTTTGATACTCTTTTACACTTATTTTCAGCCTGTTTAAAAGAGGAATTTCCCGCCCGGAGGAAGAATACATAAAGGAATGCCAGATTTAAAAATGATGGGGGATTAACATGAAATTTGCGACAGGGGAACTGAACAGCCGAACATTTGTCGGTCTGATCATTGATGATGACAAAATCTTAGATCTGCAAAAGGCTGAAAAAAAGTTGTTTGAACTTGAGACGATTCCGGGTTCGCTGATCGAGTGCATTCAAAAAGGAGATAAGTTTGTCGCGCATGCCGGACAGCTTGCGGAATGGGCGAAAAAACCGAATGACGAGTCGGGTTCATTTATGTATGCGCTGTCTGACGTAAAGCTTTGCGCGCCTATTCCGAGACCTTCAAAGAACGTGATCTGCATCGGGAAAAATTATCGTGATCATGCTGTTGAAATGGGGAGTGAGGCGGATATACCGGAGCATCCCATGGTTTTTACGAAAGCCCCGGCTGCCGTTACAGGACACGGAGAAACAGTGGACAGCCACTTGGACGTAACGGAGCAGCTTGATTATGAAGGGGAGCTTGCGGTAATCATATCAAAAAGCGGATCGCACATCTCCAAAGAACATGCGCTTGATCATATATTCGGCTATACAATTGTAAATGATATAACAGCGCGCGATCTGCAGAAGAAACATAAACAGTTTTTTATCGGCAAAAGCCTCGATACGACATGCCCGATGGGCCCGGTCATTGTACATAAGTCGGCCGTCAGTGATCCGCAAAACCTGAAAGTTGAAACGCGGGTGAACGGAGAACTGCGCCAATCAGGATCAACGGGTGACATGATTTTTCCGATAGCTGACTTAATCGAAACGCTGTCAAAAGGAATGACGCTTGAAGCCGGTGACATTATAGCGACGGGGACGCCGTCCGGTGTCGGAAAAGGGTTTAAGCCGCCGAAATTTTTAAAGCCGGGGGACCGCATTGACATTACAATTGAACCGATCGGCACGCTGTCGAACCAAATCGGATAATTGTGTGTCTTTCGCACGATTGATAATGCTCCGATCGGCTTGTTGTGGTACCATAAGTGAGGCAGATTGATCTGATAGGGGGAATTGAACATAATGACACATTGGCATATTACTTCATGGGTCGTTGCGCTTATCCTGGTATTTGTCAGCTACGGGCTGTACGGTTCCGGAAAAGCGAAGGGCGCAAAAATTACGCATATGATTCTGCGCTTATTCTACATTATTATTATTCTGACCGGAGCTGAGCTTTTTGTCCGTTTTGCGAATTGGAACGGAGAGTACGCCGGAAAAATGCTGCTCGGCATCATTACCATCGGACTGATGGAAATGCTCGTCATCCGCAAGAAAAAAGGCAAATCAACCGG
The DNA here is from genome assembly GCF_038608285.1 of Bacillus sp. FSL R5-0443. Taxonomy (NCBI): domain Bacteria; kingdom Bacillati; phylum Bacillota; class Bacilli; order Caryophanales; family Bacillaceae; genus Bacillus; species Bacillus sp. FSL R5-0443. The sequence continues at coordinate 1,077,802 of NZ_CP152013.1, forward strand.
CGGACTGTGGATCGGTTTTATTATCGTGCTCGTCCTGACGGTGCTGCTCGGCCTTCATTTGCCGATCGGCTTTCACGTATTTTAATCAATTGCTTGAAAAACCCGGATGCATCCGGGTTTTTTTAGTTGCGCATACATTCTGCGCAACTGTGCCGCTGAATGAGAAATGCCGTGACAGGGGGATGTTGATGAGGCGAAGGAGATTTGCAGGATGCCAAAAGCGTCAATCACTCTTGTTACCGCAAAAGCTACGGCTGTGAAGGGTCAAAGCAAACGCCGGGCGTCAATCAGCGTGAAAAACAAAGCTGAATACATCAGGCGGCACCTATTTAAAAGGTGCCGCCTGTTTGTTACGCGGTGCCGTCTTGTTTTGCCGCTGAATACATAATGGAGCGCCGTCCGTCAGATGCCGTCCATTCAAATCTGTCGTGTTTACCCGAGCTGCCGCGGTGATGCTGCAGGGCGCATTGTGCGTCATCCGCCGAGAAGTGATAAAACGAAACGCCTTCACCGGAAAACAGCGCCTGATTGTAGGAAAATACGCAATCATATACAGACAGGCCGAACCCGTGAAGATGGCTGAGAAACAGCAGAAACGTTTCATCGTCCAGCGAATCGAGCAAGGTTAACAGCGGCCGTTTGACCGCCTTTTCATAACGGATTTCTTCCCCGCCGAGCAGGGGGATGGTGTCTGCGCCGATTTCGGCCGCACCGCCGCAAATCCGTGCCGGCTGCCATCTGCCGCCGCGTTTCATCAATACGTCTGCGTTACCTAGACTGTCTGCCAGCAGGATATCGCCTTCATCGTTTTCGACGAGGCAGATGCCGTCCTCTATCATCAGGGTGCCGCGCCCCCATTTGTTTTTTTCTGAGAAAAGCTGTTTTCGTTTCATAACCGTGCCGGTCTCCTTTGTTTGTTTCTTCTCTTCCGTTCTTTCCAAATCGGGCTTGTCTCATACAACTCTTAGTGGGACAAATCAACTATCTGCGTTTCTTTGCATAAACTGGGTAAAGTGCTGATAGAAACGAATTTGATACCGACAGAAACGGGATTGGAGCTGATATCACATGTGTGGAATTGCGGGTTGGGTCGATTTTCAAAAGCAGCTCGTCCAAGAGAAACATATTATGAACAATATGATAGACACTCTTTCAAAACGAGGTCCTGATGATTCAAACGTCTGGGGAGAGCCCCATGTTTTATTCGGACATAAAAGACTTTCGGTCGTTGACATTGAAGGCGGCCGCCAGCCGATGGCCTGCACGCATCAAGAGGAAACGTACACCATCATTTATAATGGCGAGCTGTATAACACGGAAGAATTGCGGAAGGAGCTTCAGGCGAGGGGCCACCGTTTTGAGAGGACCTCTGATACAGAAGTGCTGCTGCACAGCTATATTGAGTGGCGGGAGGAGTGCGTGGACCGCTTGAACGGTATTTTCGCTTTTGCCATCTGGGATGAAAAGCGCAAGCGGCTGTTCGGGGCAAGAGACCGGCTCGGCGTCAAACCGTTTTTTTATAAAGAACACGGCTCTTCCTTTCTGTTTGGGTCGGAATTGAAAGCCATTCTTGCTCATCCTGATGTGAAAGCCCGCACAGACAGCGGCGGACTTGCGGAAGTATTCGGACTCGGACCATCCAGAACTCCGGGCTGCGGGGTGTTTAAAGGAATTCACGAGGTGCGTCCCGCCCATGCGTTCACTTTCTCAAAGGACGGTTTGTCCATATGGCGTTATTGGAATGTAAAGAGCGAAAAGCATACAGACAGCTTCGATGAAACCGCGGCTCACATTCGGTACTTATTTCAGGATGCAGTGACACGCCAGCTCGTATCTGACGTGCCGGTTTGCACGTTTTTATCAGGGGGGCTTGATTCGAGCGCGATAACCGCGATAGCCGCCGCTCATTTTGAGAAACAAGGCAGAGATCCCCTTCATACTTATTCCATTGATTATGAGGAGAACAGCAAATTTTTTAAAGCGAGCGCCTTTCAGCCGAATGATGACGGCCCGTGGATCGATAAAATGACAAATGCATTCGGCACACAGCATCATAAGTGCGTGATTACGCAGGATCAGCTGGTTGAACATCTGGAGGAATCCGTTCTCGTCAGAGACCTGCCGGGCATGGCTGATGTTGATTCCTCGCTATTATGGTTCTGCCGGGAAATTAAAAAAGATTTTGTCGTGAGCCTTTCCGGAGAATGTGCGGACGAAATTTTCGGCGGATATCCGTGGTTTCACACCGCGGCAGAAGAAGACGGATTTCCTTGGATGAGGTCGACTGAGGAGAGGATCACGCTCTTGGATGAAAAGTGGCAAAAACGGCTGAATCTTAGAGAATACGTGAATGCGAGATATGAAGAAACCATTGCGGAAACGCCGCTGTTAGACGGTGAGACGGGAACAGATAAAGCGAGACGGCAGCTGTTCTACTTAAATATGCTTTGGTTTATGACAAATCTGCTCGACCGCAAAGACCGCATGAGCATGGGCGCAAGTCTTGAAGTACGGGTGCCGTTCGCCGACCACAGACTTGTGGAATACGTTTGGAATATTCCTTGGGAAATGAAAATGCATGGCAGCCGGGAAAAAGGCATATTGCGGAAAGCGCTTGAAGGACTGCTTCCTGAAGATATTTTGTACCGCAAAAAAAGCCCTTATCCGAAAACGCATCACCCGAAATACACGCAGGGGGTCACAGAATGGCTGAAAACGATTTTACAACAGAAAGATTCCGTGCTTCACACCCTGCTTGACAGAAAGAAGCTGGAAATGCTGCTGGAGACAGAAGGTTCATCTTTTCAGGTTCCGTGGTTCGGCCAGCTGATGAAAGGCCCGCAGCTGATCGCCCATCTTGCCCAGATCCATACATGGTTTGAGGCGTACCGTATCGATATAGAAGAATAACAGTGCCGCGACCGGTTTCCGCTGAAGGATATCGGTCTTTTTATTGTGAAACATATGGTACACTAAAAAACAGAGGAGTGATACCATGACCGAATACGAAACATGCGCCCAGCTTGCCGAGGCGCACTTTCCTTTATATAAACGGACTTTCTCATCCCTGCCGCCAAAAAACAGGCGGGCCGCATGGGCGGTGCTTGCTTTGTTTCACGAAGCTGACCGGCTTGATGTGCAGGAACTTGGAGGATTTGAACAGGCGGCACAAGACTTTCTGAACGGGTCCCGCGCCGACGGCTTTTTGTGGGAGGCGCTCACCGATGTGCGGCAGCAATTTGCGCTTGAAGAAGAGCCGTTACGTGAGTTTATCGCCGGCCAAATCTCTGACAGAGAAAAAGTAACGTATCAAGAGTTTGATGACCTGCTGATGTATGCGGGCCAAACAGGCGGAGCCCTCGGCCTGCTGCTGCTGCCGGTTTGTGCGCGCCGGAACCAAGAGAAACTCCGCCATGCAGCCGTTTCATTAGGAGCAGCCATTCAGCTGACCCGGGTGCTTCTGGAGGTCCATACGGACGAGCGGGCGAAAAAGCGTCTCCCGCGCCAGGTGATGAAGCAATTCGGCTATACGGAAGAAGAACTGGAGAGCCATACCGTCAACAAAGCTTTTATGAATGTATGGGAGTACATCGCATTCGAGGCCGAGGCGTATTTCGAGGAGGCGTCTGAAGAGCTGGAGCTGTTTCCGTTATACTCAAGGCCCGCCGTTACCGGTTTAGCGGCACATTACCGGTCAGAGCTCGGTGACATGAGACAACAGCTTTCACAAGCATAAAAAAACGCCCGGCTTCATAACGAAGCTTCGGGCGTTTATGCAATCCCTTTTTGAATCCAAATCCGCGACCGCCATCTTCTGTACATAAGAATGCCTCTGACCCATTCATCCGCGATAAATGAAATCCAGATGCCCATGAGCCCTAATCCGAAATGAATGCCGAACAGATAAGCGAGCGGCAGTCCGATACCCCACATGGAAATCATCGCCATGTAGACGGGGAATTTTGCATCTCCGGCAGCCCGCAGCGAGTTGATGATAATGACATTGAATGAACGGCCGGGCTCAAGAATGATCGTCATGGCGATCAGCATGCTCGCCGTCGCAATAATGTCAGGGCTGCTTGTGAAAATTCCGATCAGCTGCTTTGAAAACAAAGTCATGATCACGGATGTCAAAGCGGCAATGCCAAGCGCCCAATACAGACTTTTCATGCAGCGGTCATAAGCGTCGTCAAACCGTTTGGCGCCGATATATCTTCCGATCAAAATCTGTGTGCCCTGGCTGATTGCCGTTCCGAACAGCAGGATAAACATGGTGATGTTTTGTGTATAAACCTTTGTTGTAAGTGCCTGAGCGCCCATAATGGCGATAAAATAAGTGACAACCATTTGCGAAATGTTGTAAGACAGCTGTTCGCCGGCAGACGGAATCCCGATTTTCAGGAGTTTCCGCAAGTGCTCTTTATGGACGTGAAAAATCTTTTGCCATGTCAGACCGAGTCCGATGCGTTTTTTGACGATCACAATCATCGCGATCAGCCCGATGATCCGCGCGAAGGACGTTGACATCGCAACACCGGCGACGCCTAACACCGGAAGGCCGAGCGGCCCGAAAATGACAAGAAAGTTTCCGGCAATATTTAAAATATTCATCCCGATCGTAACGAACATCGTATCCTTCGTATGACCGTAGCTTTTTAAAATGGCGCTGAACGTCATAATCAAAGCCTGAATGAAGGACAGCCCGCCGACCACCTGCAAAAAGACTTTGGCATCCGGCATCAATTCATTGGAAAGACCCATCACATGAAGCAGCGGAACGGCCGCAAAAAATATGGCGGCGCTGATGGCGAGACTGATGACAAAGTTCGCTCCTATTGATACATAAGCCACTTCCTGCGCCTCTTTTTTCTGTTTAGATCCTAAAAACTGTGAAATCACAATTGTCGTACCCGTTGCGATAAAGCTGAACATCACGATAATTAAATTTAAAATCTGATTGCTGACACCCACGGCCGCCACACTGTTGTCAGAGTATTGGCTAAGCATAAGAGTGTCGGCGTTTCCCATAAACATATATAATGAAACCTCAATAAATATCGGCCAAGTCAGCGCATATAATGAGAGTTTGTGATCAGAGGATTGTTTGAACGCAGCCCGTTTTAAAATCGCTTGTTTCATTTCTTTTAACCCCTTTCCTGACAAAATCAACGTTTAAAAGTGTACCTCCATTTTCTTATAATAAAAAGGGAGAGAAACGAAACTTCTTGCAAAAATCCGACTTAAAAAGGAGGGCCGAAAATATGTCCTTTCTCGAGTTCACAGTTCCTCCGTTCCCGGTCTTTATCGCTGCGGGAGAAGGAGTGTTCAAAAAAGGCGAAACCCATGTGAGACGGGTCTTCCCGGTGTTTGATCTGCTGTATGTGAAAGAAGGCGTCCTCTACATTACAGAAGACGAAAACGCCTTTTCCGTTGAAGCGGGAGAATATATTCTGCTTTCTCCCGGGCTTGAACATTACGGAACAAAAGGCAGTGAAGAAACGACATCCTATTCGTGGCTTCATTTTGAGGGAGCGGCTTATGAGATGGCTGAAACAACCGGGAACAACTGGTCGGAGCTGAGGCGAAAAAAAGGGAGCTTTGAAGAGCCGTCCCGCTACCGGCTGTCCCTGCCGCAAAAAGGGAAGGTGAGACGCCCGCAGTTTATGGCCGGGCAATTCAGTGTGCTGACCGATGACAGCGCAGAGAACTCCGATCTGCCGCTCAGAAAGCAGATTCTGTTTGAAGAGCTGCTGCTCCATCTTCAGAAGGAAGCGTTCCAAATCCCATCCGCAAAGGAAAGAGTCGCATGGGAGGCCGCCCGGTACCTGCAGGAGCACTATCAGGAGAAAACAACCATCAAAGCGCTTTCATCGGCTCTTCATTACAACCAAGACTACGTGACCCGCTGTATGCAGCAGGTGCTCGGCGTCACGCCCGGCCAGTATACGAACAAAGTCAGAATGACGGAGGCGAAACGTCTTTTGTCCGCAACCAATGACAAAATGGGGACAATCGCGGATGCCATCGGTATGGAAGACCCGACCTATTTTTCCAAACTGTTTAAACAGATTGAAGGCATTTCGCCGCTTGAATACCGCAAATTCGTAAGCCGGAAAACGGACTGACCTAAAACCAGAGAACAAAAGAGGGATCGGTAAGCATGAAAATGACAATTTACGATGTGGCCGAAAAAGCGGGCGCCTCCGGCTATGCCGAATTATGATAGATTCGAAGTAAAAAAGCAAAGGCCCGGGAGGCCTTTGCTTTTTTATGATTCGTATGAGAAAAAAATGTAGTCAGTCGGCACGCCTTTATAGCCCATTTGGTGAAGCATCGCGGTGATATTGCCGCGATGGTATGTGCCGTGATTCACAACATGCCGGATCACATCGGCATATGTCGTCTGAAGCGTCCCCAGGCGCGGATGAGAAATAGAGATCGGACCTTCCGGGTTCTCCATTTCTTTTAAAAATTCGCTGAATTCTTTGTCCAGTTCAGTCATTCTATGTTCAATCGCCTCAAAATCTCCGTCAAGCTTTTCAAATTGATCAAACTGCGAGACGATTTGTTCGAAAGTTTCTCCGTAAAGCACGTGAAGCCAAATGTAATCAGCCCGGTATATATGCACAAGCACGGCGTTCACAGTCGGAAAAACACTTTTCAGTTTCTGCTGTAAGCTGACCGCGGGCAGCGTCTTCAGATGCTGAATAACTTGCTCATTTGCCCATCTGTGGTAGTGATACAGCTTTAAAATGTCTGACATTCCAATTCCCCCTCTTCTTCCGGTACATTCAACATGGCCTGGCCGAATTCCTTTTATCGAAACAAAAGCGCCGCAAAATAAAAAGCAGCACCCCACATCACCAATGCCGAGCATTTATTCAGGATGCCGAGGAGCCGGCCTCCTGTATCCGCCGTTTGAACGAGCCGTCCCGCGAATGCCAGTCCGGCGAACCATACCCAGGAAACCGCGATACAAGCACCGGCAAACAGCCATTTATCAATTCCCGGATAGGCGGCGGAGCTTGTGCCGATGACACTGACGGTATCCAAAATCGCATGCGGGTTCAAAAGGGATACCATGACGGCCGTGACCGCCTGTTTTTTTGCCGTGAAAACCGTTTTTCTCGCCTGTTCGGCCTGCGGTTTGCTTCTCCAAGTCTGCCAGCCTAAAAAACTGAGAAACAAAAAGCCGCCTATAAGCATGACGGTCTGAAAAACGGGAATCTCTGCAATAATCATTGACACGCCTGCGACGGCCGCGCTAATGAGAATCGTATCGCATACCGCGGCGGCAATCACTGCGGGAAATGCCTGCCACACATGTTTTTGCCAGGCTCCCTGCTGAAAAATAAACACGTTTTGCGCGCCCAATGGCAAAATAAGGCCGAAAGCGAGCATCACTCCGTGAAGAATGGCATTCATTTCGTAAAACCCTCCAATCGTCAACTAAATCTCATTGTAGCCGCACCGTGTGCTGATGTCTCCGGCCATTTGGCTGGTACTTGAACCAGCCAAATGTATAATAAATAAAGAAGGAGGGATGACGTATGAACAGCTGGCGTCCGGATCGGGAGTCGCACATACCGCTTTATCTCCAGATCGAACAGCATATAAAAGAAAAAATACTTCATGGCGAATGGACCATCGGCACGAAAATTCCCTCACAAAGAAAGCTCGCCGAGGAGCTTCAGGTCAACCGAAGCACAGTGACGGCAGCAGTTGATGAGTTAATCGCCCAAGGTCTTCTGGAAGGAAAAAGAGGGGGAGGCACAAAGGTCGTCAACAATACGTGGAGCATCATGGCAGCGGCTAAGCCCCTTGATTGGAGCACATACGTTACATCGGGGAGTCATCAGCCGAATTCATCCTTGATTCAGGCCATTAATCAAAACGAGCCGCGTCCGGATCTGATCAGGCTGGGGACGGGTGAACTGAGTCAAGAGCTGCTGCCTGAGCAGGAGATGGCCGAACTGTTCCGTGAAGCGGGAACTAACATTTTTGCGCTCGGCTATGAAGAACCGAAGGGCAGCCTGCAGCTTCGGCAAAGCGTCGCGGAACATTTGAAAACAAAGGGGATTCACGCGTCCCCGGCATCCATCGTAATCGTCTCAGGCGCGCTGCAGGCGCTTCAGCTCATTTCAATCGGGCTGCTAAAACCAAACTCCGTCATGCTGACTGAAAACCCGTCGTATCTCCATTCCCTGCGTGTGTTTCAATCAGCGGGCGTCAGGCTTAAGGGAGTGCCGATGGATGGGAGCGGAATCAAAACGGATCATCTTCCCGCTTACCGGCGGCAATACGAAGCAGGGCTGCTGTACACCATTCCGTCATTCCATAATCCGACGGGAACGGTGATGTCACTCAAGCGGAGGAAGGAACTCATCGTCCTCGCAAGAAATCACCGCCTGCCTGTCATTGAAGATGACGCATACGGTGATTTATGGATCGATAAAGAACCGCCGCCTCCGTTAAAATCCATGGACGGTGAGGGGAATGTGCTGTATGTCGGCACGCTGTCAAAAACCGTAAGCCCTGGTCTGCGCATCGGATGGGTCGTCGCCCCTGAGCCGGTTGCAGACAGGCTCGCCGATATTAAAATGCAGACGGATTACGGCTCCAGTGCTTTATCTCAATGGGCGGCATGTCAATGGCTGTCAAGCGGCCGCTATGAAGCGCGTCTTTTGCGTCTCAGAAAGGAACTCAAAATGAGGAGAGATGCGGCATTGCGTTTTCTTAAGAGATACGCAGGAGATATTGCGGAGTGGCGTGTGCCGGAGGGGGGCTTTTATATTTGGGTCACTTTTCATCAAGCAATCGCCGTTCAGACGCTTTTCACCCGTGCCTTGGAGGCCGGCGTGCTGATCAATCCGGGAGCTCTCTATCTTCCCGAAGACCGGCAAAGCCTGCGTCTTTCCTATTCATACGCATCCTTACCGGACTTGGAAAAAGGCATTCAAACGATAGCGGACATCGCCCGCCGTTTCGTTTAATAAAAGATCACGTCACAATGGCTCCGAGTGCTTCTGCGAATGTAATGGCATGAGACGGAGAGATGCGGCATCCTTTCAGCTTCTCAAGTGAGACGTGCAGATGATCAAATGTGCACGTGCTGATATCCATATTAAAAAGAGACGTGCCGATGAAGTTTGCGCCGTTCAAATCACAGACGTCAAGATCTGTGTATTCAAGAACGGCATCATTCCACTCGCTTTCTGTAAGAGCGCACGTGTCAAACCGGACATGCTTCATATTGGAATAGCTGAAGGAGCTGTAATTTGCGAGGCAGTCTTCAAACCGTACATGACGCATGGCGGAATCCGCCAGATTCAACCCGAGAAGTTTTGAATGCTGAAACGCCGTTCTATGGATGATGCTTCCGCTGAAATCAGCGTTTGAGACATCACATTTGTCAAACAGGACATCCGTACATTCCATATGTCTGAAAGAGACATCCGTAAAAACGGTGTTTCTGAAAATGACTTTTTCGGCGCGCAGGCCGTCCAGTTTGCTGTTTACGACGGCGTTTTCTATGACGACTTCTTTTATGAGGTCGTCCTGAAGCGCTTCTGTGAAAGAAAGCACCGGCAATTCTTTCGGGATTTTCGGTTTTTGGATCGTATTCATCTCATACTTCCTTTTCTGAATTAATAGCTGAAAACGGCAATTGACAGATATCGTTTTCTGCCTGCCATCCTTGCTGTTGCGTAATGTACAAAGGGTATTAAAAAAGCGGGAGGGCGTCAATAGTACCGTATATAAAAGCAGACGTGACATTCAGGGTAATGCCCTTAGAGACATGTCCCCAAGGGCATTTGTCTGTTTCAGGCGAGTTCTTTATACATGATCACATGAGGGCCGATGCCGGGTATGTCAAAGGGGCTGCCCGTGCTTTTCCAGCCGAGCTTTTCGTAATATCCCTTTACGTGACATCTGGCGTTGCACCAGACAAGCGCCGCCCCCATATCTGCCAGTTTTCGTTCTGCATAGGCGATTAACGTGCTTCCCGCTTTTTGCGTCCGGTATTCCTCAAGCGTCGCCATGCCGCGCAGCTGGTAGGCGGGCGCTGCCTGTAACGCCTGCTGGTTCTGCGGGTAGAAAGAAGCGATGCTGATCAATGTCCCGTCGTAAAAACCTCCGAGATGAAAGGCTCCTTTGACGCTGTCCTGATCATATTTACAATCCTCAATCGTCTGATGGGGGCGCAGCACGCTGTGTCTGATCGCGTACGTGTCTTCTGCGGTGATGGGTTTTAATTCAACCATGAAAAAATCCTCCTTTGCTTGATTCTTTTTCTGTATCGTACCATGAAAAAGCCGCCTGTCATATCAGGCGGCCTCTTCCGCGTCAATGCAAATATACATCAGCCCGCTTTTCATCCTTTTGCTTAATATAAGCTGCAAGCTCTGACGTCAAATCAGAACGGAGAAACGGGGTGATTAAATAAATTCCGTTAAACAGTTCGCACGCCGTGTCGAGAAGCGACTTGGCGATGGCGAGGCCTTCGGCTTTCTGCTTCCGCTTGTCTTCGCCGGCGAGCGCCATTTTTTCGCGGATGCTGTCTGACAGCTTAATGCCCGGGATTTCATGATGGATGAACTCTGCGTTGCGGCTGCTCGTTAACGGCATGATTCCGATATACACCGGTGTTTTGAGATGCTTCGTTTCATGATGAATGTCAATGAGCTGCTGCTCCGAGTAGACAGGCTGGGACACGAAGTAGTCAGCTCCGCACTCGATTTTTTTCTCCAGCCGTTTTACTGCTTTATCAAGGTGGCGGACATTCGGATTAAATGCTCCGGCTACGGAAAAGTTCGTTTTCTTGCCGAGCGGTTTCCCTGATAAAGAAATGCCCTCGTTGAATTGTTTAATCAGCCTGATCAAGTCAAAGGACGTTAAATCATAGACGGAGGTAGCCCCCGGAAAGTCGCCGATTTTTGAAGGATCACCCGTGATGGCTAAAATGTCGGTGAGCCCGAGCGTATCCAGCCCCATTAAATGTGACTGAAGGCCTATTATATTGCGGTCTCTGCATGTAATGTGAACGAGAGAACGGATATCAAGGCGCTCTTTCAGCAATGAACCGCAGGCGGCATTGCTGATCCGCGGTGTCGCCAATGAATTGTCGGCGAGCGTCAGCGCTTCTATGCCGGTTTCTTTTAATTCAGCCGCCGCTTGCAGAAATTTGTCAAAATTCAATTTTTTCGGCGGATCAAGCTCTACGATAATTGACCGTTTTTGAGCGGCGATTTCGTTTAAACCCGGTTCGGTCCGTTCGTTGCGGACTGAGATGACTTCTTCTTCCCGTCTGATTTTCACTTCTTTCTCAGTGACGGGAGAAAGTCCTTGGACCGCTTCAGCCATGGCTCTGATATGGTTTGGCGTCGTACCGCAGCAGCCGCCGATAATGCGCGCGCCCTGAGTGCGGAACTGGACGGCGCTCTCCCGGAAATAGGCATCGTCCGTATCATAAACAAGCCGGCCTTCTTCTAAAGACGGAAGGCTGCTGTTCGGATAGACCGATAAATAAGCGTCACGGAAAATCGGCACTTCGGTGAGCGCTTCAATCATGTGGTACGGGCCGAGCCGGCAATTGATTCCCGTTATGTCAGCGCCGAGATCGGCAATGGACCTGAGGGCTTCCCGAAGCGGCGTTCCGTCCTGCAGCACGCCCTGTTCGTGCATGGATACGTTCAGCATAATCGGAAGTTCCGTTTCTTTTCTCGCGATCTTCAGCACTTCACGCGCCTCTTCTAAATCATAGTATGTTTCCAGAAGCAGACCGTCCGGCTCTTCGTGCAGCAATAAATAAAGCTGCTCCCGAAAGCTGCGTTTAATCTCCTCCAGGCTGTAGGCGTTTTTGTTAAAGGTGCGGATGCCGCCCATCGTTCCCAATACATAAGCGCCGTCTGAGGAAGCGCGCGCGATTCTGACCGCCTCCTGATTGATTTTTTTCGTTTCATCCTCAAGTCCGTATCTTGAGAGCTTAATAAAATTCGCGCCGTACGTATTTGTCTGGATGATGTCTGCCCCGGCTTCCACGTAAGCCTTATGTATCCGCTTGATTTCTTCGGGCTTTGATACGTTCAGTTCCTCAAAACATCTGTCAATGCCGTAGGAATAGAGGAGAGTGCCCATCGCGCCGTCTCCGATTAAAATCCGTTCTTTTAAGTCTTGTAATAGTCCCATTGTTTGCCTCCTTCGTCACATTCAGCAAGGAAAAAAGAGAAATAAAAAAAGTCTTCTTAAGAAGAAGACTTTGTAATCATTTGTCTCTCTTCTTATCTTCCAAGCTGTTTTTAGCTTGCTGGATTTAGCACCTTGGTCATGGTTTGGGTAAACCACTACACCGGTTGCTGAAGCGTCGTCGGGCCAGTCCCTCGGCTTCTCTTGATAAGAACGTTCATGTAATTGTCATGGGTTTCCAAAACTTAACTGTGAAAATCCCTTTCTCCAAATTTACCGAAAATAGAGACAATAATCAATAGGAATCACATAATTTATCTAAAATTAATAAATTGAACGTCAATCGGCAGGTCTGCTCCGCGGACGGCTGCAATAATCTGCTGCAGATCATCTTTATTTTTTCCGGTGACGCGCACTTGGTCGTCCTGAATCTGCGACTTGACCTTCAAGCCGGAGTTTTTAATCACCGCGTTGATTTTTTTGGCGTTGTCTTTATCAATGCCCTGTACAAGCTTCGCGCGCTGGCGCACCGTGCCTCCCGATGCATTTTCGATTTTGCCGTATTCAATGTTTTTCGTCGGCACGTCCCGTTTGATCAGCTTGCCGCTCAGCACATCTTTGAGCTGATTCAGTTTAAACTCGTCATCAGAAATCAGGACAAGCTCTTCCTTTTCTAAAGTTACATCGCTTTTCGATCCTTTAAAGTCATAGCGCGTGCCGATTTCTTTCAGCGTCATCTGAATCGCATTCTGCACTTCGGGAAATTCAACTTTGGATACAATATCAAAAGAACTTTCTTTTGCCATGAGAAAACCTCCTATAACATTTCACTTATGAGTTGATTATAGTAGAATAAAGAGAAATGTCCAACAGCATAAAGCATGAATTTATGCATATTGGAAAAAATGAGAAAAACATCAGCCTCATACGGGCGAATCAGGAAGGACGATAACATGAGACCAGGGCAGCAGCTCACGCTTAGTATAGATCACCAAACCGATTTCGGTTATTTTTTAACCGACGGCGAGGATACGGTTCTTTTACATAACAGTGAAATCACAGAGGATATCGAAGACAGAGATGAAGTGGACGTATTTATTTACGTCGATCATCAGGAAAGACTCGCGGCGACGATGAAAAAGCCGCTCATCAGCTTTTATGACTACGGATGGGTGGAAGTGACGGACGCTGTGGAAGATATGGGCGTATTCGTCGACGTCGGTCTGTCAAAAGACGCGCTCGTCGCAACGGAGCACCTGCCTCCGTACAAATCCGTCTGGCCGCAAAAAGGAGACAGACTGTATTGCATGCTGAAGGTGACAAGCCGCGGGCGCATGTTTGCCAAGCCGGCACCCGAAGATATCATCAGTGAATTATTTACGGATGCAGAGGAAGACGTCATGAATAAAGACCTGACGGGCACGGTGTACAGACTGATTGCATCAGGCTCTTTTCTGATTACCGATGAAGGCATCCGCGCGTTTATTCACCCTTCAGAAAGAAAAGAAGAGCCGAGACTCGGCAGCCGCGTGACAGGGCGTGTCATCGAGGTGAAGGAAGACGGCTCCGTCAACATGTCACTGCTGCCGAGAAAGCAGGATGCGCTTTCGGTTGACGCGGAAGAGATTCTGACCTATCTGAGATCAAGAAACGGCGCGATGCCTTACGGAGACAAAAGCCATCCTGACGATATCCGCGAACGGTTTCATTTAAGCAAAGCCGCCTTTAAGCGGGCGCTCGGGCATCTGATGAAAAACGGCAAGGTCTATCAGGAAGACGGCTGGACATACGAAAAACAATAAATTTTCTGCAAAAACATCGGTGAACCAAAACCGATGTTTTTTATTTTCTCAAAAGCTCCTATACCCTCATTTGTTTAACATCCTGCCGAACATACATATTTTATTGAAATAAAATATTCTGACATCCGAACCGATATATAACTATAGAAAAAAACAAAAGGAGAGTTTCAATGAGAAAAATGGCGATATTTGCGGCTGTACTGCTGATTGCGTTCAGCACGGCGGGATGTGCCGGCAAATCTGAGGAAACGGCGGCCGAAAAAACGAAAACAATCGGCATCATGCTGACAGACAACGGCCTCGGCGACCAATCATTTAATGATTCAGGCTTTCAAGGTTTGATGAAAGCGAGAGACGAGCTCGGCATCACATTTGATTACCGGGAGATAAAAGACACCGGTACATACGAAAAAGGACTGACCCAGCTTGTCCGTGAAGGCAATGATCTTGTGGTGGGGCTCGGTTACAGCATGCAGGCGGATTTAGAAAAGGTCGCCAAAAAATATCCGAAGCAGCGGTTTGTGCTGATTGATTCCGTATCAGACCTGGGTAATGTCACCTCCGTCACGTTTAAAGAGGATGAAGGAAGCTTCTTAGCCGGAGCGCTGGCGGCCATGACGAGCAAAACCGGCACGATCGGATTTATCGGCGGTTCAGATGCCGACGTCATTAAACGGTTTAAAAAAGGCTATCTGAAAGGCGCGGAATCAGTCAAACCGAATATCCGCGTGCTGTCGGACATCAGCGGTACGTTTGATGATGATAAGCTCGGGAAGGGCATCGCCCAAAACATGATCCGAAAAAAAGCCGATGTCCTGTTTACGGCGGCCGGCTTCACGGGTGTCGGCGCACTGAAAGAAGCGGAGGCGCAAAAAGTATACGCCATCGGTGTTGACAGCGATCAATATTACACCGCCGAGCACGCGGTTATCTCTTCTTTAGTGAAAAACGTCGACCATGTCATCTATGAATTGGCGAAAGATTTAACAGACAACAAGGAGATCAAAAGCGGTGAGATCGTTTACGGACTGAAGGAAAACGGCATGGACTTAGCTAAGATCAGAGTTGTCAAAAACGCAGGCGGGCTGGCGAAAAAGATCACGGATATGAAAAACAGCCTGATTGAAAAAGGAGGCGATCTGAAGTGACATTACGGACAAGGCTGCTCGTTAACGCAGCCGTTACGATGATTTGCTTCGCCGCCGTCATCGGCTTTACCATTGTAAACATGATGAAGATTCAGGCTTCAAATGAAGATGAAGTGGACGCGCTGTTAAACGTCCAGGAAGCAAAAGCTGACCTTAATACGTTAAAAGAAAGCATCACCGGCTATTCCTATACGCTCGCAGACGCCCAGAAAGAAGATGTGCGAAGCTATATGAAAAGCAGCTCAGACAAACTGGCGGCGCTCAAAAAAACGATGACGGACGGTGCAGACAAAGCTGCTTATGACAAACTCGCCAAAAAATACGAATCATGGCAGGCGGAGGCGGACGCTGCTCTTGATTCGAAAAGCCCGGCTGAAGCGACAAGGACGGCGGCCCGCATCAACGGTCTTCTGAATGATATTTATATGCTGAATCTGAAAAGCCGGGATCACTATGAAGACATGCAGAAGCAGACGGCTGACCAGATTCAGTTTATCGTTTACAGCGCAGCCGTGCTGACCATCGTGATACTTGCCGTCACCGTCATATCTTCCATCAGGCTGACGAAGAGAATTGCAGGGCCGATCCGCCGCATGGCTGAAAATGCCCGTCGTATTGCAGGAGGGAACCTTGCTGTTGAAATGCTTGATTATAAAGGGAAGGACGAACTGAAAGAGCTGAATGACTCATTCGGAATGATGGCTGAACAGCTCCGCACCTTAATTCAGGCGATCGGAGAGGTCGGCCGTGAAGTCGAGACTTTCGCGGAAGGTTTGACGAAGGAAAACCAGACGCTGAAGGACATGACCGAGCAGGTGTCCGTGTCGACGGAAGAAATGGCGCAAGGCTCCCAAACCATTTCAGAAGATCTGCAGCATGCGGTGCAATTCATTGAACAAATGGATGAACATTCAAAGGCGAACGCCGAACGTTCAAAACAAACGACGAGAAGCAGCGAAGAGACGATTGCGGCGGTGGCTGCGGGGCGCGGTGCTTTAGCCGAGACCAAGCAAGCCATTGATAAAAGCAATGAGACATCAAAAGAGATTTCCGAAGCCGCCGATCTCTTCATAGAGCATGCGGCAGGCATCAGTATGATGGCGCAGACCGTTTCTGACATTGCGGGCCAGACCAATCTGCTGTCATTAAACGCCGCAATCGAGGCGGCCAGAGCAGGCGAGGCCGGAAAAGGATTTGCCGTCGTTGCCGAGGAGATACGGAAGCTCGCAGACGGATCAGCCAAAGCGACCGCGCAGATTTTCGATATGGTAAAGCAAATTGAAGACGGCATCACATCTATTACCGGAGCTGTCACGACCGGCGTCGCTTTAGCGGACAGACAGCAGGAGCTGATGGAGAAAACGTCAGAATCATTCGTCCATATTGAACAAAAAGCCGCCCATATTAAAGCCGAGCTTACTCAATTGGACGGACGGATCATCGAATCGAAACAGCTTGGTGAGCAAGTGCTGCATCATGCCGAAAGCATCAGCGCCGTCGTTCAGGAAACGGCTGCGGGAAGCGAAGAGATTTCTGCCTCCGCGCTTGAGCAGCTGTCTTCTTTTCATAAAATGGCGGAAAGCGTCAATAATCTGGTGAGCCTGACAGAGCGGTTAAACGATCAGGTCCGCCGGTTTACTTTGTAACGGGCTTATGCCCCGCCCCCTGATTTTTGCAGCCTGACATGAGTAACTTCTGAATGAAACACAAATACTGAATATACTTGTGTTATTTATTCTTTTTCGAGAAAGGTGAAAAAAGAAGGGAGGAATCGGGATGGATGAACAAATTCCGCATGAAAAGGGTCTTGATAATAGTCTGGCTTTATTACGCGATGGTTATGTATTTGTGAAAAACCGAGCGGAGAATTATCGCTCGGATGTGTTTCGCGCCCGTTTATTAGGGAAGACATTCATTTGTATGAGCGGAGCGGAAGCCGCAAAGCTTTTTTATGACACAGAACGATTTCAGCGGGAGCATGCCCTCCCCAAACGGGTGCAGAAAACGTTATTCGGAACAGGGGCAATCCAGTCAATGGACGGTGAACGGCATAAGCACAGGAAGCTTCTATTTATGTCGCTGTTGACGCCGCCCCGGCAAAAACGGCTTGCGGAAGCGGTGGCAAAACAGTGGAAAGCATCTGCGGAAATGTGGGAGGGTTCAAACCGAATTGTCCTTTTTGATGAAGCGAAGAAAGTGCTGTGCCGGGCTGCCTGTGAGTGGGCCGGCGTCCCGCTGAAAGACTCAGAAGTGAAAGAGCGGGCGGAGGATTTCACCGATATGGTAGACGCATTCGGCGCTGTCGGACCGCGTCATTGGAAAGGCAGAAGGGCGAGGCTGAAAACGGAGAAATGGATAGAGGAGGTCATTGAGGATGTGCGGTCCGGCAAGCTGCAAACGCCGGAGTGCTCAGCCTTGTATGAAATGGCTTTTCATACAGAACTTGACGGGAACAGACTTGATTCTCACATGGCTGCTGTTGAGCTTATTAATGTTCTGCGCCCGATTGCCGCCATTTCTTACTTCATTACGTTTTCAGCTCTTGCATTGCATGATTACCCTGAATATCGGGGCAAACTGAGATCGAGAGATGATCAGGAGGCTGAAAGATTTGCACATGAAGTTCGGCGGTATTACCCGTTTGCCCCGTTTTTAGGAGCCGTTGTGAAAAAAGATTTCGTATGGAAGAACTGTGAGTTTAAAAAGGGTGCATCCGTCATGCTTGACCTATATGGTACAAACCATGATTCCCGGCTTTGGGAAAATCCCAATGAATTTCGCCCGGAACGTTTTCAGGGGCGGGAGGAAAATAAATTTGATTTCATTCCCCAGGGCGGAGGTGATCCGGCTAATGGCCACCGCTGTCCGGGTGAGGGAATGACCGTGGAAGTCATGAAAACTTCCCTTGCGTTTCTTGCCAATGAAATAGAGTACGATGTTCCGTCCCAAGATTTGAGCTTCAGCCTGTCCAGAATGCCGGCATTGCCTGAAAGCGGATTCGTGATAAGTGATGTTAGACGCATATAGAACAAAAAACAGCCCTCTATCTTCATACACAAGAGGGCTGTTTTGCTTTTACAGATGGTCCGGTTTTTTGGAATTCTGGTTTTTTCCCGCCTGCCGGTTTTTTTCGGCAAGCCGGTTCTTTTTCTGATTTATGGCGTTATTGTCCAACGGTTTTTTGTCATCATCTTTCATGCGGCAAAGCCTCCCTTCTGTCCGTTAGGATGCCCGCCCGCATTGAAATTATGGCTTCAGGAAAAAAATCGCGAGCGTGCCCGGCCCGGAGTGCGCGCCGATCGCAGAGCCGATTGAATGAAGAATGGTCTCTTTCGGATGGAACGCTTCTTCAATCATTTCCTTCATCCGAAGCGCCGTCTCCTCGTTATCTGCATAGCTGATCCCCACGGTTTGATCCGCCCAATCGCCGCCTTCTTCCTTCATCATTTCTATAATCCGTTTAAACAGTTTCTTTTGTCCGCGTAATTTTTCGAGCGGCACGAGCCTGCCGTCATCCACATGCAGAATCGGTTTAATGTTCAAAAGCCCCCCGACAAAAGCGGACGTTTTTGAAATTCTGCCGCCCCGCGCGAGATAAGCGACATCATCGACCGTAAATATATGTTTCATCCGTGCGCAAAAGCTCTTTACAGACGTTTCGATTTCTTGTATTGTATTCCCGTTAACACAGAGTGTTTGCGCGTGCATCACCGCAAGGCCGCAGCCCAATGAAGCGCATTTGGAATCTACAATCCGTAAATCAAAATCGGGAAATTCCTCTTTTACTTCATTGGCGATCATCACCGCCGTCTGATAGGTGCCGGAAAGACCTGAGGAAAAGGCGATGTATATCGCCGGTTCTCCCAGTTCCGCGTATTGTAAAAATACTTTTTTTATCGTATCCGGTGATGCCTGGGATGTTTTCGGAACTTTCCCGTCCCGCATCGCTTGAAATATATGATCCGCCTGAATGGTGACCGTGTCCTCATATTCGTTTCCGTCAAGTGTTACGTGCAGCGGAATGAACCCGATCCGGTTTTCTTCAATATAAGATTTCGGCAGGTCAGAGGCGCTGTCAGCAATAAGGTGAACTGTCATCATAATTCCCTTCTTTCCGATTGGTGAGAGTGATGCCAACTATATCATATAAATGTGGCAAAATAGTGTTCAAAACTTTATTTTAAGGGAAAAGCTAATAATGAAAATGAGCGGAGGAGCAAGCCATGGTACTAGAACAAGCAAAAAAATTAGCAATCGTCGTCATCGGCGCGTTTCTGTATGCGGCGGGACTGAATTTATTCCTGATACCGGCGAATGTATATGCCAGCGGTTTTACCGGTGTCGCCCAGCTGCTGTCAAGCGTCGTTGATCAATACGCCCCCTTTTATATTTCGACAGGAGTTCTCATGTTCCTCTTAAACATTCCCATCGGTGTGTTAGGGTGGCTGAAAGTCGGCAGATCATTCACTGTATACAGCATATTAAGCGTAGCGCTGACGTCCGTCTTTATGGGAATTCTCCCGGAAATGAGACTGTCGCACGATATTCTTCTGAATACCGTATTCGGAGGAGTCATCTCAGCTATCGGCATCGGTTTAACGCTGAAATTCGGCGCTTCGACAGGCGGTCTTGATATCGTGTCGATGGTGCTGGCCAAATGGAAGGATAAGCCGGTCGGCACATATTTCTTCATTTTGAACGGGATTATCATTTTGACGGCAGGATTATTGCAAGGATGGGAGAAAGCATTATATACCCTTGTCGCTCTGTATGTCACAACAAGGGTGATTGACGCCATTCACACACGCCACATGAAACTGACCGCCATGATCGTTACAAAAAAAGCCGATGAAATCAAAGAAGCGATTTACGGGAAAATGGTCCGCGGCATTACGACGGTGCCGGCAAAAGGCGCTTACACAAACGAACAGAAAGAAATGATGATCATCGTCATCACGCGGTACGAATTGTATGACCTTGAGAAAATCGTGAAAGAAGTCGACCCGAAAGCCTTCACAAACATCGTGCAAACGACGGGGATCTTTGGTTTCTTCAGAAAAGACTGATAGGAGCGGATAGAATGAAGTGGCTGTTTGGCCTGTTATTACCGGTCATTTTATTGATCGGATGCAGCAGTCAATCCGGGCAGAAGGAGCCCGCTGAGGAGGTATCCGGAGAGATGAATGAACAGCAAGCGGAATTAGCCGTAAACCCTGTGCAGACGGATCAGCAGATCGAATTTCAAATGTCTTTAAAAAACAAGAGCGGCAGCCCGATCGATTTCACATTCAGCTCAGGGCAGAAATTCGAATTGACCGTACATGACCAACATCACAAAGAACTGTACCGCTATTCAAAAGACAAAATGTTTACTCAGGCGTTTCAGACTGTGACCTTAATGCCGAATGAAACGTATGACTTTTCAGATGTGTGGAAGAACGTGCCCGGTCCGGGAACATACACGGTGACGGTGACGTTTTTAGGGAAGTCCGATCAGATCGGAAAAAGACTGAAAACGGTAAAAACATTTGAAGTGAAATAAAAAAGCGGCGCCCTCGTCTAAACGGGGCGCCTTTTTTTATTGCAATTTCTCCAGCTGATCCTGAAATTGGTGCAGCTGCTGACGTTCTGCATCCGTCGAATTGGCGTACGCGGAAGACACGGCGTTTTTGGCGCGTGAGACAGCTTTTTCCTGATCGCCGTCCTCGAAACCGTTAGCAATCATGACGGCCTGCTGGACAAATGACTTGGCTTGAGAAAACAGTTCGTTTCTCATTAAAAGTCAACCTGCCTTTCAGCCGAATCTTTTGCTGCATCATGCTGTG
The DNA here is from genome assembly GCF_038608285.1 of Bacillus sp. FSL R5-0443. NCBI lineage: Bacteria > Bacillati > Bacillota > Bacilli > Caryophanales > Bacillaceae > Bacillus > Bacillus sp. FSL R5-0443. Next base: position 1,098,763 of record NZ_CP152013.1, read on the forward strand.
CTTCCTCTAATGTAGACCGATATGGAAATCTTGCGTCATGAAGACTGACAGAGTCCTTGCCTTGCTGAATAAACCGTTTTGATTTGTTTCGTTTACCCATTGCAATGTCCCCCTTCCATATTTAGACGAGATGAGTCGTCTGTTTTAGTATGGGCGGAAGGCTTTGTGTTATGAGCGGCAAAACCTCACAGGGAGAAATAGGATTTTAAAAATTCGGCGATTCCGTCCGCTTCATTTGATCCCGTGACGCGGTCGGCGGCCTGTTTGACTTCATCCGTGCCGTTTCCCATCGCTACGCCGCACCCGGCAAACCGGAGCATTTCAAGATCGTTGTCTTCGTCGCCGAACGCGATGATCCGTTCTCTCGGCACTTGGTAATAGTCGCTGATTTTCTTCAGGCCGACCGCTTTATTCATCCCGTGTTTAATGATTTCAATCACATGCCACGGAGCCGCCCATCTTCTGTGGTCAATGACCTCGGCGTGCACATCGGATAAATGTGCGCGTATATCCGCGACGTCCTCTTCCTTTGCATGAATCAATACGGACGTTACATCCTCCTTGACCGTTTCACGCAGATCGCCGAATGTGACATTCGCCGTATTCATATGAAACGCCTCAATTAAATGCTCATCATGATAATGGAAGTACACATCATCAATGACCTCAGCGAGCACATTATGTATTTGATAGGTCTCTGTAAGTTCGGCAAGCTGTCTGACCACATCGACCGATAAAGACGTGTGGTAGCGTCCCCATGATTCGTCTTTCGGGTGGTGGACAAATGCCCCGTTAAAATTGACAATCGGCGTTGTCAGCCCAAGCTCGTCATAATACATCGAACTGGAACGGAAAGGGCGCCCGGTTGAGATGCAGACATGATGGCCCGCTTCTTTCAGCTTCTGAATCGTCCGTGCCGTTTCAGGGGAAATGGTTTTATCGTCTTTTAATAAAGTTCCATCCAGATCTAAGGCGATGAGATAAGGTTTTGTCTCCATAAATAACTCCTTTTGTCATATAATTTGCTGTTTTTCACTTATGTACAGTGTAGCTTTTTACCATCTTTATTGTCTACATGTTACACTTATGATTATGGTTATCCTAAGGAGGGAGTCAACGTGATTCTTATTGATCATCAAACCGTATCAGGCATTCCGTTTTTACATATTGTAAAAGAAGAAAATCGGGACCGTCCCGCTCCCCTTGTTTTCTTTATTCACGGTTTTACAAGCGCGAAGGAGCATAATCTTCATTTCGCTTACCTGCTTGCTGAAAAGGGCTTCAGGGCCGTGCTGCCGGAAGCTCTTTACCACGGTGAACGCGCTGAACAGCTGTCAGCAGAAGAGCTCGCCGTCCATTTTTGGGACATTGTATTAAATGAAATCGAGGAGCTTGACGTGCTGAAAAAGGATTTTGAAGCGCGCGGTCTGATTGAAGACGGGCGGATCGGTCTTGCGGGCACGTCAATGGGCGGAATTACGACATTCGGCGCGATGGCCGCGTATGATTGGGTCAAAGCCGGCGTCAGTCTGATGGGAAGCCCGAACTATACGGCATTTTTTCAGCAGCAGATTGACCACATTCAAAAGCAGGACATCGACATTGACGTCACAAAAGAACAGGTCGATGAACTGTTTGCGCGGCTCAAACCGTTCGATCTCAGTCTGGAACCGGAAAAACTCCGCAGCCGCCCGCTGCTGTTCTGGCACGGCGTTCAAGACAAAGTCGTTCCGTATGCACCGACCCGCGGCTTTTATGAAACGATTAAACCCCATTACAGCAGCCGGCCCGACCATCTTCAGTTTCTGAAAGACGAACGGGCTGATCATAAAGTCCCGAGATACGCCGTTTTAGAAACCGTCGCCTGGTTCGATAAGCATTTATAAAGCACAAAGGTGTTAACAAAAGCCGCTTTTACGTTATACTGAGGAAAAAGGAGTGATGGAACGTGGAAGAAGCATTAAAAGAAAACATCATGGGCGCCTTGGAGCAGGTTGTTGACCCTGAGCTCGGCGTCGATATCGTCAATCTCGGCCTTGTATACGACGTTGATATGGATGACGACGGCCTCACGCACGTTACGATGACACTGACATCAATGGGGTGCCCGCTCGCTCCGATCATCGTCGACGAGGTGAAAAAAGCGCTCGCCGACATTCCGGATGTAAAAGAGACGGAGGTCCACATCGTCTGGAATCCGCCTTGGACAAGAGACAAAATGTCACGCTACGCAAAAATCGCATTAGGGATTCAGTAATAAGAAAATGCACCTCGGATTTTAGGTACATCCTAAAGTTTGGAGGTGCTTTTCTTTTGTCTGCATTTACAAGGAAAAAATCAACGCGGATAAGCGACAGTGAGGGTTTGTTTTGGATCGCAAACAAACCTTTAAATATAAAATTTCATATGAGGTTTATCTTTTTTGTAATAGGACAGTCTGTCTTGGAGTGTACCTGTGTGGAATTCAAATTTATGTCCATCGGGATCAGTAAAATAAATTGACTTTTGATCTTGCTTATCCCTAGGACGCCCATTTAATATATTTACATTTAGATTTTTTAACCTTTGATGTATTGCATCAAAATCTTTTGGGTCAATTGTAAAGGCCATATGCGTATAAGATTTATGTATTTCATTTCTTGGTATATCCGCCTCTAAGTTAAGTGCAAGCCAAAGCCCGTTCAGATCAAAATATGCTGTCTTTTGTCCTTTAACCAGGAGCTGTGCATGAAATACTTTTTCATAAAATTCTATAGATTTTTCCAAATTTGAAACAGAAAAAAGAAGATGATTGATTCCTTTTATGTTTATTTTCCCCACCTCATTTAACATGTTTGTTTGAAACAATCCCTCTGGTAATACATCTGCATATATATCGATTATATACTGACTAAAAAATCATTTTAAGGATTTCTGTGGATTTTTATGCCCGGTGTTTTCCGGCTGACCGTTTCGAGCTGTACTAAACATGATTCTGTCGGGCGCCGTTCTGTCTGCTTTGCCGCTGCAGACCGGCGTTCGGAAAGAAGGGCAAGTCACTAAAAAAACCCGAGTTTCCCACCATTCGGGGTTTTTTGCGGTATCGGGTTAAAAAGGAAAAAAACGGACGTGAGGCATGATATAATAGACCGGCTGCATGCGAGGGAGGAATCCATGAAGAAAAAATTACTTCTCATTATCCTTAGCATTCTTGTTTATACGGCGCTGTTCGCTGTTTCCGCTTTTCACAAAGAGCCGGTGCAGCAGGCAGGGACAATGACGGATGTCAGCCGTCTCATGCCCGTGAAAATTAAGCAGACGGTCAAAGGAAAAGAGAAAGAAACATTGGTCGAAACCATTAAGGAAGCAAAGAGAAAGCATCTGAAGATCTCAATCGCAGGCGCCCAGCACTCAATGGGCGGCCAGACGTATTATGAAGACGGTATCGTTCTCGACATGACGGGCTACAACAAAATACTCGGTCTCGACCGAAAGAAAAAAATCATCAGGGTGCAGGCGGGAGCGACGTGGAATGATATTCAGCGCTATGTCAATCCGTACGGGCTCGCGGTAAAAGTCATGCAATCGCAAAACATTTTTACGATCGGCGGCTCACTGAGCGCCAACGCCCACGGCCGGGATATCCGGTACGGTTCGCTGATTGATACGGTCAAATCGTTTCATCTTTTAAAGGCGGACGGCAAAGTCATCACCGTTACTCCGAAAGATGACCTGTTTTCAGCCGTCATCGGCGGCTACGGCCTGTTCGGCGTCATCCTTGACGCGGATATTGAGCTGACGGATGATGAGCTTTATGAAATGAAAACGAAACGCATGAACGCTGATACATACAGTCAATATTTTACGCAGCATGTTCGGCGCAACCCCGCCGTGCGCATGCATCTCGCGCGGATCGCAACAGGGGATAAAGGCTTTTTGCACGATATGTATGTGACTGATTACACACTCTCAGACAACCAGAAAGAATTAAAGCGGCACAATGAACTGAAAGAAGATGAGCATCCGGCGCTGACGAAATTCGCGCTCGGCCTCTCCCGCCGGTATGACTGGGGCAGAAATTGGTTCTGGTCAACCCAGCAGTCTTATTTTCTCAGCCAAAACGGCGTGAAAGTCTCCAGGAACAATGTCATGCGGTCAGAATCGAAATTTTTGGAATATGAAAACACGGACAACACCGATGTGCTGCAAGAATACTTCGTGCCAGTCGGCGAATTTGCGCCGTACATTCATGATTTACGCAAGACGCTGTCACATGAAGATCTCAATCTCGTAAATATTACGATCCGCTACGTGCAAAAAAATGAAAAAGCCGATCTGTCATACGCAAAGGAAGACATGTTTTCACTCGTTCTTTTAATCAATGAAGGGTTTTCAACAGACAGCCAGGCGAGTGCGGCGCGGATTGTCAGAAAAATGACGGATACGGCATTGCGCCACCGCGGCAGTTATTATCTCCCGTATATGCTGTATCAAACGAAAGAGCAGATGCGCGAGGCATATCCGAAAAGCGATATGTTCTTTCAGAAAAAACACAAATATGATCCGGATGACTTGTTTATGAATTATTTTTATCAGAGGTACAAATCATGAAACACAACCATTTAAAATGGCTGATCCTGTCTCAGAGCAGTGTCTTTTTTGCCGGCAGCCTGATCTTTCCGTTTTATATTTTATTTATTAAAAACATCGGTTCCAGCTACACGCAATTCGGTCTCTCATACGGCTTGTTCGGCTTGAGCGGCGCATTGATTCATCCGCTGCTCGGCCGGCTGTCGGCAAGACTGGATTCCCGCTGGTTCCTTATGGCAAATTCGTGGGGGATGGCGGTGCTTCTTCTGACGCTCCCGCACATTACCGGCGTGCACCAGGTTTATGTTGTGCAGGTGCTTTTGGGCCTGTTCGGCGCGATGCAAAAACACGGCGAGAAAATCATGATCGCCGATTACACCGACGGCGGGGAGCGGGGAAAAAAAGTCGGCAGCTATCATTTCTGGACGGCCGTATTTTCAGCTGCCGCCATTATTCTCGGCGGGTTTCTCGCTGATTTCTTTACGGTTTATATTATCTTTTACGCCAGCTCCGTGCTGTTTTTTATAAGCGGGCTGATGATGCTGAAAAAAACAGGCTGATCCGATCAGCCTGTTTTTCTTATGCCCCCCCCCCTCGATCGAGAGGGGGTTTTTTGTCAGTGAAAACAGATGGAAAATGAATGAAAAAATATTAAATATACAATTGAATTAATTTTTATTCATGTTATAATGTTAAATAATTTCACAAAAACCAAGAAGGTGAACCCGTTGAAAATAGGTATTATAGGCGCGACTGGTTATGGAGGCGCCGAACTTGTCAGGATTCTTAACCATCACCCTTATGCAGAAGATTGTATATTATATTCATCGAGCGACGAAGGAAAAGAATATGCCGCTTCATATCCGCATTTGAGGAATATAGCGTCACAATCACTTCGGCCGCTTCATATAGAAACGATCCGAAACGAAATTGATGTCATGTTCATAGCCGCGCCGCCCGGCGTTTCCGGAGAGTGGTCGCCCAAGCTGGCGGAGGCGGGCATCCCGGTCATTGATCTATCCGGCGATCTGCGCATTCAAAACCCGGCCGTGTATGAAAAGTGGTATAAGCGGAAGGCCGCTCCGAAAGGAACGATTCAAAGCGCGGTTTACGGTTTAGCTGAACTGCAAAAAGAAGAGATTCAGACCGCAAAGCTGATTGCCAATCCGGGATGTTTTCCGACGGCTGTGCTGCTCGGGCTCGCCCCGCTGGCGAAGAATAAGCTTTTACAAGATTCGTTTCTGATTGTTGATGCGAAAACGGGCGTATCCGGCGCCGGCCGAAAAGCATCCATGGGCACTCATTATTCTGAGCTGAATGATAATTTCAAAATTTATAAGGTTAATGAGCATCAGCATACTCCGGAAATTGAACAGCAATTAGCGGCTTGGCAGCCCGGCACAGGCCCGATCACGTTTTCCGCTCATTTGGCGCCGATGACAAGGGGCATTATGGCGACGATGTATACGGAGGCTCCTCCGGGTATGTCTGCTGAACGGATAAGAGAATTGTATTCCGAATTCTACAAAGATTCATATTTTGTCAGAATCAGGCCGGAGGGTGAATTTCCGGCGACGAAAGAGGTATACGGCAGCAATTTTTGTGATATCAGTGTCACTGTGGATGAAAGAACAAACCGTGCCACCATCGTTTCTGTCATAGATAATCTGATGAAAGGCGCCGCAGGGCAGGCGGTTCAAAATTTAAATATCATGAATGGCTGGCAGGAAGAAACGGGACTTACGATGACGCCAGTCTATCCATAGAACGAAAGAGGGATTCGAAAATATGATTCAGCTGAGTGAGGAAATCACGAAAATAAAAGGCGGCGTATCCTCGCCGAAAGGGTTTGAGGCAAAGGGCGTACACTGCGGTCTGCGCTATTCAAAAAAAGATCTCGGAGCGATTATCAGCGAAGCGCCTGCAGTCAGTGCAGCGGTATATACGCAGAGCCATTTTCAGGCAGCGCCGCTGAAAGTGACGCAAGCCAGCCTGAAAAAAGAGGGTGTGCTTCAGGCGGTTATCGTCAACAGCGCGATTGCCAACGCCTGTACGGGAGACCAAGGATTAAAGGACGCCTATGAAATGCGGGACGGCTTCGCGAGCCAGCTCGGCATTGAGCCGGAGCTTGTTGCGGTTTCGTCAACCGGGGTGATTGGCGAGCTTTTAGACATGAAAAAAATTCAAGCGGGCATTGAACAGCTCGGTCAAGCGCCGTCCGTATCCGGAGCATTTGAAGAAGCCATTTTGACGACGGATACAGTGACGAAACAGACGTGTTATGAACTGGTGATCGGCGGAGACATCATCACGATCGGCGGAGCGGCGAAAGGCTCCGGCATGATCCACCCCAACATGGCGACAATGCTCGGCTTTGTCACAACGGACGCGGCCGTGGAAGAACAGGCGCTCAAAAACGCGCTTAGAGAGATTACGGATGTTTCATTTAACCAAATCACCGTTGACGGAGAAACATCGACGAATGACATGGTGCTTGTGATGGCAAACGGCTGCGCGGGGAATGATTGCCTGACGGATCAGCACCCTGACTGGCCGGCTTTTAAAAAGGGATTAAAGCTTGTATGCGAAGACCTTGCCAAAGATATAGCCAGAGACGGTGAAGGAGCGACGAAATTAATTGAAGCCAGAGTCGAAGGCGCGAAAAACAACCTTGAGGCGAATATTATCGCCAAAAAAATCGTCGGCTCAAGCCTTGTGAAGACCGCCGTTTACGGCACAGACGCCAACTGGGGGCGCATCATCGGCGCAATCGGGCACAGTGCGGCAAGCGTAACGGCCGAACAAGTGGAAGTTTTCCTCGGCGGCCAGTGTCTGTTTAAACACAACGAACCTCAGCCGTTTTCGGAAACTGATGCCAAGGAGTACTTATCAGGTGATGAGATTACGATTGCAGTCCGCCTGCAGGAAGGCTCCGGCAGCGGCCGGGCATGGGGCTGTGACTTAACCTATGATTATATTAAAATCAATGCGAGCTATCGCACATAACAAAGGGGAGCGGCATGAAGAAAACGATCGTTTTTAAGTGCGGCGGAAGCGTAATCCGCGAGTTATCCGCCGATTTTTTTCAAAATGTAAAAGAGCTTATGCAATCGGGCTGGAACATTGCCGTCGTCCATGGAGGCGGCCCGGACATTTCAAAAATGCTGAAAACATTGCAGATTGAAACGGAATTTGTCGATGGACAGCGTAAAACGACCAAACCGGTGCTGGAAACAGCGGAAATGGTCTTGTCAGGGACGATCAATAAATTTTTCGTAACCGAACTCGCGAAAAACGGGCTGAAAGCCGCGGGAATATCAGGAAAGGACGGCGGTCTCCTTCAAGCATCCTATCTTAATCAAGACAAATACGGAGAAGTCGGCGAAATACAAAAAACCGATCCGTCAATCATTCACGCATTAATGAAAGAAGGCATCATTCCCGTTATCGCTCCGCTTTCCATGACAAGTGATTTCGAAACGCTGAACGTCAACGCAGACGCAGCGGCATCGGCCGTCGCTTCAGCCTTACACGCCGATAAACTTTTATTTGTCACGGATGTCGAAGGAATTATGGACGGAGAGAACAGGCTGGATACTTTGACGCCGCAAGAGATTCAGGCCCTCATAGATGACGGCGTGATTTCAGGAGGGATGATTCCGAAGGTAAACTCGGCATTATCGGCACTGAGTGAAGATGTCGAGGAAGTGATGATCGTAAACGGAAAAGGAGCGTTTTTCACCGATCAAGCCTTCCAAGGAACAAAAATCGTCAAAGAAAAGGAGAGCGTGTCATGAGCAGTCTATTTCAAACCTACAGCCGCTGGCCCATCGATATCAAAAAAGCGAAAGGGACAATTGCAGAGGATGAAAACGGAAAAACGTATCTCGATTTTATTCAGGGCATCGCCGTTTCCAATCTCGGCCATTGTCATGATGAGGTCACAGAAGCAGTGAAAGAACAGCTTGACAGCGTATGGCACGTTTCCAATCTGTTTGAAAATGATCTTCAGGAAAAAGCCGCGGCAAAGCTTGCCGAACATAGCGCGGGAGATCTCGTTTTCTTCTGCAACAGCGGGGCCGAAGCGAATGAAGGCGCCATTAAGCTTGCCCGTAAAGCAACGGGAAAGACAAAAATTGTAACATTTCATCAATCCTTTCACGGGCGGACCTATGCGGGGATGGCCGCCACCGGACAAGACAAAATCAAGACCGGTTTCGGACCGATGCTTCAAGGCTTTCACTATCTTCCGTTCAATGATCCGTCGGCATTCAGCACGCTTTCAAAAGAGGATGATATCGCCTCCGTCATGCTTGAGACGGTGCAGGGAGAAGGGGGAGTCAATCCCGCCGATCCGGAATTCATCGAAGCCTTACAGACATTTTGCAAAGACAAACAGGCGCTGCTTATCGCAGACGAGATTCAAACCGGAATCGGCCGGACGGGCAAGGCATTCGGCTATGAGCATTTCGGCATCTCTCCGGACATCATCACTGCTGCGAAAGGGCTTGGAAACGGTTTTCCCGTCGGAGCCGTGATCGGCAAAAAGAAGCTTGGAGAGGCCTTTACGCCGGGTACGCATGGTACGACTTTCGGCGGCAATAAGCTTGCCATGGCAGCTGTGAAAGCAACCTTGGATATTGTGTTTCAGCCGGACTTTCTCCAGGCGGCAGCAGACAAAGGATCATTTTTAAAAGCGCAGCTGAACCGTGAACTGACAGGGCCTTTTGTAAAAGAAATCCGCGGAAAAGGGTTATTAATCGGCATTGAATGCGCAGGTCCCGTGTCCGGCATCATCGGAGATCTGCAGGAACGCGGGCTTCTCGTGCTTCCGGCCGGACCGAATGTCATCAGGCTGCTCCCGCCGCTTACGGTTTCTGAAGAAGAAATGCTGTCGGCCGTCAGTATGCTTAAGGCAGCGATCGAAGCGCATTCGGCAGTGAAACGGTAATTTTTTTCGATATAAAAGTATAAAAATTCATATTTTTAATTAATTATTCATCAAGAGGTGGGCTTTAGATGAAAGGCTATTTAGTATTGGAAGACGGAACATCATTTGGCGGTGAACTTGAAAAAGAAGCCCGCTGTGTTGGCGAAGCGGTTTTTTTCACCGGAATGACGGGCTATCAGGAAGTGCTTACAGACCCGTCATATAAGGGTCAGATCATCGTCTTTACGTATCCGCTCATCGGAAACTACGGAATTAATGAAAAAGACCTTGAAAGTAAGATTCCTCAAGTCAAGGCTGTTGCCGTCTATGAAGCGTGTGAACATTTTTCTCACCACGAAGCAGTCTCAAGCTTGAGAGAGTATTTAAATAAATGGAACATCCCGCTCTTAACCGAAGTGGACACACGGGCCGTCGTCAAAACCATCCGCTCCGGCGGCACGATGAACGCTGCCGTGTCAACAACAGGAGAAATTCCGGCAGCATCCGGAACAGAAAACCCGGCGGAGCTGGCGCAGTCTGAAGACATCACGTCAATGGGGAATGGAGACCGGCATATTGCGCTGATTGATTTCGGTTATAAAAAATCAATCGCCTCGTCACTTGTAAAGCGCGGCTGTAAAGTAACGGTCATTCCGTATCAGCAGATGAACGCTGTTTACGACATTCAGCCCGACGGAATCGTGCTCTCAAACGGCCCGGGCGACCCGAAAGCGATTGCGCCGTACATGAACCGGATTACATCATTACTCAGTGATTTCCCCGCACTCGGCATTTGCCTCGGGCATCAGCTGATTGCCCTGGCTTTCGGAGGAAATACGTATAAGCTGCCGTTCGGCCACAGGGGTGCCAACCATCCTGTCATTGACCGGAAAACGAAACGGGTGTTTATGACAAGCCAGAACCACAGCTATGTCGTTGATGAAGCATCAATTGACGAAAACGAGCTGTCCATCAGATTTCATCATGTCAATGATACATCGGTAGAAGGGCTCATTCATAAGCGCCTTCCCGTATTAAGCGTCCAGTTCCACCCTGAAGCTCATCCCGGACCGGCTGAGAGCGAGTGGATATTTGATGAATTTCTAGAGAAAGTGATACCAGCAAGGAGAGAAATCGCTCATGCCTAAAGATACAACCATTTCCAGCATATTAGTCATCGGCTCCGGCCCGATCATCATCGGCCAGGCGGCAGAATTTGATTATTCAGGAACGCAGGGCTGCATGGCTCTGAAAGAAGAAGGATACCGCGTTATTCTAGTCAACAACAACCCGGCAACGATTATGACGGATGAGGCGTTTGCCGATGAAATATATTTTGAACCGCTCACAACCGACAGCATCGAGGCCATTATTGAAAAAGAAAAACCGGACGGTCTGCTTGCCAATTTGGGCGGCCAGACGGCATTGAATTTAGCCGTTAAGCTTGAAGAAGCAGGCGTGCTGAAGAAGCATCACGTCAAGCTTTTGGGAACATCGGTGGAAACCATTCAAAAAGGCGAAGACCGGGAGCAGTTCCGGGCCCTGATGAAAGAGCTCGATCAGCCCGTTCCGGAAAGCGAAATCGTCGACAACGAAGAAGACGCCCTCCGTTTCGCTGAGTCTATCGGATTTCCGGTCATTCTGAGACCGGCGTACACGTTAGGCGGAAAGGGAGGCGGAATCGCGAAAACGAAAGAAGCGTTTCAGACGCTTATTAAACAGGCGCTCTTAGCAAGCCCGATCAGCCAATGCCTCGTCGAAAAAAGCATCGCCGGTTTTAAAGAAATCGAATATGAGGTCATGCGCGACAGCAATCATACATGCATCACCGTCTGTAATATGGAAAACATCGATCCCGTCGGCGTGCACACAGGGGACTCCATTGTCGTCGCACCGTCCCAGACGTTAACGGATGAAGAATATCAGATGCTGCGTTCAGCAAGCCTGGCGATTATTTCGGCGCTGGATGTGGTCGGCGGCTGCAACATTCAATTTGCGCTGGATCCGTTCAGCAAACAGTACTATGTCATTGAAGTGAACCCGCGTGTCAGCCGCTCTTCAGCCCTCGCGTCAAAAGCGACCGGCTATCCGATTGCCAAAATGGCGGCGAAACTTGCCGTCGGCTATACGCTTGATGAACTGAAAAATCCGCTGACGGGCTCTACTTATGCAAGCTTTGAACCGGCGCTTGATTATGTCATCGTCAAATTCCCGCGCTGGCCGTTTGATAAATTTAAACATGCCGACCGCACGCTCGGAACGAAGATGAAAGCGACGGGAGAGGTCATGGCGATTGAAAGAAATATGGAAGCGGCCATTCAAAAAGCGGCGGCCTCCCTTGAGCTGAAAACGATCGGCACCCGCCTGCCTGAACTCGGCGGCTGTACGATCAATCAGCTGTGGGAATTAGCGGTAACGCCGGATGACCGGAGATTTTTCGTCGTCATGGAGCTGTTAAGCCGCGGTGAAACAATAGAAGACATCCATGCCAAAACGAAAATTGACCCGTTTTTTCTCCATGTATTCCGAAATATCATCACATTGGAAAACAAGCTGATGGAAGAAGGGGATCATCTGTCTGTCCCGCTTTTAAAGCAGGCGAAGGTAAAAGGCTTCACGGATGTCATGATCGCATCTCTCACGGGAAAAACGGAAGAAGACATCCGTGTTCTCAGAAAGAAATCAGGCATCGTCCCGTCGTTTAAAATCGTAGATACATGTGCCGCTGAATTTGATGCCAAGACGAATTATTTCTACTCCACCTACCTCGGGGAAAGCGACGGAGATATCAGCCGAAAAGAGAAAAAACGCGCCCTCATCATCGGCTCAGGCCCGATCCGCATCGGTCAGGGAGTGGAATTTGATTACAGCGCCGTCCACGGCGTTCTGACCCTGCAAAAGCTGGGGTATGAAACGATTATGATCAATAACAATCCGGAAACAGTAAGCACGGATTATGAAATCGCCGACCGGCTTTATTTTGAACCGCTGACGACAGAACATATTTTGAACGTGGCGGAACATGAAAACATTGATTTTGCCATCGTCCAATTTGGGGGACAGACCGCGATCAATGCCGCTGAACCGCTGGAAAAAGCGGGCATTCCGCTGCTCGGAACATCCTTTGAAACCCTTGATGCGCTGGAGGATCGGGATCTATTTTATCAGCTGCTTGATGACCTTGACCTGAAACATGCCAAAGGCGAAACCGCTTATTCAAAAGAAGAAGCAACGGAAAAAGCAAGCCGAATCGGCTACCCCGTGCTGATCCGTCCGTCTTATGTCATCGGTGGGATGGGCATGATCATCGTTGATTCAGAAGCGCAAATGTCAGAGCTGCTGGCAAATGAAGCGAGCATGCCGTATCCGATTTTGATCGATCAGTACATTACAGGAAAAGAATTGGAGATCGATCTGATTTCCGACGGACATGAAGTATTTGTGCCGACTTACACAGAGCACATTGAACGCGCCGGCGTCCATTCGGGTGACAGTTTTGCGATTCTTCCGGGTCCGTCTGTCACACCTGATATGCAGCGGAATATAAAAGAGGCCGCCGAAAAAATCGCGGTAAAACTGGCTTTTAAAGGCATCATGAACATTCAGTTTGTCATTGATGATAAAGGGGATATTCTCGTTCTTGAAGTGAATCCGCGGGCAAGCCGCACGGTTCCTGTCGTGTCTAAGGTGATGGGGGTGCCGATGATCCCGCTTGCCGCCAGATTGCTGGCCGGCGCTTCCCTTAAAGACATCAAGCCCGAGGTTCAAAATCAGCACGGAACGGCAGTGAAATTCCCGGTTTTTTCTTCGCACGCCATTCAGGATGTGGACGTAAAGCCCGGGCCGGAAATGAAGTCGACCGGAGAAGGCATGTGTGTCGCGTTTGACGCAGAAAGCGCCCTGAAAAAAATCTACGCGCACGTCTGGGAGAAAAAAGGCAGCATCTATCTGGAAGGCTGTGATGCGGAATTGGAACGTCAGGCTCAAGAGGCGGGATTTACGGTATGCAAAGATGCGTTCCCGGCATGGGCAGAGCGAAAGGATAAAGCGGTCCATATCAATTTCAATCACTCTGAAGAAGCGCGTAAACAACGGATCGAAGCCATGACGCACGGTGTGACGGTCTTTACTGAACCGGAAACCGTAAAGGCATTTTTAGCAAGCGGCTCGGGCAAACCTCAGCCTGTATCGCTCAAAGATCTTTATCAAAAGGAAGTGGCATCATGCACACAATAAAAGCGGAACACACATTAACCCATTTGTACGGCAAAGATTTTCTTTCCTTAAAAGATGTCAGCCCGTCAGACATCAATGCGCTTCTGACAGAAGCTTCATTATTAAAACAACATCCGATACAGCCGATTTTCCAAGGGAAAACATTGGCGATGATTTTTGAAAAATCTTCAACCCGCACACGTGTGTCTTTTGAAGCGGGAATGGCCCAGCTCGGGGGAACGGGACTATTTCTTTCAAGCAGCGACCTGCAGCTTGGGCGGGGGGAGACGGTCGCGGATACGGCGAAGGTGCTGTCCGGCTTCGTTGATGCCATTATGATCCGCACCTTTGAGCATGAAAAAGTCGAAGAGCTTGCCGAGCATGCAGACATTCCCGTCATAAACGGGCTGACCGACCGGTATCACCCGTGTCAGGCACTCGCGGATCTGTTAACGATACAAGAAATAAAAGGAAAACTGAAAGGAGTAAAAGCCGCCTATATCGGTGACGGAAATAATGTAGCGCATTCACTAATGATCGGCTGCGCAAAAATGGGCTGTGACATTGCGATTGCTTCGCCGAAAGGCTATGAAGTAAAGGAAGAGGCGGCAAATGCCGCAAAAGAAGCGGCGGCTGTTTCCGGAGCGAAAATCACCCTTACCGAAAATCCGCAGGAAGCGGTGCGGGATGCAGACGTGATTTACTCCGACGTCTTCACGAGCATGGGGCAGGAGGAAGAGACGCAGCAGCGGCTGAATGTGTTTGCCCCGTATCAAGTCAACGCCTCACTCGTCAGTCTCGCCAAACCCGACTATACATTTTTGCATTGCCTGCCCGCGCATCGGGAAGAAGAGGTCACGTCCGAGATTATCGACGGCCCGAACTCTGCGGTATTTCAGCAGGCGGAAAACCGGCTTCACGCGCAAAAAGCGCTCCTGAAAGCTCTTCTTTACAAACAGGATGAACAAAAAAACCGCTGAATCTCATTCAGCGGTTTTTGATATTTCTCCGCATACAAGCGCATACTACATAAAAAAGAAAAAGGAGGAAATGACGTGGGACAGCAGCATCAATTCCGCCCGGGACAAAAAGCGCCGAATAACGGTGTGTACGTTGAAATCGGCGAAACGGGAAGCATGGTCAAAAACCCGCAAAAAATCAAGCTTACAGTGGGAGAAATGTTCCCTGAAACTTCAAACCACAACAGATTGTGGACGTATCAACGAAAACCGTGAACACAAAAAAACCTGCTGAATAGCAGGTTTTTTTATTTAATGCTGGCTTGCATCCTGTTTGACAGGCATGATCTCCGCAAGAACAAAGACTAGCACCGCAATAACCACGGCAATAACGGATGATTGCTTGAAATTGTACGCCGCGCTGTTCATGGAGGCGACCAAATAACAGGCCATATGTGTTAAAAGGAACGTCCAAATAAAACCGATAATAAACCGCACGTTTCCACCTCGTCCTTCATTTTATTCTACGTTGTATCATACCATACATAAAGCGCGGGCGGAAGGTCATTTTCTCATCAAAAAGCGCGCCTGAAACTGACATTTGCCCGCCTGTCAGGCCGTCTGAAGGAAAATTCGGTTCCCGTGCTCGGGATAATAGCCAAAACATAGCAGCAAATAGGAGTTTATCCGATCCGTTTTCATTCTTCTTACATATGATAGCCAATAGAGAGATTAGGAGTAAAAGGAGGCGGGCAGGCATGGGGATTACGGAAAGATTTTTCCAATTCGGATCTGAGCTGAACGTCATCCATCTGCCGTATCGGCCGAATGGCTTCTGTATCTTTATTCTGGGGGACAGAACCCACTTTGTCAGCCGGGACTCAAGCTTTTGGCTCGAACATGAAGGGAGAAACCAGCTGTTACATGTGCTGCTTGACAGAGGGTACACGATTTTTAACAGCAATTTATACGGACGGCATTGGGGTTCGGAAAAAGCCGTCCTTTACGCCAGACAGCTGATGCATTATGTGTTGAAACAAGAAACCCTCAATCCGAAAATACACTTGCTCGCAGAAGGCATGGGCGCCCTTATCGCCGATCAATTGCTGCAGTCTTCAGCGGAGCATATCCGTTCAGCCGCAATGTTAGATCCTTGTCTTGACCTTCAAGCCCATTTTGAATCAGAGAAAGAAAATAAGTTTTTTTATAAGCAGTTTCTGAGGGAAACGGCACAGAGCTTCGGTGTTTCTGAAAAAGAGGCAAGCTCACTGAGCTATCAGACCATTACCGGCTGCCGCACCCGCGTGCCGGTACATATATGGCAAAGAACGACCGGAGCGCCGTACCCGTACACCCTGCATGCGAATGCGTATAAAGAAGCCCGGGAAAAGACCGGAAGCAAGACTGATATCACGTATCACCTGCTTGAGAACCCTGCGCGTATGTACAGAGCCATCTGCCGGTTTTTCCGCAGTCATGAAAAAGACCTGTAATGAATAGAATACAACAGCCATCTCTTTTCAGAGGGCTGTTTGGCTTGTGTGCGAATGAAAAACCGGAAAGGCGGCAGATGTGATGAAGACAGCGCTGATCATTGGAGCAGACGAATTTCTCGGCCTTTCATTGTGCGAACGGTTGATGGATGAGGGCGTGCATGTTGATGTCATTTTGGCAGAACCGGAGGACAAAACGAGGCAGCTGTATTTAGAAGAACGATTAATGTGGCTCGCGAGAAACGGGCTTTTTCAAATAATAGATGAAATCGGTGAAAAGGAATACGATCGTATCTGCGTTCAATACGGGAGCGGGTGTCTGCCTGAAGAAAGGGCTGAGCCTTTATATTGGATTGTTTACAGTGAGGATCACGGAGACTGGGAAAAAAACGGTCAGCGGGATACGGCAAAAGCGATTATCCTTCCTCCCCTTTACGGTCCGTGGACAGAAGCAAAAGAAGATGGCGAAAGCAGGATCTTTTTAGAAGACGCAGTCTGCGGGCTGATGAATCAGCTTGAGGCATACGGCACAGAAGACGAAAATCAGATTATTACCCTGGAAATAAAAGAAAAAACGCAAAAAACGGAAGCGGAAGAAAAAATTAAAGAATGGAAAAGACAATTTTCATCAATATTCGACATTTTTTAAGAAATACCTTCCATGTTATGTGCATTACCGCTACAATAAACGTATATCAATTATACATGTTATGAGTTTGAAAAGGGGTTGAACATGGCTTGATCACCAGGCTTGTCATGATCTTTTCTGTCCTCCTTTTATTGAGCGGATGCGCACAAACTCCGTTTAAAGGAAAAATTGAGAAGGTCGGAATGCTTTTTCCCGATACCATCAGTGACTTGGTATGGGGCACAAAAGGTTACAAAGGTTTATTAGCGATACAATCTGAATTTAACGTTGACGTTTATTATAAAGAAAATATCAGATCCGATGAAGATATTTTAAAAGCGATAGATGATTTTCATAAAAAAGGAGTCAATCTTTTATACGGGCACGGAAATGAATACGAGGAAATCTTCAATATGATCAGCAAGGATTATCCCGACATGGAATTCGTCGTCGCAAACGGAACGGCGAAAAGCGATAATGTCACAAGCGTTCATCTTATGGGAGAAGCAATGGGTTTTTTCGGGGGAATGACAGCCGCCCATATGTCAAAAACCAATGAGGTCGGCGTCATCGCCTCCTTTTTGTGGCAGCCTGAAGTAGACGGCTTTATCAAAGGGGCGAAATATGAAAAGCCTGATATCACCGTCAACACTGAATTTACGGACCACTGGGATAACGGCAATGAAGCGCTGCATCTTTACGAGAAGTTAAAAGCGGAAGGCACGGATGTTGTATATCCGGCCGGAGACGGGTATAATGTTCCTGTCATTCAGCAAATCAAAAAAGACGGGCTTTACGCCATCGGCTATGTCGCCGAGCAATCGAATCTCGGCAAAAACACGGTGCTGACAAGCACGGTGCAAAACGTAGATAAAGCCTATACATTAATTGCCGAGCAATATAATAAAGGTACGCTCAAGAGCGGAGATCACAACTTTGATTTCAGGGAAGGAGTCGTTGAAATGGGGACGTTCAGCCCTCTGGTGGACAAAGCATTTCAAGACAAAATCTCAGACCTTGTAAAAACGTATAACCGAACAAATGAACTGCCGTCAAATGAATAGAGGTGGATACACATGCAGCATGAAAAGTCTCTTGAATTTATGCAGATCGCGATGAAATACCTGCCGGAAGCAAAGGCAGAGCTTGAGAAATCCGGCATAGATCTGTCTATGGAAATGATTCAGCCGTTTATGGACCTGTTTACATCGGTCATGGCGGAAGCGTATGAGCTTGGCAGATCTGATGCCGGGGAGCTGAATAAATAAAGAGAGCCACTTTTCATGAAGTGGCTTTTCACATGATTTTTTTCTTTATAGCGGACACCATCGGCGCGAAGTCTTTAAATACGGGCTTTAATTGATCCAGAGAGTTCATGATGGACCCCAGCTGATTCATCACGTGGTTGTAATCGATCTCTTCTTCGTTTTCAGCCTGAGGCTGCTCCGGGTTTTCTTCCGGTTCTTTATCCCGGTCTCTGGAATCGCCGAACATCATTTTGGAGAAAATATCCATAGTGAAGCCTCCTTTCGTCTTCCTTTTATTCTATGAGGAGCAGCGTCCGATAGTTTAGACGAATATATTGCCAACAGAAAAAAAATAGGGTAGAATTAGTACCTGATACTAATAATTGATCATAACTAATTAGTTTTAAATTCATTATAAAAAAGGAGTCTTTCCAATGAAAGCTGGAATTCTTGGCGTCGGCCGTTACATCCCGGAAAAAGTGCTGACAAATCATGATCTTGAACAAATGGTAGATACATCGGACGAGTGGATTCGTACGAGAACAGGTATAGAAGAAAGAAGAATCGCCGCGGAAGATATGTATTCATCCGGCATGGCCGCTGAGGCTGCGCAAAAAGCGCTTGATCAGGCCGGCATTTCCGCTGAGGAGCTTGATATGATCCTCGTGGCGACGGTTACTCCTGACCAGTCTTTCCCTACCGTTTCCTGTATGATACAAGAGAAGCTCGGGGCCAAAAAAGCGTGCGCGATGGATATCAGCGCCGCATGTGCGGGTTTTATGTACGGTATCGTAACCGCCAAACAATTCATTGAATCGCAAACATACAAACATGTCCTCGTGGTCGGCGTGGAAAAGCTCTCAAGCATTACCGACTGGGACGACCGCAATACGGCTGTGCTGTTCGGAGACGGAGCCGGAGCGGCGGTCATCGGACCGGTCAGCGACGACAGAGGCATACTGTCATTTGAGCTCGGAGCAGACGGTACAGGCGGTCAGCACTTGTACTTAGATGAAAAAGGGCATACAATCATGCATGGAAGAGAAGTATTCAAATTCGCCGTCCGGCAAATGGGTGAATCGAGTGTAAATGTCATTGAAAAAGCCGGCCTCTCCAAAGAGGACGTAGACTTTTTGATTCCGCATCAGGCAAACATCCGCATCATGGAAGCGGCACGGGAACGTTTGGAGCTTCCGGTTGAAAAGATGTCTAAAACAGTCCATAAATATGGAAACACATCCGCAGCATCCATTCCGATTTCATTAGTAGAGGAACTGGAAGCAGGCAAAATTAAAGACGGCGACGTCATCGTCATGGTCGGTTTCGGCGGAGGATTGACATGGGGCGCCATAGCAATACGCTGGGGACGATAAAAAAAGGTGAGGTGCACACAAGATGAGTAAAAAAAGAGTAGTCGTTACAGGGCTTGGAGCCCTGTCTCCGCTTGGAAACGACGCCGAAACAAGCTGGAAAAATGCAATCGGCGGCGTATCCGGAATCGGACCGATCACACGTGTGGAATCGGACGAGTATCCGGCGAAAGTAGCTGCTGAACTGAAAGATTTCAATATTGAAAATCACATGGATAAAAAAGAAGCGCGAAAAATGGACCGCTTCACGCAATACGCTGTCGTAGCCGCGAAAATGGCCGTTCAAGATGCCGGTCTGAACATCACAGACGAGATCGCGCCGAGAGTCGGCGTTTGGGTAGGGTCCGGAATCGGCGGTCTTGAAACGCTTGAATCCCAATTCGAAATCTTCCTGACAAAAGGGCCGAGACGGGTCAGCCCGTTCTTTGTTCCGATGATGATTCCGGATATGGCGACAGGCCAAATCTCAATCGCTCTCGGAGCAAAAGGAGTCAACTCCTGTACGGTGACGGCATGTGCGACGGGAACGAACTCTATCGGTGACGCGTTTAAAGTCATTCAGCGCGGCGATGCCGATGCGATGATTACGGGCGGAACGGAAGCGCCGCTGACAAGAATGTCATTTGCGGGCTTCAGCGCAAACAAAGCCCTTTCTACAAATCCTGATCCGAAAACGGCAAGCCGCCCGTTTGATAAAAACCGTGACGGCTTTGTCATGGGAGAAGGCGCGGGGATCGTCGTGCTTGAAGAGCTTGAGCATGCGCTTGCCCGCGGTGCGAAAATCTACGGGGAAATTGTCGGCTACGGCTCAACGGGTGACGCCTACCACATTACCGCGCCTGCCCAAGACGGGGAAGGCGGTGCGAGAGCGATGCAGGAAGCAATTAAAGATGCGGGCATCAAGCCTGAAGAAATTGATTACATCAACGCTCACGGCACAAGCACGTACTACAATGATAAATATGAGACAAAAGCCATTAAGACCGTTTTCGGTGATCATGCGTACAAGCTTGCCGTCAGTTCGACAAAATCAATGACGGGTCATTTGTTAGGCGCTGCCGGAGGAATTGAAGCAATCTTCTCCGTCATGGCCATTAAAGACGGCATTATCCCGCCGACGATTAACATCGAAACACCTGATGAAGAGTGTGATTTAGATTATGTACCGGACAAAGCGCGCGAGCAGGATGTCAACGTCGTTCTCAGCAACTCGCTCGGCTTCGGCGGACATAATGCCACTTTGATCTTTAAAAAATATCAATAATACAGTTTTTGACCGGCTGCCTGAAAAAGGTGGCCGGTTTTTTTGTGCGTGCATATGATAACAACAAGAGGAGGCGAACCGGTATGAGCGTCAAGCAGACATATCAATGGATGGAAAAGGCGGCATCCGTAAATGATCTGGCCCCGCATCTTTTGCCGCTTTTTTCAGGGGCCGATAAGAAAGAGTGGAAGCCAATACTCGGGATGCTGCAAAACCACGGCATGTTCCGCCATTTGAAGGATGGCGTTAGGACCAGTAAACGGCTGAAAGAAAAAGGATGCTACAGCCATATTCAAAAGGAGGAAGCTTATTTAAAGGAGAAGTGGAACGGGCCGGACGTGCCGATCGTAGTTTTGCCCGTCGATGAACGAAACCGGAAAATCCGTCAGGAATTCGGATCAAAATCCGGTCTGGCCTTTCGGGACAAAATGTTCCTCTTTCTATCGTCGGATAGTTCCAATTCAGCTGTATCCGCCCTTATGACACATGAATATAATCACGTCTGCCGGTTAGAGCATGTGACAAAGGACGAAAAAGACGAGACATTTCTTGATACAATCATGATGGAGGGGCTGGCAGAATATGCTGTATATGAGCGGTTCGGCTCAAGTCTTACGGCGGAATGGACGTCCTACTATACGCCTGAGCAGCTTGATTTTCTGTTTGAAAAAAGAGTCAAGCCGAACCTCCGCTTAACGAGAGACAGCAGAATGTTTTCCCAGCTGTTATACGGAAAAGGATACTTCCCCTCAATGCTCGGCTATGCCGTCGGATTCAATATAGTAAAAAAATATTTAACCGACCATCAAAAAACAGTAAAAGAAGCATTGGCCATCCCTTCAAAAACCTTTCTGGAGGCAACGCTTTAATAGATTAAAAGAATGGAAATTATTTAAGGATATTACATTTATCCTAAAAAATTCTTGCTTTTGTAATAATGATGTAATAATATACAACTATAAAATTTTTCGACTATTCTATATTTTGTGATAGCGAAACGTATGTTTCCCTCTGCTTCAGCGGAATGAGAAAGGGGCGTATCATGAGCACACTATTAGAAGTGAATAATTTAAAGACCTATTTTTTCAGAAAGAAACAGCCGATCCCCGCAGTCGACGGGGTTGATTTTCACATTAACAAAGGCGAAACCGTCGCTCTTGTAGGAGAATCCGGCTCGGGCAAAAGCATCACCTCGCTTTCTATTATGGGACTTGTCCAAGGCTCGGGCGGAAAAATTATGGACGGCTCGATTAAGCTTGAAGGCAGGGACCTGGCCTCCTTCACCGAAAACGAATATTGCAAAATCCGCGGAAATGACGTCTCTATGATCTTTCAGGAGCCCATGACTTCCCTGAACCCGGTGCTGACCATCGGCGAACAAATTACCGAAGTGCTTGAATACCATAAAAAAATGAATAAAAGAGAAGCGGCTAAAAAAGCCGTTGAGCTTCTGGAACTCGTCGGATTCTCCAGAGCGGAACAAGTGATGAAAGAATATCCGCACCGTCTTTCCGGAGGGATGAGACAGAGGGTGATGATCGCCATTGCGCTCAGCTGCAATCCGAAGCTTCTGATCGCTGATGAGCCGACGACGGCGCTTGATGTGACGATACAAGCCCAAGTATTGGAGCTGATGAAAGACCTCTGCAAAAAATTCGATACTTCCATTCTGCTGATCACTCACGATTTAGGTGTGGTTTCCGAAGCCGCCGACAGGGTGATCGTGATGTACTGCGGACAAGTCGTAGAGAGCGCGAGTGTGGAGGACTTATTTTTAAACCCTCTTCATCCGTATACCGAAGGGCTGTTAAACTCCATACCGGTGATAGATGGAGAGATTGATACATTAAAAGCGATCAAAGGCAGTGTCCCGACACCGGATAATCTTCCGGAAGGCTGCCGATTCGCCCCGAGGTGTTCAAAAGCGATGGACAAATGTAAAACAGGGCAGCCGGAGCTGATAACGCATGAAAGCGGCCGTTCTGTAAGATGTTTTTTATATGAGGAAGAGGGTGCCCAATCAAAATGACAGCTGCAGGCCAAGAAACGATTTTAGAGCTGAAAGACGTAAAAAAATATTTCCCGATCCGCTCCGGTTTTTTTCAAAGGAAAGTCGGTGATATAAAGGCTGTTGACGGTGTTTCTTTTTCACTGAAGCGCGGGGAGACGCTCGGCATCGTCGGTGAATCAGGATGCGGCAAATCAACGGCGGGAAGGACGATGATCCGTTTATACAAGCCGACAGACGGCCGGATTCTATTTAAGGGTCAGGATATCTCCGGCTTATCTGAAGAAAAGCTGAGAAAAAGCGTCCGCAAAAACATCCAGATGGTCTTCCAAGATCCCTTCGCATCCCTTAACCCGAGGAAAACGCTGCGTTCCATTATTAAAGAGCCGTTCCAGACTCACCATATGTACAGCATGAGCGAGCGGAACGAGCGAGTAGAGGAGCTGCTGGCGAAAGTCGGCCTTCATCCGAGCTTTGCAAACCGCTATCCGCACGAATTTTCCGGGGGGCAGCGCCAGCGGATCGGGATTGCGCGGGCTCTGACGTTGAATCCCGAGCTGATTATTGCGGATGAACCCGTTTCCGCACTCGATGTCTCCATTCAGGCCCAGGTCATCAATCTGATGGAAGAACTGCAGGATGAATTCAACCTGACCTATTTGTTTATTTCTCATGATTTGAGTGTTGTCCGCCATATCAGCGACAGAGTCGGCGTCATGTATCTGGGAAAAATGATGGAGCTGACCGATAAACACGAGCTGTACGGCAATCCGCTTCACCCTTATACGCAAGCGCTTTTGTCTTCAGTGCCCGTCACGAGAAAAAAAGACGCCGTCAAGCGGGAACGAATCATCCTGAAAGGAGAACTGCCAAGCCCGGCAAACCCGCCGAAAGGCTGCGTGTTCCACACGCGGTGCCCGATGGCCAAACCGATCTGCAAGGAACAAATCCCGGCATTTGAAGAAGCCGCTCCCGGCCATTACGTCGCCTGCCATTTATATGCCTGAAATGACAAGCATCGAGAGGGGGTATGCCGGATTACATAACCAGTTTGCTGCATATATATCACAAAGGGGGAATTGATATGAAATTACGTAAAAGCGCACTGATGATGCTAAGTGTTTTTATGGCGTTTGCCATCTTCCTGTCAGCCTGCTCCGGCTCAAAATCCACAAGCACCGAATCCAAACCGGCAGGAAAACCGCAAAAAGGCGGAGATTTGGTTGTCGGGTCAACCGGGGAACCCACACTTTTTAATCCACTTTATTCTACTGATGTTGCAAGTTCTGATATTGAAGGAATGCTTTACAGCACATTATTGGAAACTGATGAGAAATTAAACGTCAAGCCGTCGCTGGCTGAAAAAGTAACAGAAGCTGACGGGGGATTAACGTATGATGTAAAACTGAAAAAAGGCGTTAAATTCCATGATGGAAAAGAACTGACGGCCGATGATGTTGTTTTCACCTACAGCATCCCTCTTAACAAAGATTACAACGGTGAGCGTGGCTCGGGTTTTGAGTCCCTTAAATCCGTAACGAAAAAAGGAAAATATGAAATTCAGTTTAAAATGAAGAAAAAAGATGCCTATTTCTATAATGTCGTTCTCGACAGTTACGGCATTTTGCCAAAACATATATTGGGTAAGGTCCCGGTTGCAGATCTGGGAGAGAATGAATTTAACCGTAAAAATCCAATCGGTTCCGGTCCGTTTAAGTTTGTTGAGTGGAAAAAGGGCGAGTATGTCAAACTGGAAGCAAATGATGATTACTTTGGCGGCAGACCTTACCTTGATACAGTGACAGTAAAAACAATACCTGATTCTAACGCGGCCGTGGCTCAGTTAAAAGCGGGGGATATTGATTTCTTCGTTGTGCCGGGCACAGATTTTGATACGGTTAAAACGTTTGGAAATGTGAAGGTCAAATCTGACCTTGGTTTAAACTACAGCTATATCGGCTGGAATGAGAAAAAAGAGATCTTTAAAGACAAAAAAGTGCGTCAGGCATTGACTTACGCTCTTGACAGGCAGGCAATGGTGGATCAAGTGCTGAACGGAGACGGTAAGGTAGCGGATGTTCCTGAGAGTCCGCTGTCATGGAATTATCCGAAGTCTAAAGTGCCGACATTTGATTATAATCCGAAAAAAGCAAAGCAGCTGCTAAAAGAAGCCGGATGGGAAGACCATGACGGTGACGGCTACCTTGATAAAGACGGAAAAAAATTCTCATTTGAAATTAAAACGAATCAAGGCAATAAAATTCGTGAAGATTTAGCTGTTGTCGTTCAGCAGCAATTAAAAGAAGTGGGAATCGAGGCTAAACCGCGAATTGTTGAATTCAGTGCGTTAATCGAACAGACAAGTGCCCCTAATTGGGATTATGACGCTCTTCTTCTCGGATGGAGTCTTGCAACGTTCCCGGATCAGTTCTCTATCTTCCATTCAAGCCAATCGAAAAACGGGCTGAATAATATCTGGTATAAAAACCCGAAAGTCGATAAGCTGCTTGAAGAAGCGAAGACAATTACAGACAGAAAAGAATACCAAAAGAAGTATGAAGAGATATACAAATTGATTGCTGAAGATCAGCCGTACAGCTTCTTATTCTATTACAATTACCACAGAGCGATGCCGAATAATTTACAAGGCTATGTATTCCACCCTAAAAATGACTTGTACAATATTGAAAAATGGTGGCTGGATCAAAAATAGCAAAAGCCCTGGAGAGGGAAGGAGGTTCCTTTCCTCTCTTATCCTATTTAAAAAGGGGACAAGAACATGGTTACATATATTTTACGGCGAACATTAATGTCCTTGCCGATTCTCTTAGGCATTACAATTTTGTCGTTTGCCATCATGAAAGCAGCGCCGGGAGACCCGATGTCACTTATGATGGACCCTACAATCAGTCAAGCGGACAGGGCAAAATTCATTGAAAAATACGGGTTGAATGATCCGGAACCTGTTCAATATGTGAAATGGCTGGGGAATATGCTGCAAGGGGATTTCGGGACTTCTATCGTCAAGAAAGGCACTCCAGTTTCTGAACTTATCTTATCCCGCTTACCGAATACGATTGTGCTTATGCTTTTCTCAACCCTTGTCGCTCTTCTTATTTCTATTCCATTTGGTGTTCTGTCAGCGAAGCGTCCTTATTCAAAATTGGATTACGGGATAACTGTTACTTCATTTTTAGGGCTCGCCATTCCGAATTTTTGGTTCGGTTTGATTTTAATCATGGTTTTATCTGTAAATCTGGGGTGGTTTCCCACTGGCGGAGTAAGCACTTTGAATGCTGACTTTAACATATTTGACCGATTGCATCACTTGATTCTGCCTGCTTTTGTGCTCGCCACGGCAGACATGGCAGGGATAACGAGATACACAAGATCCAGTATGCTTGATGTGTTAAAACAGGATTATATACGAACGGCGCGTGCGAAAGGATTCCGAGATAATAAAGTAATTTTTAAACACGGTTTGAGAAACGGACTTCTTCCTGTCATCACTATTTTTGGTCTGATGATACCGTCATTTATCGGGGGAGCGGTAGTGGTAGAACAGATTTTTACTTGGCCGGGTCTCGGCAAATTGTTTATTGATTCAGCCTTTTCGCGGGATTATCCGGTTATCATGGCCATGACGGTCATTTCAGCTGTTTTGGTTGTGGTGGGGAATTTAATTGCGGACATCTTATATGCGCTGGTTGATCCCCGCATTGAATATTAACAAAGAGAGGTGAGAGGTCAAATGTTACAGCCAAATACCGGCACACCCCCCAGCGAAGTAAAATTAAAGGAAAATATTCAATCCAAACCGGAAACAATGACGAAGATTTTTTTCGAAAAGTTCTTTCAAAATAAACTAGCTGTAATCGGAGCCGTTATATTAACCATCATCATCTTGTCAGCCTTATTCGCTTCGGTAATCGCTCCTTACTCTCCGGAGAGTCAATCTCTTATCAATCGTTTGAAGCCGCCGAGCTTAAAACATCTAATGGGAACTGATAAATTCGGAAGAGACATCTTTACGAGGGTTCTGTACGGGGCGCGCGTCTCCTTGCTTGTCGGATTCGCTTCTGTGATCGGCGCGATTACAATCGGGACAGTTGTCGGAGCCGTTGCCGGATATTTTAAAGGGATTGTCGATGCCGTTCTCATGAGAACCGTTGATATCGTATTATCCATACCTGATATATTTTTGCTTATTACACTTGTTACGATTTTCCAGCCAGGAATGGATAAATTAATTTTAATTTTCTCCCTTACAGGCTGGACAACAACGGCACGTCTTGTTCGAGGGGAGTTTTTATCGCTTCGTTCCAGAGAGTTTGTATTAGCTGCAAAGACGATCGGTACAAAAAATCATCATATTATTTTTTCTCATATATTGCCGAATGCGCTTGGGCCGATTATTGTCTCGGCCACATTAAAGGTCGGAACGGTTATTTTGGCAGAATCTACATTGAGTTATCTCGGTTTCGGGATTCAGCCGCCGATCGCAAGCTGGGGCAATATGCTTCAGGATGCACAGAACTTTACGCTTATGATTCAGGCTTGGTGGTACCCGTTATTCCCAGGTTTGTTGATCCTTCTTACCGTATTGTGCTTTAACTTTGTCGGAGACGGGCTGCGTGATGCGCTTGATCCGAAAAATGTGAAATGATCTCCCGGACGGAACGGGAGATTTTTTTGTTGCAATGCAGTCAGAAATCCAGTTCCGTATTGCGGAAATCTCATATCGAAATGGAATAATTTATCTATCCCTTGCCTATACTGTGGACAACAGTTTTTATAAAGTGAGGGGTCGAATATGTTATTTCTTCATGATGTATGGGTCAATTGGTTTGAAGGGGAAGAAAACGGCTACAATGTATGCCATTTTCACGAATGGCGGAAGGAAGACACGGTTGAGCTTTTGGATCAGACGCCGCTGCTCAGAGTGCCGTCGGTATTATTTCATTACATAGAAAACGACTTATCAGAGCTTCCGAAAGAACTGCTTGACCAAGTCCACCAAAAGTCATACGTGCGAAAAAATCATGAGCGGACAAAGCTGGAGTATTGTTTTGTCGTGACAGACGGTATCGGCATCATTGCCGTGGATACGATCGGGTATACCATTCCGGTCAGAAAGAGCCGCCTGATTCCGAGACAGGAGCAGCTTGTTTATGAAATGGTAAAGGATGTAGAACCGGAATCGTTTCAATTTGAGCCGGCGCAATTGGAGTCTTCAAAGGAATATCACATTTTGTCATTGGCGCCGGAGCACGTCAGAGGGCTGACGAGAAAAGAGCGGCAGATCAAGCAGCTGATGTTTATGGCGCTCGACCAGCTGAAAGGGTTGAAAAACCGTGCGGAAATTGTGTATTGGTACACGGAATGGAATCCGCATATGTATGAGCAGATCAAACGGATGAGCTTTGAAGAGATCTGGGACATGCTTTACAATGAAACAATTGAAGGCTGGTCAGATAAACATCTTGCGTTCTGTGAAAATTTGATTAAAGGGCAGCCGTTTTTCGAAAAGCTTTGGGAAATGGAGCAGGAATCAAAAGTGAACTAAAAAAGAGGCGGGGATTCTCCCGCCTCTTTTCTTTATCTTCTTTTCCGTCCGAGACCCATGGCGTTTTCCATTTTCTTCACCATTTTGCCGGCCGTTTTGTTTGCGCGCGCCGCTCCTTCGTCGAGAATGCGGTCAAGTTCGTCGCTCTCAATTAATTCACGGTAGCGCTCTTGGATCGGTGTCAATGCGCCGATAACGACTTCGGCTAAATCGCTTTTGAATTCACCGTACCCTTTGCCTTCATATTTAGCTTCTAATTCTTCAATTGATGTGTTTCCTAAAATAGAATAGATCGTCAAAAGATTAGAAACGCCCGGTTTGTTTTCTTTATCATACTTTACAATGCCTTCAGAATCAGTCACGGCGCTCTTGATTTTCTTCTCGAGCTGCTTCGGCTCATCAAGCAGCGTGATGAATGCCTTTTGGTTCGGATCTGATTTGCTCATTTTTTTGAGCGGATCAGCCAGTGACATGATGCGCGCGCCTGATTCAGGAATTTTCACCTCAGGAATCGTGAAGATGTCATTGTATTTTTTATTGAAGCGTTCCGCTAGGTTGCGGGTCAGTTCAAGATGCTGTTTTTGATCTTCTCCGACCGGAACAAGATCCGTTCCGTACAGTAAAATATCGCCGGCCATCAGCGGCGGATAGGTTAACAGTCCTGACACGACGGCTTCTTTGCCCTTTGACTTATCTTTAAATTGCGTCATCCGCTCAAGCTCGCCGATATATGCGACGCATTGGAGCATCCACCCCGCCTGGGCATGAGCGGGAACCTCCGACTGGATAAAGAGGGTCGCTTTCTCGGGATCAAGTCCGACGGCCAGGTAAAGAGCCGCGAGGTTGCGGATGTTCTTCCGCAGCTCAAGCCGATCCTGCGGAACCGTAATCGCATGCTGATCGACAATACAGAAGTAGCCGTTGTAGTCATGCTGCAAATCAACAAATTGCTTCATTGCGCCGATGTAGTTGCCGAGGGTAACGGAACCGCTCGGCTGAATGCCAGAAAAAATCGTTTTCTTCATAGTTCTTACCTCATTTCTTAAAACATAATAAAAAAAGCCCATTCTTCCCGTAGAAAAAAGGGACGAATGAACCGTGGTGCCACCCTGATTATTCCATTACAATGGAATCGCTCGAGACGTTGGTAACGGAGGCTGCTCCGGCTGGGCCTACTAACGTTCGGTCAGCTGCTCAGAAGTCCATTCCACATCGCCCGTTACCTGCTCCCAGCACCGCAGACTCTCTTCAAACGGATGAAAATGTGTACTACTCTTCATCATCGCAATCACAACAAATGTATTTGATTGATCTATTATAAATCAATTATAGCCAAATGTCATCAGAGGAATACAAGCTTATTTCCAGTTTGCTTAAGGGCTGGAAATCCTCAAAAAGAACTGAAAATGCTTAAATGATAACGCATATCAACATTTCGTATAACGAATATTATATGTAAAAAGCAATATGAACTGGAAATTGCAATAAAAAAATTTAGTTAGGTCATGCTTTAAACTATAGAAGTGTATCACCTTTTTGACAGAAAAACTGACCAAATTTAAATATTTTAAATTGAGAAAATAGTATTGCAATAAATTATTCATTTCATTATAATGAACTTGTTCACTCTATTGTTACAGCTTCTTTACATAAAATAATCAGAAAAGACGGAACACAATTAAAGTTTAGAAAAATATTAAGTTATTTTGTCTGATATTTCTGAGTATTTAGTAGTAAAGGCTGAAAAATTTGATTAGGGGGTTAGTGCATGAAAAAGCGTTGGTCTATTGTAGGTTTGATGCTTATCTTCTCGCTTGTATTAAGTGCGTGCGGCGGATTCAGCGGCGGATCAGGCGGCGGTAAAAAAGACACCAAAGGACAGACTTCACTTAATATCAATATTAAAACCGAGCCGTTCTCACTGCATCCTGGTTTAGCGAATGATTCCGTTTCAGGAGGCGTAATCCGCCAGACTTTTGAAGGATTGACACGCGTAAACTCCAAAGGTGAGCCTGAAGAAGGAATGGCATCTAAAATTGAAACAAGCAAAGACGGAAAGACCTATACATTTACGATTCGTGACGGTGCGAAATGGTCTAACGGCGACCCTGTGACGGCGCAGGATTTTGAATATGCGTGGAAATGGGCGCTTGACCCGAACAACGAATCACAATACGCTTATCAGCTCTACTACATCAAAGGCGCTGAAGCTGCCAATACAGGAAAAGGAAAGATTGATGATGTAGGCGTAAAAGCCGTAAATGACAAAACATTAAAGGTTGAACTGAATAACCCGACACCTTATTTCACGCAATTAACTTCATTCTATACGTATATGCCGATCAACAAGAAAATCGCGGAAAAACATAAAAACTGGAACACAAATGCGGGCGAAAATTATGTGTCAAACGGCCCGTTCAAAATGACGGCCTGGAAACACAGCGGTTCCATCACGCTCGAAAAGAACGATCAATATTGGGATAAAGACGCTGTGAAATTGAAGAAAATCAACATGGTGATGATTAACAATAACAACACCGAACTGAAAAAATTCCAGGCCGGTGAGCTTGACTGGGCAGGAATGCCGCTCGGCCAGCTTCCGACTGAATCTCTGCCGACATTGAAAAAAGACGGATCTCTTCACGTTGAACCGATCGCAGGCGTGTATTGGTACAAATTCAACACAGAAGAGAAACCGCTGAACAATGTCAACATCCGTAAAGCCCTTGCTTATGCGATCGACCGCTCGTCCATCGTGAAAAATGTAACGCAGGGCGAACAGATCCCGGCCATGGCTGCGGTGCCGCCGTCAATGAAGGGATTCAAGGATAACACAAAAGGTTATTTCAAAGACAATGACGTCAAATCAGCTAAAGAATTCTTAAATAAAGGACTGAAGGAATTAGGCGTCAAGAATGCCTCTGACCTTCCGGCGATCAAACTGTCCTACAATACGGATGACGCGCATGCGAAAATCGCGCAGGCCGTACAGGAAATGTGGAAAAAGAACTTGGGCGTCAAAGTTGAGCTTGATAACTCCGAATGGAATGTTTACATCGACAAGCTGCACAGCCAGAACTACCAAATCGGGCGTATGGGCTGGCTCGGCGATTTCAACGATCCGATCAACTTCCTAGAATTGTTCCGTGATAAAGAAGGCGGAAACAATGATACCGGATGGGAAGATCCTGAGTTTAAAAAGCTGCTGAACCAATCTCAGCTTGAAACGGATCCGGATAAACGTATCGAAGAGCTGAAAAAAGCAGAAAAGATCTTTATTGACGCAATGCCGGTCGCGCCAGTTTATTTCTATACGGATCCTTGGGTGCAGGATAAAAACCTCAAAAATGTGATCTTGACAGGAACAGGCGAAGTTTACTTCAGAAATGCTTCTTTTGAATAAAAGACGGTTCTGAAAACAAAAGACCCAAGGTATATGGGGAGGATGTCCCCATATACCTTTCTTACTGATTAAGTTTAAAATTGTAAAAAACATGGAGGTGTTCACCTTGCTGAAATATATCGGTAAACGATTCATTTACATGATCATCACGCTGTTTGTGATTGTGACCGCCACATTCTTCTTAATGCAGGCAGCGCCGGGCGGACCATTTTCCGGCGAAAGAAAGCTGCCGCCTGAAATTGAGGCAAACTTAAACGAACACTATGGCCTGGACAAGCCTCTTTTCGTTCAATATGTCAGCTACTTAAAATCTGTGGCGATGTGGGACTTCGGACCTTCTTTTAAATATAAAGGCCAAAGTGTTAATGATTTAATCAATTCAGGCTTCCCCGTCTCATTCACTCTCGGTGCAGAAGCTATTCTCCTCGCTTTAGCGTTCGGTGTGCTTTTCGGGGTGCTTGCTGCCCT
The DNA here is from genome assembly GCF_038608285.1 of Bacillus sp. FSL R5-0443. Taxonomy (NCBI): domain Bacteria; kingdom Bacillati; phylum Bacillota; class Bacilli; order Caryophanales; family Bacillaceae; genus Bacillus; species Bacillus sp. FSL R5-0443. The sequence goes on from NZ_CP152013.1 coordinate 1,130,883, forward strand.
GTACCATAATAAATGGCAGGATTATACCATTGCGATTTTAACGATCTTTGGGATCTCAGTTCCGAGCTTTATATTGGCGACGATTTTGCAATATATTTTCTCAATTAAATTAGAACTGTTCCCGGTCGCAGGGTGGGAATCCTGGGCATACACCTTTCTGCCCTCTATTGCGCTCGCTTCCATGCCGATGGCGTTCATTGCCAGACTCTCCCGTTCAAGCATGATTGAAGTGTTAAACAGCGATTACATACGGACTGCAACAGCTAAAGGACTTTCCCGTCCGTCAGTCACCGTGCGCCATGCGCTTCGAAACGCGCTTTTGCCGGTCGTGACATATATGGGGCCGATGGCGGCATCCATTTTAACGGGAAGTTTCATCATTGAATCCATTTTCGGAATTCCCGGTTTAGGCGCGCATTTTGTAAACAGCATTACAAACCGTGATTATACGGTCATTATGGGAGTTACCGTGTTCTTCAGCGTGCTTCTGCTTTTATGCGTATTAATTGTAGACGTGCTGTACGGATTAATCGATCCGAGAATCAAGCTTTCCAAAGCAAAGAAAGGAGCCTAGACCATGCAGAACATTCCTAAAAATATGTTTGAACCAGCTTCAGCTAATGCCGGCGATGCCGAAAAAATAAATAAAAAAAGCCTTTCCCTCTGGAAAGACGCCATGCTCCGCTTCCGCAGCAATAAGCTTGCGATGGTCGGGTTCGTACTGATCGTTCTTATTATTCTGATGGCGATTTTTGCGCCTGTCTTTTCAAGGTATGATTATGCCACTACCAATCTATTAAATGCGGATAAAGCGCCGTCGAAAGATCATTGGTTCGGCACGGACGACCTTGGAAGGGATATATTCGTCCGGACATGGGTGGGCGCGCGGATTTCTATCTTTATCGGTGTCGCAGCTGCCGTGCTTGATTTATTAATCGGCGTAATCTGGGGCAGCATTTCCGGTTTCCGCGGCGGACGCACAGATGAAGTGATGATGCGCATCGCCGACATTCTGTGGGCTGTTCCTTCATTATTAATGGTTATTTTGCTGATGGTTGTTCTGCCGAAAGGATTGCTCACCATTATCGTCGCCATGACAATAACGGGCTGGATCAATATGGCGAGAATCGTCCGCGGACAGGTGCTGCAATTAAAGAATCAGGAGTATGTTCTTGCTTCACAGACACTCGGCGCCAAAACCGGCCGGCTTTTGTTTAAGCATATCGTCCCGAACGCGATGGGCTCTATCCTCGTAACGATGACACTGACGGTTCCGACGGCGATTTTTACAGAAGCGTTTTTAAGTTATTTGGGCCTCGGCGTACCTGCGCCGCTTGCGAGCTGGGGAACGATGGCCTCAGACGGATTGCCTGCATTAACCTATTACCCTTGGCGTCTGTTCTTCCCTGCCGGCTTTATCTGCCTGGCGATGTTCGGCTTTAACGTTGTCGGCGACGGGTTAAGAGACGCGCTGGATCCTAAGTTACGCAAATAAGGAGTGATATGAGTGACACGTTTGCTAGAAGTAAAAGACTTAGCCATTTCATTTAAAACATACGGCGGAGAGGTACAGGCAATCCGCGGCGTGAATTTCCATTTGAATAAAGGAGAGACGCTGGCGATCGTGGGGGAGTCGGGTTCCGGAAAAAGTGTGACCTCCCAAGCGATTATGAAGCTGATCCCGATGCCGCCGGGCTACTTTAAAAGAGGACAGATTCTTTTTGACGGACGCGATATCGTGCCGATGTCTGAAAAAGAAATGCAGGCCATCAGAGGAAAGGATATCGGAATGATTTTCCAAGATCCGATGACCTCTCTGAACCCGACGATGAGAGTCGGCAAACAAATTACGGAAGTGCTTTTCAAACATGAAAAAATCTCAAGTGAAGCCGCGAAAAAGCGCGCCATAGAGCTGCTTGATCTCGTCGGAATTCCGATGCCCGAAAAAAGGATCGGCCAATTCCCCCATGAATTTTCAGGCGGGATGAGACAGCGTGTCGTCATCGCGATGGCGCTTGCGGCAAATCCGAAACTGTTAATTGCCGATGAACCGACAACAGCTCTTGATGTGACGATTCAGGCACAGATCCTTGAGCTGATGAAAGATCTGCAAAAGAAAATTGATACGTCTATCATTTTTATCACGCATGATCTCGGCGTTGTCGCCAATGTCGCCGACCGGGTCGCTGTCATGTACGCGGGTCAGGTCGTCGAATCGGGCACGGTGGATGAAATCTTTTATGATCCGCGCCATCCGTATACGTGGGGGCTGCTTGCCTCAATGCCTAGCCTGGACAGCACCGATCAGGAAAAACTGACGGCCATCCCGGGCACGCCGCCTGATCTGACGAACCCTCCGAAAGGGGATGCATTTGCGCTCCGCAGCTCATATGCGATGAAAATTGACTTTGAACAGGAACCGCCGATGTATAAAGTGTCTGATACGCATTTTGTGAAATCGTGGCTTCTGCATCCTGATGCGCCTAAGGTCGAGCCGCCTGAAGCGGTGAAGGCTAAAATCCGTCAGCTTCCGAATACGTATCAGCATCCTGTTTTAATGAAGGAAGGTGAAAAAAATGACTGAGAAGCTTCTCGAAATCAAACACTTAAAACAGCATTTTTTCACGCAGAAAGGAACGGTAAAAGCCGTAGATGATTTGTCATTTGATATTTATAAAGGCGAAACGCTCGGCCTTGTCGGAGAATCAGGCTGCGGTAAATCAACGACGGGCCGCAGCATTATCCGGCTGTATGAGGCAACCGGCGGGGAAGTTCTCTTTAACGGGGAAAATGTCCACGGGAAAAAATCCCGCAAGAAACTGCTGGAGTTTAACCGGAAAATGCAAATGATTTTCCAGGATCCGTACGCATCTTTAAATCCGAGAATGACAGTCGCCGACATTATTGCCGAGGGAATAGATATTCACCGCCTGGCAAAAACGAAAAAAGAGCGGATGCAGCGGGTTCACGAACTGCTGGAAACGGTCGGTTTAAATAAAGAGCACGCCAACCGCTACCCGCATGAATTTTCGGGCGGACAGCGCCAGCGTATCGGAATCGCCAGAGCGCTGGCGGTTGATCCGGAGTTTATCATCGCGGACGAACCGATTTCGGCGCTTGATGTCTCCATTCAGGCGCAAGTCGTCAATTTAATGAAAGAATTGCAGAAAGAAAAAGGGCTCACTTACCTGTTTATCGCCCATGATTTATCAATGGTCAAATACATCAGCGACCGCATCGGCGTCATGTATTTCGGAAAATTGGTGGAGCTTGCGCCGGCGGATGAGCTTTACGAAAACCCGCTTCACCCATACACGAAATCATTGCTGTCCGCTATCCCGCTCCCTGATCCGGACTATGAAAGAAATCGCACGCGAAAGAAATACGATCCGTCCATTCATCAGCTGCAAGACGGAGAAAAGATGGAATTCAGAGAAGTGAAACCGGGACATTTTGTCATGTGCACAGAAGCTGAATTTAAAACCTATCTATAAACGTATCATCCTCCAAGAATCAGTCTTGGAGGATTTTTTTGCGCACATTCAAGTTTATTAAGCCTGCTCCCGTTTTTCTATAATGGAAAAAAAGGGGGAGATCAGTATGAAAACCATTTTGTGCGCCATTTGTGCGGGACTGTTTATCAGTGCAGCCGCTTATCCGGCCCACGCCGCTGCGAAAGAGGAGCAGCCGCTTGTAAAAATAGCGCTGGCCGAAAAAGAACTGCCGAAATCAAATGCACGGTTCGCTTATCCGTCAGGGCTGCATTTTTCACATCCTGATAAGGTGCGGGGCATTTACGTCACAGGGCATTCAGCGGGAGGAAGCAAATTCGGAGAGCTGACAGACTTTGTGGACAAAACGGAGCTCAATACAATGGTGATTGATGTCAAGGACGACAACGGAAACCTCACCTTTAAGCCGGACGGCCATTCTGAGTATGCCAAAATCGCCAAGCCGTACATCAAAGACCCAAAAAAGATGATGAAAAAGCTGGAGGAAAAAAAGATCTATCCGATCGCGCGTATTGTCGTATTTAAAGACAGCGAACTCGCGAACAAAAAGCCGGAGTGGTCCTTTAAAGAAAAAAACGGAAGTGTCTGGAAAAACGGCCGCGGCGAATCGTTCGTCAATCCGTTTATGAAAGAAGTATGGGATTACAATGTAAAGATTGCAAAACAAGCCGTAAAGATGGGTTTTCAAGAAATTCAGTTTGATTATGTCCGTTTTCCTGAAGGATTTGAAAAACGTGATGACGAACTGACATACGGTCACGGCGATTACGGAAAAACAGCAGACAGCAATGTGCAAAAACGTGTTCACGCCGTCACCGATTTTGTCGGTTATGCGAAGAAAAAACTCAAGCCGTACGGCGCGGATGTGTCGGTTGATATTTTCGGCTATTCAGCCACGCTACCGGAAGCGCCTGGTATCGGCCAGAATTTCAGCAAAATTTCAGAACAGGTCGATGTCATTTCATCCATGATTTATCCGAGCCATTGGACAAGCTATTTCGGCATTGATAAACCGGATCTTGAGCCTTACAAAGTCGTCAAAGAATACGCGAAGGTGGAACATAAAAAACTGTCTAAGCTGAAACACCCGCCTGTATCGCGTCCGTGGCTTCAGGACTTCACGGCATCATATCTCGGCAGCGGAAATTATCAAAAGTACGGAAAACGCCAGGTGGAAGACCAGGTTAAAGCGCTGCATGATGAAGGAATTGACGAATTTTTATTGTGGGACGCGGCAAACCGCTATACCAAAAACGTCGATTACACACCATTTTAAAAAAATTGAAACCATGTTAAAGGATCACACGTCTTAATAGATGTAAGATTGTTTAAACAATCGGAAATGGGGTATATCTAAAAGTGTGAAGACAACGAACCCATAAGGAGCAAATGAATGAACTGGTACGAAAAGCTGAGTGAATATTTTCCGATTGAAGAAATGAAATCAAAAGCGCATATGGAAGCTCTGTTAAAGGAGCAAAGCGATGTTTATCATAAAGAAGAGGGGCAGTACCACGTGCTGATGTATGCGGAATTTGACTCTTTCATCTTTATTGATTACCTGTTTGTGTCAAAGAAATCCAGAGGACAAGGCCTCGGAAGCAAGCTGATCGGCAGGCTGAAAAAGAAAAACAAGCCGATTCTGCTTGAGGTGGAGCCTGTTGACGAGGATGACACGGATACACAGAAACGCTTGCGTTTTTATCAAAGAGAGCATTTCAAGCACGCGCAGTCAATCGGGTATCGGCGCCGGTCATTGGCTACGAATGAAGTGAACAAAATGGAGATTCTGTACTGGTCACCTAAGACGGAATCAGAAGAAGAAATGTTTGAAGCAATGAAACAGACATATGAAAACATTCACACTTATAAAGATGAAAAATGGTACGGAGAATCATACGAAAAAACGGATGAAGTTCTCAAAGTCATTGATGAGAAAAAACGAAAAAACATTTTCGATCAGCTGAGCTAATTGAGAATGGGGAAACATCCGCCAGCCGTAAATTTGCCGGATTGACACATTTTTTTCTCAGGAGACTGTTCACACTTACTTTTTTATAGTATAATACCTATAAAGATTCCTTTTTTAAAGTCATTTCAATTTGAGAATACAAACATGTTCATCCTACTAATTAGAGGAGTGAAGATTAATGGTTACATTATACACATCACCTAGCTGTACGTCATGCAGAAAAGCAAGAGCTTGGCTTGAAGAGCACGAGATTCCGTTTGTAGAGAGAAACATTTTCTCCGAGCCGTTATCAATTGATGAGATCAAGCAGATTCTGCGTATGACTGAAGACGGTACGGATGAAATTATCTCTACCCGTTCTAAAGTATTCCAGAAACTGAACGTAAATGTTGAATCTATGCCGCTTCAAGACTTATATACTTTGATCAATGAGCATCCGGGACTGCTCCGCCGTCCGATTATCATTGATGAAAAACGTCTGCAAGTCGGCTATAACGAAGATGAAATCAGACGATTCCTGCCAAGAAAAGTGCGTTCTTTCCAATTAAGAGAAGCACAGCGTCTTGCCAACTGATATAAGCTTACGATAAGCATGGAAAAAGCCCAAAACCATCGCGGTTTGGGCTTTTTGTTATTTTTCAGTCTGTTGGTAAATCATACTGGCGAGGATAACAAATACGACGGTCAAAATCGGCAGCGTCATTTGTATAATGCCGTGTTCTGCCATGAAAAATGACAGCTTGCTGTCTCCGGCAATCATTTCACCGCCGGTAAATGCGAGAAGACCGCTTCCGGCGTACATCAATAAAGGCATTTTGTCCATGGCGGCATGAACGAGCTTGCTGCCCCAAATGATAATCGGCACCGAGATGAAGAGACCGATCACTACAAGTGTCAGCTCACCGTGAGAAGCGCCGGCTACTGCGATGACATTGTCAAGCGACATAAAGATATCAGCCATAACGATTGTGCGGATGGCTTTCCAAAGAGAAGAACTGCTTTTCACATGCTGCGCATCTTTCTTCTCAATCAGAAGCTGATAGCCGAGATACAATAAAAATACCCCGCCTGCGCATTGCAAAAAAGGAACATTCAATAAATAGACCGCAGCGCTCGTCAGAACGATTCTCAAGACGACTGCGATAAACGTTCCGAAGATGATCGCTTGCTGTCTTTGTTTATGGGCCAGATTCCGGCTGGCCATCGCGATGACGACGGCATTGTCACCGCCGAGAATAAGGTCAATTCCGATAATGAGCAGAAGGGACAGCAGGTAATCGTGCGGCATGGTAACACCTCGCTTATAGATCGATTGCTTGTACAGCTAATATATGAAGAAGTGCGCTATTTATGATGGGAACCGGGAGAAAGCCTGTTTTTCGGTGTGAAAATGCTTTTTTATTTCTTTTATAACTGTTTTATCATAAAATAGAAATATAAAGAATTTGCGCTGTCTTCTATAAGGTTAAGATGTGGACGGAATGGGTAAAGTGTAGTAAAGTACTATTCATCGGGAGCTTAGATGTCCCTTCAACATCTTATAAAGAAGGGAAGGTTGGCAAAATGGAAATAGAAAGAATTAATGAGCATACTGTAAAATTTTATATGTCTTATGGTGATATTGAAGATCGCGGTTTTGACAGAGAAGAAATCTGGTACAATCGCGAGCGCAGTGAAGAACTGTTCTGGGAAGTCATGGATGAAGTGCATGATGAAGAGGAATTCGCTGTCGAGGGTCCTCTTTGGATTCAGGTTCAGGCATTGGACAAAGGACTGGAAATAATCGTAACAAAAGCCCAGCTTTCCAAGGACGGACAAAAACTCGAACTGCCGATCCCGGAAGATAAAAAACAAGAGCCGGCAGATGAAAATCTCGATGCTTTACTTGATGATTTCCAGAAAGAAGAGCAGGCCGAGAGCCGGGAAGATAAGGAGCAAAAGCTTCAGTTCACTTTGCGGTTCGATGATTTTGAGGATCTCATCTCGCTATCAAAATTGAATCTTAACGGAATTAAAACGACCCTGTATTCGTTTGAAGACCGATATTATTTATATGCAGATTTTTATGAGCAAACTGATGAAGAGGTTGAAAATCAGCTAAGCATCCTGTTGGAGTACGCGCACGAATCATCAGTCAGCATTCACCGTCTTGAAGAATACGGCAAATTGGTGATCGCTGATCATGCGTTATATACAATAAAAAAACACTTTGCATCATAACAAACCGATTTCTCTCAGCAGAAATCGGTTTTTTTTGTTCTGAATGACAGGATGAACGGCTGAAAACCGTATAACGGCTCTCATCCGCAAACAGGATTATATCTTCTTCCTGCTGAATACAACAAGATTCAGGAAAGGAGAAGATGCAACATGTTCAGTGCTGTGACTGCCGACGGACGGCTCATTCAGCTGGCCGGAAGCTATTCAAAGGAAAAAGCGGCGGAGCTGAGAAAGAAACGCTGGTTCTGCCCCGTTTGCGAAAGTGAACTTGATATCAAACTGGGACGGGAGAAACTGCCGCACTTCGCTCATAAAAAAAGCAGGCTGTGTCCGGGGGAATCCGAACCTGAAAGCGAATATCATCTGGAAGGAAAAAGGCAGCTTTTTCTCTGGCTAAAGACACAAGGGTGCAGCGTCAGCCTGGAACCGTATCTGACTTCCGCTGGACAGCGGCCTGACTTGACGGCGGAAAGCGGAGAAGAGAGGCTGGCTTTTGAATTTCAATGTGCGAACCTTTCGGCGGACTCTTTAAAGAGCCGGACGGCAGGCCTGAAAAACGCCGGGTACCGGCCGGTCTGGATCATCGGGGCAAAACGGTTAAAACGGATGGCCGCGCAATTTTTCCGGCTTTCTGCTTTTCACTGGCAGTTCTTTGAAGTCCATTCATTTTCCTCTTTAATGTTTTACTGTCCCGACGCCCGCTCCTTTTACAGGCTGCATTCCATCACTCCGTTTTACACCGGCTATTCTTATGCCGGCTTAACCACAATCCCTCTTCATAAAGCAAACCTGAAAGACATATGTCATCCGGAAGGGCGGCACAGCGTCAGACTTCCCTCGTGGGGACGTGCCGTAGCCGGCTTCCGAAACAAAAGCGGGCGGTTTTTATCTGAAGATGCCGGTCTTATCCGGCGTCTTTTTTACGAAAGACATCAGGTCGCATTTCCATTTCTCCCCTCTGAAGTGTTTATTCCCGTTTCAGCGGGCTTTGTGTTTGCAAGTCCCGTTTTTGTGTGGCAGAGCCATTTATACTTGCGGCTTGCGGAACTTTCTAAAAAAGGCGCGCCGATCCGATTATCCGGCATGGTTCATGATTTGCGGCAAAAAATCAGGCGTAAGGAGATTCGGATGCGGTATGGTTCCCAAAATAGCCTTATCAGAATGGCGGTAAAACAATATGCTGATTTCTTATGTTTGCAGGATTTTTTAAGGGAAATTGAGAATGAAGTATATATGCCCTCATCTCAACGGAAGCTCCCTCAAACGGCAGAAGAGCTGCGCCGGCGGGATCTGCTCTTTTTTGGGGAATGAGAATGCTTCATTTCGTTCACCCTAACGTCAAGGTGGTGGCGAATGTGAGGGGCGTACAAGCAGTTTGTTTTCGTTTTTTCACTGTATTATTGGTATGCTTGGTCTTATATGCCGCATATGATTTGACAAAAGGCAGTGAAAAGCCGGAAGATAATCACAACACAAGTTTTTGGAGAAACAATCGTTTTTTCAATTGGCTTGAAGTAAAGAAAACGAGGGGGATCACCATGACTGAGGAAAATAAAGCAGCACAGCTGCCTGACAGAAGTGAAGTAAAGGCAGAGCATACATGGAGACTAGAGGATATTTTTCCTAGTGATGAGGCCTGGAATAAAGAATTTCAAGCAGTTAAAGAATTAATCCCGAATTTATCTTCTTTTAAAGGCACGCTTGCTCATTCGGCTGATAATTTATACGCGGCGCTTACGGCACAGGATGAAGTGACGAACCGCCTTGGGAAACTTTATGCATACGCGCATATGCGCTCAGACCAGGATACGGGAAATTCTTTCTACCAAGGGCTGAACGACAAAGCCGCAAGCCTGTATTCCCAGGCTGCCAGCGCGACTGCTTACATTGAACCGGAAATTCTGGCGATTCAGGAGGACAAGCTGCACCAGTTTATTCTGGAAAAAGAGGAGCTTAAACTTTACTCCCATGCAATTGAAGAAATTACAAAACAGCGTCCGCACGTGCTGAGCGAACAAGAAGAGGCCCTGCTTGCGGAAGCCTCAGAAGCGCTGTCGTCGCCTTCCAATACATTCAGTGTTTTAAATAACGCCGATATTACGTTTCCGTCGATTAAAGATGAAAACGGCAAGGAAACTCAAATCACACACGGCAACTTTATTAATTTCCTGGAAAGCAGCAATCGTGAAGTCCGCAAAAACGCATTTGAAGCCGTATATAAAACATACGGACAGTATAAAAACACGATGGCGACTACACTCAGCGGCACTGTGAAAAAAGATAATTTTTACGCCCGTGTGAAAAAGTATAAATCAGCACGGGAAGCGGCTTTATCCAATAACAGCATCCCTGAAGAAGTTTACGATAACCTTATTAAAACGATCAATAAACATCTTCCGTTATTACACCGTTACATTGACCTGCGGAAAAAGGTTCTCGGCCTTGATGAAGTCCATATTTATGACCTTTACACACCGCTTGTAAAAGATTCGGGAATGAAGGTCACATATGAGGAAGCGAAAGAGTATATGCTCAAAGGACTTGCTCCGCTGGGCGAGGAATACGCGTCTATTTTAAAAGAAGGACTTGAAAACCGCTGGGTCGATATATACGAAAATAAAGGAAAACGCAGCGGTGCTTATTCGTCCGGTACATACGGCACGAATCCGTACATCTTGATGAACTGGCATGACAATGTCAATAATCTGTTTACGCTCGTTCACGAGTTCGGCCATTCCGTGCACAGCTACTATACGAGAAAATATCAGCCGTATCCGTACGGTAACTACAGCATTTTTGTCGCTGAAGTCGCTTCAACGACCAATGAAGCGCTGCTCGGTGAATATATGCTGAACAGCTTAAAGGATGAAAAACAGCGTCTGTACCTGCTCAACCATATGCTTGAAGGATTCAGAGGCACAGTGTTCAGACAGACGATGTTCGCTGAATTTGAGCATCTGATTCATACGAAAGCGCAGGAAGGCGAGCCGCTAACGCCTGAACTGCTGAACGAACTTTATTATGATCTGAATAAAAAGTATTTCGGTGACAACATGGTGATTGATAAAGAAATCAGTCTGGAATGGTCAAGAATTCCGCATTTTTATTACAATTATTATGTGTATCAATATGCGACAGGCTACAGTGCGGCCCAAGCGCTGAGCAGCCAGATCTTAAAAGAAGGCAAGCCTGCGGTGGAGCGCTACACCGAATTCTTAAAAGCGGGAAGCTCGGAATATCCGATCGACATACTGAAAAAAGCGGGAGTCGATATGACATCGCCTGAACCGATCGAGGCAGCCTGCAAAATGTTTGAAGAGAAACTGAACGAAATGGAAGAGCTTCTTTCGAAAGTGAACCCTTCGTAGTTCAAAAAAGCCTGTGCATAAGATGCGCAGGCTTTTTCTAAAACCCTTTAAACGTTTTTCTGTGATTCAGCCGATACAGGGCAAACAATATGGACAGAAACAGCAGGGGAGATGTAATGTAAATCGGCAGCATGTGCATCATGGCCAGCAGGTTTAAAAAGAAGAAAAACACAATCATTCCGATGATCAATACGGTGCGGAGCATTGATTTCCCTCCTTGTTTTTCATTGATATATTCTATGAAAACAAGCAGTCAGTTATGTTTTGTGACAAAAATATGAACATTAATCTTATGGCTTGTCAAAACTCGACAAGATTTGATATGATAAGGATGTGAAATTGATCACAAACAAACATTACCCCTTTGTTTGACCGTGAAAAATTTCTCCCATCCCCTTTGTTGTCGTTAAGACATATGAAACCGCGCTTATCCCGGCGCGGTTTCTTTATTTGCACAAAAAAAGCCGGCTCCGTAAGGAATCAGCTTTTTTTAATGATCACAACAGGTGACATCCTCCTGGGTGCCGGCCAGAGACTTCCAAAACAGACCGTGCTTTGCTTCCACTCTGGCGACCTTTTTGGCGAATGCCAGTTTTTTCATTTCTTTTTCAACTTCTTCTAGACTCAAATCATAAACGAGTGCGATTTCTTTCGATGCGACAAACCGAAAATATTCAATGAAACATTCCAAAGGCGGCGTTTCAGAAGGTTTCGGTTCATCCCCGAGCATTTCGAATAAGATCTCTTCGTATACGTCATAAGAATAGTTGCCGGGAACCTTCAGCCCTTCATCATCATGCAGGCTGTTAAAGAACGTCAATGTCGGGTTGACGGTGACGTCCATTTCCGCCGCGATTTTCATATCGCACTGAAGCGCTTTTACCGCGCTTTGCGAATGGAGGTCGCGCTTGAATTCTTCAACATCCAATTTCGTCTTTTCGGCAATCTCTAAAAGAACGTCTTCATCCGTAATATTCTGCTTGGAAACAAACAGGCTTTCCTGCATGCTGCGGAGAAACAGAATGCCCGCTTTTCTTCCCTGCAGTTCGGCCGCTTTTAAAGCGAGTGCGGCAAGGTAGGGCGATGAAAGAGGCTGATCCTGCTCAAGCCAAAGGCTTCCGTCACAGGGCATCCCGGAACGGTTCGCAATTTTTTCCCAAGCTTCGGCAAGGAGGTGTTTTTTCCGCTTTTGCTTATTCAGCGATGTAATGCTCGCGGAAACAATGATCCGCAGCGTAAAAAAACGTCCGTATTTGATTTTTAATTTTTTTATGGCGGGCTCCAGCGACCAGCATTCAGGACATAAAGGGTCGACAAACATGTAAATTTCGAGCGGTTTTTTTGGATGTCCGTGGCAATGGGCGAAGTATTGCTCATGCTGATAATTCGTCAATATGATCGATCCTCCGCTTCTGACTGGTTTACCATATGCCTGGCCGTCAGTTCCAGACGCCCGTACAGGAATTCACGAATATCGCCCTCCAGCCCGACCTGATCCATCGCTTTGCTCATACAGCTTAGCCACGCATCAGCCCTTTCGTCCGTAATCGGAAAGGGGAGATGCCTTGCCCTCAGCATGGGATGTCCGTGCTCTTCAGTATAAAGAGGAGGTCCGCCCAAATACTGGGTTAAAAATTGCTTTTGTTTTCTGGCCGTTTCAGTCAAATCACTTGGAAATATCGGCTTCAGCAAGGGATGAGACGAGACACGCTCATAAAAAGTATCAACAAGTTGCGATAGAAGTTCCTCTCCAATCGCTTCATATGGTGCGTTAAACGATTGTCCCATGTTGACTACTCCTTTATATGGCTAATAGGAATCATAATTCCCATTGCGAATTTATCTTTCAGTTTTACTATCTTCAGTTACTGTATATTTTAGCAATAACATTTTATTTCTACAAACAAAGTGCCTTTCTGTCAGGCGCTTGTATTTCATATCATATCACATCGCCTTCATTCATGTGTAAGATTTCACTCCGCAAAAAAACCAGAGGGCGAAGGAAGCCTCTCTGGTTTACGCGTAATACTGTTTGGTTATGTTTTTGACATATTGCTGTGTTTCCTTAAACGGCGGAATGCCTCCGTACCGATCTACGTTGCCGGGGCCTGCGTTGTAGGCGGCTAACGCCAGAGATACATTTCCGTCGTATTTCGTGAGCATCTGCTTTAAGTACTTTGTGCCGCCCTCAGCGTTCTGGACGGGATCAAGCGGGTTTGACACCCCGAGTGATTCTGCCGTGGAAGGCATGAGCTGCATCAGTCCCATTGCCCCCGCACCGCTGACCGCTTTCGGATTAAAGCCTGATTCCTGTTTAATAACCGCGCGGATCAGCTTTTCGTCCACTCCGTATTTTTCGGCCGCTTTCTGAATGGCGCTGTCTATTGAAAAGTTTCCGGTGCTGATATCAGAAGCCGCATCCGGAGACTTTATGCCCGGGGAAGCGGTCTGTGAAGCAGCCGCGGAGCCGGATGAAACGGGAATTCTCGGTGAATATGAAGCGTGAGCGGTCCGCACACCGTTTAAAATTCCTGATTCCGGCTGCTGCCGGACGGCTGTGTCCGTATACTGGCTGAGCAGCGCGCTGAAATTTGCAAGCGGGCTTTCTGAAGATTGTCCGCCTGAAGCCGTGCTTGTATGAGAGATTGATTGCAGCGCCATTGATTGCAGCTGGAGAAGGGCCGCCCAATTCGTGATATTCACTGTGTCATTCCACCTTTTTTTGTTTCTGTTCATAAAAACGCTGGATTTTATTTTTCGTGATCCGCTCTGGGATGCCGAATTGCTTGAGCAATTGTTCAAACGCCCGTTTTCCTTCATCCCAGTCAGCAGCTTCGAATTCCAATTCAAAGTCTTCTTTCTCTAAATATCGGCTGTGATCTAAAATGATTAAGCCTTTTTCTGATTCTTTTTCCGCGCGTGCGGTCGACAGCGTTCCGAAATAGCAAATGTGTTCTGAGTTGATTCCGAGACCTTCCAGCTGACGTTTGACGGGGCCATCCGGAATCTTGAAGACGTCAAGATCAGGTGCCGCAAGCTCTTGGTGGGTTTCCAGCAGACCGACCGCGGCAGGCTCTTTTAACGTCAGAACGAACGCGCCGTCTTTTTCTCGGATGCGGAGTGCTGATTTTTTTTGTTTCAGGGAAAAATCTTTCGTGTCGAAATAATGATTGACCTGCTGTTTAAAATCATGTTCTTTCATGCAGAGTGCTTCACTCAGCTTCAGAAATTCTGATTTTGTCAGCAGGTTTTTGAATTCAATTTCTATTTCTTGGGTCATGACAGTCTTCCTTTCAGGACGAAAAATTGTATAATTCCCATTATCTCTTTAGAGGTTACGTTTATCAATATCGACCTTGATATGATAAAATAAATGCTGTACTTTGTTAAAAAAGGAGAACATTATGCAAAAGAGAATTGAAATCCAAAATGCATCATTAACAGAAGACGCGCTCCGCTTGAAGTGCGGAGAGGACTTAAGCGGAGCGGAACGCAAAGCCTCAGGTCAAATGCTTGTTGATTCCGATCACTTTGCTTTTGTATACATACTTGAATCAGCTGACTCTTTTGAATATGTCATTATAAAAGAACATATCTGGCCGGATCTGAAAGAAGCCTTAGACCAAAGAAAACCGGCGGTCCTTGAGGCCGGCGGAAAAACGGTTGAACTTTCAGGGCTGCATGAAGAACTCGATTATCTTCTTGAAAATATTAAAGATAATGCAAACTACGGAGATATGGAAGAAAAAGTGAAAAGCGTATTTCTTTAGAACAGGTTCGGAATTGGGGGATGTACGATGGATGACAAACAATGGGAGCAATTTCTAGCGCCATACCGCCAGGCTGTTGAAGAATTAAAGGTGAAGCTGAAAGGCGTCAGAACCCTTTATGAGTATGAAGATGACCACTCACCGATTGAGTTTGTGACAGGCCGCGTGAAGCCGGTGGCGAGCATACTTGAAAAAGCGAGACGAAAAAGCATACCGCTTCATCAGATTGAAACGATGCAGGATATCGCGGGGCTGCGTATTATGTGCCAATTCGTCGATGATATCCAGATCGTCAAAAATATGCTGTTTGCCAGAAAAGATTTTACCGTTGTCGATAAGCGGGATTACATAGCAGAGCATAAGGAAAGCGGATATCGGTCTTACCACCTTGTCGTTTTATATCCTTTACAAACAACGTCCGGAGAAAAGCACGTTCTTGTGGAAATACAGATTCGGACGCTTGCCATGAACTTTTGGGCAACCATTGAGCATTCACTGAATTACAAATACAGCGGGAACATTCCCGAAAAAGTAAAGCTGAGGCTGCAGCGGGCCTCAGAAGCCGCATCCCGGCTCGATGAAGAAATGTCAGAAATCCGCGGAGAAATCCAGGAAGCCCAAGCCGCGTTCTCGCGAAAGAAAAAAGCGGGAGACCACCAGTAGGAAAGGAGGGGAATGGCATGAAATTTGCCGTTTCTTCAAAAGGAGACGAGGTTTCAGATACACTGAAAAGCAAAATACAGGCGTATTTACTCGATTTTGATATGACCTTGGATGAAAAAGAGCCGGAAATCGTGATTTCCGTCGGCGGTGACGGAACGCTTCTTTACGCATTTCACAGGTACAGCGACCGTCTCGATAAAACGGCGTTTGTCGGAGTTCACACGGGGCATTTGGGTTTTTATGCCGATTGGGTTCCGCAGGAGATAGAAAAGCTCGTTCTGGCCATTGCCAAAACGCCGTATCATACCGTGGAGTATCCCCTTCTTGAGGTGATTGTCACTTATCATGATGAAGAGCGTGAGGAGCGGTATCTGGCTTTGAACGAATGTACGATCAAAAGCATAGAAGGCAGTCTCGTCGCTGACGTGGAAATTAAAGGCCAGCTGTTTGAAACGTTCAGGGGGGACGGTTTATGTCTGTCCACGCCTTCCGGAAGCACGGCTTATAATAAGGCGTTAGGCGGCGCGATCATCCACCCTTCCATCAGAGCGATTCAGCTTGCAGAAATGGCATCCATCAACAACAGAGTGTTCAGGACTGTCGGCTCGCCGCTTTTGCTTCCCGATCATCATAACTGTGTCATCAAACCGAGAAACGACGTCGACTTTCAAGTCACAATTGATCATTTAACCTTGCTGCATAAGGATGTCAAGTCCATTCTATGCCGTGTGGCAAATGAAAAAGTCAGATTTGCAAGATTCCGTCCTTTTCCGTTTTGGAAAAGGGTGCAGGATTCCTTTATCGGAAAAGGCGAATAGAAAGAGGAAACGGATTGGACAACTTTTTTATCCAAAAGAACATGACTGCCCGGGAAGCCGGCATGACGGTAAAAGAATATACGGCGCAGCTCGGCATTTCAAAGCGGCTTCTCGCTGACATTAAATTCGGTGGGGGAGACCTGCTTGTGAACGGAGAGCATGTAACCGTCCGCGCCGTGTTAGCGGAAGGAGACGTGCTTAAGATTGAATTTCCGAAGGAGCATGTGAGTGAAACGCTTGTGCCTGAGCCGGTTCCGCTTGATATTCTTTATGAAGATGACCATGTGCTTGTGGTCAATAAACAGCCGTATGTCTCCTCAATTCCATCAAGAGAACACCCGTCGGAGAGCATCGCTAACGGAGTGATCAGCCACTACCGAAAAAGCGGTGTGCAATCAACGGTTCATCTTGTCACCCGCCTTGACAGGGATACATCGGGGGCGATGCTCATCGCCAAACATCGGCTTTCCCATTCTCTTTTGTCGGCAGCGCAGAAAAAGGGGCTTGTCAGCAGGCGGTATCTCGCTGTCGTACACGGGATCATGCGGCAGAAGGAAGGAACGGTGGACGCGCCCATCGGAAGAAAACACGACAGTATTATTGAGCGGATGGTAACGCCGGAGGGACAACGAGCGGTGACGCATTTTCAAACGGAAAAAGCGGGACATGCGTTTACGCTTGCAGCCCTGCGGCTGGAAACGGGGCGGACGCATCAAATCCGGGTGCACATGAGCTACCTCGGCCATCCGTTAGTCGGTGATACACTGTACGGCGGAAAAAATGAGGGAATTGCGCGGCAGGCTCTTCACAGTGAGCGGCTTTCATTCGTACACCCCATGACCGGAAAAACGCTCGTTTTTCACGCTCCGGTGCCTGACGATATGAAAACATTAATTGAACACATGTAAAGCCCGAACCGTTTGCCGGTTTCGGGCTTTTTTTCATGCCTGCCTTCCGTGATCCTCGCGAAATCGTGAAGCATCATAGGGCATTGAGCTTTCCACAGAGACGGTTTCATGCTCCGGAAAGCGAAAGCCTGTCAGTTGATTGCCGAAGACGCATCCTGTATCAATGTTGATTGTACGGTTGACGATCCGGGGACGTTTTACCGGGGTATGGCCGTAAACAATCCATGCCTTGCCTTCATAAGCGGCGGCCCAGTCTCTTCTGACGGGTCTGCCGTCGGGATGCGTTTCACCCGTGATATCGCCGTACAGAACAAATTCTTTTACCTTACGCGAGTATTTACCGATATCGTCAGCTTTTATGCCGGCGTGGGCGACAACGAGATCGCCATTATGTAAAATGTCATAAAGCGGCGCTGACTCGTATAAGCGGATGAATTGTCTGGAGACTTCCGTTCTGTCGGCGGGAGACAGCTCTTTCAGTTCGGCTGCCGTCGTTTCCAGTCCGTGCATCACTTTTACGGGGTTTCCTTTTAAGTAACGGTACAGTTTGTTGCAATGATTTCCCGGGACATAACGGACGGCTCCTTTTTCATATGCTTTTGCCACAAAACGCATCACTTCTACGGATTTTGGGCCTCTGTCCGTTAAATCCCCCGCAAAGACAAGCGTCCTGCCTTCAGAGTGAACGGGCGTTCCGTCTTTCACTTCATATCCGAGCTTTTGTATTAACGCGATCATTTCGTCATAACATCCGTGTATATCGCTGATGATGTCATAAGCCATTCGTGTCTGCCTCCTTATTAACGGTTTTTTATTTATTATGGGGCTAATTCCTATACCTAATTACGCTGTTTTTGCACAAATTAAAAAAAGAATTAAAGAAATAAAGCCTTATCACTTTTTTTTCGCGTTCAGCCTTGTTAGAATATGCGTTATGTTTTTAAAAAAAAGTAAGGTTTCGCCCGCTTTAAGCGGGCTTTTATAACCCTTGTTTTAAGGAGGTATTTACGAATGGAACACACATCAGTCGCATCTTTAGTCGTCGTTCTGATCGTCGCTTTTTTGACGCCGCTCCTTTTACATCGGTTTAAGCTCAGCATCCCCGTCGTCGTCGCGGAGATCATCATGGGGCTTATTATCGGAAAAAGCGGCCTGAATCTTGTCGTTCAGGGAGACACGTGGCTGGAGACGCTGTCTGTTCTCGGCTTTATCTTTTTAATGTTTTTAAGCGGCTTGGAAATTGATTTTTCTTCATTTGAGAAAGGGAAGAAAAAACAATTCCTTCCGAATGGCAAGGAAGCGCCCAACACGTTTTCTGCCGCACTGATTATCTTTTTCGGCATCTTTATTTTATCATTGCTGCTGTCCTATGCCTTTGTATTAGCCGGTTTTATTCAAAACGCATTTTTAATGACGCTTATTATTTCGACGATATCACTCGGTGTGGTGGTCCCGACTTTAAAGGAAGAACGGATCATGAACTCCAATATCGGCCAGATCATCCTGCTTGTCGCCGTTATCGCGGACTTGGCTACGATGATTCTGCTCGCTTTCTTCTCTTCTCTTTACGGAGAAGACAGCGGAAATATGTGGCTTCTGTTGATTCTCTTTGCCGCGGGGGTCGTGCTGTATTTCTTCGGCAGGATCTTTAAACACCGTTCATTTGTGCAGTCGATGTCTAAAGGCACCGTGCAGATCGGCACGAGAGCCATTTTCACACTGATTATCGTGCTTGTCGCTTTATCGGAATCTCTCGGGGCGGAAAATATTCTCGGCGCGTTTTTGGCAGGCGTTCTGGTATCGCTTCTGTCTCCGAATAAAGAAATGGTGGAACAGCTGGATTCCTTCGGCTACGGGTTTTTAATTCCGATCTTTTTCGTCATGGTCGGGGTGAAATTGGACATTTGGACGCTCTTCCAAGATCCGAAAACATTAACGATGATTCCGCTGCTTCTGCTTGCGCTGTTTATCAGCAAGATGTTCCCGGTGTTTTACTTAAAGAAATGGTATGACAAAAGAACCGTGTTTGCTTCGGGCTTTTTGCTGACGTCCACGCTGTCGCTTGTTATCGCGGCGGCTACGATCGGAGAAAGGCTCCACATTATCAGCGCCAATATGTCCGGCGCGCTGACTTTAGTTGCGGTTATTGCCAGCATCATCACGCCGATCGGCTTTAAGAAATTATACAAACGGCAAAGTGCGCCGCAGGAAAAAAAGCGCATTACATTTATCGGCGCCAACCAAATGACACTTCCGGTTACGCTTGAATTGCCTGAGGAGGAATATGAAGTACGGGTCGTCCATGTGTATCAGGAAAATGCCGGGGAAACGCTTGCGGAATCCGTTTTTTCGGTTGACACGATTTCTGATTACGAGCCCGGAACGCTTGAGTCGCACGGTATTTTCAAAACGGATATTCTTGTCGTGGCGACGGGAAATGAAGATGTGAACGCCGAAATCGCCTTAATAGCGAAAGAGAAAGGGACTGAGCGTATCATCGCAAGCGTCGGCTCGGTTGAGCATGAAACAAAACTGAAAGAAGAGGGCATCAGTATTTTTTCTATCCTTCTGTCTACAAAGACGCTCTTGCGCGCATTAATTGAGGCGCCGGGCGTGATGAGCCTCCTGACGAATGAGGAGTCTTCGTTATATCAGATCAATCTGGAAAACCCGGCGTATAACGGCATCATTCTGCGGGAATTTCCGCTGATGGGCGATGTGATTTTCGTCCGGATTTTCAGAGGTGTGGACAGCATCGTTCCGCACGGAGACACGCGGCTGAAAACAGGAGACCGTCTCATCGTCACGGGCTCGCGCAACTACGTGTCGGAACTGAGAAAAATCCTTGAAGCTTGACCAAATTGCAATTCGTGATAATATAGAAGGCATAACAAATAAATCATTAATCGTATGACCACTAGGGGTGTCCTTCATAAGGGCTGAGATAAAAGTGAGACTTTTAGACCCTCATAACTTGAACAGGTTCAGACCTGCGTAGGGAAGTGGAGCGGTATTTTTTTGGGGTTCCTTTTATCCATTTAAATTCCAAACCACTTTTCCGATGCGGGAAAGTGGTTTTTTTATTTTATCAGGGGGGAAGACATGATGACATTTTCTGAAGAATGCAGACAGGCGGCTGCCGAATGGTGGGACGGAAGTTTTGTTCATCCGTTTGTAACGGGAATCGGTGACGGAAGCCTGCCGATAGACCGTTTCAGCTATTACGTGCTGCAAGATTCCTACTATTTGACGCATTTTGCAAAAGTTCAGGCGTTCGGCGCCGCATATGCCGAAGACTTGTTTACGACGGGCAGGATGGCGGGCCACGCTCAAGGGACATATGAAGCGGAAATGGCGCTGCACCGCGAGTTTACGGAGCTTTTAGGGATTACGGAAGAAGAGCGTGCGGCATTTAAACCGGCACCGACCGCCTATTCTTATACGTCTCATATGTACAGATCGGTGATGAGCGGCAATTTTGGAGAAATATTAGCTGCGCTTCTGCCCTGTTATTGGCTTTATTATGAAGTCGGCGAACACTTAAAGGAGTGCAAACCGGAGCATCCGATTTATGAAAAATGGATCGGTACATACGGCGGAGACTGGTTCAGACAGCAAGTCGAAGAACAGATCAGCCGTTTTGACGAGATTGCTGAAAACAGCACAGAAGACATTCGTGCGAAAATGAAAGAGAATTTTGTAATTTCAAGCTATTATGAATATCAATTTTGGGGAATGGCATATCAAAAAGAAGGCTGGTCCGAGAAGGGCGGAAAAGAGGTGGAATCTTTTGGAGCTGCACGCGGTAACTGATAATCGCAAACCCGTTGCCGAGCTGGCCGAGGATATTCTTTCGATTCAGCGCGAAGTAAGCTTTATCCATATCCGTGAGCGGGATAAAACAGCGGGAGAGATCATGCAGCTTTTGTCCCTTTTGAAAAAGGGCGGTGCGGATAAGGACAAATTGATCATCAATGACAGGGCGGATATCGCGCTTTTTGCCAATATACACCGTGTTCAGCTTCCGTCCCGCAGCTTTTCCGTAAAGCAGGTGCGAAGCAGATTTCCCCATCTTCATATCGGACGTTCGGTTCATTCGCTGAAAGAAGCCATCCAAGCTGAAAAGGAAGATGCGGATTATGTGGTGTTCGGCCATGTATTTGAAACCGAATGTAAACAAGGACTTGAAGCAAGAGGCATCAGCCTGCTTTCAGAGATCAAACGCACGCTTTCCATCCCCGTCATCGCAATCGGCGGAATGACACTGCAGACGATCGGACACACAAAGCAGGCGAAACCGGACGGAATTGCCGTCATGTCAGGTATATTCTCAGCTGAAAATCCTGAGGAGGCGGCAAAACGGTATGCACGCGCGGTAAGGGAGGCCGATTATGAAGAAGCACTATGATACGGCGGTGATCGGCGGCGGAATTATCGGATGCGCCATTTCTTATGAGCTGGCGAAGACGCAGCAGAACGTTGTCTTGCTTGAAGCCGGAGAAGTCGGCCGAAAAACGACAAGCGCTGCCGCAGGAATGCTGGGCGCTCATGCGGAATGTGAAAACCGGGATGCGTTTTTTGATTTTGCCATGCACAGTCAAAGGCTGTATGAAGCGGCGGGGCAAGAGCTTGAGGAAGCTTGCGGCATTGACATCAGGCGCCATAACGGCGGAATGCTTAAACTGGCGTATACCGAAGAAGATATCGCCCGTCTACGGAAGATGGATGATCTGCCTTCCGTCACCTGGCTTTCAGCGGAAGATGCCCTTGAAAAAGAGCCTTACGCTTCAAAAGACATTCTCGGCGCAAGTTTTATAAAAGACGATGTCCATGTCGAACCGTACTATGTCTGCAAAGCGTATGCAAAAGGAGCGCGGCGCTATGGCGCTGATATATATGAGCATACACAAGTCACCTCCGTAAAACGGATGAACGGAGAATATTGCATCACAACGTCCGGCGGGGATGTTTATGCTGACAAAGTCGCAGTTGCAAGCGGTGTATGGAGCGGCCGGTTTTTCAGCCAGCTCGGCTTGGGACAGCCTTTTTTTCCTGTGAAAGGAGAATGCCTTTCCGTGTGGAATGACGATATCCCGCTGACCAAAACCCTTTACCATGATCATTGTTATGTCGTCCCGAGAAAAAGCGGCCGGCTTGTCATCGGCGCCACGATGAAACAGGACGACTGGAGCGATACGCCTGACATCGGAGGAATTGAGGCCGTCATTGCAAAAGCGAAAACCATGCTTCCCGCCATCGAACATATGAAAATAGACCGGTTTTGGGCGGGTCTCAGGCCGGGAACAAGAGACGGAAAGCCGTTTATCGGGCGGCATCCTGAAGACAGCGGCATCATCTTCGCTGCCGGCCATTTTCGGAACGGCATCCTGTTGGCGCCGGCAACGGCTGAAATGGTGCGGGATATGATCCTGGAAAGACAGATTAAGCAGGAATGGGAAGAAGCGTTTCGAATTGATCGCAAGGAGGCTGTTCATATATGATCCTTCAGCTGAACGGAAAACAAATTGATTGGAATCGAAATGAGGGGACGGTTCAGGATTTGCTTGAATCGTACCAGCTTGATCAAAGAATCGTAGTTGTGGAGAGAAATAAAGAAATCATTGAAAAAAAGAATTATGAAAATACGAGTTTGTGTGACCGCGATGTCATAGAAATTGTCCATTTTGTAGGAGGCGGATGAGGATGTTAACAATAGGCGGAAAACAGTTTCAGTCAAGATTGCTGTTAGGAACGGGAAAATATCCGAGTTTTGAGATTCAGAAAGAGGCGGTGGCTGTCTCGGAATCAGATATTTTAACCTTTGCGGTAAGGCGGATGAACATCTTTGAAGAGTCTCAGCCTAACTTTCTTGAACAGCTTGATTTGTCTAAGTATACGCTTCTGCCGAATACGGCCGGCGCCGCAACGGCTGAAGAGGCGGTCCGAATCGCAAGGCTTGCCAAAGCTTCAGGGCTTTGTGACATGATAAAAGTAGAAGTCATCGGATGCAGCCGGTCACTTTTGCCTGATCCGGTTGAAACGCTGAAAGCATCAGAACAGCTGCTCAAAGAGGGGTTTATCGTGCTTCCGTATACGTCAGATGATGTTGTGCTCGCAAGACGTCTTGAGGAGCTCGGAGTGCATGCCATTATGCCGGGCGCTTCGCCGATCGGTTCCGGTCAGGGAATTTTAAATCCGCTGAATCTATCCTTTATCATTGAACAGGCGAAGGTGCCGGTCATTGTCGATGCCGGCGTCGGATCTTCAAAAGACGCCGCCTACGCGATGGAGCTCGGGGCTGACGGTGTGCTGTTAAATACCGCTGTGTCAGGCGCTGATGATCCGGTCAAAATGGCCCGGGCGATGAAGCTTGCCGTAGAAGCGGGCCGTCTTTCTTATGAAGCGGGGAGAATTCCGGTGAAAGATTACGGAACTGCAAGCAGTCCGCGAGACGGTCTTCCGGTATGACGGACAGATATTCCAGACAGGAGCTGTTTCAGCCGATCGGTCCCTCCGGCCAAGAGAAGCTCCGGTCGTCTCATGCCGTGATTATCGGCGCGGGTGCGCTTGGGACGGCAAGTGCGGAGATGCTTGTCAGAGCAGGAGTCGGGAAGGTAACGATCGCTGACAGAGATTATGTGGAGTGGAGTAATCTCCAGCGCCAGCAGCTTTATACCGAAGACGATGTAAGAAATGAAATGCCGAAAGCCGCGGCGGCTGAAAAACGGCTTCGATCTATAAATAGTGATGTAGAGGTCGAGGGATTTGTCATGGATGTCACTGCGGAAAACGCACCCGGATTGATTCGTGGCGCCTCCCTCATCGTGGATGCCGCTGACAACTTTGAAACGAGGCTGATTGTGAATGATGCGGCTGTACAGAAAGGGATTCCCTTTCTGTACGGCGCCTGTGTCGGCAGCTACGGGCTCTCTTTTACCGTCATTCCCGGTGTCACGCCGTGCCTTCACTGTCTGCTTGAGACATTGCCTTTAGGCGGTATGACATGCGATACGGCGGGAATCATCAGCCCGGCTGTATTGCAGACGGCCGTTTTTCAGGCAGCAGATGCGCTGAAGCTGTTAACGGGCGGATCTATCGAGCATGTTCTCCGTTCCTTTGATTTATGGAAAAATGAACGGTCAGAAATAAACGTCGCCCGTCTTAAGTCGGCTGATTGCCCAAGCTGCGGCACGAACGATTATCCGTTTTTATCCTATGAAAATCAGACAAAAGCGGCGGTTCTGTGCGGGCGGAACACGGTGCAGATCAGAGCGGGGATCTCTGAACAGTTTGATCTGCAAAAACTTGCGGGACAGCTCAGACGGACAGGGCTTGATGTTTCAGCCAACCCGTATTTAATTTCGTTTTGCAAAGACAATTTCAAGATGGTACTGTTTCGTGACGGCAGAGCATTAATACACGGCACAAGTGATATCAGCAGAGCGAAATCCTTTTATCATAAATGGATCGGATAATGCGAAAGGAGAGAAAAACATCATGAGCATATGCAAAGCATTGACGATTGCCGGATCAGATTCAGGAGGCGGCGCCGGTATACAGGCGGATCTCAAAACCTTTCAGGAGCTCGGCGTTTTCGGAATGTCAGCCATTACAGCGGTAACCGCCCAGAACACTTTGGGCGTTCACGGCATTTATCCGCTCACCCGGGAAGCGCTGGGCAGCCAGATTGACGCGGTGGCGGAAGATTTGCGGCCTGACGCTGTAAAAACGGGAATGCTGTGGAGCGCGGAAATGATTGCGGAAATTGCGGAAAAAACGGATCAGTACGGGCTTGATCATCTCATCACGGACCCCGTCATGATTGCCAAAGGAGGCGCTTCCCTGCTGCGTGAGGAATCTCAGGCCGCGTTAAAAGAGCTGTTAATTCCGCGCAGCTATGCGGTGACGCCGAATGTTCCGGAAGCTGAGGTATTGACGGGAATGGAAATCCGCACGTTTGAGGACCGGAAAAAAGCGGCCGAACGCCTTTGCAAGCTTGGTGCAAAGCATGTCATCATAAAAGGCGGACACCAGCCTGAACAGGGGAGGATCGTTGATTTATTATTTGACGGTTCGTCTTTTACCCAAATCAGCCACGCTTATATTGACACCAAACACACCCACGGAACAGGCTGCACGTTCGCAGCCGCGCTGACGGCGGAAACGGCAAAGGGGAAAAACATTCAGACCGCGTTTGAGACAGCCGTCAATTTTGTGCGGGAAGCCGTGGAACATACGCTCGGCATTGGAGAGGGACACGGCCCGACCAATCATTTTGCCTTTAAAAGGAACAGTCTGCAGACGAGATAAAAAAGAGACCGCTTCAACATCCGCGGTCTTTTTCCCATGCTTTCAATCTGGACAAGGTTATGATATGATAAAAATTAAGATCAGGTACTAAAACTATGTCTTTAAGACGATTACAGGAGGCTTTATACATATGAATTTCTCACTTGAAGGCCGCAACATCGTTGTGATGGGCGTTGCCAATAAACGCAGTATCGCATGGGGAATCGCCCGTTCGCTGCATGAAGCCGGAGCGCGCCTCATTTTCACTTACGCGGGAGAGCGCTTGGAAAAATCAGTTCATGACCTTGCGGCTACATTAGAAAGAAATGATTCCATCATCCTTCCGTGTGATGTGACAAATGACGCTGAGATCGAAACTTGCTTTGCGAGCATTAAAGAGCAGGTCGGCGTGATTCACGGCATCGCGCACTGCATCGCGTTCGCAAACAAAGAAGAGCTTGTCGGCGAATATTTAAATACGAACCGCGAAGGATTCCTGCTTGCGCATAACATCAGTTCTTACTCTCTGACAGCGGTCGCAAAAGCGGCGCGTCCGATTATGACTGAAGGCGGAAGCATCGTTACACTCACTTACCTCGGCGGAGAGCGCGTCGTTTCAAACTATAACGTAATGGGTGTGGCAAAAGCGTCTCTTGATGCGAGCGTCAGATATTTAGCCGCTGACTTAGGAAAAGAAAACATCCGCGTCAACAGCATTTCAGCAGGACCGATCCGTACGCTGTCTGCAAAAGGAATCAGTGATTTCAACTCCATCCTGAAAGAAATTGAAGAGCGCGCGCCGCTGCGCCGCACGACAACACCTGAAGAAGTGGGCGACACGGCTGCATTCTTGTTCAGTGACCTGTCAAGAGGCATCACGGGCGAAAATCTTCACGTTGATTCAGGATTCCATATTACCGCACGTTAAATAACAAGCAGTCCCTTTCAGGGATTGCTTTTTTCTTTCTTCTGATTTTAATCATTCCGTCATATAAATAAAACATGACAGAATCGGAGGGATGAAGATGTCAAAACAAAACAGAAACGCGGAAAAAAAACCGCTCATGTATATTGTTCAGGCGGATTATTCAGACACGCAATCATCAATGCAGGACATATTAATCAAAAAAAGGAAAGCGCCTCAGCCGCCGGAAGAAGAGCCGATGCATGGAAAGCGGGAGGAAGAATGTCAAACTCAGCCTGAAGGAGCAGTGGCTGTCGAACCAGAAAAGCAAGTACCTGAACAGCACAGCCGCGCAGAAGAAGCCGTTCAAGAAGTTCCGGCGCAAGCGGAGCAGGACACTGCCAAGCCCGACGCCGCTAAAAAAGAGCCTGATGCCGCTAAAAAAGAGCCTGAGGCGGTTCACAATGCCGCCCCAGAGGAAAAGGTTCCGCCAAAGCGCGTGAAAAAGCCGATGAGCAGAATGTCCATTCTTGAAAAAATTGATTTCTTAACGAAGCTGCCGCATAATATGCCGCGGACCCTTTGTCTGATAGAAGCCAACGGGAAAACCTACAGAGGCGTCATCGTCGGCAGAAAAAATAATGCGATCTTCCTGCGGACGACAAGCAACGGAGCGCCGGCAGAACTCGCAATAGACGATATTACCTCGCTGCATCCGCTTGGATTTTAACCATACAAAAAGCTGCCTGAATTCTTTCATCCGGCAGCTTATTTTTATGCTTTTTGATTTAAGAATGTGTGCGGTTGATCAGTCTCGGGTTCAGGCAATTGATGGCGCAGAAGCTATGGAGATCGACTTCAACGCAATAGTTCGTTTTTTCTAAACGGAATACATCGCAGAGAGAGTCTTTATCTGTAAAATCAAGAATGTGCTTATGCTCGTCAAAAGCAATAAGCAGGCTTAATGTGGCACAGCCGTCACAGACCCTTTCAACTCTGAAAAAAACGGTATTAAAGCACGGACCGTTATCCAGCTCGCCGACGTTTCCGAATGCGGTGAACGGTTTCGATTTTGAGGTGAAGATGGCGAACGGCACTGTATCGCCTAATGTATAAGCCGGAGATAGAAGTTTAGAATAACAGCCTGTCGGGCAATCTTCTTCAACCGCATTTTGCAGGTCTTCAATATTTTCTACCGCTTCACGCACACAGTATGTTGTATGCTTGCTCATAATATCCCTCCTGACTTCACGTTTTAAATGGTACCGGTTTAAACGATATCGGAGAGTCAGCCGCCCGGAAGTCCGGGCGGGCTGATGATTGCATCTGTAATAGAAGGTTGGAAGGGGATTCTTCTTTAGGAAAGATGCGAATCAATGACTATCCGTGATGCTTTTTCTCTTTGTGCGGCGCAGGCCGGTTAACAAGCTCGGGTGAAAGGCACTGAATGGCGCTGAAGCAGCTCAGATCAACTTCAATGCAAAATTCTGTTTTTTCTAAACCGAAGAAATCAGGATCACAAGGATGGCAGACGCTGAGGGTGTCGCCGTGCACATCTACGGGGCGCAATACTGAAAGCGTCGCGCAGCAATCGCATAGTCTTTCTACACGAAAGAAAATGGACTCAAAGCACTGGCTGTCATCCGCAAATCCTCCGACGTTCCCGAATGTGGAGAACAATCCGCCTTTTTTATCAAATACGAGAAACGGAATGGTGTCTTTACCTGCAATCGTCGGGCTCAAAAGATTCGTATAGCATCCAGTCGGGCATTGTTCTTCAACAGCCTCTTGTTCTGCTAAAATCTTCTCGACTGCATCGCATACACAACTTTCATCTCGGCCATGGTGTTTTCCGCAGCTCATGGATTTCAGCTCCTTCTTTTAGGGTATTTGACTTTTGTCTTTAACAACATATGTACGCGAGCCTCACTTGGTGTGGGTGAACGTCTATATATTCATCATATGCGGAGAAAATAAGAAAAAGCAGAGCATTTTTAGCTCTGCTTTTTCTTTTTAGAGGACAAGGGTGATGACTAAGACAGCAATCAGTAAATTTGTCGCTGTTGAGATCAACACTGCGATATCGGCATCTACTGTTGTCACGTTTACGCCGCGGGAGTTTTCGATGAGCAGTTTTTGACGGTTGATTTGTTTGTTAGCTGTTAGCTGCAATAAGTCTTGTGCGACCAATTCAGCGATGACTCCGTCAGCGATTGAAGTGAGAGTGGCCGTTACGACTGCTGCATTAATCGCTGTCATGACTGAAGCGACTGCTTGAACGTCTGTTGACGTTACGTTAATATCACAAGAGTCTCTGATAATAATCGCTTCTTCAGAAACTTGTTTGTTGATATTCGCTTGAGCAAGGTCTTGGTCAAGGAAGGCATTATCTTCGCCAAATCCATGTCCGTTACAGCAAACATTACATCTTCTGCCTTCTTTTTCTTCTTTTTCTTCTCGCGGATGTTCGCATTCAGGATCAAGTGCAACCCAAGAGTATGGTCTGCTTTCCATATCTATTCCTCCTTTTCTTTTACTATTATTAAATGAGCCGGCCCCTTACTTTGACTCAGGCATCTATCCTGATAAAAATCACTATTTTTTAGTTATTGACCGGGATTTTGGCGTCTTTGCCGGAGCTGTTCGATTAATTGTTCTCTGCGGGTTTGCGGATTGGTCTGCTGATCTTGCGCTTTTTCCTGCTCTTTTTTCTGTTTCTGGCTTTCAAGAAAAGCTTCTGTTTTTGCCTGCATGTCTTTGACTAATGCGATCAGCATTTCTTTTTCTTCATCAGGAATTTCCCGCATTTTATCTTTTGTCACGCCGTGTTTTTTGAAGACATTGCTGACAAGCACCTTTAAAAGCGGATCCACTTCTGGTAGATTTTCGAGTTCTTTTTTTAATTTTTCGTTATCTGCCATTTGTTCTCACCTCTATTTAAATATTTGAAAAGAAAGGTTAAAGGATGTCTAGTTCAGCAAAAAGTATATTTAATAATTGAAACAAAATTTGTACAAAGGCCATAATATCGTCTGCAGTCAATGTGATTTTAATATTGCGGCTGTTCAGGACTTGAATGACGGTCCTCTTTTTTATTTGGCAATCATCCAGGATCAGCAGTTCGGTTGCTATTTGGTCGGCTGTGTCTTCATCTGCGATCGCGAGCTGTGTCGCGAGGATAATCGCCGTAGTAACTGAGGCTTGTATAGAAAGAGCGGCCGTTATATGTGTTGTATCTATTGTGACATTTTCGCAATCAATCACTTCGATCGTCTGCTCGAATTCGTTGGATAATTGTTCGTATATTTGCGGTTGCAGTGTTTCGACTTTTTCTTCAAACGACATAACCTTCACTCCTTTCTCATTCATACTTTATATAATGCAAATGAAACGCCGAGCGGAATAAGAAAAACAACTAAACCGCACCTATTTTTTTACCGGACAAGGTGCGATTCATGAAGATCAGGGTTTTCGCATATGTATAAAGAGGTCAAGTTTTGAAAAGGAGTGAACAGGTGGTTATCAATTGGCTTTCATTTATTCTGTTATCGTTTGCCGTTTTCCGGCTGGCCAGGCTTTTCGTATTTGACACCATTATGGCGCCGCTTCGGAGCCTTTTTCACGAGGAAAAAACAGAAACCGCACCCGACGGCACGACAGAAACCTACATTGTCATAAAAGGAAAAGGCATCAGGGCATTTATCGGTGAACTTCTCAGCTGCTACTGGTGTACGGGCGTGTGGTGTGCCGCCTTTTTAATTGCGGTCCAGATTGTGGTACCCGAGGCTGCGCAATGGCTGATTTTGCTGTTAGCCATAGCCGGCGCGGCCGGGATCATTGAAGCTGCGGTTTCTCGTCTTCTGCAGGAATAAGGCGGTTCCACCAGCAACTTACCGTCACCTTCGGCATAAACTGGCATATATGACATAAGGAAAGGAAGGATCACCATGAGTCAATCAAGCAAACCTTCCCAACATTCTCCATACAAATCAACTGTGCATCAGCCTTACGAAAAAAAAATCAAGAAAAAAGGCTGCGGCTGCGGCCAAAAGAAAAAACCGAAATAGCCGTTTTCTAAAAAACCGGAGCTTCCGGTTTTTTTGTTTTTTGCCGAACGCCGGCCTCTGTTCGGCATAGATCATAGGAGGAGGGGATGTTATGAATATATTTGAATCATTCATAAACGGTAAATACCGCCGGCACAATCAAAACCAGCGGGAGCATGACAAATATATCTTATCTATTGAAAAACAGCTGTCTGAGTTTGATGAAGCGGGATCGCGCTTTGAGGAATGGATAGATGTGTTTGCCGCCGAAACAGAAGCAAAACTGAAGAAAAATGAGCATTCTCACTAAAATGAATGAAATCCGCACCGGCCCTATGCATTTATCCAAGCCAAACAAGTCGGCTCACATAGAGTATAGAGAGTAAAGGAGGTGCTTAGATATGGGATTCGGATATGGCGGATTCGGCGGCGGCTACGGCGGTTATGGCGGCTGCGGCGGATACGGAGGCGGCTATGTCGGAGGCGGCTACGGCTCAACATTTGTTCTTGTTGTCGTATTGTTCATCCTTCTGATCATTGTCGGTGCATCCTTTTTTGGCTAAACCTTAGCAAGACCTTGGATAAGCGCGGGACCGTTCAGTCCCGTGCTTCCCTGATGTATGAAGGAGTATAGAGACGGGGCACTCGGAATTTTTTCCTTGTCTTACGGGCACATGTTCCGCTCTTTATTCATACAATATCGTATTACTCCACAAAAGGAGGCACACCATGGATAATCAATTTTTCAAAAATATTGAGAAGAAAACAGGCGTCAGCATGAAGGATGTCATGAACCTTGCAGGATCATTGCAAAATGCCAATTTCAAAGATGAAAACACGGTGAGAGGCGTCATTCAGAAGGTGTCCCAGCTGGCTAACAAGCGTGTTCCGAAAGAATTGGAAGACAAAATCGTTCAATCTATTACAAGCGGTAAAGAGAAACTTGATTTTGGCACCATTTCTAAAATGCTGAACAATAAATAGGCGTCAGCCGGCCTTGCTAAAAAGGCCTTTTTATGTGAGAAGAACCCGGCAGTGATCTGCCGGGTTCTTTATATCCTGAGTGCGCTCCGTCTGTCCGTCCGAAGAAGGGGCTCGAGAAATCTTGAGCTGCGCGCTGTTTTTCCCCGCCTGTACGCGGGACAAGATACATATAAATGCTGCATGGCCCTTGTCATTGCGACATACAGAAGCCGTCTTTCTTCTTCGAGCGGAGCGGGATCGCCCTGTCTCGCCGTCTCAAGCGCGAAGTCATGGGGGATCGAGCCGTCAGCCGCGCCTAAAATATAGACCGTATTGAATTCAAGACCTTTAGAGCGGTGAATGGTCAGCAGTTCGACGCCGTTTTCATCGGTTTTCAGATTCTCAGCGGCGCGCATATGATCGACATGCGCAAGAAAATCGGGAATGGTTTTGAATTTTTTGGCGGCCACTTTGACATCCCTGAGATCATCAGAGCCTTTTTCCAGTTTGTTTCCCTCATTGCCCCGTTTTTTTAAATACTCGGAAAAACCCATTTTGCTTTCTGCAAAGGTGATGGCTTCAACCGGCTTCATTGTCCGGATGCTTGCGAAAAACGGAACGATCTGCTTGATCTTCCCTATTTGAAAAGGCTTCAGGTCAGGCAGTTTCGTCAGTGCCTTAATCATCGTGCAATCTTCCGTAATTGACAGCGCCTTTAACGTTTGCAGGGCGGATTGCTTTAAAAATAAGGCGGGCAGCAGGTCTTTCACCGCATCCGGATCATCTTCATTCTGACTCGCATATAAGTAGGCGAGGATCTGGCGTACGATTCTGCGGCTGTAGAACGTCTGCACGCCCCTGTCGGCATGGTAAGGAATCGATGATTGATGCAGTCTTTCATAAATGGCCCGTCCGGCGCTGTTTGTCCGGTAAAGTACGGCAAAATCGTCAGGACTCGCCCCGTTTTGAATCTTCTCTTTCATATCCGAAACGATCATGGTCGCTTCTTCTTCTTCATCGTAAGGATAAAACATCACGGGATTGTGAACGCCGTCTTTGACGGCAGAAAGTGTTTTTTCATACCGTTTTTTATTTTTCTTTACGACGGCATGAGCGCTTGAGACGATCGGATGAGGCGATCGGTAATTTGCCGTTAAGTAAATGGTCTTTGCTGCCGGGTAATCTTTCTGAAAATCTAAAATGAAAGACGGGCTGCTGCCGCGGAACGCATAAATGGATTGGTCGTCATCACCCACGCAGCACAGGTTATTCTCAGGGCTTGCGATCATTTGCATAATGTTGTACTGGACAGGATTGATATCTTGAAACTCATCAATCAAAATATGAGAAAATCTGTTTTGGTACTGCGCGAGAATATCAGGCCGGCTTTGAAACAGTTCATAACAGCCTTGGGCCATGTCATCAAAATCAAATTGCCGTTTTTCCCGCTTCTGCCGTTCGTAATGTTCGTAAAGCCTGTACACTTTTTTCTCCCAGTCGTCCGCAAGCGGAATGGTCTCATGGGGGAGATACGTGTTTTTCCAGCAGCCGATAAGCTGAAGCGCCTGGTCGACGGGAAACTCTTTTTCATCCAAATTTTCTTCATAGAGCGCCTTTTTCACATATTGCTCTTTTTGCCACTCCATTTTTAAAAGCTGGCTGCCGTTCCATTTTGAAGAATCATAATGACAGAGTATTTTATAGAAAAAACTGTGGAATGTTCCGGTCACGAGACGGGAGACTTTTCCGGCTGCCAGACCGTACTCATTCGCCATCCGCTCTTTCATTTCGGCGACGGCTTTTGTCGTAAAGGTCACAAGCAGCATATTTTCAGGTGAAATGCCGAGGTGTTCAATCATATGGGCGGCGCGTGCTGTCAGCACCCTTGTTTTTCCGCTTCCCGCTCCGGCAAGCACTAATAAAGGCCCGTCCGTTTCAGTAACTGCCTTCATCTGTTCGCGGTTCAGGCCGATGCCGGGGAACAAAGATGTATCAGCCGCCTCGGATGTTGGTGAAAACGGTTCGGCCGCAGGCACTTTTTTCGGGCTTTTCCATTCTGAGACGATCGGTTTCGGATTCTCTGAAATCGCTTTTCCTTTCGGCAGGCGGAACATGCCGGCTTCCTTATACTCTTCTTTTTCTTTCTCCGCTTGTGGTTCCTCGGCCGCGCATGCTTTTTCACAGGCGGTGAAGTCTCCCTTTTGCCGGTGATAAAATGCCGGCTGCTCTAAAATCGAAAGCCGCATCAAGACGGGCTGCTCACAATGTGCGCAAAAAATATTTCCTTTCTGAGCTTCTTCAAAAAGGAATTGGTAATGTTCTCTAGAATATGTATGTAAATGTATCGTTCGGTTATTCAGTCGGGCGCAATTCAAAAAGGGGTCCTCCCATTAAAAGGTGTTCATCCATTTGATAGACAAAGAATATCATAACAAAAGAACAGCGTTTCAAAAAGTAAGATTAAGGGAAATGAAAAGCGAAGGGGAGGGGTACATATGATTTATGCAGGACGGATTCAAAACCAGCAGTATTCTCAATACGCAAACCGGGCAGCGGGTTATAAGTCTGATTATGCCGGCATCACGAAAGCGGCCGCCCTTGCCAATGACAGGGTGTACAGAGAGGTGGAGCGCCGCCAGGAAAACACCGCAGCCGCAGAAAAGAAAGTACATGAGGAAAAACGTAAGCGCTCTCTTTCCCGTCTGCCGCAAATCATGGGAAAAGGCCGGTTGATTAATCAATGCGTGTGAAAAGCCCGGAAATATCCGGGTTTTTTTGAGGCGTATATATGAAAGATGCGGAAAGGAATGGGTCAATTTGAGAAGGATTTCTTTATTAATTGCGGGGTTATTTCTATTCGGCCTCTTGACTGCCGGAATGAAACCGGCACACGCGGCGGAGAGCTCCGCAGCAAAAGATGTCACTCTCACACAGCTGGCGCCGCATGTCTGGATGCATACAAGCACCGGTACGGCAGACGGAAATCCCGTCCCTGCGAACGGATTGCTTCTTGAGACTTCCAAAGGAATTGTACTGATTGATACTCCGTGGAATGACAGTCTCACAGAGCAATTAATGACACAAATAAAAAAGCGGTTTCCCGGCAAAAGGATGACCGATGCCATTGTGACACACGCCCATGATGATCGTATCGGCGGTCTGAACACCCTGTACAAATACGGTGTAAAGGTGCACAGCACGAAACTGACCGCCGACTTCGCCCGACAGCAGGGATATGACCGGCCGCTCGGAGATTTGAAAAACGTGACAAAGCTGCAGTTTGGCGATATGAAAATTGAAACGTTTTATCCGGGAAAAGGGCATACGGAAGACAATATTACCGTCTGGCTGCCTGAGGATAAGCTCTTATTCGGCGGATGCTTAATCAAGGCTTTAGAAACAAAGGAAATCGTGCCTACTCCGGGTTTTTATCCGGATCAGTGGCCGCGCGCCGTCCGCAAAGTCATGAAAAGAT
The DNA here is from genome assembly GCF_038608285.1 of Bacillus sp. FSL R5-0443. NCBI lineage: Bacteria > Bacillati > Bacillota > Bacilli > Caryophanales > Bacillaceae > Bacillus > Bacillus sp. FSL R5-0443. Next base: position 1,165,791 of record NZ_CP152013.1, read on the forward strand.
ATCAGGACATCAGCATTGTCGTTCCGGGCCATGGCAGTCCGGGGGATGACCGTCTGCTGCCGCATACGATAAACCTTCTGAAAGAAACGTAATAAAGAAGACCGGCGCTCCCATTACGGAGTGCCGGCTTTTTTTATCTCTTCCTGATTTTCATAAAACTGAGGAAAGCAAGTGCAAGCGCCAAAACGGTATATCCCGCTATCGGCCAAATATGCTGATGAAAGGAAGAATAATCTCCGGATATGACTTCCTGGGCCAGCTCGATCGAGTGAATAAACGGTAAGGCATAAGCGATATGTTTGAATGTGTCACCGAGCAGGCTCACCTCCATCCAAGCCCCGCCCAGAAATTGCACGAGTGTAATATAAATCGTTCCGATGCCTGAAATTTGTTTGTCCGTAAACACAGCCCCTAAACATAAACCGAAGAAAACGGACATCATCGCAATCGGCAGCAAGACAGCGATACCTGCGAGAAGATTCATCCACTCGGCGGATAAACCGGCAGCCGCTGCTGCGATAAAACAAATGACGATTTGTAAAATGGCTAACGGCAGCATCGGTATTGCATAACCGATGACATAATCGGCTGTTTTTAAAGGGGAAGCAAACAAACGGGTCAAAAGGGCGGTCTGTTTGTCTTTTGCGATCAGCAATGCAGAGAACATCGTAAGGAAAGCAAAACCGAAAACAATGAGTCCGGGTGCTAAATGCTGAATTTTAAAGGTATCAAGCGGCGCATTTTTTTCAATCGCCGTAAACAGAAACAATAGAATAACAGGCAGTGCGATTCCAAGGATAATAGACAGGGGGTCACGAAAAATTTCTTTGCGGTTGCGAATGGCGAAATCAAGCATAAAGACCCGCCTCCCCGTCACAAATCGCTAAAAAGGCATCTTCAAATGTGGCTGAATGAGTTTGCTTTTTCAGAGCCTCCGCCGTACCCAGTGCTTTTAAAGTCCCATTTTCTAAAATGCAAATACGATCTGCCAGGGCTTCAGCCTCTTCTAAATAGTGTGTCGTTAAAATAATCGTCATGTCCCCCTTTAATGCCTCAAGATTTTTCCACAACTCGCGGCGTGAACGGACGTCCAGCCCTAATGTCGGCTCATCTAAGAAATAAATATCAGGCTTGGTGATCATTCCCATTGCGATGCTGAGGCGGCGCTGCATTCCTCCTGATAATGTTTTTGTTTTTGCTCTTTCTTTCTCTTTTAATTGAAACAATTCGAGCATCTCATCTGTTCTTTTTTTTGCTTCTTTTTTCGGAATTCCGTAGACTCCGGCTATAAACTCTAAGTTTTCCCGTACGGTTAGATGAGGAGCGATGGCTGTTTCCTGCGGGGACATATTCAATTTCGGTTTTATTTTATCCAAATCAGTCAAAATACTGTGTCCAAGCACTGATGCATCACCGTCATCCGGAGAAAGGAGTCCGCAAAGCATACTGATTAATGTCGTTTTTCCGGCTCCGTTCTCACCGAGTAAAGCGAAAAATTCCCCTTTCTCAACTGAGAACTCAAGACGGTCAACGGCGGCGGTTTCTTTATAATGTTTCGTTAATTGCTTCAGCTCAATCGCGTGCATTTACTCATCCTCGCTATCTTCATCGATTTGCTTAGCGTTTAAAATATCTTTTGCAAACTCGAAAAAGAGTTCTTGTTTAACAAGTGCGATACCTTGCTGGTCATCTCCGAGCATAAGCAGCGAATCCCCCGGATTTATATCAAAAACATCTCTTGCTTCTTTAGGAATGACAATCTGTCCTTTTGTACCCACTTTAACAGTCCCGAATATGTGTTTTCCTTTTGGTGCCGTCATGTGTATCCCTCCGAAATATGAATTGTATTTTTTGTATGAATTGTAATACTTCGTATACTAAACATACATTAACCTTCCATAAAATGCAATAAAATGCATGAAATAGTATTATTTTCATAAAAAAAGCACTCCTGCCATATCAACAGGAGTGCTTTTGATTTTATCGTTTGTGTTCCTTTATCATTTCCAGATGGGGGATGCCCGCATCGAGAAATTCTTCACCGGATGTGACGCGGTATCCTTGTTTTTCGTAAAACGGAACCGCCTGCGTCTGCGCATGTAAGATAAAGCTGTCGGCGCCCTTGGCTGCCGCAGCTTTTTCAAGCGCCTGCATAATGATGGCTCCGACGCCTAAAGAACGATGGCTTTTCATCACGCAGATGCGCTCTAATTTTCCATGCCCGTCTTTCAAGCGCCATCTGCCGGCTCCGACCGGCTGGCCGCCGTCATATATGACTATATGCTCTGACGTGTCTTCGAATTGATCAATCTCTTCTTCTTCCGGAACGTGCTGTTCTTTAACAAAGACCTCTTTTCTTACGAAAAAAGCGTCGTTTAGCTGTTTTTCAGTTTTTGCGATGATGGATTCCAAGCAGTTATTCTCCTCCGCCTAATAAAAATGTTTCGTACACAGTCCATGAGCCGTTATCCAGCTGATAGAGCAAGTGAAAACGGTCGATGACTTCTTCGTGGGAAATGTCCTGCATTTTCAGCTGTCCGAGTACGTCGGAATGTTCATCTGACGACAGCTTTTGGCCGACCGTGACATGCGGAACGAAGCTGTATTCCGGCTCGCCGGATAATGCTCCTGAGTAGCATTTCTCACTCAGAGATTTTAATTCCTCCGTCGGCTCTGCTTTCATATATATCACATTATTCACAGGAGAAAACGAGCTGTATTTTGTGATTTTCAGAACGAGCGGATGCGACTCTTTCGCCGTCTGTCTCAGTTGTGATACGACCTGCTCGATTTCCTGTTCTGTCGCTTCAAACGGATCTCTTAGCGTCAGGTGCGGAGGAATGAGCGCGTAGCTCGGGTCGTAGCGTTTCCGGTACGAATTTGCGAGATCCTGTAATTTTTTTGATGGAAATAAAACAATACCGTATTTCATGAAAGTTCCCTCCTTAAATGAATGGTTACAGCATTTTTTTCAGCGCCGGCGTGATGAGCGGCTGCCAGTAGGTCCATTTATGATCCCCGTCGAAGGTTTCATACGTGTATTCAGACTGTTTGCTTTCCAGCAGCTGTTTGAGCTCTTCGTTCGGCGCGGTGAAATCAAGAACCTGGCCGTCTGTCGTGTGAACGCCGGTTTCTTTTTCTCCGATTTGATGATAAACGGAAATCTGTTTGAGATCCTCCGACTGCCGGACGGCATCCAGCACGTGCCCGTCAACATACGGAGACTGCATGATGACGTTTCCAAACATGTTCGGATAGTCAATCGCCGTCATGAGCGAAACGGTTCCGCCGAGGGAATCCCCAATCATGGTGCGGCCGTATCCGACTTGATAAGTCGGGTATTCTTTGTCGATAAAAGGAACGAGCTCATTTGCGATAAATCGCTTATATGAGGCGAACTTAGAGCCTTCTGGATGGTATGTGTTTCTTCGCTCCCGCACATTTTTATAAGGGACGCCGATAATGATGCAGCGGTCAATTTCCCCTTTTGACATAAGCTCTTCCGCCTGCCGCCCGATTCTCCCTAATCTGAAATAATCATGGCCGTCCTGAGCGATGATCGTATGATATTTATACAGGGGGGAGAAGGTGGCGGGCAGGTAGACCAAAACGGTCATTTCCTCTTCAAGCTCATGGGAGAAAAGTTTTTTCTCATGAATGATTCCGTTTTTTGATGCCACTTCGCATTCCTCCAGGCCGCTTCTTGTCTTGATGGTTTTTTCCTATTGTACCATGAATTATTAGAAATTTCTTTCTTCAGATGCACTTCTTGCGAGAGTTCAGATAAATAAAAAGTTATTGAAATTCATTTTATAGTGCGTTAATATAGAACAATCAGAAAATACAAAACAATATTCTTATCACGAGAGGTGGAGGGACTGGCCCTTTGAAACCTCAGCAACCGGTTTGCTTTGCCGCGGGAAGGCAAAGTGCCAAGGTGCTAAATCCAGCAAGCGATTCACATGCTTGGAAGATAAGAGGAAGAGAAAAGCTCCTTCTTCTTATGAAGAGGGGGCTTTTTTATTTTGAAAAAGGATGGTGCTTACTGATGACGCAGCATGTTGATACAAAATTAGCCCAAATCGGAAATAGAAGCGAAGAAGCAACGGGAACGGTCAGTCCGCCGATTTATCTGTCCACCGCCTATCGCCATAGAGGAATTGGAGAATCTACAGGCTTTGATTATGTGCGTACGAAAAACCCGACACGCCAGCTCGTTGAAGACGCTATCGCCGTGTTGGAAAACGGTGCGAGAGGCTTTGCTTTCAGCTCGGGAATGGCAGCCATTCAAACGATTATGGCTTTATTTAAAAGCGGAGATGAATTGATTGTATCCTCCGATTTATACGGAGGCACGTACCGTTTGTTTGAAAACGAATGGAGAAAATACGGCTTAAGCTTTATTTATGATGATTTCAGCGATGAAGACTGTTTACGCTCCAAAATAACGGAAAACACGAAAGCGGTATTTGTTGAAACGCCGACAAACCCGTTAATGCAGGAGGCGGACATTGAAAAAATCGCCCGGATTACGAAAGAAGCCGGCCTGCTTTTGATTGTGGATAATACGTTTTATACCCCGGTGCTCCAGCGTCCGCTTGAACTGGGAGCGGACATCGTCATTCACAGCGCCACAAAATATTTAGGCGGGCACAATGATCTCCTTGCCGGTCTTGCTGTCGTAAAGGATGAAGAGCTCGGCGAGATCATGTTTAATCACCAAAATGCGATCGGAGCCGTTCTCCCGCCGTTTGATTCGTGGCTTTTAATGAGAGGGATGAAAACACTCGGACTCAGAATGCGCCGTCATGAAGAAAACGCCCGTGAACTTGCGGAATTTTTAGAACAGGAAGAAGAAATCGCCGACGTGTTATATCCCGGAAAAGGCGGGATGCTGTCTTTCCGGCTGCAAAAAGAGGAATGGGTCAATCCGTTTTTAAAGGCGCTGAAAACGATCTGTTTCGCAGAAAGTCTCGGCGGGGTGGAAAGCTTTATTACATACCCCGCGACGCAGACGCACATGGACATTCCGGAAGACATCCGTATCGCAAACGGCGTCTGCAACCGTCTGCTGAGATTTTCAGTGGGCATTGAACATGCAGAAGATTTGAAGCGGGATGTAAAGCAGGCATTACAGCAAGTAAAAGAGGGGGCCGTGTCATATGAGTAATCACAATTGGACGCTGGAAACCCAGCTCGTGCACAATCCATTTAAAACAGACGGAGCCACCGGAGCCGTCAGCGTCCCGATCCAGCATGCTTCCACATTCCATCAGTCTTCATTTGAAGAATTCGGGACATATGACTACAGCCGCTCAGGCACACCGACAAGAACAGCGCTTGAAGAAACGATCGCAGGTCTTGAAGGCGGAACGAGAGGTTTTGCTTTCAGCTCAGGAATGGCGGCGATTTCGACGGCGTTTCTGCTCTTATCCCAAGGCGACCATGTCCTCGTCACGGAGGATGTGTACGGCGGAACATTCCGCATGGTGACTGAGGTTCTGTCCCGTTTCGGAATCGAACATACCTTTGTCGATATGACGGACACAGAAGCGGTCGCCCGCGCCATCCGGCCGAACACGAAAGCCATTTATATGGAAACACCGTCAAACCCGACGCTCGGCATCACGGATATTAAGGGCGTCGTCAAACTGGCAAAGGATCACGGCTGTCTGACATACCTTGACAATACTTTCATGACGCCTGCTCTGCAGCGGCCGCTTGATCTCGGCGTAGATATCGTGCTTCACAGTGCGACGAAATTTTTAAGCGGCCACAGCGACGTGCTGTCAGGCCTTGCCGCCGTAAAGGATGAAGAGCTCGGCAATCAGCTGTATAAGCTGCAAAATTCATTTGGAGCGGTGCTCGGCGTTCAGGACTGCTGGCTCGTATTGAGAGGCTTAAAAACATTGCAGGTCAGACTGGAAAAAGCGAGCCGGACGGCTGAGCGGCTGGCTGCCTATTTTGACGGGCATCCGGCCGTCAAAAACGTTTACTATCCCGGCCTTGCCGGACACCCGGGAGCCGATACCCATAAACGTCAAGCGAGCGGTGCGGGCGCCGTCCTGTCCTTTGAATTGGAAAGCAAAGAAGCCGTCAAAAAGCTGGTCGAAAACGTATCGCTTCCGGTATTTGCCGTCAGCCTCGGCGCCGTCGAATCCATTCTCTCATACCCTGCAGCCATGTCGCATGCCGCCATGCCAAAAGCAGAGAGGGAGAAACGCGGCATCACAGACGGCCTTCTGCGCTTGAGCGTCGGAGTCGAAAACGCCGAAGATTTAGAGCGGGACTTCGAACAGGCATTGAAAAAAATAACCCCCGCCCAAGTGAGATCATAAACGAAAAGGGCGCCGTCAATTTTGTGACGCGCCCTTTTTTTATTTTAGATAAAAAAAGTGTTGACGAATGAGAAATCAGGATATATAATTATAAATGTCAGAGAGACAACAACATACCCAGCAACACATACATATCATGATTCCGTAGCTCAGCTGGGAGAGCGCTACCTTGACAGGGTAGAGGTCGCTGGTTCGAGCCCAGTCGGAATCATAGCCAAAACCCTTGCGTAGCAAGGGTTTTTTACTTTTTATTGAAACAGCTCTAGAGGCTTACATTATTCCAGTAAGAAGGGCAAGGAAATGGCATTGATAGCTATTATGCACTGAAAACCGAAAATTCGTCAGACGGTTCCTAATGAGTTCTCCAGATAGTAACTGCGGATCGAAAACAAAGTGAAACTTGAAGCGGTATTAAGTAATAAAAAGGTCCCTTGAATTTCAAGGGACCTAAAGTTTCAATCATCACTCTTATACCTTTGGGGGATCTTGTCTCTCCAGTCGAGTATAAGTTTTTTGAATTTTTCTGTCTCCATGGAGCTTCTATCATTTTCATTTTCTGTATAAAGGTGTTCTATGACTGTTTGATCTTCTTTTATATATGCAATGGTTGTACTTAGTTGAATCTCATAATCTTCAGAAGAACCATCCAATACATCTTGAATAATTTTCAAGTATTCATCAGCTTCATCTACCGAAACAATGTCTTCAATGAAATCAGAAAAGTATTCTAACTCTGCGGGGAGAACTACTCGTAAGTATCCTAAATGGTCTCTTTTACATTCAAATATATATTCCATAATAAAATCAATCATTCCCTTGGTTTTTTATATAAAGGATATGCAGTAGCTATTGAGCCATCTTTATTAATATACATCTCTACATCAAATACAGCCGATATGGTTTAGCGACTTTTTGTTCATCAGAGAGATGGGAAAAATCCCATAAAATGAGATTAGAAGAATATAAATTAAGTCCATTATTATGGGATTTTTTACTACCCTCTTTTTCTGCAGTTTATACCACTTCAATTTATCTGTCATCAAAAATGCGGTCGAACGATTCAGTCCATGTTTGTTTTGAAGACATACGGCATTTACGGACTAAAAACGAAAGCGGAGCTAGAAGTGAAATTGAAATTATAAAAGAAGCCCTTCTTATAAGAGGGCTCTTTTTCTAACTATGTTGTTTTAAGGTGTTTTTTAATTTGTTCAGTGACTTGCTTAAGCCATTCTAATGGAGTTATATCATCTTCAGGAAAGTATATGCCATCCGCTGCTTCCTCTATAAATTCATTCTTGTCTTCTTCTGAATAATCACTATTTACAAACTCAGTTAGTGCTATTAAATCTCTTTCTTTTAGTTTTTGTGATGCTTCATTTAAATATTCATCAAGTGCATTTGCCGGAGACTCTATATCTTGGTGGAAATGTCCACCGAGAAATCTAAATAAAGGATCAGAAACTTTAATTTCAATCATTGCTTACCACCACCAAGAATCGTTATCTTCAAATATAAGAGATGGTAAGTATATTATTCTATATAACTTTCTGCTATATCAATATCATTTGTCATTTCTAGGCCAGGGAATTTTCATCTAATTTTCTTAAACAATCAATAAGGTCTTTACTTTGCAAACTTTCAGCTAAATCTTCAAATACCTCACTGACCCAATATAAATCTGCTTTATTACAATTTTCTAGAGTAGCTGATTGTATTTTCTTCGTTTTCTGAGAGCACTTCAATTATTTCATCCCAACTTTTTTGAATGCCATAGTCATCATTAAGATTAAGTTTTTTTCTTTTAATTAATATATCTTTCATTTTTTTCTCTAAATTCATATTGATTCTCTTAACTAAGAAGGGCTAATATTTTCATATTGCTTTTCCTATTGTTACATCTCCATCATGGAAAAATTCAATAACATAACCAGATTCGCTGAACATGAAGGTATCTGAACCTACAGCAGTTACATCATCAATTACGTTTAAGGCGTTGTCTAAGCTGGTTTTTACAGCTGGATAATCACCGTAAGCCCAAAGGAGAATAACAGTTTTATTATCTATTTTATTCTCAACTAACCATTCATCAATATCTTCAGCGTAATCAATAGATCTGTGATAAGTTACTTCATCCCATTTAATTCTTCCCCATGATGTGAAGGGGAAACTTTCGCCAAGTTGCTCATGATATTTACGTGTCTCAGAAATAGTGAGGACTTCTTTGTTATCTCCAAGAGCTTCTAGACATTCTTCGTATAAGGTCATATTAACACTTCCTATTTATTTAAATGTTTTAAAAGGGATTTATAAGTATCTTCGTTTCCGTTAAAAGGTATATAATATTTCTTTGCCTTATCTCCTTTTCCATTTCTATAATCCTCAACATTTATATGAGGTCCCTTTTCGGGGTCATAATCTAATCTCCAAAGGACTTTATTATCTCCAGACATTCGGCCAGTAACTTTACCAAAGCCTGCGCTTTTAGATAAAGTACCTATAAAAGGTTTTGAATCTATTCCTAAATCACCAATTAGATTTAGCGCCTCATTTCTAGCTTGTTCATATGTGTCTACCTTTGGAAGCGCAACTTCTCTTGATTTTTTGGAAAGGCCTTTTTTAACTGTCTTGTTTTTTGATGACTTACCATTGATTGATTTAAAGAGTACACTACCTTTAGTGGAATCGGCTATTCTTTTTAGGAGTGGTGTATTCTTCACATTAATAGTATTCTCAGCATCTTGAAGGATTCCTTCTAATGCAGGAGTATACCGATTGACAGGAGATTTGTAAAACTGTTTTACAGACTTTCCGCCTTTCTTAATTGTGCCACCAGCTTTAGCAAGATCTTTCGAGCCTGTTGAGACAGAGGACTTTCCGCCTTTCAATAACAGAAGACTTCCGCCCAAGTAAGTAACATAGTGCATCCGTGTATATGCATCCCCGTGAATCATCTTTTTATCCCAATCATCCTTCAATGTGTCAACCATACTTTGAAAGACACCTAGATAGTCGTATTCCAGAACAGTATCCAGAACTTTTTGAGGATCTTTGTTTAAGTTGTCAATTGTCCAACCGATATTCCGTCCGAGTTGAAGTGCTCCTTCACCGGTATCCTTGGCAAGATCGTATACACCAACAAGCAGACCTTTGGCGCCATCACCTATGATTTGCAATGCTTCTTTTCCGTTATCCATGAAAGCTTTACGCTGTTCCAAAAATAAAACAAATTCAAGCTGTTCAGGGGTGAGATTCTCATAGCCAACCTTCTTGGCGATTTCTAAGTATTCATCCGGGTCGGTTACACCATCAGCCAGCTTTTTCTTCAGATCCTTGATTTCACGCTCTTTCGCTTCTTCCTTTTTAATCGTCAAATAAGCATCCGAGTGCCTTGCGATATCGCCTTTTTTCTTATGGATGTCGCTTTCACGGTACGCCTTGGCATTGTAGTGAAGCGGAGTTGCGCTTTTTCCTGTGCCCGTGGCGTTTTGGAGCTGCTCAAAGTCGGCTTGGATGAACTGTTCGTTCGCTTCGGTTTCTGTGTATTCCTTCGTTAAATCGTGATCAAGCTTGTCGAGCTTATGTATCGTTTCGCTTCTTTTTTTGTCAGCTGAAGAAAGCTTCTGATCTGTGCTTTCGGTTGAAAACAGATCAAGCGAGATGATGTCTTCGATCTCTCCGAGGATGGAGCGCATGTCCTTTTTCTGCTCTTCCATAATCGCCTTTGATTTACTGAGGGCGTGGGTGAGCTCATGCTCCAGAAATGATTCCTCCACATGCGAATTGGAAAGTCCGGCATCTTCGACCTTACCGGGAAGGCTTGTGAGAAATGCGATTTTCATATCGATCAGATCAAGCCAGCTGTCTGTGACGCCGGCGTGGTCCTGGAAAAAGGCTTTGATGTTGTCAGCGCCCCGGCCTGAGAAGTCGCTGTCACCGAGATCAGCCATACCTTGAAACGCTTTTTTCAGATTGACCATCTGGCCGCGCAGTTCTTTGTATTCACCCGCGCGCTGTTTGGCGGCGGCCAGCAGGGTGGTTGCTTCGAAAACTTTCATGACCATATCCTTTCATTCGAAATACTTCAACAAGATATTACCATGGAAGAATGAAGAAAAAGACAAATAAGTATTTTGAAAGTGCAAAATGATTAATTTGTTCTGGGTAAATTTACTTATTTTATGATCGGGAATTGGGGAAGAGTTAGCTTTAGGTTGAATCGGTTGTTAGAACATCATGTGACGCACCTCCTTTACAAAGCATACACACATATTAGAGGGCTGAAATTTACCCATATGAATTGGATACGGCGGTCCAAACTGCTTTCCGCATGGAACCAACATGCGGCAACTGGTCCACAGCTTTAGAAACTTCATCTTAACAGGGAAGTACGGCAAGCATTGGGAATATAAAGGAATATAGGCTTACAGCTATGAAGGATGTATGAAAATCCGTCAGATGGCGAAGGGAAGGCAACCTCCATGTAATTGTGACGGTTTGAATGCGGGTGTATGGAACTTCCCATTCATCCGCTGTTACGTCAGAGGGACGAAGCGACTTTTTTGAGGAGGAAGCGGAATGATTGAATTTACACGGCCATCACCTATGAAGAAAACATGCACGATGCACCCGGAAAAGGAATCTGTCAGAGCGGTTTCGTTTACTGATTTTAACGGCAATTCTGTAACAGTAACCCTTTGTCAAATGTGTCTGGCTGAATTAAAAATGAAAGCCGCGACTGAATACAGGAGCATGACCGAGGAGCGGGCCAAACTGAATCGTTTCAAGATTGGTGATCATGTGTATTTAGAGCATTTGGGAGTAGTCAGCGAGATAAAAAACATGGAAGGCGTTCAAGTGGCAAACAGGACAGACACAGACGGAGTCCGAAAGGCTACCCCTAAGGAAATCGCAGAATATAAAAAGCAGGGGAAGCAATGACGGTGAAAAAACGATTCAGTCAATCATTTATCAGTTGTGTTACTTACAGGAGCGGCGGCCGGATGTTTACGGATGCGCGACTTACACGGCCGGAGCCTCCACGGTGAAGTGAAGGAAAATTCAAACCAAGAATGTGAATTGATCAAACGCAGTTTCATGAATCTCCGAAGGCTTTCATCCGAAATTTAGGTGCAGTATGGAAAAAAATTTATGGAAACTTGACATAATGCTGTCAGGTCCCTATTGTATGATTAAATGAATGGCCAGTAAAATGATAGGAGGCGTTCAATATGAAATTGCTGCAAATTAGACTATTGGTTAATGACTTTAAGAAAAGCGTCGAGTTTTATAAAGATTCATTAGGACTTCCAATCAGTTGGTTAGAGAAGGAAATGGAATATGCACTTTTCGATAATGGAGAAACGAAAATAGAGCTTTTATCTCGAGAAAATATGGCTGAAATAGTTGGAGAAGAAAGAAAATCTTTAGACGGAGATGCGCAATCAAGATTTTTGCTTCAGTCTAAGGTAGAAGATGTTGATAAAACGTATGACTATCTGCACAAGCAAGGGATTAAATGCGTCAATGAACCGCATGATCGTCAGGAATGGCGTGCACGAGTGGCTCATTTTAGAGATCCAGATAATAATCTTATTGAAATATATAAAATGATATAATTTTTTGACTGGCGAGATTAAGGTAATGCGTTTGTTAACTTACCTTATGATTTTTATAGTCTGTAAGAGAAACATATATAGGTCCAAGACGGAAAGCCTGCAGACACTGATCATTGCACAGCTCACTGTGCTCTGATTGGTGCCCGTTTTTATTTGCACGGAGGGATAACAAATAGATGATGAACACGAAGCGGACATGCAAACATTCAGACGCGGCAAGGGCGGCGCATTTAATAAGGGGAGGGATCAGAATGCAGGATTTAATCATCTCACAGGAAATATATTGACTTTCATCCTGTTTGTAATGTTAATTAGAAGATGTATACAAAATCATTATAATGAGGAGGTCTGGATGTGAAAAATAAAGCGGGAATACAAGTTGGAATATGCATTGGACTTTTATGTTTAAGCTTTACCGGTTTCAATCCTTTATTCGGCTCAGCGCATGCTGAAGCGAAGTCTATAGAAAACACAAAAATGACAAGCTGTATAACGAATCAAAAATTTGTTCAGCTTGAGAAAAAATTTGATGCCAGGCTCGGCGTTTATGCGATTGATACAGGTTCAAACAAGACAATCGCCTATCGGCCGAATGAACGGTTTGCTTACGCATCAACCTATAAAGTTCTGGCTGCCGCTGCTGTTCTGAAGAAAAGCTCAAATGAAAAACTTAATGCCATCATCCGCTACAGCAAAGACGATTTAGTTACATATTCCCCAATCACAGAAAAACACCTGGATACAGGCATGAGCCTGAAAGAAATCTCAGAAGCCGCTGTCCGTTACAGCGATAATACCGCCGGGAACCTATTGCTGCAGCAGCTTGGCGGCCCCAAAGGTTTTGAAAAATCACTGAAACAGATTGGGGATCATGTAACAAAAGCTGATCGATTCGAGACGGATCTAAACTCTGCGATTCCTGGGGATCGTCGTGACACAAGCACCGCAAAAGCACTGGCGAATGACCTTAAGACTTTCGCTTTGGGTAACACTCTCACGGCTGACAAGCGCACGATTTTAACAGATTGGATGCGGGGCAACGCTACCGGCGACGAACTGATTCGGGCAGGCGCTCCTGCAGGATGGGAAGTCGGCGATAAATCCGGAGCCGGAAGCTACGGCACACGAAACGACATTGCGATCGTTTGGCCGCCTGACAGAGCCCCAATTGTTTTGGCAATCCTGTCAAACCGGTTTACGGAAGATGCCAATTATAATAATGCTCTTATCGCTGAGGCTGCAAAAGTCGCTCTTAATGATCTTAAATAAACATTGCCGTTCATTTTTTATGGACGGTTTTTTATATGTTGAGAATGCGGTATGCCGGTTTCGTTTTTCGATACATGTTATAATGTAAAGCCATAAAAAGATGGAAAGAGGGGGATTTTCGATGCATTACATAACGGCATGCTTAAAAATCATCAGTGATAAAGACCTTAATGAAATAATGAAAGAGTTTAAAAAACTTGAGGAAGAAACGAACAAAGAAGAAGGGTGTATTCAGTTCCATGCTTATCCGCTTGAACCATCAGAACGCAAAATCATGCTTTGGGAGATTTGGGAAAACGAAGAAGCTGTTAAAGTCCATTTTACGAAAAAACATACAAAAGACGTTCAAAAACAAGAATTAACGGAAGTAGAATGGTTAATGAAAAGCAATGTGAATGAGTAAAAGGCTTTGTCTATTGTTGGCTGACTCTGCCGGCAACCATCATCAGTTTCATTCACTAAAACCCTTGCTGTGCAAGGGTTTTTTACTTTGAAAAGTTCTTTATATCGCAGTCTTTTTATGGGTAAGGAACAGACTTGGAATGAAGATGGCCGCAAGGATGATGACGGATACTAAGAATCCGGCATGGTAGCCTTTTAAACTGTTCGAAATCGTCGGCTGCAATCCTTGTATGACAGTTGCGGTAACGGTTGCGATCACACCTGACCCAAAGCTGGAACCGAGGTTTTCAATCATATGAATACCGACACCCGCTTCCGGAAGCTGTTTGCTGTCAAGACCTGTATAAGCGTCACTCATCAATGGTAGCATAATTCCTCCAAAACTGGTGCCGCGGATAAATAATACGACGGAAATCCAAATCATACTTGTGTTATCGGTGATAAAAATAAGCGGGATAGATCCGATCAGCGAAAGAACAAGACTGACCGTAACCACGTATTTCGCACCGATCTTATCAATCATTTTTCCGATCAGCGGACGAGTCACGAGCATTCCGACTCCTTGAGGGATTAAAGCGAGTGCTGCTCCGACTGCCGTGAACTGACGAATGTTTTGAAAAAACAGCGGAAGTATTAACATCGGCCCCATGATGGCAACATTCGCTAAGAACAACCCGATCGAAGATGCTAAGAAGCTCTTGTTTGCAAACAAATTCATAGGCAGCACGGTTTGGTTTTTCTTGATCAGATTATATACAAGATAAATGACTGCTGAAACAAGACCGATACCCGCCCATAAAATGGTGTCGCTATTGTTAAATGATGCATGATCCGCCGCTTTCGTAATACCGTAAATCAATGCCGCGCTCATTAATGACAAATTGATAATCCCGAAAATATCGAGTTTACGATCTTTGTTGAATGGTTCAAAGTCTGGAATGGTTTTCATCATAAGCGGTGCAGCAATCAAAACGATGAACACGTTGATGTAAAAAATCCAATGCCATGAAGCGCCTTGGACGATGAAGCCTCCGATGACAGGTCCTAAGATCGGGCCGAAGATCATAGGGGTGCTGACGATTGCCATCACTTTTCCCAGGTTTTCCGGACCTGCCGTTTTAACCAAGAGTGTTGACATAAGCGGAGTCATAATGCCGGCGCTGAATCCTTGAAGCAAACGGAAGAAGATGAAGCTGGAAACGTCACGGCTCATTCCCGCAAAAACAGAAATGACACCAAAGGCGATGACTGAGCCGATGAAGATTTTCTTACCGTTATATTTATTCATAAGCCAGCCGGATACGGGTACTGCAATCGCAAGTGCTAAGACATAGCCTGTAACGGACCACTGAATGGTATCCAATGTCGTGTTGAAGTCTTTGGTCAGTTTGTCGATGGCGATGTTTACCATCGTAGAGTCAAGCATTGGAGTGATTGCTCCCAGTGCAATAGCCCAGGCGGCTGTGAGAACTTCTTTTGGCACCCGAAGTTCCTTTCTTTTATGTGTTGACATATTACTCTCCTCTCAAAATTGCTATCTTTGTTTCCTCGTCAACAAAATAATAGAGTGATTTTGTTTCCTTGTCAACAATAAGAGGGATATAAAAAGGCAGCCCGTTTTCATGGAGAAGGGCTGCCTATGGTTTTATTCATATTTATTCCGATTTCATGTCTGCACCAAGTTTCTTTATTTCTGAATCCAAATGCCTGCTGTATGTTTCCACGAAGTTCAGCATCGTGTCAAATTGTTCATCAGTTACTTGTTCAAACACGATTTTGTCCCGTTCTTGAAACTCTTTGTGCAATTCCTCGTGAATTTTATAAATGACTTTTCCTTGTTCGGTAAGCCTGAAATAGATTTCTTTCTTGTTAAGCGGCTTCTGATAGCTTTCGATAAGGCCTTTATTGATAAGCTTCTTCGTTAATTTACTTATGGCGCCTCTTGTCATATAAAGGGACTCCGCAAGTTTTGTCACATTGGCGTCTTCAATTTTTTCGATGAATTCGATGCAATGCACTTCAGAAGGTTTATGCCCCTTAAGGCTTTCTTCCATCTTCAGCCTATTCAGCCACACCATCTTGTTAAAAAAGTCCCTGAAATCCGTGAGGAGCTGTTCTTTTTTGTCCATGGCCCGTCCTCCTGCTCGGTGGTGCTTACACAATATTATAAAATGTTTGTTTCTTTTTCAACAATCGTAAAGTTATTATTTAGGAACTGAGAGATAGTGCGCAGAAATAAGAAGGAGGGGGAACAGAAGAAGTATTCTATTTAAAAAGCGGTTTTTTAACCGAAACGTGGGTTTTCGGGTATTTTTCTTTCCGTATTCGTTACTTGCTCTTTTTCATAACAGGCCAACACTACAGCCTTATCAAAAAGCAGGCTGCGCAATGAGCCTGCTTGAGATTCGCATCAATCATTTTCCTGTTGCGGCATCATGAAAAGCGTCGATTGCGGTTGTGTATTTCAAGACGTTTTTAGACACTTTGGCGGTTGCGCCTAATGGATACGCGTCTGACAGAACGCTGGAGTGAGCCTCGGGCTCCCAGTAAAATACGCCGGTTCCTTTGCCGTTCGGAACGGCTTTCACCAGTTTTATGGTGTCTTTTATGGTCCAGTAGGAATCTTTCGGATTATTTTCATCTCCGCCCAGTTCAACCACCATGACTTCCTTGTTGTAGCGTGAGGCGATGTCATTCAAATTAGATGATAAATGGCCGGTGAGCTCCCAGTACGGCTTACCTTCCCAATAGGGATAGAACGAAACGCCGATAATGTCGGTTTTCCCGCCGTTTTTAAAGAATTGATCAAACCACCATCTGAATAGGCTGTTGTCCGTGCCGTGTGCCAAATGGCTGATGACCTTGGTGGCCGGGCTGACGGATTTCACGGCGTCATAGCCTTTGTTCAGTAAGGCGGTCAATTTGCTGAAATCGTTCGTGCTGCCGTCGGGCAGTAAAATTCCTGAATTCATTTCATTCCCTACTTGCACCCAATCAGGGGAGATGCCGTGATTTTTAAGTTCTTTCATGACATCGTACGTATGGTTATACACGGCTGCCTGCAGCTGGCTGTTTGAATAGCCGGTCCATTGGTTCGGCTTGATCTGGTGGCCTGGATCAGCGAACACATCACTGTAATGGAAGTCAACCATTACCTTCATTCCTAACGCTTTTGCCCTTTTGGCCGCCGCAAGTACGCCCGCTTTGTCACTATAGCCGAGCATGGTCCATGTTGTGCCGTCTTTCAGCCAATAATAGCTGCTTGGCGGATTCACAAACACTCTCAGTCTCACGGCATTTATTCCGTGATCTTTAAGAATCTGCAAGGCATCTTTCTGTTTTCCGCCGTCATCCAGCCAGCGCACACCTTCGTCCTCCATTTGTTTCAGCCATCCTATATCAGCGCCATAGGCAAACGGGGCATCCGCTTTTGCTTTAGGAGACTTCTCAAAGAATGTAAAAGCAGTGAAAATGAGAGAAAGACAGATTGCGTTTACAAATACACGTTTCAATCGGTTTTTGAACATCACAATACCTCCTGATAAAAAAGATTGTTGATTGATTTCACTCTGAATGTTTCAGCTGCCATTCTCCAATAACGTCGTGAAACGCTGAAACGCCTGAATTCCTTCGTGTGTCATTTTAAAAACGCCTGCATCGGTCAGCGCGCGTAAAAATACATTCGCGGTTTCTTTTTGTAAAACAGCGGCTGCATTTTCCGGTGTCACGTCTTCATCCGTTTTGATGTTTTCGGCCCACGGAAGATGAATGTCTTTGATGTCATGAGGTTCATTCAGTAAATACTTTTTCACTTCTGCCAGCTCATCTTTCAGGCGGGGAGGTAAAACGGCGAGTCCCATCACTTCAATCAGACCGATATTTTCTTTTTTGATGTGATGCACATCTTGATGCGGGTGAAAAATGCCATCCGGATAATTTTCGGAGGTGCGGTTGTTTCTGAGAGCGAGATCGATTTCAAAATCCGTTCCCCTGCGTCTGGCAATTGGGGTGACGGTATTATGGGGTTCATTTGTCTTTGCGATGATGCTGACGGTTTCGTCTGAATATTCCCGCCACTTTTCAAAAACATACGCAGCGGCATCTGTCAGCAAATCCGGATCTTTTGCGCGAAGGCGGATCACTGATACCGGCCACTTCACGGCTTCGGCCTGAACGTCTGGAAAATGACGCATATGAAAAGGGTAGAGGGAACCCGCTTTTGCCATCGGAAACTCATGGGCGCCGCCTTGATAATGATCGTGTGAAAGAATGGAACCTCCTACGATCGGCAAGTCTGCGTTTGATCCCGCAAAATAATGCGGGAAGATTTCCGTAATAGCCAAAAGCCTTCTGAAGCTGTCGCGGCTGATGTTCATCGGCTTGTGCACGCTTGAAAGAAAGATAGCGTGCTCGCTGTAATACGCATAAGGAGAGTATTGAAACCCCCACTGTTCTCCCGCTAAGTCAAGCCTGATGATGCGGTGATTTGAACGGGCGGGGTGATGCGGTGTTCCGGCATACCCCTCGTTTTCCATACAGAGCAGGCATGTCGGATACCGGTTTTCCGGACTGTTTTTTACCGTGGCGATGTCTTTAGGGTCTTTTTCGGGCTTTGATAAATTAATGGTGATGTCCAATGCCCCAAAAGGTGTTGGTGAGCGGTACACGATATTTTTTCGAATGGCCCGCGTCTTAATATAGTCGTTGTTTTGGCTCAGTCGGTAAAAGTAATCTGTTGCTTTTTTCGGGCAATCTGATAACAATTTGCTGAATGCGGCATTGATCAGAGAAGGGGCCGGCGTGATCACGTCCATGATTCTGCTTCCCAGCATGTCTCTTTCAGCCGGCGTATCGTTAATGATTGACCGTTTTACCGCGTCTTTCACCATTTCGTCCAAATAGTGAAGCCTGTTTTGTTTCTTGATATGCTTCGGTTCTGCATAATCCGTCAGTCCGAGCAGATCGAGAAGTCTGTTTCTTGTGTAAATCACATCTGTTTCATTTATGTCGCCTAAGACAGTGCTTTCTTTCAGAAACCCTGCCACTGATTCAAAAACTTCAATGACCGCCGCCTCCATTTCATTTGTCCTTGTATCCGTTTGGATGTTGCCGATGCCAATTCCATGCTGACGCAATGATTTCCGATATGTCCGTTTGTTTCGGATTCCAGCCCAGAATGTTCCGCGCTTTATCGCTGGAAGCGATGAGGGTGCTTGGATCACCGGGTCTTCTTGCGGCCGCTCTTACTTTTATGTCTCTTTCGGTCACTTGCCGGGCCGCTTCGGCCATTTCTGATACGGAAAACCCGCTGCTTGATCCTAAATTGAAAATGCCGCTGTCTCCGCCGTTTTGCAAATATTCCAGAGCGAGAATATGGGCATCGATTAAATCGGAAACATGGACATAATCGCGGATGCACGTGCCGTCTTTTGTATCATAGTCAGTGCCGAATATCAAAACCTCCTCGCGCTGACCGAGCGCGGTTTGTAAAAGGATAGGGATAAGGTGGGTTTCCGGATGATGATCTTCTCCGATGGAACCGTCCGTTTTCGCGCCGGCAACGTTAAAATACCGAAGCGAGACATATTTTATGCCGCAGGCGGTTTCACACCACTTCAGCATTTTTTCTGCCATGAGTTTTGATTCGCCGTATGCGCTTTCCGGCTTTTCCGGCATGTCTTCTGTGATGGGCACTTTTTCAGGTTCGCCGTATACAGCGGCGGATGAAGAAAACACAATGTGTTTCACCCCGAATTCCTGCATGACCTCCAGTGTAATTTGCGTACCGTACACATTATTATTGAAATATGAAAGAGGGTCTTTCATTGATTCGCCGACAAGGGATTGAGCGGCAAAATGGAGAACGCCTGTTACGTTCTCCTTCGCAAACACAGAGCGAAGAAACGGTTTGTCACGGATATCTCCATGGTAAAAAACTGCTTTTTCATGAACAGCTTTCCGGTGGCCTGTCTGCAGATGATCCACAGCTATCGTTTTAAATCCTTTGTTTAATAATTGATCAACCGCATGAGAACCGATATAGCCGGCTCCGCCGAGAACGAGAATCGCCATGATTTATTTTTCCCTCCATTCAGCCGCGCCATCGCTTATATCCGCGATGTAAAAAGAAGCTTCAAGACCTGTCCTGCTGCGGTAGTGAGATGAAACGGCCCGGATAAAGCCGGCGGTTTCTTCACTTTCCACAATGGCTATGGCGCAGCCGCCGAACCCCGCGCCCGTCATCCGCGCTCCGAGTGCTCCTTCTTTCCAGGCTGCTTCAGCAAGCGCGTCTAATTCGTCACCGGTCACTTCATAATCATCGCGTAACGAACGGTGGGACGCATTCATCAGCTCGCCGAACGTTTTCAAATCATTCGATTTGAGAGCTTCCGCGGCTGAGAGGGTCCGCTCGTTTTCATTGACCGCGTGCCGGGCTCTTTTACGCAACGTTTCACAGGAGAGAAGGGATTCGAGTTTGTTGAATTCTTCTCCCGTCAATTCTGCAAGTGATGCGATATTCCGATATTGCCGCAGTTCTGAAAGAGCCTCGTCACATTCGCTGCGGCGTTCATTATATTTTGAAGCCGCCAGCTCCCGGCGCTTGTTCGTATTCATAATGACGATTTTATATCCGTTAAAAGCAGCCGGAATCATTTCGTGCTCAAGCTTATCGCAGTTTAACAGAATGGCCATGTTCTTTTTGCCTTTTTGCACTGCGAATTGATCCATAATGCCTGAATTCACGCCGATAAATTCATTTTCGACTCTTTTTCCGATAAGCGCCAGTTCAGTATCGGTAACATCCAGGCTGAATAACTTTCTTAAAATGGAACCTGTTAACATTTCAATAGAAGCGGAGGAGCTTAAACCGGCTCCGTTTGGAATTGTACCGTGAAAAAGAATATCCATTCCGCTGTCTATTTGGCCGCCGGCTTTAAGAAGGTAATGGATCATCCCCTTCGGATAATTGGCCCAGCCGTCTTCTTTTTTGTATGATGTGGCGGAAAGATCAAGGCAGACAATGCCGCTGTCAGGAAAGTTTTCTGAGTATAACCGGATCTGGTGATCTCCGCGTTTTGCGCATACGGCATATGTTCCGATCGTGATCGCGCATGGAAGAACGTGGCCGCCTATATAATCCGTATGTTCCCCGATCAGGTTGATCCGGCCGGGTGCGAAAAACAGTTCTCCGTTACTTCTCTTGAAAATGTCTTCGAATCTTGATTTCAAAAGTTTGGCTTCCATGATAAACCTCCGATTCTATTTTGAGGTATGCTCCAGTATGAACTGAATGGCTTTTTGTGAATTTCTGGTGAGGCTGATATATTCTGCTCCTTTCGTTGCGATGAGTTTCACTTGCAGGCGGTCCGCATCTTCTTTAATGTCATCGTAATAAGAGCCGACCTGCGGAGCCAAAATGATCATATCGAAGTCTTTCATGATGTCGTAATGGGATCCGTAGGCGCCTGCTGAGGCGGTAATCGGCACGTTATATTCTTCGGCTCCTTCTGTCAGTGCGTTCGCAAGCATAGCGCTCGTTCCCGCTCCGGCGCACAGCACTAACACATTGGTGCTGTGTTCCAAGGAGGATGAGGATTCCTGAAGATTTGTGCTGATGACGGAGGACGCGTCTTCGGAGGCGCCGGCCATGGCGGGCTGTAATGTTTGCGGCGCGGTTTCAGGCTCGGTGTGTTGGGCTTCTTTCGCCGCTAATACTTTGTCATAAGCTTTGCAGAATGGCAGGTATATCAGGAAATCGACAATGATTAATACAGCTGTCAGCACAAAAGCCGAGAGCCCCATGCCGGTTCCGAGAATCAAGCCGGCGGGCGCCGGGGTGGCCCACGGAAGAACATACATAAAACTGTTCATTCCGATGACATCCACGAAAAATTTAAACAGACAGACATTCACCATCGGCGTTACAACAAACGGAATGAAAAAATAAGGATTTAAAATGATCGGCGCAGCAAAGAGCAGAGGTTCGTTTACTGCGAAAGACACCGGAACCGCGGATGCTTTTCCGACTGCTTTCAATTGCTTGGATTTCGCGAAAAGAAGAAAGATAAACGGAACCACAAGGGTTGCGCCGGTTCCTCCCATTGTGCCGACGAAGTTCCCGAGTCCGACGGTCAGCACGTTGGACGCCTGCTCACCGGCATTATGAAGCTGAAGGTTCGCCTCCACATTTGCGTAAATAATAGCTGCGATGGCCGGTTCCACAATAGAAGGCCCGTGAACGCCGACAAACCAGAACAGCGCCATCATTCCCCAAATGACACAAATCCCCAGATAACCGTCTGCGGCGGTAAAAAACGGCGATAAGAGAGAGGAGAGAGCCTCTGCAAACGATACGTTCAGCGTGTTCCTGATCAATAAATCAACGATCACCATGGCCAAAACGGAAAAAGCGAACGGAAAAACATCTTTAAATGTTTGTGAAATGGTACCCGGTACTTCTTTAGGCATTTTAATCGTAATATTTTTCAGCACGCAGAATCTGTAAACGTTCACTGTTATGAAAGCGGATACAAAAGCGGCTAAAAGACCTTTTGTGCCGAGGTATTCCGTGGAGAACCCGCCATCGATTTGAGTGACGCTTAAAATGAGAAACCCGACGACTGAAGCAAGCATCGCTGAAACGGGGTTGATCCCTTTGTTTTTCGGCATTTTTCGGTTCATTGATTCACTCAGGCATTTCGCACTTGTTGCCGCAACGATCAGACCGAGGGCGCCCATTGAATAGTTATAAACTTTCCAAAGCCATTCAGAAACACTTTTAGGCCAAGTGAAACCCAACACTTCCGGCACAGCGGCGGTGAGGATGAAAATGCTGGCGAATAAAATAACAGGCATGGCCGTTAAGAAGCCGTCGCGGATCGCGCCTAAATAAATGTTTCTTGAGATTTTTTCAAAAAACGGTTTTCCCTTTTCGATTTGCTTGATGATACCGTTCATTTTTCCACTCCTTATCGGCGGCTTCGGTAGAGTTCTATAAAATCCTGAATAAGATCACGGAGCAAAAGGGTTGTCATCAAGTGGTCCTGACCGTGAACGAAAATAAATCCTAATTCCATGTCCTTGCCGTCAGCTTCTTCAGCTAACATTTTCGTTTGCGCATTGTGGGCGAGGGTTAAATTTTCATCGGCGCTTTTCAATGCTGCTTCCGTGTTTTCGAAGTTTCCGGCACGGACTTCTTTCAGGACTTTCAATAAAGTGCTTCTGGCGTCGCCGGCATAGGCGACGATTTCAAAACCGAGCATCTGCAATTCTTCCTTTGTCATGAAAAAAACCTCCTAAAGACGGCACACATGATGAAAAGAGACTCTTTTCACCATGTATGATCGTTAAATGATTGTTTTTGTTTCACTTACAAGTTTGTACCAGTAGGCCGATTCTTTCGGATATCGTTTTTGGGTGTCAAAGTCGACGTAAAAAAGACCGTAACGTTTGTTGTAGCCGTTGGTCCATGAAAATAAATCCATTAAGGACCATAAGAAGTACCCCTTTACATTGACTCCGTCGGTAATCGCTTTACTGACGGCTTCTAAATAGACTTTTAAATAGTCGATTCTTGCCTTATCCATAATGATGCCGTCTTCAAACTCATCTTTATAGCCCATGCCGTTTTCGGTAATGTACATTTTGTTATATTGCGGATAGTCCCGTTTGATGCGCATCAGCATGTCATACATGCCTTCAGGATAAATGAGCCAGTCCCAATCGGTCCGTTTCAGGCCTTCTTTGTAAATTCTTTCGCCGATTCCTTTTACTTTATAGACCGAAGTGCCCTTATCGCCCGTTCCGTTATGGTGAATAACGGTTTCTCCGTCGTACGCTTTGACGAAATGGCATTGATAATGATTGATGCCGAGATAATCATTGCGCGTTGAAGCTTTTTTCATCACGTCAAAGTCACTGTCTGAAAACTCGTATGAAGCGCCGTTTGCCTCACAGATTTCATCCAGAGCCCGCATGGTTTCCTCAGAATAATAGCCGAGGTAGGTGGCGTCGAGGAGGAATCTCACTGATAACGCGTCATCCAGAAAACAGGCGTGGCGGTCTTCTTCTGAGTCGCTGGCGGGATATTTTGTTTCCAATGAGTGGACGACACCGATTTCTCCCGGATAGCCGCCGTCTTTAAAAAGATTGACGGTCATCGCATGCGCTACCATCATATGATGGAGGCATTGAATGACTTTTGTGATATCACTTTTAACAGATGGCGGGAAAACCCCGAGTAAATACTGGTTGGTGGCTGTGGGATAAATTTCGTTAAACGTGCTCCAATATCTGATTTCGCTGAATTCTTTAAAGCAAAACTCCGCATAGCTGACGAACGCTTCTATTGCAGCGCGGTTGAGGAAATCTCCCTGGTCAAATAATCCTTTCGGTGTATCGAAATGATGCAGCGTGACAAAAGGGGTGACGTTGCGTTTATGGCACTCTGAGAAAATACGATGATAGTAATCAACACCTTCCTGATTGATTTTGCCCGTGCCGTCAGGGAAAATTCTCGTCCAGGCTATAGAAAGGCGGATGCCGTTTATTCCGAATTTTTCACATAGTTTAATATCTTCCGGAAACTGGCGGTAAAAATCACTTGCCGGATCAGGGCTGAATCTTCCCTGTTTTTCAAGAAATTCATCCCAGGCCACAGGCCCTTTGCCGCCTTCTTTTGTGGCGCCTTCCGCTTGATATGCCGCAGTCGCCCCGCCGAAAATAAAGTCATGAGGTAATTTGAGCATTACTGAATCCTCCTTCGCCAATGTGTGAATTGAAGTTTGTTAATGTTTGTAATTGTTATCTTTTGTTTAATAGTAAACGCATACATTTTTGTTGTCAATAGCTTCATAAAGAAATAAAATCTGTTTTCATAGGGGGTATATAAGTTTTTCGTTGTTTTATATGTTGATTATGTTGTTTGTTAGTGTTTGTTTTTGTTGACCGGGTTGCCGCAGTGTGTTAGATTGTGTGTAAAGTTGAGGGGATGATTGAACATGTTAAAAAAAGAACGTCTTTTAAAAATCATCGATATCGTAAACTCGCGGGGGTTTATTACGGTGAGTGATATTATCGATGAACTGGATGTTTCTGATATGACAGTGAGAAGAGATCTGGACGAGCTGGATAAGGCCGGAAAAATCGTACGTATTCACGGAGGCGCACAGAGCATTTCTTATTCCATTGATCACGAATTATCGCATAATGAAAAACTGGGTGTTCAAATGGAGGAGAAGGAGAAGATCGCGGAACTCGCAGCTTCCTATGTAAATGACGGCGATACCGTTTTTGTAGGGCCCGGCACGACGATTGAACTTTTAGCCAAACACCTGCTGCATAAGCGAATCAGGATTATCACAAACAACTATCCCGTATTTGATATTTTAAAGCATGGTGACACTGCGGATACCATCCTGATTGGCGGCGATTTCCGAAAAAATACCGGTGCCTTCGTCGGGCCCATCGTGAACGGCAATCTGCAGAAATTCAATTTTACGAAAGCCTTCATCAGCGCCAACGGCATACATAATGATGAGATTTCTTCTTACAGCATTGAAGAAGGGGAAGCTCATCAAATCGCGCTGAATAATTCGCGGACGAAATTTTTGCTGGCGGATAATAAAAAATTCAACCGGGAAGATTTTTACGTGTTCTATAACTTACATGATATGGATTATCTGATTACGGATGATAAAGTGATGAAAGATGTTCAAATTCATTACGAGCAATATGTAGATGTCAAAATCGCAAAAAAATAAAAAAGGCGGGCGGTTCAATGAAAGGGGTTATTTTTGATTTTAACGGCACGATGTTTCAAGATTCGCATCTGCACGAAAAAGCATGGTTTTTCATGGTGAAAAAATACGCGCCGAAAACCATTTCTGATGAAGACATTTTCGTTAACATTCACGGGAGAACAAACAGTGAAATCCTGACGTATTTTATTTCCGGCGATTTAACAAATGAAGAAATCAAGAAGCTGTCTTTTGAAAAAGAAGCCTACTACAGAGAATTATGCCTTGAAAACAAAGATGAGTTAAAGCTGACGAAGGGACTGACCGGCGTATTGAACCATCTGAAAAAATCAGAAACGCCAATGACCATTGCCACGGCTACGGTAAAGGAAAATGTCGAGTTTTACTTTGACGCCTTTCAGTTGGATCGGTGGTTTGATTTTGACAAAGTCACGTTTGATGACGGGAGCTTCCCCGGAAAACCGGCGCCGGATATTTTTCTCATCGCATCGGAAAAGTTAGGCCTCGGACCTGAAGATTGCTTAGTCATTGAAGATGCCTTTTCGGGGCTCACAGCGGCGAAAAAAGCAGGTGCAGGCAAGATTATGGCCATTGACCCGCTCGGAAAAAACCGCGCGCTATTTGAAGAAAAACAGCTGGCGGATGACGGGATACTGACAGATTTCACCTCGTTTTTTGAGGTGATTGCCGGACATTCTGTTTGAGAGATCAGCCGGTTCTTCATGCCGATATGGCTGTACAGGCTGCGGACTCCGTTCGCAACACGGGATGTTTTTGTGTTCGGCGGTGTCTGCTTCTCGTGAAGAAAGGGGTTTCGCTTTTTAATCGGAGTCACTTTTAAGACAGGGGTATCCCTGTTTTTTTTAATTCCTCGTATTTACAAAGAAGCGCTAAGGAGCTTATTGCTGACTGTTTATATGTTTTACGATAAAATCCTGAGCATACAAGAAAACCAGCCATCCTGTAAGTCCAAGCCCTGATGCGGCAATGAAAGACAGTGAATGGCGAAGGGCGATGCCGATAATGACCAGCATAATGACTGTGGAGGGGATGCCGGAAGCCACGCTGAATGCAAAATGACTTAATGTCTCCTTCGGTTCGCCTTGGATGTACAGCCAAACCATGCTCAGCATACTGACAATTGGTAAAGCCGCTATTATACCTCCATAACTCGGGCTTCTTCTTGATATTTCAGTGATAATCCCAATAATAGCAGCGGAGACAATGATTTTAACGATCGTAAACATCTTCAGCACGCTCCTTCATCAAACTGAATGCTTTTAGGACAAGTGTTCTTTCTTCATTATTCATGCTGTCAATAAGAAGCTGTTTAAGCTTTTCTTCATCGAGCCCGGAATGCCGGTAAAGGACATCCGCCCCCAAACTGGTAAGTTTTAAAATGACTTTCCGCTCATCCTCAACACTTCTGGTTTTATAAACGTACTTTTTCTGCAGTAACCGCTTTATATGTTCCGAAGCGGTATTATGTGATACTTGAATCGCTTCGGCAATGTCTTTTATTCCGACTGCCTTCTCTTTTTGAATGACTTGCAGAATCCGTACACCTTGGTGAGTAATTTTTTCATGGTGCTGATAACGGAGCCGGTAGTAAATATCTGTCCAGAGGTCATTTAATCGCATGATTTCGTTTGACATCATCATCCACCTTCTATCGTTTATTAAGATTATATCTTATATTACGATATATTTTTGCGGATTGAAAGCAATTTTTGAGCATGAGGGAGCGGCATTCGTTCTGTTTTTAGAAGATTGGAAGAGACAAGCGGCCGCAGCTTCAACGAATAAACTTGTTTCATATACTCTCAATAAGTTATTTCCTTTATTTTGGAAACGCCAGCTTAATACCTTCCGCATATAAATAAGAGCGCTGACAATATGATAAAGAACCAAAGTATATATTCAAATGCAGTTTTTTTCAGCAGGGCAGTCTTGTGCTGAAAGAAAAAGATACGGGGGATAAAAAGCGGGTAAGAAGATAAGGAAAGGAGAGAGACGGATGGAACTTGATTTTGTGATTCGTCTGGCGGTTGCGGGTCTGCTTGGGGCTCTTATTGGATTGGAGAGAGAATTCAGGGCGAAGGAAGCCGGTTTGAGGACGCATTTTTTAGTGGCCGTCGGCAGCGCCTTGATGATGATCGTTTCCAAATACGGCTTTTTTGATTTGTTATCCAACAGCCATACGTCCTTTGATCCGAGCCGGGTGGCTGCGCAGGTCGTCAGCGGCGTCGGATTTTTAGGAGCCGGCACGATTATTTTGCAGCGGCATGTCGTGCGGGGGCTTACGACGGCCGCGGGGATTTGGGCTACGTCGGGCATCGGGCTGACGATCGGGGCAGGTATGTATGTCATCGGCATCAGCGGCACGATTTTGGCGTTAATCGGGCTTGAACTGTTAAATTTTCTGTTTAAACCGGCGGCGCATTCTTTGTCTGTCAGTTTCAGGATTGAGGAGAAAGCCGTCATGCATGATATTTTAACTTCTCTTGAGGAAAAAGGAATTCTTATTACGTCCTATGAATTGAATAAGGCGGTGCTTGAAGTGAAGGGAAGGGTGAAAAGCAAAAGCGGGAAAGCGGCAGTAATGGAAAAAGTTCAAGCTCTCCCGTATATTCTGTCGGTCAAAGTTGAATAGCAGACAGGGGAAGCCTCCTGTCTGCGGTCATTTCTTTTAAAACATTAATACCAAGGATAGAACGGGATATACGGCCGCGGATAGTATGGATACGGTCTGGGGAAATAATAAGGCGGCCGCGGGTAGTATGGATATGGTCTGGGGTAATAATAAGGCGGCCGCGGATAATGATAAGGCACCCGTTCGTGGCTCTCGGCTGTGTCTTCATGGTAGAAAGGATCGTACAAGAGGAAAACCTCCTTTTCAAATGTTGGTTCCGTTTACCTTATTCCTGTATGCCAGGTATGGTGTACGTACAACGGGCAAAAAAAGACGCCGGTTATCATCCGGCATCTTTTTTTACACTTTCACATCAATTGAATGTCCGGCAGTCGGGTGCTGGGACGGCAGCATTTTCACTGTTTCTTCCGCCGTAGCCTGTGCATGCTGCATGACCGTTTTTGTTAAAGCGATATTTACATTCTGCGCCAGAGATGCTTGGTGCATAGCGATTGATAACGCAGGGATATCCATAGCTTCCACCTCCTTATCCCTTCATATCGGCGGCATGCTCCGATTATGAAGGGGACTGGCGGTTTCTTTTTACGGCCCATTCTAAAAATGCGGCAGCGCATACCCCGAGGGTATAGGCGAAAATGTCACTCCAGACAAATTGCCAGCCGAGGAGCAGCCCGCCGAGCGTGCTGCTTCTGATTGCGTCAATCCAAGGCGCGTGATACAGCTGGCTGCATTCAATCAGACAGCAAAACGAGAGGCTCAAAAATGCGGCTGTTTCCGTCCGTATGTGCCGAAACAAAAGCCCGAATCCTGTAAAAATCATTGCCGCCCACAAGGCATCTCCTAAATAAGCGTTTATGATGCCGGGCAATAGGGCGGTGATGTATGCGGTTCTGGACAGCAAACCGAGGGCGATGATAAAAACGGTACATATTCCGTATGTCAATGGATGTCTATTCACTTCACACTGTTCCCCTTTTTTTGTACTCCCATGTATTGTAAGGAACGACGGAAAAGCTGTCTATGAAAAAACGGCCCGGGAGGCCGCTTTTTTTGCGTTATCTGGCTTTTAGGTTGACATGGTCTGCTTTTTGATCACTGCCGATGACGAAGCGGAGCTCATACTGCCCCGTATGGTAGACGTAATCTGTTTCGCCCGTTTTTGGCACTGTCAGGATTTTGTCAGCGCTGCCGATTTGTTTGCTTAAGACGTCAGGTGTGACGCTGCCGAGGTTTAAGCGCCGCTCAACCCCTGTTCCGAAATAGCGTATTTCCGAGATTTTTCCGTTTTTATGATAGGAAAATCCATAACCGGGGTTTCCCATGTTCCAGCTGTATAAATCAAATGGATTGCGGCTGTCTGCTTTTTGTTCCGGCTCGCCGATTTTATCGTAAACGTCCTGTCTTGTGCTTTGGTTGATTTTCAGGCCTCTCACATTTTGCGGCATTTCCCCTTTAAACGCCGATTGGTAAAGGCTGTACACCAGTTCTAGTGCACGTTGATTTTCCGTTTTTGAAGCGGCTGCGGCATGGACGGGCTGTATAACCGAAAATGCTTCTGCGCCGAATGCGCATCCCGTGAGCATCACTGCCGATAATCCCGTGGCGAGTGTTTTTTTCTTCAACATATGTGAACGCCTCCTTTTTACCGCTCATACCCGTATGTTTCCTGAGATAAACGAGATGTTTTAGTGAAAGGCCGGCTGGGAATCATAGAGGATGTATAGAGGGGTACAGAAAGGGGAAAAGAAAATGGCTGGTACAAAGAAAGTTACAATCAATGGGGTTGAAATGGAAGCGCCGGACGGCCAAACCGTTTTGCAGCTTTTGAACAATAGTTCAATTGACGTGCCGCACGTGTGTTATCATCCGAGTCTCGGGCCGATTGAAACGTGCGATACCTGTATCGTCAATGTTAACGGGGAACTGGTGCGTTCGTGTTCCGCGCAAATAAAGGACGGAGATGTCATTGATACGCTTTCGTCCGATGTGAAAAAAGCGCAGATTATCGGCATGGACAACATTTTGCACAACCATGAATTGTACTGCACGGTCTGTGATTACAACAATGGGAGCTGCGAAGTACATAATACCGTAAAGGAAATGAAAATCAATCATCAAAGCATTCCGTTCGATCAAAAACCGTATCCTAAAGATGAATCAAATCCGTTTTACCGATATGATCCCGACCAGTGCATTTTGTGCGGACGCTGCGTCGAAGCCTGTCAGGACGTACAGGTAACCGAAACGTTAAGCATTGATTGGGAGCGGAAACGCCCGCGGGTCATTTGGGATCAGGATGTGCCGATCAATGAATCATCATGTGTTTCCTGCGGACATTGCTCGACGGTATGTCCGTGCAATGCCATGATGGAAAAAGGCATGGAAGGCGAAGCGGGGTATTTAACAGGCATTAACCAAGAGACGCTTCGGCCGATGATTGACATCACAAAAGGGGTCGAAACCGGGTACGGATCGATTTTGGCCATATCGGACATGGAATCGGCCATGCGGGATGAAAGAATCAAAAAAACGAAAACCGTATGCACTTACTGCGGTGTCGGATGCAGTTTTGATATATGGACAAAAGGAAGAGACATTTTAAAGGTCGAGCCTCAGGCCGAGGCGCCAGCAAATGGCATTTCGACGTGTGTGAAAGGGAAATTCGGCTGGGATTTCGTCAATAGTGAAAAGCGCCTTACCAAACCGCTTATCCGGGAAGGAGACTCGTTTCGGGAGGCGGAATGGGATGAAGCGCTGCAGCTGATCGCTGATAAATTTACCGATATAAAAGAACATTTCGGCCCGGACGCACTTGCCTTTATCACATCTTCCAAATGCACGAATGAAGAATCATACGTGATGCAGAAGCTTGCGAGAGCCGTCATCGGCACAAATAATGTCGACAACTGCTCACGCTACTGCCAGTCTCCCGCCACGGCCGGATTGTTCAGAACGGTCGGATACGGCGGTGATTCAGGGTCGATTACAGATATAGAAAAAGCTGAGCTCGTGCTGATTATCGGCTCAAATACGTCTGAGTCTCACCCCGTCCTGTCCACACGCATTAAACGTTCTCATAAACTGCACGGACAGAAGCTCGTTGTCGCTGACTTGCGAAAACATGAAATGGCCGAGCGCTCCGATGTGTTTTTCCAGCCGCGTGCCGGATCAGATATTGTCTGGCTGAATGCCGTATCGAAATATCTGCTTGATCACGATTTGGCGGATACTGCATTTCTGAAGGAGAGAGTGAACGGATTAGATGAATTTGTGAAAAGCCTTGAACCTTATACAATGGAATATGCGGAAAAACATACCGGTGTGGACAAGGATACCCTAATCAAAGTGGCCCGGATGATTCATGAAGCCGGCAGCGTGTGCGCACTGTGGGCGATGGGTGTCACCCAGCATATCGGAGGAAGTGATACGAGCACGGCCATTTCCAACATGCTTCTTGTGACCGGAAATTACGGCAAGCCCGGCGCAGGCTCATATCCGCTTCGGGGCCATAATAACGTGCAGGGAGCCAGTGATTTCGGCAGTATGCCTGACAGCTTCCCCGGTTATGAAAAAGTAACGGATGAAAAAGCCCGCAAAAAGTATGAGCAGGGCTGGGGAACAGACTTGCCGAAAGAAATCGGAATGACAAATCATGAAATGATCGAAGGCATCCACTCAGGAAAACTGAAGTCCATGTACTTAAAAGGAGAAGAAATGGGGCTTGTCGACTCCAATATTAACCATGTTCATGCCGCATTTGAAAAGCTTGATTTCTTCGTTGTGCAGGATATCTTTCTTTCGCGTACGGCCGAGTTCGCCGATGTCGTGCTTCCGGCAAGCCCGAGCCTTGAAAAAGAAGGGACGTTTACGAATACGGAACGGAGGGTGCAGCGCCTTTACAAAGTGTTTGAACCGCTGGGCGATTCAAAGCCTGATTGGCAGATCATTACGGACATCGCCAACCGTCTGGGCGCTGATTGGCACTATGAACATCCGGCAGACATTATGGAAGAAGCGGCGATGCTTTCGCCGCTCTACGCAGGCGTCACTTACGAACGTCTCGAAGGCTACAATTCACTGCAATGGCCGGTTGCAGCGGACGGAACCGATTCACCGCTTTTATTTACGGATAAGTTCCCGTTTTCAGACGGCAAAGCGATTCTATATCCCGTTCAGTGGACCGAGCCGAAAGAATTTGGTGAAGAATATGATATCCATGTGAATAATGGGCGGCTGCTCGAGCATTTTCACGAAGGGAATCTGACTTACCGATCAAAAGGAATATCCGAAAAAACACCGAGTGTGTTCCTTGAGGTCTCGCCCGAACTCGCCGAAGAAAGAGGGCTGGAAGACGGAACGCTTGTCCGTCTGACATCACCGTACGGAAATGTGAAAGTCAAATGCGTCATCACAGACAGGGTAAAAGGCAAACAAGTCTATCTTCCGATGAACGATTCAAAAGACGCCGCCATTAACCTTTTGACAAGCAGCTATGCCGATAAGGATACCGATACACCGGCTTATAAAGAAACATCAGCGAAGATGGAGATTTTGAAAAAAGAAGGCGTTAATCCGCTTCCGAAAATCAATTTCCGTTACGGAAACCCGCAGCCGCAGATCGGTGTCCGGGTTGATCGGAAATGGGCGCGTAAAGATTATGTATTCCCGGGAGACGCCGTAAAAAGGGGGAAACAGCAAAATGGCTAAAGCAATCAGCGGCATCCGAAAACAGACCGTCACAGAAGAAGACAAACGAAAAAAGGACTTAGAAGAGATCGAGACGGCTCTTTTACGAAATAAAGACGCGATTTTGGAATCTCTGCATATTCTTCAGCACATGAACGAGCGCGGCGTTTTGGCGCTTCTGCGCGGGCTCTTCGGCCAGGGAGACAAAGTGATGGATATCCTCGTGAAGAAGGCGAATACTCCGGAAACGGCCAATATGCTGAAAAATCTCCTGTTGTTAAGCGGCGTTCTCGGCATGCTCGATGTAAAACAGCTTGAGCCGTTTATCGTTAAAATCAATGCGGGGGTCACAAAGGCCGTCGAGGAAAAAGACAGCGGCAGGAAGACCGGGTATTTTGATATCGTCCGCGCTTTAAAAGACCCGGAAATCAACAAGGCCGTCACTCTGCTGTTTTCTTTCCTGAAAGGCATGGGCGCTGATACGGACGATATGGAAAGAAATACGCAGCCCCCTGAAGACCAAAAGCAGCACCAGAAACCGCAGACGAATGAGTGAACATATCTCCCGAGCCTGGCCGAAGGCTCGGGTTTTTTGTGCGCTTCTGCTGTTTTCTTGGGAGAAATTTCACCTCCGGATTCATGACTTTTGTTGTGTTATGTTAATAGTTAAGGTTATGAATAGAAAAAAATTGAAAATATGTGCTAGGATAAAATTCAAGGTACGTCAACTATTCAAATATGAAACAATCAGGAGTGATGAAACATGAGTAAGCTGAGGAGCACGAGACAAGCCATCCAAAGAACCCTGATGAAAGGAAAAAACGGCCTGGACGTATACAACCCTTTTCCTTGGTACGAAAAAATGAGACGGGAAAGCCCTATACACTTTGATGAAGAAACGAAGGTTTGGAGTGTGTTTTTATACGATGATGTCAAAAAAGTCATCAGTGATAAAGAGACGTTCTCAAGCCTCATGACTGATGTGAAAAGCTCGATTGCAAAGTCCATGCTGAATATGGACCCGCCGAAGCATACCCAAATCAGATCCGCCGTCAATCGCGCTTTCACTCCCCGCGTCTTGAAGGAATGGGAGCCGAGAATTAAAGACATTACCGATCATCTCCTGAAACAGGCAAAGAACAAAGGGCGGATTGATATCGTTAAAGATCTCTCTTACCCTTTGCCGGTCATGGTGATTTCAGAATTATTAGGCGTTCCGTCCGAACGTATGGATCAGTTTAAAAAATGGTCGGACATTCTCGTCAGCATGCCGAAAGATGCGAGTCCTGAAGCGGCGGAGAAAAATCAGCAGGAACGTGACCAATGTGAGGCGGAGCTGGCGGCGTTTTTTGCGGAAATAATAGAAAGCAAACGAAAACAGCCCGGCCAAGACATTATTTCTATTTTGATAAAAGAGGAAGAAGAGGGAGAGAAGCTCACGGCAGAAGATCTGATCCCGTTTTGCAACCTGCTTTTAGTGGCGGGAAATGAAACAACGACTAATCTCATTTCAAATGCGGTTTACAGCATATTAGAGACGCCCGGCCTTTATGAAGAGCTGAGACAGGACCCTTCTCTCATCGCGCAAACGGTGGAAGAAACGCTGCGTTTTCGCGCTCCCGCTCCGTTTGTCAGAAGGACGGTCCGGCACGACACTGAACTGCGCGGACGCCGCTTGAAAAGCGGGGAGGTCGTTCTCTGCTACGTTGCATCTGCCAACCGTGATGAAAACAAATTTGAGAAGGCGGGCGTATTTGATATTCATCGCCAATCGAATCCGCACCTTTCCTTCGGATTCGGCGTACACTTCTGCTTAGGCGCTCCGCTTGCCAGACTTGAAGCGGAAGTGGCGCTGAAAGGAATTGTAAAAGCCTTTTCACACCTTGAGCCGATCCGGATTGAGCCGATCCGAAACAGTGTCATGTACGGGCTGGAGTCTTTAGAAGCGGAGATAAACGAAAATAAGGGAGAAGAAAAAAGATGAGAAAAACACATATCGCCATTATTAATGTGGCCGCTCACGGTCATGTCAATCCCACGCTGCCTGTAGCCGAGGAACTTGTCAATCGCGGGTATAAAGTGACATTCGCTACGACTGAGGAATTCGAAGCTTCCGTTGCCAAAACGGGCGCCATTCCCGTTTTATACCGCACAAGCATAAAGGCGGACCCGGAGACGATAAAAGAACGGGTAAATAAAAATGACGCGTTTGTGATGTTTCTGGAAGAAGCGGTTGAAGTGCTTCCGCAGCTGGAAGAGCTGTACAAAGACGACCTTCCTGACATCGTCCTGTTTGATTTTTTAGCTCTTGCCGGAAAATTGTTTGCGGATAATGGCGGCATCCCGGCCGTAAAGTTCTGCCCGAGCTATGCAATGAATGAGTATTTTCAATTAGGAAGAGACGAAGAAACACTGGAAGCGGCCAAACAGGCGATAGAAGAATACCAGGAGCAGATTGAAAATGAACAATTGAAACGGATGACAATGGAAGAATTTTTCATGCCTGAAAAACTGAATATTGTCTTTATGCCAAGGGCCTTTCAGCCGAAACAGGAAACCTTTGATGAACGATTCTGTTTTGCGGGTCCGTCTCTTGGAGAACGCACAAATACGGGAAGTCTGGAAATTGATGCAGCCGATGACCGTCCGCTTATGCTCATCTCACTGGGAACGGCGTTTAACGCCTGGCCTGAATTTTACCAGATGTGTATTGACGCGTTTCGGGACTCGGACTGGCGGGTTATTATGTCAGTCGGCACAACAATTGATCCGGAAAGTTTTTCGGATGTCCCCGATCACTTTATCATCCGCCAGCACGTTCCTCAGCTTGATGTGCTGGAGAAAGCAAAGCTGTTCGTATCTCACGGCGGGATGAACAGTACAATGGAGGCGATGAATGCGGGTGTCCCGCTCGTTGTCGTTCCGCAAATGCACGAACAAGAGGTTACCGCAAAGCGTGTGGATGAATTGGGGCTTGGCGTGCATCTGCCGCCGAAAGAAGTCACTGTGGCCCGTTTGCAAAAAGACGTTCAAAACGTATACGGCGATAAAAACATCCTCAGCCGCGTGAAAAGCATGCAGCAGAAAATAGAAGAAACCGGCGGCCCCAAACAGGCTGTTTGCGCCATTGAAGAATTTTTGAAAAAGGCGGCCGTCGAAAATTGATTGAGAAACAGGCAGCGCACCGGAAGACGGCTGCCTGTTTTGTTATATGTTTTTCTTCATGCCGCATCTCCGGCATTCCCTCAAAAATTTTCCGCCCTTCACTGAGCTTTTAAACAGCGTGTAGTCGCAATTGTCACATCGGCCGCTGTGAACATCAGGATATTCATTGAACTCATAAATGACCGAAGTATCGTATCCTTTTGTCTCGAACTCTTTTTTTGTTTCCATGATTGAAAATCCCTCCGCGAATCAAATCGTTCTGCCCGGTTAATGATACAGCAACTGCACGGGGGATTCAACGGGAGCATAGCTTGATTTTCCCGGCTGATTGCGTAACAATAATAGAAATAAATGACGGCCTGCCATAGGGCGCCCGGCATCTGAAGGGAAGAAGAAAACAGCGATGGGAAAAGGATTGAACGGGAAACGGATTGCCATCGGCGGTTCGCGGAAAACAGAAGAGATCACAAGATTAATAGAAAAGCAGGGCGGAACGGCGGTCGTCCGTTCCCTCCAAGGAACCGTATACCTGGCGGAGGATCAAATTGAACCCGACGTAAGAACATTTGCCGGGCAAAAAGCCGACTGGGTAATATTCACCACAGGCATCGGTACGGAAACGTTATTGTCGGTATCGGAAAAAATCGGTCTGAAAGAAGAATTTTTAGCGGCCGTTCATGAAGCGAAAATCGGCTGCAGAGGCTATAAAACATATGCGGCCTTAAAAAAGCTCGGCATCACGCCGCATGCCTCAGATGAAGACGGTACAACAAGAGGGCTGATCCGCTCCTTGGAACGATTTGACTTTAAAGATAAAAAAGTCATGATACAGCTTCATGGCGAAAAAGCGCCGGTCTTAACGCAGTTCCTTGAGAAAAACGGAGCGGAGGTATTCCCTGTTCTGCCGTATCAGCATATTCCGCCTGAAAGGGAGACGGTTGATAAACTGCTGGGAGAGCTGTTAAACGGAGAGGTCGATGCCGTATGTTTTACAACAGCCATTCAAGTGCGCTCTCTCTTTGATTATGCAAAAGAAAAAGGATCCACAAAAGAATTGCAGCAGGCATTCGAAAAACAAGTGCTTGCCGCCGCAGTCGGCAAAGTGACGGCTGAAGCGATCCGGGATGAAGGGGTAAAGAGGGTCCTTGCTCCGGACATTGAGCGGATGGGAGCGATGATTATTGAATTATCCCGTTACTATGAATCTCTGACCTTGTCATAAACCATCATTCAGCAGGGAAAAAAGCCTACGCTTCCCTGCTGAATTTTTTTAATTGCCAGTGTTCCGTGAAAAGGGAAGGATATGTCAAGGCGCTGAGTATGATACATGTAAGAAGAGCGGAGGCCATCGTTGTAAAAACGATCAGCAGCTGAAAGCGCACCGCCTGTATCGGATCAGCCCCCGCTAAAATCTGCCCCGTCATCATGCCGGGAAGCTGAACGAGACCCAATGTTTTCTGGCTTTCAAGCGTCGGGATCATACTGAGCTTCATACTGGACGTCAATATCTGCCGGACGGCCTGCTTAGGCGTTCCTCCGAGAGAGAGAATCAGCTGGATTTCTTCTTTCCGCAGGTCTGCTTCCGAACTGAGCCTGCTTAAAAACAGGCTTGAGAGCACCATGGAGTTTCCGATGACCATGCCGCTTATCGGAATGACATATCTTGAAGTGAACGGAATGATGTGAAGGGTCAGTAAAAGTCCCTGCGTCACGGTTTCCGCGATCGCCAGTGTCAGAAAAACGCGCCAAAATGAGCCGATCCGCATTTTTTTCCGTTTGGCGACATTGTGCGAAGCGGCCGTGAGCATGAGAAGCACCATTAATATGATAAATATCGGGTGATCACCGCGAAAAATCAATGACAGCACATAGCCGATGATGAGAAGCTGAATGACGGCCCTGACGGTTGCGACGATCATATCCTTTTCGACGCCGGCTTTAAAAGATTTAGACAGGAATAAAGCGATAATGACAAATATACTTGTCAATAACAGAGAAAGATCATTCATATCAGCGCCCGCTCCCTTGTAAAAGCGCCCGGGCCTTTTCGTGTTTCGGTTCCTTAAAGAACGTTTTCGTTTCCGCGGTCTCTAAAAGCCGACCCTCAGCCATAAACCATACCGTATCGGATAATCGTTCCGCTTGTTCAAGGTTATGGGTGATCCACAGGACCGTCAGCTGTTTTTGCCGATGGAGTTTCGTAATCAGTTTCTCAATGATGAGAACGGATGACGGGTCCAGCGCCGAGGTGATTTCATCCAGCAGCAGGATGGACGGCAGTCCGGCGAGAGTTCGCGCTAATGAGAGCTTCTGCCGCTGACCTCCGGATAATTCTTTTGCATTCCGATCCAGAAGCACGCGCGGAAGGTCTGTAAAATCTGCGAGCTCTTCAGGCGTATAGTGCTGTGCCCCGTGGAGTTTTTCTGCGAGCAGAAGGTTGTCCCGCACCGTTCCCTCGAGGACGGGAGCTGATTGAAATGCAAGGCCCGCGGTTTTTCTGAGCTCTCTGATGTCCCAGTGTCTTATTTCTTTTCCGAATACAAGCACTTCCCCTTCATCAGGTGTATTCATCAGATTGCACAGTGACAGCAATGTGCTTTTTCCCGCGCCGGAAGGGCCTATCAACGCCGTGATAGAATCTTTTTGAATATGTCCGGTTACACGGCTTAGGACATCAAAGGACGTATTGTTTTGTTCAAAGCGTTTGCCGGCTGACAGAAAAGATATTGCCGGAATTTCTTCTTTCATACAGGAGGACACCTTTCGTAAAAAAATCAGGAACCGGTGAGATTGGCTGACGTTTGCTCAGCCGTTTTCTGGTCTGTCTGCCGGGAAGCGAATGTATGCATGACCATTCCCGCAATAATAATGAACAGTCCGGCAAATGAAAGAAGTGACGGAAACGCCGCGGATAAAAAGACGATTTCGCCGATCAGTGCAAAAAGAACCTCTCCGGACTGCGTCGCTTCAACAGCAGCGAGCTTCTGCGGCTCATTCCTCACCATATCGGTGGCGCGGAAAAATAATACTGTTGCGATAACGCCAGAGCTGAGTGCGACGATAAAGGATTGGAATGACTGTCCCATTGACGGAAGCCCGTCTCTATGCCAGCCGAAAGCGGCGATCAAAAGCCAAAACGGAAGGCTTGCGAGCGTCATGCCGAGCACCCGCTGAAACGTATCGAGTTTTCCGCCGTATTGTTCCAGCATTTTGCGGTTGCCGAGCGGATAGGCAAAAGCGGCGATGACGACCGGCACCACGCTGAATAGTATCGTGCGGCCGGACAGAGAACCCGCATGCTGAAGCTGAATCAGACCGGCTCCGATCAGGATGATGACGGAAGTAACCAGCGAAATCAGCGGGATCTTTTGTCTGGCGGAAACCGGGCCCGCCGGTGAATGTTTTGTTTCGTAGAAAAACGGCGACAGAAGCACACCCGCGACAATTGTAATCTGCCACGTGCCGGCGATCAGCCAGCCCGGCCCATATGCCGCCGCAAACGTAATCGGGGCATAAAAAAGCACGAACCCGGTAAAACTCCACTTCAGCCAAAAAAACGGTTTTTTCCGGATTTCATGCCAGAGCGGCGCCCATTTTCCTTTCGCATAAACGATCAAAAATAAAAACGGAACCATAAAAAGAAAACGCAGGGAAGAGCTCCACATCCAGCTTCCGCCGGAAAGCTCCATCGCCCTGTTTAAAATAAATGTGACTGCAAAAAACAGAGATGCCAATATTCCGATCACGATGGCTTTCATTAAATCCCTCATTTTTACACATATTTTTTTATACTATACTATTCACTGGCAGGCTTCGCAATGGAATATGAGAAAATAGCGTTTTAACAAATGATGAATGGGAAACAGACATATACGGAGGTGAAAACAATGCAGAAAGAGGATATTCAAGTGCTTTATTTTGAAGATGACGGCCGCATTCCGAATAACCCGAATCTTCCGCTTGTTATTTATAAAGCGGTATTTAATGAAGAAACGGTGCAGAAAGCAGAGTCCGTCCTCAGCCGGCACGATTGGTCGAACAGCTGGACGGGCGGAGTATTTCCGTATCACCATTTTCACAGCACCACGCACGAAGTTCTTGTCGCGGTAAAAGGAAACGCGGTTTTGAGGTTCGGCGGGGAACAAGGAGCGGATGCCGTTCTTCAAACGGGGGACGCAGCGGTCATTCCGGCCGGCACCGGACATAAAAAACTGTCGGGCAGTTTTGATTTTACCGTGATCGGGGCTTATCCGGGCGGCCGGCAGTACGATACAAAAACGGAGAAAAATGATAGAACTTCAGAAGAAACCAGCCGTGTCCCCCTCCCGGAATGCGACCCCTTTACGGGAAAAACGGGCCCGCTATTAAAATTGTGGGAAAAATGACAGGGGAAAAGCGGATGGTCTGTAAAAAAATAGCCTAAAAGAAACGTTATTACACCCCCGCCATATAAATAATTTCATAAACGAAACAATTCACGTTCAAATTTTGTTCAAAAAGTGTTATTATATAAGAGTAAATCAAATTGGGGTTTTTTATGTTTGCTATTTTCAGAGAGGAAAAAGAAATTTTGACTTATTCAATTGTTTTTGTTGATATAAAAATAATACTGGATATGGCAAAGTGAAAAACTGGGTAGTAAACATTTATTTTTGTAAATGATTGTGCATGAATTCACAATCTTGCTTTTTCATGCTTTTCTGCATGAAGGGGGAAAGGCTACCCTTTCCAAAAAAATCAGCATACTGCTTATAGTAAAGGAGAATCGGATATGCCAGAAACAATCGATCAAACAAATGCATCTGTCAGCCAAGGCCAACGCGATCTTATTGATCAGCTGCTAAAACCTGAAGTTCAAGAATCACTGACTGTTTTAGTGGATCAGCTTCCAAAACTGACTGAGTTAGTAAATATTTTAACGAAGTCTTATGATTTTGCACAGTCTGTAGCGACAGACGAAGTATTGAAGAGCGATACAGTGGGTGCGCTTACAGAAATTCTTGAGCCGGTGAAAGAAACAGCGAAAGAAGTGGCGGCTACTGCGATCGAAGCAAAAGACCGCGCGGATGCAAGCAATGAAACGATCGGACTTTTCGGCCTGCTGCGCATGCTGAAAGATCCTCAAGCTCAAAAGCTGTTCCGTTTTGCTAACAGCTATCTTGAAATCATGAACGAAAAACAAAAATAATCTCAGATTCAAATTGATATAAAGGACGGAGGATATACGATGTCAAAACATATTGTCATTTTAGGCGCTGGTTACGGCGGAGTTCTTTCTGCTTTAACCGTTCGCAAACATTACAGTAAAGATGAAGCACGCGTAACCGTTGTGAACAAATACCCGACTCACCAAATCATTACGGAACTGCACCGCCTTGCAGCGGGCAACGTGTCTGAACAGGCTGTTGCTATGCCGCTTGAAAAACTTCTGAAAGGAAAAGACGTCGACATTAAAATCGCAGAAGTCAATTCTTTCTCAGTTGATAAGAAAGAAGTTGCCCTTTCTGACGGTTCTAAGCTGACTTATGACGCGCTTGTTGTCGGACTTGGTTCTGTTACGGCTTATTTCGGCATTCCTGGACTCGAAGAAAACAGCATGGTGCTGAAATCTGCGGCTGATGCCAACAAAGTATACAAACACGTGGAAGACCGTGTGCGTGAATACGCTAAAACGAAAAACGAAGCTGATGCAACAATCCTTATCGGCGGCGGCGGCTTAACAGGCGTTGAGCTTGTCGGTGAGCTTGCTGACATCATGCCGAACCTTACGAAAAAATACGGCGTAGATCCGAAAGCAATCAAACTGAAATTAGTAGAAGCAGGTCCGAAAATTCTTCCTGTTCTTCCTGATGACCTTATCGAACGCGCGACAAAAAGTCTTGAAAAACGCGGCGTTGAGTTCTTAACAGGTCTTCCTGTTACAAATGTTGAAGGAAACGTTATTGATCTGAAAGACGGTTCAAAAGTCGTTGCCAACACATTTGTATGGACAGGCGGCGTACAAGGCAACCCGTTAGTCGGCGAATCCGGCCTTGAAGTGAACCGCGGCCGTGCGACGGTTAACGATTTCTTACAATCTACTTCTCATGAAGATGTATTCGTTGTCGGAGACAGCGCTGTATACTTTGCGCCGGACGGCCGTCCGTACCCGCCGACAGCGCAAATCGCTTGGCAGATGGGTGAACTTGTCGGTTACAACCTGTTCGCTTACTTAGAAGGAAAAACGCTTGAAACATTCAAGCCTGTAAACTCTGGTACGCTTGCAAGCCTCGGACGTAAAGACGCGGTTGCCATCATCGGAGCGAACTCTACTCCGCTGAAAGGTCTTCCGGCATCTTTAATGAAAGAAGCAAGTAACGTACGTTATTTAACACATATCAAAGGATTATTCAGCCTCGCTTACTAATCCTTAAAATCACACAGAAGACATTGCCGGACTTTCTCGGCAGTGTCTTTTTTTGTATGAAAATGTTAACGGATACAATTTTCTGAAAAATAAAATAAAAATGATTGATATGTGAGAAAGAGGAAGCTAAAATAAAAAAGAACCATTTTGTTAACGTTAACATTTTTAAGAGGGAGGATGAAAGTGTGAAAGCTTTTATGGGTGATGATTTTTTACTGGATAGTACAACGGCCGTAAAGCTGTACAGGGAATACGCCGAAAACATGCCGATCATTGATTATCACTGTCACTTAAGCCCAAAGGAAATCTATGAAAATAAAACCTTCGCAACGATTACGGAGGCATGGCTTTACGGTGACCACTACAAGTGGCGGATCATGAGGGCCAACGGCATTGAAGAGCGCTGCATTACCGGAAACGCTTCAGATGAAGAGAAGTTTTTCGCCTGGGCAAAAACGGTGCCGATGGCGATAGGCAATCCGCTGTACAGCTGGACGCATTTAGAGCTGCAGCGCTGGTTCGGCATTTATGACGTATTGAATGAAAAAACGGCCGCGGCAATTTGGAAAAAAACGAATGAGCTCCTGCAGGGAGACGGGTTTGGCGCAAG
Organism: Bacillus sp. FSL R5-0443; assembly: GCF_038608285.1. Lineage (NCBI taxonomy): Bacteria > Bacillati > Bacillota > Bacilli > Caryophanales > Bacillaceae > Bacillus > Bacillus sp. FSL R5-0443. The sequence continues at coordinate 1,208,694 of NZ_CP152013.1, forward strand.
GGATCTCATTCTGAAATCAAATGTCAAAGTCATTTGCACAACCGACGATCCTGCCGATGCGCTGACATACCACGAACTGTTGAAAGAAAGTGATTTTCCGGTTCAAGTGCTGCCCGGATTTCGGCCTGACAAAGGACTGGACATCAGCAGCCCGGGTTTTGCCGATTGGGTCCGTTCGCTGGAGAGCGCTTCCGGAATGGCTGTCACCACCTACCAATCGTATTTAGATGCGTTAGAATCCCGCGTCCGCTTTTTTCACAATGCCGGGGGAAGAGTGTCGGATCATGCGTTAGATCAAATGGTTTATGCCGAGACGACCGAAGAGGAAGCGGCCCGGATTTTTGCAGCCGGATTAAGCGGAGAGCATGTGTCTTTTGAAGATGAAAAGAAATTCAGAACACGGACGCTGCAATATCTTTGCGGTCTTTACGCCGAACTGGACTGGGCGATGCAGTTCCATATAAACGCGTTAAGAAATACCAATACAAATAAGTTCAGCAGCCTCGGTCCTGATACGGGATATGACTCAATTAATGATGAACGTATCGCAAAACCGCTTGCCCGGCTGTTAGATTCCGCCGAAAAAAAGCGGCAATTGCCTAAAACGATTTTGTATTCTTTGAATCCGAATGACAACTATATTATCGCCAGCATGATCAACAGCTTTCAGGATGGGAAAACACCGGGGAAAATTCAATTCGGCACAGCCTGGTGGTTCAATGACACGAAAGATGGAATGCTCCAGCAAATGAAAGCGTTATCGAACATAGGCCTGTTCAGCCGTTTTATCGGGATGCTGACGGATTCAAGAAGTTTCCTGTCCTATCCCCGCCATGAATACTTCAGGCGGCTTGTCTGCACGCTGATCGGCGGCTGGGCGGAACAAGGCGAAGCGCCTTACGATATGGAGCTTTTAGGAAAGATTGTCGAGGGAATTTGTTACCGGAATGCTGAGGAATATTTCCGCTTTTAAAAATGGAATGAAAGAGGTGGCCTATGAGTAATGTGCCTGTCGTGACAGCACCTGCCGCAAAAGTGAAGGAGCATAAGCTGAGTCTGAAAGAAAAAGTATCCTATGGTTTTGGAGATTTTGGGAACGGATTTATGTTTGATCTCGGGCAGATCTATTTGCTGAAGTTTTTCACAGATGTCGCAGGCATTCCGGCAGCGTTCGCCGGCAGTATTTTTTTGGTCAGCAAGCTGTTTGCGGCTTTGACTGATCCGATTGTCGGCTCGGCCATTGACTATAGAAAAAAGATCGGACCCCGGGGGAAATTCAGGCCGTACTTATTATTCGGAAGTATTATTCTTGCGGTCATGACCGTATTGATTTTTGTGTCACCGGACGTGAGCGTCACCTGGAAGCTTGTGTACGCCTATGCTTCTTACATGCTGTGGGGGGTCGCTTATTCTTTCGTCAATATTCCGTACGGCTCCCTCGGCGCGGCCATTACACAGGATGCGGAGGACAGAACGGCGCTTTCCGCATTCCGCCAGATAGGCTCCCTCGGCGCGCTGCTCATTACAAGTGTCATCGTCATCCCGATTCTTGTTCATTTTGATAACGCTCACATCGGCTACCCGGCAGTCATGGGAATGATGGCCGTAATCGGAATCGCGGGATTTATGATCTGCTACCGAAACTGCAAAGAAAGAATTATCGTCCGTGAAGCGCCGAAAGAAAAGCTTTCCGTCATGTCGGTTTTCAAATGCTTTATCGGCAACAAACCGCTTCTGACCGTCGTTTTCATGACGATTTTCTCAATATCGGCATACAACATTAAATCCGCTATGCTTGTTTACTTCGCCCAGTACAATCTCAACAATGCGGAGCTGATGTCCTACATGAGTTTTATCATCATCGGTTCTTCATTTTTAGGTGTTTTGTTTATGCCGAAACTCGTCAAACGTTTCGGAAAAAAGCAAACGGTGATGATCGGTTTTGCCGTCAGCGCCGCGGCTGATGCGCTGAATTTCTGTCTGCCGTCAAACGTATTTATCTTTACGGCGTTAGCGAGCATTGCTTTTATCGGGATCAGCATACCAAACGGCATTACGTGGGCGCTCGTGTCGGACATTATTGATTACGGAGAATGGAAGACGGGTGAACGGAAGGAGGCGACGACATATTCGCTTTTCAACTTCTCCAGAAAACTCGCCCAATCTTTATCAGGTTTTCTTTCAGGCATCGGGCTGAGCGTTATTGGCTATATCCCGAATGCATCTCAGACAAAAGGCACGTTAATCGGGATTAAAGGGCTTCTGCTGCTGTACCCGGCTTTCGCTTTAGCGTGCGCCATGCTGATTATCGGTTTAATGTATAAACTGACGGACCGGCAGCATGCCGAGCTCGTTCAGGACTTACATCATGCAAAACCTTAACTTTTGTGATTTTATGGACTGTCCGTTAATGGTACAATAGAAATAAATGCCAGCATACAGAAAGAAAGGAAAAACGATGGTAACCATAAAAGATATCGCAAAACTCGCCAACGTATCCCACACAACCGTATCCCGGGCACTTAACGGCAGCCCCTACATTAAAGAGCATACAAAACAGAAAATATTAGAGCTCGCTTCACAGCTGAATTACACACCGAATGTAAATGCAAAAAGCCTTGCCATGCAAAAGTCCCATACGATCGGGCTGTTTTTTACAAGCATCACAAACGGAACCTCACACAGCTTTTTTTCCGATACCATCAAAGGTGTAAACCGCACAATCAGTGAGGAATACAATTTGTTCGTCCGCGCGATTGACGACCTGAAAAGCTTTGAAACCATTACGCCCATGAGATATGACGGAATCATTTTAATGAGCCAAAGCGACAGTGATAATTCATTTATTTATCATATCCGCGAGAAAAACATCCCGCTTGTCGTGCTGAACCGGGACATTGATGACCGGAGCATCACGAATATCCTGTCAAACGATAAAGAAGGCTCCAGACAGGCGGTCGACTGCCTGATCGCAAACGGACACAGAGATATCGCGATCATTGAGGGAAAGGAAGGATTCAGGTCAACTTCTCAGCGGAAAGAAGGCTATTTGACATCTTTAATTGATCATTCTATCCCGATTAAGCATGAATACAGTGTAAAAGGCCGCTATGATATGGAAAGCGGCAGTCAGGCGATGGAGAAACTCTTGGCGCTTCAATCACCTCCTACGGCTGTTTTTTGTTCAAACGATGATATGGCGATCGGGGCGATGAACGCCATTTTCGCCAAAGGCCTGAACGTTCCGGAAGATATATCCGTTATCGGGTTTGATGACATCGGCATTTCCCAATACATGACGCCGAGGCTTTCGACAGTAAAACGCCCGGTTGAAAACATCAGCATACTCGGCGCAGAGAAGATTTTGGCTCTAATCGCCGACCCGGATACGGCGGCGGAAAAAATATATGAAAACACCGAGGTGATCATAAGAGATTCCATTAAAAAACTCACATAACGGCCCGTCTGAATATCCGGGTTTTCACACGGAGGAATGTTAACGTGTGCATAAATGCAGAAGGAGGCGGACAGCTTGCAGCAGCTGAATAAAAAGATGTGCGGCGAATACATTCAATATCCTGAAAAAGTCCTTCAGTTCGGTGAAGGCAACTTTTTGCGGGCTTTCGCTGACTGGCAGATCGATCAATTGAATCAATTGACGGATTTTAACGGAAGCGTTGTCGCCGTACAGCCGAGAGGCTCTGAGAAAATCAAACGTTTAAACGAGCAGGACGGTTTATTTACGCTTTTTTTGCAGGGGATAAAGGACGGAAAACCGGCTGAAGAACACATGATCGTCAAATCCATCAGCCGCGGCATTGATCTTTTTTCTGACTATGATTCCTTTAAACGGCTGGCAGCACAAGAGGATCTTCGTTTTATCATTTCTAATACGACGGAAGCGGGAATCACGTTTGAGAAAGGCGACCGGCTTGAGGATAGACCTCAAAAAACATTCCCCGGGAAATTAGCGGCGTTCCTTTATTTCCGCTATAAGGCATTTGCGGGTGACGCCGAGAAAGGGTGCATTATGCTTCCATGTGAACTGGTCGAAGAAAACGGACGGAAACTGAAGGCGGCCGTGCTTCAATATGCCGGGCTGTGGGAGCTGGAACCTGGTTTTACTCAATGGATTCATGACGCGAACATCTTCTGCAATACCCTCGTGGATCGGATTGTTCCCGGATTTCCTGTTGATACCGCGGAAGAACTTACCGATTTTCTCGGATACGAAGACCGTCTGCTTGTGGTTGGTGAGCATTATTATTTGTGGGTGATAGAAGGGCCGGAACAGCTTCAGAATGAGCTTCCTTTTGCTGAGGCCGGGCTGAACGCACTGATCACGTCTGACCTTACGTCTTACAGGACAAAAAAGGTGAGAATCTTAAACGGCGCTCACACGGCATTGGCGCCAGTGGCTTTACTATACGGACTGCAAACCGTCCGGGAAGCGGCTGAGCACGAGATGACGGGCAGATTCATCGAAGAGCTGATCAATGAAGAAATTCTCCCTGTGCTGCAAATGGAGGGTGTCACCCAATACGCGGCAGATGTGTTACAGCGGTTTAAAAACCCTTATATCCACCATTATCTGCAAAGCATTACCCTTAACGCCGCCGCGAAATTCAAAACAAGAAACCTGCCGACGCTGAAGGCTTATATCGAACAGGAGGGCCGGCTACCTGAGAAGCTGGTATTTTCGTTCAGCGCCATGATCTATTCATACTGGAACGGACCGAACAAACCGGCAGACGGCGAGGAGGTTCTTAACCGTTTTCAAATGGCGCGGTCCCGTTGCAAAGATGATATGTTTCAAGCGGCATCTGCCATATTAGGAGAAGAGCGATTGTGGGGGAAGAATCTGAATCATCTTCCGGGGCTTACCGAACGAACGGCTTTTTTTCTGTCTGTCATTCATAAGCGGGGTATGAAGCATGCGTTACATGAATGCTGCGGAAAAAAGGGGGAAGTGAAATGAAAGAGGTCATAAAAATCCATAAAAACGATAACGTGCTTCTCGCCATGCGCCATTTTAACAAAGGGGAGCGGCTGCATACAGACGGACTGACGATTGAAGTGAAGGACCCTGTAAAGCGGGGGCATAAAATCGCGCTGCAAACCATTGAAGAAAACGGCAGCATCATTAAATACGGTTTTTCAATCGGGCGTGCGACAAGGCGGATTTCGGCCGGCGAGCATATTCATACCCATAATCTGCAAACGAATTTATCCGATGTGCAAGAATACACGTATTCACCGCGCTTCGAGGACAATCCTTTTACAAATGAGAACCGGACATTTAAAGGCTACAGAAGAGAAAACGGTACATCCGGCGTCCGGAATGAACTGTGGATCGTGCCTACAGTCGGCTGCGTAAACGGCGTCGCTGAGAAAATCCTGCAGCGCTTCGTAAAAGAGGAGAAAGACATTGCGCCCTTTGACAATGTGCTGGTTTTAAAGCACCAATACGGCTGCTCCCAGCTTGGCGATGATCATGAGAATACGAAACAAATGCTGATGAACGCCATCCGTCATCCAAATGCGGGCGGTGTGCTGGTTTTAGGGCTCGGCTGTGAAAATAATGAGCTGGCGGCGATTAGGGAAACGCTTTCTGAAGTGAATGGAGATCGGGTGAAATTTCTCGAATCACAAGCTGTCACAGATGAAATTGAAGCGGGTACTGCGCTTCTTAAAGAGATACACCTTGCGGCAAAGGGAGATAAACGTGAGGAGATTCCGCTGTCAGAATTGAGCATCGGATTGAAATGCGGCGGGTCGGACGGTTTTTCCGGCATCACGGCAAACCCTTTATTAGGGAGATTTTCAGATTACTTGATTGCACAGGGAGGGAGCACGGTCTTAACGGAAGTGCCTGAGATGTTCGGCGCTGAGACGATTCTCATGCAGCGTGCGGCGAGTGAAGAAGTGTTTCATAAAACAGTCCGATTGATCAATGATTTCAAGCAATATTTTATGAAGCACGAGCAGCCGATTTATGAAAACCCGTCACCAGGGAATAAGGAAGGCGGCATTTCAACGCTCGAAGACAAGTCGCTCGGCTGCACCCAAAAAGCCGGTCTTGCACCGGTTTCTGATGTGCTGACATACGGTGAAACACTGAAGACAAAGGGATTGACACTGCTCAGTGCGCCCGGCAATGATTTAATCGCTTCTTCAGCGCTCGCCGCGGCGGGCTGTCACATCGTTTTGTTTACAACCGGAAGAGGCACGCCGTTCGGCACATTTGTCCCGACTGTGAAAGTATCAACAAATACCGATTTATTTCAATCAAAGCCTCATTGGATTGATTACAACGCGGGCAGATTGGCGGAAGACCAAATAACAGAAGATCACATTGTAAGAGATTTTATTCAATACATTATTAAAGTTGCAAGCGGAGAATTCGTCAATAACGAAAAAAACGATTTTCGGGAGCTTGCAATTTTTAAGTCCGGTGTGACATTATAAGGGAAAAGGCGATCTGACAACAGACCGCCTTTTCGAGTTGACTTATCGTTTTGCCCCTTGATGAATTGTGAATATCTATAAGTTATAATAATGGAATGGTGCCTTACATAAAGGAGATTTTTATAATATATATAATTATTATGGAAGATTGATTTTCAGTCACATATTTCAGAGGGGGTCCTAATGAATAACATTTTATACATTGAAGATGACCAAGAAATTGGCCAATTTGTAAAAGGTGATTTAGAAGATCGGGGCTATATGATTATATGGCTCACTTCTTCCTATAATTACGAAACATATATAGAAAAGGCTGATCTGATCGTGCTTGATATAATGATGCCCGGTTTAGACGGATTTACAATCGGTCAAAGGATGAAAAAAACACATCCGCAGATCCCGCTCTTGCTTTTAACAGCCAGAACGGGTCTGGAAGATAAGCTGAAAGGCTTAGGATTTGCGGATGATTACGTGACAAAGCCCTTTCATCCCGATGAATTGGCTGCTCGAATCGAAGTATTATTAAGAAGATTTGACAAGACTGCCATTCATGAATTGAAGCTAAAACACTTAAGTGTTCACTTGAAAGAAAAAAGAATTTTAAATCATCAAAGTCATGAGGAAATATTTTTAACTGATAAGCAGTTAAGGATTTTTTTGCTTTTGCTTAGACATCCCAATCAAATATTAACAAAGGAACAAATTTATGAAAATATTTGGGAACAGCCTTATATCGAAGGGGATAAGACGTTGATGGTACATATCCGGCATTTACGGCAAAAAATCGAGATCAATCCAAATGAGCCGGAAATTCTTGAAACAATCAGAGGGATTGGATACAGGATCAAACAATGAAATTATCAACCAAATACCTTATTAATATCGTTGCCTCAATTTTGTTTTTTCCGATAGCCTTTTTAGGCGTGAATTTTCTATACTATGTCACATTAACATACTTGATTGATCACCAAGGGCAAGTACACTATGAACCAAACAAGTTGGAAAGTGATTGGAAGTCTGATGTGGAAGATTTTTCAGGGAAATCCAATCGGGAAATTACGTCTGCTTTCCCGCACATGAAGCAATATAAACACTCTGATATTGTATGGATAAATGATAAGGGAAAGGTGATGTTTTCTAACTCAGAACGGTTGGCCAAAAAGGGTGAGGTTATTCACCTTAGCGAATTGATTAAAATGATAGAACAAAACGAAAAGAAATATTTATTGCTGAGTGCTTATGTAAATGGGAGTGAAGACAGCGGATATGCATTTTTAGAAACTCCGCGCTCAATTATAGGATCTCAATGGGAGGTTATGAGGGCTAAGTATTCCTATATATGGTTTATCGCCTTGATTTTTGTCTGTTCACTTTTTGTGATTAATTCATGGATGTTTTTTGCGAAAATACAAAAAAGGTTAATTTCTTTGGGGTATCATATGAAAAAACAAGATAATGACGGCATACCGGAATTTGTAACAGTTAAACAGAAGGATGAACTGGGCCAAGTGGAATATTCATTCAACCAGATGGTTGAGGAACTAAGGAACAGCAGACAAAAAGAGCGCGAAGAAGGCGAAATCCGAAAAAACTTGATTGCTGATTTATCTCATGATTTAAGGACCCCTCTTACGGTTATAAGAGGGCATACATTTACATTAAAGAATGAAATAAGCAGTGAAAATGGAAAGCATTCTTTAGGGATCATAAACGATAAAATAACGTTTATGGGCGAACTGATTGACAATTTGTCATCATTTTCTCTTCTTGCCGCAGGTAAATTGCCGCTTCATAAAAAGAGTTGTGACATATTAAAGATAATACGTTCTTCGTTAACAGCTTGGTATCCGATTTTTGAGAAAGAGCACTTTACAATAGATATTGATCTGAAGGAAAACATCGTATGGGAAATAGACGAGACTTGGTTGAAGAGAATTCTTGATAACATTTTTCAAAATGTTTTGCGCCATGCTCATTCAGGAAAATACGTTTCCGTACAGACAAAGCTAATTGAAAACAAACCCGTAATCATAATTGAGGATAGGGGCCCGGGAATGAATAATAAATCTGAAAGAAAAGGCGCCGGGATTGGCTTATCGATCATTAATATGATGCTTAAACAAATGGGGCTTGAACATAAAATAAAGAGCAATCAAAACGGAACGATTTTTATAATTTATCCAAACAGCAGTGAATACGTGAAGCCGTAGAGGCTTCACGTATTTTTTATGTTGAGAAATTTAAACGCAAATTAACCTTGATTATATCTTCTTTTTAACCTCGTAAGTTTATATTATAAACAGAACAAGACGGAAAGGGATGATGCGTTTATTAGGTCCCAACGGTGCAGGAAAAACGACATTGCTTAAAGTTCTTTTAGGGATATTTCCTCAAACTTCAGTCCCGGCAAGCGATTAATAGCGACATTTTTTCTGCTGCTATGAACTTAGTAACGTTTCAATTCTAGTAATGAAAATGTTAGGTCGCAATAATTTTATCTTTTTCCCAGACTAATAGGCATATTTGAAAAAATAAAATGTAAATAGAGGATGATTTGACATGGAACAGGTTATTTTTGTGATTTCAATGCTCGCTTTAGGAGTTACACTGGTGACATTTTTCGGAATGATTTTGAATGACGGATTAAGAGGAGTATTAAACTTCTCAAGAAAACCCGTAAAATTTATGGCTGGATCATTTCTGGTATACATTGTTATGTTTGCTGTTTATATTTTAATAAGTGTAGGGTAATATTGAACTTTTATAGAGGTACTCGTTGGGGGATTTCCCAAATAAAAAAGCGATCCCGTAGAGGGACGCTTTTTTATATTAATTTGATTCCGCTGATTAAAATAATCGCCGCCATCACAAACTGCAGGGGGCGCGGTGAGAATTTCGGCGAAAAGAAGCTGCCGAGAAGCACACCCGGCACAGAGCCGATCAACAGATTCAATACAAGCAGGTAATCGACGCTTCCGAAGCTTGCGTTTAACAGACCGGCAGCAGTTACGAGCAGAAAGGCATGTGCGATATCCGTTCCCACCACTTCTGCCGTTTTCATTCTGAACAGGTATAACATGGCGATCGCAAATAATGAGCCGGACCCAATAGATGTCAGGCCGACGATGAAGCCGAAAATGACGCCGATCATTATCAAGAGTGTCCGCTTTTCTTCAAGCGTTTTTTGCTGCCAGCGGTTCGGCCGCAGTCTTTTATCGAAAAAAAGGCGGGCGATAATGGAAATGGCGACAAGGGTCAGTACGTAGCCGAGCGCCTGTTTGATAATCTGCTCCTGATGCTGGTGAAAAGCGGGAAACACGTGAAGAACACCGATGGCGGCTGTTGCGCTGGGAATGCTTCCGAGCGCCAAGTAACCGACAAGTTTAAATTGAACGGTGCGCTGCTTCCAATGAGAAACGACACCGAACAGTTTGGTGATGGAGTTATATAAAAGGTCAGTGCCGACGGCGATTGAGGGGTTGATCCCCAAAACGATCAGTAAAGGAGTCAAAAGCGCCGCTCCTCCCACACCCGTCAATCCGACAAGCGTTCCGACAAAGAAACCCATAAACACAATGCTTACTGTCATCTGTGTGCCTCCTGAATAATCCTACTATTTTTATCAGATTATATATGATTAAGAGGCGGTAATCAATTAAATTTTCGGAAAATTTTATACAGAACAAAAAATCCGCCAGCCTGCTGTTATGTCGCAGACCGGCGGATGGCCGGATTATGATTTTTGCTGATAAAACGGAAGTTCCGTGTGGCCCATTTCTCTGACATACACGAAAAGATTGCCTTTATGATGAATTTCATGCTCCATGGCAAGCTGAAGGAGAGCCGCGCCGGTCACTTTTCTGCCGAAAGAGGCGGTCAGGTCAATTTCGCGGTTCAGCTGCTCTTCTGTCAGCTGTGACAGGATGTCTGTCGTTTTTTCAGTACACGTTTCAGCCAGTTTGACGAGGTCTGTTTCTGCTTCTTCTTTCGGTTTGTTCTGGATGGCTGATGCGTTTCCGTCGTTAATGACGTTTGCAAACATAAGAAAAGAATAAACCATGTGTTTTACAAGTTCCTGAGCGGACATTGATGTCTCTGCCGGCTTGTAATCGTAATGTTCGCGGCTGATTTTTTCCGCCAGCTCAATCGTCACGTTTCGATGTGACAGAAAGTGGCTGACCAATTGATTTTGTGCTGTCATGTGAAAACCCCCATTTAATACAGAATAAAAAGCTGCAAGGATATGCTATATCAACGGCACGGAAGAAACAAGCAATAAGCTTGTGACGGAGATAAATCGTTGCGGATATCCGAAATTCGACAATTGCGGTCTTTTTGCGTTCTTCTTTTTCTAGCAAATATGATAAAATATGACATATCTCGGTCATTCCAAAAGGGGGGATTTATTGAGGATGAAGCAGACTATTCCGTCCTCTTTTGTCGGGCTCAAAATTAATGAATGGTATACCCATATCCGGCAGTTTCACGTCCTTGAGGCGGAGCGCGTCAAACGTGAAGTAGAGAGAGAGATCGAGGATATGGAAGAAGATCAGGATCTGCTGCTGTATTATTCATTAATGGAATTCAGACACCGTGTCATGCTGGATTACATCAAGCCCTTAAAAGAGGACCCTTCTCAGCCTGAGTTTTCAGAATTATTGGAAGACATTGAAGGCAACCAGTATAAACTGACAGGACTGCTTGATTACTACTTTAATTTTTTTCGAGGAATGTACGAATTTAAACAGAAAATGTTCCTAAACGCCATGATGTATTACAAACGGGCTGAAAAAAACCTTGCACTCGTTTCTGATGACATCGAGAAAGCTGAGTTTGCTTTTAAAATGGCCGAGATATTTTACAACCTGAAACAAACCTACGTCTCCATGAGTTATGCCGTTCAAGCCCTTGAAACGTACCAATCGTATGAGACGTACAACGTCCGCAGAATCCAATGTGAATTCGTTATTGCAGGGAATTATGATGACATGCAGTATCCAGAAAGAGCATTGCCCCACTTAGAACTTGCTTTAGATCTTGCAAAACAAGAAGGCAATCCCCGTCTTATCAGTTCAGCCTTATATAATCTCGGAAACTGTTACGAAAAAATGGGAGACCTCTCTAAAGCAGCCGAATATTTTGAGACATCCGTTTCCATTTGCAGGTCAGAAAAGTTCGATAATCTTCCGCATTCTATTTACTCATTAACACAGGTTCTTTATAAACAGAACACTACAGCCGAAGCAGAGAAGCAATACCGCCTCGGGCTCAGTATCGCCCGCGAATACAATGATGAATTGTTTGTGAATCTGTTCCAATTTTTACATGCGTTATACGGCAAGGAAATGGATAACGCATCCGTCAGGCACACGTTTGATTTTCTGGAAGAACACATGCTGTATCCGTATGTGGAAGAATTGGCGCATGACGCTGCCAAATTTTACATGAAACACGGACAGCCTGAAAAAGCGCTCACGTTTTATGAAAAAATGGTGCACGCCCAAAAACAAATCCAGAGAGGAGATTGTCTATATGAAATCTAAACTGTTGTCAGGATTGCTGCTTGTTGCTGTCGGGTTCAGCTTTACACAGGTGATCGGCCATGAAAGCCATTTGGAAAACCAAGCGGACGGCACATTCCATATTGCCGCGCGCAACCAAACATAACATAAAGACCCTTCTGTGGAAGGGTCTTATTTTTTGCGTGCGTATCCATTCCATTTTTATCCGAATGCAGGGTCTATATGCTCAAGTTATCTGTCCTACGAATGCCACCTATTGATGAAAAAGGCATAAGGAGAGATGAAGAGTGGGGATTGAAGTGAAAAAACGGCTCGTATCGGCTGATAAATATGCGTTAAAATGTCCGAATCCGATGACGCCGGAGTATATTACCATTCATAACACGGCAAACGACGCATCCGCCGCTAATGAAATCAGCTATATGACGGGAAACAGCGAATCAACGAGCTATCATTTTGCGGTTGATGACAAAGAAGTGATCCAGGGAATTCCGTTGGACCGGAATGCCTGGCATTCGGGAGACGGCACGAACGGTACCGGAAACCGAAAGTCGATTGCTATAGAAATCTGTTACAGCAAGTCAGGCGGCGAACGGTACAGAGCCGCAGAAGAACTGGCGATTGCGTTCGCGGCGCAGCTTTTGAAAGAACGGGGCTGGGGGATTGACAGAATCAGAAAGCATCAGGACTGGAACGGAAAGTACTGCCCGCACCGCATTTTGTCTGAAGGCCGCTGGGATGAAGTGAAGGCGAAGATTGAAAAAAAATTAAGCGGGAGTATGCCGGCGAAAAAAGCCTCTATTGCTTCTTCCGCGTCTGAATACCATGTGAAAAAAGGCGACACCTTATCGGAAATCGCCGCATCGCACGGTGTCAGCGTAAAATCGCTGCAAAGCATCAACCATATCACCGATCCGAATCACATTACAGTCGGACAAGTGATCAAGCTCGCTCAGACGGGTTCTTCTTCAAAAAGTCAGGCTGTGTCTTCCTATCCGCTTCCATCCGGTGTGATCAAAGTGACGAAACCGCTGACGAAAGGGACAAACGTAAAACAAGTGCAAAACGCTTTATCCGCTCTTTATTTTTATCCCGATAAAGGAGCAAAAAATCATGGGGCGGACGGCGTTTACGGTCCGAAAACGGCAAATGCCGTAAAACGTTTTCAATCCGTCAGCGGATTAACGGCAGACGGAATTTACGGCCCGAAAACGAAGGCGAAAATTGAAGAAAAACTGTAATCAATAAAACGGAAGCTCCCCGGGCTTCCGTTTCTTCTTACATACAAACTGCTGCAAGGGCCTTTTGAATATCATAAATGCTTTCATCTTTTTTAAACTGCTTTGAGACAGCGGGAAGTTCCGCGCCTGAAATCCAAATTTTCAGCTCTGAATCAAGGTCAAAGCGGCCGGCAGTTTCTACGCTGAATCTGGAAATGCTCTTGTACGGAATGGATTGAATCTCCGTTTTCTTCCCTGTGAGTCCCTGTTTATCAACAAGAATAAGACGCTTATCCGTAAAGACAATGATATCTCGGACAAGCTTAAATGCGGCATTGACATTCTCACCTTCCAGCAGAATACGAGCCAGTTCTGCTTTTGCTTCAGCCGTCGATATTGTCGACGCATTGCCCAGCAATCCATTGATGAACCCCATGATATATCCCCCCTGATACGTATTCTATCAAATCATACTATAAAAAGGTTTCCATTCCCAGATGAGTAGAGTAAACTGGTGCTGACTGGAAAAGGAGAGCATGTTACACATGAAAGATAGATATGACAATTTCGCAGCCCTTTCTGCTGCTGAATCGGAATACAGAATTATTTATGAAGAAAAAGAGGGAAGTAAATGTATCGTCCTCGCTCCCCACGGCGGCAGGATTGAGCCGGGTGTCAGTGAGCTGGTGCGGGCATTTTCTGACCAAAGCTCAATTTATTTATTTGAAGGAACGAAGCGGTGCGATAACCGTTCTCTCCATTTGACAAGCACACGCTTTGACGAACCCCTGGCTTTAGAAAAAGTGACCGCCCATCATTACGGATTGGCTTTTCATGGGTATCATGATCTGAAAAAGGCAAATACACTCGTCGGGGGCGCGGATCTGGAAAAAGCAAGACTGATTTGTGATCTGCTGCGTGAAGCGGGGTTTGATGCCGAGCTGACAGAGAAGAATGATCGGCTGGCAGGTGTAAATCCCCGCAACATTGTCAATCGGACAAAAAGGAAAATGGGGCTGCAATTGGAAGTGAGCACGGCGCAGAGACACGCGCTGTTCAGCAATTTTGGCTGCCGGGGAGAAAAATATACGCCAACCGATCTGTTTTTTCGGTATGTAGAAGCCGTGAAGGCCGGTTTTTATGATAAATGAACAGGGGGCCCGTTCTTATATTTACTGGAGCTGCTATGCGGCGCAAGAAGTGCGTGGCGGGCAGCACGGTGAGAATGATGACATTCTGCCGGCTGCGTTCCAAGCCGGCAGAGTATCGCTAATTTTCAATAAAATACGGCGTTTTTTCTTCAGCGGCATGCAAGTGTGTCTGTCCGCTTTCATAATACACATTCGGCCGCTTGTCGGATAACAGACAAGCGAGCCGCTTCTGAAATTGAATACCTGCTTTACGCCGTTCAAACAGCTCCAGCCTTTTTTCCGCAAATGATGCCGTCACCCGGAAAGCGGCTGCGATTAAAATGACGGCGTGGCTCCTTCGCTGGGGAAGCTCCATGTTTAACAGCATAAAGGTCGGCACACAGAAGTGGTACATAAAATGGTTGGCCTGAAATTCCTGCAGTTCTCTGAACAGCTTGTTCATATGAAAATGGTTGCCGGTATGCTTCAGCACATGGCACAGTTCGTGCGCAAAATCCTGCCATTGCTCTTCGGGTGACTTTTTTTGATTCAGGACGATGCTGTACATGCCGTCCCGCTTCAGCATCATACTGTGCGTATCTTCAAAATGAATCCAAATGTCAAGCTCCTTGGCAATCATCTGCATATCAATATGGAGAGGGGCGGTCATTCCCATGCGGCAATATAAGTTTTTGACGTATTCCTCAAGATGTGTTAAAAAATCGCCCAATTGAATACACCCTTTCGAACATATGTTCTTTTTTAAGCGAGAAAGAAAAGCCCTGATCGGACTTTGAATCAATTCCCTTTTCTTTTAAAAATAAACATTCAGCTTTTATATCGGCTGAACGTTAAGCAGTTTAAAGGAAAAGAGCGGATTATTTATGTTTCGGCCTGCGGTTTTTCTCTTTTTCTTTTAAATAATTAATGAATTCAATGGCCTGCTGTTTGCTCTCCGGGGAAAAGTCCTGCATGTCCCGATATGCGATCTGCAGGTCGGGATCGGCAAACATGTCTTCATCTGAAGGTTCTTTTCCGGTTAACAAATAATCAGTCGACACTTTGAAATAATCCGCAAGCTTTTGCAGCGTGTCGTAATCGGGTTCAGATCGGCCGTTTTCATAATGAGAATATCTGGCGCGCGAGACACCGATATGATTTGCGACTTCTTCCTGCGTTTTCTTTCCTCTGAGACTCTTTAATCTTCCGCCTATCATCCGAATGACCTCTCTTTTTTCAACACCCTAAGTTACTTATGATTATAGATACAAAATGTATCAAAATAAAGAGATGATAAAAAAAGTATCAAAAAGGTCTTGATGATACAAAATGTATCGTATATAATCAACATCATAAGGATACAAAATGTATCAATATACGATAAAAAATTGATCAGGAGGGTGAGAGATGCAGCCGATAATCATCCGTTTCAGCAGCAATCCGGCTGACCAGAGATGTTTAGGAAAAGCAGGCGGTTCGATATCTTTTACCGCTTGCGGACTTCCGGTATTCCGATTTGATAACCGATTGCAGTATGAACGCTATATAGGTCTGAAGACAAACGGAGACGTCCCTTATGAATCGTAAAAGCTACCCGTTTTTCATCTATTCCGGATTACTGAATTCAGAACATTATGACAAAATAGGGTCCGCCATTTGGCTGTTTTTATGGTTCATCAGCTCAACGACAAAGGAACACGTAAAAGACGGTGTAAAGTGGGGGATCGTCCTTGGTCATAAGCCCGTAAAAGCAAGAGAGATGGCCGATGTATTTGCCGTCAGCGAAAAAACCGTCAGACGGTGGCTTGAGGTTTTGGAACAGCATGAATATATCAAAACCGTCCGCGCCCCTTACGGACTCATCGTCTCCGTAAAGCACTCGAAAAGATTCACGCCGAAAAAGACATTGACCCGCCCGGAAGCAACTGACCGGACAATATCGGCGGATCACCGGGACAAAAATGTCCGGAGAGAAATAGATATAACAAAAAATCATACTGCTGAAGAAACGATTAACGACATTGCCGCCCATTTTATCAGATTAAGGTCTGCACAGGAGGGGCGGAGCGTATACCCGTCGCCCCGGGATTATCAGGCCATCGCCCGTATTGTTTCCCTCGGTGCGTCAGCACAAGAAGCAATCAAATGGCTCGGCGAATGCTTTACCGCTTTTGAACAGCGGCGCACATCTTCTGAAACGATCAAGGCTTTCAGCTATTGCGCCAAGTATATGGAAGACCGCTTGAATGCACGAATTGCGGGAAGGACAATCACAACAAAAAAAGAGAGGAATACGATACATGACAAAACGAACGATCGAGCAGATACTGGCCGACCTGAAAAACGGAAAACGTCCATTACTGGCGGACAGACCGGAAGAATCAGACGAAAGCCGCTTTGACTGTCCGCTCTGTAAAGATCAGGGCGGTTATCTCAAAAACCAGCTGGGAATGGATGTGTGGGTTAAGTGCCGCTGCGCCGCCGAACGAAAAGCAGAGCGCATCCTCAGCGCAAGTGAGATTACAGGCGCCTTTCGGAAGCTGGATTTCAAAGGATTTATCACGCGGGGCAAGCCTCAGGCAGTCGTCGACGCATATGAGTGCGCCCTTGAATATGTTGAAAACTTCGACAAGATTAAAAACTGCCGGAAAAACAGCATTGCCCTTTTAGGGCGTCCGGGGTCGGGAAAAACCCATCTTTTGACCGCTCTCAGCAATTATGTCATGAGACAGAAGCAGACACCCGTGCTGTATTTTCCTTTTGTGGAGGGATTTACGGATTTAAAAAATGATTTTGATCTGCTTGATGCAAAGCTTGGCCGTATGAAACAGGCGGATGTGCTTTTTATTGACGATCTGTTCAAACCGCTGAACGGAAAACCCCGGGCGACCGATTGGCAGATTGAACAAATGTACGCCGTCGTAAATTACCGCTATTTAAATCATAAGCCGGTTCTTATCTCGAGCGAGCTGGCCTGTGACGGACTGGTGCAGGTTGATGAAGCCTTGGGCACAAGAATTTATGAGATGTGCAGCGATTATTTAGTCATCATTAATGGCAATTCATTTGACGTAAACCACAGATTAGAGGGGGCGAGATAATGTGTAAGCTGTGCGGGCCGAAGAAGGTCATTGTGACGGAAACGGGTTTCGGCGCTGTCTTTCACCCTTGCCCGAACTGCAAAACAGGCACTGATTTAACGCCGGTCATTAAACGTCTTGAGCGAATGGTTCAAGACGCAAAAGCGAGGCTTGATGCACGTGTATAAATATATTAAATGGCTTTTTTGCCTGCTGTTCAGGGCGAAACGGATAGAAAAGCAAATTGAAGCATGGCATGAGGCTGATGGAAAGTGAGGATAACCATTGCAAGAAAAACACAGCCCCGCTCCATGGCGGGCCGTACACAGCGGAGAAGAAAAACCCATTTACATTTATTCCGCTTACAGCGAAGCGGATAAAGAGAAGTTCCCTTATTCAAACGGAAGGCTCATCGCGGCCGTTTTCAACTTAAGTTCATACTCACAACAGATCAACGCGGGATTGATGGCAAAAGCCCCGGAACTTTTTGAGGCGGCCGAAACGGCTCTCCGCCTGCTCCGGGGAGAAAGTTCTGAAGAAAAAGAAGCGTTCATAAATGAGCTCGGAAGCCTCATACATGAAGTAAACATCCTGAAAAAAACGGAGGACGTAAAACATGAATCCTAAAAAACTGACTGACATTGAACATACAACATTACAAAGCCAGCTGGAAGAAGGCAAGGTTCGGGTGATTATTATAGACGGACTGAATAAGGAAGCATGGCTCGCCGAAGCGCCGGAGCACGGCAAAACGCTTGTCGAAACGCGAAAAGGGGATCTGGCCCGGGTCGAATATGAAATCGGCTTTAAATTGAATTAATCGAAAAAAACAGAATACGTCCAAGACGGAAAGCCTGCGGACACTGATCAATCGCGTACATGCTGCGCATTGGTTGGTGTCCTTTTTTTGTTCCGAAAAAGAGGAGGATCTGCATGGAAGACTTACTATTTGAATATAAACGCACGCTGAAAGAGACGAAAAAGTGGTACAAGCAGCTGGAGGAAGCCGATGAAACGGTGCTTACTTCAGAAGAACTGAAAGATAAAAAAATCATCAGAACGATCATTACAGATGTGGAATATGTCATCGAATGGCTTGAAAAAGGCCGGCAGCCCGGCATAAGAAGAGCGATAGACCGCAGAGACGCTTATCAGAGAATGCTGATTAAAGATCCGAGAATCATAGAAACCTATTCGCAGGCGCTGATGTTTGAACCTTCCGGGAATGTGACTGAAGAAGACAGAATCAGACTGCGGGACGCATTAGCCGTTTTAACGGATAGAGAAAAAGAAATGCTGCTGCTCCACAAAGCGGAATGCTTTTCATATGAACGGATCGCCGCCTTGCTGAATGTAAAGAAATCAACCGTACAGACGACGGTCAAACGGGCGCTTCTAAAAATACAAAAACAGCAGGAACAAAGAAATCAATCGCCTGCTTCATAAGTTGTCATACGTTTGCCACCTAGAAGTGAACAGACGATCACAAAAAGCGGCCCGATTAGAAGCCGCTTTTTATTATAGACAATCATGTCGGAGGTGGCGGTGATGCCGTAGCATGAAAAACGCAAAAAGAAAACAGGCATTTACAATCTATCAGTCTCATAAAGGCCGCATCACAAATCGCGCCCTTGCCGGCGAATCAGGCGTATCCGCAAGAACGATCGGCAGATGGAAAAAAGAAGGGCGCTGGGACGAGGCGCTCCATAAGAACGCGGAAAGCGGCGGAAAAAACACCCCGGGCGAAGATGATGAGTTAAACGAACGCCAGCGGCTGTTTTGTCTTTATTATGTGAAAAGCTTTAACGCCACCCAATCTGCGATAAAAGCCGGGTATTCACCGGAAAGCGCGCATGTGACGGGAAGCAGGCTGTTAAAAAACGAAAAAGTCGCCAAAGAAATCAGCCGCATGAAAAAGGAAATGGTCAATAAAGTGTTTGTCGAAGCGATGGACGTTCTTCAAGTCTATGTGAAAATCGCTTTCGCCGACATTACCGATTATGTAACCTTCGGAAAAAAAGAGGTTCAGGCCTTCGGAAAATCAGGGCCGCTCTTTGACGAAAATGATAAGCCGATTATGCAGGAAATCAGCTACGTTGACGTTAAAGATTCGCACCTTCTGGACGGAACCATCGTCACAGAAGCAAAACTCGGAAAAGAGGGCATTGCAATAAAGCTTGCCGACAAGATGAAGGCTCTTGAAAAGCTGTCCTTGTACTTTGACCTTTTCCCTGATCAATTTAAACAAAAAATCGAAAATGAAAAATTAAAGCTGGCACAGCAGAAGATGGAAAAAACAGAAGACAGCCAAAAGCCGATTGACATTGTCATTACGCGGAAAGAGGAACGGTCATGATTGAAAAAGCGGTCAACCCGCGCTTTGAAGATTATTTGTTCAATTGGAATGAAACGTACCAATTTCTCGTCGGAGGCTACGGCTCGTCAAAAAGCTATCATACCGCGCTGAAAATCATCCTGAAGCTGCTTCGTGAAAAGCGGACGGCGCTTGTCGTGCGGGAAGTTTTCGATACGCACAGAGATTCTACGTTTGCCTTGTTTGAAGATATTATCGGGGAGCTTGAGCTGGGACATGCCGTAAAAGCCGTGTCTTCACCGATGCAGCTGAGATTTTCAAACGGAAGCCGGATTATGTTTAAAGGGATGGACAACCCGGCCAAATTGAAATCCATTCATCATATTTCACTGATTTGGATTGAAGAATGCTCTGAAGTGAAGTATGAAGGCTTTAAGGAGCTGATCGGGCGTCTGCGCCATCCCGAGCTTTCGCTTCATATGATATGCACCACAAATCCCGTCGGCACCTCCAATTGGACGTACCGGCATTTTTTTCGTGATGAGCAAAAAAAACGCTTCGTATTGGATGATCAGACGCTGTATGAAAAAGGCACCGTCGTTAAGGGGGATACGTATTACCACCACTCCACAGCGTGCGATAATCTGTTTTTGCCGAAAAGCTATATTAAGCAGCTGGACAGTTTACGGCATTACGATCCCGATTTATACCGGATCGCCCGCAAAGGACAGTTCGGCATCAATGGCATCCGCGTGTTTCCGCAGTTTCAGGTCATGGAGCACAACGAAGTAACGGAGCGGATTGCTTCCATCAGGCGCCCCCTGTTTCGGACCGGCATGGATTTCGGTTTTGAAGAGTCATACAATGCGGTCATCCGGCTTGCCGTCGATCCGGATCAAAAAGAGCTTTATATTTTCTGGGAGTATTACAAAAACAAAATGACCGATGATCAGACAGCTGAGGAGCTTCAGGAATTGGCGGATCAAAAAGAGCTGATCAAAGCGGATTCGGCTGAGCCGAAAAGCATCCAATATTTTCGCAGGCAGGGCTTTTGCATGGTTGCGGCCAAAAAGTTTCCGGGCTCAAGACTTCAGTATACAAAAAAACTGAAACGGTTCAAACACATCTATTGCTCAGACAGCTGTCAACATACGATCCGCGAATTGCAGAACTTAACGTACGCAAAAAACAAAAACGGCGTTCTGTCGGAAGATGAGTTTTCAATTGATCCCCACACACTTTCAGCCATTTGGTATGCGCTGGATGACTATGACGCGGCGGATCTGAAAGATGCATCACAAAAACGGAGACGTCCGAATCGGGAAAGGAGGAGGTAGGCGTTGCCGAACTATCAAAACGTTAGAGCCACCGTCTTTAAATCAAAAATGGCCGCGCCGCAGGCAAGGCAGATGAACGAAGATCAATTTGCCGATCTGTACGGCGAAGACATCATCTCACCGCCCTATAATCTCATTGAACTGAAAACAATCGCCGAATACTCGACGATTCTTCAGCAGTGCATTGACGCGTATCGGGTCAATATTACGGGTTTTGGGATTGATGTGGAATATACCTTTGATGTAAATAGCCCAGATTGCTCCCCGTCAAAAAAGGCCCGGGCCGAAAAAAACTGGATGAAGCTGGAGAGCTTTTACAAATGTCTTCATTTTGATGAATCAGCCGAGACGATCCTCGGATATGCGATAGAAGACCGTGAAAAAACGGGCAACGGTTTTCTCGAAGTGCTTCGGGACGGGGCGGGAAAACCAGCGGGGATTGAATATCTGGATGTGAAACATATGCGCGTCTGCGGTGTGACTGATCCCGTTGAAGTTACATTTTCTTATGAAGAAAATGGCGCATCCAAAACGATTAAAAGGCAAAAACGGTTCCGTAAATATGTTCAGATGCTGAACGGTCGGAAAGTGTTTTTTAAGGAATACGGCGACCCCCGCATGATGGACATGAGAACCGGCGAATACGTAAAGACCCTGTCTGAGGAATACCGGGCAAATGAAGCCATTCACTTAAAAATCGGCAGCGGCACTTACGGAATTCCGCGCTGGGTCGGCAATATCGTCAATCTGTACGGCGCCCGGAAAGCGGAAGAACTGAATTTTATGTATTTCAAGCAGGGCCGTCACGTGCCGGCCGCCATTACGGTTGAAAACGGCATGCTGTCAGAAGCATCGTACAAAGAACTCCAGGATTATATGAATGACCTGGAAGGGGTGGAAAATGCCCACAAATTTCTGCTGATTGAGGCGGAAGGCATTGCGAAGGAAAAAGACCTTCACGGAGGCGAAGACATTACGCCCGTGTCTGTGGAAATTAAATCACTTGCGGAAATTCTGCAGGATGATGCGCTGTTTCTTGAATATGACGACAAAAGCAGAAATAAACTCCGCTCCGCTTTCCGTCTCCCGCCGCTTTATACGGGCGAGGCGCAGGAATACAACAAAGCCACCGCCGATACGGCACGGAAAATAACGGAGGAGCAGGTGTTTCAGCCGGAGCGGAAAACGCTGATTAATAAGCTCAACACGTTATTTTTGCCTGAACTGGGTCTCCACGATGTACAGCTTACATTAAAAGGGCCTGATTTTCGCGATCCGCTTGAAATTGCGAAGGTGCTTACACCATTTATTTCCGCCGGCGCGGTCTCTCCTAATGACCTCCGTGATCTGGCCGGAAGAGTGCTCGGCAAGACGCTTGAGGAATGGCCTGAAGAGTACTACAGCCGGCCGGTGCTGAAAGGGAAAAAGGAGCAATCCTGAAAGGGGGTGAAAACATCTCGTGCCGAGAGAATTGAGAAATGCCGTCATCAGTTTTGTGAGCTATGTCGATAAGGCGGCGAACCAAACGGAATTCTTTTTTACAAAATCAGCCGGAGGCCTTCCGTCATTTAAAAAAAAGGTGCAGGTGTTTACAAAAAGCGAATCGGATGAGCAGAAGCTTGTTTACGGCATCGTTTACGAGCCGGATGTCCCGGATGCCCATGGCGATTATATGACGGCTGAAGAGATTGAAAAGGCCGCTCACGGTTTTTTGGCGGACGCCCGCAACATCGATACAAATCATAATTTTGAAGGCGGGACCGGCGAGGTGGTGGAGTCGTACGTCGCCCCGGATGACTTTGAAATCGGGAATGCTGTGATCCGGAAAGGATCTTGGGTGCTTGTCACCAAAGCTTCCGATGAAGTATGGGATCAGATTAAAGCCGGTATCATTACGGGCTACAGCATGGCGGGAACCGCTGACGTTTACGAAGAGCCGGCAGAAAAGCAAGCCGGCTTATTCGGCGCGGTCAAGCAATTTCTCGACCGTGACCGCAAATCAAGAAACCGCAAGGGAGAGGACTTGAACAAGATGAGAAAAGAAGACGTAAGAGAATCGATTGAACACGCGCTGCACCCGCTTTTAAAGCGGCTTGACAGCTTGGACCAAAACACGGAAGACAAAGACGGGGCGGCTGCGCCGTCTGATGAAGAAAAGCTGAAAATGCTTGTTGAGGACATGCTCGCGCCGATTATTAAACGCATTGAAGCGCTTGAAAAAGTAAGAGGCGCATCAAAGCAGCCGGAAGAAGAGACGGGCGGCCAAGAGCCTGTTAAAAAATCCATTTGGAGCGGACTGCTTTAAGCCCAGTCAGAAGGAGGAACTGTAGAGTGAGAAATCAAGATATCATCAGAAAGGCGGAAATGTCACTTTCCGCTTTAAAAAGCGGCGGTTTAATGAACCCCGCACAAGCTTCAGCATTTATCCGCATGGTGCAGAACACGCCGACTATTTTCAGCGAATCGCGTGTGATTCAAATGGAAAATGACTCGCAGAAATTTGAAAAAATCGGTTTCGGCCAGCGTATTCTGCGTGCCGCTGAGGAAGGAAAAGCCTTAACTGACGATCAGCTGACCGTTCCGGCAACAAGTACGGTGCAGCTGAATACGAAAGAAGTCATTGCGGAAATTAATATCACCTATGACACGCTTGAAAATAATATTGAAAAAGACGGTCTGCAGCAGACGATCATGCAGATTTTGGCGGAGCGGGCGGCAGTCGATATTGAGGAGCTTGTCGTAAACGGCGATACATCTTCTTCTGATCCGTACTTGGCACAGCTTGACGGAATCCGTAAGCAGACTGTATCTCACGTCATTGACGGAAACGGGGAAGAGCTGTCCAGAGCCACATTTAAAAAAGGCTTAAAAGCCATTCCGGCAAAATATTTGCGCCTGCCTCAGGAATTCAGATTTTACACATCTCAAGGCATGGAGATTGAATGGAAAGACCGTGTGGCTGACCGTCAGACCAATCTGGGGGATCTTGCGGTGCAGGGCGGTTTGTCTTCAGCATTCGGCGTTCCGGTCAAAGGAGTGTCCAATCTGCAGCCGTACTCGGTCGGAGAAGGTGACTCCCAGTACGATGCGTCTGACATCATTTTGACTCACCCGAAAAATATCATTCTCGGTTTTTCACGGAATATCCGAATCGAAGTAGATAAAGATATTCGCAGCCGCAAATTTATTATCGTACTGACGGCTAAACTTGACAGCAAATTTGAAGAAGAAGATGCAAGCGCCAAAATCGTAAACGTTAAAGAATAAGACGGAGGTGGCAGTTATGTTAATTCAGCCGTCTGACGTTGTTTCATATTCAGTTTATGATCAAGTCAAAAACAGGCCGGAGCCGCTTCTAATACAGGACATTCTGGAGGCGGAGGCGGAAGCGGCCAGAATGGCGGGGCATTCGTTCACTGACCCTATTTACTCACCGCTTCCCGAAAAGATTAAGCTTGCGTTATTAAAGCTTTCTCAATATTTTGCGCTGATCAACCAGAATGAAGCAGCCGCTTCCGCCTATCAATCTGAAAAGATAGGCGACTACTCGTATACGGTGGCAGGTGAAGGCGGAATCAGAAAACCGGCGGTGCACCATCTGCTCTGTGAATATATCACGCCGGGTTATTCCCCGGTTTCTGCAATCGCAAAGGTGAGACCTTTATGAGCTACGAACGGCTGCTCACTGACAGATGCGATATTTATCATGAGACGGTGTCAGTTCCGAAGGCCGGACGCTTCGGGATTCCCGCCGAAAAGCTCCAGCCTGTCTTTTCTTATCCGGAAGTGCCCGACGCTGAAGACGTGCCGTGTCTGTTTGTTGAAAAACAGCAGCAGCTTATTCAGCTTGCGCCTGATCATAAGGTATATCAGCGGTTTCTCGTTCATTTTCCGAAAGAGGCCGCTGTGCGTGTCAATGACAAAATCATTTGGGAAGGACAGGCGTATATTCTGGAAATGCCGAAGAAAGCAAGACAGCACCATTGGGAGGTTATCGCTGTGAGAGATGACAGGCTATGAGCATAAAAAACCTTGAACAATGGAATCGGTCGCTGCAAAAGGCATCATCCGGAGAATTTGCCCGTCAGGCAGGCGAATGGCTGGAACAGTCAGGAGAGGATTTTCTCGACATGGTAAGGGAGGAGCTTGTTCATTCGGGAGGAATTGAAACAGAAAACCTGCTGTCTTCTTTCCGAAAAGGAGCGCAGGATCATGTATGGATCATTGAAAACGGGGGACTGACCCTTGAAATCGGCACCAATGTAGAGTATGCCTCATTCATAAATGACGGACATTGGACCGTCTCAGATGAAAATGTCAGATGGGTGCCCGGGTATTTTCAAGGCTCCCGGTTCATCTATGATCCGTCAGCTTCAACGGGAATGGCGCTCAAAAAACAGTGGATCAGCGGGAATGGGTTTTGGGACAAAGCCCTTCTTTTGTATGAAACACTCTTCGCCGAATCGCTGGACAAGCGTTTCAATCAGTGGCTTAACACGTTGGGGGGAGATATCGGATGAATCGCGAAACCGGTTCAATCGCCGCTTTTTTGTATCAGCAGTGCGGCGTGCCCGTATATGAAAATGAACTGCCTGAACAATTTCAGGTGCCGTCACTATACATTCCGCCCCCATTTGTTTTTGACGAAAATGATACAGTCTCCACTTATAAGAAAACGTACAGTCTGAATGTGAAGCTGTTCCATGCCGACTCGGTGCAGGCGCTCTATACAGCCGACCGGATCGCTGATGCGGTGAGAGAATCAAGACAGCTGATTCCGCTGCTTACGGAATCAGGGGAGGATACCGGTGATTTCGTCCGCATCAGCCGTATCGAAACAAGAGTCGGAGACAAAGGCGAGGCAGTGATCACAATCCGCTGGACGAGCCGCTACTACTATCAGAAACAAACATCTCCCGCACTGCGGGATGTGGACATTAACAGCGGGGTGAAAGAAAAGTGAAACAACATAAAAAGAAAAATGCCGCAGCGGCGGAACGAGCGGTTCTTTATGACACGGCGGATTTAACAAAGCACGCGAAGGAGCTTTTCGGCGTAAAACCTGAGATTCTCCAGGGGGCTTTATTCGGCGTGAAGCAAAAACAAATGACAAAAGCGCAAGCCAAGTCTTACATTGAAGCATTTTTAACCAAGGAGGTCATGCAATAATGAACGGCGGAACATTTACGCAAGGAAAAGAAAAAGAACGTGCCGGGATCTATTTTAACTTTAAAACAACCGCCCAGGAGCGGGTATCGATCGGTGAACGCGGGATTGTCGCCCTTCCCGTCGCATCCGGCTGGGGGGAAGCGAAAACATTCGTTTCCATTTCAAGTATTGAAGATTTGAATAAAAAAGTGGGGCTCAGTATTGAAGATCCGTCACTGATTCTGCTTCGTGAGGCGAAAAAGAAAGCAAAAACCGTTTTGATGTACCGTCTGACAGAGGGAATCAGAGCGAGCGCCGATCTTTCGCAAGGTGTTAAGGCAACCGCTTTGTACGGCGGTTCAAAAGGAAATGACATCATCATCCGCATCAGTGAAAACGTCCTTGATCAGACCGCTTTCGATGTGACCACTTACATGGATGAAGCGGAAGTTGACAAACAAACGGTGAAAAAAGCCGAAGAATTAAAAGCAAACGGCTATGTCACATTCACGGGAACGGGCGAACTGTCGGCTTCCATCCCGCTGACAGGCACCGAGGAAGAATCCGGGGAAACGTTAAACCCGCAGGCAGGCATCCGTCTTGCGGGCGGAACTGATAAAGCACCGGTCAACTCAGACTATACGGATTTTTTAGCTGCTGCTGAAACGGAGAATTTCGATGTCATCGCTCTTCCTGTCGCGGAAAACGATCAGCTGAAAGCGACATTTGCCGCATTCATTAAACGCCTTCGCGATGCGCAGGGACAGAAAGTGCAAGGGGTGACCGCCCATTACAGCGGGGATTATGAAGGCATTATCAATGTGACTGAAGGTGTCCTGCTGGAAGACGGAACCGAGATTAAAGCTGAAGATGCGACCGCCTGGGTGGCAGGCGCAAGTGCCAGCGCCGCATTTAATCAATCCTTAACATTCGTTGAATACGAAGGCGCCGTCGATGTGCTGCACCGCCTGACTCATGATGAAGTGATCGAACGTCTTTCCAAAGGTGAATTCCTTTTCTCTTATGATGCCCGTGATAAGTCAGTCAGCGTTGAAAAAGATATCAACTCATTGGTGACATTTACGGCAGAGAAAAACAAAAAGTTCGCGAAAAACAAAATCGTCCGTGTGCTTGATGCGGTGAATAACGATTTGACACGTGAACTGAAAGCCTTAATTAAATCGAAAAAAGGCACGGGCAGCGATCTTCCTGCGACAAATGACGGCCTTCAATTCGTCAAAACGATGATCATTCAATATTTGACTACGCTTCAGGATGCGGGTGGCATCGCCAACTTTAATTCAGACAAAGACATTATAATCGGGCTGAATGAAGACCGCGACGGCTTTTTAATCGATCTCGCTGTACAGCCTGTGGATGCGGCAGAAAAATTCTACTTTAACGTGGAGGTAAACTAAGATGGCATTAAAAGCGCAAAACACGATTTCAGGAAAAGAAGGCCGTTTATTTCTCGACGGAGAAGAGATGGCGCATATTAAAACGTTTGAAGCAAACGTGGAAAAAAACAAATCAGAAGTAAACATCATGGGCCGCCGCATGACGGGACATAAAACAACAGGCGCCAACGGAACGGGCACGGCAACATTCTATAAGGTCACATCCAAATTCGCCGTCCTTATGATGGATTACGTCAAAAAAGGCAGCGACCCGTATTTTACGCTGCAAGCCGTTCTTGATGACAAATCATCGGGCCGCGGAACAGAACGCGTCACTCTGTATGACGTCAACTTTGATTCTGCAAAAATCGCCGGACTGGACGTAGACTCAGAAGCACTCGAAGAAGAAGTGCCGTTTACCTTTGAAGATTTCGATGTGCCGGAAAAGCTTTCTGAAACGTTTTAATTAAGATCGGTATGAGTGAAACAGGCCTTTTTACAGGCCTGTTTTTTATAAAAAATAGAGTAAGGGAGTTTTCATCATGAGCGAAAAAAACGAACAAGTATATGATCTATCATTCTTTATGCCAGGTAAAACAGTCGAGGCTGAGGAGATTCGGGTTCCGCTTTCAAAGCGTTTTGTCGATAAAAAAGGAAACATCGTGCCTTTTATTTTTAAAGCCATTACGACTGAGCGCATTGATGAACTGGAGAAGGAAAGCACGACATATAAAAATGTGAAGGGCAGAGGCCGCGTAAAAGACTTAGACAGCCAGCGCTTCTATGCGCGGATCGCGGTTGAATCTACGATTTACCCTGATTTCCGGTCTAAGGAGCTCCGCGACGCTTACAAAACGGCAGATCCGGTCGAGGTGGCAAAACGCGTGCTTTCAGTCGGCGGTGAGTATGCAAATTGGCTGAATAAAGCGATTGAGATCAATGGTTTTGAAGATGAATTAGAAGATCTGGAGCAAGAAGCAAAAAACTGATAAAAGATGGGAATAAGGAAGCCGTGTATCTCTATTACGCGATGCATGAGCTTCATTATTCTCCATCAGAACTGAAAGAGTTATATGAAGCACCGAGACATTTTAAGGCGCTGTTGTACGGTTTAATCGGTTACAAGCTGGACATTCTTGAAAAACAAGCGAAGAAAGGGGGAGCGACATCATGGCAAAGCTGACCGCCCGTTTTGAATTGGAAGATCGGGTTTCAAAGAAAATAAGGAAAATCCAAAATGGCTTCAGAGCGCTTGAGAAATACAGGAAAATGACAAAACGCCAAAGTGAAATTGATATACGCAAAGAGAGTAAATCAGTTTTAAGAACAATTGACCGCATTCAGCGCTCTATGAAAAGAAAGCTGGGCGCACAAATGATCTCTATTTCAGCTGAAGACGGAGCCAGTGCCGTCATTCAAAAGGTGCAAGCCCAATTAGCGGGTCTGCCTGCGTCTTTAACCATTAAAATAGGAGCAAAAGACAGCGCGACAGCGGCATTTGAGAGATTGCGGGATCTGGCTGCCGGTTTTAAAGGATTTACCGTTTCACTTTATGCGTCAGACGAAGTGACCCCTGCCATGGAACGTATCAAACGCTATATGCAATCTGCGTTAAAGAACGGGTACTCTGTCACTATACGCGTCATAGATCACGTCATGAAAACAGTCGGCCGAATTTCAGCGGGCATTGATTCGCTGACGAGAAAAAACAATGTTATTCAATTATCGTTAAACGAAAAGGTGACAGCACAGCTGGCTGCAATGCAAAAGAATATGCCGGACGTCGGAAAAGCTTCTGCATCTGCTGCTCCTGCTTCGCCGAAAAACGATTTTTCAATGCTTGACTCCATTGCAGACACCTTCATGAAAAAAGTCAATGACATCGCATCCAAATTTTATCCGGAAACAATCATAGCGGAACTGGATAAATTCGCTGCAAGCTTTATGAAGAAAGCGGACGAAATCGCAAGCAAATTCAGCCCGGAGACGATTTTAGCAGAATTGGACAAGTTCACGACATCATTCATGGGGAAAGCGGACGAAATCGCAAGCAAATTCAGCCCGGAGACGATTTTAGCAGAACTCGATAAGTTCACAACGTCATTCATGGGAAAAGTGGACGAGATCGCGAGCAAATTCAGCCCGGAGACGATTTTAGCAGAGTTGGACAAGTTCACGAGCTCATTCATGGGAAAAGTAGACGAAATCGCGAGCAAATTCAGCCCGGAGACGATTTTAGCAGAATTGGACAAGTTCACGAGCTCATTCATGGGAAAAGTAGACGAAATCGCGAGCAAATTCAGCCCGGCAACGATTTTAACCGAACTGGATAAGTTCACAACGTCATTCATGGGAAAAGTGGACGAGATCGCGAGCAAATTCAGCCCGGCAACGATATTAGCCGAACTCGATAAGTTCACGACCTCATTCATGGGGAAAGTAGACGAAATCGCGAGCAAATTCAGCCCGGCAACGATATTAGCCGAACTGGACAAGTTCACGAGCTCATTCATGGGGAAAGTAGACGAAATCGCGAGTAAGTTCAGCCCTGAGACGATTTTAGCAGAGCTGGACAAGTTCACGACCTCATTCATGAGAAAAGTAGACGAAATCGCGAGCAAGTTCAGCCCTGAGGCGATATTATCAGAACTGGATAAATTCGCTGATTCGTTTATGAAAAAAGTAGACGGGGTCGTGAGTAAATTCAGTCCGGAAGCCATATTGAAAGAACTGGATAAATTCACTGATTCATTTATGAAAAAGATAGATGACGTTGTCAGTAAATTCAGTCCGGAGACCATATTGAAAGAGCTGGATCATTTTACTGATTCGTTTATGAAGAAAGTCGACGACGTTGTCGGCAAATTCAGTCCTGATAAGCTAATCGACCGCGCCGAACAATTTGTAAATGACACGATTGACCGAATTTCTGAGAAATTCGATTTTCTCAATCCGGATAAGATTTTGGAAAAAGTGGAGCAGTTTACATCCTCACTGTTCGGAGGCATTGATAAAAAGTTCGGCAAATTCAGTCCTGATGCGATCATCGAAAAAGCCGAGGCATTTGTTGATAAAATTGTCAGCAAGATTGCCAAGAAATTTGAGAAATTCAGCCCGGACAAAATCATCGAAAAAGCCGGGGAATTAATAGAAAAAATATTTTCAGGAATCGCTGAAAAATTAGGCAAACTCAATATCGGCGGATTATTAGGAGGCGGCACGAAAAAAGAAAAGAGTAAGGGCGGCCTTACTGCCGGCGGCTCCAACAGCCCGAAGCGTCCTGATCTGACAAAGGGTTCACAGCGCACGGTAACAGCGTCAAAATCTTCAGGAAAGTCAGCCAAAAAAACCGGCGGGGCTTTGGGGGGATGCTGCTGCTGTACCGGAGTGACGAGGGGCAAAAGCAGTAAAGTCGAAGAGCGGAATAAATCTTCAAAACGAGGTTCATCTGCAAAGGGAAGCAAACAGGCATCCGTAAACACGCCGAAAACAAAAGGGGCAGGTAAAGGCATCGGCGCGCTTTTGAAAGGCTTGGGAGATTCAAAGGCGCTAAAAGGCGGTATGAAAGGGTTAAAAGGTGCCGCTAAAGGAATTCCCGGCATAGGTGAATTGTTATCACTCACTGATTTAGCCGGCATCAATAAAGATAATGCAGGAGAGAAGGTCGGCTCAGCAGGCGGCGGTCTTGCCGGAGCCGCGGCCGGAGCGGCAATAGGAAGCGTTGTTCCCGGAGTGGGCACATTAATCGGCGGCGCGGTAGGCGGCATCGCCGGCAGTTTAGGCGGTTCCAGCTTGGGAGAGGCCTTTGATTCAGGAGCTTTGAAAGACACGTGGAATGATATTTCCAAAGCGGCGCAAAGTGCTTGGACAACAATACAAGATACTTGGGGAAGCGTTTCATCCTGGTTCATGGAAAATGTATGGACGCCGGTTTCATCAGCTGTCGTCGGAGTGGCGACAAGCATCTGGTCAAATATCGTGAATGCGTGGACGACGATTCAAGGGATTTTCAGCACGGTGTCATCCTGGTTCATGGAAAATGTATGGACGCCGGTTTCATCGGCTGTCGTCGGAGTGGCGACAAGCATCTGGTCAAATATCGTGAATGCGTGGACGACGATTCAAGGTGTCTTCAGCACAGTATCCGGCTGGTTTATGAGCACGGTGTGGGGGCCCGTAAAATCGGCTGTCGTCGGAGTGGCGACGTCCATTTGGAGTAAAATCACAGGAGCTTGGGATAAAATTAAATCTGTTTTCAGTACGGTTTCCGGCTGGTTCATGGATACTGTCTGGAATCCGGTGAAAGACATGGTGAAAAATGTCGGTAAAGGAATATCAGATGCTTTCCAGACTGCTTTAGATACGGTAAAGAATATATGGAAAGGGTTAAGCGGCTGGTTTGAGAAACATATAAAAGAACCTCTTGTAAAAGTGGGAACGGCCATATCAGATGCTTTTTCTGCAGCATTCGACTGGGTGAAAAAGATTTGGGATAAAACCGGCGGCAAAATGATTTCAGGCATAATGAACTTTGTCACAGGAGGCGGCGGAGATAAAAAGAAAAAACCGGACAAAAACGCCACAGGAGGCTACATTACAAAGCCGACCATTTCCTGGATTGGTGAAGCCGGTAAAGAATTTGTCATTCCCGTCGACAACAATCGCGGACGCGGAAAGATGCTGCTTTCACAAGCTGCGTCTAAGCTCGGCATGCGTGTTGTCGATGATATGGGCGCGGCTTCGGCTCAGTCTTCTGCTGTTCCGGCGGGAGCGGGCGGTGTTTCTTCTTCTGCATCTGTGTCGGCCGCAGCGTCTGTGGATTCTTCCGGATTTGCCGGGACGGCTTCATCACTCGGCAAACAGTTTACTGAAGGCTTTGACAGCGGAATCAGCAAAAAAGCGGTGGATATGGACGGCTGGAAGGAAAAAAACATCGGAACGCCGTTCAATGCCCTCATTTCGTCTTCATCCGGTTACGGAAAGCAAGTCGTTGCGGGCTATGCCAAAGGTCAGAATACTTCGCCGACGGGCACCGATTCATTTTTAAAAACAAAGGTGAAAACACCTTATCAATCGGCGGTTAATCAATCGTCATCATGGGGCGCCGCAACGGTGAAAGGATATTCGGCCGGACAGAATGCAAAAGATACGGGAACGTCGCAATACGTAAGCACACATATCAATAAACCGTTTGTGCAATCAAGAGATTCCGCGAACGGCTGGGGGTCAGGCCTGATCGGACACTTCGTATCAGGGATGACTGCAAAAGGAAGCGAAGTCAAACAGGCGGCCAAAGATATGGCCAAAAAAGTCGAGGACGCATTCAGGGAAGAGCTTGATATTCACTCTCCTTCCCGTGTCATGATGAGCCTCGGGCGCTTTGCTTCAGTCGGCGTCGTCAAAGGGCTCAGCTCAGTTGACGTGAAAAAATACGCCGAAAAACAGGCAGGCTCGCTTGCAGCAGCCTTTTCCGGCATGGGTGCAGCGGGAGGAAGCGTCAAAGAGTGGCTTTTGGCCGCAATGAAAGCAACCAATACGCCGATCAGCTGGCTTCCGGGATTAATGACGATCGCACAGCATGAGTCAGGCGGCAACCCTAATTCCATTAATCTATGGGACAGCAACGCCAAAGCCGGACACCCGTCACAGGGGCTTATGCAGACGATTCCAAGCACCTTTGAAGATCACAAAGCGCCGGGTATGAATGATATCAGAAATCCAATTCACAACGCCGCTGCCGCTATCGGCTATATTAAAAGCCGATACGGCTCGATCAGCAATGTCCCCGGGATTAAAAGTATGGCTCATGGAGGCCCTTACGTCGGTTATGCCAATGGGGGTCTGATTACCAAGGAGCAGATCGCCCGTGTCGGCGAAGGGAACAAACGGGAGTGGATCATCCCTGAAGAGCGGGGCATCCGCGGCCGTTATCTGCTGCAACAAGCCGCTCAAGCGCTCGGCATGGAAGTGTCCGATCCGTCCCAGACGGAACCGGCGGCGCTTTCAGCCGGCACGGTTTCCGCAGCCGTTAAAGGCGGCGGACAAACCGTTCAAAAAACGGGAACAAAAGAAATTAAAATCGAATTCAGCGGCGATCAGCATTTCCATAACGGACAGGACGCCGACAGCCTCGCCGCCAAAATCAAACAGGCGCTGATTGATGAACTGCAAAAAGACATTTATACCGGAGCAAAGGGGGCCGTTGCTTTTGACTAAATCTGTTTACGAATTTTGGCTGTCTCAGGGGAAGGACAAGCTCCGGCTTCCCGTTCTCCCTGAAGCGATTGATATCGCAAACAGCGTGCAGAATGATTCCGTGAAAGTCACCGGACTTGGAGAGGTGACGTTTATCGAAGAACCGGGAGCGAAAGAAATTTCGTTCTCTTCTTTTTTTCCGAAACGGTACAGCCCGATTGCCGAATATCAAAGCATCCCTTCGCCGGAAAAAGCCATTTCAGCCATTGAAGCATGGATGAAAGCGAAAAAACCCGTTCAGTTTTTGATTACAGGGACAAAAATCAATGTCACATGCAGCATTGAAAGCTTTAATTACAGCGAAGGTGACAATGAAATCGGTGACTGGAATTTTGATATCGTACTGAAAGAATATAAAACCGCTTCGCCAAGAAAAATCAAACAAAAGAAAAAAACGAAAGCGAAGCGCCCGTCCAAAGCTTCACCCAAAACATATACCGTCAAAAAAGGGGATACGCTTTGGGACATCGCCGGCAAGTTTTACGGAAAACACACGGAGTGGCGGAAAATCTGGAACGCGAATAAAACCCCCATGATTAAGCGCAGCAAACGGAATATCCGGCAGCCGGGGCATTGGATCTTCCCGGGGCAGAAGCTGAAGATACCGCAATGAAACGGGTGAAAAGATGATTGAACTATTTGTCATAAAAGAAACGGAGTGGCTCGAGCTTGTCACAGAAAGCGTAACGCTGGAAGGACACAGATATCAGGCGCCCCGCTCCATCGAAGCGACGATTGTCGTAAAGCAGGGCAGCCAGACGTATTACGGTGTATCGGAGGGGGATACGGTTTTGTTCAAATGGAACGGAAAAGAACTGTTCCGCGGCATTGTTTTTGCAAGAACGCCCGATGAGCATACCGTCGCCTTCACCGCATACGATATGCTCCAATACCTTGTGAAAAACCAGGACGTTTACGTGTTTTCCAACAAGCGCGCCGATCAAATATTAAAAAGGATCGCCAGCGATTTTCAAATTCCCGTCACATCCATTGCCAACACAGGCCATACCATTAAATCACTCGTTTTTAAAAATGATACAAGTCTTTACGATATGATGCTAAAAGCGTTAAAGCAGACAAAAAGCCAGACGGGGCGCAATTATCAGCTCTATTCAGAAAAAGGCAGGCTCGGCTTGCGTGAATGGCCGGAGCCGTCTGACATATGGGTGCTGGAAACAGGAGTTAATATCACAGGGTATCAATACAGCACCTCAATTGATGACACCGCAACCCGTGTCGTCATGCGGCTGCAAAAAGACAATAAAACGATAAAGGCTTCCGCGTCAGACAGCGCGGGCATGAAAACATTCGGCGTTTTGCAGTATACCGAAACGGTTTCTGACGACATTAATGAAGCCCAGCTGAAACAGCGCGCAAAAGTGAAGCAGGCTGAGAAAAAAGGCGTTAAGAAAGAGCTGAAAAATATACAGGCAATCGGTATTCCTGGGTTGGAAAGCGGATTGCCTGTCTATATTTCAATTCCGGAAATCGGGCTGAAGAAAACCTATTATGTAGATACGGACCGCCATGAATTCCAAGGAACAAAACATACCATGACGATTGACGTCACGGAGAAAAATTCACTGCCGGAGGGGACATCCTGATGAGATTAAGTGATGCCATTAAACATTTAGCCGTCGGAGCGGTTGACGCCGAAGCGCCGGTGGAGCTGATGCCGGCCGAAGTGACCTCCGTTTCGCCGCTCGAGCTGAAATTGAAAGATCACGACAAACTTTTGATTCCGTCTGATGCACTCATTGTGCCGAAGCGGCTGAGATCCGGAGAAGATGATCAGCTCCAGGCGGGAGATCGGGTGATGACCGCCGCCTTAACAGGAGGACAGTCTTTCTTTGTACTGGACAAAATTTAACCGGCATCCGGACGGAGATGTACGAGAATATCAGCCTATTAAAGCCGCTTCATCTGCCGAAGAGGGCTTTTTTACATGAACAAATCTAAAAGGAGCGGGTGCAATGGCCCTGACACCGGAAATCGAATTTGAAGATTTGGAGGATGCGAGTGAGGCCGTTGAGACTTCACAAACCTACCGAATTGATTTTGAAAACAACCGGATTACCAATGAACTGATAAACGGACTGGACGCAATCAGACAATTTGTCTATATCGCTCTTCACACAGAACGGTATTCATATTCGGTTTTCAGCCATGATATCGGAAATGAACTGCAGGAAGTGCTTTCAGATCAGAACACGACGGATGCTTATAAAAAAATGGAGATTCCAAGACTGATAGAAGAAGCCTTGCTGTATGATGACCGTATTTTGGCCGTTACCAATTTTGAGATTGAGAAAAAAGATGATGCCTTCATCGTCTCTTTTACCGTTGAAACTGATGAGGGCATGCTTGAGATAGAGGAGGTGCTGGGTGAGGATGTTTGAAGCTCAGACGTTTGACGACATTATGGACAGAATGCTGGCGCGCATTACGGCAGATATTGATACGAGAGAAGGCAGCGTCATTTACAATGCGCTCGCGCCTGCGGCCGCTGAGCTCGCAAAGTCTTATATTTGGCTGGATACCGTGCTGGAGCTCGTGTTTTCCGATACGGCTCAGGGAGAATTTCTGGACAGGCGTGCTGCTGAAGCGGGAATTGAACGAACACCTGCCACAAAAGCGGTCAGAGCAGGAGAATTTACAGCGGGCATCACCATTCCGCCAGGCTCCCGTTTCTTCGTTGATAACCTGTATTTTCAATATACGGGGGATGGAACGCTTGAATGTGAAACAGCCGGTGAAGCGGGCAATGCCGGCATTTCAGGGCAGAACCTGCTGCCGCTTGATACGATACCCGGGCTTGAGAAAGCAGTCGTGCGCGATATATTAATTCCCGGCCGTGAGGAAGAAGATGACAACAGCTTAAGGGCGCGCTATTTTACCCGTGTCCGCCGGGAAGCAGTCAGCGCAAATAAACAGCATTATAAACAATGGGCCGAAGAGGTTGACGGCGTCGGCAGAGCGAAAATCTTTCCGCTTTGGAACGGAGACGGAACGGTGAAGGTTGTCATCACAAATGCGAATTTGGAACCGGCATCAGATATTCTGATCAAAAAAGTAAAGGATTATATTGATCCGGACGAAGGGCAGGGAGAAGGACAGGCGCCGATCGGAGCGGCAGTAACGGTGGAAAGCGCCGTATGGAAGGAAATCGAAATCTCCGCTTCCGTGCTGCCTGAGCTGAACAGCTCGATCGATGACGTAAAAGCGGAGATTGAAAAAGGCGTCCTGAATTTATTTAAGAAAATGGCCTTCGAAGAAAACACCGTCCGTCTATCACAAATAAACAACATCGTTTATAACTCGGCATCCGTCAGTGACTACGCTGATATCAAAATGAACGGTGCGGCGGAAAACCTCGTGCTCAGTGACGTGGAAATTCCTAAACTCAAAGAGGTGACAATCCTTGAGCAGACTCGATGAGATGACGGCGTACCTCCCGCCGTTTTTAACCCGATTAAAGGAGATGGCACAACTGCTTGAGGCGGAAGCTCCCGAGTTTGAGCGGCAGAATAACGATATTTTCGATTTGACAGATCAGCTCTTTATCACGACGGCGACGTGGGGGCTTGAACGCTGGGAAAAAATATTAAAAATACCGCGGGAATCAGGTGACACGGAGGATATGAGACGGCTCAGGCTGATTTCAAAGATGTCGAATATTCCGCCCATCACACATCAAGCGATCGAGCAGGCGCTAAACCGTTTTTTAAAACATCCGTCAGCTTACGTTCGGATGTTTCCGGGGCAGTATCGTTTTTATGCCGATATCGGGCTTGATGACCTGCAGCACATGAACGAGCTGATTGAAACACTTGAAAAAATCAAACCTGCTCATTTGGCGTATACACTGAGAGCCGCATTAAACGAAACACTGGAAATCAAAGACCGGGTCATTCTCAACAATCGGAGATACCGAAAAGTCAGTGAACTGAAGGTCGGTTATTCCGTCACACTCAACAATAACGAGGTGGTCTTACCATGATATCAGCCGCTTACAGACAGCGTGCCGCAGCCGATCTGAAAAACAGGATCACAAAAGTGCTGTTAAACGGAAAAGAAACTCCGATTGCGGACATTTCCGTAAAAGAAGCCGCAGTCACCGTTCTCACACGCAGGGAAGAAGACGTCAAACACATTGAAACCGTGCAGATGCTTGACGAAACAGGAAGCGTCATCACAGAACGAAAAACAAATTTAGATCTCAGCAATAACAGAACGCTTGATTTAAGATTTACCTTTGAGGTGGTGTAACGATGGCTTACGAAGAAAAAACAGACTGGCTTCCGGACGATCCGATTAACGAAGATGACGTCAACCGCTGGGAAAAAGGCATAAATGACGCACACACGGATCTGGCGGCCCATAAAAACGACATGAACAACCCGCACAAAACGACAAAGGCGCAAATCGGCCTCGGAAACGTGGACAATGTCCAGCAGGCAGCAAAGAAAGATTTTGATCAGCACAATCAAGATCTGGACCGGCATGTGACGAAAGCTGAGAAGGATACATGGAATGCAGGACAGCTGTTTAAATTAACGGAAGATAATGGGTTGGCAAAGTATCGAAGCGGTGCTGACTTTAATACGGTAACGGATACAGGTTTATATTATATGAGCAGTGTCACGACCGCATTAAACGCGCCAGTGAATAATAACGGGTATTTGTTTGTTCACAACTACGGAACGTATGCTTATCAGGAATATACGTCCTATAGCAGCAGCGACTCAACGTCGTCAGGCCGCCGAAAGTTTATGCGTAATAAAATCTCAGGCTCGGATTCTTGGACGTCATGGCGTGAGTTTGAGTCAGTGGAAGGATCGCAGTCAAAGGTCGATGCACATGCTAATAAAACAGATATTCACGTAACAAAATCTGATAAGGATAAATGGAACAATGCGCAGTTAAATAAAATTTCGAATGATGACGGCCAGCCGTTATTTAATGTCACAACTGATCTTCATGCTGAATTGTTAAATTATCCTTCATTGACCTATTTCTCATATGAAAAAACTGCGGCGAATACCCCTCCTGCAGGCGGACGCGGGTTTTGGACCTGCAGTGTCGGAAAGTCATATGGTCATGTTCTTGCCATGACAAATGACAACAGAACATTCCGTAAGTCTTTGGCAAATAATGTTTGGAGTGATTGGGTTGAGTTGGACAACACAGAAGCTGTACAAAAACTAGTAGACGCTCACGCTAATAAAAAAGACATCCATGTCACACAGGCGGATAAAAATATGTGGAACGGGGCACAGCTTTCGAAAATAACAAACGATAACGGCGGCTATCTTCTTACAATTGGTGATGATGATAACTTTCTTGAAAAAATCGTTAAAAACGGCAGGGCGTTCGGCACCTTTTATTCAACCGGCAAAGCGGCAGACAGTCCGAGCAGCGCTTCGACCCGCGGCATGTTTCATTTTACCTCTCTTGACAGTGAGGGAAAGGGAACGTTTGGGTATGTCATTGCCGTTGATTATAAAAATAATATGTTCACGAACTATTTGGATTTGAACTTGGGCTGGCAGGGCTGGCGTCGCCTCATTACTGAACTTGATACTGAGAATGTACCTTGGATCAATGTTCCTTATAAAAATGGCGCTAAATCAGGAGACAGGCCGCTTCAATACCGCAAAGTGGGAAACACCCTTCACCTGAACGGACACGTTCTTACGGACAGAGAAGTGGTATTCGGGAGTGTGCCATCCTCTTGTGCGCCGGCCAAAGGCGTTGTGACGATGGTTGCAGCCAGCGGCACCACCGGTTACAGCAAATTTATTATTTATTCTAATGGAGATATGAAGCTGACGGGAATTATGGCCAATATAGAAAGTAATGTGAACGGCTATTATATTGACCTTGTTTTGGCACTCACGTAAAGGAGCGAGAATATGAAATTAATATTTCCGTATGACAATAACAACATTTATACAGGCACTCCGGTTGAGCTTTATCCGGATTCTGAGACAGGAAATTATATGCTGCCGCCTAACGCTGCGGACTTTCCGCCGGAAATAAACGGCGAAGGCATGTGGCGCCCATTTTTTGATGAAGAGAAACAAGAATGGGTGGAAACCGCTGACGAAGCATATAAAGACAGCTTAAAAAAAGATACGGCTCCCGATTCAAACCAGCTTGCAGGCCTCGGCGGACAGCTGGCGAATGAGAAATTGGCCAGAAAAGCAGCCGAACAAGCGCAGCAGTCACTCGGCAGGCAATTAGCGTCTTTAAAATTAGAATTATTAAACGTAAAAGGAGAATGAAAAAATGAAGAGACTTAACTTTTGGGTTTACGCTTTGTTTTATAAGTGGGCCTCAATAGAAATGGTCAAACAAGCTATGGGCTATGATGACTGCTCTGCCGAAGATCTGGCTGAAGGTGTGGCCGCGAAGTATATCACGCCTGAGGAATTTCAAGAAATAACGGGTGAAACATACGAAAATTATAAAAATGCTGTGTCATAAGCCAAACGGCTTTTTTTATTTGTCATTTTTAATAAATGAGAAAAGGAGGACGGCCGATGAAAAAGCATTCATTTGAATTTCCCGCCGATCAACTTGGCAGACCCGGCGCCGTAAAAGCTTATCGCGGTAACAAAAACGATTATGTCACACCTGTTGCTGATTTGTCCGGAATGGCAGAGCTTCTTACCAATACGCCGCTAGAAGCGATTGAAGTTTACAGCCAATTCGGACAAGACCGTTTAGGAGCCGTCTTAATAGACAGAGTACAGGGGTGGGCTTATTCGGACCGCAGCGGAACTCTTTTTATCGAAGAGAGCGAGGATAACAATTCGTGGACAGCTTCACATTTTGTCGCAGTCAAAGGCGGAGTGCTGACCGCTTCGGGGTGGGTCTGCCTGACAAAACGATATTACCGGTTCCGTTTTGAAAACGGAAATCAAAAGCAGTCCGAATTTGTTTTATACCAATCTGTCGGTACGGGCGGTGATATGGCGTTTTCATATACAGACGTGATTTTTCATGAAAATGCAGCAGAGGCGGGCGAGGGAAGCATCTTCTCGGCGGGCGCTTGGAAAAAATTTCTCGTCGAAATCACCGGCACGGCTGAGTCGGGCCATGTCGCGTTTTGGGGGAGATCCATCTCGGGAAAAAACGTGCCGATCAGAGGAATCAGGTCTGAAGACGGAACATCAGCCGCCGGTACATCAGGCACAGACGAAGTGTGGTCATTTGATATTGCCGGTTTTAAGGAAATCATCATGGAAATCAAAAGCATTTCCGGCGGGAGCCTTTCTGTCAAAGGCACGGCATTTTCTTAAGAATGAAGCTTCCGAAGGGAGGTGAGAACAATGTAAGAGGGGGGAGCGGAAGTGCTTCTGGATGAACAAGCGGTGCAAAAAGAATTCGCAGGCATCAAAGGTGAACAAAAGGTGCTTGAACAGCGGGTAGCCGCATTAGAGCGGGTATCCGACCGGCAGGATCAGCAAATCATGACGCTGAATGAAAAACTGAACAAAATTGACGAAAACACAACATGGATTAAGCGGACCATTACAGGAGCGATCGTGACAGCAATCTGCACGGGCGTCATTGGCGGAGCCATCGCCATCATGTACAATCTGCTGCAAAAGTAAGGGGGAAACCGATATGAAATTCGCGGACAAAGGCACGGTCGTCAGGACGGTGCTTCTTTTGCTTGCTCTATTGAATCAAACTTTGCTGATGTTCGGCAAATCGCCGCTGAATATTCAGGAGGACCAGGTCAGCCAGCTTGCAGATACGCTGTATGCCGCCGGGTCGGCCGTTTTTACAATCATAACGACTGCCGCCGCCTGGTTTAAAAACAATTACGTTACAGCAAAAGGGAAAAAACAGCAGGCTTTATTAAAAATAAACAATTTATCGAAATAGGAGAGATGAGAATATGGTAAAAATCACACAGGATTTTATCCCGGCAGGAAACAATAACCGCCCAGGCTATGCAATGACACCGATTTACATTACGGTGCACAATACAGCCAATACCGCAGTCGGAGCTAACGCCAAAAGTCACGCAAGCTATGTGAAAAATCCCGATACACCGACAAGCTGGCATTTCACAGTCGATGATACGGAAATTTATCAGCATCTTCCGCTGAACGAAAGCGGCTGGCATGCCGGTGACGGAAACGGGGACGGCAACCGTAAATCCATCGGTATTGAAATTTGTGAAAACGCAGACGGCAACTTTTCACAGGCCGTGGCAAACGCCCAATGGCTCATCCGCACATTAATGACCTCTCACGGCATCACGCTTGCAAATGTCGTTGCGCACAAGCATTGGTCAGGAAAACTTTGTCCGAGAAGACTGTTGGATACATGGGATGAGTTTAAAGCGGGAATCGGTTCTGGGGAAAGACAGACGTATACCGTCCAAAAAGGAGATACGCTGTCGGCGATCGCGCGGAAATTCGGCGTCAGCGTGGCCGATCTGCAGAAATGGAATAACATCGCTGACCCGAACCTGATTAAAGTCGGACAAGTACTGATCGTCAGCCCGCCGGTTGAAGCACTGTATTCTCTTCCGGACGAGGTGATTCAGCTGACAGAGCCGTACACGTCCGGCGAAAAGGTATACCAGGTGCAAAACGCGCTCGCCGCGCTTTATTTCTATCCTGAAAAAGGAGCTGTCAATAACGGAATTGACGGTATCTACGGTCTGAAAACCGCAGATGCCGTGGCCCGCTTCCAATCTGTAAACGGACTGACGTCTGACGGCGTCTACGGCCCCGCTGTAAAAGCGAAAATTCTGATGCAGCTTTAACAAAAAAGGCTGAGTCCCGTTCACATTGCGGGATTCAGCCTTTTTTCTTTTTTAACCGGTTCAATAGCCTGAGATTCCTCGCCCGCATCCTCAGCGAATAAGCGGAAAGCCCGAAGCGTCCGTAATCCACAAACTTTACGCGCCTGACAATTTTCTTCACATCATCACCTGTCGCATCTCTTTGTTGGTTTTATTATATGAAAGATAAGGAAAAAAGGAATAAGGACAAGAGCCGTGTCTCCTGTCCTTAGTGTAATCAAGCTTTTTTTTGTTTATACTTGTCAATCAGCCGCTCGTTTTCTTTGAAAATTCTGGCGGTATGAGGGCTGACCTGGTAACTTGCGATACTTGTCATTGAACGTTTTTTAAACATTTTGAACGGTTTCGCTCTTTGTTCCGGCTGCCCGTTTTGAAATGCCTGCTCCATTTAACCGTCACCTTCCTCTTCTATTGGCAGCATTAAATCATAAATGCTCGTTAGCGATGTGAAAAGCAAATAATCGAATTCCGTCAACAGGTTTTCCGACGTGAGTTTGATCACGTAATGGCGGTTCTGGACTGTAAACGGAATAAGCACAAGCCTGCCTTTTTGATCATAGTAGACGTCTTTACGGTTAAGACGGGACTGAACGTCCGCCGCATCAGGCATATGCTCCGTCAAGCGGTCCTTTTCCGATTGTGCGGAATAGTCGCACAAGGAAGCCGTGACATTCATTTTTTCGGCATAAGCGGCCAGCAGTCTGCTGATGCCTTCCGCATAAGCTTCTGTACTTCCATAATATACATGGATCGGTTCATTTTTCAACAGATATTGATAGGTTTTCAGTTTTTCAAGATAGGAGTGAAGCATTTCGTTATTTTCTTCTAAAATTTCCCGCGTATCCGTCTCTAATTCATTGCCGGCGAGCTTTTTGATATACGCGCTCAAAAAGATAAACGCATCAATAAGGGCAAAGCAGACGGCAACAATCAAATATTGTCTCCATGCGGCAAAGAGCGATTCAGGATCATATGTCCAATAGACCATGGAGCCCAGTACAAATAGTAAATACCACGTTTTACGGATGGCAAACATTTTTTCTTTTACCTTTGCCTCATACCGCCAGGATGCGTACACATATAAAATGAGCGCGGCCGCCATCGTCCACACCATGATCTGAAAAAACAAAAGCATGAGCATCCCTCACAATTTGAAAAATGGTCTGCTATGTTCATTCTATGTCATGACATCATTTTCCTGTCACAAAAAAAACCGCTTCTGTAAAGAAGCGGATGCCGTCATTAGAAAAAGAGATCTAAGATGAAAAAGGCGATGGCGCCGAGTGTACCTGCAATCGGCAGGGTGATGACCCATGTAATGAGCATCCGTTTAGCCGTTCCCCAGTTTACGCCTTTTACGCGGTGGGAAGCGCCCACACCGAGAATGGAAGACGAAATGACGTGCGTCGTGCTGACAGGGAGATGAATAAACGTGGCCCCGAAAATAATGGCTGCGCCGGTTAAGTCGGCAGATACGCCGTTTACCGGACGGATTTTCATAATTTTTCCGCCGACGGTTTTAATGATTTTCCAGCCGCCGATGGATGTGCCGAGACCCATTGCCAGGGCACAAGAGAGCTGCACCCAAAAAGGAATGGCATCACTTTTATGTAAATTGGCCGTCATAAGCGCCATCGTAATGATACCCATCGCTTTTTGCGCGTCGTTCGTTCCGTGTGTATAGGACTGAATGGCAGCCGTCAAAATCTGCACTCTGCGGAAGCGTTTATTTGTTTTCGCCAGATTGCTGTCTTTAAAAATCAGCTTCACGATCGAATATACGATAAAGCCGAGAACAAAGGCGATGATCGGTGATAAAATAAGTGCTTCGATAATTTTAATGAACCCTTTATAATTAAGCGTTGCAAAACCTGACGCTGCAATGGCCGCTCCGGCGATCGCTCCGATAATCGCATGTGAAGAGCTGCTCGGAATGCCGAAATACCATGTGATCAAGTTCCAGACGATTGCGGCGAGTAAAGCCGCCAGAATGACAACTGACCCGTTGTCTAATGTATAAGGATTCACAATGTCCTTTGTAATGGTTTTCGCCACACCGGTAAATGTCATCGCTCCGAGAAAGTTCATGATGGCGGCCATAACGATTGCGTGCCGCGGCTTCAGCGCTTTTGTCGAAACTGAGGTGGCGATTGCGTTTGCGGTATCGTGAAATCCGTTAAT
Source organism: Bacillus sp. FSL R5-0443 (assembly GCF_038608285.1). NCBI lineage: Bacteria > Bacillati > Bacillota > Bacilli > Caryophanales > Bacillaceae > Bacillus > Bacillus sp. FSL R5-0443. Next base: position 1,253,576 of record NZ_CP152013.1, read on the forward strand.
GAAGTCAAATACCAAAGCGCATATGACAATTAATATCGTTAAAAGTAATAGAGTATCCATTATAACCCCTCGTTACGCGTTTTTCATAATAATGGTTTCAAGGTTATTGGCAACGCTTTGGCAAGAGTCGGCAATTTCCTCAAGCGTTTCGTAAATTTCGCGGTACTGAATCACTTTAATCGGATCGGTTTCTGTGCCGAACAGATTTTTTAATGATTTACGGTGCAGGTTATCACAGCTGTGCTCGTATTCCTTAATTTTAATGGCGTGAGGGTGAATGTCCTTCAATCGGTTTTCTGCAAGAAGTTCAATCGTGATTAAAATTTCCTTCGCGCACTCTCTGATGTATCCGCTGAACTTATCGATATGCTCATCGGAAGAAGTGATCGAGAAAATCTCCATCATTGCTGAAAAATGTTCGATTCCGTCAAGCACGTCATCGAGGCTGTTTGTCAGCTCAAGGATGTCTTCACGTTCAATGGGAGTGATAAAAGCTTTGTTCAGCTCTTTAATCATAACATGAACATGATTATCTCCTTTTGTTTCAAACTCTTTTAACGTATCGGCAAATTCCTTTAAAGTCGTCTGGTTCGTCACTTTAAAGTTGACAAAATATTCTGCGGTTTCGTCTATGTTTTTTGCGATTTCTGTTAAAAGGAGTGAGAACTTATCTTTTTTTCTTTTTATCATTAAAAACCCTCCATTGTTTGAATGAGACAATGCACACATCAAATTATTATATAGCCTTTTGTCGAAAAAAAACAGATAAAGTCGAAAAAAACGCCTCTTGATTTTTTCGTAAAAACGTGTCTCATCCTGTTTTTCTTATGTTACCCACTTCGCCAAAAAAACGTAACATACTTCGAATTCAGACATCTTGCTTAAAAAGTATAACAAAAGATGTGAATTTGCTGTCAACTTTTGCACGTGATTTTGCCAGAAAAAAAACGGCTCCCGTAAAAGGAACCGTTTTTGTCAGTTTTTTCTGCCGTTTTTCAGCCAAAAATAAAGCGGCAGCCCGGCGAGGCCGATCAAGAGGGACAGCACGCAGCTCAGTGTATCTGTAATGATCGTGCTGATCAGCACAAACAGTGAACCCGCGATGGCCAAAACAGGAATGATCGGATACAAAGGCACGCTGTAGGCGCGCGGTTTTCCGCCGCTTTTTTTTCTGAGGATAAACACGGCGAAAAAGGCCATGACGTAAAAAATATAAATCATGAAAATAGAGATTTCAGACAGCTTATCGGGATTGCTGGCGATCATAAAAATAATGGCCAGCGCGATCTGAAATGACACGGCAATCCACGGGGTGCGGAACGTCGGGTGCACCCGCGAAATCTGTCCGGCAAACGGCAGCTGTTTCCGTTCCGCCATCGCAAATGAGACACGCGGAAAAGCGAGAATCTTTCCGTTTAAACAGCCGAAGATGCTGACGATGATTCCGACGCTGATCAATTTTCCTCCGATGTCGCCAAATAGCATTCCGGCAGCGGTGCCGGTCGCATTTTCACCGAGTTTGACGATGTCGGTCGCAGGAAGAATGTGCAGCAGCGCAAAGTTAATGAAAAGATAAATGGCGGTGACGACCAGCAGTCCGCCCGTCATCGCTCTCGGGAGCAGCTTTTCCGGATTTTTCATTTCGCCGCCGAGTGCCGCAAGCAGAATCCAGCCGTCATAAGCAAACAAGGTGGCCAGTATGGCAGCGCCGAAATTCATGTCCGACATGCTGCTTGTAACGGCTGTGAAAATATGCTGATCGCCTTTCCAAAGGCCGAACACGATCATGCAGATAATCGGAATCAATTTGCCGACAGTCGTAATTCCCTGGACGATGCCGCCATATTTCGTTCCGATAATGTTAATGATGCTTAAAAACAAAACGGCTGAAATCCCGATCAATTTAGACCAGCCGGAATCCCAATTGAACAAGTGCGCCATCAAAGAGCCGAAATACAAGCCGATTGCTCCGATAATGGCGGGGCCGTAAATGATAATTTGAACCCATCCGCACAAAAAGCCCCAAAATTCGCCGTACACTTCTTCTAGATATGTATAAAGTCCGCCCGTTTTCGGAATCTGAGTGCCGATTTCCGCAACGGTCAAGCCGCCGGCAAGCGTCAAAATGCCTCCTAACAGCCACGCGATAAGCGCAGTTTTCGCATCACCGGAGTAGGCAAGCACGGCGCCTGGTTTCATAAATACGCCGGAACCGATGATGGTGCCGATAACAAGTGAGAGGGCGATGGTAAGGCCGATCTCTTTTTTAAGTCCGTTCTCTTCAATCTGCATATCCTATCCCTCCAGATGTAAAATCGTCATGCTGAAAAAACTATTTTCCATATTGTAAACCCTAATTGCTGAAACGCGAATAAAATAAATTTTCTGATTTTGTTGTTTTCCCTAAAAGATAAAGGTTTCTGCTTTTGAGAAGGAAAAAATACTGTTTTAAAAGCGAACATTAATGGTTTTTTAATATCGAAGGTTCGTTATTTGGAGAGCAACAGTCTGCAGACCGTCTGTGAAGCAGATGGGTTGACTTTGCGATCCGGATAACATAAATTGTATATATATAAAATATCTCGAAATCGAGATAATTGACTGGAGGATAACATAATGAAAGTTAATGGAATACACCATGTATCAGCATTGACGGCTGATGCGCAGAAAAATTTAGATTTCTATCGGAACATCCTGGGATTGAAGCTTGTGAAAAAGTCCGTAAACCAGGATGAACCGACGATGTATCACTTATTTTACGGTGATGAAACAGCTAATCCGGGATCGGAATTGACGTTTTTCGAAATTCCGCGGATTGCGCCGTTTCATGCGGGAACAAACAGTATTTCTTCAATCGGCCTGCGTGTCCCGGATGCACAAGCGCTTCAATATTGGAAAAAACGATTTGAAGAGCATCAGGTCGCTCATGGCGACATCATGACAATAGCGGGCAGAGAGACACTCGCTTTTTGGGATCATGAAGGACAGCGGCTTGTGCTGACAGCTGACGAAAAAGGAAAAGACATCGGTGAAGCGGTGAAGCAAAGCGGCATACCGGAAGAATATTCTTTCCGCGGTCTTGGTCCCGTTGAATTGACCGTCCCGTATGCAGAACCGACGCTGCGTGTGTTAACCGATGTGCTGGGCTTCACTGAAATCGGGAAAGAAACGCATGAAGACCGGGGCACGGTTACGGTGCTCGAATCCGGAAACGGAGGCGCGCGCACAGAAGTCCATCTCATTGAAAGAAACGATCTTCCGCGCGAGCGTCCGGGGAAAGGCAGCGTCCACCATGTGGCCTTCCGCGTTCAGAATGAAGAGGAGCTTGCTTTATGGCACCGCATCATTACAAAAGAAGGTTTCAGCAACTCAGGCATTGTAGAGCGTTATTATTTCAAAGCGCTGTACTTCCGGGAGCCAAACGGAATTCTGTTCGAATTGTCAACGGACGGTCCGGGATTTATGGTTGATGAAAAACCTGAAGAGCTAGGCAAAACGGTTGCGCTCCCGCCTTATCTCGAACACCGCCGTTCTGAAATAGAAGCACGGCTGAAACCGATACAGTAAATCAGAAATCATGACAGATGCCTCCCGGCTTGACGGGGGCATCTTTTTTTTGCTTTTTTACCCGTTTTGTCATTCTTTTTACCTATTTGTAAACGGCAAAATAATTGTCTTTGTTTATTAATAAATTTTTCACATTTGGTTGTTACACTTGTTCAAAGTTAAACAAAAGGAGTGAAAACACAGGTGAAAATGAAAAAACGCGAGATAGACGCAGTCTTCATTCTCATTTTACTCGCTTCCGCATTCTTGAATATGTACAACATCTGGAATGACGATACGGTGAATCCTTATTACACCGCAGCGGTAACGAGTATGCTTCAAAGCTTTCATAATTTCTTTTACGCTTCATTTGACGCAGCCGGGTTTATCACGGTAGATAAACCGCCTGTTACATACCAGATACAAACGATCAGCGCGCTGATATTCGGTATGCACGGGTGGAGCGTCATCCTGCCTCAGGCATTGGCGGGTGTAGGTTCAGTTCTATTCATGTACTTATTAATAAAGCCGACGTTCGGAAAAACGGCGGCGCGCATCGCCTCATTTGTCATGGCGTGTACACCGATCGCAGTAGCGGTCGCGCGGACGAATAATGTCGATGCTTTACTGGTCTTTTTCCTCTTGTTCGCCACATGGCTTCTCTTTAAAGCGATCAGAAAAGGCAGACTGATCTGGCTTTTGGCGGCATTTTTTGTCGTCGGAGCAGGCTTTAACACAAAAATGCTTCAGGCTTATATGATTTTGCCGGCCTTCTTGCTGTTCTATATGATTGCGGCAAACACCACGATTAAGAAAAAAATCATTTCATTGGTAAGCGCGTTAGCCGTTTTAGCAGCCGTTTCATTGTCATGGCCGCTCATTGTTGATAATATTCCAGCCGGCAAAAGGCCATATGTCGGAAGCAGCCAGACAAACTCCGTATTGGAATTGGCTTTCGGATATAACGGGATTCAGCGGCTGACAGGGCAAAGTTCCGGCGGCGGTCAGGGCGGGCCGGACGGAAACGCATCGAAAGAGATGTCTTCTTCCGATGGTTCTTCACAAATGCAAAAACCGCCTGGCCAGTCTTCAAGCAGCAGTTCAGCAAGCGGAGACAAACCACAAAACGGCAGTATGACGGCACCTCCATCTAACGGGAAAATGCCAAGCGGCGGTCAAGGAGGTCCTACAAGCGGCGGAGATGGTCCCGGTGGCGGAGGAAAAAGCGGTACAGGCACCGGCTCGAAAATGCAATCAGGTTCAGGAATGTTCGGAACGGGAACTCCTGGTCCGCTGCGCCTTTTCCAAACGGAATTATCTGATCAGATCAGCTGGCTCCTGTCGTTTGCGATTTTTGGAATGGCCGGTTTATTGATCGCCGGGGCGAGAGAAAGAAGACGATTATCAGCAGAACAGAAGGAAACGATCTTTTGGGCAGCGTGGCTTGTGCCGATTGCCGGATTCTTCAGTGTGGCGGAATTTTTCCACCATTATTATCTCATTATGCTGGCGCCTCCGATCGCGGCACTTGTCGGTGCGGGATGGGTCGCCCTCGTTCATCTGTACCGCAAGCAGGCGGGATGGAAAACTTGGCTATTGCCGGCCGCTATTCTTGTGACAACCGGATTTGAGCTGTTTATCCTCAGAAACTACAATGATCAAATCGGCGCAGGCTGGAGCATCGGAGCAGGCGTTCTCGGCGCAGTGGCAGCAATCGCCCTGTTCGTATTCAAACAGCGCCAAAAACCGCTAAGTTATTATGTTTCACTTGCAGCCCTTTTCGTCTTGATGGTCATGCCGATTTATTGGGCGAGCACACCGCTTCTGTACGGAGGCAACAGCTCATTGCCTGAAACAGGCCCTCAGCTCGCTTCAACAAGCGGAAAAGGCATGGGAATGGATAACGCATCTGTCAATACAAAACTGATCAACTATTTAGAGAAACATAACGCCGGAGCGGACTATCTATTTGCTGCAACCGATTCCAACACAGCGGCGCCTTACATTATCAAAACGAAAAAAGCGGTCATGGCGATCGGCGGTTTCAGCGGGTCTGACCCGGCCATTACGCTGACTCAATTTAAAAAGCTCGTAAAAGAAGGGAAAGTAAAATACTTCTTAACATCCGGAATGGGCAAAGGCGGAAATAACGATATTGTGCAGTGGGTTGAGAAAAACGGAAAGAAAGTATCTTCAGATAAATGGAAATCAAGCACAGATCAGAAAACGAAAAATAGTGATCCAGCTGATACAAAAAGCAGCAAGGCTGCGGGTAAAAACAGACGAATGAGCGGCGGGCCGGGCGGAATGAATCAGTCAGCTTCACTATACGAACTTCAATCTGATGAATAGGAGGAAAAAACATGAGCAGACATATTCAATATTCAATAGTCGTCCCGGTTTATAACGAGGAACTCGTCATTCAGACAACCTATCAGCGCCTGAAAGAAGTCATGGATCAAACAAAAGAGCATTATGAATTGATCTTTGTCAATGATGGAAGCAAAGACCGCAGTATTGAGATTTTAAGAGAGCAAAGTCTGATTGATCCGAGAGTGAAAATTATTGATTTTTCCAGAAACTTCGGACATCAGATCGCGATCACAGCGGGTATGGATTATGCAGAGGGGAATGCAATCGCCGTCATTGACGCCGATTTGCAGGATCCTCCTGAATTAATCCTTGATATGATTGAGCAGTGGAAAGAAGGCTACGATGTGGTGTACGCCGTCAGAACGAAACGAAAGGGAGAAACCTTTTTCAAGAAACAGACGGCCTCTATGTTTTACCGGCTGCTGCGGAGCGTGACTGATATTGATATTCCGCTCGACACCGGAGATTTCCGCCTGCTGGACAGAAAAGTCTGTGATGAGATGAAAAGATTAAAAGAAAAAAATCCTTTTGTCAGAGGACTCGTCAGCTGGGTCGGCTTTAAGCAGACTGCTGTAGAATATGAACGAGATGAGCGGCTTGCGGGGGAAACGAAATACCCGCTTAAAAAAATGCTGAAGCTTTCCATGGACGGGATCACAACGTTCTCTCATAAACCGCTCAAGGCGGCAAGCTATGCGGGAATGATCATGTCCGGAGCGGGTTTTCTCTATATGTTTATCGTTTTATACATGAAGCTGTTTACGAACAGCACCATTACGGGCTGGTCCTCTCTGATTGTGATACAGCTGTTATTCAGCGGCATCGTTCTATTAATGCTTGGAATGATCGGCGAATATATCGGAAGGATTTATGACGAAGCAAAAGACCGTCCGCTCTATATCGTGCAAAAAGCGTACGGCATGAAAAACGAAAAGATTTATCGGGACCAGCATATGTCTTAACCGAAACACCCTGTCCGGCCAGCGGACAGGGTGCTTTTATGTGAAATAAAAGCCGCGGGATGACAGAATGTCCCGCGGCTTTTTTCATTCATCTGCGGCCGGTCTGCGTGTGCAGAGAGCGCATGATCAGTCCGGTTCCCGAAAGGTTCAGTAAAATGCTTGCGCCAAGCGTCATACCCCAAGCAGCGTTTTGCTGAGGAAACTGAATGCTCAGCTGCAGCAAGATCAGGCCTGTAACGACCAGCAAAAGTCCTGTTTGTTTCATGTGTAAGTATCCTCCTTTGTACACTAAGTCATACGGCTGATCCAGGCCTAAAGTTTCATCTGTATATAAAAAATCCAAGGCGGCTGCCTTGGATTTTTGTTAAGAAGATGTTTCTTCTTTTTGAGTCAGTTTCATTTTTTTCGTCATTTCCTTGCCGTTTCTGATAATCTTCACGTCAACGGTGCTGCCGACTTTCGTATTCTTGTAGAGAATATTGCGGAGTTCGCTGCCCGTGTCAGTTTCTTTCCCTTTTAAGCTGATAATGATGTCTTCTGCTTTTAATCCGGCTTTGGCAGCAGGTGAGCCCTGCGCCACTTCGCGAATATAAACGCCTTTATTCAGCTGTTTGCCGAAAAGCCCGAGTGTGCCTTCCTGATAGTTTTGCGGCACTTGTTCCAAGTCGATCATGCTCACGCCGATATAAGGGCGCTCCACCTGTCCTTTCGTGAGAAGCTCTTCGGCGATCGGTTTTACATCGTTGCTCGGGATGGCAAAGCCGATGCCTTCTACATCACTTTCGCTGATTTTCATGCTGTTGATGCCGATGATTTTGCCGTCTGTATTTAAGAGCGGTCCGCCGCTGTTTCCGGGATTGATGGCGGCATCGGTTTGGATGACGTTGATGCTCGACTCGCCGGCTGACGTAGAGATCGAGACGGTTCTGTTTAAGCCGCTCACGATGCCTTGTGTGACGGTGCGGGAAAGGTCTTTTCCGAGCGGATCACCGATGGCGATGACGGATTCACCCGTTCTGAGAGCGGATGAGCTGCCGAAGCTTGCCGTTTTTGTCACGTGTTTATCACTGATTTCTAAAACGGCCAAGTCTGTCAGAGAGTCGCTGCCGACGAGTTTAGCTGTTACATCGGTGCCGTCAAATAATGACACTTTAAGGGAAGAGGCGCCTTCGACCACGTGGTTATTCGTAATGATATACGCTTTGCCGTTTGCTTTCTTAAAAATAACGCCTGAACCCGATCCCGTTTCCGCATCATCACCCGACGAATTAGAGTTTGAATCTGAGCTTGATCCGAATCCGAATAAATCGGAACTGCTTTGCTGCTTCTGCAGATTGGTGATCCCGACGATCGCCGGTGAAATGTCTTCCACCATATTCGAAATGCTGCTTGAATTTGCCGATGAGCTGTTTGCCGATTTGCCGCTGTCTGATTCAGAAGATGTCTGCTTGGCGGTTACCGATGACGTTTCCTGAGCGGGAGCCGGATTGGAAGTATCTTGAGTCTGATGGTCTCCAAGCGGCGTAAATGTATAGATGCCGAGGGCGAGCCCTCCGCCGATCACTCCGCCGAGAAGCGGTCTGAACCAGCCGAAGCTTCGTTTTTTCTTGTCCTCGTCCGGCGCGGAATATCCGGCCGTCTGCGGGTTTTCTTTTACTAAAAGGACTTCCTGTTCTTTTTGGTCTGTCCGATTTTCATCACGATAGTTATCCATCATGTTCACTCCGTTTCTCTATTTCATCATAGCATGATTTGCCTATTATTACTGACTCCATCTTAAACAAAAAGTGTGGGATAATAATGAAAAGATTGTGGGAAATTGTGAAAAAGACGAAATCGGACGCGCGGCGCTTTATATTGACAATTTCCATCGGTTTTGAAATAATAAATGAGATATTATGTTCAATCCTTCACATGAAAAGATATGAAAATTCTGTCAAGCTAATGGGGGAAATCTGTTAGCTTTTTCACTTTGTCAAATAGTCAGAAAGGGGTTGTCACATGAAAGAAAAACATCACTGGATTATTTCTCTGCTCGCTGTATTGGCGGTCGGGCCGGGGCTGATGTCGAATACCGCTCTTTCGGCTGTCCAAAGCCTTGTCCGGCAGACGGTCGGCGGGGAAAACTTTGACTCTTTTCATCCGATTATTATCGGTAATATGGCATTTGCCTTATTCGTGCCGGCGGGGCCGTATTTAAGAAAAAGATTCGGCTCCCGGCCTGTCTATATGATTTCGATGGCCGCGGGTGTCATCGGAGCGCTCCTTGCTGCTGTGACAAATGATATTTATCCGCTCGCCGCGGGCCGTTTTTTACAGGGAGCTGCGGCGGGCACTATGCTGATGATTATGATCCCGATGCTGGTGCTTTCGTTTCCGATTGAGCGCCGGAATTACGCATTATTTGTGTTAATCGGCGGATTTTACGGGTCCGTCATTATGGGAACCGTTTTAGGCACGGCGGCGGCAAGCGCCGGCCATTGGCATTGGCTGTTCGGCATTTTTGGCCTGCTGTCTTTTTTCGGCCTCATTTTCAGTTATATGTGGCTGCGGGATGACGCTTATAAAAATGCTGAAAAATCTCCATTTGACGGCATCGGTTTTCTGTTAGCGGGTGTATCAGCCGTGCTGACCGCCTATACATTTATTCATCTGCCGAAATGGGGCTTTTCATCATGGCAGACATTGGCGGGATTTGGAGGAAGCATCGTCATTCTTCTGATCTTGCTGATCATGCAGTACAGAAACGAACATGCGCTGATTTCGATTAAACTTATGCTGATTCCAAAGCCGATTCTGGGTGTTTTCATGATCGCTGCGGGCAGTATTTCCATAGCGGTCAGTCTTTCTGCATTTCACGGGGAGCTTCAGACCGCATATCATATGTCACAAACTCAACTGATATTCCTTTATGCGAGCCTTTTGGGAGGCGGGGCCATCGCCGCTGTCATCAGTGCATTAGCATATGATAAAGTCGGTCCGGGCATGCTCGGCATAACAGGCTCTGTTATACTGGTGTTCGTGAATTTCCAATGGATGACGGCAGATCATCATATACCGCTTATTCTATTTGCGGGGCTTTTCGTGATGCTGGCGGCCGGGACAGGGCTTATTGTGGCAGCCGGACTGATGGGAGCCGCGTTGGGCGGACCGCTTCCGGAACTGGTGAAACGCATGACGGCAGTTCAGTTTTTGAGGCTTTTCATTTATATGGGCGCACCTGTTTTAATAGGGTATTTTACGAAAAGAGATGCTTCCGGCACGCTTCGGGGCGCGCGCGGCACACAATCGCCGCATGACCTGCTGATGGGGACATACAGCGATTTGTTTCTTATTGCTTTCATCTTAAGCTTGCTTTTAGTGTGTTTATCATTTGTCATGAATGCGACCGGCATGGGACATAAGCTGGCGCATAAACCGCATGCCGTCCGTAAGCAGGCGGCTGAACAGTCTTCGCCGCAGGCTCCTGAACCGATCAGGCATCAGGTCATTCCCGATCATGAATACAGAAGTGCGGTCAGACAGTTTCAGCGTCATCATATAAGCAAAAACAGTATGTAACTATTTCTATCAGCAAACCCTTTTCCCGGTGAAAAGGGTTTGTTTTTTCCCATAATGGCAGAATGGTATATTGCATGTTTCATCCTTTTTTAATATAATTTGTTAGAATATTCATAATTTAATATCGAAATTTTAAGTAAAAAAGGAGGCATTACATGAAACTGTATCTATCTGTGGATATGGAAGGGATTTCCGGACTGCCTGATGAAACATTTGTCAATTCCCGCATGCACAATTATGAGCGCGGCAGGGTTCTGATGACCGAAGAAGCAAACTGGTGCATCGCAGAAGCGTTTAATAACGGATGCACGGAAGTGACCGTGAATGACAGCCACTCAAAGATGAATAATCTGCTCGCGGAAAAACTTCACCCTGAGGCAGAGCTGATTACGGGGGATGTCAAGCCGTTTTCCATGATGCAGGGGCTTGATGAATCGTATTCGGGCGTGATGTTTATCGGCTATCATGCGAGAGCGTCGATGCCGGGCGTGATGTCGCACAGCATGATATTCGGCGTCCGCCACTTTTACATAAATGATAAGCCGATCGGTGAACTGGGGTTAAATGCCTATCTCGCCGGATTTTACGATGTCCCTGTCATCATGGCTGCAGGAGATGATTGCGCCGCAAAAGAAGCGGAGGAGCTGATCCCGAATGTGACGACTGCCGCCGTCAAACAAACCATTTCAAGAACTGCGGTCAAATGCCTGTCCCCTCAAAAAGCCGGACGGCTCCTGACGGAAAAAACAGCCTATGCGCTCAAAAATAAAGATAAGGTCAAACCGCTGACTCCGCCTGAAAGACCTGTATTAGGCATTGAATTTGCCAACTACGGACAGGCTGAATGGGCCCATTTAATGCCGGGCACAGAAATCATCCCGGGAACGACAATCGTTCAATTTCAGGCAAAAGACATGCCGGAAGCCTATCAGGCCATGCTCGTCATGACAGAACTCGCCATGAGAACAACATTCTGTTAAAGGGGTGAACGGCATTGCTGCGGTATTTTATTAAACGTTTTATCGCCATGATTATGACCGTCCTCGTCATTACCACTCTGACATTTGTCATGATGAAAGTAATCCCCGGCTCGCCTTTTAACGAAGAGCGGGGCACAAACGAAGCGGTCCAGCGAAATCTCGAATCCTACTACCATCTGAACGAACCTCTTATCACTCAATACGCTATCTATCTAAAATCCATTCTTACCTTTGATTTCGGTCCTTCAATTAAAAAACCGTCAGACAGTGTAAACGCTATGCTTGAACGCGGGTTTCCGGTCTCATTTGAGCTTGGGATAACGGCGATCATCATCGCTGTTATTTCCGGACTCGCGCTCGGCATAATGGCCGCTCTCAAGCGCGGCGGCTTTCTCGATTATGCGGCCATGAGCCTTGCGGTGCTCGGGATTTCCATTCCAAATTTTATTATGGCTACGCTGCTGATTCAGCAATTTGCGGTTCATCTGAAATGGTTTCCGGCAGCTACCTGGACGAGTCCCGTTCACATGGTCCTGCCGACTGTTGCGCTTGCCGTCGGTCCCATGGCCATTATCGCGAGGCTGACAAGATCAAGCATGGCCGAAGTGCTGACTCAGGATTACATCCGCACGGCAAAAGCAAAGGGGCTTTCTCCCGTCAAAATTGTGATCAAACACGCATTGAAAAATGCTCTTATGCCTGTTGTGACAGTACTCGGGACGCTTGCCGCAAGTATTTTAACGGGCAGTTTCGTCATCGAGAAAATTTTTGCCATACCGGGAATGGGCAAATATTTCGTAGAAAGCATCAATCAGCGAGATTACCCGGTCATCATGGGAACGACCGTATTTTACAGTGTGATTCTGATCGTCCTGCTGTTTCTGGTTGATTTGGCATACGGCCTGTTAGACCCGCGCATAAAACTTCATAAGAAAGGGTGATCCTGATGAATCTCCCGCAAGAAACGGTAAAACACACAGAAGTGCCTGATGACTGGTTTCAGCCGGGTGCGGAAAGAAAGGGTGAAACCGAGTCGGTCAAGCGTCCGAGCCTGTCTTACAGTCAGGATGCGTGGCGGCGGCTTAAAAAGAACAAATTGGCGATGGCCGGCCTTGTGATATTATGCTGCCTGTTTCTATCGGCTGTGTTCGGTCCGCTGATATCACCGCACAGCGTGACAAGGCAGACGCTCGCCGAGCAGAATCTTCCGCCGTCTTTTTCACACTGGTTCGGAACCGATGAACTTGGCCGGGACGTGTTTACAAGAACGTGGTACGGAGCGAGGATCTCTTTATTTGTCGGTGTGATGGCGGCGCTGATCGACTTTTTGATCGGCGTTATCTACGGAGGCGTCGCCGGCTACAAAGGGGGCCGGACAGACAGCGCCATGATGAGAATCATCGAGGTTCTCTACGGATTGCCGTATCTGCTCGTTGTCATTTTGTTAATGGTGCTGATGGGGCCGGGGCTCAGTTCCATTATCGTCGCTCTGACCGTGACGGGATGGGTCGGCATGGCGCGGATTGTCAGAGGGCAGGTGCTGAGGATGAAGCATGATGAACACGTATTGGCTTCGAAAACGTTTGGAGCGAAAACATTTCGGATTATTAAGAAAAATCTGCTGCCGAATACGATGGGAGCCATTATCGTCCAAATGACGCTTACGGTGCCGGCGGCGATTTTTGCGGAATCATTTTTAAGTTTTCTCGGACTCGGCATTCAGGCGCCGTTTGCAAGCTGGGGAGTCATGGCAAACGACGGGCTGCCGGCGATTTTATCAGGCCATTGGTGGCGGCTGTTTTTCCCCGCTTTTTTCATTTCCTTGACGATGTACGCGTTTAACGTACTTGGAGACGGCTTGCAGGATGCGTTAGACCCGAAACTGAGGAGGTAGGAAAAATGGCGCAGCAAGTTCTATCCGTTCAAAATCTGCATGTTACTTTTTCAACATACGGAGGCACTGTAAAAGCCGTCAGAGGCGTCAGCTTCGATTTATATAAAGGTGAAACGTTTGCGATCGTCGGTGAATCGGGCTGCGGAAAAAGCGTGACGTCACAAGCCGTGATGGGTCTTCTTCCGAAACATTCGGCAAAGATTGAATCCGGAAGCATACAATTTAAACAGAAAGACCTTTGCCAAATGTCGGATCGGGAAATGCGGGCAATCCGGGGGCGCGATATTTCTATGATCTTTCAGGACCCGATGACGGCGCTCAATCCGACTTTGACCATAGGGGATCAGCTCTCAGAAGCGCTGTTGGAACACCGTGCCATGACAAGAAAACAAGCTGAATCCGAGGTTCTCGCCATGCTGGATCTGGTCGGTATCCCGGACTCGAAATCCCGCCTAAAGCAGTACCCCCACCAATTAAGCGGGGGCATGCGGCAGCGGATCGTGATCGCGATGGCTCTGATCTGCGAGCCGGAAATTATGATCGCCGATGAACCGACAACGGCTCTTGATGTGACGATTCAAGCACAAATCCTTGAATTATTTAAGAGGATTCAAAGAAAAACAGGCGTGTCTATTATTCTGATCACACACGATCTCGGCGTCGTCGCTCAGACCGCCGACAGAGTCGCCGTCATGTATGCGGGGAAAATCGCCGAAATCGGCACGAGGCATGATATTTTTTACCGTCCGGCTCATCCATACACAAAGGGGCTGCTTCGTTCAGTGCCGCGTCTGGATATGGAGGATAGTGAGCTGTCGCCGATTGACGGGACGCCGCCTGATTTATTCGATCCGCCGCCGGGCTGCCCGTTTGCCGCCCGCTGCCCGGACAGGATGATCGTCTGTGAAAAGGTATACCCGGCAACAACCGTGAAATCCAAAAGCCATATCGTCAACTGCTGGCTTCAGGATCACCGTGCAGAACGGCTGAAGCAGCAGCTGACGGCAGCAGAGGAAAAAGGGGGATTGAAATGAAAAAGAGATGGGCGATCGGTGTGATTGCTGTTGTTTCGTTTGCTCTGATGGGCTGTACAGCCAATGAACAGGCGGGGACAGAACCCGGCAAAGCAAAAGAACAGGGGGGTGAAACGGTGCTGCGGCTCAATAACGAAAATGAGCCGACCTCACTTGATCCGCCGATCGGATTTAATAATGTTTCCTGGCAGCCGCTGAATAACATCATGGAAGGATTGACGAGGCTCGGAAAAGATAATAAGCCCGAACCGGCCATGGCGGAAAGCTGGAAGGTGTCCGCTGATAAGCTGACATATACCTTCAATATCCGGGATAACGCCGAATGGACAAATGGCGATCCCGTTACGGCGGAAGACTTCGTGTACGCCTGGAAACGGATGCTCGATCCGAAAACGGGCGCATCTTCCGCTTTTCTCGGCTATATGATCAAAGGCGGTGAAGAATTTAACAGCGGAAAAGGCAAACAAGAAGACGTGAAAGTCACGGCAAAAGATAAAAAAACGCTTGTCGTCACATTGGCGGCACCGCAGGATTATTTTCTGAGCGTCGTGTCCAATCCGGCGTATTTCCCGATTAATGAGAAGGTCGCCAAGGCTGATCCGAAATGGTTCACTGAAGCAAAAACCTTTGTCGGCAACGGGCCGTTCAAACTGACGGAATGGAAGCATGACGACAGCATGACGATGGTCAAAAACGAGACGTATTGGGATAAAAAGACGGTGAAACTGGATAAAGTCACATGGGCGATGGTCAGTGACCGGAATACCGACTATCAGATGTTCCAGTCCGGGGATTTGGATACCGCCTTTGTGCCGGCAGAGCTGAGCGAGCAGCTGATGGGAGGAAAAAATGTCCGCACGTGGGATCAGGCCGGACTCTATTTCTATCGTTTTAACGTAAAAATGGAGCCGTTTCAAAATGAAAAGATCAGAAAAGCGTTCGCGGCAGCGATTGATCAGAAAGAAATCACGGATTATGTGACCAAAAACAGTGAAAAGCCGGCACATGCCTTTGTATCCCCGGGATTTACTCAGCCTGACGGGAAAGATTTCCGCCGCGAAGCGGGCGGCAGTTTATTAAATCCGGATGAATCAGAAGCCAAAAAACTGCTGGAAAAAGGCATGGCAGAAGAGCATTATGACAAGCTGCCCGCCGTTACATTGACATACAGCACAAAACCGGAGCATAAGAAAATAGCGGAAGCGATTCAGCAGAAGCTCAAAAGTGTGCTCGGTATAGACGTTAAGCTCGCCAATATGGAATGGAACGTCTTTTTAGAAGAGCAGAAAGGACTGAAGTTCCAGTTCTCTCAAAGCTCATTTTTACCGGATTACGCAGATCCGATCAGTTTTCTAGAGGCTTTCCAGACGGATAATTCCATGAACCGCACCGGCTGGGGCAGCGCGGCATACGACGGCTACATCAAGCAGGCAAAACAGGAAGCCGATGCCAAAAAACGTTTTGCGCTCATGCATAAAGCGGAAAAACTGCTCATGAACGAGGCTCCGATCATTCCGATTTACTTTTACAATCAGGTGCATCTGCAGAACAGCGGCGTGAAGGGCATTGTCCGGCACCCCGTCGGTTACATTGATCTGAAGTGGGCGGAAAAGTCCTGATCTTACAGCGGAAACATACGCCGCTCTTTTGCCGTTAAAGGAGCGGCGTGTTTCACTTTTCAATCCGGAAAGGAGATTGAAAAAGTCATGAACCATAAACCGAAAGCACTGCAAAAAGGCGACACGGTCGGTGTGATTGCGCCCGCAAGCCCGCCAGAGAGCGGGACGCTGCAAACCGCGCTGCTGTTTTTAGAGAATGAGCTTGGCCTTCAAGTGAAACTCGGCCGGGCGCTGAAGACCCGTCACGGCTATTTGGCGGGAGAGGACCGGGCGCGCCTCGATGATCTCCATGACATGTTTAGTGATCAGAATGTCAAAGCGGTGATATGCGCGTGCGGAGGATTCGGCACGGGCCGCATTGCCGCCGACATCGATTTCGGCTTAATCCGCCGCAATCCGAAAATTTTCTGGGGATACAGTGATATCACGTTTTTACATACCGCCATTCATCAAAATACGGGGCTCGTCACATTTCACGGCCCGATGCTGAGCACGGATGTCGGGCTTGAAGATGCTGATCCCCTGACAAAAGCGTCGTATCATCAGCTTTTTACAGAAACGGAATTCACCTATACGGAGGACATTTCTCCCTTAGAGGTGCTGACAGGCGGAAGGGCCGAGGGAGAGCTTGCGGGAGGCAACTTGTCGCTCATTACGTCCACACTCGGCACGGCGTTTGAAATTGATACAAAAGACAAATTGCTGTTTATCGAGGATATTGATGAGGAGCCGTATCAAATCGACAGAATGCTGAATCAATTAAAGATGGCCGGAAAACTGTCAGACGCAGCCGGAATCCTGGTCTGTGATTTTCACCAATGCGAACCGAAGCATAAAGAAAAGTCGCTTACTTTAGAGCAAGTGCTGAACGATTACATTGTCAAATCAGGGAAGCCCGCGCTTAAAGGCTTTAAAATCGGCCATTGTTCACCGAGCTTCGCCGTTCCGATCGGAGCCCGCGCGGTTATGGATACGGCGGCCAAAGCGGTAACGATTGAATCGGGGGTTTCCGGAAGGGAGTGATCAGGCGTGAGGATTACAGATATTCAAACGGGACGGATGTCCGTGCCGCTGAAAAAGCCGTTTAAGACCGCTTTACGCACGGTTTACAATGCTGAATCGGTCATTGTGAAGCTCACTTTTGACAACGGTCTGACCGGCTGGGGGGAGGCGCCGCCGACGGTTGTCATTACAGGCGACAGTGCGGCCGGTATTGAAAGCGCCGTCCACGATGTGCTGAAGCCCGCTCTCTTGGGGCGGGGCCTTTCCGGCATGGAAGCCGTTTTGTTTGATATCAGCCGGCTGTTGGAAAGAAATCAAAGCGCAAAAGCCGCGGTGGATATGGCTGTATATGACGGATGGGCGCAAATGCACGGACAGCCGCTTTACCGGCTTCTCGGCGGCTATCGGAATACACTGGAAACAGATTTTACCGTCAGCGTTAACTCTCCTGAGGAGATGGCGGGGGATGCAGACCGTTATGTGAACAAAGGATTTCATATTTTAAAAATAAAAGTCGGCATAGGTGACATATCAGACGATGTTGCCCGGATTCAGGCGATCAGATCACGTGTCGGCGGAAACGTCAAACTGAGATTGGACGCCAACCAAGGCTGGACTTCGAAAGAAGCCGTGACTGCGATCCGAAAGATGGAAGACGCCGGACTGGACATTGAGCTGGTCGAGCAGCCTGTTCACAAAGACGATATCGCCGGGCTGAAGCAGGTCACCGATGCCGTAGACACGCCGATTATGGCGGATGAGAGCGTCTTTACCCCCCGTCAGGCCTTTCACGTGCTGCAGACGAGAAGCGCCGATTTAATTAATATTAAGCTGATGAAAGCGGGCGGCATAAAGCAGGCGGAAACAATCAATGCGATGGCGGAAACGTGCGGCGTGGAGTGCATGGTCGGCAGCATGATTGAGACCAAACTCGGCATCACCGCCGCGGCCCATTTTGCCGCGGGCAAACGGAATGTGACGAGGTTTGATTTTGATGCGCCGCTTATGCTGAAAGATGATTTGATTCAAGGCGGCATCACATACAGCGGCAGTCAGATTGCGATTCCCGACGAACCGGGTCTCGGCATTACCGGTGTGTCGATACAAGAGGGGGCGAAAAGATGAGAGCAGCCGTTACAGCGGCGGCAGCCAACGTATGGACGCTGCCGTCATCTCCCCGTTCGTATGATGCGCCGATGCTTGAAAACCCGCCGCAGATCAGAAAATGGTTAGCGTCTATGGGATATGAAGAGCGGCTGCAATTATGCACAGACAACCTTGTCCAAACGCAAGCGCTTTTCGGGGAAGAAGTGATCATTCTCAAAGAGGAAGGGGAATGGACTTTTGTCGCCGTTCCCGGCCAGCCTTCAAACAAGGATGTGCGCGGATATCCGGGGTGGATGAAAAAAAGCCAGCTTTCAAAAGACGGCTTTCATACATCTTCCCCCGCCGTATGGATTACCAAACCGACAGCTTTTTTATATCACACAAATGGCGAACCGGACTTGGAAGTAAGTTTCCTAACGCGTCTTCCGGCATCAGGACGTGAGAAAGGCTTTTTCCGGGTGGTGACGCCGCTCGGAGAAAGGTTCGTAAATGAAGCTGACGCAGACGAGTGCCGGCATACGGAAGGACGGGCGGCCGATGTCATCGAAACGGGCATGATGTTTCTCGGGCTTCCGTATTTATGGGGAGGACTGAGCGGTTTCGGGTTTGACTGTTCCGGGTTTATGTATTCGATATTTAAAGCAAACGGCTATACCCTTCCCCGTGATGCAACGGACCAAGCAAAAGCCGGATGCGGCGCGGCGGTAAACGATATCCTGCCGGCTGACCTTTTGTTTTTCGCCTATGAAGAAGGAAAAGGCGCGATCCACCATGTCGGTTTGGCGCTGGGAGACGGCCGAATGCTGCACTCCCCGAAAACGGGAAAAACAATCGAAGTGCTGTCTTTGGAAGGAACCGTCTATGAAAAAGAATTATGCACCGTACGCCGCTGTATAAGCGAAAAGGGGGAATAGAAAATGACGGCATCTCCGCTCCTTGAAGTCAGCGGGCTGAAAATGCATTTTGACGCAGGAAGAAAGAAAGCCGTAAAAGCAGTCGACGGTGTCAGCTTTCACATTAAAAGAGGGGAAACATTCGGACTTGTCGGAGAATCGGGATGCGGTAAATCGACGCTCGGAAGGGTTATTCTCCGTCTGTATGACCCGACGGCCGGTTCGGTATCATATGAAGGGACGGATATACACCGTGCCGCGGCAGAACAGCGGTCGGTCTTCTTCCGCAAGCTGCAGATGATTTTCCAGGATCCTTACGCCTCGTTAAATCCGCGCCTGACCGTAAGGGAAATTATTATGGAGCCGATGGAAATCCACAATCTTTATAATACAAGGAAAGCCCGTCTGATGATGGCGGATGAACTGCTTGAAGCTGTCGGGCTCCATCCGGATTTCGGCAGCCGGTATCCCCACGAATTCAGCGGCGGACAGAGGCAGAGAATCGGGATTGCCAGAGCGCTCTCTCTGCATCCCGAATTTATCGTGGCGGATGAGCCGATTTCCGCGCTGGATGTGTCGGTACAGGCTCAGGTCGTCAACCTTTTAAAAAGGCTTCAGAAAGAGAAAGGGCTGACATTTTTATTTATCGCCCACGATTTATCAATGGTCAAGCATATCAGCGACCGGATCGGCGTGATGTATTTGGGCCGCATGATGGAAATTACAGAAAGCGCTGCGCTTTACCGGGAACCGCTTCACCCTTATACGAAGGCGCTTTTATCCTCAATCCCGATTCCTGATCCGCTTCTTGAGGACAAGCGTGAACGGATTATTCTGAAAGGGGAGCTGCCGAGCCCCCTTAACCCGCCGAGCGGCTGTGTATTCAGGACGCGGTGTCCTGAAGCGATGGAGCTCTGCGGTAAGATAACGCCTGAGCTTGAAGAAGTGAAGGCGGGGCGTTTTGTCGCCTGCCATTTATACAAAAAAGAAAGCTGACAATATAAAGTCAGCTTTCTTTTTTAATTAAACCTGATGCAGAAATGACACGCAGACCGGATACGGAACCGGAATGTCAGATTGAAGCAGAGTCAATTTGCCCGTTTCCGGATCACGTTCAAACAAAACCAGATTTCCCGTTTCTTCGTTTGACGCGACAAGGAATGTCTCGGAAGGGTCAAACGCGAAATCACGCGGCCAGTTTCCTTCTGTCGGCACCCATTCAATAAGAGACAATTCGCCGGAATATTGGTTGATCTTAAAGATGGCGATGCTGTCATGTCCGCGGTTGGCGGCATAAAGAAATCTGCCGTCTTTAGATATGCGGATCGCGCTGCCTTGCGATTTGTCCGTAAAGCCTTCAGGCAAAGCGGAAATGACCTGCAGCTCTCTGAATTCACCTAAGGTCGGGTTGTATTCAAGCGCGATGACTTCATTACTGATTTCCGTCATGACATAGGCGTATTTTTCCGCCGGATGGAAAACGATGTGGCGCGGCCCTGAACCCGGTGCGAAAGAGTGAGTTTTCACCTCTGTGAGCGAACCGTTTTTCATTTGGTAAGTATAAAGCGTATCCGTCCCTAAATCGACGGCTGCAATGTAGTTATGCTCAGGTGTATAGCCTGCGAAATGGGTATGCGGTTTCTCTTGTCTTTCATGAGGACCTGTTCCCGTATGAGCGGCTTCGGCAGCCGGCTCCCGCAGACTTCCGTCTTCATTGACGGGAAAGGCGTGCACTTTTCCGCTGTGGTAATTAGCGGTTAACACATATTCATGTTTATCATCAATGCTGACGTGGCATGGAGACGGGCCTTCAATCAGCTGGTGGTTCACAAAAGTTAATTCCCCGCTGTTCTGATGAATCTGATAGGCTGCGACGCCGCCTTTTCCGTCTGCCTTTTCAATGGAATACAGCATGCT
The DNA here is from genome assembly GCF_038608285.1 of Bacillus sp. FSL R5-0443. Lineage (NCBI taxonomy): Bacteria > Bacillati > Bacillota > Bacilli > Caryophanales > Bacillaceae > Bacillus > Bacillus sp. FSL R5-0443. The sequence continues at coordinate 1,274,464 of NZ_CP152013.1, forward strand.
GTTATCAGAATTCGGAGTGACGTATGTCGGGTTGCCGAGCTTTGCTGCCAGCTTCGGACGGCTGAGCCGTTTCGCTTCTGTATCAAGTTCAAAACAATAAATGCCTTCGCTTCCGCCTTTTGTATATGTTCCCGCGTATCCTATGTACTTAGCCATTCGGTTTCCCCCTTTAGAGTCTTGTCTTCTCTATATTAACGTATCTTGAAGGAAACTGCCTTGTAAATGTTTAAGATGTTCTGACAAGCGGCAAGGTGCAGCAGCGGAAGGAACCGCCTGATTTAATAATTTCGGAAAACTCGGTTTCAATGACTGTATAACCTCTTTTTCTGAGCTCGCGGTTCGTATGACGGTGCTGAGGCAGGCTGATAATTGTCTGATTGCCGATTGACAAGATATTAGGACCGAGCGTGAATTGCTCTTCTTCAGGCACTTCTATCATCTCAAAACGTTCGGCGAGAAGATCAATTTCTTCCTGCCGCAAGCCATTTTTGCAGTATAGCGCCTCCGTTTCCGAGATCATATTAAATACACAGTCCAAATGTAAAAAATCTTCCTTGAGAGGGATCGGCACTACCGTCATCTCCGGCAGTGCCTCCCGCAGCTCCCGGACAGCCGCTTTATCCGTGCGCTCGCTCAGCCCGGCGTAAACGGTGCCGTCTGCGATCAAGATGTCGCCGCCTTCAATGTTCGCTTTTTTCAGTCGCGTATAGGGGATTTTCTTATTGTCAAGCAGGTTTTGAAACACTTTTTCTTCTCCCTGCCGGACTGAAGCCGCCATGTTTGAAATAAACGCCGTCTCGCCTAAGACAAATCCGATATCCCGGGTGAATACCTGCTCAGGCAATGCGGGATCGGCAGGCAGCAGGACGACTTCAATCTGATGAGATCTTAAAATGTCAATAAACTCACTATGCTGTTTGAGGGCAACGGGTATGTTAATATTTTCTTGTTTGAAATGTTTCTGCGTTCCGTTAATAATATCCTTGATGGCCATGTGTTCCGGCCGGCATAAGATGACTGTCTGCAAAGCATCAAACTCACTGCGGCAAGCCGGTTTCCGCGTGGATTTGGGAATGGATACGTCCATGTGATATCCTCCTATCGGTATTCAATGTGCGTTTATTATTCCCGGATGTGATGAATAATGAAACATTTATGAGAGAATATCTAACCAACTTAATATTTAAAATTTTAGACAAAACGGTCAAAGTATTGTTTAATAGGGTACAGATGAATGAGTCAAAACGACCAGACACCAAAGGGGAGTTTAAATAATATGAAGTTGCCAGAATCAAGATTTTGCAAAGAAACAAGGGTTGTTAAAACAAGCAGGGTTTTTCCGCTTGATACGAATAATCACAATACGCTGTTTGGCGGAAAGCTGATGAGCTACATTGATGATATCGCTTCAATTTCCGCGGCCCGCCACTGCCGGTGTGAAACAGTCACGGCCTCAATGGATTCTGTAGATTTTTTGCGCCCCATCGGCCAACAGGATTCCGTATGCCTTGAATCTTACGTCACATGGGTCGGCACATCGTCTATGGAGGTGTTTGTTAAAGTCATTAAAGAACATCTGATGACGGGCGAACGCGAGCTTGCGGCAACGTCGTTTCTGACCTTTGTCGCGCTTGATTCAAACGGGAAATCGGTACCCGTTCCGCGGATCGTGCCGGAAACCGAGGAAGAAATCATGCTTCACAATACGGCCGTTCAGCGCGCCGGAGAACGAAAAAACCGCTTAAAACACAGCAAGGCCCTGGCCGAGGCGCTCGGAACAGATAAACCTTGGTAATCATCAAACCGCTTTTTTAAAAAGCGGTTTTTTTATGCTGAGAAAGGACTTTTCCTGCCGGATCCATAATCTATTACAGGGAAAGGAGACGTGGCGTGCATGATGAAACATAAGTCTTCCGGCACCATCCTGACAACCGGGCGTATCCGTCTGCGGACTATGCGGGATGACGATGAAGAAAATTTGTACGGGCTGTTTACCGACAGAGAGGTCATGAAATATTATCCTTCTCTTAAAAGCAGACGGGAAACGAAGGAATGGATTGCCTGGAACAAACGATTGGCCGCAGGATACGGCGTCAGTCTTTGGATCGCAGAGGATAAAGAGACGGGCGCATTTCTCGGTCAATGCGGAATCGTTCCGCAGACGGTAAACGGAAACACTTTGATGGAAATCGGCTATATGTTTGCCCGCCGCCGCTGGGGCTGCGGCTATGCGACAGAGGCGGCGAACGCCTGTCTGGACTACGGTTTTCATACGCAGCAATACGGACGCATAGCGGCGCTGATTGATCCGGAAAACGCTGCCTCCGTCCGTGTCGCGGAAAAAATCGGTATGGTGCCCGGTGAGACCGTTACCAAATGGGAGAGGCAGCTGACGGTTTTTGACATCACATCTGACGTTGAACGTTTCGGCGAAATGTAGTATGATACGAACAGACATGTTTTCTAGGGTTCCGCATGTTCATACATGGCCTGGTCCGAGAGAAAACACATATGCGGACATATCCCGCATATGCACACGGAGGGAAAAAAGCCCGGGAGAGTCAATCTCATGTGAGACGACTATCCGGGCTTTTTTGTATTGTCCGGATACAGAAAGGATGAAGAACATGAAATGGGGTTTAGTGGTCATAGCGGCCGTATTTGAAGTGGTATGGGTCACCGGCCTGAAACATGCTGATTCGGCACTGGCGTGGAGCGGCACGATTGTGGGAATCATCATCAGTTTTTATCTATTAATCAAGGCGACAGACAGCCTGCCCGTAGGAACGGTATATGCGGTCTTTACCGGACTCGGGACAGCGGGCACCGTGCTCAGTGAAATCCTGCTTTTCAAAGAGCAGGCCGATCCGGTGAAAATCGTGCTGATCGGCGTTTTGCTGATCGGTGTCATCGGATTAAAGCTGGTCACACAGGATAAGCCTGAGACGAAGGAGGAGAAGGCGTAATGCATTGGATCAGCCTGATAGCCGCGGGTCTTTGTGAAATGCTCGGGGTCATTTTAATGAATCAATTTCAAAAAGAAAAGAAAGTCAAATGGATTCTTTTCATTATCGCCGGATTTGCGGCTTCTTTTTCCCTGCTTTCTTATGCGATGGAGACGATCGCGATGGGCACGGCCTATGCGATCTGGACCGGTATCGGCACGGCGGGCGGCGCATTAGCCGGCATTCTTTTCTACGGCGAGCAGAAGGATGCGAAGCGCATCTTTTTCATTGCGCTTATTTTATGCGCTGCCGTAGGGCTGAAAATTCTTTCGTAAATTGATTTTTATCAAATCTTCAGTATAATTTATTAGTAAGTTACGAATTATGAAGATACGAGGGATTAAAACAGATGAATTCATATATGACACAGCGGCTGAAAGAATACCGCCGCGGGAATGAGGAAAAAGGGCGCCTGCTTGTCAGCTGCCCCGACCAGCCGGGAATTGTATCGGCCGTGTCGGCGTTTTTGTTTGAACATGGTGCAAACATTATTGAATCAAATCAATACACGACTGACCCTGAAGGCGGACGGTTTTTTCTTAGGATCGAATTCGACTGCAAGGGCATTCGTGAGAAAAAAGAGGACTTACAGCAGGCGTTCGCCTCAATCGCCCAGACATTCGGCATGACATGGAGCCTGTCTCTGGCAAGTGAGCTGAAGCGGGTGGCGATCTTTGTATCGAAGGAGCTGCACTGCCTTCATGAACTGATTTGGGAATGGCAAAGCGGCAATATGATGGCCGAAATTGCGGTCGTCATCAGCAACCACGAAGAGGCCAAAGAAGTGGTCGAACCGCTGAATATTCCGTTCCATTACATGAAAGCTAACAAAGACATCCGCGCCGAAGTGGAGCGGCGCCAGCTTGAGCTGCTGGAGCGGTATAAGATTGATGTGATCGTTCTTGCCCGCTACATGCAGATTTTGACGTCTGATTTTGTATCTGCCCATCCGAATCGGATTATTAACATCCACCATTCATTTCTGCCGGCCTTTATCGGCGCTAACCCGTATAAACGGGCTTATGAGCGCGGAGTGAAATTAATCGGCGCGACCTCTCACTATGTGACGGACGATCTTGATGAAGGGCCTATTATTGAACAGGATATTGAACGCGTCGATCACAGAGATCACGCAGAGGATCTGAAGAATATCGGCAGAACGATTGAGCGGAGCGTGTTGGCAAGAGCCGTAAAATGGCATCTGGAAGACCGCGTCATCGTTCACGGAAACAAAACGATCGTATTTAATTAATGGCGGTCCGCCGGGGAGGCGGACTGTTTTTTATGGATGAAAATGTCTTGACAAGAACCTGTTTTCTTTGCATAATATAAAAAAATCATTGAGCGTTGAAGAGGATCAGTACGCAGAACTTTCTGTGACAGAGAGCAAAATGGCCCGCTGAAACATTTTGCCGCATGAAACCTGCCGAACCTGCCTTGGAGTCCTGAGGGGAAAACTCAGGCGCGATAACCTGGCGTTACAGGAAAGCGGGACGCGTGAAAAACGCGTTCAAACAAGGTGGTACCACGGAAAGCCCATTTCGTCCTTATTTTTCAGGACGGAATGGGCTTTTTTTATTGAAGAGAGCCGGTTTGGATTGATTGCCACGGAGGAGAAACGATGAAAAAACAAAGAATTGTTGTGAAAATCGGGAGCAGCTCGCTCACCAACAGTAACGGAAGCATTGATGAAGCAAAAATCAAGGAACATACGGAAGCCATTTCTTTATTAAAAGAAAACGGGCATGAAGTGATCCTCATTACCTCAGGCGCGGTGGCAGCGGGTTTTTCCGCTCTCGGCTATCCGTCGCGACCCGTTACGATAAAAGGAAAGCAGGCATCTGCCGCAGTCGGCCAGACGCTTTTAATGCAGCAATATATGGACCATTTAAAAAGATACGGTCTGACGCCGGCACAAATTTTATTAACAAGAAATGATTTCTCAAAAAGAGAGCGGTACAGAAATGCCTATGCCACTGTAATGGAACTGTTGGAGCGGGGCGTCGTGCCGATTATTAATGAAAATGATTCCACATCAGTCGAAGAGCTGACGTTCGGTGATAACGACATGCTGTCGGCGCTTGTAAGCGGTTTGATTCATGCAGACCAATTAATGATTCTCACAGACATTAACGGGCTGTACGATGCCAATCCGAATGAAAACCCGGACGCAAAGCGGTTCGACTATCTGAATGACATCACACCTGAATTGCTCGGATATGCCGGATCAGCAGGCTCAAAGGTCGGCACCGGAGGCATGAAGTCAAAACTTCTCGCCGCCCAGACCGCATTGTCGCTCGGGGTAAAGGTATTTATCGGAACCGGCTCCGGACGGGAAAAACTGATGGTGATTTTAGACGGAAAAGGCGACGGCACTTATATCGGCGATAAAGACCTGTCCTCAGTGAATAATACACGGCAATGGATCATGTTTCATTCTCCGATATCAGGGGAAATCATCATTGATGGGGGAGCGGAGCAGGCGATGATCCATAATGGGTCAAGTCTCCTCCCTGCCGGCGTCGCCGATGTCTGCGGCAGTTTTCCGAAAGGGGCCGTAGTGGAAGTCAAAGGGCCCGGCGGCATTATCGGCAAAGGGCAGACGCAGTACTCATCCGATGAAATTTTAGAAGTCAAAGGGAAGCGGAGCGACCAGCTTTCAGGAACGAAGCAGGTGGAAGTGATTCACAGAGATGATTGGGTGAATTTATTTGACGAGGGGGAACACAAATGAGTGAAGTATTGCAAAAAGCGGCCTTGGCAAAAGAAGCGGCTGCCGAAATGGTCATGAAAACGACGGCTGAAAAAAACGAAGCGCTCCAATGTATCGCAGACGGACTCAGAAATGAACGCCGGCTGATTTTAACAGAGAATCAGAAAGATATTGAAGCGGGACGGAACAGAGGACTGACACCTGACATTATTGACAGGCTGACTCTTGATGAAAAACGCCTGCTCGATATCGCGGACGCCGTGGAACTATTAATCGGTCTTGAAGATCCCGTCGGTGAATCGCTGGAGACCATTCAAAAAGAGAATGGATTATCCATTGAAAAAATCCGCGTGCCCCTTGGAGTAGTGGGCATGATCTATGAGGCCAGACCGAACGTTACCGTAGACGCGGCCACACTCTGTCTGAAAACCGGAAACGCGGTTGTGCTCAGAGGAAGTTCTTCCGCCATCCACAGCAACATAGCGCTTGTCAGTGTGATGAAACGCGCACTGGGGCTGTCAAAGCTTCCGATTGATGCCGTTCAGCTCATAGAAGATACAAGCAAAGAAACCGCCAAACAGCTCTTTACATTAAATGACGGGCTGGATGTATTGATCCCGCGCGGCGGTAAAAATTTAATTGATCTAGTGGTCAGGGAATCAACCGTACCCGTTTTAGAAACCGGAGCGGGCAATTGCCACGTGTACATAGATGAGTCAGCAGATCCTCAAATGGCAAGCGAGGTCGTCATCAATGCCAAAACACAGCGTCCTTCGGTCTGCAACGCGATTGAATCTCTTTTGATTCATGAAAAATGGGCCGAAGAACACGGACGAAAGCTGCTGAATCAGCTGACAGAAAAAGGGGTGGAGCTCCGAGGAGACCAGGTAATTTGCAAACTGGAGCCTCAAGCGAAACAAGCAGAAGAAGCCGATTGGGGAGCGGAGTACCTGGCGCCGATTCTCAGTGTGAAAACGGTGCAGGACGTACAGGAGGCGGTCCGCCACATTCAGCAGTACGGCACAAACCATTCAGAAGCCATTCTGACGGAGAACGCCGAGCATGCGGCTTACTTCCAGACCGCCGTTGACGCCGCCGCCGTGTATCATAATGCTTCAACCCGGTTTACGGACGGCTTTGAATTCGGATACGGAGCCGAAATCGGCATCAGCACGCAAAAGCTTCACGCGAGAGGGCCGATGGGGCTTCCGGCGTTAACATCTACAAAAATCATCATCAAAGGAAACGGACAAATCCGCGTATAATCTTTTAAGCTTATCCTTCAAAAAGGGTAGGCTTTTTTTATGCGGAAAGATTGACGGTTCTTATTATATTGTGTAAAATTAAATTGTACACAATATAATAGAGGTGAATTCACATGACAAAACCATTATTTACTGCAACCGTATCAGCCGCCGGCGGACGTGAAGGGAAAGTCACGTCTTCTGACGGAGTGCTGAATCTTGATGTTGCTATGCCGGGAACGCCAAGAGCAAAAAAGCTCGAACATGCCACAAACCCTGAACAGCTGTTTGCCGCAGGATATTCAGCCTGCTTTGACAGCGCTCTTCAGCTCGTAGCGAGAAAAGAGCGTCTGAGTATTGAAACAGAGGTCACTGCGCATGTCAGTCTGCTGAAAGATGAAGCAGACCAAGGATATAAACTAGGCGTTACGCTTGAGGTCAAAGCATCCGGCATTGATAAACAGGAGCTTGAAGCCCTTATCCAAAAAGCGCACGGTGTCTGCCCGTATTCAAAAGCGACAGCGGGAAATATTGAAGTGAAGCTTCTGGCAGCAGAATAAAAATAAGGATGCCCATTCGGGGCATCCTTATTTTTTGCCGTGCAGCGTATTCAAAACCTCATAAAGCGACTGTTTTAACTGCTTTAATTCCTCTTTTGACCGTCCCGTCTGTTCCAGCATGGCAATGGGGATATCCGCCGCTGTCTTCTGCAAGGCCCGTCCTTCATCTGTGAGCCTGATCGTCACGGATCGCTCGTCTTCAGCCGACCGCTTTCTCATGATGATTCCGTGCTGCTCCATCCGTTTCAGCATCGGTGTCAGCGTTCCGGAATCCAGGTACAAAAGCTCACCCATCCGTTTCACATTCAGTTCTTCGTGCTCCCATAATAAAAGCAGCGCCAAATATTGGGGATAAGTTACGTTGAGCTTATCAAGCAGCGGTTTGTACCGTTTCGTCATTTCCCTTGAGCTTGCGTACAGCAAAAAACAAAGCTGATTCTCCAGTTTCATATGTTCAAAATCTTTTTCTGCCATTACTTCTTTCACCAACTCTTTGTTTGTTAACGTTACCCCTATTGTAGCCGAAAAACGGCCCATTTCCTATTCCTCATGTTTAAAAATATGAGCAGGGGCAATATATACAGTAAGTACAATGAGGAGGCTGATAATAATGGCATTATTTACTTCAAAAGCGACCGCAGTCGGCGGACGAGCAGGACATATTAAATCCGAAGACGGGGTGCTGGATTTTGACATCATCATGCCGAATGCAAAAAAAGACGGAGAAACCGGCACAAACCCTGAACAGCTCTTTGCGGCAGGATATGCTGCCTGCTTCGGGGGAGCGCTTGAGCTCGCCGCCCAAAAACAAAAAATCGACATGACCTCTGAAATTGAAGGACAGGTCAGCCTTTTAAAAGATGAGAGTGACGGAGGTTACAAAATCGGCGTAACGCTCGTCATTGATACAAAAGATCTTGACAAAGAAACGGCGGAGAAGCTAGTGCATGCCGCTCACGAGTTCTGTCCGTATTCAAAAGCAACAAGAGGAAATGTAGACGTCAAACTTGAATTAAAATAAATAACCGAACGAATATCCCGGATTTAATATCCGGGATATTTTATTAACGAAAACATCAGTAATGATCTCTTCTCTCCCGGAATAAGAATACGATATAGCACTTTTGCATAATGACACCAAGAGAAAAGAGGGAGAAATCGATGTCTCTTCCAAACATACCGAACATCACCCCCGACATTACACTCTCCAGATGTGAGACCCTGAACCTCCTTCTTTCATCCGTGGCTATGGAAGAAATCGGACTATCCCATATTCTGCAGGCGGAAGCGGAAAGGATTCAAATGTTTCTCGGCGCTTCCGGCGATCCCTCCTTGGAGGAATTGTCATCAATCAATAGAAGCACTGAACGGCTCCTGCGCACCGTCATGAAATCACAACTCCTTTTGCAGACGAAGCTTGAGGACATTATCTTCTTACAGGATTCTGAAGTCTGTATGGACCCGGACGACCCAAGCAATCCGAGTAATCCGGGCGATCCTGATGACCCGTGGAATCCGGACGACCCGAGCAATCCGAGTGATCCGGGCGATCCTGATGACCCGTGGAATCCGGACGACCCGAGCAATCCGAGTGATCCAGGCGATCCTGATGACCCGTGGAATCCGGACGACCCGAGCAATCCGAGTGATCCAGGCGATCCTGATGACCCGTGGAATCCGGACGATCCCAGTGATCCGGAAGATCCGTGTGACGGCCTGTTTTACGGCCGCATTGGCTGCTGTGAGTGCGGGGATTGTGAGGACTGCGGTTGGAAGAAAAAAGGCGGGGAGCGTTCATAAAAAAAGAGACGGGTGAAGCATATGCCGTATCCAAGCATCTCAAAAGCGAAACAGGCATCTTTTGAAGCCTTGCATTGTCTCACGATGGCGCTGTTACATATATTATCTGTGACCGTGGATAAAAGAAGGGGTTCAAATTACAAAGAAGAAATCAGGCTGTTCTCCGCATTGTGCCGCTGGCAGATGGAAACAGGCGGCCGTCTGTTTTTAATGATCAGCTTGGAAGAAGAGCAGAAGCAGATGTATGAGCGGCACTTTCTTGAAATGAAGACAGTTACGGAACGAACGAAAAAATTCATTTCTGAAAGCCCGCGCGAATTCCGGGCGCATCCGATTACGAAGCGGGCTGTCAGGCAGCTTCAGGAATGGAATACGGAAACTGCCGAACCTGCCGTCAGATGGGTGCGGCCTGTCATCATCACGATGAACGGCACTCCTGAACGGCCTTGGTTCAATCAACAACTCCAAAATCGGGAAAGGTGAGAAAATGAGCGGAAATGCTGAATGTAAACTGACTCTTTGCATGATTGTGAAAAACGAGGAGAGATACATCTCCCGTTGTTTATCAAGTGTACAAGACATCGCTGATGAGATCGTCATCGCAGACACCGGATCACAAGATAATACAAAAGATATATGCAAAAGTTTTCAGGCAAGAGTGTTTGATTTCGAATGGGAGAATGATTTCGCAAAGGCCAGAAATTACGCCCTGCAGCATGCCGAAGGAGATTGGATTTTAGTGCTTGACGCGGATGAAGAGCTCGATCAGGAGACGGGCCGTTTTTTAACTTCGCTGCTTCATGACGGATTACCGAGCCGGGGCCTTTTGAAAATCATCAATTATACGGGGAAGCAGCTCGATGAAAACGAAGCGTTTGAAAGCATGCAGCCGAGACTGTTCCGCAATCATAAAGGCCTTCTGTATCAAGGCAGAATTCACGAGAATATCTCGGCTCCCAATGAGGAAGAAAACAATGCTTTTTTCACGCTCCCATGTGTGATTCATCACTACGGCTACTTGGAGCAGGAAGAAAAGATCAAGCAAAAACATAAACGGAATATCAGCATTTTAAATGAAGAGCTTTCAGAGGAAAATCCTGATCCGTGGCTTGTCTATCATTTGGCAAGTGAATGCTACAGAATCAAAGACTATGAAAAAGCATTACATCTTGTCAACGGCTCAATTTTTCAATTTTTAAGCGAAAAACGAATGCCTCCGTCTCTCCTGTATTATTTGAAATATACAATATTGCTTGAGCTCAAACGGTATGAAGAAGCCGAACAAGGGATTGAAAAAGTGCTCAAGCTATATCCTGATTACAGCAATCTTCATTATTATAAAGGCCTTGTATTATATCATTTGGAAAAGTACAGAGCGGCAATCAAAGCATTTGAAAACGGAACGCAGGTTGAAGGAGAAAACGCTGATCACTTAATGTTAAAAGGTGCCGCCGATTTCAGAGCCTTTTATTATATGGCAAAATGCCATTCTGCATTAAACCATGATATGACGGCCATCGCTTACGCCAAAAAATCCGTGAAGTTCAATCCTCAATTTAAACCCGCGAAAGAACTTCTGTCTCAATTAAAAAAGGATCAGCGGACAAACGCTTGATCCTTTTTTTGCATGTTCCATTAAGATAATCGAATAATGTTTAAAGCTGCACCGACGCTTCCTCCAAGCAATGTGGCCGCACCCAATAATCCGAACAGCTGAAGCTGGATGGTGCTGCCTGCTGGCAAAGTCACAATAAAGGAGTTATTAAAGTTTGCCAAAGACGCGACCGGGGCGATAATCGAACTTGCAGGAGGAGTGCCGTTGATTAAAATACGCGAACTTACAAGCAAGCCGGCCGTTAAATTAATATGGTAGGAAATATAGTACCGTCCCGCCGGAGCAACGGTAAATATGGTATTTGCGGCATTAGCCGTAATATCTGCCGAAAGGTTTTGTTCATTCGGTAAGGAAATGGTCGTGCCGCCGACAATAACTGCGACAACACCGCCGCCCGTATTGCTCGCATAGCCGGAAGTTGCTGTCAGACTTGTTCCGGTGCTTCCGGTCGGTCCGGTGCCGCCAGTAGCGCCAGTGCTTCCGGTCGGCCCGGTACCGCCAGTAGCGCCGGTGCTTCCAGTCGGTCCGGTGTCGCCAGTAACGCCGGTGCTTCCAGTCAGCCCGGTGCCGCCAGTAGCGCCAGTGCTTCCAGTCGGTCCGGTGTCGCCAGTAACGCCGGTGCTTCCGATCGGTCCAGTAGCGCCAGTAGCGCCGGTGATCCCGGTCGGCCCGGTACCGCCAGTAGCACCGGTAATTCCAGTCGGTCCGGTGTCGCCAGTAGCGCCGGTGCTTCCGGTCGGTCCGGTAGCGCCAGTAGCGCCGGTGATTCCCGCCGCAGCTAAAAGTGTATAGTCAGCTGAGGCTCCAGGGGTTCCCGCCGGGCTGTTTACGTTTGCGACGTAAGAGCTTCCGTTATACAAGACAACCTGTCCGGTTGTGTAAGTGGGAGCAATCAGCGGATTAAAAGCAACAATCCCTTGAAGGCCCGCACCGGTGACCCCCGTCGGTCCGATCGATCCGGTTGGCCCCGTCGCTCCGGCCGGTCCGATTGCTCCCGTAGGTCCCGTCGGCCCCGTAGCACCAGTCGGTCCCGCCAGTGTAGGGATATTTGAGATACTGTCCAATTTTGAACCGAGAAGAAGCTCCTGTTTCATTAAGCTGTCAAGCGTATCACGGACGCTCTCATTCAGGTTAAGAATATCCGCAAGACTTGACGGGGGCCCTGTTAATCCGGGAATCGTTCCGAGCGCGTATTGGATTTTTTCCCCTTCCGCATTCAGAATATGTGCCATTCCCAGCTCTTCCATAGCAATTGACGAAAGAAGAAGGTTAATGGTATCGTCTCTGGAAAGTGTAACGACAGGGGTGATATTGGGCAAATTAGGCTGTGACACAATGTCCCTCCTTATGAGTTGGCTGAAAATCATTTTATTACGAACAAAGTTCCCCGAAATGAGCGTAAGCAGTACTGTATCAGTATATTCACTGATTCTGTCCAAGTTTCTGAATGGATTCCCTTTATAAACCAATTGAGCGGGTTATACCACTGTTTTTGATTTCAACATATATGAAGGAAATACTTTAAATATAGAGAAAATACATCGCACAGCATTCGCAAATCGGTCAAAATGACAGCGGGACATGTGATCGTCTATAAAGCGATGGCTATATATCTTGTGCGTTTCCTGTAAAAACTCTCTTTTTCATTTCAAGTTTTCTGTATAAAAGGGCGAGAAGCATGGATGGGATCGTACAAACAATCATTCCGATAAAGGCATACCGGGGTTCAATTTCATATAAAAAACCTCCGAAAATAGTAAATACCGCAGTGCTCCAGCTGAGAGCAAGCGCTGAATATATGCCTTGGGCTTTCGGGATTTGCGCGGGTGAAATATTTTTAATTAAGTATTTCATAAATGCATAGTGTCCCATCGCGAATGAACAGGCATGCAGCGTCTGCGCAATACAGAAAATGATGACATGCGGAAATGCAAATACGAGTATCCAGCGTACGGTAGCACCAAGCGCCGCCAAGGCGAGCAAAGAGCCTGCTGTAAATTGATGAAAGTATCGGTCAGCGATTGCAAAGAAGATAATCTCCGCGATAACGGCGATGTTGATAATGATTCCGATGGCATATGCGGGGGCATCGATTTCCTGCAAAAAGAGATAACCGTAATTGTAGTAAGATGCATGTGCCGCCTGCAGTAAGATAACGATTGCGAGCACCAGACCGAAATATTTGATGCGGAATAAGGCAAACATGCCCTCTTTTCTTGCGCGGTCTGTTTCCGGCCGTTTTGAAAGAACAGCTGGCGCATGCATAAAGCTGAGGCATGCGAATATCAGGGTGCCCAAAAGCAGTGCCCATAAAATCGCTTGATCTCCGAATATACCTGTAAAGACGGACAGGATGACGCCGGCTGAAACAAAACCCGCGGACCCCCACTGTCGGCTTGTCCCATAGGCCTTTAATTCGTTATGCTGTACAAGGACGCCGCAAGCGCTGTCTAAAGCAGGCATTAAAGCAGGGTAAAACACATGCAGCACTAATGTGACAAGAAGCAGGCTTTGAAAAGAATCAGCGGGAATATAACATAAAAGTGCGAGAAGCGTCCCGATTCTGGCGCCGTTTAATAAGGCTTTGCTGCTGAATTTTCCTGATAAATAAGGGAAGAATAATAATGTGGAAATCCCTCTTGCCGCCAAGCCCAGGCTCATAATGAAACTGGCTTCGGATACGGAAACCCCTTTTATATGCACCATCCATCCCGTCCAATAGGGCAGAAAAACACCCCATGTCATAAAAAAACTAAAAAAATGCAGACTCATCCAGCGATATGCTTTCATTCCCGTTCCTCCTTTAATTGGCATGTTATCATGTAAAGACATAAAGACAATATGAGATATCTCATATTTTTGGGGTGGACGATGGAAGTTTATAAAGGCGAGAAAAAGCGGCATCAGTTAGAAAAACACTCAATCGCGCATTTATTCTCTTTCCCCGCTGAAGAGTTTATGGAAGTGCGCGAATATGAGCGGGACGAATGGATTATTCAAGAGGGCAGGAGGCCTGACTTCCTGTTTTACGTGATTGAAGGAAAAGCGAAAATATATGTAACCCACCAAAACGGGAAAGTTTCTTTAATTAATTTTATCAACAAAGATGATTACATCGGAGAGATGGAACTATTACATGAAGTGTATTACACAAAAGGAATTCAAGCCTCAGCGAAGACTGTTTGTTTTGCTCTGCCTATTTACCGCTGCCGCGCGCAATTGCTGCAGGATGCGAAATTCCTGCGTGAATTGGCTAAGTTTTTAAGTGCGAAGGCAACGCTTATGGCTTCGAAATATTCACAAAGTCTGGCGTTCCCGCTTGAAAACCGGCTGGCCGATTTTATTTTGCAGACGGCTTATGAAGGGGTTTATAAAGAGAAGCACGTAACGGTCTGTGATTATTTGGGTGTATCTTACCGTCATCTCTTGCATGTGCTGACGCAATTCTGCCAAAAAGGGTATTTGCAAAAAGAAGGGCGGGGCTATCAAATTAAGCAGCATGATTCACTAAGTGAACTTGCGAAGGCGCTGAAGAATAAGTAGCACGCCCAGAAAAAACAGCCACCCGCGATTTGCGGATGGCTGTTTTTTTATACAAGCTGAGCTTGTTTTTTTCGTGCCTGTTTCGCGGCGTCGACCATATTTTTTAATGCCGCAACGGTTTCTTCCTGCTGTCTTGTTTTCAGTCCGCAGTCCGGGTTTACCCAGAAGCGGTCAGTCGGACACACTTCAAGCGCGTCATCAATAATTTGATAGATTTCTTCAGTTGCCGGCACACGCGGGCTGTGAATGTCGTATACACCGAGTCCGAGGCCTTTCACGTAAGGATGTTCTTTCAAATATTCTAAAAATCCTCCGTGGCTTCTGCTGTGTTCGATTGTAATGACATCCGCGTCAAGATCATTGATCGTATCTACGATATCTTCAAAGTTGCTGTAACACATATGCGTATGAATCTGCGTCTCATTTTGCACAGAAGACGTCGTTAACCGGAATGCTTCTGCGGCCCAAGTTAAATATTCATCCCAATCCTGCGTTTTTAACGGCAGTCCTTCGCGGAGCGCGGGTTCATCCACTTGGA
This sequence comes from Bacillus sp. FSL R5-0443, assembly GCF_038608285.1. Classification (NCBI taxonomy): domain Bacteria; kingdom Bacillati; phylum Bacillota; class Bacilli; order Caryophanales; family Bacillaceae; genus Bacillus; species Bacillus sp. FSL R5-0443. The sequence continues at coordinate 1,289,482 of NZ_CP152013.1, forward strand.
TAATCTGAATACCGGCATCTTCAAGCGCTTTTACTTCTTTTCTGAGGGCAAGCCCGATCTGGAAGGCGATTTCTTTTCTTGAAATATCCACACGCGGGAATGACCAGTTTAAGATGGTGACAGGTCCCGTCAGCATGCCTTTCATGTGTTTTTCCGTCAGCGATTGGGCGTAGACCGTATCTTTTACCGTCATCGGTTCGATAAATTCGACATCTCCGAAAATGACAGGCGGACGTACGCAGCGTGAACCGTAAGACTGCACCCATGCATATTTCGTAAAGGCGAATCCGGCCAGTTTTTCACCGAAGTATTCGACCATGTCCGTCCGCTCAAATTCTCCGTGAACGAGCACGTCTAAGCCGATTTCTTCCTGAATGTCAACCCAGCGCTTCGTTTCCGCATTAATAAAGGCTTGGTACTGTTCATCCGTCCAATCTTTTTTGCGCCATTTTTGTCGTGCGCTCCGCACCTCTGCAGATTGAGGGAAGCTTCCGATTGTCGTCGTCGGCAGAAGGGGAAGACCGAGTGATTCATTCTGCAGCGCCAATCGTTCTTCAAAGCTTGCCGGACGGGAGAAATCTTTTTCCGTCAGCTGATTCAGCTCTTCTTTTTGAGCTGAGTTCGCTCCTGTTGCGAATGCTTTTAAAGCCTTAAGTGCCGCTTTTGATTCTTCGATCTGCTCACTGACGGCCGCTTTGCCGGACAGAAGCCCTTCTTTTAAGACGCCGAGTTCCGCCAGTTTTTCTTTAGCGTATGACAGGCCGTTCAGCAAATCCTTTTCAAGATGCTCGTCAGGGTGTTTCGCCACCGGCACGTGCAGAAGGCTGCTTGAAGGCTGAATCCATAACTCCTCAACATCAGCGTGGCTGAGGATATCCAGAGCCGCGTCCAGGCGTTCTTCAACATCGATTTTCCAAATGTTGCGTCCGTCGACCACACCGGCTGCCAGCACTTTATCTTTCGGGAAGCCGTGCTTTTTCAGCTGCTCAAGGTTTCTGCCTTTATCATGCACGAAGTCAAGCCCGATTCCCTGTACGGGATAAGAAACGAGTTCTTCATATGCATCAACCGAATCAAAGTATGTCTGCAGGAGGACATTCAGTCCTGAAAGCTCTTTTGTGATCGCTTCATAGAGTTCTTTTGCGGCACGGACGTCTTCAGAAGAAGCTGTCACAAGGGCCGGCTCATCGATCTGAACCCATTTTACGCCTTCAGCTTCAAGTTCTTTCAGCAGCTGCACATAAAGAGGAACAAGGCGTTTTTGAATCGCTTTCGCTTCTGATTCTTCGTATCCTTTCGCAAGTGTGACGAATGTGTACGGACCGACGATGACAGGTTTTGTTTCCGCTCCGAATTCTTCTTTGATCCGGCGGTAGTCGTCAAGCTGTTTGTTTCTCGTCAGACGGAATTCAATGCTTTCGTCATATTCAGGGACGATGTAATGGTAGTTGGTATTAAACCATTTCGTCATTTCACTGGAAACGGCGTCTTTTACACCGCGGGCAATCGCAAAGTATGTATCAACGGGATCCGTGATGCTGCGGAATCTTTCCGGAATCCAGTTAAAGCTGACGGCGGTATCAAGCACATGGTCATAATGGGTGAAATCAGAGACCGGCACGATATCGATATGTTGGTCAAGCTGTGTTTTGACAGCTGATAAGAATAAACCGTCAAGTTCTTTAAGAAACGTTTCTTTGTCAGTGTTTCCTTTCCAATAAGCCTCAAGCGCTTTTTTCCATTCTCTGTTCAAGCCGATTCTCGGAAAACCGAGGTTCGAAGTTTTGATTGTTGTCATTAAGTTTCCTCCTTTAAGTGAGATGTAACAAAAAAGCCTCTTTCTCATGAGAGAAAGAGGCTTTAACTTCAAAATGCAAGCCTCTCTTATCTCTCAGATCACGTCTGATGGAATTAGCACCGTGCCTTATGAGACAGTCGTCTCGGCGCAAAAATCACGCGCCCCATTTCACAATGGAATTACGGTCGGTTGCTGTTGGGGTCAAAAGGCCAATCCCTCGCCCAACTCTCGATAAGAGAAAATATTTCAATTTTTTTGAAAAGTTACATCATTTGTTGGTTATCTTATCAGCTTATTCAGATCACTGTCAATAGAAAATCTCACATTTTAAAAATTGGTGATGTGACAAGCTGATCAATCATTATATGAGAAAAATATCAGAAAGACAGCAGCTGTGCCTGTTCGGCTCTTTCCATCAGCACTTCAGGCGCGTCTAAATACAGGAATCCGTTCCCGGCCAATGTTTTGGCGATGTCCAAAGGAAGGGTCCGCCGCACGAGCTGGGCGTAGACTTCAGCCTCAGAAAGCGTCCGCTGAAACGCGTCCTGTTCAAGCCCTTTTATTAAGGCAAGCGCTCCGCTCACATGCGGGGCGGCCATTGAAGTGCCCGTCAGCTTCCCGTATTTATGGTTGGGAAGGGTGGAGAGAATATTTTCTCCCGGAGCCACCAGGTCAATCTCTTTATTAGCGTTTGAAAATTCAGACGATTTACGGGCGATTGAGACTGATCCGACTGCGATCACTTCGTTGTAAGCGGCCGGATACGACAGTTCCTCTGTACGCTCGTCTCCGTCGCCTTCGTTTCCTGCCGCGCAAACGACCAGAACACCGCTTTTTACCGCATTTGTGACGGCTTCTTTCAATTCAGGCACATCGCTTGGCCCGCCGAGTGACATGGAAATGATATCTGCCTTTTGTTCAACGGCGTAGTTGATGCCGTTAATGATCCATTCGTATTTGCCGCTGCCGTTTTGACCGCCGAGAACTTTAACGATTAAAAGGCTTGCTTCCGGCGCGACACCCGAAATTCCGCCGTTTGAATCATTGGCGGCAATCGTTCCGGAAACGTGTGTCCCATGTCCGTTATAATCGGAAATCGCGTCTTCTTTGCCTCCGTCATCATCGGTGAAGTTTTTCCCGCCGACAATCCGGTCTTTCAAATCAGGATGATTGATGTCGCAGCCTGTGTCAAGCACCGCGATTTTAATATCCTTGCCTTTAAACCCTTTTGCCCACAACTCTGGCGCCTTAATCACTTTAATCCCCTCTGGAAGCTCGTTCACCTCCATGATCTGTTCATCCGTGACATAAGGAATCAAATGCATTTCACCATTCATAAAAAAGCCCTCCTTTTTTATGCTTGCGAGTGGATACAAGGGTGTTGCTACTATTTTATGGCAGAGCATGCCGGCCGGAAAGAGTCATTTGAAGCATTTTCATAAAAAAGGCGTAATCTATCGCACTAAAAAATTTCAAATATATGGATAGTTTAACAGCTTTTATTTTCATTCATGATCCGCTGACGGTATAATTGGAAATGGGAAAGGAGAAGAGATATGAAGATAAGTGAAGCATTATACAACTATTTTTCAGAACAAGTGGATCAAATTGCGAAAGAGTGGATCGAAACGATGGAAGATTCGGATCCGAATTCGATTTATTCTTTGACAAATCCCATCATCACAGAAGAACTGACGGAGCAGGATAAAGAATTTTACCGGCATATTAATAAAATGTATATCATGCCGAAAAAAGAATTTTTAGAAGAGTTCGAGCGGTGGGTGATTGAGCTTGCGAAAGACCAGAAGCATCTGGATACTCCCGTCCAGTATGTGGTCCGTGAATTCATGAGAAACCGGAGACTATATGTCAGTTATTATGATGCGTTTGCCGATAAACATGAATCTTCGTTTGCACAGGGAGAAAGGAAGAAATGGGAGAATTTAATTGTACAAGTATTTGATTTTACGATTTACACGTTTGTCGATCATGCCGAGCATAACTCAAAAATGCAGCTGAATGCGCAAAGAGAAATGATTTTGGAGTTAAGCTCGCCGGTTATCACACTGAGCAAACGGACGGCGCTGCTGCCGCTTGTCGGCGATATTGACACGGAGCGCGCCAAATTCATTCTTGAAAATACGCTGAGCACATGTGCAAAACGGCTGATTGAACATCTGCTAATTGACCTGTCGGGTGTAGTGGTTGTCGATACGATGGTGGCGCATCAGATTTTTAAATTAGTTGAGGCGCTGAAATTGATCGGCGTCACGTCCACTTTATCCGGAATCAGGCCGGAAATCGCTCAAACCGCCGTACAGCTCGGCATTAATTTCTCAGATATTACGATCAAGTCCAATCTCGCTCAGGCTCTCAATTATCATCAATAACATACATAACAAAACAGGCTGCCGAATCACTCCGGCGGCCTGTTTTTATACAAACAACAATGAAATGAGCCAGCTTGCGCCGAATAACAGAAGCACGAGCAGGAAAAAGCACCAGTCGGCGCGGCGCACGGTAACAGTTCTGTAAAACGTGCGGTTTCGGCTCCCCGTAAAGCCTTTAGATTCCATCGCGATCGCCGTGCGTTCCGCCTTTCTGATTGCGCCTGCCAATAGCGGAATGGTGAAGCGCCTGAAGGCGGAGAGCTTTCCTTTCAGCCCGGAATCAGACGCCGCGCCCCTGATTCTGTGCGCCTGCCGGATGATCAGGATTTCATCTTTCAGAAGAGGGAGAAACCGGAACCCCGCGATAACGCCGTATGCAAGCTTGGGCGGCAGCTTACACTGCTGAATCAGACTGAGCATGAACAGAATCGGATCGGTTGTGAAAAGAAACATCATCGACAAAGCGGAAAAACATAAAATACGAAACGCGATAGAAATCCCGAGCGCCGCGTTATCACTGTTGACGGCAATCGGCCCGAGCTTAAACAGCAGGTTGCTTCCGGTTGTCGGGACGTTTCCGAATACGGCGGCTGTCCATAAAGAACCGAAGGCCAGAATGACAAACGGAATCGTGAACAGCAGCCATTTTTTCAGCGGCACACGACCCGCCGAGAGGACGCCTCCCGCAATGATGATATAAAACAAAGCAGGGGTGTACGGATTATAAATAAACGACAGCATTATGACGCATAACAATACAGCCGCCGCCTTTATTGACGGATTAACAGCCTCCAGCCGCAAGTTCATTTCTCCGCCTCCTGTCGTGTCTCATCCATTCATACCGCAGCGGCAAAGCCAAATGCGCCTGCTCGGCGATCCTGGTGTTATCAGAAAATAAAGCGTCGGGAGTTCCCCGGAATACCAGTTTCGTGCCGCAGAGCACAAGGATCGTGTCGGCATAATCTGAGACGAGTTCCATATCGTGTGTCACCATCAAAACAGCCGTTCCTTCCTTTTGAATCTCACGGAGCATTTGCATACACTCCCGCGCCGTTTTGGCATCCTGTCCGAAAGTCGGTTCATCAAGCATCAAAACGTTCACATTGTGCATAAGCATCGTTGCGACGCTGAGCCGGCGTTTTTGTCCTTGGCTTAAAGAAAACGGATGCTGTGAGGCATGGCGTCTCAGGCCGAATCGGGTTAACAGCTGAAGAGCTTTCTCCTTTGCGGCTCTGCTGCTTTCAAAACCGAACATCAGCTCTTGAATGACGGAATCTGTGACAAACTGGTGTTCAGGATTTTGGAAAACATATCCGATCAGCCGCCGCAGCTCTTTTTCAGAATAGGAATCAATCGGTCTGCCGTCTATTTTGATGTCTCCGCCCAGCGGACGGATGAGCTTGGCCGCGGCAGAAAGGAGCGTGGATTTTCCTGTTCCGTTAGGACCGGCAATCGCGGTGATTGAACCTTTTTTTACGGAAAAGCTCACATCCTGAAAAATGACGTCTGCTCCTCTTGAGAATGACAGCCCGTGAACGCTCAGCGCGTCTTCTGCCGAAAGCGCGGCGGGCCGGGGTTCGGGCAGAGACGGTACAGGTTCGTGAAACAGCTTTTCTTTACACAATGTAAAAGGAATGCTGACGTGCTTCTGCAATGAGATTACACGCGGAATCGGAATGCCGAGCTCTATCAGCTCTTCAACCTTTGTTTCAAAGATAACGTCCGTCTCTCCGTCCATCACCTTCTGACCCGTTTCGTCAAGGACAATCGTCCTGTCCATCCACGGCGCCCAATGATCAAGCTGATGTTCGATAACGAGAAGGCCGAAGCCTTTTTTTGCTTGAAGATCTTTGATCAGCCGCACTAATTCACGTGCGGAATATGGATCAAGCTGTGCCGTCGGTTCGTCCAAAATAATGAGTTCCGGTTCCATCGCAATGATACAGGCAAGCGCCACTTTTTGTTTTGAACCGCCTGACAGCGAAGCGATCGTTCGCGTTTTCAGATGAGTGATCTCTAATTTTTCTAAAACGTCATCGATGATTGCGTCCATATCTTCTTTTGTATATTGCAAATTTTCCAGGCCGAAGGCGATTTCATCTTCGACCGTCAGCATGCAAAACTGCTGGTCCGGATCTTGAAACACGACGCCGATGGATCTGGCGGCGGGTTCTGTCAGATGTGAAAGAGGTGTTCCGTATAAAGACACGGTTCCCGATTGAACCCCATCGCATGCTTCCGGGTACAGACCGTTTAAACAGAGAGCGAGCGAGCTTTTGCCGCATCCGCTCGGCCCGAGCAATAAAGCCCGCTCTCCTTTGCGGAGCTGAAAGGACACGTTTTGAAGAATCGGCTTTTCATCCTGATCATAAGAAAAGGTAAGACGGCCGGCCGATAGAAGGGGCTCACATGCCTGCATCTTGGTTCACCTGTTTCTTTTTCTTCTTGAATTGTTTTCCGAGCGCCATGCCGCTCAGCACCCCTGTGTAAGCCAGCGCATCACTGATTGCTTTGCCGAGAAGGCCGGCAAGAAGCGCACCTGAGACCAGACGGATGAGAAGCATGACGGCTAATAAACCCGGATTCAAAACAGAGTATCCGGAAACGAACAAGTCATAAATGAAGCTCGTCACAGAAGACCCCATACCGGATAAAAGAAGCACGGGCAGGGTATACACCCGCCAGCGTGTCGCAAAAAAGACCGCTTCCGCACCGATTCCCTGTGCGATCCCGATCAGAATCACCATCGGTCCTGACGGATTTCCGAGTAAGCACTCCACAAACGCGGCGATGATTTCAGAAACGAGAGCCGCTCCCGGTTTTTGAATAATGTACGCGGCAATCACCGAGACGATAAACCAGATACCGTAAATCGGCTCATAGCTCATCCGGCCGAAAAATCCTGCCGCTATATTGCTTGCATGAGTTGATACTAAATAAATGACAGCAAATACAACACTGATGACGGACATGACGACAATTTCTCTCATTTTCCAATTTTTCATTGTGATCTCCTGCTTTCTTATCGGATAGTCGTATGTATGAAAGAGTTGATTTTACAGGCGGTTTATATTCAGTTTCATATTGCGGTGTCCTCCCCCGTTTTTTAATGAAAAATAAAAAACTGCATATCCGAGGGAATATGCAGCAGCAGAACGAAAACGCATGGGGAAAAACCCTGCGCTCCGGTCAATCTGCACTTCCCCACGCTGGTATTATCCAGATCGGGTTATAAGGGATCAAAACACGCCTGCCGCATGTTTTATCTCAGCCGATAACAGCACCCCTAGTGCGTTTCCTATACAGTTTTTTATGATGACATCATCATAGTTGATCATGTCTGATTTGTAAACAGCCTTTCTCCGAACAGAGTTTGGAATCGGACCGGATGATCATTCATAAAGATAAGAAGAGCCCTTTTGATCAAAAGGAAACGGAGGACATCTATGTTTGTTCATACAGTGCAGTCTGGTGACTCGTTATTTTCCATCAGCAGAAAGTACGGATACCCTGTTGACAGCATCAGAAGCGTCAACGGGCTTGAGGAAACGAATATCGTTCCGGGGCAGGCGCTTTTAATCCCTCTTAATGAATATACGGTTCAGCCGAATGATACGTATGCCGTTATCGCAGGTAAGGCTTATGTGCCGCAGATGCAGCTGATGCAGGCAAACCCGGATATTCCGCCGAACCGGCTGCGGGCGGGTATGAAAGTGAAGATCCCTGATATCTCTAACTATCTTGCGGGCACCCTGCAATTTTATGTCATACGGACGCCTGAAGCGGATAGAGAGTTAATTAATGATTTTGCGCCGTATTCTTCGGCGATTTCTTTGTTTGAATATCATTTTGGCCCGAACGGAGATATCATTAACGATTTAAACGACAGAACCGCAATAGAAACCACATGGCAGAACAGAGTGCGCCCGCTTGCCGTCATTACGAATCTGACAGAAGGGGGATTCAGTCCGGAATTAGCCCATCAAGTGCTGCAAAATCCGACGGCAAGGACGAATCTCGTCAACAATATCGTCTCCTTAACCGTAAGAAAGGGGTACGGCGGTGTAAATATCGATTTTGAACGGGTCAGAGAAGCTGACAGGGACCTCTTCACAGGATTTCTCCGGCAGTTAAAAACCCGGCTTTCAGAGCATCAGCTCGCGTTAACGATATCGGTTCCGGCGAAAACAAGTGATGCAGTGCCGTGGCTGAGGGGATATGATTACGGCGGAATCGGAACCGTCGTCGATTATATGTTCATTATGGCGTACGACTGGCACCACGCCGGCAGTGAGCCGGGACCCGTGGCGCCTTTGACAGAGGTCAGGCAAACGATCAATTTTGCCATCAGCAGGGTGCCGAGAAGAAAAGTGATTCTCGGTGTTCCGCTGTACGGGTATGATTGGGTGATTCCGTACCGTCCCGGAACGATCGGATCCGCCATCTCCAATCAGCGCGCCATGGAAACGGCCATGAAGCATCAATCAGTGATCCGTTATTCCCAGCAGGAGCGTTCCCCTTACTTCCGGTATACTGATGAAAATGGAAGAACGCATGAAGTGTGGTTTGAGGATGTGCGGAGCATGAGTGAAAAAATGGTTCTCGTTCGGGAGTTCGGACTGCAGGCGATCGGCGCGTGGCAATTAACGCTCGGTTTCAAACCGGGCCCGTGGCTGCTTAGGAACTTTTTCACGATCCGAAAAATATAGCTGCATGTCCTGCTCTGCAAGTGATTTTTTCTTTTCTATGATAACGGGTCTTCTTTTGGACAATCTAAAATTGAACAGGAGGTCTGTCATATGAAGAAAAGGGAAGAGCAGTATATCAACGAGGCTGAGTATGTACCGCATCCGACAAAAGAAGGGGAGTACGCGCTCATGCTGCATGAATCCTATCATTTCCTTTCAGAAGAGGATGAAAGCGATTTGCCGGAATAAGGGCTTTATGCCTTTATTCCGTTTATTTTATAGGCATGTGCTGAAATCACAAATTTAAGGTTGACACATTCCTTTTTTTTCTGTAATCTCAGTGTGTCAATTCAAATAAGAACTTCGTTAGGTGAGGCTCCTGTATGGAGATACGCTGCTGCCCAAAAATGTCCAAAGACGCCAATGGGTCAACAGGAATCATCGACATAAGGTGATTCTTAACGCAGCTGGATGGCTGTCCTATGCCATACAGTGCTAAAGCTCTACGATTGGAGGCCCCGCACGTTTATTTGCCGTGCTTGTTTTCGCCTTCATATCAGAAGGTTTTTTTTATGCCTCAAAACGTACACGACTGAGCATGATAAGGAGGTGCGGAGTATGGATTCTCCCCATTCGAGTATGTCAGAAGAAGTACCCATATACAGCCAGATAACCAGTGACGACATGATGAGGAGACAAACCGCCGCACTTCCCTTGACGGACGGCGCGTCTCCGTAAAGGAGGTACGAGTCCCGATGGTCCAAAACATGACCTATGACGAACTCATATTACGCATAATTATTTTATTGCGGGACGGAAAAATAAAAGAATTCCGAAACATGATAGATGAGCTTCAGCCCTATGACATGGCATTTTTGTTTAAAGAAATGCCGGAAAAGCACCGGGCCCGCTATCTGTCATATATGACGGTTGATGACATCACCGACATGATCGGAGAGCTGGAGCGGGAATTTCAGCTTGCCGTTTTGCATAAAGTCGGTAAAACGAAAGCCACTCTCGCAATGAATAAAATGGATAACGACGATCTCGCCGCATTGCTGGAAGAGATGGATGAAGAACTGAAAGAACAGCTTTTATCCAGCATGGAGGCTGAGGAATCAAAGGCCGTGCAGCTTTTGATGAACTATCCGCAAGAATCGGCGGGACGGATGATGACGAACCGCTTCGTCTGGATTCCGCAGCATTATACAGTAAAAGATGCGGTTGTGAAGCTGAAAAGCTTTGCAGAAATCGCAGAATCAATAAATTATTTGTACGTAATTAATGACAGCAAGCAGCTTGTCGGAGTGCTCTCTTACAGAGATTTAATTCTCGGCGAGCCTGAGGATAAAGTGCAGGATCTCATGTTTACGCGTGTCATCTCGGCCGGGGTGCTCCAAGACCAGGAAGAAGTCGCCCGGCTGATCCAGCGGTATGACTTTTTAGCCATTCCGATCGTGGAAGAAAATCATGTGCTTGTCGGTATTGTCACTGTCGATGATATTATTGACGTCGTGATTAAAGAAGCCGATGAAGATTACGAAAAATTCGCAGCCTCCGGTAAGGCGATTACATTTGATACGAAAGCGTACGTTGCGGCGTACCGCCGTTTGCCGTGGCTCATTCTGCTTTTGTTTATCGGATTGATTTCCGGAAGCATTCTGAATTATTTTGAAGATACATTGCAAAAAGTCGTCGCCCTCGCGTTTTTCATGCCGATGATCGCGGGAACGACGGGTAATACAGGCACACAGTCACTCGCCGTCGTCATCAGAGGACTGGCTAAAGAAGAAATGAATAAAAAAACCATCTTTAAACTGATTTTCCGTGAATTAAGAACCGGTATCTACATCGGCATCGTCTGTGCGATCGCGATTACGATTGTCGCAACCGTCTGGCAGAAAGACTTAACGCTCGGTTTTGTCGTCGGTTCATCGCTGCTTGCAACGTTGATTATCGGTACGATGGCCGGAACGATCGTCCCTATTATTCTTCATAAACTGAACATTGACCCGGCGATTGCATCAGGACCGCTGATTACGACGCTGAACGATATTTTGTCCTTATTAATTTATTTCGGCATTGCAACTGCATTTCTTCATGCTTTATAAAAAAAGTCCGTCTCACAGGAGGCGGACTTTTTTGATCAGCGGTTTTTATACTTAAAATGAGCATTAAGCTGTCCTTCCAGCATTTTTTTGCGGAGCTGCGGGTCGTTTTTGAGAGCCTGTTCTTTTTTTCGCATGTCTTTTAAAATTTCAGCCGTCTGCACGCCGTCTTCCCGCTTGTTGGCAATATCCATCAGCCGCTCAACGTCCGCGAAGGAATACTTTCTCGTTCCCCGTGATGAACGCTGCGGATAGATTAATTTCCGTTCTTCATAGTATCTGATCTGTCTGACTGACAATCCGGTTAATTCGCTTACAATGCCGATCGAGATTACTTTTTTATCTTTGTAAGATTGTTCGTCTGTCGTCATTTTCCCACCCCTGGATGTCTTTTACTCATATTATATAAGAAAAAAAGAGAAAAAACCTGACGCTTGTCAGGTTTTCTGACGCGGAATAGAAAATTTTAGAAAAAAAGCGGCAGAAAAATTGACAAGGTTAATGCATGGTCCTGTGCCCCGTTTTATGCTTACTGTACAGACACAATGAGGAGGAAGGATAGGAATGGAGAAAGAAAAAGCGGTTTCGCTGGCAAAAGAAATCATTGAATTAGATATGAAACGTGATGAAATGCTGGAGGCGTTCATGCAGATTGCCGGGGAACACGCTTTTCCGCTGCTCAGAGCCGTTCAGAACGGACTTTACCGAAAAACATCATAATCTACAGAAGTTTTACAATGGCTTTATACGTCTTTGATATAAAAGCGTTATTCTGATCATAGAATAGCGGAAAACAAAGGAGGCTGCCATGAGTCGTTTGCTTCAAAATGCATTGGACAAAGAGAGAAACCATTATTCCAAAAAGCTTCTGCAGATCGGAGTCTATACGGAAGAAATACTCAATTCCATGACAATTACGGAGCTGAGAAAGGAATACGCGTATTTTTTTCGGAACATTCCCTATAAAGAACGGAACCCTTATACAAATTAAATGATGTATAAGGGTATTTTTTTATATAAAAAAGAAGGAATTCTGAAAAACGGCACGAATAGAATATAAAACAAAGATCGACTCTTATGAATTGTAAGGGTTTACATTATTTTTTTATAAAAATCTTAAATACGGGGTAGATATGATGAGATTATCATTTAACGAAGAAGAAGTGATGCGTTCGATGAATTTGTACAAAGTTTTTGCAAGGGCTTTCAAGAGTGTGTCTGAACACAGCATCCGCGACAGTAAAGAACACGGTTTTAATCCGACTGAATTTGCCGTTTTGGAGCTGCTCTATACGAGAGGGCCGCAAAAGCTTCAGCAAATCGGGTCGCGTCTTTTGCTTGTCAGCGGGAATGTCACCTATGTCATCGACAAGCTTGAAAGAAACGGGTTTTTGGTCAGAGAACAAGACCCTAAGGACAAACGGTCTGTTTACGCCCATTTAACTGATAAAGGAAACGAGTATTTGGATAAAATTTATCCGATTCATTCATTGAGAATTGCGAGAGCGTTTTCAGGACTTATGCCTGAAGAACAGGAACAGCTGATAGCCTTACTGAAAAAAGCGGGCATTCACAGCCAGCATTTGCTTTTCCGTTAAAAGAAAGCGGATACAGACACTCTTCTTCACGAAGAGTGTTTTTTTTCTGTTCCGGACAGTAGAGCCTGAAGCGGTTTTTGCATAAGCTGATACAGGTCGGCATCATTATTTACCAATCATAATGTGACATGCCCCATGCCAAAATATGAGGGTGCTTTGATTATAAAGAAGGTGAACATGTGAGAAGCTGTCTGCTGTCTATATGGTACTTACTTGATCCGCTTTATTTCTTCTTTACCCGGCTGACGCTGATTGATAAACGGCAATCGAATGTATTCCGCGTCCGTTTGACTAGATATAAAGGAAAAGAAGTCATCCTGAGCGACGGAACCAGAATTAAAAAAAACGACGTGTTAGTTAAGATTCATCTTCATAATGTCAAACTCCTGAAAGAGCTGCAGCCTATTGAAAGCGCGGTCAGAAGGGGGATTATGCTATATCAGAAGGTATATCAATCCATGCCTCATTTAGCGGATTATATTAACCAGCATAAACGGAAAGACGAGATTAAGGGAGTCGTCGGCATTACAATGCTTCATAAAGGAGCGGCGAGACTCGGTTTTGATGTGATAAAACCGTCCAGCGGCTGCTACAGGCTGTTTAAGAAAGCGGCCCATATTCCGATTTTATACTTTACTGCAAAACAGCTCACCCTCAAAAACATTCCTTACTCCTGCTATTTATTTATTTCCAAAGAAAAATTGATGTGCACGTATCAGACTGAAAAGAGCTGACAAAAAGCGTCAGCTCTTTCTCTTGATTTGCTCAAGCACGATTGAAAGCGGGCCGTCCTGCGGATTCCGGTAAAAATCATAAAACGGATCTCCCTCTGTCCTGACGCGGTTCACTACTGTATCGATCGTATAATCATCAGGTGTTAAAGAGGAGTTGACTTCGCTCCAATAAAGGGGAGCCGCAACCGTTCCCAATTCGTTGCCCCGGGTCGAATAGGGGGCGATAATGGTTTTCCCTTCGGCATGCTGCAAGTAATCTAGGTAGAGCCTGCCGTTTCGGTTTTTGATAAACCGCTCTGTCGTAAAAAGATCCGGCCGCGTCCTGACGCAATAATCGGCGATGAGCATTGTGAACGCACGGGTTTCTTCATAGGTGAATGCTTCCGGTGAAAGCGGGATGTAGAGCTGAATGCCTTTATTTCCGGAGAGCTTCGGGAATGACGTAATGCTGAATGAGTCAAACAGCTGTTTCAGCACATGCGCAGCCTCCACTGCCATAGGAAAATCATTCCTTGACGGAGGATCAAGATCAATGACAATCTCTGCGGGCCTTTCAGAATGCACTGTCTGAAACGGAACGTGAAATTCAAGCGCCAGCTGATTAGCCAGCCATAAAAGTGACGGTATGCTGCTGCATACGATGTGCTCATGGCTCCCGTCAAACACGCTTGAGACAAAGTCCGGCGTGTAGTCCGGTTTGTTTTTTTGAAAAAAAGATTCGCCAGGCGCGCCGTGCGGATAACGGATCACCGTGACGGCCCGATCTTTAAGAAAGGGCATCAGAAAATCGCTCATTTTTACCATATAACTAAGGAAATCTGCTTTCGTTTTTTCACGTTTTTTAAAAACAATCTTATCCAGGCTTGTGAACTGCAGCTTCGGCGGCAGCGTTTTAGAGCGGAGGATAAGCTGCTGATACGTGCATTCCGTCCAATCCATTTCAAACTGAAAAGACACAAAAGATACTTCACGCAGCGTGTCCTGCAATATGGTTAAATACTGCACGGTCATGCAGATAGAAGGCTCAAGTGTATACTCGCCGCTTTTTTGTTTTTTTCCGTGGGTCTCCATAATGGTTCTGACGGCGTTTTTTTCTTCCGCCCGCATGCCGTGGGAAACGGACGCGATCGGGACGGCGGTGCCGTCTTTTAAAACAGAGGCCGTTACATACCCGTTCTTCGGATTAAACCCGGTTAATAGCACATGTGCCGTTTTCATATGTTTATACTTTTGCCAGTCGGGAGACCGTTTATTTTCCGCCCAGCCGCTGGAAGCCCTTTTTGCTACGATACCTTCTCCGTCATGGCGGACGACCTTGTCCCAAAGCGCATCAAAGTCAGTGTGTTCCGGAATGTATTGAATCGCTTCTTCCGCTAAGTGATGAGGGCAGGCGGGAAGATTTGCTTCTTTAAGCAGTTTGGAAAGGGCACGCTTCCGTTTCACATACGGTAATGAGACGGTGCCGGCGCCTTCCAGAACGAGGAGATCAAATGCCAGAAAGCGGCACGGCCGTCTATCAGCGGTGCTTTCAATTGCTTCCGTCCGTTTTAAACGTCCGCGGATTTGAAGATGCTCAAAGTCCGCTCTGTACGGATTGATTAAATAGACAAGCTCTCCGTCAAGCGTAATGGGGAACCTGTCTTTCATGTGCTGAAAACACCGGGCCGCAAAAGCCGTGATTTCCGGAAATTGATTCGTCAGCGTCTGTCCGTTTCTGCTGGTTAATGTAACGCCGCTTTCGTCTATGCGGAGAAGACAGCGGAATCCGTCATACTTTACCTCATAGCGCCACTCACTGCCTTCAGGCGGTACAGAGGTCAAAATCGGCTGCATCGTCAGCACCATGATTAAGACGTTCCGGCTTTTTGTCTGGTCGTCTTCTGCTTTTTGCCTCCGCCGCCTGCTGACGCGGCGTCTTTTGTCCGCGCCGGTGCAGTCTGTTCTCGATCCGGCCGCTTCGTCCGGTCAATGCTTGCCTGAAGCGCGCTGACAAGATCGATGACATCTTCGCGCGGGCCGGCAGCAGCCGGTGTCACGCCCGCTTCTTCATGTTCGAGCTTATCGTTAATTTTAGCGAGAAGGGCTTTCCGGTACGTATCTTCGTATTGTTCCGGGTCAAACTCGGTTGTCAGCTCATTAATTAACGTAATCGCCGTCTGCAGCTCTTTTTCATTAACGGCTGTCTGCTCGGGAACGCCCGGCACATGTCCGGCATTTCTGACTTCATCCGGATAATGAATGGATTCCATCACGATGCAGTTGTCATACACGCGAAGAATCGCAAGCTGCTGTTTAGAGCGGATCGTAATGGAGGCAATCCCGATTTTACCCGTCGTCCTCAGCGCTTCCCGCAGAAGTGTATAGGCTTTTGTGCCGTTATCTCCCGGCCCGACATAATATGACCGGTTAAAATAAATCGGATCAATTTCCTGCAGCTGGACAAAGTCAACAATCTCAACCGCTTTTTCTTCATGTTCCTGTTTTACGTCTTTCAAGTCTTCGTCTGTCATAATGACGTATTTCCCTTTTACATACTCATAGCCTTTCACGATTTCATCAGGTTCCAGACTCTTTTCACATCCGGTGCAGATTTTTTCGTATTTAATCGGCGCATGGTCTTCTTTATGAAGACTGCGGAATTTTATATCTTTATCTTCAGTGGCCGCAAAGAGCTTGACCGGGATATTGACGAGGCCGAAACTGATCGAACCCTTCCACATCGTGTGCATGAATAAAAACTCCTTTTTGTCTTTATTGTGGATAAACGGGTCCGTTCCATGTGTAGCAACTTATGGATGTTGCGGCGCTTCATGGAGCGGCTGTTCCATTTCCTCAGGCGGAAATGGTCGGCTGAAAAGCAAATGAATTCTTTATTTACAATCAGTGAATCGGTAAGTTCTTTAAAGCGCTGAAGTCCCTGAAAATCATCAGTGGTAATCAAAAAGATTATACAAAATCATTCCCCGGGAAATGCCTACGCATTCCCATGTAGTGACTGAGAGAATTTCCCGCTCCCATATGAACTGAATTCGCGTTCAGCCGCCGCTTACTTTTCCGGAGATCTTAAGTGATGTAAACGCCGCCAGACAAGCAATCAGGAGACAGGCGGGACGTTGTATTGCGCATGTCATTCCCTCCCGCTATACCGATCTGAAACGACTCACATTTATAACGGGCATGTCTAAAAGATATTTCAGACTCAAGGTTTTGTGTTAAAATCATTCTTAAGTTTCGGAATATAGACGTAAGCCGGGAGTGATAGATCATCGAAGATTTCATCATATCAATAATTGAAGCGTTTAAAAGTTTATCTTACGCCGGAATTTTTTTGGCGCTCAGTATAGAATTCATCCCGGCGGAAATTGTTCTTCCGCTTGCGGGCTATTGGGTCTCAAAAGGGGATATGACGCTTGCCGGGACCGTGTTTGCCGGTTCGCTCGGCGGTGTTTCAGGTCCGCTTGTCTTATATGGAATCGGCAGGCTGGGCGGTCGGCCGTTTTTGCTGAAATATGGAAAGTATATATGGATAAAACCCGAATCCCTGCAGAAATCAGATGATTTCTTTCAGAAGCACGGAGGTTTGGTCGCGTTCAGCGGCCGTTTTATACCGGGGGTCAGGACGCTGATTTCTTTACCGTGCGGCATTGCGAAGATGAATGTCTGGGTGTTCTCTCTATATACATATGCAGCGATGCTGCCGATTACATTTGCTTACGTATACCTCGGAATGAAACTCGGGGAAAATTGGAAAAGCGTCGGTTCCATTCTCGATCAATATATGCTGCCGCTCGGTATATTCATTGTGTTGCTTCTCATTCTTTGGATGTTTTTAAAGAGAAGAAAACAGCGGGCCAAAACAGAAAAAATTTCTCAATTTGTTAAAAAAGTTAAGCGTTGACAAATGATGAAACAGGCTTTATCATGAGCGTATAAACAAATATTTCTTGAAATCCCAAAGGGGAGTAGCGTCCGGATATTCCGGAAACAAAGTCGTCAATTCATGGATCATATCCATCGGCTTTGTTGGCATGCCAATCATTCATGTCTAGCAAGACCTTTGCCTTATATCGGCAAAGGTCTTTTTTGCGTAAAAAACCGCCGGTATAAGCTCGGATGATAGAAAAAAGAAACGGAGGGAATGGATTGGACTTTGCATTATTATTGGAGTATGGATGGGTTCTTCTCGTTTTAATCGGGCTGGAAGGGATTTTGGCGGCGGATAACGCGCTGGTGATGGCTGTGATGGTGAAGCATCTTCCTGAAAAACAAAGGAAGAAGGCTTTATTTTACGGATTGGCGGGCGCATTTATTTTGCGTTTCGGGTCGCTGTTCGCCATTTCTTTTCTGGTGAATGTTTGGCAGGTCCAGGCCGTCGGCGCTTTATATCTGTTTTACATTGCGGTCAGCCATTTGCTGAAGCGGTATGTATTTAAAGATAACGCCGGTCAAAAAATGCAGAAAGAAAGCGGGTTTTGGCAGACTGTCTTGAAAGTGGAGCTCGCGGACATCGCTTTTGCCGTTGATTCCATTTTAGCGGCGGTCGCGCTTGCCGTAACGCTCCCGGGAACTCAGCTTCCTGCCATCGGCGGCTTGGACGGCGGTCAGTTTCTCGTTATTTTAGCCGGCGGCGTAATCGGTTTAATTATTATGCGTTTTGCGGCATCAATGTTCGTATCCTTACTAAAAACCAGGCCGGGCCTTGAAACGGCGGCATTTGTGATTGTCGGATGGGTAGGCGTGAAGCTCGCTCTTTATACATTGGCCCATGAGGAACTCGGTATAATTCCGGCAGATGTCATCCATTCGGCGGCCTGGAAAATCATTTTCTGGGCGGTTCTGGCTGCCATTGCGGTTTGCGGATGGTTTATGTCAGGAGCAAAACAAATAGAGTCTGGCGCGGAATCGGAAAAAAGAGAACACGCGTAAAATGATCAAAAAGGGAGTCTGGCTTTTTAAAAAGCAGGTTCCCTTTTTTGTTTGAAACGCTTACATTTAAGACATATGATAACAATTTTATAACAGCATTGTTACAAAAAACACAGAGAAAACCCCCTTAATTCTGCATGGGGGCACGAAATCATGTATAGTACGTCTTATTGGCTTGTCATAATTGAGACAAATGAAATCGATTTCTCTTTTTCTTCCTTTGCGAATCCCTACTAAATTAGCTATGATTATGAGTAGTTATAGGGAGGAACTGAGGTGAAACCAGTGCTTAGCCTTTTGTTTAAATTGGGAAAAAAGAAGCAAACGCTTGAAACATCTGTTGAAAAAATACAAAAAGGCGACAAAGATCTGCAGAACGATTTAATACAGCAATATAAGCCTTTTATCGCGAAGACGGTTTCATCCGTTTGTAAACGATATATAGATGAAAAAGACGACGAATTCAGCATCGGGCTGATCGCGTTTAACGAAGCCATTGAAAAATATTCGGCTGAAAAAGGTAATTCGCTGCTTGCATTTGCAGAGCTGATTATAAAAAGAAAAGTGATAGATTATATCAGAAAAGAAGCAAGAACCGCTCAGCATATCAATATGGATGTGCAGGAAGGCGACGACCAGGAATCTTCGCAGAGCCTTATCGAAGCGGAGCTTTCCATTGATGAATACCGCAAACAGATAGAACAGGAACAGCGCCGGGAAGAAATTCTTTTTTTTCAGAAGCAGCTGAAAGAATACGGCCTGTCTTTTAAAGAGCTGCTGGAACAATCGCCGAAGCATACAGATGCGAGGCAGAATGCGATTAAGGTAGCCTACACGCTTGTTGAAAATGAAGAGCTGGCGTCCATTTTGCACCAGAAAAAACAGCTTCCTGTCAAGCAGCTGGAGCAGCTCGTGTCGGTCAGCAGAAAAACGATCGAACGGAACCGAAAATATATCATCGCCATGAGTATTATTATTACCGGTGATTATATTTATTTAAAAGATTATCTTAAAGGGGTGTTGCACTCATGAGAAGAGGGATCATAGTAGAGAAAAATAAAAAATTCGTCACGTTGCTAACCCCTGACGGACAATTTTTAAAAACAAAAAATGATCACCGCACTTGTGAAATCGGAGAGGAAATTACGTTCGAAGGCGAAACGCGTATGGGAAGAAGGGCCAGCTTTTTTGATTTTCTGAAACTGCGCCCTTTTAAATTGGGAGTGTTTACGATGACTGCTATTATTTTGTTTATTTTAATTTTGCTCCCGGTTTTTTCTGATAACAAAGCTTACGCGTATATGACGCTTGACATTAATCCCAGCATTGAAATGGCTTTAAACAGCAAATATGAAGTCATTGAACTGACACCGCTGAACCATGACGCCAAACAGGTCATCAGTGACATCGGAGATTGGAAAAGCAGCGATTTTAAGGAAGTCATCAGTAATATTATTACCGATTGCAGCAAGCATGGATATGTAAAGGAATCAAAAGAGATTTTAATTTCCACGGTTTATGAAAATACAGATGACAATACATATAAAAAAGGCGTTAAAAAACAGCTGGCCGACATGACTGAAAAATATAAGGGCACCTACCAGGTCCAATCGCTTGAATCTGATATGGAAACAAGAGAAAAAGCAAAACAGGAAGGGATGTCAACAGGCAGCTACATAAGAAGAAACGAAAAGAAAACAGAAGAAAAACAGCCTGAAAAGCAAACCGACGGCAATGAAACAGATCAAAAAGATACCGAAACAGACGCTGATCAAAGCGAGCAGCCGGACACAGAAAAGCCGGCGGCTGATGAAAAGACAGCTCCTGATGAAGAAAAGGCAGCAGAGAAGCCGGGAAACAATGAAACAACGCCCGGTACGGAAGAAGCGAAGCCGGACAGTCAGGACGGCAATCAGCAAACCGAAAAAAATGCAGCTTCCGGATCAGAGGAAAACACACAGAAGGAACAAGATGGGGAAACAGAGCAGCCCCCAACACAAAATCCTCAGGAAAACGGAAATGACAAAGAGCCTAAGCAAAAGTATTACAATCATTACTGGAATCATGATCGCAATGAACATTGGGAATCCTATCGGCATCATGAAGATTCGTCAGACCGAAGGAATCCGAACGGCTACCGGCACGGAAAGGAGAATGCCGATAAATATCAAAATTCGCCGAGAAGTCCCGGCGAATAAGCTGCATTATTGATTTTTCCCGTTTAATTGTGATTGAGCCTGCTGTACAAGACGTTTTGTCATTTCCCCGCCTACAGAGCCGTTTGCGCGTGCTGCTGTATCAGAGCTAAGGTTCACGCCGAATTCTTGAGCCACTTCGTATTTAAATTGGTCAAGTGCCTGCTCAGCCCCTGGAACTAAGAGTTTATTTCTGCTCGCCATCTTTTTCATCTCCTTTTCTCTGGCAAGATGTGTTTTCGCGTTTTAGTTTCAAACGGAACGGTATTGATTATGCTGGCAATTGTTGTACAGCAAAAAAACCCCGGCGCAGACACCGGGGCGAAGAAGCGTTATGAATTATAATAAATGGCTGGTCATTTTGTAGGCTGAGGCTTGAATATGGAAAGTCAAAACGGAGAGCACCGTGACGGCGATTATGGATCTGATATTGTTCCATTGTCCGCTTCCGAGTTCTTTAAAGCAGCCTTTGAGCTTGTCCGTCTGCTCTTCGACGAGCTCCTGCAGGCTCGTTTCCTTCATCGGCGGGTTTGCCTTATGATGAAGATAATCAATCACTTGGGCGCAGCTTTCATAGTAGCTGATCGGGCTGATGACGTCGTCTGATCTGTCTGTGATCGTGTTAAAAGCGATTTTTAATATGCCGCGTATATGTTCGAAGTCATAAATTGATTTTAAATCACGTACAATGAGAAGGATGACAGCTTGTTCAATTGTATATTTTTTGCCGAGTAAGGGGTGGCCGATTAAATCTTTAATATCGCGCTTCACCCAGTTTTGGACGGCGGTTGATTTTAAAGACGTCAGCTCGCACAGATTTCCCAGCTCGACAATCTCGTTAGTTGAAAGCCCGTATTCCTTTTTCTCTTTTTTTCGTTCGAATCTCGTCAGAAATTCAGGGATATGCAGACGGCTTTCCGCCTCATCCAAGGTCATATCCGCTGACTGCAATAAGATTTGGAGAGGGGTTGCGTCTCCTTGGCCTTTTAGCGCGTAAAGAAGCCGGACCATATCAGTTCGGGTCAGTTTAAACGTGTTCATGGTTCACCTCTGATTGATTACGTGTTCACTTTTTAATATCACTGAGAATTACATTAACATCATACGTCGAAATTGTTGCATTTTCAAACAGATCATTTATAATTTAAGTAAATAAGTTCTTTTGATCTTAAAAAAGACGGAGGTAATTATGGCGAAAAGAATATTTCTGTTTATTTTAACGAACCTTTTGGTCATTACGACAATCGGAATTGTGCTTACGATTATTACAAGCGTTACCGGTGTCGGCTCGTATATACAAAATGGCCGCATTGATCTGATGGCATTGCTCGTGTTCAGTCTTGTCGTCGGTTTTGTCGGTTCTTTTATTTCTCTCGGAATGTCCAGATGGATGGCCAAAACGATGATGGGCGTCCGGGTGTTAAATCCGAAGAAACAGTCGCTCAGCTATGAAGAACAGCAATTGGTTGACCGTGTGCACAGATTGGCCCGTGCCGCAGGGATGACGAAAATGCCTGAAGTCGGCATTTATCATTCCCCGGAGGTCAATGCTTTTGCGACCGGACCTTCTAAGCGCCGTTCGCTTGTCGCGGTTTCTTCAGGTTTATTGCAGCAGATGGATGATGCTGCGGTGGAAGGGGTTCTTGCCCATGAAGTCGCACACATCACAAACGGTGATATGGTCACGATGACGCTGCTGCAGGGAATCGTCAATACGTTCGTCGTATTCCTTTCCCGAATCGCGGCTTGGGTTGCAAGCCGCTTTGTCAAAGAAGACCTCGCGCCGGTCGTTCATTTTATCGCGATGATCGTGTTTCAGATTATCTTTTCCATTCTCGGCAGTCTTGTCGTCTTCGCCTACTCGCGCCACAGAGAGTTTCACGCTGACCGCGGCGGTGCAGACCTTGCCGGCAAGGATAAAATGATTCACGCCCTGCGTACGCTGAAGTCTTATACAGGACATGTGAATGAAGAGGACCAGACGGCGGTGCAGACGTTAAAAATTAACGGCAAAAAGCATTCGTCACTGTTCTCCACACACCCTGATCTCGATGAGCGCATCCGCAGGCTGGAAGCAAAATAATCAACAAAACCTCTGACAATCGTGGGACTGACCCCCGTTTTTGAGACAGGGATCAAAACACCTTTAAGCAGCCAGCTGTCGGTATGTTACCGGCGGCTGGTTGTTTAGTTTCGTTTGAATACGAATGTTGTTATAATAGTGTATATAGGTTTCGACAGTTTGTTCTACGATGGTCGTCGTAGTGCTTTCCAACCTGTCGAGGTAGAACGTTTCAGACTTTAGTGAGGAATGAAACGATTCGATGGAGGCATTATCAGCGGGCGTCCCTTTGCGGGACATGCTCATGGTAATGCCTTTTGTTTTAACAGCTTTCTGATACTCATAAGATGTATAAACAGAACCTTGGTCACTATGTAACACACAGTTCTCTGGCAGTGCGGGCAGCTGATCAAGTGTGTGTAAGACAAAGTCTGTGTCCTGTCTATCGCCAATCGTAAAAGCAATCACTTCTCCATTGTATAAATCCAATATACTGGAAAGATACAATTGTTTCTGCCCATAAGGCAAATATGTGATATCCGTTACTAGCTTTTCCAGAGGGCGATCAGACTGAAAGTTCCGATCCAATATATTCTCGGCCACGGCATATGGCTGCCCATCCTTCTTGCGCTTTTTCACCTTAACCCGACACTGCCATTGATTCTTCTGCATAATACGTTGAACCGTTTTATGGTTAATACACATTCTCTTTTTTAGTATGGCTGTGATTTTTCGATATCCATATCGATACTTGTGCTCTCGGCACAACGTGCCGATTTGTTTTTCCAAATGGCGCTTGGGATGATCCTTCATCAGATTATTCTTCCAACGATAATAAGACGCTCGAGAGATACCTAAATGAATACAGATATCCTTTATGGTCATTGTGCTGCGCAATGCTTCTACAAGCTCGACTGGCGTTTCGCTATCAGCTTCCTTTCCAATTCGTTGTACTTTTTTAACACTTCATTCTGTTGTCTCAGATAACGATTTTCTGCCTGCAGTTTCTCTAATTCGGAAGAATACTCTGGACCTTTTCCATAAGAATATTGCTTTCCGACAGGTTGTTCGAATCGATGTGTGTCCCCAGCTTTATACCACCTGACCCATGTCTGCACCTGCGTCTTATTCTTTATATTCAATTCCTGCATGATCTCCTTCACAGGCACGCCCGCCAATCTCATTTCTACAGCCTTCTGTTTGACTTCAACCGGATAACTCACTCTTGCCCTCATAGAAAAACACCTCCAAGTCTAATTTCGGATAACAACGATCCGTTTTCAAACTTGAAGGTGTTTTTTGTTTGTCTCATATTATGGGGTCAGTCCCTCGTTTCAGAGGTTTTTTGTTTAAAGATCGGCAAATTACATAAGGTAATGAAAAATCTTTCTAAAAAGACCTTTAAAAATTCTCCCAATATCATTAGAATAATTACGTACTACATTTGAGAGGCAGAAGGAACTATCTTATGAAATTAAAACTGAAGAAATTCATACAGATCTTGTCGCCAGCACAGCTGATTGCATTATATTATTTTCTTGCTGTGACGGTGGCATTTATTTTGCTAAGTCTGCCGGCCGCCCACAAACAAGGGGCCAGCTGGTCGTTTATAGACGCGCTGTTTACGGCTGTCAGCTCAGTCAGTGTCACCGGTTTAACGGTCGTCAACACGGCTGACACATTCAGCACGGCCGGGATTGTCATTTTGGCTTTCGTGCTTCAATTCGGCGGAATCGGCATCATGACGCTCGGAACATTCGTCTGGCTCATTATGGGCAAACGGATCGGTCTGCGGGAACGGAAGCTCATCATGGTGGATCAGAATCAATCGCAGTTTTCCGGTATCGTCAACCTGATGAAGCAAGTGCTGTTTTTGATTTTATTAATCGAGTTTTTAGGCGGCATCATCTTAGGAACATATTTTTTAACGTATTATGATTCGTTTGAACAGGCGTACTTGCACGGATTCTTTGCGAGCGTCAGCGCCACGACAAACGGCGGTTTTGATATTACGGGAAATTCACTCGTCCCGTTCAGACATGACTATTTCGTGCAGTTTATTACGATGCTTCTGATTATTTTCGGTGCGATCGGTTTTCCGGTGCTCGTAGAAGTAAAGGACTTTTTGTTTTCAAAACAGCGCAGATACTCATTCACGCTGTTTACGAAAATTACGACCGTTACGTTCGGAATGCTCGTTTTGTTCGGAGCCGTGGGCATTTACGCGCTTGAAGCAAGCCATGTCATGAAGGGGAAAAGCTGGCATGATGTTTTATTTTTATGTCTCTTTCAATCAACCGCTACGCGAAGCGGCGGGCTTGCGACAATTGATATCAGCCAGCTGTCGGCGCCGACATTATTTTTCATCTGTGCCCTCATGTTTATCGGCGCATCACCGAGCTCGGTCGGCGGCGGAATCCGTACGACGACATTTGCGCTTAACCTACTTGCCCTGTTTCATTTTGCCCGGGGGAATAAAGCGGTCAAGGTCTTTAAACGCGAGCTTCACCAGGCTGATGTCATGAAGTCGCTGGTCGTTACGATGATGGCGATTCTGCTCGTGTTCGGATCGACGCTGATTCTGGCCGTGACCGAGAAAAATCAGACGCTGCTCGGACTGCTTTTTGAAGTGTGTTCCGCATTCGGAACGACCGGCCTGTCGCTTGGGATTACTCCGCATTTAAGCGACATCGGAAAATGCGTCATCATGATTGTCATGTTTATCGGCCGGATCGGCATTTTGACGTTCCTCTATCTGATCGGCCGAAAAGAAATCGAAGCAAATTATCACTATCCGAAGGAAAGAATAATTATCGGCTGACACCGCTTTTCAGAAAGCGGTGTTTTTTATTGCCGTAAAATGGATGTGTGGAAACAGTTTCTTTGGAGATTCTACTTGTAAAGAGGTGACGTCATTGTTTGCCGTATTTTGGAAGTCGGTAGTTATGATAGCGGTCGGTACCTTTTTATTGCGGATTGCCGGACGGAAATCAATCAGCCAGCTGTCGGTGACCCAGACAGTCATCATGATTTCGATCGGCTCGATTATTATTCAGCCGTTTATTGAACATAATTTATGGGAAACTATTTTCGCGGCGGCAATTTTTATTGCGGTATTAATCCTGATGGAATATTTAGAAATCAAATCAAGCTTTTTTGAGTTTTTATTTTCAGGAAAAACCGTCGCCGTTGTCAGAAACGGAAAAGTCATCCCGGAAAACCTAAAAAAAATGCGTTTTACCGAAGCTCAGCTGTCAATGAGGATCAGGCAGGAAGGCCTCGGAGACATTCAAGATTTTAAATATGTGCTGCTTGAGCCGAACGGACAGATCGGCTATGAACTCATTGATGAGGCCAAAAACGTGACAGTGCGCGACTTGAAAAAAATGCTTGATGAATTCAAAACAGATTTGCTGACAGAAGGAGGAAATCAAATGAAACGCAAAGCAGCAAAGAATGAAGCTTTGACCAACAACAACACACCGACTGAGAGCATGGACAAAGATGCATACAAAACACAATATGACGGTGATCCCGGACTGAGAGGCGCAAACCGCAAATCAAAACACGGCAAACAAGGAGGCGAGTAACATGACGAAAAAAAACCGCCACAGCAAAGACATGCAAAACCATAAAAAGCCGATGGACCCTAAATTGCTTGAAGAAGAGTTTGCAAGCGAGCTCGGTGATTATAACGCCGGAAAATGGATTGAAACGCTTGAACAGACGAAGCCAAAGAAAAAAGAAGACGGCAAACAATAAAAAATACCTCTTAGGCGGCAACGCTTAAGAGGTATTTTGCATTATTTCGAATAAGCACCGTTTCTTGTTCCTTTCACCGCTTCAAGCCAGCCGGTTATCCGCAGCTCAATGAACGGCTGTGCGGCCGTTTTCACTGCATTGCTGGAGAGAATGGACGTAAGAGCGGCCGTTAAAATTAAGAGCATGACTAAATTCTGATAATCAGACAAGTGATCTTCAAGCCCGATCTGCCGCAGCGTTTTTATAATGAATCCATGCAGCAGATACACGTAAAACGTTCTCGTACCCCATTTCGTAAAGAAATAACGCCTTTGCGGAACGAGCGCCAAAAAGCTGAAAGTGGCGGCAAAGGCCAAAACATACCAGCCGATGCGCGACAGACCGCTCAACAGCGACACTGTGCCGAATGTAGAATAAGGCTCCGATCCGAACAGCCACGAGTAATCAAAATCAATACACCAGCATAAGAGGAAAACAATCCCCAGTACGCCCGCGGCAATCTGCCTGCCTCTTTTAGCCCGAAGCAAATCAAAGTGCCGTTTCTTTAAATAAAACCCGACGAGAAACATCGGTAGAAAAACAAACGTCCGTGAAAGACTCAGCGTGCTGCTGATAAAATCAAGATACCCGATCATGACGGCAAGCCCGCAGCTCGCCCCAAGCGCCCACATTTTCGGCAGCTTCGTAAAGGGGTAAAGCAGCAGATTCCAAAAGAATAAGCTGACTAAAAACCAGAGAGACCACTGCGGATCAATCGGATTGACGCTTGCCATGCTTTCATCCTGAATCAAATAGTAAAAAACTGAGTAAATGCCCTGAAAAATCAAGTACGGAATAATCAGCTTCACAGCCAGCTTCTTCACATAACCTTTCCGCTTAAAGTTTTTTGCGAAATAGCCGGAAACCAGGATAAAGGCCGGCATATGAAAAGTATAAATGAATTTGTAGAGATGGAGCATAAACTCATTTCCGTTAATAAATGACCGGAGGATATGGCCGAACACCACCAGAAAAATCAAGATAAACTTGGCGTTGTCAAAGTAACTGTCTCGCGATTTTGTCATAGCATCACCTTCTCTTCAAAAATCATCCACTGCATGATTATTTCCTGTTGGTGTTCATTTTAAAATAAAAAACAAAAAATTGAAGGAGGACAAAAGGGATTGTTAGGATGATGTAATGGGGAGGTAAGGATCGTAGAAAAAGACTTTAACTTGTCATATCATTGAAATTTTCTGAAATGTATAGGGCGAATGAAGGAAGATGAGGTATTTTGTAGAAATATTGAAGGATAGGTTTTTGAAGAAGGAGTGTACTGAATGGCTGAAACTCTGGATTTGCAAACAAACGAGTCGCTGAAAGAGCAGCTGAAGCGGATGAAAGAGGAAAATGACCGCCTGAAGAGTGATTTGAACCGGTATCACGTGATTATGAATAACACGCTTGATGCCATTTTTATATGCCGTAAGGAAATGAAAATCGTCCAGGCGAACGAGGCTGCGGCCCGGATGATGCAGATTGAGGCAGAGAGCCTCATTAACCGCTCAGTCCTGGATTTTTTATATTCCGTGCCTCAGGAAGAACTGAATAAGGCCGTGAAAAAGTTTTTTAAAAAAGGCCATCTGTGGAAAGAGGTGCCGATTAAGCTTGACAGCGGCGCGACGAAATACATTGAATTCCTCGCCAGAGACGGAATTGGGGAGGATTATTTTTTTGTGGTGATGAGGGATATCTCCTCTAAAAAAATATTAGAGCGCGAATTCTCCATGAACGAGCAGCTGTTTAAAGATTTGTTTGACAGGGCTGTCGACGGCATCGTGCTGTTTGATAAGGACGGCGGGTTTATTGATGCGAACCTCTCTTTTTGCAAAAGCTTTGAGATCGGCCAGAATGAATTGTCCCATCTGTCGCTCCGCCATTTTACCGACGGAGAAAACAAAAAGCATCTGAAAGAAATCTGGGAAACCCTCCGCAGAAAAGGAAACGCCAAAGGAGAACTGCCCGTCAAGCTTCGGTCGGGTGAAGAGAAGCTGTTTGAATTTACGATTACGTCCAACTTAATCAGCGGGTTCTACATGTCCATTATGAGGGACATAACAGAGAAACGGTTGATGGAATTGAAACTTTTCAAAAGCGAAGAGCGATTCCGCGAAATTTTTGAAAACGCAATGGACGCGATTGTCATTTGGTCTGATGACGGAAAGATTGCCAAAGCAAACGAATCGGCGTGCCGCATTTTCGAACTGCCGATGGATAAACTGGTGGAGACGAATTTATGTACGTTTATCGTTGATCCGCAGAAAAAATACAAACAGATTAAGAAAAAATATGAAAAATACGGGGAAATCCGTGAAGAAATGCTGTTTCAGATGGCAAACGGCCAATTTAAAGAGTTGGAATTCACATCAAAACGAACCATACTTGAAGGTCAGCATTTAACCATTTTAAGAAATGTCAGCGATCGTAAGCGGATGGAAAAGGAATTGCGGGAAAGCGAGCTGAAATTCAGAAAAGTATTCAACGGCTCAATGGACGGCAAGGTCTTATTTGACAACCAATTCCGCATTATTGACGCGAATCCTCTCGCAAGCCGTATACTCGGCATGCCGGATGAGGAGCTGAGAGCGTACACCGTTCCGGATATTCTTTCTTTATTTGATATTGAAAACGCGGGTGTTCCCGCCAGAAAGATTGATTTAGAAGGAATGGATAATGAAATCCCCTTCCTGTTAAGCAGCAGCGACAGCCGCAAACTGGAATTCTCCTTCAAAAGAAATATCATTCAAAATATGAATCTGGCCATCTTTAAAGATGTCACAGAGGCCAAAGAGCTTGAAGAGAGGCTGCGGAAATCCGACACTCTTCATGTTGTAGGGGAGCTGGCGGCGGGCATCGCCCACGAAATCAGAAACCCGATGACGGCGCTGAAAGGGTTCATTCAGCTTCTTCAAGGAAGCATTGAAGGCGAATATTCTCTGTACTTTAACGTCATTACCTCAGAATTAAAACGCATCGAGTCTATCATCACTGAATTTTTAATTTTAGCGAAACCCCAGGCGATATTATATGAAGAAAAAGACGTGACGCAGATTATGAAAGACACGGCTGATCTTTTGAATGCCCAGGCCAATCTTGTCAATGTGCAGATCCATCTGAACCTGACCGGAAACATCCCGCCGATTTACTGTGAACCGAATCAATTAAAACAGGTGTTTATCAATATTTTAAAAAACGCCATTGAAGTCATGCCGGGCGGCGGCAATATCTACGTGACCATTCAGTCTTCTGATCAAGACCACATTTTGATTTCTATTCAAGATGAAGGAACAGGCATTTCCGAAGACAAATTAAAACGTCTGGGTGAACCATTTTACACGACAAAAGACAGGGGAACGGGCCTCGGTCTCATGGTCAGCTATAAAATCATCGAAGAGCATCAGGGACGCATTCATGTGGAAAGTGAAGAAGGGAAGGGCACCGTTTTTCATTTGACGCTTCCAATCCGGCAGAATACCGAAGAAAGAAGGAGCGGCGAATGATCTGTTTTACAAGTATGAAAGTACCGTTTGGAACCGTCATCGTAACAGAGGAAGAGAGCTTTATTACCGGCCTGTTTCTCACCGGGGAAGATTTTGAGGAATGGCGGAAAGATGCGCCCGGCGTAAAGCCGTGCGAAACCGCTTTGCTGTCGGAGGCGAAACAGCAGCTGACATCATATTTTTCAGGAGAAAGAAGGCAATTCTCTCTGCCTCTGAGACAAAAAGGCACACCCTTTCAGGAAAGAGTATGGAACGCGCTGACGATGATTCCTTACGGGGAATCCCGAAGCTACGGCGATATGGCTGAAGCGATCGGAAAACCGAAAGCGGTGCGCGCCATCGGACAAGCCAATAAACGAAACCGGCTGCCGATTTTGATCCCGTGCCATCGGGTAATCGGCAAAAACAGCGCCTTAACGGGATACGCTGGCACGAAGACGGATGTAAAAGCGGTGCTGCTGAACATCGAACAAATATCCTATAAAGAAAAATAAAGCGTATGGCACGTTCCGTTTTTTCGCGTCCGACATATCATTTTATTAAGTGAAAAAAGTTGGTCTGATGAAAAAGGAGGACGAAGCCTGATGAAAATGAGCCGTCCGCAAAAGATAGCCGGTTATGCAGAGCTGTTTTTTAAAATGCATCTCATTACAGCCGTCCAAAAAGATGAAGTGATTACATTGTGCAGACAAAAAAACCGCTGACATTGCCTGAGGCAATATCATCAGCGGTTTTTCAGCTTAGCTGGCAGTCAGCGAATAATTGTTCAATTTCTTCCGTGTAAGAGCCGGTCACAATTCCTTTCTCGGTTATAATGCCGGAAATCAGGCTGCCCGGTGTGATGTCAAAGGCCGGATTGAAGACCGGCACATCCTCGGGAGCGGTGCGTATGCCGGAGATCTGTCTGACTTCATCCGGATCTCTTTCTTCAATCGGAATCTGATCGCCGTTTTCAATCTGCAAGTCAAATGTCGAAAGCGGTGCGGCAACAAAAAACGGAATTTGAAAGGCGTTTGCCAAAATAGCGAGACCGTACGTTCCGATTTTGTTGGCCGTATCACCGTTTTTTGCAATTCTGTCAGCGCCGACAATGACTGCAGAAATATGTTTTTCCTTCATTGTATGGGCGGCCATGCTGTCCGTAATGAGCGTGACATCAATTCCGCCCTGCATCAGCTCCCACGCCGTCAGCCGTGATCCTTGGAGAACGGGTCTTGTTTCACATGCGTAGATATGAAGGCCGAGATCTTTTTGTTTCGCTAAGTAAAAGGGGGCAAGCGCCGTACCGTATCGGCTTGTGGCAATCGAGCCCGCATTGCAGATGGTCATGATCTGGTCGCCTTTTTTAAAAAGGTGCAGCGCATTCTGGCCGATCATTCGGCATGTTTCTTCATCCTCAATCTGAATTTGAATGGCTTCATGAACGAGCGTTGTCTTCGCTTCATTGATTGAGATCGCATCCCTGATGGAATCCGTCAGTCTGTCAAGCGCCCACGCGAGGTTGACGGCAGTGGGCCTCGAACTGTTTAAATACGTTTTGACATCTGCAAACTGACGTCGGAAATCTGAAAGGTCGCGGGCTTCAAACGACTTGGCGGAGAGCGCGAGTCCGAACGCCGCGGTTATACCGATGGCCGGGGCGCCCCTTACTTTCAGCGTGACAATCGCGTCGAATACATCTTCCTTTGTTTCAAGTTCCGCATATTCAGTGACGTCGGGAAGCTTTTGCTGATTTAAAATACGGATGTAGGTTTCTTTCCATTCTACAGAACGGGGGATGGCAAATTCATTGGTCATGCTGCATCATTCCTTTACACGGAGCTTAAATTGGTCCAGAACCTCGGTGATATGCTTCAGTTCTTTTCTGTTTTCGATATAATAGGCGCCGATGTCAAGCGCGAGCTTCTTCCGTTCGATTCGTTTGTCAAACGGAGTGATTTCATCTAAGTCAGCCACATGAGCGAGTCCGATCGTGCGCCGGATCAGTTCGCATCCCGCAAAACCGACCGCTTCCTCAAACGCGTTTTTCAGTGTGTCTTCCAGCAGGTGTCTGCGGGAAGGCAAGCAGTCTTTCTCCCATGCTTCACTGAATGTTTTCACAAATGTATCCCATACGGCGGCAGTATGATCATATAACGGCTGTCTGTCGTCACCGTCGCGGCTGAGGGCGTTTAAAAGCAGATTGGCGATAAATTGGCCGATGTCAAACCCGATCGGTCCGAAGAAAGCAAACTCGGGGTCAATCACCTTTGTTTCATGTTCATCTGCGAAGATGCTTCCCGTGTGCAGATCGCCGTGAACCAATGTTTCCGCGGAATTCAGAAAGATGGCTTTCAATTCGTCAGCGCCTTCTTTCAGCCGGGAATTGTTCCAAACTTTTTCTGCGTATGGGCGCAGCTCCTCTTCAAAATCGTTTGTCTCATGGTCGAGAAACGGTTCTGTAAACACAAGCCTTTCCGTAATATTGCAAAGCTCAGGATTTGTAAACTGCTTTGCGAGCTGCTGCTTTACTTTCGCATCAAGCGCATAATCGGATGAGTAAAAGAGCGTTTTCCCTAAAAATTCACCGATATGAACCGATAAGTTCGGATAATGCTGCCCTTCCAGCAGCCCTTTTCTTGAAATTCGCAAATGCGAGAGGTCTTCCATTACCGTGACGGCCATTTCAGTATCGGAATAGTAAACGGCCGGAACGAGGTGCGGCACGTGTTCGCCCTGGCGGATGAGGGCGCTGCTTTCGATTCTCGCCCGGTCAATGGTAAGCGGCCAGCTTTCACCGACGACTTTCGCGTAAGGAATCGCCTGTTTGATAATCAGTCCTTTTTTGTTTTCGTTATCGTAAACATGAAAGACGTAATTTAAATTGCCGTCGCCGATTTCACGGCATGTCAGAGTGCTTTTGCTTTGGAATAAACCGAGCTTGACGGCTAACCCGGCGGCGGAGCTTTCTGTTAATTGTTCATAAAGACTTGTTTTAGTTGCTGACATGGATTTACCCTCCAATTATGTAGTGGCAGTAAGAGATCGTGACGGAGAATACGCCCGAAAAAAAGCCTCCTTCTCTGAAAGAGAAGGAGGCTGAAACAGTGCAGTCCGCCTCTTATCTCTCAGATAACATCTGATGGAATTAGCACCGTGCCTTATGAGACAATCGTCTCGGCGCAAAATGTACGCGCCCCATTTCACAATGGAATTACGGTCGGTTGCTGTTGGGGTCAAAAGGCCAATCCCTCGCCCAACTCTCGATAAGAGAAAAATATATTGATTTGTATCACAATTCGGATTAATCAGTTGATGAAAATATTAGCAGGTGCCGGATATTCTTGTCAACATTTTTTTGAAAATTAATATAAATCACGCCGCAAGTCTTGGAAAACCGGAATGGTTCCCCGCACGTCCGCGCTTTCTGACACATCGATTTCCGCCCGGACTGCGCCTTCCGTCCGGTCTCCTTCGGCTAAAATCCGGCCCCACGGGTCAATAATCAGGCTGTGGCCGGCAAATTCATTATCGGGATTGGACCCCGTGCAGTTAGAGGCTGCGACAAAACATTGGTTTTCAATTGCTCTGGCGATAAGCAGGCTTCGCCAATGATCAAGGCGGGGCAGAGGCCATTCCGCAGAGATAAACAGGACATTCGCGCCCTGGGACGTATGCTTTCTGATCCATTCGGGGAAACGGATATCATAGCAGATCAGCCCGGCGCACTTGACACCGTCAAGCTCAAAGGAACCGTCGCTGTTTCCTGCTGCCAAGTAAAGGTGTTCATCCATCAGCTGAAACAGATGGGCTTTCTGATACCGCTTCACGATCTGTCCGCTGTTATCGGCGATGTACATGGTGTTATAGACATTTTCGCCTTCTTTGACCGCAAAAGATCCGGCAACGAGGTGTACGTTGTATGTTTTTGCCGTTTCTTTAAGCCATTGTTCCGAAACTTTGCCGTTTTCATCCGCCAGCTGGTCTAGCCGTGTGAGATCATAGCCGGTCGTCCACAACTCAGGAAGCACGATTACATCAGCATGGCGGCTTTCTTGCTCAATCAAAGATTCTGCTTTTTTAAAGTTTTCTGAAGGATTTCCGTATGAAATATCAAATTGCAAACAGGAAACGGTCCATTTCATTTTTTAACACCTCAAGTTTCTCTTTACTTTTTTTATTTAACCATATATGATGATGGACTATCATTTCAAGACATTTTTAGAAGGTGAAAATATGAACTTTGAAATCTCAGATGTACTCAAACAGCTGCCGGAACAATTTTTCGCATCATTGGTGCAAAAAGTGAATCAAAAGCTGAAAGAAGGCAGAGACGTCATCAATTTAGGGCAGGGAAACCCTGATCAGCCGACGCCTCAGCATATCGTTGAAGAAATGAAGCGCGCCGTCGAAAGGCCGGAAAATCATAAATACTCATCATTCCGGGGCGCTTACAGCTTCAAAAAAGCAGCCGCTGCATTTTATGAAAGGGAGTACGGGGTCACGCTTGATCCGGAAACGGAAGTCGCCGTGCTGTTCGGAGGCAAGGCGGGACTTGTTGAGCTTCCGCAATGTCTTTTAAACCCGGGAGATACCATTCTGGTGCCTGATCCCGGATATCCTGATTACTGGTCAGGCGTCGCCCTTGCAAAAGCGAAAATGGAAATGATGCCGCTGACGGAAGAAAGAGGGTTTCTCCCTGATTACAGTGTAATTCCTGAAAAGGTGCGGAGCGAGGCGAAGCTGCTGTATCTCAATTATCCGAATAATCCGACCGGCGCTGTGGCGACAGAGGCGTTTTTCGAGGAGACGGTCGGTTTTGCGGAGCAAAACGGCATTTGTGTCGTTCATGATTTCGCGTACGGAGCCGTCGGCTTTGACGGGCATAAACCGCTGAGCTTTTTGCAGACCGAAGGCGCAAAAGAGACGGGAATCGAAATCTATACCTTGTCCAAAACGTATAATATGGCGGGCTGGCGGGTCGGATTTGCCGTCGGAAACGCTTCTGTCATCGAAGCGATCAACCTTTATCAGGATCATATGTTTGTCAGCCTGTTTCCCGCGGCGCAGCAGGCGGCGGCAGCCGCACTTTTAGCGGATCAGGCATGCGTCGCGGCGCAAAATGACAGATATGAATCGAGACGCAATGCATGGATTAAAGCCTGCCGCGATATCGGCTGGGATGTGACGGCTCCGGCGGGCTCCTTTTTTGCATGGCTCCCTGTGCCTGACGGTTATACGTCACAGTCGTTTTCAGACCTGCTGCTCGAGAAAGCGGATGTCGCGGTCGCTGCCGGAAACGGATTCGGAAAATGGGGGGAAGGCTATATAAGGGTCGGTCTTCTGACAAGTGAAGAAAGACTTAAAGAAGCTGCGGAACGGATCGGGAAACTGAATCTTTTCACCCGAAAAAGCATTGACATATCAGAATAACAATGCGATAATTCAAAATACTTTATAAAATCATTATTCTTATCAAGAGCAGGCAGAGGGACGAGCCCGATGAAGCCCGGCAACCGACTGATAAAGCACGGTGCTAATTCTTGCAGCAGGAGCTGAGAGATAAGATTCGGACATAACACGGAGCCTCTTTCTGCTCATACGGAAGAGGTTTTTTTATGTTTTGCGAAAGAAAGAGAGGCGTTCACGCATGAGCGAAGTATTGGCAACATATCTTCTGACAGACACAACGGACAGTGAAAAGCGGGCGGAACAGATTGCGGAGGGGCTGACGGTAGGCTCCTGGACTGACCTGCCTCTGGTGAAGCAGGAACAGCTCAGAAAACATAAAGGGCGGGTCGTAAAAGTTGAGGAGAAAGAAGGAACCTCAGAAAACGAAACACAATCCGTCATCACCATCGCCTATCCCGAGGCGAATTTTTCAAGAGATATTCCGGCCGTCCTGACGACGGTATTCGGAAAGCTGTCACTGGACGGAAAAATAAAATTGACTGATCTTGAATTTTCCGAAGGGTTTAAACGCTCCCTTCCCGGGCCGAAATTCGGTATATACGGCATCCGCAAACTGCTGGGCGAATTTGAAAGACCGCTTCTGATGAGCATATTTAAAGGCGTGATCGGACGGGATCTTGCCGACATTAAAGAACAGCTCAGACAGCAGGCGCTCGGCGGCGTGGATCTGATTAAAGATGACGAAATTTTCTTTAAAAATGAACTGGCTCCGTTTGAAACCCGCATTATCGAAGGAAAACAAGTCCTGAAGGAAACCCGGGAGGAAACGGGGCATAAAACGCTGTATGCCGTAAACCTTACGGGAAGGACCGCTGAATTGCGGGATAAAGCGAGGCGCGCGGCAGAACTCGGGGCGGACGCGCTTTTATTGAATGTGTTCGCTTACGGTTTAGATGTGATGCAGAGCCTTGCTGAAGACAGGGAAATCCCGCTTCCGATCATGGCGCATCCGGCAGTCAGCGGCGCGTTCACATCATCTCCCGTTTACGGCTTGTCGCATGCGCTTTTGCTCGGCAAGCTGAACCGCTATTGCGGCGCTGATTTCAGTTTATTTCCGTCACCTTACGGATCCGTTGCTCTTCCGAAGGAGTCCGCGCTTGCAATCCATGATGAATGTGTAAAAGACGATGTCTTTCATCCGTCGTTTGCCGTCCCGTCAGCAGGCATTCACCCCGGTATGGTGCCATTGTTGATGCGCGATTTCGGCATCGATCACATCATCAATGCCGGCGGAGGCATTCACGGCCATCCGAAAGGAGCCGAGGGCGGGGGAAAAGCGTTCCGCGCCATCATTGATGCGGTGCTTGAAGCGCAGCCGATTGAAGAAAAAGCCGCGTCGTGCAAAGATCTTCAGCTCGCATTAGACAAATGGGGAAGGGTGGAAGCCGTATGACCCGCACGCCGCTGATTATTTGTGATTTCGACGGAACGGTCACCATGAACGACAACATTGTCAGCATGATGAAAGAATTCGCGCCTCCTGAGTGGCTTGAATTAAAAGACGGTGTTCTGTCTAAAAGCATATCAATCCAAGAAGGAGTCGGCCGGATGTTCGGACTGCTGCCGAGCAGCTTAAAAGAAGAACTGACCGGCTTTATTCTGAAGGATGCGAAAATACGGGACGGCTTTTTGGATTTTGTCTCGTTTGTCCGGTCAAACGGTCTCCCGTTTTATATCGTAAGCGGGGGAATGGACTTTTTTGTGCATCCGCTTTTGGAAGGGATCGTAGAAAAGGAGCGGATTTTCTGCAATCATGCATCCTTTGACAATGAGCATATTCATATAGACTGGCCGCACGCCTGTGACGGAGACTGTACCAATCAATGCGGCTGCTGCAAACCGTCAGTCATCCGTAAGCTATCCGATCAGCAGAAATTTCTCATTATGATCGGTGATTCGGTCACGGATGTCGAGGCTGCAAAGTTGTCCGATATGTGCTTTGCGAGAGATTATCTTTTGACTGAATGCAAAGAACTCGGCCTCCGGCATCTGCCTTTTCAAGATTTTCATGAGGTGAAAACAGGCATTGAAAACATCGGGGAGGTGCAGGCATGGCTGCAAAAGAAGAACGCTGGCGCGAACTTGCCGAGGTAAAACGCGAGCTGGCTGAAAGAGACTGGTTCCCGGCAACGAGCGGGAATCTTTCCATCAAAGTATCCGACGGGCCGCTGACTTTTCTCGTTACGGCGAGCGGAAAAGACAAACGAAAAGAAACAGACGAAGATTTTCTCTTAATCGATGAGTACGGGAAGCCCGCTGAGACCGGCCATTCTTTAAAACCTTCAGCGGAAACGCTTCTCCATACTTACTTATACCAAAAGACAGACGCCGGCTGCTGTCTGCATGTCCATACTGTCAATAATAATGTCATCTCAGAGCTTTACGGGGATGAAAAACAAATCACTTTTCAGGGGCAGGAGATGATTAAGGCGCTCGGATTATGGGAGGAAAACGCGTCCGTGACCGTTCCGATCATTGACAATCCGGCGCACATCCCGGCATTGGCCGAAAACTTCGCGCACCATGCGGACGCCGGCTCAGGCGCGGTGTTAATCCGCAATCACGGCATTACGGCATGGGGGCGGACCGCATTTGAAGCGAAAAGGGTGCTGGAAGCCTATGAATTTTTATTCAGCTGTCACCTCAAGCTTCTGTCACTTCGGCCGCAGCTGGTAAAATAAAAGGAGGAATAGAAAATGGCGACCATCAGAATTCATGACGAAAAAAATACGCTCATTGAACATCAGGAAGAAGTAGCGCGCTTCTTAGACGAACAAGAGGTGATCTATGAGCAGTGGAACATTGAAAAACTTCCGTCTGAGCTTTCGGAAAAATACGACCTAACCGAAGATGAAAAAGAACGGATTCTCGCGGTGTTTGACACGGAGATTCAGGACATTTCAGCCCGGCGCGGATATCAGTCTCAGGATGTCATTTCTTTATCAGATACCACGCCGAATCTTGATGAATTATTAAAAAATTTCCAAAGAGAACATCACCACACGGATGATGAAGTCCGCTTTATCGTCAGCGGACACGGCATCTTCGTCATTCAAGGCAAAGACGGCACATTTTTCGACGTCCGTTTAAATCCGGGAGATTTGATTTCAGTTCCGGAGAACATCCGCCACTACTTTACGCTTCAGGAAGACCGCCGGGTCGTCGCAATCCGAATCTTCGTGACGACTGAGGGCTGGGTGCCGATTTACGAAAATGAAAGTGTGCAAAACTGATAGACGCCCGAACCTCTCATGCACCCACCGGCATGAGAGGTTTTTTATTGTAATATAAAGTCAGCTGTGGCTGTTTTTTAATTCTTGAATATGCCGCATTCTGTTTATATCATTACCCGAATGGGTATTATTCTCGTATTCATGCTAAAGATTCCAATATGAAATGAAAAAATAAGTTATTTAGTAAAAAAATGTTTACAAATAAAGTATAATCTGTAATAATGCTCAATAACCCAATCAAACTTGTTTCCTATTCTTTTAGCGGTGAGGGGTGAAGTGAATGGGCAGTTATTCTGAACAAGAAAAATTGCTTGTATCTATTGATAAAAAAAGAAAAATGATGATAGATGCAGCTAACAGGCAAGGGTTTACAGGATATGACACGATCAGGCACAGCCAGGAACTGGACTGTCTGATGAACGCGTATCAGCAGCTGGTAAACCGTGATCGTACACATCACCAAGGAATACAGGGCCTTGTGAAGAAAATAGGCTTGTTCTCCCGCGGTGACGTCATGCCTGCATATGAAGCAAACAAATGATTGATGATAAAACAGATAACGAAGACTGAATGCGCTTCCTGATCAAGCGCTGCATCCGAAAGATGACCGCGTACAGTCAGCACATTTTTCCGCTGGCACGGCTCACGAAGCGCCTCGTACTATCTGCCGGCTATGATGCCGTTCCTCTGGTATATCCTCTTACACATACTCTCCTTTAAATAAAAAACACCCCGATCAGGGTGTTTTTTTCATCGAGAAGCGGCAGGGAGGGTAATGGTGACCTCTGTGCCCTTATCGACTTCGCTTTGAATGTCAATCGAACCGCCGTACATCAGCATGATTCGTTTACATACGACAAGGCCGAGGCCGGTGCCTTTTTCCTTTGACGTTACAAACGGAAGAAAAATGTGCTCAAGCATATCTTCAGAAATGCCCATTCCGTTGTCGGCCACCTTAATGACTGCTTTATGATCGCGGGCTTCTAAATAGATGGACAGCCGGCCGCCTTCCTGCATGGATTCCAGCGCGTTTTTCGCGACATTTAAAATCACCTGTTTAATATGGTCTTTCGTGCAGTTGACCTTGAGCGGCCGATTGACGAGAATCTCCACATTCACTTCCACATTGTATA
The DNA here is from genome assembly GCF_038608285.1 of Bacillus sp. FSL R5-0443. NCBI lineage: Bacteria > Bacillati > Bacillota > Bacilli > Caryophanales > Bacillaceae > Bacillus > Bacillus sp. FSL R5-0443. The sequence continues at coordinate 1,329,099 of NZ_CP152013.1, forward strand.
GATTCCCTTCAGAATAAATAATCGGCATAATCTCATCAAGAATATCCTGCAGCGAGTTCACTTCCAACCGTTCAGCAGTGGGTTTTCCAAGCACTAAAAACTCACTGACAATCTGATTGATCCGTTTAATCTCCTGCTCAATAATTGAGAAATACAGCTGATCTTCCTCCGATTTGTATTTTTTCTGCAAAAGCTGAATGAAGCCGCTGATCCCTGTAAGCGGGTTGCGGATTTCATGGGCGGTGCTGGCGGCAAGCGTTCCGATCAGCTCCAATTTCTGCGCTTCATTTTGAGCGCGCTCCAGCTGGGTCTTGCGCTTAAGCAAATAATATTGAACGAGGATGAACAGAATATTCAGCAGCACGGCAATACTGGACATCGGCAGCAGCACGCTTTTGGTCAGCTCATTCAGCTCAACCGGTTTCGGATAAACATTGATATTCCAATTAATATCATCCAGATAGCCGCTGACCGGTTTCACACCTTCTGATTGATCAGCCCGTCCGCTGGCAAATATCACTTTATTCTGATTGGTTGCCTTGACATAAACGTCAGGGCTCAGCATATTGATCATATTTCTCAAATAATCGACTTGTATGGCGGCTACTAAATAATCCGTGACTTCCCGTTTTGCGTCTAACACCGGCACGCAGATCGTGAAGATGCGCTGGCCTGTAATTCTGCTGGAGTAGTCATTTGTGATGACCGTTTTTTTCGTCTTTTTCGCCTTCGTAAAATACGGTCTGTCGGCCAAATTCACCTTTGATTTCAGATCAGTCGTGCTTGCGATGACATCACCTTTGGAATTCAGCATATACAGTCCGCTGAATCTGGGTTCATCCTCAAAAGCCTGATCGAGAATGTCAATGATCTTTTCTTCATTGACAGGCTTATCGACAGCGATCGCAAGTGTTGTCATCCGGGCTTTTGTTTCACCGATTAAATAATTGAGCTTATTGCGGTGAAGGTTGAGCATCATACTGGCTTCCTGTATGTGTTTATCGGCTATTTTCTGCTTTTCTTTTTCATAAATGAAAAAGCTGATAATAAGTGCCGGGATGATCACCAATATGAGATAAAGCTTGATCTTTCCCCGGGCACCTTTAAATGTATTCACTCTGCATCGCTCCAACATTACACTTGAATAGAGGTATTATATCATTTTTATACTTCTTTAATAAGAAAAAATAACCAAAATGATAGAAAAACAAATTATTTTATTAAGGTCTGACAAAAAGAAGAGAAATTTTGGAAACATTTTTGTTGACATTTTTCATTTTGTTTATTAATGTTTCTCTGTAACGGTTTCTTTTGTAAAAGGATGATTGAATGTATGACGGATAAAACAGAAAACTCATTGAAATTATTTATTGTACTGTCACGTGCGTACCGATCTATTAACGACCATATGAATAAACATATTCATAAGCACGGCCTGAACCCGACGGAATTTGCGGTGCTTGAGCTGCTGTACCACAAAGGCAACCAGCCGCTTCAGCAGATCGGCGACAAAATTTTATTAGCGAGCGGAAGTATTACATACGTTGTTGACAAATTAGAGAAAAAAGAACTTCTCATCAGAAAAGCCTCGCCGACTGACAGAAGAGTGACTTTCGCACAGATTTCCGAAAAGGGAATCCGTCTTTTGGACGATATTTTCCCTGATCATGCTGACGAAATTAAAGAAATGATCAGTGTGCTGAGTGATGAAGAGATAGAAATGTGTACGGAAATGCTGAAAAGAGTGGGGTTAAACGCTAAACATTTTCATCAGAAATAAAAAAGGAAGCCATTTGAAAGGCTTCCTTTTTTATATTACTGATTTTGGTCAGTCGCGGCGTTTCTAGGCTGTATCAATACCTCGACGCGCCTGTTTTTGCTGCGCCCTTCAGCGGTTTTGTTCGACACGGCCGGTTTATACTCTCCGAAACCTTTGGCGCTGAATACTTTTGCGTCAAGTTTCGGGTTTTCTGTCAGAATAGCCATGAAGTTGACGGCCCGCATGACGCTTAAATGCCAGTTAGATTGATATTGTGAGTTTTTAATCGGTACATTGTCCGTATGTCCGCTGATAATAATGTTCCTCGGCGGATTCAGCACAAGGAGATTCGAGATTTCCTTGGCAAGCGGAATATCTTCCTGACGGATATCCGCCCGTCCGGAATCAAAAAAGATACTGTCTTTAATGGTAATTAAGAGTCCTTCTTTAGTCAGCTTTGTTTCCAGCTGAGTTTCAAGCTTTTTATTTTTTATAAATTGATTGACTTGCTTTTGCACGCCTTCAAGTTCTTGGCGGTCGGCTGCTTCTCTTTCTTTCTTTTTCTGTTCTTTATCTTTTTCCTTGTCTTTTTTTAACTGATCAACGCCGTCTTTTTCGTTTTCAGGAGGGGTGACGCTTGAATATTCAAGAACACCCGTGCCTCCGGTAAACACGGCGTTAAATGATTTAGACAGCATTTGGAATTTCGCCGCATCGACCGAGCTCATGGCGAACAATACAATGAACAGAGCCAAAAGAAGGGTGAGCAAATCCGCGTACGGGATCAGCCAAGACTCATCCACATGCTCGTCATCATGCTTCTTCTTCTTTTTTCTCGCCATTGTTTGCCTCTCCTTCTTGTTCAGCGACTTTTGCGCGTTCATTCGCAGGAAGATACATGAGAAGTTTTTGTTCGATCACTTTCGGGGCCTGTCCTTCAAGCACTGACAGAACGCCTTCGATCATGATTTCACGCAGTTTGACTTCCTGCTTTGATTTGCGTTTCAGTTTGTTGGCGAAGGGATGCCATAGTACATATCCTGTGAAAATCCCGAGAAGGGTGGCGACAAACGCCGCACTGATGGCATGTCCGAGCGCCTCGGTATTGTTCATGTTGGAAAGAGCCGCGATAAGGCCGATGACCGCACCCAAAACGCCGAGTGTCGGCGCATATGTGCCGGCTTGTGTAAAGATGGCTGCGCCGGCCTGGTGTCTGTCTTCCATCGCTTCAACTTCCTCAGTCATAATATCTCTGATAAATTCTGCGCTTTGTCCGTCAACCGCCATACTCAGGCCGTTTTTCAAAAATGCGTCATCCACGTCTTCAATGCTTGCTTCCAATGCGAGCAGACCTTCACGTCTGGCGATTTGCGCCCATTGAGAGAACATAGGAATTAATTGCGCAATTGTCAGCTGTTTGTTTTCTTTAAACAGCACTTTAAAAAGGGCAGGCACTTTTTTGATTTCTTTTCCGGGGAATGCGATGATCACCGCAGAAATCGTACCGAACAAAATAATCAGAATAGCTGCCGGGTTAGCGAGTGCGCTTAAGCTGACCCCTTTCAGCACCATGCCCACGCTTAAAGCAATCAAGGCGAGGATGATACCGATAATCGATGTTTTATCCATAGTTTTCACCAAATCCTTTATACTAGCTTTCTATGGTTAATATCGGTGGCAGTGCATGGAACTTTAGGGTGATTGAGAAATTGTTCCCGAATTCTTCACAGTTTCTCCCTTCTGACATGGATAAAGAAACAAAAAAGCGGCTCCCCGCGAGGAGGGAACCGCTTTTTTCTTATTGTGCTCGGACTTTGATGCCGTCCTCTTCCATTACGACATGGAAGGCTTTTATATCGTTGTTATCCAATAAGAGATCTGTCATTTCGTCCTCGATCAATTCTTGGATGGTTCTTCTGAGCGGGCGTGCTCCGAAAGCTGGGTGGTAGCCGATTTCAGCGATTTTTTCTTTCGCATCATCGGTGACGTTCAGGCTGATGCCGCGCTCTTTTAATGTGTCTTCAAGCTCTGTGAGAAGCAGGCTGACGATTTTCACGAGATGTTCTTTTTTCAGGGATTGGAATTCAATGATGCTGTCAAACCGGTTTAAAAACTCCGGTTTGAAGAACGCGCTCAGTGAATCAATCAACGTTTGTTCTTCCAGGACGCTCTCTTCAGATTGGAATCCGACTTTCACCTGTTTTTCGTCGGTTCCAGCGTTGCTTGTCATAATCAAAACGGTATCTTTGAAGCTGACCGTTCTGCCCTGGCTGTCTGTCAGACGGCCGTCCTCCATAATCTGCAGAAACATATGCTGGACATCAGGGTGGGCTTTTTCAATCTCATCGAGCAGCACGATGCTGTACGGATTGCGGCGCACTTTTTCCGTTAATTGACCGGCTTCATCGTGTCCGACATATCCCGGCGGTGAACCGATGATTTTTGATACGGCGTGTTTTTCCATGTATTCACTCATATCGAGACGGATAATGGAATCTTTTGTACCGAACAGTTCATCTGCGAGTGTCTTTGATAACTCGGTTTTTCCGACTCCGGTCGGTCCGACAAAGAGGAAGGAGCCGACAGGTCTGTTTTTGGATTTTAAGCCGGCGCGGCTTCGTCTGACCGCTTTCGCCACTTTTTTCACGGCTTTTTCCTGACCGATGACGCGCTGATGAAGATGCTCTTCAAGTTCCTTCATTTTGACTTGTTCATCAGCCTGGAGTTTTCCGACCGGAATGCCTGTTTTCTGTTCAATGATGGCTTGAATATGCTCCGCCCCGATTTCAGGTGAAGAGGCCGGAGCTTCTTGTGCCAGCTGCTTTTCCAACGCCGCTTCTTCATCACGCAGTTTCGCGGCAAGCTCATAATTTTCTTCATGAAGCGCTTTTGTTTTCTCCGCGTCAATTGCTTTGAGTCTCTCAGCCGCATCTTCTTCATTTACGGTATCAAGCTCCAGGTTCGCCTTAGAGCCGGCTTCATCTAATAAGTCGATCGCTTTATCCGGCAGGTGGCGGTCCTGAATGTAACGGGATGAAAGCGTAACACAGGCGTTTATCGCTTCATTGCTGAATGTGACGCCGTGGTATTTCTCATATTTATCTTTAATGCCTTCCAGAATGCTGATGGCTTGTTCTATTGTAGGCTCGTGAACCATGACAGGCTGGAAGCGTCTTTCAAGCGCCGCATCTTTTTCAATCTGACGGTACTCTTTCAGCGTTGTCGCCCCGATGACCTGCAGCTCGCCTCTGGCAAGCGCCGGTTTCAGGATGTTCCCGGCATCCATTGATCCCTCGGCAGAGCCGGCGCCTACAAGAAGGTGAATCTCGTCAATGAACAAGATGACGTTTTTCCGTTCTTTTAATTCGTTCATTAATTGTTTCATTCTTTCTTCAAACTGGCCTCTGATCCCTGTATTGGCGACGAGAGAAGCGACGTCAAGCAGGTAAAGCTCTTTGTTTTTCAATTTGTTCGGCACATCGCCTTCAGCGATTTTAAGCGCGAGGCCTTCTGCAATAGCCGTTTTACCGACGCCCGGCTCACCGATCAGCACCGGATTGTTTTTATTCCGGCGGTTCAAAATTTCAATTACGCGCGCCACTTCATGATCGCGGCCGATCACAGGGTCAATCAGACCTGCTTTTGCGCCGTTTGTGACGTTTTGAGCGAGCTCGTCGAGCAGGCCTTTTTCAGGGCCGGCCTGCTGTTTATTTTGATTGGGAGCGAAACCTTGCTCAAACGGGAATCCGAATGATTGCGGCCCCATGCTCATAGACGGTTTTCGGGTTAATTCTGTATAACATGTTTCACATAAAACGAATTGTTTTTGAATGGAATTGACTTGCATGTTCAGGCGAATCGTCGCCTCGTTTTTCTGACAATGTTGACAACGCATTTGCCAAAACCTCCTCCGGAAAATGTTTGATCATCTTTGACCAAATAGATTAGAAAATAAGGTCTTAACTTTGACCTTCTTTGATTAATAGTATACTCTGACCTTCTTTGACTTTCAAGTGTTTTGTTTCAAACCCCGAAAAATAAATGTTTACAGCATGATAAGTGATATTTGTGAGGTCTGATTATTTTTGACCAATATAGTCAGAAAGGAAATGAAATGCTTTGACCTTTCTTGATGAAGAGTATACGCCGGCCCTTTTTTTCTTTCAATATTTTTGCTTAGAGGAGAGAGCTGAATCTGTTTTCTCCGGGGAAGGACGATTTGTTCGTCTTTTCGGGCGACTTGTCTCATAAGCATATATAAAGGCCTGGACAAATCTGCGCTTAGCCGGAGGGTGAAATGGGACAAACAAAAGGTTCTGCAAGTCAGCTTGCATTTGTATACGTAGGCACGGTTGTAGGAGCCGGTTTTGCCACGGGAAGGGAAATCGTTGAGTTTTTTCTGAAGTTTGGCTGGATCGGTCTGTTCGGTATCGTGGTAAGCGGTCTGATGTTTACATATTTAGGCGCCAAAATCATGATCATTTCCAAACGGATTCACGCAGCATCTTATCAGGAATTGAACACATATTTATTCGGCCAGTCCATCGGCCGCGCCGTGAATATGTTTATGATGTTTATATTGCTGGGAGTGACCTCTGTCATGCTGTCCGGAGCGGGAGCGCTGTTTCATGAACAGCTTGGCTGGCCCGCACAAGCCGGGATCCTTCTGACGATCGTACTGAGCTTTGCCGTCATGACAAGCGGTGTTAAAGGTGTGTTCGGCGTCAATATATTGGTTGTGCCGCTTTTAATTTCTTTCTCTTTTATCGTGACAGCTGATTCATTTGTATTTACAAGCACGAGAAACGCGGACGAATGGGTATGGCCTGACAAGTGGAATTGGCTTTTGTCCGCCGTCTCTTACGGCGCGTTAAATTTATCGCTCGCCCAAGCCGTCCTTGTGCCGCTTGCGAACGAAATGTCTTCAGAGAAGGTGATCAGAAGGGGGGCTTATATAGGCGGCGTTCTGTTGACACTGGTGCTTGCCGCGAGTTTTTTATCATTATCGGTGCTGCCGGATGTGCTGGAGTTTGACATTCCGATGGCTCAAGTCGTCTATTCGTATTCGCGTTCACTTCATATCATTTATTTGTTTATTATTTTCGGGGAAGTGTTTACGTCGGTCATCGGCAATCTATACGGATTGGAAAAACAATTAAACAGTTTTCTTCATATAAAAAGTACATATATTTACGGCGGCATTTTGGCGTTTGCTTTCATTATCAGCCAAATCGGCTACGGACAGCTGATTTCCACCGTTTATCCGGTGTTTGGGTATGTGAGCCTCGCTTTCATCGGCGCATTGATTTGCAAAAAAATCCCGAAAGAAAAATAAGGATATAAGGAAAATGTCTGTATTTTTTGGGAATTCCCCTTCTTTTTTCCTGACATTTCTGTATAATGAATTGGGAAATGATGGGGAGGAGTAAGAGATGAAAGCTCGACGTGTATTATTGGGATTTATTTTTATTTGTATCGGCATTGCGTTTTTTTTACAGAGGGCGGGAGTTATTCATATATCCGCAGGTTCGGCGTGGCCGTTTCTTTTCATTATAATGTCCGCAGGGTTTCACGCCGGATTTATTTTTGTGAAAAAAACGCCTGAACAGGCGGAACTGCTCGTTCCGGGCGGTATGTTTTTTGTGCTGGGCTGCCTGTTTTGTTTTGAAACGGCAACGGGATGGACGTATTCAGACGTGACGTGGCCTGTTTATATATGGGCGCCTGCTCTCGGTCTGTTTGAGCTGTGGTATTTCGGCGGGAGGAAGTTAGGTGTATTGATTCCTGCTTTCATCCTGACAGCCGTGGGAGCACTATGCTTTGCCGGTATGCTGATGACGGGGCTGTGGCCGCTTTTGATCATCGCAGCCGCGCTTTTGTTTCACGCCGTTGCCTTTATGCAGCCGAAAAAAAGATCGGGCCTTCTTATTCCGGGCGGCATTTTGCTTGTGACGGGTTGCTTGTTATGGTTTGAAACGCTGACGGATTGGACATACGCAAATGTGACATCGCCTGTCTACCTCTTTGCCGTTGCATTCGGCCTGTTTGAAGCCTGGCTGTTCGGCAGAAGGCAAAGAGGGCTTTTGACTGCTGCGGCGGTTCTGTGCGCCGCGGGCATTTTCGGCATATTCACCAATGCAAATGAAGTCATCAGCGAACGCGGCTGGCCCGCTCTCATTCTTTTGCTGGGCGCCGCTTTTCACATTCCGATTTTCGGCCCGAAACCTGTCAAAAACGCGGGACTTCTTGTACCGGGCGGCATCTTATTGATTACGGGGATCTTGTTTGTCTTTGAAACGGCAACCAATTGGTCCTACTCCGGTGTGACATGGCCTGTTTACCTGTTGGCAACGGCATTCGGTTTATTTGAGCTGTGGCTGTTCGGCGGGAAACAGAAGGCGCTGCTCATCCCGGTTGCGGTGCTGACCTTGACAGCACTTTGCTTTATGATGACGAATCAGCCGATCATTCCGGTTTCTGTTTTCTGGCCTGCTTTATTTGTTCTGATCGGGATTGCGCTGATGGTATTTCCGGGGAAAAAACGCGGGGCTTAAACCCGCTTTTGCAGCCTGACACAGGGTTCAGGCTGTTTTTTTATTGTCACGGGAAACAACATTATGGTATGATAGCAAAAGTGAAAAAAGAAGAAAATCCGTATTGATGCGGGAGAGGTTCTAGCTACACCCTCTATAAAAAACTAAGGACGAGCTGTATCCTTGGATACGGTTTTTTTATGTTTTTTAGGGCGCCTTCTCCGAAAAAGGCGCTTTTTTTATGGAATGATAGATAAGGGAGAGAAAGACATGAAAAAAGAAAAAGCAGTTGTGGTGTTCAGCGGAGGCCAAGACAGCACGACTTGTTTATTATGGGCTTTGCAAAACTTTGAAGAAGTGGAAACCGTTACATTCCATTATAATCAGCGTCACCAAGAAGAAATCGATGTGGCAAAATCGATTGCCGAAAAGCTCGGTGTCAAAAATCACTTGCTTGATATGTCTCTTTTAAATCAGCTCGCGCCGAATGCGCTGACAAGAGATGATATCGAAATTGAAGCGAAGGACGGGGAACTGCCGACAACCTTTGTGCCGGGACGCAACCTTGTATTTTTATCCTTTGCATCGATTCTTGCATATCAAATCGGCGCGCGCCACATTATCACCGGTGTTTGCGAGACTGATTTCAGCGGCTACCCGGACTGCCGTGACGAGTTCGTCAAATCCTGCAATGTCACCGTCAACCTGGCGATGGAAAAGCCGTTCGTCATTCATACGCCGCTTATGTGGCTGAACAAAGCAGAAACGTGGAAACTTGCTGATGAGCTCGGCGCGCTTGATTTTGTAAAGAATAACACACTGACTTGCTATAACGGCATCATTGCGGACGGATGCGGCGAATGCCCGGCATGCCTGCTCCGCAATAAAGGATATGATGAATATATGAAAATGAAAGGAGAGCGGAACTAATTGCTTTCTCAAATTTACCCGCAGGTTCAGCATCCTTATTCGTTTGAGTTGAATAAGGACATGCACATCTCAGCCGCGCACTTTATTCCCCGCGAAAGCGCCGGAGCGTGCAGCAGAGTCCACGGGCACACGTATACAGTAAATATTACAGTTGCGGGGGATGAACTGGACGATTCGGGCTTTCTCGTGAATTTCAGCGTGCTGAAGAAATTGGTGCACGGCGCTTATGACCATACATTGCTGAATGACCATGACGAGTTTTCTGCTGATGATGACAGATATTCACTGCCGACGACCGAGGTCGTGGCCAAAACGATTTACGATAAGGTGCAGTCCTACCTCGAAACACTGGAGAATCAGCCGGTCTGCGTGCAGATTTTTGTCAGGGAAACCCCGACAAGCTATTGCGTATACCGCCCGAAAAAAGGTGATAGGAATGGCTAAAGGAATTCCGGTATTAGAAATTTTCGGACCGACGATACAAGGGGAGGGCATGGTTATCGGCCAGAAAACCATGTTCGTCCGCACGGCGGGCTGCGACTACTCCTGCAGCTGGTGCGACTCCGCTTTTACATGGGACGGCTCTGCCAAAAAAGATATCCGCTGGATGACGGCGGAAGACATTTACCGCGAGCTGAGAGAAATCGGCGGAGACGCTTTTTCCCATGTCACCATCTCAGGAGGAAACCCGGCGCTGTTAAAGCAGCTTGACGCGCTGATTCTGCTGCTGAAAGAGCACGGGGTGCGCGCCGCTTTAGAAACGCAGGGAACGGTCTATCAGGATTGGTTCACAATGATTAACGACCTGACGATTTCACCGAAGCCGCCAAGTTCGGGGATGACAACCGATTTTGCAAAGCTCGATCACATTGTGTCTTCGCTTGATGCGGCAGAAAGGCTTAACGCGGTCAGCTTAAAGGTCGTCATTTTTAATGATGAAGATCTGCAATTCGCGAAAACCGTGCACAAGCGGTATCCGAATATTCCGTTTTATCTTCAGGTCGGAAATGATAACGTCCATACGACGGACGACCGGGCATTGATCGCACATCTGCTCGGAAAATACGAAACACTCGTTGATAAGGTTTCAGCCGATTCGGATCTGAATCTCGTCAGAGTCCTGCCTCAGCTGCATACATTGCTTTGGGGCAATAAACGGGGAGTTTAATAGAAAGGGAGATTTATATGACAAGAAAAGAATCAGAATTAGAAGGAGTTACGCTCCTGGGGAATCAAGGGACAAACTATTTATTTGAATATGCGCCGGAGGTTTTGGAATCATTTCCGAATAAACACGTGAACCGTGATTATTTCGTTAAATTCAACTGCCCGGAATTTACGTCGCTTTGCCCGAAAACGGGACAGCCGGATTTTGCAACCATCTACATCAGCTATATTCCGGACGAAAAAATGGTGGAAAGCAAATCGCTGAAGCTGTATCTTTTCAGCTTCCGCAACCACGGAGATTTCCACGAGGACTGCATGAACATCATCATGAATGATTTGATCGAATTAATGGACCCCCGCTACATTGAAGTATGGGGCAAATTCACGCCAAGAGGCGGAATCTCGATTGACCCGTATACAAACTACGGCAGACCGGGAACAAAATATGAAAAAATGGCCGAACATCGGATGATGAATCATGATATGTACCCGGAGACGATTGATAATCGGTAATTATTCCGTTGTGTGATACGGAGTGTGAAACGAAGTGGAGTCACACTAAAAGTGGGAAAAGTCACACCTGAAAATGGCTCTACTCATGGGAATTGTATTAAAAAGTGTGACCTGAGGTGCAACCTGAACTGTAACTTTTATGCAGTGAAAAATTGATAGTACACAAGCAGATTAAGGCGTACAATTTGTACGTCTTTTCTTTTTTATCCCAAAAGAAAAAATGCCTATCTAGAGATCATAGGCATTAAATATTATTATCAATATCTTCATTTATTTTTTGTCTAAGTTTCGAACCTTCTCTTTAACATTTGAAACAGCTCTTTTTTGAATTTCATCAAAGTTCTCCGCCCATGCCACTTCTGATTAGAACTTCACTTTCAAAATTGAATATCTCATTTATTTCTGACTGTTCTTCATCTGTGAGGTGATGGTATTGAAGTTGTTTAGCATTTACTTCAGCAGCTACATCAATTCTAACTTTAGTTGTTCTGGTTGTACAATTTCATATTCACCTTCTGCATACTCTTGTTCCGCATAATGGACTCCCCATTGACAGAGTTCCTGCAAGATAGGTTTAAGTGATTCTCCAAGTTCAGTGGATGAATATTCAACCTTCGGCGGTACTTGATTATACATCTTTCTGGTCACAAGTCCACTGGCCTCAAGCTCTCTAAGTGTTTGAATCAGCATTTTCTGAGTTATATTTGGGATAATGCGCTTTAATTCACTCGTTCTCTTTGGTCCATTCATTAAAAAGTATAATACAAGGCCTTTCCATTTTCCGCCAATCACTTCCTTTGTCACTTCAAACCCGCAGCTGAATTTTTTCATGTCTAAAGCTCTCCATTCCACATTTATTACTTTTTAGTTACTATATCACAAAAAAGTGGGTACTTCCGATAATGTGCTTACTGAAGGATACTATATCTTGTAGGTTGTTCTTCAAGTACTTAAAGGTACTAGACATAAAATAAAATCAATTCTAAAGGAGTGTTAAGTATGGGTAAATTTGAAGGTAAAATAGCGCTTGTAACGGGTGGAACAAGTGGGATTGGTCTTGCTGCAGCACAAAAATTTGTAAACGAAGGTGCATATGTTTATATCACGGGACGTAGACAAAACGAACTTGATAAAGCTGTTAACCAAATTGGCAAGAACGTAACCGGTGTTCAAGGTGATATTTCTAAGCTTGAAGACTTAGACAAACTATATGACATGATAAAGCAGGAAAAAGGTAAGTTGGACATTCTTTTTGCTAATGCAGGCACCGGCAACTTCCTTCCATTAGGTGAAATTACTGAAGAGCAGGTTGATAGAACGTTCGACATTAACGTTAAAGGAACCATCTTTACTGTTCAAAAAGCGTTATCACTATTCCCGGACAAAGTAGGTTCTATTATTGTAACGGGCTCTACTGCTGGATCAATTGGCAACCCAGCGTTTAGTGTATATGGAGCATCTAAAGCAGCATTAAGAGCACTAGTTCGCAACTGGATTCTTGACCTAAAAGGTACTGAAATCCGTGTAAATGTGGTGAGTCCAGGAGTTATTCTTACACCTGCATACGATGAGCTTTTTGGTGATGCACTTGAAGGAGCAATGGAAAATGCCAGAAATACTGTTCCAGCTGGAAAAGTTGGGACCCCTGAAGAAGTAGCAAACGCTGTATCTTTCCTTGCTTCAGACGAAAGCAGTTACTTGACGGGTGTTGAATTGTTCGTAGATGGCGGGCTAGCACAGGTATAATTTCACTGCGCAGAGATTACAAATAGTCCCCAAAAAAGGTTAAAATCAATCGTTTGGTAAGGTGTGAAATTGGTGTGACTTCATGATTAATGCTAGAGCAAGTACTTATGGGACAAGACTTTGACCTGCCTTTTCTTCCACGAGGACTGCATGAACATCATCATGAATGACTTGATCGAATTAATGGACCTCCGCTACATTGAAGTATGGGGTAAATTCACGCCTAGAGGCGGAATCTCGATTGACCCGTATACAAACTACGGCAGACCGGGAACAAAATATGAAAAAATGGCCGAACATCGGATGATGAATCATGATATGTATCCGGAGACGATTGACAACCGTTAATTTTCAGACGGGGTACGGTCTTGGGATATAACCAAATACCCCCGCCTTTTAAGCGGGGGTATTTTTCGTCTGTGCCGCGCCGCCAAAAAGGTGCATGATATTTGCACAGAACTTCTATAAGGAAAAGAGAAAAGAAAAAGACGAGTAAACCCGGGGGGAGTGTACTCGCCGCTTCAATACGTGACGGGTGCTGGATGGCAGCTCGTCTGTTTCATTATAAAATAGGGAACATACGTTTGTAAAGGCCTGCGCAGTTTTTTCTCATTCGGAGCGGATCAATTGTAAAGGAATGGTCAGCATGATAGCATGTCCTGTAAAAAGAAGGAGTGTTCGTTATGGAGCCGTTAGAGTTAAACGGTGTAAGGCTGAAAATGTATGATTGTAAAGAAAGTGCGGGCAAAAACGGCCGCATGATTTCATTCGTATTGAAGGTGACATCTGAAACGTATCATGATATTGCCGTCCTTTTGTATGAAAAAACATTTGACATCAAGGCGCCCGAGCGTGGACTTGAATTCCGCGGTAAAATAACCAACTACTATACATCCGTCACAAATCTTTACAATAAAGGTGAGACCGGTGATTTTTTTGTAGAAATGACCGAGATCTGAATTCATTTGAAAAAGCTGCCGGGCGGCAGCTTTTGTGCGGGATATGTAAATGGTTCGGATTGTTCGGGGGGTTTAATAGGAGTCTCTGATGATTTTATAATTCTTATGGTTGACGACAGTGAGGGAATCTAATTCAAGGTCACGATAATTATCCATGATGGTTACATCAACGATGACGGAGTTTTCATTTACTTTTTCAACAATACCGGTTAATCCGTTTTTAAATTCAATGACGTTTCCAACCTTAGCAATTTTCACGAGCTTCCTCTCCTTTATCATAAATCCTGTTTGAAAATATTTTGCAGTATTTTCTTTAAGAAGTAAAGCGATATGGGTATCAGCCCGCTCAATCATTGTCCCGGCGGGGGAAAGATGGTATATTGATTTTCGGGAAAAAGCCGAGAAAAGGAGGCTGTGTTCGTTGCTGCCTGAGGAAATTTCAGAATGTATCAACCAAATGCGCACCGGGGAAGTCAAAGAATTCAGGGTGCAGAAAGAACATTTTCTTGCATTTCGAGCAGTTTTATCGAAGCAGGAAGATTTTAAGCATTTCCGCGGTATTGCACAGCAGGGCGGAGATGTTGTTTTCCAGTATTTAGAACAGCCAAGAAGCTGACGGCTCCTCGCACTTGAGGAGTCTTTTTTTGTTTCTTAGTTTCTCATTTCATCTGGCTGTAACAGATGTAAACAAAATGTAAAATCCCTCCGATGGATACTTTTACTGCTATTTGGTTAATGTTGTGAAAATGACGGCTGTTTTCCTGCCAATAACAAGGCTGTTAACGAACTTCTTCCATCATAAAAGCTGATTGGGAGCACTGGAAAATCTTTAACCGTGAATTTGCGCACAGCTCTTGTTAAGGTAGTGAAGTATTTAAGGAGGAAATCGTATGACGACAAAATTTGCTGCCTTGGCTGTCTTTTTTCTATGTTTTATGCCTGCATCAAAAATTGAACATACAGAAGCTCTGTTTACTTTTGCGAAGAAGCCAAAGCAAGAACCCAGCACACTGGTTGCTGATTTAAATAAAAAAAGCTCGGTTCCGAAGCTTTCAAAAACGGATCATAAGCATTCTATCCAACCGATAAAGCTGTCATCTCACCAAGAGAAGAAAGCAGAACCGGAAGAGACGGCTTATCAGCCGCCGAAAAAAACGTATTCCCGCGCTGACAGACAACTTCTGTCACGTCTCGTTCACGCAGAAGCGAAAGGTGAATCTTATAAAGGGAAGGTTGCGGTAGCCAGCGTAGTGCTGAACCGCACTGAAAAAAACGGCTTCCCGGATACCATTCGGGGCGTGATCTATCAAAGGAATGCATTTGAACCGGTAGCAAACGGAAGTATTAATCAAAAGCCGGATAAGGATTCCATCGCCGCCGCAAATGAGGCGCTTGACCATCCGGGCAGAGAAACGGACGCGTTGTTTTTCTACAATCCGAAAACGGCATCTGACCACTGGATCCGTTCCCGGAAAATTATCGAACGGATCGGCAGACACGTATTTGCGATGTAAGCATAGCGGGATCAAAAATATCCCGGCTATGCTTTTTTCAATTTTGAGAAATCGAAAATATTTTCAGAACTTGTCTCATATGATGATGGAAGAACGAGAGACAAGGAGAGACACCATGAATCGATTTGTGAAAGGGATCATTCTTTTATCCATCGCCGCCTTTTTCGCGGAATGTCTGGAATTTGTCGTGAATATGATACTGGCGCGGGAGCTTGGCGAGCATGGGATGGGACTTTACATGAGCATTCTGCCCACCATTTTTTTAATTATCGTCATCGCCAGTCTGGAGCTTCCGATCTCCATTTCAAAATTCATCGCGGAATCCAATCAGAAGCTGCATGAAAGCATGCTCCGGCATGCCTTCAGAATGACCGCCGTTTTTACCGCGTTTTCAACCGCGGCCGCAAGCATCGCGCTGCCGTTCATTCCTGTATTCGATACGTATCACCCGTTTATTAAAGGGATTGTCATCGGGCTGATTCCAGTCGTCGCTTTTACATCCATCGCCAGAGGTTATTTTATGGGTGTGCAGCAAATGGGAAAAATCGCGGTTGCGAATGTCATGAAAAAAATCATTCAAGTGCTTTGTCTGTTTATCTTTTTTCAATGGTATTCTTTTGAAATTGATATGGCCGTGCTCATTTCATTATTTGTGCTGGTCGCAAGCGATGTCGTGGTGTTCGTTTACTTGTATACGCAGTTTATTTTGGCGCGGAGGGCGCTTTCCGGCCATCAGCACATTCATCTTCGCGGGAAAGACGTGCGGAAACGCCTCCTGGCCGTATCCATCCCGACAACGGGACTTCGTATATTTCATGCGGTGACAAACGCCATTGAACCCTTTTTAGTGAAAGGAGCGCTGCTGGCGTCCGGGGCAGCCGGGACAGCCGCGATTGATCAATACGGCATGCTTGCCGGTGTAGCGATGACAATCGGTTCGTTTCCCGCGTTTATCGCCCATTCGCTGATGGTCGTCATGATTCCCAGCATTTCAGAAGCGTATGCGCTGTCCCAATATGATATTGTGCTGAAACGGCTGAGACAAGCGATTTTTATTACATTCGGCTACGGCATTCCGGCAGTCTGGGTCATGTTTCAGTTCGCGGGCCCGCTGACCCATTTGTTTTTTCAGTCTCCGGAAGCGCAGTATTATTTGCAGCTTTTGTGGCCGTTTTTTCTTTTTCACCTGTTTGTGATGCCGCTTCAGGCCTGTCTGATCGGTATCGGCCACGTGAAAACGGCGTTTTATCATAACGTATGGAGCAGCATTGTAGGGCTTTCGATGATGTATGTGCTCGGTTCTATGCCGGAATTGCAAATGCTCGGCATTATACTCGGCATGAATACCGGCATGATTCTTCTGACAAGTTTACATTACGCGACGATCTGCAAAGACCTCGGTGTCTCCGTGTTTTTGACGGGCGGCGGAAGAACAGCGCCCCGGATCGAAAGCTGAAAAGGCTGATACATTTCAATAAGGAAGGGCAAGCTATCCGAAACGCGTGAAAGGAAGATCATATGCATAAAAACCGCCTAATTGTATGTGCAGTCCTTTTGATAGCTGCCGCCGTCTGGATGCCTGAAGCAAAAGCCTCATCAGAAAAACAGGCAGTTCCCGCCGTGTTTCTGATGAAGACGATTGAAGGAGACGAGATATCGATTCCGAATAAAGGGCAGAAAACGATTTTGCATTTTTGGACATCGTGGTGTCCGCCGTGCAAAAAAGAACTGCCTCAGTTCCAAACGTATTATGAACAGCATCAGTCCGATGATGTAAGCCTTGTAACGGTAAATTTGATGAATGCCGAGCGAAACAAAAATACCGTTCAAAACTTTGTCAGTCAGCACCATCTCACTTTCCCGATTGTTCTTGACACGAAAGGCGAGCTTATGAAGGAATACGATGTCATGACGATTCCCACGTCATTTCTGCTGAATGAAAAAGGAGAAATCGAAAAAAAGATCGTCGGTCCGATGACCGCCTCACAATTAAAAGAATGGTCAGAGAAATAAAAAGGTGCTGGAGGAATTCCTCCCGCACCTTTTTTGCATATAATGAACAGCTGAAGAAACACTAATGATAATTATTATCAAAAAGAAATTAAAACAATTATAATTGAAATCTTCCGCCGGCATGCTATAATAAAGAAAACACTGCGATAACACTGTGAAAATGCTGCCTGTCAGGCGGCTGTTTTGCTTTTATCGGGGAATTGAAGATGATTTGCGTTCTCAATTAGAGAGGAGATTCATAATGAATGAACAAGTGATGACACAAACCCATTCACAACAGCACATACAAGAAGAGCGGGCCGGAAAAAAGTGGCTCCAGCATGCAGAACTCATTGCGGCGCTCGTATCCGGCGTCCTTATTCTTGCGGCCTGGTTTTTTACCGAAACAAAAGGCCTGTCCGTCACTTTGTATATCCTTGCCTTCCTGATCGGGGGATTTGCAAAAGCGAAAGAGGGAATTGAGGATACCATTGAGACGAAGGCGTTAAATGTGGAACTGCTGATGATTTTTGCGGCTGTCGGCTCCGCCCTGATCGGTTATTGGGCTGAAGGCGCTGTTCTTATCTTTATTTTTTCGTTAAGCGGCGCGCTCGAAACATATACGATGAATAAAAGCAGCCGTGATTTAACATCTTTAATGAAACTGGAGCCGGAGGAAGCGACACTGCTTGCGGACGGACGGGAAAAGCGGGTGCCGGCTGCTGAACTTAAGATCGGTGACATGATCGTCATTAAGCCGGGCGAACGCGTAGCAGCAGACGGGATCATTGAGTCTGGCGTGACGAGCCTCGATGAATCGGCGCTTACGGGTGAAGCGATGCCGGCGGAAAAAACAGCCGGAGATTCTGTGTTTACAGGAACGGTAAATGGAAACGGCTCCTTAACGGTTCGTGTGACGAAAACAAATGAACAGTCTTTATTCAGAAAAATCATCCGGCTGGTGGAATCAGCCCAAAACAGCGTGTCACCGGCTCAGGCATTTATTGAGCGGTTCGAAAGTGTCTATGTCAAAGGCGTGCTGTTAGCCGTGGCTTTGCTTTTATTCATTCCTCATTTCGCTTTAGGCTGGAGCTGGAGTGAAACCTTTTACCGGGCGATGGTGTTTATGGTGGTCGCCTCCCCGTGCGCGCTTGTCGCTTCTATTATGCCCGCTGCGCTTTCCCTTATCTCAAATGGGGCCCGCAACGGATTATTGGTTAAAGGAAGTGTGTTTTTAGAGCAGCTGGGAAGCGTACGGATGATCGCATTTGACAAAACCGGCACGGTCACAAAGGGACAGCCGGCAGTCGCGACATTTCAAGCTGCGGAACATGTGAGTGAAGATGAGATCATGCAGGCGGTGTATGCGATAGAAAAGCAATCAAGCCACCCGCTTGCAAAAGCGATAGCTGAATTTGCCGAAAGCCGGGGCGCCGCGCCCGCAGGACATCTATCGATTGAGGAGACGTCCGGATTCGGTGTTCAGGCTGAAATAGAAGGCGTCAAATGGATGGTCGGAAAAGCGGGGTTTGCAGGTGAAGATGCGGCAGATGCTTTTTTGCAAACATCGGGAAAAGAATTAAAGGATAAAGGTTTTACACTGGTCTTTGTTAAAAAAGATGACCGGATTGCGGGCTGCTTTGCCTTAAAGGATCAAATCCGACCTGAAGCCAAAGCCGTGATGGCTGAGCTTGAATCACTGGGTATTAAAACAGCCATGCTCACCGGCGATCAGTCTGAAACTGCGGCTGCCATTGCAAAAGAGGCGGGCATGACGACGGTTGTTGCCGATTGTCTGCCGGACCAAAAGGCAAAAGAAGTGAAGAAGCTGAAAGAAACGTACGGCACAATCGCCATGGTGGGGGACGGCATTAATGACGCGCCCGCTCTGAAAACCGCTGACGTCGGTATTGCGATGGGCGGGGGAACGGACGTGGCCCTTGAAACGGCTGACTTAGTCCTTATGAAAAATGATCTTCACAAGCTTGTGAAAATGTGCAGACTCTCAAGGAAAATGAACCGAATTATTAAGCAGAATATTGTTTTCTCGCTCTCGGTCATCTGCCTTTTGATCTGCGCTAACTTTCTGCAGGTGATGGAACTGCCGTTTGGCGTGATCGGGCATGAGGGGAGCACGATTCTGGTCATTCTGAACGGACTGAGATTATTAAAATAAACATGACAGCCGCACATCGGGCGGCTGTTTTTTTAATGTTCGTTCACAGCATAAACGCCGGAAAACTGATAGAATGAATAAAGAGTCACTTTGGTAAGGAGGAAAAGCAAAAAATGAACAGATTAGAACGTGTTTCATCTTGGCTGAAAAAAGAAGGACATGATGCGGCATTTATACATACAAAGGAAAACGTATTTTATTTAACTGATTTTTACACGGATCCGCATGAGCGGTTAATGGGATTGTTCCTGTTTCAGGAACAGGAGCCGTTTTTCGTTTGTCCGGGAATGGAAGCCGGACAAGCCCGCAGCGCCGGGTGGGAGCATGGTATTATCGGCTACGGCGATCACGAAGATCCGTGGGAGCTGATCAAAGCCGAGCTCACAAAACGAAATGTGCGGCTTGATTCCATCGCGGTTGAAAAGGATTCGATCTCTCTTTCCCGCTCAGAACAGCTCAAACAAGCTTCAGGGGGCGCGGCATTTGTTTCGGCAGAAGAAACGCTCAACCAATTCCGTCTCGTGAAAGATGAGAAGGAAATCAGCATTCTCAGGGAAGCGGCAAAACTCGCGGATTACGGAGTTGAAGTCGGTGTCGCGGCGCTTAAAGAGGGTGTGAGTGAAACCGAAGTACTCGCGCAGATTGAGTTTGAGCTGAAGAAAAAAGGTGTGCAGGGCATGTCATTTTCAACGATGGTGCTGTTCGGGGAAAAATCAGGCCAGCCCCATGGAAATCCGGGTGCAGACCGGTTGAAAAAAGGCGATTTCGTTCTGTTTGATCTGGGCGTTATTCTTGATGGCTACTGTTCAGACATTACGAGGACATTCGCATACCAATCAATCAGCCCGAAACAGGAAGAGATTTACGAAACGGTGCTTAAAGCTGAACAGGCGGCGCTTCAATTAAGCAAACCAGGCGTCAGAATCGGCGATCTCGATTTAAAAGCCCGCGGCATTATTGAAAAAGCCGGATACGGAGACTATTTCCCGCACCGCCTCGGCCACGGACTCGGGATTTCGGTTCACGAATATCCATCAATGAGCAGCGCGAACGACACACTCCTCAAAGAAGGCATGGTGTACACGATAGAACCGGGGATTTACGTGCCGGATGTCGGCGGCGTGCGCATTGAAGACGATGTGTTCGTCACAAAAGACGGCGCCGAAGCATTAACGCAGTATCCGAAAGAATTAACGATTCTGAAATAGAAAGCTTTGTGATAAAAAAGGACGGTTCTGGAACGCAGCGTCCTTTTTTATCACCTTTTAAATGAAAAAATCATCAAAATGCTGAAATGGTTTGATGTCATGCTTTTCATTCAGGGGCCGCATGGCAAGGTAACTGCCGCCGACTATGGCCAGACACAAACCGATTAAGCAAAGAATCCCCATCGCTGTTCTTCTCCTTTCAAACGAATAGGCTGTTTCTGTTTCTAGCTTACTGTATGAAACGCATTCCAGATCAAGGGAAAAAGAAAGGGGGACGCCATGGCTACGATCAGAGACATTGCCGGCGCTGCCGGGGTTTCCGTTACAACGGTATCAAGAGTATTAAACGATCATCCTTATGTAAGTAAGGACAAAAGAGAAAGAGTGAAAAAAGCGATGCAATCGCTCGGATATACGCGCAACATTCATGCTGTACATTTATCCAAAGGTTTTTCCGATATGATCGGCGTTGTGCTTCCGTCGGTGAATCTGCCGTATTTTGCAGACCTTGTTGCAGGTATTGCCGAGGCTGCCGAAGCGTCAGGCGTGCATCTTTCTTTATACCAGACAGATTATCAGCAGCAAAAAGAACGTTTTGCTTTATCACAATTACAGGAGCGCCAAGTGGACGGCCTGATTATCTGCTCTAAAGCAATTCCTGATGAACATCTGCTTACCGTGAAAGAACCGCTCATCCTCTGCCAGTACACTGATGCGGCAGGGCTTTCCTCCATCAGTAATCCGCATCGGGAAGCATTTCGGCACGGTCTGGATTATCTGATAGAAAAAGGACACCGGAAAATAGCGATCAGCCTGGCCAGAAAAAAGGGAAAAAACAGTCAAGTCCGCATCGCCGCATACAAAGAAGCGCTCAAGAAGGTCGGGCAGCCTTACAGGGAAGAGCTGGTTGTGGAAAAGGCGCTGACGCTGCTTGACGGGAAAGCCCTTTTTCATAGATGGAAGAGCTGGGATGACAAACCGACTGCGCTGTTTGCGGCGAATGATCAAGTATCCGCAGGTCTTTACCTTGAAGCCAAGGCAAACGGGACGCGCATCCCGGAAGAGCTTGCGATTTTGAGCATCGACAATCATGATATCAGCAAGATGTTAGGTATTTCCACAATAGATATACAAACAAAAGAAATGGGAAAGCAGGCTTTTCACATGCTTGAGAACCGGATCAGCGGCGGGCCTCCGGCAAGGAAAGTTCTTGATTACCGCCTTATTGAACGATCAACCGTCTAAAAAAAGAATTGACGCGCTTTCCGTTCGTTTTGTACGATATGAGGTATTGAATGACAAAGGAGCTGAGGATCATGAAGGGGTCCTTTACAGTTGAAAAGGTATTAAATAACAATGTGCTCATCGCAACACATGATAGATACAGTGAGGTCGTCTTAATCGGAAAAGGGATCGGCTTTGGAAAAAAACAAGCGGATGTCATTGAAGATAAAGGGTATGACAAGATGTTCATCTTAAAGGATGAAAAAGAACAAAAACAATTTAAAAAGCTCCTCGGTTATGTGGACGAGACACTTGTCGACATCTCCAATGACGTCATTTATCATATCAAGAAGCGGACAAGCCAACCGTTAAATGAGCATATCCATATTGCGCTGACTGACCATATCGCCTTTGCGGTTAAGCGGCTGCAGCAGGGTTTTGACATTAAAAACCCGTTTCTCATGGAAACCGAAACGCTTTATCCGGAAGAATTCCAAATTGCCCGTGAAGTCGTCGGCATGATTAATGAAAAGACGGGAATCTGCCTTCCGGAAGGAGAGATCGGCTTTATCGCTCTGCATATCCACTCCGCCCTGACGAATCGGCCCCTTTCAGAGGTCAATCAGCATTCACAGCTGATGTCCCGGCTCGTTCAGGTGATTGAGGAATCTTTCCAGATGAAAGTGAATAAAGAAAGCGTCCACTATTTGCGGCTGATCCGGCATATCAGATTTACCATAGACAGGATTAATCGGGAAGAGCAGACAAAAGAACCAGAAAAGTTAATGTTATTATTGAAAAATGAATACCCGCTATGCTACAATACTGCTTGGAAACTGATAAAAATCTTGCAGCAAATACTGAAAAAACCAGTTCATGAGGCGGAAGCGGTTTATCTCACGCTTCATTTGTACCGATTAACCAATAAAATTTCATAATTTCAGTTGAAACCTTAAAAACGTGTCACTGATTCGATCAGGCATGAGTGATTGAGGGTAAAAAACGGGAAGAACGGTCCCGTTATTTTGCACACCCTTTTTACTCATGCCTTTTTTGTTGTGTAAAAGGGCAAATGTAAACGGTTAAACTGAAGACTTGCGCCAGTGAATTCGTTGTCATGAATTTTCGCTGTAAGGTCACACTAGCTAACAGAGGAGGTACATCTTTTATGTTTAAAGCATTATTCGGCGTTCTCCAGAAAATCGGCCGTGCTCTTATGCTTCCGGTTGCGATTTTACCGGCTGCGGGGATCTTGCTTGCGTTAGGGAATGCCATGCAGAACAAAGATATGATTCAAGTCATGCACTTCTTAAGCAATGATAACGTTCAGCTTGTAGCGAATGTCATGGAAAGCGCCGGCCAAATCGTATTTGACAACCTGCCGCTTCTTTTTGCAGTAGGGGTTGCGATCGGTCTTGCCAACGGAGACGGTGTTGCCGGAATCGCGGCTATTATCGGATACTTGGTCATGAACGTATCCATGAGCGCCGTGCTTATGGCAAACGGCAGTATTCCGTCTGACAAAATTGAACGGGCAAAGTTTTTTGCGGAAAACCATCCGGCCTATATTAACATGCTGGGGATACCCACTTTGGCGACGGGCGTGTTCGGCGGTATTATCGTCGGGGTTCTGGCCGCGTTATTGTTCAACAAGTTTTATAAAATTGAACTTCCGCAGTACCTCGGATTCTTTGCGGGTAAGCGGTTCGTCCCGATTATCACATCAATTTCCGCATTAATTCTCGGTCTTATTATGTTAGTGATCTGGCCTCCGATCCAGCACGGTCTGAATTCTTTCTCCACGGGTCTTGTGGAAGCGAATCCAACCTTGGCGGCCTTTATTTTCGGGATGATTGAGCGGTCATTGATTCCGTTCGGTCTTCATCACATTTTCTACTCGCCGTTCTGGTATGAATTTTTCAGCTATAAAGATGCGGCCGGAGACATCATCCGCGGAGATCAGCGGATTTTCATGGCTCAGATCAAAGACGGCGTACAGCTGACGGCGGGAACATTTATGACGGGGAAATATCCGTTTATGATGTTCGGTCTTCCGGCGGCAGCGCTTGCAATCTATCATGAAGCGAAGCCTGAAAAGAAAAAACTTGTAGCCGGAATCATGGGTTCTGCCGCTCTGACAAGTTTCTTAACGGGAATTACCGAGCCGCTTGAATTCTCATTCTTGTTTGTGGCTCCTATCCTGTTTGCGATTCACTGCGTATTCGCGGGGCTTTCCTTTATGGTTATGCAGCTGCTGCATGTAAAAATCGGTATGACCTTCTCAGGCGGTCTGATTGACTACTTCCTGTTCGGAATTCTGCCTAACCGGACGGCTTGGTGGCTTGTCATTCCGGTCGGCTTAGGATTAGCCGTCATTTACTACTTCGGTTTCCGGTTTGCGATCAGAAAGTTCAATCTGAAAACGCCGGGCCGTGAAGAAGAGGCTGCGGATGAAGGTGCGGGCGCCTCAGGCGAAGCCGGCGACCTTCCTTATGAAATCCTGCAGGCAATGGGTGATCAGGAAAACATTAAGCACCTTGACGCTTGTATCACGAGACTTCGCGTTACGGTCAACGACCAGAAGAAAGTGGATAAGGCCCGTCTGAAACAGCTTGGCGCCTCAGGCGTTCTTGAAGTCGGAAACAACATTCAGGCCATTTTCGGCCCGCGTTCTGACGGTTTAAAAACACAGATGCAGGATATTATCGCCGGACGCACGCCGCGCCCTGAACCGAAAGTATCCGCGCAAGAAGAAGTCAGCCAGCAGGTTGAAGAGGTTATCGCAGATCCGCTCCGAAACGAGCAGGGTGAAGAAGTGTTCGCTTCTCCGATCACCGGCGAAATCCATCCGATTACCGATGTGCCTGACCAGGTGTTCTCAGGAAAAATGATGGGTGACGGTTTTGCGATTCTTCCTGAAGAAGGAATCGTCGTATCGCCTGTCCGCGGAAAAGTGCTGAATGTTTTCCCGACAAAACATGCGATCGGCCTTCAGTCTGACGGCGGAAGAGAGATCCTGATTCATTTCGGAATCGACACAGTCAGTCTGAAAGGCGAAGGATTCACTTCTTTTGTTTCTGAGGGTGACCGGGTTGAACCGGGGCAAAAGCTGCTTGAAGTTGATCTTGAAGCGGTTAAACCTCATGTTCCTTCATTAATGACACCGATTGTCTTTACAAATCTTGCCGAGGGTGAAGCGATTTCGCTTTCGGCCGAAGGTACCGTAAAACGGGAACAAAAAGATATTGTGAAAATCGGAAAATAAGCATATAAATACGCCGTGCTTGTCAGATGACAAGTACGGCTGTATGATATAATATTGTGTAGTAAAATAGCTTTAATTTAAAGGAGAATGATAATCATGGCACAAAAAACATTTAAAGTAACAGCAGATTCCGGAATCCACGCTCGTCCTGCGACAGTTCTTGTACAGACTGCAAGCAAATACGATGCTGACGTAAACTTAGAATATAACGGCAAAACAGTAAACCTTAAGTCAATCATGGGCGTTATGTCTCTAGGTATTGCTAAAGGCGCTGAAATCACAATTTCCGCTTCAGGCGCTGACGAAAACGATGCTCTTAACGCTTTAGAAGAAACAATGAAAAGCGAAGGACTCGGCGAGTAATGCAAGAATTAAAAGGAATAGGCGCTTCAGCCGGAATTGCGATTGCGAAAGCATACCGGCTTGAAGAGCCGGACTTAACGGTTGAAAAGAAAAACATTGCTGATGCTGCGGCTGAAGTAAGCCGTTTTGATGAAGCGATTGTACGTTCTAAAGAAGAGCTTGAAAAAATTAAAGAGCATGCTTTAAAAGAACTGGGACAAGACAAAGCTGACATTTTCTCCGCGCACCTTTTAGTTCTGAGTGATCCTGAGCTGTTGAACCCGGTAAAGGAGAAAATCAGCACAGATTCAGTCAATGCTGAATTCGCTTTGAAAGAAACAGCTTCCATGTTCGTTACTATGTTTGAATCAATGGATAACGAATACATGAAAGAGCGTGCGGCGGATATCCGTGACGTAACAAAACGTGT
Source organism: Bacillus sp. FSL R5-0443 (assembly GCF_038608285.1). Classification (NCBI taxonomy): domain Bacteria; kingdom Bacillati; phylum Bacillota; class Bacilli; order Caryophanales; family Bacillaceae; genus Bacillus; species Bacillus sp. FSL R5-0443. Next base: position 1,354,857 of record NZ_CP152013.1, read on the forward strand.
GACGGGGCACCTGCTGGGCGTGGAAATTCCGAACCCGAGCATGATCTCAGAAGAGGTTGTTATCGTGGCTGAAGATTTGACACCGTCTGATACGGCGCAATTAAACCGCCAGTTTGTAAAAGGTTTTACAACTGATATCGGCGGACGCACTTCACACTCCGCGATCATGGCCCGTTCGCTTGAAATTCCGGCTGTTGTCGGCACAAAAGCGGCTACAGGGACAATTGAAAACGGTGTTACGGTAATCGTAGACGGCATCGATGGTGATGTGATCATCGATCCTTCCAGTGAAACGTTAAAGAAATATGAAGAAAAGCACAGTGCTTACCTGGCGCAAAAAGCTGAGTGGGCGAAGCTCGTCAATGAACCGACTGTTTCTAAAGACGGCCATCATGTAGAGCTTGCCGCAAATATCGGCACACCTGACGATGTAAAAGGCGTTCTTGAAAACGGAGGAGAAGCTGTAGGGCTTTACCGTACGGAATTCCTTTACATGGGACGCGACCAGCTTCCGACGGAAGACGAGCAGTTTGACGCTTATAAAACGGTTCTTGAGCGTATGGAAGGAAAGTCAGTTGTCGTGCGGACATTGGATATCGGCGGCGACAAAGAGCTTCCTTACCTGCAGCTACCTAAAGAAATGAACCCGTTCTTAGGCTACAGAGCCATCCGCCTTTGCCTTGAAGAGCAAGAAATCTTCAGAACTCAGCTTCGTGCGCTGCTTCGTGCAAGTACATACGGAAACTTAAAAATCATGTTCCCGATGATTGCGACAGTAAACGAGTTTAAACAGGCGAAAGCGATTCTTCTCGAAGAAAAAGAAAAACTCGTCGAAGCCGGCGTAGCGGTTTCTGACGATATTGAAGTCGGTATGATGGTAGAGATTCCGTCTACAGCCGTGATCGCAGATCAGTTTGCCGCAGAAGTTGACTTCTTCAGTATCGGAACAAATGACTTGATCCAATACACGATGGCTGCTGACCGCATGAACGAGCGCGTAGCTTATCTGTATCAGCCATACAATCCGGCGATTCTCCGTCTGATCACCCTTGTTATTGAAGCCGCTCACAAAGAGGGCAAATGGGTCGGCATGTGCGGAGAAATGGCGGGAGACGAAATTGCGATTCCGATTCTTCTCGGCTTAGGCTTAGATGAGTTCTCGATGAGCGCTACATCCATCCTTCCGGCAAGAACGCAGATCAGCAAGCTTTCTAAAAAAGAAGCTGAATCATTCAAAGAAACAATCTTGTCTATGAGCACGACAGAAGAGGTTGTCGCATTCGTTAAAGAAACATTCAATAAGTAATACAAAAGCCAGACGGTGTAAGCCGTCTGGTTTTTTTCATATTCGGAAAAAAGGGGGGAACAATAACTTTCAACAGGAGGGATTATTATGACAAAATCATTTGCAGCGGGGGATACGGTCTATGTGATTTACCGCAATCCGCATGCGGCCAATGTTGCCCATATTAAAGAGGCGGAGATCGTCCATCATCCGTATCATGAGGGAGAACTGTCTCTGTTTTTATACGAAACCTATCATCCGCTGGCCGAAGATGACGCGGTCTTTTCGACATATGAGGAAGCGGAAGCGCTTTACAGCGAGCTTTTTGAAGAAGACCGGTATCATTGATCAAAGGAAATGTTTACAACGCATATTCACTCTCTTTTAAACGGAAAGTAACAACATGAGAATATGTAAAGGGAGTGTCTGTCTATGTTGAAGCCGTTTGTGCCCCAGCTTGTTTATATTGAACCGAGAGCGCTCGAATACCCGTTAGGAAAAGAGCTGAAGAATAAGTTTGAAAACATGGGGCTTGAGATCAGAGAAACGACATCGCATAATCAAGTCCGGAATATTCCGGGAAAAAATCATTTGCAGCAATACCGGAACGCGAAATCAACATTGGTAATCGGCGTCCGGAAAACACTGAAATTCGATTCTTCAAAGCCGTCCGCCGAATATGCCATTCCATTTGCGACGGGCTGTATGGGGCATTGCCACTATTGCTACCTGCAGACGACGATGGGGTCAAAGCCCTACATTCGGACATATGTCAATGTGGAAGAGATTCTGGATCAGGCTGATGAGTATATGAAAGAACGGGCGCCGGAATTTACAAGATTTGAAGCCTCTTGTACGTCTGATATCGTAGGAATCGATCATCTGACACATACATTAAAAAGAGCCATTGAACATTTCGGACAAAGCGAATTGGGACAGCTCAGATTCGTGACTAAATTTCACCACGTCGATCATTTGCTTGATGCAAAACATAACGGAAAGACTAGGTTCAGATTCAGCATCAATGCGGATTATGTCATTAAAAACTTTGAACCGGGAACTTCTCCGCTCGACAAACGGATAGAAGCCGCCGTCAAAGTCGCTAAAGCGGGCTATCCGCTCGGTTTCATCGTGGCGCCGATTTATATTCACGATGGCTGGGAGGAAGGCTATAAGGAACTGTTTGAGAAACTTGATGCGGCGCTTGATGAAGACGTTCGGCATGACATCACATTTGAACTGATCCAGCACCGTTTTACAAAACCGGCCAAGCGGGTGATTGAGAAGAACTATCCGAAAACAAAGCTTGAGCTTGATGAAGAAAAGCGCAGATACAAATGGGGACGCTACGGAATCGGCAAGTATATATACCAAAAGGACGAAGAACATGACTTAAGGGAAACACTCGAATCTTATATCGAAACCTATTTCCCGAAAGCGAAAATCGAATATTTTACGTAAGGCGGAGCTGTCGGTACGACAGCTCTTTTTTTGCTGCGCCAAATGGCGGAAATTTTTGATATTTATTTCAAGGTTTATTCATTTTCTTAGCCGAAAGACCGATATAACTCTCAGGAGGGGATGGTTATGTTTAAAAAAATGCACATCAAAATTGCTGTGTTTGTATCGGCAATGCTTATCGTAACGGTTGTTTTTTTAACGGTTTCTTCATATTTGACATTAAAGCCGATGATGACGGAGGAAGCAAAACGTACGACAGAGAATGTCACCAATTCACTCGGTCAGAACATTGAGCTTCAGCTGAAAAATGATGAGACCGTATTAATGAGATTAGCAGGCGGTGAATTGTCCCGGTCTTTTTTATCAGATGGGAACAAAGAAACCGCGCGGCTTTTTAATGATGAGTTAAAACAGATCGGACAGAATGACAAATATGTCGCGCTTGCGTATGTCGGAACCGCAAACAAACAAATGTTTACATATCCAAAGGCCGACTTTGCCAAAGACTATGATCCGACAAATAGAACGTGGTATAAGATGGCGGCCGAAAAACCCGATAAGGTTGTCTGGACTGACCCTTACAAAGATGCAGTGACGGGAGACATGATCGTGACGGCGTCAAAAGCCATTCAAAACAGCGGAACCGTCGTCGGAGTGGCGAGCTTAGATCTGAAGCTGTCCTCCATTCAGAGCATGGTCAACGAGCAAAAGGTACCGTATAAAGGATTTGCGTTTTTGGCGGATGAAAACGGCTCTCTTCTGGCGCATCCGGAAAAACAGGGAAAAAATATTTCGGAAGATCAGACGTTAAAAGACCTCACTGCGGATAAAGAAGGCATCAAAGAGCTGCAGGGGAACATGGTCGTCTACCAAACGGTAAAAGAAACAGGGTGGAAAGTCGGAACGCAGTTTGAAAAAGATCAGCTGATGGGAGTAGCCGATAAAATGAACACGGTGAGCATTTTTATGTCACTGATTGCTCTTGTGATTACGATCGGCCTCAGTTATTTCCTCGCAAAAACGATAACCGGGCCGATTCAGCAGCTGATTGCCAAAACAAATTCAGTCTCAGCGGGAGATTTAACCGTCCGCGCTCAGACGAAATCAAAAGATGAAGTAGGCGAGTTAACAAAAGACTTTAACCAAATGGTTGAAAATATGAAAGAGATGGTCGAACAGGTTAAGGCCTCCTCAGAAAATGTGTCTGATACATCTGAGCAGCTAACCGTCATTTCACAAGAAACAAATGAAACGAGCGGACAAATCGCAAAAGCGATAGAGGAAGTCGCCGCCGGAGCGACAGAGCAAGCGTCAGAGGTTGAGACGATCAATGAAAAATCAGAAAATCTCTCAGTCAAAATAAAAGGAATCGCAGATCGCGCAGGCAGCATAAAACAACTCTCAAAATCTTCAGAGGATGCCAGCTACAAAGGATTGGACGCGCTCGGGCAGCTGCTGATGAAGTCAAACGAAGCCAATTCAGAAACGAAAAAAGTAGAGGCAATGCTGAATGACCTGGAAGAACAAACGAAAAACATAGAAGAAGTCGTGACGGCAATATCCGCAATTTCAGACCAGACGAACCTCTTGGCGCTGAATGCGAGCATTGAAGCCGCAAGAGCGGGAGAAAGCGGCCGGGGCTTTGCCGTCGTCGCGGAAGAAGTCCGCAAGCTTGCTGAACAATCAGCTCTTTCTTCCGGCCATATCAGTGAGACGGTCCGTCTGATTCAATCTGAGACAAAAGAAGCGTCACACGCGATGATTGAGGCAAGCAGAATGAATGATGAACAAAACAGCGCCATTCATGAAACGGGTGAGGTCCTCAATCTGATTACGACGGAAATGCAGTCTCTCGTTCAAGGTATAGATCATATTTACAATGACATTCAAAAAATGAGTGAAGAACAAGCCGCGATTCAAGAAGCGATTCAAAGCATCTCTGCCATTTCTCAAGAATCTGCGGCAGCGGCGGAAGAAGTGAATGCTTCTACTGATGAACAGCTCGTTACGCTTGAAAAAGTGAAGCAATCGACTGATATGTTAAAGAGCTCAAGCGAAGATCTGATCAGCGCCATTTCTAAATTCACTTTGTAATGCGGTCTCTATCAGCCTATAATATGGTAATATAGACATGAAAGAGTGATATATGAATCGCATCAGGGGAGGAAAGCGCAGTGAACAAAACGGTCGGATTTATCGGTTTGGGCGTCATGGGAAACAGTATGGCAGCGCACATTTTAGAAGCGGGCTATCCTGTTTTAGTCTACACGCGGACGAAACAAAAAGCGGAAGAGATTCTGAATAAGGGAGCGGTCTGGCAGGAGACGGTCAAAGACCTTTCAGAGAAAGCTGACATTATTATTACTATGGTCGGCTATCCGAGTGATGTCGAGGACATCTATCTCGGCGAAAACGGCATTCTCCGGCACGCAAAAGAAGGGGCGTTTGTCATTGATATGACGACATCAAAACCGTCTCTGGCGAAAAAGATTGCGGAGCAGGCCAAAGAAAAGTCCATTCTTGCCTTGGATGCACCCGTTTCCGGCGGAGACATCGGCGCGAGGAACGGAACGCTTGCCATTATGGCCGGAGGAGAAAAAGAAGCGTTTGAAGCATGCCTGCCGCTTTTCTCCGTTATGGGGGAAAACATTCAGTATCAAGGTCCGGCCGGCAGCGGCCAGCATACGAAAATGTGCAATCAGATCGCGATTGCAGCGGGAATGGTCGGAGTGGCTGAAGCGATGGCTTACGCTGAAAAATCCGGTCTGAACCCGGAACAAGTGCTGAAAAGCATTACAACCGGAGCTGCCGGAAGCTGGTCATTGTCCAACCTAGCTCCCCGTATGCTGAAAGGCGATTTTGCACCAGGATTCTACGTGAAACACTTTATTAAAGACATGGGAATCGCCCTTGAAGAAGCGGAGCTGATGGGAGAAGAAATGCCCGGATTAGCGCTTGCCAAATCATTATACGACAAGCTTTCCGCGCAAGGTGAAGAAAACAGCGGAACTCAAAGCATTTATAAGCTTTGGGTGAAATAAAAAAGATTGCCCGAACGCGATATTTTATGGATACGAGGAAGCGAAGGCTTACGGTATTGTTGATAGTATTTTGTAAACAATGATCTGCAAACCTTGATTCTTAGAGCCTTTAATGAAGACAGGAACTTGGCAGGGTAATGTATTAACATGTATCCGTTTATAGTATTCTACTGTTTGGAATCCCCCTCGTTTGTTTGATGCAGGCTGTCTATTATAAATCAAAAGGGGGATTTCCGAATAATGATTAGGATTAATACAACTTTCCAACAGTAGGATGTATCATGTTTGATTCAACTATGAATTCGAGTAACCCAAATGTACATAGCAATAAATCGAGTTGATTCCCGCAATTAAAACCTAATAATTCGGCATCCGAAACTCTACAGATTAGCTTTCTAGCAAAACTGAAAAATAAAAGAGGATGTATCGTAAAAAATCCAAGAGATTTACGAAAACATCCTCGATCCAGAGATTTTATCATTACATGTTGTTTTTTGAGAATTCCAGATAAAATCAACGTTAAATCCATTTGTTAGCAATATAAATTTTAATGTTGTACAGTAATATAGTGTTTCAGTTCTCCTATATGGGTTTGAGTTCCCCAGGTCAATGCTACTTGCACATCATACTTGCCTGCTGGAATATTTTTCGTCAAAAAGCTTACTTTAAAATTGCGAACATTATGTCTATCAACAACTATATATTTGACTATATCTCCTTTTTTATTTTCAAGAAAAACTGTAACACCCCAGTTTACCTCATATTTTGAAGGCACAGTACCTGTTACGACAATAGAAGTAGCGTGTTTGGAGTAAGTATTAGCATCTGTTTGGAATTTAATTGCTCCTTTTGAAGTCATGGCTAACGCTTCTGAACTGTTTGAGAAAATCCCGAATGTCAAAAGAGCAACTGTGAATAGTGTCATTACAATTTTTTTCAATTGAAACTTCCTTTCTCCATTTATTTAGAAATCCATTCAATATATTACTAAATTTTGAAAAAATATTCAACAGAAAATAGGTAAATTCTACTTTTTATTAAATAAAGTATTACTAAAGAAGCAAAGGCTAACAAAACCAATTTAATCATCACGTTTAAGATTTTACAAAAAAGCTCCCAGCACTTATGTGCCGGGAGCTTCAAAAGTTTATAAATTTATAAAGTGTCAGGCCCTTCTTCGCCCGTACGGATGTTGATTGTGTTGTGAATTTCAAAAATAAAGATTTTCCCGTCTCCGGGATTACGGGTTTTGAGCACTTTTTGCACCGTCTCAGTCACTTTTTCGACAAGCAAAAGATTGCCCGCAGGGGCAATCTTTTTTATTATTTATTTTCCGATAAATTGCTGTGTCCAGATGTTTCCTGATTCTACGTAACCGACACCGATTTGAGTGAACTCAGGATTCATGATGTTCTTTCTGTGGCCTTCACTGTTCATCCAAGCTTTGACAACGGCTTCAGGAGTCGGCTGGCCTTTGGCGATATTTTCACCGGCGGTTTTATAAGTGATTCCGAAAGATTTCATCATATCGAAAGGTGAGCCGTAAGTAGGGCTTTGGTGATCGAAATAGTTTTTGTCTTTCATATCTTGTGATTTTGCGTGAGCTGATTTGCTTAGTTTATCATCAATCTGCAGAGGTTTTAAACCTTGCTTTTGTCTCTCTGCATTTGTCAATTCAACGACTTTCTTTTCGTACGCACTGACAGAAGAAGGAGTTTTCTCGCTGCTGTTGTTTGTGTTATCTGTCTGCTTTGCATTGTCAGCAGCCTGGTTTTGCTGGTTTTGATCGGCTTTCGGTTTTTCGGCAGCTGCCGGTGCCGTTTTTGCCGGTGTTTCTTTTTGAACGTCTTTAACTGTCATATCAGAATGCTTTGCGTGTTTTTGCAGCTGCTGTTTCAGTTCTTTCTCATTTTTAACGTTTAGCTTTTTCACGCTCGTTTTCATATGTAGTTTTTCAACAGCCTCTTGAAGAGTCAGATGCTGTACGGTGTTTCCTTTTTTCACGGTAACGACGTGCTGGCATGACAGCTCTTTGGCAGATGCCTGCTGAATGCCTCCGAATGTAATCAAACTGACTGCCGCGGCGGCAGATAAGAGAAATGCTTTTTTCATAGTTAGTAGCCTCCCAGAGAAGTTTTTTTCTACATGAAAAATCTTATCACAGCTTTTTTGTCATAATGCAGGCAGCCATTTCCTTTGACAACAAACGTTTGTCATAATTGTAATTGAGCGCAGAAAAATGGCTCTATACCGGGAAAAACGATCTGTATTTATTTTTTAAAATCCGTTACATCTCTTCAAATTATTTGAAGTGTTAGATATATTTTAAGATAATTTGATCTTGACAGTTTTTTTTACCCGTTTTCGCTGTAACAACTTTTACAAAAATGTTACAATTAAAATCTGTTTATGTAAATATATTCAATGATTTGAGAGGTGTAACAGAAAGTGGCTGAAGTCGCGCGCGAACCAAAGAAAAAAACGAAACGTTACAGAGCGCTGAGAATGAATCTCTATTTTTTGATTGTTTTTCTTCTCTTTACGGCACTGATTTTTAAACTCGGCATCGTCCAGATTGTCGAAGGGGATAAACACCGCCAGGATGCGGAGAAGGCAAATGCAAAAACCGCCTATTATCCGACACCGCGGGGAAAGATGTATGACAAGCGGAACAGAGTGGCGGTTGATAACCAGGCTGTGCCTGAAATTGTATATGTTTCTACCTCAAAAACCTCGGCAAAGGACAAATTGAAAACGGCAAAAAATCTCGCCGCACTGATTCATATTGATACTGAATTTATGAAGGATCGAAATATCATTGATTACTGGCTTGCCGCACATCCGAAGAAGGCGGAAAAGCTTATGAAGGATTCAGAAAACAGCCTGAAATCCCAAGAAGTGTACAAACGCCAGATTGAACGCGTCCCGAAGCAGGAGATTGATGCGATCAAACAAAATAAAAAAGAGCTGGAAATCGCGGCGATTTATACGCGTTTTTCAAGCGGCAACGCCTATCAGCCGCAAGTCGTTAAATCAATGGACCCGAATAAGCTGAACGGAAACGGAAACAGCGGTTCACTGCTTGACGAGCATGAAAACAACAAGCAAAAACCAAAAAGCGACCTGACATATGAAGAAGTTTCCGTCGTATCCGAGCACCTGAAAGAGCTCCCCGGCATTGACGTAATCAATGACTGGACGCGGAAATATCCGTACGATAAAACGCTGTACTCTCTGTTCGGCGGTGTGACGACCCCGGAACAGGGATTGTTGGGCGAACGGAAAGATTATTATGTCACAAGAGGCTACTCACTGAATGACCGGGTGGGAAAAAGCTACATTGAATATCAGTATGAAGACTATTTAAACGCACATAAAGAAAAAGTAGAGTATGTGGAAAACAGCAAAGGTGAAGTCGTCAGCCAAAAGCCCGTCGATGAAGGCAGCAGAGGCTACGATCTGCAGCTCTCGCTCGATATGGAATTACAGTCGAAAGTCGAAAAAGTCATTGAAAAAGAGCTGAGAAGAAGCCGCGCTGCAGGCAACTATATGGTTGACAGAGGATTTGCCGTCATGATGGACCCGAACAACGGGGATATTCTCTCAATGGCGGGGAAACGCATCGATCTCGAAACAAATAAAACACAGGATTTTGCGATCGGAGCATTTACGACCCAATATGAGATGGGCTCTTCTGTTAAAGGAGCGACTGTTCTCGCGGGTTACCAAAGCGGCCTCCCGCATTATAAAACGTTTGTCGATGCACCGCTTGTATTTAAAGGCGACACGAAAAAACAATCGTGGACACAAATGGGAGCCATTACTGAGCTGACTGCGCTGCAAAGAAGTTCAAACGTGTATATGTTTCATGTGGCCATGCATATCGCCGGCATTACTTACGTCCCGCACGGTACGCTGCCTGCCGGATTAGACGATATTAAAAAAATGCGCAACTACTACGCCCAATTCGGTTTGGGTGTGAAGACCGGGATTGATCTTCCACAGGAATCAGCGGGCATGCAGTCAAATCCGCAATTGGTCGGGGGATTGCTGCTGGATTTTGCGATCGGACAGTTTGATACGTATACGCCGCTTCAAATGGCTCAATATATTTCAGCCATCGCAAACGGCGGGTATCGCGTCCAGCCGCGGATCGTCACAAGCATTCATGAACCGGACAGCAAAAACAAGATTGGAAAAGCGATTGAACAGCGAGATATTAAAATTTTGAACAAAGTAAATAACAGTCCGAGCGATTTTGACCAAGTTCATAAAGGAATGAAGTTGGTTACAAGCTCACCTCAAGGAACGGCTTATTCAACATTCCAAGGTTCCGGCGCTGATGTTTCCGGAAAAACGGGAACCGCGCAGACGCACTATTACGGCACGAACAAAAACTGGTGGGGGAAAGAGACGTATAACCTGACCTTTGTCGGCTATTATCCGTCAGAACATCCAAGAGTGGCATTCAGCGTCGTCGTTCCGTCTGTTCAGGATGATCACGATCATGTCAGCAAAAACATTGCCAAGGGAGCAGTTGACGCTTACAAAGAGCTTGAAAAGAAATACAATAAAAAATAACAAATGAAAGGGCGGCCGAACATCTCGTGCGCCCTTTCTTTCATTCAGGAAAATTGACGTTCACAATAAGAATAGAAGGAGAATGCTCATTTTTTAGCGAATCAATCTAGTGGAATTTCTTTTTATATCAGTCCGTGTCCAGCCTGCAGTGCGAGTATAATGCAAAGGAGGGATTCTGTGGAACAGGATACTCAGCATGTCAAACAGTTTCAATCGAAAACCGATCTTCATGCCGTTTTGACGTCTAACGGGCGTATTATGTATATTTCTGCAAACTGCAAATCGTACTTCAGTTATTCTCAGGAAGAGATGATCGGGTCATTTCTCAAAACGTTCCTGCATGAAGAAGATCAATTTTTGGTTGAAAGTTACTTCTATAATGAGCATCATTTGATGCCTTGCACCTTTCGTCTTATTAAAAAAGATCATACCATCGTATGGCTTGAAGCGGGTGTGGAAATTGTCACACCGCAAATGGAGGGGACGGATCGGGAAATCATCCTCAAAATCAAGGTGCTTGAGGAGAAGACGCCCCGCCGGCCTTATATGTATGAACAAAAGAAGCAAAAGGCAGAACAACAGTCGGAAGATGCGGCTGGAAACGGCGAATTCGAGCGTCTTGTCGAAATGCTGCCGAATCCTTTATATGTCAGCATCAACGGCACAATCGCCTACGCCAACAACGCGATGCTTGCCATGCTGGGAGCCGAAAGCAAAGACGAGGTAATCGGCAGGCGCTCTTATGAGTTTATTGAAGAAGAGTATCACGACATTGTGAAAAACCGAATTGTGCGGATGCAAAAAGGAATGGAAGTCGGAATGATCGAACAGACGTGGAGAAGGCTCGACGGCACGCCCGTTCATTTAGAAGTGAAGGCGGCACCGACGACATATAAAAATCAGCGGGCGGAATTGCTGCTTCTGATTGATATTTCTTCACGGAAAAAATTCCAAACGATTCTGCAAAAAAGCAGAGAGCGTTATCAGCTCCTCATTCAGAATTCAATTGACACGATCGCCGTGATTCACAATGATAAATGGGTATTCATGAATGAGTCGGGCATTTCGCTGTTTGAGGCTGAAACCTATGAAGATTTAATCGGGAAAAACGTCTATGATCAGCTTCATCCCTGCGATCATGACGGCGTAAAACAGCGGATCCAAAATATTATCGACCGAAAGACCGAGTCAGAAATCATTAAGCAGTCGTGGTTTACCTTTAAAAACCGGCTGATCTACACGGAAATGGTCTGCATTCCGACGACGTTTTTCGGAGAAACGGCCGTGCAGGTCATTCTGCGTGACATTTCTGAGCGGAAGCAGACTGAGGAATTAATGCTGAAGTCGGAGAAGCTGTCTATCGCAGGGCAGCTGGCGGCGGGAATCGCTCACGAAATCCGCAATCCGCTGACGGCGATCAAAGGATTTTTACAGCTCATGAAGCCGACGATGGAGGAAAACGAACATTACTTTGAAATTGTGTTTTCTGAACTGAGCAGAATCGAATTGATTTTAAGTGAGCTTTTAATGCTTGCCAAACCTCAGCAAAACGCCGTGAAAGAGCGTGTAAACTTAAAGAAAATTATAAGTGAAGTGACCGCTCTTTTAGAGACGCAGGCAAATCTTAAAGGGATTTTTATCAAAACGGATTATGAACATGACAGCATGTATATTAACGGTGATCAAAATCAGCTGAAACAGGTGTTTATCAATCTGATTAAAAATGCCGTTGAGTCGATGCCGGATGGGGGAACGGTTCACATCATCATGACAGAAGATGAGTATTCCGTTAATGTGACGGTGAAAGACGAGGGTGACGGGATACCGGAAAACGTGCTGAAACGAATAGGCGAACCGTTTTTGACAACGAAAGAAAAAGGAACCGGCCTGGGACTGATGGTCACATTCAACCTTATTAAAAACCACCAGGGAGCCATCCAAGTAGACAGCAAACCGGATAGAGGCACGGCCTTTCACATTACATTCCCGAAACAATAAAAAACAACGGCGTTATGCCGTTGTTTAAATAGTCTGCATGGATTCTCTCGTTTTTAAAATAAATGCTTCCAGCCGGTCCAAGCCTTCTCTCAATGTATCCAGTGAATATGCGAATGACAGCCTCACATACCCTTCACCCAACTTTGAAAACGAGCTGCCGGGCACAAGAGCCACACCTGCATCCTCTAAAAGAGCCATACTAAAATCAAACGATGACATTCCGAATGACTTAATGGAAGGGAAGATATAAAATGCGCCTGACGGCTTTACGACGTCAAGCCCCATTGAAACAAGACGGTCATATACATAGTCAAGCCGCTTTTTATACTGTTCTCTCATAATAAGCGCATCATCAACACCGTTTGTCACCGCTTCAAGAGCCGCTTTCTGAGAGATTGAAGACGCGCATGTCACACTGTATTGGTGAACTTTTAAGATGTGCTTGGCAATTTCTTTCGGTGCGAAAATGAAACCGATTCTCCAGCCCGTCATGCTGTGTGATTTTGACAGGCCGTTGATGACGATCGTCTGGTCTCTCAAATAAGACGCGATCGAATAATGCGGTCTGTCATAGGTTAATTCGCTGTAAATCTCATCAGACAGGACAAAAACATTTCTGCCCTTCAGGACGGCTGCGATGTTTTGCAGCTCTTCCTCAGACAATGTCACTCCGGTCGGGTTTGACGGATAAGGAAGAATGACGCATTTTGTTTTTGGTGTCAGCGATTCTTCAATGAGCCGCGCCGTCAGCTTAAATCCGTGTGTCGTCGTATCCACATGGACCGGAACGGCGCCCGACATGCGGATGATCGGTTCGTAGCCCGGATATATCGGTCCGGGGAGAATAACTTCATCGCCCGGAGATAAAATCGTCCGCAAAGCCGCGTCAATCGCTTGGCTTGCCCCGGTTGTGACGATGATTTCAGTTTCAGCTTCATAATTCAAATCAGCTTTTTTCTTCATATAAAGCTGTACGGCCTGTCTCAGCTCAAGGCCGCCCGCATTCGGAGTATATGCCGTTGCGTTCTCGTCGATTGCCTTTTTGGCAGCCGCTTTGACATGGTGCGGCGTGAAGAAATCCGGCTGACCGATCGTAAGCGAAATGACATTGTCGTGCTGAGCTACAAGATTTGAGAATTTGCGAATTCCTGAAATTTCAATTTCTTTTACATTCGGATTAAGCAAATGTTCCATAATTCATCACCTTATACTATATATTGAGTTTATCCTATTTTACCACTAGCTGAGCATTTGTCATCTTTTTATTGAACTATCCCGAGTATATGTCCGATATGTGAAAACATACCTTCTTTCAGAAAAAAATAAGACAACCAGCTGAAATGATTGTCTTCATTGTATCATGATCTATCTATTGTGATATGTGGCGAATGTCATTAATACCCGTATTCAAAGCTGACGTCTTCCCGCCATAAGATGTATGGATCGGGCTTGTCGGGACGCTCTTTCGCCTCTTTTTTCATTTGCAGGTAAGCCGTTTTGCTGATATCTTCTAACACCGTCATTTGATCTTGGTCGAATATGACTACTGTACCCATTTATTACACCCTTCTTCCTGAAAAATCCTTGACTATTTTACCACTCGATGTCAAAAAGTCAATGGGATATCAGAAAAAAGCATTTTTTTATAAAGAGTTCATGGCCAGTTGGACCGAATACATTCACTTTTTCCGTTTCCAGCCGATATATACAGTACAATACTGAATGCGGATAGCGAGGGATTGAATTGTCTTTACAACAATACGATATTTTATTGGATTCAGGCACAAACGAATTAGAAATCGTCAAATTTGAAGTAGGTGTCAATACATTTGGCATAAATGTGATGAAAGTCCGGGAAATCATTCAGCCGGTAGATGTCACATCTGTGCCTCAGTCTCATAAAGACGTAGAAGGGATGATTAAGCTGAGAGGCGAAATTCTTCCCGTCATCAGTCTGTATACCTTTTTCGGCGTTGATGCCGAAGGAGCAAAAGACGATAAATATATCGTAACGGAATTCAACAAGCGGAAAATCGTCTTTCACGTCGGTTCCGTTTCACAAATCCACAGGGTGTCCTGGGAGGCGATTGAAAAGCCGACTTCCTTGAACCAGGGGATGGAGCGGCATTTAACGGGAATCATCAAACTGGAAGAGACGATGATCTTTCTGCCTGATTATGAAAAGATCATTTACGATATTGAATCGGCATCCGGAGTTGAGACTTATCATGTCCATCAGGAAGGATTTGATGAAAGACGGGCGGGTAAAAAACTGATCATCGTTGAAGATTCGCCGCTTCTGATGCGTCTTTTGACGGATGAGCTGACTGAGGCGGGGTACAGTGAAATCGTTACGTTTGAAAACGGAAAAGAAGCGTATGATTACGTCGTGGAACTGACGGATAACGGAGCAAACCTGTCAGACCATATTGACATGATTATCAGTGACATTGAGATGCCGAAAATGGACGGGCATCGTTTGACGAAGCTCCTTAAGGATAACCCGCAAAGCTCTGATGTGCCGATTATGATTTTCTCGTCCCTGATTACGGACGACCTGCGCCACCGGGGCGAAGTAGTCGGAGCGGATGAACAGATCAGCAAGCCTGAAATCAGCGAGCTCATTAAAAAAGTGGATACGTACGTGATTGAATAGAAAAAGCCGATGCATAACGCATCGGCTTTTTTGCGGCGGAATTAAAAATAACTCTCACCAAGTTTTTTAAATACGGGTTTATGATAAGCGGGCTGCTGCCTGTTGGCGGCAAGCGGTTTTTCCTTTAAGCCCACATATTTTTGCAATACGTTTTTCGCTTTTGTCAAAGACATTTGTGCTTTAGGATTGCGGTACGATTGATTTAACGTACCTAAATGCGGAAGATGCTGGAAGTCTTCTTTTGTTGGAGGCATGTGAAAATAGTAGTCTCCGATAGAGATAAGTACGTCTGACTGCTGTTGGCTAAACCTGGGATTATTTGAAAAGTGAAGCCCTATTTTTTTCCCTTTGCCTTCTTTCACAAGCTTTTGTAATGCCCGTTTTTTCAGCAGATAAAGGTATTTAGGGTTGGGGGCGGTTTTTGCATGGCGGTTCACAGTATAAACAGCTTTTGAAAGATTCTCGATGGTTGGCTGCAGCTCTTTCGAATAAGCGTGGTCGTCCATTATTTCTCTCCTTTGCATTGATCAAGTTCATATATAGATTATACTTTTTTAGCGTTGAAATGCAAATATTGATTATAAAAATACGCCTTTTTCTGATGAAAAGGGCGCATCTTTTTCCTTTATTAGACAGGTTTCGCATGTTTTTCAGAATCAGCCTTTAATGATTGCTGCACATCGATCTCTGCTGCCTCGGCGCTGTATTTCGGAAGAGCGATAAAATAGAACACAAATACCGCTAAAATCACGATTCCCATGCCGTAATAAAGGTAATCAATATTGGTAACGAATTTCGGAAACAACAGGGCGACCAGTCCGAGTGTAATTGATTGGGCAAACATCATAAAAGGATCCTGCCAGCCGCTGACCCGGCCCATTATTTTCGGATGAACGATTTTCGGCATCCAGCCGCCGATGGCGATATTGACAGGGCCGATGCACATGCCGAGGACGAAAGCCGCCGCATAATAAATCCACAGCTTATCCGTATAGCCGAGGACAAAAATGAGCAGTCCGGCTGCCAAAATAGGAATCGACATCAAATGATGCGGTTTGACTTTTTTTGCGATCATCGTTCCGATCACACTTCCTGCAAGCAGGCCGAAGCCGAGTGCGACGGTGAAGATGGAAGTATGTGATTCGTAATGATCAGGCGCAAGTCCGTATTTCATCGTAAACATCGGCAGTACGGCAAAGCCGCCGTTGACAAAACCAAAGATAAAAAAGCCGAAAATAAGGGAAGCAAGCAATTTGTTTTTAACAATATATACGATCCCTTCCTTAAAATCAGCGACCGAGTCTTTCAGAAACGAATCTCCCCATTTAAAAGGGCCGTTCGGCTGACGGGCTTCTTTCGGAATGCGGCACGCGCGGATCAGAAAGCCTGATACAATAAAGCTGACAAAATCAAGGATAATGGCTCCGTGAATACCGATCGTTTTATACATAAACGCGCCTATACCGACGCCGAATACCATGAAGATGCTGAACAGGATCTGGTTAAGTCCCGCCGCTTTCGCGTAATGCTCCTTAGGCAGAATAGCTTGTACAAGGCTGGCTTCCGCCGGGAAAAAGAACTTGGTCACGGCGCTTCTGATGAACAAAATACAGAATACGAGAGGGATGCTCCCGGTGTATAATGCGGCAAACAATACGATCGTCAGTCCGGCTCTGATCCAGTCACAATTCTCTGCGACCTTTTTCCTGTCAAGCCGGTCAGCTGCGACACCGACAATCAGAAATACGAAAACTGTCGGCAGTGAATACATCAGCTCAGCCAAAGTCGTGTATGCCGGCTGGTTTGAAAAATGGTCCAGCAAGTAAAAAGCGAAAGCCATATTACCTACAGTCGTTCCCATTTGAGAAGCGAGTGCTGCGAAAAAGAGACGGACAAAATTGCGATTTTTAAATATATCCATAAACACGCTCCTTACCCTAAAGGTCCCACTGTAATATATTATCATCAGCTCGTTCCATTAACAAATAAGATCTTTCTATCTTATAATAGTCACCCTTGTTCCATTAGGAACGGTAGCGGCAAGTTCAGTGACGTCCTGATTATACATCCGGATGCATCCTTTTGATACCGCTTTGCCGATGGAGGAAGGATTATTTGTTCCGTGAATGCCGTAATGAATTTTAGAGAGGCTGAGCCAATAGGCGCCGAACGGGCCGCCGGGCTTAGGCTGGCGGTTCACGATGTAAAATTCTCCGGTCGGCGTGGTCGTCAATATTTTTCCGACTGCGATGGGATACGTACGGATGAGCCTGCCAAGGCGGTATAACTCCAGTTTCTTCGCTCCGATATACACGATGATGGAGTAGGGAATGGTGGATGGGTCGGGAAGATTCGGTATGATAATATGCTGTCCCGCGTATATGACCGATTGGATTGAGGGATTTGCCTGAAGGAGAGCAGCAGTGCTTATTCTGAAGTCTTGCGCAATGCTTGAGATGGTTTCTCCTTGTTTCACTTGATATGTCAGCAGTTTCATCACCCTCCTTTTTGCTCTTTTCCATATACATATTACGGAGGGGGTGTCTGTGCATCAGGATAAAAGTCTTATTTTTGCTCGGTTTTCAATGTGAACAGCGTGATTTCCGGTCTGGCTAAAAATCGATACGGCAGTCTTGTCGTACCGAGCCCGCGATTGACGTAAACGGCTGTGTCATGCAGTGTATACATGCCGTCGGTATACGTTTTTCCGTAAGGAGGCGTAATGAGAGGGCCGAAAAACGGGAGCTGGACCTGGCCGCCGTGAGTGTGTCCCGACAGCTGGAGGTTTACGGGATATCCGCCTATCTTAAGAGCGGCATCAGGCTCGTGGACGATTAAAATGGAAAACGCATCTTCGGAAAGGCGTGACAGGGTGCCTTCATAATCTGGTTTTCCGAGTATTACATCATCCAAAAACGCGAATTCAATCCGGCTTCCGTCTGTCAGCTGCACCTGACGGTAGCCGTTTCGAAGCACTTGAAAATCAGCCGCTTCCATCAGAGCCTTGTACGTGTTCGTACCGTAGCCTCCATGGTCATGGTTTCCGTAAACACAAAGTTTGCCGAAGGGAGCTTCAAGATTTTGCAGCACGGCGAGTGCATGCTGGTGATCATTAAATAAATGCGGCTTATCAATTAAATCTCCCGTAAAGATGAGCAGATCGGGTTTCAGCTGATTGATCTTTTCCGCTGCTTTATTCAAGTCACCGGATGTAAACACATCACTGAGATGCGTATCGCTGAATTGAACGATTTTAAAATTGTCAAAACCGCGGGGGATCAGGCGGCTGGTGATTGTATGCCGGGTGATCTCAATCATGCGCGGTTCAATATACCGGGCATAGCCGTAACCTCCGCAAGCCATTGCGAGAGCTGCACCCAAAATGCCGAATCCTCTTTTTAAAAATGTTCTTCTGGTCATTTTCTCCATATGTAAAACCAACCTTTGTCAGAGTTGTTCTATTATATCATCCGCCTGGCTGAAAAATCCCTTCTCAGCATGTAATGACGCGGATAGACATCTGTGATAAAATTATGAATGATTATTCATTCAATAAAAAGGGGTGGGTTTGTTATGGATAAGAAAGCGGTAATCATTACAGGCGGTTCAAGCGGCATGGGAAAAGCAATGGCGAAAAAACAGGCTGAATTAGGATGGCACGTCATGGTGACAGGGAGGAACCATGAAGCACTTGAGGAAACAAAAAAAGAAATTGAGACCTTTGAGGGACAGGTCGCCTGTTTTCAAATGGATGTCCGTTCTGATTCCGCCGCTTCAGACATGATTACAGAAGCGAAAAAAGTCTTTGGCCGGCTCGATGCGCTGATTAACAATGCGGCCGGCAACTTTATTTGCCCGGCAGAGAAGCTGACGCCCAATGGATGGAAAGCTGTTATTGAGATTGTTTTAAACGGCACATTTTTCTGCAGCCAAGCAGCGGCAAGGCATTGGATCGAGCAGGAGCAGAAGGGCGTCATCTTGAATATGGCCGCTACATACGCATGGGGAGCGGGAGCGGGTGTCGTTCATTCCGCTGCAGCCAAAGCGGGGGTATTGTCACTGACAAGAACGCTGGCCGTTGAATGGGGGAGCAAATACGGCATCCGCACAAACGCGATAGCCCCAGGCCCGATTGAACGGACAGGCGGTGCGGAGAAGCTGTTTGAATCGGAAAAAGCGGTGTCCCGCACTATGAACAGTGTGCCGCTCGGCCGGCTGGGCACACCGGAGGAAATCGCCGCGTTGGCAGCGTTTTTGCTATCTGATGAAGCGTCCTACATAAACGGGGACTGTATCACAATGGACGGGGGGCAATGGCTGAATCCTTATCCGTTTTAATTTTTCATATATTGATTATTTTGCGAAACAAGCGAACGTTAAAGCCGCCGTTCGCTTGTTTTATTTTCTATTCAAAATTATGATATAATTTTGAAAGATTAAGGGGCGATTAATTGAAGAAATTATGAAAATGGTTCGTTGTACTATTTGTAAGCAGTTTCGTTATCATCTTTAATATTTGGTACTTTATTATTTGTGCTTTTACTCCGGAGTATTATCAAAATACCAATCTTACATCTGATGAAATAATCAGATTTGAAAAGCTATTTCACATAGATTTTCCTGATGAAACGAAATTTATTAAAGCCAGGGAGTATTTGAGTGGGCTCGGAGGCGATACATCGGCTGTATTATATGTGTCTCTGCCAACCAAGCTGGCGGAACGATTTTATCTGATTATACGTATATGCCAATAAATCATACTGATCATGCCGGTTCAATGTATGGAGTTGACGTTTCCGAGAGTGTTGGCGGGTTAACAACTCTTACATGTGGCACTTTAGATAAAAAAGGAACTTTCTTTCAGTTGAAACATGATGATGATTGGATATATAACAGCACTGATTGGAGCCATTATTTTGGATAGATGCCGGTTATAATGCTCTTATATTTATCCTTTTATTTGTGATTGTGAAACAAATGAATAACGTCCTTAATTAACCGGTCTGAAGAGTGATCTTAAAAATGTCCCCCTTTTATTTAAAGCTGCGGCCATACTGCCTCCTTTTCCCCTAATCTAAACATTTGTGGTGCTGATATAATTGTGTATAATCAGACAAAGATAGAGAAGCAGGTGATAACATGTTGGACCCACTTGATATACTGACGAATATTGATGATGTCATTCCGTATTACCAAGCGATTTTTAACGCTGAGGAACAAAGAGTCGTAGGCTACGAAGTGCTTGGGCGGATTTTGGCAGATGCGGAGATTGAGAGCCTCGGGCCGTTTTTCTTAGATTCCGGCATTCCGGAAGAATATAAGCTTGAGGTCGATGACAGAGTCATCAGGCAGGCGCTGGAGCGGTTTAAAGAAGCTGACCGTGATCTGTTGATTTTTATCAATCAGGATGCGAATGTATTGATGCTTGACCACGGCGAAAGTTTTCTTGAGCTTTTGAAAGAATACGAAGAGCAGGGCATTGAATTGAACCGTATTGTGCTTGAGATCACCGAGCACAATTTCGAAGGCGACATTGAACAGCTGTACCATATGCTTGCCTACTATCGTACATACGGCATTAAAATCGCGGTGGACAATATAGGTAAGGAGAG
The DNA here is from genome assembly GCF_038608285.1 of Bacillus sp. FSL R5-0443. NCBI lineage: Bacteria > Bacillati > Bacillota > Bacilli > Caryophanales > Bacillaceae > Bacillus > Bacillus sp. FSL R5-0443. The sequence goes on from NZ_CP152013.1 coordinate 1,375,491, forward strand.
CAGCAACCTGGACAGAATCGCGCTCCTTTCACCGGACCTTCTGAAAATAGATTTGCAGGCGCTGAAGGTATCTCAGCCGTCACCATCATATGAGCATGTGCTGTACAGCATTTCATTGCTGGCGAGAAAAATCGGCGCCGCGCTGCTGTATGAAGATATAGAAGCTGATTTCCAGCTCCAGTACGCATGGAGAAACGGAGGCCGATTTTTTCAAGGCTATTATCTGCAGGCGCCGAGCGGGGATTTTATAGACCGGAGCCTGTTAAAAGCACGCTTGAAAACGGAGTTTCAGCAATTTATCACGAGAGAAAAAAAGAAGCTGGAAACGGTATATGAACACTCTGAGAATTTTTATAAGCGGGTCAATCAGGCAGTTTCCGAACTGAAGAAAACCCATCAGGCGGACGATGAGTTTATTAAAAAACTGGCGGAAAACCTGACGGACTGCTGTTTCAGAATTTATATGTGTGATGAAGAAGGCTATCAGCTGACGGGAAATGTGTTCAAGCAGTCCGGCGAATGGCTTTATCAGCCTGAATACATGGAGAAAAACTGGAGCTGGCGTCCGTACTTTTTAGAAAACATCATGAAGATGCGGAATTCAAGAAAAGGTTTTTTCAGTGACCTGTACAGTGATATTGAGACAGGTGAGATGATCAGAACCTTTTCATACCCGATGGATGACAATATGTATTTATTTATCGATCTGCCTTACTCTTATTTATATGAACAGGACGGGTTACTTTAAAGCGGCTGCTGTATGCCGCTTTTTTTGTTCATTTGAAAAAAGTTTTAAAAAACGATTGACAATGATACTGATAATCATTATCATTTAGTTATAGAGAGAAGTTACTCTCTGTTCCCCAACCCCTCTATCAGATCAAGATCCGAAAAAACTTGGCGCTACCCCCGCCAAGTTTTTTTATGCTGTCTCCTCATAAAAGGGCTTCTCCTTACATACATCTGATAAGGCGGCTCAAAAAGCGAAAAATTATTTTTGAAAGGTGTATGACATTCCGAAAAAAGCTTCAAACTATTCGAAAACACGGTTTTTCCCGTTTATTTCTTTTTGAAAATCCAGCGGGAAAATGCCATCCCGGTCTACTTTATGGTATGATGCTCTGTAGAACTTGTATTATAATAAATACTTGTTGATTTGAAGTTGTTTTTTGAAAGGAGTCTTTTTTTAGAATGTCACAATTAATGGGTATCATCACGCGGCTGCAAAGTCTGCAAGAAACAGCGGAAGCGGCTAACGAGCCGATGCAGCGTTATTTTGAAGTTAACGGCGAAAAAATTTGCAGTGTTAAATATTTCGAAAAAAATCAAACGTTTGAACTGACGGTTTTCCAAAAAGGTGAAAAACCTAACACATATCCGTTTGATAACATTGACATGATTTCTATTGAAATTTTTGAGCTCCTTCAGTAATTTGATTTGATTTTTCAGGCTGACCAAGCTTCCGGTCTTCCGCAAGCGGAGCTTTATTAAATTATGCAAAGGAACGTGCTTGTTCGTTTGGTTGTAGACTCTGGAAAGAGGAGTGTCCGTACATGGCTGATTCTTTTCTGTTTTATAATCTTTCTGAGGCACAGATGACCTTTCAAGACGTGACGGAGCGGCTGAAACGCTTTGTCAATAAAGACCCCCGTTCAGCATACGTGCTGTCTGTAGGGACTGATTCACAAGTTTACCGCGACTTCACAAAGTTTATTACGGCTATACACTTGCACCGTACAGGCAAGGGAGCTTGGGGCTGTTTGAAAAATCACGATCTTGCAAGACCGATACATAGCCTTCGCGAAAAAATTTCGCTGGAAACCGCGTTCAGCCAGGAGATGGCTGCGCATATCCTCGACGGCCGTCTTATGGAACTGACAGATTTGCTCTTGCCTTTTGCGGATGAAGGGGCGGATCTTTCATTTGAAGTGCATCTGGATATCGGTCAAAAAGGGCTGACAAAAGAATTGATACAAGAAATGACCGGCCGCATTACCTCGATGGGCATTGAAGCGAAAATCAAGCCCGATTCCTGCACAGCATTCAGTTATGCCAATCGTTACACAAAATAATATTTCATACAGAATCCGCAAAATGTCGAATTATGCGGTTGACGATTTTTTTCTGTTTACTTATTCTAGCGGTAGAGCTGAAAGCAAATTTCACGTTGCTTTCGGAGGTATTCAGTTAAAAATAGGGGGCCTGATTACGTATGAGTCTTATCGGTGAACGATTTACGGAAGAAGAACAGAAACTTCTGCTGAATATCCTGATCAATCAAGAATATGCCATTGAGCTTTTGACCAGCGAAATCAACGATATAGAAGCAGGGTCAAAAAGCGTCGATGGAACCACTTATAAAAAACTCGTAACGCTCTATGACCGTTTTCGGAATGAAAATTAATCAGCGGCCTATAAATTGATACTCGATTGCAAAGAGTATCTTTTTTATTGACGGAAACTTTTCGACAAAAAATGATAATGTTTATATTATTGCAATATAGGGAATACATGCTTTGATGAAAAATGTAAAGGGGTCGAAGTGACATGATTAGCTTACAATCAGATCAGCTTCTTGATGCAACAGTCGGACAATTTATGATCGAGGCGGATAAAGTGGCGCACGTTCAAGTCGGAAACAACCTTGAGCATGCTCTATTAGTGCTGACGAAAACCGGCTATACCGCCATTCCCGTCCTTGACGCTTCGTACCGTCTGCACGGTTTGATCGGGACAAATATGATTATGAACAGCATTTTCGGACTTGAACGGATCGAGTTTGAGAAGCTGGATCAAATTACGGTTGAGGAAGTCATGCTGAAAGACATTCCCCGTCTCCACATCAATGATCCGATTATCAAAGGGTTCAGCATGGTCATTAACAACGGCTTTGTCTGCGTTGAAAATGATGAAGGCGTCTTTGAAGGCATTTTCACGAGAAGAGTCGTATTAAAGCAGTTGAGCAGCCATATCAGATCATTGAATAAGTAGGCTCGCACGATCAGCCTATTTGTTCTTTTGCATGCCGGAAAAAGAAAACGCATACATATGAGTGGCGCTTGCCTCGGCAGCCTTTATTTTATTAGAATGGTAGATAAGAAATACGAAAAGGCATTGAAAAGGAGGACGACATGCAGCTTCAAGAGCTTCATATGCTCGTAGTTTTAGCTGAGGAATTAAACATGAGGAAGGCTGCCGAACGATTATTCGTGTCACAGCCGGCTCTGTCCCAGCGATTGCAGACCATTGAAAAAGCCTGGGGAACAAAGATCTTTCTTAGATCTCAAAAAGGACTTACGGTAACGCCGGCAGGAGAAAAAATCATACAATTTGCAAATGACGTCACGGATCGGCAAGAAAGAATCAGAGAAAACATTGATGAACTTGAGGGTGAGATTCACGGCACATTAAAGCTTGCCGTCGCCTCGATTATCGGGCAGCACTGGCTTCCGAAAGTGTTAAAAACATATGTGGAACGATATCCGAATGCAAAGGTCTCTCTCATTACAGGGTGGAGCAGCGAAATGCTGAAAAGTCTGTATGAAGATCAGGTACATATCGGCATTATCCGGGGAAATCCGGAATGGAAAGGCCGGAAAGATTATTTAATGACCGATCATTTATATTTGGTTGATACGGAAATTTCCTGTATTGATGATATTGCCCATACCGACCGGCCGTTCATCCAATTCAAAAGTGACAGTACATATTTTCAGGAAATTCAGCATTGGTGGCATCAAAAATTCAAAACCTCGCCGAAACAGACCATCCTTGTCGATCAGATTGAAACGTGCAAGCAGATGGCGCTGCACGGGATCGGTTATGCCATTCTGCCGTCAGTCACCTTAGAAGAGGAAGATAAAGTAAATAAAATGCCTCTGCTTGATACAAAGGACCATCCGATCGGCCGTGACACATGGCTGCTCGGTTATGAGCCGGCATTTGAATTAAAACAGGTGCAGGCTTTTGTTTCTGTCATTAAAGATATGCTGAAGCAGGAACGCCCATTTTAGAAAGACAGCAATCATGCTGTCTTTTTTTTATTTTTTATTGACAATGAAAATCATTATCATTTAAAGTGTTATATATGTTAATGAAAATCATTATCAATTACGAGGTGGTCATATGCAGAAAGCATTAATGATATACGCAAGCATGTCGGGGAATACAGAGGATATTGCCGGCATTATAAAAGAAACACTGAGCGGGCATCAGATAGCAGTTGACTGTCTTGACATGGACGAAGCAGATGCGGATTCTCTCGAAGCATATGATTATGTTTTTGTCGGCACGTACACATGGGGGGACGGTGATCTTCCTTACGAAGCGGAAGATTTTTACGAAGATATTCTGCACAGCCAGCTCAACGGACTGAAAACGGCCTGTTTCGGTTCAGGCGATCACGCCTACCCGAAGTTTTGCGAAGCGGTCACGCTGTTTTGCGATGCGTTTGAACAGGCCGGAGCCAATTTATATCCGGAAACGCTGAAAATTGAGCTGGCGCCCGAGACGGCTGAGGATCAGGAATGCTGCAAAGAATTTGTCCGCGGTTTTCTTGCATGGGCCGCTCACCACGGAGACCGGTGCCATGTTTCATAAAGGCGCGACGGCTGTGATGGCATCAGTATCTTCGGGATTTTTTGTGGCTGTGAAAGGCGAAGGTATTTTTCATTTTTCGGCGGAAGAAGGCTGGAAAAGACTGTTCCGAGTGAAAAGCAGAATTCATGTGCTGACTTACATAGGGCCCTACATATTCGCGGCTGGAGAAAAAGGCGCCGTCCTCAGATCAGCCGATCAGGGAAAGACCTGGACGGCCTCCCGGTTTCCGACCAGCGCCTCCGTATGGGCCGTTGCCGGGCGGAATGACGGGTTTGTCTGTGCGCACGGCACATACTGCCTCTACTTATCTGATGATTTCGGCGTCACTTGGCATGTGGCTAAGCCCTTTTCACAATTAAAGGAGCCGCCTGTCATCCGTTCGCTTTGTTTACACGGTCAGACGATTTATATCGGCACCCGGATTCATATGAATCATGGCGGCATTTGGGCGTATGATCTGACGGAAGAACGCATCCGGCGTATAAGCCGCGAAAGGCAGCGCATGACGGCTTCAATGATGATGTATCAGAATGACTGGCTCATTGCAGCAAAGGGCGCGGCAAAGGGAGAACGGGGGGAGGTTGCCGTCCGAAACGTGCGGACGCAAGAGGAGTTTGCCATTACAGCAGGACCCGCCGTACGGGAAAAATCATTTCTCGACGTTTCTGAGGATAACGGGATTATTTATGTCACATCGACACAGGACGAAAACGGATTTTCGCGTATTTATCAAGCTGATCTCGCCGCCGGTGAATTAAAGTGGTTTGATACGATCCGCGGTCACGGATGGCGGGTGGCCAACCGGGAAGAAAACTTTTTTTGCGCGGGCCTTTACGAAAGTAAGTTTGTCAGACCGTATGAGGCGGTTCGGCTCGCACATTAGTTTTTATGCATAAAGGAGAGACGAAGATGGGGAATGTATTGCTTGTTTACGCCACAATGTCAGGAAACACCGAGGCGATGGCGGATTTAATTGAAAAAGGGCTGATCGAAGCACAAGCATCCGTAGACAGATATGAAGCGATGGATATTCATGCCGAACTTTTTAATGATTACGAGTATATTTTATTAGGCACATATACGTGGGGAGACGGGGATCTTCCTGATGAAATGCTCGATATTGCTGAAGATATGGAAAACCTGGAGTTTACGGGAAAAACATTTGCTTTGTTCGGTTCCGGAGATACGTCCTATGAGTTTTTTTGCGGGGCGGTTGACGAATTGGAAAAAGTAATCACGGCCCGCGGCGGGCGGGTGGTGCTGCCGTCGGTCAAAATTGAAAACAACCCTGAGGGCAGTGAGGAAGAAGAGCTCCGGGAATTCGGAAGACAGTTTGCCGCGCTGTGCAGCCAGCCGGCAGAATAAAGGCTTGTTCCTTTTTTTCTTGTCTTTGTATCCTTCCTTTGTTACAGTAATGAGGTAGAAAATCAGAGGAGGACAATACATATGAAAATGATGGATGCAAATGAAATTATTTCATTTATTCAAAATAGTACAAAATCAACGCCTGTAAAAGTGTATGTAAAAGGCGATCTTGAAGGAATCAGCTTTGGCGATTCCGCTAAAACATTCCTGAACGGCCAATCCGGCGTCGTTTTTGGCGAGTGGGCTGAAATTAAAAGCGTAATCGAAGAAAACAAAGACAAAATTGAGGATTACGTCATTGAAAATGACCGCCGCAACTCTGCGATCCCGATGCTTGATTTAAAAGATGTTAAAGCGAGAATCGAGCCCGGCGCTATTATCCGCGACCAAGTCGAAATCGGCGACAATGCCGTTATCATGATGGGGGCATCTATTAATATCGGTTCAGTCATCGGCGAAGGTACGATGATTGATATGAACGTTGTTCTCGGCGGACGCGCGACTGTCGGCAAAAACTGCCACATCGGAGCGGGTTCTGTATTAGCGGGCGTTATTGAGCCGCCTAGCGCTAAGCCTGTTGTCGTGGAAGACGACGTTGTGATCGGCGCAAATGCGGTTGTGCTTGAAGGCGTAACAATCGGTAAAGGTGCGGTTGTCGCTGCTGGAGCCATCGTTGTAAATGACGTCGAGCCATATACCGTTGTAGCGGGAACACCTGCGAAAAAAATCAAAGATATCGATGAAAAAACAAAAGGCAAAACAGAAATCAAACAGGAATTACGCCAGCTGTAAGGAATGGTTTGATAGAATGGGCGTGGATGATAAAATCCACGCCTTATTCTTATCTCAAGGAGGAATACATATGGAAAAAGAGCGGCTCATTGCCATCCGAAGAGATCTGCACCGCATTCCGGAGATCGGGTTTCAGGAATATAAAACCCAACAGTACCTGCTGAATCTATTGAACCAATATCCGGAGGAAAGAATTGAAATTGAAACTTGGAGAACCGGCACCTTTGTCAAAGTCAACGGCACGGCTCCGGAAAAAATGCTCGCCTACAGAGCGGATATAGACGCTCTGTCGATTGAAGAGCAGACGGGGCTTCCGTTTGCATCTGAACACCCCGGTTTTATGCACGCATGCGGCCACGATATGCACATGACCATCGCGCTCGGCATTATTGATCATTTTGTCCATCATCCCGTCAAACATGATCTGCTCTTTTTATTCCAGCCGGCTGAAGAAGGACCGGGCGGAGCGGAACCGATGCTTGAAAGCGATGTGCTGAAAAAATGGACGCCGGATTTGATTACCGCTCTCCATATAGCACCTGAGCTTCCTGTAGGCACAATCTCCACCAAAAGCGGCTTGCTGTTTGCCAATACGAGCGAACTCGTCATCGATCTCGAGGGGAAAGGCGGGCATGCGGCATATCCGCATACAGCAGACGACATGGTCGTCGCCGCGAGCACGCTTGTCACGCAGCTGCAGACGGTCATATCCAGAAATACGGATCCGCTTGACAGCGCTGTGATCACTGTCGGAACGATTACCGGGGGCACGGCGCAAAATATCATCGCAGAGCATGCTCATCTGGAGGGAACCATCCGGACGCTTTCCGAGGAATCAATGCGTATGGTGAAAAAGCGGATTGAAGAGCTTGTCAAAGGAATTGAAATCGGCTTCCGATGCAAAGGAAAAGTCACGTATCCGTCCGTTTATCATCAAGTTTATAATACAAGCGGCCTGACCGAAGAATTTATGCAATTTGTCAGCGATCATCAGCTTGCTGACGTGAGAACGGCGAAAGAAGCGATGACCGGAGAAGATTTCGGATATATGCTGAAAAAATATCCCGGCTTTATGTTCTGGCTGGGGGCCGATTCATCCCACGGGCTTCATCACGCCAAGCTGAACCCGGATGAAGATGCGATGGAAACCGCGGTAAATGTCATGGTCGGATATTTTTCGAAGTATGCCAATTAAATCCGAAAAGAAGAATAATCTAACAAAAATTGAGCATTCTACATAACGGAGGTGTTCAATATGACGAAAAAAATTGGAATTGAACAATCTTTATCGGATGTAGAACAGGCGTTAAAACAAAAAGGATATGACGTAGTGATGATGAAGACTCCTGAGGATGCGAAGAATTGTGACTGCTGTGTTGTAACCGGACTTGACAGCAATGTCCAAGGAATTGCCGATACGTCAACTCAGGCTCCCGTCATTACGGCTTCCGGAATGACCGCCGACGAAATCTGCAGCGAAGTGGAAAAAAAATTTCATTAAAAAGAAAAAACCGAAGCTTACGCTTCGGTTTTTCTATTCGGCGGAAGCGGCGTTTTTAAAACGGTCGAGCGCGATTTTTATTTCTCTCCGCAGTACGCGTTCAACCCGCCATTGCTCCATATTTTCTGTTTTGGCAATGATTCTGATTACCATTTCTGACGTGCTTAAATCCTGAACCCCGATGACGTCCGGCCCTTCCTTAATCTGCGGGAACTCAGCGGCTGCTTTGTCACACGCGGTTTGCAGGATTTGAATGGTTTCATCAAGATTTTTTTCAAGCGGCACTTTAATATCGACAAGCGCCTGCATCGTTCCGCGGGAATGGTTGCTCACATTCGTAATGCCCCGGTTGGGAAGATAGTGAAGCGTGCCGTCAAAGCTCCGGATTTGTGTCGTACGGAGACCGACCTGCTCGACAATGCCGCTGTAGCCGGCAACCGTAATATAATCGCCGACGTCGATCTGTTTTTCCAAAAGGATAAAAAATCCGGTGACGATGTCACTGACAAGCCCCTGAGCCCCGAAGCCGACTGCGAGACCGACCACGCCGGCGCCGGCAATGAGAGCGCTCGGATTGTAGTGAAATAAATCCAAAATCATTACGATAAAAACGAAAATCAGGATGTATCCATATACATTAAGCGCGAGGCTTCGCAAAGTATAAGCGCGGCCTGTGGAGAGGTTGTTTTGTTGCTCGAATTTCTGAAACAGATGCTTGATCAGCTTTTTTCCTGCCGCCCGGAAAATAAAGTACGCTAAAATAATGAGAGCCAGCTTTATGATGAAAATCCCGGCAGATGTGAGAAGCCCGGCCCAGTCAAAGTGTTTTAAATCAATCATAGTGATGTCTTCCTTTCAAGTCTTTTGCGGAAAAAGCTAAAAGTGATATACCCGTTTTTAAAAAAAATAAACCTTTTAATAGAAACCAGTTATTTCATTTATGATTTGTTCATATTGCCCGGTTTCAATATCATCATTTTTGTGAAGATATGAACTAAGGAATCGCCACACTCATTTTAACATGGTGATTCAGCCAAATCATATCCTTTGGAGGGAAAACAGGAGAACGTTGCCCGGCGAAACTGAAAGCCCCGGCAAAAAACCTTTTTCATAAGGAGGGAAATAAGATGAAATTACGTCAGCAAATGCCTGAATTGACAGGCGCTAAAGCATGGATTAACAGAGAAGTCACGAAGGAACAGCTGGTCGGCGGAAAGCCGGCACTGATTCACTTCTGGTCCGCCAGCTGCCGCATGTGTAAAGAAGCGATGCCTGAGATGAACGAATTTCGTGATAAATATAAAGATCAGCTGAATGTGATGGCCGTTCACATGCCCCGTTCCGAAGACGATCTTGACCTTGAGAAAATCAAGGAAACAGCGGCTGAACACGATATCTCTCAGCCGATTTACGTCGACAGCGATCATACGCTGACTGAAGCATTTGAAAATGAATATGTGCCGGCTTATTACCTTTTCGATAAAACCGGACAGCTCCGCCATTTTCAAGCGGGAGGAAGCGGGATGAAAATGCTTGAAAAACGCGTCAGCCGAGTACTTTCAGAAACGGAGCGGGCTTCTGAGTAATCGGGACAATCTCCGTCGGACTATTGTCTCGGTTCTGCAAACCCTTTGCCGTTTAGGTAACAGGGTTTTTTTGTGCCTATTGGATAAAAAATTCCAATATGACATGAGCGGCTTTAAAAATAAGAGAAACAGCCGTAAACACGCTGTACCGCTTGTTTTATCGATATCATTATCTTTTACATATTATAGTCGAAAATTGTAGATATCACGCTAATTTTCATTAAACAAGTAATTTCAAGTTATATTTTGAAATGGTTGAATAAATTGGAACTTTGTCCAGAATCCCCTATATGACAAGGGATTTTTGTATATAAAGTACCATTTTCAGAAAATAAGCAATTTTTCATAGAGTAAATAAAATAGTAAAATGATAAAATAATAGTTGATAAAATTACTTTTGTAATCTAATATCTTAATAAAAGCGTTTAAATTTTTGACAGGGGGTTTTACACATGTTTAATGAAAGAGAAGCGCTACGCTTACGTTTAGAACAATTGAACGAAGCAGAGGTAAAAGTCATTCGTGAATATCAAATAGAACGTGATAAAATATATGCAAAACTGAGAGAATTAGACAATACAGGCAGCCTGTCCGATACAAAAAAAGAGTTTCGTCCGGAGAAAAAAAGTGACTCTCTCCCTGTGCTTGCAGAGCTTGCAGCACAGGAAATGAGAAGCTATCAAAAGCCGCAGGCACAGCCTCAATCCTCCCAGCCGCAGATGCAGTCTATTACGTCTCTTCCCGCCGGCATTCCAGACGGTTCTACAAGAAGAAGAAGAGGGACGGCGAGACCGGGATCAAAAGCGGCAAAACTGCGCGAAGCAGCGATTAAAACATTGAAACGCCACAATGCAGCGATCAAAAGTTCCGAACTGCAAAAGGAAATTGAAAAGGAAAGCGGCCTTGAAATTCCTAATATGACAACATTTATGCAAAGCTTAATTAAAATGTATCCGGAAGTGAAAAAACCATACCGCGGCCAATATATTCTTGAGGGAGAAATTTCTCAGGAAACAGCAGAAACGGCAAATGATACGGCTGCTGAATAATAAAACAGTAAAAACTGCTTGCGTTACTCAAGCAGTTTTTTTGCGTTTTCCCGCTTATTCTGCGGAAGTGACGCCTCTTTTCCAGGCTTTTTTTCAAGCTTGACGACATATTTTTGGAAAGGCTTTTCGCCGTCAGCACGTTCTTTCAACGCATCCAGTTTTTCATCAAACGACTGATCGCGTGACTCTGATTGTACAAATTGTTTTTGCAGGGAGATGACTTGTTCGGTAACGGCTTTAAGCAAGTCTTCTGCCTGAACAGTCTCTTTGGAAACAGAAGGGATTTCCAGAGCTTGTTCCGCCGGTTCCGCCGTGCGGCTGTCAATATCAGCAAAATGGCCGGCAATCCAAGCATCACTTTCGTCCAGCTGCCGTTTATACGAAAGAATGGTTTCTTGAAATAACTTTTCTTTCGTTTTTTCTATTTCTACAAGCCGTTCTTTTGTTTCTAGTATTCGATCTCTCATATGATTAATTTCTATTTTAATATGTTTGAGCTGGTATTCTTTTTCTATCATTTGTGTTTGAAGCCGGGTATTTTCGTCTGCAGCGGCATGATAACGCTGTTTCATATCTTCGTGAGAAGTCCGTTCAGTTTGAATGGCGGTCTCAAGTGAGCGGATGCGGGTATGTAAGTTTTTATTTTCTTCTTCAAATTTTACATTTGTAAGATGCAGACGGTGCTTTTCTTCCATCTCATTTTTCCGCCGAAACGTTTCCTGCTGAAGTAGTTCTTGCAAAATGACGATTTTATCGAGCAGCCCGGCTCTGATTTCATGCAAAGAACGTTCCGTGTCACTTGTCTGTTTGTGTTTTTGAGCCATGGCTTCCAATTCGTCAGAAAGCTTGTGAAGCCGCTCTTTAATATTGGCGTTTTCCTCCTGAAGCTTATTATTTTTCTGATGGAAGTAGCTTGCTTCAAATTCTGAAATTAATTTTCTGCATCTGGAAAGTTCGGATTTCAAGTAAAGGTTCTCTTGAGAAGTGTCGTGGAAAAACGGACCGGATATTTTCATAAGAACCATCTCCCTCATGATGTTAACACTACAATATGGGAAAGGATCAACGGCTATTCCTCTTAATTAAACAGACAAGCACCGTAATATTGTATTTCGGCTGAGGCGTTTGCTATGCTTTTATATAGAATGGGAGAGAGATGACATGAAACGGGTGAATGTAATATTAGCAGGGGGAGCTTCCCGAAGATTCGGAGAACCGAAAGCTTTTGCAAAGTGGAAGGGCGGCATGTTTTATGAACAGGCGAAAAAAGCCTTCGGCGGCGGAGAAACGGTAATTATCAGCCGCCCTGAGCATATAAAAAAGTTCTTATCAAACAGGGAGCGGCATGTTTTGGCCGATGAGCCGCGGTTTCGGGGAATGGGCCCGCTTGCCGGCATCTATACGGCAATGAAACAAACGGAAGGCGAAATATATACGGTCATATCCTGTGACACGCCGCTCGTGACAAGAAAAACGATGGCTGCGCTTGAAATGAAGCTGACCGGAAACCTGGACGCTGTCATACCGGTTTGTGAAAACAGAGAGCAGCCCCTCTTGGCGGTTTACCATAAACGGGTGCAGGATGTGCTTTTTGATCAGCTGACACAAAACAAACTGAAAATGACAGACACGCTGAAACGGCTGTCTGTCTGTTATGTGCAGGCTGAAGACATCGGCGCCGGGCCGGAGGAGTTCGCTAATATCAACACACAGGACGATTACACCAGACTTTTGGCGCATGTCGAGTCTTCAAATCAAGACTGATCGGGAAGAAACATGGTATGATGGAAATAAAAATGCAAGGGGACAACACAGATGGAAGAGCGCTATTCGCGGCAGACAAGATTTAAGCCGATAGGGGAAAAAGGGCAGCAGGCGCTGGCTGACAGCAGTGTCCTGATTGTCGGAGCCGGAGCCCTCGGAACAGCCGCGGCAGAGGGCCTGGCAAGAGCCGGAGCGGGCCGTATGGCGATTATTGACCGGGATTATGTGGAATGGAGCAATTTACAAAGACAGCAGCTGTATACAGAAGAAGACGCGAGACAGCGCCTGCCGAAAGCAATGGCGGCTAAGGCGCGTCTTTTGGCGGTAAACAGTGATATACATATCGATGCTTACGCGGCGGAAGGTACGGCGGAAACGCTCGAACCGCTGATCGAACAAGCGGATTGCATCGTGGATGCGACAGATAATTTTGAAACGAGAATGGTCATCAATGATCTGGCGCTGAAAACGAAAACACCTTGGATTTACGGTGCCTGTGTCAGCAGTCAGGGAATGTGCATGACGATTATTCCGGGGGTTACGCCGTGTTTATCCTGCCTGTTTGAGCAAATGCCCGTGGGCGGAGCGACATGTGATACAGCAGGTATCATACCTCCGGCGGTTCATATCGTCTCCGCTTATCAGCAGGCTGAGGCGCTGAAATTGCTGACAGGAAATCATGCGGCGGTAAATCGGCGCTTTTTCACGTTTGACGTGTGGAATAACACCAATATGAGCATAAATGTGGATCAGATCAAACGGGATCATTGCCCTTCCTGCGGCGCGGAGCCCGTATATCCGTATCTGCAGCCTGAAAACAGGCCGAAAGCAAGCGTGCTGTGCGGAAGAGACACCGTTCAAATCAGATCGGAAGCCTTAAAGAGGCTGGATAAAGAAGAACTTGTCAAACGTCTGAAGCAGATCGGTAAAGTGGAAGCAAATGAATTTCTGCTGCACATGGCGTATGAGCGCTTCAGAATCGTTATTTTTCAGGACGGACGGGCTTTGATTCACGGTACAAACGATATAAAAGAAGCAAATTCAGTTCTGGCCAGGGTGATCGGCCTGTAGGAAGGGGAGATATTGCTATGCTTGAAAAAAGAACGCCGATTCAGGTGGACGAAGCAGTCCGCCGGGTGAGCCGGTATAAAAAACAGGGGGATACCGAATGGGTGGCGCTTGAGGACAGTCTCCACCGCTATTTGGCGGAGGATGTTAAGGCGGATCATGATGTGCCGGCCTTTAACCGTTCCCCGTATGACGGGTTTGCCATCAGGGCGAGCGATTCAAAAACGGCTTCCCGTGACAATGCCGTCACCTTTGAAGTCATTGACCATATCGGGGCCGGCGCCGTGTCAGAAAAAGAACTCGGGCCTTATGAAGCGGTCCGCATTATGACGGGGGCGCAGATTCCAAAAGGCGCGGATGCCGTAGTGATGCTTGAGCTGACAAGAACGTTTTCTGAAAACGGGACGAATTACATGTCAGTGAAACGCCCTTTCCATGCGGGCGATAATATTTCATATCAAGGAGAAGATGCGAAAAAGGGCAGCCCGCTATTAAAAAAAGGGACGAAAATCACGCCGGGCGTAACCGCTCTTTTAGCAACCTTCGGCTATGCTTCCGTTCCCGTGGTCAGAAAGCCGGTTGTCGGCATTATCGCAACGGGGACCGAGCTTCTTCATGTCAGCGATCCGCTTGAGCCGGGGAAAATCCGCAACAGCAACGCTGCGATGGTGTATGCCCAGGTCATTGAAGCGGGCGCGGTGCCGCTGAACTTAGGGAAAATTTCCGATGATTTTGATGACAGCTATGATGCGGTGAAGGAAGCTATGAAAAAAGCTGATTTTCTGATCACGACCGGCGGCGTGTCAGTCGGCGATTTTGATTTTCTTCCAGACATTTATAATAAGCTCGGAGCGGAAGTTCTTTTTAACAAAGTGGCAATGCGCCCGGGGAGCGTGACAACTGTCGCCCGGGCCGATGACATGCTGCTGTTCGGCCTTTCAGGCAATCCGTCCGCATGTTATGTCGGATTCACCCTGTTTGTCAAACCGATGATTCAGACGTGGCTTCTGAATGAAAAACCTCATTCCGGATGGGCGGAAGCCGTGTTAATAAACGACTTTCCGAAGCCGAATCCGTTTACGAGATTTGTGAGGGCGTTTGTTTATCATAAGGACGGAAAGATGATGGCGTCACCGGTCGGCCTCGACAAATCAAGCTCAGTCACATCTCTAGCCGAAGCAAACGCGTTTATCCTTCTGCCGGGAGGAACGAGGGGATATGAAGCGGGCCGGACGGTTCACGCGCTCCTCATCCGTGATGAGAATGGAAGTGAATGGCCGTGGTCAATTCTTTCCCGATCGTCCAGATCGTAGGTTTTCAAAACAGCGGTAAAACAACGTTTATTGAACGTGTGCTGAAAGCGGCGCCGAAAGAGTGCGATATTGGATGTTTAAAACATCACGGACATGGCGGAGAGCCGGAACCTTTTTCTGACGGAAAAGACTCGGAGCGTTTTTCAAAAGCCGGGGCCGCGGTTACGGCAGTAGAAGGGGACGGCGTCCTGCAGCTTACGGCGCGAAAAAAATGGGATCTGGCGGGTTTAATCAGTCTGTATGAACGTCTGGGAATTGACGGTCTTCTCATAGAGGGATTTAAACATGCGCCGCATCCGAAAATCATTATGATCAAAGACAGCGAAGATTGGCAAAAGCTGAAGCATTTGGAGCGCGTGATCGCGGTTGTCAGCAGAAATACGGAGCATATGCCGGCAGATGCAGGCATGCCCGTATTCCATGCGGACGATCCGGCTGCCATGATGTTTGTGCTTTCGCAGCTGAAAGGGGAATCTGCATAAATGGAACGTTTTCAAATTACAAGGGAACCTATCATTGCGGAAAATATCGTAAAAAAAGTTGAAAAGCGTGAAGCCGGCGCCATCACAACGTTTATCGGCACGGTCAGAGAGTGGACTGCAGGACGGCGGACGGTGCGTCTCGAATATGAAGCGTATGAACCGATGGCTGTTCAAATGCTTTCTCAAATCGGCAGTGAAATCAGCGCGAAATGGGAAGGAGCCGAAGCTGCAATCACTCACCGTGTCGGCGTCCTTGATATCGGAGAAGCCGCGGTCGTAATCGCCGTGTCTTCTCCGCACAGAAAGGCGGCATATGAGGCGAATGAATATGCAATTGAACGGATAAAACAGATTGTGCCGATATGGAAAAAAGAAATCTGGGAAGACGGAGAAGAATGGATAGGCGATCAGCTGGAAACAACGCCCTATCCGAACGGAAAACCGGATTTGGATAAAGGGGAATCGCGATGATTAAAGTATTATTGTTTGCCGGGCTTGCGGAGCAGGCGGGAACACCGGTCATTGAACTTGACGAAAAAGAGACGGCGGCGTCTGCTGTAAAAACGCTGCTAAAGGAACGGTACGGCCTTCAGACGATTGACAATGCCATGATCGCAATCAATGAAACATATGTAAAAGACAACAGCATCGTAACAGAAGGTGATACCATTGCCTTTATCCCTCCTGTAAGCGGAGGGTGAAAAAAGAGCCGGATGTGCATCATTGCCATCCGGCTTTTTTGTATATAGGCGCTGAATTCCAGAGAATATCTAAATGGGATTTAAAGGGATTTGCGATTGAGCTGGTTTTGACTGCATGAATAGGCTGAAGACAGTGCCTTCACAAGGCTTTGAGCCTCCCGTCATACCGGTCTGACAATGCTTTTTTTTACATAATTATGGAACGTAAAGCTGAGAATTTGTGTTACAATTTAGCATAAATACGCAAACGGCAAAAAAATTGAAACTTCTCTCAGCCTAAAGCGTACGTATAAACAGAATAATACATAGGAGGCATCAGCAATATGGAACCAAACCTGGAAAAAGGCAATACGGCAGTAACGGAAAAGCCGTCAATTTTCGGCGTCATTACAAGTCCTGTTGTGCAGTTTAAAAGATTAAAAGAAAAGCCGGTCATCGGCATTCCTCTCCTGATTGTCATCATTCTCATCGCGGCCGGCAGTATTTTGCGCGGACTGGGGATGAATTATGAAGAAGTGCTGAACAGCCCATCTCTTGACGGTTTGACGGATGATCAGATTGAAATGACCAAAACCTTCGCTAAATTCGGCACGATGTTCGGAGGAATCTTCGGGGGCATTATCGCTCTGTTTATCGTTCCGCTCATTTACTGGCTGTGCGTCAAAATTTCAGGCGGCGTGACAACTTACAAAAAAATGCTCTCACTCAGCCTGTTTACGGCATTTATTACCAATATCGGCTTAGTTATTAACGGTCTTGTTACTTATTTTACCGGTGCGGGCTCATTGTATGCCGTAACATCTTTGGCGAGTGTCATACCGGCCGGAGACGGCGTCGCGGTCTTTTTAAGCGCGTTCGACATTTTCAGCATCTGGAGCTATATTCTGCTCGCTTTGGGACTTCGCTATACAGGCGGCATTTCGAAAAAAGCGGCCTGGACTTCCGCGATTGTCCTGTTTGTTATTATGCTTTTAGTTTCAGCAGTCGGAGGACTGTTAAGTTCAGTGACAGCAGGTGTATAACATGAAAAAAATTTGGATCGGAATCGGCATCGCCGTAATTGTTGCAGTATTCATCGGTATCAATATTTATAAGTCTGCCGCTCCCGCGGGCGGCAGCGCCGGGAAAAAAATCGAAACCGGAACCATTGAAAATAGAGAAATCTCCTCTACGGTTATGGTTCCGGGAACACTTAAATTCTCTAAAGAACAGTATGTTTTTTATGAAGCGGATAAAGGAACTCTTGATAAAGTGAAAGTAAAAGAAGGCGACAAAGTAAAAAAAGGATCGTCGTTAGTCACGTATACAAATGAGCAGCTCAATCTTGATAAAGAACAAAACGAGTTGACAGAACAATCAAAACGGATGCAAATCGAACAAGTTGAAGAAAAACTCAGAGCATTAAACAGCAAGGAACAAGATCTGGCAAAACAAGTGGGAGAAGCGGAAGCCAAAAAACAAATTGAATCCGAACGGACTGATCTGCAGCTTCAGCAAAAAACGGCGGAAATCGAATTAAAGCAATCTGATTTGCAAAAGCAGTCTCTTGAAAATCAGGTGGCGAATCTCAATGTTAAGAGTGAGATGGACGGGACGGTAATCTCGGTAAATCAAGAAGCGGCTTCTAAAAAATCGGATATTCAAGAACCGGTTATACATATAGGAGACCCGGAACACCTGATCGTTGCCGGCAATTTGTCCGAATACGACACGCTGAAAGTGAAAAAGGGACAAAGCGTTACGATTACCTCAGACGCCATCCCCGGTAAAACGTGGAAAGGGAGAGTGGCGGCTGTCGGCCTCGTTCCTGATCAAAAGTCAAGCGCTGCTTCGGGGGAAAGCACGGAACAGGCTGTGCAGTATCCGTTTCAGGTTAAGCTGATCGGAAACCTTCCGGAGGGCAAGCCGGGGTTTAAATTAATTATGAACATTGAAACCGACAAACGGAAAGCCGATACGCTGCCGTCCTCCGCGGTCAAAAAAGACGGAGATGAGCACTGGGTCTTTACGGTAAAAGACGGGAAGGCCAAACGCGTGAAAGTTAAAGTCGGCGATACCGCAAATCAGCTTACGGAGATAAAAGAGGGGCTTTCAAAGGATGATAAAGTCATTCTGAATCCGGCTGACGGTTTGACTGACGGAACGGATGTGAAAGCATAGATGATTCAGCTTTCAAAGGTGAAAAAAAGCTATCAGATCGGCAAGGAGACGTTTGATGTTCTCCGTTCAATCGACTTGACGATTGAAGAAGGAGAATATGTGTCAATTATGGGACCGTCGGGATCGGGAAAATCTACGATCATGAATATCATCGGCTGTCTGGACAGACCGACGTCCGGCAGTTACAGGCTTGCGGGCGAAGATGTTTCTTCATGCACCGAAAAAGAGCTTGCGGCGGTCCGGAACAAATCAATCGGATTTGTCTTTCAGCAATTTCAGCTGCTGCCGCGATTGAATGCAAGAAAAAATGTCGAACTCCCCATGATCTACGCCGGTATCGGCAAAAAAGAGCGTGAGGAACGGGCTGAGCATGCGCTGGAAAAAGTCGGTTTGGCGGATCGGATGCGTCACATGCCGAATGAGCTGTCCGGCGGCCAGAAGCAGCGTGTCGCGATTGCAAGAGCCATTGTGAACGAACCGAAGCTCATTTTAGCTGATGAACCGACCGGCGCGCTGGATACGAAAACAAGCATTTCCATTATGGAGCAGTTCACAGAGCTTAATGCAGAGGGCGTGACCGTGGTGCTTGTGACTCATGAGCCTGAAGTGGCGGACTGTACAAACAGAGTGATTTTCGTCCGTGACGGCATGATCGTTTCCCGCGATGCTGAGCAGAGGAGAGTGGGGGAATGAGCCTGTCAGAAAATCTCCGGATGGCCCTCAGTTCCGTAAGAGCTCACAAGCTGAGATCGATTCTGACAATGCTCGGAATCATTATCGGCGTCGGTTCAGTAATCGTTGTTGTGGCTGTCGGCCAGGGCGGAGAGCAAATGCTGAAGCAATCCATCAGCGGGCCGGGCAATACGATTGAATTGTTTTACATGCCCAGTGATGAAGAATTAACAGCCAATCCGAACGCCTTACAGGAAGCGAGTTTTACAGAAGAAGATATTAATGGATTAAAAGGAGTGGACGGCGTAAAGCAGGTTGTCGCTTCCGCGGTAAAATCCATGACGGCCCGTTACCATGAAGAAGACACGGATATTACGCTGAACGGCATTAACAGCGGCTACATGGACGTAAAAAAGCTGGACGTTCAAGATGGACGGACATTTACGGACAATGATTTTCTTTCCGGGAAAAGAGCAGGAATCATCTCGAAAAAAATGGCTGAAAAGCTGTTCGGGAAAACGTCTCCGCTCGGAAAAATCGTCTGGGCCGGCGGACAGCCCGTAGAAGTAATCGGCGTACTGAAAGAAGAGAGCGGCTTTTTATCGTTAGGACTCAGTGAAATGTATGTGCCGTTCAACATGCTGAAAACGTCTTTCGGTACTAACGACTACAGCAACGTTTCCGTTCAGACGGAGTCCGCTGATCAAATCAAATCAACAGGAAAAGAAGCGGCCCGTCTCTTAAATGACAATCACGGTACAAAAGAGGCCTATCAAGTCATGAATATGGAAGAAATCGCGGCGGGCATCGGTCAGGTCACGACCGTCATGACGACGATCATCGGTTCGATCGCCGGTATTTCTCTCGTTGTCGGCGGGATCGGGGTCATGAATATTATGCTCGTATCAGTGACGGAACGGACAAGAGAAATCGGCATCCGCAAATCGCTCGGTGCCACGAGAGGACAGATTCTGACACAATTCTTAATTGAATCTGTTGTGCTTACATTAATCGGCGGCTTAATCGGAATCTGTCTCGGCTACGGGGGAGCATCACTCGTTTCCCTTATCGCAGGCTGGCCGTCGCTCGTTTCCTGGCAGGTGGTTTGTATCGGTGTGCTGTTCAGTATGCTGATCGGTGTCATTTTCGGCATGCTGCCCGCCAACAAAGCATCTCGCTTAGATCCGATTGAAGCGTTACGGTATGAATAACCCGTACCCCATGCAGTCTGCATGGGGTTTTTTGTGTTTTAATGATTGAATGAATATAATAGACTTTTTTCATTTATGATAAAAAGAAAATGTCATACAATTGTCCCCCTTTTTGTCGAATTTACAGTTTACAAACCCTATGTACATACGTTAATATGAACAAATGTGAAAGATTTTGATAGTTATTGAATGAATTTGAGTGATTTTAGTTGCTAGAAGTAAAAAAAGCGTTTACAATTATCTTGCAGCCGAAATGAATACGTTTCCAAAGGAGGCGGAATATGCTCACTCCTGAAAGGTATCAGCTGATTATGGATCAGATTGAAAAGCGTGATGTGGTGAAGATTCAAGAGCTGATAAGCATGACAAATGCTTCTGAATCAACGATCAGAAGAGATTTATCAACACTTGAAGAGCGCGGATTTTTAAAGCGCGTTCACGGCGGGGCGTCTAAACTTTCCAACAGCAGGCAAGAACCCGATATGCTTGAAAAATCCTCCAAAAACCTTCAGGATAAACTGAAGATCGCAGAAGAAGCGGCATCTTTATTAGAAGAAGGTGACTGTATTTATCTTGATGCGGGAACAACTACATTGCACATGATTGATTTTATAGATCCATCTAAGGACATTGTGGTTGTCACAAACGGAGTTATGCATATCGACGCTTTAATAAGGAAAGGGATCCCCTTTTATCTTCTCGGAGGATATGTGAAGCATAGAACAGGTGCGATGATCGGCGGCGCCTCATTAACGGCGGTCAGCCAGTACCGTTTTGACAAAAGCTTCCTCGGGGTGAACGGCGTGCACATTGAAGCCGGCTTTACAACACCCGATCCGGATGAGGCTCTTCTGAAGACAAAGGCTGTGAGACAGGCGAAAAATGCGTATGTTTTAGCCGATCCTTCTAAATTCGGCGAGATTTCTTTCGCAGCGTTCGCCGCCTTGGGCGATGCCGCTATCATTACCACTGAAGCTGAAGAACTTGCATTCGATAATTACCAAGAAAAAACTGTCGTAAAGGTAGTGAAACCATGATTTACACTGTAACCCTCAATCCGTCTGTTGACTATATCGTTCACGTTGAAGATTTTGCCGTAGGCGGTTTAAACCGTTCCAGCTATGACACGAAGTACCCCGGCGGAAAAGGCATCAACGTTTCGAGATTACTGAAAAGACACCATGTGCCGTCAAAAGCATTGGGGTTTGTCGGCGGATTTACCGGAAATTATATCACGTCATTTTTGCAGCAGGAAGGTCTGGAAACGGCTTTTTCTGAGGTGGATGAAGACACGCGTATAAATGTAAAACTGAAAACGGGCGATGAAACGGAAATTAACGGACAGGGCCCGACGATTTCAGACGAAGTGTTCAATGCCTTTTTAGAACAGTTCTCCGCTCTGGAAGAGGGAGACATCGTCGTTTTAGCGGGAAGCATTCCTTCTTCCCTGCCGCATAACACGTATGAAAAAATTGCTGAGGCATGCAGAAAGCAGAATGCCCGGGTAGTGGTGGACATCTCCGGTGAAGCGCTGATGAAAGCGACAGAAATGAAACCGTTTTTGATGAAGCCGAATCATCATGAGCTTGGGGAAATGTTCAATACGGTCATTGATTCAGCCGAAGCTGCCGTTCCTTACGGTAAAAAATTGATTGAACAAGGCGCTGAACATGCGATTGTTTCGATGGCTGGCGACGGTGCGCTTTTATTTACGAAAGAGGCGGTTTTCCTCGCCAATGTTCCTAAAGGAAAGCTTGTCAATTCGGTAGGCGCGGGTGATTCCGTCGTCGCGGGATTCCTTGCGGGAATTTCAAAACAGCTGCCTTTGGAAGATGCGTTCCGTTTAGGAGTTGCTTCCGGAAGCGCGACGGCATTTTCTGAAGAACTCGGAACTGAAGAGTTTGTACAGCAGCTTCTTCCTGAAGTTAAAGTCACACGTCTATAGAGGAGGAAAGAAAAGTGAAGATAACTGAGCTGTTAACAAGAGATACAATTCATCTCAATATAGAAAGCAAAGAGAAAGAAAACGTTATCGATGAAATGGTGACAGTGCTTGACAAAGCCGGCAGATTAAATGACAGAGAGGCTTACAAAGCAGCCATTTTAAATCGTGAAAGCCAAAGCTCAACGGGAATCGGCGAAGGCATTGCCATCCCTCATGCGAAGACGGCGAGCGTCATTAACCCGGCCATCGCATTCGGCCGTTCAAAAGATGGTGTGGATTATGAATCATTAGACGGTCAGCCGGCACACCTGGTCTTTATGATTGCGGCAACCGAAGGAGCGAATAATACGCACCTTGAGGCATTATCAAGACTTTCAACGCTTCTCATGCGTGAGGAAATCCGCAAACAGCTTCTTGAAGCTGAATCAGAAGATGCGATCATTGACATCATCAATCAGCATGACAAAGATGACGATGAGGAAGAAGAAGAGCAGGAAGAACAGGCAGCGCCGTCAGGAAAGGGCAAAATCCTTGCCGTTACGGCATGTCCGACAGGTATCGCCCATACGTTCATGGCAGCTGACGCACTGAAGGAAAAAGCGAAAGAGCTCGGCGTTGACATTAAAGTCGAGACAAACGGCTCAAGCGGTATCAAACATAAGCTGACGGCTCAAGAAATTGAAGACGCGCCTGCGATTATCGTGGCGGCTGATAAACAGGTTGAAATGGAACGCTTTAAAGGCAAACATGTTCTTCAAGTGCCTGTAACTGCCGGTATCAGACGTCCTCAGGAACTGATTGAAAAAGCTGTTAACCAAGATGCGCCGATTTACGAGGGCAGCGGCGGAGGATCTTCCGCTTCAGATGAAGACGGCCCGAAACAGAAATCAGGCACAAGCATCGGAAGTACTTTCTATAAACACTTAATGAGCGGTGTCAGCAACATGCTGCCATTTGTCGTCGGCGGCGGAATTCTCGTTGCGATTTCATTCTTCTGGGGAATTCATTCAGCTGATCCGAAAGACCCGACATACAACACGTTTGCCGCAGCGCTGAACTTTATCGGCGGCGATAATGCGTTAAAGCTGATTGTTGCAGTTCTTGCCGGATTCATCGCAATGAGTATTGCGGACCGTCCGGGATTTGCGCCGGGTATGGTCGGCGGATTTATGGCTACGCAGGCGAATGCCGGATTCTTGGGCGGACTGATTGCCGGATTCTTAGCAGGTTATGTCGTAGTCCTTTTGAAAAAGCTGTTTGTCTTTATTCCTCAGACTCTTGACGGATTAAAACCTGTATTGATTTATCCGCTGCTCGGTATTTTTATCACCGGTGTCCTGATGCAGTTTGTCATAAACACACCTGTCGCAGCGTTTATGAATTTCTTAACAAATTGGCTTGAAAGCCTTGGAACTGGAAACCTTGTCTTAATGGGTATTATTTTAGGCGGTATGATGGCTATCGACATGGGCGGCCCGCTCAATAAAGCGGCGTTCACTTTCGGTATCGCGATGATCGGGGCCGGAAACTATGCGCCGCATGCGGCCATCATGGCGGGCGGAATGGCTCCGCCGCTTGGAATCGCACTGGCGACAACATTCTTTAAACACAAATTCTCTAAACGTGACCGTGAAGCCGGTATTACGTGCTACTTCATGGGAGCAGCTTTCGTTACAGAAGGCGCCATCCCGTTTGCAGCGGCTGATCCGCTTCGCGTCATCCCTGCAGCCGTTGTCGGTTCTGCGGTAGCGGGCGGACTGACAGAGTTTTTCCGGGTAACGCTTCCTGCACCGCACGGAGGAATATTCGTTGCATTCATTACGAACCATCCGCTGCTTTACTTAATGAGCATCGTGATCGGAGCGATTGTAACGGCGGTTATCTTGGGAATCGTCAAAAAACCGGTAGTAGAGAAATAAGCAAAAAGCGTCCATTACGGGCGCTTTTTTCAATCATGTGCGCATAGAAGCGTTATGTATTTTATGATGAGTTATGATAAAGTAAAGATGGTACATGAACTGATAACAGTGATCGTCTAGGAGGAACCACGTTGACTGAAGAACAAAAACCTACTTCTGAAAAATCGGTAAAAAGAAAATCCAACACATATTGGGAATGGGGAAAGGCCATCATTATAGCGGTTGCACTTGCGCTGTTAATCCGCCATTTCCTGTTTGAACCGTACTTAGTGGAAGGATCATCAATGTACCCGACATTACATGACGGTGAAAGGCTGTTTGTCAACAAAAGCGTCAATTATATCGGAGAAATCGAGCGGGGAGACATCGTCATTATTAACGGCGATACGTCGAAAGTCCATTATGTAAAGCGGCTCATCGGAAAACCTGGAGAAACGGTGGAAATGAAAAATGACACGCTTTATATAAACGGCAAAAAAATCGCAGAACCGTACCTCGCGAGCAATAAAAAAGAAGCGAAAAAACTGGGAGTCAACCTGACGGGAGATTTCGGCCCCGTAAAGGTTCCGAAAGGCAAATACTTCGTCATGGGCGACAATCGGCTGAACTCAATGGACAGCCGGAACGGACTCGGTTTAATTGCCGAAAACCGGATCGTCGGCACCTCGAAGTTTGTGTTCTTCCCGTTTCATGATATGCGTCAGACAAAATAAAAACGCCGCGCTGCCCGATTCGGACGGCCGGCGTTTTTTATTTGGCAAACGAGGCGGCGATGGCGATGAACATTACCGTGGCCAGCACTGATCCGACAATGGCCAGAACACTGAAAAAAAGATTCACCTGCTGCTTCTCTTTGCCGCGTTTTTCAAGCATCCGTTTTGAAAAGAGATGTGAAAACGTATAAATGAGGGCGATTCCGACGTACAAGCCGATGTCACGTGCGGTAAAGCCTGTGACGGCCAGAAAAACCCCGGTAAAGAAAATCATAAGACAATATTCTGTGAGTGTTAAAAGCTTCAACTTGTTCCTCCGTGATGAATATGTATATATATCTATTGTATCACAGCGCTCCGGGTTTGACGCCTGCATCTTTTCAAACCCGTATATTCGCAGGGAAACATTTCTCTTCCCCTTTATTCATGGTATACTTTTAATGATGATAGACACGATGGAGGATTCTAAATGATTGCTGTAAATAATGTGAGCTTGCGTTTTGCGGATCGCAAGTTATTTGAAGATGTCAATATTAAATTTACGCCGGGCAACTGCTACGGATTAATAGGCGCAAACGGTGCCGGAAAATCAACATTTTTGAAAATTTTATCCGGTGAGCTGGAGCCGCAGACCGGCGATGTCCATATGAGCCCGGGCGAACGTCTTGCCATTCTGAAGCAGAACCACTTTGAATATGAAGACTTCGAAGTGCTGAAAGTCGTCATTATGGGACATAAACGTTTATACGAAGTCATGCAGGAAAAAGACGCGATTTATATGAAGCCTGATTTTTCAGATGAAGACGGCATCCGCGCCGCTGAGCTTGAAGGAGAGTTTGCGGAATTAAACGGATGGGAAGCTGAAAGTGAAGCCGCTATTTTGTTAAAGGGCCTGGGCATCTCTGAAGACCTGCATACGAAGAAAATGGCGGACTTAGGCGGTTCAGAAAAGGTGAAAGTGCTTTTGGCGCAGGCGCTGTTCGGCAAGCCGGACGTTCTGTTGCTTGATGAACCGACCAACCACTTGGATCTGAAAGCGATTCAGTGGCTGGAAGAGTTTTTAATCAACTTTGAGAACACAGTCATCGTCGTATCCCATGACCGTCACTTTTTAAATAAAGTGTGCACGCACATCGCCGATCTTGATTTTAATAAAATTCAAGTGTACGTCGGCAACTATGATTTCTGGTATGAATCCAGCCAGCTTGCTTTAAAGCTTTCTCAGGAAGCCAACAAGAAAAAAGAAGAGCAGATTAAACAGCTTCAGGAGTTCGTGGCCAGATTCAGCGCCAACGCCTCTAAATCAAAGCAGGCGACATCAAGAAAGAAACTCCTTGATAAAATCACGCTTGATGATATCAAACCGTCATCACGCCGTTATCCTTATGTCAATTTCACGCCGGAACGTGAGATCGGAAATGACGTGCTGCGGGTTGAAGGCTTAACAAAAACGATTGACGGGGTTAAGGTGCTTGATAACGTCAGCTTTATTATGAACAGAGAAGATAAAATCGCTTTTACGGGACGCAACGAACTTGCCGTTACGACATTGTTTAAAATCATTTCCGGGGAAATGGAAGCAGACAGCGGCACATTTAAATGGGGCGTGACCACTTCCCAGGCGTACTTCCCTAAAGACAACAGCGAATATTTTGACGGCAGCGATGCGAACCTTGTTGACTGGCTCCGCCAATACTCGCCGCATGACCAAAGCGAAAGCTTTCTGCGCGGTTTCTTAGGACGCATGCTGTTCTCAGGAGAAGAAGTCAACAAAAAATCAAACGTCCTTTCCGGAGGAGAAAAAGTGCGCTGCATGCTTTCAAAAGCGATGCTTTCCGGCGCGAACATTTTAATTCTGGATGAACCGACCAACCACTTAGATTTGGAATCCATTACGGCGCTTAACAACGGCTTAATCAGCTTTAAAGGCGCTATGCTGTTTTCATCTCATGACCATCAGTTTGTACAGACAATTGCCAACCGCATTATTGAATTAACGCCTAAAGGCATTGTTGACAAACAAATGTCTTATGACGAATTTCTTGAAAACGCGGATGTGCAGAAAAAGCTTGAAGAGCTATACGCGTAATAAAGAAGCAGGGGAGACTCTGCTTTTTTATTTATGAAAAAAGTTTTCAATCTTCTGACTTCCCGTTACAATAAATGAATACATAACTTGAAAAGAGACGGAGGAATGCATCATGAAGTTTTTAGTTGTCGGAGCTGGGGGAGTGGGCGGATATATCGGCGCGCGTCTTGCAGAAAAGGGAAATGACGTGACGTTTCTCGTTCGCAAGAAACGGGCGGAGCAATTACAAGAGACGGGATTGACCGTCAAAAGTGAAAAAGGTGATGTTTCAATCAAGCCGAAATTAATCATGGCGGGCGAAGAAGGAGCATTTGACGCGGTTATCATCGCTTCAAAAGCGTATTCTTTGCAGGACGTCATTCGGGATGTCAAACCGTTTGTCCAACCTTCGTCGGTCATCATTCCTTTTTTAAACGGATACAGGCACTATAACCAGCTGTTTGAAGCTTTTTCAAAACGGCAGGTGCTGGGCGGCCTCTGCTTTATTGAGAGCGCCCTTAACGACAAAGGGGACATTCTTCATACGAGCGCTGCCCATCGCTTTGTTTTCGGTGAATGGAGCGGGGAACGCACGGAACGTATGAATGAGCTGGAAAACGCATTTGCAGGTGTGAAAGCGGATGTCATCATCAGCCGGGATATTGAAAAGGACATTTGGAAAAAATATATGTTTATTGCCGCGCAGGCGGGAGTGACCACTCTGTTTCAACAGCCGGTCGGACCGATTTTAGAAACAGAAGGCGGCCGCAACACGGCAAAGCGCCTCTTTGCTGAAATCGGTGCCATTTTCAAGGCTGCCGGCATCCCGAAAGATCCTGGTCTGGAAGAAGAGAGTTATCGCACATTGACAAGCATGTCTTACCATATGAAATCGTCGATGCTGAGAGATATGGAAAAGGGCAGGGTGACGGAAGGTGATCATTTACACGGATTTTTGCTTGAGAAAGCGAAAGGCTTGTCAGTTGATACACCTGTTTTGGAAACCGTCTGCGCCAACTTGCAAATGTATGAAGCGAAATAAAAAAAGGAGGCCTGATCGCCTCCTTTTTTTATTAAAATGCCCAGTTTCCGTTTCTGAAGATCGGTTCTCTTTTGCCGTCCGCAGTAATGCCGTCGATATTCATATCTTTGGAACCGACCATAAAATCTACGTGTGTAATGCTTTCATTTAAGCCCTCTTTGACAAGCTCTTCCCGTGTCATTTGTTTGCCGCCCTCAATATTAAAGGCATACGCACTGCCGATCGCCAAGTGGTTAGAGGCGTTTTCATCGTACAGTGTGTTGTAAAATAAAATATTTGATTGTGAAATCGGTGAATCGTACGGCACTAAGGCCACTTCACCGAGATAGTGTGAGCCTTCATCGGTTTCGACGATGCCTTTTAAAATCTCCTCGCCTTTTTCAGCTTTCACATCAACAATGCGGCCGTTTTCAAAGGTAAGAGTGAAGTTATCAATAATGTTGCCGCCGTAGCTCAGCGGTTTCGTGCTGGAAACCGTGCCGTTCACCCCGTCACGCTGCGGGAGGGTGAAAACCTCTTCTGTCGGCATGTTGGCCATGAATTCGTGCCCGCTCTCATTCACGCTTCCCGCGCCTGCCCATACATGTTTTTTAGGCAGTTCAATGGTTAAGTCTGTTCCTTCAGCCTGATAATGCAGGGCGCTGTAATGTTTTTTGTTTAAGTGTTCCACTTTTTCATGAAGGTTTTGATCATGTTTTTTCCATGCTTCCACAGGGTTTTCTTCATTTACGCGGGTCGTTTTGAAAATTTCTTCCCATAAAAGCTGAACGGCTGTTTCTTCCGGCTGATCCGGGAACACTTTTTTCGCCCAGCCTGTTGAAGCGGCTCCGATCACCGTCCAGCTGACCTTATCTGATTGAATATATTGTCTGTATGTATGCAATGCTTTTCCGGCGGCTTTTTGGAACGCTGCAATCCGTTTGCCGTCAGTGCCTTTTAACAGGTCGGGGTCGGATGAGACGACAGAAATAAACGCAGCCCCTTTTTTCGCGAGCTCTTCTTTGCCTTTTGCTTCCCATTCAGGATACTCTTCAAACGCTTCAAAAGGTGCCATCTCGTATTTTAATCTGGACAGTTCATCGTCCTGCCAATTTACGGTGACGTTTTTTGCGCCTTTTTCATAAGAATGTTTGGCAAGCAGTCTGACAAGTTCCCGGACATCAGTTGAGGCATTGATTACGACATGCTGTCCTTTTTGGACATTGACGCCGACTTCTACCGCCAGCTGAGCATATGTATGTAACTTTTCAGTAAACGAACTCATCGTTCATTCCTCCTCATCGGTTTTTCTCATCATATCAAATATCGCCTCATAAAGGAAAGAAAGGAGCACAAACGAAAAAGACACAGCTTTTGCTGCGTCTTTACGGGTGATTCAGTTTTACGGCGCCGCCGGCCGGAGAATGGGGCATATTGGCCAGTGATATGCTCATACCCCCCAAAATAATTCCGCTTAAAATGACGGCTACTGCTACGCGTCTTCCCACATCTCTAAGCATATGCTTCCTCCTTAATGTTTCTCCAGTTCTCACAATATGAGCCGGCCGGAGAAAAAAGAAGCACAATCTTATTATTTAATCGCTTTTTGCAGCTTGTCGATGACGTCTAATGAACGTCCCGTGCCGATAGCCACTGATTCAAGCGGATTTGCCGCCAAATGAACGGGAACGACGATTTCATCTGTCAGCCATTCTTTCATCCCGTTTAAAAGGGAGCCTCCGCCGGTTAACACGACGCCGCGGTCAACGATATCACCGCTGAGCTCCGGCGGACAATCTTCAAGTGTCGCTCTGATCGCTTCAAGAATATGCAGGAGCGACTCACGCATCGCGTGCTGAATTTCATTAGATTGCAGTCTGATTGTCTTCGGCAGACCGGTTACAAGGTCACGCCCGCGGATTTCCAT
Organism: Bacillus sp. FSL R5-0443; assembly: GCF_038608285.1. Lineage (NCBI taxonomy): Bacteria > Bacillati > Bacillota > Bacilli > Caryophanales > Bacillaceae > Bacillus > Bacillus sp. FSL R5-0443. Next base: position 1,405,347 of record NZ_CP152013.1, read on the forward strand.
CGTTTCCGGCACATGTTCGATCAATGCAAAACCGATTTCCATTTTCACTTGTTCTGCCGTACGTTCCCCGATCAGCAGGTTGTATTTTTTTCTGACGAACGAGGCGATATCTTCATCAAGCTGGTCGCCGCCGATTCTGATCGAATGGCAGGATACGACGCCCCCGAATGAGATGATGGCGACTTCAGTCGTACCGCCGCCGATATCTACGACGACGTTTGCGACCGGCTCGTCAACAGGGAGGTCGGCCCCGATTGCAGCGGCTACGGGTTCTTCAATCAAGTGAACGTTTTTCGCTCCGCAGTTTTTGACAGCGTCACTGATGGCGCGTCGTTCAACGGCTGTTGAGCCTGAAGGCGTGCAGACGACGACATTCGGTTTGCGGAAAGTCATTCCGATTTTTTTTCCGGCTTTTTTCATAATGTGTTTTAATAAGTCAGTTGTCATATCATAATCAGCAATGACACCGTCTTTCATCGGCCGAACGGCGACGATTTTCCCCGGCGTCTTTCCGATCATGCTTTTGGCATCCGTTCCGATGGCAAGCACCGCTTTCGTTGTTGTATCTACAGCGACAACGGAAGGCTCGTTTAAAATAATTCCTTTATTTTTACTGTAAACAAGTATATTAGCGGTTCCTAAGTCGATTCCGATCTCAGTTGATTGAAACATGTTTTCACCCAATCCCTATCCTGATTTAATTGATTCTACATTTAAAGTTTCTGAGAAAAACCACGATTTTTGGGGGTTTCCGCCGGGAATGAAATGTTTTTGTAAAAAAGGAGGGAAAGTCTGTATCCCATATTTCAAAAGGATTTTCTTTTGTAAAAAAACATTCAGTTCCGGATGCTGAGAAACTTTTGCTCCGTTCCTTTCGTCTACGTTTATGAAGGATTTTCCTTGGACATAAAGAAGAGACATTAAAGGAAGTAGGGGATTTCTATGAAATCAATTGGTGTAGTAAGAAAAGTAGACGAACTCGGGCGTATTGTCATGCCGATTGAATTGAGAAGAGCATTGGATATCGCTATTAAAGATAGTATTGAATTTTTCGTTGACGGAGACAAAATTGTCTTGAAAAAATACAAGCCGCACGGCATTTGCTTAATGACGGGGGAAATTACTCCCGAAAATCAGGAGTACGGCAACGGCAAAATTATTTTAAGTCCTGAAGGAGCGAAAATGCTGCTTGAGGAAATCGAGGAAGCGTTAAAAGATAGATCATAATCAGCAAAAAGGGCGGAGCATCATTCCGTCCTTTTATTATGAACTTGTGCAAAAACTCACGGGAAAAGTAAGCGAACCTGCTCAATTAATTGGGAATAGTTATCATTTTTTAGTCAATAATGCAGTCAACAATGTTACAATATATGTAGAAATGCTAGCGGCAGGTGGGACTATGGGAAAATATCAAGCGCGTATCATTTCCTTAATCTTGGCAATGATTTTTATTATGTTTTGGGATTATTTATTTTATATGATTGAACGGAATCCGATTAACTGGCCCGTTGACATCACCTTTACCGCCGTCACATTAATCAGCGTCTGGCTGCTGGCTTATTATGTGGATAATAAAAAGCAGCTGCTGGCGGAGCTGAAGGACAGCGAGCAGAAAGCAAAGGCGCTTTCAGATGAGAAAAACCGGATCATGGACAATCTGCAGGAAATCGTTTTTCAGACGGATGCACAAGGGAATATTACATATTTGAATCAGGCCTGGACGGCGATTACGGGCCACTCCATCAGCGAATGTATGGGCACGATGTATAATGATTATTTTATAAAAGAAAAACATATCATTGATTATATTATCTCCCAAATCAAGCAGCAGTCCCCGTCAGGAATGTTTACGGCCAAATATATTAAAAGAGACGGCTCGATCTTTTGGGGAGAAGTCCATTATAAGCTGTATTATGACCGCAGACAGAAATTTGTCGGAAGCCTGGGGACGATGTCTGATATCAGTGAACGGAAAAAAGCGGTCGACGAGCTTCTGGAAACGAACGAACGCCTTGCCATGCAATCTCAAAAGCTGGCCATTGCCGGGGAGCTTGCGGCAGGAATCGCCCATGAAGTAAGAAATCCTTTAACGTCAGTCAGCGGCTTTCTCCAGCTGATGAAAGCCCAGTATCCGGAAAGAACGGATTATTTTGATATTATTTTTTCGGAGATTAAAAGGATTGACCTTGTGCTGGGGGAGCTGCTTCTGCTCGCCAAGCCGCAGACCGTGACGTTTACCGCTCATCATCTCAACCATATTTTACGGCAGGTGGCAACGCTTCTTGACACGAACGCGGTGCTGTCGAACACTGTAATTGAGAAGGATTTCAGGCAGACTGAGTCCTGTATGGTCAACGGTGACGAAAACCAGCTGAAACAGGTATTTATTAATATTATTAAAAATGCGATTGAAGCGATGCCTGACGGCGGGAATATTCATATTTATACAAAACGGGATGAAGAATACGCGGTGATCAGCATACAGGATGAAGGAAACGGCATGTCGAAAGAAAAGCTTGAAAACATCGGGAAACCGTTTTTCTCAACAAAAGATCAGGGAACGGGTCTCGGTCTTCCGATTTGTTTACGAATTCTGAAGGAGCATAATGGTAAACTTAACATTAAGAGCAAAAATGGAGAAGGCAGTACGTTTCAGGTGATTCTGCCGTTAGAAGCGGCTGCTGTCCAAAAGGAGGAAAAATAACTTGCTTCTTTTTGTATACGGTTTGTTACGGAAGCGTGAAGAAAACCATGAACTGCTGAAAGGCGCTCCGTGTGTGTGCGAGCAGGCTGCGATAAACGGCGTGCTGTACGAAACGGATAAAGGTCAGCCTGCGGCGTCTTTAGCAGAAACAGCTTTTGTGTACGGGGAATTGTATGAAACAGATCATCAAATGATCCGTAAGCTGGATGCGTATTATGCTGATTTTGATCGAAAAGAGGTTGCCGTGACGACGGATACCGGGAATAAAACCGCCTTCGCATATGTCGTAAAGCCCGACCAGTGTGCTTCATTCAGCCGTATCAAAAGCGGAGACTGGAAAGAATACCGTTTTATGAAACGGGAGGATGACAGTCCGGTTTATTATTTCGCTTACGGCTCCTGTATGGACAATGCCCGGTTTAAACAGGCGGGGGTCGACCACTTTTTTGCCGAGCCGGTCGGAGGGGCGGTTGTTGAAGGGTATTCGACGAGATTCACATTAAGGCGTCCTGACGGTTCCAGAGCCGATCTTGTTGAAGACGGGGGACGAACTGAAGGCGTGCTGTACAAGCTCCCGTTTGAAGCGGCAACCTATCTGTACAAAAGAGAAGGTGTTGATAACCACACATACCGTCCCGCGTTCATAGAAGTGTGTGCCGGCGGCCGTGTATACAGAGGCGTCCTGACGTTTCTCGTTCTTGATAAAGCTGAGGAAATTGCGCCTCCGGGTCACTATCAGGAAGAAATCGAACGCGGAGCGGACCTGTATTTATCGCCCGCCTTTTCAGAAAAGCTTAAACGCTATATGAACTCATTGCCGAAAATGTGATACTATTCCTATTAGAGATATTGTTTAAAGGAGTACTGTTATGAGAAAAGAGTTTGCCGTTATCGGTCTCGGACGCTTCGGCGGAAGTATTTGCAAAGCATTAAGTGAAGAAGGCCTTGAGGTCATGGCGATGGATATTGATGAAGATAAAGTAAATGAATACGCCAAAATCGCATCACACGCGGTCATCGGCGATTCAACCGATGAATCGGTGCTGAAAAACTTAGGGCTGCGCAACTTTGACCACGTCATTGTGGCAATCGGCGAAAATATACAGGCGAGCATTTTAACGACGCTGATCTTAAAGGAACTCGGCGTGAACACGATCACTGTTAAAGCGCAGAACGATTATCATGAGAAAGTGCTTGCGAAAATCGGGGCCGATCACATCGTCCACCCTGAACGTGACATGGCAAAACGCATCGCCCACAACATCGTATCAAATAATGTGCTTGATTATTTGGAGCTGTCCGACGAACACAGCATTGTGGAGATCGTGGCCAACAGCAGGCTTGCGGGCAACACACTGCTTGATCTGGACATCCGGGCGAAGTACGGCATTAATATCGTGGCCATCAAGAGAGAAAAAGAAGTGATCGTATCTCCGCTGGCGACTGAAATGATCCAAAAAGAAGATATTCTCATCGTTATCGGCTCTCTTACGGACATTTCCCGATTTGAAAAAAGAGTGCTTCACACAAAGTGAAAAGCCGTCCGTAAAAGGACGGTCTTTTATTATGTCAGAATAGAAAGACATTTATCATGTAAGCGGTATTTTCTGCAATTTTTATTGACTATGATCAGGCGATCCGATAGCATATTGTACCATATACAGAAAAAGAGGAGGCCTCATTTTGAACAAAGAAACACTGGCTGAACGGCTGAATGCATCAGCCGGCAGACAAAAAGCCGATACCGTCATTAAAAACGGAAAAATCATGGATGTATTTAACCAGGAATGGATTTCTGCAGATATCGCCATTACGGGCGGAGTGATCGTCGGGCTGGGCGAATATGAAGGGGAAGAAGTCATTGATGCAGAAGGTCAAATGATCGTTCCAGGCTTTATTGACGGACATGTTCATATCGAGTCCTCTATGGTTACTCCGATTGAATTTGCTAAAGCCGTCCTCCCACACGGAGTGACTACTGTCATTACTGATCCTCACGAAATTGCGAACGTTTCCGGAGCAAAAGGCATTTCTTTTATGATAGAGCAGGCGAAAAAGGCGCCGCTGAACATCCGTTTCATGCTTCCTTCCTGTGTTCCCGCCGCTAGCTTTGAACGCTCAGGAGCCGTATTAAAAGCCGAGGATTTAAAGCCTTTTTATCAGGAGAAAGAGGTGCTCGGACTTGCGGAAGTAATGGATTATGTGTCTGTTGCGGAAGGTGAAGAGGATATGCTTCAGAAACTGCTTGATGCCAAGCGTCACGGAAAACGGATCGACGGGCATTTAGCCGGACTGTCTTCAGATATCATCAATATATACAGAACCGCAATGGTGTCAAATGATCATGAAGTGACGACAAAAGAAGAAGCGCTGGACAGAATCAGACGGGGAATGTATGTCATGCTGCGCGAAGGATCGGTGGCAAAAAATACGCTCAATGTGCTGCCGGCGGTGAATGAAAAAAACGCGCGGCGCTTTTTCTTTTGCACGGATGATAAGCATGTAGATGATCTGCTTTCAGAAGGAAGTGTGAACCACCAAGTCAAAATGGCGATAAAGGCGGGACTTGATCCATTCCTTGCGTATCAGCTCGCCAGTTTAAATGCGGCTGAGTGCTACGGTCTTGAAACAAAAGGGGCGGTAGCGCCGGGTTTTGACGCAGATCTGCTGTTTATTTCAGATGTACGGGAGGCTGTCGTCACGAAGACCATGGTCGCCGGCCGGACCGTTGCCGAGAACGGACGCACGGTTTATGAACAGTCTGCCGGTTCCTATTCGCCGGACCAGGCGCTGTTGGATACAGTGCGGCTGAAAGCGCCGCTGACTGAATCGGATTTTCATATACCGATTCAAGAGGGTAAGAAAATGAATGTAATCGAAATGATACCGAATCATTTGGAGACGAGAAAAAAAGAAGTGCCTGCACCGTCTGCTGACGCGTTTTGTCCTGATACAGAAAATGATTTATTAAAAATCGCCGTCGCAGAGCGGCACAGCGGCGAAAAAATGATAGGACTCGGGATTGTACAAGGGTTCGGGTTAAAAGAAGGCGCCATCGCCACAACCATTTCTCACGATTCCCATAATATCATCGCCGTCGGTACAAACGATGCCGATTTGGCAAAAGCAATCAACAGGCTCCGTGACACCGGAGGAGGATTAACAGCCGTGAAAAACGGAGAATTGCTTCATTCCGTTCCGCTTCCGATCGCCGGGCTTTTGTCTGATAAGTCGGCGGAATGGGTCAATGACAGCTTGGGCGTGCTTCATGAAAAGCTTCCTCTGCTCGGATTCACCGGTGATTTCAATCCGTTTCTCACATTATCGTTTTTAGCGCTTCCGGTGATTCCGGATATTAAAATGACAGCGGCCGGTCTGTTTGATGTCAAAGCCTTTCAGCATATTCCGCTGCAATAAAAAAACTGCACTCATTACGAGTGCAGTTTTTTTAGACCTCCATAATGATCGGAAGGATCATCGGGCGGCGTTTTGTTTTTTCGTATAGGAACGGAGCAAGCGTATCGGTAATTTCGTTTTTAATTTCGGACCACTGCGTTGTTTTCCGATCCATTACTTTCTCCAGATGATTCGAAATCAGCTGCTGCGCGTCATTGATCAAATCACCGGATTCTCTCATGTATACAAAACCTCTTGAGATTAAATCAGGCCCCGCCGAAACCTTAAAGTCGTCCATATTGATGCTCACAACAACGATAACAAGGCCTTCTTCTGAAAGAATGCGGCGGTCGCGGAGCACGATATTGCCGATATCACCGATTCCACTTCCGTCAATGTAAACGGAGCCGGACGGAATTTTGCCTGCCACAGCGGCTTCTTCGCCTTTGAGGGCCAGCACTTCGCCATTATCCATGATAAAGCAGTTTTCTTCGGGTATGCCGCAATCAGTCGCGAGTTTGACGTGCATTTTCTGCATTCTGTACTCACCGTGAATCGGCATAAAGAACTTCGGTTTGATCAGGCGGAGCATTAATTTCTGCTCTTCCTGTCCGCCGTGTCCGGATGTATGAATGTCATTCAATGAACCGTGAATGACTTCTGCGCCCGCACGGTACAGCTGGTTGATGGTGCGGCTTACGCTGATTGTGTTTCCGGGAATCGGAGAGGAAGAAAAGACGACCGTATCTCCGGGATTAATGGAAATCTGCCGGTGCGTCCCGTTAGCGATGCGTGATAACGCCGCCATCGGTTCACCTTGGCTTCCCGTACATAAAATCGTTACCTTATTGGCAGGCATACGATTGATTTCGTTATGCTCAATAAACGTATTTTTAGGACAGGTAATGTAACCGAGATTTTGTCCGATTTCAATAGCCGATTCCATACTGCGTCCGAATACGGCAACTTTTCTGCCGTTTAAAACGGCTGCTTCAATCACCTGCTGAAGACGGTGTATATTCGAAGCGAATGTCGCAAATATAATTCTGCCGTCCACTTTTCGGAAAATATCGTGAATGCTTTCGCCTACGCGGCGTTCTGACATGGTGAAATCAGGAACCTCACTGTTTGTACTGTCAGAAAGCAGGCACAGAACGCCTTCTTTCCCGATTTCAGCCATCTTTGTCAAGTTTGCCGGTTCGCCTACCGGTGTGAAATCGAACTTAAAGTCCCCGGTATGTACGATATTGCCCGGCGGTGTTTTGACGACGATTCCGTATGAATCCGGAATGCTGTGTGTCGTTCTGAAGAAGGATACTGACGTCTTGCGGAACTTCACGATGTCGTCTTCACCGATGATGTTTAATTTGGTCTGTCTTAACAGCCCGTGCTCTTCAAGTTTATTCCGAAGTAAGCCGATCGCGAGTTTACCGCCGTAAACGGGAATATTTACTTGTCTGAGCAGGTACGGAATACCGCCGATATGGTCTTCGTGACCGTGGGTGATAAACAGACCTTTAATTTTATCTTCATTTTTTACTAAATACGTGTAATCGGGGATTACGTAATCAATGCCGAGAAGTTCATCTTCCGGGAACTTGATTCCCGCATCAATCAGTACAATTTCATCCTGAAACTGCACCCCGTACGTATTTTTTCCGATCTCGCCCAATCCGCCGAGGGCGAAAACGGCAGTCTGGTCATTTTTTACAAATTTCATTCCGCTCATAACTCCAATACTTTAAAATTTTCGCTCTGCTTCTCATATTCTAAAAAAGCACCGTCCACAGGCTGAACAAATTCAATGTTGTATTTCTGATCTTTCAGTTTCGTTCTGACGTCCCGTTCTGAAACGCCCTCAATGTAAAGTGAATCTGTTTTTTCCCGAACAGGTACTTCGTCAGCCTTCTCTTGATAAAATACCTTATAAATCATCCAAATCTCTCCTTAAATGCCGTATGTTAGACTCGCTTATTCTATTATATTCGAAAACGGATTATAAGGAAAGTCTCGAGCAAAAAAGGGACTTTCAAAAACCGAAAGATCCCTTCTACGCGATGACTTTTTTCCGGAGCATTCCGCCCCACTGTCTTCTGAGTTTCTTCCGTAATCGGCGCAGCATCGTATACCTCCTTTAAAGCCCTTTATAGCAGTAGTATGCGGAAAAAATGAATTTGTTTTCGTGGGTAAAACTGGAATTTCATCAAGGCGGTTTTCCGGAAGAAAAACTTTCTGTATGATGATATTGAAAAAGACACGACTGATAAACGGGAAAAAGGAGAAATTGACATGAAACCAAAATTGATCTTTTTTGATATTGACGGCACGATCTATGACCATGATAAACATATTCCCGATAGCGCAAGAAACGCCGTGAAGGCGCTTAAAGAGGCTGGCCATCACGTTTTTATCGCCAGCGGAAGGTCCCCGTTTATGGTAAAACCGATTCTGGAAGAGCTTGAGATTGAATCATTTATTTCATACAACGGCCAGTATGTCGTATTTGAAGGTGAGGTCATTTATAAAAATCCGCTTCCTGAAGATGCGGTTGCGCGTTTATTAAAGCAGGCGGCAGAAGGGGAGCACCCCGTCGTATTTATGGCGGAAGACACGATGAAAACGACCGTCCCCGGACATCCGCACGTCTCGGAAGGAATCGGCAGTCTGAAAGCGCCTTATCCCGAAGTTGATGAAACATTTTATAAAGGAAAAGAAATTTATCAGCTGCTTTTATTCTGCCGCGGACATGAAGAAAAAGCATATGCCGCTTTTCCGGAGTTTGATTACGTCCGCTGGCATGAATTGTCAACGGATGTGCTTCCGAAAGGCGGTTCAAAAGCGGAAGGCATTAAAAGAGTGCTTGAGCGGCTTCCGTACGGCATAAGTGACACTTATGCATTCGGCGACGGACTAAATGATCTTGAGATGATTCGTTTTGTCGGCACCGGGGTGGCGATGGGAAATGCGGTTCCGGAATTAAAAGCTGCCGCTGATTTCGTCACAAAGCCGGTGGATGAGGAAGGAATCAGCTGGGCCGTCAAAGAACTGGGCCTTTTGAAATAAAGAAAACCGGCACTTTGGGAAGTGCCGGTTATTTTTAACGGTCAATGGCAATGGCGTTTTCAGGTTCTTTGAACGGATTTTCTTTATCAATATGGTCGTAAAACATCACGCCGTTCAGATGATCGATTTCGTGCTGAAACACGATGGCCGGAAAACCTTTGAGGCGGATGTCAATCTGTTCTCCTTCAAGCGTCACCGCCTTTACGCGGATGCGGGCGTAGCGCGGCACATAGCCGGGAATGGGTTCGTCTACCGACAGGCAGCCTTCTCCGCTCGTCAAGTAGCTTTTTTCCACTGAGTGGCTGACGATCTTAGGGTTAAAAAGAGCATAGCTGTATAAAGTGCCTTTCGCATCTTCTGCATGGACGGCGATCATCCGTTTTTTTACGTCTGTTTGGGGAGCGGCAAGACCGACGCCCGGACGAAGCTTGTATTTCTCGGCTAATTCAGGATTTTGGCTGTTTTTCACAAACTCAATCATATCAGCAAGATGCTGTTTTTCTTCGTCAGAAGCGGGAAGCTGAACCTCTTCAGCGATCTCTCTGAGCGCGGGATGTCCGTCGCGTACAATATTTTCCATAGTAATCAAGAAACTTCACTCCTAAAGCTTAATATGTAAATTATAGCGAATTTCTTTATCGCGGCGCAACGAAACAATTGGCCGGCCATAGCAGGCCGGCCGATGTTCATGGTGTATAATGTCAGCAGCCGCAGCCTAAATAAGCGGCACCGACGATGATTAATAAGATAAACAATACGACGATTAATGCGAATGTGCGGCCGTATCCGCCGCCGCAGCCGTAACCGTAACCGCCGCCATAACCATATCCGCCGCCGCAACAACCGCCGCCAAATCCGCCGCCAAATCCATATCCGTACATAAAAAAACCTCCTCTTTTAATTACGCTGACCCTCTGTCAGCAGGGCCGGCGTCTACTATAAACTATGTAAAAGCCAAAAAGATGTATGGTCATCCGCCCTGTTTTCTCAATTTTTTACGCAAGTATTCTTTGAAAGCACCGTAAGCGTCTTTACACGGTCATGCCAATTACAGCTCAGCTATTGTCAAAAAGCGTTCGGGCTTCTATAGTGGAAATTGTCAAGATTGGGGGATTTTAAGTGAATATGATTCAAAAAAAGGTATTAGCAGGAATCGGAGCGCTCGGCGCCGCAAGTATGCTGCTTGCCGGCTGCGGGGGAAAAGATCCGGTTGAATCGCTTCATGACTCGATGGAAAAAGCCGTTCAAGCGGAAAAACCGTTTCAAAAAGAGCAGAAAACATTAGAAAAATTGGAGAAAAAAGAGCATAAGCTATACGACAGCGCGGTTAAACTGAATATGGATGATTACCAGAAAATTGTCACACTGTCTGATCAGGCTCTGAGCAATGCAAATCAGCGAAAAAAACATCTGAAAGCAGAAAAAGACAGTATTGATGATTCAAAAAAAGCGTTTGAATCCGCAAAAAAAACTTCTCAAGAAATAAAGGATAAGAAAGTAAAAGAAAAAGCCGGGCATGCTGTCGCTTTAATGGAGAAAAGGTATGCATCTTATGATCTTTTGTACAAAAAGTACGAAAAAGCCATTTCACTTGATAAGGACCTTTATAAACTGATTAAAGATAAAAAGCTCACATTAGCGCAGCTGGAAGAGCAAATCAGCAAAGTAAACTCAGTTTACGAAAAGGTGCATAAACAAGCAGATGAGTTCAATCAATTTACTAAAGACTACAACAAAGAGAAAGAACTATTATTCCGCAAATAGTATAGTGAAGGCATATCGGCATGGGCTGATGAACTGATAACAACCGAGTTCAGCCGCCTGTAAAAAGGCGGCTGAAGAATTGGTATATACGTGTGTTTCCCATTGACAACAAGTAAATCATGGTATAGTATTTATTTAGGGAAATATTCACATAAAACCAATCGTTGTTTCGGCACGTTGGAATGTTTTTATTATATTGATATATATATATAACAGAATGAAAATGTGATTTTAATTATCGGAAAATTCCGTTTATTTATATTTACGGCGATATGATATTTGTACATGCTTTTTGCTTTTAAACCTTTATCCGGCATAAAGGTTTTTTTATTTTGCTTCGTAATGCTTATTAAGTAAGGGTGCTGAGAGTAAACGACAATTTTAAAATTGAAGTGAAAAACGTTAATCAAAATCGGAACGAAAAGAAACGGCAGAAATACGGAACAGGAGGAAAACAAATGCTTGCTTACGTCTTTCCCGGACAGGGAGCGCAGTTTAAAGGAATGGGCAGAGACTTATTCGATGAATTCAGTGAGCTCATTAAAAAGGCAGATCATATTTTAGGATACTCCATAAAGGATTTATGCCTTTCAGATGAAAAAGAGAGGCTGACTGATACGAAGTATACACAACCTGCAATTTATACAGTGAGCGCACTGCAATATTTAAAGGGTTTAAAAGAAGGTCATACACGCCCTGATGCTGTTGCAGGACATAGTCTGGGTGAATATACTGCGCTTTTTGCGGCCGGCGTTTTTAATTTTGAAACAGGTCTCCGGCTGGTTGCTAAAAGAGGCGAGTTAATGAGTGAGGCTTCCGAAGGCGGAATGGCTGCCGTGATCGGACTGGATGAGCATCACATAAAAAAAATACTTCAAAAGTATGAACTCGGCCAAATAGATATCGCCAATTACAATACATCTTCACAAATTGTGATAGCAGGGGCTTCAGAAGAGATAAAACGGGCAGCCTCTTTTTTTGAAAAAGAAGGGGCGAAAGCTTATATCGTATTACAAGTCGGCGGAGCTTTTCATTCTCGTTTCATGGAAAGTGCACAGCGCGAATTTGCGGAATTTATCGAGGAGTTTCATTTTTCTGAATTGAATTTCCCGGTCATTTCTAACTATACGGCAAGACCTTATAAACAAGAAGATATCAAACGGAATTTAATTGAACAAATAACAAACTCGGTAAAATGGACTGAAAGCATCAGGTATTTAATGGGACAAGGCGTCACTCTGTTTGAAGAGATCGGTCCTGGAAACATTCTGACTAAATTAATTCAAACCATACAAAGAGATGAAGAACCGCTTACTATCAGTGCGCCGGAAGACAGTCTCTTTTTTTCTGAAGGGAACACGGACAATTCGGAAAGCGGGAAAGAGCATAGCCTCTTGGCCGAAAATATAGAGAGCGGTGCAGCTTCACCGGTGTCCCGATTGGGTGATCAATCTTTCAAAGAAGATTACGGTTTGACATACGCGTATTTGGCAGGTGCGATGCATAGAGGGATTTCTTCCGCTGAAATGCTGATCCGCCTCGGGAAGAAAGGAATGCTGGGGTTCTTTGGCACAGCGGGTTTACCTATAAGGGAAATTGAACAGGCCCTTATTTCTATTAAGAAGACACTCAAAAATGGCCAGCCCTACGGAATGAATCTGCGATTTGAGCCGGATCATCAAGATAGAGAAAAGGAATTGATAGATTTATATATCAAGCATGACGTACGAGTAATAGAAGCGTCTTCGTATTTTTCCGTCAGCGCGCCATTAATTTATTACAAAGCGCATCAGTTGAAGATAGACAAAAGCGGCACGGTCATACCTCATAATCGGATCATTGCCAAAGTTTCACGGCCGGAAGTTGCGGCCGCATTTCTGAGTCCGCCTCCTCAAAGTATCGTAAAGAGAATGTGTCAGCACGGTATGCTGACGGAAGAGCAGGCGGAGTGGCTCAGCCGTATTCCGGCAGCAGACGATATCATTATTGAAGCAGATTGCGGAAGTAATACTGAACAGGGCTCATTGCCAGCGATGCTGCCGTTTTTTGTTAACCTGCGGGATGAAATGATGGAAACACACAAATACGCAAGGAAGATAAGGATCGGGGCTGCGGGAGGAATCGGGACTCCCGAGTCTGCCGCGTCTGCTTTTTTAATGGGCGCTGATTTTATTATGACGGGATCCATTAATCAATGTACAGTTGAAGCCGAAACAAGCGGTTTTGTTAAAGAAATGCTGAGTGAGACAGGAATATGCGATACTGCTTATGCGCCTTCGGAGACTCTGTTTGAGTTCGGAACAAAAGTTCAGGTGCTGAAAAAGGGCACGCTGTTTCCGGTCAGGGCAAATAAATTATTTCAAATCTACCAACAATATGAGTCTTTGAGTGAGATAGATGAAAAGACAAAGATTCAGCTCGAAAATGATTATTTTAACAAAACTTTTGATGAAATCTACGAAAGCTTAATAGAAAAACAGCCGAACCTCGCCCAAAAAGCTGAGCGCAATCAAAAATATAAGATGCTGTTACTATTTAAGTGGTATTTGCAGAGAGGATGTCTGCTTGCTTTGGAAGGGCAGGAAGAACAAGAGGTGAATTTCCAAGTTCATTGCGGCCCGTCTTTAGGCGCTTTTAATCATTGGGTAAAGGGCACGGATTTGGAATCATGGAGAAACAGACATGTCGATGACATTGGTGAAAAATTGATGAATGAGACCGAAAGTCTGCTAAGGCGCAGATTGGATACGTTATTTCTACACTAAAGAAGGGGCGGGTGGAGGCCAATGGTTCATTTGAATAAACAGAGTGCGGATATCGCGATAATCGGGGTTGCTTGCAGATTCCCCGATGCAGATCATTATCATGAATTCTGGGAAAACATAAATAGCGGCAAAGATTCCATCCGGGAAGTGCCGATTGAACGGTGGGATCCCGATCTTTATTATTCAGCTGATATCAGTATACCGAACAAAACAATCAGCAAGTGGGGAGGTTTTATTCATAAAGCTGACCATTTCGACCATAAGTTTTTTAATATCTCTCCCCGGGAAGCGAAAAACATGGATCCTGAGCAAAGAATCCTCTTAGAAGAAACTTGGCGGTGCATCGAAGATTCCGGGGTTTCTTTGCAGGATCTCCAGCGTAAAACCACTTCTGTTTTTGCGGGTATTATGAATTCTGACTACCGGCAGACAGGTCATGCTGAATCGGAAATCGACAGTTATGCCTGTTTAGGAAGTTTCGAAGCTATGCTTTCCAACCGGCTTTCATACACATTCGGTTTGACCGGAAAAAGCATGTCTGTAAATGCCGCTTGTGCATCATCGCTTGTTGCTTTACATGAAGCGGTTAAGTCATTGCGGACAAAAGAAAGCGATTATGCAATCGCATCGGGAGTAAACTTGAATTTCCAACCCGGAAAATATATTTCTTTTTCCAAAGCCAGAATGCTGAGTCCTGACGGCAAATGTAAAACCTTTGACGCAGCAGCGAACGGGTACGTTCCCGGAGAAGGGGCAGGCGTTGTATTGCTGCAGCGCCTTGGTGATGCAGTAAAAGCCGGTCACCATATATACGGGATCATAAAAGGGACAGCTGTTAATCATGGCGGTAAATCCCGTTCCATAACCGCTCCCAGAGCAGAAGCGCAGTGCCGGGTCATCTCAGAAGCTTTACACAACGCTGCTGTCGATGCTGCGACGGTTTCTTATGTAGAAGCACATGGCACAGGTACATCTCTGGGCGATCCGATAGAAATAGAAGCATTGACAAAAGCGTATCGGCAATATACTGAGGATACTCAATATTGCAGGATCGGAAGTGTGAAAACAAATATCGGTCATACAGAAGCAGCGGCGGGAATGGCCGGATTGATAAAAGTTCTAATGATGATGAAACACCGGAGGGTGCCGAAAAGCCTGAATGTACATACGGTAAACCCAATTATACAGTTTGAAAAAACACCGTTTAGGCCGGCGCTTGATTCAAGTGATTGGAAGGCGGCAGACGGGGCTCCGCTCAGGGCGGGAATCAGCTCCTTCGGTTTTGGGGGTGTCAACTCTCACGTCATCATCGAAGAATTTATACATACAAAAGACGAATCTGACAGGAAAGGAAGGGTACCCTTCCTTTTTTCCGCTAAAAGTGAAGAAAGCATGAAACAAATGATACATCATTGGAGAACCTTTGCTGACGATTCTGAGGAATTTTGCAAAATATCAAATGAAGTGATCAGCAGCACCCTTTTAACGGGGAGGACATCGTTTGATTACAGGGCTGGTTTATTGGCAGGCAGCAAGGAGGAATTTAAAAATCAGCTTAAAGAGGGATTGAGTTTTCGGAGGAAACAAGATTCTGAATGGGCGCTTGCCATCGGTGACTTCAAATGGGAAAGTTATAAACAATTTGCCGTTTTGAAACGGGTGTTCCCTGATTTAGAAAAGAACGTAAGGCCGGTGCTGAAGGGTATACCAACATTGCACAGTTCATTTAAAAGAAAATGGACGCCTGAGAAAATCCGCTTGTATTCTTTAGTTATCAATACGGAAATCATAAAAAGTATCCTGGCATCCGGTTTTAAGCCAAGCCTCATTACAGGCGCCGGAGACGGATATTACGTCGCTCTTGCAGCAGCGGATATCATCAAAATTGAAAAGGCCATTTCTGTCATCACAGGCGCTGAAAAACCTTCGCATTTATCCTGTGAGCCGCCTTCCATGCCATTTGTCAATCCGTACACTTCAAAAACGTACCCGCCGGTTCGATTAAATGAAGAATATGTAAGGATGCTGCTGAACGGTCTGAGCTTCCCGGCTGATTTTGCAGACCGCCTGTACGGGAAAACACGGCTGCTTCTTGAGCACCAATATACGTTTAAAGGGTTTTTAGAAGAGTGGGATAAAGCGGGAAAGACTCAGGAAATCGAGATTTTATCTTATATTGTGAATCGCACGGCGGATAAAAGAAACGCATTGCCGGCTGATGAGGAAGCGGCGATCATGGCTATCCTTGCCTCTATGAGAAGACTGTATAAGAGATGGGATTTAACAGATTATGATGGATTCTTTAATAATGATTATGTACTGGAAATATTAAATTTACTGGATGAAGGAATCTTGTCTAAAGAACTTTTTCTGAGCATGTTATTGAAAAAGCAAGACGGAATTAAACAGGCTGTTGCTTGT
Source organism: Bacillus sp. FSL R5-0443 (assembly GCF_038608285.1). Taxonomy (NCBI): domain Bacteria; kingdom Bacillati; phylum Bacillota; class Bacilli; order Caryophanales; family Bacillaceae; genus Bacillus; species Bacillus sp. FSL R5-0443. Next base: position 1,421,460 of record NZ_CP152013.1, read on the forward strand.
ATTAATGAGCAGCCGGCAGGTTTTTATGATAAAACTCGTTTTCCGTTGATGACAGAATACAATCAAATGGATGCCGTGTCTCAGGAGATAGCTGACCATATGCCGCTTCACACGGAAGAAAAGGGAACGGAGCCGGATGTAAATATTTCTGATTTTTCAGTTTTTCAATTCGGATCGCTCCCTCCATCAGCAAAACTAAACAAAGCGGCTGCTTTTGAAGCGGACAAACCAGCCGATGAGGCTCTATATCATTCATTTATGCAAATGTGGCTTTCAGGAGAAGAGATTGAATGGGCGAAACTAGGTGATTATCATAAAAGAAAAGCACCGCTTCCGCCTTATCCGTTTGAGCGCTCTCAATTTTCTTTAAACCCTCAGCCGGTAAAATCAGACGCGGCTTTTTCAGAAAAGAAGAATCAGGCACTTTATACGCCGGTATGGAAAGAAACCGCACTTGAGAATGAAGCGGGCAGCCGACAAGCCTGTACTATTTTGTTGTTCTCCGGGAATAAAGACTATTTTGAAGAGCTGAAAAAAAGAGAGAATACGTCCGCATATCTTATTATGCCCGGTGACCGTTTAGAGCAGATAAGCGACAGTGTTTTCACGATCAACAGGCAGCGTCCCGAAGATTATCAAGGTGTCATTCGTCTGTTGAAGGAAAAAGGCGCAGCGCCCGATGCAATTTTGCATACGTGGTCTGAAAAACAGCCTGAACTGGAAGAAACACTCGAATCAGGAATTTATTCCGTGTTTTATCTGACTAAGGCTTTAATCAGCGAGAACCTTATAAACAAAGTAACGTTCATTTATACATTCAGCGCAGATCAAAAAGAAAAATTGCCGTATTTTGAAGGTGTGAACGGTTTTTTAAAATCGGTAAAACAAGAATACCCGCAGCTGCATTGTAAGACGGTTTGCTTTGAACATGATTCTGCATCCGTTTCATTTTCAGAAAGGGCTGACATTCTTTATAAAGAAATAAACACAGCGCCTGATCGGCATATTCATATCACTTACAGAGGCTGCGTAAGATATGCACGGATGTTAGTGAAGCAGAGAGAAACAAACAGAAAGACCATTCAATACCCTGAAAAGGATAAAGTGTATTTAATTACAGGGGGATTCGGGGGGATTGGCAGTAAAGTCGCTGAATATTGCGCGAAAACTGAAAGATCCACCATTATCCTATCGGGGCGATCTGTTTTAAACGAAGATAAGCAGAAACATTTAGAATACCTGAACAGCTTTAAAGCCAAGGTTTATTATATACAGGCGAATATATCCGATAAAGAAGCGGTAAAAAAAATGATTGACGGTATTACCGATCAGCATGCAGGTCTTCATGGCGTCATTCATTGTGCAGGAGTTATCAGAGACTCGCTGCTTTTTCGAAAAACAAAGCATGAACTTTCAGAGGTGATGGCTCCGAAAGTTCATGGTGCATTGAATCTTGATCATGCAACGAGGTCGCTCGAATTGGATTTTTTCGCCGTTTTTTCTTCAGTCGTCTCTATTGCAGGGAACGAAGGCCAATGTGATTATGCATATGCAAACGGCTTTTTAGATCATTTTGCCGAATATCGGGAACAGAAACGGCAAAATTCTCTGCGCAGCGGCCGCACGCTGACAATCAATTGGCCTTTATGGCAAGACATCGGAATGGGGGCGAACCTGTCAGGTCAAGGGCGGACGTCTCTTTTTCATGATTCCGGGCTCGAAGAACTTCCTGCTGAAGACGGAACGGAATGGTTTTCGCGGATTGTAACTTCGGGTCAGCTGCATAATATTGCAGTCTGCGGTGATCATGAGCGCTTTGAACAATTTATGCGGCAGAGATTTTTGACGAACGAAACAGAGACAGGCAGTGCCATTCCTTTGGCTCAAGGCGATATTTTGGATCAGACAGTTTTGTTTTTAACCAATATCATCTCCTCTGAGATCGGTGCAGAACGGGAAGAGATCGATCAAGATGTGCATCTGGCTGAATATGGAATGGATTCGGTTATGATTCATCAATGCAACACAAAGCTGGAGCAGTCACTGGGAGCAATTTCGAAAACGCTTTTATTTGAATTTCATACAATCAGAGATTTAGCAGATCATCTTGTAAAGGAATATCCGGATCGGCTGGGGCGTTTATTTTCACGGGAGGAAAAAGGAAAACAGATTCAGAGCATTACCCCCGCCAGACCGGAACAAAACATCACTGCACCTGCGGCGGAGGAAAAAGAACATCTTGACGGGATAGCGGTAATCGGTATCAGCGGCCGTTATCCCGGGGCTGAAAATATCGAAGAATTGTGGGAGCTTCTATCAAAAGAGAGAACCGCAATCACAGAAATTCCGAAAGAACGATGGAATTATGAGACCTACTATGATCCAGACCCCGCTAAAGCGCATGAGGGGAAAATTTATTGTAAATGGGGCGGATTTTTAAAGAATGCTGAATCATTTGATTCTTTGTTTTTCCAAATATCGCCGAGAGAAGCAGAAGCGATGGATCCTCAGGAACGAATATTTCTCGAAACCGTGTGGAAAGCATTTGAAGATTCGGGATATACCATTGAAGGGTTGAGAAAGCAGACCGAAAAACATGTCGGTGTATTTGCGGGAGTGACGACCAATTCTTACAAGCTGCTCGGCGAAAGAATACCGACGGACAAAAACGATGTACTTCCAAATTCGTTCCCATGGTCTCTCGCGAACAGAGTGTCTTACACATTTGACTTTACAGGTCCCAGTGTCCCTGTAGATACGGCTTGTTCTTCATCCTTAACGGCAATTCACATGGCTTGCCAAAGTTTAACAAAGGGTGAGTGCTCGGTTGCGGTTGCGGGAGGAGTAAATTTGTATCTTCATCCTTCTGACTATTTATACCGATGTCAGATGGGAATGCTTTCAAAATCGGGAAAATGCAGAAGTTTTGGAGAAGGCGGCGACGGTTTCGTGCCCGGGGAAGGTGTCGGGGCTGTTATTCTTAAACCGCTTAAAGATGCCATACGTGATAATGATACTGTGTACGCCGTCATTAAAGGAACGGCAATTAATCATGGCGGAAAGACAAATGGCTATACGGTGCCTAATCCTGCCGCACAGGCGGATTTAATTCAAGGAGCTCTTAAAGCGGCCGGTTGGAGCGCCAGAAGTGTCAGCTTTATTGAAGCCCACGGCACGGGAACGCCGCTGGGTGACCCGATTGAAGTCCGAGGCCTGACCAAGGCGTTTAGAGCTTATACCGAAGATGTTTCATATTGCTCTCTCGGATCGATTAAATCTAACATCGGCCACCTGGAAGCGGCCGCGGGTATTGCCGGCCTGACAAAGATTATCTTACAAATGAAGTATAAAAAAATAGCCGCAACACTGCATGCTGAACGGGTGCATCCGGATCTTTATCTGGAAGAGACACCTTTTTGCCTCCAGCAGGAAACCGCCGACTGGATAAAACCCGCGAATGAAAAACATTCTGACAGCAAATATCCGCGGCGTGCGGGATTAAGTTCTTTCGGAGCGGGCGGGGCAAATGCTCATATCCTTGTGGAAGAGTATGAGTCTGCTGCTGACTGTCATACGAGGCGTGAGGAAAGTGAGGAACTTATCGTACTCTCAGCCAAGCATTCACTGAGTTTACGGGAATCAGCAAAACAGCTGGAGGAATATCTTCAAAAGGCCCGTCATAAGCAGGGCGAGTTTTTACAGCAAGCGGGAACAAACAAGCCGCTTCACCTTTCTGATATTGCGTATACCCTTCTTGAAGGGCGTGAAGCCATGCCGGAAAGGCTTGCTGTCATTTCAAATAATATCGATGATCTGATGTTGAAATTAAATCACTTTTATAATGGAATTGATGATCACGAAATATTTAGAGGGAAAAAACCGAATCATAAACGCAGACAGCAGCAATCGGAGCTTCCGCTCAAATCCGGCAGCACCACATTAGCCGAAATGGCTGAATTCTGGGTATCAGGAGGCAATTTAAGCTGGGATGACTTCCGCACCGGCAGAAAACCGGCAAAAATTGCCCTGCCGACTTACCCTTTCTTAAAAAACAGACTGTGGGTGTCAAATAAGGCACAAACAACATCAGCAGCTGATAAAGCTCCTTTATTTGATTTTTCAGCAGGTGAGTGCCGATTTTATAAAACGCTTTCTGATTCTGAATATTATGTAAAAGACCATGTTGTACATGGGAAAACGGTTCTGCCCGGAGCGGCAATCATCGAAGCGGCCAGAGAAGCGGGAGAGAGGCTGTACGGAAAATCAGTCATAAAACTGAGTCAGGTTGTATGGGCGGTTCCGATAACCGTTGAAAAAGAAAAGACGATAATGATAGATCTGCTGCCGAACCAAAAAGACGGCAGATTTGTGGTGAAAACCGATATGCAACCTGAAGCGGCAGTTCACTGCCAAGGAAACATTATCACATGCGGAGATCAAGATGCCTCTCATACAGAGCATTTTCAATTGGACAGCTGGTTAACCGGACAGAAAAGATTAATCAGCGGCGCTGAGTGTTACAGGGATTTCCGGCAGAGCGGTTTGGACTATGGAACCAGTTTTCAGGTAATAAAACAGCTGTTTATCCATGAAAATGCTGTTCTTGCACGAATATCACTTCCTGAGAGCATTCATAAAAAATCCGGCACGCTGCTGGAACCGTGTTTATTGGATGGCATTTTTCAATCCACAACAGGGTTTACGTTCGGTCAGCAAGACGATCACACCGCATATTTGCCTTTTGAATTAGGTGAGCTGGAGATTCTTCAGGCACCTTCGGCAAACGGCTATGCTTACATTACAGCTGCCGATGAAAGACAACATGATGATGTCAAAAGGTTTCATATACTATTTATGGATGAAAACGGATCTGTAAGTCTTAAAATAAAAAACTTAGCGTTGAAGGCATTAAGGGCTGCACCGCAGACTCAGGATGAGCGGCATTCAGTTAATTATTACACTGATATGTGGAAGCGGGCCCCTCTGCTTCATCAGCCTGAAGCCAGCGGTTTAAACAGCTGCCTTGTGATTTCGCTCCGTCGGGATATATCAGAACCGCTGATCCGCCAGGCATATAAAGATATCGGCCTGAACATGATCTTTGTCCGCCATGGCGGCAGTTTTCAAGAAAAAGAAGCTGATTCCTTTGAATTGAACAGCGTCAAACTTGACGGCTATCAGAAATTGCTGGCGATTCTTAAAGAAAGACAAGTGACAATTGACCGCGTCATTTTAATCGGGATGAGCCCTGAAACGGGAATTGAGCAGAACGTTCGTGAAAAGCTGGAAGAGGCTGTTTTGCCGGTTTTCAATGTAACGAAAGCTCTGTTAGCAACAATCCCAAGACATAAAATCCTGATATCACATGTATTTTTCACAAGGGAAAATCAAATCTTACCTTATCAAATGGCAATCAGCGGCTTTTTTAAGTCGCTTCATTTAGAACATCCTATGTTGTCCGGTAAAAATATTGAAATACACAGCGACGAAATTCAGTTACAGCTGAACACCGGTCTGCCTGAATTAAAAAACCTTGTGAAAGAAACAATCATCAGCGATGATACTTCAGAAATCAGATACAGAGATGGAATCAGGCAGGTAAAGCACTCTGCAGAAATTGAAAGTGCCGAGCCCCCCGAAAAGATGGAAGTAAAAGAAGGGGGAGTTTACCTCATTACAGGAGGAACAGGCGGTCTGGGACTGATTTTCGCCAGACATCTTGTGCGAAAAGGGAGAATAAAACTTGTCCTTATCGGCAGGTCAGAGCTTTCTGAGGAAGCCGTAAGCAATGTAAAAGAGCTCGAAAAAAACGGATCAGAGGTTTTTTATGTAAGAACCGATATTTCTGATAAGGAAAATGTCAATAACCTGATAAAACTCGTCAAAAACAAATTAGGTCCTGTTAAAGGAATTATTCACAGCGCCGGTGTGATAAAAGATTCATTACTCATCAATAAGCGTGAAGAGGATCTCGATTCAGTCTTGGCCAGCAAGGTTTACGGAACGATATGGCTTGACCGGTATACAGACAGTGAACCTCTGGACTTTTTTGTTATGTTTTCATCTATCAGCGCAATAATCGGGAATGCCGGACAAACTGACTATGCTTATGCAAACCGGTTTATGGATTATTTTGCGGAAATGAGAGCGGCGGAAAATAAACCTGGAAAAACAGTCTCGATTAATTGGCCTTTATGGAAAGAAGGCGGTATGCAAATTGATATTCATTCAGAGAAGTTCCTTTATGACCGTTTCGGAATGCTGCCTCTGGGAAAACGGGAAGGCCTTGCAGCATTTGATCAAGCAATGACAGGGTGTGAACATCAAATAATGGTATTTAGCGGTAATGAATTAAAGCTGGAACGAATGATAACGATTGACAGCGGAAAAAGTGATCCGGCAATCGCCGACGAAAATCACGAACCGAAAGAGCTGTCAATAACTGAATCTTTAAAAAGCACTTTGACGCGCATCATCACCGGCGTATTAAAAATTGAAGAACGGGAATTTGATTTTGAACTGCCGATAAGTGAATACGGATTTGATTCAATTATGTTTACAATGCTGGGCAACGAATTAAACGAAACTTTAGGAATATCAATGATGCCGTCAGATTTTTTCGGTCTTACTGATTTTAATGAACTTCTTGAGTTTTTAAAGAGTGAGTATTCCGAGGAGCTTCATCTCTGCGGTTCTTTTTCTTCAGATGAATCTGCGGCGAAAGACCGGAGAGAAAATCTGATTGAGGGCATCGCAAAGATGATGTCAAGCATTTTGAAGATTGACAGAAAGGAAATAGAAGAAGAGACTTCATTCGGCGAGTACGGATTTGATTCGATTACGTTTACCAGACTCGGAAATGAAATCAATCAACAATATGGTACGGAATTATTGCCGTCCATTTTCTTTGAATGCAATTCACTGGCTGAAATGACTGATTATGTAATCGAGCAATACGGAGAAATCCTTTTTGCTGAGACAGAATCTTTTTCTGCAGCTGACGAAAAAACATTGTACAGCACGCCTCCGCCGGAATCTTATGAACATTCCCCTGAGCCTGAAAACAAAACTTGGCAAGAGGAAAGACATATGAATGAGCCGGTTGCAATAGTGGGAATAAGCGGCCGTTTCCCCCAAACAGATACGCTGGAAGACTTTTGGGAAGGAATTGAAAAAGGGCGGGATATGATTACAGACATTCCTGAAGACCGTTGGAACTGGAAAGAGTTTGACGGCGATCCGATCAGGGACGTCAATAGAACAAAAATAAAAAAAGGCGGATTTATCAAAGGCGCGGACAGTTTTGATCCGTTGTTTTTCGGGATTTCTCCCGCCGAAGCAGAATTAATGGATCCCCAGCAAAGAATTTTTATGGAGACTGTATGGAAAACAATAGAAGATGCGGGCTATAAGCCATCTGATTTGGCAGGGACGAAAACCGCGGTGTTTGCAGGGGTCGCCACAACGGATTATGCTGAACGTCTGAATGAAAATGGCGTCTCTGTTCAGGCGCAGACCGCAACCGGTTTAAATCATTGTATATTGGCAAATCGTATTTCTTACCAGCTGAACCTGACGGGTCCGAGCGAACCGATTGACACTGCCTGTTCAAGTTCGTTAGTTGCACTCCATCGTGCGGCTGAGGGGATTCAAAGAGGCGATTTTGAAATGGCGATTGCAGGCGGAGTGCATATTATGACAAGCCCTACTCTGTTTATAGCTTTTGATAAAGCAGGTATGCTTTCCAAAGACGGAAAGTGCAAAACGTTCGATAAAAGCGCTGACGGCTATGTAAGGAGTGAAGGGGCGGCTGCAGTATTGCTTAAGCCGCTCAGCAAAGCACAGGCAGACGGTGATCATATATATGGTTTGATTAAAGGGTCAGCTGTAAATCACGGCGGCCGCGCCAATTCTTTGACAGCTCCGAATCCGAACGCACAGGCGGACTTATTAACCGAAGCTTGGCGGAAGGCGGGGGTCAGCCCTGCCACTGCGGGATATATAGAAGCGCATGGCACAGGGACAAGTCTTGGCGATCCGATTGAAGTAAACAGCATCATAAAGGCATTTAAAACGTTATATCAAGAATGGGACATTCCTTTTGCGAAACAGAAATGCTGCGGAATCGGGTCTGTGAAAACAAACATCGGCCATCTCGAAACCGCTGCCGGAATAGCCGGAGTGATGAAAGTGTTACTGGCATTTAAATATCGCAAACTTCCGGGACTCGCCCATTTTTCAGAACTCAATCCATACATCAAACTGGAAAATACACCATTTTATATCACAGAAACCGCTCAAAAGTGGAATCCGATAAAAGATGAAGAGAACAACGATCTGCCGAGGAGAGCGGGTGTCAGCTCATTCGGATTCGGCGGTGTGAACGCGCATATTGTTTTAGAGGAATATAGGGAACCTCAAAAAGAAGTGCCGGAAAACAACGGTAACACACATATTTTTGTTTTATCTGCGAAAACCAAAGATCAATTACTTGAGTATATCCGGCTTATGCTTCAGTACTTGGATCGCGTGATTGCCGGTGACATGACCGTTAATGCCAGTGACATGGAATTTACATTGCAAAACGGCCGGGAAGCAATGAACGAAAGAATTGCCGTATGTGCAGCGAGTCTGACTGAGCTGAGAGATAAATACGTCAGCTTTCTTGATGACAGCAAGGTGCAAAAAGGCGTATTTATAAGCGAAAACACTGAAGAGCCCACAGCTGTTTCTGAATATATGATTGAGGAGGCTCTTCAAAGCGGAAAAGAGGAGCTGCTCGCACAATGGTGGGCCAATGGAGCCGAGTTTGAATGGAAGACAATCGGCAATAAGAAATTGAATAGAGTGCCGCTGCCAACTTATCCGTTTGCAAAAGAGAGTTATTGGTTCACCCCGAAAAAGAACAAAAGTGAGGTTAAGGTTAATAGCAAAAGTCTTCACCCATTAATCAGCGAGAATGTCTCAACATTAAAGAAACAAGCATTTAAAACTGTTATTTCCGGAACTGAATTTTTCGTCACTGATCATCTTGTTTCAGGAGACTATGTGCTGCCGGGAGCCGCTTCGCTTGAAATGGCTCTTGTTTGTGCGGAAATAAGCGGAGAAAGTAAAGTATATAAAATAAAAGACGTGATGTGGAACAGACCTATATTATATAAAGGAAAAACGCTGCACATTTATACCGACTTGGAAATGAAACAAGATAAGTTGAACGTAACGATATGTAAAGAGGGTCCGGATGGCGTGCAGCAAATCTGCACACAAAGTGAAACAGTATTCGGAGACATAAACAGAAATGCTGAGTATGTCGATATTGATAAGTTCAAACGCAGCAGTAAGGCTGTCATAAGCCGGGAAGAGTGTTATCACCGCTTCAGTCGTATGGGCCTGACATATCATAGCAGTTTTCAAACGTTGAAAGCCGTATACCGCGGTGATATGGAGTTAATGGCAGAATTGGAGCTTCCGGCTCATTTAGCGAACGGGTTTTCACATTTTACACTTCATCCTTCATTAATTGACGGCGGTTTTCAAGCGGCGGCATTTTTGTTAAGAGATAATGAGAAAGACGGCTTATTTGTTCCATATTCACTTAGAGAGCTTCATATTAAGAGGGCGCTTACTGCCCGATGCCATGTCTCGGTGAGAGAAACCGGTTTTTATACGTATAACATTGATTTTATTAACGAGAGCGGCGAAATAGCCGTGAGCATGAAAGACTTTTCTGTCAGAAAAGTGACCGGGGGAGAATTAACCGCAGGACGTAAAAATGAAGATCAGGAAATTCTCTTCTTATTAGAACAATTGAAAAACGGTGAACTTTCTGCTGACCAAGTTTATCAGCTGCTGGAGGGAAAATAGTGCAGATCAAACAAATACTTTCCTTAATTGAAGAACAGCAAATGTCTCCTGATGCAGGACTGGAGCTAATTCGCACTTACAGAAAAGAACAAATGGAAAAAAAGGCGGAGCCGGAATCACAAGCTCCGTCCCCAACCATTTTTTTTAAGAACGATTGGGTAAGGACAAATAACATTGATATGCCGAATCAGCAGGCACCGGGGAATATGCTGATTTTTGATCAGGATAACCGTCTGTTTCAGCATGCCGAGATGATGAATGGAGATCATAACCGTGTCATTCTCGTAACGCCCGATTCTGATTATAGAATTGAACGGAATAGATGCACAATCAATCCTTCTGATGAAAATCATGTCGAAATGCTGCTGTCTGATTTGGCTGTAAACGGATTTACACCTGATGTCGTGCTTTATTTATGGAACGAAGAAATCAGAGAATTCACTGAAGAATCCGTTAATGAAACTCTTCGCAGAGGGATCAACTCGCTCTTTTTATTATCAAAAGCTTTAATGCGGAGAAACGAACCTGTTACATTATTGCATATTTATTGGACAAGCGGTCTGAATCAGCCGTTTCAGGAAGCTGTCGGAGGGTTCATGAAAACGGTAAACATGGAAAGCTCCAAGCTTCAAGCGAAAACCATACAGATTCGCCATGAGGATTCTGACAAAAATCCTCCGGTTTCCGAGATGTGGGATGCTGCAATCAGTGAAATACAGCGCTTTCAAACGGATGAATGTGAGATTTTAATAGACTCACATACCCGTTATGTGAAAGGGCTGCAGCATATTGATAATCCGGAACACGATAACGGATCTGTAACGTATCAAAAAGGCGGTATATATATCATTACCGGAGGAGCGGGAAAACTCGGGCTGCTGTTTGCGGAACACATCGCTAAAGAAAACCAAGCCGTGATTATACTTACAGGCCGTTCTTTTTTAACCGCTGATCAAAAAGAACGGATCAGTAAGCTTAATGAGAGCGGCTCTATTGTTGAATATCAGCGGACGGACATCACAGATCGAACAGAGGCAGAGCGATTCATTTTCGGCGTTAAACAGCGGTACGGCAGCATAAACGGGATCATTCATGCTGCCGGCATCCTTCGTGACTCATTTCTTGTAAATAAAAGTCTCAGTGATTTTACGGACGTACTGAAACCGAAAGTTTACGGGACAATCTGGCTGGATGAGCTGACAAAAGACGAAGATCTTGATTTTTTTGTTCTCTTTTCTTCTTTTTCCGCTTATGGAAATGCCGGCCAAAGTGACTATGCGTACGCAAATCATTTTATGGACAGTTTTGCAGTGCTTCGATCCCAGCTCTCCCGAAACGGAAAAACCCTTTCAATCAATTGGCCGTTATTGAAAGATGGGGGGATGAGTCTCGACAGCAATGGAATCAACCAAATAAAAGAAAAATACGGAATGACTCCAATGCGAACTTCCTCTGTTTTCGAAGCGTTTCTAAAAATGCTGCGGTCTTCATTTACCAGCTTAATGCCTGCAGAAGGAAAGCGGGATAAAATGATAAAAGCGCTTTCTATTCAAAGAAATACAGCTGCAGCAGATCAAGATACACTCACGGCGGAACACGATGAAGAAGAGGAATATGCTGCGAAAGAAAAAGTCAATGACTATTTAATCAAGATCATCAGCGGTGTCTTGAAAATCCAAGCTCATAAAATAAATGCGAAGGACTCTTTTGAGAAATTCGGAATCAACTCACTTATGATCATGTCACTTATTTCAAAGCTTGAAGATACTTTCGGGGATCTTCCAAAAACAATCTTTTTTGAATATCAGAACATTGAAGAGCTTTCAAACTTCTTCCTAACATCTTTTAAAGAAAAAGTGCTTAAGGCCGCAGGGGCAGCTCCGGTAACAAGAGTGCCGAAGAAAAGAGAAAATCTGAGTAAAAAACAGCACCGGCAGCAGAGGGTTGCATCTGCACCGAGCATGGTTCAGCCGGGTGAGGATATTGCCATTATCGGTGTGAGCGGAAGATATCCGAATTCCGATACTCTTGAGGAGTTCTGGGAAAACATTGCCGGAGGGAAAAACTGTATTATTGAAATCCCCGAGGAACGTTGGGATTTCAGATCGAATTACAGTCCCGACAGAATGGAGAAGGGGAAAATCAACAGTAAGTGGGGCGGTTTTATCAGCGGTGTTGATCAATTCGATCCGCTGTTTTTCCACATTTCTCATAAAGAAGCTGAGCTGATGGACCCTCAGGAGCGAATTTTTCTCGAAACCTCCTGGCATACGTTTGAAGATTCAGGATATACAAAAGAGAAGCTTAACGGTATGAAAGCCGGTGTGTTTGTCGGAGCCATGTACGGACAATATCAATTATTCGGCGCAGAAGAAACTGCGCGGGGCAATCCGATTGCGCTCAGTTCCTTCTTTTCATCTATTGCGAACAGGGTTTCATACTTTTTTAATCTCTCCGGCCCGAGCATTGCACTGGATACGATGTGTTCATCATCGCTGACGGCCATTCACTTGGCATGTGAGAGCATTAAAAGAGGGGAAAGTGAAATTGCGCTTGCGGGCGGCGTTAATGTGTCCATACACCCCAGCAAATACCTTTGGCTGAGTCAAGGTAATTTTGTTTCCACCGAAGGATTGTGCAGAAGTTTCGGAGAGGGCGGAGACGGCTATGTCCCGGGAGAAGGTTCAGGAGCCGTCCTTTTGAAACCTTTGGAAAAAGCAATTGCTGATCAGGATCATATATACGGAGTGATTAAAGGAACATCTGTAAATCATGGCGGAAAAACCAATGGATTTACGGTTCCGAATCCGAATGCACAAGCTGAGCTGATTGCTGAAAATTTCAAGAAATCGGGCATCAGTCCGCGATCCGTCAGCTACTTGGAAGCACACGGAACGGGTACCTCGCTCGGAGATCCGATTGAGATTGCAGGATTGACAAAAGCGTTTGAGAAATTTACGGACGATAAACAATTTTGTGCCATAGGTTCAGTGAAGTCTAATATCGGACATCTGGAGTCTGCCGCAGGTATAGCAGCCCTTACAAAAGTTCTTTTACAATTTAAGCATCAGAAATTGGCGCCATCCATTCACTCGGAACAGCTGAACCAAAATATCCGATTTGAAAAGACGCCTTTTTACGTTCAGCAGAAAGAAGAAGAGTGGCGGAAAGAATCAGGCGCCTCCAACAGGAGAGCAGCAATCAGTTCGTTCGGAGCGGGCGGAGCAAATGCCCATGTCATTGTGGAAGAATATCAAAACCATGCGGACACACAAACAATAAGCGGTCCGTTTGCCGCAGTTCTCTCTGCCAAAAATGAAGACAGACTGAAAGAATACGCTCGGCGCCTTCTGCAATTCACAGAGCGGGAGACAAAGGCCTCGGCAGCTGATATCGCTTTTACATTGCAGACATGCAGGGAACCGATGGAAGACAGACTTGCTGTTGTAGCTTCCGATTTGCCGGAACTAAAGGAGAAACTGAGAACTTTCTGTACTGAAGGAACAATTGGGGAGGGCGTATACAAAGGGAATGTTACGAAAGATTTTGATAAAGTCTTTATCTTTCATGATCAAAAGATGAAAGATAAATTCCTCGAGGTGATGATGGAGACAAAGGACTTGAATCTTCTTGCAAAATTATGGTCTTTCGGGGCTGATATTCAATGGAGAGAGTTATATGAAGAATATACCCCGCAAAAGGTCAAGCTTCCTTTATATCCATTTGCTGAGGAGTCTTACTGGGTGCCTCGAAACCAAAGTGCAACATTTCCGGAAATATTGCCGCGGCAGTCTTCACTGCACCCGCTTCTGGATTCGAATGAATCTACTCTGGAACAGCAGTTTTTTAAAACGACATTAAGAGAAAAAGAGATTTGGTTAAAAGACCACATCGTAAAAAACAAGAGCATTCTCCCGGCAGCTGCTTTTCTTGAAATGGCATGTGCAGCGGGAACGCGGTCATATCGAAAGAAAAAGGTCACTCGTTTAAAAAACGTGATATTTGCCAGACCGGCCATGCTTTTGAAAGAGAGCCTGACCATTTACACTCACATTTCCGTAAAAGACGGCAGCATATTATTTAACATGTCACCTGACGAGGATGCTGCTGTAAGGACTGGATTTGTGACGGGGGAATTAGATTATGATCATCATTACAGTGATGATGATATAGAGAACATCGACAGACAAGAGATGATAAACAGAAGTGCTTTTGTCCGTGAACAAGATGAATGTTACGAGTATTTTCGGGAAAACGGGTTCCTGTATGGGCGCGCTTTTCAGCCGATTCAACGTTTATGGGGCGGAAAAACAGAAGCGGTTGCACACTTATTGCTGCCAAAAGAAGCCGAATATGCTCTTGGACATTATACATTGCATCCGTCTTTAATTGATGGGGCTCTGCAATCTTTGTTCGGAATTACCGACGGAAGAGAAGAGGCATCTGTTTATGTTCCTTTTTCAATAGGAGAGGTTACGGTTCGGAAAAAGGTTTCAGCAGAATGCTGGGTTTATGCGCGTAAAACAGGCCAAAAAGGTCAATCCGAGCTTATTTACGATATTCAGCTGCTTAATGAACAAGGAGAAAGACTTGCAGGTTTGAAGGATGTAACCATTCGTAAAAAAGAAACGTTTTCCGCGGAGGCACAGACTCGTGCAACAGCGGATTCCAATGGAAAGAACGAGAGAGTAAAAGAGCTCCTCAGACAATTAAAAGCGGGCGAACTGACTGCGGAGGAAGCAGATTATGCGCTGGAGCGTATGCAGGATTAGTTTATCATTTTGCGGCAGTGCCATTTGTAAAGGGGATGAAGATTTTTATGAAAGAAGCCCGTCATATTAGAAAAAAAGTACTTTCTGACATAGAAAGCGGCAACATTTCTTTGGAAGAAGGAGTAAAGCGGATACAGCAGCTTGGTTCTCATTCCGCAGGGGGTAACGGACAGGCGATATATTATCAGACGGTCTGGCAGCGGACAGATCTCAGCATTCATGTAAAAGGCGGCCGACGTGAGGGCAGCCTTTTATTATTTGATAAAAATGAAGATGTGAGTAAAGAACTTGCTGCATTGCATGATACAAGGGTTATCTTGGTTAAGCCGGGGAAAGAGTTTCGAAAAACCGGGGACGGTGTATTTGAAATCGACCCCCGCTCTGAAAGAGATTACATAAACCTGTTAGGATGGCTTATAGAAGAAGAGAAGTCAGATATACGGGAAGCGGTGCATTTGTGGTCAGACATGCCGTTTGAAAAGACAGAGAGAGCGATTCGTGAACAATGCGACAGCGGAGTCTATTCTTTGTTTTTATTACAACAGGCGCTCTTCAAAAATAACTGCCGCAAACCGATCAAACTGTTATATGGATATTTTTCACATCTTTCTGGAGAACAGCCTCTTTACGCGGCGGCAAGCGGATTTTTGCGGACATTGCAGCTGGAAAATCCGTTAATCTCAGCAAAAAGCATTGAGATGGAGCAGTCAATAGCAGCTGTTCACGCAGCTGATATCATACGCAATGAGCTGAGTGATTTCCAGCCTTCAGATGTAGAGATTCGTTATAAAGACATGCAGCGTTATGTCAAACAGCTCAAAACGTATGAACCCGAAAAAAATTCCGGAAGCGGAGATGTGCCGCTGAGAGAAAATGGAGTATATATTATCGCAGGAGGCGCGGGCGGATTAGGATTTACCTTTGCGGAATATTTGGCTTTTCAAACAAAATGCTGCCTTGTTTTAACGGGGAGATCTCCGCTTTCAGATCATATAAGAAAAAAGCTGAGACGATTAGAGGATGCCGGTTCTTCAGCTGTTTATGTTCAGGCTGATATTACCAATAAGGAAGAAGCCGAATATGTAGTCAAAAAAGCCAAAACTTCTTATGGAAAAGTAAACGGGGTCATTCAGGGCGCGGGAATCATCCGTGACTCTTTCCTTCTTAACAAGTCACGAGAGGAATTTGATCAGGTAATCAGACCGAAAGTATTGGGTACGATGTGGCTGAATGATGCTGTTGAGAAAGAAAATCCTGACTTTTTCATTTGCTTCTCCTCTACTTCCGCAGTGTTGGGAAATGTCGGGCAATCTGATTACGCGTTCGGAAACAGTTATATGGATCATTTCATGAATATGCGTTCTGCCCAGGATTCTGATACGATTTCTCTCTCTCTGAACTGGCCGCTGTGGAAAGAAGTCGGCATGCAAGTGGATGAGCGCACGGTAGAGACAATGAAAAAGGCGGGTTTTTATCCTTTAGAAAAAGAGGAAGGTAAAGAAGCGTTTGCAGTCGCATTGTCCTCCGGTTTTTCGCAATTTACTGTATTTTACGGAGATGAGCAAATTGACAATCATGTTCAGCAATTATATGAACGAAAAGACAATATTCAGGCAGATGAAGGAACAGGGAGAAATATCGAATCATTTGATTCAGAGAAACTGAAAGCTGAAACATCTGATTTCATCATAAAAGTGATTGCTGCAGAATTCAGGATGCCTGCGGACAAAATAGATGCAGAAGAGGCATTGGAAAAATACGGACTTGATTCCGTTATGATTATCAATATGACGAATGAGCTTGAAAAACATTTCGGCGCGCTCTCAAAAACGCTGTTATTCGAATATCAGACTGCGGCAGAATTGTCACAGTATTTCGTTGAGGAGCACAGGGATACTCTTCTTCATAAACTCCGGTTAGGAGAAAACGGGAGCAGCACCCCATCACAGAAGAAAAAAGATCATGAACAGACAGCCGATGTTAACGGGAAACAGAAAATCCAGATGAAAAATCAGGTGCAGCAGGAGAAGTATCATGACAATGATATCGCGATTATCGGTATCAGCGGACGTTACCCGATGGCAAATGATCTTGATACTCTGTGGGAAAACTTATTGAACGGTAAGGACTGTATAACTGAGATACCTGAGGATCGGTGGGATTCGGGGCTGCACTATCAGCCTGCGGCGGGCGACGAAGTAAAAAACCAAAGCAAATGGGGGGGATTTATTGACGATGTGTATCATTTTGATCCGTTGTTCTTTAATATTTCTCCTGCCGAAGCTGAATTAATTGATCCGCAGGAGAGACTGTTTTTAGAGACGGTTTGGCACACCATAGAAGATGCGGGGTACGCAAAGAAAACGCTTGAAAGAAAAAACGTCGGTGTTTTTGCAGGGGTTATGTACGGCCAATATCAGCTGTACAGCGTTGGTCACGAAGCGGCCGTTTCTTCCTCATATGCATCAATCGCCAACCGGGTATCGTACTTTTTTAATTTCAGCGGGCCAAGTATTGCTTTGGACACGATGTGTTCCTCATCATTAACGGCTGTTCATTTTGCCTGTGAAAGTTTAATCAGGAATGAATGTGAAATTGCAATTGCAGGAGGCGTCAATTTATCCATTCATCCTCATAAATATGAACTCCTGACTCAAGGCGGATTTTTATCCAGTGATGGCCGGTGCAGAAGCTTCGGTTCAGGAGGGGACGGCTATGTGCCGGGAGAAGGGACAGGTGCCGTGCTGCTGAAACCTGTAAAAAAGGCTATTGCGGACGGTGATCAGATTTATTCAGTTATTAAGGCAACAGCCATCAACCACGGTGCTAAGACGAATGGATATACCGTGCCAAATCCCAAAGCTCAAAGTGAGGTCATTACGAGAGCCTTAAAAAAAGGATTTATTGATCCAAAAAGCATCAGCTATATAGAAGCTCACGGAACAGGCACCGCCTTAGGGGATCCGATTGAAATCACCGGTCTGACCAGAGCATTTTCAGGTGCCGAACGCGATAAGAAAACATGCGCGATCGGGTCGATTAAATCAAATATCGGACATCTTGAGGCTGCTGCAGGCATAGCGGGCATTACGAAAGTTATTCTTCAAATGAAACATAAAACGATTGTTCCGTCACTGACTCATTCTGCTGAATTGAATGAAAATATACCGTTTCAAAAAACACCTTTTTATGTACCGGACAGTGCCGAAAAATGGGAGTCATCCGTTCCCAGGCGTGCCGGAATCAGTTCTTTCGGGGCAGGAGGAGCTAATGCCCATGTTATTTTAGAAGAATTTGCGGATGAAGCTATCTCTCCTCTCGCGGCTGAAGAACCTGAACAGCTTTTATTTGTTTTTTCTGCAAAAAATGCCGACAGGCTGGCAGAGTATGCAAGACGCGCAAAAGAACATATAGCAGCCAGAGATTATTCATTAGAAACACTTAGAAATACAGCATTTACTTTACAAACCGGCAGAGAAGAAATGCCGCACAGATTGGCTGTTATTGCCTCCACAAGAGATGAATTGCTTAAAAGACTGACAGACTATATTTTCGGAAACGCGACGGATCATATTTTTACAAGCGGCAAAGACACAACAGAAGCTCAAAGGATGAATAAAGTTGAAATTGAAGAAGCAGCCGCAAACAGGGATCTTTTGAAGATTGCTGAATACTGGGTTGGCGGTAACGGGGTTGATTGGCCGTCACTTTATAAAGATGCCACTCTGAGACGGGTATCAGCACCCGGATATCCATTTGCCAAAGAGCTGTGCAGAATAGATGCGCAAAATATGGGAAGCCGCCGGATGAACGTTAATAACGATCTGCATCCTTACATTTCATGCAATATATCTGATTTTAAAGCACAGAAGTTTCTTATCAATGTAAGCGATACCGGTTTGTATATAAAAACAAAGTATCAAGACAAGGAAATGTTTCCGTTTCTCAGCCAGATTGAAATGGCGAGAGCTGCCGGAGCGATGGCTTCAGGGAATCCGATTATTAAATTAACAGAGCTCTCCTTTAGAGAACCGATGTTACAAAGCGGAAGCAATGAGCAGATCCGGATTGTATTAACCCCGGATAATCAGGGTGCATCGTATTCTATAGAAAAACAGAGCGACTCATCCATTTATTCCTCAGGGCGGCTCGAATTAGAAGGCGGGGCGTACGAGAACGGAAATGTTCATCTTGAGCCGTTTCTGTCTCAGCGCGCAGACCGCATACCGTACGAAGCGTTTTATCAGCGGCTTGCCGAATTCGGATACAGCTGCAGTGACAGTCTGAAAGCGGCAGAGTACTGCGTCAGCAGGAACGGACAGGTACTTTTAAAAATAAAAGCAAAGGCCGGGCCGAAAGGGTGCATAATCAAACCGGAAGTTATTGAGAGCGTATATCAAGCCGTCATATACCTTGCGGGGGAAAATGCCGGAGAGCTCCCGGAAAACATTAAAGAATGTACGATTTTTGATCATGAGACTGAACCCGTTTATGTATATGCAGAACAAACTGGAGAAAGCGATTCGGCTTATGATGTGTATGTATTAGACAATGCCGGCGGGATTTTGATGGAACTGAGCGGGCTGGTTTTTGGCGAAAAGCCTAATAAAAATGTACGTTTTTATGAGCATAAGTGGAATCAAAAAAACCCTCTGATTGAAATCAAAGATAGGGAGCCAAAAACAATTCTGGTCTTTGCAAAAGATGAAGTATTGGCTGGAGCTCTGAAAAATCAATCAGACAGCCGTGTCATTCTCGTCACGCCGGATCAGCGGCAGACCGATCAGGACCTGCTGACATTCTATGTAAACCCGGAAGTGACGTCAGATTACATTCGTTTATTCGAAGAATTAGAGAAAAAGGGGTTTTCTCCTGATGTCATCTTGCACACGGGAGAAACATTTTACGCGGGTGACCACCTTCTTAGCGGCCTGGAATCAATTTTTTATTTATTAAAAGCCCTGAGCGCCCGCAGTGACGCCTCTCTTTATCTTCATTCTTTGCTTCTTGTTCACTCTTTTAAAGAAGGCGTGAATGATCCGTATACGGGCGCTCTTGCAGGCTGTTTAAAAACGGCAAATATGTTGGTGCCATCCGCAGAGAATGTGAAGTCAATCGGTTTTTCAGAACGTATATCAATTGAAAAAATGGCTGAATTTTGTCTTAACGAAATGGTTTCAGTCATGGAACGGCAGGCGGAAGAAGTTAAATATATAAAGAACAAGAGGTATGTTAAGACATTAAAGGAGTATGTGTTCAATCATACAGAGCACTCTCATCAGCTGAAACAGGAAGGGATTTACCTCATAACGGGCGGTTTGGGCGGTCTGGGCCTGATTTTCGCAAAATATTTGGCCTCTCAATATCAAGCAAAATTAGTATTGACGGGAAGGTCACCGTTAACTGCTGATAAACGCCATAACATTGACCGGCTGCAGGCGCTTGGAGGAGATGCGGTATATTATCAAGCTGATGCCGCAGATCAAAAGACGATGGGGCGGGTCATAGAAGAAACGAAACGGACTTGGGGCTCCATTCAAGGCGTTATTCATTCAGCTGGTCATGCCGATGATCGGTTATTTACAGAGATGAATCTGGCTGATTTTTCAGATGGCATGACTGCTAAAATTGAAGGCACGGTATGTTTAGATGAATTAACGAAAGATGAGCCGCTTGATTTCTTTATCGTATTTTCTTCTATTTCTTCGGTCTTCGGAGATTTTGGACAGGTTAACTATGCGTTGGGCAATTATTTTCAAGATCAATATATAAATTGGAGATCCGAACAGAGCCGCCGGCAAGAGAGACAAGGCAAGAGCATTTCGATTAACTGGCCGTTGTGGCGTAAAGGCGGAATGCATTTAAACAAAGAAGCTGAAGAAGCATATCTTTCCGCATCCGGGTTTGATTATTTGGAAACGGAAGAAGGGATAGCGGCTTTTGAGACGATTTTGGCAAGTGACTGTCCGCAAATTTCGGTTGTTACCGGGGATGCCGAAACGACACCAGCAAGAAAAGATCTGCCGCATCAAAAAGTAAATACGCTTCCGGTTCGTCAAGAGGAAATTTCTTATACAGCACCGGCTTATACAGACAATGTCCTGGAAGAACTGAAGCAAATGGTATCGGAATTATTGAAAATTAACATTGAACAGCTGGATACGGCAGAGAATTTCGGCAATCTCGGCTTTGATTCTATCAGTTTGAAAACATTAGCTGTCCGACTGAATAAAAAATACAAACTTAAGCTGACACCTGCCGTTTTCTTTACTTACAGCCATATTAAGTCTCTTTCAGAATTTCTAAACAGTGAACTGCGTACTGTTGCAAAAGGGAATACAGATGCAGAAAAAAACATTTCTGAAAAAAGGAAAGTAGTGCACGCTGGGGAAACCACCGGGAAAACCGTGAAGCCGCCGCGAAGTTTTCCGTTTGAAAAAAAGACAACAAGACAGGCTGACCATCATCCAGAGAAGCAGCCAGTTGCCATTATCGGGATGAGTTGTGTTTTTCCGGGATCAAAAAATGCAGATGAGTTTTGGATCAATTTAATCAATGAAAAAGATTTGATTCAGGAAATTCCCCCGGATCGCTGGGATTGGAAAAAATACGCCGAAGGCAAAGGAAGCAGCGAAGTACATTCGAAATGGGGCGGCTTTATCACAGATGCCGATAAATTCGATGAGGCGTTTTTCAATATTAATCCGCGGGAAGCAGAACTCATGGATCCTCAGCACAGAATTTATTTGCAGGAAACCTGGAAAGCGATAGAAGATGCGGGTTACAAAGCTTCAAAGCTGTCTGGCAAAAATATCGGGGTGTTTACGGGCATTCAATTTAATGATTACCGCCAGCTGCTGATGAGGCATTCGGACGGGGCGCACGCGTTTGCGGGAACCGGAAACAGCCAGGCGCTCATCAGCAATCGTGTATCCCACTATTTTAATTTCAGAGGTCCGAGTGAGTCCATTGATACAGCCTGCTCAAGCAGTCTTGTAGCAATCCACAGAGCTGTGCGCTCGATTCAAAATGGTGAAAGTGAGCTGGCGGTAGCAGGCGGGGTTTCGCTGCTCTTAGATCCAGTCACGCATATGTATACTGATAAACTCGGTATTTTGTCTAGGGACGGCCGGTGTAAGACGTTTGATAAACTTGCCGACGGTTATGTCCGCGGTGAAGGTGCAGCTGTTCTGTTATTGAAACCATTGCAAGCGGCAATGAATGACAGAGACAATATTTACGGGGTCCTGAGAGGAACTGGAGAAAATCACGGAGGAAGATCTGCTTCATTGACCGCTCCGAACCCGGAAGCTCAGGCAGAACTGTTAACGTCTGTTTACAAAAATGCCGATATTCCTGTTGATACGATATCTTACATTGAAGCACACGGAACCGGGACAGAACTGGGAGATCCGATTGAGATTGAAGGCTTGAAAAAAGCGTTTGGATCTTTTGAGCCGCGTTCAGGAAAGAATCATGATCAATATTGCGGCATCGGTTCAGTAAAAACGAATATCGGTCATTTAGAGCCCGCCTCTGGAATGCCGGGGCTGATTAAAGTATTACTATCCATGAAGTATAAAACACTGCCTGCCACACTACATGTCAAGGAACTGAACCCTTACATTCAATTAAGCGGAACACCGTTTCATATTGTCAATAAAACTATGAAGTGGGCCAGATTAAAAGATCGAAAAGGAAATGAAATTCCGCGCCGTGCCGGAGTCAGTTCCTTTGGATTCGGCGGGGCAAATGCTCATGTCATCGTGGAAGAATTTGAATACGGACAAGATAAAGCAGTAACTGGCGAGCGGGAACAAATCATTGTTCTATCGGCCAAAACAAAGGAAAGACTGATGGTTAAAGCCAAAGAGTTAACAACGTTTTTACATGAAGAACTATCAGTTCAATTCAGTCAGCAAGAGGTACAGGAACGTGATTTGCAAGAGGCGGTTCGGGAAGCGGCAGCGGGTATCCTGCGTTTAGATACCGCAGATATAGATGCAAAGACACCTCTATCGGAATTCGGATTTGATCCGTTGGCTTATTCCGAATTAATCTCTTTTATAAACCAAATGTACGACACAGAAATATCACTTGACATATTTCAGGAATTAAAGACACTGAGCGAGCTGTGCCGCTATATCAGCAGCATCCGGAATCGATCAGCTGATAAACCGTATAACAGCAATTTTAGAGAAAAGTCCGGATTCGGTCTTGAAGAAATAGCATATACGCTGCAAACTGGAAGGGAACCATTTGAATGCCGCCTTGCGATCACTTGCTCGAATACAGGTGATCTTCTTGAAAAATTAAACGGTTACATTCAGGGGAGCAGGCTGCAAGGTGTTTATGAAGGAAATGTAACGGATTTTGATAGTCTGTACGCTCCTTTATTCGGCGGCCCCGAAGGTCATGCATATGTTCAATCACTAATTCAGCAAAACAAGCCGGCCAAACTGGCTCAGTTGTGGACGATTGGTTGTGAAATCAGCTGGGAAGACTTGTATGAGGAGGAACTCAAACCGGTTAAACTGTCTCTTCCTCTTTATCCTTTCAGCAAGAACAGACATTGGATTCATTTAAATAAAGATGAAGCGCAGAAGGCTGAGGCTTTCTCGAACACTGAGCTTCACAACTCAAATAAAGATTCAGCAGATGGAGAAATCATGTCGCTTCTTGAAAAAGCACAAACAGGTGAGATGAATACGAAAGAGACGTCAGAGCTGATAGAGGAGTTGCTTTTCCATGAATGAAAAAACGATGCAAATTGAGCAAATCGTGAAAAAGGTGAAAGAATGCAGCCTGACGCCTGAAGAAGGGCTGGAATTAATTAAGAGCTTGGGGACAACCCATCTATATGAAATGGTATGGGATAGACATGAATTTAAAGGCAGTAAAAAATTCCCGCATACGAAAGAGCCAATTTTATTTTTTTGCGAAGACGACAGCATGTATACCGTAATGAAGAGACAGCTTGAAGGTTATGAGGCGCCTTTCATTTACGTGACTTCCGGCGAGCGTTTCGAAGATTGCCGGAACGGTCGTTTTACAATGAACTTTGCAAAAGGTGAGGATTATGATGCGTTATGCGGGGTTCTGCGTTCTCAAAATATAAGACCCCGCCATATTATTCATTTTTTGGCTGCCGGGCTCTTCAAAAATACAGAAGATGCAATGAGAAAGCAGCTCAATAAAAGTCTGTATTCCTTGTTTCAAATGTTTCAGGCCTTCATGGCGAACAAACTTTGTCCGAAAGCAGAAATTTTGTATCTGTATGAAAATGCCGAGGGCGAGGTTCAGCCGATTTATAACGCGGTTGAAAGTTTTCTTAAGACCGTACAGGCCGAAAATCCGAATTTCACATGTAAGGCTGCAGAGCTGAAATCAATGTTTGACGAGCCGTTTACAAAGCAGCATATTGCAGATGTCATCTCTTTTGAATGGAACAACCAATGTAAAACGGACCACTTTACCTGCTATGAGCCGAGGCATTATTATAAAAGGCAGCTTCAAAGAGTAAAAAAAGAAGATGGGGAGAAACATAGTTTCAGTGTAAAAAAGAACGGTGTGTATTTAATTACGGGAGGAGCCGGCGGTCTCGGGTATCTGTTTGCTGAATATCTGGCGAAACAGGCAGAAGTCAAGCTGATATTAACCGGGCGTTCCCCGGCCTCCCGTGAAACGGCGCAAAAATTGAGCGCTCTTGAAAATCTCGGCGCTGAAGCCTTATATGTCCCGGCAGATATTTCAAAGGAAAAAGAGACGGACGCTTTGATTAAGCACATTAAGCAGACATTCGGAGAATTAAACGGAATTTTGCACAGTGCCGGACTTGTTAAGGATGCATTTATCATAAAAAAAACGAAAGAAAGCATAGAAGAAGTTATAGCGCCTAAAGTATTCGGAACCGTTTGGCTGGATAAAGCAGCTGAAGAAGAGCCTCTAGATTTCTTCGTTATGTTTTCATCCCTTTCGGCCGTTCTGCCTAATGCGGGTCAAAGCGACTACGCCTTCGCTAACGGATGTATGGACGGATTCACCCAGTATCGAAGCATTAAGGGACGTCCCGGGAAAACACTTTCTATTAATTGGCCGTTATGGGATGCGGGCAATATGACAGTCGGGCCGGGAGAGCTGCAGGCTTTAAGACATGCAGGGCTGGAACTTTTATCCGTCCAAGCAGGGCTTGCCGCTTTTCAGGACAGTATGAGCCGCTCTGCTTCTCAGCTGGCTGTTATCAGCGGAGACAAAGATAGAATAAGTGAATTACTCTCAACTGACCATAAAAAGATAGAGACTGTGCCTGAAAACAACAGTAACCTGCCGCAATTACATGAAAAAGATCTGAAAAAGCAAACGGTCCGTCTTTTGACAGAGATCGTCGGAGCGGAAACGGGAAGACCGGCGGACAGTATTTTACCCGAGGATACGTTTGACCGTTACGGAATTGATTCTCTAACGATTTTAGGTCTTAACTCCCGTCTGGAAAAATATTTTGGAAGAGTGTCTAAGACTCTTTTCTTTGAATACAGCAGTGTTGAAGAGCTGTCAGAGTATTTTCTTGAACACTATCAGCATGAGTTGCAGAAGGCGTTTTTACCGGCAGCCGAACAGCGAATTGATCATTCGGCTCCGGCGAAACGGGAGAAGCTTTCCGTTTCCCGCATACCATCCGCACCTTCCGAGGAAGATATTGCGATTATCGGTATAGCCGGCCGCTACCCGATGGCGAAGGATGTGGAAGAGTTTTGGGAAAATATTTCTTCCGGAAAAGATTGTATAACGGAAATACCGAAAGAGCGCTGGGATTTTCGGAAATATTATCACACAGGTGACAATGCCCGTCATGACAGCAAATGGGGAGGTTTTATAAAAGACGCTGATAAATTCGATCCGCTGTTCTTCTCAATTTCGCCTCGTGATGCCGAGTTAATTGATCCTCAGGAACGGTTATTTTTAGAGACGGCATGGCACACGTTTGAAGATGCGGGTTACACAAAGAAAAAGTTGAAACGGCATAAGACAGGTGTATTTGTCGGTGTCACCTACAGCCACTATCAGTTATTTGCAGCCGGTGCTTCAGATGATGAGGAACGTCAGGCGCTCTTGTCTTCTTATTCGTCTATCGCAAACCGGGTGTCATATTTCTTTGACCTGCACGGACCCAGCCTTGCAATTGATACAATGTGTTCTTCTTCACTTTCTGCTGTTCATTTTGCATGTGAAAGTATAAAAAGAGGAGAATCCACCCTCGCTATTGCCGGAGGCGTGAATTTATCTTTACACCCGGATAAATATACTTTACTTTCCCAAAATCATTTTGTTTCAAGCGATGGGCGCTGCAGAAGCTTTGGAGCGGGAGGAGACGGATATGTGCCGGGAGAAGGAGTCGGGGCCGTTCTTTTGAAATCGCTTTCTGCCGCGAAGGCTGACGGGGACAGGATTTACGGTGTGATTAAGGGAACATCTGTAAATCACGGCGGAAAAACAAACGGATACACTGTGCCAAATCCGGGCGAGCAGGCAAACGTCATCAGTGAAACTCTTGATAAGGCGGGGATTGATGCAGACAGCATTAGTTATATTGAAGCGCATGGCACCGGGACATCTTTGGGAGACCCGATTGAAATTTCAGGTTTAACCAAAGCTTTGCACAGCTCGAAAAGCGATTATCGTTGTGCAATTGGTTCGGTTAAGTCAAATATCGGACACCTAGAAGCTGCGGCGGGAATTGCTTCTATTACAAAAGTGCTGATGCAAATGAAGTATAAACAGCTTGCTCCTTCCCTTCATTCCGATAACTTAAATCCTAATATTGATTTTGAGGAAACACCGTTTTACGTGCAGTCTGAACTGACCGATTGGGAGACGCCGCAAAATCAAGCCAGAAGGTCAGGCATCAGTTCTTTCGGCGCTGGAGGATCTAATGCCCACATTATCATCGAAGAGTATAAGAATGAAGAAAAGATGGAAACGGTAAAGAGCAACAGGACGCAAATTATTCTGCTTTCTGCCAAAAATGAAGAACGGCTCAGACTCTTGATTGATGCATATATAAAAGAACTGGAGCCAAAAACGTCACTAGCTGATGCCGCGTACACCTCGCAGACCGGGAGAAACGCTATGGAAGAGCGGCTCGCTGTTGAGGTTAGCAGCATTGACGATCTTCGCAATAAGCTGACGATGTATTTGCGGTCAGATCATAAGTTAAACGGTTTATATAGGGGAAAGGCCCGCCGAGGCGCTGGTCAAAAGAATGCCCTGTCAGCCGCCCGCTTTAAAAGTGCAAGAGAAATGGCCATTCACTGGGTGAACGGAGGAGACGTTCAATGGGAAGAGATGTACACTGCGGAATTACCGAAGCTTGTCTCTCTTCCTGCATATCCTTTTGAACGGAACAGATATTGGGTGCCTGCCGCAAAAGCTGCACAGAAACAGAAAAAAACAGGTGTACCGCAAAGTCTGCCACACGCACCGACTGACTTATCATTTGATGTATTAAAAAAATCGTGGAAAAAACAAAAGGCTGCGCCTTCCGCTTTTACGAAAGGACAGGTGATGATCCTGGCTAATAGTGAAAGTGAGCGGCTTGCATTCGAATTGTTTGATTCAGATCCTCTGATTGAATCCGCTGTCATTTGTGCAGATAACTGGGATCATTCGGATGGAGAAGCCAAAAAAACGGCTCTAGCAGTCATAGAAGAAAATCCGGAAATCATCGGCATGATTGACCTGTCAGATTTGCGGAGTGATCAAAACGGGGCACGCACCGGCACAATCGGGAAGCTGACACTGCTGCAGGAAATCATAAAGACACGTAAACAGCTTTTCGTTTTACATGTGACCAGAGGGCTGCAGACATTTCTGAATGACAAGCCGTCGTTAGCCGGAGCCGAAACAGCCGGACTATATAAAATGCTGAGTGCGGAGTATCAAAAGATAAAATCAAAAACAATAGATGTAGACGGTCATGTCGGGACTGCGGCGGAATTGAGACAGGTAATCACAGATGAAGCTTACGCTGACGGGCTGTATAGTGAAATCTGCTACCGGAACGGTGAACGTTATATTCCATACGTCGAGAAATTACATGCAGCGGAAATAAACCGGAAACTATCCGGTCTGCCAGTATGCCGTACGGATCAAACCCTGATTATTACAGGGGGAACAAGAGGGATCGGAGCAGAACTTGCCAGACATTATGCCGGCAAGGGAGTCAAAAAACTTGTGTTGATGGGAGTAACCGACCTTCCGGAATCTGATAAAATAGCCGGCATGTTAAAAGACACCGATGAAAAGTCACCTCTTTATTCGAAATTACAACTGCTGCATGAGTTGGATCAAAAGGGAGTTCAGGTGGAAGTGTATTCCGGGCCGCTCACGGAAAAAGAAACATTACAACGCTTCTTTTCAAAGGTGAGACTGAAGTTCGGCAAAATCGGCGGGGTGATTCATTGCGCTGGTGCAGCCAATCATTCGAATCCGGCTTTTATTCATAAATCTGATCAAGAAATAAGAGAAGTATTTGAGCCAAAGGTACAGGGGATGCAGGTACTTCATGACATTTTTATTGATGACAAACTTGATTTCTTCATTTTGTTTTCATCTGTTGCGAGCGCCTTTCCTTTATTAGGCGCCGGAACAAGTGACTATGCCGCAGCGAACGCTTTTATGGATTATTTTGCGGCGTATCAGCATGCAGCCGGCAGAACGTATTATCAATCAATTAACTGGCCGAGCTGGAAGGACATTGGGATGGGCGAGGTGACAAGTCCATCATATCAGGCACTTGGTTTACTTTCACATTCAACAGAAACAGGTATTGCCATGCTGGATGAAATGATGACGATAAACGGATACCCATGCCTTATACCGGCAAAGACACATCCGGAGAAGTTCATGCTGCAGCAGCTGCTCCAGACAAGAATTCAAGCTGCTAAAAATAACCCGGATGCTGAGGAAAAAGTGATTTCTGGTCAGAGAGACAATGAAGCTATAATCAGGAAGTTAATGGAGATTTTTTCCGCGGAGCTGAAAATACCTTACGGGAATTTAGATCAGGATACGTCTTTTGCGGATTACGGAGTTGATTCAATCTTACTGGTTCAGCTTGTCAAAAAAGCGGAAGCTGCATTTCAAATAAAAATTGAACCATCAGCTTTTCTGGAGTATCCGAGTTTTTCACAACTGGGCGTCTATTTAAACGAATTATTTGCAAGTGAGGGGATCAGTCCTCAAATTGATTCAGAAAACATTGAGGTTCGGAAAAAAGAGCAACATATAAATCAAAATGCTTCCGAAGTACGGGACAGCGGATCTCAAATACAACAAACCAGTCTGAACCAGATCGCTATTATCGGAATGGGCTGTGAGTTTCCGGATGCTCCGGACACAGAAACGTTCTGGACAAACTTGAAGAAAGGACAAAATAGTGTCCGCGAAGTCCCGGCGTCGCGATGGGATATTTCTTCATACTACTCTGACACCTATGAAAAGGGAAAAAGTATCAGTAAGTGGGGCGGATTTCTTCAAGATATTGAGTCTTTCGATCCCGCGTTTTTTAATATGAACAAAAGTGAGGCATCAGAGCTTGATCCGTTAATCAAAAAATGCCTTGAGGTCAGCGTCCAGACATTGAGAGACGGCGGCTATACAAAAGAAGAAGTATCAAACAAAGAAGTCGGCGTCTTCATCGGTTCGCGGACCGGGACGTTTATGTCCAAAATAGGTTCCCCTTCAAAAAATACGATCGTGGGTATAGGACAAAATTTCATAGGCGCGCATATCTCACACTTTTTTAATCTGAAAGGACCGAATCTGGTTGTAGACACGGCTTGTTCTTCTTCATTGGTCAGCGTCCATCTCGCTTGTCAAAGCCTGATGTCAAAAGAGTCAGATATGGCGATTGCGGGCGGAGTTGACATTTTGCTGGATCAAAAGCCTTACGTCATGCTGAGTGAGGCTCGGGCGCTTTCACCTGAAGGAAAATGTCATACATTTGATGAGAAGGCAGATGGCTTTGTACCGGGAGAGGGATGCGGCGCAGTCCTTTTGAAAAGACTTGATGACGCCCTTGCCGAAGGTGACAGAATTTACGCGGTAATTGACTCATCCGCGGTTAATAATGACGGACAGACAATGGGAATGACAACACCTAATCCGAAAGCGCAAAGCGCAGTGATAAAAAAAGCCCTGAAAAAAGGCGGAATCGATGCAGATACTCTCAGTTATGTCGAGACGCATGGCACCGGTACGATGATAGGAGATCCGATTGAATTAAAAGCGCTGACAGAAGTGTTCCGGGAGGTTACGGAAGAAAGGCAATTTTGCGGAGTAGGCAGCGTAAAAACGAATTTCGGACATTTAATGAGCGCAGCGGGGATAGCGAGTATTATAAAGGTTGCCTTATCCATAAAAAATCAGATGCTCCCGCCGACATTACATTGTAAAACGCCAAATCCGCGTTTTAAATTTGATCAGTCGCCATTCTTTCCGAACACGTCTTTAAAAGAATGGCGTCCCAGAAAAGGGGTTTTGAGAGCCGGAATCAGTTCTTTTGGATTCGGGGGCACGAACGCACATATGATATTGAGCGACAGCCATCTCACATTAGGATATGGAGAGACAAAAAGACACCCGCTTTCTCCGATTATATTCAATAAGGAACAATGCTGGATCGACAATGGAGAAACTCCAGAAAAGGAAGAGTCAGAATTGCTGATTCCTTTACTTGATTTCAAAGAATTATAAAGAAAAGAAAAGGAATGAGACAGGTGGCCAGTAATCAAAACTATCAGTTCACATTAACAATTAAACATACGGACTATATTGTCAGGGATCACCGGGTGCATGGCACCCGGATTATACCCGGTGTCACATTTTTAGATATGATATACCGTATGGCGCTGAGCAAAGGTTTGCCTATTGAAGAACTCGAGTGTCAGAATATTTTGTATTTGGAACCTGTAGCAACATCGGATACCTTTGACAGAGAAATCCGCATCCGTTTTCAGGGATTGGAACAGGGATGGGAAATTCAGGCGAAGAGCAGAAAGGTAAAAGATGACCGCATCCTGGATGAAAGCTGGGATGAGAATATGACCTGCAGGCTCATGCAGAAATTCCCGGAAAGCATGAGTTCAATCAATATTGATGAAATTAAACATGCCTCCGCCCGTGAAGCCGATATGGAGATATGTTATGACTATTTAAAAAAGGTTGATATAGAGCATTTTGAATTTATGAAGAGTCTGGGGAAGGTTTATGCGTCTGACCATTCTGTACTTGCAGAGTTGTCGCTCAGCCAAATTGCCAATCAATATACCGGCTATTTTCAATTGCATCCCACTTTTCTTGATGCGTCTACCATCATATCGATCCTTTATCAGGCATGTCCCGAATATTTTACACAAGGATCTCCGGCAAGCCGGATGAAGACGTATATTCCCATCCATATTGAATCGTTCCGTATGAAAAAGCGCCTGGAAGACAGGTGTTATGTGTACATAGAGAAGCAAGTCCAAAATCATGATTCAGGGGATGTCATCCAAGTAAGTTACGGTTTGTACGATGCATACGGGGAGATGATCGCTTATTTTACGCGGCTGTCTGTGAAACATATTCGCTCAAAAGATTTAATTGAAAACCTAAAGCAGACTCGTTTGGAAACTGAAGCGGCTTCTCAGCCAAAAGACAGCCTGATCAGAAAAGATTCAATCATAAATCGAAGCGAAAGCATTGAGACACACCTTAAAGAATTAATATCCGGGGTTTCAAATATAGATCTGCGTGACATAAGGACAGACATTGGTTTTTATGAACAGGGCCTGGATTCAGCTTCTTTGCTTGCCATTGTCAAAGAACTTGAAAACAAAACAGGGGAACAGCTGTATCCTACACTCCTGTTTGAGCAGAAAACGATCCGGGAACTCGCCGCGTATATTAAAGAAAATCAAAGAATGTCCAGTTATTTCTTAACGCGAAATCAATCAGCTGAAAAGCCCGACATGAAAGAAAGTAAGAACGAAAATCTTTCCGCTCTTATAACAGAAGGAGACATTCAGCAGCTGATCGCAGATATCAAAGGGACTGCCCCTGAAACACTCTCTGTGGTAAAAGGTTTTTATGAACAAGGCCTCGATTCCGTAACACTTATGCAAGCCGTAAAGGCATTGGAAGAGAAAACAGGCAGGGAACTGTACCCTACTTTATTGTTTGAGTATCCGACGATTCAAAAACTTGCAAACTATTTTGCAGAGAGCGGCGAAAAAACTTCCGTTGAAAAAGACCTCCCTCTTCATCATGGAGAGAATCATACGGCTCTGACCTATTTAACGCCGCATTGGAGACAAAAGGCTGCCGCTTGGGACCCGAATTGCGGAAATAAAAAGAAAAGAACATGCCTGCTGTTTCAATATGACAGAGAGCTTTTTCATTTTATGCGGGAAAATGCTGAAAATGGATTCGAAAATACACAGATCATTCTCGTTTTATCAGGGAATCGTTTCTCCTATCACGGAGACGGTGTTTATGAGATAGATCACAGGGAGGAAGCTCACTTTGACAGGCTTGCAGCTGATCTGAAAAAAAGGGGGCAAATGCCCGACAACGTGGTTTACGGGTGGCCGGAAGGGTCATTTGCCGGCCTGGAAAAAATAAGTGAACAGCTTTCTAAGGGGGCTTACCCGCTATTCTTTTTCAGCCGGGCATTGATGCGCAGCAAGACGGAAAAAAAGGTTGTATCGCTTTTCCTTTATCCGGCGGACCATAAATATGATCAGCCGCTTTACGCTTCAGTCCATGGCGCAGGGCAGTCTATTGTGCTTGAGAACCCGAAACTGGCCCTTAAGACAATCGGGATATCAGTTTCAGACAAGTCATCGTTGACGGAACTTACAGCTGAAATCATCAGAGTCGAATCTACGGAAGCTCATCCGGGAGAAACCGATCTTTATTATGAAGGAAATGTGCGCTGGGTCCGTGCCTTACGGGAAGCGGAACCGGCTCCAAACTCAGATTTCTCCTTTAAAGAAAACGGAGTATACATGATTACAGGAGGGGCCGGCGGCTTAGGCCTTATATTTGCTGAACATATCGCAGCCCAAACGAAAGCCAATATTATTTTAGCGGGCCGTTCTGAACTTACGGAAGACAAAAAGAACAAAATCAGCCGAATGAAAGCAGGCGGTTCTTCGGTTCAATATATAAGAGGTGATTTTTCAGATAGCCGTGATGCAGAGCGAATCATAAAAACCATTAAAAGGCAATTCGGAGAAATCAACGGTGTGATACACAGTGCCGGTGTGACGCACGACGCTTTATTGATTCAAAAATCAAAAGATGAAATTCAGGAAGTAATCGCGCCGAAAATAAATGGGACGGTCTTATTGGACAGCTTGCTGCAAACCGAACCTTTGGACTTCTTTGTGATGTTTTCATCAAGCACCTCGATGTACGGGAATATCGGACAGACGGATTACGCATTGGCCAACCGGTTCATCGATCTTTTCGCTGAGTGGCGTGAAGGAATGAGGCGGAAAAAAGAACGCTCCGGCGTCTCAGTAGCCATCGGCTGGCCGCTATGGGAAGACGGCGGCATGAAAGTGGATAAACAAACTGAAAAATGGATGAAACAAAAAATCGGTATGGTTCCTCTTAGTAAAACCAATGGGATCAAAGCTTTTCAAGATTCACTCTCTCTGAACGCATCACAGCTGATCGTGTTTGAAGGTGACAAAGAAAAATTGGAATCTGCACTTCAAGATACCTTCATAGAGGATGAAAACTGCGAGATCCAAATAAATGAGAAAGCTGATACAAGGCATGAGGACATTGCCATTATCGGATTAAGCGGAAAGTATCCGATGGCTGAAGACTTACCTGAATTTTGGGAGAATTTAAAGAGCGGAAAAGATTGTATTACAGAAATCCCGCCTGACCGCTGGAATATGGATGATTTCTTCAGCGAAGACAGAGATATGAAAGGGAAGTCTTACAGCAAGTGGGGAGGTTTTATCAGCGGAGCCGATCAATTTGATCCGCTTTTCTTTCATATTTCCCCAAGGGAAGCAGAACTTATGGATCCCCAGGAAAGGCTCTTTTTAGAAACGGCCAAACATTGTTTTGAAGACTCAGGGTACCCGAGAAACATGCTGGAAAAGATGAAAGTCGGTGTATTTGTCGGTGCAATGTGGGGCCAATATCAACTATTTGAAGGAGAAGAAAATGGAGTGGCTTTCTCGCCGGCGTCCGTCTATTCTTCAATTGCCAATCGGGTGTCTTATTATTTTCATTTAAAAGGTCCGAGTTTGGCTCTGGATACAATGTGCTCTTCATCACTGACCTCTATTCATTACGCATGCCAAAGCATACATTGCGGAGAGAGCGATATGGCATTAGCCGGCGGAGTGAATTTGTCAATACATCCGAATAAATATAAGTTCCTCAGCATGGGACAGTTTCTATCAAGTGACGGCAGATGCCGGAGTTTTGGAAAAGACGGAAGCGGTTATGTTCCCGGTGAGGGAGTCGGGGCCGTATTGTTAAAACCATTGAAAAAAGCAATAGAAGATCAAGATCAAATATACGGTGTGATTAAGGGAAGCGCCGTTAACCATGGAGGAAAGACGAGCGGATATTCCATACCGAATCCGGATGCGCAGGCGGAGGTCATTTCAGAAGCGCTTCGTAAAGCTGACATTGATCCGAATACCGTCAATTATATTGAAGCACATGGAACAGGGACGTCATTAGGCGATCCGATTGAAATTCAAGGACTGAAAGATTCCTATCAATTGAACCATCCTTGCGCCATCGGTTCGGTGAAATCAAATATCGGACATTTAGAATCTGCGGCAGGAATCGCTGCGGTAACGAAAGTGCTTCTCCAAATGAAGAATAAGCAGCTTGTTCCTTCTCTGCATTCCGATATTGTTAATCCGTTTATAGATTTTGATCAGGTTCCTTTTCAAGTGCAGCGGAAAGCGGCTGAATGGAATATTCCGCAAAACAGCAATGCTGTTCATCCTTTGAGAGCCGGGGTAAGCGCTTTTGGGGCAGGAGGAACAAACGCGCATCTTATATTGGAAGCGTATGAGCCGCCAAAAGCTTTTGATCATCAAAGCGGCCGAGTGATCTTTGTTTTATCGGCTCAAGACAAACAACGGCTGATAAAATATGCGGAGGTTATGGCTGATTTTCTATCAGAAAATGAATCGAAGGATAACAATGATAAACTGCGTCTTCAGGATATTGCCTATACACTTCAGACGGGACGCGATCATATGGAAGAACGGCTGGCGATAGTGGCAGATTCCGGGCGGGTCATTGCTGAAGAGCTCTCAGCTTATATCAGGGGTGAAAAAAGCAGCTTGAGCTATACCGGTAATACATTCGAATCAGAAGTTCACAATGAAATGCCTCACGTTTGTTCAGATTACGCCGAAGCAGCATCCAAATGGGTAAATGGAAGAAAGATAGATTGGGAGACTTTTGAGGTGAATCGGAATGCTCGCAGGATTTCTATTCCGGGACAACCGCTGATCAAACAGCGGTATTGGATAGCGGAAAAAGGGGAAGCACTTGTTTCAGCGGATATGAGTAAGCCGGGTCACCCTTTCTTGGGGAGTAACACGTCCGATTTTAATCAGTTCAGTTTCACGAAAAAAATCACCCGTAATCATCCGTTCGCACTAAGTCTGTCTGAAGGAAACGTGTCCTTTTTCCCTTATGCATCTTTGGCTGAAATGGCTATCGTCAATGCAGCGGCGGCATTTGGACAACCAGTTCAAACATTGACTGATTTATTGTGGACCGAAAGCATGAACGGAATAACTGATATACGGGAACTGATAATTACGCTGACGCCTGAGCGCGACTTTGCGCGGTTTGACATATATGCAAACACAAAAGATGAGAATAAAGTACGTCTTGCCAGGGGAAATGCGCATATTGCTAAGCCTGAAAGCGGTATGCTTCCTGAAGCGCTTGATATTGCTGAAGTCAAATCAAAAATGACTGAACATCCGGCTGAAGCGCCTTTTGTCATTGAATCAGCGAAAAACAGTGACGGAATGCTGGCGCTTCATTCATTGCCGGATGAGCTTTATGCAAAAAGAGAGAATTTTACGATCTCTCCTGAAGCGCTTGAGTCCGCGATTCAAGCCAGTGCGTTTTTTGTCAGCGGAGAAACCTTCCCGGAATTGATCGGAATGGGAGCGGCGGATGTCTATCACCCTCTCGCTCAAAATTTTTATGTCTATACTCAAAAAGAGAACCGGCAGAACAGCCGTGATGTAACGTGTCATATGACGTTTACAGATAAAAACGGAAGCATTCTGGCAGAGTGCAGAGATGTGAGATTCAGATATGGTCATGAAAAAGACACTGTTCAGACGGACGACGAACTCATTCGTCTCCTGCGTCAATTGGAAACCAATGATATTGATCAGAAGGCTGTATTGAAACAATTAATGGGGGAAGAATGATGAACGGAAAACGTGAACAACTCAGCGATATTCTTGATCTGATTCAAACAGGACAAATGTCGGCTGACGAAGGCTATGCCCGTGTGACATCCATTCAGAATCAAAAATCACGGGCATCGAACCATCCGCTTTTATATTACAAGCCGGAATGGACAGAATCGTTCATTCCGAGTAAGAAGAGCGTACCCTTGACGGGATTGCTCCTGATTTTTGCAGAAAATGAACGGCAAATACAAGAATTGAGCGGTTTGTTTAAGGACTGTACTCTCTTGTTTGTTATCCGCGGAAAAGAATTTGCTGTTTTACATGATGATACGATTTGTATGAACCACGTGAAAAAAGACGATTATCTAAAGCTGTTCCGATACATTCATGATCATTATCAGCTGCCCGAAAAGATTCTTCACTTGTGGTCTGATTCTCAGGCTGACATGAGTAAGGAAGGTATACAGAAACAATTGGAAAACGGATTGTTTTCTCTTCTGTATATTACACAGGCGCTGATTGAACTAAAATGGAAAAAGATAATAAAGCTGACGCATATTTTTCAAACAGAGAATAAAGAACAACTGCCGCTGCATCATGCTCTCGGCGGATTGGTGAAAACCGTTCACCAGGAACACCCCAATTTTCACTATCAGATTATCAATATTACGCAATCAGAGGGTGCGGGAGCCGCTCTTCCAGCGATAGCGGATATATATCAGAGAGAGTGTGACGAAAAACGGGATATCCATTTTGAAGTGCGCTATGAAAACGGGAGACGTTTTACGAAAAGCTATAATAAAGCCGGCTCATTCGATTTAACCCAGCCGCTGAAACATCATGGGAACTATCTGATTACAGGAGGCCTGGGCGGTCTCGGTTATATTCTGGCAAAACATCTGTCGGAACAATGGAAAGCGAATCTCATATTGACAGGGCGCTCTGATTTAACTGAAGAGCAGGAGAAAAAGATCGAATATTTAAGAAGTTCAGGTTCAACAGTTGAATATATCCGATCTGATGTTTCAAAACAAAGTGATGCTGAACGGATGTTTGCTTTTGCAAAAGAGCAGTTCGGCACCTTACATGGAGTATTTCACAGTGCCGGCGTACTCCGTGACTCTTTTATCTTAAGAAAGACAAAAGAAGAAATTGATCAAGTCACAGGTTCGAAAGTTTATGGCACGCTGTGGCTGGCGGAAGAAATCAAAAAAATGAAAGTTGAA
This sequence comes from Bacillus sp. FSL R5-0443, assembly GCF_038608285.1. Classification (NCBI taxonomy): domain Bacteria; kingdom Bacillati; phylum Bacillota; class Bacilli; order Caryophanales; family Bacillaceae; genus Bacillus; species Bacillus sp. FSL R5-0443. The sequence continues at coordinate 1,458,795 of NZ_CP152013.1, forward strand.
TTACTTGTCTTGTTTTCATCCACATCGGCAGTCTTCGGCTCAGCCGGCCAATGTGACTATGCTTTCGCCAATGCCTGTTTGGATCAGTATGCAGCAGTTATGACCGCAAAAGAGTCTGCCGGAAGGGTAGTGTCAGTCAATTGGCCGCTATGGACTTCCGGCGGGATGAATATTGACGATGAAGGAATATCCTACATGAAACAGGAACTCGGTCTTGACCCGTTAGATGACGGTGACGGAATACAGGCTCTGGAGAACAGCTTGTGTCAATCATCTGAACAGCTGATTGCCCTGAAAGGCCGTAAAGAAAAGATTGAGGATGTGCTGAAGCGTGCCGGCACAATCAGCTTACATTCAGACCAGCAGGAAGATGCCGATTTGCAAAACGATGAATTAAGACAAAATATCATCAGTTATCTGAAAAATATAATGTCAGAGGAATTGAAATTACCGGCCTCACTCATAGATGAAAAACAATATCTGGAGAAATACGGCATTGATTCAGTGATGATCATGCGTCTGACCAAAAAGCTGGAGCAAAGTATCGGCAGATTGTCGAAAACATTATTTTTTGAATATCATTCAATATCGCAGTTAGCTGAATATTTCCTGAGTCATCACAGCGAACGAATGATGAAACTGCTGAAACCGGCCGGAACATCTGAACTTGTCTCATATCAAAAAAAGCCAAAAAGAAAACCAGTGGAAACAAAAGCGCCGGTACGCTCTGAAGGAGAAGATTCAAAAGAGCACATGGCGGCCGATCCCCTTTCTGCTGATATAGCCATTATCGGTGTCAGCGGCAGGTATCCGGGTGCGGAAAACATCAGGGAGTTCCAGAATGTGCTGATGAATGGACGGGATTGCGTAAGCGAAATTCCTGATGACCGGAAAGAAATGCTGGAGGGAAGCTGCTATAAGTGGGGAGGTTTTCTGAAAAATCCAGACCGGTTTGATCCTTTATTTTTCCGGATATCACCGAAAGAAGCGGCTTTTCTTGATCCTCAGGAACGTCTCTTTTTAGAGACAGTGTACAATACCATAGAGGATGCGGGTTATAAACCTTCAGATCTGACCCGCAAAAAGGTCGGAGTATTTGCAGGCGTCACATATGGAAGCTATCAATTTTTCGGCGTTGAAGAATCACTTAAAGGAAATGAACTGGCCGTCGGGTCTCCATTTTCTGCAATAGCAAACAGAATATCATATTTCTTTAACTTTAAGGGGCCGAGTATGGCGGTTGATACAATGTGTTCATCCTCTCTTAACGCCATTCACTTAGCCTGTGAAAGTATACGAAGAGGAGAAAGCACACTTGCTGTTGCCGGCGGGGTCAATCTTACGCTTCATCCGAATAAATATACATTATTAAATCAAAGCCGCTTCTTTGCAAGTGATGGCCGATGCCGGACATTCGGCGAGGGCGGTGACGGTTATGTACCGGGAGAAGGAGTGGGATCCGTACTTTTAAAGCCGGCGGCGGAAGCGGTAAGGGACGGAGATCATATTTATGCGCTGATTAAAGCGACAGCGGTCAATCACGGAGGGAGAACAAACGGTTTTACGGTTCCTAATCCAAATGGTCAGTCTGAACTGATACAGGACGCGCTTCAGAAAGCTTGTATTGATCCTCGTACAATTAGTTATATTGAAGCTCACGGAACGGGAACTTCTCTTGGAGACCCGATTGAGATCACCGGGTTAACAAAAGCGTTTCGGGAATTTACGGAGCACACTCAATATTGTTCCATCGGTTCTGTCAAATCAAATATCGGCCATCTTGAGGCCGCAGCGGGAATTGCCGGTTTGACAAAGGTTCTTTTGCAAATGAAACTGAAAAAACTGTTTCCTTCCATACATGCGGAGACGTTGAATCCAAATATTGATTTTAAAGCCTCTCCCTTTTATGTACAGCGGTCATTGCAAGATTGGAAGAAACCGAAACTGCAGGAAAACGGAAAAACAGTAACTGTTCCGAGAAGAGCGGGGATCAGCTCATTCGGAGCGGGAGGAACGAATGTTCATATCATTATAGAAGAATATGAAGAAACAAACGTCTCAACAGAACATGTTGAGAACGAACCGCATATTGTCCTGTTATCTGCCAAAGACAATGAACGTCTTCTTGAGTATGCCGAAAACATGAGAGATTTTATCCAGCGTTCACTAAGTCCTGAAGTAAAGGATAAGCAGCCTGATATGAGAGAAAAGGTGTATGAAGTACTCAAACCGTTTGTTTCGGAATTGCTTCATATCCATCCGGAAGAAATTAATATTGCTGATCACCTGAGTGAATTTGGCGTAGGGCCTTTGGAATTAAGTCGGATGGCGGATTTTATTAACGAAATGTTTCATATTGAACTCACGATGTATGAATTAACTGTTTGCCCCTCCATTCAAGCGGTTACTGAATACGTATTGAAGGAATATGCCGGAGCGATAAGAAACCTGTTCCCGAATGAAGTGATGGAAGGCAGCCAATCGGAAAGCGTCGTTTTACGGGATCTGGCATACACTACACAATCGGGCAGAGAAGCGATGGAGGCCAGAGCGGCGATTACCGGTACCTCTCTTAAAGAAATCAAAGATAAATTATTTGAGTTTTGCCGCGGTGACAAGCAAGTTCCAGGCGTATATGTTCATCAGCAATCAGCAGATGCATTTGCTGAAAAAATGAAGGCGTTAACGGAAGGCACAGCAGGTGAATTGTTTGTAAAGACCATTATTGAGAACGGTGAAGCGGAAAAGCTGGCTCAATTATGGGTTTGGGGGGCGGATATCGACTGGAAATCCGTTCATCAACATTTACAGCAGCCGGGTAAACGGATCTCAATTCCGACTTATCCGTTTGCAAAAGAACGTTATTGGGTTCCGTCCAGGACTGAGAAGACAGAGATCCCTCAGCATTCTTTTCAACATCACTTGCAAAAAAAATGGAGGGAGAATCCGTTTGTAAATTCATCCGAAACAAAAGAGTACGGACTGACAGTAGCATTTGTAAATCAAGACACAGAATCAATTGCCCGCACCATTTGTTCGGATATAGATCAGGAGAATCTGATTGTCATCAAACATCACTCTTCATTTATAAAACACTCTGATCAAATGTTTGAGTGTTCTTTATTAGATGAAAACCACGCATACGACGTTATCCGTGAGATCTTCTCGGGCGGTGAGCGGCTGGTCGAAAATATATTTGATTTCTCAGATATCGGAAACCAGAGTGACAATCAGAACGGCATCCCATATTGTAAATTCTTATTTATACAAGAAATAATTAAGCGGAGTAAAAAGGAAACACCATTATCCATTTTACAAATCACCAATGGCTTGCAGGTATTTAAAGCGGAAAAACCAAAGCTGACGGGGGCAGAATCAGCGGCTTTTCTGAAAGCCCTTTCTGCGGAATACGGCTTTGTTCATGTGAAAACAATAGATATAGACAGCATGAAAGAAACGCATGAGCTGAAACAAATCTTTGAGAATGAAAGGGCGCAATGTACCGGAGAGAATGAAGTATGCTACCGCAGCGGCGTCAGATATGTTCCGTATTTTGAAGAAGAAAGAATCCATACCGGCGGGCCTGTTTCATTTCCTGCGGATAAAGCCATCGTGATTACCGGCGGGACAGGGGGCATTGGCAGAGCAATAGCTGAAGATTTGGTGAAACGGGGAGTGAAAAAACTCGTGCTGACGGGTACGCGTCCATTACCTTTGCGAAGTGAATGGGATCATTTGCTGAAAGAGGGCAGACAGGACGAAAAGACAGTCAGCAATATAAAACTGTTTCAAAGTTTTGAAGAGAAAGGTGTCAACTATCTGTATTACAGCGGTTCTCTCACAAATGAAGAGAAGCTGCGTTCATTCTTTCACCAAGTAAGCCTTGAATTTAAAGATATAAGCGGTGTCATACACTGTGCCGGACTGCACAGCGGCGGAAATCCGGCCTTTATTCATAAAAGAATGAGTGAATTTAAGACGGTGTACGGGCCGAAAGTCACTGGACTTCAGAATTTGGAGCGGATTTTTAATAATAGGCCGCTGGATTTCTTTATTCTATTTTCATCAATTGCAGCACAGTCACCCAAACTGTCGAAAGGAATGACTGATTACGCGTCTGCAAACGCATATATGGACTATTTCGCGGCTTATCATTTTCAAAAGGGGAGAACGTATTTCACGTCCATCAATTGGCCGAGCTGGAAAGAAGTCGGAATGGGTACTGTGACGAGTCCTTTATATGATGAATTGGGATTGGACTCTCTTTCCACACGGGAAGGACTGGCGATTTTGTATCATGCACTGGAGAGAAAATCGGCCAATATCATTCCTATCGTGAAAAAAGGAACAGTGTTTCATGCAGACAGTCTCCTGAACATCAATAAAACCGGCGGAGCTTCGGTTCCAGTCCGAAGACAGGAGACTCCCGACACTTTTGATCATTCAGAAGGGCTTGTCAGTGAACTTTCTGCCGTATTTGCCGAGGAATTGAGCATTCCCCTTGAAAAGCTTAACCCAAATACGGATTTTCAGGAATACGGTGTGGATTCTATACTACTTGTCAGCATTATACATCGAATAGAAGCAATGATTCAGAAAAAAATTGACCCTACTGTGCTTCTTGAACACAACACGATTCATGGTCTTGCGGAATATATCGGTAAGACGGCGCCGCCGTTGAAGAAACAAATCGAACAGACTGATTCTCAAAGCAGCAATCAGCAAGATATGCAATCTGTGACGAGCCGAAATACAGAACCGCAGACGGCTTCCTCTGCAAAGATAGCTGTTATCGGAATCGGATGTAAGTTCCCTGGAGCGGCTGATAAAGAGGAATTTTGGGACAATCTGAGAAAAGGGAAGAATCATATTAAAGAAGTACCTGATTCCCGGTGGAATATAGAAGAAAATTACTCTCCGGTGCAGCAAAAGGGAAAAAGCATCAGCAAATGGGGAGGATTTATCAATGGAATCGGCAGCTTCGATCCGGAGTATTTCCGCATGGAAGAGGAGAAAGCCATCCAAACGGACCCGCTGATAAGACATTTCTTAGAAACGAGTGTACAGACTGTACGGGATGCCGGTTATGAAGAAACAGAATTATCGGGAAAAAAAGTCGGCGTATTTGTCGGTTCCAGAATGGGCGGTTACGGTCACAAACTGCCGAAAGAAAGCAGCAGCCACATCGTCGGGCTTAGTCAAAACTTTATTGCTTCACATGTGTCGCATTTCTTTAATTTTCACGGTCCAAGCATGGTTTCTGATACCGCTTGTTCTTCTTCATTAGTCAGCATTCATTTAGCCTGCCAAAGCATAAAAAACGGTGATTCAGAGATGGCGCTGGCAGGAGGGGCGGATCTGCTTTTGGATGAAATTCCTTACCTGATGTTAACAGAAGGAGGAGCTCTTTCGCCGGACGGTCAGTGTTTTACTTTTGATGAAAGGGCAAACGGCTTTGTACCCGGAGAGGGTTTTGGCGCTGTTCTGTTAAAACCGCTGGAGAAAGCGAAAGCTGACGGAGATCGGATATACGGTATCATTGAAGCATCAGCTATTAATAACGACGGTGCGACAATGGGAATTACGACTCCGAATCCTAAGCTTCAAGAGCAGGTTATTCAAGATGCATTTGAAAAAGCCGATATCACTCCCGGATCAGTCAGCTACGTCGAAACTCACGGCACAGGCACGATGATTGGAGATCCGATTGAGCTTCAGGCTCTGACAAAAGTATTCCGAAGAGACACAAACAAAACGCAATTTTGCGGAGTAGGAAGTGTGAAAACCAATATCGGACACTTATTAAGCGCTGCCGGAGCGGCAAGTTTCATTAAAGTGATTTTATCAATATGGCATAAGGAAATTCCGCCTACATTGAATTGTGAAACGCCAAATCCGCGCTTTGAATTTGAAAAGTCGCCTTTTTATCCGAATACAGAGCTGAGAAGCTGGAAGGATGGAAAACGGAGGGCGGGCATCAGCGCTTTCGGTTTTGGCGGAACAAACGCCCACCTTTTGGTAAGCGGCCTGGATGATTCATATCATTCCGTCAGAACTCCGCTGCCGCCTGCTGAGTTTGTCAGAAAAGAGTACTGGCCGGATTCAAATCGGAAAAAACAAATCAAACAGAATAAAAAACGGCTTCTTGAAATTATTGATGAAACAGAGTAGCACCTGCTCTGTTTCTTTACTTTGTAAAAGAAGAAAGGTTGTCGAGTTGCATGAGGTTCAGCGTATTAGTCAAACATGACGATTATATTGTTTCAGACCATGTCCTTCATCAAGTGCGTACGATACCCGGCGTAACGTATCTGGATTTAATAACACGATTTTTAGCTGAGAAAGGGATATCACCCCGAAGTTTTGAAATCAAACATGTTTTATTCCGTGAACCTGTTGCGACGTCAGTCCATTTTGATAAAAAAGTCACCTTCCAGTTTACGGAACAAGAAAACGGCTGGCTTGTTGAAACAACAAGCAGGAAATGGGTCGCTGAAAAGGCGGAAGGTGAAGCGTCAGTCAACTTGCAGGCGGAAATCATAAGAAAAAATGCGATAAACGAAAAGACAATTTCAATCGAAGAATTAAAGAAAGGGGCCGTCCGGACTTCGGATGCTGAATCCGCCTATCGTAATTTGCGCAGAGGCGGCCTGATTCATAAAGATTTTATGAAATTGGAAGGTAAGGTATATGAAGGTGAAAATTATATTCTGGGAGAGGTCAGTTTAAGCGGACTTTCAAAAGAATATACAGATGACTTTTACATGCATCCCGCATTTTTGGATGGGTCTCTCAGCTTGTTGGGAATCCTTACATCAGACTTGCCGGATGAAGGAACAAATGCGTTTATCCCTATATATATTGAGACATTCCGGGCACTGCATAAAACAACTGGGTCTTGTTTTGTGTATATTAATAAAACCAGTATAACGCAGCCGCCTTCTAAAGACATTTTATATGCGGACATAGAAGTATACAGGCCTGATGGAGAGCTTGCTTTTTATTATGAGAGATTCGGTGTGAAAAGAGTCAGAAATGAAAAATCAATACAAAGGCTGGAGCATTCCCAAAAAGCTAAAGAGGTCGGCAGCGCAACGAACAATAAAGAAATGATCAGAAATAATTTGATCCAAGAGATAGCCGGCATGATTGAAAAACCTGCTGAAACAGTGAAGAATGATATTTCCTTTTACGAGATGGGCTTGGATTCTAAACAATTATTAGACTTATCCAAAAAATTAGAACTGATGTTAGGTTCAAAGCTGTACCCGACTTTATTATTTGATTACTCCACAATCGGTGAATTGACGGAATATCTGCAGGAGAAATACGGAGCCGACATTACAGACTCTATCTCTGATACAGTTCAGCACCAAGACAGTCATAAAACATTAACAGATGAGCTGTCATCCATTATTGGAGAGGCTACAAACACACCGCCAAATAAAGCGGACAAACACCAATCTTTTTACGAACTGGGTCTTGACTCAAAACAGCTGCTGCATATATCGAAAATGCTCGAGGAAAGATTGGATACACAATTGTATCCGACATTGCTTTTTGATTATAACAATATTCATGATTTAGCGGCTTATTTAGAAGAAAAATATGATGTGCGTAATACGCCGGCCGCAGCTTTTAAAGAAAAAACGCAAACGAAAGAGCCGTCTGAAAAGCCGGTGCTTGATTCCTTGTATTTACAAAAAGAATGGATAGAATCTCCATTAAAGTCCGGAGAAGTACCTAAGGAAAATACATTGATTTTCGATTTCGGCAGTTCATTGAGTGATGAAATCCGAAAGTACATCGGCAGTGAAAATGTTATTTATGCGGAAGCCGCCGCTGAATATGAAATGGTAAATGAAAAGCATTATAAATTTAATCCGGAGCAGTCTGCTCATTACACCAGACTGTTAGAAGATCTTAAAAAGTCCGGAACGTTTCCGGCGTCAATCATTCATTACCTGTCAAAAAAAGCTTATACTGAGGCAGCGTTAGATCTGACTCACAGCTTTTATTCAATCCTTTATTTAAGCAAAGCATTGATCCGTCAAAAAACAAAAGAAAACATCAACATTTTGTACGTACATGACAAGGGTCAATATACAAATCCGGTTTACGCCGCGATTGGAGGCTTTTTTAAAACGCTGAATGCGGAGCAGCCGAATATAAAGTGTAAAACGGTTGAGATTTCTTCAAGACAAACCATTGAAAAAGCACCTTTGCTTCTCAATGAATTAAGTGCCGGACATCATCAGGCTGTGAAATATGACAGCGATCAAAAAAGGCGGGTGACAGCATATAAAGACACTTCGCCGCAAACAGGACAAAAGGCCGCAAAGTTTGCAAAAAACGGGGTGTATCTCATCATCGGAGGATTAAGCGGCATCGGCTGGATTATTTCAGCGTTTCTTTATGCAAATCACGGAGCCAGCGTTATCATTGCCGGGCGATCGAAAATGACAGCAGACATGGAAGAAAAATTAGACAGCATCCGATATGACGGGGCAAGCATTTCTTATATCCAGGCTGACATGTCAGATAAGCAGCAGGTCATCAAGTTAGCGGAAAAAATTCATGCTGATTATTCCGAAATCAACGGGGTCATTTACAGTGCAGGCGTGTTAAAAGACTCACTCATTATGAATAAAACAGACGCGGAAGCTCAAGCGGTGCTGCAATCAAAGGTCAATGGTGTGATTCATTTGGATGAAGCGCTCAGAAATATGCCTTTAGACTTTTTTGTTTTGTTTTCTTCCATCTCCTCAGAAATCGGAAGTCTGGGTCAAGCCGATTACGCCTATGCCAATCGTTTTCTGGAGCATTTTGCCGAGTGGAGGGAATGTATGAGAAAGGCGGGGGGAAGATCAGGAAAAACCATCGCTGTAAATTGGCCTTTCTGGAAAGACGGAGGCATGTCAGTTGATCCCGGCATTCAAGACATTATGAAAACGGAGTACGGACTTCACCCATTAGAAAATACTGCCGGAATCAAAGCTTTTGAACACTCGCTTCTCGGCCGAGGCCACCAGCTGATCGTGTTATACGGAGAAAAAGAAAAAATACAAAACGCTTTCAAGCCGTTATCCGCCCGTTCAGCACCGCCTCTGGTAAGAGATTCAGCGATTGCAGCCGATTTTGATGCTTCGTCAGTCGTTACGGAAGAAGCCGAGAGTCCTTTCCGAATACTCGGCACGGCTTCCAATCGTCATCTCGACGATTATTTGCATTATTGGAGCAGACTGAAGAAAGGAGCCCTTCAGCACAATCAAAGCGATGCCGCAAAAAAACTCATCGCTTTTTACCAGACAGAAGAAACGGAAACCGTTCATTTTCTGGCAAACACAGAAAATGCCCGGCATATGGAAATATTGATGAGCGGTAAGGGTGAAACAATTTTACTGATTTGCGGTTTTGCTACCACTGCTTACATGTGGAAAGAACAAATGAAGGAGTGGGCAGATCAATTTAATGTAATTGTCATACACACACCGGGTTACGGGCTGAGTGAGGGGAGCGCCGATTTTACACTGAGCGGGCTGGCTCAGACTTTTATCGAAGTGCTGAACGAGATAGGGGTTGCTTGGCCGATCCACATTGCGGCAGCTTCTTGGGGAGGCATGATAGGGCAGAGGATAGCCTATGAATACCCTGAAAAAGTAAAAACGCTCATTCTTTCCGGAAGTTACACCGCATACGAAGAAGACCCTGAAAGCAGTGTCGAGGAAAAACTGAAAAATGATTTTATAGCTATAGGAAAGTCGCATGAATATGAAAGTTTATACAGTAATCAATTCTTAAATGCTTCTATTGAACGTTTTATGAAGATACATCAACAAGAAGGCTATTCTACGATCGGCTTTTTAAAAGACATTTATACAAGAACGCTTATCCTTACGGGTGAGAAGGAAAGCGTAGTTGATCAGAAAGAAACAAAAAGGCTGCAGAAACTGCTGAGCAATGCAGAATTAAAGAAAATTAAGGGAGCGGGGCATCTTCCGAACATCACACATCCGGAAGAATTTAATAAAGCGGTGTCAGAATTCATCAAGAAATCAGTAAGTAAGGGATGAAAACGATACATACAGTACAGGGGGAGAAAACAATGAAACAAACATTAAGCAATCCGGCATTTGATATGAAACAAATTAACGCTCTTAACGGCCATTATCAGACGATGATAGACAATGGAGATCTGCAATGTGCGAGTTATATGATGTCAAGAGGAGGTGAGGTTTTTGCAGCTGAGTCGTTAGGGGAATTTACCGGCGGCCAAAAAGAAAAGCAAACATTTCAGCTTGATACAATCAGAGAAATCGGTTCTTTGACAAAAGTGTTTACCGCTGTAGCCGTCATGCAGCTCGTCGAAAAAGGTTTGCTCGATCTGAAAATGCCGGTCAAGCTCATTTTGCCAGCGTTTGATAAACCGGGTTTCGGAGAAATTAAAATTTTGCACCTTTTGACTCATACGGCGGGATTAAGTTTTGAGCTGGATATTCAAAAGGCTGAAGGCATTGACTTAACGAATGAGGAAGAATGGATAAACTATCTGGTCAGTACGCCTTTGGAGTACGGAGTGGATGAAGCATGGAACTATTCCAGAACCGGCTTTGTTATACTTGGCATCATTATTTCAAAAGTAACAGGCGTATCCTACGAACAGTATGTAACAAAGCATATTATTGAAGCGCTCGGATTAGAAAGAACGTATTTTTATGTGCCTGATGCTTTAAAAGAAGAAGTTTGTGTGATCAATGAGCACGAGTGCGTACAGCTGGAAAAAAGTCATCACCCGTATTTTCCGAATAAAGCGACAAGCGGTCTGTACTCTTCGTTGCGAGATATTTGGAAGTTAGCTGAAATGTTTAGAAATAAAGGCAGATTGAAAGATAAGAAGCTGCTTGGAAGAAAAACAGTCGAGGCGATGCTGAGAAATCAAATAAAGCCCGGTCTTCCTTTTTACTTCTTCGGAGCGCCCAGAGAGGAAGGCGGCTTTGGTTTAGGCATTAATTTGTGGCCGGCCGGTGACCATTATTTCATGACAGAAGGCACCTTCTCACATCTTGGAATGGGGTGGTGCGGCATGTTTTCTGATCCAGCCGAAGATTTTACGTATGTATTTTTCACTCCGATTTCCGAGTTTCATCCTCATGCCGTGCTGACGCCGCTGAATATCGTGTGGGCGGGTATTGAATAATTAGACAAAAGCATCGTCCCGTCTGTTCGGCAGGCGGGACGATTGCTAACTGCCCGTTTTTATCCCGCGGCATCTTTTCAAAGCCTGACCCGAAGTTAAATAACTTAATTTACTCTTTGTAATTTTTTTTAATTATAGTACAGTAGAGCATTTTTATAATACAGTTTAAAGTCTTTTATAGTACAGTTTGGCGCAATATGATCTTATGTTTTATAAGCGGTTTCAAAATGACGTTATAAATAATTGACGGCTTTGTTTAATTACTGTAAACTATGGTTGTTGATCATATTGTACTAATAAAAAATCTTTTTTTATTAGTACAGTTTAAACGTCATTATCTTTGCTTAAGCGCTATGTGAATTTCTGAATGATTAATTTTAGAATTGCAGAGCATGATAAGACTGTTTTTAATACGGATGGCTAAACGGTATCCTAACCCTGTTAAATCAAAAGAAGAGGTGGTTTAAAAAATGGCTGCAAAGACAAAAACTTCAATTGTTGATAGCAAAAAACAATTTGATGCTATTCATAAGCAGTTTGAAACGTTCCAAATTTTAAATGCTGAAGGAGAAGTCGTAAATAAAGACGCAATGCCTGATCTTTCAGATGATCAGTTAAAGGAATTAATGAGAAGAATGGTGTATATCCGCATTTTAGACCAGCGTTCAATTTCTCTTTCCCGTCAAGGACGTTTAGGTTTCTATGCACCGACAGCGGGCCAGGAAGCTTCTCAAATTGCATCACACTTCGCGCTTGAACAGGACGACTTTATCCTTCCGGGTTATCGTGACGTTCCTCAGCTGATTTGGCACGGTCTTCCTTTACATCAGGCATTCCTGTTCTCACGAGGCCATTTTAAAGGTAATCAGATGCCTGAGGGAGTAAATGCTTTATCACCTCAAATTATTATAGGTGCTCAAATTATCCAAACCGCAGGTGTAGCTTTAGGTCTTAAAAAGCGCGGTAAAAAAGCGGTAGCTATTACTTACACTGGTGACGGCGGAGCTTCTCAAGGTGACTTCTATGAAGGAATGAACTTTGCCGGAGCATTTAAAGCGCCAGCGATCTTCGTTGTTCAGAATAACCGCTATGCGATTTCAACTCCTGTAGAAAAGCAATCATCCGCACAGACAATTGCCCAAAAAGCAGTTGCCGTCGGTATTACAGGTGTTCAAGTAGACGGAATGGATGCACTTGCCGTTTACGCTGCAACCGCAGAAGCACGCCAGCGCGCAATTAACGGTGAAGGTCCGACTCTGATTGAAACTCTTACATTCCGTTACGGACCTCATACAATGTCCGGTGACGATCCGACTAAATATCGTACGAAAGAAATAGAAAATGAATGGGAGCAAAAAGACCCGCTCGTACGTTTCCGCAAGTTCTTGGAAAACAAAGGACTATGGTCTGAAGAAGAAGAGAACAAAGTGATTGAACAGGCCAAAGAAGAAATCAAACAAGCTATCAAAAAGGCTGACGGCGAATCAAAACCGAAAGTAACAGAGCTGATTGAGAATATGTTTGAAGAGCCGACGTTCAACTTGAAAGAACAACTTGAAATTTACAAAGCGAAGGAGTCGAAGTAAGCCATGGCGCAAATGACAATGATTCAAGCGATCACTGATGCGTTACGCACAGAACTGAAAAACAATGAAAACGTTCTGCTTTTCGGGGAAGATGTAGGCGTTGCCGGAGGCGTATTCCGTGCAACTGAAGGCCTTCAAAAAGAATTCGGTGAGGACCGCGTATTTGACACGCCGCTTGCTGAATCCGGTATCGGCGGTCTCGCTCTCGGTTTAGGCCTGCAAGATTACCGTCCTGTTATGGAAATCCAATTCTTCGGATTCGTATATGAAGTAATGGATTCAATCTCAGGACAAATGGCTCGTCTCCGCTACCGTTCCGGCGGACGCTGGACTTCTCCGGTGACAATCCGTTCTCCATTCGGCGGAGGGGTTCATACACCTGAACTTCACGCTGACAGTTTGGAAGGCCTTATCGCTCAGCAGCCGGGTATTAAAGTTGTTATCCCATCCACTCCTTACGATGCAAAAGGACTGCTGATTGCCTCTATCAGAGACAATGATCCGGTTGTTTTCTTAGAGCATATGAAACTTTACCGTTCTTTCCGTCAGGAAGTTCCTGAGGAGGAATACACAATTGAGCTAGGCAAAGCTGATGTGAAACGCGAAGGTACTGACCTTTCTATCATCACATACGGCGCGATGGTTCATGAGTCGCTTAAGGCTGCTGAAGAGCTTGAAAAAGAAGGCGTTTCTGCTGAAGTTATCGACCTTCGCACTGTAAGTCCGCTTGATATTGATACGATTATTGCTTCTGTTGAAAAAACAGGCCGCGCAATTGTCGTGCAAGAAGCTCAAAAACAAGCCGGCATCGCTGCCAACGTTGTAGCTGAAATCAATGACCGCGCGATTCTGAGCCTGGAAGCTCCGGTTCTGCGTGTTGCGGCGCCTGATACAGTATTTCCTTTCTCGCTTGCTGAGAGCGTATGGCTTCCAAACCATAAAGACGTTCTTGAAACTGCGAAAAAAGTTCTTGAATTTTAATCAGGCATCATAAAAGACGGTAAAGAGAGTCCTTTTCTCTTATATGAAGGAGTCTGTTTACTAGGTTCAATGCTTGCGAATGCATAACTAAAATTTGCTTAATCAACTAGGAGGTCGAAAACTGTGGCATTTGAATTTAAACTTCCGGATATCGGGGAAGGTATCCACGAAGGCGAAATCGTAAAATGGTTTGTTAAGCCGAACGACGAGGTAGAAGAAGACGATGTTCTGGCTGAAGTGCAAAATGATAAAGCAGTGGTAGAAATTCCTTCACCTGTTAAAGGAAAAGTATTAGAATTAAAAGTTGAAGAGGGAACAGTTGCAACTGTTGGACAAACGATTATTACGTTTGACGCACCTGGTTACGAAGATCTTCAATTTAAAGGAAGCCATGATTCAGGAGATGCGAAAACTGAAGCTCAAGTTCAGTCGTCTGCTGAAGCAGGGCAGGATATCTCTAAAGAAGAGACTCCTAAAGAGCCTGCAAAAGAAACCGGTGCAGGACAGCAGGACCAAGTGGAAGCTGATCCGAACAAACGCGTGATCGCCATGCCTTCCGTACGCAAATATGCCCGTGAAAAAGGCGTGGATATCCGTAAAGTAACAGGTTCAGGCAATAACGGACGTGTTGTAAAAGAAGATATCGACAGCTTTGCAAATGGAGGAGCGGCTCAAGAAGCGGCACCGCAAGAAACAGCTGCACCTCAGGAAACAGCTAAACCTGCAGCGGCTCAGGCTCCTGAAGGCGAATTCCCTGAAACACGCGAAAAAATGAGCGGTATCCGTAAAGCGATCGCGAAAGCAATGGTGAACTCTAAGCATACTGCACCGCACGTAACTCTTATGGATGAAGTTGACGTAACAAATCTTGTTGCTCACCGCAAACAGTTCAAACAAGTTGCTGCTGATCAAGGCATCAAGCTGACTTATCTGCCTTACGTCGTCAAAGCATTAACATCCGCTTTGAAAAAATTCCCTGTTTTAAACACATCTATTGATGATAAAACAGATGAAGTGATCCAAAAACATTACTTCAACATCGGAATTGCAGCGGATACCGAAAAAGGCCTGCTTGTGCCGGTAGTGAAAAATGCCGACCGTAAAGCCGTTTTCGAAATCTCTGATGAAATCAACAGCCTTGCTACAAAAGCGCGTGAAGGCAAGCTTGCACCTGCGGAAATGAAAGGCGCTTCTTGCACGATCACAAATATCGGTTCTGCCGGAGGCCAATGGTTCACACCGGTTATCAACCATCCAGAGGTTGCGATTCTCGGTATCGGCCGTATTGCTGAAAAAGCGATCGTCCGTGACGGTGAAATTGTAGCTGCTCCTGTCTTAGCTCTTTCTCTCAGCTTTGACCACCGTATGATTGACGGAGCAACTGCACAAAATGCGTTAAACCACATCAAGCGTTTACTGAACGATCCACAACTTATTTTAATGGAGGCGTAATGTTATGGTAGTAGGAGATTTCCCTATTGAAACAGATACTCTTGTGATTGGTGCGGGACCCGGCGGCTATGTAGCTGCCATCCGCGCTGCTCAGCTTGGACAAAAAGTAACAGTCGTTGAAAAAGCAACTCTTGGAGGCGTTTGTCTGAACGTCGGCTGTATTCCTTCAAAAGCGCTCATCAATGCAGGCCATCGTTACGAGAATGCAAAACATTCAGATGACATGGGAATCACTGCTGAGAACGTAACGGTTGACTTTACAAAAGTCCAAGAATGGAAAGCTTCTGTTGTAAATAAGCTTACCGGCGGTGTTGCAGGTCTTTTAAAAGGAAATAAAGTGGATGTTATAAAAGGGGAAGCTTATTTCGTAGACAGCAACTCTGTCCGTGTAATGGATGAGAACTCTGCGCAAACATACACATTTAAAAACGCAATCATTGCTACCGGTTCTCGCCCTATCGAATTGCCAAACTTCAAATATAGCGAACGCGTTCTGAACTCTACAGGCGCACTTGCGCTTAAAGAAATTCCGAAAAAGCTCGTTGTTATCGGCGGCGGATATATCGGTACTGAGCTTGGAACAGCGTATGCGAACTTCGGAACTGAATTGGTTATTTTAGAAGGCGGAGATGAAATTCTTCCTGGCTTCGAAAAACAAATGAGTTCTCTCGTTACCCGCAGACTGAAGAAAAAAGGCAACGTTGAAATCCATACAAGCGCCATGGCTAAAGGCGTTGAGGAAAGACCTGACGGCGTAACAGTTACATTCGAAGTAAAAGGCGAAGAAAAAACGGTTGATGCTGATTACGTATTAATCACTGTCGGACGCCGTCCGAACACTGATGAGCTCGGCCTTGAGCAAGTCGGTATCGAAATGACTGACCGCGGTGTCATTAAAACAGACAAGCAGTGCCGCACAAACGTACCGAACATTTACGCAATCGGTGACATCATTGACGGACCTCCATTGGCTCACAAAGCGTCTTACGAAGGTAAAATCGCTGCCGAAGCTATTTCAGGAGAGCCGGCTGAAATCGATTACCTCGGTATTCCGGCGGTTGTATTCTCTGAGCCTGAACTGGCTTCTGTCGGTTACACTGAAGCACAGGCGAAAGAAGAAGGCATTGAAGTCGTTGCAGCTAAGTTCCCGTTTGCAGCAAACGGACGTGCGCTGTCTCTTAACGAAACTGACGGCTTCATGAAGCTGATCACTCGTAAAGAAGACGGTCTTGTAATCGGTGCGCAAATTGCCGGCGCAAGCGCTTCTGACATGATTTCTGAATTGAGCCTGGCGATCGAAGGCGGAATGACTGCTGAAGATATCGCAATGACAATTCACGCTCACCCGACATTGGGCGAAATCACTATGGAAGCTGCCGAAGTAGCAATCGGAAGCCCGATCCATATCGTAAAATAATAATGTAACAAAGAAACAGCCCCCGTTTGTAAAAGCGGGGGCTGTTTTTATTGTGCAAGCACATGCTGCATAGGTTTGATGATATCCTCTTTTTTCTTTACGGATCCCTCAATCTTCATGACCACATGCCGATGATTGATCACCATCAGCGCAGGGAACGTGTTGATTTCCTCTTCCCATCCCTTTCTGTTGTCATAAACCTTCATTTGATCGACATGATGGGGATATTTCTTTTCTAAATCAAGAATCGCATCGTAATAAGGCACTTCTTTATCTATATGATTTTCATCGGAAAAAAACAAGATTTGAGTGTGATGAATGCTGTCGATCCGGTTTTTTGTGAATGGACTGACAGTAGAAACCGAACAGCTTGACAGAACGAACAGCATCAAAAAAAAGGGAATCACCGTACGGTAGCGCATCTATCTTACTCCTCTGTTTTATATAATATATGGGTTCATCCATTTATAAGGACTATATCAAGTGTATCACGAGAGGTGAAAAACCTAAGGCTTGTTACTGAATTGTTATATAATTGAAACCGTTTTTAATGAAGAAATAATACGTGTGACAACTTGCGCAGCCGATGTGTAAAAAAGGCACATTGTTTTTCGTGAGAGCGCTGTTTTTTCGTTATACTGGGAGCAAAACCATATCAGGAGGGATTGTCATGTATAAAGCCGCTGCAGCCGTCATATGTATGTGCTTACTCGCCGGCTGCCAATCAAATGAAAAGATGCAAACAAACAAACCCCATTCTCAAGCCGCGGCCAATCATGCCAAACGGGAAAACCACCATACAAAAGAGGAAAAACAGAAAAAACAGAAGGCGGAGCCCCGTTACTATATCAATCCGAATAGCTTTTCTGTGGAAAAAATGGATGAACAGAAAGAGAAAAAACCGATCGCATTGGTAACGATCGATGACGCGCCTGATCAGCATGCCGCTGAGATTGCGGACAAACTGCACGATCTCAATGCGTCAGCGATCTTTTTTGTAAACGGACATTTTTTGAAAAAAGATGAAAATAAGAAAGCGCTTAAGCATATTCATGAGTTAGGTTTTATGATCGGTAATCATACAATGACTCATCAAAACTTAAAAGATCTTTCCGAACAAAAACAATGGGAAGAAATCATTGGCGTCAATAAAGCGGTTGAAAAGGTAATAGGAGAGAAACCCGCATTTTTCAGGGCGCCTTTCGGAAGCAATACGGACTACAGTGACAGACTTATAAAAAAAGAAGGTATGGTGAAAATGAACTGGACCTTCGGGTATGATTGGGATCAGAAATATCAATCCAAAAAAGCGCTTACCGATATCACACTGAACAGTCCTTATCTGCGGGACGGGGCCAACATATTGATGCATGACCGGAAATGGACGGCGGAAGCCATGCCGGACATTGTAAAAGGATTGCGTCATAAAGGATATACTGTGATTGAACCTCGAGCTATAAAAAGACCGTAAAAAATAAATGTGTTATACAATTTATCAGTTGACATATTAAATGTGACATAATAATATAATAACAACAAGTGAAAATTAAGCGTTTTCAAATTCTGAGAAATGGGGAATGACAGATGGGTACAATTGTTTGCCAAGACTGTAACGAAGCGATTCATTACTTTGAGGATGAGAAGGTCACGACGTTATACGGAACATGCTGCGGACAATGCCAGTGTCATCTTGAAGAAGAGTAAAAAGCGTAAAAAGGCCCGAAACGATTTCGTTTCGGGCTTCTTTATGTTTATTGGATGGCTTTTTGCTCTTTGATGACTCTGATCATTTCAAGCGTTGCATCTTCGGGACCCTGCACAGGAAGGCCGGCGTCCAAGTTTTTAAAAATGTAGCTGATATTTTCTTCAGTAATGATCTCGCCCGGAATAAAGATCGGAATTCCCGGCGGGTACACCATGACAAACTCTGCGATGATCCGTCCCGCGGATTCTTTTAACGGAATGACTTCCGTATTTGCGTAAAACGCGTCTCTTGGCGTCATCGCTAACAGAGGAATTTCAGGAAGCAGAACTTCGGTTTGCTGATGAGCATAGTCATTGTCGGAAGCCTGCTTTGAAATGTCTGTAAGCGCGCTTACAAGACGGTCGGCATCTCCCGCTCTGTCGCCGGGGGTGAAAATACATAAAATATTATACAAATCGGACAGCTCGACTTCGATATTATATGATTCGCGGAGCCATTTTTCAACGTCATGACCCGTCAGGCCGAGGTTTTTGACCGAAATGATTAATTTAGTCGGATCATAACTGAATGCAGCTTTAGACCCTGTGATTTCTTCGCCGACACAGCGGATGCCTTCAATTTGATTGAGGCGTTTCCGTGTCTGATCCGCCAGCAGAATCGTATCTTCAAGAAGGTCGCGGCCTTCTGTAGCGAGGCGTTTTCTTGCGACATCCAGTGAAGCGAGAAGCAGATAGGATGTTGACGTTGTCGTCAGCATGCTTAAAATCGACTGTACTCTTTCTTTGGAAACAAGACCTTCTCTCACATTTAAAATGGAGCTCTGCGTCAGGGAGCCTCCCAATTTGTGCACGCTTGTGGCTGCCATATCAGCGCCCGCCTGCATGGCGGACAGAGGAAGCTTATCATGAAAATGAATATGCACGCCGTGCGCTTCATCGACAAGCACAGGCACATCGAAAGAATGCGCGAGCTTTACAATGCTGCTCAAGTCAGCTGCCACACCGAAGTACGTCGGATTTATGACAAGCAGGCCTTTTGCGTCAGGGTGCTCCGTCAAAGCCCGCTCGGCGGACTCAAGCGTAATGCCGTGAGAAATTCCGAGCTCATCGTCAATTTCCGGGTGAATAAAAATCGGCACCGCTCCGGAAAATACAATGGCCGACATAATGGATTTATGAACGTTTCTCGGGATGATGATTTTATCTCCGGGTCCGCATACGGCCATGACCATCGTCATAATGGCGCCGCTCGTCCCTTGTACGGAAAAGAAGGTATGGTCTGCGCCGAATGCTCGAGCGGCCAGATCCTGGGCTTCTTTAATGATGCCCTTTGGCGCATGTAAATCATCCAGAGGTTCGATATTAATTAAATCTATGCTTAACGCGTTTTCTCCGATAAATTGTCTGAATTCCGGATCCATTCCCGCGCCTTTTTTATGGCCCGGAATGTGGAATTGGACAGGCTGTCTGTCCGCGTGCTTTTTCAGTCCGCTGTACAGGGGTGTTTCATGTTGCGGCAATTGTTTTCCCACCTTTATCATAATACCTACGGATTAGTTTGTATTACATTCAGTTTTATTACCCGTTTTTTAAACGTAAAACAAATGAATTATATTATGAACTTGAAAGAAAGTAAAGAACAATTTATGATCTATGGAAGATGCTTATTTTGAGCATGATTATAAAGGAGTGAAGACATTTGGAATATCAATATCCGATGGATGAGGACTGGACGACAGAGGAGGCCGTGGATGTCATTGCTTTTTTTCAGCAGGTGGAAAACGCCTATGAAAAAGGAGCTGACCGAGACAGACTTCTGAATGCGTACCGCCGCTTTAAAGAAATCGTTCCCGGGAAAGCGGAAGAAAAGAAAATCTGCAGCCAATTTGAAGCTGACAGCACCTATTCCCCGTATCGGACTGTGAAACAGGCGAAACAATCAGATCAAGCGATTATCAAAATGTAGACAAAGCGAGCCGGCAATCGGCCCGCTTTTTATGTTATGAGACTTTCTGAGTCAGTGTGTATAAAAAGGAAAGCTTCCTAAAAGCATCTTCAATGGTTTGCAGGAATTCATTGTTGTTCATGTTGATCACGTCTTCTTTTTGCAGCTGAATGCCGCACAAAAGCTCTGCTTTTTTCACTGTCTGCAGGCGTTCAAATAATGTTTTCAGCTGCTCCTGATCCATGTCGGACTGCTTGTACGCACCTGGCTTCGTATGATCCGGCGACCATACAAAATGACCGGGAATCTGTTTTGTGATGTCCTCCTGCTTCGCTTCCAGCAATCTGCCGTATTCCTCTTTTATCGGAGATTCATAAATGATGGCAAACCATACAAACATATGGGTGTCCCATAAACCGATCTGAAAGTGAGGGAGTTTCTTATACCCGCGTTTGCTGTTGGCAAAGGCAACCCAGCTGTCAGCCGGCGGGTTGACAGATCTTCTCGCGTGCTTGGCGACATGCGGGAACATTTCATCTCCTGTCAATGCTGACAATGTCGGTGCGAAATGCTCTCCTAACAAGGTCAGCTTCGGACGGACTTGTTCTTTTAACACCTCCATGCGCGGATCTAAACCTTCTATTGTAAATGTATCGAAGTCTTCTTTTGTAAAACGCATCTGAGTCATCTTTTTCCTCCTTATCGTAAGTATTCATATTTTACCACAGCCGCCGCCGGCCGCAAAAACATTGAGAACGTTTGAGCCGAGAGGATTGGTGGTAAAAAACGAATAGGTAAACACACAATTTTAAGAATGTTGTTACAGCCGAATATAAGTTTCCATACGATATAAGAAGTATCATTAATAAATTGGAAAAATGGGATGCTTTTTTAACAAATGATCTCTGGAAGGGGCGAAAGACAATGAGGCAAGTGGTGAAGGAAGGATTCAGGGAGGAAAAAAATAACCGTGTAGCTGTCTGGAGACTAGAGGTTGATTATGAATTGGCAACCCTGTATGAGGCCATGCAAAAAGAGAATGCAGATCAAATCGATCTCAGCAAAAGAAAACTGGAACGTCTCAGAAAAGAATGGATTCGGCTTAACGGATAAAGAATAGTAAAAACGAACCGCAGGAAATGGTTCGTTTTTACGTGAGAAGGCATTTTTTTCATTTTCCTTGCTTTTTCATCGCCTTTATCAGTATGCTATAGAATAAGCTATACATAGAAAAGAGGTACACGGTATGACAAATTGGACGGAAATTGATGATATCGCAAAACAATGGGTAAAAGAAGCCGGAACGAGAATCAGACAATCCATGCAGGAAAGCTTGACGATTGAAACAAAATCAAATCCGAATGATTTAGTCACAAATATTGATAAAGAGACGGAACGCTTTTTCATTGACCGTATACAGGGAACTTTTCCCGGACACCGGATTCTCGGAGAAGAAGGGCAGGGAGATAAGCTCCGCTCCCTTGACGGAATCGTCTGGATCATTGATCCGATTGACGGAACGATGAATTTTGTCCATCAAAAGCGGCATTTCGCGATCTCCATCGGCATCTTTGAAGACGGAAAAGGCAAAATCGGCTTAATTTATGATGTGATGCAGGACGAACTGTATCACGCATTCAGCGGAAAAGGGGCTTATCTGAACGACACGCCGCTTGCTCCTTTAAAAGAAGCTTCCATTGAAGAAGCCATTATTGCAATCAATGCCACATGGGTGACGGAAAACAGAAGGATTGACCCGAGTATTTTGGCGCCGCTCGTAAAACGGGTCAGAGGAACGCGTTCCTACGGTTCGGCGGCACTTGAGCTGGCCAGTGTTGCGGCCGGCCGCATTGACGCATACATTACGATGAGGCTCGCGCCGTGGGATTACGCTGCCGGCTGCGTGCTGCTGAACGAAGTCGGGGGCATTTACACGACCACAGACGGCGAACCGTTTACGTTTTTAGACAACCACAGCGTGCTTGCGGGCAATCCGGCAATACATAAAATTATCTTTGACGACTATTTACATGCTGACAGGTAGAGATTTTGAAGAAGAAGAAGATCTCGGGTTTCTGGAGCAGCTGGCGACATCACACCCGGTGTGGAAAAACGAAGAGTTCGGAACAAAAAATGCGGCGGAGTTTATGCTTGCATACTCCATGTACAATGGAACATGGCTCGTATGGGAGATTGACGGCGCTCCTGCCGCCGTCAGTTTTCATTTGGAATGGGCGCCTTCAAACGGAAAACCGTGGCTCGGAACCGTGGCCGTCGCTCCGGAAGCAAAAGAGAAAGGAATCGGACGCGCGGTCATTGAAGAGATTGCGGGCCGGCTGAGAGGGGAGCATAAAGCGATGTTTTCAGCCGTTCCCCTGGACAGGCAGGAATGGGTTTTGTTTTTAAGCCAATGCGGCTTTGAACAGCTTAAGCTTGAAAAAGACGATCGTGAAAAGACATATATGATCATGGTGAAGCCATTGTGAAATGTTTCAGATATAAAAAAGAGACCGGATTTCTCCGGTCTCTTTTCTTGTTTACAAGCCGACCGCATTCCAGGCCGCTTCTACGCTTGCAGCGTCTTGAGAGCCGTAAAGGTCCCGCGCTGATTGAATCAAAGCTGCTTTTGCATCTTTAAAGTTTGATGACGGAGTGAGATATACCGTTAGTGCGCGATAGTAAATCTGCTCCGCTTTTTTCACGCCGATTTTTGTAATCGTGTTGTAAGCGGCTTTGTTCGGAATTCCGCTGTTTGTATGCACGCCGCCGTAGTCGCCGGCATCAGTGTTCGGAAGGTTTTGATAATTTTTGTAATGGTCGGGCTGTCCGTATTTTGTCGGAGTGGATAAACTGCGGAGAGCCGGCTGGCTGACCGTAATATCTTCACCGATATCCCAGTCCTCAGTATCATTGAAGTATCCGAATACATCAGAGAAGGATTCGTTTAAAGCGCCCGGCTGATTTTCATAGTTCAGGTTGGCTGTTTCCTGTGTAACACCGTGTGTCATTTCATGGGCCGTTACGTCCATTGAACCGGAAAGAGGCGAGAAGAATGAGCCGTCACCGTCACCGTAAATCATTTGGTCGCCGATCCAGGCCGCGTTATTGTATTTGCTGCCGTAATGAACGGAAGATACGATTTTGCCGCCTTTATTGTCGTAGCTATTGCGTTTAAACGTCTGATAGAAATAATCGTACACTTTGCCGAGATTGTAATGCGCATCAACGGCAGCGCGCTGAGAAGAAGTTGTGAACTGGTTGGTAGTGCTTGATACGAGTGTGCCCGGCAGGTTATATTGTCGGTTTTGCAGATCGTACGTAATAATTTGCGTTCCAGTAGGTTTAGAAAGATCACGCATTACATATTTGCCGCTTTCAGAAGAAATATTTAATGAGACCGTTTTTCCTTTAAGAGTCGTACCTGTTCCGGTTGCAGCGGCATGCTCCACTTTGTTTTGCTTTTTCAGGACTTTCCCTGTTTCCGCATCAACGGTTACTTCCCAGTTAGCTGGTTCCGGTTCGATGTAGCGGATGGTTACATCATAGGCGAGGCGGTATTTACCGTCTTTTGTGGCCGCTGCTTTCAGCTCGGCTTTGTTTTTGTTTGTAACGTTGCCGTTAGAGACGGCTTCAGGTGATTTGCCGATTACTTTAAAAGCATGATCCAGCGCCTGATTTGCAGATAATTTTTTGCTGTTAGCCGTTTTGGCAGAAGCATCGTTGTTTAATTCACCGTTAATCGCATAGACATTGTTGGATTTATCGACGTGAATAATGACTTGCGAGTCTTTCACAGGCACACCGTTAACGACAGGCACATAACGGAAGTGCTTGTAGCCGAGATCATCGGTCGTGTGGTCAATCAGCTTCAGTCTCTCAGAAGGGTTGCCTTTGAAGACTTTGCCGTTTTGTTTCAAGTATTGCTTGATTGCTTTGTCACTGACTGAAGGCAACTCAGACTGCACCAAAGAATGCTTCGGCACAAAGTTCGTCAGGTTTTCTTTAAGCTGAGGATTCTCAGCGGCCTGAACACCCGGAAGACTGATAGTTAAACTCATAAAGGAAGCGGCGACAGCAACAGACAATTTCTTACCTAAACCCACAATAAATCCCCCTTTTTGAAAATAATGAAAACTTATATTGTTATAATAAACCAGCATTCTCTCATTCTGCAATATAAAACTAGACTCCGCTGATGAATTGATAGAATCGTCCCGGAAAGGCTTCCGGCGGCCAGCATCGGGGGATAAGCCGAGAGGCACGTGTTGAATCAGACATGAGTCGAATGATGCGATTTATTCTGAAAAAAATGACAAATGAAGTCGGGAAAAATGATAGGGGAAAAATGTTCCGATCTGTAAAACTTTTTTTATAGCCGTTTGTCTAAACGGGTGAGGCCTTAATAAACGAAAAGGATTGTTTCAGATGTCAGAGATTTTCAGTCATTTTATTCAGCATTTCGACAGGTATTTCAAGAGCTGTCTTACGAAGAGATTGCTGATGTTTTGGACTGGAGTCTTTCGAAGGTGAAGAGCACCCTGTACAGGGCGAGAATGCAGCTGAAACAGCACTTTGGGGAAAAAAGGAAGGACGGACAGATATGACTTGCTGTTTAGTGAGAGATTTACTCCCTTTATATATTGAAGGCGATTGTGAAACAGAAACGGAGCGGTTTATTTCCCGCCATCTTGAATCATGCGGTAAGTGCGGGAGTTTATATCATATGATGAAGGAGCCGCTTGACCTCGGCAGCCCTGAGATGAAGGCGCCAGCCTGTTATGCAGAAGAAGAAAGGCGGTTTAAGGAACGGTATTACGGGAAACTGCTGATAAAAGCAGCCTGTTTGTTCGGCGCTGTATTTCTTATCATGCTGGTCCTTAAACTGCTGATTTAAAAAAACGCCCGGCTGAATGACCGGGCGTTCTAATCCGTTTACTCAGCCGGATGAAAGGCTGTATAAATGCCTTCAAGCAATTCCTGGGGCAGTGAATTAAAGAATCCGGCACACAGCTTTGCTTCTTTTTTTCCTGCTCCTGCTTTTTCAGCAAGTTCCTGATCAAATGTATACACACCGTCTTCTTCAATCAGCGCAGATTGAAGGATATGAAGACTTTGGGAAAAAGCGGTGAACAGCTGATCAACGATAAGGGCCTCTTTTTCCGTAAAGCCGAGCTCCACCGCTTTTTCTTTATTAAATGTATATTCGCCGTCCGTTTTCTCAATACATTGGGAAAGTACGGTTAAAAATTCGGTTGAACTGTCCCACAGCTTTTGAATGATCTGGGCTTGTTCTTGATCTAATCCCAATTCAACCGCTTTTTCGCCGTCAAAATAATAGACACCGTCTTTTTCGTAAATCGATTGGCTGATGATGTCAATGAGTTTTGCCGCGTCTTCCGGTGTTTTCTCTGCGGAAGCCTGCAGGGCATGCGGTTCAT
Source organism: Bacillus sp. FSL R5-0443 (assembly GCF_038608285.1). Taxonomy (NCBI): domain Bacteria; kingdom Bacillati; phylum Bacillota; class Bacilli; order Caryophanales; family Bacillaceae; genus Bacillus; species Bacillus sp. FSL R5-0443. Next base: position 1,484,515 of record NZ_CP152013.1, read on the forward strand.
TTGCCTGGATCGTTTTTGCGCCGGCAGAATCAAGCGGACTGAATGCAAGCAAGGCGGCTGAGGCGGTTGCGGCGGCAGTTACAGCGGTTTTCTTCAAAAAAGATGTTTTCATTTCGTTCTCTCCTTGTCATGTGTATTTGCTTACAGCCACAAGTATAAAAAGACAATGATGGAATTGAAATAGGAGGTATGGTATTTTCTGCATAACGATGCCGGACTATTTCAGACTGCATATTCTGAGGGAATCTGCTGATGTAACTAGAATGGGAGCTGTCATTTCCGGCTTCCTGACTAGGCGGCGGGGGAGATAAGCCTTACATCTCAGCCTGTTTTGAGGATGTAAAAAAGCCTGAATCTTTGATTCAGGCTTCATTAGATATTTTCTTTCCATGTTTACGGAATTTTGCAAAGGGTCATGCTTTTAATCAAGCAGTCCCTGTTCGCGCATTTTTTTCTTTACGGTGAAACCGCTTCCCATCATGGCGATAACGAGAACAATGCTTCCGATGATGCCCCATGCGCTTTTCTCAGCGATTGATACGCCGATCAGCATCATGCTGAAGACTGCTGCGAATGCAAATAATAATAAGAGCCAATTCAATTTTTTCATATTTCCATCCCCTTTAACGTCATACTTTCAGTTTACAGAAAAACGTAACGCTTTTAAAGAGGATGTGTGGTATAATATGAAAGTTATCTAATTTTTTTAGGAGATGAAAATGTGAAACTTCGAAACGATCTTCGCAACATCGCGATTATTGCCCACGTTGACCATGGGAAAACGACTTTGGTAGACCAATTGCTTCACCAAGCCGGAACATTCCGTGCCAACGAAAATATTGCCGAACGCGCAATGGATTCAAACGATCTTGAACGTGAACGCGGTATTACAATTCTTGCGAAAAATACTGCGATTAACTATAAAGATACACGCATTAATATTTTGGACACTCCGGGACACGCCGACTTCGGCGGAGAGGTAGAACGGATTATGAAAATGGTTGACGGTGTTCTGTTAGTCGTTGACGCATATGAAGGCTGCATGCCGCAAACCCGTTTCGTACTGAAAAAAGCTCTTGAGCAGAACTTAAATCCGGTTGTCGTCGTAAACAAAATCGACCGTGATTTCGCCCGCCCGGAAGAAGTCATTGATGAAGTGCTTGATTTGTTCATCGAGCTTGACGCAAACGAACAACAGCTTGAGTTCCCTGTCGTCTACGCTTCTGCGATTAACGGAACGGCAAGTCTGGATCCGAAAAAGCAGGACGAAAATATGGAATCACTGTATGAAACGATTCTTGAACATGTACCTGCCCCGGTAGATAACGCCGAAGAGCCTCTTCAATTCCAAGTGGCGCTGCTTGATTACAATGATTATGTCGGCCGTATCGGTATCGGACGCGTTTTCCGCGGCACGATGAAAGTGGGTCAGCAGGTTTCATTGATGAAACTTGACGGAACGGTAAAATCATTCCGCGTAACGAAAATCTTCGGTTTCCAAGGATTGAAACGCGTGGAAATTGAAGAAGCGAGAGCGGGAGACCTCGTTGCCGTTTCGGGCATGGAAGACATCAATGTCGGTGAAACGGTTTGTCCGGCTGACCACCATGAGCCGCTGCCGGTTCTGCGCATTGATGAGCCTACGCTTCAAATGACATTTGTCGTAAACAACAGCCCGTTTGCAGGCCGTGAAGGCAAATATGTCACAGCCCGCAAAATTGAAGAGCGTCTGAACGCGCAGCTTCAAACAGACGTCAGTCTTCGTGTCGAACCGACTGCATCACCTGACGCATGGGTTGTTTCAGGACGCGGTGAGCTTCACCTGTCCATTTTAATTGAAAACATGCGCCGTGAAGGCTATGAGCTTCAAGTGTCTAAACCTGAAGTTATCATTAAGGAAATCGACGGCGTAAGCTGCGAGCCTGTTGAGCGCGTGCAGATTGACGTGCCTGAAGAGCATACCGGTTCTGTTATGGAATCAATGGGTGCGAGAAAAGGCGAAATGCTTGATATGATTAATAACGGAAACGGCCAGGTCCGCCTGATCTTTACCGTACCTTCACGCGGACTCATCGGCTATTCTACTGAGTTTCTGTCACTGACACGCGGTTTCGGTATCCTGAACCACACGTTTGACAGCTATCAGCCGATGCAAAAAGGCCAAGTCGGAGGCCGACGTCAAGGTGTGCTCGTTTCCATGGAAAACGGAAAAGCGACATCTTACGGAATTCAAGGTATTGAAGACCGCGGCGTCATCTTCGTTGAGCCCGGGACAGAAGTATATGAAGGCATGATTGTCGGTGAACATAACCGTGACAATGACCTTGTCGTCAATGTCAGCAAAATGAAACAGCAGACAAACGTCCGTTCCGCTACGAAGGATCAAACGACTACGATTAAGAAAGCGCGCATTATGTCGCTGGAAGAATCACTCGAGTACTTAAACGAAGATGAATACTGTGAAGTAACGCCGGAATCCATCCGTTTAAGAAAGAAAATCCTGAATAAAAACGAACGTGAAAAAGCGGCGAAAAAGAAAAAAACAGCAGGAATGTCTTAATCACTTGCAGAATTTGAAAAGGTAGAACCCGAACGGAAAAGGGGAGGGGGATCCTTTTGAATGAAGTAAGTGAACGGCTGTCGTTCTTTGCGGCTCTTTACCAAGTGGATGAGCATCCGCTGACGGGAATGTGGCTGTTATACGGAACGATCGTCGTGCTTTCGGTAATTGTATTTAAACTCGGCTTTGCCAAACGGCTGCCGGTGTTGAAGGCTGCGGCAGTTTATCTCTTTCTCGTGCTCGGCTGCACCGTACTGACTTTTTTCGGTGTGTTTCTGCCGGTCGGAGAAGGGCTTGTTGTCGCCGCCTTGATTTTGATCATTTACAAAATCCGTCTGCACCAGTCCAAAAAAAGCCAGTCAGCTAAACCGCAATAAAAAAATGACCTTGCCTTCCGGCGGGTCATTTTTTATTCGGTTTATTTTTTCAGTTTATCTTTTTTCGCTTTTTGTCCGGGATGAAAGGAAAAGTGTCCGGTATTCAGCCGCGCCTCCGTTTTGACTTTGATTCGGTCATGGCATTCCCGGCACATATATGTATGAATCGGACGATTGCGGAGGCGTTTGGCTGTCAGTGTTTCATCATCAATTTGTTCGATTTTGTCGCAAATGGAACATTTTACTCTCATTGATTTTTCACCTCTTTCACTATGACAAGCATTATATCATGGATGCTCCTCCTGCCAAAGGGAAAGAAAGCAGCGCCCTTCCTTTGGAGCGGGCGCTGCTTTTTACCGGCGGTTTTTCATATGATGATCCGATTGATCGTTCTGTTCGTTTTGCAGCTTGTTCTGGTCTCTTTGGTTCAGCTGATCATCATTCGATTGAGTCGGTGATTCTTTTTCATTGTCGGTCACATCATTCGGGACTTCCGGCATGACACGGCCGACGATGGCGGCAAGTTCGTCCAAAATGCCTGAAACGGGGCGGCCGGCCTTAATGTCGCTGCCCATGCCTCTCAGACGGGAAACCGTATCAGGATCAGCCACGACAACGGCATTGGCGCCGTAAGGATCGTTTTTTAACGCCTGGGCAACCGTGTATTTAATGCTCTCCACTTTGCTTCTTTCTAAATTGTCATCCACATCGATACCGACAACGGAGTATCTTCCGAGTACAACCGCGGTGGCATCTGAAATGCCGGGGATTTTTTCGGTTACCTCGACGAGATGCTTAGCGATGTCTGTCCGGCCGGGATTTTCAGCTGTCTCAGGAGCCGTATTTTTCACATGGATCGGTTTTGCATCGCGCTGATCGGCTGATTCGTTCTGAATATTGCGGCCGCGGCCGTCCTGTACAGCAGTGCAGCCGGTAAGGATAAACAAGGCTTGTATGATAATGAAAAGAATTCGCACGTCAGATTTCCTCCTTGAATGCTTTCATTTATTTTATTGTTGAATTAACCTTCTATCTTTATTCACCAAATCATATATTTTAGCAGGCATCCCCGTTTTTCGCGGAAAGAGAAGCACACGATGGGCTTTGATCCTTATTTCAGGAGGCTGAGACTTGAGTAAAATTTATGTGTTAGATACGAATGTACTTTTGCAGGATCCTAACGCCATTTTTTCCTTTGAAGAAAACGAAGTTGTCATCCCCGCCGTCGTGCTGGAAGAGGTCGATTCAAAAAAGCGGTATATGGACGAGGTCGGGAGAAATGCGAGGCACGTATCTAAGCTGATAGACGGGCTCAGGGAGAAAGGAAGGCTGCACGAGAAAGTTCCGCTTGAAAGCGGAGGAACGCTCAGAATTGAACTGAACCACCGGTCATTTCACCAGCTCCAAGAAATTTTTATCGAAAAAACGAATGATAACCGCATTTTGGCGGTGGCAAAAAATTTAAGCCTTGAGGAGGAAACGAAAGAAAACGGCCGCCTCGTCATCCTGGTCAGCAAAGATGTGCTTGTCAGGGTAAAGGCGGATGCCATCGGGCTTTTGGCGGAGGACTTTTTAAACGACAGAGTCGTTGACCATGATGAAATATATAGCGGGTACAAAGATATATTTATGAATAAAGAGCGGTTTGCCTCGTTTTATAAAGACAAACAAATTTCAGTCAAGGAGCTTCAGCAGCATCAGGTTTATCCGAATCAATTTGTGCTGATGAAAGATGAATTAGGAGGATCTTCGTCTGCGGTCGGCATGACAGATAAGAAAGGCGAGACCGTAAAAAGACTCGTTTTCGATGATGAGCACGTATGGGGTATCAGGCCGAAGAACGTCCAGCAGACAATGGCGCTTGAACTCCTGCTGAGGGAAGATATCCCGCTCGTCACCCTGATCGGAAAAGCGGGAACGGGAAAAACCTTGCTTGCTCTCGCGGCAGGGCTTCTGCAGACGGAGGATCTCGGTATTTATAAAAAACTGATCGTCGCGCGTCCCATCGTCCCGGTGGGAAAGGATATCGGATATTTGCCGGGCGAAAAAGAGGAAAAGCTCAAGCCGTGGATGCAGCCGATCTTTGATAATCTTGAATTTTTATTCAATGCGAAAAAGCCGGGTGAACTTGAAGCGATTTTGGCAGGAATCGGATCGATTCAGGTGGAGGCGCTGACATACATTCGGGGAAGAAGCATTCCGGATCAGTTTATTATTATTGATGAGGCTCAGAATTTGACGAGGCACGAGGTCAAAACGCTTTTGACTCGGGTGGGAGAGGGCAGCAAAATTGTCCTGATGGGCGATCCGGAGCAAATAGATCACCCATACTTAGACAGTTTAAACAACGGACTTGCTTATGTTGTAGAACGGTTTAAAGAACAAACCGTCTCCGGCAGCGTGAAGCTTCTGAAAGGTGAGAGATCCGGCCTTGCACAGCTCGCCGCCGATTTGTTATAAAACTTCGATTTCTGTGACGCCCGTTATCGGGTTTTCAAAGTCTCCGTCCACGTAAAAATGGACCGGGCCGCCGTCTTGAAGGGGTTTCCCTGCATCGCTGAAATGCGCGATTGCGTCCATCGCCTTTTCGAGCGCCACTTCGGTTCTTTCTGATTTTGAAATAAATGCGCACAGGACAGCGCTTTCTTTCGGCTCGGCATTTGCTAAAACAGCGCCGAGCTTCATGGCGAAGCTGCCGTTCATCAGTCTTTCTTTTTCATAACGTTTTTCGCTTTTTAAAGTCGGCGGCGAAATGCGCCCTTCTCTGATCACCCGTTCCGGATCAAGCGTATGCTCCTGGGTTTCTGCAGAGCCGTCCGGATGAACAGGCTGATTTTTTTCAAACGGAAACTTACGGTCATCGAAAATCCAGACACTCGGATCAATTGTAATCGGGTATGTAACATTGCCTTTTACTTGAATAACGCTCATGGTGAAGCCCCCCTTTACTTAAAGTATAAAAGTTTTCGCATGAATTGTCACTTTGCGTCGCAAATTAGATGTATACAACGGCAGCGAAGTGAGGATGATCGACATGGTATGCCGGCATTACCAAGAGCTGGACGCATTAGTTCAAGAAGCGAAAAAAAGGACCGAAGAAGGCAAAGTGGCAGACTATATTCCGGCTCTGGCTGAATCTGAACAAGACAGCCTTTCGGTCACAATTTATCATGCGGAAAATACATGTCTGACGGCAGGAGACGCCGACCGGACATTTACGCTGCAGAGCATTTCGAAAGTGCTTTCTCTGGCGCTCGTACTGATGGATTACGGAAAGGAAAAGGTGTTCAGCTGCGTGGGTCAGGAGCCGACCGGCGACCCGCTAAGGGTGTAGAACATAACATTAATAATAGCATTGATGCCACCTTGCCGACCGTTTTCTCTTTTGATTTGGAAACATGGAAGCATAACATTAATAAAAGGATTAAAGAGGGGTTCTCAAAGTGGATTTATCAATTGGAAGGTAGAAAAATCAGTGGAATGGATCTCCACAGAAAAACTGGAATGAGCGTGTCGGAGGTCTATCTTTACTTAAATGGGACAAGAATGCCGAGTAAAGCAAAATTTGAAAAAGTATTCGGTGCGTATGACACAAACCTTTGTTCTTTTCTTGAGTTTCTTGATCTTCGATATATCAGTGAAACAACATTCTATGATCGAGCATTAAAAAGACGTGATTAATTCATGTCTTTTATTTTTTCCAACTGTTTATTGTACTAAATATTCAATGTGAAATTTTATTTAAGGCTGCACTTAAAAGTTTTTAGATAAATCAACTATCCAGACTTCTGAAAGTGGACTTTTACCACCATCAGAGCAAAGAAGATATGTTAACTAACTGGGTGAACGAATTGTTCAGTCTGCAAAGTTCGGTGTGTTAAAATATGGATGGGCGTTATCTATAATAAGTGAGAAACGAAGGAGGGTACTGATGGATTCAAAAGATTACTTTAAAGCAGCTATTAAGTCATACTGCAAGCGACAAAATATGTCACCGCAAAAATCAAGATTTACAAAGCACGATGGAGTTGTGACTATTAGTGTGAAAAACCATTTTGAAAATGGGATAGATATAGACTGTTTTAAAATCCTTGATTTAATCTATAACATACTTGGGCCGAGAAAGATTGAATTTAGTCAAACAACATTTATGTTTGCAGACACTGACAGAGTAGATAGGGTAACTGTTTCAATTAAAGAAAAAGATTATAAAGCCTTTAACGCATTGTTTTCATGATAGGATAAAGTAATTGGGATATAGATGACATTAACATACATTGTATTTAACTAGGTGAATAAAAAATATATAGGAAATAACAGAAAAATACTTAAGAATAGTTTGAAATTAATTAGGAACATTCATGAATATTTAAAAAACATTTGTTAAACATTTTTTCTAACATATGCTATACTAAGTGTAAAGCATATGTTAGAAACACAAAAAAACAGGGTGCTACCAACACCCCGATAAAAAGTTGCCTTTGAGCCGTATGCTCATAAGTAATTCATTGTAGACCTAACCCTTTAAGGTTCCTAAGCTCAAGGGAAGGTCTATTTTTCGTTTCCAATTAACACAAATAAACCTACTGCATTTAACAATAGTGCAGAGAAATTAATCATTATCATGATAGATTCGTAAATCGACATCAATGGTGCATCACCTGCCTCATCCCGTTAAAATTAACCGTTGAAATTAAATGGGAGGAGCATGGCTCATTTGTTCATAGGCAACTTATTTATTTTGATTCTATCACAAATTCAGGAAAAACAGAATAAGTTAATTGCCAACATGTAACAAGATGCAAAAAAAGAGGTCAGGTTTAATTTCCGTCCTCTTTCAAAGTGTAAACGGTTAAAGAGAGCAGAAGTGGAGTAACGAAACGGGATGCCGTCGTATATTGTGACACTGTGGATTGTGCAGTCAGTTAAAGCAACTCAAAACCATTGAGCTTAACATTTGCATTGATTAGGGTGTATTTAGCTGTATTTGGGGCGCTGGAGCGGTTTTAAAACATCATGCAAAAAATGGGTATGGTTTTCTTATCGCCGCTCTAATCGCAATAAAATAAGTATTTCATTTAAACAGGGAAATAGCAGGTGAGAAGTTAAATTAGGCAAGTTTAGATTCGTGAACAAAAGTTTCAAGAACTTAGATGAATGATTCAAATAATTATATATTGAATATATATTTGTAATGCATTTCATTGTAGATATGTTATAATCGGTGTATGAAATAGGTTTACGAACGTAAACCCATATTAAAAAGCCAGGGTGCAGCGAACACCCCGGTAAAAAGTTGCCTTTGAGCGGTATGCTCAAGAGAATATTTGTTTAGACCTAAACCCTTAAGTTTCTCAGGCTAGAGGGTTAGGTCTGTTTTGCGTTTCCAATCAACACAAATAAACCTACTGCATTTAACATTAACCCGCTGAAATTAATCATAATCATCATTGTTTCATAAACTGTCATGATCATCACCTCATTATTAAAATAGGTGAGCAAACCAAGGCAACTTTTTCATATGTTTATATTAGCATAGGTTAATAAATACAGGTAGTCTAGACTTTTCTTCTTTTTACGTATTGAACCTATTTGTTTTTTGTTTCACTTCCAATATATCATCAATTAGAAAAAAGACAGGGACTTTAACTCCCCCGTCTTCAGTGTCTATTCAATCTAACTCCGCTTAATCTTCCGCTTTCCATACCGTGAAGATATCGACATACTCACTCTCAAGGAAAGCAAGCTCACTAACTTCAGATACCATGCATTCAATCACATCAACGGTAGGACATTTCTTGATAATCCACTCTATGATTGAATAAAGATGATCTTTGTAATTGCATGTAAACCTTTCTTTTAACAATTTATTTCGCCTATCATATGCTTTAAATTCATAAGTGGTATATGTGTTTTTCATTTCAGTTATCCCCTTGATTAAATTGTAATGTTTAAATACAATGGGAGTGTACTAACCCATCAGATTAGGAGAGTGCTGGTGACACTCTTCCTAATCACCCAAACCACGCTATGCATAATATACTTAAAGCTGGTATAACTACGATCAATCCCCCAAATACAACCTGACAGAACCGCTCGTTATGTAAATCCGTCTTACTCATTCCCATGTCTCAAATGCTTTGATATTTTCTGTTTCCCATTCATCGACTGCTGCTGTAACAATATCTCCACCTTCTACCATCATTGAGAGGTAAGGCATGACAATATTTAATGTGTGAAGCAGTTTCTTATAGTACTGCTGTGTTTCTTCTGCACTCCGGAATTTCTTTGTTGTGCGAAGTGAAGCACTCATTTTAATGTCAAAATGAACATCGAATTCTCTTTCACCTTCATCTATACCTAAGCTGTCTAGTGGGTTAATTGCTGCAATACTTCTCAAAGCTTCTAAGATACTTTCTTCCGAGCCTTTTAACAATTCTCTATTATTCAATACTTGTTGCATGTCCAATTCCTCCTAGTGTTTGCTTATACAATCTCGTCAAAGTGTTTTTCATCATATGTACCGTCAAAATAGCAAATTTCAAATGTGTTTGTTTCAGGGTAGATGTCAACAATTGTTCCCCGCTCAACTCCTGAGCGAGAAACTTTTGATTTTACGGATACTTCTTGATTAATTTGCATATTGATTGCGCTCCTTATGTTTTGAATATTCAATTATTTTTTGACCATCTAATTCCACGTGAGAGCAATTAAGGTTTCCGCAGTTCTCCAATAACTCTAAACCGCTCATATCGTTCAAAGCGTCTACAAGGCTTTTAATGTAATGAAAATCGTCTCTGACATGTTTGCCTTTGTCTAAGTCTCCGATGTACTCAGATTCAATGTAACGGCTCATATTGCGGTTTATCGGCTTTACATTGATTAGAACAGTTGATAAGCCTTGTTCAGCATAGATAGCTAAGTTGTCTTTAATCAAGTAACCCTTAAAAACATCTACATCACTATTGTCATGGTATTCAATTGTAATGCGTTTCACTTGAATTCCTCCTGTCAGGTATTGAAAATAGGTCATTAGACACCTGTCTATAGTAATACGATAGTTCATTTAAAAGGTTTCATTATGAAAGTTAATTTTTAATTAAGTGAATATTAAGAGCTAATAAACTTTGTTTTTATCAAGAATCTGATAGCCTTCCGGTGTAACAAGCTCCCTATTATCAATGAGAGCATCCCATAATCGTGTACTGAGCAACTTATCAATTACTGCATTGGTTAAACTTCTGAGGTTTTTGTATTTGATGTCTTCGGCCAAGAATACTGAATGGATGCTGTCGTATTTCCCATCCTTCCTTTTAAGGACTTGATACAGATGTACTTGACCATCTTCGCCAGAAATGGCGAAATGCTTGTAAAACAACATTGCTGGAAAATTACCCAAATCACTTCTACGAATGAATATTCGTTTCAATTGTTATCACCTCTGGTTAATCACTATTTGTTTAACTCTATGAGTTAATAATATATCATCATTTGTTTAACGTCAAGCGTTAAACTCGTTATTTTTTGTATTGAATTGTGGTATTATTATTTTGAGGTGAAAACTCTTGATCAAATTTAAATTAGATAAGCTTTTGAATGAACAAGATAAAACAATGTACTGGCTTTCTAGAAAAACAGAAATCAGACCAAATACAATTAGCAAATGGGTAAACAACGAACAATTACAAGAAGATGAAAAGGTAAAGTCTATAAACGTTGATGCATTAAATAAAATTTGCAAGGTGCTAAATTGTAAAATTGAAGATATCATTGAATTCATTGAGGATGATTCCGAAGAGTCTTAAGCAAAAGTATTGCTTTTATTTTTTTTTAATTCGTTAAACAAAACCATTGAAATATTCTATTGTCGGAATTTCCGAAAATCAAAAGTATTGCAATTGCTGTTATACTGTACGGAGAGGTGAATGGGATGGAAAACAACATGCTTCAAGCGATATTAGATGAGATTAAGAAAATTGATAACAAGATCGACGGTGTATCATCTGAATTAAAGTCATTTAAAAAAGAGATGAACGAATTCAGAGAAGAAACAAAGAAGGAATTTAATCAGATTAACGTTAAGTTAGACCGCCTTGAAGAGAACCAGCCAAAAGATATTACAGCCCACCTTACACAGCTGCAGAACGTAGATAAGAAGACAGACGTTCTTAACAAGCGTGTATTTGAGCTTGAGGCAAGAATCAATAACTGATGCCACTTGTGGCAACGAAAGAGAATAAACGAAACGAGGGATAAATGATTGAGTATTGAAAATAAAAAGGGGATACTGAAGACTGCGGGACATACTTTTATGGCACTTGTAGTTATTTCTTTATTTGTATACACATTTTCTTCTAAGTCATTTGGACAATTTGTCAAAATAGAAGCTATTACATCGTTGACACTGGGGTACATTTGCTATGCAATAGTATCTTGGAAAGAAAAATGGTTTGTGGTGGCTTTAATTGTTTCGTGGATTGTAATAATATTTTGGGTATTTTAAAAGCAGGTATAGAACCTGCTTTTTTGTTTTGTATTGATTTATCTAGGGGTTCTAAAGACTTTATAGTCATACCCAATTTGTTTAGAGTATTTGCTATCACTATATACGTACATGTCTACAATAGTGTATCTATAGTTCTTGTCATAAGCAAGATATTGAGTTGTTGAAAAGTAGCGTGTCGGTTTCTTATGATAGAATGTTCCAAACACTGCTTGTGCAAATATTCCAGCCCAAGAATATTTAAGACCAGGCAGACCTACTGCAATCCGTGCAGTTAACTCTGCAGCATTATCCATGTTTTTTGAATTACCTCTGAAATGATCTACAGTTTTCCATTTGTTTGAAGGCGGGACAGCTTGAATTGATGCTTGTCCGTCTTCATCAATTACCGATACTGAAGATGTGTTAGCAAGTTCCTGAATTGTTAGGGGGTGTGATACAACTGCCTCATTAGTTTTCGCAGATTGATCGGATCTGCCTTCAGCATGTGTTGTCAAGGGGGTTAATGTTGTTAATAAAAGCCCCGTAGACAAGGTTGATAGAACTACTTTTTTCATTTTTACTTCATCCTTTCGTTTTTCATAGTGATTTATGACTGTCTAGGATGCAGGATAATATTAACATATATATCTATATTTGGGCAAATGAAAACCCCCATCACTGATATAGGTGGGGGAATTACTTGTCATATGGTCTGTATTTCTTTCTTGATTCTTCAAGTTCTTTTTTCTTCCGCTCTATATCTGAGCGAAGGAATAAACTTACTCCTCTAAGCTTTTTTATGGGCGTTAACTTTCCACCTGATATTAATTGACTCATACGTGTTGTGGTTACGCCTAATATTTCTTTGGCTTCAGGAGTAGTAAGGACTTCGGTTTTGATGAAGTCCTCAACTTCCTGGCGACTCTTTAGGTGATATTCCATGTTATTTTCTCCTTGAAATCATGTCTTTAATGATGGCATAAATCGTTAACAAAACCACAATAGCCATTACTGCTGTTGTAAAAGAGTTTGTCCAGAATGAGCGTATGCCAATCGCTGCAACAGACAATAAAATTAATGAAAAGATGAACTTTTGATTTTTCTTCATTTTTTATGCTAGACTGATTATAATGATATTGAGAAGCGAGTTAGTGGCTCGCTTCCCTTATCTCTGGTTAGTCCTTCTTATTTTTCTTCTCGCTATCGTTTGATTGTTGTGCAATCCATCCGATAGATACAACGTAGAAGATAATTTGAAGGACTTTTATCATATTGTCTAGCATTTCCTCACCTCCTTATACATTTATTATAACATACCTATTAATAATTGTGAATAGATTTCGTGGTATTTATTTTATTTTTATCCTTAAAAGTTTTTCCCTGAGTTTCTTCACTTTTTGAACAGAGGGAATGTAATATTGATTTGAGACATTGATAAGGGAGAGTGTGGCAATTGAGTTATCAAAAAGAGCTGATTATTTCAAAGGATGAGTTAGAAAATCGAGCGGTTAAGATGGGCTTTACACTTATAGAAGGGGATATGGATACTGAAAATCAAAAAATTCTATTGCCAAGCCAAGAGGGCTTTTTAGACTTCCATAAACATGTGGACAATAATTTATTATTTTACATGTATGATTATGAGGACAAAGAGGATTATTATATCCCTGAAGAGTATCATACTTGGTTTGAGGACTCAGAAATCCAGCGTTTGTTGTCTGAAAAGGTTAATGAGTACAATGAAAAATTAGATAATATAAATTTTGATCAACCATCTGAACTTATTATGTTTTATGTGAAAGATGGCTTTGTCTTTTATAACTCCACAATAAGAGAAGAACTATTCGAACTTTCTGATGGCGATACAGTGGGGTATGCCTTAGTGGAGGAAGTGGGAAATGCGATTCCCGAAGAAAAAATCATGGAAATAACAGAGAAGCGGAAAAAAGCACTTGATCAAAAAACACAGGAGATCAAAGACAATATTTTTAACGATCCAGAATTTAAGAATGCCACAAACGCAAGTTTAAGAAGATCATATGCTTTACGTTACTTTAAAGATCATCCAGAAGATAGTGAGCTACTACGTACAACACATCTTCCCCCAATCTTATTCATAGAGAAAATTTGGAAAGAGTTTAAGAGTTTGGGACTTCATAAGTAATATGCTTCAAAAGGATGAAGCCCCATATACGGGGCTTATTTTATTTCTATGCTATTCAAAAGTTTATTTCTGCTTTCCAAAACTTCCATAAGCATATTGGCATTTTCAGCAAGGCGTTGTGTTAATGCCTCTTTTGATTTTCCTTCAAACGAAGAGAGAAGGGCAAGATATACTTCAGTAATGGTTTCTTGAGCCGATGCAAAGTCAGTTGCCTGTTTTAAATCTGTTTTAATTTCTGAACAATGAGATTGCAATGCCACTGCCACTTGCTTCTTTAGTGATTCATTCTGCTGAAGCTTCTTATAAAACTCATCTGTATCCATGTTTACCCCATATGGTGTCAATTCACAGCCTCCTTATAATCTTAGCCATTTTGCTAATTCTTGATCTTTTGCGTCCATATCCTGAGCCATTTTCACAATGAAGTTACAGATATCTTCTAAATCCCTTATTAAGTAATGGAGCATTGCTTCAGTTTGTAGTTGTTCATCTGTATTGTAGAAAACAGGTGATCCACCAGAAGAGGAGGGAGCATGATAAAGAATAGCTTGATTAACGTCATCAGAGGTCAAATCTTCATAAGGGTTTGATCCCATTTTTGATTGAAAAGAACGCTTTACATCATTAACCATACTGTCATGTTCATAGGGGAATTGTTCAAGCTTCTGTTTTTGGGTTTTTAGATCATCAATAGCTAACTGAAGCTTTTCCGCCAATTGCTTTGCATATGTAACATCAACTTTAATCGTTTGTCCATTCATCCCTGAATAAGCAGTCATAGCATTAATGTTTTGATTGAAAACCTGTTCACTGCCATTAACATTAATTATGTTCCCGTGTTCATCAAATTTAAAGTTAGCGTCAATCATACTATGAGTATCAGGATTTTTAGCGAATGCCTGACCATAGAATGCAGCGATTAAACTGCTTAATACACCTGTGATACCTTGAGCGGGACTTAATCTCAATGAGCGGCTTGCACGTGAAAGAGAAGGGTCTTTAGTGTATATGGTTGTTCCATTATGCCGCTCATACTCTAAAAACCATCCTGAGCCCACCATATCATCAGGGTTAATAATTGCCTTATGATATGCATCAAACTCGCCATTCCTTATCTTTTTTTGAGTTTCTTTATCATGAAGCTTAACAATGGAGGGATTATTGAAAGCGACACTGTATATATTATTGTTTACGCCGGCATATTCCGCATCCGCTCCTCCAAGTGAATGTCCAGTGGTAGAGATAACTGTATTTTTCCCTGCATATTTCTTTATTTCATTGGCCAGCAGTTTATCACCTTGATCAAACTGGGATGTTTTTGTGACCACTTTGTACTTTCCGCTTTCCACCATTGCAATTTGTCCCATGCTTGCTGTATACGGCGCAATTGCTTTTGAATAGGGCGGAGCATCCTTTTTCATAAGGTATTGAACTTTCTTTTTTGGGTCTATACCCATAACAACGTTCTCGCCATCTGCTTTAATGATGTCTGCTTTTATTTGCTCCTGGTTTGTTCCTTGGAATCCAACGACAACGTTTTCTGGTTCGCTTGGTTTAACCCACTTGCCACTTCTTTTCACGGCTTGAACAAAGACATAGACATCTAGGCCTGTATCTGGATCATTTTTAATTTTATCTATGTAAAACCGCTTCCCTGAGATGGTGTTAACAGGAATCTTTTTCGAGTAGTGTTTCTTTAAATAATCATGTCGATAAGTTAGTTGACTGATAGAGTAATACTCTTGATCAGATAATGTGGGTACACTGATCTTCTTGCTCATGTACAATCACACACTCCTCATGTAAAATAACACTTGAAAGGATGGTTTTATGAAAAAATACATTATTATCCTGCTGTTAATAATCATCATTATAGCATTCGGGGGAATATTCATGAAACATCAATATGATGAAAGACAAGAAAAAAATAAAACTGCTGAATTAGAGTTATTTGAAAAAGCAAAGAAGCGTATGACTGATTACATAAATGCTAATTATGAAGGTATAGAGAAAATAAGTTTTTCAAATGATTATAAAATGGATCCTATGGGCGGAATTAACGCAGAAGGGTATCTGAATGACGATAAGTCTAAAGAATTTTGGGGGATTTATGACAAGTCAAACAATGTCATAACTTCATCATATGTTGATGCAAAAGAAAAGCCTGGTTGTGAAGAAAAGCCATGTAAATATTAATGAAAAAAATACCCCAATCCTAATAGGAGAGGGGCTTTTTGTTTAGATATTGTACTTAATCGTGTGCATATCACCAGTATGAGTGGTATAAGGAATACTAGCAGTATGCCCACGTCTGGCCTCATGCATTTCTGATGGACTTGAAGCAAAATAAAGTCCTAAAAAACCAAGTAGTACAATAAACAAGATAAATACTGATGCAGCTTTAAATTTCATAAAGACAATCCCCTCTCTGAATTTGTTTTTGGGCATAAAGCACTTTCTCATAAAATAATCCAGCCGCTTTATGGTCTTCATTTTTTGTATAATACTTCGCTGCGTCGGTTGCTAAGTCCTCCACATCGGAAAACATTGTTTTAAATTCTAAATAAGTAAGAATCTCATTTAGCGTTTCTTTGTTATCGTCAATGTAAAGGGCATTTAGGAAATCAAACATTTTGGTTAATACTTCATCATTTAAGTTTTTAGCCAATGACAGTCCATGATTATAAACAGCTGTTCCTTCAGTTTTCTTATTTACCTTAAAGTTCGTTTTCGCTAACATGAAAAGAATGTCTAATAAGCGGTTAGCATGTTCATATCCGTTTTGCTCATAGACCAACACTCCTTCTTTGAAATACTCAATAGCCTCATCGAACTTTTCTTCAGAAAAAGAGGAAATCCCTAAATTATATAGAGCGGATCCAGCTAATCTTGGCATATCAATTTCAAGTGCTTTTTTATAAGCTTTTTGAAAATGAGGGGTGGCCTTTTCTGGATACTCCATGTCTAAATAATTCAGACCAATGACGAATGAACATTGAATTTCTCTAACAGAATAGGTTTCATGCGCTCTGTAGCTTTCAATTGCTTGAACAATATGGTGCATCGACATGTGTGTTTGTTTCATGTGATAATAAATTTCAGCGACTTTGTAATGAAACTCCGCTCGCTCAATTTCGTCGGCTACAAGTGACAGCTTCTTTTCCGCTTGTTTGTAAAAACTTATCGCTTTAAGATATTCGTATTCTTCAAATTCATACATCCCACGGAAAAAGTTAAAGTAATATTCAAGAATTCCTTTCAATTTAGCTTGGCTACTTTCGATCTTTTCTAATAAGTCTGAAATCTCGGGTCGTTCTTCATTCATGGTTTTTGGCTCCAGATAATCAAGCATTAATTGATGCCTAAAACACATGAGGGAATAGTACAACAATAAATCCTGATTTTCTTCCATAGCGTTTATTTCTTGTTCCACTTCTGATTTCAGCACCTCTGCATCAGGAACACTAAACATACGAATATACTTGTACCACTCATTAATCTTCACGCCGACTTTTGATGAGGAGATTAACTGTTTCAAATTAAAGCCTCCTATTCATAAACACAATTTACGAAATATGTAACATTTTATCATATTATTTCCATTTGGGAAGATAAACATTTCCTTAACATTTCATTATCTGACGAAAAAAAAGGATATCAACATAGATACTCCTTGATCAAACAATATCAAGAAATATATTTGTTGATATCCGTACATTTTAAGACAATATTTTTTTCTTTTGGCTCTCATATTCAGCCTGAGTTAATAGGTTATCTTTATATAGAGCGGCTAGTTTTGTCAGTTCGTCAGCTACTCCCGTTTGAACTGGATTTTCTTTAGCATCTTTTTTGAGTATATGCGTCAACAAATTGAAACAGTGAATAAGACGATCATTTAAAGGCTTGTAAAATTGATTATCTTTTGATTGCGGTTGTTCAAAATGAATAAATGTTATTGTGTAAAATGACTTCTCTTTATTGTTAACAACCACTCTCAACTGTGCTTTTCTAATCTTCTGCGATGATACTGATTCCCCTGATAAACCTCCAATAATAGCGCCGACCCCACCGCCAATTAAACCGCCTAAAGCCGCTCTACCGATCTGACTTGATGTAGAGGTCTTATTGACTGTTACACCATCCTCTAACATTTCCACTTGAAGAATATCCTCAAAAGAGAATACTTTATGTAAATAATCATATTTGCTAGTCGTTTTAGAGAAATGCATTGCATTAACATGTTTATTTTCAATTAAGAGAACTTTTTCGTTTGTTTCGTCTATTGCAATTAAGCTATCAGCGACAGGTGAGAGAAATTTATGATCGCTCTTAAAGTCAGGTGTATTTTTCAAAAGGTTTTCTAATTCATTGAATTGATTTTTTGCAAATGTGCTTTCTCTTTTTCTTTGCAAATAAGCGGTTAATATGATGGTAGCAAAAACTCCGAATAAAGCAAGCCACATTCCAGGTATGTTGTCATGATTAGCTAAAACCACGGCAGTAATAAAACAAATGAATGCAATTAAACTTCCATAAACAAGAGGGGGCATGGATACACTTCCTTTTTTCTTTTATTATATTACAAAATTGGAAAAGAGAAATGTTTTTCTCTCTAACTATTATCGTATGAAAACGGTCAAGTCTTTGCATAAAAGGAGAATTTTATTTAGAAAGAAGTTGAAATAAAAAAAAGACGCATCCAATAAGGATACGCCTGTTTAGTTTACATGCCTATATGCTTCCCAGATATACTTGATGTTTAATTTATTCCCTCTTTGATTGCTGTCTGAGCCTGTTATAAATCCAAGCTCGTTTATACTTCCGTATGTAGAGTTTCCTCCAACCAGGTATATTCCCATTTCATTTACCTGATACGTATAACCCCCTGTCTCATCAATTAATAGCATTGAATCATTGGAAGACACTGGCCACACTTTCATATGTGTTGGAGTGAAAGGCAGCAATATTTGTTTACTAATTGTTCCATCACCCACATACGTTCCTTTAGCCATCTGAGGAACATCAAAGGATAGCGCATATTCTGAGTGTAGTTTACCCCCAAGAAACTCAGCGTTGCCATCTATGGAACCTATAATGATTCCTTGGTCATTACGTACAGGTATTGTATTAGGCGTGGATAGCGTTGAAGTCGTGTAACCATTTAATGAATCAGCCGATCCCGCAGAAGACACAATCCACTCTTCGCCATTAAAAAGCTCTTGTTTATTAGTCGTTGGATCGATCCAAATCGTTCCCGCTTCTGGCGCAATAGGCTTTGTCTCTGTAGATATTGTATAAAGTCCATTAACTTTTCCATCGAGACTGCCTTTAACTTCTACAGTAGAAGAAGGGAGGTAGGGGTTTTCTGAAGGGAATTTAGGCTGTACAATATCAGATAGTATTCGACCACTACTATCAATGGATGTCTCTACTGTACGATAGGCTTGGACTCCAAATGTATAGTGCTTATTTGAAACTTGACCGGTTAATGTTGCAATTCGTTTATCATAACTAACTGATAAATATTGTTCAGCTGACATCTTTGAACCAAAGAGGTATGTTTCATCTGATGTGTCAGAGTAGCAATGGATAAGAAAACCATCGATATTGTATTTGTCCTCATCAGAGTCTGGAAAATCCCATTCAATTGATACATCTACAGATCCATTATCATTTACAACATGAGTTATAGCAGTCCCGTCATTACGGATAGTTGGGTTTGCAACGGGTGCAGATATACGATCATTTCGTGCATTGTAATTGGTCAGTAGGGTATCATAATCAATTTTTTTCTTATTGAATTCAGTTGATGCTTTCTTAGCAGTATACAATGAGCGTGCAAAGTCTTGTTCTAACGTAGTAGCTCTTTTTCCATTGGAAAGTGTTACTTGTATACTTTGCTGCTCAAAATCAAAATTCATTCCTGTAAGTGTTGCTTTGACATCAGTTCTAAAACTTTTATTTGTTAATCTGATTACATCCCCCAGGTAAATTCTATCCCAATAATCCTTTTCTTTGTTGACAGTAAATAGATTCACAATATTTGTTCTGATGTCTACCGGAGGTGCATTTTTCTCTCCAAGTTCATAAAGTCCTTTTTCATACAGCTCTGTTTCATCAAAAATGTTGTCATTAGACCAATCTTCTTCATGGATAAAATAAGACAACTTTTTCATTAGCTTTTCACCGAGAAACTTATCCATAGATAACCGATCTTTTAACACTGCTATTTCTTCAGTTATCTTGGAAATCTGATTGGCAGTGGTGGATATTTCAGCTTTCTTTGATGTAACTTCTAGTTGCTTAGCATCTCTTTGCTTGATAAGGTCTTTCGTGTCATCTCCAGCTTTTTTTGCTACTGTGATCTTATCTAAGATTTGTTGCAATTCAATTTTTTCAAGGGTGAAGAGGGTATTCTCCTGTGTCGTTTTTGTTGCTTCCAGATCTTTTTTCTGATTTAAAAAGAGGTAAAAAGAAGAGCCTTCTTTATTTACAAGTTCATTGTAATCTAAAATTGCATGGCATAAATCATCATCCATGTAATCACTATGCTTAATGACATTTCTTTTTTCATCACGTTCAAAAGGGTAGAGGAAATAAGAGAAATCGTCCAAGTAACTCTGGCCAGTAGGATTGACTGAATTAATAACAATTCCATCTTTACCGGTAATATTTAAACGTGTTACGACTTGATCAATATCAATGGTATCTTCCATATCAATCATGAATCGTTCAGGGGAGAAACGGACACCTTTGTACTTGGACAAAGTTTCTTTTTTATAAAATGATACTGTGTTTTTCACAGTATCAAATATGGGCACAGCCTCAAAAGTTTCCCAAATGTTCTTTAAAAACTCATATCGGGTAGAAGTAACATCAAATGAGCGGCGTTTTTCATTAAAAGAGGGGTCAATAAAGTCTACAGTAAAACAAGTTCCCTTAAGACAATCTGTGGCAACTTCCAACAGATTTTTAGAGATGCCTTCATATGATTTGATTTTGCTTTTATGAAGAATGTAGGGGAGACCTTGAGCTCTAACTTGTATTGTTTGTTCCTCATTCTCTGACTTTGTCAATCCGGTTATTACAAACCATTCAACTCTGTTTAAGAACTCTGCCTTAATGAGATACCAGCCTTTTACGATCTCTGCCACGTGGTTTGATTTCATTGTTAAATTATATCTCGCTTTAGTCGGGATATTAAAAGTTAGATCATGCAGCTCTGTAAAGTTTAAATTAAGAGATACGTTTGAAAAGTCAACTATATTAGCGATTTTCTTTTTATTTGGTTTTGCTAAAGAAAGTTTAATATGACCTGGTTTAAGATCGTAAATCAATAATACATCCCCTTACAAATATTTATATCCATCACAAAAAAGCAAGCTGAAGAGCCTGCATTATACAGACTCTTACATGCTTCCATTTAATTTTATAACTTCTTTCTTGATGGTTTCGAGCATTGTTCTGGCTCCAGTTTCCCCACCAGTAAGTTTATCAACATTGAAAATAATTGGTGTGTTAATTGTTTTATCACCATTAGAATTAACGGTTGTGGTAGGGGGCAGGTTAGTGGTTTTCACGTTTGGTATCAAACTATTAGAAAGACTTGATTGATTAATATTCGGAATTATTGATGGAATAGTGGTGATTCCTTTGTTAATCAAGGCTGCTAATTTCCCACCTTGACCCCATTTAGGCGTCTCTTCACTTGGAGTATTGTTCTCACGTACAGCTTTTACTGTATCCAAGATGTTTGCAGTATCAGTTTTATTAAGGATGAGCTCTTTATCGTGTAGGAAGGCGAGTTTACCTGCGCCGAGTCCTGTTCCTGTATATCCACCTGATGCAAAAGAAGATACCTTTTTTCCAGTTTTATTACCTTTGGTCACAGTATTAAGGGCATTAGAGGCTTCTTTAAGCTTATCGATAAGGTTATTGGAGATGCTTTTCCCTATGGACTCCATATTGCTGTTAATGAACTTAGAGAATTCATTCAGTTGCTTAGCAATATCAGTAATCTTTCCGTCCATCAGCTTCTTCTCAAGATCTTTAAAGGCACGCTCGTCATTTGTTAGGTTATCATATTTGTCATTTATGGCATCCTGATCTTTTTCAAGCTGATCCTGTAACGATTCTTTTCGCTTGCTGCTTTCACGATCTTTAAGAAACTCATCAAGATCTAACTGTTCCTTTTGTAACTGCTCAGTTAATTCCTTAACCTTTGACTTGCCAAATTCTGAGTCATCAAGAGAATACTGATTAATTTGGTCAGTGAGTTTTTGGATACTGTCTTGCTTCTCTTTTAACTGTCTTTGAAATTTAGCTTCGTCATCAGTCTTATCAATCTCATCGATCAAGTCTTGCGTAGCTTTTTGATGCGCTTTTAATTCAATATCACGCATCTTTTCGTACATCTCTTTGTATATAGAGACAACTTCATCAGCAAGGGATTTATAGATGTCCTTGATCGATTTTTTGGTGTTATAAAGCTCAAGATTATAATCTTTCTGCTTATCTTTCCAATTTTCGATCTCCTCTGTGATTTGTTTCTGGATGTCAGGAAAGCCCTTTGCTGCTTTTTTCTGTTCCTCTAATTGCTTGATGTATTTTTTGGCCTCAGCCTGTTGTTGCTGTACTAATTTTACTTGTTGGCTGTAGTACTTAACTTTATCTTTGTCTTCTGTAGTCATCTGAATCTTGTTGTCAATATCTTTGATTTTGGATTCAGTTTTCTTTGAAGACTTTTCGATTTTGTTAAGCGTTTCATCAACTTCTGACTGAATGAGCTGTCCTCGAAGTTCTCTTACTTCTTCTTGAAAATTGATGAGATCAATCTTAGCTTGTTTTAATTCCTCAGCAAGCTGTGCTCTTTGAGCAGAATTCAGAGTTTTGTTTGTTTTGATTTCTTTTTCAATAAAAGAAACCTTCTGACTCTGAATCTTTTGCTGTTCAGTTAAAGCTTTTTTCTGATCGTTTGTATACTTGCGGAATTCTTTACTGTCGCTCAGATAATGACTAGCAAGGGCTTTGTCTTTAGCGATTCTTACATCAAAATCACCAATACGTTTGTCATATTCATCGAGCTTCGATTGAACGATCTCATATCTGAGCTCTTGTATCTGATCATTTACTGAATCAATATCACCTTGGAGGGAGAGGAGGTCAGATTTCGCTTGGGCTATTGCTTGTTGTCGTTCTGCTTCAGCTTGGGATGCATCTGAAATAGATGTACCGACACCATTTAAGTATTTCTTGGGGTCAATCGTCTTTCCGTTTTCCTCAATTTGAAGATGAAGGTGATTTCCTGTTGAATTACCCGTACTGCCAACTTTACCGATGGTCTGACCAGCTTTAACAGTTTGACCGGCTTTAACAGAAGGGGTGTCAAGCATGTGCATATACTTAGCAACTTTTCCGTCATCCTGTTGAATGACAACCCAGTTACCAGCAGTTTTACTATAACCAGCAATTTGAACTTTTCCACTTTGAACCGATTTAATTGCAGTTCCAGCTTTCGCTGCGAAGTCGATACCTTTATGTGGAGTTGATCGGTACGCACCGTCTTGTGCTTTATAGTCAGAGCTGACTCTAAATGAACTGTTCTTCAGGTAGTAGCTTGCAACGGATGAATTAGCAGAAGTCATTGACTTGGTGTAGTTGGACATGATCTTCTGAACATAATTCTGTGTTTCTTTGAAGGGAGGGACTCCGCCATATTTAATTACATTACCAGGTCCTGCGTTATAAGCAGCAAGTGCTTTCTCAACATTGCCGCCAAATTTGCTTAGTTGTTGGGCTAAATATTTCGTGCCACCCATAATACTCTGATAAGGATCATAAACATTGTTTACGCCTAAGCTTTTAGCAGTGGAAGGCATCAACTGCATCAAGCCAGCAGCTCCGGCTCCAGAACGAGCTCTTGCATTGAATCCTGATTCTTGTTGGATTACAGCTGCAATTAGAGCTGGATCAACACCGTATTTGCTTGCGGCAGAATTAATGTAGCTGGAGTATTTACCGGAGTAAGACCCACCGCCAGAAGGATACGAACCACCGGAAGTTGAACCAGTGGAGAGGGAAGAGGTTACTATACCGTATTGTGCAATGTTCCCTGACTTAATTTGATCCTTGAGGAGTTTAGCTTGCTCCTGCATAAGTTTTTTCTTTTGTTGGAGAGCTTTGATTTCTTTCTGCAGGGCATTTCGATAACTTTGAGAATACTTTGGATAGTCGTTTACTTGCTTATTGTACTTTTCGACTTCAGCGTTGACTTTCTCCAGAGCTTCCTTGTATTTATCAGCCACATACATGGATGTTTTAGTTTCTTCATTAGCTTTCTCTTGGCCATCAGAGTAGTCCTCAAGAGAAGTGCCAGCCTCGTTGAGAGAAGATGAAGTTATATCGAAAATCTTGTTCATGTTCTCAAGACTATCTACGAGCTTTTTATAGTTTTCGTAGTTCTGTTTAGCACCACTGACATGTTGAATACCGCCATTGTTAATGTTCTTTAAGGCGTTGTCATAAGCCTTTTTGAATTCAGCAAGTTGCTGTTTGGCTTCTTTCAACGAGCTAACAGTAATCGGATCTTTAGAGTGGTTCTTCGACATTTGAGCCGTATATTCGTTTGCTTGAGCTAAAATTAATTCCTTAACAGCTTTAATTTTATCTTTATAGGAGGCAACAAATTCATCTCTGCTTTTTATTACAGCTTGCCGGTTGATGTTAACCATGCCGTTTTGAACAGAAATTGCCTTTGAAAGACTCTTTTCTTTTTGAACAAGTTTCATTGCTTCAGAAGCTGATATGCTTTTACCTTCAGCCATTTTCTCAAGAAGGTTATTGTATATTGAAACTTTATCTGCAACTTCGTTATATCCTTCTTCTTGAAGGACAGAAGCAGCGTGATCGCTTTGTTTGGAATTTACCAGGTCATCAATTACATCTAATGTTGCTTCGACGTCGCCTTTTACTTCTTTGAGCTTGTCAGATAAGTTCCCGACCTGCTCACCTAATGCATCTACACCTTCACCATTTTCATCCCAGGTTACTTTTGCAGTTTGTGCAGAATCATTTGTAGAGTCAATGGCAGTTTTAAGGTCATCATAAGACAATGTTAGGCTATCTGTTTTGTCACTGCTGCTCATGTATTGATTAACAAGCTCCTGAAGGCTCTTAGATGCGGAAGCAAATCCGTCTTTATCACCAGAGTTCAGTGCTTCTTGTATTCTTACCAAGTCATTAGAAACAGTTTTAGAAAAGGAGGTAAGTTCATCAGCGCTGAGCTGTGAAAAATCAATTTTACTAAATGCATCGTTAATTTCTTTCTTTATGTTCGGGTCAATCTTAATTGAGTTGTAAGCATCTACAGTTTTCTTAACTTGTTCCCTTATTTCAATCTGAACACCAGATAGACTTTGACCTAATTTTTTGATTTCTTCCTTTGCTTTAACACCTGCATTTTTGTAATCATCATCACTAGAGAAAGGACTCTCTAGGAAAGACCAAGCAGTTTTACCTTTGGAATACGTATCTGCCATTTTCTCATACTGGCTAATCTGATCATTTAATTTATTCAACTCTTTGAGCTGGTCTTTAAAATCACTTTTGGCACTTGTTTTGATGTCTTCTTTGTTTAATTCTACTAAGTCTTTGGTGTACTTAATAGCATCCTTTAATGCCTCATTATTTTTGATAATAGCATTGCCCTGAGAATCATAACCAGAAACCAACATAGGAAATGTTTGCGCCAATTGCTGTGTTACTTGTAGATATTCTTGCTCCTGATCGGCTGATAAAGCTCCATCATCTTTAGCTTTTTGCAGTTCTTTGTATTGACTAATTAGTTTATCAGTTTCATCTTTATTAGTTGTAATTGCTTCAATACTTGTAGACTTTGATTGCTCAAAATCCTCTTTAGCTTTTTTTGCGTCTGCATACCCTGATGTTATCTTTTCTAATACCAGCCCAAAACCCATTAATACAACGCCAATCGCAGTTGCAGATCCAATACTCTTGATGCTTGCCGAGAAAACTTTAGATGCAATTGCCGCTCTAGACATTCCAGATTGAAGAGCTAAAGTAGCACGTTGAGTTTCTGTAAGTGATTCAGCCCCAAATATGAGCGCAGTTTGAAGAGCACGGATATTCTTATTAAAACCAACAACAGCTAAATTGGCTGTCATAAATGCAATAGGTAAAAACCCAATACCCTTAACTAATCCAGAAATAGCAGTTAGGGCATTCCCCGCAACAGATACAGCCGCAATCAACCCATCACTTACAAAAGCATCTCCTGAAGCTACTGCTAGTTCAGTAAACTTGTTTTGGAGTGTGTTTATTCTGGCCTGTAAACTGTCAGCGTATTTCTGCTGTTCACTCCAAGCGCTTCCTGCGGAATTAGCAGCGGTCGTTGCGGCACTCTGGGCAATAGAGAAGTTGTTCATCAATGCATTAAATCTTGAAAGCTGATAAATGCCCGCTACACCGATTGAGGTATTTTGCTTTTGTGCGTCAGAAAGTGTGCCCCATTTTTCTGCAACTTCGCCAATAAGGTCACTTGCTGACTTAGCTTCTCCACCAGCAGTTTTCACAGAAATACCAATCTGTTCTAAGGCTTTAATTGAGCTATCATTATTCCCAATACGTGCGAAAATGGTTTTAAGTGAGTTCAATTCTGTTACTTTCACCTTAAAGGCTACTGACCACTATGTGTGGCGGTGTGATACTTCAATCACACTCTCTATGTTTCCATAGATGTTCAGACTGTCGCTTCGCATTTTAGCGTCTCTTCGCTCAGTCGTTCAGGCTGCAATAACGCTTGCCCCTTGTCGTCCTCGTCTTAACGTTAGGAGTTCCAAGTCAATCAGAAGAGATTTAAAGTCAGCAATCACTTTACCGACTATATTTCCACTTTCACGAGTTGTACTTGCAATTGCTGTAGTATCACCGATTAAATCATTTAGTTCAACTCCGAAAGTCGAAGCTGTTGAACCAGCTTTTCTAATACTGTTAGCAAGATCCATTGTGGTCACAGCATAGTTGTTATCGACTTCATTAAGCTTATCTGCGATTGAGATAGAGTCGTTGGCGGCGATATTGAAATTCAGCATTGCAGCAGTCAAAGTGTTAACTGTGTCGTCAGGAGTTAAATCAGAGACGTTTTGTAGAACCTGGGCGGTTTTTGTTAGAGTGGACAGTTCACTTTCATCAAAACCCATACGCCCAAAATCGCCAGTCATTTGGAGTATGTCAGTGATCTTGTTTGAAAGGGTGTCGCCTAGATTTATTGATTCCTGTAGCAACTCATTAAATTTATATTCTGGCTGATCCATTACACGACGTATGTTAGTCATGAGGGTATCAACTTGTATTACTTGATCAACTAGTGATTTTGCTCCTTGAACCGCTCCATAAAAGAGTGTCCCACTAATCAGGTATGTCGACATATTTTTAAAAGCTTGAGTTAGCTCCGCACCAAATGAAGAGGCTTGACTAGCTGCTGTCTGAGCATTTGAAGCCAATTCCCTAAATTGCATGTTCAAGCTTTGCATTTGTGACCTTACATTGCTTCTACCAGAACTTACATTAAGACTATTAACTGCATTGAGGTACTCTTGGATAGCTTGTCTATTTCCAGCGCCCATCGTATCGCCATAACGCGTATTAAGGTTTTGTACGTTTACTTGTGCTTGGCGTTGATAAAGCTCAATAGTTTTTCTGAGTTCATTATTTTTGGCCACAGCAGCAGACTTATCATCGAGCATTTTAATTCTGTTTTGTAATGCTTCAATTTGTTGCGCTGTTTGAGCGGTATTTAATTTCCGCCCAAGGGAAGAGAGGGTGGTGTCAGTTACAATTCCTTGCTGTCTAAGTTTTTCTAAATCCAGTTTTAATTGTTCAATTGCTTTTCGTTGTTGATCATAGTTCGTTGTTACTTTTGATGTAGTAGCGTTTGTTTTTGGGTCAGTTGTATAAGTAATATCATCGAAGCCATTGCGATTCTTTTGAGTAACCTTCGTTGTTTGTCCTTGAGAATTCTTCTGTTCTGTTCTTTTCTGTACCTGACCTAGTTTTTCAGTCGCTTGAGCAAGCCTGTTAACTTCTTGTGTTTGTTCACGTAGTGATTGATTACGATTGTCTATGGTCTTTGTTTCACGCTGAATGATTTCGCCATTTTTCTTATACTGCTGAGTAAGCTTTTCAACAGTACCATCAGCATTTCTTGTAATCGTTGTGGTTTCTTTAACTGTTTGATTGAAGGATTTGAGATGTTTTTGATAAGTTTCAACTGAAGAGGAGAAGTCGTTGAGTGTCTTTAAAGCAGAGGCATCAATATTTGTCTTTAAATTAAGGGAGTTAAGCTTTTTCTCTAAAGATTTAATTTCCTGATTCAACTTTTCAACAGTCTTGGAAGAAGTATCAGCTTTTGGGGTCAATATTATTTTTAAATCTTGGCTCATTTTGTTTAAACATCCTTTCTAAAAATAATAAAAGAGCCGCTTGTAGTAAGCCGCTCCGTAATGTGTTTTGATCTAAATTAACCCCCCATAAAGGGTGTTCGTAATTTCAGTCTAAAAATGCAAAAAAGCCTACTATATCAACGATAATAGGGCGTGATTAAGGTGAATGTAATAAGCGTTATCGTAAAAGCCTGTAATATCAATGTTTTAGGGCTTTATTTGTTGGAATTCATTAAAAATAGAGGGTGAAAAGGTTGCAAAAACGTTGATTTCATGGGGTTTTACGATAGCGATTACGATAGGGAATAACCCCTAAAAAATAAGTTGGGTGTGGAAATGGAAGTGCTAGGGGTACATTTGTTCCTGTTTTTTAGTGTTTAGATGTTAATATACCCCCTATATATTGGTAGTGGATTCCCTATATAACATACATTATACGTGCATTTCACGGGGTTTTTATGGATTTCCTCAAAATTGAATGAGGAACACACATTGAAATAAAAATCAAGAATAAATTTTAAAAACTTTGCATTTTTGTCTGTATAACGGTGTATATTTTTTTTATCGTTTATCGTGATCGTAACGAGGTTATTTAAATCGAACACTTATTATTATGCATATTTATGAATATTGAATACACACTTTGTGCTGCTTCATAATACAATTTGCAATTAGGTATGAATGTAGAAAGAGGGATTGTTTTTTAGTTGCTATTATAATAGAAGAAACTCGTCACAGTTAGTCATTTAAATGGACGAAGAGGTACTTAAATGAGCCACAGAAGGGTAAATGTGAAGTTGTTCTAATACTTGTTCATTTGCAATTATGGTTTTACAATCAGGGTCAGTGATACCCAATAGATCAAATATATGCTCATAACTGATTCGTTTAAAGGCTCTGAAGCCAAATTCAGAATACATCTTGCGTAACACTTTATCAATGTCACAATCCATAATGATATTATGCCTTTTAATCTTATCCTTAAAATAGGCATCAAATGAATCCTTATTATAATACTTCCGCTCACTGATCTGTTCCTTCGCTTTCGTCATTTCCTTTGAGAAGAAGTCACAGCATATCGAAATCTTATCTCTAAGCTTAACATGTTTATAGTCCAGCAAGGTTTGTTGTAAAGCATCCAGTTGAATAGGGGTTAACCCTTTTGGTTTTCTTGGTATCCATGTGGGATCTTTTTTCATGCTGATTAATACGGAAACAAAATCTTTTGGGACAAGAATGTTTTTGAACATAGGAACAGAAACACCAAGTTTAGTCAATTGTCTTTTATAAGCTGATGATTCAAGGATAGCAAAGCCAACTTGATTATACCATCTGTTTAGTAAACCAGGCAGCCGATCATCCGTTGTTATCTCTGAATTCTGAAGAGAGTTCATCATCCATTTATCAACATCAGACTTTAAGAAATAAACACGTTTGCCTATATTGCTATGTAATGATCTTGCTTTATCGAACAGCTCTTCCGTCAGACATCGGAGAACATAGGATTGAGTATATTTATAAACAACACCTTTTGTGTTCTTTCCTTTGGTTACTCTTCGGTCATTTCTCCTGCTTGGCTCTTCCAATGGATTGCTTATGTTATAAATTGTGTGGTGTTTCTTATATTCTTCAATTGTCTCAAACTCTAATACACTAAGTTTACATTTTGTATCATGAGTGGATATAGTGACAAACTCAAACGATCCTTCTCCATACTTATCCCAATCTCTCTGTAGTAAGTAATTATGATGTTTCCCATTTCTTAAATCTCTTTTGTGTTCTTGGTGTCTTGATTCAATATCAACCGAGCTACCAATGTAAACTTTATTATTGACTGTGTTAACAATCTTATAGATACCACGTAATTTTTTATGTGCCATTAGGTTTGTTGCTCCTTTGCTGAATAGAATAGAAGGTTTGACATAACTTCGCATAACTGTAATTATGCGAAATAGATCATTTACTTATGCGAAACAGAATGATATGATTTAATAAAATAAAGGGTGATTTAAAGGGAGACTCAATTTCGCATAAGTAATATGAGGGGTGGAATAATGCAAGAATATAATAGTAAGCTTATAGAGGAATATATTTTCCAATTGAGGAAAGCTGAAAATACGAAACAAAGCTATAAACGTGATCTTCAACTTTTAAATAAATACTTGAGTGATGACGACTTAAAGATTGACCGCTTATCGTCTACGATTGTTCAGCTGTTTATTGATGCTTTAGAAAACGGCACAATTAAAACAAATAAAGGGGAGCGGTACAAGGCAGCAAGCATAAACAGAATATACGCCAGCATACGCTCATTTTGTATTTACACTGAACAATTTGAAGCCTTTAAGGATATTCGTATCACTAAGACACAACACATCTCCGAATTAACTCCAAAATCCGTTGATATTAATTACATTGAATCAATAAGAAAACGGATAGGAGACAGAAAGAATAAGCCTAAGCTAATCAATTATAGAGACTTGGCCATCATTGATATGTTGCGTCTTACTGGTATGAGGGTTTCAGAGCTTGTTGATCTAAAGAAAGCAGACCTGACTTTGAAGGGAAATCCTTATCTAATTCACATTAATAAATCAAAAGGGAAGAAAGTTAGAGACATTCCAATAAGTAAAGAAAAGTTTCAATATATTCGCCGGTATCTTGAATCAAGAAATGATGATTCCGAATATGTCTTTGTTAGTAGATCCAATAAGAAGCTAACAACAAGGACGGTTCAAATGCTCTTGAATGAATATGAAATAACACCACACATGCTACGTCATACGCTTGCTACAGAATTAGCCAAGAGAGGTTGGGACTTATCTACGATTGCAAGGTTTTTGGGGAACACTGTGGCGGTTGTACAGCGTTATACAATACCTACAGAAAAACAAATGGCAGATGCGGCTGCTGATATATACACGATTAATTGACCATCGGAAATTCCGGTGGTTTTATTTTGAAATTAAAATACACATAACTTCATGATTAGGATAAAATAGGAATAAAGCTTATGATAACTGAAAGGAAGAATTAATTTAAATGGCTAAGACTAGAACATATTACGATTTACTCATTTCATGCCCTTCCGATGTAAAAGAAGAATTGCAAATCATAAACGAACAGGTTGATAATTTCAACAGAATGTTTGGGCGCATAAACAATATTTCTATTGATACGAAACACTGGAGCAAGGACTCTTATCCTCAATCTGGTGGGATGCCTCAGGAGCTGTTGAATCAACAATTTGTATTAGATTGTGATGCTGCAGTGGCTGTTTTTTGGACAAGGTTCGGAACACCTACGGACGAATATGGTTCAGGTACTGAAGAGGAAATAGAAAAGCTAATCCAAAGTGGTAAACAAGTTTTTCTTTATTTCTGTGAGAAGGAAGCTAAACTATCTGACGTTAATTGGGAACAGTATCAAAAAATCCAAGAATTCAAGGAAAAGTACAAAGGCAAAGGCATTTTCAGTACTTATTCCACCTTAGAAGAATTTGAGCAACAATTCCTTAATCATTTAACTCTCTATTTTTTAGATAAACATGTTAAAGGTGGTGAAGAACCTTCAGAATCAAAAAGTGAATTATCAATTAAAGGTGTATCAGATGGTGAGCCCATGGAAAATATGAAGGTAACT
Source organism: Bacillus sp. FSL R5-0443 (assembly GCF_038608285.1). Taxonomy (NCBI): domain Bacteria; kingdom Bacillati; phylum Bacillota; class Bacilli; order Caryophanales; family Bacillaceae; genus Bacillus; species Bacillus sp. FSL R5-0443. The sequence continues at coordinate 1,516,202 of NZ_CP152013.1, forward strand.
AGATCATCTTTTTCAAATAGTGAATTTATTGCACATCTAAAGACAGAAATAATGAAACAATTTGATTCCATAAAACAGTGTCATTTGATTAGTGAGCAAGAAGAAGCTAATAAAACTAATTCCTGGCCAACTGTAACTTTAGCTTTTATGGAAGGTGTTACACAGGAAGTTTGCGTTAGCACCATAAAACAAAAAACAATTTGTGATTTTGCAGAAAATAATGATATAGAAATTAATCAAATTAGCTTTTTTGATCTAGGGGGGTTAAAACAGAAAGAAAGTCATATACTCACTGGTTCGGTTACATATGTTGGAACTGATAAAGCGAAAGAGAAATTAAAGGAAATTGACAGGCTCTTTGATAATATTAAAGAATACGATCAATGGATTAGTTACTTTGAAAAATTAGATTCAAAGTATTACTTAAGGTTATGTTTATCTAATCAAGGCAATCGTTATGATGAAGACATTGATGTTAAAATATTTATTAAAGAAGGTTTACTATGCAAACCTGAAGATATTCCCGTACCAGGGTATCAGATAATTGAGGAATGCGAAAAAATTATTTTACCGGTTTTTCATGATAGCCCATCTTTATTAATAAACGCTTATGATGAATATCCAATTGAACCAAATATTCCAGTGATGCCATATTTTTCGGTTGAAGAAAATGCTAAACAATTGAAAGAAAAATTCAAAAGAAGGTTAAACAATATTTTTATTTATGAGTACTATAACCAGAACGGTTATGACATTCTTACGTTTAAGCAACCTTATCTTAAACATAAGAATAATGTTCTCTTCCCTTCAGTATTAGTATTTAACTCTGAGCCAGATAGTATACGATTTGAAATCCAATGCAAGTTTTCATCTGACATAGTAACCAGTGAAATTGAATTCAATTAAAAACGATAACACCGCTCTAATGAACGGTGTTTTTTGTTTATAATGAAGTAGAACCTCTTATTAATTTGCATAAAATATGGATTTTAATTGATTATCACCATTCAGAAATCTTGCCAGAACTGTACGAATAAAGCTTTTCGTCAGTGTTGTCTATGTAAACTAAAGAATCGAGCGGGTTTTCAGTTTCTACTTTGAATCCGTATGTTTGTTCTATTCGATACAATTCTTTTAAGAATGCCTCTAAATCTCTCTTACGGTTCATAATAACCTCCGATACCGTTATTCTGTTTTAATACCACTTGCATTTAAATCTTTTTTCATAGCAGCAACTAATCGTCCATCTTTTAACGATTCAGCGGTATTCTTCATAAATGGGCGAGGTTTTCCATAACCATAACCGTATTTATCTGGATACGTATATCCTTGACCAGTCTCAACAACCGTGGCAACATCCTTACCGTTGTCTTCACGAGTATTGTCTAATGAAATTCCGTTAGATTCGTTTTGAATGACGAAGGAGTCCTTCAAAAGAGACGTACGTTCATATGCAAGAGGGTCGTATGTGTCATATACATCAGATTGCACATGCTCTTGACCCGTTTTAATCATCGTATTTTTTGTGTTGGATTGTTTTTGAACGGCTTGCTTTGCGGCAAATTCAATTAGTGCTGCTATTTCCTTAATGTTCTTGGCCACTATTCAGCCTCTTGTTCATTTTCAATCTCTTCGACTTTATTAAGGATGAGGTTATTTATTTCTTCCTGAGATATGTTTGAAAGTTTATCTAAATTCTCTTGCAACATCTTTGTTGTTTCATTAAGTTTCTTTATGCTCTCTTCAGGGAAGCTTCTCAGAATCAAAGGGAAAAATTCAGATTCTACGAGGCTGTGAAACCATTTGACTTTGTTCTTGATATCATTTGGAATGCCTAAATCCGCAAATTCTTTAATAAGTGAAAAAGCTATCCAATCAACAAAATTGATTTTGTTAAAGTCAATCCCTTTTTCTTCAGCTTGTTTTTGGTCTGAAAGTATCTGTTTAAACAAGTTGGATAAACGAGAAGGGGAGAAGTACGGGTAAATAAAGACATGAACGTCATCAGTAAGTTGTACTCGTTCTTTCTTGTCATATTTACTTACACTTTCTTCGATCAACCCAAGATTTAATTTTTTAGATGTCATTTAATTTCTCCTTTGTTCTCATTATTTTCGTATGGTTTTCCTACAATTTCTTCATACTGTTCGGGCGTAATGCGCTTACCGACAACGTTATAAACTTGTTCCTCATCCCATAGTTTTTTATCAAAAAAGCCTTTAATATAGCCGAACCAATCCATTTACTCACCGCCTGTTGCAACAACATAGAACAAATCAGCAAATTGCTTTTCCAGCAACTCAAGCTCTGAAGGTTCGGGTTCTATGGGTTTGATGCTTTCTTTGTATTCGTCAGTAGCAGCTTCAATCCAGGCGTTTTTCTTCTTATCGAAACGTGGATTAAGGATTGAAGGATCCCATTTAATATTTGTACTATTAGGGGGCAAAACATCTGAATTAATTTTTCCCTCTCCAGCGTACATAAAGTTCTCATCGTAATAAAGAACATGCATTCTGTGTCTCTCCTTTACCATAATGGGATTGATGCATTAAATGAAACTCTTGCAGAAGAATTAGAAACACTCATCCCATCAAAACGTAATTCCCCATCGGGTGTATACGCAAATCTTGCCGTTCCATATGATCCAACCACTTGAGCACCAATATCATACAAAGCGGAGGCCTTGTATGCGAATTTAGCAACAACTGTTCCTGCAGCTGGTAAAGATCCAAATGAACCACGAAGCTCTATTCTGTTATTAGCTACAGAAAACTGAAACGGAAGGTTTGAATATTGCTGTGCTCCATTAATTAGGCTGACATTATTCCAGGTTGCATTCCAAGGGCTGTTCCATTTGTCTTTGTCATCCTTAGTTACATGAATATCTGTATTATCCGAGTGAGCGGCTAAACGCTTAATTGATCCCTGTTCTGTTTCATAATTTACCCAATCAGACCATACGCCGCTCGATAAAGACTTTCTCCATAAGCTTCCATCATTGCCGAAAGCTATAGCTTCTCCATACGTTGAGGAAGAGTAGAGGTACATTCCACGGGTTGGTACGGGTGGTGTATTAATACCAGTTTCCGCCGTATAGAAGGTAAATGTCTTTCTCTGGCCTATTGCGACACTCTGAAAATCAACTCCTTGGGAGACATTGATTAGAACAGAGCCGTTATCCTTGGTTATTTTAGAGAGTTGAGCAGCGTCCCATCTATCCCGATCAGGCTTACTGATATGAACATTAGTGTCATTCAGATGATTATCAAATTCATTTTTAGCAGCTTGCTTTACATTGTCTACCTTCTCAAGCCCAACCTGTGCAGCAGTAACATTGTGAGGATTTGAGGTATCTGAGGTGTGTTTGTCAAAATCCGCTTTCTTTGCTTGTACGTCGTTAGTTACGGCTGATAACCCTATTTGTGCTTTTGTTACACCATGTGGGTTGTCTTTATCTTCTAAATGGGCATCAAAATCAGTTTTCGCTGCTTGCTGTACATTATCAACCTTAGACAAGCCAACTTGGCTTTTAGTAACTGTATGGGGATTTTCTTTATCATTCAGATGAATGTTAAAGTCCTCTTTGGTGGCCTGTTCTTCATTGATTAGGTTTGATAAACCGACTTGTTCTTTTGTGACATGATGGGGATTCTCAGTGTTCAGAGTGTGCATTTTTAAATCGAAATTCTGCTTCTCCATGAAATCATCAACTTTTTCAGATAAACGGTTTTCATGAGCAGACATATGAGCTTCAGTTCTGTAAAATTGATCTTTAAGGTTATTAATTTGTATATTGTTTTGTTTAAGCTGACCTATAAATTGTGAATTAGACATAATCATTCCTTTGAATTAGTTAAATTAAAAAGCTCCGATTAAATAACATTTGTATATTTCTTTTCTTTTAATATTTCTGAAACCGCTCTATATGACTTATTAAATGTGACACTAATAAACCGTGCTACATTGAAAAAGTCTTCCGGGTCAAACATGTTATAGCCCTCATTTTCAAATTGTTGTCTAAGTGAGATGATTTTCTTTGCGGTATCTAATCTGTTTTGAAGTTTCTTTCTCTGTATAGTGATTTTTTCACAAAGGTTGTCTTTCCTTGAAAGGCTTGTGAGGTTAGCGGGGTTATTATTGAATGTAAAACCGTCAATATGATGAATATCAAGATTATTTTCTTTTAAATAAGAGAGCGGCATATTTTCTTTAGCACTCCAGATAACTTTATGTAAAGCAACATTGATGACCTTCTTATTATCATCAATTAAATTAACGTAAACGTAACCTGTGTTGTTTGGGAAATGGGATAAGTACATTTTTGTTTTAAGGGAGTACACCCTACCGTAACCTGAAAAATCAACACGGTAGCCGGAAAACGTGGAGTTTCCAGTGGGTGGGATTGAGTGTAAATCGGGGAAGATTGAGATAGGAGTATTCATTTTTATTCTCCTAAATTCCAGTCGTATCTTTATTTAAGTTGACCAAGGCGTTTTCAACTTCAGCAGATACATTGCACTTTCCATTGAAATATCTTGAGATAAGGGAAGGGGTGCGATAAACTGATGCTGCAATTTCTTTAATTTTCATTTTTCTTTGTTTTGTAAGTTGCATATGAAGCAAATAACGCTCCTCAATGTTTAGCAAATTTAAATCCTCCTGTATAAATTAAATTTATGAATGAAATTAATTTAATGAAAAAAAGGTGATCAGCAACCCCAAGCTTAAAGTTGCTGATCGAGCCAAGCCCTTAAATGCACCTCTAAGACCTAAAGGTGATAGTGCTTCCTATTATTGACTAGAGATCGAGAACTGGAAAGGCAAAACAGTATAAAGAGCAGCTTCAAAAAGACGAAGATTCAAAACGCTCTCATTAGATGAAGGACAAGAATACCTTCAAGCTGATATAGCAAGTGGAAACGCAAAGGTTAGAGACAGTGTCCTCTCAATTTACTCAACAATTGCAGACATTCCCTCGCTCAAGACTGTTCAAGACGCTTATAAAATGAAGTCTGAGCTTGAAGACAACAAGAAAAAGATATACGACGAACTAAAAAAGGGAACAGTGGTGCGCTGCAGTTCCTACCGAATAACCTAAATATTTGTCATCAACTACTTTATCTGAAACAGGGACGCCAATAATAGGAAGCTAGGGGGAGCGAAGCATTCTCCCCTTACGTCCATTATCTCGGCTGAAATGAGAAGTTGAAAACCATTGATATTAAAGGGTTTTTGCTATTTGAGTACATCTGAAAACAGTCTACTAGCGTTAATTTTTTTATTTTTTACCCTTTGATTTGTCTTTTTGGCTTTACGGATTGTTTGACAAGAAGTGCAACGAACTCGTCCTCCTTTGTTGTCAATCTCACAACCACAAGCCAAACAAGTATTGATGTTCTGTACATTCCTTTTTAAATTCCGTAAAAGAACATTGCCAAAGCTACGCCATAGGGTTAATTTATAAGGCGCTTTGTCCTTTGTAGAGTACAAATAGGTCACAAGCGTATTCACTACAAAGTCAATATCTTTATTATGCTCATTACCTTTATCCAAAAGTTTTTCCTTAATATGATCGTAAAAGAATTGATTCATTTCACTTTTTTTCTTATCTCTATATTCTTTATTCTTCCGCTTATCTTTAAGATACTTCCTTTTGCTGTCTTTGAGCTCACAATAAAGATTTACAATTGCCTGTGCTGCTTCTATGTCTTCCTTTGAATTAGAACCCTTCTGAACGTTTAAAAGGTTTTTGTAATCCAGTTTCTTTTTAATATCTCTAAAGTAGATACGTGAAGGGTTAATAATTTGCCTTAAACGGTTTACTACAGAACTATTTAATGGCTCAACTTCATCTTTCGCTTTTCCTTTTGCATACACGAAGAAGTGGGGAAGATTAAGTTTTGTATACCCACTTATTTTATTTTTAGCCTCGTGAGGTCTTTCAGGCATCCATAAGGTTTTAGCGTAATCAATAGTTGCATTTGATTCCATGCATAAGAATTTGACTACATCCAGTTTTTCAGCATCAAGTGCCGCTCTTTCTTTATCAGTGGCATTTTCTTGAGCAACATAGTTCCAAACCTTGCTTATCTCATTTGATACAATGCCTATTTGTTTTGAATAGGCAGCAACTAAACCATCATAGATATTCTGTTTATTTAATTCCTGTGACTTTGCCACAGAAAGCTCATACTCAAGCGGAACAATCCCTTTCATATGTCTTTTAGCAATATCGATAAAGCGCCTATTGCTAACAATTAAAGCATCGTCTCCGTCTACATCAAACATTAATAACTTTGAGATTAAATCATGGATACTGGTGTAAATGCTTTTAGAGACGAACCACTTTGCTTTCTCTTCACCCAATGTGTTTTTTCTTATAGCGTGTTCTCTGAAGAGGTGAGGGGAGCGGAGGACATCTAACTCCTGTTCTTCAAAGAGGCTACAATAAACTTCACCATTCTTTAAAAGACCGGCCGGCTCCTGGTGTTTTAAGAAGAGCCATTGGGCAAAAGCAAATACATCAGGAGCAATATAGGTTCTTTTTGAATTTTTAAGCTTAATTTTACCCGCTCTAGCATTATTGATCATACTTCTTTTAGAGTCTTTAATGATCTGTTTTGAATATTCATCTGAAAGCAGAGGGGGATATATTGCTATTGCGCTTTGATAAAAATCCTTTTTTTCATTTGAATCATCAGCCCGTAAAAAACGGAGCATTGTTTCTTCTGATTCACCAATTTTTGATAATTCATCGTTTGTATTTTGAGCAAAATACGTTAAATCTTCATCACTCATGTCACCTAAAGTCTGTAACACTTGGTAGTTGAGCGGTTGATCTTTGAATTTATCAGGTTCAACATCACATTTTGAAGCTTCACAGTCCTCACTAATAAATGTGTTTTTGTAATGCTGCCATGAATCATAACACTTCCACATTTTAAACTGACTTTTAGTAAAGATGATTTGGATATCATCTTTGATAATGTCCCAGTCTTTACCGTAGATATCTTTGACTAAACATGAATCTTCCTCGACATATTCAGCTATAAAGTCATCAAAAGGGAAGGGGACAAGCAATCCTTTAAAAAAGGGCAATCTAAACTGAAAGCATTTATTATTCTCAGTCACTTTGGGCAGCATTATTCCCGCTCCATCCATATGTTCAATAGCAATGTCCATGCGCTTTCTTTGAATATTATACTGCTTATCTATGTAATCGACATTTCTCCCTTTTAGGACTGTCTTAAAATCATCAACAACAATGCACTTGTTAATATCAAAACCCCGCCAGACAGTGCTTGCAGTAAGGCAAAGGGCTAAATAGGCGTTGAACTTGTTAACATTCATGCCGCCTTTATTATTAATAACATCTTCATTAAGACCGCACATTATTTTATTTTTATGCTTTTTTAAAACAGAGGAGCGGATGAAGATATTCTTTTTATTGCGAATCATTCCAGCACTTGATGTGAAATATTCATATTTTTGATTATTGTACTTGAACCCTTTAGTGACAATATCCTTGAATACAGCATAACTGAATACCTCAACAGATATGATATCCTTTGTAATTTCGTTTTCTTTAATACCTAATGTCCGTATTAAGGAGGAATCAAATTGGTTTATAATACTCTTCATATTAAGGGCATCAGGACGAAGAGAGCGGATTTTCTTGTTCTTTGGATAACATTTTTTTAGCTCTTTAGTGCAATCATCAATTGCAGTTTCGCACACCTCAAAATACTTGTACAGACGGGAATCGGAATTGGGAACAAGTTTTCGCTTGTCTATGCTGCAAATGACGTACTCAAGAAAAATCTCGTTGTACTTCCTATGATTAAAAGTTTTCTTCTGAAGGTCATGAAGCAACTGCTTATCATGTTGATTTATTTTATTTTTATCCCTAATAATATTATTGTATTCCCAAATAAACTTGTCTAACCGCTTCTTATACTTCTTAATTCTGCCTTTCATGTTCAAATACGCATCTTTTTTTACTTGATACTCGTGTTCTTCAGGTGTGTGGAATGCTTCGGTTCTTACTGCATACATGTAAATTTGCTTAGAGAGGTTTTGAGTTGTTTTATTCAAGGGCTTGGCTCGACTCCTTATTTTTGATTTTTAACAATTAATTTAGGAAAGCTCAATTTCGGCATATGGTCTTCTGTGATACCGTATTGTGCTTTTAGTTTTTTGTTGCTCGATATCTTTTTAAGATCATAGCTGTCTAAAAGACCGCCAATTGACTTCTTAATTAAGTCTGTTTTTAGTTGCTTTTGGCCTCTGAAGTATAGCGCTGTTTCATCTATTACTTCTTTTTCTGTAGTCCATCCTTTAGATTGAATTAATTTATTCAAAGTCAATGTCAGATGGCTTATAACGTCATCATGGAGTTGAGGCAATTTAGCGTTTTTATCTTGAGGGAATATTCGATCTGCTTCGGCTTTTCCAAAATTCCGGTATATCCCTTCACGATTCATGCTCTTAGTGGTTAATCCTTTTTCATTCCATTCCCGGCAGCGACTATTAATCTCTTGAAATAAAAATGAACCGTAATTGCAAATTTCATACGTATTGTTTCGACGTTTGAACTTGTTATTTCTTTGATTCCTTTTTTGAATCTTCAGGATATGTGGCGGGATTTCATTGTCTTCCAATTTGCATAACATTTTAAGAAATACAAAAAAAGTAATACGGCTGGAAGTAGTGGGTTCGCTTCTGTTTAACCTTTCCGCAATGGTTTTTAACGAATGAAAAAACAACTTTCTTTTATCGTGTATATCCCCTGATAAATTCTCTTTTGCAAGGTCAAGAATTATGTAAAAATCATCAATATATCTGTGTTTATTTAAAAGTTTAAAAGCGTCTGGATACATTTCTTTAAAGTCAGGAGACTGCAAAATGTATTTATACTCATCAATTTCCGCTTTTAGTTCCATTTGGAGCTTAGATTCTTTAAGAGTGATCTTAAATACATTCATTAAGAATTTTTTTATATCCAACCGTTTTAAACCTGTTAGTCGCTCAACCACTTCAAATATTGTTCCGCAAAATGGGGAAGAGGATGAATGACATTTATACATCCAGTGTCCAGTACCAGTGTTTGATTTATAAACGCTTGCACTAGGTGATTGTTCTTCATGGAATAAGTCATGAAAAGAATTAGAATTGACTCCTAAAAACTTACGCAAATCCTGCTTTTTTATGTAATCATTAATTTGAGTTAGGTTATGTAATTCAATTGGCTGAGGGTTCAGTATGTTAGACAAGGTTATAGCGTCAAGGTTCTTTATTAACTCTACATTCGTTCGTTCTTTGTATACACTTATTTTATTTTTACTCTTAATGATTTCATGACTATCCTTCTTATAAGGTATTGACCCTTGGTTTAAGTATAATAGATTATAACCATATATACTTAACCAAAGGGTTGGGTTTATAGGTAAGGTGTTCTTATAGTTGAAAATATGTAAATCAGTACCGCCGAAAAATAACCTGCTTCCTTGATTGGAGATCGGATCAGCCATCGGGAAGATATTTAATAGCTGTTTAATGGTGTTTTTGCATTCATTTAGATTAAGGAAAGGTTGTTCAAAAATGAAACACACTCGAAATTTAGGGTGATCTTCCTTAAAGTTAAATGTTTTGTACGCAAAAGCAGCATGTTTTTTAAAGAATGGATTTTGCTGTGCTTCTTCCCAAGTCATTTTAATGTCTTTTATTTTAATTTTATCCTTACCCTTTTTTATAAACTTCTCATTGTCAAAATCAAGGGCAACGAATTGTTGTGTTTTCCAGTATTCTTCTGTCCTTTTAATGTTCTTTCCTTTTGGATAGAGGAGAGAAGTTACTACCGATTGACCGCTTGATAAGGCTTTTGCTAAATCTTCTATAGATATAGTAGCTGGATTTCTAAGGATGCGGTTATTAATCTGAACAGTTTCTTCCTTTGATGGTTTGTGATTGAACTTTTCAGGATGTACCATTAATCTGATTGTTGTTTCTTGGGACATTTAATTCCTCCTTTTTTTAATTTGATTCTAAATTCGTATGGAGTTGTCAAAGAGCGGGGCAGGGCTGAGAGATATTTGCTTTAAATAGAAGAAACTCAACATAAACTATTTTAAATTTACTCTAAAAATAGTTACAGTGATTCCTGCCTAATTGAATTATAACACCGTTTAGATGACGATAAAAGTGAAAAATAAGGATTTTTAGAATAAAAATAAAATAACTTATTGACTCTAAGCGGGAGTCTGAGGTATATTGTTAACAGAGACAAAAACAAAAAATAAGGATGGTAAAACGAAGAGATAAATTCATATTGAGAATCAAAAAATTGCTACTGACCTTGTATGAGCCTTTGGAAAAAAGAGAAGAGGGGCGTTACAATTGATCAAAGAGAAACAAACAAGCCTTATAAATGCACATCGTGGTGTTGAGCATTTCATCAAACAGAACCGCAATAATAATTCTAAGTACGAGCTGTTTTCCACATACGCAAAGGCTTTAAAGCCCGATTCTTATTACATATTAGAAGCATTAGAGTATGCTGATACAAATAATTGGCACGACATATTTGATTTATTAATTGAAAGAGCAACCAACAAAGAATGGACAGAGCTTTATAAACTGAAGAAGCGATCTCAGTCATTGTCAATTGGAGAGATGGAATTTCAAATCAAAAAAATCAATCCAAAATCAGACGAAATGAAAATATTCTCTAAGCTTATTATGGTTTATAAAACTTGTGATACAACTAATTTTAAATTGATGAATAAGTACGCTGACAGCATTGATACAGAAGAAATGGAAGATGGTTTTATCAAAAGCTCATTTAGATCAAGGCTGCTGGTTCTCTTGGCAAACACTTTCCTGTTTGAGGGAAATCTTTACGCAGCAAGATATTATGCAAGTCTTGCAATCATAGAGTCAAATATTGATAGGTTTTCAGCGTTCGGATATCTTCACATTGGTAACTCATACATGCTGACAGATTACAAAACAGCTAAGGATAACTTTTTAAGCGGTTTAAAATTTGCTAAGCCAGGGGACAACCATTATAAGCAATTAATACGGTCATTAAGCTTCTTAGAAAACTATTGGGAAAATGATCACAAATACACTGATTTTCAAAGTGGTTGCACGGAGGATGTACATGAACAAGCGTTCTATTGGATTAAGAGAAATGAGCACGAAAAGGCTCTGAACTTATTGAATGGAATGGATAGAAGCGCCTTATCAAATGGACAACTTGCATTTCATTATTTTTATAGAGGTTTAATTTCTTCTGATAAGTCTGATTTTTATAATTCTATAAAATACTTTAAATTATCTGGAGATAAGTTCTTTGTCGAATGTCCTTTAAGAGAGTTGAACAAGCTTGGAGAGGATAGAAAAATTGTAGACATCTTTGCAATTTAATAAAGAAAACTTGAGGGGAGGTGAGCACATGAAGAAAAAAATAACTATGTCAGTATTAGTATTAGCGGCTATCGTAACAGTCGTGTTAGGGTCTGTTCAACATCAAGAAGCAAAATCACATACAGTTAATCAGTTAGCTGACCCAGGTCGAGGGGGATAAGCTACATAGTGTATCCAACTAAGTACCGGAGGGCTATTTCTTAGCTCTCCCCTTTATTACAGATTTTTAGAATAAAAATAAAATAACGATTTTATTCAAAAATGGAATAAGAGGATTTTATAATATGGGGTTTTAAGACAGGTTAAGAGTGATTAAAACCCGCTCTTAAGGTGTGTTAGAATCCATCCAAGAGACGATATCTAACAATAAACAAGAGGAGTGTTTACAATGAAAAATGTCTTTGAATTAAAACAGCAGTTTATAAATGAATGTAATACCTTGGAAAAATTAGTTCAGGAAGGAAAAGAACTTCTTCAAAATAAACAAGAATTGCAAAAGAGATTAGTGGAGCTCTTTCAACAAACAAACAAGAGCCTTATGACAAATGTCAGTGTTAACTTTTCAAATCCTGATAAAATAGTGCATGACTATGATGATTTTCAATGTGAAACACAATATAAGAGCATCAAGCAGCATATGGAATTGTTTAAAAAGAAGAATGAAGAGTATTCACCATTTAATGTATTATCTGTGTATAAACGATTTTATCGGGAGTATAAGAGAGTTAACAATCAAGATATAGCATTACAGATCAATAGACATTTAGTTAAAGTATCACTTGTCTTTATAAAACTTGCTAAGAATCATGATTTATATATTGAAGAACTATTAGAGGATCCTAAGAAGGTACGATATGATTTAGTTAAATATGCTAAAGAACAAAATATGGATATTGAAGAATTAATAGCAGAATCTGTGAACGTTTTCACTGAACTGATTAACTTTGAACCTCTTTTCATTTCTGTAATGCCGTATATTTTTTCGGTTTTTAATGTACTAGACAATAAAGTAAAGAAACACGATATTCTCAATTTCCTTTCCCTGGATAAAAGTTGTGGTACATTAAAAAAAATCAATAAATACCCTGATTACATAACGTTTGAAGAGTTTTATAAGATGATTATTGATGGCATTGAGTCGGATAAAGAGGCATATGTGTATCATTGCATAGCAAATATGGATGAGAAGTTGTTAAATGAAGAAGATGAGAGACAAAATTCACTTAATTTTGAGTGAAATAATAAAAAGGCTAAATACATGTTGATCAATACAAAAAAGGTAGCTAAGGAATTTGGATTTGTTCAAAGTACAGATGAAAACACTTTCTATAACGAATCTTTGAATGCAGAGATGATCTTTTCAAACAAATATCCTGGGACATATGTAACAATATTTAAAGAACTTGGTGACAAAAGGGTAACCATTGATATGCCGTACATCTTAAAACACGGAGTATGCAAGAAAATAAAATATAGACATTATGAAGAAAATCTCAAAAAAGACATTAGAGCAATGTTGAGCGCTTTTAATTCCTTTACTGAAGATGGTTTTCACGAAATGGAGTTATGGCAATTGGGGAAAAACAAGGATTATGGATTTGTAAGGTCTGAATATTGCCCTAAAGCTTTTATGGATAAAAATAAAATTAGTGAAGAGTTGATGGACGAGATAAAAAGGGATGGGCATTATCAGAAGAAGTTGTTATGTAAAGTTGAAACAGACGAAACAGGTCAGCCATACGTGGCTGAAGCAATTAACATTAAAAATAGCTTATAAGAATTGGAGTGTTTGAATGGAGGAATTAACTATTTATGAACAGATAATGAAAGACCCGTCTTTTCGTAAAGCAGCCCTTGTTAAATTTGGATTCGGACAAGTGTCACCGGTTAAAGTTGAAAAGTGGTTTAAAGGATATTATCCGCCTAAATATCATGAGTTTAAGCAACTGGCAAAGCGGTCAAATGTAACTGAGCTACATAGGGAAGCAATGACAAAAGAACAAAGGAACAAGATATCAGATTTGGAGGAAATATACAATGGGGAATTCACAAAAAAATAAGAGAGGAGCACACCTTACTAGGTTTGTTGTAGGGCGGTGGTAAAGAGCATGAACAATTAAAACTTATAATTAACGATAAAAATAAAATAAGTGGAGAATTTAAATGGGAACTCTTATAAATTTTCATAAGAAAACACTTGAGAATAAACAAGCAACTCTCAAGGATTTGCAAAAACAAATAGACGACGAATATGAGTTAGAGCCAAGAATCCCGCTCGAACAAAAAGAAGTTGAATTAAAAAGAGAGATTGAAGACCTAAAACAATTGATTAAAGGTGAAAACAGAACTGTGTTAGATATTGTGATAAGCGGCATGCTTGATGGCCGATACTATGAGCACATGAAAAAAGTTGCTGGCTACACAGTGGATTACATAATTGATGACTGTTTCATCATGGAATATGCAGAAGGCTCAACTGCAGATGACGTGGAAAGAGTCCAGGCGATAAAGAAAGCTTTGTGGGATAAGTTAGAAGAAGATTCTCCTATTAAGACAAATAGGAACATAGATGACCGGATTTTTTATATCCCGATCAGAAAGGGATTTGAGGGTGAAGGTATAAGAAAATTCATCAGTATATTTGAAAATGAAATCGGCAGTGAGATCACAATTTTATTTAAAAAGGAGCTTACATAATGAACGCAACATTGATTGAGAAAGAGTTTAAAGAAGTTATGATTGAGAATCACGATTTGAAGAAGAGTGAAAAGCTTTGGAAAACAATGTTCAGTACAATTGAAAGTCAACTTTTTACCTCGTGCGAAATTGTTAGAGACTTCATGAAAGCCAAAGGTGTAACCGATGAATTTAAAAGCTATGTTAAATCAATGATTGAATCAGACAAATTAGATGAAAGATATCGAGATTTCTTTGAAGCGATGTTAGATGATTTTTCATCATGGCAAACAGATTTAAAACAAAACGGAGAATCCCTGGAAGGGAAGAGCATTTAAGCACTAGATGGGAGCAAGAAAGTCATTGAGCATTTTAAAATCATTTCAAAGGAGAATTTAAAATTGAAATTAAACATTAACACTAAAGAAAATAAATCATTAGAGCAAAAACACAAAGAACTGCAGAAGCAAAACAACAACCTTGTTAATGATTTTTATGAATTTAAAGAGTATATCACCAAGTATTTTATTGAAAACGGCAAAGAAAAAGAGTTTCTTACGCATATCTTGAACTCATTTGAAAATAGTGAGGTTCGCGCAGAGGATATTACACACTATACAGAAATTATGGATTGGCTTGATGACGAAATAAAATTAAAAGAACCAAAAAATCGAGGATTTATTGGCAGACTAAAAGAGGGCATTAAAGAAGAAGGATTCAATAAAATTATTGTTGAGCCCACAGTGGACGCAATAGGCCGTGAATTTGTTCAGGTAGGTATCGTGAATGAGGAGTCGCCGGCCGAATATGCACCTACTACTCTGGCTTTGTTTATTAATGAAGGAGAAGCATTTAATTATGCTGCCGAACTATTCCAAAGTCTTTATATTGAAAGGTTGGCTTATTGTCCAATGGATGATCTGGGGAGGGAATATGAAATTTATACACAAAAGGATATTGCTGAGTTACGTGCAATGAGGGTTATTTTAAATCGTTAATCAAGTGACTTACTCTTAAATGAATGAGTCCTTACTTTAAAACATGTGAATTGAGGATATAGTTTCGGTTTGGATGTGCGACTAGTACAGTACTATGGTATGAGTGTTGTATCGAAAGTGGAATAGTCGCATAACTAAAGAGATAATACAGCCGCTCGTTCGGCATGAGTTATAAACTACATCTTTAAACTAAGCGAGGTGAACAAATGGGAGGAGTCCGAAATAGACCGAAAATGGGGGAGATTATCTATAGTGATAATGAGAACGAGAAATATGAACAGTTCGTTAAACAAGTCAGCAGAATGGTTATTGATTACATAGATAAAAAACAAAAAAATGAAGGGTGAGCTTTAATGGCTGCCCTTTTTAATATTATATAATACGTATAGTTGAATTTTGGGGTGGGGTTAAATTGACTGACATTAAAGACGTTTTTAAACATCATAAAAGTCGTGTCGATAAAATTGACACAATAGAGGAAAAGACAAAGAAAGACACTTACGGTGTTTTAATTAGGGTTTCTGATGTTAAACAGGTAACTAAGGATTCAATACCGATGCAGAGAGAAAGAGCCTACAAGTTTATCAAGGAGCGTGATGGC
This sequence comes from Bacillus sp. FSL R5-0443, assembly GCF_038608285.1. Classification (NCBI taxonomy): domain Bacteria; kingdom Bacillati; phylum Bacillota; class Bacilli; order Caryophanales; family Bacillaceae; genus Bacillus; species Bacillus sp. FSL R5-0443. The sequence goes on from NZ_CP152013.1 coordinate 1,531,904, forward strand.
ATTCTTTATAAAGAGTATATTGAAGAAGCGGTATCCGCATCAAAGAATTCAATTAAACAAAGGCCAGTGCTTCAGGAACTTCTTAAAGATATAGAAGATGGAAAGATTAATAAAGTAATTGCGTATAAAAGGGACAGGTTATCCAGAATACAAAAAGATTGGCTTACTATCCTTGATACAATCTTTAAAAATAATTGTGACATTGAATTTACATCAGCGGAAGAACAACCGATTTCCTCAAACCCAATGGTAAGGGGGATAATGGAACCAGTTTTAGGTTTCTTGGCAAACATGGAGTCAAACAATACCTCAATGCGGGTAAAAGAGACAAGGGCTAGTATAGCAGCAAAAGGAAGATGGACAGGCGGAACATTGCCATATGGATATGATTTAAATAAAAACAGGGAAATTGTAGTCATAAAAGAAGTTATCCCTTCATTAATTGAAATTGAGGATCTTTATTTAAATGGTATTGGAGTAGGGTCAATTACAAGGTATATGAACGGGCACGAAGTGAAGCATTTGGGTAAAAGAAAGAAAGGAGCAGATATAAAAAGAGTTGTATATAAGGGGAGAAAAACGTACTGGACTGAGAGTGCAGTTGAAGGTGTTCTTTTCAACCCTTTTTATGCTGGTATCATAGAGTATTCAAAAGAAGGCAATAAACACCTACAGTATGACCAAGATAAATTTGTTCGAGAAAAAGGATTCCATGAGGCGATAAGAACACTGGACAAACAAGAAAAGATTTATGAAATGAAATCTAAGAAATCCATATCAGCTCCCCGTAAATTTAGTACAACTTTTTTACTAACTGGATTAGTATATTGCTCCGAATGCGGAAGCCCTATACAATCAAGAACTGTTTTAAAAAAAGAACGTAACAATGAAAAGTATTGCTATTATGTCTGTGCTTCTAAACAGAATAAAGACAAAACAAGCAGAAATGAAATATGTCCAAGTAAGAATTTTAAACAGAATATCCTTGAGGATTTTGTTGTCAGTAAATTACTTGAAATGTTTGACGGCTTTAATAAGGACAATTTAAAAGAAGAAATACTAAAAGGGATAGACCAAGGAAAAAGCACAATTGAAACGGATATCGTCTCCGCTCAAGCTGAGTTAAAAGAGCTTCAAAGTGAGCTTGTTTCTATAATGAACTTGATGAAAAGGGTAAGCCCAGAGAGCCCACTTTATGAAGAAATAATAACTGATTACGAAAAGAGTTACACTGAAACACTTTTAAAGAAAAAAGAAATTGAAGAAAAGTTGGAGTCTCTGCAGCAATCAATAAAAGAGAACAATGATAAAGAGATTGAACAAAATATTGTATTAGATGCATTAAAGAATTTCTCTATTGTGTTTAAGGAAGCCAGTCAAGTTCAGCGGAAAACATTGCTGGATTCGATAATTAAGCGAATAGACATATCGCAAGATGGGAAACTAAATATATTGTGCAATTTTGAAATACCCAAAGATAAAAAAAGTTATGTTCATTCCATTAACCGGCGACCCGTTTAATTCCATGATTAAGCTTGAAACAGTGAATCCGGGCAAGCCTTTAAATCCGATGATTAATGCGGGCGCTCTCGTCGTTACGGGTTTCATTAAAGGGCATTCGCCGAAAGACCGCCTGGATTACCTGCTCGGATTCATCAGAAGACTTGCGAATAATCAGGACATTACATATTGCAGACATGTCGCGGAATCGGAATTCAGTTCATCCATGATTAATCGGGCCATGTGTTATTACATGAAGCAGTATGACATTTTTGAAGGCGATGTAGAAGAGGTCATGGATTTGTATACAAAACAGTGCGCGATTAAGATGAGCAGTCTGGATTTAGCCAAAATCGGCTGTGTATTCGCCCTTGACGGCAAGCATCCGGAAACCGGGGAGCAGGTCATTAAAAAAGATGTGGCGAGAATCTGCAAGACGTTTATGGTGACATGCGGCATGTATAATGCGAGCGGGGAATTCGCGATTAAGGTCGGCATTCCCGCTAAAAGCGGCGTTTCGGGAGGGATCATGGGCATTTCGCCGTACAACTTCGGAATCGGTATATTCGGCCCGGCGCTTGATGAAAAAGGCAACAGCATCGCGGGTGTGAAGCTTTTGGAAATCATGTCTGAGAAATACAGGCTGAGTATTTTTTGAAACATTTTTTATCATAACATCTGCTTAAATCCTCTTGCAATTTCATCTGATACCCTTTATGATAAATAGAAGAATTAGGTACTCGCCTGGGGAACGGAGGGATACTTTTGGCTTCAGAGATTATAGTTGACCATCAGCAGAAAGCATTCGAGCTGTTGAAGTTAGATGCTGAGAAGATTTTGAAGCTGATCCGAGTACAAATGGATAACTTAACGATGCCTCAATGTCCTCTGTATGAAGAGGTCTTGGATACTCAGATGTTCGGACTGTCGAGGGAAATCGATTTTGCTGTCCGCCTGGGATTAGTTGACGAAAACGACGGCAAAGAGCTGCTGGACAGACTTGAAAGAGAACTGTCTGCTTTGCATGACGCGTTTACAGGAAAATAAATGATCAAACTCAAACTATTCAACGGTTTGGGTTTTTTTATAACCGTAAACCGTTTTTTTTGCATCTTCTTTTCGTAAGACGGTCTCTTAATCTGCATTTCATCCGAAAAACTATAAAGAAACTGCGTAAATTGTTTATGAATTATAGTAAAATATAATACGCTATAGGTATTAAACGTAAGCTTTAAGCAGGAAAGAGGATGTTATGTTTAAAAGAATGTTAAAATCTTACGATTATTCATTGATATGCGCTATCATTCTGCTGTGCTGTTTCGGATTGGTAATGGTATACAGCTCAAGCATGATTACCGCCGTTATGCGTTACGGCGTGAGCAGCGACTATTTCTTTAAACGGCAGCTGTTCGCCGTCATCGCAGGGTTTGTGCTGTTTATCATCGCGGCCGTTTTTCCGTACAAAGTGTTCGCCCATCAAAAGATTCAGAAATTCATACTGCTTGCGTCAGTGGCTGCGCTTTGCGCGCTGTTTGTTTTCGGACATGTTGCCGGAAATGCGCAAAGCTGGTTTAAAATCGGCGGAATGGCCATTCAGCCGGGGGAATTTGTCAAGCTGACCCTGATACTCTACCTTGCCGCGGTATACGCAAAGAAACAAAGCTATATCGATCAGCTTTTGACGGGGGTTGCACCGCCGGTGATCGTCACCGTAGTCATTTGTGCGCTTATCGCCATTCAGCCTGACTTCGGAACGGCGATGATTATCGGCCTGATCGCGTTTTGCGTCATTATGTGTTCGGGATTCAGCGGAAGAACCCTGCTCAGGCTGGTTCTCATGGCGGGAATCGTATTGCTCCTTGTCAGCCCGATCATCTATCTGAAATGGGACGATATTTTGACACCCGGGCGTATGAGCCGGTTTGAAAGCCTTGAAAATCCATTTAAATACGCCAGCACATCAGGCCTGCAGATTATAAATTCGTATTATGCGATCGGCTCAGGCGGTTTTTTCGGTCTCGGTCTTGGAGAAGGCATTCAAAAATACGGTTATCTGCCTGAATCGCATACAGACTTTATTATGGCGGTTATTTCAGAGGAGCTCGGCATTTTCGGCGTCCTGTTTGTCATTGTGCTGCTGGCTTTTGTCGTGTTAAAAGGTTTTTATATTGCGAGAAAATGTGAAGATCCGTTCGGGAGCCTTTTGGCAATCGGGATATCCAGCATGATTGCGATTCAGACCTTTATCAATCTCGGCGGTGTCAGCGGCTTAATTCCGATTACAGGTGTTCCGCTGCCGTTTATCAGCTACGGGGGCTCATCAATGTTGTTGTTATTAATGAGCGCCGGTATATTGGTGAATGTCAGCATGCATGTCAAGTACTCAGAAAAGAAGAAAAAGAGGGAGCCCGTTCCGTCTAAGGGGGTAAAAAGACGGCAGACGGAAAAATCTGTGTATCTCTAAAAAACAAGTGTATACACAGGACGGATATTCCTTTATTATAAACTACATATTTATTAGGCCAAGGGGGAGAAAAGTTTGTCACAACAATCCATCCAAAAAGTGTTAGTAGCAAACAGGGGAGAAATTGCGATTCGGATTTTCCGGGCGTGCACAGAATTGAACATCAGAACGGTAGCCGTTTATTCAAAAGAAGATTCGGGCTCCTATCATCGCTATAAAGCGGATGAAGCTTATCTTGTGGGAGAAGGCAAAAAACCGATTGATGCGTATCTTGATATTGAAGGGATTATTGAGATCGCAAAAAGAAACGGCGTAGATGCCATTCATCCGGGCTACGGATTTCTCTCTGAAAATATCCAATTTGCGAGACGCTGTGAAGAAGAGGGCATCGTATTTATCGGACCGACGTCAGCGCATTTGGATATGTTCGGAGATAAGGTAAAGGCGAGGGAGCAGGCAGAAAAAGCCGGCATCCCCGTTATTCCGGGGAGTGACGGACCGGCTGAAACATTAAAAGATGTCGAACAATTCGCAAAAGTCCACGGATTTCCGTTTATTATTAAAGCATCGCTCGGAGGCGGAGGCCGCGGAATGAGAATCGTCCGAAACGAAAGCGAATTGAAAGAATCGTTTGAGCGGGCCAAATCAGAAGCGAAAGCCGCATTCGGAAACGATGAAGTGTATGTTGAAAAACTGATCGAAAATCCTAAGCATATTGAAGTTCAGGTGATCGGAGATAAAGAAGGCAATGTCGTCCATCTGTATGAGCGGGACTGTTCCGTTCAGAGACGCCATCAAAAGGTCATTGAGGTGGCGCCTAGTGTATCTTTGCAGCCTGAATTAAGGGACGAAATCTGTGAAGCGGCTGTGGCGCTTGCGAAAAATGTCGGCTATATCAACGCAGGGACCGTGGAGTTTCTCGTAGCGGGCGGTGAATTTTACTTTATTGAAGTGAACCCGCGCGTGCAAGTGGAGCATACGATTACGGAAATGATAACGGGGGTTGATATCGTTCAGACGCAAATCCTCGTGGCGCAGGGCCACGGACTGCACAGCCGTGCCGTCAATATCCCTGAGCAGAAAGACATTTTTACAAACGGGTATGCGATACAATCACGTGTGACCACTGAAGATCCGCTGAATGACTTTATGCCTGACACGGGTAAAATTATGGCTTACCGCTCAGGCGGCGGCTTCGGCGTCCGCCTTGATACGGGAAACAGCTTCCAGGGCGCCGTCATCACGCCTTATTATGATTCACTGCTTGTCAAGCTGTCGACATGGGCGCTGACGTTTGAACAGGCATCAGCGAAAATGGTCCGCAACCTGCAGGAATTCAGGATCAGGGGCATTAAGACCAATATTCCGTTTCTTGAAAACGTGGCAAAGCATGAAAAATTCCTGACGGGCCAATATGACACATCGTTTATCGACACAACGCCTGAGCTGTTTGTTTTCCCAAAACAGAAGGACCGCGGAACAAAAATGCTTTCCTATATCGGCAATGTCACGGTGAACGGTTTTCCGGGAATCGGGAAAAAAGAAAAACCTGCATTTGATAAGCCTCAGACCGTTACGTTAGGTATCGAAGAAAAGCCGGCAAGCGGTACGAAACAGATCCTTGAGGAAAGAGGCGCCGAGGGGCTTGCAGACTGGGTGAAAGAGCAAAAATCCGTGCTCCTGACCGATACAACGTTCAGGGATGCCCATCAGTCCCTGCTTGCAACCCGGATCAGATCAAATGATTTGAAAAAAATCGCGAATCCGACGGCTGCCCTGTGGCCTGAACTGTTCAGCCTTGAAATGTGGGGAGGCGCGACATTTGATGTAGCGTACCGTTTCTTAAAAGAAGACCCTTGGAAACGCCTTGAAGATCTTCGCAAGGAAGTGCCGAACACATTGTTCCAGATGCTGCTTCGTTCATCAAATGCCGTCGGTTATACAAACTATCCGGACAATGTCATCCAAAAATTTGTCCGGCAGTCAGCGGAGTCAGGTATTGACGTATTCCGGATCTTTGACAGCCTGAACTGGGTAAAAGGGATGACGCTGGCCATCGATGCCGTCCGTGAAACCGGAAAAGTGGCGGAGGCTGCGATTTGTTACACGGGAGATATTCTTGATAAGACCCGGACGAAATATGATTTGCAATATTATCTTTCTATGGCGAAAGAGCTTGAGGCGTCTGGTGCGCACATTCTCGGCATTAAAGACATGGCCGGTCTTTTGAAACCTCAAGCCGCATACGAACTTATCTCAGCGCTGAAGGAAACGATTGATATTCCCGTTCATCTTCACACGCATGATACGAGCGGCAATGGCGTCTTTCTCTATGCCAAAGCTGTTGAAGCGGGTGTGGACATCGTGGATGTCGCCGTCAGCTCAATGGCGGGTCTGACTTCACAGCCGAGCGCAAGCGGATTTTATCATGCCCTTGAAGGAAACAGCCGCCGTCCTGAAATGGATGTCCGGCAGGTGGAAAGACTGTCGCAATACTGGGAATCCGTCCGTCAATATTACAGTGAATTTGAAAGCGGGATGAAGTCTCCGCATACTGAGATTTATAATCATGAAATGCCGGGCGGCCAGTACAGTAATCTGCAGCAGCAGGCAAAAGGAGTCGGCCTGGGTGATCGCTGGAATGAGGTGAAAGACATGTACAGCGTCGTCAACCGCATGTTCGGCGACGTCGTGAAAGTAACACCTTCTTCCAAAGTCGTCGGAGACATGGCGCTTTACATGGTGCAAAACAATTTAACAGAACAAGATGTTTATGATAAAGGCGAAACGCTTGATTTTCCGGATTCAGTCGTTGAGCTCTTTAAAGGGCAGATCGGCCAGCCGCACGGCGGATTTCCGGAAAAACTGCAAAAGCTCGTTCTGAAAGGACAGACGCCGATCACGGTAAGACCGGGTGAGCTGCTTGAACCGGTATCTTTTGAAGGTATTAAAGAAGAATGGAAAGAAACGCATCAGATGGAATTGAGTGATCAGGACGCAATCGCGTATGCTCTTTATCCGAAGGTGTTTACTGAATATGTTAAAACGGCGGAACGCTTCGGTGATATTTCCGTATTGGACACACCGACTTTCTTCTACGGCATGACACTCGGTGAAGAAATCGAAGTGGAAATTGAGCGCGGAAAAACGCTGATCGTGAAGCTTGTATCTATCGGTGAACCGCAGCCAGATGCGACACGTGTCGTTTATTTCGAATTGAACGGCCAGCCGCGCGAGGTGGTCATTAAAGATGAAAGCATTAAATCGTCCGTACAGGAAAAATTAAAAGCAGATCGGACAAACCCGAGCCACATTGCGGCATCCATGCCGGGAACCGTCATTAAATTGTTAACGGAAACCGGGGCAAAGGTGAATAAAGGCGATCATCTGATGATTAATGAAGCGATGAAAATGGAGACGACGGTACAGGCGCCGTTCTCCGGGACGATACAGCAGATTCATGTGAAAAACGGTGAACCGATTCAGACAGGCGATTTACTGATCGAAATTGAAAAAGCGTAAAAAATGAACCTAAAAAAACCTGATCCGCCCCCGTGTGCGATCAGGTTTTTTATGTGTAAAGGCCGAAGCTCTAATGCTTCGGCCTTTTCATGTGCCTCAGATGTTCCGCTGTTTTGATTCATAGCGGAAGCGGGCGATTAATAATAAGAAATAGCATAAGACGCCGAACAGGCCGGCAATAAAGAGCGAATGGGCAAGTGCAAAGCCGGTGGCCATTTCTGAATAAACAACCATGATTCCGGAGAGCGCCTGTAATACAACAAAGGCAACAGCCGCTATCCAGCCCCCAAGAATCTGTTTTTGGTCTTTGTAAGAGCGCACCGCATGTGCAAAAGCGACAAGAATCCATACGAACAGAAGCAGCGCTGCCGTTCTGTGGCCCATCTGCACCCATTCCTGAAAATGGGACGGAAGCCCGTGATTCAGCCTGCTGCAAAGCGGAACGTCAGGGCAGGCAAGGCTTGATTTCGTATGGCGTACATAAGCCCCCGTATAAACGACGATATACGTGTAAATCGAAAGGCCGATCATATGAAACTGCATTTTTCTGCCGATTCTGAGCGGCTTGACGAGCTTTTTGTCTGATTTATCAGCTTCGAATATGAGCAGCGTCAAAATCAAAACAGAAGCGAAAGAAATCAGCGATATGCCGAAATGAAGCGCCATAACGAGCGCATTTGATCCGAAAACAACCGCTAATGCGCCGAGAAGCGCCTGTAAAAATAAAAAGATAATGGACATAATGGCGAGAAAGGTTGTTTCACGGAAAACAGGCGTGACTTTTCTCCATGCCCAAAAAGCGAGACTCAGCACGAGAACGATTGAGACACCGCTTGCGAGTCTGTGGCTCCATTCAATGATAGAAGCGGCGTTAAGCTCCGGGAAAAACCGGCCGTGGCAAAGCGGCCACTGCCTTCCGCATCCGAGACCCGATCCTGTCTTTGTGACAAGAGCGCCGCCGATCAGCACGACGAGCATAACGAATGTCGTCAGCACGCCGAGCGCTTTCAAAGCTTTATTCATTTTACATTCACCTTCTTAACAAACTGGACAAAATGATATACGTACCAAGTGTAAGCGAATATGTGTTTTGTGGCAATTCTCAATTCTGTTTGTTCACAAAAATATAATAGAATCAGGACTTCTTAGATAATGGGGTTGATTATTCCAGATGGGTCTGATAGAAATAAAGTAACCGCTTTATTATGAAACCGGCGGATTTGGTAAAATTCATAAAAAGTTCACAAATAAATTCCTGTTTCTCGTTTAATATTTAAGAGGATGTTTTTTTACAGGTCATTATCTTGTATGATAGAGTTGCAGGTCTTAAAAAACCTGCTTTAGGTTTGTAAGGGAGGTTTACGTTATGGCTAATTCCAGAATTTTAAACGATACAGCTATAGACGGACAGATTGAAGAGACGACGGCATGGAAGGATTTCCTTTCGCTTATTAAAATAGGAATCGTCAATTCGAATTTAATTACGACTTTTACCGGCATGTGGCTTGCGTTACATATATCCGGTCTGAGTTTTTTAGGCAATTTAAACACCGTGCTTCTTACATTAATAGGATCTTCTTTGATCATCGCCGGTTCTTGTGCGGTTAACAACTATTACGACCGTGATATTGATCATTTAATGGAACGCACGAAAGTAAGACCGACGGTAACCGGAAAGATTCAGCCGAATCAAGCGCTGTGGTCAGGAATTTTACTCATTGCTTTAGGACTTATCATGCTTTTGATGACCACCGTGATGGCAGCAGTCATCGGTTTTATCGGCGTGTTTACGTACGTTGTTCTTTATACAATGTGGACCAAACGCCGTTATACGATTAATACGGTTGTCGGAAGTGTATCAGGCGCCGTGCCGCCGTTAATCGGCTGGACAGCGGTTGAAGGGCACATCGGTGTTGTCGCGTGGGTTTTATTCATGATTTTATTCATCTGGCAGATTCCGCACTTTTTAGCGCTTGCGATTAAAAAGACGGAAGATTACAGAGCAGCGAATATTCCGATGCTTCCGGTAGTGCACGGCTTTGAAGTGACGAAAAGACAGATTATCGTCTGGGTCGCATGCCTGCTGCCGCTGCCGTTTTTCCTCGGCAGTCTCGGTCTTCCGATCGTCATTCTCGGCACTTTGCTGAATGTCGGATGGCTTGTTCTCGGACTGATGGGATTCCGCATGAAAAACATCATGAAGTGGGCAACTCTTATGTTTGTCTATTCGCTTAATTACATGACCATTTATTTTGTAGCGATGGTGGTCTTCACGCTGTTTTAATTGAATAATGAGCTTGTTTGATCGCCAAAACAAACAATGACAACTAGTAAACGCCGCCTTGACCTTTTGTTTAATCAGGCGGCTTTGCTTTTATACATAGATGGAATTTTAAGTAAAAAATCTCATATTTTAAGAAATGAGGAAATGAAGTATTTCGGCTGGAAGCAGTTTTACTGCTTGTGCATCTCGTACTGATTCAAAAAAGGGGTTGGGTGAAATGTTAAAGCGTTGGCGTCTTTTATCATTATTAGCCTTAGTGCCGCTTTTATTGAGCGGCTGTGGAAAACCGTTTCTGTCCACACTCAAGCCTGCCGGCGAAGTGGCTGATAAACAATATGATCTGACGGTGCTCAGCACACTTATCATGGTTGTCGTCGTTGCGGTCGTAGCAGTTATTTTCTTTTACGTCATTGTGAGATTCAGACGGTCGCGTATAGGGGAAGACACGATACCGAAACAGGTGGAGGGGAACCGTTTTTTAGAAATCACCTGGACCGTTATTCCGATCCTGCTTCTGATTATTCTTGTCATTCCGGTTGTCATCGATACATTGGCGCTGGCGGATACGTCGCCGATGGATAAGAAAAACCGTAAAGCAGAGGATGCGCTCGTGATTAATGTAAGGGCGAATTTATACTGGTGGGAATTCGAGTATCCTGATTACGGGTTTGTGACAAGTCAGGAGCTGATCGTTCCCACAGATGAACGCGTCTATTTCAAGCTGAAGTCCTCAGATGTGAAACACTCTTTCTGGATTCCGTCAGCCGGGGGAAAAATCGATACGAATACGGATAATGACAATACTTTCTTTCTGACCTTCGATTCTAAACGCAGCAAAGAAGCGGGAGAATATTTCTTCGGGAAATGCGCAGAGCTGTGCGGACCTTCACATGCGCTGATGGATTTCAAAGTGAAACCGCTGCCGTCAAAAGAATTTAAACAATGGACGAAAGCGATGAAAAATTATAAGCATACAACAGATTCCGGTTTAGCCGCGCAAGGAGAAGAGCTGTTTAAGGAAAAAAACTGCCTGAGCTGTCATGCGGTTGAGCCCAATGATAAACGGGCTGAAGCGGCAAGAACGGCTCCGAACCTCGCTACCTTCGGTGAACGGGTCAAAGTGGCCGGCATTAAGGATGCGAATAAAGAGAATATAAAAGCCTGGCTGAAAAATCCGGACAGCATTAAACCGGGCAATAAAATGACAGGCACTTATCCGAAGCTCTCGGACGCTGAAACGGATGCGCTGTATGAATATTTAAAAGGGCTGAAAGCGGAGAACAAGTGAGGACAGGGAGATATCAGGGGGGAGGTCGTAAATGATGAATACGCTTACAGGACAGCAAAGAAAAAGCTCTTTGCTTTGGGATTATTTGACGACGGTTGACCATAAGAAAATCGCGATTTTATATATGATCGCCGGGGGATTTTTCTTCGTCGTCGGCGGACTTGAGGCCATGCTTATCAGGATTCAGCTCTTGAGGCCGGGGAACGATTTTATGGGTGCGCAGCAGTTTAATGAAATTATGACGATGCACGGCACGACAATGATCTTCCTGGCGGCGATGCCGCTGTTATTCGGGCTGATGAACGCGGTTGTGCCGCTTCAGATCGGGGCGCGTGACGTATCGTTCCCATTTCTGAATGCGCTCGGATTTTGGCTGTTTTTCTTCGGAGGCATCTTTTTGAATCTGAGCTGGTTTTTAGGAGGCGCTCCTGATGCAGGCTGGACGTCGTACGCGTCGCTTGCGCTGAATTCGAAAGGGCACGGCATAGACTTTTTCGTGCTCGGCCTGCAAATATCAGGCTTAGGTACGCTGATTGCGGGGATCAACTTTCTCGCCACGATTATTAATATGAGGGCGCCGGGTTTGACGTATATGAGACTGCCGCTGTTTACGTGGACGACATTTGTGGCGTCGGCACTCATTTTATTCGCATTTCCTCCGCTCACCGTCGGTTTGGCGCTGATGATGCTGGATCGTTTGTTCGGAACGAATTTCTTTAATCCTGAATTGGGCGGCAATACGATAATCTGGGAGCATCTGTTTTGGATTTTCGGGCATCCGGAAGTATACATTTTAATTCTTCCCGCCTTTGGGATTTTTTCAGAAATCATTCCCGTATTTGCGAGGAAACGTCTGTTCGGTTATTCATCTATGGTCTTTGCGATCGTGCTGATCGGCTTTCTCGGGTTCATGGTTTGGGTTCACCATATGTTTACGACGGGACTCGGACCGATCGCTAATGCGATATTTGCGGTTGCGACGATGGCGATCGCGGTGCCTACCGGCATTAAAATTTTCAACTGGCTTTTGACCATCTGGGGAGGAAACGTCAAATTCACTACGCCTATGCTGTATGCCGTCGCCTTTATTCCTTCTTTCGTACTCGGAGGAGTCACGGGTGTCATGCTGGCGGCCGCAGCGGCAGATTATCAGTTCCACGATACGTATTTTGTCGTAGCGCATTTCCACTATGTCATTATCGGCGGCGTTGTGTTCGGCATCCTGGCGGGCGTGCATTTCTGGTGGCCGAAAATGTTCGGGAAGGTGCTTCATGAAACGATGGGGAAAATTTCGTTCGTCTTATTTTTTATCGGGTTTCATCTTACCTTCTTCATTCAGCATTTCCTCGGTTTGATGGGAATGCCGCGGCGAGTTTACACATATCTGCCCGGCCAGGGGCTTGATACCGGCAACCTGATCAGTTCAATCGGCGCGTTTTTCATGGCGGGCGCGGCTGCTTTACTCGTCGTCAATATTATTTATACCTCAATAAAGGGGAAATACGTCGAGAACGACCCGTGGCTGGACGGTCGTACGCTTGAATGGGCGGTCTCTTCGCCGCCGCCGGAATATAATTTTAAACAGCTTCCGTTTGTCCGGGGACTTGACCCGCTGTGGATTGAAAAGCAGGCCGGAAATGAAGGGATGGCGCCTGCAGAGCCTGTAGAGGACATTCATATGCCGAACGGCTCCATCATGCCGTTTATCATATCTTTCGGGCTGTTTGTCGCAGCGTTCGGGTTTTTATACCACTCCGATTATTCATGGGGGCTTCCGGTTATCTTCATAGGGCTCGGCATCACATTCTTTACCATGCTGCTTCGCTCTGTGGTCGATGATTACGGCTATCATATTCACAAAGAAGATCTGCCGAATGATGATAAAGGGGTGAAGGCGTAATGCAGCTGCAGGAAAAAATGACGGCTGAAACCTTTCCGGCTTCTCCTGAAAAAGCAACGCTGGAGGGGAAAAATAAGTTTTTGGGATTTTGGCTGTTTCTCGGCGGGGAAACGGTTCTGTTCGCCTCGCTATTTGCAACATTCCTTGCTTTACGGGAATCTAAAGCCGGAGGGCCGTCAACGGCTGAGATGTTTGAGCTGCCGATCGTATTTATCGCGACGATGCTTCTTTTAACGAGCAGCTTAACGAGTGTGTATGCGATGTATCATATGAAAAATTTCTCCTTTAAAAAAATGCAGGTGTGGCTTTTGGTTACCGTTTTATTGGGAGCAGGATTTTTAGGGGTAGAAATCTATGAATTTATGCATTACACTCACGAATTCGGCTTTACCATTACAAGCTCTGCGCTCGGCTCAGCGTTTTACACGCTCGTCGGCACACACGGAGCACACGTGGCGTTCGGGCTGTTATGGATCAGCGCGCTGATGATCCGAAATGCGAAAAGAGGGCTCAGCCTTTATAATGCGCCGAAATATTATGTGGCCAGCTTATATTGGCATTTTATCGATGTCGTGTGGGTCTTTATCTTTACCGTTGTATATTTGATGGGGATGGTGGGATAACGATGGACGATAACAAAAACAGAGGGACTGTCAGTACGGATCTCGAATATCGGAAAAAGAAAAATGCCGAGGAGATGAAATATCAGGTCATATCCTTCGGCTTGATGATCGGTCTTACGCTTGTCGCGTTTTTGACGGTGGCTGCAGACGGCATTGCCGGATGGTTTACGATGCCGTTTCTGATCCTGCTTGCGGTCATCCAGGTCATCTTTCAGCTGTTTTACTTTATGCATATGAGCCAGAAGGGGCATGAAGCGCCGTCATTATTTCTGTATTCGGGAATATTTGTCGCGTTTATCACCGTGCTTGCATTTGTCACGATTATTTGGTGGTAATCGGGACGGCGGGGAGTGAGAGATTTGATTAATTTGGAAATGTTCGGGTTTCGCGCAATGTGGAGCCCGTATCTGTTTTGTATAACTGCCGTGATAACAGGTGTTTACTTTTACTGGTGCAGCCGGCATAAAGGACGTGTGTCCGCTAAGGAGAAGGTGCTGTTTGTGCTTTCCGCGCTGTTTTTTTACGCGGCTGCGGGAAGTCCGGTTGATTTATTGGGCCATGTGATGTTCAGTGCCCATATGGCGCAGATGGCGGTTCTGTTTTTAGTCGTACCGCCGCTGTTGATTTCCGGAATTCCCGGCTGGGCATGGAAAAAACTGATCTTCCGTCCTGTCGTAAAGCCGCTGTTTTCGTTCTTTTCAATGCCGCTTATCGCATTAGTGCTGTTTAACGGTATTTTTTCACTGTATCACATCCCGTTTATATTTGATTTCGTCAAAACGGATTCGCTGTATCACACGCTGATGAACGGACTCATCTTTGTAACGGCGTTTTTTATGTGGTGGCCGCTTGTGCATAAGGTGGACGGTCTGCCCCGTCTCAGCGGTTTAATGAAGCTGGGGTATATTATGGCAGACGGGATTCTGTTAACGCCGGCCTGCGCGCTCATTATGTTCAGCGGGGCGCCCATGTATGCCACGTATACAGATCCGGCGGCTTGGGCCGAAGCAATGAAGCTTTGCGTTCCTTTAGATTTGCTGGAGGAGATCCCTTTATCCGGACCGGAGATGTTCAACACGCTTCCTCCTCTGGAAGATCAGCAGCTTGGGGCAGTACTGATGAAAATCATTCAAGAGGCGGTCTACGGAACATATTTGGCTGTCATCTTTTTTCAGTGGGTCAGAACGGAACGGGAAAAAGATACGCTGTCAGAGCCGCCGTATATCGAGCATACCGTCTCATGAAAAAAAGTACAGCAGAATATGCTGTACTTTTTTATTACATTTGCACTGTTTTTAATGACTCTTCCAATTCAAGCAGTAAAGCTTTGCTTTCAGCGACGACATGTTCCGGAAATTCTTCAGCGCTGCCGTATTCTACGCCGTGCGGATAATAATGCTTTCCTAAAAGAGGGGCCTTCAGCTGAATCACGGCCCGGCTGCCGCCGACATCGCCCTCTTTTGCCGTTCCTTGAATCCGCAGATAAAATGTCCCCTCAGGTACTGAAAACTTTTTGTCGTAAGTCACTCTTTCATAATCCCATTGTCCAGCCAGAATGAGCCCTTTACCTTCCATCAGATCATTCAAGCGGCTGAGCTCCGCTGTTACCCCTTCAAGACCGCTGTTTTCAAACTTCAAACCTTCCCCCTCCTTTTAAAAATGCCCTTTCCTGACAATCATAGTATGAAAGCGTTACACTTTCAATGATTCATACGGTGAAAGTATGCAAAAAGAAAAATTTGACGACAATAGTAGCAGAAAAAAGGAGGAATTCCGCAATGACAAAGATCAATAAGCTCATGACGTCAGACTTGCAATATTGTACAGTATTAGATAATGTATATGAAGCTGCGGTGAAGATGAAAGACGCAGATGTCGGCGCCATTCCGATAGTGGATGAAGACGGCGCCACACTTGTCGGGATCGTGACAGACAGAGATCTCGTATTACGGGGAATTGCTTCAAAAAAGCCGAACTCTCAAAAAATAACCGACGCAATGACAGAGCGGGTTATCAGTGCAGAAGAAGACGCCTCTGTGGAGGAGGTGCTCCATTTGATGGCTGAACATCAGCTCAGAAGAATTCCCGTCACAAAGGATAAAAAACTGGTCGGCATTGTTACGCTCGGCGATCTTTCGTTGGCCGAGCAATCAAATGAGCAAGCAGGCCGAGTGCTGTCTGACATTTCTGAAGACGGCGGTCCGGAGGGGTTTATCCATTAAACATAAATCACGGACGATGCAAATAGGCTGTACTGTATAAGAGTAAACAAAAACAGAACGGTTTGAACATATGGGGGTGAGAGGTTGAAAAATATCGCAAGGGCTCTCGTTATCCTTTTGCTTATTTACGGAGCGTATGTTCTGTTTATACAATATGGATCGGCTCCTCAGAAAAAGACGGATCAGGAGGAGCCTCAGGTTTCCAATGAAGAAGAGAGCGGAAAACGGCTGAAAATGCCGTCATCCGGACTGCTTTCTCTCATGGGGAAATCTGCCGCCGATGTGAAAAAGAAACTTGGGGAACCGTCCCGGAAAGATCCTTCTGCCTACGATTACGAGTGGTGGGTGTACAACCAGGGGAAAGACCAATACGTACAAGTCGGTATTTTGAATGATAAAGCCGTGACTTTAT
The DNA here is from genome assembly GCF_038608285.1 of Bacillus sp. FSL R5-0443. Taxonomy (NCBI): domain Bacteria; kingdom Bacillati; phylum Bacillota; class Bacilli; order Caryophanales; family Bacillaceae; genus Bacillus; species Bacillus sp. FSL R5-0443. The sequence continues at coordinate 1,548,119 of NZ_CP152013.1, forward strand.
ACGCTTCGGGAAGCGGCATCAACGCAAAACCGTTTAAGATCGGCGAATCGACGGGCGAAGTTTTTAAAACGACGCAGGTTTCTCCTTTTGTCAATGTGACTGACAAGGGAAACACGTATCGGTTCGAGTTTTCTGAAGAAGATATCAATACCCGTCCCACCGTTAAGATAGGCGGAATGTATGTTCAGCTGTACATGGACAAATTTGACGGGAATCTGTCAAGCATCAGGGCATTTGATGCGGAAACACTTGTGAAACAAAGGCCGTATGAAGTCATGTACAGAGGAAAGCTGACAGAACCCGAGCCTGTTTCTGATAAAAAATGGAACGACATTGAACGAGCGAGTGAGCAGCAGATTCTCGATATTACAAATGTCATCCGCGTAAAACACGGACTTGCAAGGCTGAAATGGGACGAAGGCGCCGCAAAAGTGGCATTCGGTCACAGCAAGGACATGAAGGATAACAAGTATTTCTCTCACGTCTCAAAGAAATACGGGACTCTGAAGGACCGCTTGGAAAAAGGCGATGTGAAATACCGGGAGGCCGGTGAAAATATTGCCTACAACTATGTGGACGGTCCTGCAGCCGTGGAGGGCTGGCTGAACAGCGAAGGCCACAGAAAGGCGCTGTTAAGCCCGGATTATACGCACCTCGGTGTCGGCGTTGATCAGAAGTATTATACGCAAAACTTCATTAAGCCTTGGCAGTAAAAAACCGCAGAGGGGCGCGTCCCCCGCGGTTTTTTTATGTTTTTTCGCGAGCGGTGCTTCTGGCGAAAAAAACAATTTTTATATATACCTGCTTTTTTTCGCAATTTAGGCGAACATTAAGGCGCATGAACCGATACATTATAGCAGGCAAAACTTTTCGGAGGGGGTGAGAATTGTGGCGAATCAGCAATCACGGCAATCAATCGATGATTTTAAACAATTCGTAAAAAAGCATCCCAAACTGATCCAAAATGTTCGCAAGGAACAAAGAAGCTGGCAGGAAGTCTATGAAAACTGGGTTCTTCTGGGCGAGGATGATCCGATATGGAACCCTTTTAAAGACGAGGCCGTTCAGCCTTCTTCCGACGCGGAAACCAAACAGGAACCAGCTGAAAAAAACGATTTCGTTTCAAAAATGGTCACTGCCGTCAAAAAGATGGATATCAACCAAATGAATGAGCAGATCAATAAAATGAGCCAATCCATTTCATCATTGCAAAGCCTTTTAAGCCAATTTTCGGGGAGCAGCACGAAGCAGCCCCGGCAAGGCTCCGGACAACATCCTTTTTCGTTCAGGAAGGATTAAAGAAGGGGATCGTGTATGCGAAAAGAGGTTCAGGAATTCATATCCGCAGATGAGGAACGGAAACGGTTTATACGGCAGCGTCCCGTCTGGTACCGCAGACTTGCGAGAAAACCGGACGATCTCAATTCCTTTCAGCTTGACATGATGAATTTTTATGAAAAGACGATACCGCATCGGGTAAGCCAATTCTCAAACGGGATTCAAATGGCGCAGATGATGATGCAGATGGTTCACGCCATGCGTTCACAGGATTAAAAAGCGTTTAAACGCCGCATTTTCCAATTGGGTGGTTTCATGGTAAACTAGCAACTGGAGGTGCGTATTTATGTATGCAACAATTGAGTCCGTCAAGCTTCAAAGTGAAGCGGAGCAGCTTGCCGGCATGATTCTGCAGTCTGAGACGGCTGAAAATTACCGCGATTGTTACAAGCGTCTCCGTGAAGATGAAGAGGCAGGGCGGATCATTCGTTCTTTTATGAGCGTTAAAGAGCAGTATGAGGATGTGCAGCGCTTTGGCAAATACCATCCTGATTATAGAGAGATTTCCCGCAAAATGAGAGAAATGAAGCGGGAACTGGATTTAAACGATAAGGTGGCCGAATTTAAAAAAGCGGAGACTGAGCTTCAGTCGCTGCTTGACGAGATCAGCATTGAACTCGGAACGGCCGTCTCGGAGCATGTAAAAGTTCCGACGGGGAATCCTTATTTTGACGGCCTGTCATCCTGCGGCGGCGGGTGCGGTTCCGGCGGCGGCTGCGGATGCAAAGTTTCCTGACGAGACGGCCGTCTCGTCTTTTACATAAAATGAACAGAAAGTCAGGCGGGTGATCATGATGGAAAATAAGCGCCAAGGCATAATCGTATATCTGCATTCCTTAAAACACAGCAAAATGCTGAGAAAATTCGGCAACGTTCATTATGTTTCCAAGCGGCTGAAATACGTTGTGCTGTATTGCGATATGGACCTAATCGAAAAAACAATGGAAAAGATTTCTTCTTATTCTTATGTGAAGAAGGTAGAGCCTTCTTATAAACCTTTTTTAAAGCTGGAATTTGAATCAAAGCTTGATAAGGCGAAAGAGTACGATTACAAAGTCGGTATATAAAAAAATCCCCGCAGATACCTGCGGGGTCCTTCTATTCCTTAACAAGTTAAGGAGAAGGAAAAGGGAGAGGAGAAACCGGAGGAAGAACTTATGGGGAAACGTAAGTCTTCTCCGCGGTTGGCAACAACATCATTCATTGATGCTGTTACACGTAGTCTTGACAGGAATGTGAATATGTATACACGTTTTTCACGTTCATTGTTTGAAAGAATGCTTTATGATAAGATAGGGATTGTTTTGATACATAACGGCTCAGCCGATGAGTAACATCAAAGTTTTCAGAAAAAGTGGTGTGAATAATGAGAGTAATTTCCGGTTCAAGAAAAGGACGAGCCTTAAAGGCTGTGCCGGGCACATCAACAAGGCCGACGACGGATAAAGTAAAAGAGTCTATTTTTAATATGATCGGCCCGTATTTTGACGGAGGAACGGGGCTTGATTTGTTTGCGGGGAGCGGCGGTCTCGGGATTGAAGCGCTGTCGCGCGGATTTGACCGCTGTATCTTTGTGGATCGTGATTTCAAAGCCATCCAAACGGTAAAAGCGAATATCAAAGCGCTTGATCTGCTGTCTTCAGCGGAAGTATACCGCAATGATGCAGAGCGGGCCCTCTATGCCGCGGCGAAACGGGAAAAAGGTTTTGACGGAATTTTCTTAGATCCTCCGTATAAGGAACAAAAGCTGAAAGCGCTTATCGAAATGATTGATGAACAGAACATGCTGAATGAAGACGGTTTTGTCGTAGCCGAGCATGATAAAGCCGTTGCGCTTCCTGAAGCCGTCGGCGCGCTTTCTGTAACAAGAAGGGAAATTTACGGGCTTACAGGAGTGACGATATACCGAAATAGGGGGTAATGATGTGGCAAGTATAGCTGTATGTCCCGGAAGTTTTGATCCCGTCACCTACGGACATCTGGACATTATCAGACGGGGGGCAAACGTGTTTGAGCAGGTGTACGTATGCGTGCTCAATAATTCTTCTAAGCAGCCGCTGTTTACAGTTGAGGAACGATGTGAGCTGTTAAGAGAAGTGACAAAAGACATACCGAATGTTACGGTCGAGACGTCACAGGGACTGTTAATCGACTATGCGAAAAAAAAGCGGGCGAAGGCGATTATCAGGGGGCTCAGAGCCGTTTCTGACTTCGAATATGAGATGCAGGGGACTTCCGTCAACCGCGTGCTCGACGAATCAATAGAAACTTTTTTTATGATGACGAACAATCAGTACTCTTTTTTAAGTTCAAGCATCGTAAAAGAAGTCGCAAAATATAACGGGCCTGTTTCAGAGTTTGTTCCTCCGGAAGTTGAACAGGCGCTGATGCAGAAATTTAAAGGATGAGAAGCGCTGATTGGCGTCTCATCCTTTTTTTGTCCGTGCTGACAGCCTGTAACAATAAATCAATGCGTATACGGCGAGAGCTGTCAGCGTGATGGCGGGCCCGGTTTCAACAAGTGTATTCCAGCCGCTGACGGCAGCAGATACCGCTTCCTGATCGCGGAAAGGGAGGAATACGGACTGGTAAGGTTCGTCCAATGCAAGGTAAAGCGGCTTCCACAGTAAGAGAATAAAGAGTGCGGCATAAATGCCCTGAAGGATACGCGCCGCGAAAAACGGTTTAAAGCGGATATCTGTTTCCGATAAAATGCCGGCTACCTGGGCCTGTACGGAAAGGCCGCTGAACCCGAGAATAAAACTCACAATCATGGCTTTCGGCAGCAAGGCGGCATCAGCTTCACTGACCAGCTTGCTCCCAAGTGTAATTTCAAACATTCCGCTGATAAGAGGGATGTCCAGATTTGCCGGAAGATGAAAAAGCGAAAGCAGCGCGTTTGTAAATACAGAAAGCACATCCATGACTTGTACGATTGATAATAACCGGCTGAAAACCGAAAACAATATAATAAAACCGCCCACCATCAGCAAGGTTTGTACAGAAGAGGTGACGGCGTCGCCCAAAATTTTTCCGAGCGGCCGCTTTTCCGAAAGCCGCGCCTTGTGGAGGGCCAGAAATGCTTCCTTCAGAGAAGGGAGAGCGATCGTCTTTTTACCGGTATACGCCGCTTCTTCTTTCCGTCCGTATGAACGCATCGTCAGGCCGACGGCGATGTTTCCGAGATAGTGAGCCGATGCCAGCAGAATGCCGAGAGACGCGTTATGAAAAAAGCCGACTGCCACAGCAGCGAATATAAATAACGGATTGGATGAATTGGTAAAAGAGACGAGGCGTTCAGCCTCTACTCTGGAGATTTGTTTATCCTGGCGCAGCCGTGCAGTCAGCTTCGCGCCGGCCGGATTGCCTGAAGCCATGCCCATAGCCAGTACAAATCCGCCGACCCCCGGCACTCTGAAAATGGGACGCATAAAGGGTTCGAGTAAAAGGCCGACAAACTTGACAATGCCGAATCCGATTAAAAGCTCAGATAGAATAAAAAACGGAAGCAATGAAGGAAAAACTACCTCCCACCACATGGAAAGACCGGTTTTGGAGGCTTCGAATGAGGCCTGAGGGTGTGAAATAACCGTAGCCGTCAAAAAAATGAAAAACAATGAAATCAAAAATGTATGAAACTTAGACAAATTCATTCTTACCTCCCCGATGCTAAAATTGCACACTGACATTTATATCATGATAAAATATAGAACAGACCTTAAAGGCGGCCGGGCAAGTACCTATTTGTCATCCTGTACTAATATACGAGCATAGGGGTTCAATTTAGACCATAGAATTCATGTATAGGATGTCTATTAGGGGGTTCGTCGCGTTGGCCAAACCTACAATCGGGTTAGCGTTAGGTTCGGGAGGGGCAAGAGGCATCGCTCATCTCGGAGTGTTATCCAGTTTACATAAGCATCAGATTCCAATTGATATGATTGCCGGCAGCAGCATGGGAGCATTAGTCGGAAGCTTTTATGCGGCCGGGCATGACGTGGCCACGATGAAAAAAGTCGCTAAAGCATTTAAGCGGCGGCTGTACGCGGATTATACGATGCCGAAGCTCGGATTTTTAAAAGGAGACCGCATCAGGCAGCTCGTTCATGCCTATACGTACGGCAAGCCGATAGAAGAACTGCGGATCCCGCTCGGCATCGTGGCCTGCGACCTTCAGACCGGCGAAAAACTCGTTTTTACGAAAGGTTCAGTGTCCGAAGCCGTCCGCGCGAGCATCAGCATACCGGGCGTTTTCGTCCCGCAAAAAATGAACGGACGTATGTTAGTCGACGGCGCGGTGGTCGACAGAATCCCGGTTTCCGCCGTAAAAGATATGGGTGCTGATATCGTCATCGCCTCTGACGTCTCCCGGGTGAAAAAAACGGAAAAGGCGGCACATATTTTTGATGTAATCATGCAAAGTATGGATATACTGCAAAATGAATTGGTCCGTCACCAGACCATTGCCGCAGACGTCATGATCCGCCCTTCTCTTGAATCATTCAGCTCAAGTTCTTTTGCCAACATTGATCATATGATCACAGCGGGCGAAGAAGCCGCAGACCGGATGATCGGCCGGATTAAACAAGAAATAGAGAACTGGGAGGGCTAACTCATATGAAAGCAAAACATTTTTGCTGGGTGTTTATCATCCTGATCTTATTAATCGCTGTTACATTTATTAAGCTTCCGTATTACATCACACAGCCGGGAGAAGCATCAGAGCTGAGACCGCTGATTAAGGTGGACGGAGGCTATCCTGAAAAAGGAAGCCTTTCCTTGATGACTGTCAAAGTAGGCCCCGCCAATCCGTATACATATCTTTGGGCGAAAGTGCATCCTTACGAAGAAATCGTCCCTGATGAAAGCATAAAAGAAGAGGGCGAATCGGACTCGGATTATATGAAGCGCCAGCTGCAAATGATGAAAAGCTCCCAAGAAAACGCGGTCATTGCCGCTTATCAAAAAGCCGGGAAACAGGTGAAATACTCATTTAACGGAATTTATGCCAGCTCAGTCGTCTCTGACATGCCGGCAAAAGGAAAAATAGAGGTCGGTGATAAAATCATCAGCGCGGACGGGAAAACATACGAATCCGCTGAAAAGCTGATTGATTATATCAGCAGCAAAAAAGCAGGGGAAAAAGTAACGTTTCACATTGAACGGGACACGAAAGAAAAGACCGTTGACATTGTGCTGAAATCATTCCCGGACGACCCGAAAAGAGCGGGAATCGGTGTCGCATTATATACGGACCGGAACGTGAAAGTGAAGCCGGATCTTCATTTCAGCATTGAAAACATCGGCGGGCCTTCTGCGGGTCTCATGATGTCTTTAGAAATTTACAACCAGCTGACAAAACCTGACGAAACAAAAGGCTATAATATAGCCGGGACGGGGACAATCGACGTGGACGGCAAAGTCGGACCGATCGGCGGAATCGATCAGAAAGTCGTCGCCGCAGACAAAGCGGGAAAAGATATTTTCTTTGCGCCGAATCAAAACGGAGCTGAAAATTCTGATTACAAAAATGCGGTAAAAACGGCGAAAGCAATCAAGTCCGATATGAAGATCGTCCCTGTCGACACCATGCAGGACGCACTTGACTATTTGGATCAGCTGAAAGTAAAAAGCACCTGATACAGACAGGTGCTTTTTTACGCATTCAAAAAACGCTTTTCGTCTTCATCATAGCGGATCGGCGCTTGTGAAAATTCCTGTTTCTCAAACAATGTGCGTTCAGGTTCGTTTATCGGCAGGCTGTAAACCCGTCCCGCCAGTATGTCCAGATCCAGAGCGGGATGAGAGAAAGAAGAGAGCTTGCTGACGAGAGGTGCGGTAAGCTCTTTTTTCTTTGCCGACAGGTACGCCTGTCCTTTTTTCGTCATTCCGAGAAGACGGATATAAGGAGCGCTTGAAGGCTGCAAGAGCCGATGCATGTCTTCTTTTTTCGTCCGTGTCAGAATGTGCGTGTTCATCCGCTGCAGCCTCGTCCACGTGTATCGTTTTGTTTTCAATCGTTCCATCATTTCGCGATAGGATCGGGCTTGTCTGATGGTGCGCAGAATTCTGTGCTCAAGGCCTTCTTCCACTTCATAGATTCGGCTCAATTCTTCAGCGGAAAGAGTGCTGAGGCTGTATTTTACATATGAAAAATAGTCTTCCGTGCTGTGCCATATGCCGTATGAATTTCTGTATGCCTCCAGCTCACGCGCAGACGCTTCCGGGAGAAAGCTCCTTGCGGCCGCCGTTCCTTTTTCTATCAGCGCTTTCCGGATGCTTGTTGCGCTGGCTATACGGCTGTTATCTCCGGGAAGCTCGGCGTCATGATACTGGGAAGCGATTCTGGCTGTCGTATAAGGCTTCATAGCGGAACAGGAGGCGTGTATGGCTCTAACGTAGTGAAAACCGAGAATATTGTTCGGCTTGGACAAATCGAGCATGTCCCGCCCTTTGAATATGTGTGAAAAAGCTTTTGAGGCGGCGGCCGGATAGCTGAGACCCTTTTTCAGCTCCTCTTTCAGAATTAGGCTGCAGTCATCTTCCTTTCGGCTGAACGCTTCAGACGCTTCAAGAAAGGATTCGATCCGCCCGTTTTCGCTGCCGAAAAACAAGCTGCTGCATCCTAAATGATGAAGAAGCGAAACGCTGCCGCGCGCGAATAATTCCGCTTTTTGTACGGCATATATATAAGGGAGCTCAATGACGATATCCACGCCGTTTTCCAGCGCCATTTTTGTCCGGGCCCACTTTGAGACGGCGGCCGGTTCCCCGCGCTGCAAAAAAGGGCCGCTCATCACTGCCGCCGCGACGCTGCTGTCCGTTTTGATTTTTGCTTGTTCCGCATGATAGCGGTGTCCGTTATGAAAGGGATTATATTCAACAACCAGGCCGACTGCTTTCATATTTGTCCCGCCTTTCTTGCTATGTTTTGCTTCGTGTGGTACATTTGCAAATGAAGTGCATATTTTAGTCCGTTTCGTTTAGTGTATGCATAGCCTATCCGGCTGTCAACGATTGCATGACGGCGGCATTATGCTGTAAAGAAAAAATATTGACAAAAACATTCTGAAAAGCTATAATCATGTTTGTTGCTTTCCTGAGGTGATACAAATGAAATGGACGATTTATCAGCTTCATCAAATCGCGAAAAAGAGCTTTGAATTTGATGAAACAGTTGAGTTAAATGAGCTGACAAAATTGAATTCTGACATTCGCCGCATTTCTCCCGTCCGGGTGAAGGGCCGCGCGGAGATTGAATCCAAGCAAGTTTCGTTTGACTTTACGATTTCAGGCGAAATGGTTTTGCCGTGCTCAAGAACTTTAGTTGATGTGCCGTATCCATTTACAATCGCGACAAAAGAACTGTTTAGATTTCATAAGTCGGATGATATAGAAGATGAGGACGTTCATTTTGCTGAAGACGATACCGTCGACTTAACTCCGATCATAAAAGAAGAGATTCTTTTAGAAATTCCTATGCAAGTCTTTTGTGAAACTGAACAAAAAGAAGGAGCCGCTCCCCAAGTGGGGAAGGATTGGCAAGTGATTTCTGAGGAAGACAAGAAAAATCAAATCGACCCCAGACTTGCGGATCTGAAAAAGCTCTTAACACAAGATGATGAATCTTAACTCTTTAAGGAGGTGGGAATAATGGCTGTACCTTTTAGAAGAACTTCTAAAATGAAAAAAAGATTGCGCCGTACACATTTCAAACTAAATGTACCTGGTATGACAGAATGCCCGTCATGCGGAGAGATGAAATTGTCTCACCGTGTATGTAAAGCATGCGGATCATACAACGGCAAAGACATAAATGTTAAAAGCAATTAATGTATGAAGAAAAGCGCGGGAATCTCGGTTCCTGCGCTTTTCTTTTTTTTTGCCCCTCCGGCCTGCTTCCGCCGAAAAAATTGTGAGCCCCAGTAGTCTATCTAATCTATCAGCGGCATATGTATGAGGTAAATGAGCAAATATGGAGGGAGATACGATTGACGATAACGAGACAAGACGCGTGGACGCAAGATGAAGATTTGCTGCTGGCCGAAGTGGTGCTCAGGCATATTCGGGAAGGCGGGACCCAGCTTTCCGCTTTTGAAGAAGTCGGCAGAGCGCTGACGAGAACGGCTGCCGCCTGCGGGTTCAGATGGAATTCTTATGTCAGAAAACAATATCAGTCAGGGATAGAACTGGCGAAAAAACAGCGGAAGGAATTAAGAAAGCAGATAGGAGTGCATTCCGCCAATCTGCCGGGAACCGTCAAACAGCCTCCGATCCGCAGGGCTGAAGGAGAAAAAGAGCTGTCCATTGATGATGTCATTTTGTTTCTGCAGCAATTTAAAGAGTCGCCAGCCGCAGCGGATATGCGTCATGAAAAAGAAAAACTCACAGAACAGCTGACCGCGCTGCAAAAAGAAGTCGAGGATCTGCGTGAGGAAAATGAAAGCTTGAGAAACAAGCTGGAGATGACGGAAGAAGATTATAAAGCGTTAATTGACATTATGGACAGAGCGAGAAGGATGTTCAATTCAAAAGAAGACGACAGAAAATCGGCGCAGAGCCTGTAAAATGAACCGGCCTGGGGGCGGCGCCCCGCCGGTTTTTTATTATGCCGTTTCTCCGGATGTCATTTCACCGTCCATATCGGGATGCCAGATATAAGGATTTTCTCCTTTATCACGCGCCATATCATATTTAACGGGCTCAAAATTCATCTTATCCCAGAAATCTGCTGATTTCATGCGTGAATTTGTCCTGATCGGCATTCTGAAGGATTTGGCAAAATCAACAAGCGCTTTTCCGTATCCGTTGTTTTGATAGCCCGGAAGAACCTCAAGCTTCCAAAGTTCCAAAAAGTCCTGACGGTGATCAAAATACGGATTCGCGCCTCCGTTTACCTGATATAAACTCATTCTCGCCACTAGTTTATCCCCGAAGTAAATCCCGTAAAAAGGCGAGGTGCTGTCATTTTCAATGATATTATCCTGAAGATCTTCAAGCATCGACAGCTCCTGCATCCCGTATTCCTTAAACCTTTTAAATTCTTCGAGTGTCTTAAAGTTGATGAGCAGTCGCTCTATTTTCAACACAAACTCCCCCTTTGTTGTGTTCTACCATTATTGTAAACGCTTTAATTGAAAATTCCAACTATAATATGCTTGCCAGTCTTTTTGCTCAAAACGAAATTGAAGTAATTTGCGGCGGCTTCTGCTATGATAATATGGAAAAATGCAGATATAGGGTGTGACAGTGTGAAAATCGGAATTATCGGCGGCGGAGCGGTAGGCCTTTTATGTGCTTACTACTTATCGTCCCGCCATCAGGTAACGGTCATTACGCGGCGGACGGAGCAGGCTGATGCGATTAACTCAGGCGGTATACGGCTTTTGAAAGACGGAATAGAATGTACGGCGGCATGCAGAGCGCAAACAGGCATCACTTCCGGATTCGACCTCTTAATCGCAGCCGTTAAACAGCACCAGCTAAGTGCTGTGTTGCGGGATCTTGAGACGATAAAAGGGACGAATGTGCTGTTTTTGCAAAACGGCATGGGACACATACACGACATTAAAGATTGGCATACGGATCATTCGCTTTATGTCGGCACTGTTGAGCACGGAGCAAAAAAGATATCAGATCATGCCGTTGAACATACGGGAGCGGGAGCCGTAAGATGGAGTGTATTCAGCGCATCCCGGCCGGAAACGCTCAAAAGCATCTTTTCCGGCATGCACCGGGATTTTCCCGTATATGATGAAAACGACTGGTATCGGCTTTTAACGGGAAAACTGATCATAAATGTATGCATCAACCCGTTAACTGCATTGCTGCGCGTGAAAAACGGAGAGCTGTTAAGAAATGACGCTTACAAAAAATATATGAGAAACGTGTTTGAAGAAGCGGAGACAATACTTGGCCTCGCCGATAGAGAAAAAGCGTGGAACAAGGTTTGCGAAGTTTGCAGACTGACGGAAAAAAATCATTCTTCCATGCTCGTCGATATCATGGCAGGCAGGCGGACAGAGGCCGATGCGATTATCGGCTACCTTGTAAAAGAAGCGGAAAGCCGCGGATTGCCGGCCGTTCATCTCCCGTTTTTACACCGCAGCATAAAAGCGTTAGAAAGAAACTGAAACAAAGTCTTTTGAGGTTTTCCGGTAACATGCTATACTCATTTCGGAAACCTAACTATTTATTGGAGAAAGGAAGTTCCAGACAGATGCAGCTAACTGAACTTTCCATCAAAAGTCAAAATAAGTTTGTGCAGCACTATATAGATGGAGAAAACATGTCTTCATTTTTTGATTATGATATTCATTCAGAGGACGTATGGCAAAAGCGGCTTCATGACCTGTCTTCGCGGCCGTTTGCCAGAGAAGAATTAGCGGATTATTTATCCTCCTATCACGAAAAATTTCACTCCGCCGCCATGCAGGCCTCCATCGAAAAACTGAGAGATCCAAAAAGCGCAGCGGTAGTAGGCGGCCAGCAGGCCGGTCTTTTAACGGGGCCTCTTTACACCATACATAAAATTATCTCCATTATCGTACTTGCCAGACAGCAGGAAGAGGCGTTGCAGATTCCTGTCGTTCCGATTTTCTGGGTGGCGGGTGAAGATCACGATCTGGAAGAAATCAATTTTGTGCATACGTCAACAGAGAATAAAGGTCCGGTGAAAAAGAAACTGCCGCAGTCGTACTGGAAAAAAACATCGGCGGCTAAAACCGAGCTTGATCAGGAAAAATGCGCGGCTTGGATTGATGAAGTGTTCGCTGCTTTTGAGGAAACGGATCACACAAACACACTCCTTCAAAACGTGAAGCGATGTTTACGCTCATCAGAGACATTCACGGACTTTTTTGAGCTGTTGATCGCCGACTTGTTTCAAGAAGAAGGCCTTATTCTGATGAATTCGGGAGATCCGGGGATTAAAAAGCTGGAAACGGGTATGTTTCAGCAGATTTTAAAACACAATCGTGAGCTTGCCAAAGCCGTGTCAGACCAGCAGCGTTTTATGCGGGAAGCCGGTTATCACCCGATTATTGAATCGGACAAAGATCAGGCCAATCTGTTTTACGAACATGAGGGAGAGCGTTTCTTAATTGAAAAAGAAAACGGCGTTTTTGTCATTAAGGAGCTTGACCTGAAGTGGACGAACGACGAGCTTCATACCCATATGGAAGAAAAACCGGAATGTTTCAGCAATAACGTTGTGACAAGGCCGCTTATGCAGGAATTTCTCATCCCGACTCTGGCGTTTATCGCGGGACCGGGGGAGATCAATTATTGGGGTGAGCTGAAGCGGGCTTTCTCATTAATGGGCTTTCGCATGACCCCGGTAATGCCGAGACTGAACATTACGATTCTTGAGCGGCATATTGAAAAGAAGCTTTCAGAACGGAATATCCCGCTTCAGGAAGCGATCGAACACGGCACCGGACACCTGAAAGACACTTATTTTGAAGAGCAGATTCCGGAAGAGTTTTCTTCTGTAATGGAACAGGCGAAGTCGCAGATTGAAGCTGTCCATAAACGCGTAAGGGACGAAGCGCTGAAGGTCGATTCAAGCCTTGAGCCGCTCTTACAGAAGAATGCCGCCTTCATTCAAGATCAGCTCTTGTTTTTAGAACGGACGGTAACGAAAAGAATTGAAGAAAAAGAAGGTTTTGTGCTGCGTGACTATGAAAGAATCCAAAACAGCATCAGACCGCTCGGCGCTCCGCAGGAACGGATTTGGAATGTGATGTATTATCTGAACCGCTACGGTCCAAAATTCTTCACAACCTTCAAAGATCTGCCATTTTCTTTTCAAAACCAACATCAGATTGTCAAACTTTGAAATAAAGTTTTAAAGAACCCTGAATAGTTCAGGGTTTTTTTTTATGTGTAAACAGTGTAAAATGAGGTTGTGGAGAGAAGTGGCGGATAGTGGTGAGTTTAGGGGAGAAAGTGGGGGTCCTTATCATGTTTATGGGTGAATACCGGCATACTGTTGATGCAAAGGGCCGCATGATCGTACCCGCAAAATTCAGAGAAGGCCTCGGTGAGCAGTTTGTGCTGACAAGAGGACTTGACCAATGCCTTTTCGGCTATCCGATGAATGAATGGAAGCTGATTGAAGAAAAGCTGAAGGCTCTGCCGCTCACCAAAAAAGACGCCCGCGCATTTACCCGATTCTTTTTTTCCGGTGCGACCGAATGCGAACTGGACAAGCAGGGAAGGGTTAATATTGCGTCATCTCTTCTGAATTACGCAAAACTGGAAAAAGAATGTGTTGTCATCGGGGTTTCCAATCGAATTGAATTGTGGAGTAAGGTAATATGGGAACAATACACAGAAGAGCAAGAAGATTCATTCGCTGAAATTGCTGAAAACATGATTGGATTTGATATATAATGGATCTTCGTGCATCACAACAACAACTGACAATTCAATTCATTCCTGATAAAGGTGGGACCGACACAAATGTTTCAGCATAAGACAGTACTTCTTCGTGAAACCGTCGACGGTTTAAATATCAAACCGGACGGAACCTATGTGGACTGCACCCTTGGCGGCGCCGGGCACAGTACATATTTATTGCAGCAATTATCAGAAAAAGGACGCTTGATCGCCTTTGATCAAGATGACACGGCACTTGAAAACGCAAAGAAAACATTGTCCGAATACAAAGGACAGCTTATTCTGGTGAAAAGCAACTTTCGTTATTTAAAAGAGTGTTTACATGAACACGGCATTACGAGTGTCGACGGAATTCTATTTGATTTAGGAGTATCCTCTCCGCAGCTTGATACACCGGAACGGGGATTCAGCTATCATCATGACGCACCGCTGGACATGAGGATGGACCAGTCGGCCGCCCTTACGGCGAAAGAAGTCGTAAATGAATGGCGGTATGAGGATCTTGTGAGGATTTTCTTTAAATACGGAGAAGAAAAATTCAGCAAGCAGATCGCCCGAAAAATTGAAGAGGCAAGAGAAAAATCGCCTATTCAAACAACCGGCCAACTGGTCGATCTAATAAAGGACGCGATACCGGCTCCGGCAAGAAGAAGCGGAGGTCATCCGGCCAAACGTGTATTCCAAGCCATACGAATCGCCGTAAACGACGAGCTTCAAGTATTTGAAGAGGCCCTCTTGCAAGCGATAGAGGTGCTGAAGCCGGGCGGAAGGGTATCTGTGATCACTTTTCACTCGCTGGAAGACAGAATGTGCAAGACGACATTCAAGGAAAAATCATCACTTCCCGAACTGCCTCCGGGTCTTCCTGTGATACCGGAAGAATTTGAACCGGAATTAAAACTGATTACAAGAAAGCCCATTACGGCATCAAAAGAGGAGCTTGAAGAAAATAACCGCGCCCGGTCAGCGAAGCTCCGCATTGCGGAGAAACGAAAATAACGGGCAGCAAATGACAACATTAAAGGAGGTCATCAGCCTATGAGCAACTTAGCTTACCAGCAGGAAAAACAACAACGGCCAGTGATAAGTCCCGAAAAAAAGGTGATTGTCAAAAAGAGGGCTTCCATTACACTCGGGGAAAAGGTGCTGCTCGTCCTGTTTGCCATTGCCGTTCTCTCCACATCAATGTTTATCGTATCAAAGGCATACGCGGCGTACCAATCCAATATTGAGGTGCAACAACTGGAGGAGAAAGTATCTGAGAAGAATAAGCAGATCGGTGATCTCGAAAAGACGGCTGCTGACTTAAGCCAGCCGCAGCGCCTGATGGATATCGCTAAAAAGCACGGTTTGAATCTGAAAGATAAAAAAGTGAAAAACATACAGGAATGATAACCCATGCCGAAAAAAAATAAGTTTATGAACAGAGGAGCAGCGATACTCAGTATTTGTTTCGCTCTCTTTTTCTTTGTCATTCTCGGGAGAATGGCGTACATTCAATTAACCGGTAAAGCAAACGGTGTAGAACTTGCAACAAAAGCGACCGAGCAGCACGAAAAAAAGCGGACGATAGAAGCGAGCCGCGGCTCTATTCTTGACCGGAACGGCAAAGTGCTTGCAGAGGACACGGCGACATATAAGCTCATTGCCGTGCTTGATAAAAAAATGACGAGTGATCCGAAGCATCCTCAGCATGTCAAAGACAAAGAGAAAACGGCGGAAAAACTGGCGACCGTTATCAATCTTGATAAAAGCGAGATTCTGGACATCTTAAACAGGGATGGCGCGAAGCAGGTGGAATTCGGTTCAGCCGGCCGCGATATCTCTTATGCGAAAAAACAAAAGATCGAAAAAATGAATCTTCCGGGTATTTCTTTCTTAAGAGATACGAAGCGCTATTATCCGAACGGTGTATTTTTGTCAAATGTTCTCGGCTATGCCGATGTGAATGAAAAAACAAACGAGATACAAGGCTCTTTAGGGCTTGAAAAAATACTGAACAACTATCTGACGGAACGCGACGGATCCGTCACTTACGAAAGTGATAAATCCGGCTGGAAACTTCCGAACAGCAAAGAAAAAATCACCGCACCTAAAAACGGTGACAATGTATATTTAACCATTGATCAGAAAATTCAAACCTTTTTAGAAGACAGCATGACGAAAGTAGCGGAAAAATATAAACCGAAAAAAATTATGGCGGCTGTCGTAGAACCGAAAACAGGCAAAGTGCTTGCGATGGGGCAGCGTCCGAGTTTTGACCCGAATATCAGAAACGTCACCAATTATTACAACGACTTAGTGTCGTACGCGTATGAACCGGGTTCAACGATGAAGATCTTTACGCTTGCCGCGGCGATTCAGGAAAATGTGTTTTCTGCAAACGAGAAATATAAATCAGGAACATATAAAGTGGGAGGCAAACCTGTTAAAGATTGGAACGATGGCGCCGGTTGGGGTATGACAAGCTTCCATGACGGCCTCATGAGGTCATCGAATGTTGCTTTCGCCAAACTGGCCAACGAAAAACTGGGGTTTGACCGGTTTAATGAGTACCTGCACAAATTCGGGCTCTATCAAAAAACAGGGATTGATCTGCCCGGTGAAGTATCAAGTAAAATTAACTACAAATATGATTTTGACAAAGCGTCTACGGCTTACGGCCAAGCATCGGCGATAACGCCGATCCAGCAGCTTCAGGCCGTCACGGCGATTGCCAATAACGGCAAAATGATGAAACCTTACGTCATTGATCATATTGTCGACCCCGATACGAAAAAAGTCGTCAAGCAGACAAAACCAGAGCAGGCAGGCACGCCGATTTCAGCCGATACGGCTAAAAAAGTCCGGAATCTGCTCGGAGAAGTCGTGACGTCAGACATCGGAACGGGAAAACCTTATAAAATTGAAGGATTTGACGTCGCGGGTAAAACGGGAACCGCACAAATTGCCGGGACGGGCGGATATTTAAGAGGAACGAGCAACTATGTGTTTTCATTCATGGGCATGGCGCCGAAAAATGATCCTAAGCTTGTCATCTATGTAGCCGTGCAGCAGCCGCAATTAAAAGCGGGGCAAAGCAGCTCTGATCCTGTCGCGGAAATCTTTAACCCGACGATGAAAAACAGCCTCCACTACATGAATATCGAACCGACGGAAAAAACAGATTCCGGTCAGGAAGAAACGAAAAGCCAAAAGATGCCTGACCTGACAGATAAGACGGTCAAGAGCGCTGAGAAGGAAGCGAAAAATGAACATCTCACACCGATTGTCATCGGCAGCGATGTTGCCGTAAAAGAGCAGTATCCGACAGCCGGAGAAGATGTGATCACCAATCAGAAAATCTTCTTAAAAACAGACGGAAAGATGACGATGCCGGATATGTCCGGATGGTCGAGGCGGGAAGTGCTTCAATTCAGCAAAGTATCAGGCATTCACATTGATGTGAGCGGTGAAGGTTACGCTTCAAGCCAAAGTGTGAAAAAAGGCAAAGAACTGAAAGAAAATACCGTGATCAAGGTGAAATTTAAAAATCCTGATTAACGGGACAGAGAAGTCCGCGGATGCCCGCGGGCTTCTTTTTTATGCGCCGCCGTTCTATGTGTCCAAGCTGAGGCATAAATTGAAACAAGCCTAAATAAGGAGTGGACGGTCCCTTGCGCGTTTCAAATGTAACGGTTCGAAAACGTTTATTACTGGTTTTGCTTTTTGGCGTAATCATTTTTTTGATCATTGACAGCAGATTAGGCTATGTTCAATTTGTGATGGGAGAAAAGCTGACTTCACTGGCTAAGGATTCCTGGAGCCGGAATTTGCCGTTTGAGCCTGAGCGGGGAGAGATTCTTGACCGAAACGGCGTGAAGCTGGCTACTAATAAAAGCGCGCCGACCGTCTTTGTCGTACCGCGCCAGATCCAAAATCCCATCAAAACGGGCAAGCTTCTCGCGTCAGTTTTAAATATGTCGGAAGAGAAGGTCTACAAACATATTACTAAGAAAACCTCCATAGAAAAAATCTCACCCGAGGGGCGGAAAATTTCCAATAAAAAAGCGAAAGAAATCAAAGCGCTCGACTTAAAAGGGGTTTATGTGGCTGAAGACAGCATCCGCCATTATCCGTACGGAAGCTTTTTGTCCCATGTTCTCGGTTTTGCCGGTATTGATAACCAGGGTCTTCTCGGTTTGGAGGCTTATTATGATGATGACTTAAAAGGTGTAAAGGGATCCGTGAAATTTTATACGGATGCCAAGGGGAAGAAAATGCCTGATGAAGCGGATGATTACACCCCTCCGAAAGACGGACTTGATATGAAACTGACGATTGACGCCAAGGTTCAGACGATTATAGAAAGAGAGCTCGACAATGCAGCGGCGAAATATAACCCGGACGGAATGATTGCGGTCGCAATGAATCCGAAAAACGGGGAAGTGCTCGGCATGTCAAGCCGTCCTGATTTTGATCCGGCTGACTATCAATCGGTGGATCCGTCTGTTTACAACCGGAACCTGCCGGTATGGAGCACATATGAACCGGGTTCGACCTTTAAGATTATTACGCTTGCGGCGGCTCTTCAAGAGCAAAAAGTAAACTTGCAAAGAGACCACTTTTATGACAAAGGTTTTGCCGAGGTCGACGGCGCCCGCCTCCGATGCTGGAAAAAGGGCGGCCACGGTTCGCAATCTTATCTTGAAGTCGTTCAAAATTCCTGCAACCCCGGGTTTGTACAGCTGGGGGAACGGCTCGGAAAACAAAAGCTGTTTCAATATATTAAGGACTTCGGCTTTGGAAAGAAAACAGGCATTGATCTGCAAGGGGAAGGAACGGGGATCTTATTCCCGCTTGACAGAGTCGGCCCGGTCGAACAGGCGACAACCGCTTTCGGACAAGGGGTTTCCGTCACGCCGATTCAGCAGGTGGCAGCCGTTTCCGCAGCAATAAACGGCGGAACGCTTTATACTCCATTTATCGCCAAAGAGTGGGTTGATCCCGTTACGAAAAAAACCGTTAAGAAACAATCGCCGATTGCGAAAAGGCAAGTTATTTCCCAGGAAACGTCAAAGCAGATCAGATATGCTTTAGAAAGCGTCGTCGCTCAGGGAACGGGGCGGAATGCCTTCGTGGAAGGATATCGCGTCGGCGGAAAAACAGGTACCGCACAAAAGGTCAAAGACGGCAAATATCTCGAAAACAACCATATCGTCTCTTTTATCGGTTTTGCGCCGGCCGATGACCCGAGCCTTGTCGTGTATGTCGCGGTTGATAATCCGAAAGGCACGATTCAATTCGGGGGAACCGTCGCCGCGCCGATTGTCGGAAATATGATGAGAGACAGTCTGCCTGAGCTCGGCGTGAAACCGCGAAAAAATCAAATCGAGAAAAAATATCAATGGAACGACACAAAAACAATAGAGGTTCCGAATGTTGTAGGGATGTCTGTCTCTGATCTTGAGTCGCTGCTTGTCAATTTGAATATTGACTCCTCAGGAAAAGGAAGCAAAATTGTGAAACAATCACCTGCAGCCGGAACGAAAGTAAAAGAAGGCTCAAAGATCCGTGTTTACTTGAGTGAAGAATGAGTCTTTTTGAGGCAGCCGATTGTTTTCGGCTGCCTCTTATCATAAAGAGAAAAAAAGAAGATAACTTTTAAGATTAACTGGATGTATCCTTTTATTTACGCTAAAATATGAACTGTATGTTTAAAAGCCATTCTGACTTTTATAAACGGTTATCATGATAAAAGAATGAATAGAATTTCTGAGAGGTTTGATACAATGAAACTTACAAAGCTGCTTACATATTTAATGGCCGAACCTGTTCAAAATGACTTTCATGACCCTGACATAACTTCAATTGAGATGGACTCCAGGGAAGTGAGAAAAGGGAGTCTTTTTGTGTGTATAAAAGGGTATACGGTAGACGGACATGATTTTGCCCAAAAAGCCGCAGAAAACGGCGCAGCGGCCATCGTTGCCGAGAAAGAGCTTGACGTCGATGTTCCTGTCATTATTGTCCGCCGGTCACAGCGGGCGCTCAGCGTTCTTTCTGACGCGTTTTACGGGCAGCCGACAAAGCAGCTTCAGCTTATCGGCATCACCGGCACAAACGGCAAAACATCAACGACGCACATGGTTGATGAGATTTTCAAAAAAGCGGGAAGACAGACCGGTTTAATCGGAACGATGTACATTAAAATCGGGGATGAGACATTCCCGGTCAAAAATACAACGCCCGAAAGCGTCACACTGCAAAAAACGTTCAAGAAAATGAATGATGAGCATGTTGACACAGCTATTATGGAAGTGTCTTCTCACGCTCTGTCACTCGGCAGGGTTCACGGCTGCGATTATGATATCGCCGTATTCACGAACCTGACGCAGGACCATTTAGATTATCACAAGACGATGGAAGACTACAGACAGGCTAAAAGCCTCCTGTTTTCCCAGCTGGGCGGCTCCTTTAATCACGAAAAGCCGAAGCGGGCCGTTTTAAACGCAGATGACAAAGCCAGTGCTTATTTTGAAAAAGTGACGGCGGCGCACATCCTTACATACGGAATCGAGAATGATGCCGATGTCATGGCGAAACAAATCGAGATCTCTGCGCAAGGCACAAGCTTTGAGCTCGTTACGCCAAAAGGAACAAAGCAGATCACGGTTTCACTCGTCGGCCGCTTCAACGTGTATAACGTACTGGCTGCAGCGGCGACAGCGATCGCAGCGGGTCTGCCGTTTGATACGATCACAAGCGCTCTTGAAGAGCTGCAAGGTGTCAGAGGCCGGTTTGAACTGGTGAATCACAATCAGCCGTTTCCTGTGGTCGTCGATTACGCGCACACGCCTGACAGTCTGGAAAACGTCCTGAATACATGTAAAGACATGACAGAGGGCAAGCTTTTCGTCGTCGTCGGCTGCGGCGGAGACCGGGACAAAACGAAACGCCCGAAAATGGCGGAAATTGCGGTGCGGATTGCCGACGAACCGATTTTCACTTCAGATAACCCGAGAAGCGAGGACCCGCTGGCCATATTAAGAGATATGGAAAGAGGGGTAGAAGGCACTTACTATCACAGTATCGCAAACCGCGAGCAGGCTATCTTTTTTGCCATTGCCAACGCGAAAAAGGGAGATGTGGTTCTGATTGCCGGGAAAGGGCATGAAACCTATCAGCAGATCGGCAATGAAACATTCGACTTTGATGACGCCGAAGTAGCGGGAAGAGCTATTGTTGAGCTGAATAAAAAGTAAAACAGGAAAGAGTGTTAGAATGAGGGAAATGAAAAGAATTACGGGGACACAATGTGAATATGATAAATACGTATGTCGTTTGAACGAAACGGGAGGAGAAAAGAGCAATGCTTGAGCAAGTGATTTTATTTACAATAATAATGGGATTTTTAATCAGTGTTCTGATATCTCCGATTCTTATCCCGTTTTTAAGACGTTTAAAATTCGGCCAAAGTATCAGGGAAGAGGGGCCGAAATCACATATGAAAAAATCAGGGACGCCGACGATGGGCGGGGTCATGATTATTGTATCCATCGCCATTACGGCGATTGTCATGACGCAGAAATTTTCGCATCTGAGCGCGGAAATGTTTCTTCTGCTGTTTGTCACGATCGGATACGGCCTGCTCGGCTTTCTGGATGACTATATTAAAGTAGTAATGAAACGGAATCTCGGATTGACGTCGAAGCAGAAATTGATCGGCCAGATCATTATTGCCATTGTATTTTACGGAGTATATCATTATTGCCATTTTTCAACCGGCATCAGGGTGCCGGGCACACATCTGTCAATCGATCTCGGCTGGGGATACTTTATCCTCGTTCTCTTTATGCTTGTCGGAGGTTCAAATGCCGTCAACCTGACAGACGGTCTGGACGGTCTCTTGTCCGGTACCGCGGCTATCGCATTCGGCGCTTTCGCCATCCTTGCGTGGAACCAGTCACAATATGACGTTGCGATTTTCTCGGTTGCCGTTGTCGGCGCCGTTCTCGGTTTTCTTGTATTCAACGCCCATCCCGCCAAGGTATTTATGGGGGATACCGGTTCGCTTGCGCTCGGAGGAGCGATCGTGACCGTTGCCATTCTGACGAAGCTTGAAATTCTGCTCGTCATTATCGGCGGAGTATTTGTTATTGAGACCTTATCTGTTATCTTACAAGTCATCAGCTTTAAAACGACAGGAAAACGAATCTTTAAGATGAGTCCGCTTCACCACCATTACGAATTGGTCGGATGGTCTGAATGGAGAGTTGTCGTCACATTCTGGACTGCGGGACTGCTGCTTGCCGTTTTAGGAATTTACATCGAGGTGTGGTTATAAGTGGAAAACGAACTTTTTTTGCAAAAACAAAACTTTCTGGTCCTCGGACTGGCGAAAAGCGGATATGCGGCTGCGTCGATTCTTCATGAAAAAGGCATTAACGTCGTCGTGAATGATCAAAAAGCCTTTGAAGAGAACGAACCTGCCCAAAGGCTTGCAGAAAGAGGAATTGAAGTCATCTGCGGTGAGCATCCGACGTCACTTTTTGATCAGCATCACATTACCATTCTGATCAAAAATCCCGGAATCCCGTATGAAAATATCATGGTGGAGGAAGCACAAAGAAGAGGCATCCCGGTCTGGACGGAAATCGAGCTTGCGTATTATATCACCAATGCAAAATTCATCGGCATTACAGGTTCAAACGGGAAAACAACAACGACGACCCTGATTTATGAAATGCTGAAAGCTGATTCGATAAAGACGCTGATCGCAGGGAATATCGGCACTGTCGCCAGTGAAGTGGCTTATCATGCTGACGGTGATGAATGGATCGTCACAGAGCTTTCTTCGTTCCAGCTGATGGGGACTCATGCATTCAGACCTGAAATCGGCCTGATTTTAAATGTGTTCGACGCTCATTTGGATTACCATCACAGCCGTGAAAACTATGAAAAAGCCAAGCAGAACGTGTATCTTCATCAGCTTGAGAGTGATACGGCCATCGTGAATCAGAGCGATGAAACAGTCGTGCGGCTTGCCGAAAGCGGAAAAGCCGGCACCGTTCCGTTTTCAGTTCACCAGGAACTGTCAAGCGGCGCATTCATTAAAGACGGAATGCTGATGTTCGGCGATGAAGCGATTCTGCTTGTTGATGACATCGTACTGCCGGGCGCGCACAATTTAGAAAATATTTTAGCCGCTGTAGCCGCGGCAAAAACGGCGGGCGCGTCTAATAAAGCGATTCAGAAGGTGCTGACAAGCTTTACCGGTGTCAAACACCGTCTGCAGTATGTAACTGCGATCCAGAATCGTAGATTTTATAATGACAGCAAAGCGACGAATATTTTGGCCACAAGCAAAGCGCTCTCCGCGTTCAAAGCACCGGTTATTCTGCTTGCAGGCGGACTGGACCGCGGCAACGGTTTTGACGACCTGAAACCGTATATGGACAATGTCAAAGCGGTCCTGACGTTCGGACAGACAGCGCCGAAGATAGAAAAACTGGGCAATGAGCTGGGAATACAACATGTCAAACGTGTCGATAATGTTGAACAAGCAGTATCTGCGGCGTTTGCGCTCTCAAATGAAGGAGACGTCATCCTCTTGTCACCCGCGTGTGCAAGCTGGGATCAATTCAAAACATTTGAAGAACGCGGTGACATGTTTATAGATGCCGTGCATATGCTTAAGTAAGGGCTTGTCTCTGTTCATCGGCAGCCCTAAATGACTTATGCTTGGGGTGTCGATTGCTTTGACTACTAAAAAAACAGCGCCTGATTTGTTATTAGTTATCATTACGTTATTGCTTTTAACAATAGGATTAATTATGGTCTACAGTGCAAGTGCGGTATGGGCGGATTATAAATTTGACGACTCGTTTTTCTTCGCGAAACGGCAGCTGCTGTTTGCGGGGATCGGCGTCATTGCCATGTTTTTCATTATGAATGTGGATTATTGGACATGGCGCACATGGTCGAAGCTGCTTCTGATCATTTGTTTTTTTCTGCTTGTGCTTGTGCTGATTCCGGGAGTCGGAATGGTGCGGAACGGTTCAAGAAGCTGGATCGGAGTGGGAGCGTTCAGCATTCAGCCTTCGGAGTTTATGAAACTGGCGATGATTGCGTTTCTGGCTAAATTTCTTTCTGAAAAACAGAAGAATATTACGTCATTCAGACGCGGATTCGTTCCCGCGCTCGGAATCGTGTTTTCTGCATTTATTATTATTATGTGCCAGCCAGACCTGGGAACGGGGACGGTAATGGTGGGCACGTGCATCGTGATGATTTTTGTTTCCGGTGCGCGAATCGCTCATTTTGCGTTCCTCGGACTCATCGGTTTAAGCGGATTTGCGGCGCTAGTTCTGTCCGCTCCTTATCGGATTAAACGGATTACCTCTTACTTAAACCCGTGGGAGGATCCGCTTGGAAGTGGATTTCAGATCATTCAGTCGCTCTATGCCGTAGGTCCGGGCGGACTGTTCGGGATGGGGCTCGGCCAAAGCCGGCAAAAGTTTTTTTACCTGCCGGAGCCGCAAACCGATTTCATTTTTGCTATTTTATCTGAGGAACTCGGCTTTATCGGCGGTTCGCTCATATTGCTGCTGTTCACTATTTTATTATGGCGGGGCGTCAGAATTGCCCTCGGCGCGCCGGATTTATACGGAAGCTTTGTCGCCATCGGTATTATTTCTATGATAGCTATTCAAGTCATGATTAATATCGGCGTTGTGACGGGGCTGATCCCGGTAACAGGAATTACGCTGCCGTTTTTAAGCTACGGAGGCTCATCACTGACGCTGATGCTCGCAGCGGTCGGCGTGCTTTTAAATGTCAGCCGGTACTCGAGGTATTGATCTGTATCTTGCCTCATCACTCATGATTTATTCGTTATCTATAAAAAAACAGACAACATCAATAACCCTGTCCTAAAAAACAGGGTTATCGCTATGTGATTAAGGGGGACATACGAATGCGTATTGCAGTAAGCGGAGGCGGAACCGGAGGACATATTTATCCGGCCCTGGCCTTTATTAAAGAAGTTCAGCGCCGGCATCCGGATGTGGAATTTTTGTATATCGGAACAGAGAACGGTCTTGAGAAAAAAATTGTTGAACGGGAAAATATTCCGTTCCGCGCCATTGAAATTACAGGTTTCAAACGAAAACTTTCTTTTGAAAATGTAAAAACCGTCATGCGTTTCTTAAAAGGCGTGAAGAAAAGCAAATCATATTTAAAAGAGTTTAAACCAGATGCCGTTATCGGTACAGGCGGCTATGTATGCGGTCCGGTCGTATACGCGGCGGCAAAAATGGGAATTCCGACGATCATTCATGAGCAAAACAGCCTGCCCGGCATCACAAATAAGTTTCTCTCGAAATATGTTAATAAGGTAGCAATTTGCTTTGAAGAGGCAAAATCGCATTTTCCTGCTGAAAAAGTTGTGTTTACGGGAAACCCGAGAGCCTCTGAAGTCGTCTCAATTAAGACAGGCCGCTCATTAACTGAGTTCGGGCTGAAAGACAATCAAAAAACGGTGCTCATTTTCGGCGGAAGCAGAGGCGCGGCTCCCATTAACCGTGCCGTTATAGATATGCAGGAAGAATTGAAAACGAGACCTTACCAAGTGCTTTATATTACCGGGGAAGTACATTACGAGAAGGTAACGGCTGAGCTGAAAGGCGGAAAAGCCGCTGATAATATGGTGACAAAACCGTTTTTGCACCAAATGCCGGAGTACTTACAATCAATTGATGTCATTGTGGCCAGAGCCGGAGCGACGACGATTGCGGAGATCACCGCTCTCGGCATTCCGAGCGTGCTTATTCCGAGCCCGTATGTGACAGCCAATCACCAGGAAGTCAATGCGAAGGCGCTCAGCCAGCATGACGCTGCAATCGTACTGAAGGAAACCGAGCTCAGCGGAGAAAAACTGATCGCTGCGCTGGACAAAATCGTCATGAATGAAGAAACCTTAAAAGACATGAGTGAGCGGACAAAATCACTCGGTGTTCCGGATGCGGCAGCCAGACTGTACAGTATCATGGAAGACATAAAAAAATAGAGCAAATGGAATGCGGAGGTTTATGATGGAGAACGTAATTCAGGAATTAAGAGACCGCGAAGTCGGCAAAGTGCTGGAACAAGAACCGCTCGCGAACCATACAACGATGAAAATCGGCGGTCCGGCGGACATTTTAATCATCCCCAACCGTGTGGAAGCGGTCAAAGATATTATGGATATTGTGAAGAAACATGATCTGCCATGGACGGTTATCGGCCGCGGTTCAAATCTGCTCGTGCTTGATGAAGGCATAAGAGGAGTTGTCATCAAGCTGGGAGCGGGTCTGGATCATTTGGAGATTGACGGTGATCAGGTGACGGTCGGAGGCGGCTATTCGGTCGTCCGGCTTGCGACTTCCATGAGTAAAAAAGGAATGTCCGGTCTCGAATTTGCAGCGGGCATTCCCGGATCAATCGGCGGAGCCGTCTATATGAATGCCGGGGCGCACGGATCTGATATGAGTGAGATTCTTGTGAAAGCCCGTATCTTATTTGAAGACGGCACAATCGAATGGCTGACAAACGAAGAGATGGGTTTCAGCTACAGAACGTCTGTTTTGCAGAAAAAACGCCCCGGTGTCTGTCTCGAGGCAGTTCTTCAGCTTGAGCAAAAGGAACGGGAAGCCATTACGGCGCAAATGCAGCAGAACAAAGATTACAGAAAAAATACGCAGCCGTATTCAAGCCCATGCGCCGGAAGCATATTCAGAAATCCGCTGCCGAATCATGCCGGAAACCTCGTTGAAAAAGCGGGATTAAAAGGACATCAGATCGGCGGAGCAAAAGTGTCCGAAATGCACGGGAATTTTATCGTCAATGCCGGCGGAGCGACTGCCAAGGACGTCCTCGACCTGATTGAATATGTGAAAAAGACAATCCGTGAGCAGTATGATGTTGACATGCATACAGAAGTTGAAATCATCGGAGGGAATCGTTAAAAGGTTCTCTGATTACATGAGCTCATGTGATATACTTTTAACAAATGTCAAACGGCATCACAGCATGCCGTTTGTTTTTCAATCAGACGAATGTCAAGCTGTTTCATTCTTAGTGAGGTGGACAGGCAGTGAACCCAAATCATGAAAGAGAAAAAATTGTAAATATTGAAGAGCGGATTCCGAAAATCAAAGAGCAGCGGAAACAAAAAGCAAACCGCCGGCTGATTTCATTCATTGTGCTCTTTTTTATGATGGTGCTGATCATCGTGTACTTGCAGATGCCGATCAGCAAAGTGTCTTCTGTCACCGTTTCCGGAAACGAAAACGTGTCTGTAAAAGAGATCAACGCGCTTTCTGATATACATAACGGACAAACCGAGTTCTGGAGTCTGAACAAGAAACAAACAGAAGAAAAGATTGAGCAGAATAAGCTGGTGAAAAAGGCGGAACTTTCAAAAGTATTTCCTAACAAAGTCAGCATTCACATTGAAGAATACAAGACGATCGCGTATCTGCAGCGACATGATGTATATTATGAAGTGCTCGAAAACGGCACTGTGCTGCCGAACGAAGTCACGCCGGATGACGCGGGCCCGATTTTGGTTGACTGGACAAACGCGAAAAAGCGGGTCAAAATGGCGGAGCAGCTTGATAAGCTTTCCGGTTCGCTAAAGCAGTCGATTTCTGAAATCTATTATACACCGGTAAAAATGGATCAGGACCGGATCAAGCTGTATATGAACGACGGGTATGTAGTTACCGCTTCTATTAAAACGTTTGCCGGCCGGATGAAGACCTATCCTTCTATCGTTTCCCAGCTGGACGGCGGGAAAAAGGGGATTATCCACTTAGAAGTCGCTACGTATTTTGAAGAATTTAACAAAGGTAAATCCGGGAAGAAAAAAGAAAATGATTAATAGTTCTAAAGAACTAATTTCAAGGTGGTTCAAAAGAATCTATTACAATCAGCGGGGCAGCCGATATAACCGATAGCGGAATCATTATGACTATGTTTGTTTTTGCCCGGGATATGGCTGCCGGACAAGCGGAAAATTCTCAATGCAATGGGCGTGTCTTCTGCAATGAGCATTGTATTTGGAATTTTCCTCCTGTTTCTTCTTTTTTCGGATGTTTCTGGCAATATCTATAGCTTTTCTGGAGGTTCATCTTAGTGTAGACTATTGGAAAGCGGGTATATTTGCATCTGGTTTGCACAGTATGGCACCGTGACAGGAAAT
Source organism: Bacillus sp. FSL R5-0443 (assembly GCF_038608285.1). Lineage (NCBI taxonomy): Bacteria > Bacillati > Bacillota > Bacilli > Caryophanales > Bacillaceae > Bacillus > Bacillus sp. FSL R5-0443. Next base: position 1,576,083 of record NZ_CP152013.1, read on the forward strand.
CTTACGGTAAGGTGGGCCGTCTCTAAAAAAAATAAAAAAAATACGATATAAAAGAGGATATACATAGAATATAACGAATAGTTTCATTAAACATAAATTGTGAGAAATCAGACAAGAATTTGTTGATGCTGTTGTTTTTGTTACACACTTGTAAAGCCACATTCATTGTATTGTTGTTCCGCAAATAATAGAATAGAATTTGATCGAAATGTGAGGAGGTGCCATAGAATGAACAACAATGAACTTTACGTCAGTCTTGACATCGGTACGTCCAATACAAAAGTGATCGTCGGAGAAATGACAGATGATTCCCTTAACATTATCGGAGTGGGAAATGTACCGTCTGAAGGGTTGAAAAAAGGCTCAATCGTTGATATAGATGAAACCGTTCATTCTATAAGAAAAGCGTTTGACCAAGCTGAAAGAATGGTAGGTTTTCCGCTGAAAAAAGCCATTGTCGGCGTTAATGGAAATTATATTCATATTCAAGATACGAACGGCGTTGTCGCTGTTTCCAGTGAAAACAAAGAAATTCACGTTGAAGACGTCCGCAGGGTAATGGAAGCGGCACAGGTCGTGTCAGTTCCGCATGAGCAGCTGATCGTAGACGTCGTTCCGAAACAGTTTATCGTTGACGGAAGAGACGAAATTACCGATCCGAAAAAAATGCTCGGCGTGCGCCTGGAAGTAGAAGGCACGCTGATTACCGGCTCCAAAACGATCTTACATAACTTACTTCGCTGTGTGGAGAGAGCGGGCGTTGAAATTACTGATATTTGCCTGCAGCCGCTTGCGGCCGGTTCGGCGGCTTTGTCAAAAGACGAAAAAAACCTCGGAGTCGCCATGATTGATATCGGCGGCGGCTCGACGACGGTGGCGGTATTTGAACAGGGGCACCTGAAGGAGACAGCCGTCATTCCGCTCGGAGGCGAAAACATCACGAAAGATGTATCGATCGGATTGCGCACTTCCACCGAAGAGGCTGAAAGAGTAAAAAAACAATTCGGACATGCATTCTACGATGAGGCTTCAGAAGATGAAGTATTTGAAGTCACCGTCATAGGAACGAATCAAAAGCAATCTTTTACACAGCAGGAAATTGCCAATATTATTGAAGCAAGAGTGGAAGAGATTCTTGAGATTGCCGCAGCCGAAATTGAGCATATGGGAATTACAGATCTGCCCGGCGGCTTTGTGCTGACCGGCGGACAGGCCGCAATGCCCGGAGTGCTTTCATTGGCACAGGAAGTGCTGAGGCACAATGTAAGGGTCGCAAGCCCGAATTATATCGGTGTAAGAGACCCTCAGTATATGACGGGTGTCGGCTTGATACAATTTGCCTGCCGAAATGCCAGAATTCAGGGAAGAAAAATAGGCTTTCATATGCCGGAAGAAGCCGTGCAGGAAATCGCGGTCTCTCACGAAGAAGAACATCATCAGCGGCCAGAGGCGCAGCAGCGTCCAAAAGCAAAACAAAAAACACAAGCCGAACACAACAAACCGAGCAAAATGAAAAAACTATTAAGCATGTTTTGGGAATAGATTGATAGTCATTCGGCAGATTAGGAGGATTTAGCATGTTGGATTTCGAAACAAACATAGACGGCTTAGCATCAATTAAAGTAATCGGAGTAGGAGGCGGCGGTAATAACGCGGTCAACCGAATGATTGAAAATGAAGTGCAGGGTGTAGAGTACATTGCGGTAAACACGGACGCGCAAGCTCTTAACCTGTCAAAAGCGGAAGTGAAAATGCAGATCGGGGAAAAGCTGACCCGCGGTCTAGGAGCGGGAGCGAATCCGGAAGTCGGCAAAAAAGCCGCTGAAGAAAGTAAGGAACAAATCGAAGAAGCGCTAAAAGGTGCTGACATGGTGTTCGTTACAGCCGGAATGGGAGGCGGTACCGGAACGGGAGCCGCACCGGTGATCGCGCAAATCGCAAAGGACTTAGGCGCTTTGACTGTCGGTGTCGTAACAAGACCGTTTACATTTGAAGGAAGAAAACGTCAGCTGCAGGCTGCAGGCGGTATCACGGCAATGAAAGAAGCCGTTGACACACTGATCGTTATTCCGAATGACCGCATTCTTGAAATTGTCGATAAAAACACACCGATGCTTGAAGCATTCCGTGAAGCTGATAACGTGCTTCGCCAAGGGGTGCAAGGTATCTCTGACCTCATCGCGACGCCTGGTTTAATCAACTTGGACTTTGCCGATGTCAAAACCATCATGTCCAACAAAGGTTCAGCATTGATGGGTATCGGGATCGCTACGGGCGAAAGCCGTGCTGCTGAAGCCGCCAAAAAGGCGATCTCCAGTCCGTTACTGGAAGCGGCAATCGACGGAGCGCAAGGTGTTTTGATGAACATTACGGGAGGTACAAACCTGAGCCTCTACGAAGTGCAGGAAGCAGCCGACATCGTCGCTTCTGCATCTGACCCTGATGTCAACATGATTTTCGGTTCAGTTATCAATGAAAATCTGAAAGATGAAATCGTCGTCACCGTTATTGCGACCGGTTTTATCGAACAGGAAAAAGATGACTCAAAACCGCAGCGTCCGACTTTAAACCAAGGATTGAAGTCTCAAAGCCAAAACGCTGCGAAACGTGAGCCGAAACGAGAAGAAACTCAGCATCAAAACACGGTGAACCGCCATACATCACAGCCGGCGGATGATGCCCTCGACATTCCTACATTTTTAAGAAACCGCAACAAACGCGGCTGATGTAAAAAAGGACAAGACCACATGGTTTTGTCCTTTTTCTTTTGTGCACAGTCTTCCTTCCTATCCCCATGATCTATACAGTGAAAAAAGAAACTTTATACCTATGACGAATTGATTGTTTTTTAATTTCATACGGCTTTCTACAGAATGTGACAATATCTGGATGGAAGATTGTCTACATTTAACGTACAGCATCGAAATAACAAACGATTCCAATTATGAAGGAGGGATACACATTTTATAGGGCGTTACCAAATAAGGGGGGATACGATTGAAGAAAAAAACAAGAAACAGATGGACAGGCTCCGTTTTAAGCGCGATTGTCGTCAGTTCCCTGTTGTTTCCGGGTGCAGCCGGAGCGAACAGCACACCGGGGGCAGTTTCTTTCACCAAAGATCTTTCTTCCTCTAAGAGCATTCAGCATAAGATTTCCGATTCAGTCAAGAAGCGTTTTGAAAAAAATGATAAAGTCACGTTTCTTATCAAATTTAAAGAGAAAGCCAATACGAAAAAAGCGGTCAAAGAAGCAGAAAAAAACGCCAAGTCTCAATCGCTTTCCGCAGCAAAAACTGAATATCAAAAGCGGTCAGCCGTCGTTTCTTCTTTAAAACTGGCGGCTCATGATGCGCAGCAGAATCTGAAAACATATTTGGAAAAACAAAAAAAGAAAGGCAAGGCTGATCACATCCATTCCTATTATATTGTCAACGGAATGGCAGTCACTGCTTCGAAAGAGGTAATGGAAAAAGCCGCCTCATTTCCTGAAGTAGAAAAAGTTCTTCCGAATGAAAAACGTCAGCTTACTCAACGACAACCAAAAGCTCCTTTTCAAATGAAGAAAAAACAAAAAGAGATCAAAGCAAAGGAAGGCATCGAATGGAATATCAGCCAAATTGATGCGCCGCAGGCCTGGGCCTCAGGATACGACGGAACCGGCACGGTTGTCGCTTCCATTGATACGGGAGTTCAGTGGGATCATCCGGCGCTTAAAGAAAAATACCGGGGTTACGATCCTGAAAATCCCGCAGCGCCGAATCATGAAATGAACTGGTATGATGCCGTGTCCCATAAAGACGCTCCCTACGATGATCTTGAACACGGCACTCATGTAACAGGGACCATGACGGGTTCAGAACCTGACGGCTCAAATCAAATCGGTGTGGCTCCGGGGGCGAAATGGATCGCAGTAAAAGCATTTTCAGATGACGGAGGAACTGATGCCGATATTTTGGATGCCGGTGAATGGGTGCTCGCGCCTAAAGATAAAAACGGCACGCCCCATCCCGAGATGGCGCCGGATGTTGTCAATAATTCCTGGGCAGGCGGTTCGGGAATGGACGAGTGGTACCGCGATATGGTGAATGCGTGGAGAGCGGCAGGGATTTTTCCGGAATTCTCTGCGGGAAATGAAGACTTATTTACACCGGGAGGACCGGGTTCAATCGCAAACCCGGCCAATTATCCTGAAGCATTTGCGACAGGTGCGACTGACATCGACAAGAAACTCGCTGATTTCTCACTTCAAGGCCCCTCACCGTATCATGAAACAAAACCGGACATTTCGGCTCCGGGAGTGAATATCCGTTCTTCGATTCCTGGAGGAACATACGAAGGCGGCTGGGACGGAACTTCAATGGCCGGGCCGCATGTGGCGGCGACGGCGGCTTTGTTAAGGCAGGCGAACGCCTCTATTACGGTCGATGAAATGGAAGACGTTTTGACGCGCACCGCCGAAAAGCTGACAGATTCCGTTTTTCCGGAATCACCGAATAACGGTTACGGCCACGGTCTCGTTAACGCTTTTGATGCCGTTTCTGCCGTAACGGACGGAATCGGGAGCGTAGAAGGAAAGGTCTCTTCTGCGGGCGAAGATCACAATCCGCCCAGCTTTCACCATGAACCGGTCTCAGCGGCTTACAAAGGGGCAAACCTTCCGTTGACGGTTACAGCAGAAGACGATGTAAGCGTAACTGAAGTCATCCTTTCCTATCAGTTTGATGAAGGAGAGTGGAAAACGACAGCCGCCGTTCAAAAAAGCGGTGATGAAAAAAAGGGAACATACCAGGCGGAAATTCCGGATGTAACGGGAAGCAAGGTAAGTTATAAATGGACCATAAAAGATTTCGGAGGTCATTCTGTAGAATCTGATACGTACCGGGCTGAGGTGAAACCGAGCATTACGGCGGGATACAAAGAGGATTTTGAATCACAGCCGGCTGGCTGGTCCAGTTACGGGACACATGACCAATGGGAATGGGGTATCCCGGGTTCAGGGCCCGGCACCGCATTTTCCGGAGATAAAGTGTATGCGACGAATCTGTCCGGCCCTTATGCCGATTCAGCTAACATGAATTTGGTGATGCCTCCGATTCAAGTTCCGGAAACAGGACGGCTGTTTTTGCAATTTAAAAGCTGGCACAAGCTCGAAGAATTTTTTGATTACGGGTATGTGTTCGTTCTTCCGGAAGGAAAATCAAATTGGGAGCAGGCGGCCGTTTACAATGGTGACTCCGCAGGATGGAATGATGAAGAGGCAGATTTATCTGCGTATAAAGGCCAAAACATAAAGCTCATGTTTAATATGCAGTCTGACGAAGTACTCAATGAAGACGGATGGTATATCGATGATGTCCGGCTTTCAAGCAGCCCTCTCGGCAAGGCGGCTAAAAAAAGTAAACACAATAGACAAACACCTCCCGGCCACCTGAAGAAAAAAGCCGTCAGTCCGAAACAGGCCAAACCGGCAGTGAAATCACCCGGAAAAAGAGTGAAACGTGAAACAAACCTCCTGCCGCTCAGAGCGCAAATCAGTGTCGCCGAGACGGGGAAATCCGTATATTCCGACCCTGCAAGCGGAAGCTACAGCCTGTCGCATAAGGCGGGAAGCTATACGCTGAAAGCCGAGGCTTACGGATTTAAGTCCGCTTCGAAACAAGTTTCTATTCAATCAGACAAAACCGCACAGGCAGACTTTACACTGGAGCAAATGCCGTCCGGCACGCTAAAAGGAACCATCATCAATCAGTCAACAGGCGAACCGGTAAAAGGGGCTGCGCTTTATGTGGCTGAGGATGCCGCAATTGAACCGGCGGTGACAAACGATAAAGGGGAATATTCGCTTAAGGCGTACGAAGGCTCCTACACAATCAAAGTAGCGGCAAAAGGCTTTTACAATAGCGAATTTTCCGTTGACATCAAAGGGGATGCTGAAAAAAACGTCAAGCTTAAGCCGTATATCGGTTATGAAGGGGAAATTGCCTATGATAACGGGACGGAAGAAGCCGCGCTGTCATATTTTAAAGCCGGCAGCAAATCTGCCGTTAAGATGACGCTTAAAGACGGAAAAGAACACGGTATGCTGACGGGAGGCCTTTTTAAATTTTGGGGCGCCGACTGGCCTGATCCGGGCGGTACTGAATTTCAGGCAGAAGTATATGATGCATCCGGCCCTGATGGAGCTCCGGGCAGCAAAATTGCCGGCCCGTTCCAAGCTGAAGCGCTTCGAAACGGCGAATGGACCAAAGTGGATCTCAGCTCAAAAGGAATCGCGGTCGGAAAGGATTTTTATCTTGTGTTCCGCCAGACGAAACCCGATCCTTATACACCTGCCCTGTCATCTGATGACGGCAGTCCGTACTCGAACAGAAACTGGCAATACCTCGACGGCCGCTGGTCTAAAACCGATAAATCAGACGGAAACTTTATGATCAGGGCTTTGGTCGACTACGAAGCTTCTGTGCCTGACATAACGTCGCCTGAAGACCGGTCATTTACAAACAAGAAGTCAATCACGGTGAAAGGAACGGCTTCACCAAAAACCGCTGTCCGTCTTAGCAATAACGGTAAAACCGCCGCAGAAACGAAAGCAGATGCAGACGGCAATTTCCAGGCCGGTGTCACACTCACTGAAGATGCCAATCGGCTGACGGCGGCATCTGTGACAGACAGCGGGTCAACCGATGAGTCACGCCCTGTCACGGTCATACTGGATGAGGATAAGCCGGATGTGACGATTGACAGTCCGGCAAACGGTGATAAAACAAATAAAGAAGCAGTGACCGTAAAAGGAAAAGTGCACGACGCCCATTTAAAATGGGTAAAGGTGAACGGAAAAAAAGCTGAAGTAAATAACGGTTCTTATCAAGCGAGAACCCTTCTGGAAAACGGCAGCAATGAGATCAAGGTCACGGCCTCAGATGAAGCGGGTAACAAAACAACGAAAAAGACGGTGATCGATGTCAATTACAATGCTCCCGTCATTTCCGGATTGGTTCCCGGAGCGGATAAGGAATTAAAAGCCGGAGAATCAGTGAAAATCGCTTTTTCAAGCGGAAAGAAATTAGACGCTTCCTTCGTTATCCGTCTGCCTCTGACAAACGCCCGGGCAGGGAGCCAAAACGCAACAGAGCTTCCGCTGAGAGAAATTTCTCCGGGACGATATGAGGGTTACTGGACGGCGGCTTCTTCCATCAAAGCAAGCGGAGCAAAAATTGACGTTATCGCTAGAGATGACTACGGAAATGAAACGAGACAGACGGCTAAAGGAAAACTTTATATCAATGAGTAAAACAGAGCGCTGCCAGATCACGGCAGCGCTTTTTTAGTTGAAGCGGACAATAGGAAAGCAACCCTTTCGGCCCTCGACAAATAAAACGGTTATCCCTTAAAAATTGTACTTTACCCTCAACATTAATTGACAGACTTTCCCACAGAGCTTGCTTTATACTTATGAAACAAGAGAGAGAAACAGATAAGTAAGACAAAAGAGGAAAGGGGTCAGATGTGAAAATCTATCTGGATGTCATTTGGCTGTTGAACTTTTGTTTTGATTCTCTTTTGCTTTTATTGACCGCCTTTATTTTAAAACGCCAGGTGAAAAAAAGAAGAGTGGCCGCCGGCGGTTTCATCGGGTCAGCCATTGTGCTTCTGATGTTTACGCCTGTTTCTCCCTTTGTGGAGCATCCGGCGGGAAAAATGGCGTTTTCAGTAGTCATCGTGCTTGCGGCTTTTGGCTTTAAACGGTTCCGATACTTTTTTCAAAATTTGTTCGCCTTTTATTTCGCGACTTTTCTCGTCGGCGGGGGAATGATCGGCGTACATTCCCTGCTGCAGACAGAATCAATTGTGCAGCAAGGCGTAATGGTCACAAGCCAGACCGGATTCGGCGACCCGATCAGCTGGATGTTTGTAGTTATCGGATTTCCGGCCATATGGTTTTTCTCGAAAAAGAGAATTGAAGACATCGAGACGAAGTCCATTCAGTACGATGAACTTGTCATGGTGCAGGCGGAATTCAGCGGACAGACAATCCGCGCGAAAGGATTGGTGGATTCCGGGAATCAGCTGTATGATCCGCTGACGAAAACGCCGGTCATGATCCTCTGCATTGACAAATTCGCTGCGATTCTCAGCGAAAAGGAAACGGACCTCATCAAATCCGCCAGTCCGCTTGAAGTGATAGAGCAGCTTGATGATTCGTTCCGCCATGCGGATAAGCTGAGGCTGATTCCATACAGGGGCGTCGGCCAGGACAATCAATTTTTACTCTGTTTAAAGCCGGATTACGTCACGATTTTAACAAAAGACGAAATGATCGCTTGTGAAAAATGCCTGATCGGCATCAGCACGAAACCATTATCCGCGGACGGTGAATTTGACGGAATCGTTCATCCGAAGATGCTGACAGGGAAGGCTGTAAAACATGTTTCCTGACGAAAAGTCTGTTATTCATCATACTCAAAACGCGTTGTATTTAGAAGGGGGAGGAAGATGAAAAAACTTAAGCTGCGTCTGACATATTTGTGGTATAAATGGCTGATGAAACTCGGACTGAAAAGCGATGAAGTGTATTACATAGGAGGAAGCGAGGCGCTGCCGCCGCCTTTGTCTAAAGAAGAGGAGCAGGTGCTCTTATTAAAGCTGCCGAGCGGGGATCAGGCGGCGCGGGCCATCCTGATTGAGAGAAACTTACGTCTTGTCGTTTACATTGCCCGCAAATTCGAAAATACCGGCATTAACATCGAGGACTTAATCAGCATCGGCACCATCGGTTTGATCAAAGCGGTAAACACTTTTAATCCGGAAAAGAAAATCAAACTCGCCACCTACGCGTCGCGATGTATCGAAAACGAAATTTTAATGTACTTGCGCCGAAACAATAAAATCCGTTCAGAGGTGTCCTTTGATGAACCGCTGAACATTGATTGGGACGGAAACGAACTGCTGCTTTCGGATGTGCTCGGCACAGATGATGATATTATTACAAAAGACATTGAAGCCAATGTGGATAAAAAACTTTTGAAAAAAGCGCTTGAGCAATTAAACGAAAGAGAAAAGCAGATTATGGAACTGCGTTTCGGGCTTGTCGGAGAAGAAGAAAAAACTCAAAAAGATGTAGCCGACATGATGGGGATTTCACAATCTTATATCTCCCGGCTCGAAAAGCGGATTATCAAAAGACTGAGAAAAGAGTTTAACAAAATGGTGTAAAATTTTTTCCATCTGACAGCCCCTACTGCTGCAAGGATTGCCGCAGCCGGATGTTTATTTCTGTAAAATGGCGGTGCATATTTTTCCCACCCGAGGAGATACTTAACGTTGTACAGCAGCTCCTAGTGGGAGGGAAAAACGTGTCAAGAAATAAAGTCGAAATTTGCGGGGTGGATACCTCCAAATTACCGGTGCTCAAGAATGAAGAGATGAGAAAGCTGTTTAGGCAATTACAGGATGAGGGCGATGATTCAGCGAGGGAAAAGCTTGTAAACGGCAATCTGCGCCTTGTCTTAAGCGTCATTCAGAGGTTTAACAACAGAGGAGAGTATGTTGATGACTTATTTCAGGTCGGCTGCATCGGACTAATGAAATCCATTGATAATTTTGACCTAAGCCATAATGTTAAGTTTTCAACATACGCTGTACCGATGATCATCGGAGAAATCCGCAGATATTTGCGGGATAACAATCCGATCCGCGTCTCGAGGTCGCTTCGCGATATCGCATATAAAGCGCTTCAAGTAAGAGAGCGGTTAATCAGTGAGACAAGCAGGGAGCCGACAGCAGAGGAAATCGCCAAAGTTCTTGAAGTGCCCCATGAAGAAATTGTGTTTGCCCTTGACGCCATCCAGGATCCGGTTTCACTGTTTGAGCCGATTTATAATGACGGCGGCGATCCGATTTACGTGATGGACCAGATCAGCGATGAGCGCAATAAGGATACACAATGGATTGAGGAGCTGGCTCTGAAAGAAGGCATGAGAAGACTGAACGAACGGGAAAAAATGATTTTGCGAAAGCGCTTTTTCCAAGGGAAGACCCAAATGGAAGTCGCTGAAGAAATCGGCATATCCCAAGCTCAGGTCTCAAGGCTTGAAAAGGCAGCCATTAAACAAATGAATAAGAATATCCATCAATAACGGAAAAAGCCTTTAAACCTTGTTTAAAGGCTTTTTTCATGCGATGGTTTACGTTTGCAAAAAAGTGATGTATTCTAATGTGTAAAAGTTTTTAGAAAATTTAAACAAAGTAAACGGGGGAAACTGCAATGATTTTACAGCTGGACAGTGTGTCTTTAAAAAGAAGCGGGAAATGGATTTTGAAAGATATTAACTGGCGCGTCGAGAAAAACGAAAATTGGGTGCTGTACGGATTAAACGGAGCCGGAAAAACAGCTTTGCTGAATATGTTATGCTCTTATTACTTCCCCACTTCAGGAGAGATGCAGGTGCTCGGCCATCAATTCGGCAAAACAGAGCTCGGTGACAGGCTCAGAAGGAAAATCGGCCTTGTTTCGGCAGGTCTTCAGCACAAATTATATGCCGCGGACTCCGCTTTTGAAATCGCCCTCAGCGGCGCGTACGCCTCAATCGGGCTGTACGAAACTCCGAGTGAGCAGGTAAGGGAAAAAGCGATCGGTCTTCTGAAGGATTTGGGCGCCATCGGTTACGCCGACAGACGGTATGAAACATTATCACAAGGGGAAAGACAAAGAGCGCTGATTGCGCGGGCGCTTATGGCTGATCCGGAACTGCTGATTTTGGACGAACCCGTGACGGGTCTTGATTTTATGGCAAGGGAGCAGCTGCTGGACACGATTACGTCGATCGCCGAAAAAGAAAATGCGCCGTCCATCCTTTATGTCACCCATCACGCTGAAGAAATTCTGCCGGTATTTGATCAGGCGCTGCTTTTAAAACAGGGCGAGGTGTTCGCCTCCGGGAAAATCAGGGACATGCTTTCTGACGAGCGGCTTACAGCGTTTTTCGATATGCCTGTCAATGTCTTATGGAACAATGGCCGCCCGTTTTTAACACGTGCAAAAGAGGCATCATCCGTAAAATAACATAAATTCACCCTGGGGGTGCTGCCATGCGGCTGAGAGAGACGTTTGTCTCAACCCTTAAAGGACCTGATCCGGATCATGCCGGCGGAGGGAAGCGGTGAAAAAAGCGGAGGAAAATCCGTTTTTTACCCGTTTCATTTCATGAATGAAACGGGTTTTTTGATACAGCCAAAGGGGAGATTTCCAATGCATCAGATTGATATGCTGTTACACCAGGCGGAGAAACGGCGGCACGACTTCATACATATTGCTGAAAGATTGATAGCCTTTCCGACTCCGGCCCCGCCAGCAAGAAATACGGCAGAAGCCCAAAAGTGGGTGGCCGGCTTTTTAAAAGAAACGGGCTGCTCGGTCGATATGTGGGATGTGTATCCGGAAGATCCGAATGTAGTCGGTGTTTTAAAAGGGACAGATTCAAGCAGGCATCAAAGCCTGATTTTAAACGGACACATTGATGTGGCAGAAGCCGGGGGCGAAGACTGGCACTCTGACCCGTTTCAGCCGCACGTAAAAGACGGCATGCTGATCGGAAGGGGCGCCGCTGATATGAAAGGGGGGTTGGCGTGTGTTCTTTTCTCTCTGAAGCTGATCCATGATGCCGGCATTAAGCTTCCGGGCGACCTCATTGTACAGTCTGTAATCGGAGAAGAAGTCGGTGAGGCGGGGACGCTGGAATGCTGCAAACGCGGCTATCACGCGGATTTTGCCGTTGTCGCGGATACGAGCAGCCTGCATATTCAAGGGCAGGGCGGAGTCATCACCGGCTGGATAGAATTGAAAAGCAAACAAACATTTCATGACGGCATGAGGCGCAATATGATTCATGCAGGCGGAGGCACATTCGGAGCGAGCGCCATCGAAAAAATGGCAAAAATCATCACTGCCTTGGGAGAGCTGGAGCGCCACTGGGCGGTAACGAAAAGCTATCCCGGCTTTGCGCCCGGCACTAATACGATCAACCCCGCCGTCATTGAAGGCGGAAGACACGCAGCGTTTGTCGCCGATGAATGCCGATTATGGATCACCGTCCACTTTTATCCGAACGAAACGCACGAACAAGCAGCCGCAGAAATCGAAGACTATATTAATTGTGTCGCTGACAGTGATCTGTGGCTCAAAGAAAACAGGCCGGTGTTCAAATGGGGCGGATCTTCGATGATTGAAGACAGAGGAGAGGTGTTCCCGGCGCTGGAAATCGACCCGGACCATCCGGCAGTTTCTGTCTTGGCTGCATCACACTCAGCCGTCAAAAAACAGGAGCCCGTCATTGATGTTTCCCAAACCGTAACTGACGGAGGGTGGCTTTATCATGCCGGGATTCCGAGCGTCATATACGGTCCCGGCGATTTAAAAAACGCCCACTCCGTAAACGAGGAAGTATCCGTTGATGAGCTTATGGACTATACGAAAATTATGCTGAGATTTATCCTCGGCTGGTGCAGCCGCAAAAAAGATTGCCCGATGTGACAAGGTTCAGCCCGGCCGTTCATATAATAGGAAAAAGAACGGGCAAAGGGCGTGATACGGATGATCAGCATATCTGAATTTCAAATAAAAGATGTGGTAAACGTGTCGAACGGAAAAAAACTCGGAAGCATCGGTGATATTGATATTAACGTGACAACGGGAAAAATTCAGGCGATTATTTTAGGCGGCAGCGGAAAAGTTCTCGGTTTTTTCGGAAAAGAAGAGGAAATGATCATTCCTTGGCGAAATATAGTTAAAATTGGGGAAGATGTCATCTTAGTGCGTGTAAACGAACCAAAGGGGGGAGCGTAATCCTCCCTTTACTTGTAAAAAGCCGGAAATCTCAATGTTTCCGGCACATTTATTTATCTCATTTTTCAATCAGCCGCTAAACGTATGCTTAAAATTGTGTTAAAATGAGTGGGAAATTACGCTTTTTTAATGTTTGTCGAAAGGTTGGATCTCCATGAATACATATCACCCGTTTAGTCTTACCACCCCCTCGGCACTCATGATAGAAGACTGGAACTGTGTGAATCAGCTTAACACAAAGGTCATCGCCGGATTCACGACGAAAAACGGCGGGGTCAGCAATCCTCCGTATGAGTCATTAAATACCGGATTGCACGTCCGGGACGAAGCTCATGATGTTGTGACAAACCGTGAAGTCATAGCGTCCTTATGCGGTACTGATCTGGATTCCTGGGTGTTCGCCGACCAGACACATGAAAACCGCGTCCGGCGCGTGACAGCCGGGGATAAAGGAAAAGGGGCGAGAGACTATTCTTCCGCATTCCGCGGGACGGACGGGCTCTACACGAAAGATGCGAATCTTTTTTTGGCCCTTTGTTTTGCGGACTGTGTGCCCTTGTATTTTTATGACCCGGTGAAATCCATTATCGGCGCTGCCCATGCCGGATGGAAGGGGACGGTCAAACAAATCGGACGCATCATGACGGAACGCTGGGTAAACGAAGAAGGCTCCCGTTTAACAGATATTCAGGCTGTCATCGGTCCGTCCATCAGTGCGGGAAGCTATACAGTCGACGACCGCGTCATCAATGAAGTGCGGGCGCTGCCTTTTACGGCTGAATCCGCCATATGCGAAACGGAAAAAGGCCAGTATCAGCTTGATTTAAAAGAGGTCAACCGTCTTCTTCTGATACATTGCGGCATTCCGGAAGAAAACATTTCAGTCAGCGGTTTATGCACCGAACGAGAGCGTGAACTATTCTTTTCACACCGCCGCGACAAAGGGAAAACGGGACGCATGATGTCCTTTATCGGAATGAAGGAGGCGTAAGATCTTGCGTGTTGCTGATCAATTACGACATATAAACGAAAGAATAAACGAAGCATGTAACAGATCGGGCCGAAGCCCCGAAGATGTTACCGTCATCGCGGTTACAAAATACGTATCAGCCGAAAGGGCTCAAGAGGCCGTTGATGCCGGTATTACAAGTCTGGGAGAAAACCGGGATGCCGAGCTTATCCATAAGCAGGAAGTCATCAAAGGCAGCCCGGAGTGGCACTTTATCGGCAGTCTTCAGTCCAGAAAGGTGAAGGCCGTCGTTGACCGTGTATCTTATATTCATTCCTTAGACAGACTGTCATTGGCAAAAGAGATTGAAAAACGGGCGCAGCATGCGGTTCGCTGTTTTGTGCAGGTGAATACTTCGCTTGAGCCGTCTAAGCACGGTTTGAAAACAGAGGAGGTCATCCCCTTTATCAGAGAGCTTTCTGAGTTTAGAAACATTTCTGTAGAGGGCCTGATGACGATGGCTCCCCTGACAGACGATACAGAAACGATCAGAGCCTGCTTCCGGCAACTGCGTGATCTGAGGGATCAGGTGCAAAAACTGAATCAGACAAACGCACCGTGCCGGGAACTGTCAATGGGCATGTCAAATGATTATGAAATCGCTGTTGAAGAGGGCGCAACTTTTATCAGAATCGGCTCTTCATTAGTCGGAAATGAACCGGGGGGTGTAAACAAATGAGCATGAAAAATAAACTGAAAAACTTTTTCTCAATGGATGAGGAGGAGTACGAGTACGAATACATTGAAACGGAGCAGGATCATTCAGAAGAGCATGAACAGCAGAAAGATAAACAGCCTGCTTACGCTCAGAAGCCGCAGGGCAAGCAGAACGTAGTAAGCTTGCAAAGTGTTCAGAAATCCTCTAAAGTGGTGTTGAGTGAACCGCGTGTATATGCGGAAGCGCAGGAAATCGCCGATCATTTAAAGAACAGGCGGGCGGTTGTCGTCAATCTGCAGCGCATCCAGCATGATCAGGCGAAAAGAATCGTCGACTTTTTAAGCGGTACCGTCTACGCCATCGGCGGCGACATTCAGAGAATCGGTTCAGATATTTTTCTGTGCACGCCTGATAATGTCGACGTTTCCGGCACGATTTCGGAGCTTATAAATGAAGACGAACATCAGAGGTGGTAAAGCAGGATGATTCTTTATCAAATTTTTTCCGTTCTGAGTTATTTAATTTACATCTACTCTTTTGCCCTGATCATCTATATCTTTATGTCATGGGTGCCGAGTACGAGAGAAACGGCGGTCGGACGGTTTCTCGCAGCGATTTGCGAACCGTATTTAGAGCCGTTCAGAAGGATCATTCCGCCCATTGCCATGCTGGATATATCCCCGATTGTAGCGATTATCGTGCTTCGGTTTGCCACGACGGGACTTTGGGGCCTATACCGCATGATCGTAATGTATACTTGAATGCGACAGTTTGATACGGGCTTGGCACCAGCCAAGCCTCTTTACATAGAAAGGAAAGAACATGAGCGATATTTACCAGCACTTCAGACAAGACGAGCGGCCTTTTATTGATCAGGTGCTTGAATGGAAACAGATTGTCCTGGACCAGTATCGGATGAAGCTGACTGATTTCTTAGATCCCAGAGAACAGGTCATTGTAAAGGCCGTTATCGGCGACGCCTGCGGTCTTGCGTTTTTCGGAGGATATGACAGAGCTGAGCGCAAACGCGTGATTTTATACCCTGAATATATGGAACCTGAGCAGGATGATTTTGAGCTTCGGGCTTTTGACGTTCAATACGCTGAAAAATTCGTCAGCATTGACCACCGCTCTCTTCTCGGATCATTAATGGGGATCGGTTTAAAGCGGCAGAAATACGGCGATCTGATTTTCTCTGAGGAAGCCGTGCAGCTGATCGTCTCCGGTGAAATCGCCGATTTTGTCAGCACTCAGCTGACCAAGGCGGGCAAAGCGCCGGTAAAGCTTGAGAAAATCGAGCTTTCCGCTCTTCACATTCCCGCTTCAGATGTCGAAATAAGGGATGACACGGTTTCTTCATTGCGTCTCGACGCCGTCTGCGCTTCAATGAGCAGGCAATCCAGGCAGAAAGCGCAGGCGCTTGTGAAAAACGGGCTCGTTAAGGTGAACTGGAAAGCCATTGAAGATCCGTCTTATCAGGTTGCTGAAGGGGACATGCTCTCGATTCGCGGCTTCGGACGATGCAGTTTGGCAAAAGTTGACGGAAAAACGAAAAAAGACAAATGGAAAGTTACATTTGAACGGCAAAAATGAGTCGTTTTTTCAGTTTTTTTCTCCATCTGTGCCGTATTTGTTTTATAATGTGAACTAGATAACCGTACTGAAATGTAAAAATGGAGGTGGCAATATGCCATTAACGCCGAATGATATCCATAACAAAACGTTTACAAAAGGTTTTCGCGGATATGATGAAGATGAAGTAAATGAATTTTTAATGCAGGTCAGAAAAGATTACGAAATCGCACTCCGTAAAAAAGCGGAGCTTGAGGCGAAAGTGAACGAGCTGGACGAAAAAATCGGCCACTTTGCCAATATCGAAGAAACGCTGAATAAATCAATTCTCGTAGCCCAGGAAGCCGCAGAAGACGTAAAGCGCAACTCGCAGAAAGAAGCGAAGCTGATCGTCCGTGAAGCAGAAAAAAATGCTGATCGCATCATCAATGAGTCGCTTTCCAAATCAAGAAAAATCGCAATGGAAATTGAAGAGCTGAAAAAACAGTCTAAAGTCTTCAGAACACGTTTCCAAATGCTGATTGAAGCGCAGCTCGACCTGCTGAAGAACGATGATTGGGATCATCTGATGGAATACGAAGTCGACGCGGTATTTGAGGAAAAAGAATAATTTTCTGATTTTCTTGACATTCTCCGGCCCGTTCGAATATAATACGTTCATAAATTCAGATGAAAAGACGATTGAAAGGGACCGGCATGACTCAAAACAGGCTAAAAAGCGACCCGGGGAAGGTGAAAGCCCGGGATGGCCGGAATCATGCAGATCAGCCCTTTAGTTTCCTTTCTGAACCGAGAGTAGGAAAGGACGTTCCATCACGTTACGATGTTCGAGAGGAAAAGACGGATGATCCGTTTTTTCTAAAAGGGTGGTACCGCGAGATAAGCTTTCTCGTCCCTTATGGGATGAGAGGGCTTTTTTTATTTTCTGAAAAATGTTGTGGAGGAATGAAAATGGATTACAAAGATACGCTGTTAATGCCGAAAACAGATTTTCCGATGCGCGGAAATCTGCCGAATCGTGAGCCGGACATGCAAAAAGACTGGGAGGAGCAGGACATTTACCGTCTTGTTCAAGAACGGACGAAAGACCGCCCGAAATTCGTGCTGCATGACGGACCTCCTTATGCAAACGGAGACATCCACATGGGCCATGCCCTGAACAAAATCCTGAAAGACTTCATCGTCCGCTATAAATCAATGAGCGGCTACAACGCACCGTACGTGCCGGGCTGGGATACGCACGGACTGCCGATTGAAACGGCGCTGACGAAAAACAAAAAAGTAAACCGGAAAGAAATGTCAGTAGCAGAATTCCGCAAACTATGTGAAGAGTACGCTTGGAAGCAAATCGAGGGACAGCGTGAGCAATTCAAACGTCTTGGTGTCCGCGGTGACTGGGAAAACCCATACGTGACATTAAAACCGGAATACGAAGCGCAGCAAATCCGCGTATTTGGTGAAATGGCAAAACGAGGCTACATTTACAAAGGCCTTAAACCGGTTAACTGGTCACCTTCAAGTGAGTCTGCTCTGGCTGAAGCCGAGATCGAATATCAAGACAAACGTTCAGCATCTATTTACGTCGCTTTTGGTGTAAAAGACGGAAAAGGCGTTCTTGAAAACGGCGAGCGCATCATCATTTGGACAACAACGCCTTGGACAATTCCGGCGAACCTCGGAATCTCAGTGCACCCTGATCTTGAGTACAGCGTGATTGCAGTAGGTGAAGACCGCTTTGTCGTAGCAAGTGCCTTAGTCGAAAGTGTTGCATCAGCATGCGGATTTGATCAGTATGAAGTGACAAGAACGGTCAAAGGAAAAGACCTTGAGAACATTATCGCTGAACACCCGCTATATGGCAGAGACTCTCTCGTTATGCTTGGTGAACACGTAACAACTGATGCCGGAACAGGCTGTGTTCATACAGCGCCAGGACATGGGGAAGATGACTTTATCATTGGCCAAAAATACGGTTTAGATGTGCTTTGCCCGGTCGATGAAAAAGGTGTAATGACAAGCGAAGCTCCTGGGTTTGAAGGCATGTTCTATGATGATGCAAACAAAGCGATCACACAGCAGCTCGATGAAAAAGGCGCACTTGTGAAGCTTGAATTCATTACTCACTCTTATCCGCATGATTGGAGAACAAAAAAACCAACCATTTTCAGAGCGACAGCGCAATGGTTTGCGTCTATTAAAGATTTCAGATCAGACCTGCTGGATGCCATTAAAGAAACCAAATGGGTTCCTGAATGGGGTGAGCAGCGTTTGCACAACATGGTTCGGGACCGCGGAGACTGGTGTATTTCCAGACAGCGTGCGTGGGGTGTGCCGATTCCGGTATTTTACGCTGAAAACGGAGAACCGATTATTACAGATGAAACCATTGAACATGTTTCTGAATTGTTCAGACAGCACGGATCAAACATTTGGTTTGAAAAAGAAGCAAAGGATCTTCTTCCGGAAGGCTTTACGCATCCTGGCAGCCCGAACGGCACATTTACAAAAGAACAGGATATCATGGATGTTTGGTTTGATTCAGGCTCTTCACATCAAGCAGTGCTTGAAGAACGTGATGACCTCGTTCGCCCGGCTGATTTATACCTAGAGGGATCTGACCAATATCGCGGCTGGTTTAACTCTTCTCTTTCTACAGCAGTAGCCGTAACAGGAAAAGCGCCGTATAAAGGTGTGCTCAGCCATGGGTTCGCACTGGATGGAGAAGGACGCAAGATGAGTAAATCAATCGGTAACGTTGTTGTTCCGGCTAAAGTCATGAAACAGCTTGGTGCCGACATCTTAAGATTATGGGTATCGTCAGTGGATTATCAGGCGGACGTTCGCGTGTCTGACGCCATTCTGAAGCAGGTCGCGGAAGTATACCGGAAAGTCCGCAACACGTTCCGCTTCCTTCACGGCAACCTGTTCGATTTCAATCCAAGCGTCAATGCCGTGGATGTAAAAGATCTCCGCGAAGTGGATCAATATATGCTGATCAAGCTGAATAAGCTGATCGATAAGGTGAAAAAAGCGTACGATGAATATGAATTTGCGGTTGTTTATCACAGCATTCACAATTTCTGTACGATCGAGCTCAGCTCCTTCTATCTTGATTTTGCAAAAGATGTTGTGTACATCGAGCATGCGGATCATCCGGACCGCCGCAGCATGCAGACGGTCTTCTATGAAACGCTGCTGGCGTTAGTGAAGCTGACGGCGCCGATTCTCCCGCACACGGCGGATGAAATGTGGTCTCACTTATCATTTGTTGAAGAAGCGAGCGTGCAGCTGACAGATATGCCGGAAACCATTGCTGTTCCGGACAATCAAGCGACAGAAGAAAAGTTCGACCGCTTCATGGAGCTTCGAAACGACGTGCTGAAAGCTTTGGAAACAGCCCGTAACGAAAAAATTATCGGAAGATCATTGGAAGCGAGCCTGACTTTGTATCCGAACAAAGAAAACCGCGACCTCTTGTCATCCATTAAAGAAAACATCGCGCAGCTGTTTATCGTCTCAGAACTGACAGTAAAAGACGAAAGTGAAGCGCCGGAAAACGCGCAAAGCTTCACAACAGGAAAAATGACCGTAGAAAAAGCGGAAGGCCAGATGTGTGAACGTTCCCGCGTAATTTCTAAAGATGTCGGAGCCAATCCGAAATATCCGACATTATCACTGCGCAATGCGGAAATCGTTGAAAAATATTATCAAAAATAATAAATGAGAAAGCGCCCGGTGACAGCCGGGCGCTTTTTTACATGCCACTAATGTCATCGATTAGAACGACAGGAAAAATCTTATGGGCTTCAAATGGCGCTCTGGGGGCAACAATAAAGCCATAACATCAAGAGCAGGAGTTGTGATGAATGAATGATCAACTGACCGCAATCCACACGGAGCTTCTCATGATGAAAGAAGAACTTCAATCAAGATTATTCGAATATTCTTGCTTTCAAATGTCAGCATCTGTTGAACCTTCAATGAACGACCAAGAAGCAACTCTGATCTATCATATAAAAGAAGAACTTCAGGACGTTCTTCTTGCCCTGTCTAAGTTTGAAAACAATACGTACGGTTATTGTGAAAAAACAGGCGACCCCATTCCGATTGAAAAACTTGCGGTGCTGCCGACGGCCAGAACCGCTGATGATTTTTATTATCCCGCTCAATTTGAAAAGAAAACCCTTCCATATTGGGAACCCGGAGATTATGCATATGATCAGGCGCTGTATGAGTGACAGCGTCTGTTTGCATGCGCTTATGATCTGCCTTTACTCTGGCATCTTTTACTGATAAAATTCATAAAGGATAAAAGTAACTGTATACTGGAGGAACGTGTGTGCTTTATTATCTAATCGCTCTTTTTATTATTATTGCCGACCAATTGACCAAATGGCTTGTCGTCAGCCATATGGAATTGGGACAAAGCATACCTGTCATCGATCAGGTGCTTTATATCACATCTCATCGCAACACGGGAGCGGCGTGGGGGATTTTAGCCGGCCAAATGTGGTTTTTCTACGTCATTACCATCGCCGTGATTATCGGAATCGTTTATTACATACAGCGTTATGCAAAAGGGCAGATGTTACTCGGAATTTCTCTCGGCTTAATGCTGGGCGGTGCGGCCGGAAACTTTATTGACCGGGCGGCGCGCCAGGAAGTGGTGGATTTTATTCATGTCATCATCGTGGATTATCACTATCCGATTTTTAATATCGCGGACTCCTCACTGTGCGTCGGTGTAATACTTTTATTTATTCATATGCTGTTTGACAGCGGGAAAAAGAAGGAGCAATAACATGAATCAATTTGAGATAACCGTTCAGCCTGAACAAAAGAGCGAACGGATTGATAAATTTTTGGCTTCAACGGGAGAAAACTGGTCACGCACTCAAGTGCAGCAATGGGTAAAAGAGGGATTGGTATCCGTTAACGGCAAATCCGTAAAAGCGAATTATAAAATGCAGCCCGGCGATCAGGTAAACGTCACCATTCCTGAACCGGAAGAATTGGACGTGCTTGCAGAGCCGATGGATTTGGACATTTACTATGAGGATCAGGACGTCTTGGTTGTGAACAAACCGCGGGGCATGGTTGTACACCCGGCGCCCGGCCATGTGACTGGGACGCTTGTAAACGGACTGATGGCTCACTGCAACGACCTTTCCGGCATTAACGGCGTCATGCGCCCGGGAATCGTCCACCGGATTGATAAAGATACTTCCGGTCTGTTAATGGTCGCTAAAAACGATATGGCGCATGAATCACTCGTTAATCAGCTCGTCAATAAAACCGTGACCAGAAAGTACATAGCGGTTGTCCACGGGGTGATTTCACATGATGACGGAACGATTGACGCTCCGATCGGGAGAGATAAAAAAGACCGTCAAAGCATGACCGTAACAAGAGAAAGCAGCAAAAACGCCGTCACGCATTTCCACGTGCTTGAGCGTTTTCAAGATTTCACGCTCGTAGAGTGCCGTCTTGAGACCGGAAGAACGCATCAGATCCGTGTTCATATGAAATATATCGGGTTTCCTTTGGCAGGCGACCCGAAGTACGGACCGAGAAAAACCATTGATTTCAATGGTCAGGCGCTTCATGCCGGAATATTAGGTTTTGATCATCCGCGGACGGGAGAATACATGGAGTTTGAAGCGCCCCTTCCTGAAGATATGAAAAAACTCATTGAAGATTTAAGAAATAGCCATTGACAGCGACTTTCTTTTCTGAAATAATAAAAACAAGCTGAATAGATTCTTTAACACAGTCCAGAGAGGCTGAGAAGGATAACGGATAGGACAGAAGAGATACACGTGTGTCTTCGTCCTGGAAAGGAACCCCTCTATGCTCTGGCAGGAGGGGTTTTTTCTTCTTATATACGAATGGAGAGGTGTCACGAGTGAATCAAAAAGCTGTTATTCTCGACGAACAGGCGATCAGGCGGGCGCTGACAAGGATAGCCCATGAAATGATCGAACGGAATAAAGGAATGAATGACTGCATTCTTGTAGGAATTAAAACAAGAGGCATTTATTTAGCGAAGCGGCTGGCCGAGCGGATCGAACAGATTGAAGGGAATCCAGTCACCGTCGGGGAAATCGATATCACCCTTTACCGTGACGACCTGACGAAAAAAACGAGCAATGAAGAGCCGCTTGTAAAAGGCGCGGACATTCCGGCCGATATCACAGACCAAAAGGTCATTGTGGTTGATGATGTGCTTTATACCGGCCGGACGGTGAGAGCTGCGATGGATGCCCTCGTTGATGTCGGACGGCCGTCATCGATACAGCTTGCCGTGCTTGTCGACAGAGGGCACCGGGAGCTGCCGATCAGAGCGGACTATATCGGAAAAAACATTCCGACCTCAAAAGCTGAAAAAGTGATGGTTCAGCTGAGCGAAGTTGATCAGACTGATATGGTCGCCATTTACGAAAATGAATAATCACCTTTTTAAATGCATTCCAGAGAGTTTGCAAAGAGGATTTTAAAACACAAAGCCGGGCGGATCGACGCGGCCGGGTTTTGTATGCCTCTTTGCGCAAAAAGCAAAGAGGTTTTTTTATACCATTTGAAAGTCAACCGGGAGGAAAACGCCATGAGTAAGAAAAAAGTAAACCTGGGAGTCAGGGACGTCCCCAATCCATTGTCTTGGCTGTCATTCAGCCTGCAGCATTTATTCGCCATGTTCGGTTCAACCATACTCGTGCCGAAACTGGTCGGAATGAGCCCGGCAGTGGCGCTTGTCACGAGCGGAATCGGGACACTCGCCTATCTCTTGGTGACAAAAGGCCAGATTCCCGCTTATCTCGGCTCATCATTCGCCTTTATATCACCGATTATCTTGGTGAAGGCGACGGGAGGGCCGGGGGCTGCCATGGTCGGCGCTTTCCTGGCGGGAATTGTGTACGGCCTGATCGCACTGCTCATCAGGCAGCTTGGAACGGGGTGGCTGATGAAGCTGCTGCCCCCGGTGGTCGTCGGGCCGGTCATCATCGTCATCGGCCTCGGACTGGCAAGCACAGCCGTCAATATGGCAATGTATGCTGATCCGAATGCGAAGGAACTCGTCTACAGCCTGAAACATTTCAGTGTAGCCGGCGTCACTTTGGCCATAACCATTATCTGTGCCATCTTTTTACGGGGATTTTTAAGCCTGATTCCGGTATTGATCGGCATTATAGGCGGCTATCTGTTTGCGCTGACACAGGGCATCGTCAATTTCCAGCCGGTCATTGATGCAAAGTGGTTCGCCGTTCCTGAATTTATCATCCCTTTCAAAGACTATACGCCGTCAGTGACATTGGGCATTGCGGCTGCGATGGTGCCGGTCGCTTTCGTGACGATGTCAGAACATATCGGCCACCAAATGGTGCTGAGTAAAGTCGTCGGACAGGATTTCATTAAAAAGCCGGGACTGCACCGCTCCATAATGGGGGACAGTGTTGCGACGATCATCGCTTCGTTAATCGGCGGCCCGCCGACGACGACATACGGCGAGAACATCGGAGTACTGGCAATTACGAGAGTTTTCAGCGTCTTTGTCATCGGCGGCGCGGGTGTGATTGCGCTGTGCTTCGGATTTATCGGAAAAGTATCAGCACTGATCAGCTCTGTTCCGTCCGCGGTTATGGGAGGCGTTTCCTTCCTGCTCTTTGGAATTATCGCCTCCAGCGGCTTAAGAATGCTGATTGACAACAACATTGATTATGAGAACAAGAGAAATTTAATTATCACATCCGTCATCCTCGTGATTGGCGTCGGAGGGGCTTTTATTCAAGTTTCAAAAGGCGGGTTCCAAATATCCGGCATGGCGCTTGCGGCAATCGTCGGAGTCATCCTGAACCTCATCCTGCCGCATGCAAATGAAGAAGACGCGATTGCATCAGAAAAACAAAATCATATGTAAAACCTTTTAAAGAAAGTCCAGAGAGGCTTGGAAGGGTTATAACGGGAAGAAGCTGTACGCTGCTTCTCTCTTTAACCGCACCCCGAGTCTATAGACCGGGGTGTTTTTTTACGGCCTTCAAGCGGAAACGGAGGAGAAAAACATGAATCATTTAACGGCGATGTCTGAACTGAGCACGGCTGAAATTACAGAACTGCTGCGTGAGGCAAAAGCGATAAAAGAGGGAACAGTCCGCCCCGATCTCGCGGGAAAATTCGTTGCGAATCTGTTTTTTGAACCGAGCACGAGGACGCGGTTCAGCTTTGAAGTGGCGGAAAAGAAACTCGGGATGAACGTGCTCAGCTTAGACGGCACGAGCACAAGCGTTCAAAAAGGCGAGTCCTTATACGACACGGTCAGAACACTGGAATCAATCGGAGCGGACGCCTGCGTCATCCGGCACAGCACGGATGAATATTACAAAGATCTGACCGGCAGAGTCAATATTCCGATCTTAAACGCCGGCGACGGCTGCGGCCAGCACCCGACTCAGTCATTACTCGATTTAATGACGATTCAAGAGGAATTTGAGACCTTTCAGGGCCTGACGGTTTCCATTCATGGCGATATCAAACACAGCAGGGTGGCAAGGTCAAATGCCGAGGTGCTGACAAGACTCGGCGCACGCGTGCTGTTTTCAGGGCCGCCGCAATGGCAGGATGAGAAAAACGCCTTCGGCACCTGTGTGCAGACGGATGAAGCCATACAAGCTTCAGATGTCGTCATGCTGCTCCGCATCCAAAATGAAAGGCATCAGACAGAAGCCGACCAAAAAGGCTATCTGGAAGCATACGGGCTGACCGCAAAGCGGGCGGAGAGCATGAAGCGGCATGCCATCATCATGCATCCCGCACCGGTGAACAGAGGAGTCGAAATTGACACAACATTAGTGGAATGCGGAAAATCAAGAATCTTTAAACAAATGGAAAATGGCGTGTATATCAGAATGGCAGTCTTAAAAAGAGCACTGCAAACCAATGTGAAAAGGGGAGAAGCGGCTTATGTCTTATCTCATTAAAAACGGCTGGATGTTAAATGAACAGGGAGAAAAAGTGGCACAGGATATCCGGGTAACGGGTGAATTCATTTCGGAAACCGGGCTTCTGACAGCGAAAGACGGAGAAACGGTGATCGACGCTGACGGACTGTTCGTTTCACCGGGACTCGTAGACCTTCATGTTCACTTCAGAGAACCGGGCGGCGAGAAAAAAGAAACCATTGAGACGGGCTCTAAAGCCGCGGCGCGGGGCGGCTTTACCACAGTCGCAGCCATGCCGAATACAAGACCGGTGCCGGATACGAAAGAGCAGATGGAATGGCTGCAAAACCGGATCAAAGAAACCTCATCTGTCAGGGTTCTTCCTTACGCATCCATTACGATCAGACAAACCGGCGAAGAAATGACAGATTTTGAGGCGCTTCATGAAGCCGGCGCATTCGCCTTCACCGATGACGGCGTCGGCGTTCAGACGGCCGGAATGATGTATGAAGCCATGAAACGGGCGGCTTCAATGAATAAAGCGATTGTCGCTCATTGTGAGGATAACTCGCTTATTTACGGAGGGAGCGTGCATGAAGGTTCTTTTTCAAAAGCGAACGGCCTGAACGGCATACCTTCCATTTGTGAAGCGGTACATATCGCCCGTGACGTGCTGCTGGCGGAAGCGGCGGGCTGCCATTACCACGTGTGTCATATCAGCACGAAAGAGTCCGTCAGAGCCGTAAGAGACGCAAAAAAAGCGGGAATCCGCGTGACGGCGGAAGTATCGCCGCACCACCTGCTGCTTTGTGACGAAGATATCCCGGGACTTGATACCAATTTTAAGATGAATCCGCCGCTTCGCAGCAAAGAGGACAGAGAGGCGCTGATTGAAGGGCTTTTAGACGGTACGATTGATTTCATCGCCACTGACCATGCGCCGCATACAGAAGAAGAGAAAAACACGGATATGAAGCTTGCGCCTTTCGGTATCGTCGGTTTAGAAACAGCCTTTCCGCTTCTGTACACACATTTTGTGAAAAACGGGGCGTGGACGCTGAAGCAGCTGGTTGATTTCATGACGGTAAAACCTTGCGAGGCATTTGATCTTCCGTACGGAACGCTTGCACCGGGGGCGCCGGCTGACATCACCCTGATTGATCTGGAAAAAGAAGCAGCCATTGACAAAGATACATTTTTATCTAAAGGAAAAAATACGCCATTCAACAAGATGAAGTGCTTCGGCTGGCCTGTTGCAACGATGGCTGCCGGTAAGCTTGCATACGAAGAAGGGAGACTCGTCAAATGAAAAGAAGACTAGTGCTGGAAAATGGAGCGGTATTTGAGGGTGAAGCATTCGGGAGCCTGGAGCATACCGCGGGTGAAGTCGTATTCAACACGGGAATGACCGGTTATCAGGAAATTTTATCAGACCCTTCTTACTGCGGGCAGATCGTGACGCTGACGTATCCTCTGATCGGCAACTACGGAATTAACAGAGATGACTTTGAATCCATCACTCCTTTTGTAAAAGGGCTGATCGTAAAAGAACTGTGCGAGCTGCCTTCCAACTGGCGTTCGGCTTACACGCTTGACGAGTATTTGAAAATGAAAAATATCCCCGGCTTACAAGGGATTGACACGAGAAAGCTCACAAGAATGATCCGCACGGCCGGCGCATTAAAAGGAACGTTTGCTTCAAGTGAGGAGAATGTCGGAGAGGTTCTTGCAAGGCTGAAAGAAACGGAACTGCCGAGAAATCAAGTCGCTCAAGTATCTGCGAAAACGGCATATCCGAGTCCGGGCCGCGGCAAACGCATCGTACTCGTCGATTTCGGTATGAAGCACGGCATTTTAAGAGAGTTAAACAAAAGAAAATGCGATGTTATCGTTGTGCCGTACAATGTAACGGCGGAAGAAGTGCTTCAGCTCAAGCCGGACGGCATCATGCTTTCTAACGGACCCGGAGATCCGAAAGATGTGCCGGAAGCCATTGAAATGATAAAAGGCATACTCGGGAAGGTGCCGTTATTCGGAATCTGCCTCGGCCACCAATTATTTGCACTGGCATCCGGAGCGGAAACGGAAAAAATGAAATTCGGACACAGGGGTTCCAATCATCCGGTTAAAGAGCTTGCGACAGGGAAAGTCGCTTTAACCGCCCAAAACCACGGATATACAGTTTCTTCAATAGATGAGACAGAGCTTGAAGTGACGCACATTGCGATCAATGATCAAACGATCGAAGGACTCAAGCATAAAACATTGCCGGCATTTACGGTTCAGTACCACCCTGAAGCTTCACCGGGGCCGGAAGACGCCAATCATTTATTTGACAGATTCATTGACTTGATCGAAACAACTGAGAAAGAAGGGGAAGCGGTATGCCAAAACGCGTAGATATTAAAAAGATTTTAGTGATCGGATCAGGCCCGATTATTATCGGACAGGCGGCGGAATTTGATTATGCGGGCACACAGGCGTGTCTCGCTTTAAAGGAAGAAGGCTATGAAGTTATTCTCGTCAACTCGAATCCGGCAACGATTATGACGGATACGGAAATGGCTGATCGGGTATACATAGAACCGCTGACGCCGGAGTTTCTCACGCGTATTATCAGAAAAGAACGGCCGGACGCCATCCTGCCGACTCTGGGAGGACAGACCGGACTGAATCTTGCCGTTGAGCTGTCTGAACTCGGGGTTCTTGAGGAATGCGGGGTGGAAGTGCTCGGCACAAAGCTGTCCGCCATCCAGCAGGCGGAAGACCGCGACTTATTCCGTACGCTGATGAATGAGCTGAATGAACCGGTGCCGGAAAGTGAGATCATCCGCACTTTACAGGAAGCCGAGGAATTTGTCGGCCGGATCGGGTTTCCGGTTATTGTGCGCCCCGCTTACACATTAGGCGGAACGGGCGGCGGCATCTGCTCGAATGAAGCAGAACTGAAAGAGATCGTCGAAAACGGATTAAAACTCAGCCCCGTCCATCAATGCCTTCTGGAAAAAAGCATTGCCGGTTACAAAGAGATCGAATATGAAGTCATGAGAGACAGCAGAGATCACGCGATCGTCGTCTGCAACATGGAAAATATCGATCCAGTCGGCATCCATACGGGTGACAGCATCGTCGTTGCCCCGAGCCAGACTTTGAGCGACCGGGAATACCAGCTTTTGCGCAATGTTTCATTAAAGCTGATCCGCGCGCTCGGCATTGAAGGCGGCTGTAATGTTCAGCTCGCGCTCGATCCCGACAGCTTCCAATATTACATTATCGAAGTGAATCCGCGGGTGAGCCGCTCATCTGCCCTCGCCTCAAAAGCGACGGGTTACCCGATCGCAAAGCTTGCGGCGAAAATCGCAGTCGGGCTTTCTCTTGATGAAATGATGAATCCCGTAACGGGAAAAACATATGCGGCTTTTGAGCCCGCGCTTGACTATGTCGTTTCTAAAATCCCGCGCTGGCCGTTCGACAAATTTGAGTCGGCAAACCGCAGGCTCGGGACGCAAATGAAAGCCACCGGAGAGGTCATGGCCATCGGACGCACCCTTGAAGAATCGCTGTTAAAGGCGGTCCGCTCACTGGAAGCCGATGTCTATCACCTGGAACTGAAGGATGCGGAAGAGATTTCTGACGGGCTTTTGGAAAAACGGATCAGAAAGGCCGGAGATGAACGGCTGTTTTATCTTGCTGAAGCGTTCAGAAGAGGCTACACAGTCGAGCAGCTTCATGAGTTTTCCGCAATTGACGTATTCTTTTTGCACAAGCTCTGTAAGCTGGTCGCTTTTGAAACAGAGCTGAAAGCGGAAAAAGGCAGCCTCGCCGTCCTTCAGACAGCGAAGGAACTCGGTTTCTCCGACAAATATATCAGCCGGGAATGGAATATGCCGGAACAAGAGCTGTATCAAATGCGAAAAGAAGCAGCCATCAAGCCTGTATATAAAATGGTGGATACATGCGCGGCGGAATTCGAATCAGAAACCCCGTACTTCTACAGCACATATGAGGAAGAAAATGAGTCTGAGGTTACATCAAGAAAAAGCGTCGTCGTCCTCGGCTCCGGCCCGATCCGCATCGGACAGGGCGTCGAATTTGACTATGCGACCGTTCATTCTGTCTGGGCCATCAAACAGGCAGGCTATGAAGCGATTATTATCAACAACAACCCTGAGACGGTGTCCACTGATTTCAGCATATCAGACAAACTGTATTTTGAACCGCTGACGGTAGAAGATGTCATGCACATCATCGATTTGGAACAGCCGGAAGGCGTTGTCGTCCAATTCGGCGGCCAGACGGCGATCAATCTTGCGGAAGAATTGAGCGCCCGCGGCGTCAAAATCCTCGGCACATCACTTGAAGATTTAGACCGTGCGGAAGACCGGGATAAGTTTGAGCAGGCGCTTGAGGCGCTGAATGTGCCGCAGCCGCTCGGAAAAACCGCTGTGTCGGTGAACGAAGCGGTCAAAATTGCCGCATCCATCGGCTATCCGGTACTTGTCCGCCCTTCGTATGTGCTCGGCGGCCGGGCGATGGAAATCGTCTATCACGAAGAAGAGCTGCTTCACTATATGAAAAACGCGGTCAAAATCAACCCGCAGCATCCGGTGTTAATCGACCGTTATCTGACGGGGAAAGAAATCGAAGTCGATGCCGTATCTGACGGCGAAACAGTCGTTATTCCGGGAATTATGGAGCATATCGAGCGGGCCGGCGTCCATTCAGGGGATTCAATCGCCGTCTATCCGCCTCAGTCTTTAAGCGAAGACATTAAGAAAAAAATCGAACAATACACTGTAGCCTTGGCAAAAGGCCTTAACATCATCGGGTTGCTGAACATCCAGTTCGTACTGTCGCAAGGTGAAGTGTATGTGCTTGAGGTAAATCCGCGGTCAAGCAGAACCGTGCCGTTCTTAAGCAAAATCACAAAGATTCCGATGGCGAATCTGGCGACAAAGGTCATTCTCGGCCAAAAGCTTGCTGATTTCGGCTATCAAGAGGGGCTGCAGCCTGAACAGCAGGGGGTGTACGTGAAAGCGCCTGTCTTCTCATTCGCGAAGCTGAGAAGAGTGGATATTACATTAGGGCCTGAAATGAAGTCGACGGGAGAGGTCATGGGCAAAGATTCAACTCTTGAAAAAGCGCTCTATAAAGCACTGATTGCCTCTGGCATTCAAATTCCGAATTACGGCTCGGTGCTGTTGACCGTTGCTGATA
Organism: Bacillus sp. FSL R5-0443; assembly: GCF_038608285.1. NCBI lineage: Bacteria > Bacillati > Bacillota > Bacilli > Caryophanales > Bacillaceae > Bacillus > Bacillus sp. FSL R5-0443. The sequence goes on from NZ_CP152013.1 coordinate 1,606,315, forward strand.
AAGATAAAGAAGAAGGACTTCTGATCGCGAAGCGGTTCCACGCTATCGGCTATAACATCATGGCGACGGTAGGAACGGCAGCTTATTTGAAAGACGCTCAGATTCCGGCTCAGGTTGTCGGGAAAATCGGCGAAGAAGGGAAGAATCTCATCGACGTCATCAGAAACGGAGAAGCGCAATTTGTCATCAATACGCTGACAAAGGGCAAACAGCCGGCCAGAGACGGCTTCAGAATCCGCCGCGAATCCGTTGAGAACGGAGTCGCCTGCCTGACATCTTTAGATACGGCCGAAGCCATTTTGCGGGTATTGGAAAGCATGACATTCCGGGCGGATCATATGCCTGCATCCGAAACCAATCAAAAGGCGGCAGTCACGATATGAAGAAAGCGCATTTGACTGTTCAATCCAACTTAGAAATTGCCGACCGGATTTATAAGATGGTGCTGAAAGGAGAGCTTGTCCGGCACCTTACCGAGCCGGGTCAATTTCTTCATCTGAAGGTGAGTGACGCGGTCACGCCGCTATTAAGAAGACCGCTCAGCATTGCGGACGTCGATTTCGCCGCGAATGAAGTATCCGTTATCTACAGAGCTGACGGTGAGGGAACGCGTCTTTTGTCCGAGAAAAAAGAGGGCGGCAGGATAGACGTTCTCGGCCCTCTCGGCAACGGATTCCCCGTCCGGCGGATTGAACCCGGAAAAACCGCGCTGTTAGTCGGAGGCGGAGTGGGAGTTCCGCCTTTGCAGGAACTGTCAAAGCGCCTGACGGAAAAAGGCGTAAACGTCATTCATGTGCTTGGATTTCAATCAGCAAAGGATATTTTTTACGAACAGGAATGTCGTGCGTACGGAGACACCTATGTGGCGACGGCTGACGGAACATATGGAGAGAAAGGGTTTGTCACCGATGTCATCCGTGAAAAGCAGCTCGAATTCGATGTCCTGCTAAGCTGCGGACCGACACCGATGCTGAAAGCTCTGAAGCAGCAGTACGGCCATAAAGAGGTTTATCTTTCGATGGAAGAGCGGATGGGCTGCGGCATCGGAGCCTGCTTCGCCTGCGTGTGCCGCACGGGTGAAAGCGATACATCATATGTAAAGGTCTGCCTTGACGGGCCGGTATTTAAAGCTGAGGAGGTGGCGCTGTAATGTTAGAGGTGAATCTGCCGGGTCTCCAATTGAAAAATCCGATCATCCCCGCTTCCGGATGTTTCGGTTTCGGGAAAGAATATGCCGGATTTTACGATTTATCATGCCTCGGAGGCATTATGATTAAAGCCACGACGAACGAAGCCCGCTTCGGAAATCCGGCGCCGAGAGTGGCGGAGACAAGCGCGGGAATGCTGAATGCCATCGGACTGCAAAACCCCGGCCTTGAGCATGTGCTCAATCATGAGCTGCCTTGGCTCGAACAATTTGACACGCCGATTATCGCAAATGTCGCCGGTTCTCAGGTGGACGACTATAAAGAAGTGGCCGAGCACATCAGCCAAGCGCCGAATGTGCATGCGCTTGAGCTTAACATTTCATGTCCGAATGTCAAAACGGGGGGGATTGCTTTTGGTACTGATCCCGTCATGGCGGCCGAACTGACAAAAGCGGTGAAAGAAGTTTCCGCAGTGCCTGTGTATGTGAAGCTTTCGCCTAATGTCGCAAACATAACCGAAATTGCTAAAGCGATTGAAGCGGCCGGTGCTGACGGTCTGACGATGATTAATACACTCATCGGGATGAGGCTCGATCTCAAGACGGGACGGCCGATCTTAGCAAATAAAACGGGCGGACTGTCAGGCCCGGCGATCAAACCGGTCGCCATCCGGATGGTATACGAAGTCAGCCACGCCGTTCAAATCCCGATTATCGGGATGGGCGGCGTTCAGACCGCAGAGGATGCATTAGAATTTCTTCTTGCGGGAGCGAGTGCGGTTGCCGTCGGCACAGCAAACTTCGTCAATCCGTTCGTCTGCCCGGAAATCATAGAACAGCTCCCCCGTGTACTGCGCCAACACGGCTTTCAATCTGTAAGTGAATGCATCGGAAGGAGCTGGAAACATGAAAAACAACCTGCCCATCATCGCGCTTGATTTTGCATCAGGGGAAGAGACTTTAACGTTTTTAGACTTTTTTGAAAAGGAAAGGCTTTTTGTCAAAACGGGGATGGAACTTTTTTATCAGGAAGGCCCCGCCATCATTCACCAATTAAAAGAACGGAACTGTGATATATTTTTAGATTTAAAGCTTCATGATATCCCGACTACGGTCAATAAAGCGATGAAGCGGCTGGCCGGCCTCGGCGTTGATCTCGTCAATGTGCATGCGGCAGGGGGCGCACGCATGATGCGCGCGGCCCTTGAGGGACTTGAAGAAGGCACGCCGGCAGGCAGAAAACGCCCGTCTTTAATCGCGGTGACTCAGCTGACCAGCACTTCAGAGCAGGTGGCGAAGGAAGAGCTTCTGCTGCAAAAGCCGCTGTTAGAAACGGTCGTGCATTACGGCAAAATGGCGGAAGAGTGCGGGCTGGACGGAGTGGTATGTTCGGTACATGAAACAAAAGCCATTTATGAAGCGGTCCGGCCTTCATTTCTGACAGTCACACCGGGCATCCGCACGGCCAGTGACGCAGCTGACGATCAAGTCCGGACGGCGACTCCGTCATTTGCGAAAGAAAACGGTTCGTCAGCCATCGTTGTGGGCCGCTCAATTACAAAAGCGGAAAACCCCGTTAAAGCATATGAAGCAATTAAACTGGAATGGGAGGGCGTTCGCCGATGAAACAGGCTATCGCAAAACATCTATTACACATTGAAGCTGTCTTTTTACGCCCGAATGAGCCGTTTACGTGGGCGAGCGGTATTTTATCACCGATCTATTGTGACAACCGTCTGACATTGTCGTATCCAAAAGTGAGAAATGATGTGGCGGACGGGCTCGGCAAACTGCTGAAAGAGCATTTTCCCGAGGCGGAGATGATCTCGGGCACTGCAACGGCGGGCATTCCGCATGCTGCGCTTCTCGCAGACCGTGCAGGCGCACCGATGTGCTACGTCAGAAGCAAACCGAAAGCGCACGGCAAAGGAAATCAAATAGAAGGCGCCATTAAAAAAGGGCAAAAAACAGTCGTGATTGAAGACTTGATTTCTACCGGAGGCAGCGTGCTTGAAGCTGCGGCGGCCCTTCAAAGAGAGGGCGCGGAAGTCCTCGGCGTCATTTCCATTTTTACATACGGACTGCCGAAAGCAAAAGAAGCCTTTAAAAAAGCGGGTCTTCCTTATTACTCGTTAACGGATTATGACACGCTGATTGAAGTCGCGCTTGAAAACGGAACGATTCATTCAGATGACATTGAGAAACTGAAATCATGGAAACAGAATCCCGAGTCAAAAGATTGGTTTAAAAAATAATGACAATAAAAACAGGCCTCAGGGCCTGTTTTTATTATTCCTATCAAAAAACTCGGGTTGACTTCTGTTAGAATTGTGCTAAAATTTAGTACAAATCTAAAAAGCTTATCAAGAGCGGCTGAGGGACTGGACCGATGACGCCCGGCAACCTGCGTGTCATGCAAGGTGCCGCATCCAGAAAAATGCACAGCATTTTGAAGATAAGGGCTATACCGGGTCACTGTCTTTCATTCCGCTGGATTGAAAGTTTTTTATATGAAAAAAAGATTGAGGGATAAGACAACCGGCAGAAAACAACAGCTGTTTGATTGTCTCCGGGAGGAGGAAAGGAAAAATGCTAACGTATGACACATGGGAAGAGCCGGCGATTACATTTCCGGAAGACGATTCCTATAAAGGCGCGCTGTCCGTTTTAAAATGGGCATACGGCCACTACGGAGACCAGCTTGTTTACGCGTGCAGCTTCGGGATTGAAGGCATCGTCCTGATCGATTTAATTTCTAAAGTAAAGAAAGACGCGGAAATCGTGTTTCTTGATACGGGTCTTCACTTTAAAGAAACATATGAAACGATCGAAAAAGTGAAAGAGCGTTACCCGGGACTGAACATTATCCTGAAAAAGCCCAGCCTTACTCTTGAAGAACAGGCCGAGGCTCACGGAGATAAACTGTGGGAAAGAGAACCGAACCAGTGCTGCTACATCAGAAAAATTCTGCCGTTAAGAGAAGCGCTCGCGGGACATCCGGCATGGCTGTCCGGTCTTCGCCGGGATCAAGGGCCGAGCCGGGCGAATACGAATTTCCTGAATAAAGACGACAAGTTTCAATCGATTAAAGTATGCCCGCTGATCCATTGGACATGGAAAGACATCTGGAGATATACTTCCAAGCATGAGCTGGATTACAATATCCTCCATGATCAGGGGTATCCGAGCATCGGCTGTGAACCGTGCACTTCACCTGCGTTTACCGCGGAAGATTTGCGGAGCGGCAGATGGAACGGCATGGCGAAAACAGAATGCGGACTGCATGAATAAAGGAGCTGCACGATGGAATTAGCCGCTATTTTATTCTGCCTGTTTTTTGCCATGAATATCGGAGCAAGCGGAGCCGCGGCTTCAATGGGAGTCGCTTATGGGTCCGGCGCCGTTAAAAAGAAAACGTATGCGCTGATCATCTGCGCGGCCGGAGTCCTGTCAGGGGCGGTTATCGGCGGCGGAGAAGTCGTTAAGACGATCAGCGGCGGAATCATTCCCGAACAAACCATTACGCTCACCATTGTCTGCATTATTATCGGATCGGCGGCGCTATCATTATTCACGGCGAATGTGCTCGGCATTCCGCTGTCGACGAGTGAGGTCACTGTCGGGGCGATTGTCGGTGTCGGCGTCGCGTACAAAGTATTGTTTTTACAGCATCTTTTGGTCATCGTGATTTTTTGGGTGCTCGTACCGTTCGTCGCGTTCTGTTTCACGTTTCTCGTCTCGAAGGTATTCAGTTCTCTGAATATTCGAGTCATTTCGAGTCGGAAACAGAAGATTTTAGGGATTGTGCTGCTGATTGCGGGGTTTTGGGAAGCTTTTTCAGCCGGAATGAACAATGTCGCAAATGCGGTAGGCCCTTTGGTTGCTGCGGGCGTGCTCAGCGTGTCCAAAGGAACGCTGTACGGAGGCATCTTTGTCGCTCTCGGCGCTCTGCTTTTAGGACGCAAAGTGCTTGAAACCAACGGGAAAAAGATTACGAGATTTTCAGCCGGAGAAGGCATACTGCTTTCAGGAACCGGCGCGGGGCTTGTCATTATCAGTTCCGTCTTCGGTCTGCCGGTCCCATTGGCGCAAGTCACATCATCATCAATTATCGGTATCGGAATGGCCAAAAACGGGCCGAACGTTTTTCATAAAGAAGTCGTGAAAACGATGCTCAAAGTATGGGTCGTTTCACCGTTTTTGTCACTGTCGATTTCGTATTTGCTTGTCTCCCTGCTGTTAAAAGGAGATTACTATTCCATCTTTATGATGGCCAGCGTGCTTTTGGCAGCTGGCGGAGCTGCCAGTCTGATGAAAGCCATCCGAAAAGAGAAACGCTCTGTCCATGAACAAGGCGGAGGCATTTAACTATTAATCTGAGTTTATTTATCTGTTAACTGGGAGGAATCATGTATTATGAGTTTAGCACCGCACGGAGGAACATTAATTAATCGGGTAAATGAGCAGTATGATCTTACATCCGTCCAAAAAGAAATTGAGCTTGATTTGATTTCGTTCGCTGATTTAGAGCTGATCGGGATCGGGGGGTACAGCCCGATTGAAGGATTTTTCACAGAAAAAGATTACGTGTCAGTCGTTGAAAATATGCGTCTGGCATCCGGGGTTGTCTGGTCCCTGCCGATCACGCTTCCGGTCGATTCAGAAAAAGCGGCTGAGCTTGCCGTCGGCGACACGGTGAAACTGACTTACGGCGGAGAAACATACGGCATAGTCGACATCGAAGATATTTATACGCCGGATAAACAAAAAGAAGCCGTTCACGTATATAAAACCGATGATGCCGCGCATCCGGGCGTGAAAAAATTATTTTCACGCGGCGATACGTATGTCGGCGGGCCGATCACATTAGTTAAAAAAGCGTCAAAGCAGTTTCCTGAGTTTACATTTGAACCTGCCGATACAAGACGAAGCTTCGAAGAAAAGGGCTGGAAAACCATTGTCGGTTTCCAAACGAGAAATCCGGTCCACCGCGCCCACGAATATATCCAAAAAACCGCGCTTGAGACGGTTGACGGCCTGTTTTTGAACCCGCTCGTCGGTGAAACAAAATCAGATGACATTCCGGCGGATGTCAGAATGGAAAGCTACCAGGTGCTGCTCGATCATTATTATCCGAAAGACCGCGTGTTCCTCGGCGTATTTTTGGCGGCTATGCGGTATGCGGGGCCGAGAGAAGCCATTTTCCACGCGCTTGTCCGCAAAAACTACGGCTGCACGCATTTTATCGTCGGCCGCGATCATGCCGGCGTCGGTGATTACTACGGCACATATGAAGCGCAAGAGCTGTTTGATCAATTTACAGCGGATGAACTCGGGATTACACCGATGAAATTCGAGCACAGCTTCTTCTGCCAGAAATGCGGCAACATGGGAACGGCCAAAACATGCCCGCATGACAGAGAAGACCACGTCATTCTGTCAGGAACAAAGGTCAGAGAAATGCTGCGAAGCGGCGTCATGCCGCCGGCGGAATTCAGCCGTCCTGAAGTTGTCGAGGTGTTGATTAAAGGGCTGAAAACGAAAGAAGAAGCAGGCGTTTCTTAAGGAGGAAAATAGAGTGACAAATCGTGATATCGTGTGGCATGAAGCCTCAATAACGAAAGAAGAATACCAGCAGAAAAACAAGCATAAAAGCTCTATCCTCTGGCTGACGGGCTTAAGCGGTTCAGGAAAATCCACGATTGCAAACGCCGCAGCGCGCGAGCTGTTTGAACAAGGCTATCAAGTCATCGTGCTTGATGGTGATAACATCCGCCACGGCTTAAACAAGGACTTAGGTTTTTCCGATGATGACCGCAAGGAAAATATACGCCGCATCGGGGAAGTGGCGAAGCTTTTCGTTCAGCAGGGAACCATCGTCATCACGGCTTTTATTTCTCCGTTCCGTGAGGACAGAGATCAGGTGAGAGAGCTTGTGGCGGAGGGCGAATTTAATGAAATCTATGTGAAATGCGACCTCGATATATGTGAAAAGCGCGATCCGAAAGGTTTATATAAAAAAGCAAGAAATGGTGAAATTCCGTTCTTTACGGGGATCGACTCACCGTATGAAGAGCCGAAAGCGCCTGAGCTCGTACTTGATTCAGGCAAATGTGAACGCGAAGAATGCACCGGAAGACTGGTTGACTTTGTGAAAAACAGCTTAGCATAATAGGTCCAAAAAGGCCGCGCAATCAGCCGGATATCCCCCGCAATGGCGGGATATGGTAAAATAGCTGAAGTGCGGCCTCGCGGCTGTTCTGGGAAGATTTCAAAACGGATCGGGGAGACATGCTATGGGGAAAGTATTTATCGTTGGAGCCGGTCCGGGAGATCCGGACTTATTAACGGTGAAGGCAATGAAAGCCATACAGAAAGCGGACGTTATATTATATGACAGATTGGTAAGCAAAGAGATTTTACAATATGCCGGAGAAGAAGCGGATCTGATTTACTGCGGAAAGCTCCCGGATTTTCACATTATGAAACAGGATACGATCAACCGTTTCCTTGTGAAGTATGCGAAAAAGGGGAAAACCGTTGTAAGGCTCAAGGGAGGCGACCCGTTTGTTTTCGGCCGCGGAGGCGAAGAAGCGGAGGCTCTCGCACAAAACGCCATTCCGTTTGAGATCGTTCCCGGCATTACATCAGGAATCGCGGCTGCTGCTTATGCCGGCATTCCCGTGACGCACAGAGAGGCGAGCTCCAATGTCGCATTCGTTACGGGACATTATAAACAAGAAGACGACTTTGAAGAAAAATGGAAAGCGCTGGCGACGGGCATTGATACGCTGGTGATTTATATGGGAATTAAAAATATCCGGCAGATTGAAAGAATGCTGCTGGAAAACGGCAGAGACGCCGGCACCCCGGCAGCCTTTATTCATTGGGGAACGACGGACAGGCAAAAAACAGTCGTCTGCACCGTCGGCACGCTTTCAGACACAGTGATAAAAGAAGAAATCAAAAACCCGAGCTTAATTGTTATCGGCGATGTCGTCAATTATCACTGCAAACTGGACTGGTATGCATCTGAACAGAAAAATCTGGATTTGAGCGAGGCGTTGTAAATGAAGCAGGCGATTTTATACATCGGGCACGGAAGCAGGCTGAAAAAAGCGCAGACAGAGTCGGCGGCGTTTTTAAAAGGGTGCATGCCGCACGCTGACGTTCCCATTCAGGAAATTTGTTTTTTAGAACTGCAGGAACCTTCTATTGAAGCGGGATTTGAAGCATGTGTCAGACAAGGCGCCACTCATATTGCGGCCGTGCCTTTACTGCTGTTGACCGCTGCCCACGCAAAACATGACATTCCGGCTGAAATCGCCCGTGCGGCGGCCCTGCATCCCGATATAAAAGTGACATATGGTGTTCCGATCGGAGTGGACGATGAAGTCGTAAAAGCGGTGCATCATCGCATTGAAGATACCGGAGTGCCCATTGAGCAGGCGAAAGTGGTGCTGATCGGAAGAGGAAGCACAGATCCGGCAGTTAAAAACGCAGTCAGTGAGATTGCCGGAAAACTTGAGGCGATTACACCTGTTAAAGAAGTCATCCCTTGTTTTTTAACAGCATGTGATCCGCACTATAAAGAAGTGTTTGCCGGCCTTGAAGAGGATGACGGAGCACCCGTTTTTATCGTTCCATATCTTCTGTTTACCGGGCTTTTAATGACTGAGATTGAACGGGAAGTTCAAAAGCTTCAAACGGTCAGTCAAAATGTTCATCTCGCTTCATACTTAGGTTTTCACCCGCATATTAAGCAGGCGTTTTTGAACCGTGTGTCAGAAGCTGTTCGAAACCCCGGCGGTCAGTTTGATTTTAAGGGGGGACAGTATGCTGCCTCTGCACATTAATTTAAGCGGAAAAAGAATTATCATCGCGGGCGGAGGCAATGTTGCCTTAAGAAGGCTCAAAACGGTGCTTCCGGAAGGCGCGGATATTACTGTAATCAGTCCCGATGCCCTGCCCGAAATTAAACAGCTGGCGGATGAAGGGCGCATCCGCTGGGTTTCCCGTAAAATTGAAATGAAGGATCTCGCGCCCGCTTTTTTCATCATTGCCGCGACAAATGACCGCAGCGTGAATCAGGAGATAGCCGCGAGCGCTTCTGAAACGCAGCTGGTCAATTGTGTAAGCGATGCTGAACAGGGCAGCGTGTATATGCCGAAGATCATCCGCAAAGGGCGCATTCAAGTATCCGTATCAACAAGCGGCGCAAGCCCGGCACATACGAAAAGACTGGCTGAGGACTTAGAGCCTCTCATTACTGCTGATTTGGCTGAAGAAGTGGATCGATTATTTGAGAAAAGAAGAAGACCATAAAAAACACCTTGTCTGTCATCAGGCAGGGTGTTTTTTATACTGTCCTCACAGTCCCCGAATGTGAACAATTCAAAACGAAAGCGGGCAGTTTGAACGGTATATGCCGGCAAGCGGTCAGGATTGCGAAGTGATGCGGAATATCTATCTGATCCCAATGCCGCCTGGATTCCGCCCGCATACAAAGGAAAGGTCAGAGACCCGCCCGGATGTGCTCAGGTGCGGCGAGGGAAGGTGACAGTATCCGCCGCCAAATCAAGGTGTGACCGCTTTAATCAGAGACGGCCCCGGCGGATCAGGCAGACATGACGGGAAACTGATCAGATACTGTATAGATCGGTTCTGACGGCTGGGAGAGTTTCGTCTCCGTTTATACGTAATAAAAACACCTCCAAGCTGAGTGCGGGTTTCAGCTTGGAGGTGCGTTTATTTTTTCAGCCGTATGACAAGGTCGGCATCAGGTGTGACAAATACGGTATGCTGGCTGTCATAGGTGACAAATCCGGGCTTTGCGCCGTTTGGCTTTTTCACGTGTCTGATTTTTGTATAATCAACGGGAACGGAGCCGGAATCTTTCGCCTTGGAAAAATAAGCGGCGATCGCAGCCGCCTCCAGTATGGATTGTTCATCCGGATCGTTGCTTTTAATCACAACGTGGGAACCGGGAATGTCTTTCGTGTGGAACCATAAATCATCCCTTGCGGCAGCTTTTGTCGTTAAGTACTCATTTTGTTTATTGTTTTTGCCGACAAGAATCGTCAATCCCCGTGAAGATTCATATTGCTCCAAAACAGGAACGTGCTGCTTCTGTTTTTTCTGTCCTCGCTGCTGTTTCGGTCGCAGATATTTGCCTTCCACGAGCTCCTCCCTTATTTCGTGAATATCCTTTGTGGAGGCGGAGGAGAGCTGCTGGATCAGCTGATCGAAATAAGCGATTTCCTCCTCAGCCAGACGGATCTGTTCTTTTACCACCTCGACGGAATTCTTCGCCTTTTGATACTTTGTAAAATACATCTGCGCGTTTTCTGACGGTGTTTTGTTCGGATTTAAAGGGATGGTCACTGTCTTACTTTCTTCATCATAATAATTGATGACTTCCGCTTCTTTGTCACCTTTTTTCAGCATATACAAATTCGCCGTCAGCAGTTCGCCGTATAGCTGGAATTCCTTCGCATTTTCTGAGTAGTCGAGCGTCTTTTCCAGCTTTTTTATCTTATTGGAGTTCTTTTTCCGTTCGTTTGCGACAAACCGCTCGAGATCCTGAGCCTGCTGTTTGACGCGGTCGCGTTCCGCCTTGCCGAAATAAAACCGGTCCAACAGCTCACTCAGTGAGTGAAAGGTGCGCTCCTCACCGTTTACATGTGTGAGAGACAGGAGATAAAAGTATTCCTTTCCGCCGGCTGTCGTAATGTTCGGTGTAAACCTGCAATCTTTCACGGCATGGAACATTTCAATCAGCGTCTTCGGCAGCGTTATTTTGTTAGCGAGACCCGCTCTATGCACGGCTTCTTTTGCAAACAGCGGAGAAACACCGGAGAAATGTCTGACGATCTGCTGGTCAAGCCGTCCTTCCTGAAAACTGAGATAACGCAAAACGTCCTCTTCATCCGCGGCAAGCGGCGAAATTTTTTCCTGAGCGGGAGGAAGCTTGTAATCATATCCCGGCAGAACGGTCCGGTAGCTGTTCATCGACGGAGATAAATGCTTCAGTCCGTCGATGATGGCTCCTTCTCCGTCAGTCAGGATAATATTGCTGTGCCGTCCCATAATTTCAACATACAGCGTTCTGACGGTTTCGTCGCCGATTTCATTTCTGCTTTTTATCCGGAATATCATAATCCGGTCTAATCCGGCCTGTTCTATTTTCTCAATAAATCCGCCTTCTATATGCTTTCTGAGCAGCATACAAAACATCGGCGGCTCGCTCGGATTTTCATAGGCCTGGTTTGTCATGTGCACCCGTGAATAGCTCGGATGCGCCGATAATAATAATTTATGGTTTTTTCCGTTAGCGCGGATATGAAATATCACATCATGCTTAAAAGGCTGATGGACTCTCGTAATCCGGCCTCCGGCGATCCGGCTGTTTAATTCATGTGTCATTCCGTATGTAAACATGCCATCAAAAGACATATAAAACACCCTTTCCTTCTTCCTGCATTCGATAATTATAGCATGAAAAGGGACGAGTCAGAATAAGCTTGTTTACAGAGTGACATCTCTAAAGCGAGGCAGGGGAGTGGACGAGAAGAATGAAGTTTCATGAAATGGGACAAACCGATTTGCTGAAAGCAACAAATACGTCCATTAAACAGGGGTTGACCGAAAAAGAGGTGAAAAAACGCCTTGAAAAGCACGGACCGAACGAGCTTCAGGAGGGCAAGAGGACACCGGCGATCGCCGTGTTTTTCGCCCAATTTAAAGATTTTATGGTGCTCGTGCTGCTGGCGGCAACCTTAATATCCGGGTTTTTAGGCGAATATGTAGATGCCGTAGCGATTATGGCGATTGTATTTGTCAATGGGGTTCTCGGTTTTTTTCAAGAGCGGCGTGCGGAAAAGTCTTTACACGCATTAAAAGAGCTGTCAACGCCGTATGTGTCAGCGTTGCGGGACGGGAGCTGGAAGAAAATTCAGTCCAAGGAGCTCGTTCCCGGCGATATCATGAAATTTTCAAGCGGCGACCGGATTGGCGCGGATGTGCGGATCGTTGAAGCGAAAAGCCTTGAAATTGAGGAATCGGCGCTGACCGGGGAATCAATTCCGGTGGTTAAACAAGCTGATAAACTGAGAAAGCCGGATGTTTCGTTAGGCGACATCAGCAATATGGCGTTTATGGGTACGATCGTAACGCGCGGCAGCGGTGTCGGCGTCGTCGTCGGTACAGGAATGAATACGGCAATGGGGAAAATCGCCGATATGCTGGAATCCGCCGGCAGCCTTTCAACACCGCTGCAGCGAAGACTTGAAGAGCTCGGCAAAATTTTAATTATCGTCGCGCTCCTTTTAACGGTATTGGTCGTTGCAGTCGGCGTCTTACAGGGACATGAGCTTTACAGCATGTTTTTGGCCGGGGTGTCATTGGCCGTCGCCGCGATTCCGGAAGGGCTTCCCGCCATTGTTACGGTGGCATTATCAATCGGCGTCCAGCGCATGATCAAACAAAAATCAATTGTCAGAAAGCTTCCGGCGGTTGAAACATTGGGCTGCGCCTCTGTCATTTGTTCTGATAAAACCGGCACGCTGACACAAAACAAAATGACCGTCACCCATATGTGGTCAGGGGGAAAAACATTTAAAGTGTCAGGCATCGGCTATGAGCCGGAGGGCGTTTTCACCCGAGATGAGCGGGAAATCAAGCCGAAAGATGAGAAGATTCTTGAACAGATGCTGGTTTTCGGCGCGTTGTGCAACACATCCGAAATCGCACTGAAAGACGGCCATTATGTACTCGACGGCGATCCGACAGAAGGAGCGCTGCTGACGGCTGCAAGAAAGGGCGGCTATTCAAACGATTGGCTCAGCGGGCACTACCGCGTGGTTGCCGAGTTTCCGTTTGACTCCGTCCGCAAAATGATGACCGTCATTGTAGAGGATCAGGAAAAAAAGCAGTTCGTCATCACTAAAGGAGCGCCCGATGTGCTGATTGACCGCTCGTCACATCTGATGTACGACGCAAGAAGCGCGCCATTTTCAGGAGAAAAGAAAGCAGAAACGGAAGCGGTTCTGAAAGAGCTGGCGTCGCAAGCTTTGCGTACGATCGCGATTGCTTATAAACCGCTTAAGCCCGGAGAAAAGCCGACAATGGAGCAGGCGGAAAAAAATCTGACGATACTCGGCTTGTCAGGCATGATTGATCCGCCCCGTCCGGAGGTCAGACAGGCGATTAAAGAATGCCGTGAAGCCGGCATTAAAACGGTTATGATCACAGGGGATCACGTCGAAACGGCAAAGGCCATTGCAAAAGATTTGCGTCTTCTTCCGAAAAAGGGGCGTGTGATGGACGGCAAGACGCTGAATGAGCTTACGGAGAAAGAACTTATCGAAACGGTCGATGATGTCTACGTCTTCGCACGCGTGTCGCCTGAACATAAATTGAAAATCGTCAAAGCGTTCCAGGAAAACGGACACGTCGTCGCCATGACGGGAGACGGGGTTAATGACGCGCCGGCCATAAAGCAGGCAGATATCGGCGTTGCCATGGGCGTGACGGGAACGGATGTGGCAAAGGAAGCCTCTTCTCTCATTCTGGTAGATGATAACTTTGCTACGATTAAATCAGCCATAAAAGAGGGACGGAATATCTATGAAAATATAAGAAAATTCGTCCGTTATTTGCTCGCCTCCAACGTCGGTGAAATTTTAGTGATGCTGTTTGCGATGCTTCTCGCTCTGCCGCTGCCGCTCGTTCCGATTCAGATATTGTGGGTGAACTTAGTCACTGACGGGCTGCCGGCGATGGCCCTCGGTATGGATCAGCCGGAAGGAGACCTGATGAGGCGGAAGCCGCGGCACCCGAAAGAAGGAGTGTTTGCGAGAAAACTGGGCTGGAAAGTCGTATCAAGAGGGTTTTTAATCGGAGCTGCAACCATTTTAGCGTTTATCATCGTCTATCACCGCAATCCTGAAAATCTGCCCTACGCACAGACCGTTGCATTCGCGACTCTTGTCCTGGCTCAGCTTATACACGTGTTTGACTGCCGGAGCGAAACGTCTGTTTTCTCCCGGAATCCGTTTGAAAATATCTATCTGCTCGGGGCCATCATTTCTTCTATCTTCCTGATGGTCATCGTCATCTATTATCCGCCGCTGCAGCCGATATTCAAAACAGTGCCGATTACGCCGGGCGATTGGATGCTGATTATCGGTATGTCGGGCATACCTACTTTTTTGCTGGCGGGTTCACTTTTGACAAGAAAAAAATAATTCCATATGATATAATCTTAGGGGTAATAGCATGTCTATTGCCCTTTTATTTTGATAACGGGAAAGAATTGGGTGTTTCATATGATACGGAGTATGACAGGCTTCGGCAGCGCAAGCAGCACAAAAGGCGATCTCTCGGCAACCGTTGAATTGAAATCCGTCAATTACCGGTTCAAAGAAGTGAACGCCCGCCTGCCACGGCCTTTGCTATATGTAGAGGATAAGCTGAAACAAACGATATTGCAGCATATACAGCGCGGAAGAGTAGAGCTGTTTCTCACTGTAAACAGTGACGCGCTCATAAAAAGAAGCCTGAACATCGATTGGGAGCTCCTTGATGAATATGTGAGCGCCGCACGCGTCATGAAAGAGCGCTACAGCCTGGCCGCAGAACCCGATGCAATGGAGTTCTTTAAATTTGAACATATTGCGCAGATACACGAAGAACAGATGCGTGATGACAAGCTTGAAGAAGTCATCAGGGAAGCCGCTGAGCTGGCTGTAAAGGAACTTTGTGACATGAGGGAAAAAGAAGGACGGCTTTTGGCGGAAGACTGCTTTCTGCACATCGAGCGGCTTGAGACGCTGTCCGAACAGGTGAAAGAGCGCGCTTCGGCCGTTGTTATTCAATACCGCGAGCGTCTTTACGCCCGAATGAAGGAATGGACGGAGGATGCGCTCGACGAAAGCAGGCTGATCACGGAATGCGCCATTTTCGCCGATCGTTCTGATATAACGGAAGAAATTACCAGGTTGAAGAGCCATTTTGTTCAATTCCGTGATATATTAAAAGAAGGCGGGGCAGTCGGCCGCAAACTTGATTTCCTTGTTCAGGAGCTTAACCGAGAAGCGAACACGATCGGCTCAAAAGCCAATGATCATCAAATCACAAAGCTTGTCGTTGAAATGAAAAGTTCTATTGAAAAATTGAAGGAACAAGTGCAAAATATAGAATAGCGACTGTGCGTATTGTTTACAGACGGCCTCTTCAGGTTACACTAGAGACGTCTATTTTACAGGGGGAACGTAGAAGATGACGATTAAACTGATTAATATCGGATTTGGCAATATCATCTCCGCCAATCGGATGATTTCGATTGTCAGCCCGGAGTCTGCGCCAATAAAGCGAATGATCCAGGATGCAAGAGACCGCGGAATGCTAATAGACGCTACATACGGACGAAGAACCCGTGCAGTTGTCGTCATGGATAGTGATCACATTATCTTATCTGCCGTCCAGCCTGAGACAGTTGCACACAGACTTTCTGTGAAAGAAGAAATTATGGATGAAGGGCAGGGGTAATTGCCGCATGAAAGAAAGAGGGTTATTAATCGTTCTCTCAGGTCCCTCCGGAGTTGGAAAAGGAACGGTTCGGCAAGCAATATTTTCACAACAGGACACGAAATTTGAATACTCAATTTCAGTCACGACGAGAAACCCGAGAGAGGGCGAAGTCGATGGCGTCGATTATTTCTTTAAATCTAGAGATGAATTCGAACGCATGATTGAAAACAACAAACTGCTTGAGTGGGCAGAATATGTCGGCAACTATTACGGGACGCCCGTTGATTATGTCGAACAGACGCTTCAAGAAGGAAAAGACGTCTTCTTAGAGATTGAAGTGCAGGGCGCGCTCCAAGTGCGGAATGCATTTCCGGAAGGCCTGTTTATCTTCTTAGCGCCGCCGAGTCTTTCTGAGCTGAAAAACAGAATCGTGACAAGAGGAACTGAAACCGACGATTTAATCGAAAACAGAATGAATGCCGCAAAAGCTGAAATCGAAATGATGGACGCGTATGATTATGTCGTTGAAAACGACGATATCCAAACGGCTTGTGATAAGATTAACGCAATCGTTCTCGCCGAGCACTTAAAACGTGAACGCGTCGCTCCGAGATATAAGAAAATGCTGGAGGTAGAATAACTTATGTTAGATCCGTCAATTGACTCTTTAATGAATAAATTAGATTCTAAATATACGCTGGTGACCGTGTCTGCAAGACGCGCGCGTGAAATGCAGATCAAAAAAGACCAGCAGATTGAACATACCATTTCTCACAAATATGTAGGCAAAGCTTTAGAAGAAATTGACGCGGGCCTGCTTTCGTTTGAAAGAGAAGACAGCGAATAACAAGCACACGTAGCAACCTATCTCTACATAGGTTGTTATTTTTTTCCGTTTGGGATTTGTCCAATGCTTTCATAAAGGGGAGAAGACTTCATGAAAAACCGAAACATTTTGCTATGCGTAAGCGGAGGAATTGCCGTTTATAAAGCTTCCGCACTCACGAGCAAGCTGGTTCAGGCCGGCGCAAACGTCAAAGTGATTATGACTGAGTCCGCGCGTGAGTTTGTTTCTCCGCTGACATTTCAGGCGCTGAGCCGGAATGAAGTATATACAGATACATTTAATGAACAAAATCCGAAGGTGATTTCTCATATTGATGCCGCTGACTGGGCGGATTTAATTATTGTCGCGCCCGCTACGGCAAATATCATCGGCAAGCTTGCCAACGGAATTGCTGACGATATGCTCACAACGACGGTGCTGGCGGCTGAGGCCCCGGTCTGGGTGGCGCCTGCGATGAATGTCCATATGTATGATCATCCGGCGGTGAAACGGAACATCTCTGTGCTTTATCAGGACGGGGTCCGCTTTATCGAACCGAGTGAAGGCTATTTGGCATGCGGATATGTCGGCAAAGGAAGGCTGGAGGAGCCGGAGCTTATTGTTGAGCGTGTCAGAGAGCATTTTAAGGAGCCTGAAAACGATGCGCCGCTGAAAGGAAAACATATTGTCATTACAGCCGGTCCGACGCGCGAAGCCGTGGACCCTGTCCGCTTCTTCACAAATAAATCCACCGGCAAAATGGGCTACGCCGCTGCTGAAGCAGCTGTCCGTCTCGGGGCGCGGGTGACGCTGATTTCAGGCCCGGTGTCAATAGAGCCGCCAGTCGGGCTGTATCAGTTTCTTCCTGTGCAATCGGCAGCCGATATGAGAGAAGCCGTGCTTTCTGTGTTTGATTCATGCGACATGGTGATTAAGACGGCGGCCGTGGCCGATTTTACGCCGGCGGCTGTTTCTGATCACAAAATGAAGAAGAAAGACGGTTCGCTCGTGATCGAATTCAACCGTACGGCAGACATACTGAAAGAACTCGGCGAACGGAAAACACACCAGCTGCTGGTCGGTTTTGCGGCTGAAACGCAAGACGTCGAACGCTATGCGCGCAGAAAACTCGAACAGAAAAACCTTGATATGATCGTTGCGAATGATGTGAAAGCAGAAGGGGCCGGATTTGGCACGGATACGAATGTCGTCACCTTCTATTTCCGGGACGGAAGAAAACGGGAGCTTGCGCTTATGTCTAAACTTGACGTTTCCTTTGAAATGCTGAAGGAAATGACCGCTTTGAAAGCCGAGGACCGAAAACCCGTATGAATGTAGCAGAAGTCATTGTCGATGTCAGCTCCAAAAACATTGACAGACCCTTTGATTACAAAATTCCCGATCATTTAAAAGGGATGATCGAAGTCGGCATGCGGGTGATTGTCCCGTTTGGCCCGCGCAAGCTTCAAGGATTTGTGACCGGTTTGAAAGATTCGTCTGAATTAAACGGCGGCTCAATGAAGGAAGTCGAGAAGCTTCTTGATTTGACGCCCGTTCTGACTGAGGAACTGATGCAGCTGTCTTCATGGCTTTCTGACAAAACGCTGTCGTTTAAAATCACGGCGCTTCAGGCAATGCTGCCCGCCGCACTGAAGGCGAAGTACGAGAAAGAGCTGAAAGTCGTTGACGAAGAAGCGCTGACACCGGACATCAAACAGCTTTTCAGGAATCAAAAAAGTCTTCTGTACTCGGATATTACCGATGAAAGCATTCTTTCGTCACTTCAAAAATTCGTGCGCAAAGGAAGCATTGATGTCACATATAAAGTCGCCCAAAAAACGAATAAAAAAATGATCCGCATGATCGAAGCGGGGGCGGACAAAGAAGAACTCGCCCGGCACGCAGATTCATTGACAAAGCAGGCTTCTAAACAGCTCGCCGTGCTTACTTATTTTATCGGCGGGGGAGCAAAGATTTCCGCGGCCGAGCTTTGCAAAAAGACCGATTCCAGTTCCGCGACGCTGAAAACGCTTCTTAAAAAGGGGCTTCTTACGGAAAGCTTTGAGGAGGTTTACCGCGATCCTTATCAGGACAGAATGTTCAAAAAAACAGAGCCGCTCTCTCTTACAGAAGAGCAGCAGGCCGCTTTTGAGCCGATTAAACAAGCTGTAGCCGATCATGTCCATCATGTCTTTCTGCTTCACGGCGTCACAGGAAGCGGCAAAACGGAAATTTACCTGCAATCCATTGAAAAAGTGCTGGCAAAAGGACAAGAAGCCATCGTGCTCGTTCCGGAAATCTCGTTGACACCGCAAATGGTCAACCGTTTTAAAGGCCGTTTCGGCTCACAGGTTGCGGTCATGCACAGCGGATTATCCACAGGTGAAAAATACGATGAATGGCGGAAGATTCAGCGCAAGGAAGTCCGGCTTGTCGTCGGAGCCAGATCGGCCATCTTTGCCCCGTTTGAAAATCTCGGCATGATCATTATTGATGAAGAGCACGAATCTTCCTATAAGCAGGAGGAAATGCCGCGGTATCATGCAAAGGACGTAGCCATCCGCCGGGCCGAGCATCACAGCTGTCCGGTCGTCCTCGGGAGCGCCACGCCGACATTGGAGTCATTTGCGCGGGCGAAAAAAGGCGTTTATGAGCTGCTTCCATTAAAACATCGCGTAAATCGCCAGCTCATGCCTGACGTTTCTCTCGTTGATATGAGAGAAGAACTGAGAAACGGCAACAGATCAATGTTTTCAAGAGAACTGATGGAACAGCTGGAAGAGAAGCTTGCAAAAAAAGAGCAGGCCGTCCTTTTTCTGAATAAACGGGGGTATTCCTCGTTTGTGATGTGCCGGGACTGCGGTTATGTGCCGCAATGTCCGCATTGCGACATTTCGATGACTTATCACCGCTACGGACAAAGGCTGAAATGCCATTACTGCGGCCATGAGGAACCTGTCCCGGGAACATGCCCGGAATGCGGCAGCGAACATATCCGCTTTTTCGGCACGGGAACGCAGCGTGTGGAGGAGGAGCTTACCAAAGTGCTGCCTCAGGCGCGCGTGATCAGGATGGATGTGGACACCACTTCAAGAAAAGGCGCCCATGAAAAACTGTTGTCAGCGTTCGGTGAAGGGAAGGCGGATATCCTGCTCGGTACGCAAATGATCGCAAAAGGGCTTGATTTTCCGAACGTGACGCTCGTCGGAGTATTAAGCGCAGATACGACGCTTCACATCCCTGATTTCAGGGCCGCGGAGAAGACATTCCAGCTGCTGACGCAGGTAAGCGGCCGGGCCGGGCGGCATGAAAAGCCGGGAACGGTGGTCATTCAAACGTATACACCGTCTCATTACAGCATTCAGCTGACGAAAACGCACGACTATGAAACTTTTTTTCAGCAGGAAATGGCGCACAGAAGGGCCCAGTCATACCCGCCTTATTATTACGTGGCGCTGGTGACCGTTTCTCATGAAGAAGCGGCAAAAGCCGCGGTCACCGCAGAAAAGATTACAAACTATTTAAGGGCGGGATGCGGGCCTGATACGAAAATTCTCGGGCCGGCGGCTTCCCCGATCGCCAGGATCAAAGATAGATATCGCTATCAATGCGTGATAAAATACAGACAGGAAAACGAGTTGCAGATTCAGTTGAAAAAGATACTGGAGCACTATAAACGCGACATTGCGCAAAAGCATGTCATGATTTCAATCGATATGAATCCGTACATGCTGATGTAACATTAGTTTTTGGAGGGCAAAATTTTGGCTGTAAAAAAAATCGTCACACACCCGGCGGAGGTTCTGGAAACACCTGCCGATGAAGTGACAGTGTTTGATAAAAAAATAAAAAAACTGCTTGACGATATGTACGATACGATGCTCGAAATGGATGGCGTCGGCCTCGCCGCGCCGCAAATCGGCATTTTAAAAAGAGCGGCCGTCGTGGACATCGGTGAAGAAAGCGGCCGGATCGACCTTGTAAATCCGGTTATTCTTGAAAAGAGCGGTGAACAGACCGGAGTCGAGGGCTGCTTAAGCTTTCCAGGGGTTTACGGCGATGTCACCCGCCCGGATTACGTAAAGGTAAAAGCCTATGACCGTAAAGGAAAACCGTTTATTTTAGAAGCGGAGGGTTTTTTGGCCAGAGCCGTTCAGCATGAAATGGATCATTTAGACGGCATTTTATTCACATCAAAAATTACGGCTTACTACACTGAAGAAGAACTGGCAGAAATGGAAGGATGATTGGATGACAAGGATCGTTTTTATGGGAACGCCCGATTTTTCAGTTCCCGTCCTGCGCACGCTTATTGAAGACGGGTATGAAGTGGTTGGTGTCGTTACGCAGCCTGACCGCCCGAAAGGCAGAAAAAAAATCATGACGCCCCCTCCTGTTAAGGCTGAAGCTGAACGTCACGGAATTCCCGTGCTTCAGCCCGAAAAAGTAAGGCTCGAAGAAGAAATAGAAAAAGTGCTCAGCCTGAAGCCGGACCTGATTGTTACGGCGGCATTCGGACAGATCCTGCCCAAGCAGCTGCTGGACGGCCCGAAATACGGCTGTATCAACGTACACGCGTCACTATTGCCTGAATTAAGAGGCGGAGCGCCGATACATTATTCGATTCTCCAAGGCAAGAAGAAAACGGGCGTGACAATCATGTATATGGTTGAAAAGCTTGATGCGGGTGATATGATTTCGAAAATCGAAGTGGAGATTGATGAAAAGGATAACGTCGGCACGCTTCACGACAAATTAAGCATAGCGGGGGCAAAGCTTTTGTCAGAGACCGTCCCGAACGTCATTTCCGGAAATATTAAACCGATCAAACAGGACGAATCAAAAGCGACTTACGCGCCTAACATTAAGCGTGAGCAGGAGCGGATTGATTGGGCAAAGCCCGGAGAAGAGATTTACAACCAGATCAGAGGTTTAAACCCTTGGCCTGTCTCCTATACAACTTTGAACGGTCAAAATATGAAAGTATGGGCTTCTGAAAAAGTTGCGGCAAAAACTGAAGCTGCGCCCGGAACAGTCATCCGCACGGAGCAAAACGGCATTGTCGTCGCATCAGGAAACAGCACCGCACTTTTAATTACTGAGCTGCAGCCGGCGGGAAAAAAACGGATGAAGGGCGAAGATTTTGTAAGAGGCAAAAATGTGCAGCCCGGTGACGTGTTAGGAGAAGCAAATGAAGAATATTAATGTCCGGGAGCTCGCCCTTGAAGCGCTTGAGAAGCTTGAGCAAAATCAGGCATACAGCAACCTGCTTCTTACATCGGTTATCAAAACGAACACGCTCAGCGATCAGGACAGAGGACTGCTGACAGAGCTTGTCTACGGAACACTGCAAAATAAAATCGCCTTAGACTACATGCTGAAGCCTTTTATCCGCAAGCCGAATAAAGTGAAGCCATGGGTGATTCAGCTGCTTCGTCTGTCCGCGTATCAAATGGAGTATTTAGAAAAAATACCGGATCGCGCCGCCATTCATGAAGCGGTTGAGATCGCCAAAAAACGCGGGCATAAGGGCATTGCGTCCTTTGTCAACGGCATCCTCCGCTCCCTGCAGCGTGAAGGGGCGCCGTCATTCGCTGAAATTGAAGACCCGGTTCTCCGTCTTTCCACAGAGACAAGCCATCCCGAGTGGCTCGTAAAAGAGTGGGTCGAGGCGTACGGCTTTGAGGCAGCTGAAAAGATCTGCCGGATTCATCTCATTCCGCCGAAGCAGACGCTCCGTGTCAATCACATAAAGAGCGACAGGGAAACGGTGCTGAATGAGATGGAGAATGCCGGTCTTGAAGCTGAAGCCGGAGACCTTTCTCCTGATGCGATTAAGCTTTTAAAAGGAAGCATCGCGAACACGGCATTTTTCCAAAACGGCCGGGTATCCATACAGGATGAAAGCTCAATGCTTGTCGCGCGGGCGCTGGACCCGAAGCCGGGCGAAACCGTTTTAGACGCATGCGCCGCACCGGGCGGAAAGTCGGCTCACATTGCGGAACTGATGGAGAACGAGGGGAGCCTCACATCGCTTGATCTTCACCGCCATAAAGTGAAGCTGATTAAAGAGGGCGCAGAACGGCTCGGGCTTACGATCATCGACGCGCAAACGATGGATGCGCGAAAAGCGGGAGAGGCCTTTGGCGCAGAACGGTTTGACCGTGTTCTCGTTGATGCCCCTTGCTCAGGTTTCGGCGTCATCAGAAGAAAACCCGATATGAAATATACGAAGACGCCGGAGGACAGCAGACGGCTGTCAGAAATCCAGCTCGGCATTTTAAGGGAAATCGCCCCATTAGTAAAAAAAGGTGGCACACTCGTATACAGTACGTGTACAATGGACCGGACAGAAAATGAAGAAGTTATGCATGCGTTTATACAAGAACACCCTGAGTTTGAACCCGATTTGTCTCTTGAAAAGCGGCTGCCTGAAAAGGCGAGACCCTTTGTTCAGGATGGAAGCCTTCAAATTCTTCCGCATTATTTCGGAACAGACGGTTTCTTTATTAGCAGCATGAGAAAGAAGGGATAAAAAATGACACAATTAAAAAAGACAAGCGTACGGAAAGAGCTGCGGACTGAGCAGCCGTCCATTTACTCTTTTGAATTAGATGAAATCAAACAATGGCTGACCGAGAATGGCGAAAAGCCGTTCCGCGCAGCACAGATTTTTGAATGGCTTTATGAAAAGCGGGTTTCTTCATTTGATGAAATGACAAACCTCTCAAAAAGCCTGCGTGAAAAACTCGAGAGCAATTTTGTGCTGACAACGCTGAAAACGGCTGTAAAACAGACATCTCAAGACGGCACGATGAAATTTTTATTTGAGCTTCATGACGGTTATACGATCGAAACGGTTTTAATGAGACACGAGTATGGTAATTCTGTATGTGTAACGACACAGGTCGGCTGCCGGATCGGCTGCACATTTTGCGCGTCAACGCTCGGCGGACTGAAACGGAATCTTGAAGCGGGAGAAATCGTCGCTCAAGTCGTGAAAGTGCAAAAGGCGCTTGATGAAACGGATGAACGCGTCAGCTCAGTCGTCATCATGGGAATCGGAGAGCCGTTTGATAATTTCAATGAAATGCTCGCTTTCTTAAAAATCATTAACCACGATAAAGGGCTGAACATCGGAGCGCGTCATATCACAGTTTCCACCAGCGGAATCATTCCGAAGATTTACGATTTCGCGGATCAAAAAATGCAGATCAATTTCGCGATTTCTCTGCATGCTCCGAATACAGAAATCAGAAGCCGTCTGATGCCGATTAATAAAGCCTATAAGCTTCCTGACCTTATGGAGGCCGTCAAATATTACATCGAGAAAACAGGCAGACGGATCAGCTTTGAATACGGGCTGTTCGGCGGCGTAAATGATCAGGTCGAACATGCAGAAGAGCTTGCAGAACTGTTAAAAGACGTGAAATGCCATGTCAATTTAATTCCGGTAAACTATGTGCCTGAACGGGATTACGTCCGCACACCGAGAGATCAGATTTTCGCATTTGAAAAAACGTTAAAATCCCGCGGTGTAAATGTCACGATCAGAAGAGAGCAAGGCCATGACATTGACGCGGCCTGCGGTCAGCTTCGCGCGAAGGAGCGTCAAGACGAGACGAGGTGAAGAGGTTGATTACAGCCTTGAAAACAGATACAGGTAAAGTCCGCCGGCATAATGAAGATGCGGCGGGCATTTTCACAAAAGAAGACGCGGTGCTTGCGGTTGTCGCCGACGGCATGGGCGGTCATCTTGCCGGAGATGTAGCGAGCAGGATGGCGGTTGCGGCGATGGAAGAGCAGTGGAACCGGACCGAAACGGTTCCTTCTCTGCCGTCTGCTTGCGAGGATTGGCTGAAAGACCGGATTCATGAGGCGAATGTCAAAGTACATGACCACGCTAAAGCGAATGAAGAATGCCGGGGAATGGGCACCACTGTTGTTTGCGCCTTATTCACCGGGAAGTTTGTCACTGTGGCTCATATCGGTGACAGCCGGTGCTACCTGCTTCAAGAGGGGGAATTCACTCAGCTGACTGAGGACCATTCGCTTGTGAATGAGCTGGTCAAGACGGGGGAAATTTCGAAAGAGGACGCCGAGCACCATCCGCGGAAAAATGTATTGACGAGAGCGCTGGGGACAGATGAAACCATCAGTCCCGACGCCCGTTCTTTTGAACTGTCTGACGGCGATCAGCTGCTTTTATGCTCTGACGGACTGTCAAATAAAATAGAAGATCACGAGATCAAACAAATGCTTCAAGCCGAATCTGATCCTCAGGAAAAAGTAGACCTTCTCATCAGCAAAGCGAATCAAAACGGCGGCGAAGATAACATCACGGCTGTGTTGATTGAGTTTTCCGCAGATGCAAAAGAGGGTGAAGACAAGTGCTAACCGGCAAGCGGATCAGCGGGCGTTATCATATCCTCCGGCCCATTGGCGGCGGCGGAATGGCAAACGTTTTTTTAGCTGAGGACATCATTCTCGAACGTGAAGTCGCAATTAAAATTCTGCGGTTTGACTTTGTGAATGACATTGATTTTATCAGGCGTTTCAGAAGAGAAGCACAGTCGGCATCAAGCCTCGATCATCCGAATATCGTCAGTATTTACGATATCGGGGAGGAAGGCGATATTTATTACATTGTCATGGAATATGTGGAAGGCATGACATTAAAGGAATACATAAACGCACACGGACCGCTTCATCCGAAAGAAGCGCTGTCCGTTATGGAGCAGATCGTCTCGGCCATCGCCCATGCCCATCAAAACCATATCGTGCACCGGGATATTAAACCGCACAATATATTGATAGATCATTTAGGGCATATCAAGGTGACGGATTTCGGCATCGCCACAGCGCTTACGTCTACGACAATCACACATACGAATTCTGTGCTGGGCTCGGTTCATTATTTGTCTCCGGAGCAGGCGAGAGGCGGTCTGGCAACGAAAAAATCAGATATTTACGCGCTCGGCATCGTGCTGTTTGAGCTTTTAACAGGTAAAATCCCTTTTGACGGAGAATCAGCCGTCAGCATAGCGCTAAAGCATCTGCAAACAGAAACGCCTTCCGCCAGAAAGTGGAACCCTTCCATTCCGCAGAGCGTCGAAAACATTATTTTAAAGGCAACCGCTAAAGACCCGTTTCACCGCTATGAAAGCGCCGAGGACATGGAAGCGGACATCAGAACGGCTTTTGACGCCGGCAGGCTGAATGAACAAAAATTTTCCGTGCAGGATGATGAGGAAATGACAAAAGCCATTCCCGTTATTACTGACGGCGCAAAAGCCGCACCTCAGGCGGAAACGCCGGGGGAGACGGATGATAAGGAACAGCAGCCCGCCAAAAAGAAAAAACGGAAATGGCCGTGGGTTTTGCTGGCCGTCTGTTTCATTTTCATTATGGCGGCTGTTCTTGCGGTCACCGTGTTCCCGTCTTTGTTTATGCCTAAAGATGTAAGCGTCCCCGACGTACGGGGCATGAAGTACGAAAAAGCGGAAGCCCTGCTTGAAAAGAACGGGCTCCGGGCGGATCCTGATATAACGGATATTGAAGATGAAAAAATAGAAGAGGAATTAATGGTCAAAACGGACCCAAAAGCGGGGTCTACCGTTAAAGAAGGCTCTTCTGTAAAACTGTACAAAAGCATCGGAAAACCGAAAACCCAGCTGATCGACGTGAAAGGGCGGCAGATCGGCGACGCAAAAAAAGCGCTGAAGGAAAAAGGCTTCAAACATGTCAATGTCAAAGAAGAGAACGATGACAGCGAGGCCGGCACCGTAATTGATCAGAACCCGTCAGCCGGCACCGACATGGTCGCAAGCGACGATGAAGTCAATCTAACGGTCAGCCTCGGCCCGGCGGACGTTACGCTGAGGGACTTAAAGACTTACAGCAAAGAAGCGGCTTCAGGGTATCTTGAAGATAACGGCCTGCAGCTTGTTGAAAAACAAGCCCATTCAGATGACGTGCCGGAAGGACAAGTCATGAAGCAAGAGCCGGCAGCCGGCACTGCGGTTAAGCCGGGAAGTAATGTTGAAGTGACGTTCTCGCTCGGACCTGAAGAAAAACCGGCGAAAACGGTAAAAGAAAAAATCAGCATTCCTTACGAACCCGAACATGAAGGGGACGAGCTTGAAGTGCAAATCGCCATCGATGATAAGGACCACAGCATCTCTGATACGTATGACTCATTTAAAATAAAAGAGCCGACTGAAAAAACAATCGAACTGAAGATTGATCAGGGACAGAAGGGGTATTATCAAGTGATGGTCGATCATAAAGTCGTCAGCTACAAAACGATTGAATACCCGAAAGATAATGACTGACAAGGAGGGACCCTATGCCTGAGGGCAAAATTATAAAAGCGTTAAGCGGATTCTATTATGTCTTGGATGAATCACAGGACAAGATCATTCAATGCAGGGGCCGGGGCATTTTCAGAAAAAATAAAATAACGCCCCTGGTCGGCGATTATGCCGTTTATCAGGCTCAAAATGATAAAGAAGGCTACCTGCTGGAAATCAAAGAACGAACAAACGAGCTGATCAGGCCGCCGATTTCAAATGTCGATCAGGCCGTTCTTGTCTTTTCTGCCGTTCAGCCGGCGTTCAGCACGTCTTTATTGGACCGTTTTCTCGTCCTTGTGGAAGTCAACGGCATTCACCCGATCATCTGCATAACCAAAATGGACTTAGCTGCAGACGGGGAATCGAAAGAGGCGATACTTTCTTACGTGAAAGACTATCAGGCGATCGGTTATGACGTATATGTGACGTCATCAAAAGAAAACAGCGGCTTAACAGGCATTGTGAAACACTTCGAGAACAAAACAACGGTGTTTGCCGGTCAGTCCGGAGTCGGAAAATCTTCGCTTTTAAATGCGATCAGCCCGGAGCTTGAGCTGAAAACAAACGAGATTTCCACGCATTTGGGACGCGGAAAACATACGACGCGCCATGTGGAGCTCATTCATACATCAGGCGGTCTGGTGGCGGATACTCCGGGATTCAGTTCGCTTGAATTTACCGGCATTGAGGAAGAAGAGCTGGGCAGCACGTTCCCTGAGATCAGAGAAATAAGCGCCTCTTGCAAATTCAGAGGCTGTCTGCATCTTAAAGAGCCGAAATGCGCGGTAAAGCAAGCGGTGGAAGAAGGAGAGATTCAGCCGTACCGCTATGAGCATTACAAAGAATTTATGCAGGAAATAAAAGAGAGAAAGCCGAGGTATTAATATGATTAAGGTTGCGCCATCAATTCTTTCCGCCGATTTTGCTTCACTGGGCGAGGAAATTAAAGACGTGGAAAAAGGAGGGGCGGACTATATCCATATTGATGTCATGGATGGCCATTTCGTCCCTAACATTACAATCGGGCCGCTTATCGTTGAAGCCGTCCGTCCGGTGACTGATCTGCCGCTGGATGTCCATCTTATGATTGAAAACCCGGACCGCTACATCCCGGCATTCGCAAAAGCCGGTGCGGACATCCTTTCCGTTCATGCTGAAGCGTGTCCGCATCTTCACCGGACCATTCAATTGATAAAAGAGCAGGGAGTAAAAGCGGGAGTTGTGCTCAATCCGCATACGCCCGTCCAAACGATTGAACATGTGATCGAGGAGCTTGACCTTGTGCTGTTAATGACGGTTAACCCCGGTTTTGGCGGACAGCGCTTCATTCATTCGGTTCTGCCGAAAATCCGTCAGGTCAAACAGCTGGCTGAGGAGAAAGGCCTGTCTGAGCTTTTAATCGAAGTGGACGGAGGCGTTAATAAAGAAACAGCCCCTTTATGCACTGAAGCGGGCGCCAATCTGCTTGTTGCCGGGTCTGCCGTATATAATCAGCCGGATCGGAAAAAAGCCATTGCTGACATCCGAAACGCGTAATAAACATGCTGAAAAAGAGCCCGGTGAAAGCCGCCGGCTCTTTTCGCGTCTAAGAGAGAGGAAAACATATGAAGACAATCAATATCGTTGCGGGCGGCCCGCGGGAGCTTATTCCCGATCTATCCGAATACACTGACGGAGATACGACGTGGGTCGGAGTCGATAAAGGGACGGTTGCTCTTTTGGAAGCCGGAATCATTCCGCAGGAAGCTTTCGGTGATTTTGACAGCATTACGGAAGAGGAGCTCATGCAGATTCAAAAAGCGGCGCCGGCCCTCCATGTGTATCAGGCGGAAAAAGATTATACCGATCTTGAACTCGCCCTTGACTGGGCTTTACAAAAAGAACCGGAAACCATTCGGATATTCGGTGTGACGGGCGGAAGAGCCGATCACTTTTTAGGGAACATCCAGCTGCTGTATAAAGCCTTACATAAGAATACCGATGTCGTGCTGATCGACCGGCAGAATGACATTCAGATGTTCGGGCCCGGCCGTTATACAATTGAAGAAAAAGCGCGCAGACGCTATATTTCTTTCATTCCGTTTACGGAAGCGGCAGACGGCCTGACACTCGACGGTTTTAAATATCCCCTTGATAATTGTCATATTCCTCTGGGTTCCACACTATGTATTAGTAACGAACTCATTCATTCACGAGGTACTTTTTCGTTTGCAAAAGGCATATTAATAATGGTAAGGAGCGCGGATTAGAAAAGCGGCTTCTGCCATATGCGGAAAAAACCATGAATCCTAAAGTGATGAACGCAGCGGATACGGGACTTATAGGAGGGGACAAAATGAAATTTTATACCATTAAATTGCCGAAGTTTTTAGGAGGAATTGTCCGGGCGATGCTGGGCTCATTTAGAAAAGAGTAAGCCCAAGAAGCTGAAATTGCCCTCTTTGAACGCATAAAAAACGCCTGCCGCATAAAAGGGCAGGCGTTCATTTTTGCTTATACACGCTCAACTTTACCGGATTTTAAAGCCCGGGCAGATACATACACTTTTTTAGGTTTGCCGTCAACAAGGATGCGGACCTTTTGAAGGTTGGCGCCCCAAGTACGCTTAGAAGCGTTCATTGCGTGAGAACGGTTGTTTCCGGCTTTTGTTTTTTTACCTGTAATAAAACATTTACGTGCCATTTGTTTCCCTCCTAACTGCGCGAAACATCTTTTCAAACATAGTGTCTCAGATGCTTTCGTTATACAATACTTTAAATAATTTACCACAGCTAAAAACCGTTTGCAACTATTGTTTCCCTTACTTTCAAGAAAAATCACTTGACATGTAAAACCAATCACATTTCCGCGCTGAAGGCCGCTGTCTGTATCTTTTCTTTTCATAATGGGATACATATAGTAGAATAATGATAACTCTATGCATCTGAAGGAGGAACCTGTGTGTCCATTGAAATGAAGACAAAATACGGACAGATTGATATATCCAACGAAGTCATCGCAATGGTTGCCGGAGGCGCTGCCATTGACTGTTACGGAATAGTGGGGATGGCCTCAAAAAACCAGATTAAAGACGGTTTGTCTGAAATCCTCCGGAGAGAGAACTTCGCAAAAGGCGTACATGTCCGTCAGGAAGCCGAACAAATACATATCGACATGTACATTATTGTCAGCTACGGCACTAAAATATCCGAAGTAGCCCACAATGTTCAGACGAAGGTAAAATACACAGTAAATCAAACAATCGGACTTGCAGTTGATTCTGTAAATATTTATGTCCAAGGCGTACGAGTAACGAACCCGTAGTGAGGAGGATGAGTATTGTCTAGACGAAACTTAGATGGGAGAGCTTTTGCGGCAATGATTCTGGCGGGGGCTGAGACATTGTCTCAAAACGCGTCCGCGGTGGATGCGCTGAACGTGTTTCCCGTGCCTGACGGCGATACCGGAACAAATATGAATTTATCGATGTCATCCGGTGCAAGAGAGGTAGAGCACATTGACTCACCCGACATCGGCAAAGTCGGCATCGCCCTGTCAAAAGGCCTGCTTATGGGGGCGAGAGGAAACTCAGGGGTGATCTTGTCCCAATTGTTCAGAGGTTTCACAAAGAGCATTGAAAACAAAAACCAAATAGACGCCCAAGAATTTGCCGCAGCACTCCAAGCGGGAGTGGATATGGCATATAAGGCGGTCATGAAACCGGTTGAAGGAACGATTTTAACCGTGGCCAAGGATGCGGCTAAAAAAGCGGTCGCCTCGGCCAAAGAAGAAACCGATATTATTTCGGTCATGGAGGCCGTTATTGAAGAAGCGGAAGCGTCGCTGAACCGCACGCCGGATCTGCTTCCTGTTTTAAAGGACGTCGGTGTCGTTGACAGCGGCGGAAAAGGTCTGCTTTGTGTATATGAAGGCTTTTTGGCTGCTTTAAAAGGAGAGGCCGTACCGAAAAAAGCGGTTCTTCCGGCACTCGATGATATGGTGAATGCCGAGCATCATAAAAGCGCGCAGAGCATGCTGAGTACAGAAGACATTGAATTCGGATTTTGTACGGAAGTGATGGTGAGGCTGGATCAAGATAAACGGACGTTCAAGGAAGAGACGTTCAGAAACGAACTGAGCCGTTTCGGCGATTCATTGCTGGTCGTGGCTGATGATACGCTTGCGAAAGTTCATATTCATGCCGAAGAACCAGGGAACGTACTCAATCTCGCACAGCGTTACGGCGATTTGATTAAAATTAAAATTGAAAACATGAGGGAACAGCATACTTCAATCATCAGCCAAGAACATGATGAAAAAAAGCCGGCCGGCGTTATGAAAGAAGCCCGCAAGCCTTTTGGCATCGTGACTGTGGCAATGGGAGAGGGCATTTCTGAATTGTTTACGAGCATCGGCGCTTCACACGTAATCGAAGGCGGCCAGACAATGAATCCGAGCACGGAAGATATTGTTGAAGCCGTTCAGTCTGTCAATGCGGAGACGGTTTTCATTCTTCCGAACAATTCCAATATTGTGATGGCTGCCAATCAGGCGGCGAGCGTGGCTGAAGAAAATGTCATTGTCATTCCGGCAAAAACGGTCCCTCAAGGCATGACTGCCCTGCTTGCGTTTAACCCTGACCAGCCGGCTGACGTAAATGAAGCTAATATGCTTGAGGCCATCCGGAATGTGAAAAGCGGACAGGTGACATATTCAGTCAGAGACACCCATATCGACGGCAAAGATATTAAAAAAGGTGATTTTATCGGCATTTTAAACAGTTCAATTATCGGCAGCGCCGAAGATCGGATAAGTGCGGCGAAATTGCTGCTGGATGAAATGATCGGGGAAGAAGATGAAATCGTCACCATTTTGTACGGAGAGGACGCGCCCGAAGAAGAAGCTGAGAAACTCGCTGAGTATATTGCAAGCGTCTGTGAAGATATCGAGGTTGAAATCCATAACGGCAGACAGCCTCTGTATCCATATATATTTGCGGCAGAATAGAAGGGCTTATCAGGCCCTTCTATTCTTATGCCTTTATTTACCTGCGGCAGTGCGGCAGTGTGCCTGCTTGCCAATTGAGAAATGTTCAATTAGTCTAAAGAAAAGCGCTGAATGAAGTGATGTTAAGGAGGAGCAAACCAGCATGAAGTATAGAAGCGTTTTTGATATTATCGGCCCGGTAATGATCGGTCCGTCCAGTTCACATACCGCAGGCGCCGCCCGGATCGGCAGAGTGGCCAGAAGCTTATTCAGGCGGGAGCCCCGCCGGATCGTTGTGTCTTTTTACGGATCATTTGCGGAGACGTATAAGGGTCACGGCACTGATGTCGCGATTATCGGCGGCCTGCTTGATTTTGATACATTTGATGAGCGGATTAAAACAGCGATTCAAATTGCGGAAGAGAAGGGCATATATGTAGAGTTCCGTACAGAGGATGCCGTGCCCGTTCATCCGAATACAGCGCGCATCGTCATTTCTGATGATGAGGGAGAGCTTGCCCTTACCGGTATTTCCATCGGCGGCGGAAAAATAGAAATCACGGAGCTCAACGGCTTTGAGCTGCGTTTGTCCGGAAACCATCCGGCTATTTTAGTCGTTCACAATGATAAATTCGGCACGATTGCAGGCGTTGCCAATGTGCTTGCGAAATTCTCCATCAACGTCGGACATATGGAAGTGGCGCGTAAGGACGTCGGCCAGCTTGCGCTGATGACGATTGAGGTCGATCAGAATATTGAAGAAGAAGTGCTTGACGAGCTTTCAACACTTCCTAATATTATACAGGTTACTAAGATAGCTGACTAAAAAGTCAGGAGGAAAATGACATGTTTCGTAATGTAAAAGAATTAATAGAAATCACTCAAGAAAAACAAATTCCGATTTCGGAAGTGATGATCACCCAAGAGATGGAAGTGACGCAAAAAACGCGGGAAGAAATCTTTCAAGGAATGGAGCGCAATCTCTCCGTCATGGAAGCAGCTGTTGAAAAAGGGCTGAAGGGCGTCACGAGTCAGACCGGTTTAACAGGCGGAGATGCCGTGAAACTTCAGGCATACATCCAATCTGGAAGAAGCCTGTCGGGCAATCTGATTTTAGACGCCGTTTCTAAAGCTGTGGCGACAAATGAAGTCAATGCGGCGATGGGAACGATCTGCGCTACACCGACTGCCGGCTCTGCCGGGGTCGTGCCGGGAACGTTATTCGCCGTAAAGCATAAGCTGCACCCTACGACAGAACAAATGATCCGTTTTCTGTTTACAGCCGGCGCGTTCGGTTTTGTCGTAGCAAATAATGCGAGTATTTCAGGAGCGGCAGGAGGCTGTCAGGCGGAAGTCGGGTCAGCATCAGGCATGGCAGCGGCTGCGATTGTGGAAATGGCGGGCGGAACGCCTCAGCAATCAGCGGAAGCAATGGCGATTACACTGAAAAATATGCTCGGTCTCGTATGTGACCCGGTCGCCGGATTGGTAGAAGTGCCGTGTGTCAAACGAAACGCAATGGGAGCATCCAACGCAATGATCGCGGCGGATATGGCGCTGGCCGGGATTACAAGCCGCATTCCTTGCGATGAGGTGATTGACGCGATGTACAAAATCGGCCAGACAATGCCGACAGCACTGCGTGAAACGGGACAAGGCGGTTTAGCCGCGACACCGACGGGAAGAGAATTAGAGAAAAAAATTTTCGGAGGAGCGCTGAAATCAAGTGACACACCATCAGCAAACTAGTATAGCGGAAATTAAGGGCATTGGGCCGGAAACAGAAAAAACATTGCACGAACTTGGTATCTATGACATTTCTGATCTTCTGAATTATTTCCCTTACCGTTATGACGACTATGAGCTGAGGGATTTAGAAGAAGTAAAACATGAAGAAAGAGTGACGGTAGAAGGGAAGGTTCATTCAGAACCTTCTCTTACCTATTACGGCAAAAAACGAAACAGGCTGACATTCAGAGTGCTTGTCGGCAATTATTTAATTACCGCGGTCTGCTTTAACCGTCCCTACTTAAAAAAGAAACTGACGTTAGGTTCTGTCGTCACGATATCAGGGAAATGGGATAAACACAGACAGACCGTTTCCGTGCAGGAATTAAAAAACGGTCCTCATCAAGAAGATAAAAGCATTGAGCCTGTTTATTCTGTTAAAGAAAACGTCACCGTAAAAATGATGAGACGGTTTATTAAGGAAGCGCTGCAGCATCATTTGGACAGTGCGGCCGATCCGCTTCCTGAAAAATTGAGAATCCGCTACAAGCTGCCTGATTACAAACATGCCCTGCAGACGATGCATCAGCCTGAAACGAGGGAATCGTTACAGCAGGCAAGACGCCGGTTTGTTTACGAGGAATTCTTATTATTTCAGCTGAAAATGCAGGCGTTCCGTAAAGCGGAAAGGGAACAGTCAAAAGGCATCAGCCATGTGTTTCCGGCTGAAAAACTCGCCGCTTTCACAGACAGCCTGCCGTTTTCGCTCACGACCGCACAGACGCGTGTGCTTCGGGAAATTACCGCTGATATGACATCCCCTTACCGAATGAACCGTCTGCTGCAAGGTGATGTCGGATCAGGGAAAACGGCCGTCGCCGCCATCGCTTTGTACGCTGCGATTTTGTCGGGGTATCAGGGGGCATTAATGGTGCCGACTGAAATTTTGGCCGAACAGCATGCAGATTCTCTCGTATCGTTGTTTGCAAATGAAGATGTAAATATCGCGCTTTTGACGAGTTCTGTCAAAGGAAAGCGGCGCAGGGAGCTTTTGGAGCGGCTTGCTCTCGGAGAGATTGATATTTTAGTAGGGACCCATGCTTTAATCCAGGATGAAGTGGAATTCAAAGCGCTGAGCCTTGTTATTACGGACGAGCAGCACCGGTTCGGGGTCGAACAGCGCAAAAAACTCAAGAATAAAGGTCAGGATCCGGATGTGCTGTTTATGACAGCCACCCCGATTCCGAGAACGCTGGCCATTACCGTCTTCGGAGAAATGGATGTTTCCGTGATAGATGAAATGCCCGCGGGGCGAAAACAAATCGAAACGTATTGGGTAAAACACGACATGCTGGAGCGGATTTTGGCTTTTATAGAAAAAGAGCTGAAGCAGGGAAGGCAAGCCTATGTTATCTGCCCGCTCATTGAAGAGTCGGATAAACTGGATGTACAGAATGCGATTGACGTATATAACATGCTGTCTGACGTTTACCGCGGTAAATGGAATGTCGGCCTGATGCACGGGAAGCTCCATTCTGATGAAAAAGATCAGG
Organism: Bacillus sp. FSL R5-0443; assembly: GCF_038608285.1. Taxonomy (NCBI): domain Bacteria; kingdom Bacillati; phylum Bacillota; class Bacilli; order Caryophanales; family Bacillaceae; genus Bacillus; species Bacillus sp. FSL R5-0443. The sequence continues at coordinate 1,641,421 of NZ_CP152013.1, forward strand.
TGATGAGAGAATTCAGCGCCAATCAATGTCAGGTACTTGTGTCAACAACCGTCGTAGAAGTCGGGGTGAACGTGCCGAATGCGACGATTATGGTCATCTATGACGCCGACCGTTTCGGATTATCTCAGCTCCATCAGCTCCGCGGCCGGGTCGGGCGGGGAGACCACCAATCTTTCTGCATCTTGATGGCAGATCCGAAATCCGAAACCGGGAAGGAACGGATGAGAATCATGTCGGAGACAAACGACGGCTTCGAGCTGTCTGAAAAGGACCTTGAACTGCGCGGCCCCGGTGATTTCTTCGGAAAAAAACAGAGCGGTATGCCCGAGTTCAAGGTGGCGGATATGGTTCATGACTACAGAGCTTTGGAAACGGCCCGCCAGGATGCGGCCAATCTGGTGTCTTCAGAGGCGTTTTGGAAAGATGACGAATACCGCATGCTGCGCGGTCAATTACTTTCAAGCGGCGTCCTGGAAGGGGAGAAATTAAGCTGATTCTGCAAAATTCGGCGGCTTTCAAAAAACAATCATTGCATTCCAAACTATGAGATTATATACTACTATTAGTACCTAGTCTTAATTGTCCGGATGGTGTTTACAGATGAGAAGAAGCAAGAAAGAACGCCAAAAATTATTGCAGCAGACGATCAAATCGACACCCTTCATCACAGATGAAGAATTAGCGGGGAAATTCGGCGTCAGCATTCAGACGATCCGTTTAGACCGCTTAGAGCTCTCAATACCGGAGCTGAGGGAAAGAATTAAAAACGTGGCAGAACAAACGCTTGATGATGAAGTGAAATCACTGTCTTTAGACGAAGTGATCGGTGAAATTATTGATCTGGAGCTTGACGGCCAGGCCATTTCCATATTAGAAGTAAGACGCGAACATGTCTTCAGCCGCAATCAAATTGCGCGGGGTCATCATTTGTTTGCGCAGGCGAACTCACTCGCCGTAGCCGTCATTGATGATGAGCTGGCGCTGACCGCAAGCGCAAATATCCGCTTTACAAGACAGGTGAAAGAAGGCGAGCGCGTCGTTGCGAAAGCCAAAGTGACGGCAGTCGAAAAAGAAAAAGGCAGAACGGTAGTTGAAGTCAACAGCTATGTGGGAGAAGAAGTCGTGTTCTCCGGCAGCTTTGACATGTACCGTTCAAAACAATCATAAAGGTGGAGCATGCATGAGAATAGCTGTAGATGCAATGGGGGGCGACAACGCACCCAAAGCTGTTATTGACGGAGTAATGAAGAGTATTGAGGCATTTGACGATCTTCATATTACGCTGGTCGGTGACAAGACAACGATAGAATCACACTTGCCAACAACATCAGACCGCATCACTGTGTTGCACGCCGATGAAGTGATTGAACCGACGGATGAACCGGTCCGCGCCGTACGCAGAAAGAAAAACTCTTCTATGGTGCTGATGGCGCAGGAAGTGGCTGAAAACAGAGCGGACGCCTGCATCTCAGCGGGGAATACGGGCGCACTCATGACAGCGGGACTGTTTATCGTCGGCAGAATTAAAGGAATCGACCGGCCTGCGCTTGCCCCGACGCTTCCGACCGTTTCAGGCGACGGTTTCCTTCTTTTGGACGTGGGAGCCAATGTAGATGCCAAACCGGAGCATCTCGTCCAGTACGGAATTATGGGATCTGTATATGCCCGGCAGGTTCTCGGAATCAGCTCGCCCCGCGTCGGATTGTTAAATGTCGGCACGGAAGAAAAGAAAGGAAACGACCTGACAAAAAAGACGTTTGAACTATTAAAAGAAACAAACGTGAATTTTGTCGGAAACGTTGAGGCGAGAGACTTGCTCGAAGGAGCTGCTGACGTCATCGTCACAGACGGCTTTACGGGCAACGTCACGTTGAAAACATTGGAAGGTTCAGCGTTATCGATTTTCAAAATGCTGAAAGATACACTGACTTCAAGTTTTGTTTCTAAGCTCGCAGCTGGAGTGCTGAAGCCGAAGCTGATGGAAATGAAACTGAAAATGGACTATTCTGAGTACGGCGGGGCGAGTCTTTTCGGTTTGAAAGCGCCCGTCGTTAAAGCGCACGGCTCTTCTGACGCACGCGCTGTTTACCATGCGCTGCGCCAGGCGAGAGAAATGGTCAGCCAAAACGTGGCCGCATTTATAGAAGAAGAAGTAAAAGAAGAAAAAACAGATGAGTAGTCTGGAGGTTACCGCATCATGAGTAAGATTGCATTTTTATTTCCCGGACAGGGATCACAATATATCGGTATGGGAAAAGACCTGTACGAACGCGAAGAAGCGTCAAAACGTATTTTTGATGAAGCGGATGAAACGCTTGAAACAAAGCTGAGCTCGCTCATTTTTGAAGGCGACGCCGAAGAATTAACCCTTACATACAATGCGCAGCCCGCGCTGTTGACAACGAGCATTGCCGTATTGGAAAAGTTTAAAGAATTCGGCATCACCCCTGATTTCACCGCCGGACACAGCCTCGGAGAATATTCGGCGCTTGTTGCGGCGGGAGCGATGACATTTAAAGATGCCGTTCACACGGTAAGAAAACGGGGAGAATTCATGAATGAAGCCGTGCCGGCCGGAGAAGGCGCCATGGCAGCTATTCTCGGAATGGATGCGGAGTCCTTGAAAAAGGTGACGGATCAAGTGACGGAAAACGGTCATCTCGTACAGCTTGCAAACTTGAACTGCCCCGGCCAGATCGTAATTTCCGGAACGGCAAAAGGTGTGGAGCTGGCTTCAGAGGAAGCGAAAAACAACGGAGCAAAACGGGCAATCCCATTAGAAGTAAGCGGACCGTTCCATTCTGAATTAATGAAGCCGGCAGCGCAAAAACTCGAGGAGGTGCTCAGCGCCTGTGAGTTAAAAAATGCGGCTGTTCCCGTGATTTCAAACGTTTCGGCTGACGTTATGACAGAAAAAGACGATATCAAGAAAAAACTGATCGAACAGCTGTACTCACCTGTTCGCTTTGAAGAAACCATTAACAAACTGATTGACGAAGGCGTCACGACGTTTGTTGAAATCGGGCCAGGAAAAGTGCTTTCAGGCCTTGTGAAAAAAGTGAACCGCCGCCTTAAAACAATCGCGGTTTCTGACCATGAAACCATCGAACTGGCGATTCAAACGCTGAAGGAGGAGAATCAGGATGCTTAATGAAAAAACAGCAGTGGTAACGGGAGCGTCCCGCGGAATCGGGCGGGCGATCGCGCTTGATCTTGCGAAAAACGGCTGTAACGTAGTAGTCAACTACTCCGGGAATGAAGCGAAAGCGAACGAAGTCGTAGATGAAATCAAATCTTTGGGCCGAAACGCGATCGCGGTAAAAGCCGATGTATCAAATTCCGAAGAAGTACAAAACATGATGAAAGAGGCTGTCGCTGCATTTTCTTCAATCGACATTCTCGTGAACAATGCGGGGATCACAAAAGACAATCTTCTGATGAGAATGAAAGAAAATGAATGGGATGATGTCATTAACATTAACCTGAAAGGTGTATTCAACTGCACGAAAGCCGTGACAAGACAGATGATGAAACAGCGCTCCGGCCGGATTATCAACGTATCATCAATCGTCGGCGTCAGCGGAAACCCCGGCCAGGCGAACTATGTGGCGGCAAAAGCCGGTGTAATCGGCTTAACGAAGTCATCAGCCAAAGAGCTTGCGAGCCGAAATATTACGGTCAATGCCATTGCTCCGGGCTTTATTTCTACAGATATGACGGACAAGCTTTCTAAAGAAGTCCAAGATGAAATGCTGAAGCAGATTCCGCTCGCGCGTTTCGGTGATCCTTCCGATATCAGCAGCGTTGTTACGTTCCTTGCTTCTGAAGGATCGCGTTATATGACGGGCCAAACCCTTCATATTGACGGCGGAATGGTGATGTAAAGATTTGTTTTTAAAATTTCATCCTAGTTTCTCTAGTTTTTTAAAAACGAATCCTCTATAATACTTGAGGGGAGGTGAATTGCTATGGCAGATACATTAGAGCGTGTAACGAAAATCATCGTAGACCGCCTTGGCGTTGATGAAGCTGACGTCAAACTTGAAGCTTCTTTCAAGGAAGACTTAGGTGCTGATTCCCTAGATGTAGTTGAGCTTGTTATGGAACTTGAAGACGAGTTTGATATGGAGATTTCTGACGAAGATGCTGAAAAGATTGCAACAGTCGGCGACGCTGTGAACTACATACAAAACCAGCAATAAGCTGATGCTAAAAGTCCCGCCTGACAGCGGGGCTTTAGCCCTTTAATCGTTCGGTTACCGGCGTCTGACGCTGTACGCGCTGCCGATTCCGTTTACGGCGGGGAGCGCGGTGAACCTGATGTGCCTATGGAGGTTACTATGTCAAAACACTCACATTTTAAAGATAAAAAAAAGTTCTATAAAAAAATAGAGCAATTTAAAGAGTTCCAAGAACGGATTTCGGTTCATTTTCAAAACGAGAAACTTTTGTATCAAGCATTTACACATTCATCTTATGTGAATGAGCATCGGAAAAAGCCGTATGAAGACAATGAAAGGCTTGAATTTTTAGGTGACGCTGTTTTGGAACTGACGATCTCCCAATTCTTATTTGCCAAATACCCGGCCATGAGTGAAGGAGATTTGACGAAGCTGAGAGCCGCTATCGTATGCGAGCCGTCACTCGTCTCACTTGCCCATGAATTGTCATTCGGCGATCTTGTTCTCTTGGGAAAAGGAGAAGAAATGACGGGCGGCAGAAAGCGTCCTGCGCTTTTAGCGGATGTGTTTGAAGCGTTTATCGGCGCACTGTATCTGGATCAGGGCCTTGAGCCGGTTCAGCAATTCCTGAAAGTGTACGTGTTCCCTAAAATAAACGATGGTGCTTTTTCTCATGTGATGGATTTCAAAAGCCAGCTTCAAGAATTTGTACAGCGGGACGGAAAAGGATCGCTTGAGTACAAAATTCTCAATGAAAAAGGGCCTGCCCACAACCGGGAATTCGAGGCGCTTGTCTCTCTTAAAGGTGAGGCGCTCGGTATCGGGAACGGACGTTCCAAAAAAGAAGCCGAGCAGCATGCGGCACAGGAAGCTCTTGCGAAAATGCAAAAACATCATACGAAACAATAAAATCCCCCTGTTTCCCTAGGGGGATTTCAGTATGTCTGCGCCTGATATAAGCGGGTGATTATGATAATATTGAGATACTTATACGATAAGGAGGATCTGGGATGTTCCTCAAACGTTTAGACGTTATAGGATTTAAATCATTTGCAGAACGGATATCCGTTGACTTTGTAAAAGGCGTCACGGCCGTTGTCGGTCCGAACGGCAGCGGAAAGAGCAACATTACCGAAGCCATCCGCTGGGTGCTCGGCGAACAATCAGCCCGCTCGCTTCGGGGCGGAAAAATGGAAGATATCATTTTTGCGGGAAGTGATTCGCGCAAGCGGCTGAACCTTGCCGAAGTCACGTTAACGCTTGATAATGAAGATCATTTTCTCCCGATCGATTACCACGAAGTCAGCGTGACGAGACGGGTGTACCGTTCCGGAGAGAGTGAATTTCTCATCAACAATCAGCAGTGCCGTTTGAAAGACATCATTGACTTATTTATGGACTCCGGGCTCGGAAAAGAAGCATTCTCTATTATCAGCCAGGGGAAAGTCGAAGAGATTCTCAGCAGCAAAGCGGAAGACCGCCGCAGTATTTTTGAAGAAGCGGCCGGCGTGCTGAAATATAAAACAAGAAAGAAAAAAGCGGAAAACAAACTGTTTGAGACGCAGGATAACTTAAACAGGGTGGAAGATATTCTCCATGAGCTTGAAGATCAGGTCGAACCGCTGAAAATCCAGGCATCAATCGCCAAAGACTACTTAGAAAAAAAGAAAGAGCTTGAGCATGTCGAAATTGCCCTTACCGCCTTTGACATCGAACAACTGCATGGCAGATGGTCGGGTTTAAAAGACAAGGTGCAGGCTGCTAAAGAAGAAGAATTGGCGGAATCATCGGCTCTATCCGCAAAAGAAGCGATGATAGAAGAGACGAGAGATAAAATCCACGCGCTTGATGAATCCGTCAACGAACTGCAGCAGGTTCTGCTCGTGACAAGTGAAGAGCTGGAAAAGCTGGAAGGCCGGAAAGAAGTGCTGAAAGAGCGCAAAAAAAATGCCGCGCAAAACCGGGAACAGCTTGAGGAATCCGTTACACATTACACGAACAAAGAAGCCGAACTGAAAGCCGACATTGAAAAACAGTCTGCCGTCTATGATAAGCTGCGTGCGGAAGTGAAGCGGTTAAACGCCCAAGTGAAAGAAAAGCAGCAGGCTCTCAGTCTGCATAATGAAAATGTAGAAGAGAAAATTGAACAATTAAAAAGCGATTACTTTGAATTGTTAAACAGCCAGGCGTCGATTCGCAACGAGCTGCAGCTTTTAGATGACCAGATGTCCCAATCTGCGGTCCAGCAGGCGAGACTGACCGCAAACAATGAAAAATATCTTGAAGAACGTAACGATATTGCAGTCCGCAAAGCGGCGTGCGAAGAAGAATTGGCTGCCGTTGAAGAGGATATTCACAATCAGGTCGTCCGCTTTCGCGAAGTCCAGACAGCATATGAACAGAAAAAACGCCAATATGAAAAGAAAGAATCTGCGCTGTATCAGGCATATCAATTCGTCCAGCAGGCCAGATCCAAAAAAGATATGCTTGAAACGATGCAAGGCGATTTTTCAGGATTTTACCAAGGCGTAAAAGAAGTGCTGAAGCAGAAAGAGAAGCTCGGCGGCATCCGCGGCGCCGTTCTCGAACTGATTGCCACCGAACAAAAGTATGAAACGGCGATCGAGATTGCACTCGGCGCAGCGGCGCAGCACGTTGTCACAGACGACGAGCAGGCGGCGCGGAAAGCGATTCAATATTTAAAACAGAATTCATTCGGCCGCGCGACGTTCCTGCCGCTTACGGTTATGAAACCGCGCCAGCTCCAAACCCGTGATGAACAGACGGCTCAGAAGCATCCGTCTTTCCTCGGCACAGCGAGCGGGCTTGTCACATATGATGCCGCGTATCGGAATGTCATTCAAAACCTTCTCGGCACCGTGCTGATCACTGAAGATTTAAAAGGTGCGAATGAACTGGCCAAGCTTCTCGGGCACCGCTACCGCATCGTGACGCTTGAGGGCGATGTCGTCAATCCAGGCGGATCAATGACAGGCGGCGCGGTCAAAAAGAAAAACAATTCTCTGCTCGGCAGAAGCCGTGAGCTTGAGACGGTGACTGCGCGGCTTGCCGAAATGGAAGAAAAAACAGCTTTGCTCGAAAAAGAGGTCAAAACGCTGAAGCAGGCCATTCAAGAGCTTGAACATACGCTGAGCGGTCTCCGTGAAGACGGTGAAGCTTTCAGAACAAAGCAGCAGGATGTAAAAGGCAGGCTGTATGAACTCGAAGTCGCTGAAAAGAACATCAATACCCATCTGGAGCTTTACGATCAGGAGAAAGCATCACTGACCGAAAGCAGCCGGGAAAAAGAGACGCGCAAATCAGCTCTGGAAGAACAGCTGAGTGAGGCATCCGGCCAGCTGAAAGAGCTTGAGGAAGAGATGGAAAGGCTGACAAAACAAAAGCAGACCCTATCCTCAACAAAAGAAACGCTCTCTCATGAACTGACGGAATGTAAAGTGGCTGCTGCGAAAAAAGAACAGGCGTGTTCGAGTGAAGAAGACAACCTCAAACGGCTGAAAAAAGAGCTTGAAGAAACGCAGCTCGCTCTGAAAGAAACACGGGAAGATTTAAGCCTCCTGACCTCAGAGATGACGTCCAGCACAAGCGGTGAGGAGCAGCTTGAAGAAGCAGCCCATCACAAGCTTCACGATAAAACGAGAACGATCGAATTGATCGCCAGCCGGCGCGACCAGCGGGTGAAGCTCCAGCGGGCTCTTGATACGAACGAGCTTGAACTGAAAGAGATGAAGCGTCTGTATAAGCAAAAAACAGACATTCTGAAAGATGAAGAGGTAAAACTCGGCCGGATGGAAGTTGAGCTTGATAATCTCTTGCAGTATTTACGCGAGGAATACAGCTTATCCTTTGAAGGGGCAAAAGAACAATATCAGCTCGAACTCGAGCCTGAAGAGGCGAGAAAACGGGTCAAACTGATCAAGCTTTCAATTGAAGAGCTCGGAACGGTCAATCTCGGCAGCATCGATGAATTTGAAAGAGTAAACGAACGGTATCAGTTTTTAACAGAGCAGAAAAATGACCTGACGGAAGCGAAAAACACACTGTTTCAAGTCATTGAAGAAATGGATTCTGAAATGACGAAGCGATTCCATGAAACGTTTATCCAGATCCGTTCTCAATTCAACGACGTGTTCCGTTCTTTATTCGGAGGAGGACGGGCTGAACTGAAGCTGACTGATCCGAATGATCTTCTTAATTCCGGGGTGGACATTATCGCGCAGCCTCCGGGCAAAAAACTGCAAAACTTAAATCTTTTGTCAGGGGGAGAACGGGCGCTGACTGCCATTGCCCTTTTATTCTCCATTCTGAAAGTAAGGCCCGTGCCGTTCTGCGTCCTTGATGAAGTGGAAGCTGCGCTTGATGAAGCCAATGTATTCAGGTTTGCGCAATATTTAAAAAAATACAGCGGCGACAGCCAGTTTATCGTCATCACCCACAGAAAAGGCACCATGGAAGAAGCGGATGTCCTCTACGGTGTTACGATGCAGGAATCCGGCGTTTCCCGAATGGTTTCGGTCAAACTGGAAGAAACAAAAGAATTCGTTCAGTAACGAGGAAAGAGGTTGAAAGATGAGCTTTTTTAAAAAATTAAAAGAGAAAATCACGAAACAGACAGACTCCGTCTCTGAAAAATTTAAAGATGGTCTTGAAAAAACAAGAAATTCCTTCTCAAATAAAGTGAACGAACTCGTCTCCCGCTACCGAAAAGTCGACGAGGATTTCTTCGAAGAGCTTGAGGAAGTGCTGATTGGCGCTGACGTAGGTTTTACAACCGTCATGGAGCTGATTGATGAGCTCAAAAAAGAAGTGAAGCTGAAAAACATCCAGGATCCTCAGGAAGTGCAGTCCGTCATTTCTGAAAAGCTTGTCGACATTTATAACAGCGGCGACGAACAGATTTCTGAATTAAATATTCAGGACGGGCGCCTGAACGTTATTCTGCTTGTCGGGGTAAACGGCGTCGGAAAAACGACAACGATCGGAAAACTTGCCCATAAGCTGAAGAATGAAGGCAAATCCGTTGTGCTCGCTGCCGGAGACACCTTCAGAGCCGGGGCGATTGAACAGCTTGAAGTGTGGGGGGAGCGTACAGGCGTGCCTGTCATTAAACAGGCTGCCGGAAGCGACCCTGCTGCGGTTATTTATGATGCCGTACACGCGGCTAAAGCAAGAGGAGCGGATGTGCTGATTTGTGATACGGCCGGCCGCCTTCAGAATAAAGTAAACTTAATGAAAGAGCTTGAAAAAGTCAAACGCGTCATCGAACGCGAAGTGCCTGAGGCTCCGCATGAGGTTCTCCTTGCGCTGGACGCGACGACAGGCCAAAATGCGATGGCGCAGGCGAAAGAATTCTCCAAAGCGACGAATGTGACGGGTATCGCGTTAACGAAGCTTGACGGCACCGCAAAAGGCGGTATCGTCCTGGCGATCCGCAATGAGCTTCACATCCCCGTGAAACTGGTCGGCCTCGGAGAAAAGGTTGACGATCTCCAGCGGTTTGATGCAGAATCTTACGTATACGGTCTCTTTTCTGATTTAGTTGAAAAAGCCGAGGATTAATGAATAAAAAACGAGTATAAAATGGACGGTTTTATACTCGTTTTTTTATACGCATTGATAGATCGGAATGGAGGGGGCAATTGTTGGACAAATGGCTGAAAGCTGAATTGGAAAGTAAGGTCGGAGCGATAAACCATATGTCGCTGTTGGATGAACAGGGAGGCACTTCAACCGTTCGAAAAATAGTGGCCGGCCAAGACGCATTTCTGCTGAAAAGTTCTTTTCAACAGAAGTATCGGGAATGGTTAATGAGAGAAGCCTTCGTTTTACAAAAACTGACGGAAACTCGTCGTCTGCCTGTTCCTATTTATTATGGGATGATACAGGAACAGCATGCCAGCCATATCATCATGTCATTTGAGGATGGAATCACCCTGACTTCGGCTTTAAGAAAAGCAAAAGGGGATACTGAAAAGAAAAAGCTGATCAAAAGTTTCGGCCAGTTTCTGCAACGTCTGCATGAAACCGAAATGGTCCCTGGTTTACAGCCGGAATCAGACTGGCTCGATCTGCAAATCAAACGAGCCGGGGAATATGTCAAAAAAGGACAGGCTGAAGGAAGTGCAGAGCTTTTGAAGGAATTGGACAGGTACAGGCCTGTTCCTGTTCAGCAGACAATGATACACGGTGACTGCACGACTGATAATGTGCTGGTGAAAGACGGAGAGGTCTATCTGTTTATCGATGCTGCGGGAATATCGGCGGGAGATCCGCGATATGATGAATCATTAGCGATCAGTCATTTTGTCACAAACGAAGCATGCCTCAATGCTTTTTACGAAGGCTATTGCCGCTATCGTGTATCAAAACAAGAATTCGAGTATTTTAACGACGGTCTATATGAATTTTTTTGAAAAAACTTATTATGTAAAAAGAGCATCATGCTTTGACAAGATAAAAACTTGACACACGCTCTGAAACCATGTAAACTAAGTTTTTGTAAAGGGATTTGACTTAACAAAGGGGAGAGCTCAAATGTCGCTCGAAAAAACGACGAGAATGAACTATTTATTTGACTTCTATCAGTCGTTGCTGACGTCAAAACAAAAGAGCTATATGTCGCTTTATTATCTGGACGATTTCTCCCTTGGTGAAATAGCCGAAGAGTATGACGTTTCAAGGCAAGCCGTTTACGATAACATCAAACGGACTGAAGCGATGCTTGAACAATATGAAGAAAAACTGCTCCTTTTTAAAAAGTTTCAGGAGCGTAAAGAAATGTTTACAAAGCTGAAAGAGCTTGCTTCCGGGTTGCAGGAAGAGGAAAAAATGACGGCTCTGATTGAAGCGCTTGAGAAATTAGATTAGGAGGCGGCAAACAATGGCATTTGAAGGATTAGCCGACCGACTGCAAAAGACGATTTCAAAAATCCGCGGAAAAGGAAAAGTCAGCGAACAAGACGTAAAAGAGATGATGCGTGAAGTTCGTCTTGCGCTTCTTGAGGCTGACGTTAACTTTAAAGTCGTAAAGGATTTTGTGAAAAAAGTAAGTGAACGGGCTGTCGGACAGGACGTTATGCAGAGTCTGACACCCGGTCAGCAGGTTATTAAAGTCGTAAAAGAAGAGCTTACCGAGCTGATGGGCGGCGAAGAAAGCAAAATTGCCGTCGCCAAACGCCCGCCGACCGTTATTATGATGGTCGGGCTCCAAGGTGCCGGTAAAACGACAACCACGGGGAAGCTTGCCAACCTGCTGCGCAAAAAACATAACCGCAAACCGCTGCTCGTGGCTGCGGATATTTACCGCCCCGCCGCGATTAAACAGCTGGAAACCCTGGGGAAACAGCTTGATATGCCGGTCTTTTCGCTTGGCGATCAGGTCAGCCCGGTGGAAATTGCCAGACAGGCGATTGAAAAAGCGAAGGAAGAGCATCATGATTATGTGATTTTAGACACCGCCGGACGGCTGCACATCGATCATGAACTGATGGATGAGCTCTCCGGCGTAAAGGAAGTCGCAAATCCTGAGGAAATTTTCCTTGTCGTCGACTCAATGACCGGTCAGGATGCGGTAAACGTCGCCAAAAGCTTTAATGACCAGCTCGGTTTAACGGGTGTCATTTTAACAAAGCTTGACGGGGATACCCGCGGAGGTGCGGCGCTTTCTATCCGCGCGGTCACCGAAACGCCGATTAAATTCGCCGGAATGGGAGAAAAGCTCGATGCTCTTGAAGCGTTCCATCCTGAACGGATGGCATCCCGGATTCTCGGAATGGGTGACGTGCTGACCTTGATTGAAAAAGCTCAGGCGACTGTTGATGAAGACAAAGCCAAAGAGCTTGAGCAGAAAATGAGAACGATGAGCTTCACATTGGATGATTTTCTGGAGCAGCTCGGCCAGGTCCGAAACATGGGGCCTCTTGACGAACTGCTGCAAATGATGCCCGGCGCAGGCAAAATGAAAGGCTTAAAAAACATCCAAGTCGATGAAAAACAGCTGAATCATGTGGAAGCGATCATTAAATCAATGACTGTTCTTGAAAAAGAACAGCCGGATGTCATTAACGCCAGCCGGCGGAAGCGGATTGCCAAAGGAAGCGGAACATCCGTTCAGGAAGTCAACCGTCTTTTAAAGCAGTTTGAGGAAATGAAAAAAATGATGAAGCAGATGACCAACATGACAAAAGGGAAGAAAAAAGGCTTTAAATTACCTTTTATGTAATCGGTTATACATGATAAAACCGTTGTTAAGAAAAAACACTTTACAAACACTTTTATCATTGTTAATATACTATCTTGTTGAAATATTTTCGGAGGTGCTAGTAAAATGGCAGTAAAAATTCGTTTAAAACGTATGGGAGCAAAAAAATCTCCTTTCTATCGTATTGTTGTAGCAGATTCTCGTTCACCGCGTGACGGCCGTTTCATCGAAACAGTCGGCACATACAACCCGGTTGCAAAGCCGGCTGAAGTGAAAATCAACGAAGAGCTTGCTCTTAAATGGCTTCAAACAGGAGCTAAACCTTCTGATACAGTCCGCAACTTGTTCTCAAGCCAAGGAATTATGGAAAAATTCCACAACGCTAAACAAGGCAAGTAATGACTGATCAGAACTTGGAAGATTTGATTGTCAGCATTGTGGCTCCGCTTGTCGACCATCCGGAAGACATAACGGTCACAAAGGAAGAGACTGATCAAAAGATTGCGCTGCGCTTATCTGTCAATAAGTCAGATACCGGTAAGATTATCGGAAAGCAAGGCCGGACTGCAAGAGCGATTCGAACCGTCGTTTTTGCAGCTGGCGCACAGTCTTCTAAGAAAGTTCAATTTGAAATATTTGACTGAAAAAGGGAGAGGGCCGGCACCTCCCCTTTTTTTACACGTAAAAAAGGCAAATGAACAGAAATATGTTGGAAGAGTGGGGAGTCTGGTCCTATGCAGATTATTCACAGGGTAACCGTTATGCAGGTTCTGACCGAGCAAAGCAAGGAAAAGCTTTTGGCCTCTTTTGCAGAAAAAAAGCAAACGCTTGAACGAGAATGCAGCCAGCTCTATTTTCAGCTTAGAAAACATGAAAAAGATCAGCAGAATCCCGATGTAGCGGAATCTTTTAAAAAAGCCATTGAGAAAAGACAAGACAAAATCAAAATGATCGATTTCCAAATAAGCCAGACAGAGTCGCTCCCGCTTGGAAGCGAAGTGAAGGAAAAGGAGATCGATGCGCTGCTTTCAATCAATGTCGGTGATAACTGGCATGAAAAAACAGCGGCAAATACCATCGTCATAAAAGACGGGGTAGTAATTGAAATCCGCCCGAGGTGATAATATGACAAACAGATGGTTTAATGTAGGCAAAATTGTAAATACCCACGGCATTAAAGGCGAAGTGCGGGTCATTTCTAAAACGGACTTTGCCGAAGAACGGTACAAGCCCGGCAATACGCTCTATTTGTTTGCGGAAGGGGCTGCGGAGCCAATTAAAGTAACGGTCAGCGCCCACAGGCTTCACAAGCAGTTTCACCTGCTGCAATTCAAAGAAATGCCGAGTCTCAATGAAGTCGAACACCTAAGAAACATGGTGATCAAAGTCCCTGAAGAAGACTTGGGAGAGCTTGAAGAAGATGAATTTTATTTTCATGAAATCATCGGCTGCGAGGTTGTGTCAGAAGACGGGGAACTGATCGGCACAGTGAAGGAAATCTTGACGCCAGGGGCTAATGACGTATGGGTGGTTGCAAGAAAAGGCAAAAAAGATGCGCTCATTCCGTATATTGCTTCCGTGGTAAAGGATATTAATATAAATGAGAAGAAAATTAAGATTCATGTAATGGAAGGGTTAATAGACGAATGAAAATCGACTTTTTAACACTGTTTCCCGAAATGTTTCAAGGGGTGCTCGGCTCCTCCATTCTGCAAAAAGCACAGGAAAAAGAGGCTGTCCGTTTTGACGTCATCAATTTCCGGGCTTTTTCGGATAATAAACACCAAACGGTTGATGATTACCCGTACGGCGGGGGAGCCGGGATGGTGTTAAAGCCGCAGCCTGTATTTGATGCGGTTGAAAAGCTGACAGCCGGTACGGACGCCAAGCCGCGCATTATTCTCGTCTGCCCGCAAGGTGAGCGTTATACGCAGAAGAAAGCCGAGGAGCTGGCACAAGAGGAACATCTCATGTTTATTTGCGGACATTATGAAGGGTATGATGAACGGATCCGGGAACATCTTGTCACTGATGAAATCTCCATCGGGGATTTTGTGCTGACCGGGGGAGAGCTCCCTGCCATGATGATTGCCGACAGCGTTGTCAGGCTTTTGCCGGGCGTCCTCGGAAAAGAAGCATCCCACGTGGAGGATTCCTTCAGCACGGGGCTTTTAGAGCATCCGCACTATACGAGGCCTGCAGATTATAGAGGCTTAAAAGTGCCTGAGACCCTTCTGTCGGGCAACCATGCAAAAATACAAAAATGGCGCAATAAAGAATCAATCAGAAGAACCTTTTTAAGACGTCCCGATCTTCTTGAAAACTATCCTCTCACTGATGAGCAAAGAAAATGGATTTCCGAGTGGGAAAACGAATAGATTCTATTGCGCAGGCGATGAAGATATGATAAGATACTACTTGTGGCTTAAGGAGGCTTATCCTTCAGAAGCTTGAAAACGATGTTCCGCTGTGCCTTGCAGTTGTGGCCAAGAGCATCTGTTGGAAGGAGTTGAAAACGATGCAAAAACTAATTCAAGATATCACAAAAGAACAGCTTCGCACTGATCTTCCTGCGTTCCGTCCTGGTGACACTTTACGTGTACACGTAAAAGTTGTTGAGGGTAATCGTGAGCGTATCCAGATCTTCGAAGGTGTTGTGATCAAGCGTCGTGGTGGTGGAATCAGCGAAACGTTCACAGTTCGTAAGATTTCTTACGGTGTTGGCGTTGAACGTACATTCCCTGTACACACACCAAAAATCGCGAAAATCGAAGTTGTACGTTACGGTAAAGTACGTCGCGCTAAGCTTTACTACCTGCGTGAACTTCGCGGAAAAGCGGCTCGTATTAAAGAAATCAGACGATAATGATAACGAACGAAAAGAGCTTGTTACCCGTAACAGGCTCTTTTTTTATATGAAATTTGTAAAAGCAGAACAAGCAACGTAAAATACATAAGAGATCATCGGAACATCCGGTTCCGGTAAATAAGGCAGGTGTCGAAGTCACATGACCATTCAATGGTTCCCAGGCCATATGGCTAAAGCGAGACGGGAAGTAACAGAAAAACTGAAATTAATTGATATCGTATACGAATTGGTGGATGCGAGAATCCCGATGTCATCGAGAAATCCGATGATTGAGGAGATTTTAAAGAATAAGCCGCGCATTATGCTTTTAAATAAAGCCGATAAGGCGGATGCGGCTGTGACTGCTCAGTGGAAGGACCACTTTCAGGAACAGGGCATTCCCTCTCTTTCAATAAACTCCGTTAACGGGCAGGGACTGCATCAAATCGTGCCGTCATCGAAAGAGCTGCTGAAAGATAAGTTCGATAAAATGAAAGCAAAAGGTGTTAGGCCAAGAGCAATCCGCGCATTAATCATCGGCATTCCGAATGTCGGCAAGTCTACGCTCATTAACCGGCTGGCCAAAAAAAACATTGCCAAGACGGGAGACAGGCCCGGCATTACCACTTCACAGCAGTGGGTAAAGGTAGGCAAGGAATTAGAGCTGCTCGATACACCGGGAATTTTATGGCCTAAATTTGAAGATGAGCTTGTCGGCTTGCGTCTGGCGATCACCGGGGCGATTAAAGATACGATTATCAACCTGCAGGATGTGGCCGTCTTCGGGCTGCGCTTTCTGGAAGAGCATTATCCCGACCGCTTGAAGGAGCGCTACGGACTTCAGGAAATCCCTGAGGATATCGCCGCTCTTTTCGACGCGATCGGTGAAAAACGCGGCTGTTTGATGGGCGGCGGAATGGTTGACTATGATAAAACAACGGAAGTCATCATTCGGGACATCCGGACGGAAAAATTCGGCAGGCTTTCATTTGAAACACCATCAGAATAAAGACGCGCAGCGATGCGGGTCTTTATTTTTTCCGCAGAATACCGATATACATAATGTAAGGGAGAAGAGGACGTGAATACATTAACCGTAAAAAGCGTAAAAGAACGCCTGCAAGAGGTCAGGGACGAAAGCGACCCCTTCCTTGCCCAATGTGAGAAAGACCCGAGAAAAAGCGTACAGACGCTTTTAGAGCAATGGCTGAAAAAGCACGCGAAGGAAAAAGCTCTTAAAGAGCAATGGCTGAACATGACGGCATACGAAAGACTGTCATCCAAAAAGGGCTTCCGCCTGATTGCGGGTGTTGACGAAGCCGGAAGAGGGCCGCTTGCCGGACCGGTTGTCGCCGGCGCCGTCATTTTGCCGGCAGAATGCGAGATTCTCGGTCTCACGGACTCGAAGAAATTGTCGGAAAAGAAGCTCGAGGAGTATTACAGCCGGATCACGGAAGAAGCGGCGGCTGTAGGAGTCGGCATTGTCCATGCGGACGTCATTGACCGGATCAACATTTATGAGGCCGCGAGACTGGCGATGGTAAAAGCCGTCAATGCTTTAACGGAAACACCTGATTATCTGCTTGTTGATGCCATGACCCTTCCGCTTGACATTCCGCAGTCATCAGTTATAAAAGGGGATGCCAAAAGCGTGTCAATTGCCGCCGGAGCCTGCATCGCAAAAGTAACGCGGGACCGTCTCATGGCTGAGTACGCCAAAACCTACCCCATGTACGGCTTTGAAAAAAATAAAGGCTACGGAACGAAAGAACATCTTGAAGCTCTTCAGGCATACGGACCGACAACTATTCACCGAAAAACGTTCGCTCCCGTTCAATCTTATTGTTAGAAAAGAGGCTTAAGACATGAACATAAGCGGCGAAATCCAAGCGGCTTTCAGACAGCTGACGGCGGAAATCCCTCCGGACCGGCAAGACGGCGGTAAAGACAGCGGCGCTCAAAGGCTGCTGTTAGGGAAGGTTCTCCGTTTGCTGGACGATCAAAGCGCCCTTATCCAAATCGGCGGCCGGACGATGCAGGGAAAACTTGAAACCGCCCTTCGTCCGCAGGCGTATTACTGGTTTTCTTATGACAAACAGCCGGCGGAAAAAACAGGCCGGCTTCATGTCATTGACCAATTCGAAGGAAGCCCGAAAACCGTTCAGGAAGCGGCGGGAAGACTGTTAAACGCTCTTTCTGTCAAACCAGGCCCTGTGTCTCTGCAGATTGCCGAAACGTTTATGCAGCAGAAGCTGCCGATGACGGAAAACAGCCTCAAAGCTTGCATCCGCTGGGCTGAATCGCTTCCGGCCGCCGAATTGAAAAAAGCGGCGGAAACAATCGTATTTGCGCTGAAACGGGAACTGCCCGCACATCCGGAAGTCTTGTCAGCCATTCATGCCGTTAAATATCCGGTTCCGACCCGGCGCCTCCTCTCAGGACTGCTTCAGGCAATCAATCAGGCTCCGCAATCGGCAAAAGAGCTGTCTGTGCTCAAAGAGGCGGTTTCTGACGTGTTAAACGCGGAAACGGATCTTCATGCAGAACGTCTCCTGAAGAAGCTTGCCGAGGCTGCACGCATGCCGCTCTCAGAAACCGGGCTGATGGATGAAGGAGAACGGACGGAATCAAAACAATCACCATTTGTCCGAGAGACTCGTGAAAACGGAAAGGCAGTCTCAAGCCAGCCTTCTCCTCCGAGTGCACGGGCAAATCCGGAACTGCCTGAAAAAACGGCAAAACAGATTATAGAGAAATTAATGACATCGGCAGAAAAAACTGAAAACCGTCCCGTAAAAGTAACGGCGGAGATCATTAAGGCTTTCATTTCTCAAGAAAAAACATTTAAAACAGCACCTGTTCTTCAAAACGCACAACTGACAGAACAGGAGGCGGCTGTTTTCGAAAAAGCCGCTCAGCTCACCGAATTGAAATATGCAGAAAAACATGATGTATTAAGCCTTTTGCAGAAAATCAAAAAAGGACTGGGCACACGTGATGAATTATCATTCATTACAGCGCTTGAAAAAGGCGTGTCTCCGCAGCCGGAGAAACAAGCGCTGAAAACAGCCCTCCAAGCCGTCCGGACGCTTCAAGAAGCGCCCCAATCCGTTAAACAAGAGGCGGAACCGCTTATTCATAAATTAAACGGCCAGCTGTTTATTGAGCAGCATAACCCTTCTTTTACGCAGATGGTGCTGTCATTTCCGCTGGGAGCGTCCGCGTATGAGAATGACATCACAGTTCTCTTTAAAGGACGGAAGAAGCCGGACGGAAAACTCGATCCGTCACATTGCAGGCTCCTGTTTTTGCTGCACCTTGAAACACTGCAAGAAACCGTTGTGGACTGCATGATTCAGCAAAATGTAATGACCATTACGGTTGAGACTGATTTTGAGCTTCAGGCGGCCATCGACCCTCTCGTACCGGCTTTAAAAGAAGCCGTAAAAGAAACGGGCTTCAGCCTGTCAGGCGTCACGGCTAAAAAACGGCGCCCGAAAGACCAGAGCGCTCTTGTGGAAGAGTTTATAGAAAAAGACGGCGGAAGAAAAGTGGATGTGAAAATATGAAAGAGCAAACGCCGTTAAGAAGAGCTGTCGCCCTGCATTACGACCGGCAGAAAGACCAAGCCCCGAAGGTTGTCGCAACAGGCAGGGGGCACGTGGCGGAAAATATTATAAAAGAAGCTGAGAAGGCTGGGGTTCCCATTCAGGAAGACAGAACCCTTGTCGAATTAATGCGCCATTTGACGGTTGACGATCAGATACCGGAGGCGCTTTATGAAACCGTTGCCGAAATTTTTTCATTTGTTTACAAACTGGACGAAACCCTGAAAAACGAAAAATAAGGACCATTCATTTCCCGGACTCCGTTTAAATTTATATTTTCAATAAAATAAAAGTTAGAATGTTTGGAAGGATATAAAGATTTTGTTTTGAACCCTAGACAATTCTTCCAGTATTATATAGAATGAAAGCGCAGTCTATTTTTAGTTTTGCTACATAAGTTAGGAGGATGGGAAATGAATATCCATGAGTACCAGGGAAAAGAAGTCCTCAGAAAATACGGGGTGTCTGTTCCTGAAGGTAAAGTGGCTTTTACAGCAGAGGAAGCAGTTGAAAAAGCAGAGAGCCTGTCAAGCTCGGTTTATGTCGTAAAGGCGCAAATCCATGCTGGCGGCCGCGGCAAAGCTGGTGGGGTAAAGATTGCAAAAACAAAAGATGAAGTGAAAGAGTATGCCGAAGAACTGTTAGGCAAGACGCTCGTCACACATCAAACGGGTCCGGACGGACAAGTAATAAAACGCTTACTTATTGAAGAAGGCTGCGATATTAAAAAGGAATACTATGTCGGGCTTGTACTTGACCGCGCTACTTCAAGAATCGTTTTAATGGCGTCTGAAGAAGGCGGAACGGAGATTGAAGAAGTAGCGGAAAAAACACCTGAAAAAATTAAAAAAGCGGTAATTGATCCGGCTGTCGGCCTTCAGGGCTATCAGGCAAGGGAAATTGCATTCGCAATTAACATCCCGAAAGAGCTTGTCGGCAAAGCCGCTAAATTTATGCTCGGTTTATATAAAGCATTTGTTGAGAAGGACTGCTCCATCGCCGAGATCAACCCTCTCGTCGTTACGGGGGACGGAAACGTCATGGCGCTGGATGCTAAGCTGAACTTCGACAGCAATGCGTTATACAGACAAAAAGACATTATGGAATACAGAGATTTAGATGAAGAAGATCCGAAAGAAATCGAAGCGTCAAATTACGATTTAAGCTACATTTCCCTTGATGGAAATATCGGCTGTATGGTAAACGGCGCGGGTCTTGCAATGTCTACTATGGATATCATTAAACACTACGGCGGAGAACCTGCAAACTTCCTTGATGTCGGGGGCGGCGCAACCGCAGAAAAAGTTACGGAAGCTTTTAAAATCATTCTTTCCGATCAAAACGTAAAAGGAATTTTCGTCAATATTTTCGGAGGCATCATGAAGTGTGATGTCATCGCCGAGGGCGTTGTTGAAGCGACGAGACAAGTCGGATTGACATTGCCGCTGGTCGTGCGCCTTGAAGGGACAAACGTAGATTTAGGAAAGAAAATCCTGAATGAATCAGGCTTAAACATCACATCTGCGGAATCAATGGCAGACGGCGCACAGAAAATAGTATCCTTAGTTTAGGAAAGAATGAAAGGCAGGGGACCAGATAATGAGTGTTTTTATCAATAAAGATACAAGAGTTATTGTACAGGGGATTACAGGTTCTACCGCTTTATTTCATACAAAGCAGATGCTGGAATACGGCACGAATATCGTTGGCGGTGTAACACCTGGAAAAGGCGGAACGGAAGCGGAAGGCGTACCGGTATTCAATACGGTCGCAGAAGCGGTTCATACAACGGGCGCAGATGCGTCAGTTATTTACGTGCCGGCTCCGTTTGCGGCGGACGCAATTATGGAAGCGGTTGACGCGGAAATTGATCTTGTCATTTGTATCACTGAGCACATTCCGGTTTTGGACATGGTGAAAGTGAAGCGCTTTATGGAAGGCAAGAAAACGAGATTAATAGGGCCGAACTGCCCTGGTGTTATTACACCTGAAGAATGCAAGATCGGCATTATGCCGGGATACATTCATAAAAAGGGCCATGTAGGCGTTGTGTCCCGTTCAGGAACATTGACATACGAGGCCGTCCATCAGCTTTCAGAAGCCGGCGTAGGCCAATCTACCGCTGTAGGGATCGGCGGCGATCCGGTCAACGGCACGAACTTTATTGACGTGTTAAAAGCGTTCAACGAAGATCCTGAAACACATGCAGTCATCATGATCGGAGAAATCGGCGGCACAGCTGAAGAAGAAGCGGCTGAGTGGGTGAAAGCGAACATGACGAAGCCTGTTGTCGGCTTTATCGGCGGTAAAACCGCGCCTCCGGGAAAACGCATGGGCCATGCGGGCGCCATCATCTCCGGAGGAAAAGGCACGGCAGAAGAAAAAGTCAAAACGATGAACGCCTGCGGAATTGAAGTCGCGGAAACCCCTTCTGTAATGGGTGAAACGCTGATTAAGGTGTTAAAAGAAAAAGGCTTGTTTGAAACGTGCAAAACTCACTGATCGAAGCAGGGGCAGCCGTAACGGCTGTTCCTGTTTTTGCTGAAAAAAAGAGGAGGTTTCCAGATTTGGATCAAGCATCGCGCTGTTTAATGGTCTGCAGTATTAATCAAATCATTTCCCCGTCTCTTCTATTAAAATGGTGGAAAGCTGATCACTCTCTGTCTTTTTTACCGAATCCGCATCCATTAACTGTTTTATCAGAAGGGAAAACAGCCCCGGAAGCAATTTTTCGGGAAATAGAGCGCAAGGATCCGGAACTTGATGAAGTTCTGTCCGATTACCGCCGCGAAGGCATTACTGTCATTCCGATTTCATCAAGCCGCTATCCAACATGGCTTAAAGCGATTTATGATCCGCCGGCTGTCTTGTATGCAAAAGGGAACACGCTGCTTCTTGAAAAAGGCAGAAAAATCGGGATTGTAGGAACGCGGAAACCGACGGAAGACGGAATAAAAGCGGTTGGGCATCTTTCCGCCGAACTCTCAAAAAAAGGCTGGGTCATTGTAAGCGGGCTTGCATCCGGTATAGACGGATTGTCTCATAAGGCGAGCATCAGGGCAAAAGGGCTTACGATCGGCGTGATAGCCGGCGGATTCCATCACATCTATCCCCGGGAAAATCTCCTGTTAGCAGAATACATGGCTGAACACCATCTCCTACTCTCAGAACATCCTCCTGAAACAAAGCCGAAAAAATGGCACTTTCCGATGAGAAACCGCATAATCAGCGGACTAAGTGAAGGAATTGTGGTCGTGCAGGGAAAAGAAAAAAGCGGTTCATTAATCACAGCTTACCAGGCTCTCGATCAAGGCAGAGAGGTATTTGCCGTTCCGGGTTCCATATTTAATCCATATTCCGGAGGACCTATAAAACTCATTCAAGAAGGGGCGAAAGCTGTATTATGCGCAGAGGATATTGACGGAGAGCTGACCGCCCGATGCGTTCAGTATACGGAACCCTTTTGAAATATCGTTTGACAAACGGTATTGTAATATTTAATAATAGTGAGGATTTAAAGTTGCACATTATTTTCATGTATAAAATGACGTTCATCATAAAGAATGAAATGTTGAAAGCCATAAAAAGGCAGCTCTAAAATGAATTGATACTTGAAAAGAGAGAGAACACCTCTTGAGGGGGATGAAAATGTCTGATTATCTAGTCATCGTGGAATCGCCGGCAAAGGCGAAAACGATTGAACGTTATTTAGGGAAGAAATATAAAGTCAAAGCTTCAATGGGACATGTCCGGGATCTTCCGAAAAGTCAAATGGGAGTTGACATCGAACAGAACTTTGAACCGAAATATATTACGATCCGCGGAAAAGGCCCTGTTTTAAAAGAATTAAAAACAGCGGCAAAGAAAGCAAAAAAAGTTTATCTCGCGGCCGACCCCGACAGAGAAGGGGAAGCGATTGCATGGCATCTCGCACACAGTCTTGATCTGGATCTCAGCTCGGACTGCCGGGTCGTCTTTAATGAAATAACGAAAGACGCCATTAAAGAATCATTTAAACATCCGCGCATGATTAATATGGATCTTGTCGATGCGCAGCAGGCGCGCCGCATACTAGACAGACTCGTCGGATACAAAATCAGCCCGATTCTTTGGAAAAAAGTAAAAAAAGGCCTCAGTGCGGGCCGTGTGCAATCCGTTGCGCTCCGGCTGATCATCGACCGGGAAAAGGAAATCAACGATTTTAAACCTGAAGAGTACTGGACGATTACCGGCTCATTTTTAAAAGGAAAAGAGACGTTTGAAGCCGGATTTTTCGGAAAAAACGGCAAAAAGCTTCCTTTAAAAAGCGAAGAAGACGTAAAAGCCATCCTTGCTCAGCTGAAAGGCAATAAGTATACAGTTGACAAGGTTACGAAAAAAGAGCGCAAACGAAATCCCGCTCTGCCGTTTACAACGTCCACTCTGCAGCAGGAGGCTGCAAGAAAGCTGAATTTCAGAGCGAAGAAAACGATGATGATCGCGCAGCAATTATATGAAGGAATTGATCTCGGCAAAGAAGGGACAGTCGGGCTCATCACGTATATGAGAACGGACTCAACGCGGATTTCCAATACAGCCGTTGAAGAAGCGTCAGCTTTTATTGATCAGGCGTACGGAAAAGAGTACTTAGCGGGAAAACGGAAACCGGCAAAGAAAAATGAAAACGCACAAGATGCCCACGAAGCGATCCGCCCGACTTCGGTGCTCAGAAAACCTGCCGACTTAAAAGCGGTGCTTGGAAGAGACCAGCTCAGATTATACAAGCTGATTTGGGAGCGCTTTGTTGCAAGCCAGATGGCGCCTGCAGTCCTTGATACGATGAGCGTCGATCTCAGCAATAACGGATTGACATTCCGGGCAAACGGAAGTAAAGTCAAATTCGCCGGCTTCATGAAAGTCTATGTAGAGGGTAAAGACGATCAGCTGGAAGAAAAAGACCGCATGCTTCCGGACCTTAAAGAGGGAGACACGGTTTTATCGAAAGATATTGAGCCTGAGCAGCACTTTACTCAGCCGCCTCCGCGTTATACAGAGGCGCGCCTGGTTAAAACGCTTGAAGAACTGGGGATCGGCCGTCCTTCGACATATGCGCCGACTCTTGACACCATCCAGCGCCGCGGTTACGTGGGATTAGACAATAAACGGTTTGTGCCGACTGAGCTTGGGCAGATCGTGCTGGATCTTATCATGGAGTTTTTCCCGGAAATCATTAACGTTGAATTCACGGCTAAAATGGAAAGAGACCTTGACCATGTTGAAGATGGCCAGACAGAATGGGTTCAAATCATTGACAGCTTCTATACTGATTTCGAAAAACGCGTGAAAAAAGCGGAAGCCGAAATGAAAGAAGTGGAAATTGAACCTGAATACGCCGATGAAGATTGTGAGTTATGCGGCTCCCGGATGGTTTATAAAATGGGCCGATACGGCAAATTTATGGCGTGCTCCAATTTCCCTGACTGCCGGAATACAAAACCGATTGTCAAACAAATCGGCGTAAAATGCCCTAAGTGCCATGAAGGAAACATTGTCGAACGAAAATCAAAAAAGAAACGCATCTTTTACGGCTGTGACCGTTATCCTGAATGCGACTTCGTATCTTGGGACAAACCGATTGAACGAAAATGCCCGAAATGTGAAAATATGCTCGTAGAGAAAAAGCTTAAAAAAGGCATACAAGTCCAATGCGTCGAATGCGATTATAAGGAAGAACCACAGAAGTAGCGGTGAGCAGAGCCTTGCTCACCTTCTTTGTGTGGAAGGGACAAACAACAGGAGATGAAAAGAAATGAACCAGCAAACAGTTAATGTAATCGGAGCAGGCCTTGCCGGAAGTGAAGCGGCATGGCAGCTTGCAAAACGAGGAATTCAAGTGAAACTATATGAAATGCGGCCCGTCAGGCAGACGGCAGCCCATCATACTGATAAATTCGCCGAACTGGTATGCAGCAACTCCCTCCGTTCAAATACACTCGCCAATGCGGTAGGCGTATTAAAAGAAGAAATGCGGGCCCTTGACTCGGCAATCATTCAATCTGCTGATAAATGCTCGGTTCCGGCCGGGGGAGCGCTTGCCGTTGACCGTCATGAATTTGCGCAAAGCGTGACGGATCTCGTGAAAAACCATCCGAACGTAACGGTTCTTACTGAGGAAGTAACAGAGATTCCGGAAGGTCCGACTGTTATCGCGACCGGACCGCTTACGTCAGAATCGCTTTCACAGCAGCTGAAAGAGCTCACGGGAGAAGAGTATCTGTATTTTTATGACGCGGCGGCGCCGATTGTCGAAAAAGACAGCCTCGATATGGAGAAAGTGTACTTAAAATCCCGTTATGACAAGGGAGAAGCGGCGTACTTAAACTGCCCGATGACAGAGGAAGAGTTCGACCGTTTCTATGAAGCATTGACGACGGCTGAGACGGTACCTTTAAAAGAATTCGAGAAAGAAATCTTCTTTGAAGGCTGCATGCCGATTGAAGTCATGGCGAAAAGAGGCAAGAAAACAATGCTGTTCGGACCGATGAAACCGGTCGGACTGGAAGATCCGAAAACAGGCAAGCGCCCTTATGCAGTCGTTCAGCTCAGACAGGATGATGCGGCGGGAACGCTTTATAATATTGTAGGTTTTCAGACACATTTAAAATGGGGAGACCAAAAAGAAGTGCTTAAACTGATCCCCGGTCTTGAAAATGTTGATATCGTCAGATACGGCGTCATGCACAGAAACACATTTATCAACTCGCCGAGCCTTTTGAATCCGACATATCAATTTAAAAAGCGGAACGATCTGTTTTTCGCGGGCCAAATGACCGGCGTAGAGGGTTATGTTGAATCTGCCGCTTCAGGTCTTGTAGCGGGAATCAATGCCGCCAAACTTGTGCTCGGTCAGGATCTTGTGACATTCCCGCAGGAGACGGCGATAGGAAGCATGGCTCACTACATTACGACGACAAATCAGAAGAACTTCCAGCCGATGAATGCAAACTTCGGCCTCTTAAAAGAATTGCCTGTAAGAATTAAAAACAAAAAAGAACGAAATGAAGAATACGCTAAACGCGCAATTGAGACTATTCAAACTATTTCGAAAACGATATAGCTTTTCATTGCAACTTCGATGCATTATATGATACCATTTAAAAGCCCTTCGGAGAGGGAGGTCTTCATAATGACTGAGAATGTTAACTTTTTTTTAAAGTTATTCGTTGAATATTTACAAATTGAAAAAAATTATTCACAATATACTATTGTGAATTATGTTAATTCGATTGAAGAATTTGGGATGTTTCTGCATGCTCAAAATATAAATGGAATGAAAGAAGCTGCATATCATGATGTGAGAATATTTTTGACAGAGGCTTATGAAAAAGGCCTGTCAAGAAAAACAATCAGCAAGAAAATTTCAGCTTTGAGAAGCTTCTATAAATTTTTAATGAGGGAAAAGCTTGTTGAAGAGAATCCGTTTCAGCTTGTTCATCTGCCGAAACAAGAGAAACGGATTCCGAAGTTTCTTTATGAAAAAGAACTTGAGGAACTATTCGCTGTTTCAGACAGAAGTCAGCCGTCAGGGATGCGCGATCAGGCCCTGCTTGAGCTTCTTTATGCGACCGGAATGAGGGTCAGTGAGTGCTGTACGCTCACTGTCAGCGATCTTGACCTGTTCATGGATACGGTGCTCGTTCACGGGAAAGGCAAGAAGCAGCGCTATATCCCGTTCGGCTCATATGCCCGTGATGCGCTGGAGCTGTATATCAACAGCGGAAGGCAGTGCCTGCTTGAAAAAGCAAAAGAGCCTCATGATGTGCTGTTTGTCAATCAAAGAGGCGGCCCGCTGACCGCCAGAGGAATCCGGTATATTTTAAGCGGGCTTGTAAAAAAAGCATCCGGCACTTTACATATACACCCGCATATGCTTCGGCACACGTTTGCGACTCATCTGCTGAATGAAGGGGCTGATTTAAGAAGCGTCCAGGAGCTTTTGGGCCATTCCAATCTGTCTTCTACGCAGATTTACACGCATGTATCGAAGGAAATGCTGAGAAACACATATATGTCCCACCACCCGAGAGCTTTTAAAGAAAATTAAAAGGAGGCCCTTCTCATGTCATCTTTTCATGCGACAACGATTTTTGCCGTCCGGCATAACGGGAAAAGCGCTATGTCAGGAGACGGCCAGGTCACATTCGGTCAGGCTGTAGTCATGAAACATACTGCAAGAAAAGTGAGAAAGCTGTTTAACGGAAAGGTTCTGGCCGGATTTGCGGGATCTGTTGCAGACGCTTTCACACTTTTTGAAATGTTTGAGGCGAAGCTTGAAGAATACAACGGCAATTTAAAACGTGCGTCGGTTGAGCTTGCGAAAGAATGGCGCAGCGATAAAGTGCTGCGCAAGCTGGAAGCCATGCTGATTGTCATGAACCAGGATACCTTGCTTCTCGTATCGGGAACAGGTGAAGTGATTGAGCCGGATGACGGCATTTTGGCAATCGGCTCCGGCGGAAACTACGCCCTGTCAGCAGGAAGAGCGCTGAAAACCTATGCCGGAGAGAATCTGTCCGCCAAAGATATTGCAAAAGCCGCTTTGAAAATCGCGGGCGAGATTTGTGTGTACACAAACGATCAGATCATTTTGGAAGAACTTGAATAGAAAGGACTTGAGGCGCATGGAAAACAAACCGTTAACACCGAGACAAATCGTAGATCGGTTGGATCAATACATTGTAGGACAGCAGGATGCGAAAAAAGCTGTCGCCGTGGCATTAAGAAACCGCTATCGCAGAAGTCTTCTTGATGAAAAACTGAGAGACGAGATCGTTCCCAAAAACATCCTGATGATGGGCCCGACCGGGGTGGGGAAAACAGAGATCGCCAGAAGGATCGCCAAGCTTACCGGTGCGCCATTTATAAAAATTGAAGCGACAAAATTTACAGAAGTCGGCTATGTAGGCAGAGATGTCGAATCAATGGTCAGAGACCTCGTTGAGACATCCGTGCGGCTCATTAAAGAAGAAAAAATCAGCGAAGTGAAAGAGCAGGCTGAAGAAAATGCAAACAAACGTATAGTGCGGCTTCTCGTTCCGGGAAAGAAAAAACAAGCGGGTGTGAAAAATCCGTTTGAAATGCTTTTCGGAGGAAACCAGGCGGCAAATGATGATGAAGCCGACCAGCAGGAAGAAGCAAGCCTTGAAGAGAAAAGAAAGCGCATGGCGCATCAGCTCGCATTGGGAGAGCTCGAAGACCATTACGTCTCCGTAGAGGTGGAAGAGCAGCAGCCGTCGATGTTTGACATGCTGCAAGGCTCCGGGATGGAGCAGATGGGCATGAATATGCAGGATGCGCTGAGCAATCTGGTGCCAAAAAAGAAAAAACGCCGCAAAATGACGGTCAGAGAAGCAAGGAAGGTTCTGACCAATGAAGAGGCAGGCAAATTAATCGATATGGATGAAGTCGGCCAAGAGGCCGTGTTAAGAGCTGAAGAGGGCGGCATTATCTTTATTGACGAAATAGATAAAATCGCAAAAAACGGAGGGGCTTCTTCCTCAGCAGATGTATCGAGAGAAGGCGTTCAAAGAGATATCCTTCCGATTGTCGAAGGATCTACCGTCGTCACGAAATACGGCTCCGTCAAAACAGATCACGTGCTGTTTATCGCAGCCGGGGCATTCCATATGGCCAAACCGTCTGATCTGATTCCGGAGCTGCAGGGCCGCTTTCCGATTCGTGTAGAATTGAGCAAGCTGACGGTAGATGATTTTGTGAAGATTCTCGTCGAACCCGATAACGCGCTGTTAAAACAATATCAGGCTTTATTGCAGACAGAAGGTATATCTCTTGAATTTTCTGACGAAGCTATTCGTAAGATCGCCGAAGTGGCTTATCATGTGAATCAGGATACGGACAACATCGGAGCGAGAAGGCTTCACACGATATTGGAACGTCTCTTGGAAGACCTGTCGTTTGAAGCGCCGGACGTGACGATGGAAAAAGTCGCTATCACGCCGCAATACGTTGAAGAAAAGCTCGGAACGATTGCAAACAACAAAGATCTAAGTCAATTTATATTGTGAAAATTTAATAAGAGGAATTCTAGGAGGATTATTTATCATGGCTTTACTACAAAAAACACGAATTATTAACAGCATGCTGCAGGCTGCGGCAGGCAAACCCGTAAACTTTAAAGAAATGGCTGAAACACTTCGTGACGTCATTGATTCTAATATTTTCGTCGTCAGCCGCAGAGGAAAGCTTTTGGGCTACTCTATTAATCAGCAGATTGAAAATGACCGCATGAAAAAAATGCTTGAAGACCGCCAGTTCCCGGAAGAGTACACGAGAAATCTGTTCAATGTTCCGGAGACGTCTTCAAACCTTGATATCAACAGCGAATACACGGCGTTTCCTGTGGAAAACAGAGACCTGTTCCAAGCGGGCTTAACAACGATCGTGCCGATCATCGGCGGAGGAGAGAGACTGGGCACGCTCATTCTGTCCCGTCTGCAGGATCAATTTGAAGATGATGATCTCATTCTTGCTGAATACGGAGCAACCGTTGTAGGAATGGAGATTTTAAGAGAAAAAGCGGAAGAAATCGAAGAAGAGGCGCGAAGCAAAGCGGTTGTTCAAATGGCGATCAGTTCTCTGTCTTACAGTGAACTTGAAGCGATTGAGCATATCTTTGAAGAGCTTGACGGAAACGAAGGCTTGCTTGTGGCAAGTAAGATTGCCGACCGTGTCGGCATTACGCGTTCAGTAATCGTTAATGCGCTGAGAAAGCTGGAAAGCGCAGGTGTCATTGAATCCAGATCACTGGGAATGAAGGGGACGTACATTAAAGTTCTGAACAACAAATTCCTTATTGAATTGGAAAACCTTAAATCTCATTAAGACAAAAGCAGGATCCCTGAAAATGGGGGTTCTGCTTTTTTTATGGACAATAGGTGAAAAGTTGCAGTTTAAAGTTGCTTATTGGAATCTGATCTGAGATAATCCATCTTGCTGTGTGAAAAAAGGAGGAAGAAACAGAAATTCTGCTATTTTCAGTCTTATATTAAACAAATCCTTGTAGTACAAATATTCTAGGACTTAATACCTACATGCAAAATAGATATAATTGAGCACTTTTTTTTAGCCTAACTTCATAGACTTTAAGCCTGTTATTTCTTACAATAAGCATATGGTTTTACAATTCTCGACAAGGATTTTTAGGAGAAAAATATCTGAAATGGAGGTAAGTGGATTTGGACTTATTTTCTGGAACTATACAAAATCTTGAGAATGCCTTGGGGAGAGCGGACATTAAGCAAAAAGTCTTAACTAATAATATCGCCAATATAGATACACCGAACTATAAGGCAAAAAAAGTCTCTTTCCGAAATTTGTTAGATCAGGAAACATCCAATCTTGAGGCTGTAAAAACCGACTATCGGCACGTTGACTTTACGGGTTCGGGGGACGATTATTCTATCGTGTCCAGCAGTGATACATCGTACCAGCAAAACGGAAACAATGTCGATATCGACAAAGAAATGACAGATTTAGCCGAAAACCAAATTAATTATCAGGCTTTGGTTGAAAGAATGAGCGGCAAATTCAATTCTCTGAAAACCGTCTTGACAGGAGGAAAATAATGAGTGGCTTTCAAAGCTTAAATATTTCGGGTTCCGCTTTAACTGCACAGCGTGTCCGGATGGACGTCGTATCGTCCAACCTGGCCAATATGGATACAACGAGAGCGAAGCAGGTAAATGGCGAATGGGTGCCTTACAGAAGAAAGCTGGTATCTCTCCAATCCGGAGGCGAATCATTTTCGTCCCTTTTACATTCCAAGATGAACGGAACAGGAAGCGCGGGAAATGGCGTAAAGGTATCTGGTGTTACGGAAGACCCGTCCGCTTTTAATCTCGTTTATGATCCGGAGAATCCTGATGCGAATAAAGACGGATATGTACAAAAACCAAATGTAGATCCATTAAAGGAAATGGTGGATCTTGTCAGCAGCTCGAGATCATATGAAGCAAACGTAACTGCATTAAACGCCTCCAAAGGCATGCTTTTGAAGGCGTTAGAAATCGGAAAGTAAGGTGATGTAAGTGGTTAACGCTATTACTCCTTTTCAGCTTCAACAAACCCAAAATACTCAAAACGTAACGAATCAATTAAACCAAACTCAAAAAACTGATTCTTCAAACCAAACAAGCTTTTCGGAGCTTTTAAAAAACTCTATTGATTCGTTAAATGAGTCACAAGTGAAATCTGACCAAATAACGAACGAACTGGCTGCAGGAAAGGATGTAAACCTTGACGAGGTCATGATCGCTGCCCAAAAAGCAAATATTTCTCTGACGGCCGCTACCGAATTCCGCAATAAAGCCGTGGAAGCCTATCAGGAAATCATGAGAATGCAGATGTAGTGGTCAGATTGAAGAGAATGACTGGAATGACCGGGGGTTAACATGAATCGTACTCTAATGCAAATGAAAACCAAAACGGCAGCGTTTTGGAACAACAGATCAAAAACACAGAAGATACTCATGGTAAGCGGCTTGGCCGCATTCATTATTTTACTCATCGTCGTTATTATTTTTACTTCGTCTGAAAAGATGGTGCCTCTTTATAAAGATTTGTCCGCGGAAGAAGCGGGGAAGATTAAAGAAGAGCTCGATACGAAAAAGGTGTCTTCTGAACTTGCTGACGGCGGCACGGTCATTAAGGTTCCTGAGAGCCAAGTGGATTCGCTTAAAGTCCAGCTTGCCGCGGAAGGCCTGCCGAAAACGGGATCAATTGATTATTCGTTTTTCGGACAAAATGCGGGCTTCGGCCTGACGGATAATGAGTTTGACGTTTTAAAGGTTGAGGCGACTCAGACCGAATTGTCAAACCTGATAAATGAAATGGACGGTATTAAAAGCTCGAAGGTCATGATCAACATGCCGAAAGAAGCCGTGTTCGTCGGTGAAGATCAGCCGGCAGCGTCCGCATCAATCGTTTTGCAGATGAAACCGGGCTACTCGCTTGATCAAAACCAGATCAACGGGCTGTACCATCTCGTTTCTAAAAGTGTTCCGAACTTAAAAGAAGATAATATCGTCATAATGGATCAAAATTCTACATATTATGACAAAAGTGACAGCGGTGCAGGGTCCGTTTCTGACAGTTATGCTTCTCAGCAAGGTATTAAGTCGCAGGTCGAAAAGGACATTCAAAAACATGTTCAGTCACTGCTCGGCACAATGATGGGGCAGGATAAGGTCGTTGTTTCCGTGACGGCGGATGTTGACTTCACGAAGGAAAAACGCACTGAAGACACTGTCGAACCTGTCGATAAAGATAACATGGAAGGCATAACGGTAAGCGCCGAAAAAGTTGCGGAAACGTATAAAGGCGACGGCGCGGCCAACGGCGGCACGGCCGGAACGGGAAGCAATGACACCGCGAACTATGCCGAGACAAACGGCGGTTCAAACAGCGGGGACTACGAAAAAAGCAGCAATAAAATCAACTATGAAGTCAACCGCATTCATAAAGAAATCGCGGAAAGCCCGTATAAAGTGCGTGATTTAGGCATTCAGGTCATGGTGGAGCCGCCTAATCCGAAAAATGCCGCTTCCTTATCAGCACAGAGACAGGCTGATATACAGAAGATTTTAGGAACGGTCGTCAGAACGTCTCTTGATAAAAACGAAACGCAAAATCAAAACCTGACAGACAATGATATCAACAATAAAATCGTTGTATCCGTTCAGCCGTTTGACGGAAAAACAAGCCTGAACACAGATTCGGCACAATCTTCAGGTCTTCCGATCTGGGTATACATTACAGGCGGCGTACTGCTTGCGGCCATTATTCTGCTTATTATTCTCCTCATCAGAAAGAAACGCTCACAAGAGGATGAATACGAAGAATATGAATATGAAACACCGCCCGAGCCGGTTCGATTGCCTGATATCAACGAAGAGAAAATTGAAACGGAAGAAACAGTCAGACGAAAACAGCTTGAAAAAATGGCTAAAGAAAAACCGGAAGACTTTGCTAAATTGCTTCGAAGCTGGCTGGACGAGGATTAGGGGGAATGGAAAATGGCGAAACGTGATCAGAACAAGCTTACAGGAAAACAAAAAGCAGCCATCCTCATGATTTCCTTAGGCCTTGATGTATCAGCTTCTGTGTACAAGCATTTGTCTGAAGAAGAAATTGAAAGATTGACACTCGAGATTTCGGGAGTCAGAAGCGTCGATCATCAAAGAAAAGATGAAATCATTGAAGAATTTCATAATATCGCAATCGCTCAGGACTATATTTCACAAGGCGGTTTAAATTACGCCCGCCAAGTGCTTGAAAAAGCGCTCGGAGAAGACAAAGCGGTAAGCATTTTAAACAGGCTCACCTCTTCTTTGCAGGTAAAGCCGTTTGATTTCGCGAGAAAAGCGGAGCCCGAACAGATTTTAAATTTCATTCAGCAGGAACATCCGCAAACGATGGCGCTGATTTTATCCTACCTTGACCCGGTGCAGGCCGGACAGATTTTGTCTGAGCTGAACCCGGACGTTCAGGCTGAGGTGGCAAGAAGGATTGCGGTTATGGACAGAACGTCTCCTGAAATCATAAATGAAGTGGAGCGGGTCCTTGAACAAAAGCTGTCCTCCTCCTTTACGCAGGATTATACGCAGACCGGCGGCATAGAAGCCGTTGTTGAAGTGTTAAACGGCGTAGACAGAGGAACGGAAAAAACGATCCTTGATTCATTGGAAATCCAAGATCCTGAATTGGCGGATGAAATCAAAAAACGGATGTTTGTCTTTGAAGATATTGTCACCCTTGATAACCGTGCGATTCAGCGCGTGATCAGAGACGTTGAAAACGACGACCTCCTGCTTTCATTGAAGGTTGCGAGCGAGGAAGTCAAAGAGATCGTCTTCAGCAATATGTCACAGCGTATGGTTGAAACGTTTAAAGAGGAAATGGAAATTATGGGGCCTGTGCGTTTGCGTGATGTGGAAGAGGCGCAATCAAGAATCGTGGGCGTCGTCCGCAAGCTGGAAGAAGCCGGAGAAATTGTAATCGCGCGAGGCGGAGGAGACGATATTATTGTCTAATATCATTAAACAGCAATCATCATTTTCTCCTGAACAAAAACGGCGCAAGCTTTCCTTGCAGGAAGTCAGGAAAACACATTCCCATCCAGACCGGGAGGAACCCGAAAATCCAGAGGCTCTCATGGCTTTTGCCAAAGCAGAAGCCGACAGGGTGTCTGAAGAAGCGAAAAATCAATTAGAGCACACTCTTCTGCAGATTGAAGAAGAGAAAAACCGCTGGGCGGAAGAAAAACAAAGATTGATAGAAGAAGCAAAGGCAGAAGGATATGAAGAAGGCATGGCATTGGGAAAAGCCGAGGCTCAAGCTGAATACGCCAATCTCATCAGCCGGGCCAATGCCGTTATGGAAATGGCGAGACAGTCAGTCGAGGAAAAACTGGAAAGCGCTGAGGAAGAGATTATTGAGCTTTCCGTTGCGCTCGCTAAAAAAGTATGGCGGCAAAAAAGTGATGATAAAGAGGCTTTCCTTCTGCTGGTCAAACAGGTAGTAGCCGAAGTAAAAGATTATGATGACATCTCCATCTATGTGGACCCTGAATATTATGAGACGGTTCATCAGCATATGGACGAAATTCAGCAGCTGTTATACAAAGAATGCAGATTAAGCTTATATGCCGATGAAAAAGCCGCAAAGGGAACGTGCTCGATAGAAACTCCGTTCGGACGGGTTGATGCAGGCATAGACACCCAGCTGATGCAATTAAAGCAAAAACTTTTAACGGCGCTTGAGGCGGGAGCGGAGCAATGAAGACACAGTATTTAATAGACTCAATTGAAACAGCGGATCCGTACAAACGCTACGGCAAGGTTAAACGGGTCATCGGGCTGATGATTGAATCAAAAGGGCCCGAAAGCTCAATCGGAGATGTTTGTCTCATTTATCCGAAAGGCCATGCGAGAAAAGCGATTAAAGCTGAGGTTGTAGGCTTCCAAGATGAAAACATTCTGTTAATGCCTTATCTGGAAGCGGCCAGCATCGCGCCGGGCAGCATTGTGGAGGCCACTGGCGAGTCGCTCCGCATCAAAGTAGGCGCGGGTTTAATCGGACAAGTTGTCGACGCGTTCGGCGAGCCTCTTGACGGCCGGGCGCTTCCGAAAGGTTTGTCCCCCGTTTCGACGGAACAGCCGCCGCCAAACCCGATGAAACGCCCGCCGATACGGGAAAAGATGGGTGTCGGCGTCAGATCGATTGACAGTCTGCTGACGGTAGGAAAAGGGCAGAGAATCGGGATTTTTGCCGGAAGCGGAGTCGGAAAAAGCACCCTGATGGGAATGATCGCGAAGCAGACTGAAGCTGATTTAAACATTATCGCACTCGTCGGTGAACGGGGGCGCGAGGTGCGTGAATTCATCGAGAAGGATTTAGGTGAAGAAGGCCTGAAACGCTCGATAGTCGTAGTCGCGACCTCTGATCAGCCTGCCTTAATGCGTTTGAAAGCGGCGTATACGGCCACCGCCATTGCAGAGTACTTCCGCGATAAGGGCCGGAATGTGATGTTCATGATGGACTCTGTCACGAGGGTCGCGATGGCTCAGCGGGAAATCGGCCTGGCAGCGGGAGAACCGCCGACAACAAAAGGATATACACCTTCTGTGTTCGCTATTTTGCCCCGTTTGCTGGAAAGAACGGGCGCGAATGAACAAGGAACGATAACCGCTTTTTATACGGTTCTCGTAGACGGAGATGACATGAACGAACCGATTGCCGATACGG
The DNA here is from genome assembly GCF_038608285.1 of Bacillus sp. FSL R5-0443. Lineage (NCBI taxonomy): Bacteria > Bacillati > Bacillota > Bacilli > Caryophanales > Bacillaceae > Bacillus > Bacillus sp. FSL R5-0443. Next base: position 1,677,082 of record NZ_CP152013.1, read on the forward strand.
TGCGCGGAATATTAGACGGGCATATCGTTCTCGATCGGGCGCTTGCCAACAAAGGGCAGTTCCCGGCCGTGAACATCCTGAAAAGCATCAGCAGGGTCATGTCTAATATTTCAGACACATCGCATATAGAGGCGGCCAACAAATTCCGCGATCTTCTGTCAACTTATCAAAACTCTGAAGATCTCATTAATATCGGAGCTTACAAAAGAGGATCATCAAGAGAAATTGATGAAGCGATTCAGTTTTATCCGCAGCTTATTCAATTTTTAAAACAAGGAACGGAAGAACCTGCTCAATTGGAAGACAGCATTGCGGCATTGACGAGTCTGACAGGAAAAGAGGAATAAACATCGTGGCATACCAATTCAGATTTCAAAAGCTGCTGGAATTAAAAGAAAATGAAAAAGACCAAACATTGACTGAATACAGACAATCGGTTTCTGAATTTGAGACAGTGGCTGAAAAACTATATGAAAATATGAGCAAAAAAGAATTGCTCGAAAAAGACAAAGAATCAAAGCTGAAATGCGGGATGAGCGTTCAGGAAATGAGACATTATCAGCAATTCGTTTCCAATCTTGAGAACACCATCTATCATTATCAAAAGCTTGTCATCATGAAACGAAATGAAATGAATGAGAAGCAGGAACAGCTCACCGAAAAAAACATTGAAGTAAAGAAATTTGAAAAAATGCGGGAAAAACAATTTAATATGTTCGCACTTGAAGACAAAGCTGCAGAGATGAGGGAAATGGACGACATTTCAATCAAGCAGTTTATGATTCAGGGGCATTAGGAGCGAATGAAATGGCCGATAAAGAAAAGAGATCTGGAAAGTTCGGTTCAATCCTGCTTTTTATCATGATCCCGCTGATTTTTCTGATCATCGTCGCAAGCATCATTCTTTGGGCTGCCGGCGTTGATGTAATGAAGCCGATTCAGGAAACAGCCGCTAAAACGCCTGTTTTAAAAGAATTGGTTCCCGAAACGAAAGAAATGAAAAGCGCGGCGGAAAAGCAGAAGGAAGACAGAACGGCTTCTCTTGAAAAGACCATAAAGGAACAAAAAAGTGAAATTAACATTTTGAATAAAGATTTAGACACAAGTAAGTCCGAAATCGATAATCTGAATCAGAAAATCCGTTCACTGAAACAGGAAGCTGAACAGCAGCAGAAAACGAAGACGGATGAAACGAAAAAAGACGCTGCGGATTCAGCCGGAAAAGATAAAATGATCAACATCTATAAAAGTATGGACAGCGGTAAAGCGGCAAGCATTATCGTAAAGCTGAAAGAAAAAGAAGCCCTCGATATTTTAAACGGATTAAGTAAAAAGCAGCTTGCTGAAATCTTGACGAAAATGACTCCTGAACAAGCGGCTAAATATACAGAAAAACTATCCGCTGACGGAAATAAGGAGTGATGTAAGTTGAAGCTGCTTGAATTAACGGGTAATCGTACGCAGACTGTGCAAAACAGCAATGTGAAGATGAATGTAAACAGCTTAGGTCTATTTCAGAACTGGCTTCTGTCGGAAATCACTTCTCCCCGGCAGCCCGGAGATGAAACAAAAACAAGTGACGCTGAGCTGAATGATGCCCTATCGAAAATCGGTGATTGGCTGAAAGCCGGCCCGGAAGATAAAGAATTGCAGCTAAAACAGCTGCTTGAGGCGGTAAAAGCACTTGAAGGAAAGCAGACGGCTGCAACAGCTCTTCCTTTATTGAAACAGCTTGCCGAATCTGTTGAAGACATGTTAGCGGGCAAACAGCATGGGGCGAAGCCTGAAACGGATGAGCCGGATTCTTCCGCAAAAGACGGGGATTCCGTCAAGGATGCGCTTGAGAAGGGCCTGCTTTTCATTCAAGAAGCCGTATCCCAGCTCTTCACATCTCAGCAGGAACTGCCGGACAGCGCGCAGGCAAAGGCGGTTTACCAGGAAGGCGCCCATTTATTAGAGGCATTGAAAAAACAAGGTGTCCCAGACCGCGTGATTCAAGACCTGCGGCAGACATTTTTTCCGAAAAACGAATCTGCATCTAAACTTTACTCCATGACAGCCGCTGAGCTGAAGAGCTTTCAAAGCGTCGCGGAGCAGCTTGCGGGCCTTTCTCAAAAGGGAACAAAGGAATGGGATATGGCTGAAACTGAGCTGAAAGCTTTTGTGTTATCTCAATCATCTGAATCATCCCAAGAGTCAGCCGGGAAAACAGAACAGCAAAACGGCGGCACGGTTTCTCACGCAAAGGCGCCCGATAGCAAATTGTCTGCACATATACTGTTTTCGGGAACGAGAAGCCTTGCCGGCATTCAGCAAGCGTCCGCAGGAGCTGAACAGCAGCAGGCAGAAAATAAACCGTTAACGGATCAGGTCATCAGCGGCTGGAAACAGATGAAATACACGCCTTTCGGGAAAACAACCGGAAGCTTTACGATTCGTCTTAATCCCGAGAACCTCGGATTTGTCACAATTAAGGTGACAAATGAAAACGGGATGTTTCAAAGCAAAATAATCGCATCCAGCCAGTCCGCGAAAGAGCTGCTGGAACAGCATCTTCCTCAGCTGAAACAGTCGCTTCCGAATATGTCGGTCCAGGTCGACCGTTTTACAGTCCCGCTTCAAAGCGGGGATCAGCAGCCTGTTTACGGGCAGACGGCCGATCACAATAAACAGCAGCATCAGGGACAGAGAGAGCAGAAGAACCAGCAGCAGTCAGGCGATTTCGGAGATATGCTGGAGGAGCTTTCTCTCAATGAAATGGAGGAAGAATAGTTGACATCAGTAAACTCGGATTATGCCGCGGCGGGCGCTTCAACCACTTCAAGCGCGAAGAGCACCTCCGCAGTAAACAGCAGCACGAATTTAGGGAAAGACGAATTTCTGAAGATCTTAATGACACAGGTTCAAAACCAGGACCCGCTCAATCCGGTTGATGACAAAGAATTCATCAGCCAGATGGCGACATTTTCTTCATTGGAGCAAATGATGAATATGAATACGACGATGACTAAATTTGTAGAAAATCAAGATCCGTTTACGATGTATGTGAACTGGATCGGCAAAAATGTCACATTCAGCGACAGCGACGGGAAGGATCAGACAAGCCCAGTCAATTCAGTCAAGCATTCAAACGGCAATTACGTGCTCGTGCTTGAAAATGGCAAAGAGGTCAGTCCGTGGAATGTCACGGCCGTCAGCGAAACATCTAAATAATAAGAAACTCAGGGGGAATTTAACATGTTACGTTCATTATATTCCGGTATCAGCGGCATGAAAAACTTTCAGACAAAACTAGATGTAATCGGCAATAACATCGCCAACGTCAACACAGTGGGATTTAAGAAAAGCCGCGTTACATTTAAAGATATGATCAGCCAGACAGTCGCCGGCGGTTCAAACGTGACCAATTCAAAACAAATCGGCTTGGGTGCCGCGACTTCTTCCATTGATGTTGTTCATTCAACCGGCGCCCCGCAGGCTACACAGAATAAAACCGACCTAGCCATTGACGGAGACGGCTACTTTCAGATTAATACAGGTGCGGGAATTGTTTACACACGTGCGGGGAATTTCGGTAAGGACAATCAAGGGAACCTTGTTACGACTGACGGGTACTACCTTGAAAAAATCGGCGGCGGTAAAATCAATATTCCGACTGATGCGAAAGATTACAGCATCGGTGCAGACGGAACCGTTACATACACTGATGCAGGGGATGAGGTTCATGATGCCGGACAAATCGGTCTGGTCACGTTCCCTAACAGCGCCGGTCTGGAAAAAATCGGAGGAAACCTTTACAGAGAATCATTAAGTTCAGGAGCTGCAAGCGCAGTCACCACTCCTGGCGAAAACGGAACGGGTAAGCTTTTGGCAGGCTATCTTGAAATGTCAAACGTAGATCTGACAGATGAATTTACCGAAATGATCGTTGCTCAGCGCGGTTTCCAATCAAACTCAAAAATCATTACGACTTCAGATGAAATCCTTCAGGAGCTGGTTAATCTGAAACGGTAAGGAGGGAGGAGAGGCGGTTAGGCCGCTTCTCCGGATTGCATGATTCAAGTCACCCGTTTAAACGGCCAGCCTTTTACGCTGAACGCGCTGTTTATCGAACAGATTGAGTGCTTCCCCGACACGACGATTACACTGTCCAACGGCAAAAAGTTCGTAGTGAAAGAACCGGAAGAAGCAGTTCTCAAAAAAGTCATATCGTTTTACCATAGCATACAAATATTTTCACTGGATCAGGGAATAGAGGAAGAAGAATGAAGAAAAAATTAGTCATCATTTTGCTGATTATTTTAATTGTCATCGCCGGCCTCGGAACGGCAGCATATTTTGTCGTCAGCGGACATTCCGGCAAAGATAAAAAGCCGACAATTGACGAAGTCGTTGCAGCCACTGTGTCTGTCGACGATATCACGACAAACTTAAAGTCTGACAGCATCATCCGTATCGGCATCAAGCTTGAAACCGACTCGGCTAAAGCGAAGGAAGAACTTGAAAAACGCGATTTTCAGGTGAAAGACAACATCATTTCCATTTTAGCCGACACAAGCGCCGGAGAGATTGAGGGAGATAAAGGAAGAGAAGCGTTTAAACAATCATTAAAAGAGAAAGTAAACAGCTATCTCCAAGAAGGAAAAGTTCAGAAAGTGTACATTACCTCCTTTAATCTGCAATAAAAACAAATTTGACAGAATACGGAGGTGAAGAAAATGTCAGGAGAAGTTCTCTCCCAAAATGAAATAGACGCACTGCTTTCCGCCATTTCCACGGGTGAGGCGGATGCGGAAGAGCTGAAAAAGGAAGTTAAAGAGAAAAAAGTAAAGGTATATGATTTTAAACGGGCTCTCAGATTCTCGAAAGATCAGATACGCAGTTTAACCCGGATACATGATAACTTTGCGAGGCTTCTCACAACACACTTTTCCGCCAAGCTCAGAACGTATATTCATATATCCGTCAGCTCAGTTGACCAGGTGCCGTATGAAGAATTTATCCGTTCCATACCGAACATGACGATTTTAAATTTATTCGATGTTCATCCGATGGAAGGCAGAATCATGATGGAGGTTAATCCCACCATCGCATACGCAATGCTTGACCGCGTCATGGGAGGCATCGGCATCACTCATAACAAAGCTGACAGCCTTACGGAAATTGAAACGAATATTATTTCTAACTTATTTGAAAATGCACTGGGCAACTACAAAGAAGCGTGGCAATCAATTGCTGATATTGACCCTGAAATGACTGAATTTGAAGTGAATCCTCAGTTTGTACAGATGGTTTCCCCAAATGAAACAGTCGTTGTCATTTCTCTCAATACACAGATAGGTGAAATCAGCGGTGTCATTAATCTTTGTATTCCCCATGTCGTACTTGAGCCGATTATCCCTAAGCTTTCCGTACATTATTGGATGCAATCAGACCGGAATGAAGCGAAGCCCGAAGAAACGAAGTTGCTTGAAAAGCGCATCATGACGGCTCAAATTCCCGTTGTGGCTCTCTTGGGCGCTTCTGAACTGACAATAGAAGAATTTTTAAGTTTGGAAGTCGGGGACTGTATAACTCTGGACAAATCAGTGACTGATCCTCTTACTGTATTGGTCGGAAACAAACCGAAGTTTTTAGGGCAGGCCGGCCGGGTGAATCGAAGACAGGCAGTGCAAATTTTAGATCACGACATAAGAGGTGAACAAGATGAACAATAGATTATCTCAAGATGAAATCGATGCTCTTCTTAACGGCACAAGCAGTCAGTCAGAGGATACAGAACAGCCTCAAGGGGCGAACTTGTCTGAACTTGAGCGCGATGCGATCGGAGAAATCGGGAATATTTCGTTCGGCAGCTCGGCTACGGCGCTGTCCACTCTTTTAAATCAAAAAGTGGATATTACGACGCCGAGTGTGACCGTCATTTCAAAAAGCAAAATCAGTGATGAATTTCCTCATCCGTATGTTGCCATTGAAGTGAACTACACAGAAGGCTTTGACGGCAGCAATTTGCTCGTCGTCGAACAAAGCGACGCGGCCATCATCGCGGATTTGATGATCGGCGGGGACGGCCGGGGCGCCGATCCGTCACTCGGTGAAATCCACCTGAGCGCCGTGCAGGAAGCAATGAATCAAATGATGGGCTCGGCTGCTACGTCAATGTCGACCGTGTTCAGTAAAAAGATTGACATTTCTCCGCCAAGGGTTGAACTTCTGGATGTGACGGAAGAAAAAGGGACTGACAGAATACCTGAGGATGACCTGCTCGTAAAAGTGTCATTCCGTCTGAAAGTCGGCGAATTAATCGATTCGAGCATCATGCAGCTTTATCCGATTACGTTTGCGAAAGATCTGATCGCAGACCTGATGACTGCAGACCAGCATGAGTCAGAGGCCGCAGAAACCGTATCAGAACCACAGGAAACATACGAAACGCCGCAGCCGGAAACTGCCATGCAGCCGGAGCCGCAGGCAAAACCCGAGCTTCCGAAGAGACAGGGAACCGCAAAAAAAGCTGCTCCTGTTCAAGTCGCTCCGGTAGAATTCCAGGCGTTTGATCATAACGAAGCGGCGCAAGGATCAAGGAATAACCTTGATATGCTGATGGATATTCCGCTTTCCGTTACGGTTGAGCTCGGCAGAACGAAGAGAAGCGTCAAAGAAATCCTTGAACTTTCTGCGGGAAGCATTATTGAGCTTGACAAGCTGGCTGGTGAACCTGTTGACATCCTGGTCAACCAGCGGATCGTGGCAAAGGGCGAGGTCGTTGTCATAGAAGAAAACTTCGGCGTGAGAGTCACTGATATTTTAAGTCAGGCAGACCGCCTTAACAATTTAAAATAAGCGAACATAGAGGAGAGAAACAGATTATGGCACACAGAATTTTAATTGTAGACGATGCAGCATTTATGAGAATGATGATCAAGGATATTTTAGTGAAGAACGGTTTTGACGTTGTAGCTGAAGCTTCAGACGGAGCGCAGGCAGTCGAAAAATTCAAAGAGCATTCCCCCGACCTTGTGACAATGGATATTACAATGCCTGAAATGGACGGGATTACAGCTTTAAAGGAAATTAAACAAATCGATCCGCAGGCGAAAATCATCATGTGTTCGGCTATGGGCCAGCAGTCAATGGTTATTGACGCGATTCAAGCCGGCGCAAAAGACTTTATCGTGAAACCGTTCCAAGCGGACCGCGTGCTTGAAGCTATTAATAAAACATTAAGCTAAAGGGTGTACGACTGTTGAAAAAGAGTCATGGTTTACTAGCTTTGATTTGTTGTTTCGTTTTACTCAATGTACATCCGTTCCCTGCTTTTGCGGCGGAGTCTGACAATTCCACCGTCAACGAATGGTTTGACAAACAATCAACAAACAAAACAGAGAAAAAAAGCGATACATCGAAACAAACGGCTGATCAAGAGATAGGGGATGCTTCTGCATCTTCTGTCTCCGCTTTTGATTTTGTAAAGATGATTGGGGCGTTATTATTCGTCATTCTGCTGATCTATGGATTTGTCAAACTGATGAATAGAAGAAACCGTCTGCTGAAGCCGTTTCAATATGTAGAAAATATCGGCGGAACATCAGTCGGCCAAAACCGTTCCGTGCAGCTGATTAAAGTGGGAAACAGCGTTCTCGTAGTCGGTGTGGGCGAAACGATACAGCTTTTAAAAGAAATTGAAGATGAAAAAGAGCGCGAGGCGATTCTGAGCCAATACGAAGAGTCGATGTCTTCAAAAGTGGAATGGACCAAGCTCGTAAATCCGCGTAAGGATGGAGAAAAAAAGCCGCAAACGATGCTTCCGTCGTTTTCAAAAGCGCTGAAAGAACAGCTGAACGAGCTGAAACAAAGCCGTTCTGAAGGAAAGAAGAAAGGCCCTTATCACCATGAATGAATTCATTAATCTTTTTAATTCAAACAGTCCGACCGAAGTCAGCTCCACTGTTAAATTACTGCTGCTTTTGACTGTCTTTTCAGTAGCGCCGGGGATTCTGATTTTGATGACCTGCTTTACGAGAATCGTCATCGTCCTGTCTTTTGTAAGAACCTCACTGGCGACGCAGAACATGCCTCCCAACCAGGTTTTAATCGGCCTTGCGCTGTTTTTGACGTTTTTTATTATGGCGCCGACTTTTTCAGAGGTTAATAAGGAAGCCTTAACGCCGCTGATGGACAATAAAATCAGTCTCGATGAAGCATATACAAAAGCCGAGAAGCCGATTAAAGAGTATATGAGCAAGCATACAAGGCAGAAGGATCTGGCGCTGTTTATGAACTATGCCAAAATGAAAAAACCTGAATCGATTCAGGATATTCCTTTGACGACGATGGTGCCCGCTTATGCGATATCAGAACTCAAAACCGCTTTTCAAATGGGCTTTATGATTTTTATTCCGTTTTTAATTATCGATATGGTCGTGGCGAGCGTCTTAATGTCAATGGGAATGATGATGCTACCGCCGGTTATGATCTCTCTGCCCTTTAAAATATTGCTTTTCGTTTTGGTCGATGGATGGTATTTAATCGTGAAATCTTTGCTTGACAGCTTTTAGGGTAGGTGCTAATTGTGAGTTCAGAATTTGTAATTTCCATGGCGGAAAAAGCCGTATATGTAACACTAATGATCAGCGGGCCGCTGCTTGCGATCGCGCTGATTGTCGGTTTGCTCGTCAGTATCTTTCAAGCGACAACTCAAATCCAGGAACAGACGCTTGCGTTCATTCCGAAAATCGTGGCGGTGATGCTTGGACTGATCTTTTTCGGTCCTTGGATGCTGTCGACGATTCTTTCGTTCACAACTGATCTGTTCTCTCATCTGAACCGATTTGCAGGGTAGAATCAAATGAATTCCATCATTGATTTATTTCCCGCTTTTTTATTGGTCTTTATCAGAATCTCTGCTTTTTTTGTAACGGTGCCGGTGTTCGGGCATCGGAATCTGCCGGCGGTTCACCGAATCGGCTTTGCTTTTTTTCTTTCGGTGATCTGCTTCAGCACGCTGAAACATGCGCCGGAAATAGAAATAGGGGAACAGTATATGCTGCTTGTCATAAAAGAGGCCGTTGTGGGCTTGAGCCTCGGGCTGATCGCTTTCATGATGATGACAGCCATTCAGATAGCAGGTTCCTTTATTGATTTTCAGATGGGCTTTTCCATCGCCAATGTCATTGATCCGCAATCAGGAACGCAAAGCCCGCTGATCGGACAATTCGTTTATACGCTGGCGCTGTTATTTATGCTCAGCGTAAACGCCCATTATCTTTTATTGGACGGGATTTATTACAGCTTTCAGTATATCCCGCTTGATCAGGCATTTCCGTCGTTTGGAAATGATCACTTTGGACTTTTTATCGCAAAAAGCTTCAATGCCATGTTTATTATCGCTTTTCAAATGTCTGCGCCGGTTGTGGCCAGTCTGTTTTTAGTTGATTTGGCGCTCGGTATCGTGGCGAGAACGGTGCCGCAGCTGAATGTTTTCGTTGTCGGGCTTCCTCTGAAAATAGCTGTGAGCTTTATTATGCTGATCGTTTGTATGGCGGTGATGTTTGTCGTTGTCCGCAACATCTTCAGCCTTACCGTTGAAACCATGCGGAATCTATTGGCATTGGTCGGTGTGACATGATGAGGCTCAGACTGAATCTGCAATTCTTTGCCGGTGAAAAAACGGAGAAAGCCACGCCGAAAAAACGGAAGGATACAAGAAAGAAAGGACAGGTCGCGAAAAGTACGGATGTGAATACAGCCGTTTCTTTACTGATTATCTTTCTTTCGCTGATCGCGCTCGGTCCTTATATGCGGGACAGGCTGCTGTCCTTTATTAAAACGTTTTATACGAAATCGATATCATTACATCTGTCTGCATCTGCCGTGCATGAACTGTTCGTGGATACGGTGAAAGATATCAGCCTCATCCTCGCGCCGATTATGCTGGTCGCGCTTGTGGCAGGTGTCGTGAGCAATTACATGCAGGTGGGTTTTCTGTTTTCTGCGGAAGTCCTCAAGCCTGACTTGAATAAGCTCAGCCCGCTGAAAGGATTTAAGCGGATTTACAGCATGAGGGCGATTGTTGAACTGGTCAAATCCATTTTGAAGATTACTGTGGTCGGTTTTGCCGCCTTTATGGTGCTCTGGCTGCATTATGGCGATATTCTCCGCCTTCCGCTTTTGACTCCTGCGGAAGTGCTCACTTTCGTTTCCAAGCTCACTCTTTGGATGGGGCTTGCGGGATCAGGGGCTTTAATGCTGCTGGCCGGGCTTGATTACTTATATCAGCGTTTTGATTATGAGAAAAATATCAGAATGTCAAAACAGGATATAAAAGATGAATACAAAAAATCGGAGGGTGATCCGATAATCAAGTCCAAAATTAAGCAGAAGCAGCGGGAAATGGCGATGAGGCGGATGATGCAGGAAGTGCCGAAAGCGGATGTCATCATTACCAACCCGACCCATTATGCGATAGCTTTAAAATATGATGAAAAGAAAATGGACGCCCCTTACATTGTTGCCAAAGGGGTCGACCATCTCGCATTAAAAATCAGACAGATCGCCAAAGAACACGATGTCATGACGATTGAAAACAGGCCGCTCGCACGTGCGTTATATGATCAGGTTGACATTGACCAGGCCGTGCCGGAAGAGTTTTTCAAAGTCATTGCGGAAATTTTGGCTTATGTATATAAAACGAAACAAAAAGTATAGTGAATTTCAGATTCAAAAGGAGAGAAAAACAGCATGTCAACAAGAGATTTATCGGTTTTAATAAGTGTTGTCCTCATTGTGGCAATGCTGGTGATTCCATTCCCTCCATGGTTGTTAAGTATTTTGATCATCATTAATATCTCTCTTGCGTTGATCGTGCTTCTCACCACAATGAATATGCAAGAACCGCTGCAATTCTCGATATTCCCGTCATTGCTGCTGTTATTGACGCTGTTTCGGCTTTCGCTCAATGTGTCGACGACACGTTCGATTCTTTCTCACGGAGAAGGGGGAAAGGTTGTTGAGACATTCGGGAATTTCGTTGTCGGCGGAAATGTGCTGGTAGGGCTTGTTGTCTTCATTATCTTGATTATTATTCAGTTTATCGTCATTACAAAAGGCGCCGAGCGGGTATCGGAAGTGGCGGCGAGATTTACGCTCGATGCGATGCCCGGAAAGCAAATGAGTATTGACGCGGATTTAAATGCCGGCATGATTACGGAGCAGGATGCAAAGCACAGACGTGAAAAAGTCGCCCGGGAAGCGGATTTTTACGGCGCTATGGACGGTGCGAGCAAATTCGTCAAAGGGGATGCCATCGCGGGGATCATCATCGTGATGATCAATATTATTTTCGGAATCGTAATCGGCATGCTGCAGCAGGGGATGAGCATACAAGAAGCTGCGTCTCACTTTACAATGCTGACGGTCGGTGACGGTATCGTTTCTCAAATGCCGGCCTTGCTCATTTCAACAGCTACGGGGATTGTCGTGACGAGAGCGGCATCTGAAGGAAACCTCGGTCATGATATTACAGGCCAGTTGTTTGCTTATCCGAAGCTCTTGTATGTAGCCGCGGGAACTGTACTTTTGCTCGGTCTTCTTACACCGATCGGCATTCTGCTGACGGGGCCGATCGCCGGTCTGCTTGCATTCGGCGCTTACATGCTGTCCAAAGCGGATAAGCCGAGCGAAGAAGAGGAAGAAATTCTTGAAGAAGAGGCTCAGGCGGATGAACTGAAAAGCCCGGAAAGCGTTGTGCAGCTTTTACATATTGATCCGATTGAATTTGAGTTCGGATACGGACTCGTGCCGCTTGCAGACGCGGGGCAGGGCGGTGATCTTCTTGACCGCATCGTCATGATCAGACGTCAGCTTGCGCTTGAATTGGGACTTGTCATTCCGGTTGTGCGCATCAGAGATAACATCGCGCTCCAGCCGAATGAATACAGATTGAAAATTAAAGGCAATGAAGTCGCTAAAGGAGAGCTCCTGCTGGATCATTACTTAGCGATGTCACCGACGCCTGAAGATGACGTCATTGAAGGAATTGAAACGATAGAGCCGTCGTTCGGACTTCCCGCAAAATGGATCAGCGAAGCTGCAAAAGATGAAGCGGACATGCTGGGATATACAGTTGTTGATCCGGCGTCAGTCGTATCTACGCATATTACAGAAAAAATTAAGCAGCATGCCCATGAACTGGTCGGCAGACAGGAAACAAAGCAGCTGATCGATCATCTGAAGGAAAATTATCCTGTGCTTGTTGAGGAAGTCACGCCAAATCCTCTTTCTGTCGGCGATATTCAAAAGGTGCTTGCCAAATTGCTGAGAGAAAAAGTTTCAATCAGAAACTTGGTGACCATTTTTGAAACTCTTGCCGATTACGGAAGATTAACGACAGATTCAGACCTTTTGACAGAATACGCGAGACAGTCGCTTGCCAAACAAATCACGGCACAATATGCGAGAGAGCATGAAACGCTGAAGGTCATCACATGCTCAGGCCGGGTGGAAAAAGCGATTGCAGACGGGGTACAGCAGACTGAACAGGGCAATTACCTGTCACTCGACCCTGAGGTTTCAGACAGCATCATCCGTTCTGTCGCTAAAGAGGCCGAGCAGCTTTCCATCCGCCAGGAGTCGGCGATTCTTCTTTGCTCGCCTGCTGTCAGAATGTATGTAAAACAGCTGTTAGAACGGTATTTCCCTGATCTTCCGGTTCTTTCTTATAATGAGCTGGAAGCAAATGTTGAAGTACAAAGCATTGGAGTGGTGGATATTTAATGAAAATAAAAAAATTTACAGCCGCTTCAATGCAGGATGCCGCGAAGCAAATCAAAAAGGAACTCGGCAATGATGCCGTTATTTTACATTCCAAACAAGTAAAGAAACGAAAATGGCTGGGGCTGCGGTCGCAGCAGGCAGTCGAAGTGATAGCGGTTTTAGATCGTGACGTCAGGGAAGCGAGAAAAACGCCGCCGGCTGCCGCTGAAGAAATGAAAAAGACGAAAACGGCGGAGAAAGCTGAGCCTGTTCAGCCGCCGCGTCTTCCGGATCAAAGTATTTCCGGCGAACTGGCGCATTTTAAAGAAGTGCTCCCTGAACCATTAAAAAAAGCCGAGAGACTATTGAAGCAAGCCGGGCTTCCTGATCATACGCAAAACGCCGTACTCAGTGAACTGCTCCGTTCTTCAATTGTTTCCGGAGATTTAACTGAAGATAATGTCAGCTCCAAACTGCAGGATTTGTTAGTGAAAAAACTCCCTTCGGCAGACAGGTGGCAGGAAGGGATTCAATCAAAATACGTCGTGCTTTTCGGTTCAACCGGGGCCGGCAAAACGACTACACTTGCGAAACTCGCGGCCTCATCAATGCTGACAGAGCATAAAAAAATTGCCTTTATGACGACGGATACTTACCGGATTGCCGCGGTCGAGCAGCTGAAGACATATGCGGAGCTGCTTCAGGCTCCTCTTGAAGTATGCTATTCAAAGGAAGAATGTCTGAAGGCGCTGGAAAAATTCGCTGAATATGACCATGTTTTCATTGATACAGCCGGTAGAAACTTTAAAGAAGAGCAGTATATTACGGAATTACAAGAGATGATTCCGTTTGAATCAGGCTTACAATCCTTTCTCGTATTATCGGCATCTGCAAAATATGAAGATATGAAACAGGTGCTGAAACAGTTTTCAGGTGTGCCGGTCAATCAATTCATTTTCACGAAAACGGATGAAACCGCCTCACTCGGCTCCGTGTTTCAAGTGCTGTCGGAATCAAGAATCGGCGCCGCCTATTTGACAAATGGACAGGATGTGCCTGAAGACATCCTATCGGCTTCACCAAAAGAGTTTGTAAGGATGCTTTTGACATGAAACCCGATCAGGCAGAGTCATTAAGAAGGAAAATGAGAGAGCGGCAAATGATCAAGCCGGAGCTTTATGAGAAAAAAGCGAAGACATTAGCCGTCATCAGCGGTAAAGGCGGCGTCGGAAAATCTAATTTAACATTAAACATGGCAGTTGCCCTGCAGGAAAAAGGAAAAAAAGCACTCATCATTGATCTTGACATCGGAATGGGCAACATTGATGTGCTGATCGGCGCTGTTTCTTCCCGCACCATTATTGATGTGATGGAGAATCGGCACGCATTGGCGCAATCACTGTCCTCCGGTCCGAAAGGCCTTCGCTACATATCCGGAGGAACGGGGCTTGAGGCGATCTATCAAGCAGACGGAGAGAAGTGGGCGGCTTTTATGAATGGTCTTTCCGCTGTATTAAGCGATTTTGATTACGTTCTGTTTGATATGGGAGCGGGACTTTCAAAAGAACAGCTGCCGTTTATTTTATCGGCGGAAGACATTCTCGCCGTGACAACGCCTGAGCCGACGGCCATTATGGATGCCTACAGCGCGATCAAACATCTCTTGCTCGCGGATGAACGGCTGACCGTAAACATTGCCGTCAATCGCGCCCGTGCCCAAAAACAGGCGCTGGACACGTACAACCGCCTTTCTCATGCAATTCACACGTTTTTAGGCGCGGAGGTGCGTTTCGCCGGCTCCATACCCGATGACCCGCTAGTAAGTCAAGCCGTCATTGACCAGGTGCCTTTTTTAATAAAAAGTCCTCAAGCAAAAGCCAGCAGGTCCGTCCGTCTTCTGACGGATGTCTTGTTTCAAACGGAAGAAAACAAACCAAGAGAAGAGAAACCGGCATTTATTGAGAGATTATCTTCTTTTTTATTGAGGAGGACTTTACAGTGATTCGTGTGCTTGTCGTTGATGACTCAGCTTTTATGAGAAAGATGATTACCGATTTTCTGGCTGCGGAAGTGCAGATAGAAGTCATCGGGACAGCCAGAAACGGGGAAGAGGCGCTGAAGAAAATAGAGCTTCTCAAGCCTGATGTTGTCACGCTTGATATTGAAATGCCGGTCATGAACGGAACGGACACATTGCGGAAGATCATCAGCATATATAAACTTCCCGTAATCATGGTATCGAGCCAGACACAGCAAGGGAAGGACCAAACGATCAACTGTCTGGAAATGGGCGCTTTTGATTTTATCACCAAGCCTTCCGGAGCGATTTCACTTGATCTTTATAAAATTAAAGAGCAGCTGATTGAGAGGGTGATTGCAGCCGGGCTGTCCTGCGCACAAAAACCTGAGGCGGCAGTGAAAGAGTCTTCTATCCCGGAACGTCCGGCTTTGGCGGGATTTGAAAGACCGAAAGCAAAATCCGCCAAGCAGGCCGTATTCATCGCGACCTCTACAGGCGGACCGCGGGCTCTGCAAAAGGTGATTCCGAAACTGCCGAAGGATTTAAAGGCGCCTGTATTTGTCGTTCAGCACATGCCTGAAGGCTTCACCGCTTCACTTGCAGACAGACTCAACCATTTGTCAGATATTCAGGTCAAAGAAGCGGAAAACGGTGAAGAAGCGAAAGACGGATGGGTGTACATCGCGCCCGGCGGAAAAAATATGACGGTTGCAGAGGAAGGCGGAAGGCTCCGCATCATTCTTGACGTTCATGATACCGAAAGCCGGCATAAACCGTCAGCCGATTATTTGTTTCGGTCGGCAAGCCGCTTATCCGATTACGAAAAGGTAGCCGTCATTATGACCGGCATGGGCAGCGACGGAACCGAGGGCGTAAAAGAAATGCTCAGAACAGGCGGCGTTAAAACGATTGCGGAATCGGACGAATCCTGTGTTGTGTTCGGAATGCCGAAGTCAGCGATAAAGGCGGGCCTCATTCATGAGATTAAACATGTGGAAGATATCGCGGCATCCATCACCGGATGTGTGAAAAAAGAGAGGGTGTGAATCAATTGGATATGAATCAATATTTAGATGTCTTTATTGATGAAAGTAAAGAGCACTTACAGACATGTAACGAAAAGCTGCTGCTGTTGGAAAAAGATCCGGCAGATCTTCAGCTTGTGCATGACATCTTCAGAGCTGCCCATACGCTGAAAGGCATGAGCGCAACGATGGGATATACAGATCTGGCGCATTTAACCCACCTGATGGAAAATGTGCTGGACGCTATCCGCAATGGAGAAATGCCCGTTACATCAGATTGGCTGGACGTGCTGTTTGAAGCGCTTGATCATCTTGAAGAGATGGTGCAGTCCATTATTGACGGAGGAGACGGCAAACGTGATATTTCTGAAGTGAGTGCGAAGCTCGACGTAAATGCGGTGGTGCATGAAACTGCGGCTTCAGCCGAAACAGCAGAACCGCCGGTTTCAAAACAACAGGCTTCAACTGAATGGAATTATGATGAGTTCGAACGGACTGTTATTGAAGAGGCGGAAGAGCAAGGATTCAGCCGCTATGAAATAACGGTTTCCCTGAATGAAAGCTGCATGCTCAAAGCCGTGCGCGTGTACATGATATTTGAAAAGCTGAATGAAGCCGGGGAAGTCGCAAAAACGATACCCGCCGCGGAAGTGCTTGAGACGGAAGATTTCGGAACGGATTTTCAGGTGTGTTTCTTAACAAAGCAGCCTGCTGAAGAAATTAAAGAACTCATCAGCGGCATTTCAGAAGTGGAGAATGTCGAAATTTCTGCCGGTGCGCCGTTAAAAACGGCCGAAAAACCGCAAGCGGCTGAACCGGTGAAGGAAGCTCCGGTTAAAAAGGCTGAGAAACAGCCTAAGCCGCAAGCGAAAACGGAAGAACAGCCGAAGCATCACAGCGGCTCGAAAACGATTCGCGTCAACATTGAAAGACTGGATTCTTCAATGAACCTTTTTGAAGAACTTGTCATTGACCGCGGACGTCTTGAGCAGATCGCCAAAGAGCTTGACCACAATGAGCTGACTGAAACCGTTGAACGCCTGACCAGAATCTCGGGCGACCTTCAGTCTATTATTCTTAATATGCGGATGGTGCCGGTAGAAACCGTCTTTAACCGTTTCCCGAGAATGATCCGCCAGCTTCAAAAAGAATTAAACAAGAAAATCGAATTGTCCATCATCGGAGCTGAAACGGAGCTGGACCGCACGGTGATTGATGAAATCGGCGATCCGCTTGTTCATTTAATCAGAAACAGCATCGATCACGGCATTGAATCGCCTGAAGTACGGGTGAATAAAGGAAAACCGGAATCAGGTCATGTTGTGCTTAAGGCATATCACAGCGGCAACCACGTCTTTATTGAGGTTGAAGATGACGGGGCCGGCCTGAACAGAAAGAAAATTCTTGAAAAAGCGCTCGAGCGGAGTGTAATCACCGAACGTGATGCTGAAACGCTTGAAGATAATGAGATTTACGAGCTTATTTTTGCTCCGGGTTTCTCGACTGCCGATCAAATTTCTGACATTTCAGGGCGGGGCGTCGGCCTGGATGTCGTAAAAAATAAACTCGAATCACTCGGCGGCTCTGTCAGTGTCAAATCCGCGGAAGGTCAAGGTTCTCTTTTCAGTATCCAGCTTCCGCTGACACTTTCAATTATATCCGTTCTTCTCATTAAACTGGAAGAAGAGACGTTTGCGATACCGATTTCTTCTATTATAGAGACGGCTGTTATTGATAAGAAAGATATCCTGCAGACGCATGACAGAGAAGTGATTGATTTCAGAGGCCAAATCGTTCCGATCGTCTATCTGAAAAAAGAATTCGGCATTACGGATTCAAAACAGGATGCCGATCAGTTCCATGTAATCGTCGTGAAAAAGGGCGATAAATCCACTGCTTTTGTCGTGGACTCTTTTATCGGACAGCAGGAAGTCGTACTGAAATCACTCGGCGACTATTTAACAAGCGTCTTTGCGATTTCCGGCGCTACGATTCTCGGAAACGGAGAAGTGGCGCTGATTATTGATTGCAATGCGCTGATCTACTAAAACGACACGAGGAGGTGCCCGAATGACTGCTGAAATCAAAACAGGTGAAAAAATGATTGTGTTTATGATAAACGGGAAAGAATACGCTATCTCAGTTTCCCAGGTGAAATCAATTGAAAAGTGGCAAAAACCGACGAGGGTCCCGGGTGTGGAATCTTATATCCGCGGCGTTATCAATCTGCGCGGAGTGATTACCCCGGTTCTTGATTTAAGAAAACGTCTGAATCAGCCTGAACAGGACATCACAGAAGAGACTCGGATTATCATCATTTCTTATCGTGACGCCGATGTCGGATGGGTCGTGGATGAGGCCAATGACGTCATCACCGTGCATGAAAATGAAATCGAATCCGCGCCTGAAAGCCAGACAAAGGAAACGGATGTGTGGATTAAACAGATCGTCAAGCAAGATAACAGGCTCCTCAATATTATCGATGCGCATGCGGTGCTGGATAAAGGTGCTTCGGCATCTGCGTCCGGAGAGCCTAATGCTTAAAGGGGAAAAGACAACATGAGTAAGTTTGAAGCGATCAAAGAAGAGCAGATGGATATTTTGCGGGAAGTCGGAAATATCGGGGCGGGTCACTCGGCTTCTGCAATGGCTCAGCTGCTGAACAGAAAGATAGACATGGAAGTGCCGTTTGCGACTTTATTGACATTTGATGAGCTTGCTGATTTTTTCGGCGGGGCTGAAACGCCGGTCGCCAGTATCTTTTTAAGAATGGAAGGCGACATGACCGGCTCTATCTTTCTCATCATGCCTTTCCATCAGGCGGAACAGTTTATCAGAGAGCTGATCGGAAATCCGGATTTTGATATTGACCAGTTGGGCGAAGATCATTTGAGTTCTTCTGCTTTACATGAGTTCGGCAATATTTTAGCAGGTTCCTATTTAACGGCATTGGCTGATTTGACAAAGCTTGAGATTTACCCGAGCGTGCCGGAAATCTCACTTGATATGTTCGGCGCGGTTATCAGTGAAGGGCTGATGGAGCTCAGCCAAGTCGGAGAGCATGCCATTGTCGTGGATACTTCTATTTTTGACCAGGGCAGCCGGCAGGAGCTCAAAGCCCACATGTTTATGCTCCCGGACTATGATTCTTTTGAAAAGCTCTTCGTCTCATTGGGTGCGGCTTTATGAGCCGTGCGGAAGCCGCAGTCGTTAAAGTGGGGATTGCGGATGTTCAAGTCGCGCGTTACCCGGATAAAATCCGAACCTCGGGACTCGGTTCATGCGTGGGGCTGGTTTTATACGATAAAGACAAACAAACGGCAGGACTCGTTCACGTCATGCTGCCGGACTCCGGTTTATCAAAAACGGCGGAGCTCAACCGTGCAAAATACGCGGACACCGCCGTTAAGATGACGATTGATATGCTTTTGAAAGCCGGCTGCCGCAAGTTTGCCCTGAAGGCAAAGCTCGCCGGGGGAGCGGAGATGTTTAAGTTTAAAATGACAAACGACCTGATGAAAATCGGTCCGAGGAATGTAGCGGCCATCAAAGAGCAGCTTTCATTGTATAACATTCCGGTCATCAGTGAAGATACGGGCGGCTCAAGCGGCCGGACGATTGAATTTGAGCCAAAGTCCTGCATGCTGCACATTCGAACTGTTAAACAAGGTGAAACAACGATTTAATAAAGGTATGAGGTAGGGGGATAACAATGCAATCCTTGAATTATGAAGATCAGGTGCTTTGGTCGCGCTGGAAAGAGTGGAAAGATCCTAAAGCCGGTGATGATTTAATGCGCCGTTACATGCCGCTGGTCACATATCATGTCGGCAGAATTTCCGTCGGACTGCCGAAATCGGTGCATAAAGACGATCTAATGAGCCTTGGTATGCTTGGTTTATATGATGCCCTGGAAAAATTTGACCCCGGCCGGGATTTAAAATTTGATACCTATGCCTCGTTTAGAATTCGCGGTGCAATCATCGACGGGCTGCGTAAAGAAGATTGGCTGCCCAGAACTTCACGGGAGAAGACAAAAAAAGTCGAAGCGGCGATCGAAAAACTTGAACAGCGCTACCTTCGGAATGTGACGCCTTCAGAGATCGCAGAAGAGCTGGGGATGACGGAGCAGGACGTAGTATCAACGATGAATGAAGGGTTTTTTGCCAATCTCTTATCAATTGATGAAAAGCTTCACGACCAGGATGACGGTGAGAATATTCAAGTGATGATCAGAGATGACAAAAATGTGCCGCCGGAAGAAAAAATCATGAAGGACGAGCTGATCGCTCAGCTTGCGGGCAAAATTCACGAGCTCTCTGAAAAAGAGCAGCTTGTCGTCAGTTTATTCTATAAAGAAGAACTGACTTTGACCGAGATCGGACAAGTCCTGAACCTTTCGACGTCGCGGATTTCACAGATTCATTCAAAGGCGCTGTTTAAATTAAAGCATCTGCTTGAAAAAGTAATTCAATAATGAACTCATGGTTAGCGAGTGAAAAACATGTCAACACTATTATGGCTTTTAAGCTTTGTGCTTCACGGCGTACTGCTTTATGCCGTCATTATTCTGTACACGAGGTTTTCAGCCCTCAAGGAGACGGAGCGCCAGCAGAAGAAGATTCTTGAAGAGACGGAAAACACCCTTGCAGCGTTTCTGCTTGAGCTGAAAGAAGAAAATGAAAGACTCGAAGACGCAAAAAGCCGTCAAGCGCCGGACGCAGAAGACGCCGAACCCCTGGCGGAACCGAAAGAAGAGCCTGATATTCCGGACCACATGGAAAAGCTCATCAGTGCAACGGAACGGGCTGAAAGTGATGAAAACAACGGTGCGCATTCGTTTGAAGAACGTGTTTCAGAATTATATGAACAAGGGCTCACCCCCGCGGAAATCGCCAAACGGATGCAGAGCGGAAAGACAGAAATCGAGCTGTTTTTAAAATTTCGCGGCAAAGCTGTAAAGGATTCTTGATTGTCGCATAAAGCTGTGTTATATTATGTCTTGGTGTTAAATACACACGCTTAACGATTTATGCAGAGGGTGCTGCAAACGGCAGTTCTGCACAAAAATGACCTAAGCGGAGGAAAAAAACCATTTTATTAGGAGGAAATCACATGTCAGTTATTTCTATGAAACAATTGCTTGAAGCTGGTGTTCACTTCGGCCACCAAACACGCCGCTGGAACCCAAAAATGAAGCGTTACATTTTCACGGAGCGTAACGGAATCTACATCATTGACCTTCAAAAAACAGTGAAAAAAGTAGAGGAAGCTTACAACTTCACGAAAAACCTTGCTGCTGAAGGCGGAAAAATCCTTTTCGTCGGCACAAAAAAACAAGCTCAGGATTCTGTTAAAGAAGAAGCTGTACGCTCTGGCATGTACTATGTCAACCAACGCTGGTTGGGCGGTACACTGACAAACTTCGAAACAATCCAAAAACGCATTAAGCGTCTGAAAGACATCGAGAAAATGCAAGAAAACGGTACATTTGAAGTACTTCCGAAAAAAGAAGTTGTTCAATTGAAAAAAGAATTAGAGCGACTTGAAAAATTCCTCGGCGGAATTAAAGACATGAAGGATCTTCCTGATGCATTATTCATCATCGATCCTCGCAAAGAGCGCATCGCTGTTGCGGAAGCTCGCAAATTGAACATTCCTATCATCGGAATCGTAGATACAAACTGTGATCCTGATGAAATTGATGTCGTAATCCCTGCAAACGATGACGCAATCCGCGCTGTCAAACTTCTTACTTCTAAAATGGCAGATGCTATTCTTGAAGCGAAGCAAGGCGAAGAAGAAGCGGAAGCTGCTGAAGAGACTGCACCTGAAACAGAAACGACAACTGCGTAACCTAATCAAAAGGTGATAAGAGGGACTGCCTTTTATCACCTTTTTTCAAGAAAAATGTATCTATACATATCTTGTTTACACATATAAGGAGGAATTCAAATGGCTATTACTGCACAGCAGGTAAAAGAACTGCGTCAAAAAACAGGCGCTGGTATGATGGACTGTAAAAAAGCATTGACTGAAACTGACGGAGATATGGACAAAGCAATCGACCTTCTGAGAGAAAAAGGAATTGCGAAAGCAGCTAAAAAAGCTGACCGTATCGCTGCTGAAGGTTCTACTCTTATTAAAACTGACGGCAACAAAGGCGTTATCTTAGAAGTAAACTCTGAAACTGATTTCGTTGCGAAAAACGAAGGCTTCAAAGAGCTTCTGAACACGCTTGCTGACCACCTTCTTGCAAACGCTCCTGCTGATCTTGAAGAAGCAATGGGTCAAAAGATGGAAAACGGTTCTACTGTTGAAGAATACATCACAAGCAACGTTGCTAAAATCGGAGAGAAAATCACTCTTCGCCGTTTTGCTGTTATTTCAAAAGAAGACAGCGAAGCGTTCGGTGCTTACCTTCACATGGGAGGCCGCATCGGCGTATTATCCGTTCTTAGCGGAACAACTGACGAAGATCTTGCAAAAGACATCGCGATGCATGTTGCAGCGGTAAATCCTCGTTACATTTCCCGCGACCAAGTGTCTGAAGAAGAAGCAAACCATGAGCGTCAGATTCTGACTCAGCAAGCTCTTCAAGAAGGCAAACCGGAAAACATCGTAGCTAAAATGGTTGAAGGCCGTCTGAACAAATTCTTCGAAGAAATTTGCTTATTAGACCAAGCTTTCGTTAAAAACCCAGACGAAAAAGTGAAACAAGTTGTGGCTGCGAAAAACGCATCTGTTAAAACTTACGTCCGCTACGAAGTTGGAGAAGGTATTGAAAAACGCCAAGAAAACTTTGCTGAAGAAGTTATGAACCAAGTGAAAAAATAATGGCGGAAAGCCTTGGCGAATCTTTCGCGGCTTTTCAGGCAGTATAGGGGACACTACTTGTGTTCCCTATTTTTAAAACTATATTTACAAACCTTTTTTTCTCTTGCATAATAGGAAACGGCAATGTTTACACTTGGAGGTTATTATGGAAAAACCAAAATACAATCGTATCGTTTTAAAGCTTAGCGGAGAAGCATTGGCAGGAGAGCAGGGAAACGGCATTAATCCAACTGTCATCCAATCCATCGCTAAACAGGTAAAAGAAATCGCTGAGCTTGACGTCGAAGTGGCCGTAGTCGTAGGCGGCGGCAACTTATGGCGCGGAAAAACGGGCAGTGACTTAGGAATGGACCGTGCGACGGCCGATTATATGGGCATGCTTGCTACTGTCATGAACTCACTTGCCCTGCAGGACAGCCTGGAAACGCTCGGAATTCAGTCCAGAGTGCAGACATCAATTGAAATGCGTCAGGTCGCTGAGCCTTACATCAGAAGAAAAGCCATCCGCCACCTGGAGAAAAAACGCGTTGTTATTTTTGCCGCGGGAACAGGAAACCCTTATTTCTCTACGGACACAACCGCAGCGCTGCGTGCCGCTGAAATCGAAGCGGACGTGATCTTAATGGCGAAAAATAATGTCGACGGTGTGTATAATGCTGATCCGAGAAAAGATGAGTCAGCCGTTAAATACGAAAAATTATCTTATCTCGATGTGTTAAAAGACGGGCTGGAAGTCATGGATTCTACGGCTTCTTCACTATGTATGGATAATGATATTCCGCTGATCGTCTTTTCTATTATGGAAGAAGGAAATATTAAGCGTGCCGTAATCGGCGAATCTATCGGAACGATCGTAAGGGGGAAATAACGTTGTCAAACGAAGTATTAACACAAACAAAAGAACGCATGGAAAAAGCGGTTGCCGCTTATTCACGTGAATTGGCGTCAGTCCGTGCAGGACGTGCCAACCCATCTCTATTGGATAAAGTGACAGTAGAATACTACGGTGCCCAAACACCTTTAAACCAGCTGTCTTCCATCAATGTGCCTGAAGCGCGTATGCTTGTTGTCACACCGTATGACAAAACGGCAATCGGCGATATTGAAAAAGCGATTCTGAAAGCTGATCTTGGCGTAACGCCGACAAGTGACGGCACAATTATCCGCATCGCGATCCCGGCTCTGACGGAAGAAAGACGTAAAGAACTTGTCAAAGTCGTGAAAAAATACGCGGAAGAAGCGAAAGTAGCAGTCCGTAATGTCCGCCGTGACAGCAACGATGACCTCAAAAAACTTGAGAAAAACGGAGACATTACAGAAGACGAGCTTCGTGCTTCCAGTGAAGACGTTCAAAAGCTGACAGATGAATATGTGTCAAAAATTGACAGCGTCACGAAGGACAAAGAAAAAGAAATCATGGAAGTTTAATGAAAAACTATGTACAATAGATAATGTGAAAAGACCCTCTCATGTTTACAGGGGGTTTTTTTGTTAATACTGTTGATTACATTGATCATCAGCAACGCAACCTTTTTGGGTGACGGAGGAATCTCATGCTCAACATACTCAAAAATTGGAAGAATCAGCAGAATGCGGCTTCCAACTTAGAACGGTATACAAAAGAAGACATACTGAAGGGTGAAATTCCCGCACACATTGCCATTATTATGGACGGAAACGGACGCTGGGCGAAGAAGCGCTCACTCCCTCGGATTGCAGGACATCATGAAGGAATGAAAGTGGTAAAAAGGGTGACAAAGCTCGCAAGTCAGCTCGGCGTTAAAGTTCTGACTCTTTATGCGTTTTCAACGGAGAACTGGAAGCGCCCGAAGATGGAAGTCGACTTTTTGATGAAGCTTCCGGAAGAGTTCCTGAATACGTATCTTCCTGAATTAATAGAGGAAAATGTACAGGTGAAAATTATCGGAGATGAATCCGCGCTCCCTTCTCATACGTACAGGGCGATTGAGAAGGCCGTAAAAGATACAGAACAAAATGACGGGCTGATTCTCAATTTCGCTTTGAACTACGGCGGACGCACGGAAATCGTCAATGCGGCAAAAGCACTGGCTGAACAGGTGAAAAGCGGCACGCTGAATATCGAAGACATTGATGAAGCGCTCTTTTCCGGGCATTTAATGACAGAATCAATCCAGGACCCGGAGCTGCTCATCAGAACGAGCGGAGAAATCAGATTGAGCAACTTTATGCTTTGGCAGGTGGCTTACAGTGAATTTGTTTTTACAGATGTCCTGTGGCCCGATTTTAAAGAAGATCACTTTCTGCAGGCAGTGGGAGAATTTCAACAGCGGGGCCGGAGGTTTGGCGGAATTTAGAGGATGGTGGAAATGAAACAAAGATTGTTAACGGGTGTTCTGGCAGCGGCACTATTTTTATTTTTGGTTATTTTCGGAGGATTGCCGTTCACCGTATTTGTTTACGTGATGGGAAGTATAGCGCTTTTTGAGCTTTTGCGGATGAAAAAGCTCAGATTTTTTTCTTTTCCGGGTCTGATCAGCCTCTTGTTGTTATGGCTGTATATGATGCCGGACAAGTATCATTTTTTCGATGCGAAAATGGAAGTAACGATTTTCGCCGTATTGATTCTGCTCAGCTATACGGTGCTCGTGAAAAACACTTTTACGTTTGACGAAGTCGGGTTTATCGTTCTCGCGACGGTATATATCGGACTGTGTTTTCATTATTTTATTGAAATCAGAAACATTGAAACAAACGGGCTTTTGTATATCTTTTATGCCTGCGTTGTCATATGGTCAACGGACTCAGGCGCATATTTCGTCGGAAAGTCGCTCGGGAAGCGGAAGCTGTGGCCCGAAATCAGTCCCAACAAAACGGTGGAAGGGTTTCTCGGCGGTATTGTCATCGCCCTTATTTTTACGGCTGTTTTTCAGCTGTTTGCGCACCTTCCGATTTCATACCCGGTTCTTTTGGTCATCACGCTTGTTCTGTCTGTGTTCGGACAGATCGGGGATTTGGTTGAATCAGCGCTTAAGCGGCACTATGATGTGAAGGATTCGGGAAAAATCCTTCCCGGGCACGGCGGCATTTTAGATCGATTTGACAGCTTTTTGTTTGTCATGCCGTTCTTATACTTTCTGCTTGCGCTTTTTTCATGAGAAAGGCTAATATGAAAATAAGACCGATCTGGACGCATAGAATGGGAGTGGCATTTTGAAGAATATTTGTCTTTTAGGAGCAACAGGATCAATAGGGGAGCAGACGTTAGACGTATTGCGCATGCATCAAGATCAGTTCCGTCTCGTCTCGATGACTTTCGGTAAAAACGCCGAGAAAGCGATCCCGTTGATCAGAACGTTTCAGCCGAAATATGTAGCAGTCGGCGACATGGATACATACCAAAAAGTGAAAGAAGCGTCTTTTTCTCATGACTGTCAAATCGGCATCGGAGAAGAAGGCCTGATTGAAGCGGCAGTCATGGACGAAGTGGATATCGTGGTCAATGCGCTGCTTGGAAGCGTCGGTTTAATCCCGACTTTGAAAGCGATTGAACAGAAAAAAACAATTGCGCTTGCAAATAAGGAAACTCTCGTCACTGCCGGGCATATAGTGAAAGGACACGCAAAACGATACGGTGTTCCTCTTCTTCCGGTCGACAGCGAACATTCCGCTATTTTCCAGGCGCTGCAAGGCGAACAGAGCAAAAATATCGAGCGCCTGGTCATTACGGCATCCGGCGGCAGTTTCAGAGATAAAACACGGCAGGAGCTTGAGTCTGTAACGATTGCCGACGCCCTTAACCACCCGAACTGGTCGATGGGTGCAAAAATTACGATTGACTCGGCTACAATGATGAATAAAGGACTTGAAGTCATTGAGGCGCATTGGCTGTTTGACATTCCGTATGAACAGATTGACGTTGTATTACATAAGGAAAGCATCATTCATTCGATGGTTGAATTTCACGACAGAAGCGTCATCGCCCAGCTCGGAAATCCGGACATGAGGGTGCCGATTCAATATGCGCTGACATATCCGGACCGTCTGCCTCTGCCTGAAACTAAAAGGCTTGAATTATGGGAGATCGGAAACCTCCACTTTGCGAAAGCTGACTTTGAAAGGTTCCGCTGCTTACAATTTGCCTTTGAATCAGGTAAAATAGGGGGAACGATGCCGACGGTTTTAAATGCGGCCAACGAAGAAGCCGTTGCCGCTTTTCTTGCCGGACGGATTTCATTCTTATCGATTGAGGACCTGATTGAAAAAGCATTGGACCGCCACAGCGTAATTCAGGATCCGAGTCTTGCGGATATCCAAGAAGTGGACAAAGACACCCGGGGATACGTTAATTCAATACTCACATAAGGTGGTATGTTCGTGAATACAGTTATCGCGTTTATTATTATTTTCGGAACGCTCGTTTTTTTCCATGAGCTCGGGCATTTATTGCTCGCCCAAAGAGCGGGAATCCTTTGCCGTGAATTTGCGATCGGCTTCGGCCCTAAAATCTTTTCATTTAAAAAGAATGAAACCGTGTATACGATCAGACTCCTTCCGGTCGGCGGGTTCGTCCGCATGGCCGGTGAAGACCCGGAGATGATCGAAGTCAAACCCGGTTATACCGTCGGGCTTCTTTTTAATAAAGATGACGAAGTGGAAAAAGTCATCATTAATCAAAAGGAAAAATATCCCGACGCTTTAATTATCGAGGTGGAGACGGCTGATCTTGAGCACGAAATGAAGATTACCGGGTACGAGCAGGGGAAAGAAGATGAACTGGCGGGCTTTACTGTCAGTCAGACCTCTTTTTTTATCGTAGACGGAGAAGAAGTGCAGATTGCGCCTTACAATCGACAATTCGGGTCTAAACCCGTATGGAAGCGGATTAAGGCGATTGCTGCCGGTCCGATAATGAACTTCATCTTAGCGTATGTCATTCTCGTCATGCTCGGATTCATTCAAGGCGTGCCTTCGAATCAGCCTGAGCTCGGGAAGCTGACAGACAATGGACGCGCAGCGGCTGCCGGTTTAAAAGAAGGCGACTATATCCAGAGCATTAACGGTGAAAAAATGAGGTCATGGACAGACATCGTGACAGCTGTAAAAGAAAATCCCGGGAAAAAAATCGATGTCGCCGTCAAACGGGACGGCAAATCGTTTCATATCTCGGTTACACCTGAAGCTGTAAAAGATGAAAATAAAAAAACAATCGGCCGCTTCGGCTCTTATGCGCCGACTGAAAAAGGCGCGCTTGCAGCGATTGCCTATGGCGCGACATCTACCGTTGATGTCACAAAAGCGATACTGACCAATCTGAGCAAACTTGTGACAGGCCAGTTTAAGCTTGATATGCTTTCGGGTCCTGTCGGCATTTATGATATGACGGATCAAGTTGCAAAAACCGGTATTATCAACCTATTCCAGTTTGCGGCGTTTTTAAGCATCAACCTGGGAATTGTCAACCTGCTGCCGATACCGGCGCTTGACGGCGGGCGGCTGCTGTTTTTATTCATTGAAGCAATCCGCGGCAAGCCGATAAACCGTGACAAGGAAGCATTTGTCGTATTTATCGGCGTAGCTTTCTTAATGCTTCTTATGCTGGTTGTCACATGGAACGATATCCAGCGTTTATTCTTATAATTGACTAGTAAAAAATCAGAGGTGCGAAGACATGAGACAAAGTTTGACGCTTATTCCGACCCTGAGAGAAGTGCCGGCTGATGCTGAAGCAAAAAGCCATAAGCTTCTGCTGAGAGCGGGATTTATCAGACAAAATACGAGCGGGGTTTACAGCTACATGCCCCTGGCTTACAGGGTCATTCAAAACATTCAGAAGATCGTGCGTGAAGAAATGGAAAAAATCAACGCGGTGGAAATGCTGATGCCGGCCCTTCAGCAGGCTGAAACATGGCAGGAATCAGGCAGGTGGTATACGTACGGGCCTGAATTAATGCGTCTGAAAGACCGCCACGGCCGTGAATTTGCTTTAGGCGCGACACATGAAGAAGTCATTACTTCTCTCGTGCGCGATGAGGTGAAATCTTATAAGCGTCTGCCGCTCACTCTTTACCAGATCCAGTCTAAATTCAGAGATGAAAAACGCCCGCGTTTCGGGTTATTGCGCGGACGCGAATTCATCATGAAAGATGCGTATTCTTTCCATGCTTCTGAAGAAAGTCTGGAGGAAACATACCAAAACATGTACGGCGCATACAGCAGCATTTTCGCACGCTGTGAATTAAACGTCCGTCCCGTTATTGCCGACTCGGGCGCGATGGGCGGAAAAGACACGCATGAATTTATGGCTCTTTCTGAAATAGGGGAAGATACCATCGCTTATTCCGATGGATCCTCTTACGCAGCCAATACGGAAATGGCGGAAGTTGTCATGAACAGCGAGCCGTCAGATGAAACCCCCGAGGCATTGGAAAAAATTGATACGCCGAATGTCAAAAGCATTGAAGAGCTCGCTTCGTTCTTGCAGATCGAGCCGAGCGCCTGCATCAAATCAATGCTGTTTAAAGCTGATGACCGATTTGTTCTCGTGTTAGTAAGAGGCGATCATGAGGTCAATGACGTGAAAGTGAAA
This sequence comes from Bacillus sp. FSL R5-0443, assembly GCF_038608285.1. NCBI lineage: Bacteria > Bacillati > Bacillota > Bacilli > Caryophanales > Bacillaceae > Bacillus > Bacillus sp. FSL R5-0443. The sequence goes on from NZ_CP152013.1 coordinate 1,706,285, forward strand.
AACCTTCTGAACGCGGAAGTGGTTGAGCTTGCGTCTCATGAAGAAGTAGCAGAGAAACTTGGCACGGAGCCGGGATTTGCGGGGCCGATCGGCGCTGCCGGCGACATTGAGATTTATGCCGACCAAGCCGTAAAAGTAATGGTAAACGCCGTTAGCGGTGCGAATGAAAAAGACCGTCATTACCGAAACGTAAACATCGAACGTGACGCGTCAGTAAAAGCGTATGCCGATCTTCGAATCATTCAGGAAGGCGATCCGTCACCTGACGGAAAAGGCACGATCCGTTTCGCTGAAGGGATTGAGGTCGGACAAGTCTTTAAACTCGGCACGCGTTACTCTGAAGCGATGAATGCGACATACCTTGATGAAAACGGGCGTGCGCAGCCGATGCTGATGGGATGTTACGGAATCGGCGTGTCCAGAACGCTTTCAGCCATCGCTGAACAGCATCACGACGAAAAAGGCTTGATCTGGCCGAAAAGCGTTGCTCCGTATGATCTTCATATTTTGGCGCTGAATATGAAAAACGAAGCGCAAAAAGAGCTTGCTGAACAGCTTTACGGCAAATTCCAGGCGGAAGGTTATGAGGTATTATACGATGACCGCGCTGAACGCGCAGGCGTGAAATTTGCTGATTCTGATCTGATCGGCCTTCCGATCCGCATCACTGTCGGAAAACGTGCCGACGAAGGCATCGTAGAAGTGAAAATCCGCAAAACCGGTGAATCTGCCGAAGTTTCAGTGGATGAGCTTTCTGAATTTATCAAGACGAAGTAATCACCATAACGAATCATACAAAATCATGTTAAAATAGAGAAAAAAGAAGGTACCTCATCACCTGCGGAGGTACCTTCACTTATGATGTTTTAAGGGAGGGATACTGTCTGAATGGAACAGTTATCAGTAAACAGAAGACAGTTTCAGATTCTTCTGCAGCAGCTTAATATGACAGATGATACCTTCATGACATACTTTGAAGACGGAGAGATTGATAAACTGACAATCCATAAAGCAGAAAAAGCCTGGCATTTCCAATTTCGCTTTAAGGCTCTTTTGCCGTATCAAATATATGATTCATTCATGATGAGGTTAACACAATCGTTTGCTCACATCGCCCGTGTCACATCGTCTGTTCAGGTCATTGATCCTACAGTGACAGAGGAGCTTGTACAGGATTATTGGACACGCTGTATTGAAGAGCTTGAAGGAACCTCGCCGCCGATGGTGGCTCTTTTGAATCAGCAGAAGCCGAAGCTCAAGGGAAACAAACTGATCGTGAAAACAAAAACAGATACAGAAGCATCTGCGCTCAAAAATAAATACAGCGCACTGATTCAGCACAGCTACCGCCAATTCGGCTTTCCGGAACTGCAGCTGGATACCGAAATTTTCGTATCTGACCAAGAAGTCCAGAAATTCCGCGAGCAAAAGCTTGCTGAAGATCAGGAGCGGGCGATGCAGGCGCTTATCGAGATGGAGAAGAAGGAAAAAGAGGGCGATGAGGATCAGGCACCGTCCGGACCGCTTGTCATCGGCTATCAAATTAAAGAGAACGAAGAAATCCGGACGCTTGACAGCATCATGGATGAAGAAAGAAGAATTACGGTGCAGGGGTTTGTGTTTGATGCTGAAACACGCGAGCTGAAAAGCGGACGCACGCTCTGCATTTTCAAAATCACGGACTATACAAACAGCATTTTAGTAAAAATGTTCGCCAGAGAAAAAGAAGACGCCGCTTTGATGAAAACGCTGAAAAAAGGCATGTGGGTGAAGGCGCGGGGAAGCATTCAAAACGATACATTCGTCAGAGACCTCGTCATGATTGCAAATGACGTGAATGAAATAAAAGCCAAAACCCGTGAAGACACCGCTCCTGAAGGCGAAAAACGGGTTGAGCTTCATCTGCATTCTCCGATGAGCCAAATGGATGCTGTAACGGGCATCGGAAAGCTTGTCGAACAGGCGAAAAAATGGGGACATGAAGCGATTGCGTTAACTGATCATGCCGTTGTGCAGTCTTTCCCGGATGCCTATTCCGCCGCGAAAAAACACGGCATTAAAATGATTTACGGAATGGAAGCCAATATCGTAGATGACGGCGTTCCGATCGCATACAATCCAGCTCACCGTCTCCTGGAAGAAGAAACATACGTTGTCTTTGACGTTGAAACGACAGGTCTGTCCGCAGTGTATGACACCATCATTGAGCTTGCCGCAGTCAAAATAAGAGGCGGAGAAATTATCGATAAATTCGAAGCGTTCGCCAATCCGCACCATCCGCTGTCAGCAACGACGATAGAGCTTACCGGGATTACGGACGACATGGTCCGCGACGCTCCCGATGTCGTTGACGTCGTCCGGGATTTTAAAGAATGGATCGGCGATGACGTGCTTGTGGCTCATAACGCCAGCTTTGATATGGGATTTTTAAATGTGGCGTACAAGCGACTTTTGAAAACGGAAAAAGCGAAAAATCCGGTCATTGATACGCTGGAACTCGCGCGTTTCCTGTATCCTGAGTTTAAAAATCACCGCTTAAATACGTTATGTAAGAAGTTTGATATCGAATTAACCCAGCATCACCGAGCGGTTTTTGACGCTGAAGCAACGGGCTACCTGCTGTTGAAAATGCTCAAAGATGCCGCTGAAAAAGACATTTTTTATCATGATCAGCTGAATGAGAATATGGGACAATCCAATGCTTATCAGAGATCAAGGCCTTATCACGCTACATTGCTTGCCGTGAATGAGACCGGTCTTAAAAATCTGTTTAAGCTCGTGTCCATTTCTCATATTCAATATTTCTACAGAGTGCCGCGCATTCCGAGGTCGCAGCTTAATAAATACAGAGAAGGTCTGTTAATCGGCTCTGCCTGTGACAGGGGTGAGGTCTTTGAAGGCATGATGCAAAAATCTCCTGAAGAGGTTGAAGATATCGCATCCTTCTATGATTATCTTGAAGTGCAGCCGCCGGAAGTATACAGACACCTTCTGCAGCTTGAGCTCGTCCGGGATGAAAAAGCGCTGAAAGAAATCATCGCCAACATTACGAAGCTCGGAGAAAAATTGAATAAGCCGGTCGTGGCTACGGGAAATGTCCACTATTTAAACGATGAGGATAAAATTTACCGGAAGATCTTAATATCTTCCCAAGGCGGCGCCAACCCGTTAAACAGACACGAACTGCCTAAAGTGCACTTCAGAACGACAGATGAAATGCTGGAGGCTTTCTCCTTCCTCGGTGCGGAAAAAGCGAAAGAAATCGTGGTTGACAATACGCAGAAAGTCGCTTCGATGATCGATGAGATCAAACCGATCAAAGACGATCTGTACACGCCGAAAATTGACGGGGCCGATGAAGAAATCCGTGAAATGAGCTATCAGCGCGCCAGAAGCATTTACGGTGAAGAGCTTCCCGAAATTGTGGAAGCGAGAATAGAAAAAGAATTAAAAAGTATCATCGGTCATGGATTCGCCGTTATTTATCTCATCTCTCATAAGCTTGTAAAACGGTCTCTGGATGACGGTTATCTCGTCGGCTCCCGGGGGTCCGTCGGTTCATCGCTTGTGGCGACCTTAACGGAAATCACTGAAGTGAACCCGCTCGCTCCGCACTACGTGTGCCCGAGCTGCCGATATTCCGAATTCTTTAATGACGGATCAGTCGGTTCCGGTTTTGACCTTCCGGATAAAAGCTGCCCGTCTTGCGGCACCCCTTTGAAAAAGGACGGACATGATATCCCGTTTGAAACGTTCTTAGGCTTTAAAGGTGACAAAGTACCCGATATCGACTTGAACTTCTCAGGTGAGTATCAGCCCCATGCCCATAACTACACGAAAGTATTGTTCGGTGAAGATAACGTGTATCGCGCGGGAACGATCGGCACCGTCGCGGAAAAGACGGCTTACGGATATGTGAAAGGCTATGCGGGCGATCACAACCTACACATGCGCGGCGCGGAGATCGACCGTCTGGTGCAGGGCTGCACCGGCGTTAAGAGAACGACCGGCCAGCACCCGGGGGGGATTATCGTTGTCCCGGATTACATGGATATTTACGATTTTTCACCGATACAATTCCCGGCAGATGCGACGGGGTCTGAATGGAAAACGACTCATTTTGACTTCCACTCCATTCATGACAACCTGCTGAAGCTTGATATATTAGGGCACGATGATCCGACCGTCATCCGGATGCTTCAGGATTTAAGCGGAATTGATCCGAAGACAATTCCGACAGATGATCCGGAAGTTATGAAGATTTTCCAAGGCACAGAATCGCTCGGCGTTACTGAAGAGCAGATCGGCTGTAAAACGGGGACGCTCGGCATTCCTGAATTCGGGACGCGATTTGTGCGGCAGATGCTTGAGGATACGAAGCCGACGACGTTCTCCGAGCTTGTCCAGATTTCCGGGCTTTCTCACGGAACGGACGTATGGCTCGGCAATGCGCAGGAACTGATACACAACAATACGTGTGAACTTAGCGAAGTGATCGGCTGCCGTGATGACATTATGGTTTACTTGATCTATCAGGGCCTTGAGCCTTCACTGGCCTTTAAAATCATGGAATTCGTCCGTAAAGGCAAAGGCCTGACGCCGGAATGGGAAGAAGAAATGAAAAAGAACAATGTGCCGAACTGGTATATTGATTCATGCAAAAAAATCAAATACATGTTCCCGAAAGCCCACGCCGCCGCATACGTGCTGATGGCGGTGCGGATTGCATACTTTAAAGTGCATCACGCGCTTTTATATTATGCTGCGTATTTTACCGTCCGCGCAGATGACTTTGACATTGATACAATGATTAAAGGCTCGACTGCCATCAGAGCGGTGATGGATGATATCAGCTCTAAAGGGCTTGATGCTTCGCCGAAGGAGAAAAACCTCCTTACCGTGTTAGAGCTTGCGCTTGAAATGTGTGAGCGCGGCTATTCCTTCCAGAAGGTCGATCTATACCGTTCGAGCGCTTCGGAATTTATCATTGACGGCAACAGTCTCATCCCGCCGTTCAACTCAATTCCGGGACTCGGAACCAACGCCGCTCTCAATATTGTGAAAGCGCGGAAGGAAGGGGAGTTCCTTTCAAAAGAGGATCTTCAAAAACGCGGAAAAGTGTCAAAAACCATTTTAGAGTATTTAGACCGTCACGGCTGTCTTGAGTCGCTTCCGGACCAAAATCAGCTGTCTCTGTTTTAAGCTTTGTGCACAGCCTCCGAGCGGAGTTTGATTTGCATTAAATATATGGTTATGGTATAGTTTTATTGGAAATGCTAACGATTACCGAGGCAAAGAGTGGGGAAACCCGCTCTTTTGTATTGAACAGGCAATTTTGCCTCGACATGTCCATCGTTTTCTCAATGCCCCTGCTCTTTTGAAGCAGGGTTTTTATGCAGAGGAACGGCTGATATGATATCGACAGCACAAGGAGGAAAAACATGAGCAAAAAAGTGACTGATACCGTTCAAGAAATGGCTCAGCCCATACTGGATGACCTTCAGCTTGAACTCGTAGACATTGAATTTGTCAAAGAGGGTCAAAACTGGTTCCTTCGCGTGTTTATTGATTCCGAGAACGGTGTTGATATTGAGGAGTGCGCCAAAGTCAGCGAAGCGTTAAGCGAAAAGCTGGATGAGGCCGATCCGATCACCCAGAACTACTTTCTTGAAGTATCTTCTCCTGGAGCCGAGCGTCCATTAAAGAAAAAAGCCGACTTCGAAAAATCACTGGGCAAAAATGTGTACATGAAAACGTACGAACCGATTGACGGTTTAAAAGTGTTTGAAGGCAAATTGGCTGAATTCGATGGACAAACTGTTACAATAGAGATGACGGTCAAAACAAGAAAGAAACGGGTCAATATTCCGTATGAAAAAATAGCTAACGCAAGATTAGCTGTAACATTTTAATGAATGAAGTATTAGTGTTTAAGGGGGGAGACCGCTAACATGAGCAGTGAACTATTAGATGCTCTCACTATTCTTGAAAAAGAAAAAGGCATCAGTAAAGACATTATCATCGAAGCAATTGAAGCTGCCTTAATTTCCGCGTATAAGCGAAATTTTAACCAGGCGCAAAACGTACGGGTCGATCTGAACCGTGAGACGGGCACGATCCGCGTGTTCGCAAGAAAGGATGTCGTAGACGAGGTATACGATTCAAGACTTGAAATCTCGCTTGACGACGCTCAGCACATCCATCCGAACTACCTTGTCGGAGATGTCGTTGAAATAGAAGTAACGCCGAAAGACTTCGGCCGCATTGCTGCGCAGACGGCGAAACAAGTGGTGACGCAGCGTGTCCGTGAAGCTGAGCGCGGCGTGATTTACTCAGAATTTATCGATCGTGAAGAAGACATCATGACGGGAATTGTACAGCGCTTAGACAGCAAGTTTATTTACGTGTCTCTCGGCAAGATTGAAGCGCTGCTGCCCGTCAATGAACAAATGCCGAATGAGAGCTATAAACCGCACGATCGGATTAAAGTATTTATCACAAAAGTCGAAAAAACGACAAAAGGGCCGCAGATCTATGTATCAAGAACGCATCCTGGTCTGTTGAAGCGTCTTTTTGAAATCGAAGTGCCGGAAATTTATGACGGAACGGTCGAACTGAAATCCGTTGCCAGAGAAGCGGGCGACCGCTCTAAAATCTCCGTCCGCACTGATGATCCTGACGTTGATCCGGTCGGTTCATGCGTCGGTCCTAAAGGCCAGCGCGTACAGGCGATCGTCAATGAACTGAAGGGCGAAAAAATTGATATCGTCAACTGGTCTGATGATCCGGTTGAATTTGTTGCCAATGCGCTCAGCCCGTCTAAAGTGCTGGATGTCATCGTCAGCGAAGAAGAAAAAGCCACGACTGTCATCGTTCCTGATTACCAGCTTTCTCTGGCAATCGGAAAAAGAGGGCAAAACGCCCGCTTAGCCGCGAAACTGACAGGCTGGAAAATCGATATCAAAAGTGAAACGGATGCAAGAGACCTTGGCATCTATCCGAGAGAGCATGAAGAAGATGACGATTTAGAGCCGCTCTTTATGGAGCCTGAAACAGCCGAATCGGATGAATAAGAGGTGACTTTAGGTGAATAAGCGAAAAAAAATTCCTCTGCGCAAATGCGTGGTAACGGGGGAAATGAAGCCTAAAAAGGAACTGATCCGAATTGTCCGTTCTAAAGAAGGAGAGATTTCAGTCGATCCGACCGGAAAGAAGAACGGGCGGGGTGCCTATATCACCCTTGAGAAAGAATGCATCTTAGCTGCGAAAAAGAAAAACACATTGCAAAATCAATTTCAATCACAAATCGATGACCAGATTTTCGAAGAATTGCTGGAACTGGCGGAAAAGGTGAAAAAATAACATGTCTGGAATGGAATGGTTTCCCTTGCTGGGTCTGGCCAATCGAGCTCGTAAGGTCGTGTCGGGCGAGGACTTGGTTATAAAAGAAATTAGAAATGCGCGTGCAAAACTTGTTCTGCTGACAGAAGATGCATCTGCGAATACTGCAAAAAAAGTATCCGATAAATGCAATTATTATAAAGTGCCTTATAAAAAAGTCGAAAGCCGCGCTGATCTCGGCCGCTCTATCGGCAAGGAATCACGTGTCGTTGTCGCCGTCACTGACCAAGGTTTTGCGAATAAGCTGATCAGCTTGCTCGATTAATATTTTTGGGGGTGAACGAATGGCTAAAATGAGAGTTTACGAATATGCAAAAGCCATCAATGTTTCAAGCAAGGAAATTTTGACTGCGCTGAAAAACATGGATATAGTAGTAAATAACCATATGGCAATGCTTGAAGAAAAGACCATTAAGCAGCTTGATGCGAAATTTAAAAAAGGCGGCGCCGGCGTTACATCTCAGAAGCCTGCGGAAACGAACAAAAACAAGCCGCAAGGGATTAATCAGCAGCCTGCTGGGAATCAACCAAACAAAATTCGAGACGGAAAGAAGAATGACGTGCAGAATAATCAATTTAACAAAAACAAGAAGAATAACAACAACAAAAACAAAAACAAACGCAATCATAACAACAAAAATCAGTATCAGCAAAAACCGCTGAAGCCGAAAAAAGAGCTTCCTGAGAAAATTACGTTTTCCGGCTCTTTAACAGTCGGAGCTTTAGCCGAGGAACTGGGCAAAGAGCCGTCTGAACTCATTAAAAAACTGATGCTTCTGGGCGTAATGGCTACCATTAACCAGGAGCTTGACAAAGACACAATCGAACTGATCGCATCTGAATACGGTGTAGAAACAGAAGAAGTGATTGTGCTTGAAGAAACTGAGCTTGAAAAATATGAAGAGGCTGACAAAGAAGAAGATCTTCAAATCCGTCCGCCTGTCGTGACGATCATGGGCCACGTTGACCACGGGAAAACGACCCTCCTTGACAGCATCAGAAAAACAAAAGTTGTTGAAGGTGAAGCCGGCGGAATCACCCAGCATATCGGGGCTTACCAGATCGAAGAAAACGGCAAAAAAATCACGTTCTTAGATACTCCGGGACACGCGGCGTTCACAACAATGCGTGCGCGCGGTGCGGAAGTAACTGATATTACCATTTTAGTCGTAGCGGCTGATGACGGCGTTATGCCGCAGACAGTCGAAGCCATCAACCATGCGAAAGCGGCTGAGGTTCCGATTATCGTTGCCGTGAATAAAGTGGATAAAGAAAGCGCGAACCCTGACCGCGTCATGCAGGAGCTGACTGAATACGGACTCGTTCCTGAAGCATGGGGAGGAGAAACGATTTTCGTTCCTCTGTCCGCTCTTACAGGCAAGGGAATTGACGAGCTTGTCGAAATGATTCTGCTTGTCAGTGAAGTGGAAGAGCTGAAAGCCAATCCGAACCGTCAGGCAAAAGGAACGGTTATTGAAGCTGAGCTCGATAAAGGAAGAGGATCTGTCGCGACACTTCTCGTTCAAACGGGAACATTGAATGTCGGAGATCCGATCGTTGTCGGAAATACATTCGGCCGCGTGCGGGCCATGGTCAATGATCTCGGCCGCCGCGTGAAAACAGCCGGACCGTCCACACCTGTAGAAATTACGGGCTTAAACGACGTACCGCAGGCTGGCGATCAATTCCTCGTCTTTAAAGACGAAAAAACAGCCCGTTCTGTCGGTGAAGCACGCGCTTCCAAGCAACTGGAAGAACAGCGCAGCGACAAAGCGAAGCTGAGCCTCGATGATCTGTTTGAACAAATTAAACAAGGCGATGTCAAAGACATCAATTTAATCGTAAAAGCTGACGTTCAAGGTTCAGCCGAAGCGTTAACAGCCGCTCTCCAAAAAATTGAAGTAGAAGGCGTAAAAGTGAAAATCATTCACACAGGTGTCGGTGCGATTACGGAATCAGACATCATTCTCGCATCTGCTTCAAATGCAATCGTTATCGGGTTTAATGTGCGCCCAGACGGAAATGCTAAGAGCACGGCTGAAGCTGAAAATGTAGATATCCGTCTTCACCGTATCATTTACAAAGTCATCGAAGAAATTGAAGCGGCGATGAAAGGAATGCTTGATCCTGAATACGAAGAAAAAGTCATCGGCCAGGTTGAAGTGCGCCAAACATTCAAAGTGTCGAAAATCGGCACGATTGCCGGCGGATATGTAACAGACGGCCACATTACACGTGACAGCGGACTCCGCTTGATCCGTGACGGCGTGGTCATCTTCGAAGGGGAAGTAGACGTTCTGAAACGCTTCAAAGATGATGTGAAAGAAGTTTCACAAGGATATGAATGTGGTATTACAATTAAGAAATACAATGACATTCGCGAAGGCGACATCATTGAAGCGTATGTCATGCAGGAAATCGAAAGAAAGTGATCGGATTTGCGGAATGTGAATGCATCATTTATGATGCGGGATCATTAAAGGAGAAACGAGCCGTTCTGAAGCGGATTATAACGAGGGTTCAGAATAAGTTTAACGTGTCGGTTGCAGAAATCGGCTATCAGGACACTTGGCAGCGGACCAGCTTCGGAATCGCCGTCGTCTCCTCCTCTCACGTTCAGGCGGAAAAGGAGATCCAGCGTGTACTCGCGTTTATTGACTCCTTTCCCGAAATAGAACGGACGATCACTAGAACAGAGTGGTTTTAACTTAGAGGTGATTGAATTGAGTATGAGAGCAAACCGTGTCGGCGAGCAGATGAAAAAAGAGCTCGGGGATATTATCAGCCGAAAGCTGAAAGACCCGAGAATCGGATTTCTCACTGTAACAGACGTACGTGTTTCAGGTGATTTACAAATAGCGAAGGTGTATATCTCCGTTCTCGGCGGAGAGAAAAAGAAAGAGGAGGCGCTGAAAGGGCTTGAGAAAGCGAAAGGATTTATCCGTTCCGAAATCGGCAGCCGAATCAGACTCCGCAAAACGCCTGAGCTTGAATTTGAATTTGATGAATCAATTGAGTACGGCAACCGTATTGAAACATTGATTCACGAACTGCATTCAGATAAACCGTCTGAATAACAAGGAAAGAGGATGGGCGAGTGTCGTCTGTCCTCTTTTCTGCGTTTTACGGGATACAATTGATAACAAAGGAGCGAAAGACAGATGGTTAACGGAGTTCTCCTTTTACATAAACCGGTCGGCATGACTTCTCACGACTGTGTAATGAAAATAAGAAAACTGTTAAAAACAAAGAAAGTCGGACATACGGGAACGCTTGATCCGGAAGTGTCAGGCGTACTGCCGATCTGTGTCGGACGGGCCACAAAGATTGTTGAGTACGTCACCGACAAGTCAAAAACGTACGATGCTGAGATCACTCTCGGCTTCTCCACATCGACCGAAGACCAGACTGGAGAAACGGTCAGCGTAAAACCTGTCAAGGAGCCGCTGAAAGAAGCGGATATCAAAGCCGTTTTAGACGAACTGAAGGGACCGCAGGAGCAAGTGCCGCCGATGTATTCCGCTGTAAAGGTCAACGGGAAAAAGCTCTATGAATACGCCAGGGCGGGTATTGAAGTGGAGCGGCCGAAGCGGAATATCACGATTGAAGATATCGCGCTCACTTCCCCTGTCACTTATAAAGAAGACACAGCATCATTCCGCTTTACAGTCACGTGCTCAAAGGGCACTTACGTGAGAACATTGGCGGTGACAATCGGTGAAAAACTCGGCTATCCCGCGCATATGTCGCATCTCATCCGCACCGCTTCCGGCGATTTCAGCCTTGATGAGTGTTTCACGTTTGAGGAACTTGAACAGCAGGTTTCAGACGGCATGGTTGCAGAGCATGCCGTGCCGATTGAAAGAGCGCTCAATCATTTGCCGAAATGGGTCATAAGTGATACATTAGCTAAGAAAGCTGAAAACGGGTCAGTGTTTGACATCCCGGCGGAATTTTCTGCAATGACAGCTGACGCCCGTATAGCGGTCTGTACTGAAGACGGAGAATGTGTGGCCATTTATATGCCGCATCCTTCAAAAAAAGGACTGCTGAAACCGGCTAAAGTGCTCATGCAAAAAAGCGAACAATAAGAAAAAAGGTGACCGTTCTGTGAAGACGATACATATTTCTCATCCGCATCATTTACAAAAAGAAGAGCAGCCGGCGTCTGTCATGGCGCTCGGCTACTTTGACGGCGTTCATTTGGGACACCGGAAAGTAATCGGAACAGCCAGACAAATTGCCGAAGAAAAAGGCCTGTCGCTGGCCGTTATGACGTTTCATCCCCACCCTTCCCATGTGTTGGGCAGGGACAAAGAGCCAAAGGATCTGATTACGCCGCTTGAAGATAAAATCAGCCAGATCGGGCGTTTAGGCGCTGATGTGCTGTATGTCGTAAAGTTTGATGAAGCGTTTGCGTCTCTGTCTCCAAAACAGTTTGCCGAGGAGTATATTTTAGGGTTAAACGCGCGGCACGCTGTGGGAGGCTTCGATTTTACGTACGGAAAATACGGAAAAGGCACGATGGAGACGCTGCCGGACGATTTAAACGGCAAGGCCGGATGCACGACTGTCGAGAAACAGACCGAGCAGGACAGAAAGATCAGCTCCACTTATATCCGGTCAGCGCTGCAGGATGGTGACGTTGAACTTGCGCACACTCTTCTCGGCCAGCCGTATTTTATCCGGGGCACTGTGATTCACGGAGACAAAAGAGGCCGCACCATCGGTTTTCCGACCGCGAATGTCGGCCTGCACAACAGCTATATCGTGCCGCCGACAGGCGTGTATGCAGTGAAAGCCGAAATAAAAGGCGAGGTGTATGAAGGCGTCTGCAACATCGGCTACAAACCGACCTTTTATGAAAAGCGTCCCGATCAGCCGTCAATTGAAGTTCATTTGTTTAATTTTCAGCAGGATGTATACGGAGAAGACGTTAAAATCGAGTGGTACAAACGAATCCGAAGCGAACGGAAATTTAACGGCATCGAAGAACTGACGGCTCAGATCGGGAAAGACAAACAAGAAGCGATCCGTTTTTTCAGCAAATAACGGAAAAAACATCAAAAGTACACAAATTTTCTTCTAAAAGATTTGCATATGGGCGCGATTTTTAGTATCATATGTTTCGTAGTCTTAAAACCATTGCTTGGCAATCCGAAGTCACCGACGGTTGCTAGGTAACTGGGGCTAATTATGATATGGAGGTGAAACAGGATGGCAATTACTCAAGAGCGTAAAAATCAACTCATCAGTGAGTTCAAAACACACGAATCTGATACTGGATCTCCAGAAGTTCAGATCGCTATCCTAACAGACTCAATTAACAACTTGAACGAGCATTTGCGTACTCACAAGAAAGATCACCACTCACGTCGCGGTCTTCTTAAAATGGTAGGTAAACGTCGTAATCTTCTTACGTATCTGCGTAATAAAGACGTAACTCGTTACCGTGAGTTAATTAACAAACTAGGCTTACGTCGATAATCGTAAAAAGCGGGAGGATTCCCGCTTTTTTATCGTATTAAAGCGAAAAAAATAATGATAAAAAAACAATGAAATCCTTTTACATACTACTTTGACATTGATATGTTCAATTCATTTCGTTCATAATAGGAGTAATTGATTATTTCACACATTAAGAGAGGAGCTCGTAATCGAATGGGACAAGAGAAACATGTCTTTACCATAGATTGGGCCGGCAGACAGCTTACAGTAGAAGCCGGCCAGCTTGCCAAACAGGCAAACGGCGCTGTCATGGTCCGCTACGGCGATACTGCAGTGCTCAGCACAGCAACCGCATCAAAAGAACCGAAACCGCTAGATTTTTTCCCGCTTACCGTTAACTATGAAGAAAGATTATACGCAGTAGGTAAAATTCCGGGCGGTTTTATTAAAAGAGAAGGCCGTCCAAGTGAAAAGGCCGTTTTAGCCAGCCGTCTGATCGACCGTCCGATCCGCCCGCTTTTCGCAGACGGATTCCGTAACGAAGTACAGGTCATCAGCATTGTCATGAGTGTTGATCAGGACTGCTCATCTGAAATGGCTGCAATGTTCGGTTCATCACTCGCTCTTTGCGTTTCCGATATCCCGTTTGAAGGCCCGATCGCGGGTGTGACGGTAGGCCGCATTGACGGGAAATTCGTCATCAATCCGACGGTTGACCAGCTTGAAAAAAGTGATATCAACCTCATCGTTGCAGGCACAAAAGACGCCATCAACATGGTGGAAGCCGGAGCGGATGAAGTACCTGAAGAAATCATGCTTGAGGCGATTATGTTCGGTCACGAAGAAATTAAGCGCCTGATCGCATTCCAAGAAGAAATCGTCGCAGCAGTCGGCAAAGAGAAAACAGAAATCCAACTGTATGAAATTGACGAAGAGCTCAGCGAAAAAGTAAAAAGCCTTGCGGAGCCGGATCTTCTCAGCGCCATTCAGGTTCACGAAAAACATGCTCGCGAAGACGCGATTAATGAAGTGAAAAATGCAGTTGTCGCGAAATTCGAAGAAGAAGAGCATGATGAAGATACGATTAAAAAAGTGAAACAGACACTGTCTAAACTTGTGAAAAACGAAGTGCGCCGTTTGATCACAGAAGAAAAAGTCCGTCCGGACGGCCGCGGCGTTGATCAGATCCGTCCGCTTTCTTCAGAAGTCGGCCTTCTGCCGAGAACGCACGGCTCCGGGCTGTTTACGAGAGGACAGACGCAGGCGCTCAGCGTATGTACATTAGGCGCCCTTGGGGACGTTCAGATTCTTGACGGTTTAGGCGTGGAAGAATCAAAACGCTTTATGCATCATTATAACTTCCCGCAGTTCAGCGTAGGGGAGACAGGCCCGATGCGCGGACCGGGACGCCGTGAGATCGGTCACGGTGCTCTTGGAGAGCGTGCGCTTGAGCCGGTCATTCCGAATGAAAAAGACTTCCCGTATACGGTCCGCCTCGTATCCGAAGTGCTTGAATCAAACGGTTCCACTTCACAGGCCAGCATTTGCGCGAGCACGCTTGCCATGATGGACGCAGGTGTTCCGATTAAAGCCCCTGTTGCGGGTATCGCGATGGGACTTGTGAAATCAGGCGAGTACTATACGGTATTAACGGATATTCAAGGGATGGAAGACGCCCTCGGTGACATGGACTTTAAAGTAGCCGGCACGGAAAAAGGCGTGACAGCGCTGCAAATGGACATTAAAATTGAAGGTCTTTCAAGAGAAATTCTTGAAGAAGCGCTTCAGCAGGCGAAAAAAGGAAGAATGGAAATCTTGAACAGCATGCTCAGCACGCTTGGTGAATCAAGAAAAGAACTTTCTCAATATGCGCCGAAAATTTTAACGATGAACATTAATCCGGATAAAATCCGTGATGTTATCGGACCGAGCGGTAAACAAATCAACAAAATCATTGAAGATACCGGTGTTAAAATTGACATTGAACAAGACGGCACCATCTTTATTTCTTCTACTGATGAAAGCAGCAACCAAAAAGCGAAAAAAATCATCGAAGATCTTGTCAGAGAAGTCGAAGTCGGCCAGCTTTACCTCGGTAAAGTCAAACGGATTGAGAAATTCGGCGCTTTCGTTGAAATCTTCAGCGGAAAAGACGGTCTCGTTCACATCTCTGAACTAGCGCTCGAACGGGTCGGCAAGGTTGAGGATGTTGTGAAAATCGGTGACGAAATCCTTGTGAAGGTAACTGAAATTGACAAACAGGGACGAGTGAATCTGTCGCGTAAAGCAGTGCTGCGCGAAGAGAAAGAAAAAGAACAGGAACAACAACAATCTTAAATGAAAACCTAACAAGGAGCCTGGGAGACCCGGCTTCTTTATTTTGAGAAAGACAACAGACGGGTTCTACCTTGTCCTCCTCATACATAATGTGTGGTGAGGGGGGAAGGACATGTTGAAAAAATTCGTGCCGTTTGCCGTTTTTTTATTTCTTTTTTTTGTTTCGTTTGAAATGTTAAAAAATCCGTATACAGTTGATTACATAGACGCAATGAAAAAAGACGCTGTAACTGTGTCAGCATCAAAAGATCCGCTCTATGAAGAATTACTGCAAAAAGCGTCAGAGTATGAAGTGAAGCCGCAAGACGCGCGGATTGATAAAATATGGAAGAGCATACCGGGATATAACGGTTTAAAAGTCAATGTGGAAAAATCCTAT
This sequence comes from Bacillus sp. FSL R5-0443, assembly GCF_038608285.1. Taxonomy (NCBI): domain Bacteria; kingdom Bacillati; phylum Bacillota; class Bacilli; order Caryophanales; family Bacillaceae; genus Bacillus; species Bacillus sp. FSL R5-0443. Next base: position 1,721,850 of record NZ_CP152013.1, read on the forward strand.
AAACAAATGAAAAAGGACGGAGAATTTCACGAAGACGGCCTTGTCTATGAGCAGGTAAAACCGAAAGTCCATCTTGATTCTCTCGCGCCCGAACCCATTTATAAAGGAAATCCCGACAAACCGATGGTCGCTTTCCTGATAAATGTCGCCTGGGGAAATGAATACGTGGAGCAAATGCTGCCTATTCTGAAGCAGCACCAGGTCAAAGCAACTTTCTTTCTTGAAGGGAAATGGCTGAAAAACAATCAGGAGCTGGGGAAAAAAATAGCGGCAGACGGACATGAAATCGGAAATCATTCATACAATCACCCTGATATGAGCAAACTGACTTCAGGAAGCATTTCCGAACAGCTTGACAAAACCAATGCACAAATCAGCGAGACGCTCGGCATAAAGCCGAAATGGTTTGCGCCGCCAAGCGGCAGCTTCAGAAAAGCTGTGGTCGATCTTGCGGCGGAAAAAGGAATGGGCACCATCATGTGGACCGTGGACACCATTGACTGGCAAAAACCGTCTCCGGCTGTTTTACAAACAAGGGTGTTGAGCAAAATACATAACGGAGCCATGATTTTAATGCATCCGACTGATCCGACTGCGAAAAGCCTGGATACACTGATTGCAAAAATCAAAGAAAAAGGCTACGCGCTCGGCTCAGTGTCTGACTTAATGGATGAAAACAGGCTGATGAAGTAGCAGGCGGCAGTTGCCTGTCTTTGAATAGGAGGAACAGACTTGATAAAACGCTATACATGCCAAAACGGTGTAAGAGTTGTGCTTGAAAATAATCCAACGGTGCGGTCTGTGGCAATCGGCGTATGGATCGGGACGGGATCACGTCATGAAACGCCGGATACAAACGGTATTTCGCACTTTCTTGAGCATATGTTTTTTAAAGGAACAAATACCAGGTCCGCACGTGAAATCGCAGAATCCTTCGATCGGATAGGCGGCCAAGTGAATGCCTTCACTTCAAAAGAATATACGTGCTATTACGCCAAAGTGCTGGATGAGCATGCAAACTACGCACTTGATGTGCTGGCTGATATGTTCTTTCATTCTGCTTTTGACGAAGATGAGCTCAAAAAAGAAAAGAACGTTGTATATGAAGAAATCAAAATGTATGAAGACGCGCCGGATGACATTGTCCACGATCTGCTGAGCAAAGCGACATACGGCAATCATTCGCTCGGCTACCCGATTCTCGGGACGGAGGAAACGCTTTCGTCATTTAACGGCGATTCTCTCAGACAGCATATGGATGACTTTTACACGCCGGACCGCGTCGTCATTTCTGTCGCCGGAAATGTAACGGAACAATTCATTAAAGACGTGGAGAAATGGTTCGGTACATACGAAGCGAAGGGCAAAGCAAGCGGCATCAGCGAGCCTGAGTTTCATTATGAAAAGCTGACCAGAAAAAAAGACACCGAACAGGCGCATCTCTGTCTCGGTTTCAAAGGCCTGAAAGTCGGAGATCCGGACATTTACGATTTGATCGTCTTAAACAATGTGCTGGGCGGAAGCATGAGCAGCCGTCTTTTCCAGGATGTGCGCGAAGATAAAGGACTGGCCTATTCTGTATACAGCTATCACAGTTCCTATGAAGACAGCGGTATGCTGACGATTTACGGAGGCACCGGCGCGAATCAGCTCGGACTTCTGTCTGAAACCATTCAGGAAACGTTATCGGTTCTAAAACGTGACGGTATCACCCCGAAAGAGCTGGAAAACAGCAAAGAGCAAATGAAGGGGAGCTTAATGCTCAGCTTAGAGAGCACAAACAGCAAAATGAGCCGGAACGGGAAAAACGAACTCCTGCTCGGAAAGCATAAGACCATGGATGAAATTATCACTGAATTAAATGCGGTCAGCCTGGAAAGCGTCAACGGCCTCAGCCGCCGCTTATTTACGGATGATTACGCACTATCGCTCATCAGCCCGACCGGCAATATGCCGGCCTCGTCTTAAGCGGAAAAGCAGAAAGCAGTCTGCCTCTATACGGGGCAGGCATTTTTTTTTGCTCCGGGTCATATAGTACAAGGGGGTGGCTATCATGAGGCTCAGTGAACTTTCAGGTAAAGAAATTGTAGACATTAAACGGGCAGAGCGGCTCGGCGTGCTCGGCCAGACCGATTTGGAAATTAATGAGCAGGACGGACAAATTACCGCGCTGTTGATACCGACGGTAAAATGGTTCGGATTGCGAAAACAAGGCCACGACATCCGCGTCCCCTGGAACCATATCCAAAAAATCGGGTCAGACATGATCATTTTAGACGTTCCGGGGGAGATCACGCCTCCCGAAGAGTAGATCTTATTCATTTTTAGCAAGCACCGGCTCATACAGCCGGTGCTTTTTTCATGAAAAAGACGCTGTACATTCACCGCCCTTTCTCTTTGCACATACGATGAAGAGGAGGATGACACTTAAAAGATCCAGTAACTGTAAAGAAGGTGAACGTTTCAGATGTTAACCGGATTGACAATTGCGATCATTGGCGGTGACGCAAGACAGCTTGAGATTATAAGAAAGCTGACAGAACAGCATGCCGATATTTATCTTGCAGGGTTTGACCAATTGGATGACGGTTTTACAGGAACCGTCAAATGCAAAATTGATGAGATTCCCTTTCAAAAAATAGACAGTATCATCCTGCCCGTATCGGCAACGACCGGAGAAGGCGTTGTTTCCACGGTTTTTTCAAATGAAGAAGTGGTATTAAAGCAGAGCTATCTTGAGCGGACACCGGAGCATTGCGTCATTTATTCAGGCATCTCCAACGCGTATCTTGAGGGGATCGCCAGCGAAGCCGGCCGCAAACTTGTGAAATTATTTGAACGGGACGATATCGCGATATTCAACTCGATTCCCACTGTTGAAGGAACAATCATGATGGCGATTCAGCATACGGATTATACCATTCACGGATCAAATGTCGCCGTTCTCGGCATGGGGCGCACCGGTATGACGATCGCCCGGACGTTTGCGGCGTTAGGGGCGAAGGTAAAAGTGGGCGCGCGGAGTTCGGCTCATTTGGCCCGTATAATGGAAATGGGGCTTTCTCCTTTTCAGCTTGAAGAGCTTACTGAACATGTAAATGATATTGATATCTGCATTAACACCGTACCGAGCTTGATTCTGAATCAAAGCGTTTTATCGCGCATGACGCCGAAGACCTTGATTTTGGATTTAGCATCCCGTCCGGGCGGAACGGATTTCAAATATGCTGAAAAACAAGGCATTAAAGCGCTGCTTGCTCCGGGTCTTCCGGGAATTGTGGCCCCGAAAACAGCCGGACAGATTATTGCGAACGTATTGAGCAAGCTTTTGGCAGACTTAAAGAAAGAGGGGAAATAACCATGTCTCTGAAAGGGAAAAGAATCGGATTCGGATTAACCGGCTCGCATTGCACATATGAGGAAGTTTTTCCGCAAATAGAGGCGCTTATCAGTCAAGGAGCTGAAGTCCGGCCGGTCGTGACATCAACCGTTCAATCGACCGATACCCGCTTTGGGGAGGGGGGAGATTGGGTCAGAAAAATTGAAGAAGCAACAGGCTTTGAGGCGATTGATTCCATCGTAAAAGCGGAGCCTCTCGGGCCGAAACTTCCGCTCGACTGCATGGTCATCGCCCCTTTAACCGGAAATTCAATGAGCAAACTCGCAAATGCGATGACTGACAGCCCCGTCCTTATGGCTGCGAAAGCCACGATCCGCAACGGCCGCCCGGTCGTGCTCGGAATTTCGACAAACGACGGACTCGGTTTAAACGGAACGAATTTAATGAGGCTGATGTCCGCAAAAAACATATATTTCATCCCGTTCGGCCAGGACGACCACGTGAAAAAACCGACATCGCTCGTCGCCAGAATGGATCTCCTTCCGATTACGGTAGAAAAAGCTCTTTTGCACCAGCAGGTTCAGCCGGTGCTCGTACACCACCAAGAATAAAAAATCATGATGACAGAAAATCATTCCGGAATAAAAAAATTCGATCAATCCGTGACTATTCTATGGTAAAATAAAACGTAAAATGCAAAGTCAATTCAACAAATGATGCTTAATTGGCGGAAGGAGTTTTACAGATGGGAAGAGGATTACACGTAGCAGTTGTCGGAGCGACGGGAGCCGTAGGACAGCAAATGCTGAAAACACTGGAAGACAGAAACTTTGAAATCGAAACACTCACACTACTATCCTCAAAGCGTTCTGCTGGTACGAAAGTAACGTTTAAAGGCGAAGAATATACAGTGCAGGAAGCTGTTCCTGAAAGCTTCGAAGGCGTTCATATCGCGTTATTCAGCGCCGGCGGAAGCGTATCACAAAGCTTGGCGCCTGAGGCTGTAAAACGGGGAGCCATCGTGATTGACAATACCAGCGCATTCCGTATGGACGAAAATACACCGCTCGTGGTGCCTGAGGTGAACGAAGGTGATCTGCACAAACATAACGGCATTATCGCCAACCCTAACTGTTCAACGATTCAGATGGTGGCTGCGCTTGAACCGATCCGCAAAGCGTACGGATTGAAAAAAGTCATTGTATCTACTTACCAAGCTGTGTCCGGGGCCGGCAATGAAGCGGCGAAGGAATTGTACAGCCAGACAAAGGCGATTTTAAACAATGAACCCGCAGAACCGTCCATTATGCCGGTTAAAGGCGACAAAAAGCATTATCAAATCGCATTTAACGCCATTCCGCAAATTGATAAATTCCAAGATAACGGCTATACGTTTGAGGAAATGAAAATGATTAATGAAACGAAAAAAATCATGCATATGCCGAATCTGGAAGTGGCTGCGACATGTGTCAGACTGCCGATTGAAACAGGGCACTCAGAATCTGTTTACATTGAGCTTGACCGTGATGACGCAACCGTTGAAGATATGAAACAGCTTTTAAAAGAAGCTCCGGGTGTTACGCTTCAGGATGATCCGGCGGAGCAGCTTTACCCGATGCCTGCTGATTGCGTCGGCAAACGCGATGTATTTGTAGGAAGAATCCGGAAAGATTTGGACAGAGCAAACGGTTTTCATTTGTGGGTTGTTTCTGATAACCTGTTAAAAGGCGCCGCTTGGAACTCAGTCCAAATCGCGGAAAGCCTGCAAAAACTGAACCTCGTATAAACAAACGTATTTTCTATAGGCGAACAGAAGAGAGTAAGGCTCTGCCTGCTCTCTTCTGTTACGTCAGACTAATTTGGAGTGAAAATAGTGAAGATCATTGTTCAAAAATTCGGCGGAACATCCGTAAAAGATGACAAAGGCCGCAAGCTTGCGCTAGCACACATTAAAGATGCCATCAGTGAAGGTTATAAAGTTGTTGTTGTCGTATCGGCGATGGGAAGAAAAGGAGACCCGTACGCGACAGATTCTTTAATCGGGCTCCTTTACGGCAGCCAGTCCGACATTTCTCCGAGAGAGCAGGATATGCTTCTGTCTTGCGGAGAAACGATTTCGTCCGTTGTTTTTTCCAGCATGCTGAAGGAAAACGGCATAAAAGCCGCAGCTTTAACAGGAGCCCAGGCCGGCTTTTTAACCAATGCCCAGCATACTGACGCCAAAATTATAGAAATGAAAACAGAGCGGCTTTTCGCTGCACTCGCCAGCCATGACGCCGTCGTTGTCGCAGGATTTCAGGGAGCGACTGAAAAAGGTGACACGACGACGATCGGCAGAGGAGGAAGCGATACTTCAGCAGCGGCGCTCGGAGCGGCGGTTGATGCTGAGTTTATCGACATTTTTACGGACGTGGAAGGCGTTATGACAGCCGATCCGAGAATCGTGGAAAATGCTAAGCCGCTTCCGAACGTCACATATACGGAAATCTGCAACCTTGCCTATCAAGGCGCGAAAGTCATTCATCCGCGCGCGGTGGAAATCGCCATGCAGGCAAAGGTGCCGATCCGCGTGCGCTCCACTTATTCAAAAGACAAAGGCACTTTGGTGACGTCCCATCATTCGTCTAACATCGGCAGCGATGTATTCGAACGGCTGATCACAGGGATCGCCCATGTGAAAGATGTGACGCAATTTAAGGTCCCCGCCAAAATGGGGCAATACAACGTTCAGACTGAAGTCTTTAAAGCAATGGCAAATGCCGGAATCAGCGTAGATTTCTTTAACATTACGCCGAGTGAAATCGTATATACCGTAGCCGGCAGTAAAACGGAAGCCGCGCGCAGCATTTTGGCTGAATTAGGATATGAGCCGACAGTGACGGAGAGCTGTGCGAAAGTGTCAGCGGTCGGCGCCGGGATAATGGGTGTTCCGGGTGTCACGTCAAAAATCGTCTCCGCACTTTCTGATAAAGGCATTCCGATTCTGCAATCTGCCGACAGCCATACGACGATCTGGGTGCTCGTTCATGAAAAAGATATGGTAACGGCCGTAAATGCGCTGCATGAAGTGTTTGAACTTTCAAAGTAAATGTGATTGAATCATGATGAGGTGAAAAAAATGAATGTCGGAAATATATCTACAGCGATGATTACCCCCTTTGACAGTAAAGGGAATGTAGACTTTCAAAAACTGTCTACATTAATCGACTATTTGTTGAAAAACGGCACGGATTCTTTAGTCGTCGCAGGCACGACCGGCGAATCTCCGACACTTTCAACGGAAGAAAAAATTGCACTCTTTGAATTTACAGTCAAAGAAGTGAACGGACGCGTGCCTGTTATTGCGGGTACGGGAAGCAACAATACGAAAGACTCCATTAAACTGACAAAAAAAGCTGAAGAAGCCGGCGTCGATTGCGTTATGCTTGTCACGCCGTATTATAATAAGCCTTCCCAAGAGGGGATGTACCGTCATTTTAAAGCCATTGCGGAAGAAACGTCTCTTCCTGTGATGCTTTACAACGTGCCGGGCAGAACGGTCGCTTCGCTTGCGCCGGAAACGGCCATCAGACTTGCGGAGATACCGAATATCTCTGCGATTAAAGAAGCGAGCGGCGATCTTGATGCCATTACGAAAATCATTGCCGAAACACCGGAAGATTTTTACGTCTATTCAGGTGATGACGGGTTAACGCTTCCTATTCTCGCAGTCGGCGGAAGAGGAGTCGTGTCAGTGGCCAGCCATATCGTAGGTTCTGACATGCAGCAGATGATTAAAAACTATACGAACGGGCAGACGGCAACCGCGGCACTGATTCATCAGAAGCTTCTGCCGATCATGAAGGAGCTCTTTAAAGCGCCTAATCCGGCTCCGGTCAAAACGGCGCTACAGCTGAAAGGCCTTGATGTCGGATCTGTGCGTCTTCCTCTTATCCCGCTGAATGAAGATGAACGTCTGAGCCTGAGCAGCGTCATCAGCGAACTGTAAGAAAAAATTTATACAGTTAAAATACGCGGTCATTCTCATTTTTATCGTGAGTTTGACCGTTTTGTATACATATTGGTTTTCCCTAAACCTTCCGCTTCTTCTTGTTTTCTAAAATTGATATCAGTTATAATAGGAACAAGTGATGATGGACGGGTATGAGACTAGGAGGATACAGATTTTGAAAAAGAAAAATACAGAAAACGTCAGAATTATCGCCCTTGGCGGCGTCGGAGAAATTGGGAAGAACCTATATGTCATTGAAATTGACTCAGACATATTTGTAGTGGATGCAGGGCTGATGCACCCTGAAAATGAAATGCTCGGTATTGATGTCGTCATTCCGGATATTTCCTACTTAGTAGAACGGGCTGACCGCGTGAAGGCCATCTTTCTGACACACGGGCACGATGAAAACATCGGGGGCGTCTTTTATTTATTGAATAAGCTGTCGGTGCCGGTATACGGAACGAAGCTTACGCTTGCATTACTGAGAGAAAAACTCAAGCAGTACGGGCATAATCGAAAAGCTGATTTGCGTGAAGTTCACTCTAAATCAGTCATTACATTTGATTCAACGAAAGTATCGTTCTTTAAAACGATTCACAGTATTCCGGATTCAGTGGGAGTCAGCTTCAAAACATCACTTGGCTCTATTGTATGCACGGGAGACTTTAAATTTGACCAGACGCCTGCTTATCACCAATCATGTGATATTGGCGAAATTGCCAAAATCGGAAACAGCGGCGTGCTCGCCCTGCTTTCTGACAGCGCCAATGCGGAGCGCCCGGGGTATACTCCGTCAGAAGCATATGTAAGCGGTGAAATTTCCGATGCGATGAACAATTCAGAAAACCGTGTCATCATTGCTGTATTCGCGTCTAATATCAACCGGATCCAGCAAGTGATACAGGCTGCCGTCCAGAACGGCCGCAAACTTGCAATCGCCGGAAAAAATCTGCAAAACGTGCTTCAGCTTGGGCGCAAGCTCGGCTATATTGAAGCCGAAGATGAAATGTTTATTCCTGTGCAGGATGTGAAAAAATATCCGAAGCGGGAAGTGGCAATTGTTACAGCCGGAAGCCATGGTGAGCCGCTGGCCGCTCTTACGCGGATGGCCAAGCAGGCGCATAAGCAGCTTAACATTGAAGAAGGAGACACCGTTGTCATTGCATCAACACCGATTCCGGGGCATGAATTGATATATTCCAAAACCGTCAACCTGCTTGCCCGCGCCGGCGCTCAAGTCATTTTCGCCCAAAAACGCGTGCATGTGTCCGGGCACGGTTCGCAGGAAGAATTGAAACTCATGCTTAATTTGCTGAAACCGAAATATTTAATTCCGGTTAACGGTGAATTCAGAATGCAAAAAGCGCATTCCAAAATCGCAGAAGAGATCGGCATGAAACGCAGCGACATTTTCTTGATTGAAAAAGGTGACGTCGTTGAATTCCGCGGCCAGAATGTGAAAATCGGGGATAAAGTCACGTACGGAAACGTGTTGATTGACGGCCTCGGAGTCGGCGACATCGGCAACATCGTGCTGAGAGACCGCCGCTTATTGTCACAAGACGGCATTCTCATCGTCGTAATTTCACTCGATAAGCAGAAAAAGAACCTCGTATCAGGTCCTGAGATCATTACGCGCGGTTTCGTATATGTCAGAGAATCAGAAGGTTTAATTGTACAAGCTACTGAGCTCGTCCGCTCTATCGTAACTGAAGCGACGGAAACATCTGCCGTAGAATGGTCCACGCTGAAACAAGCCATGCGTGATGCGCTGAATCAATTCCTTTATGAAAAAACAAAACGCAAGCCGATGATCATTCCGATCATTATGGAAGTATAATGTATACAAAGCCGGAGCGCATGATGCTCCGGCTTTGTTTTTGTTCATGTCCCGGATGGAAATCATCATCTTTGTTCATAATACAAAGAGACATTCGGAAAGGGTGAAAGATAAAATGGATCATCGTATGGAAAACACCGAAGAACAGCAGCCCGAAAAATCAGATGCGAAAGACAGCATTATGAGCAAAATTCAGCAGCTGGGAGAGACATCTCTGCCGCAAATGTCCCAAGATACCAATATTCACTGCCTGACGATCATCGGCCAAATTGAGGGGCACGTCCAGCTCCCGCCGCAAAATAAAACAACCAAATATGAACACGTCATTCCGCAAATCGTCGCCATTGAGCAAAATCCGAAAATCGAAGGACTTCTGATCATCTTAAACACCGTCGGAGGCGATGTGGAAGCGGGGCTTGCGATTGCGGAAATGCTCGCATCCTTATCAAAACCGACCGTCTCAATCGTACTCGGCGGGGGACACTCGATAGGTGTGCCGATCGCCGTGTCATGTGATCATAGTTTTATCGCGGAAACAGCGACTATGACCATTCACCCCGTTCGGCTTACAGGTCTGGTTATCGGGGTTCCGCAAACATTTGAATACTTGGACAAAATGCAGGAGCGGGTCGTCAACTTTGTGACCCATCATTCAAATATTTCCGAAGAAAAATTCAAAGAGCTGATGTTTTCAAAAGGAAACTTAACCAGGGACATCGGGACGAACGTAGTCGGGAAAGATGCGGCTGATTACGGATTAATTGATGCCGTGGGCGGCGTCGGACAGGCGATAAAAAAGCTGAATCAGCTGATTGAGGAACGAAAGGGCGAGGAAGGAAGGATGATTCAATGATCCTTTATACCGTCATGCCCCAAGAAGTCGTTTACGGTCAGGATATAGAGCAAAGCGTGCATGAACAGGTAGATTACGCCGGCGTGCCGCTGCTAGTTGAGATGAAGGGAAATGAAGCTGAAGTCGTACAGATTTTAAGTACGAACCCGATGGATTTTCTGAATCCGGACATCGCTCCTGGACAAAAAATCAAGCTGAAAATCTAACCGGCATTCAGTCCGTTTCTCGGGGGCAAAATATGCTATAATAGGGGAATCCTACAGAAAAATGCAGCCGGCAAAAGGCTGCTTTTCTTCATGATGTATGATTTTACATTTTTTAACGCAGTAAGGTGATGAGTGTGGCAAAGAAAAAACGGAAATCTAAAAAGAAACAAGAGAGTAAGCTCAATCTAAAATACGAACTAAGCGGACTGCTCTGTGTTGCAATTTCAATTATTGCTGTTTTGCAGCTCGGCGTTGTGGGACAGACATTTGTGTACTTGTTCCGTTTTTTTGCCGGAGAGTGGTTTATTTTATGCTTAATTGCGCTCTTCCTTCTCGGAATTTCGCTGTTTTGGAAAAAGAAGAGTCCAAGCCTTTTAACGAGAAGAAAGGCAGGGCTGTACTGTATTATCGCCAGTATATTGCTGCTGTCTCACGTGCAGCTCTTTAAAAATCTGTCTCATCACGGGTCGATTCGGTCGGCAAGTGTCATCGGCAACACGTGGGAGCTGTTTATGATTGACATGAAACAGCAGGCTGCTTCCCCTGATTTGGGCGGCGGCATGATCGGCGCGGTACTGTTTGCAGCTTCCCACTTTTTATTTGCATCAACGGGTTCACAGATCATGGCGATCGTGCTGATCTTAATGGGGCTGATTCTTGTAACGGGCCGTTCACTGCAGGAAACGCTTAAAAAGTGGACGAGCCCCGTCGGCCGGTTTATCCGCAGTCAATGGCAGGCATTTCTTGAGGATATGAAGACGGTCAGAACGAATATGTCTTCGCCGAAAACAAAATCGGGCAAAAAACAAAAACGGGTTCAAAAGAAAAAAGAAGAGCCTGATCCGGAGGAAGAGGATGAGGAAATCATTTCGCCGATCATCCATTCAGAGCCGATTATTTCAAGCTTTTCAGACCGTCAGGAAGAGCCCTCCGAACCGCTGATTCCGGAAAAAACGCAGGAGGCTGCACAAGCGGCAAAAGATGAGCCTTCCGGCGGCGCTCAAGACAGTGGCGAAACGGCTGCGGCTCCGCCGATGACGTTTACAGAGCTTGAAAATAAAGATTATCAAATGCCTTCATTGGACATACTGGCTGACCCGAAACATACCGGCCAGCAGACCGATAAGAAAAACATTTACGAGAATGCAAGAAAACTCGAACGGACTTTTCAAAGCTTCGGCGTAAAGGCGAAAGTGACGCAGGTTCATCTCGGTCCGGCGGTCACAAAATATGAGGTGTATCCGGACGTCGGGGTCAAAGTCAGTAAAATCGTGAATCTGAGCGATGACCTCGCGCTCGCGCTTGCCGCGAAGGATATCCGGATCGAAGCGCCGATTCCGGGTAAATCGGCAATCGGCATCGAGGTGCCCAATGCTGAAGTTGCGATGGTTTCGTTAAAAGAAGTGCTTGAATCCAAGCTCAATGACAAGCCGGACGCGAAGCTTCTGATCGGCTTGGGACGAAATATTTCCGGGGAAGCCGTGCTTGCCGAACTGAACAAAATGCCCCACCTGCTCGTAGCGGGGGCAACGGGAAGCGGAAAAAGCGTCTGTGTCAACGGTATTATTACGAGCATTCTGATGAGGGCCAAACCGCATGAAGTGAAGATGATGATGATTGACCCGAAAATGGTTGAGCTGAATGTGTATAACGGCATTCCTCATCTGCTTGCGCCGGTCGTGACAGATCCGAAAAAGGCCTCGCAGGCTTTGAAAAAGGTCGTCAATGAGATGGAGCGCCGCTATGAGCTGTTCTCCCATACGGGTACGAGAAATATAGAAGGCTATAACGATCATATTAAGCGGTCAAATGCCGAAGAAGAAGTCAAGCAGCCTGAGCTGCCGTACATCGTCGTCATCGTTGACGAGCTTGCCGATCTGATGATGGTCGCTTCTTCCGACGTGGAAGATTCAATTACGAGACTTTCACAGATGGCGCGGGCGGCGGGAATTCATTTGATTATCGCGACACAGCGGCCTTCAGTCGACGTTATTACCGGTGTTATTAAAGCCAACATCCCGTCAAGAATCGCCTTCAGTGTCTCATCTCAGACCGATTCACGGACGATTTTAGACATGGGCGGCGCTGAAAAGCTTCTGGGGCGCGGAGACATGCTGTTTCTGCCTGTAGGCGCAAATAAGCCGGTGCGTGTGCAAGGGGCATTCTTATCCGATGAAGAGGTTGAGCATGTCGTCGATCATGTCATTACGCAGCAAAAAGCGCAGTACCAAGAAGAGATGATTCCGGAAGAAGTTTCGGAAACACACAGTGAAGTAACGGATGATCTCTATGACGAAGCGGTCGATTTGATTATCGGCATGCAGACGGCATCAGTCTCCATGCTTCAAAGGCGGTTCAGAATCGGATATACGAGAGCTGCCCGTCTGATTGACGCAATGGAAGAACGGGGCGTCGTCGGGCCGTATGAAGGAAGCAAACCGAGGGAAGTACTATTATCTAAGGAACAATATGATGAGCTCTCTTCTTAAAAAGGAGAGAGTTTTCACTGAAAATGATATCACCAAAATCATTCCTATTTATTTTTTTATTAAAACATGATATAGTTGTCCCAATTGTTCAATAATTTATGAAAGTGGTTTACGGAGGGGAAACATGTCTACAAAAGCTGACAATCGTCACTTGTATCTAAAAGTGATTGAGCGAATCAAAGAGGATATACAAAACGGAATTTACACCGAAAAGGAAAAGCTTCCTTCTGAATTTGAGCTTTCAAAATCAATGGGTGTCAGCCGGGCAACTCTGCGTGAAGCTTTGCGTATCCTTGAAGAGGAGCATGTGATTATCAGAAGGCACGGTGTGGGCACTTTCGTCCATACAAAACCGCTGTTTCTTTCAGGTATTGAACAGCTCAACAGCGTGACGAAAACGATTCAGCAGGCGAACATGGTGCCGGGTACGATTTTTTTGTCGTCTCAGGTCATCACGCCGTCTGATGAAGATATCGCTAGATTCCGGCTTGAGCCTGAGCAGGAGCTTTTTTATTTGGAACGCGTGAGAACGGCAAGCGGCACTCCGGTCGTTTACTGTTTAGATACGATTCCGATGCACATTCTGCCGAATTCTTTCTGTCATGAACAGGAGTCTATTTTTGATCTTTTGGAAAAAAACTCCGGGTCTGTGATCAGCTATGCCGTTGCTGATATCGAACCGATCGGATATCACGATACGATTTCACCGGTTTTGGAATGCGAGCCGGAGACGGCGCTTTTATTGCTGAAGCAAACCCACTATAATCAGAATGATGAACCTGTACTGTATTCATTAAATTATTTCCGGGCTGATAAGTTCAGTTTTCATGTTGTAAGAAAACGTTTTTAAGACAGACGCGTCATGTGTCTGTTTTTTTTATTTGCCGTTTCAGTACATACTTTATTTTCTGCAAGGCACAATAAAACAGGAAACAACCAAGTATAGTGAATGGGTGAATAAGTTGAGTAAGAAGAAAAATGGAACGAAAAATATCATTGCTCTGGCTTCTGTACCGCTCGTGATGACACTCGGGAATTCCATGCTGATTCCTGTGCTTCCGATGATTGAAAAGAAGCTGTCCATATCGTCTTTTCAAGTATCGTTAATTATAACGGTCTATTCGATTGTGGCGATTATTTGTATTCCGATTGCCGGATATCTGTCCGATAAATTCGGAAGAAAAAAGGTTCTTCTGCCTTGTCTTCTCATAGCCGGTGCGGGCGGAGCGCTTGCCGCGATAGCTTCCACCGCGTTCAAGCATCCTTATCCCATTATCTTGGCGGGGCGGGTGCTGCAGGGAATCGGTTCGGCAGGGGCGGCTCCTGTAGTGATGCCGTTTATCGGTGATTTATTCAAAGGGGATGATGAGCGGATTACCGCGGGGCTCGGTGATATTGAGACGTCTAACACTGCCGGGAAAGTAATAAGCCCGATTCTCGGTTCGCTCTTGGCTGCATGGTTTTGGTTTATGCCATTTTGGTTCATTCCGTTTTTTTCGCTCATCAGTTTTTTTCTCGTATTGTTTTTGGTGGCAAAGCCGGAGGAACAAAAAGAAGCGCCTTCTATTTCCGAATTTGTGAAAAATGTCGGCCGCATATTTAAGCGTGACGGACGCTGGCTCTTTACGGTTTTTATCATCGGCTGCGTGATTATGTTTTTGCTGTTCGGGGTTCTTTTTTATTTATCAGACTCACTGGAGAAGAAATACGGCATTGACGGTGTGGCTAAAGGAGCGCTTTTGGCAATCCCGCTTTTATTTCTATCCGTCAGTTCATATATATCAGGCAGGAAAATCGGAAAAGACCAAGGCAAAATGAAGTTTTGCATCGTTTTCGGAATGAGTGCCGTGACACTGTCGTTTATCGGCCTATGGTGGAATCACAGTTTTTATTTATTATTTATCTTTTTGTGTGTCAGCGGTATCGGTATCGGAATGGCATTGCCGGCTTTAGACGCTGTCATCACAGAAGGCGTAGACAACGAGGAATCGGGAACCATCACCTCATTTTATAACAGCATGCGGTTTATCGGAGTAGCGGCGGGACCGCCGATCTTTGCTGCCCTGATGTCAAATGCAGGCTGGCTGATTTTTATTTTATCCGCTTTTTGCGGCATTGTGTCTGTATTTTTAGCGCTGTTAAATATCTCATCACAAGCAAAAGAAAAAAAGGAATCATTAAAGACGGTGTAATCTGCACTGTCTTTTTTTTATTTTATTTTGAAGATTGACATGATACCGTCAAGTCGTTATCCTTTTTAATAGTTAAACATATTAACTATCGGAAGGAGGGGGAAAAGGTGCATGAAGAAAAAGTAAAGCAGCTGATTCAGCGTTATTCCGATGTATACCTGCACGTCTTAAAAAAAATTGACAGCATTATCGCTGAAAAAGTGAACAAAGAACTGACATTGGATCAATATTACATCCTCCGCTATATTATGCTCAATCCCGATTGCAAATCAATTGAACTGGCCGCGGTGTGCCACGTCAATAAAAGCGCCATTACATCTATGACGAACCGCCTGTATGAAAAAGGCTACATCAATAGAGAACGCAGCCAAAGCGACCGCCGGAGCATACTTTTAAATGTCACGGAAAAGGGGACGGAAGTATTTCACCGTGTGGAGCGGCGGATTGAGGAACTCGTCCGATCATATATTATGTATTTTGATGAAGACGAGGCGGAGATGTTCGTGAATACATATGAAAAATTATATCGATTGATGATGACTGAGGAGGATCAGCAGACATAATGAAAAACATTATCCGAGCCCGCTGGATCATCGCCGCGGTGTGGGTCGCCGCAACGGTGATATTTATGCTTACAGCGCCTGATATGGCTGAATTGACACGGGAGAAAGGGCAGATTTCCGTACCGGACGGATATTCCTCTTCTTACGCCCATGAATTGCTTGATGAAATGTCTGATTCCGATGCACCGTCTTCTTCTGCCGTCATCGTATTTCACGAAAAAGGCTTAATGACAGACAAAAAAGATCGTCTGGAAGAAGCCGTCAGCACTTTGTCTGAACATAAAAAAGCGCTTCAGATTAAAACGGTGACCTCATACTTCGGGGAGAAAAATGACGACATTAAAAAACAGCTGCTGTCAAAAGACAGACAAACGATGCTCGTTCAGCTGCAGCTTGATACATCCAAAAACGATATCATCGAAATAAAAAATAAAATTGATAAAGAGCTGAAACCGTACGGCGTATCATACGGCATTACAGGCCAATCGCTGATCGACGAAGATGTGTTAAAAAGCTCACAGGACGGCTTGAAAAAGACTGAATATATAACGGTCGCTTTTATTCTGATCGTGCTGATCCTTGTATTTCGGTCAGTGGTCGCTCCGTTCGTGCCGCTTTTATCAGTATTGATATCTTATTTAGTCAGCCAGTCGATTGTCGCATTTTTAGTCGATCAGCTGAATTTTCCGCTCTCAACTTTTACTCAGATTTTTATGGTTGCGATTATGTTCGGGATCGGCACAGACTACTGCATTCTGCTTCTCAGCAGATTTAAAGAAGAACTGTCGCATGGCGCTGATATAAGAGAAGCGATCGTCGTCACCTACAAAACGGCCGGAAAGACGGTTTTGTACAGCGGCGGTGCGGTGCTGATCGGATTTGCCTGCATCGGATTTGCGACATTTAAGCTGTATCAGTCGGCAGCAGCCGTTGCGGTCGGTGTCGCGGTGCTGCTGCTTGCGCTCATGACGATCGTGCCGTTTTTTATGGCTGTTTTAGGAAAAAGCCTGTTTTGGCCTGTTAAGGGCGATATTTCCCATCCTCAAAGCAAAGCATGGGAAACGTCAGGGCGGTTTTCATTTAAAAGGCCGCTCATCAGTCTTGCAATCGTTGCGGTATTCACCGTCCCGCCTATCCTTCTTTACAAAGGGTCGCTGTCTTACAACAGTCTTGACGAAATCGGGGATAAATATGAATCCGTCCGCGCGTTTCATACGATTTCAGACGCCTTCGGCCCGGGAGAACTTCTTCCGGCCACAGTCGTCATCAAAAATGATGAGACATTAAATACCGAAAAACACCTGATTGATATCGAAAAAATCAGCAGAGAACTTGAAAAAACAGAGGGTGTAAAAACGGTCAGAAGCGCCACGCGCCCTGCTGGAAACGGATTGAATCAATTATTTGTCACAAATCAGGCAAAGCAGCTTCAAGAAGGGCTTGATAAAGGCAATACAGGACTTGAAAAAATCACGGACGGATTAGGGCATGCCGCAAAGTCGTTAGCTGATTCACAGCCGCAGATCGAAGAGTCGGGGAAAAGCGTCAATCAGCTTATTGACGGAACATTGTCTCTGAAATCCGGGCTTTCTGATATAGGAGAAAACCTGAATAAACTGCAGGCTGGCGTGAACGAGAATAAAGCCGGCGTCGCCCAGATGAGAAAGCAGATTGAAGAGCAAAAACAAATGCTGACTTCACAGCTCAAACAAAACAGCGGTCTCGCTTCAGAAACGCAAAACGCTTTAAAATTGGTAAAAACCGTCCTGCCGATGAAAGATGAAGCCAGCAGACAGCTTGCCGATTTGAACAAGCAGCTTGCCCGGCTGCCGTTTGCAAAATTGGAAGCGTCAATACCGTCAGTCAAAACCGATCCCTCTTACCAAGAAATCAAATCAGCCTTTACGGGTGTACAGTCAGCCGTTTCCAAGGCAAACGCGGATGCAGAAGCGTTTTCTAAACAGGTCGACAGTCAAAAGGCTCATCTGCAGCAAGCGGAAAAACAATTTGCCCGACTGGCAGCCGCTCAGAAGAAGATTGACACTCAAATTAACGCAATGATCAATGGTCTGACCAGTATTGAAAACGGTCTGCAGCAAGTGTCAGACGGACAGGGGGCTCTCGCGGGACAAATGCCGCGCCTTGAATCGGCGGCAGGACAGCTCGCGGAGGGCCAGAAAAAAATGAAGAGCGGCCTTGGTGATTTTTCTTCCCGGCTCAGCGATCTTTCTTCAGGCCTTAACGATAGTGTAAAAGGGCTTAAGAAAGTATCAAGCGGCATGATGGGGGCGAATGATTACCTAGGTGAGCTTCACAAGGCGTCAGACAAAGAAATGACAGGCTGGTTTGTGCCGAAAGACGCCTTGAAAAACAGTGATTTCACAAGCGTGTTTAATACGTACATGTCAGATGACAGAAAAACGACAGAATTGACCGTCGTTCTTGATAACAATCCTTACTCAAATACGGCCATTCAAGATATTCAAGCGATCAAAGCGAGCGTAAAAAGAGCCATTCCGAACACGGATCTGAAGAATGCTTCCTTCGGCGTTTCGGGAGTCTCCAGCATGAATGCCGATCTGAAGGAAGTATCGGATTCAGACTTCAAACGGACGGCCATGTTTATGCTGGCGGGAATTTTTCTGATTCTCATCGTGATGCTGCGCTCCCTCATTATGCCTGTTTATTTAGTGGCGTCACTCGTACTGACGTATTTCGCATCCATCGGCGTGACGGAATACATCTTTACACACTTCTTCGGGTATCCGGGCGTAAACTGGGCCGTGCCGTTCTTCGGCTTTGTCATTTTGATGGCTCTTGGCGTAGATTATTCCATCTTTTTAATGGACCGCTTTAATGAGCTGAAAAAAGAAGGAACGGAACCCGCAATGATCAGCAGTATGAAAAATATGGGTTCCGTCATCATTTCTGCGGCGATTATTTTAGCGGGAACCTTTGCGGCCATGCTGCCGTCAGGCGTTCTTTCCTTATTACAGATTGCAACCGTGGTATTAACAGGCCTTCTCATGTACGCAATTGTCGTCCTTCCGTTTTTTGTACCGGTCATGGTGAAAATATTCGGAAGTGCCAACTGGTGGCCTTTCAATTTGAAAAAATAACGTTCAATGCCTCTGCCTGTTTTCGGGCAGAGGTTTTTTGTTTCCTTATAAATCCTCCAGTTGATATAATTACATCTGCGCACTCTTTTTTGCGAATGCTGAAATTTGGTCATAATACATACTATGAAAGAATGAACGAAGGAGGTTTCACATGACTTACGTAAATGAAATGAAGTCAAAGCACGGCGGGATCACCGCCCACATCGTAAAGACCGAGAAATTTAAAACCGTTTCGCTGACGTTTAAAATGCTGGCTCCTTTAACGAAAGAGCTCGTAACAAAAAGGGCGCTGTTTCCGCATGTGCTTCTGCGCGGAACAGAAAGCCGCCCGAAAACCGCTGATCTGCGGTCTTATTTTGATGAGCTGTACGGCACATCCGTTTCAGCTGATCTGACAAAAAAGGGAGAACGTCATGTCATTACGTTTAGACTTGAGATTCCTAATGAAAAGTATCTGAAGGACCGCACACCGTTATTGGAAAAAGGCCTTCATCTTTTATCAGAGCTTGTCTTTTCGCCCGCTTTGGAAAACGGCGCCTTCCTGCCCCTTTATGTCACGCAGGAAAAACGGACGCTGAAACAGCGGATTCAAGCCGTATATGATGATAAGATGAGATATTCTAATCTGCGTCTCGTTCAGGAAATGTGCAAAAGCGAACCGTATGCCCTTCACGTCAACGGCGAGTTCGATGATGTTGAACACATTACACCGCAAGATTTGTATGAAGCCTATCAAAAAGCCATACGCGAAGATCAGCTGGACCTGTACGTCATCGGCGATGTTGATACAGATCAGGTGAAAACGGCCGTTGATACGTATTTTAAAACGGAAGAACGGGAGCTGCAGCCTTTTGAAAGAAGCGCGGCGAATGAACAGCCCGATCCGAAGGAAGTCATTGATGAAGAGGACGTCAAGCAGGGCAAGCTGAATATCGGATTCCGGACCAATACGACATATACAGATCCGGATTATCCTGCATTGCAGGTGTTTAACGGGCTGTTCGGAGGTTTCTCTCATTCAAAGCTGTTTATAAATGTCCGTGAAAAAGCGAGCCTCGCCTATTATGCAGCCTCAAGGGTGGAAAGCTTCAAAGGGCTTTTGATGGTCATGTCGGGCATTGAGGTGAAAAATTACAAGCAGGCCGTCACCATCATTGAAGAACAGTTTCAGGCTATGCAAAACGGTGACTTTTCAGAAGATGATATCGCCCAAACGAAAGCCGTTATTAAAAATCAAGTATTAGAAACCATTGATACGGCATACGGCTTAGCGGAATTTCTGTATCAGCAGGCCTCAGCCCAAGTAGAGATACCGATCGAAAGATTCCTTGACAATATCGAGAAAGTGACAAAAGAGGACATTATCAATGTCGGAAAGAACATTAAGCTGGATACGACTTATTTCTTAAAAGGGACGGGGGGAGCATCTTGACTAAACCGATAAACTTCGAACAGCTTCAGGAAACGCTGTATCATGAAAAAATGGCAAACGGCCTTGATGTCTATGTGCTGCCGAAACAGGGCTTTAATAAAACATACGCCGTGTTTACGACAAAGTACGGTTCCATTGACAATCAATTCGTTCCTTTAAATAAGGAAGAAATGGTACACGTCCCTGACGGAATCGCGCATTTTCTGGAGCATAAACTGTTTGAAAAAGCGGACGGCGACGTGTTTCAGGACTTCAGTAAGCAGGGGGCGTCGGCAAATGCCTTTACATCATTTACACGAACCGCTTATCTTTTCTCCAGCACTTCTAATGTGGAGAAAAACTTGGAAACACTCGTAGATTTTGTTCAGGACCCGTATTTCACGGAAAAATCAGTTGAAAAAGAAAAAGGCATCATCGGCCAGGAAATCAATATGTATGATGATAATCCGGATTGGCGGCTGTTTTTCGGCCTTATCGAAAATATGTATAAAGACCACCCCGTGAAAATTGACATTGCCGGAACGGTGGAGAGCATCTCTCATATTACGAAAGATCTGCTGTATGAGTGCTATGAAACGTTTTATCACCCGAGCAATATGCTGCTCTTTATCGTCGGTCCCGTAGATCCTGAAGCGGTCATCAGCCAGGTGCGGGAAAACCAGGAGAAAAAGCCGTTTACAGACCAGCCTGAAATCCAACGTGAAGAAGTTCAGGAGCAGGAAGCGGTTTTCCGCCGGGAGCAGGAATTAAAAATGAACGTGCAAGGCTCAAAATGTCTTGTCGGCTTAAAGGCGAAAGACCCTTATAAAACGGGGCAGGATCTGTTGAAGCACGAGCTCAGCATGAACCTCATGCTTGAATGTCTTTTCGGAAAAAGCTCACCGCATTACGGTGACTTGTACGACAAAGGCTACATTGATGAAACCTTCAGCTTTGATTACACGGCTGAATACGGATTCGGTTTTGCCTCTGTCGGAGGAGATACACCGGAGCCGGATAAGCTCGCTGACGAATTAAAACACATGCTGCTTGATGCAGAATCAGCCGTGACTGCGGAAAAACTTGATCTTGCAAGAAAAAAGAAGATCGGGTCATTCTTAAAAGCGCTCAATTCGCCTGAATATATTGCCAACCAATTCACACGCTACGCCTTTTTAGATATGAGTCTGTTTGATGTCGTAACCGTACTGGAGCAGATTACGCTGGATGACGTAAAGCGGGTCATTAAAGAAGAAATATCAGAAGACAGGCTGACAGTCTGCAAAGTCGTGCCAAAATCATAACAAAAACATCCCTCACGCGCTGAGGGATGTTTTTCTGGGGAAAGAAGGAGTATTGATTGATGAAACAGACAGCGCTCGTAACCGGAGCAAGCGGCGGAATCGGACAAAGTATAAGTGAAGTCCTCGCAAAAAACGGGTATGACGTCCTTTTGCATTATCATTCTAATAAGGAAGCCGCACACAGGCTCGCGGAAAGGCTGAGCGCATCATTCGGCGTAAAAGCCTCCGTTATTCAGGCGGATCTGTCCTCACCGGATGGCGCGGAGACACTCAGCCGTTCCGTTAAGCAGCCTGTGGATGCTCTGATATTAAACAGCGGCAAAAGTCATTTCGGCCTGATTACGGACGTTACGGATGACACGGCGCGGGAGATGGTGCAGCTGCATGTAACGAGTCCGTTTCTTTTGGCGCGTAATCTGATGCCCGGCATGATCCGGAAAAAAAGCGGGGGCATCGTCGCGATCGGTTCCGTCTGGGGAGAAACAGGCGCATCGTGCGAGGTATTATACAGCATGGTCAAGGGAGCGCAGCATTCGTTCGTCAAAGCGCTTGCCAAAGAGCTTGCTCCGAGCGGCGTCCGCGTGAATGCAGTCTCGCCGGGTGCCGTTGATACAAATATGCTTGATCAGTTCACGTCTGATGAAAAAGAAGCGTTGGCAGAGGAAATTCCCGCGGGCCGGCTGGCAAAGCCGGAGGAAATCGCCGAAGCGGCGGCCTTTTTATTATCGGACAAGGCTTCCTATATTACGGGGCATATATTATCCGTAAACGGCGGCTGGCACTGCTGAAAAAAATGTGTGTATAGTTTGCATCTGTACGGACAAAATAATTTTGTAACAACAGATGAAATGGAGGAACCCAACATGTCAGTATTAGAAAACTGGGATAATTGGAAGAATTTCCTTGGCGACAGATTGAACTATGCGCAGGAAAAAGGGATGAGTGATGAAACGATCACTGACCTCGCTACAGAAATCGGCGGTTACCTTGCGAACGAAGTCGACTCGAAAAACCATCAGGAAAAAGTGCTTGCTGATCTTTGGAGCGTTGCTTCTGAAGATGAACAGCGCGCCATCGCAAATATGATGGTGAAGCTTGTTGAAAATAACAGCACTCATTAAGAGGGGGGATTTCTCCTCTCTTTTTTTATGTTTTCCTCTATAGAGCAACATTCTTCTTTCTAATTAGAGAAAAATGTTTTATGATAAAGGAAGGTAAAAATTTGCCACAATGGAGGGGGTATATCATTTGGCAAAGCTCGAATGGTATTTTGAATATGAAATTCAAGTGAACCGCCCCGGCCTGCTCGGGGATATTTCATCTCTTCTCGGGATGCTGTCAATTAATATTGTCACAATTAACGGTGTCGACCTTTCCAGAAGGGGAATGCTGCTCAGATGCCGGCATATAGATCAAATTAAACGATTGGAATCAATTTTAAAAACAATGGAGACCATTAAAGTAACGAAGCTGAGAGAACCGAGGCTTCGCGACCGTCTCGCAGTCCGCCACGGAAGATACATTCAGCGTGATGCCGATGACAAAAAAACCTTCCGTTTTGAAAGGGACGAGCTCGGTCTTCTGGTTGACTTTATGGCCGAGCTGTTTAAAAAAGAAGGGCACAAACTGATCGGAATCCGGGGAATGCCGAGGGTCGGAAAAACGGAGTCCATCGTTGCGTCAAGCGTTTGTGCCAGCAAAAGATGGCTTTTCGTATCATCAACGCTGCTAAAACAAACGATCCGGAGCCAGCTGGTTGCCGATGAATACAGCACGGAAAACGTGTTTATCCTCGACGGCATCGTTTCGACAAGACGGGGATCTGAGCGCCATCTTCAGCTCGTCAGTGAAATTATGCGGCTTCCGGCGACAAAGGTCGTGGAGCACCCCGATATTTTTGTTCAAAATTCGGAGTATACGCTCGATGATTTCGATTATATTATCGAACTCAGAAATGATCCTGACGAAGTTATTACATATGAACATGCAGAAGAACCGCAAATATTTGATCAGACCGGTTTTTCAAGCTTTGATTTTTAATATTGGAAGGTGTTTGTTGTGACAGAATTAGCAATCCGGCTTAAAGAAGCCAGAGAGGAAAAAGGGATGTCATTGGATGAACTCCAGGCGGCGACGAAAATTCAGAAAAGATACTTAACCGCTCTGGAAGAAGGCAATTATGACGTCATTCCCGGCAATTTTTATGTGCGGGCGTTTATCAAGCAATACGCTGAAGCTGTCGGGCTTGATTCAGATCAGTTATTTGAAGAATATAAAAAAGACATCCCTAACACGTACCATGACGATGTGTCGGAAAAAATCTCCGGTCTCGCCATGCAAAGGGAGCTTCCTAAGTCCGCTTCAAAGGCGGCGGAATGGCTTCCGACCGTCCTTGTCGTCATCGGTGTCATTATCGTCATCGCGATCATTTATGCGATTATTCAGCTCGGAATGAGCAAATCCGGGCAGACAGACGGAGATAAGGCAGTCACCCAAAGTGAGAGCAAGTATGAGATTCCTAAGGATTCTGCGCTGAAAAACGACGGCAATACAAATGACGAAGCGCAATCTGACAGCAAAAAAGACAAAAAGGACACAAAAGCGTCAGAGCAGAAAAAGAAAGAAAAAAGCAGTGAAAAGACGGAGATCAAAGCGGCCGGAACGGAAGGCTCGGCTTCTTCATACAACGTCTCCGGGGCAGATAAGTATAAGCTTGAACTGATTGCTTCTGACAGCGCATGGATCCGCGTCCGTGATGACAGCGGCGGTTCTTTAAAAGAAGGAACGCTGCAAAAAGGCGAAACCTTTAAAAAAGACGTCACGGATCAAAAGCAGATTGAAATCCGCACGGGCTATGCCCCTAACCTGAAAATTAAAATCAACGGAGAGGTTCTGTCCTATGAACTCAATCCGCATGATGTGATGGCGCAGACCATCACAATCAAGATGAAAAAATAAAAGGGGAAAAGTCATCTGAACGATTAAGATGACTTTTTCTTCACGTCCGAGTACATATATTGGAGGGGCTTTATGTTTAACTTACCGAATAAAATCACACTGGCAAGAATCGCTTTAATTCCTGTATTTATGATTATCATGCTTGTTCCTTTTCAGTGGGGCAGCGTTCATATAGGGGATGAATCGATTCCGGTCGCGCATCTTACGGGAGCTGTTTTGTTCATTATCGCATCAACGACTGACTGGGTGGATGGCTACTACGCCAGAAAACTGAACCTCGTGACAAATTTCGGGAAATTTTTAGATCCGCTGGCTGACAAACTGCTGGTGTCCGCGGCATTAATTACGCTTGTGCAGTTTGACCTTGCGCCGGCGTGGATGGTCATCATCATCATCAGCCGCGAATTTGCCGTAACGGGATTAAGACTTGTGCTGGCGGGAACGGGGGAAGTTGTAGCCGCCAATATGCTGGGGAAAATTAAAACATGGGCTCAGATCATCGCTGTTGCCGCGCTTTTGCTGCATAATCTTCCGTTTGAGCTCGTTTCTTTCCCGTTCGGCGATATCGCTTTATGGGTGGCCGTGCTGTTCACAGTCATTTCCGGCTGGGATTATTTTGCGAAGAACTGGGATGCGTTAAAAACATCTAACTAAGAAAGAAGGACTTAAAGATGGAAATAGCAAAAAAAGCAGAAATCATTGCAGTCGGCTCGGAGCTTCTGCTAGGCCAGATCGCCAATACGAACGCGCAGTTTATCAGTAAAGAGCTGGCGGAAATTGGTGTAAACGTGTTTTATCATACCGCTGTCGGTGACAATCCGGAGCGGCTTAAGCAAGTCATCCGCATTGCCGAAGAGCGCTCAGACCTGATTATTTTTTCAGGCGGCCTCGGACCGACCAAGGACGATTTGACGAAAGAAACCATTGCAAACACACTGGGGCGCCCGCTCGTTCTGAATGACGAAGCGTTCCGGTCGATCGAAGAATATTTCGCGAAAACAAAACGGACCATGTCGCCGAATAACCGCAAACAGGCGCTCGTCATCGAGGGCTCAGACGTTTTGGCGAATCATTTCGGCATGGCGCCGGGAATGCTTGCAGAGCACGGCTCAAGGCTTTATATGCTGCTTCCCGGGCCGCCGAGCGAGCTGCGTCCGATGTTTGAAAATGAAGCGAAGCCGCTGCTTCTTAAAAAGCTCGGTTCTAATGAGAAAATCGTTTCAACCGTGCTGCGGTTTTTCGGAATCGGTGAATCCCAGCTTGAAGCTGATTTAGAAGATATCATTGATGCGCAGACGAACCCGACGATTGCGCCGCTTGCTGCTGACGGAGAGGTCACGCTGCGTTTAACGGCGAAACATGCTGACGAAAAAGAAACAGAACGGCTTTTAAAAGAAACGGAAGCCGCCATTTTAGAACGTGTCGGTGAATTTTTCTACGGATATGATGATACGTCTCTGGTGAAGGAGCTTTCAAAAGCATGCAGACAAAACAAAATCACGATTTCTTCTGCCGAAAGCTTTACAGGCGGCCTGTTTTCAGAGTGGGTGACTGATTTAAGCGGTGCGTCTCAACTATTTGCAGGGGGTGTTGTCTGTTATTCCGACAGCGTGAAACATCATGTGCTCGGCGTGAAAGCTGAGACGCTCGCAGCAAGCGGAGCGGTCAGCAAAGAGTGTGCGAAAGAGCTTGCAGCCGGTGTGAGAAAGCTGACCGGAAGCGATATCGGCATCAGCTTTACCGGGGTGGCGGGTCCCGACCCGCAGGAAGGGCATGCGCCGGGCCGCGTCTTTATCGGCATTTCGGCAGAAGGAAAAGAAGAGGTGCACGAATTTAACTTTGCCGGCTCAAGAACCGGAATCAGAAAGCGCGCCGCTAAATACGGCTGCCATCTCATTTTGAAAATGCTGGATCAAAAATAAAGTTTTAAAGAGGCGATTTCTCTGATTTTTAAGTTTTACAAGGGAAATTATGCTCTTTTGCAGAAAAGCGAACGCGGAAAAAATCCGAATATGCGTTCGCTTTTTTCTTGGCAAATGCCAGTAAACAAGGTATAGTATATGTAGTGGCAAGATAAAGGAGGAAAAAATAAATGAGTGATCGTCAGGCAGCCTTAGATATGGCTCTTAAGCAAATAGAAAAACAATTCGGCAAAGGTTCCATCATGAAGCTCGGAGAAAAAACAGATACAAGAATTTCAACGGTGCCAAGCGGTTCCCTTGCACTTGATACCGCTCTCGGAATAGGCGGATACCCGCGCGGACGGATTATTGAAGTATACGGACCTGAAAGCTCAGGTAAAACGACTGTAGCGCTTCACGCAATCGCTGAGGTTCAGGAAAAAGGCGGACAGGCAGCATTTATTGATGCTGAGCATGCTCTTGATCCTGTTTACGCGCAAAAGCTCGGTGTCAATATCGAAGAGCTTCTGCTTTCTCAGCCGGATACGGGAGAGCAGGCGCTAGAGATTGCTGAAGCGCTGGTGCGAAGCGGAGCTGTTGATATCGTAGTCGTTGACTCTGTTGCGGCGCTTGTTCCAAAAGCTGAAATTGAAGGTGACATGGGTGATTCACACGTCGGTTTACAGGCGCGTCTTATGTCTCAGGCGCTCCGTAAGCTTTCCGGCGCCATCAATAAATCTAAAACAATCGCAATCTTTATTAACCAGATTCGTGAAAAAGTCGGCGTTATGTTCGGAAATCCGGAGACGACACCGGGCGGCCGCGCGCTGAAATTCTATTCTTCCGTGCGCCTTGAAGTGCGCCGTGCCGAGCAATTAAAGCAGGGCAACGACGTCATGGGGAATAAAACGAGAATTAAAGTCGTAAAAAACAAAGTCGCTCCTCCGTTCCGTACGGCTGAAGTGGACATTATGTACGGTGAAGGAATCTCCAAAGAAGGGGAAATCATCGACCTTGGAACTGAACTGGATATCGTGCAAAAAAGCGGTTCGTGGTATTCTTATGAAGAAGAACGCCTCGGTCAGGGCCGTGAAAACGCCAAGCAGTTCTTAAAAGAAAATAAAGACATCATGCTGATGATTCAGGAACAAATCCGTGAATATTACGGTTTAGACAATAACGGTGTAACGGACAAAGCGGAAGAAGTTCAGGAAGAGATGGAATTAGAAGAATAAAAACACGATCAAAAGAGCGGAATAAGCAATTTCCGCTCTTTTTTTGTGTGTTTCAAAAAAACACTGGCTGTTTCGGAAAATTTTATCTGGAATGTTACAACTTTTTTCACCCTTCACTCGTCTAACATCATGGCGAAAGTTGAAATTATATCTGAGGAGGAAAAAAGATGACGAGCCCCCGCCGCACAAGAATAAATAAAAAAAGAAAGAAGAAGCTGATGAAAACGGGAGGGCTGTTTCTTTTTCTGCTGCTTGTCACTGTTTTTATTATGATCTGGACCGTCACGGCGCATCATCGGGAGAAGGAATCCGTTAAAAGCGCTCCCGCCGCTCAATCTGATACTTCAAAAGACCAGACTCAACAGAAAAAAGAAAAGACGCAAAAAGAGAAAACACCTAAATCAATCGATCACAATAAACAGATCAGCAATTACTTGCAACAGATCGGGTTCAGCGGCACAGCAATGATCGTAAAAGATGGAAAAGTTGTGCTGAAAAAAGGCTTTGGCTATGCGGACCGAAAACAAAAAATTAAAAACAATCCGGAGACATCATATTATATCGGTTCTTCACAAAAAGCGTTAATCGCGACGGCTGTCCTGCAGCTTGAAGAAAAAGGGCTGCTGCAGACGAGTGACCCCGTCAGTACATACTTGCCGAATTTTCCTAACGGCACGCGCATTACATTGAAAAACCTGCTCAATCATACGTCCGGCATAAACGGGCATATTGAGGGTCAGGGACCGATTTCTCCAATTGATTTAATCAAGGATATAGAATACCGCGGAATTAAACGGCAGCCCGGGGTTTGGGATTACAGGGATTCCAACTATTCAGTGCTTGCTTATATCGTATCTCAAGTCAGCGGGGAGTCTTATGAACAATATATAAAAGAACACGTGTTCAAACCGGCCGGAATGAAGCATGCCGGATTTTACAAAACATTTGTCAAAGCCAAATATCCTGCCGTCGGCTACAAAGTCGATGAGAGCGGCAGTCTTGTAACGCCGCACCTTCTGGACTTATCACAGCTGTACGGGGCGGGCGACATGTATATGAGCGCTGAAGATCTCTATAAATTTGATAAAGCGATCGTAAACGGCACGCTCCTTTCAAAAGAAAGCTTCACAAAAATGTTTACAGCAGGAAGCAGTGCCGCTTACGGCATGGGGTTTTACATTGATCCGGGAAGCTATTCCAATCACGGTGTTATGCCCGGTTACAACATTTTGAACAGCTTCAGCCATTCGGCAAGCAAATATGTCATATTACTGTCAAACATTCAGAATAACGCCAAATTAGGACAGGTGAACAATAGAATTTACCAATTGCTTAACCAGCCGGACTAACAGAGCCGTCATTCACGAAAAGCGGATCTAGGTATGGTATGATATATACATGGGCGAAGATCCGAGCTGAAGGCGAATCGTTAAGCTGGCAAGCTTGACAAGTATTTCCGACACAATTACAATGAAGTTGTAACATTTGTTTTTTTAACATGATTGTTAAACCATTTAAACTTGACAAGGGCATGAGAGACTCATTCCCTGTGAAGGTTCTGTATGTTGAGAAAATCAGACAATGTACATGCCGGCACTTATTTAAGCAAAAACCAAGTTCATAGCAAGAGGAGGTGAAAGTATGACCCCAATGACGGTTCTCATCTCCATTTTGCTGACTCTGCTCGGTTTAGTTGTTGGCTACTATGTTCGTAAAACCATTGCCGAAGCAAAGATTGCGGGCGCACGCGGTGCTGCCGAGCAAATCCTTGAAGATGCAAAGCGTGATGCTGAAGCACTGAAAAAAGAAGCTCTGCTTGAAGCAAAGGACGAAATCCATACACTTCGAATAGATGCTGAACAGGAAGTTCGTGAAAGACGAAATGAGCTTCAAAAACAAGAAAACCGTTTACTTCAAAAAGAAGAAAATCTTGACCGTAAACATGAAGGAATTGATAAACGGGAAGCGATGTTGGAGAAGAAAGATCATTCTCTGAATGAACGACAACAACATATTGAAGAGATGGAAAGCAAAGTGGATGAGATGATTCGTATGCAGCAGTCAGAACTCGAACGCATTTCGAGCCTGACACGGGATGAAGCGAAACAAATCATTCTTGATCGGGTTGAAAATGAGCTTTCACATGACATCGCCATCATGACAAAAGAAACCGAAAACCGTGCGAAAGAAGAGGCAGATAAAAAGGCGAAAAACATTCTGTCGCTTGCTTTGCAGCGCTGTGCAGCAGATCATGTTGCCGAAACGACGGTATCGGTCGTCAATCTTCCGAATGATGAGATGAAAGGACGTATCATCGGCCGTGAAGGGCGTAACATTCGTACGCTTGAAACGCTTACAGGTATTGACCTGATTATTGATGACACACCTGAAGCAGTCATTCTTTCCGGATTTGATCCGATCAGACGGGAGACGGCAAGAATCGCTCTTGATAAACTCGTTCAGGATGGCCGTATTCACCCGGCGCGCATTGAAGAAATGGTTGAAAAATCCCGCCGTGAGGTAGATGACTATATCCGGGAAATGGGTGAGCAGACGACGTTTGAAGTCGGCGTTCACGGACTCCACCCGGATCTGATCAAGATCCTCGGCCGGTTGAAATTCCGTACAAGCTACGGGCAGAACGTACTGAAACACTCTATGGAAGTTGCGTTTTTAGCCGGTTTAATGGCTTCCGAGCTTGGAGAAGATGCAAAGCTTGCCAAGCGGGCCGGTCTTCTGCATGACATCGGAAAAGCAATTGACCATGAAGTGGAAGGAAGCCACGTGGAAATCGGAGTGGAGCTTGCGACCAAATATAAAGAGCATCCAGTCGTCATTAACAGTATTGCGTCACACCACGGAGACGAAGAGCCGACTTCCATTATCGCCGTTCTGGTCGCTGCCGCTGATGCACTGTCAGCCGCAAGACCGGGCGCGAGAAGTGAAACGCTCGAAAACTATATCCGCAGACTTGAAAAGCTTGAAGAAATCTCCGAGTCTTACGAAGGTGTTGAAAAATCATTTGCGATTCAGGCAGGCCGTGAAGTTCGCATCATGGTGAAGCCGGACTCCATTAATGATTTAGAAGCCCATCGTTTGGCACGTGATATCCGTAAACGAATTGAGGACGAGCTTGATTATCCGGGCCACATTAAAGTGACCGTAATCAGAGAAACTCGAGCCGTAGAGTATGCAAAATAAAGTGATGCTTAGCGCATCACTTTATTTTTTTGAGTCCCTGAAAAGGAAGGAATGGAATGTATGAGAATTTTATTTATCGGAGATGTTGTCGGTTCCCCGGGCCGCGACATGGTAAAAGAATATGTCCCGAAACTGAAAGCGAAACATAAACCGCATTTTACAATTATTAACGGAGAAAATGCAGCACACGGAAAAGGACTGACAGAAAAGATCTACCACAGCCTGATGGAAGCGGGAGCAGATGCCATTACAATGGGAAACCATACGTGGGATAAAAGAGAGATCTTCGACTTTATTGATGATGTGCCGCATCTTGTCCGGCCGGCGAATTTCCCGGAAGGTACGCCGGGCAAAGGCATTACCTATATTAAATCGAACGGAAAAGAGCTTGCCGTCATTAATTTACAGGGACGGACGTTTCTTCCGCCGCTTGATGATCCGTTTGCTAAAGCGGATGAATTAATAGAAGAAGCGAAAAAGCGCACGCCGTACATTTTTATTGATTTTCACGCCGAAGCGACAAGCGAAAAAATTGCGATCGGCTGGTACACAGACGGAAGAGCCTCTGCCGTGGTAGGCACCCATACACACGTGCAAACGGCAGATAACCGCATTTTGCCGAAAGGAACGGCATATATTACTGATGTAGGCATGACGGGTCCGTACGACGGAATTCTCGGTATGGACAGAGAAACGGTCATCAAGCGGTTTAAAACCAATCTTCCCGTCCGGTTTACGGTGGCGGAAGGTAAAACTACGCTGAGCGGAGTGCTCATTGACATCGACGATCAAACGAAAAAGGCCGTAAATATCGAACGGATATTAATCAATGATGACCATATGTTCTTTGAATAGGTGATCATGTGTTTATTTTATAAAAATATTAAAAGGAAAAGCAGGAATATAGCAACTTCTTAGTGAATATAGTAGAAATGGAAGGTAGCCCGCTATTTTTGAAAAGCATTGTGGGGATGGCTTTTTGGATAGCAACATCTAATAATGATTGTTCTAATGAACACTCACTTATCCATTGTAAAACTAAGGGGGAGCAGAAATGGAAATCTTAAAAGTTTCAGCAAAATCAAGTCCAAATTCAGTAGCAGGCGCGCTTGCCGGTGTATTGAGGGAACGCGGAGCCGCCGAAATTCAAGCAATTGGGGCGGGTGCCTTAAACCAGGCTGTTAAAGCGGTTGCGATTGCCAGAGGCTTTGTCGCGCCAAGCGGCGTAGATTTGATTTGTATTCCGGCTTTTACAGATATACAGATTGACGGAGAAGAAAGAACGGCGATTAAGTTAATCGTCGAACCCCGTTAAAAACAAAAACATGACATTCTCAACCTGCTTGCGTAAGGCGAGCGGGTTGTTTTTATTGTTGTCATATTTTCTCACAATATTATATTGATAGTACGAAGAGATGATAAATGGCTTTATTCATATAATATTCAAAAAAAATCCCGCCCATTTTTCCGGACGGAAGCAGTTGTTTTCTCAGAGTGGACACTGGTGTTTACCTCCTTTTTATATCATGTTACAATCCAGTTATTACAGTGTTTTTTCGAGGAGGAGTGTACATGTTGGGAGGAAAGATGAAAGCTATCGTCAAAAATGAAAACGCTTTCGGAGTAACTCTGAAAGAAATTCCCATACCTTCCATAAATGAGAATGAAGTTCTTATTAAAGTACAGGCCGCATCTATATGCGGTACAGATGTGCATATTTATAATTGGGATCAATGGGCGCAGAAACGAATCAAAACACCTCAAGTATTCGGACATGAATTCAGCGGTATCATAGCGGAAACGGGCAAGCACGTCACAAATGTCAAAATAGGTGACTACGTTTCGGCTGAAACCCACTTCGTCTGCGGTACTTGTGTCCCTTGTTTAACAGGAAAACATCATGTGTGCACCCATACAAAGATCCTCGGCGTAGATACAGCCGGTTCCTTCGCTGAATATGTCAAAGTGCCGGCTCGAAATGTTTGGAAAAATCCCGCTGATATGGACCCCGCCGTCGCTTCTGTTCAAGAGCCGCTTGGCAACGCGGTGCATACGGTGCTGGAAAGCAGCCAGCTTGCGGGCGGTTCCGCTGCAATTATCGGCTGCGGACCGATCGGGCTGATGGCGGTGGCAGTGGCTAAAGCGGCCGGTGCATCCCGTATTGCGGCCATTGATAAAAATGATTACAGGCTGGCTCTTGCGAAGAAATTGGGAGCCACGATCACCATTTCAGCTGATAAGGAAGATCCGCTTGAGGTGATCGACACCTTAACAGGCGGAGAAGGGATCGACCTTGTCTGCGAAATGTCAGGCCACCCGGCAGCTATAGCACAAGGATTAAAGATGGCGGCCAACGGGGGAAGGTTCCATATGCTGAGTCTGCCGGAACGTCCGGTGACGGTTGACCTGACAAATGACGTGGTGTTTAAAGGACTTACCGTCCAAGGCATCACAGGCAGAAAAATGTTTGAAACATGGCGGCAGGTATCGCACCTGCTTGAATCCGGCCTTGTTGATCTGACGCCGGTGATCACGCATCAGTTTCCGCTTGAAGACTTTGAAAAAGGGTTTGACCTGATGAGAAAGGGCCAGTGCGGCAAAGTCATTTTGATTCCATAAGGGGAGGGTTCTATAATGAAAGAATTTGAATTTCTAAAAGCAGAGCTTGATAAAATGAAAGAAAATAAAACGTGGCAGCAAATGAAACAAATTGAAACGAAGCAGGGTCCGTCGGTGGAAGTCAAAGGGGAAAACGTGATACAGCTTTCATCGAACAATTATCTCGGTTTGACGTCGCATCCAAGGCTTGTCGAAGCGGCCAAACGCGCCGCGGAAGAATTCGGAGCGGGTACGGGGTCCGTCCGGACAATCGCCGGAACATTCACAATGCACAATGAGCTGGAGAAAAAATTGGCAAACTTTAAAAAAACAGAAGCGGCACTTGTTTTTCAATCGGGGTTCACAACGAACCAGGGCGTCTTATCAAGCATTCTTACAAAAGAAGATATCGTGATCTCTGACGAACTGAACCATGCTTCCATTATTGACGGGATCAGGCTGACGAAAGCAGATAAAAAGGTGTACCGCCATGTTGATATGGACGATTTGGAAAGGGTGCTGAAAAAATCAATGAATTACCGCATGCGCCTGATCGTCACCGACGGCGTTTTCTCAATGGACGGCAACATCGCTCCTTTGCCTGACATCGTCAAACTTGCGGAGGCGTACGATGCCTTTGTGATGGTCGACGACGCGCATGCTTCCGGCGTACTCGGAAAAAACGGAAGGGGAACGGTTAATCACTTCGGTCTTGACGGAAGAGTCCATATACAGGTGGGCACATTAAGCAAAGCCATCGGAGTGCTTGGCGGTTACGCCGCAGGGTCGCAGGTTCTGATCGATTACCTGCGCCATAAAGGGCGCCCTTTCTTATTCAGCACTTCTCATCCGCCTGCGGTAACGGCCGCATGCATAGAAGCCATTGACGTCCTGCTGGAAGAGCCTGAGCATATGGAAAAGCTGTGGGAGAACACGGCGTATTTCAAAGATAAACTGGTTCAAATGGGGCTGACCCTCACAAAAAGCGAAACACCGATCGTGCCGATATTAATAGGGGAGGAAGAAAAAGCCCAGGCATTATCAGACCTTTTATTGACCCGCGGCGTCTTTGCACAAAGCATCGTGTATCCGACGGTCGCCCAAGGAAAAGCGAGAATCCGCACCATTATTACGGCGGAGCATACAAAAGAGGAGCTTGACCGGGCCCTGGAAGTAATCCGTTCAGCCGCAAAAGAGTTTCAGCTTGTGTAAGGGGGAAATGATTCCCTCTTTTTTATTTCTGATTGATTCTTATTCTCAATAAGGTGTACAATAATAGGCTGGCGGTTGTGCCAAACGCTTTTAACCAGTATACTTGAGGGTGGAAGTTTCGGTTGAAAGGAGACATTCGAACATGAATGAAAAGCAAAAGCAGGAAAGCGGACAAGTGAATCCAGCGGACAAAACATCCGAAAAGGATTACAGCAAGTATTTTGAAGCCGTATATATTCCGCCTTCTTTAAAAGATGCGAAAAAACGGGGCAAAGAATCCGTTCAATATCATAACGATTTTAAAATCTCAGAAGAATTTAAAGGCCTCGGTGAAGGCAGGAAATTTTATATCCGCACGTACGGATGCCAAATGAACGAGCATGATACGGAAGTCATGGCGGGTATTTTTATGGCGCTCGGTTATGAAGCGACAAATTCGGTTGATGACGCGAACGTTATTTTATTAAACACTTGCGCTATCCGGGAAAATGCTGAAAACAAAGTGTTCGGAGAGCTCGGCCATTTAAAGGCGCTCAAAAAAAATAACCCGGACTTGATTCTCGGCGTCTGCGGCTGCATGTCACAGGAAGAATCAGTTGTAAACCGCATCCTTAAGAAGCACCCGTTTGTCGATATGATTTTCGGCACGCACAACATTCACCGTCTGCCGGAACTGTTATCAGAGGCATATTTATCAAAAGAGATGGTCATTGAAGTGTGGTCGAAGGAAGGGGATGTCATTGAAAACCTTCCGAAAGTCCGCAACGGAAAAATTAAAGGCTGGGTCAACATTATGTACGGCTGTGATAAGTTCTGCACATACTGCATCGTACCGTATACCCGCGGAAAAGAACGAAGCCGCCGTCCTGAGGAAATTATCCAGGAAGTCAGAAGACTTGCAAGCGAAGGTTATAAAGAAATCACGCTGCTCGGTCAAAACGTGAATGCGTACGGAAAAGATTTTGAGGATATGACGTACGGACTCGGTGATTTAATGGACGAACTGCGCAAAATTGATATTCCGAGAATCCGATTCACGACGAGTCATCCGCGTGACTTTGATGATCATCTGATCGAAGTGCTCGCCAAAGGCGGCAACCTTCTTGACCATATCCATCTTCCGGTTCAATCAGGAAGCTCAGCGATGTTAAAAATGATGGCGCGCAAATATGACAGAGAACGCTATCTGGAGCTTGTCGGAAAAATTAAAGCGGCGATGCCGAACGCTTCACTGACGACTGATATTATTGTCGGTTTTCCGAATGAAACCGATGAACAATTTGAAGAAACGCTTTCGTTATATCGCGAAGTGGAATTTGACAGCGCATATACGTTTATTTACTCTCCTCGTGAAGGCACGCCGGCAGCGAAGATGAAAGACAATGTTCCGATGAGGGTCAAGAAAGAACGTCTTCAGCGCCTCAATGATTTGGTGAAAGAAATTTCAGCCAAAAAAATGAAGGAATATGAAGGCAGGACCGTCGAAGTATTAGTTGAGGGAGAAAGCAAAAATAACCCTGACATTCTTGCCGGCTATACGGAAAAAAGCAAGCTCGTCAACTTCAAAGGGCCGAAAGACGCCATCGGCAAGATTGTACGCGTCAAAATCGAACAGGCGAAAACATGGTCGCTTGACGGTGTGATGGCAGGAGAAGCAATCGAGGTGAAATAATAATGACGCTTTACTCAAAGAAAGACATTGTACAGCAGGCTAGGAACCTTGCGAAAATGATTTCTGAAACAGAAGAAGTTGATTTTTTCAAACGCGCCGAGGCGCAGATTAACGAAAATGAAAAAGTCTCTGCGATTATTAATCAGATTAAAACCCTGCAAAAGCAAGCCGTTAACCTGAAGCACTACGAAAAGCTTGAAGCGCTGAAACAAGTGGAAAGTAAAATTGACGCCCTGCAGGAAGAGCTTGAAGGGATTCCGATCATTCAGGAATTCAGAGATTCCCAGATTGAGGTCAATGACCTTCTTCAGCTTGTCGCACATACGATCTCAAATCAGGTGACAAACGAAATCATTACATCTACCGGAGGCAACCTGCTGACGGGAGAAACCGGTTCAAAAGTAAAACATTCGAATAACAGCTGTTCTATTTAAACACGGGGCCTTCATCGGCCCGTGTTTTTTTGTTATTTGAGAACTAATTGTAATATGTACTAAATTTTCATCGTCTTATCGTTTTGTCCCATTTTACTGGAAAGTTTTATCATACTTAAAAGTAAAGTTTCTGGGCAGGGCTGCATACAATGAAACAGAAACTTTGTATTTTTATATTTTTATTATAAAAATGCACATGAGACAAATGCCCAGCATAAGATAACACGAAGAAGAACAAGGAGGCCTGCCGGAATGTCTGAATACAGGGAAATTATTACGAAAGCGGTAGTTGCGAAAGGAAGAAAATTCACCCAATGCACCAACACGATCTCACCTGGAGAAAAACCGTCAAGTATATTGGGCGGCTGGATTATCAACCACAAGTACGATGCCGAAAAGATCGGGAAGACTGTAGAAATTGAAGGGTATTATGATATAAACGTCTGGTACTCTTACGCCGATAATACAAAAACGGAAGTTGTAACCGAGAGAGTAAAGTATGTCGATGTGATTAAACTCAGATACAGAGACACAAATTACTTAGATGACGAACACGAAGTCATTGCCAAAGTGCTGCAGCAGCCGAATTGTCTTGAAGTCACCATTTCTCCTAACGGAAATAAAATCGTGGTTCAGGCAGAGAGAGAATTTTTAGCAGAAGTGGTCGGTGAAACGAAAGTCGTCGTCGAAGTCAATCCTGACTGGGAAGAAGACGATGATGATGATTGGGAAGACGATCTTGATGAAGAATTAGAGGACATTAACCCTGAATTTTTAGTCGGAGATCCTGAAGAATAAGTTGAGGCTAGGGGAGTTTAACACCCCAAGTCTCTTTTTTATATATAAAGATATCACTCTTTTGTTTATGTTATAATGGGATTCGGATAAGAGAAGATACATAGTGAGGGATTAAATGATGGCTAGTTACACGCCTATGATACAGCAATACTTGAAGATAAAGGCAGAGCACCAAGATGCCTTTTTATTTTTTCGGCTTGGTGACTTTTATGAAATGTTTTTTGAAGATGCAAAAAAAGCGTCACAAGAGCTTGAAATTACACTGACAAGCAGAGACGGAGGTTCGGCTGATAAAATTCCGATGTGCGGCGTGCCGTATCATTCCGCGGCGGCTTATATTGAACAGCTGATTAAAAAGGGCTATAAAGTGGCGATCTGTGAGCAGACGGAAGATCCGAAGGCGGCTAAAGGCGTTGTAAAAAGAGAAGTCGTCCAGCTGATCACACCGGGAACCGTGATGGATGGAAAAGGCATTCATGAATCGGAAAACAA
The DNA here is from genome assembly GCF_038608285.1 of Bacillus sp. FSL R5-0443. NCBI lineage: Bacteria > Bacillati > Bacillota > Bacilli > Caryophanales > Bacillaceae > Bacillus > Bacillus sp. FSL R5-0443. Next base: position 1,759,662 of record NZ_CP152013.1, read on the forward strand.
CTTTATCGCTTCCGTTTCCAAATTCCGTGACGGATACGGTCTCGCTTTATCGGACTTAACGACCGGAGAAAACCTGGCCGTATTTATTGAGCGGATTGAAGATGTCATGTCAGAAATTTACTCAGTCGGCGCAAAGGAAATTGTCGTATCGAGCAAGTTTAACGAACATACAGCTGCTCAGCTGAAAGAACGGTGCGGCGCCACGATTTCCATCGAAGACGGGGAAATAACAGAACGCATTGAAATCGCAAAGCACTTGCCGGGCGAAGAGCTGACAGAGACGTTTATGCGTTTATATACGTATTTGCAGAAAACGCAAAAACGGAGCCTGGATCATCTGCAGCCGGTTCAAGTATATGAATTGGAAGAAGCGATGAAAATTGACCTGTATTCAAAACGGAATCTTGAGCTGACGGAAACGATCCGTTCGAAAAGCAAAAAAGGGTCATTGCTTTGGCTTTTAGACGAGACGAAAACAGCGATGGGCGGCCGGCTTCTCAAACAATGGATTGACCGCCCGCTGATCAGGGCATCCCAAATCGAAGAACGCCAGGAAATGGTCGAGACGCTGATCAATCATCTGTTTGAGCGTGAAGATCTGCGAGAGCGCCTGAAGGAAGTATACGATTTAGAACGTCTGGCGGGCCGGGTCGCATTCGGAAACGTCAACGCAAGGGATTTAATCCAGCTGAAAGAATCTTTAAAACAAGTGCCGAGCATCAAAGAGCTTGTAGGGTCTCTTAACCATAAAAAAGCAAAAGAACGCGCCGGCTTGATTGATCCGTGCGGAGATTTGCTTGACCTGTTAGAAGAAGCCCTTCATGAAAACCCGCCGTTATCGTTAAAAGAAGGCAATTTAATTAAAGACGGCTATCATCAGAAGCTCGATGAGTACCGTGACGCCAGCAAAAACGGTAAAGACTGGATTGCCAGACTGGAGCAGCAGGAACGCGCTTATACGGGCATCCGTTCATTAAAGGTCGGTTTCAATAAAGTGTTCGGCTATTATATTGAAGTCACAAAAGCAAACCTTCATCTGCTTGAAGACGGACGGTATGAGCGGAAGCAGACCCTCACAAACGCCGAACGGTACATTACGCCGGAATTGAAGGAAAAAGAAGCGCTTATTTTAGAAGCGGAAAACAACATCTGCGAGCTGGAATATGAGCTTTTTGCCGGACTGCGTGAAAAGGTGAAACAATTTATTCCGCGCTTGCAGCGTCTTGCCAAACAAATGAGTGAGCTGGACGCACTGCAATGCTTTGCTACGATCAGTGAAAACAGGCATTACACAAAGCCCGTCTTTTCTGATAATGAAGTAAAAGTCATTGAAGGGAGACACCCCGTCGTTGAAAAGGTGATGGACAGTCAAGAATACGTGCCGAACAACTGCCTGATGGGCGATTCGCGGGAAATGCTCCTGATTACGGGTCCGAATATGTCAGGTAAAAGCACGTATATGAGACAGATCGCACTTCTATCGATCATGGCTCAGATCGGCTGTTTTGTGCCCGCAAAAGAAGCGGTTCTGCCGATTTTTGATCAAATCTTCACGAGAATCGGGGCAGCGGATGATTTGATTTCCGGACAAAGCACCTTTATGGTGGAAATGCTGGAAGCGAAAAACGCGATTGTGAACGCCACAAAAGACAGCCTGATCCTGTTTGATGAAATCGGCCGCGGGACATCAACGTACGACGGAATGGCGCTGGCACAGGCGATTATTGAGTATGTCCATGATCATATCGGCGCTAAAACACTGTTCAGCACGCATTATCATGAGCTGACGGTGCTTGAAGATAAGCTTCCTCAGCTGAAAAACGTTCATGTGCGCGCAGAGGAATATAACGGAACGGTCGTGTTTCTCCATCAAATCAAAGAAGGAGCCGCAGATAAAAGTTACGGCATTCATGTCGCCCAGCTTGCCGAGCTCCCGGACGATCTGATCAGCCGCGCGCAGGAGATTTTGAAACAGCTTGAGCAGACGGGAGATAAACCGGAGCTTCCGGCGGTATCTGAGAAAAAGTCCGCCGTCAGAGAAGAACCGGCACAGCTGTCCTTTTTTGCTGACGGTGAAAAAGAACAGAAGGCACCGGCTGTTTCTAATAAAGAAAAACAAGTGCTTGAAGCCTTTAAGTCAATCAATATTCTCGATATGACGCCGCTTGAAGCGATGAATGAAATGTACAAGCTGCAAAAAAAATTAAAATAGAAAGAGGTGACGGACTTGGCAAAAGTCATCCAGCTGTCAGATGAACTTTCAAATAAAATAGCGGCCGGCGAGGTGGTCGAACGGCCTGCCTCAGTCGTTAAAGAATTGGTGGAAAACGCCATCGACGCAAACAGCACAGTCATTGAAATCGACATAGAGGAAGCGGGGCTTTCGTCGATTCGGGTGCTCGATAACGGCGAAGGTATGGAAACCGATGATTGCAAGCGGGCTTTCCGCCGCCACGCGACCAGTAAAATCAAAGATGAAAACGACCTGTTCCGGGTGAGAACACTCGGTTTCCGCGGAGAAGCTTTGCCAAGTATCGCGTCTGTTTCTCATCTGGAAATCAAAACGAGCATCGGCGAGGGAGCGGGAACCCATCTCATTCTTCAGGGCGGGAATATCATTTCTGAGCAGAAATCCTCCAGCAGAAAAGGAACGGAGATTATCGTTACCAACCTGTTTTTCAATACACCCGCCAGATTGAAATATATGAAAACCGTGCATACGGAGCTCGGCAATATTACGGATGTTGTCAACCGGATCGCTCTTGCGCATCCGGAAGTATCGATCCGTCTCCGCCATCAGGGGAAAAATCTGCTGCAGACAAACGGTAACGGGGATGTGCGCCATGTGCTGGCCGCAATTTACGGGACGGCGGTTGCGAAAAAAATGATACCGCTCCATGTCAGCTCGCTTGATTTTGAAGTCAAGGGCTACATTGCGCTTCCGGAAATCACGCGTGCATCCAGAAACTACATGTCATCTGTCATTAACGGAAGATACATTAAGAATTTCCCGCTTGTAAAAGCGGTGCATGAGGGCTATCACACACTTCTGCCGATCGGCCGCCATCCGATTACGTTTATCGAAATTACGATGGACCCGATTTTGGTTGATGTCAATGTCCATCCGTCGAAGCTTGAAGTCCGCCTCAGCAAAGAGACGGAGCTGCATGAGCTGATCCGTGACGGGATAAAGGAAGTGTTTCAAAAGCAGCGGCTTATTCCGAGCGCCCAGCTCCCGAAAAAATCAGCGCCGGCGCCGGCCAAAAACGAACAGCAATTTATGACATTCGAGGAAAGCGCGCCTGAGCGGAAACTTCCTGAAAAAACGCCGGAGTCGTCTTACTCACCAATGAAGCTGAGTTCGGTCGTAAAAGAGCCTGAGCCGGTAATAATAGAAGAAGAGATCCTCCCGAATGAAGCGGATCACGGAGTGCCGCCGGAGATCGGTATGCCCGAAACGGCAGCGCCTGTTTCCGATACTCCGGAACCGGAAGCTGTCGCTGAAGAAATACGGGAGGGAAGGGTTCCGGTGATGTATCCGATCGGCCAAATGCACGGGACATATATTTTAGCCCAAAACGAAAACGGCTTGTATATCATTGACCAGCATGCGGCACAAGAACGGATTAAATACGAATATTTCCGGGAGAAAGTCGGGCAGGTCGAGCCTGAAGTGCAGGATATGATCGTGCCGCTCACCTTTCATTACGCGGCAAATGAAGCGCTGATCATTGACCAGCATCAGCATGAGCTTGAAAGCGTCGGAGTATTTTTAGAAGCATTCGGCACCAACAGCTACATCGTTCGCTGCCATCCGGCCTGGTTTCCAAAAGGGGAAGAAGCTGAACTGATTGAAGAAATCATTCAGCAGGTGCTTGACGCCAAACAGATCGATATTAAAAAGCTGCGGGAGGAAGCGGCCATTATGATGAGCTGCAAAGGCTCAATCAAAGCGAACCGCCATTTGCGAAACGACGAAATCAAAGCGCTCTTGGACGATCTGCGCCGAACGACAGACCCGTTCACATGCCCGCACGGCCGGCCGATCATTATCCACCACAGCACGTATGAGATGGAGAAGATGTTTAAACGTGTGATGTAATAACAACGTTTATGTGAGACTAAACCGTTATTTGCCCACAAGCAGCCTTACTAGTTTGAATGACCCAGCCTTTCAGAGATAACTTTTGAGTTTTTTAATTTCTGGCATAATTGTTGCATCGGTATGCCGTCAATCATGAAAATGATTGGTTTAACATCCAGCTGGTTTTCTGTCATATAAAAATTGTTTTTGGAGAGTATTTGGGGTTGGCGATGTAGTATCCTGTGTTTGGTATAACCGTCTATATCGTCAATTGACTGCATTAATAGTAAAATAATTGTAGAAAACGGTTCCTGAAAAATCTGTGAAGAATTTAAATCAAATTGGAATTTGGCGGGTTATACTATCCGCAAGTCAGTCAAGGGGGGCTAGTAATTAGCCCCCCTTTTAGTTCTTCCTGCGGTTTTTTCTATTTTTGATCAAACTGAAAACCACTAAGAGAACCACACCGATAGCAACAATATAAAATGAAATTTCTGCTGCTGCGGTATTAATATTCTTAAGAACAAGGATAAGTCCTATTAAACCTATAGGAATGATGAAAGTTAGAATTTTTATAGCTTTTGGGCTCGGTTCAGCATTACTTTTATGTTCCATAGTTACCTCCGATCTTAGCACTTTAGAAAATAATCACTTTAAAGCTTAACACAGGATAAATTTGTTAAACACCAACAATAGCCCCGTTTAAATGAAAAGCCTAAGAGTTTTAGTAATCCGCCAAGCGGCTGTTGGGTTGCCAGTTCTTTTAGAGCACCCGCATAGCACGCATCTTCAACTGCACCAGTAAAATTGTCGATCATATTAAGAATTATTTCAAAACGCCGATTCCGCCCATAGCAGCTTTAACTTTAGCAGGTATTGCATCCCAATCTGCTCTTAGTGCTTTTGCATCCCAGGGCAATTTACCTTGAGCAGTAAACTCCGACCCATATAACATAGTCTATTTGTCTAATGTTTAATATTTTATATTTACTTTTTACACTTAATGATTTTATGTTAGTTTTGTTTTTGCACAGTAAAAAGCTGCGCGGCGCTTTCGTGAATTGTTGCAGCTAGGGCTGATTTGAAAAGAGTGTAAATTACGCCGTACTTTTCTAAGTTCAATTATGTTAATGTCAACATAACGTTGAATTCGGTGTAAGAACTAAGGTATTCTGATATATTTCGAGAGCCCGTATGGTTTAGTTTATCTTGAAGAAAAGGATTGAAATAATAGTCTTGATTGCGGGTCATTTCTAAAAACTGATTATCCCCTTCGGCCGCTTCGGCAATTGCTTTTCAAAACAAAAGCTCAATTTGTTTTCTTTTTATCCGAAACCCATATTCATCCTTCATTTTCTGAATAAAATTACCTAAAGAATTCATCTAAATTAATATTCTGATTTACTTATATATCAGCATAGCAATTTGTAAAAAAGGTCCAGACTGGTGCTTTTGGCGGGAGCAGAAAGTTTTTTTAACTTTACCGGAAAATCCATGGAAAAACGTGGTGTCATCTGGTAAAGTGGTTACAGTCGGCTGGGCGGCGGCAGCAGTCTGCCCGGATCTTTTAAATGGGAATGGTGACAATGGATCATACATATGAAGTGCATCAAATCAAAACTTATCACCAGATGTGGTCCAACTATTGTTATATTATCGCAGACCGCTCAAAAAAATCTGCGATAGCGGTGGATCCGTCCTGGGAAATCGATAAAATAACCGATAAACTGCATGAATTGGATGTTGATTTATCCGCTATTTTATTAACACATTCGCATTATGACCATGTAAACTTGGCGGAGCCGCTTCAGCAAATCTATCATTCTGATATATACATGTCGTCGGCGGAAATCGATTTCTATCAATTCCGGTGCAGAAACTTAATAGCGCTTGAAGACGGCCAAACCTTTGCGGCCGGAGGGTTTATCATCAGAAGTATACTGACCCCGGGACATACGGCCGGGGGAATGTGCTATTTGCTATCTGATCATCTTTTTACCGGTGACACCGTGTTTACAGAAGGGTGCGGTATATGTGGGGACAGGGGCAGCTCAGCTGAAGATATGTTTCACAGTATACAGAGGATCAAAGCCTCCATTCCGCCGCATGTGCGTGTGTATCCGGGGCACTCCTTCGGGGAGAAGCCGGGTCAAAAAATGGAGAGTCTTTTGAAAAACAATATTTACTTTCAGATTGAAAAAAAAGAACATTTTGTGAATTTCCGCAACAGAAAAAATCAAAAAGGGCTGTTTCATTTTAAGTAATGTGTAATTTAGTTCTATCTAACTAGCTTTTCTTTTGAGGCAAGGAACTTCTGAAATGGAATGGAAGTTATTACTAGATTTCTGGTGATGAATGGCTGAGTAACGGGAGTTTGCGGAAGAGAACGCCGGGCAGGCCGGATGGGACATTCTGCTTACGCCTGTTCCGAAAGCCCTGAGTCCGCCTTTCGACAGGGAAAAATAGGCATTATTCAGGAGTTCGCATAGGATAAATTAACTTGACATGGTATTTTTGTGAAGTTACTATCAACTTGAACATGCTTCTTATCTGAATCCGAGAAAGGATGGCTGAGAAAATGATCACATACTTATTCCCCGGACAAGGTTCTCAAAAGCAGGGAATGGGGAGCTCATTGTTTGATGAATTTAAAGACTTAACGGAGCAGGCTGATGAAACACTCGGATATTCTATGAAACGGCTTTGTCTTGAGAATCCGTATTCCAACCTTCACAAGACGCAGTTCACCCAGCCTGCTTTATATGTTGTAAACGCGTTAAGCTATTTGAAAAAAATCCAAGACAATGACATAAAGCCGGATTATGTGGCCGGCCACAGTTTGGGAGAATATAATGCGCTGTTTGCAGCAGGTGCTTTTGATTTTATTACCGGTCTGCAGCTTGTCCGTAAAAGAGGCGAATTAATGAGTATGGCCACTGACGGAAAAATGGCCGCTGTTATGGGGTTAACTGCAGCTCAAGTGTCAGACGCCCTTCAAACGCACGGATTACATACGATTGATATTGCCAATATGAATTCTCCTTACCAAGTTGTCATATCCGGACGCAAAGAAGACATTGAAAGAGCCAAAAGCGTATTCGAAGGATTAAAAGACGTTACGATGTTTCATCCGTTAAACGTAAGCGGCGCTTTTCACTCGAGATATATGAGTGAAGCAAAACAAGAGTTCGAAAAATTTTTACAGTCATTTCATTTTTCTGCTATATCAATTCCTGTCATTTCTAATGTTCATGCCAGACCTTATGAGCAAGACGGAATCCACTCCGTTCTGGCCGATCAGATCGACCATTCAGTGCGATGGAACGACAGCATCCGCTATCTGCTGGACAAAGGGCGGATGGAATTTGAAGAAGTCGGCCCGGGCCATGTGCTGACAGGACTTATTCACCGCATCAAAAAAGAAACTGAAGCTTCACCCGCCATGTAGCGGAATGCAAGTCAAAATTCTTATCTCACACAATAGTGCCAGCCATACAACATCACGACCACTTCACCTGCACACGACATCACGAAAAACTCACAAATCAATATTTTGAAAAAATAAAGAGCAAAAAGGAGAACAAATGAACCAGCCAATTGTTTTCATGTTTTCTGGACAGGGTTCCCAATACTATCAAATGGGGAAAGAGCTGTTTGCACATAACGCCGCTTTTCGGCAGAAAATGCTTGACTTGGACGATTTTGCAGTCAGCCGTTTCGGTTACTCTGTCCTTAAAGAGATGTATCATACAGGCAATCGTCTGTCTGATCCATTTGACCGCCTTCTTTTCAGCCATCCTGCCATTTTTATGGCTGAGTACGCACTTGCATATGCTTTGGAGCAAAGAGGCATACGTCCCGATTATGTGATCGGAGCAAGCCTCGGAGAGTATGCAGCGGCCGCTGTGTCGGGCGTGCTGAGCGCCGAGGATGCTTTAGATTGCGTGCTGGAACAGGCCCGAATCGTTACGGAAACTTGCCGTAACGGCAGCATGCTTGCGATACTGGGAGATCCGGCTTTATATCAAGATGATCCGCTGCTCGGCGAACATAGTGAATTGGCATCTGTAAACTATCATTCTCACTTTGTCATCTCGGGAGAGCGGGAACATATCAAAAAGATCATGGACGATCTGAGAGAAAAGCAGATTCCTCATCAGCTATTGCCGGTATCTTACGGGTTTCACTCAGCGCTGGTTGATCAGGCGGAACAGCCGTACAAGCGCTTTTTAGCTCGGAAATCAATCCGGACTCCGTTTATACCGTACATCTCCAGTGCGACCGGAGAGGCTGAGACCGATATACAAGCGGACTTTTTCTGGGATATCGTAAGAAAGCCGATTCGATTCCGCGAAGCGCTTCAATTCGCAGACAGCCGCCAAAAAGGATTGTATATTGATGCCGGGCCTTCCGGAACATTGGCCGCATTTGCCAAACAGATTCTTCCTGCAGGATCGGCTGAACGCATCCGTGCCATTATGACGCCGTTTCATAAAGAACAAACACATTTGCAGCAAATAGAAGACAGCATTTTATCACCGCCCGGAAGGAGACTGTAAGATGATCAGCTTTGTTTTTCCAGGCCAAGGCTCGCAAAGAATAGGGATGGGGGAGGACCTGTTCGGCCGCTATCCTGAATTAACCGCAAAGGCCGATCACATTCTCGGATATTCCATTCAGGAGCTGTGCCGGGACGGAGAACGTCTCAATCAGACTCAATTCACTCAGCCGGCGCTCTATGTCGTCAATGCCCTCAGTTATTTGAAAAAAACAGAAGAAACCGGCTTGAAACCGGATTTTACCGCCGGACACAGTTTGGGCGAATATAACGCGTTATACGCTTCGGGCGCCTTTGATTTTGAAGAAGGCTTACAGTTGGTCAAAAAAAGGGGCGAACTGATGAGCCACGCCAAAGGAGGCGGCATGGCAGCGGTGATCGGCCTGACTCATGAGCAGGTGACGGATGTTTTAAGAGAAAATCACTTGGATATGATTGATATCGCCAACATGAACACACCGCAGCAAATTGTCATTTCCGGATATAAAGAAGATATTGAAAAAGCAGCATCCGTTTTTGAAGCCGTAAACGGCGTAAAAATGGTTCACCGCTTAAATGTCAGCGGCGCCTTTCACTCCAGATACATGCTGGAAGCGAAGGAAGAGTTTTCACGGTTTATTGAATCTTTCCATTTTAAGCCGCTGTCCATCCCGGTCATTTCAAATGTGACGGCAAGACCCTATGAGCAGAGAGAGCTGAAAGAGACACTCGCCGGACAAATAACGGGATCGGTGAACTGGACAGACAGCATCCGTTACTTAATGGGAAGAAAGAACATGAGCTTTGAGGAAATCGGTCCCGGAAAAGTGCTGACGGGGCTGATACAAAGAATTACGGCTGAAGCGGAGCCGATAACAGATGAAATCAAAGTCCCGGCTGAGGCTGGAAAAAGCTCAATTACGGCAGCGTCTTTAGGAAATGAAGAGTTTAAGCGCGATTATCAATTGAAATACGCCTACTTGGCCGGCGGCATGTACCGCGGAATTTCTTCGAAGGAAATGGTTGTCAAACTGGCTGAAAAAGGAATGATGGGCTTTTTCGGAACGGGCGGTTTGAACATCGCGCACGTTGAGGACGCCATTTTGTCAATTCAGCATGAGCTTCGTGACGGCGGTTCCTTCGGCATAAATGTTGTACATAATATGAAGCATACAGATTCAGAAGAAAAAATGATTGATCTTTTACTGAAGCATGGGATTCAGAACTTGGAAGCATCAGCGTTTTTAACGGTTACTCCCGCTTTAGTAAGGTTTCGCGCTAAGGGGTTAAAACGCGGTGCCGGCGGACAAATAATAGCGCGTCAGCGGATTATCGCCAAGCTGTCCCGTCCGGAAGTAGCGGAAGCGTTTCTCAGCCCGGCGCCTGATCACATTCTGCAGAAACTTGCAGCCGAAAACAAAATTACCGCTGAAGAAGCAAGTCTGATGAGAGAAATACCCGTTGCGCATGACATCTGCGTAGAGGCTGATTCAGGCGGCCACACTGACGGCGGAGTTGCTTACAGTCTCATGCCGGCGATCATCCGTTTACGAGATGACATGATGAAAAAATACCGATACGGCAAAACCGTCCGCATCGGAGCCGCAGGGGGAATCGGAACGCCCGAGGCTGCCATGGCTGCATTTATGCTCGGCGCTGATTTTATTGTGACCGGATCTATTAACCAATGCACCGTTGAGGCAGCGACGAGCGGCCTCGTAAAGGACCTCCTGCAGCAGATGAATGTGCAGGACACGGCCTACGCGCCGGCCGGCGATATGTTTGAATCAGGCAGCAAGGTGCAGGTATTAAAGAAAGGGCTGTTCTTTCCGACCCGCGCCTCTAAGCTGCATGAACTGTATCAGCGTCACCGCTCAATTGAAGAAATTGATGAAAAGACACTCAGACAAATAGAAGAGAAGTATTTTAAGGCAAGTGTAAGCAGTATTTATGACAAAGTGAAGGCTCATTATTCGAATGAAGACATTTCAAAAGCCGAACGGAATCCGAAACAGAAAATGGCGCTCATATTCAAATGGTATTTCAGGCAAAGTTCTGCTTCGGCGATTAAAGGAGACCCGGATGCCAAGGTAGACTTCCAGATTCATTGCGGCCCGGCATTAGGCGCCTTTAATCAATGGGTGAAAGGTACGGAGCTGGAGTCCTGGAAAAACCGCCATGCCGATGGTATCGGCATGCGGCTTATGGAAGAGACGGCCACGCTTTTGAATCAGAAGTTAGGTTCATTTTTGCAAACGTGTTGACAAGACGAAATGATAGATTGAAAACATGGAATATTCATAAAAGATGAAACAGGGAGGAACTGACAATGAGTAAAGAAAGAATCTTTGAATTGCTGCAGAACACAATCTACGAGGTTTTACCTGATTTAGAAGGCGAACAGCTTTCACAGGAAGACCGGTTAGTTGATCTGGGGGCGGATTCAGTGGACCGCGCCGAAATTATCACGATGATGCTTGAAGAATTATCACTGCAGATCCCGCGTGTTGAGCTGACGGGAGTGTCAAACATCGGCGAATTGGCGGAAAAGCTTTATGAAAAGGTACAGGCTGTCTGATAAAACGGTGAAATCGGAAACTCAAAATTCATATTGGAGGCGAAGTTCATGGCGGCTGCCGGAATAGAAGCGATAAATGTGTTTGGCGGGACAGCATACCTTGATGTCATGCAGCTGGCGGAGTACAGAAACTTAGACCCTGCCAGATTTGAGAATTTACTGATGAAAGAAAAAGCGGTGGCGCTTCCGTACGAAGACCCCGTTACATTCGGCGTTAACGCGGCAAAGCCGATTATCGACCGATTGACAGAGGCTGAAAAAGACAGAATCGAGCTGCTGATTACCTGCTCGGAGTCCGGCATTGACTTCGGAAAATCACTCAGTACATATATTCATGATCACTTAGGCCTCAACCGGAACTGCCGTTTATTTGAACTGAAACAAGCCTGTTATTCAGGAACGGCGGGCTTGCAGATGGCGCTTAACTTTATTTTGTCGCAGACATCCCCCGGAGCGAAGGCGCTTGTCGTCGCGACGGATATTTCCCGGTTTTTAATTGCCGAAGGCGGCGATGCGTTAAGCGAGGATTGGTCTTACGCAGAACCGAGCGCCGGAGCGGGTGCCGTAGCCTTATTGATCGGTGAAAATCCCATCGTATTTCAGGCGGATGCGGGCGCCAACGGCTATTACGGCTATGAGGTGATGGATACATGCCGTCCGATCCCGGACAGTGAAGCCGGTGATGCCGATTTGTCATTGATGTCTTACCTCGATTGCTGTGAACAGACATTTCGCGAGTACAAAAACCGTGTGCCGGGCGCTGACTACAAAGAGACGTTTCACTATCTTGCCTTCCATACACCGTTTGGCGGCATGGTCAAAGGGGCCCACCGGACGATGATGCGCAAGCTTGCAAAAGCGAAAAACGCTGAAATCGAACAGGATTTTCAAACCAGAGTAGAGCCGGGGCTCCGCTACTGCCAAAGAGTCGGAAACATTATGGGGGCAGCCTCTTTACTGGCTCTTGCAAGCACGATTGACCAAGGGGCATTCGACACTTCTAAGCGGATCGGCTGTTTCTCCTACGGCTCCGGATGCTGTTCAGAATTTTACAGCGGCGTTGTGACGCCTGAAGGACAAACGCGGCAGCATTCTTTCAAAATAGAAGAGCATCTGAACAACAGATACAGGCTGTCCATGGAAGAGTATGAAGAACTGTTTAAAGGCAGCGGTTTGGTGAAGTTCGGTACCCGGAATGTCAAATTGGATATGAATATGATTCCGAACATTTTAGACCATCATACCGGAAGCCCTCGTTTGTATTTGGAAGAAATCACGGAATTTCATCGGAAATACAGGTGGATATCGTGACCTATGAGACGATAAACGTCCGTTTTCAGCAAAATGTCTGCTTCATCACCTTTGATCGGCCTGAAGCCAACAATACGATTAATGAGCGTTTAGTGGAGGAATGCCTGCACGTTCTTTCTGAATGTGAAGACTCCGTGACCTCCGTAGTGCTTGAAGGGCAGCCGGAGGTATTTTGTTTCGGGGCGGATTTTGATGAGATGTACCGGAAAATGAGGCAGGGAATGCAGCATGCGGAATCGCAGGAGCCGCTTTACCGTTTGTGGCTGGCATTAAAATCCGGGCCGTACATCACAATCGCCCGCGTCCGCGGAAAAGTAAATGCGGGAGGTGTAGGTTTTGCCGCCGCGTGCGATATCGTCATTGCAGAGGAGAGTGCTTCGTTCAGTTTATCTGAACTGTTATTCGGACTTTATCCGGCCTGCGTTCTGCCGTTTTTAATTCAAAGAATCGGATTTCAAAAGGCGCATTATATGACGATCATGACAAAGCCCGTGCCGGCACGCCAGGCGCTTGAATGGGGACTTTGTGACGTATGCGTCCCGGACTCAGCAACAGAGCTGAGAAAGCATTTGCTGCGTCTTCGCCCGCTGTCGAAAAAAGCAGTCATCCGCTATAAAAAATACATGGATTCCTTAAACGACCTTGTTCATCGTTCGAAATCTATTGCTCTAGCCGAAAATCAAGCGATGTTTTCAGATCCGGATAACCAATCAGCCATCTTCCGTTATGCAGAAACGGGGCGGCTTCCTTGGGAAACGGAGAACAGTTAGGAGGATATCATGCCGAACGCCGCAGTTGAACTGCTCGAAATTGAACCGGATATTATCCAAGTGACAATGCAGGATAAAGCCCATAAAAACGCCTTCTCCAAAGAACTGACGGATGGATTGATGGAAGCATTCACCCGTATAAAAAAATCGTCAGTCTATAAAGCTGTGATTTTAACAGGATACGGCCATTACTTTGCTTCCGGAGGCACACAGGAAGGCCTGCTTAGGATTCAGCAGGGCATCACGAAGTTTACGGAAGACCGCATGTACTCTTTGGCGCTGGAATGTGATATTCCCGTCATTTCCGCCATGCAGGGCCACGGAATCGGAGGCGGGTTTGTCATGGGGCTTTTCAGTGATTTTGTCATTTTAAGCAAAGAAAGCGTGTATACCGCAAACTTTATGAAATACGGTTTCACCCCCGGAATGGGCGCTACCTTTATCGTTCCGGAGAAGCTTGGGGCAAGCCTCGGCCATGAAATGCTGTTAAACGGCGGCCACTACCGCGGCGGTGACCTGGAGAAAAGAGGGGTGCCTTTTCCGGTGCTTCCTCGGCAGGAAGTACTAGACTATGCGCAGGAATTGGCCCGTGAGCTTGCGGAAAAACCGAGAAACTCTTTAATTACATTGAAAAGGCACTTGGTGACGCCGTTTCGCGAGCAGCTTCCGGCCGTCATTGAGAAGGAGTTAATCATGCACGATGAGACGTTTCATGATGATGAAGTGAAAAAACGAATCACGACGATGTACGGAGTATAAGACATACATCTTACATACAGATGAAATGGAGGCAGCTCTATGAAAAGTGATATGAAGGCAAGCGGGTTACTCAAGCCATCTGTCAGCTATGGAAAATCATTGCGGCTTTCAGCGGATCAGCCGATGACGATTCCTGAAGTCCTGCACAAAACCGCCGCGGCAGCGGGAGATCAAAAGGGCATCACATATATACAGCCTGACGGCACCAAAGTGTACCAGACTTACAGCGGCCTGAAAAAGATCGCTCTTTCGATTGTGAAAGGGCTCCGCCAATCAGGAGTGAAGGCTCAGGATGAAGTCATATTACAGCTCAGTGACAATTCCCAGCTGATTCCTGCTTTTTGGGGCTGTGTTTTTTTAGGAGCGATCCCGGTTCCGCTTGCGGCCGCTCCGGCTTATACAGAAATGAACAGCGGGACGCAAAAACTGAAAGACGCCTGGACGCTTTTGAATCGGCCGTATGTCATCACAAGCCGTGACGTGCTGCCGGAGATGACTGAATGGGCGGAGGAGCAGGAGCTTTCCGGGTTTTGCGCTTTGGCGGCAGAAGATCTCAGTGCGCACGAAATGGATACGGACTGTCATCATCCCCGTCCCGAAGATTTGGCGATGCTGCTTTTGACCTCGGGAAGCACGGGCACGCCGAAAGCCGTGATGCTCAGCCATGAAAACATCGTCTGCATGGTCAAAGGAAATATTCAGATGCAGGGCTATACAAGTGAGGATGTCACGTTTAACTGGATGCCTTTTGACCATGTCGGCGGCATCGGAATGCTTCATCTGCGTGATGTTTATCTCGGATGTGAGGAAATCAACATACCGAGCGAATCCATTTTGATGGACCCTTTAAAATGGCTCGATCTGATTGATCATTACCGCGCTTCGGTCACGTGGGCCCCCAATTTTGCCTTTGGACTGCTTGCTGATTTTGCAGAAGAGATTCAAACGCGGAAATGGGACTTATCTTCCATGCGTTACATGCTGAACGGCGGGGAGGCCGCGGTTGCGAAAGTCGGACGCAGAATTATGGAGCTTTTAGAGCCGCACGGTCTGCCGGCTAATGCCATCCGACCCGCATGGGGAATGTCCGAAACGTCTTCAGGCGTTATTTTCTCAGATGAGTTTACACTGGAAAACACGAATGACGACGATCGTTTCGTCGAGATCGGTCTGCCGATCCCGGGATTTAATATGAGAATTACGGATGACCGCAATCAAGTGGTGGAAGAAGGAGAAATCGGCCGCTTCCAAGTGTCGGGTCTGACTGTAACGAGCGGATATTATGAGCGCCCGGACTTAAATGAGAGTGTCTTTACAGAAGACGGCTGGTTTGAAACGGGAGATCTCGGATTTCTGCGTGAAGGCCGCCTGACGATAACGGGGCGCACAAAAGATGCCATCATTATCAACGGTGTGAATTATTACAGCCATGCCATTGAATCAGCCGTTGAGGAATTGCCGGAAATTGAAACGTCATATACAGCGGCATGCGCCGTCCGGCCGAATCAAAGCACGACAGATGAGCTGGCGATTTTCTTTGTGACATCTGTTCCGTTGGATGAGAACCGCATGACGAAGCTTCTTCATCACATTCACCAGCACGTGACACAGAGAATCGGCGTTACCCCTGATTATCTGCTTCCGGTCGCAAAAGAAGACATTCCTAAGACGGCGATCGGGAAAATCCAGCGCACTCAGCTGAAACATTCATTTGAACAAGGGCAATTTGATTCATTACATAATAACAGACAAGAAGGCGGCAATTCAGACACGGCTTCTGCAGAGAAAGAAATTGAACGGGATTTTATCCGTTTTCTGAAAGAGGAACTTTCCATCGCGGATGAGCTCGTTGATCCAAATACACCGTTTCAAAGTCTTGGCGTCAATTCCATCAAGATGATGAAACTCGCCAGATCAATTGAAAAAACGTATCACATCCGGCTGACGGCAAGAGAGCTGCACAAAAACCCGACGATTGGCGCTTTAGCGGCTTATACTGCTGAAAAAGCGGCAAACATGTCAGCGGACCATCATCCCCAAAAAGCCGAACCGCCGGGAGAACGGGAGAGACGGCAAACGGCGCCAGCGCTTTCAGAAGTCCAAAAAGGGCTGTGGACATTGCAGAAAATGTCGCCTGAAACGACTGCATACCATGTCCCGCTCTGTTTCCGATTCACATCCGGAATCGACAAAGAGAAACTGAAACAGGCGTTTCAGCTCGTATTAAAGCAGCATCCGATGCTCAAAAGCGCCGTGAATGAAACAGACGGCGGGTTTTATTTCATAGAAGCGGCAGATCCTTTTGTATTCTCGGAAGAAGATATTTCTGACGTCAATGAATCACAAATATCCGCTCTGATACGGAAAAAAGTGAAAGATCCGTTTGTCAAAGAAGGCGGGCCTTTGCTGCGCGTGCAGCTGCTTTCAAAATCCGCCGAGGAACATTATCTTTTGACGGTCATTCACCACATCGTGTTTGACGGCATTTCATCCATTACATTTATTCACAGTCTGCTGGATCATTATCAGGCGCTGCTGGAGGGAAAAGAAGAGTTTACGGCTGCCGCTCCCGGCATTCATCCCGATTTCGCGGCTTGGGAAAAGCGGTATTTAGCGGGTGAAGAAAGCAAAGCTGCCCGCGCTTACTGGATGAAACAGCTCGGGGGCGATCTGCCTGACCTTCAGCTTCCGCCGATGCGCACGGACAGAAGTGTTCCGGAGTTTACAGAAGATACGCTGACACGCCGTCTTCCCGAACGGCTGCTGAATAATTTAACGGCGTTTGCCGCATCCCGTTCGATTCATTTGTCTACCGTCATGCTGAGCTGTTACATGGTGCTTTTAAGCAAATATACGGATAAGGAAGATATTGTGACAGGCATGCCTGCAATGGTCAGACCCGAAGAACGTTTTGACCGAGTGGTCGGCCATTTCCTCAACATGCTTCCCATACGGAGCAGAGCCGGACGAAAAGAAACGTTTGCTGACTTTGTTCAAAAGGTGCAGGATGCCGTTCTGGACGGACTGGATCACTCCTTTTATCCGTTTCCGAAAATGGTGCGTGATGTGCATGCGAAACCCCGGCAGAACGGTTCGCCTGTTTTCAGCAATGCCTTTTTCTATCAGAACTTTCTGCAGCATTCCAGCTATCAATCGATGCTTGATGAATACAAGGAATTCTCCTGTGAGTTTGTAAAAGACATTCATCAGGAGGGGGAATATGATCTTGTATTTGAAATGTGGGAAGAAGCATCGGGCATGGATCTTACGATTAAATACAGCACCGAATTATTCGACGAAGCAGGGGCGGCCAGACTTTTCAGCCAATTTGTACAGGCTGCTGAAGCTTTGACGGCGAATCCGGATGCGCCGCTTGAGAACGTTTCTCTCATGACAAAAAGAGAGGAGCACATGATTCTTAAGTCTTGGAATGAGACAAGCCGTGAATATCCGGATGCCTGCTTCCATGAATTATTCGAACGTCAGGCGGCAGAAACGCCGGACGCTTGTGCGGTCGTGTATGAACAGCAAAAGCTGACGTACCGTGAGCTTAATGAAAAAAGTACGAAGCTGGCGCTCTATTTGCAGGCGCACGGTGCAGGCCCTGATGATCTCATCGGCATTTATACAGACCGTTCATTGCATATGGCTGTCGGACTTCTCGGCATTTTAAAAGCCGGGGGAGCGTATGTGCCGCTTGATCCTTCTTATCCCGCTGACAGATTGGAATATATGATCGCCGACAGCAGGATTTCAATGTGCCTGACGACAGCTGATTTAGAGCACTCTTTGAACTGGGGAGGCGTGCAGACAACTGCCATTGACCGCGATTGGTCTCATATTGAAAGTACAGCCGCGGAAAGAACGTCGTTGAAGCGGTTAGTGACACCTGACGATCTGGCGTATGTCATTTACACGTCGGGCAGCACGGGCAAACCGAAAGGCGTCATGATTCCGCACCGGGCGCTGACCAATTTCTTACTCTCGATGGCGAATGAACCGGGGCTTTCGTCCGAAGACAAACTGCTTGCCGTCACGACATATTGCTTTGACATCGCGGCACTGGAGCTTTACCTTCCTTTAATCAAAGGAGCGGAGTGCAACATCTGTAAGACAGAAGTCACAAAAGACGCACGGAAGCTGAAAGAGCTGATTCAAGAGTACAAACCGACGATCATGCAGGCGACGCCGTTTACATGGAAAATGCTCTTTCATTCCGGATGGTCAAATGAAGAAAATGTGAAAATCCTTTGCGGCGGGGAGGCGCTTAGCGAACAATTGAAGCAGCAGTTTCTCGATACGAAAAGCGAGGCTTGGAATATGTTCGGGCCGACAGAGACGACAATCTGGTCCGCGGTGCAGCGTATAACGGAAAATGAGAGCGCGCTTACGATCGGGCGCCCGATCGCCAATACCCGCGTGTATATTATGGATTCCGGTCTCAACCCTGTTTTAGAAGGGGTGCCGGGAGAACTTTGTATTGCGGGAGACGGATTGGCAAGAGGGTATTTCAACAAGCCTGAGCTGACAGATAA
The DNA here is from genome assembly GCF_038608285.1 of Bacillus sp. FSL R5-0443. Lineage (NCBI taxonomy): Bacteria > Bacillati > Bacillota > Bacilli > Caryophanales > Bacillaceae > Bacillus > Bacillus sp. FSL R5-0443. The sequence goes on from NZ_CP152013.1 coordinate 1,778,236, forward strand.
AGCTTTCGTCAGCCACCGGCTCGAACTGGGATCAAAGCTTTATAAAACAGGCGATATGGCGCGTTTTCTCCCCGGCGGCCGCATTGAATACATGGGACGGATGGATACCCAAGTTAAAATCCGCGGCTACCGGATTGAACCCGGAGATATTGAGAGCAGGCTGAATGCCCATCCGGCCGTACAGGAAAGTGTAGTGGTTGTGAACAATCACTCCGGAAATGAGAAGCTTTGCGCGTTTTATATCCGGAAAAACGGAGAGCCGCTTCCGTCTGCAAAGGAATTGCGCAATCATTTGAAACAAGCGCTGCCGGCCTATATGACGCCAGCTTCGTTTATCCGTCTTGAAGAGCTGCCGCTTACGCCGAACGGAAAAGTGGACCGCAAGCTTCTTGCTGCCCGCGATCTGACGGAAAAGCAGCCGGACACACAAACATTTTCATCATCTCATATCCAGCAGGCGGTGCTGGCGATTTGGCAGGATGTATTGAAAAGCAAAGATATAGAGCTTGATGACCGCTTTTTTGATGCGGGGGGAGATTCGCTTCTTGCCGTGACTGTCACTGACCGGATGACGCAGGAATTGGATTGTGAATTCAGTGTAACGGAGCTGTTTGAATACGCGACGGTAAAAGACATCAGCCGGTATATCGCTGAACAAAAACCGAAAGAAGCCGTTTTGGCTCCTGTGCCGCAAAAGAAAGTGAATGCAGAAGACCGGGAACATCCGGCGGGAGAATTTCCCGATTATTACGAGGACAGCCTTGCGGTTATCGGTATATCCTGTGAGTTTCCGGGAGCGAAAGATCATTATGAATTTTGGAATAACATCAAAGAAGGCAAAGAAAGCATCACCTTCTTTTCAAAAGAAGAGCTCCGCCGATTCGGTATTTCTGAAGAACTGGCTGATCATCCCGGCTTCGTTCCGGCTAAATCAGTTTTAGAGGGGAAAGAAATGTTTGATCCCGGTTTCTTCGGCTTTTCACCGAAAGATGCGGAATATATGGATCCTCAGCTGAGAATGCTTTTGCTCCATTCATGGAAGGCAATCGAGGATGCGGGATATATCTCCAAAGAAATTCCGGAAACAAGCGTGTATATGTCTGCCAGCACGAACTCTTACCGCAGCCTGCTGCCGGAGGAGACGACAGCACAGCTGGAAACGCCGGATGGCTACGTGTCATGGGTGCTTGCCCAAAGCGGTACGATTCCGACGATGATTTCTCATAAACTCGGGTTGAAAGGGCCGAGCTATTTTGTCCATGCCAACTGCTCATCTTCGTTAATCGGCCTGCATTCGGCTTTTCAAAGCCTGCAGTCCGGCGAAGCCAAGTACGCCCTTGTCGGCGGTGCGACCCTTCATACGGAATCAAGCGCCGGATATGTTCATCAGCCGGGGCTGAATTTTTCAAGCGACGGGCATATTAAAGCGTTTGACGCGGATGCTGACGGAATGATCGGCGGTGAAGGGGCCGGCGCCGTGCTCTTGAAAAAAGCGTCTGATGCCGTTAAGGACGGCGACCATATTTATGCGCTGCTTCGCGGAATCGGCGTCAATAACGACGGAGCGGATAAGGTCGGATTTTATGCGCCGAGCGTCAAAGGACAAGCTGAGGTCATTCAGAAGGTCATTGATCAGATGGGCATCCATCCCGAAACGATCGCGTACGTCGAAGCTCACGGCACAGGAACAAAACTCGGCGATCCGATCGAACTGTCCGCACTTCAATCGGTGTACGGCCGATATACAGATAAAAAACAATACTGCGGCATCGGTTCAGTCAAAACAAATCTTGGGCATTTGGATACAGCGGCCGGAATGGCGGGCTGCATCAAGGTTGTCATGAGCTTATATCATCAGGAAATCGCGCCGAGCATCAATTACAAAGAGCCGAACCCGAATCTTCATTTAGAAGACTCTCCGTTTTACGTAGCGGAAGAAAAGAAAGAGTTAACTCGTGAGAACAGAGCGCACCGCATGGCTTTAAGCTCTTTCGGTCTTGGCGGGACAAACACACACGCGATTTTTGAACAATATCCGGATGCATCTGAAGCAGCAGACGCTGCGGGTCCGTTCATCATTCCGTTGTCTGCCAGAAAAAAAGATCGTCTGAAGGAGTACGCAAAACAGCTGCTGGCTTTTCTGGAAAGAAAAACGGACACAGACCTCGCTGATCTTGCCTACACGTTCCAAGTCGGAAGGGAAGCGATGGAAGAGCGCGCGGCCTTTATCACAAGCGGCACTGCGGAGCTGAAGCGGCAGCTTGCCGATTTTATCAATGATAAGCCGGCTGTAACAGGCTGCTTCAGAGGAGAAAAACAGCAGGCGAAAGATATTGCCTGGCTTTCTGATGATGATGACAGCGCTGAACTCATTGAGAAATGGCTTGCGAAAGGAAAAGGATCGAAGCTCTGTGAAATGTGGAGTAAAGGCGTCGCCATTAATTGGCACAAGCTTTACAAAGACGAGCATCCGAAACGAATCAGCGTGCCGGTCTACCCGTTTGCAAAGGAGCCGTACTGGCCGAAAAAAGCAGAAAAGAACACATCTGCCGCACACACCGGAGTCTCAGTTTTACACCCGCTCGTGCAGCAAAATACGTCAGATTTGGCCGTTCAGCGGTTCAGCTCACGGTTTACAGGCTCAGAATTTTTCCTGAAGGATCATGTGGTCAGGGAAAAAGCGGTGCTGCCGGGAGCGGCATATTTGGAAATGTCTTATGAAGCGGTAAAACGGGCGCTTGGCGGCTTATTAAAAGACCAAGACAGAATAACGCTCCATCATACCGTCTGGATGAAGCCGATCGTCGTTCACGAACAAGAGCGCCAAGTCCATATTGCGCTGTTCCCTGAAGAGGACGGCATCATCTCATATGACATTTACAGCGTCAACGCTGACGGCGAAGAAGTGCTGCACAGCCAAGGACGGGCCGAGATCATAAAGGCTGAACGAGAGCCTGAGGCCGACCTTTCTGCCATACAAAACAGGTGCACAGCGGACATTCTTGATCCGGCGGCCTTTTATCGGGAAGGCCGGAGCAGGGGGATGTTCCACGGAAAAGCCTTCCAAGGCATTAAGTCCGCCTTTATCGGCGAGAAAGAAGTGTTTTCGGACATACAGCTTCCGGATTCTGTTTCTCATACGAACGGACAATTTACGCTTCATCCGAGCATCATTGATTCGGCTATTCAGACGGCGACGATCTGCATTATGCAGGAGTTTTCCGGACAAAAGCTGATTCTGCCGTTTGCGTTGGAATATCTTGAAGTCATCAAAGCATGCACGCCGACTATGCGGGCGCATGCACGCTTCAGCGATGGATATCAAACCGGTGATTCCGTGCAGAAAGCCGACATTGACCTGTTCGACGAAACAGGAGCGCTTTGCGTGAAGGTGAGAGGATTCTCTACGAGAGTGCTTGAAGGCGATGCAGAATCGGCTCAGCCGCCATCAGGATCGGAAAAGGTCTTGTTTGCACCGGTCTGGAAAGAAGCCGCCGCATCCGAGAAAGCTTCTGTCCGTGCTGATGAGCATTTGATCATACTTTGTGAAGATGCCTGCCGTATAAAAGATGAAACGGCATTCGGCCTGAAAGACGCCGAACTGCTGATTGCAGAAGGTGAGGGTGAAACAGCCGCTGAACGCTTCCAAAGCTATGCGCAGACAATCGCCGAACACATCCGGCGGATCATCAGCGAAAAAAGGCAGGGCCGCATTCTGATTCAGACCGTTATTTCAGCAGACGGCAGCCAGCAATTGTTTGCGGGGTTAACAGGTTTGTTAAAAACAGCCGAGCTGGAATACGGAAAACTTGACTGTCAGCTCATCGAAATGGAATCAATCGGCGAAATGCCGGCTGTCGCTCAAAAACTGAAAAACGACAGTCATCGGCCGCATGATAAACATATCCGTTATAAAGGAGAAAAACGGTATGTGAAGGCTTGGGAAGAAATGCATCCTGCAGGAGGCGGCACCGTCTGGAAGGACGAAGGTGTATATCTGATTACCGGAGGCGCGGGAAGCCTGGGCTTGATGTTCGCAAAAGAAATCGCAGGTCGCGTAAAACACCCGAAAATCATTCTGACGGGCCGCTCAAATCTGGCAGAAGCCAAACAGCGTGAGCTTGCTATGCTTCAGCACTCAGGCGCAAATGTCGTCTACAAAAAGCTGAATGCGGCAGACCGGCGGGAAAATGAAGCGCTGATCAAAGAGATTACGGCGGAATTCGGAAAGCTTAACGGAATTATTCACGCTGCGGGAGTGATACAAGACCGCTTCCTGCTGCAAAAAACGAAGGAAGAGTTCAGGGAAGTGCTTGATCCGAAAGTCATCGGAACCGCTTATTTAGATGAAGCCAGCAAAGATTGCAATCTTGACTTTTTCGTATTGTTCTCCAGTGTTTCCGGCGTTCTCGGCAATGTCGGGCAGGCTGATTATGCCGCCGGCAACGCGTTTATGGATGCATACGCCGCTTACAGGCAATCCCTTACGGAGAATGGCCTTCGGCACGGAAAAACGGTCGCCTTTAACTGGACGCTGTGGAAAGATGGCGGTATGCAGGCGGGAGACGAGACGGAGAGAATGATGAAAAAAGTTTTCGGCATGGTTCCGCTTCAAAAGGCGTCAGGCCTGGCTGCATTTTATGAAGGAATGGCTCAGGAAAAGCCGCAGCTTTTAGCAGCTGAAGGACACGCAGCAAAATTAAAACAGTCGTTCCTGTCCGTTTCTGAAACTGAAAAGCCGCAGGTGCAGAAAATAGAGCCTGTATCCGCCGTTTCGGGAGACAAATGGCACGGTGCGCTTATCAGATTGGTCAGTTCAATTTTAAAAGTCGGCCAAGACGAGATTGATATTGATACGGAACTGAGTGAATACGGTTTTGATTCTGTATCGTTTACCGTCTTTACGAATCAATTAAATGAAGCGTATCAGCTGGAACTGGCGCCGACGATCTTCTTCGAACACGGGACGATCCGCAGTTTAGCGGAGTATTTGACGGATGAGGCAGAAGCCGGCCTTCCTTCTCAGCCGGAAGAAAAACACGATGCAGAAGAATCTCTTCAAACGCTTCACACCGCTTTGACAGCCATGGTAAGCGGCATTTTAAAAGTTGACCGTGAGGACATTGAGACAGATACGGAATTGAGTGAATACGGTTTTGATTCCGTATCCTTTACCGTCTTTACGAATCAATTAAATGAAGCGTATCAGCTGGAGCTGGCGCCGACGATTTTCTTTGAGTACGGAACGATCAGCGGTCTCGCCGGATATCTGGCAAAAGAGCATCCGGGCCGTTTCGGCGAAAAGAAGAAAGAGTCTCCGAAAAAAGAGCAGCCAAAAGCCCAAAAACCGAAAATGCAGCGGAAAAAGCGCTTCGCAACGGTAATGAACGCTGCGGCAGCGGCACAAGAGCCGCGCCGCTTTGACCCGGTTGCCATTGTCGGAATCAGCGGCCGATTCCCGGGTGCAAAGGATATAGAGGAATTTTGGCGCAATTTGAAAGAAGGAAAGGATTCGATCACAACCATTCCGAAAGAACGCTGGGATTGGCAAGCGTTTGATGGCGACCCGAATCTTGAAGGGAATAAAACGAATATCAAGTGGGGCGGCTTTATCGACGGAATAGCTGAATTTGATCCGCTGTTCTTTGGGATTTCACCGCGGGAAGCCCAATATTTAGATCCGCAGCAGCGGCTGTTATTGACTTATGCATGGCGGGCGATAGAAGATGCGGGCTGTAAGCCGGAAAGCCTTTCCGGTACAAATACGGGCGTCTTTATCGGCACCGGAAATACCGGTTATAAAGATTTGTTCACAAGGGCAGGTCTTGCGCCGGAAGGACATGCGGCGACAGGCAGCATGATTCCTTCCATTGGTCCGAACCGTTTGAGCTATTTGTTAAATCTTCACGGGCCGAGCGAGCCGATTGAAACGGCATGCTCAAGCTCGCTTGTGGCGATTCACCGGGCGGTATCCGCTATAGAAAACGGAGAATGCGACATGGCGATTGCCGGGGGAATCAACACGATTCTGACGGAAGAAGCGCATATCAGCTACAGCAAAGCAGGCATGCTCAGCAAAGACGGAAAATGCAAAACCTTCTCCAAAGATGCTAACGGGTATGTCAGAGGAGAAGGCGCGGGAATTCTGATGCTGAAGAAACTGACAGATGCAGAACGTGACGGCAATCCGATTTACGGCGTGATCCGCGGTACGGCTGAAAACCACGGCGGCCGGGCGAATACGTTAACCTCGCCGAATCCGAAACTGCAGGCTGATTTATTGGTGAAAGCATATCGGAAAGCGGGAGTGGATCCGAGCACCGTCACGTATATTGAAGCGCACGGTACAGGAACGGAATTGGGCGACCCGATTGAAATAAACGGTCTGAAAGCGGCGTTTCACGACCTGGCGAAAACAAATCAAGAGCCTGAAGTCTCCGGTCACCGCTGCGGCATCGGTTCGGTCAAAAGCAATATCGGCCATTTAGAGCTTGCCGCGGGAGTATCAGGCGTCATGAAAGTGCTTTTGCAAATGAAACATAAAACGCTGGTGAAAAGCCTGCATTGCGAGACGATCAATCCGTACATTCAGCTCGATGACAGTCCTTTCTACATCGTGCGGGAAAATCAGGAATGGACGGCAGGAAAAGATAGAAACGGAAATGCCATTCCGCGCCGGGCCGGGGTCAGCTCATTTGGCATCGGCGGGGTCAACGCCCATATCATCATTGAAGAGTATGTCCCGAAAGCAGCCGCTCAGCCTGAGCACAGCCCGGAAAATCCGGCAATCATCCTTTTGTCCGCCAAATCAAAAGAAAAACTGTTTGAACAGGCGCAGCAGCTGCAAAAAGCGATCCGTCAAACGCCGTATACAGATCAAGACTTGGCGGGCGTCGCTTATACGCTGCAAACCGGAAGGGACGAAATGGAAGAGCGCTTGGCCATTCTTGCAGCGACGATGGCGGAATTGGAAACAAAGCTGGAAGCATTTACGAAAAATGAGAAAAACATCGCCGGGCTGTATACCGGCCAGTCTTACCGCAATAAAGATACGTTTGCCTTGTTCACGGCAGATGAAGATATGGACATCGTCATTGACGCCTGGATCAGAAAAGGCAAATTCGCCAAGCTGGCAGAGGTATGGGTGAAAGGCGGTGTGTTGAATTGGAACCGGCTGTATGAAAAGGGTACGCCGCGTTTACTCAGTCTTCCGTCTTATCCGTTCGCAAAAGACACGTATTGGGTGCCTGAGAATCCTGACAAAAAGAAGGTCCATGCAGAGGAACGGATGAAACGTATTCTGAGGAAACAATGGGAACTGAGCCCAATCGAACTGGGTGAACCGTGCGCACGTTCCGTTGCGATTTTGACAGGCGGGGACACGATCAATCTCGCTGAAGAGATCGCAGCGCACATGCCGAATCACCGTATCATCACCGCATCAGACCTTATCGGTGAATATGACTGGCAGGCGTTTGACGGAGTTATCGACCTCCTCGGCGCAGCGAAAGAAGATTCTCAAGACATGGCCGGAATCAAATGGCTTCAGCAATTGATTGAGCATGGGCATAAAGAAGGGATGACACTGCTTTGTGTCACGAAAGACCTTGAGTCATTAAATAAAGAGGCCAATCAAACAACAGGAGCAAAACGGGCCGGTCTGTACAGAATGCTGGCATGCGAGTACGGTCACCTGTCTTCAAGGCATCTCGACCTTGAAGGAGCGCTTTCGGATGACAAACTGGCGAAGCAGATTGCCGATGAGTTTCATGCCCGCACTGATGACGCGGAAGTTTGCCGGAGGGACGGCTTGCGTTACCGCGCTGTATTAAGCGGCTCAGAAAATATGAATATGCAAGGCGAGAGAATTGATTTTCCGGACAACCATGTGCTTCTGATCACCGGAGGGACGAGGGGGATCGGTCTTTTATGCGCACGCCATTTTGCCGAACATTACGGAGTGAAAAAACTGGTGCTTACAGGCCGCGAGACCCTTCCGCCGCGAAGTGAGTGGACGGGCGGACTGAATGGGGTGACGGCTTCTGTAAAAGCGAAAATTGAAGCTGTTCTCGACTTGGAATCCAAAGGTGTACAAGTGAAGGTTTTGTCAGTCCCGTTAGCTGATGAAGCCGGGCTGAGACAGGAACTGAGTCAGATAAAACAGACGCTCGGACCTATCGGCGGCGTGATTCACTGCGCGGGTGTGACCGATAAAGAGACGCTCGCATTCATCAGAAAAACCGATGAAGACATACAGCGCGTGCTCGAGCCGAAAGTAGACGGGCTTCAGGCGTTATACAGTGTGCTCAGCGAAGAGCCGCTGAAGTTTTTCGTCTTGTTCTCTTCCGTGTCAGCTGCGATACCGGCGCTTTCGGCAGGACAGGCCGACTATGCCATGGCCAATGCGTATATGGACTATTTTGCAAACTCATACAAAGAGCAGCTGCCGATCGTAAGCATTCAGTGGCCGAACTGGAAAGAAACCGGAATGGGCGAGGTAACGAACAAAGCTTATAAAGAGAGCGGGCTATACAGCATCACGAATGCAGAAGGACTACAGCTCCTTGACGGCATACTTCTTGAATCAGCAAGGGGCCCGGTGCTGCCGGCCGTTCTGAATCCTAAACTGTGGAAGCCGGAGCGACTCCTGCGGCGGAGCAGGCAGGATCAGCCAATGAGTCCGGCTATGGTAAAACCGGCGGAAAAAACCGCTTATACTGCCGCAGACAACGATCAATTAATAAGGAAAACAGAAGAATGGCTGAAAGAATTATTTTCTGAAGAGCTGCGGATTGACCAGGATCAGCTTGAGACAGACGTATTATTCCAAGATTACGGAGTGGATTCCATTATTCTTGCTCAGCTTCTGCAGCGGATCAATCGGAATCTCTCGGCATCGCTTGACCCGTCCATTCTGTATGAATATCCGACGATTCAATCTTTCGCAAATTGGCTTCTCGAAGGATATACAGAAGTTTTGTCAGAACGATTTGATTTGGCGGCGGCGAAGCCTGTTCTGAAGAAGCCGGCTGAGCCGGTAATTGAAACACAAGCCGTTAAGGTGCAAGAAGAGCCGGCCGGAAAACAGATTCACCGGGAAGATATCGCGGTCGTCGGCATGTCCTGCCGGTTTCCGGGAGCGGCTTCTTTAGAGGCGTACTGGTCGCTTTTGGCTGAAGGCCGTTCGGCTATCCGTCCTGTTCCGGCTGAACGATGGGGGTTGAAGACGCCTTATTACGCGGGAATGCTTGACGGAATCAATCAATTTGATCCGGACTTCTTTTTACTGGCAGAAGAAGATGTAAAGGCAATGGACCCTCAAGCTTTGGCCGCTCTGGAAGAATGCCTTAACCTGTGGTATCACGCGGGCTATACGCCGGATGAGATAAAGGGAGAAGCAATAGGTGTGTATCTCGGCGGACGCAGCCGTCACAGACCGGGTGAAGAGAAACTGCTGGACGCGAAAAACCCGATCGTCGCGCTGGGCCAGAATTATTTGGCCGCAAATCTCTCTCAATACTTTGATATGCGCGGCCCGAGCGTTGTCCTCGATACGGCTTGTTCTTCTGCTTTAGTCGGAATGAATATGGCCGTGCAGGCTCTTGTAACAGGAGAAATAAAAGCGGCTGTCGTCGGCGGGGTGAGCCTGTTTGAATCAGAAGAAACCCATAAATTATTTGAACAGCGCGGCATATTAAGTAAAGCGCAGTCGTTCCATGTATTTGACGAACGCGCCGATGGAGTCGTGCTGGGCGAGGGTGTCGGAATGGTTCTATTAAAAACCGTGTCTCAGGCGATTGAAGACGGAGATTCTATTTATGCCGTAGTGAAGGCGGCATCCGTCAATAATGACGGAAGAACGGCAGGCCCGGCTACGCCGAGTCTGGAAGCGCAAAAATCCGTCATGAAGACGGCTCTTGAAAAAAGCGGAAAACAGCCGGAAGACATTACTCATATTGAAGCGAACGGTTCAGGCACGGTCGTGACGGATCTGTTAGAACTGAAGGCCATTCAATCCGTCTACCGTTCAAAAGACGCCGGCCCGCTCGGAATCGGATCTGTGAAACCGAACATCGGGCACCCGCTTTGCGCGGAAGGAATTGCAAGTTTCATAAAAGTTGTTCTCATGCTGAAAGAAAAGAGCTTTATCCCGTTTTTATCAGGCGAGCATGAAAACACACATTTTGATAGAGAAAAGGCCAATATTCAGTTCAGCCGCACTCTGGCAGACTGGCCGTCACCAATACCGGCGGCAGGAATTAACTGCTTTGCCGACGGCGGAACAAACGCCCACGTCATTGTGGAAGCGTGGCAGGAAGACGAAGGGCGCCGAATCAAGCGCCATCCTTTAACACCGCCTGCATTAAATAAGCGGCTGATTTCGCCGGACAGCAAAGAAGAAACGAACGAAAAAGCTGCGGCAAACATCTGGGATACCTATGAAGTGGAGGTTTAACGTGAAGAACTTCAATAAGCAAATCACTTTATCGCTGAAAAATCCGTTTATTTTACACCATGACGTTTACGGACAAAAAGTCCTTCCGGGATTGGCTTATATTGATATGTTTTATCAGATTTTCAAAGAGCGCGGCTATTCATACGACGGGCTTCAGCTGCGCCATTTATCCATATATCAGCCGCTTATTGCGAAAGAAGACAGCGCCGTCAAGCTTACGGTTGAATGTACAAAGGTAAAAGAAGGGCGCTGGAAACTTACCGCAAAAGGGGCTGAGGTCAGCGGCGGACGAGTACAGCCGGAAGAACGTATTTACGTCAAAGCGGAAATGCACGAGACGGCACCCGCAATTTTCAGTGACACGCTTGATCTTGACTCTGTCAAACGCGGGGCGGAACGCACCATCGATTTAAATGAGCTTTATGCACAATGCAGAAGCCAGGAATTGGTTCACAGCGGATATATGAAAGCAGAAGGAGAAGTGTTTGAGGAGCGGGACGGCGTCACCTTTGATGTATCGCTCGGAAAAGACGCGATGGGACAGGCCGGAGGGTTTTTGTTCCATCCGACTCTTCTTGACGGAAGCGGCGTCGGCGCAAACCTATTGATCTCATCGCTGTTAAATGGGGAAAAGAGGCTGTTTCTGCCTCTTTTCTACGAATCTTTTACAGCTTCCGAACCTTTGCAGGCCGGCTGCATCACGAGAATCAAACGTTCGTCGCTTCGGCAGGAAAAGGAGCTCATTTACATTACACTGGAGTTTTTTAACGCATCCGGCCGGAAAGTAGCCGAGCTGAAAGATTTCACAAGCAAGCTCGTGCGGGATGCCGAGCTGATCAATACAGAACGAAAGACTGCTGAGAAGTCTCCTGAAAAAGCCGGTTTACCGGAAGTTGCGGCATCGCTTGAAGGCGGACACCCGCATGAGGAAGCAGAGCGGTATGTCATGAATCTGATGGCGGAAAAAATCGGCAAGCCGCTTGAACAGATTGATTCTCAAGTCGGCTACTATGAAATGGGGCTGACATCGTCCGGACTGCTTGATGTCGTCGAAACGATCAGCGAAAAAATCGGCGAAACCCTTTCTCCGACTTTGCTGTTTGAATATACGACGGCAGCAGAGCTGGCGGCTTTCCTGACTGAGCAGTACGGGAGCCATTTCAGCGCGCCTCCGGCAAAAATGGCGAAGCCGGTTGAGCCGCAAACAGAAAACAGGCGGAAAAGCAGTGTTCCGCAAGATGAAGATATCGCGATTATCGGCATGGCCGGCCGCTATCCGCAGGCCGAAAATATTCATGAATTCTGGGAAAACCTGAAAGAAGGAAAAAACTGTGTCACCGAAATTCCGGAGTCTCGCTGGGACTGGCGCCGGTTTGAAAATGTAAAGTCGCCTTCCGGAAAGAGCATTTCAAAATGGGGCGGATTTATTGATGATACGGATTGCTTTGATCCCCAATTTTTCCGGATTACGCCGCGGGAAGCTGAAACAATGGACCCTCAGGAACGGCTGTTTTTACAAACATGCTGGGAAACGATTGAGGATGCCGGATATACGCCGAAGTCGCTCGCAGAGGCGCGCGGACGGAATAAGAGACAGCGCGTCGGCGTCTTCGCAGGGGTGATGCATAAGGATTATACGTTGGTCGGGGCTGAAGCTTCTTCTGAAGATCATGTATTCCCGCTTTCTCTTAATTATGCGCAAATCGCAAACAGAGTTTCATATTTTTGCAATTTTCACGGGCCGAGCATGGCGGTCGATACGGTCTGTTCATCTTCGCTGACTGCGGTTCACCTTGCTGCGGAAAGCATTCGGCGCGGGGAATGTGAATCGGCGGTTGCCGGAGGCGTCAACTTGTCGCTGCATCCGAATAAATATCTGACATACGGTTTATGGGACATGTTTTCAACAGACGGAGTTTGTCATACATTCGGGAAAGACGGAGACGGCTATGTACCGGCTGAAGGAATCGGTGCCGTTTTATTAAAACCGCTGCGGGAGGCGGTAAAAGACGGAGACCGGATTTATGCGGTGATAAAGGGCAGTGCCGTCAATCACGTGGGGACAGTGAGCGGAATTTCCGTGCCGAGTCCTGTCGCGCAGGCCGATTTGATTGAAGAATGCCTGGACAAAGCGGGCATCGATCCGCGCACGGTCAGTTATATTGAGGCGCACGGGACGGGAACTTCTCTCGGCGATCCGATTGAGGTTCAAGGCCTTGTCAAGGCGTTCCGCCAGTACACACAGGACAAACAGTTCTGTTCGATCGGATCAGTGAAGTCCAATATCGGCCATGCGGAATCGGCTGCGGGCATCAGCGGCTTAAGCAAAGTTGCCCTGCAGCTTCACCATAAAACTTTGGTGCCGTCTCTTCATTCCGAGGAGCTGAATCCGTATTTAGATTTTGAACAATCACCGTTTTACGTCCAGCATCATACCGAAGAGTGGCAGCAGCCTTCAGTAAAGGAAAACGGAAACGAAACCGTATATCCCCGGCGTGCTGGGATCAGTTCTTTCGGGGCGACAGGTTCAAACGTGCATCTCATTCTGGAGGAATTTATCCCTGAAGAATCACACGGAACAGCGTATGAACCGGCAGAAGAACAGACATTCATTTTCCCGGTTTCAGCCCGGAATGAAGAACGGCTAAAAGAGTATGTTGCGAAGCTGTCTGCATTTATTCATCCCGGCCTGCCGCTTGAGGATGCGGCGTATACACTTCAGATCGGCCGTGAACAGATGGAGGAGCGGGTTGCGTTCACCGCTCAGAATATGACACAGCTCAAAGAGCGGCTGGAAGGCTTTCTGGCGGGTAAAACGGTCAGCGGGTGCTGGCGGAACCGAGCCGATAAAAGCAAACAGGCAGAGCTTGCTCCGGACTTAATACATAAATGGCTTTCTTCCGGAACTCTGGAGATGATTGCCGAAAAGTGGGCCGGCGGAGGAACGATGGATTGGAATCTCTTGTACGGTGAAAACAAACCGAATCGGATCAGCCTGCCGACATATCCGTTTGAAAAAATCCGGTATTGGGTGCCGAAGGCGGAGAAAAGAGAATCGCTGCCGCAAAAAAATGCAGGCATGCTGCATCCGCTCCTGCATGAAAATGTATCAAACATGTCAGGCGTCCGTTTTCGGTCCTCGTTTAGCGGCGGAGAGTTTTTCCTGAAAGATCACGTCGTCAAAAACGAGCGGACGTTACCGGGCGCGGCTTATCTGGAAATGGTCCGGGCGGCCGTTGAACATGCGGCAGAAACGAAGGAAGAAGGAACAGTCCGGCTGAAACATGTCGTATGGATACGTCCGTTTACAGCGGCGGATGAGTCCGCAGAACTGTATCTCCGCCTTTATGACGAAGAAAATGGAGAGATGGGATTTACGGTTTACAGTGAATCGGCTTCCTCGGAAGAAGAGCCCGTACTCTATGCGCAAGGAAGCGTAGCGTTTGTCCGAGCGGGCGAACCGGCCAAAATCGAGATTGACAAATTAAGAGAGTCACGCCGTCTGATCACACCTGACGCTTGCTATCAGGCATACAAACAGATGGGGATTGAATACGGGGATGCTCACAAAGCGGTCACGGAAATCTATGCAAAAGACAGCAAAGTGCTCGCGAAGCTCTCACTCCCGTCATCTATTTCTCATACAAAAGATCAGTTTGTCCTCCATCCGAGCCTTTTGGATGCGGCCTTCCACGCGACAATCGGGTTAATGCTTGACAGAGACGGGACTGACATACGGCCGATGCTGCCGTTTGCTCTCGAACAGATTGATGTGTTGAAAAGCTGTAAAAGCGATATGTGGGTTTCCATTGCGTACAGCGGCGAAAGCAAGCCTGAAGATGCCGTGCAGAAGCTGGATATTGATGTATGTGACGAACAAGGCAATGTATGTGTGAAAATGACTGGTTATTCCGCACGGGAAATTGAAACGGATAAAACAGATACACTATATTTTGAACACGTATGGGAAGAGAAGGCCGCTGTACATGAAGAAGCGCCGATCCATTTCAAAGCCCGTCACGTGATGATATCTGACCGGTTTACGGATCAAATGAACAGCATACAGACGGACTTCAGCTGTCATGTGCTCCGTGATCAGCATAAGAGTGAAGACGAACGGTTTGAAGCTTGTGCGCTTCAGGCGTTCGAAGAAGTGAAGAAAATCCTCGCTTCAAATTCCGGCGGGCGCGAGCTTATACAGATTGTCGTGCCTCAAGAAGCGGATACGCAGCTCCTTTGCGGCTTAACGGGGCTTTTGAAAACAGCGGCGCTTGAAAACCCGAACCTGACCGGCCAGCTGATTGAATTGGAGCCGGACGTCAAGGCAGACATTCTGTCCCGATATGTAAAAGAATGCAGCGCTCATCCTGATGACAAGCATATTCGCTATGAAAACGGCAGGCGCTATACGGCACAATGGCAGGAAACAGGGCTTGAACAGTTCGGCGCCGAAAAGCCGTGGAAGGATAAAGGTGTTTATCTGATCACAGGCGGTGCGGGCGGACTCGGATTTTTATTCGCCAAAGAAATCGCCCGGCATGCAAAAGACGCCGTTCTTATTTTAACGGGGCGTTCTCTGTTGGATAACCGTAAAAAAGCCCAGCTTCAAGAACTGTCCGATCTCGGCGCGCAAGCTGTGTACAAACAAACAGACATAACGGAAAAACAAGAAGTTCAATCGCTCACAGCGGACATCTGTCGGCAGTACGGCGGATTAAACGGTATCATACACAGCGCCGGAACGATAAAAGACAACTATATTCTGAAAAAGCACAAAGATGAAATCCGTGATGTACTGGCGCCGAAAGTCTCCGGGCTGGTTCATCTTGATGAAGCGGCAAAGGACATTGAGCTTGATTTTCTGATTCTTTTCTCTTCCGGAGCCGGAAGCGCCGGAAGCGCGGGCCAGGCTGATTATGCGATGGCCAATGCGTTTATGAACGCCTTCAGTGAAAAAAGAAACCGTAAAAAAGCCCGAAATGAACGCTTTGGACATACCCTTTCAATCTGCTGGCCGCTTTGGAAAGACGGCGGCATGACGGTTGATGCTGAAACGGAAGCCATGCTGACAAAAGAAAGCGGCATGGTCCCTATGCAAACAGAAAACGGCATTCAGGCTTTATACCGCGGGTGGGCGGCAAACACATCCCAAGTCATGGTGACGGAAGGCTACGCCGCAAAAATCCGGGCGTTTCTGAAAAAATCAGCGGATGATCAGCCGGATAAGGGCAGCGAAACGGAAGAAACGGCAGGTCTTACAGCAGGCGGAGAGAGCATGCTTGCAGAAAAAACGGAGCATTTCTTGAAACAAGTGCTTTCGGAAGTGACCAAACTTCCTGTCGGCAAAATTGATGCCAAGGCGCCTATGGAAGATTACGGAATTGATTCGATTATGATTATGCATTTGACGGGCCGGCTGGAAAAGAGCTTCGGTTCATTGTCAAAAACATTGTTTTTCGAGTACCAGAATATCGAATCGCTGGCGCAGTATTTTATGAAAGCACACCGGGACACGCTGCTGGAAGTGACCGGGGTGAAAACAGAAGAAACCCCTGAAGCCAAACCAGCGCTGTCTGAGAAAGCGAAAGTAAAGCCCGTTTTCAAACGGAATGAAGGCAAAAAAGGCTTTGCGCAAGTCCGTCCAGACACGCGAAAAAATCAGCAGCTTACAGAGCGTGAAGATATCGCGATTATCGGTATATCAGGACGATATCCGCAGGCCGAAAATCTTCAGGAATTTTGGAAGAATTTGAGTGAAGGCACTGACTGCATAACCGAAATTCCAAACGATCGATGGGATCACAGTCTTTATTACGACGCTGATAAAGATAAAGAAGGCAAGACGTACGGAAAATGGGGAGGATTTTTGAAAGACGTGGACAAATTTGATCCGCAATTCTTCTCTATTTCGCCCCGTGATGCAAAATTGATGGACCCGCAGGAGCGGTTATTCCTGCAATGTGTCTACGAAACGATGGAAGATGCCGGTTACACGCGCAAAAAGCTCACGGAAAAATCGGGTGATTTGCTTGGCGCTAATGTCGGTGTTTACGTCGGCGTCATGTACGAGGAATATCAGCTTTACGGAGCCGAAGAACAGGCGCGCGGTAAATCGCTTGCGCTGACCGGAAATCCGTCATCAATTGCGAACAGGGCTTCCTATGTATTCGGTTTTAACGGCCCGAGCATGGCTCTGGATACGATGTGCTCTTCTTCTTTAACAGCCATTCATCTGGCATGCCAAAGCTTGCGGAACGGGGAATGCGAAGCAGCATTTGCCGGGGGCGTCAATGTATCCGTTCATCCGAATAAATATTTGATGCTCGGCCAGAACAGATTTTTATCAAGCAAAGGCAGATGTGAAAGTTTCGGAGAAGGCGGGGACGGTTATGTGCCCGGTGAAGGAGTGGGCGCCGTACTCCTTAAGCCGCTTTCTAAAGCAAAAGCGGATGGTGATCATATTTACGGCCTGATCAAAGGAACGGCCGTGAACCATGATGGAAAAACAAACGGGTATTCCGTACCGAATCCGAACGCCCAAGCCGCGGTGATCAAACAGGCGTTAAAAGACGCGGGAACCGATCCGAGGGCGGTCAGCTACATCGAAGCCCACGGCACCGGGACTTCACTCGGCGATCCGATTGAAATCACGGGTCTGACAAAAGCCTTTTCAGAACAAACACAAGATAAACAGTTTTGTGCCATCGGCTCAGCGAAATCCAATATCGGCCACTGTGAAAGCGCCGCGGGCATCGCCGGGCTGACGAAGGTGCTCCTGCAAATGAAGCATAAGCAGCTCGCACCGTCATTGCATTCCCGGACGCTTAACCCGAATATTGATTTTCTCGCTACGCCGTTTAAAGTGCAGCAGACGCTTGAAGAGTGGAAAAGACCGGTCATAAATGAAAACGGAGTAAATAATGAATTGCCGAGAACCGCGGGGCTTTCCTCATTCGGAGCCGGCGGCGTCAACGCTCATATCGTCATCGAAGAATATTCCGCTGATGAGGATAAGGAGACGGCTTTTGCCGCGCCTCATCCGTCGATGATCGTCCTTTCTGCGAAAAATGAGCAACGTCTTCAAAAACGGGCGAAACGTCTTCTTGATGCACTGCGGAGCGGGCGTTACCGGGAAGCGGATCTGAGCCGGATCGCATATACGCTTCAAATCGGCCGTGAACCGATGGAAGAGCGTCTCGGAATGATTGTCAGCAATTTGCGCGAGCTTGAAGAGAAGCTTGACGAATTTACGGGCGGCAAGGAGTCAATTGACCAGCTCTACCGCGGACAAGTCAAACAGAATAAAGACACGATGGCGCTGTTTACGGCTGATGAGGACATGGAAAAAACCATTGAGGCGTGGCTTGAAAAAGGCAAAGCCGCAAAGGTATTAGAGCTTTGGGTGAAGGGCCTTCCGCTGAATTGGGATAAGCTGTATCAAATGGGCAGACCGCAAAAAATCAGTCTTCCGGCCTACCCGTTTGCAAAAGACCGTTATTGGATCGACACATCAGCTGATGCAGCTGTCAAAAGACCGGCCGAAACACAGTCTGCGCCGATCGCACCGGCGGCCGCCCCGGAACCGGTCATTGAAGTAACAACTCTTCACGAGGAGACTGTCAAAGAAAAACCGTCAAACATTACACTGCAGACTTTGAGCGGCGCGAAACCGAAAAGAACCGTACAGCCCGCTTCCCGTCCGGCGGTTTCCGCTGAAAAAGTAAGTGCCGTATTGACCGAAAGTTTGGCAGACGTTTTATATATGGATGCCGACGATATCGACGCAGACGACACATTTATTGATATCGGCATGGATTCAATTACCGGTCTTGAATGGATAAAGTCTGTTAATAAAGCATACGGCACGTCCCTTACGGTGACGAAAGTATATGATTATCCGACAATCCGCCAGTTTGCGGCTTTCTTGCAAAAAGAGCTCGGGACAGAACCGATCCTTGAGGAAGCAACCGAACCGCAGAAAACAGAGGCCGTGAAAAAACCATCAAACATCATGCTGCAGCCTTTAAACGCTCATAAGCAGCATGTGACACAAGCAGAAGCGGATATTCTGGAGGCGATGTCTGAAACGGCAGCTTCCGCCGAACCGGAAGAACCGATTGAAGCGGTGCATGACGAGTTATCAAAAGCACTGGCTGATGTATTGTACATGGAGCGGCATGAAGTAGATATTGATGAGGCCTTTATTGACTTGGGTATGGATTCGATTACCGGTCTTGAATGGATAAAGGCCGTCAATAAACGGTACGGCACGGACTGTAACGTAACGAAAGTGTATGATTATCCGACAATCCGTCAATTTGCCGATTTTCTGCGTACGCAGCCGTCTGTCCGCGGAAGAAAAAAACAGGCGGTTCCCGTACGTACAAAGCCGCTTACGCAACATGCCCCGCAGGAGAAAACACCTGCCGAGCCGGAGAGATTAACGGTTCAAAAGGAACCTGAACCGGTGCAGGCCAAACGGGAGCCTGAAGACGAGATAGCGGACGCGATAGCCATCGTCGGCATGTCGGGCAAGTACCCGGATGCGCCGGACCTAAAGACATATTGGGACAACTTAGCCCGTGCGAAAAACGCCATTCGCGACATCCCGCTTTCCCGCTGGGATGTAAACAAATACTATGATCCGGCCTTAAACAAGAAGGGCAAAGTATACTGCAGATCAATCGGTATGCTTGACGGCATTGAAGAGTTTGATCCGCTGTTCTTTAATATATCTCCGTCTGAAGCGGAACTTATGGACCCGCAGCACCGGATATTTTTACAGGAAGGTTTTAAAGCCTTTGAGGATGCGGGTTACAGCTCAAAAGAATTAAACGGGAAAAATTGCGGCGTTTATTTGGGGATTATGAACAATGAATACGGCATGATGTTAAACAAACATCAGACAGGAGGAAGCGCGACGGGCAACAGTTTCAGCATCGCGGCGGCCCGCCTGCCTTATTATCTCAATTTGAAAGGGCCGGCCATTCCGATCGATACGGCATGCTCTTCATCTCTCGTCGGGACTCATTTGGCGCGTCAGGCGCTGTTGAATCATGAAATTGACATGGCGCTTGTCGGCGGTGTGACCTTGTATTTAACGCCTGAATCATACATCAGCATGTGTGAAGCAGGAATGCTGTCTCCTGACGGCCAATGTAAAGCATTTGATAACAGTGCGAACGGATTTGTGCCTGGCGAAGGCGCGGGGGCGCTCGTTTTGAAGAGGCTGAAAGATGCGGAAGCCGATCAAGACCATATTTACGGAGTCATTATCGGATCTGGAATTAACCAGGACGGAAAAACCAACGGCATTACCGCACCAAGCGCGAAAAGCCAAATGGATTTAGAGCGCCAAGTGTATGAAGCGCACAACATCCACCCTGAGAGCATCACCTATGCGGAAATGCACGGCACCGGCACAAAGCAGGGGGATCCGATTGAATTAGAAGCCCTGTCTTCTGTATTTAAGGAAAAAACGGATCGCAAACAATTTTGCGCCATCGGTTCGGTTAAATCGAATATTGGGCACACGTCGGCGGCGGCAAGTGTAGCAAGCGTCCAGAAGGTTCTGCTGTCGATGAAGCATCAGCAGCTTGTGCCGACCCTTCATTTCAGCACGCCGAATGAACATTTTGATTTCGATGACTCGCCTTTATTTGTCAATACCGAACTCAAACCTTGGGAAACAGGCGGAGCACCGCGGCGGGCCTGTGTCAGCTCATTCGGCTACAGCGGCACAAACGCTCATCTCGTTATCGAAGAGTATCAGCCGAAAGACCGGGGAAGCCGTAAGCCTGATGAGACAAACATTTTTGTGCTGTCGGCGAAAAAAGCGCCCCAGGTAAAAACCTATGCCGAGTCTGTGATCGAATTTGCAAAAGCCAATCAGAATATCAATCTTTCAGATATGGCGTACACGCTTCAAACCGGGCGTGATGCGATGGATTACCGTCTTGCGGTTACAGCCGGTTCGAGAGAAGAACTGATCAGCCGTTTAACCGATTTTGTAAACGGAAATACGGGTGAAGGGATATATGAAGCCCATATCAAAACGGCTAAAAAAGAAATCAAAGCATTTGAAACGGACGATGACCTGAAGCAGCTTGTGAGGTCATGGTTCGATAAGAAAAAATACGCCAAAATAGCGGAATTGTGGGCCAAAGGGCTTCAGATGGACTGGGACAGACTCTATCAAGGCGAAAAACCCCGCAGAATCAGTCTGCCGGCTTATCCGTTTGCGAAGGAGCCGTACTGGCTGCCTGAGCCGAAAGCTGTACCGCAGGAAACAGAAGACCGGCGCGAGGCTGTGCTTTTAGAAAAGCAATGGGTTCCTTGTGAGATCGATTCGGCCGGTGAGAAAAGCGGCAAGACGGTCATGATTCTGGCTGATGCAAGAACAGCGGAGCTAGCCGAAGAGACTGCAAAGCATTTCACTGACTCATTCATTCTCCCGGTCGATTCGGCTGACACTGCAGCTAGCGATTGGAATCACATAGATGGCGCAATCGATCTGACGGGATGCGGAGACGAAGACCCTTCACTGGAAGGGATCAGCCGGCTCCAGACTCTGATTGATACAAGCCGCCGGCAGGCGCGGCCGCTGACGCTGCTATATGTAACAAAAGGCTTGGAGCCATTTCAGCAGAAAACGATTCATCTTGCAGGAGCGGCAAAAAGCGGCCTGTACAGAATGCTTCAAAATGAGTATCAAAACGTGACGTCCAGACACATGGATGCCGATACAGATACGGATCAGCAGACGCTTGCCAAACAGATTGCAGATGAATTTGCGGCGGACAGCACAGAACCGGAAATCTGCCGCCGAAACGGACAGAGATACCGTGCTTTATTCAGGGAGATTCCAAGCGGGAAGCGAGCAGAACATAAGCCCGCACCGTTTCCTGAAGACCATGTGCTTTTCATTACCGGAGGCACGAGGGGACTGGGTCTCTTATGCGCCCGCCATTTCACAGAAAAACACGGCGTGAAAAAAGTAGTGCTGACAGGCAGGGAGCCGATTCCTCCCCGTCATAAACGGTCAGCCGTTAATACGAGGCTGAAAGAGAAGATACGGGCGATTGAAGAGCTTGAAGCAAAAGGAGTGCAAGTGGCGGTGATCAGTCTGAAATTGTCTGATCATGATGCGGCGGCAGCGGAAATTGAAACGATCCGGCGCACGATGGGACCGATCGGCGGCGTCATTCATTGTGCGGGATCTGTTAATTCAGTAAATCCGGCGTTTATCAGAAAGACTGCTGACGATATACAAGAAGTGCTGGAACCGAAAGTCGCAGGGCTTCAAACATTAAGCAGCCTTTTCACAAATGAGCCTTTGCAATTTTTTGTCTTATTTTCTTCAGTATCTGCAGTCGTTCCGGCGCTCGCGGCGGGACAGTCGGATTATGCGATGGCAAATGCGTACATGGATTATTTCGCGGCGGCTCATCAGCATCAATATCCGTTAGTCAGCATTCAATGGCCGAACTGGAAGGAAACCGGATTGGGTGAAGTCCGCACAGAAAGCTTGAAGCAGACCGGGCTGCTGGGACTGTCCAACGCGGAAGGACTTGACTTGCTGGACCGCATTTTATCTGAAAACATCCGCCCGTCCGTTCTGCCGGCTATCATTGATCGGAGCGAATGGCATCCTGACAGGCTGCTCTGTCAAGAGAAAAAACAAAAAGAGACTGAAGCCGTAATAAACGGCAAAGCCGCTGAAAAACATTCAGACAGAGAACTGCTTCTTGATACGAAGACGTGGCTTGTGAAACTGTTTTCCGATGAGCTGAAAATCGCTCCGGAAGAACTGGAAACAGACGAACCGTTTCAGGATTACGGGGTTGATTCGATCATTTTAGCGCAGCTTTTACAGCAAATGAATCAAGCGCTCAAAGAGGACTTAGATCCGTCTGTTTTATATGAACATCCGACGATTGACGCGTTTGCCGAATGGCTTGTATCCAATGGACAGCCGCTGCTTGCTGAAAGGGAGGAACCTGATACAGAAATCTTGGTTCCGGCTGCCGTACAAACGGTTCATACTGAACAAAAGCGTGATGCCGTAACTGAAGACATTGCCGTCGTCGGAATGAGCTGCCGTTTTCCGGGAGCGGAATCGTTAGAACAATATTGGGACTTGCTGAGAAGCGGCAGGTCCGCAATCGGCTCCGTCCCGGCGGAACGTTTCGGATATGCAAATCAATACGTTGCGGGATTGATTGACAATATGGATCACTTTGATTCCGAATTCTTTTTCATTCCGGAAAACGACGCGAAAGCGATGGACCCTCAGGCATTGGCGGTGTTGGAAGAGAGCTTGAAACTTTGGTGCCATGCCGGCTATTCCCGTGAAGAAATCAAGGGTATAGAGGCCGGTGTGTATATCGGAGGCCGAAGCCAGCATCAGCCTGATCCTGAAATTCTTGCGAATACCCGCAACCCGATCGTTGCGGGCGGGCAGAATTATTTAGCGGCAAACGTTTCGCAATTTTTTGATCTGCGCGGGCCGAGCATCGTGCTTGATACGGCTTGTTCATCGGCTTTGACAGGAATGAACATGGCCGTTCAGGCACTGAGAAGCGGCGATATCAAAGCGGCGGTAGTTGGCGGCGTCAGCCTGCTGAACACGGATGCGGCGCACCGGATGTTCCAAGAGCGCGGGCTGTTAAACGAAAAGCCGGCATTTCACGTATTTGACAAGCGTTCAGGCGGAGTTGTCCTCGGTGAAGGCGTCGGCATGGTGCTGTTAAAAACAGTAAGCCAGGCGCAAAAAGACGGCGACACGATACACGCGGTCATTAAGGCTGCCGCCATGAACAATGACGGCAGAACGGCAGGCCCGTCAGCTCCTAATATGCAGGCGCAAAAAGATGTCATGCAAAGCGCGCTTTTCAAAAGCGGCAAAAAGCCGGAAGACATCAGTTATATCGAAGCAAACGGATCGGGTTCCGCTGTAACTGATTTGCTTGAGCTGAAGGCGATTCAAGCCGTATACCGCTCTGGCCAGCATGTTCCGCTCGGCATCGGGTCAATTAAGCCGAACATCGGGCATCCGCTTTGCGCAGAAGGCATCGCAAGCTTCATTAAAGTCGTATTAATGCTGAAGCATAAACAAACGGTTCCGTTCCTCTCAGGAGATGAACCGATGCCGCATTTTGATATAACAAAGACAGATTTTCATTTTCATAAAACAGCCGGCGAATGGGATGCAGCCAGACCGTCAGTAGCCATCAACTGCTTTGCTGACGGCGGAACGAACGCCCACGTCATTCTGGAAGCTTGGGAAGAAAAAGATACCCGAATGAAAAGAAAGCCGCTGCCGGTACCGTCATTAAGACGTAAGGCTCTGGTAAAAGAACCTGACGTACTAGCGGAGAAACAAGAGCTTCCTGCGAAAAAAATGTTTTGGAAAGCATTTAAATGAGAGAGGAGTGGGAAGGAATGATATCGGAAAAAATCAATATCTCACTGGATCATCCCATCATGAAGGGCCATAAGGTCTTTGGTGAAGCGGTATTGCCCGGTCTTGCTTATATCGATTTGATTTATCAGGTTTTTCAGGAACACGGTTATGTATACAATGAGCTCGAATTGATGCACGTTACGATTTATCAGCCTTTAACCGTAAGTGAAACGGCTGCAATCATTCTGACCATTCAATGTTCTGATAGCGGAGATGGAAAGTGGCTCATCTCCCTTTCAGGGCAGAAACAGCAAGGTGACGAGCTGTCAGACAATATACAATATGCGACGGCTGAAATGGTGAAAAGAGACGCTGTGACATTTGACGAAACCATTGATTTCGGCGATGTGAAGCAGTCAGGCAGATCTCTGAATCTTGATGACATGTATAACCGCTGCCTGGATCATGACTTGGTTCATTCCGGCATGATGAAATCGAACGGACGATTGTACGAAACAGAAGGCGGCATGCTGGCTGAGCTTTCTTGTGAAGAAGGAAAGGATTTCTTTTTATTCCATCCGGCCCTTTTGGATGCGAGCGGAATCGGGGCGAGCGGTTTGCTTTCTGAAACAAACCGGCTTCATCTGCCTTTATATTATGAATCGTTCACGGCCGCCGACAGACTGCAATCTGAGTGCACGGCGCGTATCGCCGCTTCCGGCGTCCGTCAGGAAAAAGAACTCACAACGATGACGATCGAGTACTTCAGCCGATCCGGACAAAAGGTGGCGGAGCTTAAAAACATTACGGGAAAAGCGGTTCGGTTCGAAGAAGACGAGAATACAGCCGAACAGAATCAACAGGCTGCAACTGAGCCGGAAAGCGCAGATGAAAAAGACATCATTCTGTTTTTAAAGAAGCTTTTGGCTGATAAGCTTGGGCAGCCTTGGGAGACGCTGGACGTTCTTGCAGGCTACTATGAGCTTGGGCTGGATTCATCTTCTTTGCTTGAGATTGTACAGGATATCAATAAAAAGACGGGTGCGGACCTCGCGCCCACTCTTCTCTTTGAATATACAAA
The DNA here is from genome assembly GCF_038608285.1 of Bacillus sp. FSL R5-0443. Taxonomy (NCBI): domain Bacteria; kingdom Bacillati; phylum Bacillota; class Bacilli; order Caryophanales; family Bacillaceae; genus Bacillus; species Bacillus sp. FSL R5-0443. The sequence continues at coordinate 1,803,178 of NZ_CP152013.1, forward strand.
TATAAAAGAACTCGCAGCCTATCTGAAAAAGACCGTTTCATTTGAATGTGCGGAACGTGCAGCCGAACCATCACGGTCTGAAGCTGAAGCGCCGGACGCGCCAGAACATCATAAAAACACCGGAGACATCGCGATTATCGGAATGGCCGGCCGCTATCCGAAAGCGAAAAGTGTGGCGGAGTTTTGGGAAAACCTTAAGGCAGGCACGGATTGCATCACTGAAGTTCCGAAGTCCCGATGGGATTGGAAAACATATCAAAACGTAACGTCCCCATCAGGAAAAACAGTATCAAAATGGGGCGGTTTCATTGACGATGCCGACTGCTTCGATCCGCAGTTTTTCAGAATCTCACCGCGTGAGGCGGAAACGATGGACCCGCAGGAGCGCCTGTTTTTAGAAACATGCTGGGAAACGATTGAAGATGCGGGGTATACGCCAGAAACGCTGGGAAATAAAGGGGAAAAACAGCATCCGATCGGCGTATTTGCAGGGGTGATGCATAAAGATTATTCCTTAATCGGCGCAGAACAATTATCTGAAACTGATCCTTTTCCGGTTTCACTGAATTATGCGCAGATCGCCAACAGAGTGTCCTATTATTGTGACTTCCACGGGCCGAGCATCGCGGTGGATACCGTTTGTTCCTCATCATTGACCGCCGTTCATCTGGCCATTGAAAGCATCCGCCGCGGCGAATGTGAGGCCGCGCTTGCGGGAGGGGTGAACTTGTCGCTGCACCCGGCGAAATATCTCAGCTACGGAAGCGTGGGCATGCACTCAAGTGACGGCCGCTGTCGTACATTCGGCGAGGGCGGGGACGGCTACGTTTCCGGAGAAGGAGTCGGTGCTGTATTGCTCAAGCCGCTGGAAAAAGCCGAACAAGACGGCGACCGCATTTACGCGGTCATTAAAGGAAGCGCCGTTAACCACGTCGGGAAAGTAAGCGGAATTACCGTCCCGAGTCCTGCTGCACAGGCAGAAGTCATTAAGGCCTGTCTGAAAAAAGCAGGTATCAGCCCGCGGACCGTAAGTTATGTGGAAGCCCATGGCACGGGTACTTCGTTAGGAGACCCGATTGAAATTGAAGGTCTGTCAAAAGCGTTCAGCCAAGGGACGCAGGATCAGCAATTTTGTTCCATCGGTTCGGTCAAATCAAATATCGGTCACGCAGAATCAGCGGCGGGGATCAGCGGGTTAACAAAAGCGGCGCTGCAGCTTCATCACAAAACGATTGTCAAATCACTGCATTCTGCGGAATTAAATCCTTACCTGAAATTTGAGGAAACTCCTTTTTACGTACAGCAGCAGACTGCTCCGTGGAAGCAGCCGTCAGCTGAAGAAAACGGTAAAGTCACACATTATCCGCGCAGGGCCGGGCTCAGTTCCTTCGGTGCATCAGGTTCGAATGCCCATATCATTTTAGAAGAATACATTCAGCCTGAACAAAAAGCGCCTGCACCTGAAAACGAGGCAGCAAAACTCATCCCGCTGTCAGCAAGAAATAAAGACAGGCTTCTGGCCTATGCGGAAAAACTAGCCCGATCGCTTTCAGAAAAGACGGTGCTGTCTGAACTGGCTTATACAATTCAGACAGGACGTCAAGCAATGGAGGTGAGAGCTGTCTTCCTTGTAAATGACATCCGCGACTTGAAGCAAAAGCTGAATGATTTCGTAAAAGGAAACGAAAACATCCCCGGTTTATGGCGCGGACAAGCTGAGCTGCCGGAGATGAGCGAAGCCGCTCCCGAGACGGACGATCCGAAACGGCTTGCCGCGTTATGGGCAGAAGGGAAAATAATAGATTGGAATAAGCTGTACGCTTCGGGTAAACCGCGTAAAACCAGCGTTCCGACTTATCCGTTTGCAAAAGAACGCTATTGGATTCCGCAGCAGAAAAAACAGGAGAAAAGCCTGTCAGGCACAGTACTGCATCCGCTTTTACAAGAAAATACGTCAGATTTTTCGCAGCAGCGCTTCACGTCTCTTTTTACGGGAGATGAATTTTTCCTATCTGACCATGTCGTCAACGGACAAAAAATACTGCCGGGCGTCGCCTATTTGGAAATGGCCGCAGAGGCGGTCAAAAAGGCTGCTGCCGTGACGGAAAAAGACCATAGCGTCACACTCAGACAGGTTGTTTGGGTCCGGCCGGTCATGATTGAAGACAAACCGAAGGAAATACATATTGCCCTTTACCCAGAAGATAATGGTGAGATTACCTATGAAATATACAGTGAGGCAGAAAACGGCGAAGATCCGGTTATTCACAGCCAGGGTGAAGCGGTCATTACCGAACCGGGAAGCGCCCAGATTGATATCGAGTCTGTCAAAACTTCCTGCAATTTAGGAATCGTGACTGCGGAAGAATGTTACGGTGCTTTTGAGAAGATCGGTCTGGATTACGGAGAGGCATACAGGGGCGTACAGCAATTGCTGATCGGAGAAGACCGATTATTGGCCCGTATTTCACTCCCAGCAGCCGTACATGACAAAAAAGAACAGTATACGCTTCACCCGAGTATGATGGACGCCGCTTTTCACGCTTCCGTCGGTCTGCTTGTCCGATCGATACATGATGATGCAGACAGCCACGAGCTTTCTTTGCCGTTTGCGATGCAGGAAGTGGAAGTGTTCGGACCGTGTCCTGAACATATCTGGTCATATATCCGGTACACAGAAGGCAGCAAAGCAGATGACAACGTAAGAAAATTTGACATTGATATGTGCGATGATGCCGGTACAGTTTATGTCCGGATGAAAGGCGCGTCTGTCCGGGCGCTTGACACAAGCCAAACAGCGGGCGGAGAAACCTCGGAGGCGCCTGTCGGCCATACGATGCTGATTCCGGCTTGGGAGCCTGTTGCGCTTGAAAAAGCCGGGGAAGCAGCGGCGGATAAGCAGACGGCAGTATTCGGAGGAACGGATTCGAGACATACGCGCATAAAAGAACACCTGCCGAACGCTTCCTATTATCCGATCAGAGGTACGGATGATATCACATCTCTTACGCACATGCTTGAAGGACAAAAAGAACTGGAGCAAATCATTTGGCTTGCTCCGCAGGCTGAGAGTGCGGACAGCCTCAAAGAACAGGAAAGAAACGTTCTTCATGTGTTCAAGCTGATGAAAGCATTACTTGCCTTAGGGTACGGAGAAAAACGTTTGGACTGGTGCATCGTCACAGCAAATGCCCAGCCGTTTTCGGATCAAGACAGCGCCGACCCGTCACAAGCCGCAGTCAGCGGACTTGCCGGAACAATGGCGAAAGAATATCCGCATTGGCATATCCGCATGATTGACACAGAAACGGACGGCAGCTGGCCGATCGAAGAGGCGCTCAGTCTTTCTGCCGGGAAAAACGGTCAAATTTGGGCGTACCGCAATCAGCAGCTGTTTGAGCGGCAGCTGATACCGCTTGACAATATGCCGAAAAACGGCACGCTGTACCAAACAGGCGGGGTTTATGCCGTGATCGGAGGCGCGGGGTATCTTGGCGAGGCATGGAGTGAATACATGATCCGCCGCTACAAAGCACGCATCATTTGGATCGGAAGAAGCACACTGAATGATTCCATACAGGCGAAACTCGACCGGCTCAGCGCATTCGGCCCGGCGCCTGAATATGTTTCCGCCGATGCCGCCGACAGTGCTTCCTTAGAGAGGGCTTATCAGTTCATAAAAGAGCGCCACACAAAAATGAATGGAATCATCCACTCGGCAATGGATCTGTCTGAGCAAAGCTTAAATAATATGAAGACAGAAGAGTTCAAATCGGTGCTGCGGGCAAAAGCCGATGTAAGTGTGTCCATGGCGGAGGTATTTGGACGGGAGCCGCTTGACTTTGCGCTCTTCTTCTCCTCGCTTGTGGCATTTATTCATAACGTGAAACAAAGCCATTATGCCGCGGGATGCGCTTTCAGTGACGCATTTGCGAAAGAACTTGATCAGACATGGAATTGTCCGGTCAAAGTGATGAATTGGGGCTATTGGGGCAACAGCGAAGCGGCTGAAGACGGGGATTTTATTCAGCTGATGGATCAGATCGGATTGGGATTGATCGAACCGGACGCTGCAATGGAGGCGCTTGAAACCCTTATGACGCTGCCGGTTGATCAGGCGGCTTTCATTCATACGACAAAACCGGTCGCAGTCGAAGGGATGAGTGAAAGAGAAAAGATTTCCGTTTATCCGCCTCAGCCGCTTGTCTTTTCACAACAGCCGAAGGTCGCTCCGCCCGGCGCACGTCTTGTTAGAGAGGCTGAACATCAGGAGCTCGATGATTATCTGTATCAGCTGTTGATCGCCCAGCTTAAAGAAGCAGACTTGCTGACGCCGCAAAGCCTTAAAGCGTATGAGCCCGAACATGAATACTTTAAAAAATGGCTCAATCAAACGATCGCTTTCCTTCTGGAACATGGCTATCTGGAAGGGAATGCGGATTCATATAAACTGTCGGCGCGAGCCGAAAACACAACCGCCGCGCTATGGCAAAAATGGGAGCGGGAAAAAGAGGAATGGCTCAATAACGCCGATACAAAAGCGATGACTGTTTTAGCCGAGACGATGCTTAAAGCACTGCCGGACATTCTGCGTGAAGACGTGCCGGCGACAGACATCATGTTCCCGCACTCTTCAATGGAACTTGTTGAAGGAATTTATAAGCACAATCAAGTCGCGGATTACTTTAACAGCGCCCTGTCAGATACATTAACGGCTTATGTGAAAGAAAACATCAGCAAACATTCAAAAGCCGAGATCCGCATACTGGAAATCGGAGCGGGCACAGGCGGCACAAGCGCAGGCATATTTGAAAAGCTTAGGCCGTATCAAAACCATATAAAAGAATACTGTTACACCGATGTATCGAAAGCTTTTCTCGTGCATGCGGAGACGGAATACGGCAAACGGAATCCTTATCTGACGTATAAGCTTTTTAACGCAGAAGCGCCGCTTGCCGGCCAGGACATAGAGCCGGGCGCATACGACATCGTCGTTGCGGCCAATGTGCTCCACGCGACGAAAGACATCCGACAGACGCTGAGAAACGCCAAAGCCGTTTTAAAAGACAACGGTTTGCTGCTCTTAAATGAAATGGCGGGAAACAGCCTGTTCCCGCATATTACTTTCGGACTGCTTGAAGGCTGGTGGCTGCATGAAGATTCTGCCCTTCGTATTCCGGGGTGCCCGGGCTTGTATCCGGAAAGCTGGAAGCGCGTGTTAGAAAGTGAAGGCTGGCATTCTGTCTTCTTCCCGGCAGAAGCGGCACATGAATTAAGCCATCAGATTATAGCGGCAAAAAGCAACGGCATTGTTCGCCAAAAAACGCTTAAAGCAGGGGCTGGAAAACGGACCTCTCCGCCAAAAGCAGCACATGCGCCGGAACTTCAGGCGCAAACAACGGTGCAAAAAGGCGACACGTCTTTAACAGAAAAAAGCACCGAGTACTTGAAAACGTTAATCGGAGAAACATTAAAAATTCCGCCGGCTCAAATTGATCCGAAAGCGCCGCTTGAAAAATACGGAATTGATTCTATCGTCGTCGTACAGCTGACAAACGCGTTACGAAATGTATTGGACCAAGTCAGCAGCACTTTATTTTTTGAATATCAGACGATTGAGGCGCTCGTCGCTCACTTAATCAAAACGAAAAAAGACGCGATGATCAAACTGACGGGACAAACGCCTGTTCAGGAAGAACGGAAGGCATCACCAAAACCGCAGGCTGTACAGCTTGCTAAGCCGCTTCACACTGGCTGGCGGCGGAGGGAAAAACGGGCAGCCAAAGAGACCGTCCGGCAAAGTTCGGTTCGCGACGTGGCCATCATCGGTGTTTCAGGACGCTACCCGCAGGCAAAAACAGCGGCTGAGCTTTGGGCTAATATTAAAAAAGGAAAAAACTGCATAGAAGAAATCCCGCGGGAACGCTGGAACTGGCAGGATTACTACGATGAAGAGAAAGGTAAAGAAGGCTCTATTTATACGAAATGGGGCGGCTTCATTGAGGATATGGACAAGTTTGATCCGCTGTTCTTTCAGATTTCTCCTTTGGAAGCGGAGCGAATGGACCCGCAGGAGCGATTATTTTTAGAAACGGCGTATGCGAGTATCGAGGATGCCGGCTATACGCCTGACAACCTGTGCCAGAGCAGAAAAATCGGTGTTTTTGCCGGCGCGATGAACAAAAACTACCCGACAGGCTACGGCTATTGGTCCATTGCCAACAGGGTATCTTACCTTTTTGATTTCCAAGGGCCGAGCATTGCCGTTGATACAGCCTGCTCCTCTTCTTTGACGGCCATTCATCTGGCGCTTGAGAGCATATACAGCGGTTCAAGCGAATGTGCGATTGCCGGGGGCGTAAACATAGTGACCGACCCGATCCATTATATGAATCTGTCAGTCATGAACATGCTTTCCGCAGGCGACACGTGCAAATCGTTCGGAGACCGCGCGGATGGTTTTGTCGACGGAGAAGGGGTAGGAGCGGTCGTATTAAAGCCGTTGGACCGAGCGATTGCCGACAACGATCACATTTACGGTGTGATTAAAGGAAGCACCATTAACAGCGGAGGCAAAACGAACGGATACACCGTTCCGAATCCGAATGCGCAGGCCGCCTTAATAAAAGAAGCTTTCGAAAGGGCAAACGTCCCGGCGCGCACCGTCAGTTATATTGAAGCCCACGGTACGGGGACCGCATTAGGAGATCCGATTGAAATCGCCGGATTAACGAAAGCATTTGAAGAGGATACAACAGACAAACAGTTTTGCGCCATCGGCTCCGCAAAATCAAATATCGGCCATTGTGAAAGCGCCGCGGGCATTGCGGGTCTGACAAAAATATTATTCCAGCTCAAAGACCGACAAATTGCGCCGTCCCTGCACGCGGATCAGCTGAATCCGAATATTGATTTCGCGTATACGCCGTTTGCCGTTCAGCAGGAGCTCGGTGAGTGGAAACGTCCCGTCATCGGCGGCAAAGAGCTACCGAGAAGGGCGGGGTTAAGCAGTTTTGGCGCGGGAGGAGCAAACGCCCACCTCGTCATAGAAGAATATACGGCAGACAAAGAACCTGATGAGACGCCGGCAGATCAGCCCGCCATCATCGTCCTGTCCGCGAAAAACAGCGAACGGCTCACTGAAAAAGCAAAACAGCTCAGAGACGCCATCCGTGAAAAAAGATACAGCGGCCGCGACCTTATGAGCATAGCCTTTACTCTTCAGACGGGCCGGGTGCCGATGGAAGAGCGTCTCGGTTTTATCGTCCATTCACTTCATGAACTTGAGGAAAAACTGAATGGATTTATCGCCGGACAAAACAGCGCCGGACTGCACCGTGACGGCACGGAAGAAAACAAACGGATGCTTGCCGTATTTTCGGCGGATGATGATATGGAAACAATCATAGACGCTTGGATCAGCAAACGGAAATATTCTAAGCTGCTTGAGCTTTGGGTAAAAGGATTGGACATCGATTGGGCGAAATTATACGGAGACCGTCCTCCGGCCCGCATCAGCCTGCCTGCTTATCCGTTTGCGAAAGAACGCTTCTGGCATCAGCAGCCTGTACAAAGCAAGACCGCACCCGTTAAGGCGCCGGCTGATGAAAATGATCCGGCGGAACAATTTGAAGTGATGGCTTTTAGAGAAGTTCTTAAAGAACAGGCTCTGCCGGCTGCCGGAGAAAAGCAAGTCAAAACGGTGATTTCTTTCTTATCTGATCAGAAGAAGCAGCAGGAAGCCGTCTCTGTGATCAAATCGTATGACAGTGGCATTGACGTTATTTTTATCGCTCAGGGAGACCGGTATGAGGCTCTGTCCGCCGGCCGCTGCCAAGTGGTGCGGGAAGATCCGCAATCATATGTGAACGCTTTTGCGGATATTCAAAAAGAGTACGGTGAAGCTTCTGCCATTTTGTATTTATGGGCGCTTGAAGATAAAAGCTGCATCGAAGATTATTCATGTATCGTCCATATTCTCAAAGCAATGGCTGAGACCGGTCTGCAGCCGGAAAGGCTGTTATTGGCGGGGGAATATGCATCCGGTCTGGAAAGGTGCTACTTGGAATCATGGATCGGCTTTGAGCGTTCGCTCGGCATTGTTCTCCCGAAAACAAGTGTTACCGGCCACTTCAGAAAAGCCGGTGCGGCCATAACGGACTGGATGAGGACCATTTGGGACGAGCTGAAAGCTGAAACAGACCAAACCGTTTTCTTGGAAGAGGGAAAACGATATGTCTATCACACCGAACCAACCGGACTAACGAAAGAAAACAGCAGGATCAGAACCGGCGGAACATATCTCATTACAGGCGGATTAGGAGGGCTCGGCTACTTATTTGCCCGCCATCTCGCCCGGAACTACCAGGCAAATGTCATTCTCACGGGGCGGTCGCCGATCAATGAAGAAAAGAAAGGAAAAATGAAAGACCTGGAAAATCTCGGCGCGGGTGTTCTTTACGCCGAAGCCGATGTTTGTGATCCGATCGGAATGGGCGACTGCATCAAGCGCGCGAAAGAACGATTCGGAGCCATTCACGGCGTCATTCATGCGGCGGGCATCGAAAGCAGAACATCCGTCTTTGAAAATGAAATCGGGAATTTCCGCAGTACGCTTGAACCGAAAATAAACGGAAGCCTGCTTCTTGACGAGTGGCTGAAAAACGAAACGCCTGATTTCATCTGCTACTTTTCATCCACATCGGCTGTTTTAGGAGATTTCGGCTGCTGTGATTACGCGGTCGCGAACAGGTTCCAAATGGCGTATGCCCGCTATAAAAACGAACAATCAGAAAGCGGAAACGCTTTTGTCATCAACTGGCCGGTCTGGAAAAACGGCGGAATGGCCGTCGGCGGTGAAGAGACGACGGGCATGTACCTGAAATCAAGCGGCCAGCGCCTGTTAGAAACAGATGAAGGCATTGAGCTGTTTGAGCGCGTTATTTCTCAAGACAACACCCAGTGCCTTATCATTGCCGGTAAAAGAAGCCGTGCCGAACGATTTTTAGGCATACGGCGGGACGATTCATCAAAACCGGAAGCGCTTTTGGAAACCGTGAGCCGCCGCATTCCGGAAGAAAGCACGGAAAAACGGCTCGAAGCGGATTTGAAAGAGCAGATACACAGTCTGCTGAAAATATCCAAAGATAAACTCGTCCTGCATAAAAACTGGGCGGAATTCGGATTTGATTCCATCTATTTAGCCAAATTTGCCGCTCTTTTGACGAGTCATTACGGCATTGAAGTCACTCCGGCGTTATTTTACAGCTATGCCACGCTCGGAGACGTCATCAGCTATTACCTGACAGAACATAAAGAAACGATCGAAACGTTTTACAGAACGGAAGAAACCGAAACAGAAGCCGCCGCTCCGGATAACAAGGAGTATACGGATCAGGAGATCATCGCCATGATGAAACAGGTCTCTGAGGGGACATTAGATTTTAAAAGAGTGCAAGACATCATAGAAGGGAGTAAGACCTATGAATCATAAAGAACTTCTCGATGCCTACAGATCAGGAACGCTCACCATCGCTGAAGTAGAACAAAAGCTTCAGGCTTTCAAGCGGACAACTGCAAAACGTCCGCTTTCTGAAGGCCAGAAAGGTTTGTGGATGCTTCAGAAAATGTTTCCGGAGATGAGCGCATATAACATTCCGTTATGCTTTCGTTTTCAAAAGCTGGATATCGAGACATTCAAAAACGCCCTTTTGTCCGTGCAGCGCCAGCACCCTATTTTGACCAGTGTGATAAAAGAGGAAAACGGCCTTCCGTATCAGATAGAAGATACGGATCGGCATTTTCCGATTGAAGAAATGGATCTTTCTGAATTAAGCGGGCGTGACGCGCTTTCGTTTATTAAAGAAAAAGCAAAAGAACCGTTCTCGCTTGAAACCGGGCCGCTCCTGCGTGTTCAAGTATTCCGGCGGGCGAAGCGGGAGCCGATTGTGTTAATCACCATTCACCATATCATTTTTGACGGCGTCTCTCTTATGACGTTTATGTCGGCGCTGCTGGACGCTTATGTAAAAGCAAGCGAAGGCAAAGAACCTGTCATGCTTCAGCAGGCCGCAGATTATCATGACTTTGTGAAATGGGAAAAAGAGCTGCTGGAAAGCGAAGCGGGAAAAACGCATCTCTCTTATTGGAAAAAGCAGCTGGAAGGACCGCTGCCGGTGCTTGAGCTTCCGTCGGATTATCCGAGATCATCGGTTCAAACTTGCAAAGGGCAGGCGTATCAGCGCTTGCTTCCTGATGAACTGAACCGGCAGATTAAAGTTTGCGCCAAAAAAAATAATGTCAATGAATCCGTTGTGTATCTCGCTATTTTCAAAGGACTGCTCTATCAATATACGAATCAGGAAGATGTCATCGTCGGCATGCCGACGATGGGGCGTTCTGAGGCTCAATTTGAGTCTGTCATCGGATACTTTATTAATATGATCGCGGTCAGAAGCAGGGAGACGGGCGCCAAATCTTTTACGGCGTTTTTGAAGGAGCTGCAGCTGACACTGGCAGAAGGGCTGGACCATGCCGCGTATCCGTTTCCCGCGCTTGTCAAAGAATTGAAGACGGAACGCTCGCCTGCGGTGTCGCCTGTTTTTCAAACCGCGTTTTTCTATCAAAACTTCTTCCGGACGGAAGGAGCGGAAAAGCTGGCGGAACTATATCAATCACTCGGCATTGAAATGATAGAAGACATTCATCAGGAAGGCGAATTTGAGCTTGCGCTTGAAGTCTATAAAAAAGAAACGGGAACCGTCCTGCAATTTCTGTACAACCCGGATGTCTACAGCCCTTCTTTCATCGAACGAATGGCGGAGCATTATATGAAACTGGCAGAAAAGGTGCTTTCTGATCCGGAGATCGCTTTTGAAGCCTGTTCCGGCCTGCTCAATCAAAAACGGGATGAAAGCCGTTCATCCCATCAGCCGAATGAGCGCTGCATTCATGAAGTGTTTGCGGAAAAAGCCGGACGCCACCCTGACAGAGAAGCCGTCACATTCGGTGAAAACAGTCTTACATATCGCGAATTAGATGAACGAAGCACGGCGCTCGCTGTGTACCTGCAAGAAAAGGGCGTCACACCGGAATGCCCGGTCGGCATTTGTACGGAGCGTTCTTTTGAGATGGTCATCGGCATCCTCGCCATTTTAAAAGCGGGAGGCGCGTATGTACCGCTGGACCCGGCTTTTCCAAACGAACGGATGGCCCACGTGTTGACTGACAGCGGCGTGTCAATCGTATTAACGCAGGAAAAGACGCGCGGCATGATTGAACAGTTGGCCATCGGCGGTGTAAGCACGGTGGAAATTGAAAACAGCGGACGTTCTGCGAGCGGGGCAAAACTGACGCCGCGTTCAAAACCGCATCATCTCGCTTATATTCTATATACGTCCGGAAGCACGGGAAAACCGAAAGGCGTCATGGTTGAGCACAGGGCCATCATGAATACGCTGCAGTTTTTGGAAGCTGAGTACCCGGTCGCACAAGAGGATGCCTATCTGTTAAAAACGAATTACGTATTTGACGTTTCGATTTCTGAATTATTCGGCTGGTTTATCGGAAACGGACGGCTTGTCATTTTGCCGCCTGGTGCAGAAAAAAATCCGCAGCTTTGCATGGAATATATCCAAACCCACCAGGTCACGCATCTGAATTTTGCGCCCGCCGTGTTTAATGTATTTCTGGAAACGGTAAAGCGGCATACGGCATTTACAGAAGACGGCCCTGTGAAATATGTGATGGTGGCCGGAGAGGCGTTTCCGAAAGATTTAGTTAAAAAGTCAGTTTCCATCTTCAAACATGCGAGAATTGAAAACATATACGGCCCGACGGAAACATCCATTTATGCCGCTTACTACAGCTGCGGCCAAAAGGAAATCACAAGCAGGAATACGCCGATCGGGAAACCGATTCACAATACGCGGCTTTATATCGTTGATGAAAAGCTCAGCCCCGTCCCTGACGGTGTGGCCGGGGAGCTTTGCGTGGCCGGCGCCGGTCTGGCCAGAGGCTATTACAATCAGCCTGAGCTGACGGCGGCATCATTTATTGATAATCCGTTTAGTGAAGGAGAAAAACTTTACAAGACAGGTGATTTGGCCAGATGGCTGCCTGACGGAAATATAGAATATGCCGGCCGGATTGACAGTCAGGTGAAAATTCGCGGCTTCCGCATCGAATTGGGAGCGATTGAAACGAAATTGAGCGAACATCCGGACATTCTTGATCAGGCGGTTGTGGTTCAGGAAAAGAACGGACATAAAAAGCTGATTGCTTATTATACGGCCCGCTCCGGTCATACGGCAGACGAAAAAGCGCTCCGCAACCATCTTTTATCGAGTCTGCCGGATTATATGGCGCCTGCCCATTTTATCCGCCTGGATGCACTGCCGTTAACACCGAGCGGAAAAGTGAACCGCAAAGACCTAAAACAGCGCAAGGTAATCGTTCACCGGTCTGAAAAGACGGGCAGACTGCCGTTATCAGAAGCGGAAGCGAAAGTGACCGCAATATGGGAAGACCTGCTGAATACGGCGGGCATCAAAATCGAAGACGGCTTTTTCGATGTGGGAGGCGACTCGCTTCTGGCTGTTGCGGCAGCAGAACGCATTAAACAGGAGCTGGAATGCGATTTTACCGTCACCGATTTATTCGAACACTCTACCATTCAGGCGATCAGCCGATTTATTGTTGAAACAAAACAGGCGGCTGAATCAGAGGCGTCCTGCCAAGATGAGAGAGAAAGAGAACAAACACCGCAAAACGGGGTGCCGTCTTACTTTGATGACAGTGTGGCGATAGTGGGGATTTCCTGCCAGTTCCCCGGCGCGAAAAATCATCATGAGTTTTGGAAGCAGTTAAGAGAAGGAAAGGAAAGCGTCCGGTTCTACTCGGAAGAAGAACTTCGGGAAGCCGGCGTGCCTGAAGATTTGATCGAAAATCCCGACTATGTGCCGGCATTATCGACGATAGAAGGAAAAGATCTCTTTGACCCTGAGTTCTTTCACATTTCTCCGAAAGACGCAGAATTTATGGATCCTCAGCTTCGGCTTCTGCTGCTTCATTCTTGGAAAGCCGTCGAGGACGCGGGATATGTATCGAAAGAGATTCCGAAGACAAGCGTTTATATGTCGGCAAGCAATAATTCGTATCGGTCGCTTTTGCCGGAAAAAACGACAGAAGGCCATGAATCTCCCGACGGCTATGTGTCATGGGTGTTAGCGCAGAGCGGCACGATTCCGACGATGGTTTCCCATAAGCTCGGATTAAAAGGGCCAAGCTATTTCGTTCATTCCAATTGCTCATCATCATTAGTCGGTCTTTATTCAGCCTACAAAAGCATAACGAGCGGAGAATCGGAATACGCGCTCGTCGGCGGAGCAACTCTGCATGCAGCGACCGGCATCGGCTATGTGCACCAAAACGGATTGAATTTTTCAAGCGACGGGCATGTCAAAGCATTTGACGCTTCAGCCGACGGTATGGCGGGCGGAGAAGGAGCTGCCGTCATTCTGCTGAAAAAGGCGTCACAAGCCGTTCAGGACGGAGATCACATATACGCCATGCTCAGAGGCATCGGTCTGAACAATGACGGAGCGGATAAAGTCGGTTTTTACGCACCGAGTGTAAAAGGTCAGACTGACGTCATCCAGCATGTTTTAGACAGCACGAATATTCACCCGGAGACGATTTCCTATATCGAAGCGCACGGCACTGGAACGACATTGGGTGATCCGATTGAAATGTCCGCGCTGCAGCAAGTGTATAAACGTTACACGGACCGGGAGCAGTATTGCGGGATCGGCTCCGTAAAAACGAATATCGGACATTTGGATACAGCAGCAGGTCTGGCCGGGTGCATCAAAGTCGCCATGAGTTTATATCATCGGGAGCTGGCGCCTACCATTAATTACACGTCACCGAATCCGAATATCAAATTCAGCGGTTCGCCGTTTTATGTGGCGGATAAGAGAAAACCGCTGCCGGAGAGAGAGACGCCGCACCGCGCAGCGTTAAGCTCATTCGGACTCGGAGGAACAAACGCACACGCCATTTTTGAACAGTATGAAAACAAAACGATCAGCGGATCAAATGACGGACAGCCGCCTTATATCGTTCCGCTGTCCGCGAGAAATAAGCAGCGTCTTACTGCCTATGCATCTTGTTTATCCGGCTTTCTGGATGAAGCCGAAAACGATGTTTCCTTGCATGATCTGGCATTTACGTATCAGACCGGACGTGAAGCGATGGAAGAGAGAGCCGTTTTTATCAGTCATGATCGTCACGATTTGAAGCGTCAGCTGCAGGATTTCATCAACGGCAATGACCAAAACATCTTACGGGGCGAAAAAGTGAGAAGCAGAGAAGTGTCAGCTCAGGAGATGGAAGAGCTTGCGGCATGTCAGACACGGGATGAAAAGCTGAAAGCACTCGCGGCGCTCTGGCTTGAAGGAGCGCGTGTCGATTGGGGCTTATTGTATCCGGATTCCGCGCCGCAAAGAATCAGTGCGCCGACCTACCCGTTCGCAGAGGAGCGCTTCTGGCCGGAAGAAACCGTGAAGCAAACGGATACCAAGCTTTTGCATCCGCTGGTACATCAGAATACATCCGTCTTGCAGGAGCAGCGGTTCAGTTCGGAATTCACGGGAAAAGAGTATTTTATTGCCGAGCATATCATTAAAGGAATGGCGATCGTGCCGGCTGCCGTTACCCTTGAGATGGCACGGGCCGCGGCGGAGAAAAGCATCGGCGGGGCAACAGAGGAATCTCTGGGCCTGCGCTTAAAGAATATTGTATGGGTCCGTCCGGTGATAGCCGATCAGGAGGCTGTCCGTGTCCATATCGGACTTTATGAAGAAGAGGACGGACAGATTCAATACAGAATGTACGGGGATAACGATTCTATCGGTGAAGAAGCTCCTCTTTATAATCAGGGCATCGCTGAAATCATCCGGAAGGAACCGGAGGAAGCGGCGGATATTGAGCAGCTGAAGCGCCGGTGCACACAGGGAACAATCGAATCTCAAGCGTTTTACAAAGGAATGATCGGTGCTGATTACGGGCCGGGTTACAAAGGGGTGCAGCTTGTATACAAAGGCGAAGACCGGCTGCTTGCTAAATTGAAGCTTCCTGAATCCGTCTCTCATACAAAAGCTGATTATATCCTTCATCCGAGTATGATGGACGGTGCGCTTCAGGCCGCCGAATATTTGCAAAACGTGACGAGAGCGCTGCTTGCAGAAAGCGGGGAACCATTCAAAGCCGCATTGCCGTTTGCTTTAGAGGAGCTGGACGTTCTGAATCCGTGCGCTGATGATATGTGGGTGCACGTCACGTTCAGTGCGAACAATAAAGCCGGCGATCCTATCCAAAAAGCCGATATTGATTTATATGACAATAACGGCGGGCTTTGTGTGCGGATGAGAGGTTTCTCAACACGGATCATGGAAGAAAACGCGGGTGCAGGCGATCCTGTCAGCCGTACGGACACATTGCTCGCTGAACCGGTCTGGAAAGAGCAGCCGGAACCGGCCGATCACGAGCCTTCGTATGAAGAGCATATTATTTTCCTTTGTGAGTACGATGAAGCCGTAAAACAGGCCGTGGAAGCAAAGCTTGAACATGCAAGCGTCATTATCTTGGACGATCGTCCCGCATCTATTGCAGAGCGGTATCATTCTTATGCGGGCCAGCTGTTTGACCATATCAAAACCATAATGAAAAGCAAGCCGAAGGGCCGCGTTCTTTTTCAGGCTGTTACGCGGTCAGCAGGCTTACAGCGGGTGTTCTCAGGCATTACCGGCCTCTTCAAAACCGCATGCCTTGAACATTCCAAGCTGATTTGTCAAATGATCGAAGCCGAGGAGAAAGAAAGTGCTGAAGGCATAGCGGAAAAAGCGTCCGAAAACCGTATGCATGCCGAAAGCGTCCATGTGAAATATGAAAACGGCAAGCGCTTTGCCGCTGATTGGGAAGAGATGGATATTTCTCAAGCGGAGCCGGACATTCCGTGGAAAGACGAAGGCGTTTATCTCATTACAGGAGGTGCGGGAGGTTTAGGTCTGATCTTTGCAAAAGAGATCGCAAACCGTACAAAAGACGCCGTCATCATACTAACCGGCCGGTCCGCTCTCAGAGAAAAGCAGATAGACATGCTGGAAACAGTACGTGCTGCCGGCGCTTCTGTTTTCTATGAGCAGACCGATGTCACGGACGAAGCAGAAGTATACCGATTGATCCGCAATATCCGCAAACGGCATGGCAGGCTGGACGGGATTGTTCACAGTGCCGGCATTACAAAAGACAACTACATGGTGAAGAAGACGGCAGAGGAATACCAACACGTTCTCGCTCCGAAAGTGAAGGGCCTTGTGTATCTTGATGAAGCGTCACAACAGGAGAAATTAGATGTCTTTATTGTCTTTTCATCCTTATCAGGTGTGCTTGGAAGCGTCGGCCAGGCTGATTATGCGTCTGCAAATGTCTTTATGGAGATGTATGCCGAGTACCGCCGTTCTTTACAAGCCGCAGGACAAAGATACGGAAAGACGCTTTCTGTCAGCTGGCCGTTATGGAAAGAAGGCGGAATGCAGGCAGGAAAGCAGACGGAAGATATGCTGATGCAGGAGGCGGGAATCGCACCGCTCGGCACAGATGCCGGCATCAAGGCTTTATATCAAGGCTTGATGAGCGGGACAGCCCGGATGACGGTTGTTGAAGGAGATGTGAAACACATGAAAGCAAAACTGTTCCGCAAAGAGAATGGTCATCCGGAAGCAGAGACCGGCGTACGTCATGACATTGATGCTGACAGCCTGCTTGAAAAAGTGAAGCATCTGTTAAAACAGCAGACGGCCTCACTGTTAAAAGTAAACATTGACAAAATTGATCCTCATGAAGAAATGACAAAATACGGGCTGGATTCCATCTCGATGACTGAGTTTACGAACCAGTTAAACAAAACGTACCGGCTTACGTTAACGCCGACGATTTTCTTTGATCATCCGACAATCCATGAATTTGCCGTTCATTTAATCAGTGAATACGAAGAGGAATTTGCCGGACGGTTTGCGGTAAATACAAAAACGGTTCAATCGGCAAGACCGGTAAAAGAGACTCAAATCACGCGCCCGGCCGTTAAGCGACGACGCACTCTGCCTGAGACACTTCCGCAGACAGTGCAGCGGGGCCAAGGGCCGGAACCGATCGCAATCGTAGGCATCAGCGGGATTTTCCCGATGGCAGAAGACATTGAAGCTTTCTGGCAGAACCTGAAAGAAGGCAAAGACTGCATGACCGAGATTCCGAAAGACCGCTGGGACTGGCGGGACTATTACGGGGATCCCGCAAAAGAAGCCAATAAAACAAACGTCAACCAAGGCGGGTTTATTGACGGAATTGCTGAATTTGATCCATTATTTTTCGGGATTTCACCCCGGGAAGCGGAGCAAATGGACCCTCAGCAGCGTCTCTTGCTGACGTACGCGTGGAAAGCGATCGAAGATGCCGGGTATGCGTCAAAGAGTCTCTCAGGCACAAAGACAGGTGTGTTTATCGGGACCGGAAATACCGGCTACGGTTCTCTTTTAGCCAATGCCGATGCGGCGATTGAAGGGTCATCCGCGGCGAATACAAGTCCGTCTGTCGGACCGAACCGTGTCAGCTATACGCTCAATCTGCACGGGCCGAGCGAACCGATTGATACCGCCTGCTCAAGCTCGCTCGTTGCCATACACCATGCCGTTTCTTCAATTGAAGAAGGAACGTGCGACATGGCTTTGGCGGGAGGAATCAATACGATTGTTCTTCCGGATGTGTATATCAGCTTTGACAAAGCGGGCGCGCTGAGTAAAGAAGGAAGATGCAAAACGTTCTCTGATCAGGCTGACGGTTTTGCCCATGGTGAAGGAGCCGGTCTCTTTTTCCTCAAAAAGCTGAAAGCCGCTGAGGCGGATGGGGACCATATTTACGGCGTCATTAAAGGAAGCGCGGTGAATCACGGCGGCCGCGCGGCATCTTTAACAACGCCTAACCCGAAACAACAGGCGGAAGTCATTAAAGCCGCATACAAAAAAGCGGGCATTGATCCGAAAACAGTCTCTTATATCGAAGCGCACGGCACCGGAACAGAACTGGGAGATCCTGTTGAAATTAACGGCCTGAAACAAGCGTTCAGCTCGTTTGCAGACGGAAAAGAGAAAGCGGCCGGCTATTGCGGTTTAGGGTCGGTTAAAACGAATATCGGCCATTTATCCCTTGCCGCAGGAGCAGCGGGCATTATTAAAATTTTGCTGCAGATGAAGCATCGGACATTAGTAAAAAGTCTCCACTGTGAGACGGTAAATCCGTACATTCAGCTTGAAGACAGCCCGTTTTATCTGATGCGGGAGACGATGGAATGGAAGACGCGGACGGACGAACGCGGAAACGAACAGCCTCGCCGCGCGGGCATCAGCTCATTCGGCATCGGAGGCGTAAATGCCCACGTCGTCATCGAAGAATACATCCCAGAAGACAGAGAGGAAGCAGATGATTTTCATATCGACCCATGTCTTTTCGTTCTGTCCGCCAAAAATGAAAAACGCCTGAAAGAGCAGGCAAAACAGCTGAAACGTGCGCTTACTGAAAAACGGTACGATCAATCCTCCCTCGTTTCTATGGCGTATACCCTCCAAATCGGAAGGGACGCCATGGAAGAACGCCTGGCGGTTATTGCCGGATCTGCAGAAGAACTGCAGGAAAAACTGTCACAGTTTATCACTGGAGATAAGCATGCGGATTTGTACAGAGGAAGAATAGACAAAGGCACGCTGCAAATGCTGACGGAAGATGAAGAAATTCAAGAAGCCGTTGAAAAATGGATGGCACGCGGCAAATACGCGAAGCTGCTTGAATTATGGGTCAAAGGGCTGAACGTCGATTGGGCGAAGCTGTATGGAGACCGGCCGCCTAAACGCATGAGCCTGCCGTCGTATCCTTTTGCAAAAGACCGCTATTGGGCGGCAAAAAGCACCGGAAAACACGAAAAAACAAGCACTGTATCTGCCGGAAAACAAGACGCGCTTCATCCGCTTCTGCACAGAAATACTTCAAACCTTGCAGAACAGCGGTTCAGTTCAATCTATACAGGAAAAGAATTTTACCTTGCGGACCATGTTGTAAAAGGCGTACCGATTTTACCGGGAGTGGCACATCTTGAAATGGCGCGCGCAGCAATGGAACAGGCATCTGAAGTTCCTGCCGGACAAGGAAGCGTCAAGCTTAAGAATACGGTTTGGGTGCGGCCGATCACCATTGAAGACGAGCCGGTTCATGTCAACATCCGTCTCATTCCTGAAACGGCAAATGACGTTCAATTCGACATTTACAGCGGCCGGGAAACAGATCAGCCGTCCGTTTACAGCCAAGGGGCAGTATCAGTCCGCCCTGACGCCGAGGCTCCGGTCATTGATCTCCAAAAGCTGAGATCACAATCCGCCGAGACACCGTTTTCTGCAGATGAAGTGTACGATATGTACCGCAAAATCGGTTTTGATTACGGCCCGGCTTTCCGGGGTGTCAAAGCGATTTATACAGGTGATGATTTCGTATTGGGCAGACTGTCACTTGATGCGGCTTGTGCGGACACGGTACAGGAGTATGTCATGCATCCGGGCTTAATGGACTCTGCATTGCAGGCATCAAGCATATTAACCGGAACAAATGATGAAAAACTGATGCTTCCGTTTGCGGTTCAGGAGCTTGAAGTATTCAGCGCATGCGCTGCCGAGATGTGGGTTTACGCCAGACTTTCTGAAGACCACAAAGCCGGCCAGATTGAAAAACGCGATCTTGATATTTGTGATGAAAACGGCAAGGTTTGCGTAAGGCTGAAAGGTTTGTCATTCAGAACGGCTGAAAAAGAACCTGAGAAAAAAGAAAAAGCTCCGGAAACGCTCATGCTTGAGCCGGTATGGACCCGAAGCGATGAAACCGCTACTCAAACGGAACCGGTTTTTGCCCGGCATATCGTGTTGCTTTGTGACACAGACGCCGGATTGAAACAAGCCGTTGAAGCCGCGGGAGCTGAATGTATTGAAATGACCTCCCGGCACGGGAAAGCGGCGGCGCGCTTCCGTGATTATACAGGGCGGATATTGGAGACGCTGCAAAAACTGCTGAAGGAAGAGACGGATGGAGACGTCCTCATCCAGACGGTTCTCTCTAAAACAGATAAGCATCAGCTGCTCTCAGGCATTTCAGCTTTGTTAAAAACAGCCGGCCTGGAACATAAAAAACTGAAAACCCAGCTGATTGAAATAGAACCGGCGGAAAACGGCAGAATCACAGACATCATCAGAGAAAATAAAACACGGGCTGATGACAGCCATATCAAATATGAAAACGGCATCCGATACAGCGCAGATGTCAAAGAAACGGCCGTGTCCGGCGGCAAAATACGCATTCCGTGGAACGACGGAGGCATATATCTCATTACCGGAGGAGCCGGGGGCTTAGGCTTTATTTTCGCAAAAGAAATCGCCCGCAAAGTCAAAGAGCCGACACTGGTTTTGACAGGCCGTTCCGCATTAAGCGAGAATCAGCGGATGCAGCTGCAATCGCTTGAATCACTCGGAGCAAAAGCGGAATACAAGCAGGCTGACGTAACAAACGCTCAAGCTGCGGCAGACTTGGTCAAAACAATTGAAACGGAATATGGCGGCCTTCACGGCATCATTCATAGCGCGGGTGTGATGAAAGATCAGTATATCGCAAAGAAAACAACCGAAGAGTTTTACAGTGTACTGGCCCCTAAAACGGACGGATTTGTCAACCTTGATGAAGCAACCGAGCATTTAGCGCTGGACTTTTTCATCGTTTTCTCATCCATTTCCGGCGTCACCGGGAATGCGGGACAGGCGGATTATGCGGCGGCAAACGCATTTATGGACAGCTATGCGGCATACCGCAACGCACTGGTTACCGCAATGTACCGCCACGGTCACACATTGTCGGTCAATTGGCCGCTGTGGAAAAACGGCGGAATGCAAGTCAATGAAGAAATGGCGAAGCTCACCGAAAAAAGAACCGGTGTAACGCCGATGCGCACTGAGACCGGAATAGAAGCTCTTTACAAAGCATGGAGCACGGGGAAAACAAGCGTGCTCGTCATGGAAGGAAACCGCGCCGTAATGCGGGAAAAGCTGCTTCAAAAGACTCCCGCAGCCGCTTTTGCACCGGTTAAGAAAACGGATGAAACGCCTGCGCCGAAAGACCTGACGGCAAAACTTCAGGAATTGCTGGCAAACGAGGTTTCCGGGCTTCTGAAAATAAACATTGAAGAAATCGATATCGAATTGGAGTTTAATCAATACGGATTTGATTCCATTACGCTGACGGAATTCGCCAACAAGCTGAATGACACTTATCAGCTTGATCTGACACCGACCGTATTTTTTGAATATGCGACGATTCAAGCCTTGGCGCATCATTTAGCAGAAGACTATCAAACACAATTTGCCGGCAGTACACAGCCGAAAGAAGAAAAACAAAGCAGCGTAACTGATGATGGCGGTATCAGACTGGCAGGGAACAAACGATTTGCAAAAACTGCCGTACAGCCTGTTCAGACGGCGGCTGAACATAAGCCGGAACCGATCGCTATTGTCGGCATGAGCGGAGTGTTTCCGAAGGCCGCAAATATTGATGAGTATTGGCGCAACTTAGAAGAGGGAAAAGACTGTATAACAGAGGTGCCGGCGGATCGCTGGGACTGGCGTGAGTATTACGGTGACCCGCTTAATGAAGCCAACAAAACAAATGTAAAGTGGGGCGGATTTATTGACGGAGTTGCGGATTTTGATCCGCTGTTCTTCGGAATTTCACCGCTGGAAGCCGAACAGATGGATCCCCAGCAGCGCTTGTTAATGATGTATGCGTGGAAGGCGATAGAAGATGCGGGATATTCCGCTAAAAGCCTTTCCGGCACGAAAACAGGCCTGTATATCGGCACGGGGAATACCGGATACGGCTCACTGTTTTCCGACCTGGATATCGGCGGTGCGTCAGCCGCGAATATGAGTCCGTCAGCGGGGCCGAACCGCGTCAGCTATATGCTTAATCTGCACGGGCCGAGTGAACCGATCGACACGGCTTGTTCCAGCTCGCTGGTCGCGATTCATCACGCCGTATGCGCCATTGAAAACGGGAACTGCGATATGGCGATCGCCGGCGGCGTGAATACCGTCGTCACACCGCAAGGCCACATCGCTTATGACAAAGCCGGCGCTCTGAGCAAAGAAGGGAAATGTAAAACATTCTCCGACAGGGCGGACGGATTTGCCGTCAGTGAAGGTGCCGGAATTCTGTTTTTGAAAAAGCTGTCAGAAGCGGAAAAAGCGGGCGATCATATCTACGGTGTCATTAAAGGCAGCGCGGTCAATCACGGCGGACGTGCGAACTCCTTGACGACGCCGAATCCGAAAGCCCAGGCGGAAGTCGTCAGAACGGCTTATGACAAAGCAGGCATTGATCCGAGAACAGTCACTTATATTGAAGCGCACGGAACCGGAACGGAGCTTGGCGATCCGGTCGAAATCAACGGCCTGAAATCCGCCTTTCAAAAGCTGTACGAAAAAACAGGCGATTCCGCCGTTTACGCGAGTCACTGCGGTCTGGGATCGGCCAAAACCAATATCGGCCACCTGTCACTGGCAGCCGGTGTCGCGGGTGTGATCAAAGTGCTGATGCAGATGAAGCATAAAACACTTGCAAAAAGCCTCCACAGCGAGGTCATCAACCCGTATATCAAGCTGAAAGACAGTCCGTTTTACATCGTACAGGAAAAAAGAGAATGGACGGCATTGAAAGACGAAAACGGCAATCTTCTGCCGCGCCGTGCGGGAATCAGTTCTTTCGGCATCGGCGGCGTAAACGCCCATGTCGTCATTGAAGAATATATCCCGAAGGAAGAAAGAAAAACAGCTGTTTTCACACACCCTCAAATCTTTGTGCTGTCGGCCAAAGAAGAAGAGCGTCTGCAGGAACAGGCGCAGCAGCTGGCGCAAGCTTCTTTTACGGATGCGGATCTTGCCGATGTTGCTTACACGCTTCAGCAGGGGCGTGATGCCATGGAAGAAAGAGCGGCCATTATCGCTTCCTCGGCTGAAGAACTGCGGGACAAGCTAAAGAGCTGTGCGAAAGGACGTTATGATATAGCGGGCATTTATAAAGGAAAAGCGGGTAAAACCTCCCTGAAATCCATTCTGGCAGGCGCAAACGGGGGAGCGGATATCGAAGAGCTGATAAGCCGCCGAGAGAATGACAAGCTTGCGGAATTATGGGTGCAGGGCGCGGATATCAAATGGGACGGCCTATATTCTGATATCAAGCCTCAACGGATGAGTCTTCCTGCTTACCCGTTTGCGAAAGAGCGGTACTGGATCACGGATAATCGGCCGAAAGCAGAGAAACCGCAAGCTGTGCCGACGTCGCGGGTGCTGCACCCGCTGCTTCACGAAAATGTATCAGATTTAACAGAGCAGCGGTACCGATCCGAATTTACGGGACAAGAGACGATTTTCACCGATCATCTTATTAAAGGCAAGCCGGTTATGCCGGGCGTTGCCTACTTGGAAATGGCTAGGGCGGCGGTTGCTCAGGCACTCAAAGGGCAAAAGGAACGTCCATCTGTCACCCGCCTGAAAAACATCGTTTGGGTTCGGCCGATCGAAGCGGGAAACCGCCCGATTGAAGCGCAGATCAGCCTGAACCCGAGGGAAAACGGTGAAATCGTGTATGACGTTTACACGGATTCACAAACAGAAGCAAGCGGCAGGCAGATACACTGTCAGGGGGCTGCCGGCATTCTCAGCGCCGGGGAGGCTCCGCACCGTGATATAGGCGCACTGAAAGCTCAATGCGGCCTCAGTATACTGACTTCTGAACAGTGTTACGGCTTATTCAGCAAAATCGGCATTGACTACGGTCCCGGACAACAAGGAATTCAGCAGATTCATATCGGAAGCAATCAAGCATTGGCTGAGCTCCGGCTGCCTTCCTTCCTCGAAGAAACGGCAGATCAATACGTTCTTCACCCGTGTATGCTTGATTCAGCTTTGCAAGCGACAATCGGTCTGAAGCTGCACGCAGATGATAACCAGCTGTCACTGCCGTTCGCCCTTGAAGAACTGGACATTTTCAGCCCGTGCACGACAAGCATGTGGGCGTATGTCAGCTCCCGGGGAACGGATGAAAAAATACAGCGTATGGACATTGACTTATGCGATGAGACAGGCCGGGTCTGTGTCAGAATTAAAGGGATTTCTTCCAGAATGATGGAAGGCCCCGCGCCGGAAACATCATTAAATGGAGCAAACCTTCTGGCTCCGGTGTGGGATCTCGCGGAATTCCGTGATCAAAGCCCGGCATATAAGACGGAAGAGGTTGTCTTTATCGCGGGGGATGAGGAAAGCGCGGCTTTTCAATTGCATCATCCTTCTGCGAAACGGCTTCATATCAACCCGGAGGATGAAATAGAGGCTGTTGCGGCTGAACTGAAAGCAACAGGGTCTTTCGGGCATATCGTATGGATCGCTCCTTTTCACAGCGCTGATGACATGGTAAAAGCTCAGGATGCGGGCGTCATTCAGATGTACAGAGTGATTAAGGCCATGCTTGCTTTAGGATATGGAGGCAAGCGAATCAGCTTGACTTCAGTCACAATAAAAACACAGTCCGTACAGCCGGCGGACATTATTGATCCGGCTCATGCAGGCATTCACGGTTTGGTCGGCTCGCTCGCAAAAGAGTATCCGAACTGGCAAACAAGGCTGATTGATGCCGGCTGTCCGGAAGATGTTTCAAAGGCGGAGCTGTTCTCAGCGCCGTTTGATGAGCAAGGCAATACATGGGCGTACCGGAACAATCACTGGTACAAACAGCGCCTTATTCCTGTACAGCAGCCGGTGTCAAGCCGGCCCGCCTACCAAAAAGGCGGCGTTTATGTCGTCATCGGCGGCGCGGGGGGCATCGGCGAGGCATGGAGCGAATATGCCGTGAAAACGTATCAGGCGCGAGTCGTTTGGATCGGCAGACGAAAACATAACAGCGCCATCCAGGAAAAAATCGACAGACTCAGCCAATTCGGCCCGGCTCCGATTTATATTGAAGCTGACGCGGCAAATCCGAATGAGCTCACACGGGCGTATGAAACGATCAAACGCACGCACCCGCAAATTAACGGAATCATCCATTCCGCAATTGTTTTAGAGGATCAGAGCCTGGCAAATATGCCGGAAAGCCGTTTGAAAAGCGTGCTCGCTGCGAAAGTCAATGTCAGCGTGAATATGGCCCGCGTGTTCCGAAATGAGCCGCTGGACTTTGCTTTGTTCTTCTCATCTGTTCAATCATTTGCACGAGCGGCCGGACAAAGCAATTATGCTGCCGGATGCAGTTTCAAAGATGCCTTTGCCGCTCATTTGGCTCAAGTTCGGCCGTATTCGGCGGCAGTGATGAATTGGAGCTACTGGGGCAGTGTCGGAATCGTATCATCTGCCGACTATCAAGAACGGATGAAACAGGCGGGAGTCGGATCAATTGAAGCGCCGGAAGCAATGGCGGCGCTTGAACGATTGCTCGGCGGCCCGTTGAATCAGTTCGTCATGATGAAACAGGCGGAAGAGCCGGAGGAAAAACCGGAAGAAATGATAGAAGTATACCCTGAACATCACGGCTCGGCGATGCAAAAACTGCGAAGCTATCAGCCTAAAGTAACAAGACATGTACAACAATTGAGTTAAGGAGGGGACGGCTTTGCAAAACACTGAAGATCTTCTTTACAAACTATTGGCAGGCCAGCTGAAATCTGTCGGATTTTTTACGGAAAACGAAACGCAGCCTGTCATGCAGGGGTTTTACGGCAGGTGGCTGGAAGAAAGCATCTCCATCTTGGTGCAAAAAGGCTTTTTGAAACAGTCAGGCAGTACGTATGTGTTAACGGGTCCGATAGAGCGTGCGGACGTTCTGTGGCAAGAATGGGATGAAAAGAAAGCTCCTTTACTCAAGGACAGCAGCAAACAGGCGATGATCACCTTAGTGGAGACCGCTCTCAGAGCTTTGCCGGATATTTTATCCGGCAGAGTTTCTGCCACTGATATTCTGTTTCCTGATTCCTCAATGGAATTGGTGGAAGGAATCTATAAAAACAATGAAACGGCAGACTACTTTAATGAGGTGCTCGCTGACACATTGACGGCTTTCATTGAAGAACGCCTGAAAGAAGACCCGAACGCGGAAATCCGGATATTAGAGATCGGAGCGGGGACGGGCGGGACGAGCGCGGCCGTGTTCAAAAGATTAAAAGAGTACAAACATCATATGAAAGAATATTGCTACACCGATCTGTCAAAGGCCTTTTTCATGCATGCTGAAAAAAAATACGGTCCCGACAATCCGTATTTGACTTATAAGCGGTTTAATGTGGAAGAGCCCCCGGCTTTGCAGGGTATAGAGGCGGGCGCATATGACGCGGTAATTGCGGCAAATGTGCTTCACGCGACAAAAAATATTCGGCGGACACTTCGCAATGCCAAAGCGGTGCTTAAAAAGAATGGGATTTTGCTATTAAATGAGATTAGCAGCCATTCGGTTTATTCTCATCTGACATTCGGTCTTTTGGAAGGCTGGTGGCTGTATGAAGACGCCAAACTGCGCATTCCCGGATGCCCGGGGCTGTATCCTGAAGCGTGGCAGTCTGCGCTGGAAAGCGAGGGATATCGGTACGTTACATTTATGGCGGAATCGTCACATCACCTCGGCCAGCAGATCGTGGCGGCAGAAAGCGACGGCGTCATCAGGCAAAAGCAGCCGGACGCGCAGGCGGTTGAAGAAACTGCGGCTTCCAAAGAGCCGGCTGATTTCACAGAACCGTCTTTCTCAGTCACAGACCAGACTGTGCAATTCATAAAAGAAACGTTAGCCAAGTCCATAAAGCTTGCTCCCGAGCGCATTCAGCCTGAGACGAGCTTTGAAAAATACGGCATCGACTCCATTTTGCAGGTGAATTTTATCCGCGAACTGGAAACATTGACGGGCGAGCTGCCGAAAACGGTCTTATTTGAACACACGAATACGAAAGAACTTGCCGAGTATTTGCTGGAAACTTACCCGGATAAGCTGCAACAGGCATTCGGAGCCGAACAAGCGCCTCCTGAAACAAAGCATCCGGAACCTGCAATGAATGAACCGGTGCCGCTTGTCACGGAAACGCGGCGGTTTATCACTGAACAAAAAGAGCCAAAAGCGCCAAAGCCGGAAACAGAAACCGTCACCGTTAATCGTTCTGATCGTGACGACATTGCCATTATCGGCATCAGCGGCCGCTATCCCGAGTCTGAAACCCTCGATGAGCTGTGGGAGCATTTAAAAGCCGGAGACAGCTGTATCACGGAAGCTCCGGAAAACAGATGGAAATCCGGTCTTCTGAAAACAATGGCAAAAGAAACACGAAAAGAAGAACGCAAAACACGGTACGGCGGATTTCTGCAGCATATTGAAGCTTTTGACCATCACTTGTTTGACATCCGGGAAGACCATGTGATGGAGATGACGCCTGAGCTCCGTCTAAGCTTAGAAACCGTATGGGAAACATTTGAAAATGGCGGTTACTCGTTAGAAAGAGTAAACGAATGGCAGGAATCAGACAGCGGCATCGGTGTATTTATGGGCAGTATGTACAATCAATATTTCTGGAATATCCCGTCATTGGAAAAAGCTGCGCTCAGCTCTAACGGAGGGGATTGGCATATCGCCAACCGCATTTCCCACTTTTTCAATTTAACGGGCCCGAGCATGGGCGTTACGACCGCATGCTCCAGCTCACTGAGCGCCATTCATCTCGCCTGTGAAAGCCTGAAGCTTAACAGCTGTTCCATGGCGATTGCCGGAGGGGTCAATCTCACGCTTGAACCGTCTAAATATGATGCGCTCGAACGGGCGAATTTGCTTGAACAGGGAAGTGAAAGCAAAAGCTTCGGAACCGGCACGGGCCTGATGCCGGGAGAAGGAGTCGGGGCGGTGCTCTTGAAGCCGCTCTCCAAAGCGCTTGCCGACAAAGACCATATTTACGGGGTCATTAAAAGCAGCGCGTTGTGCCATAGCGGCGGAAGGCAGATGTACACGGCTCCGGATCCGAAACAGCAGGCGAAGCTCATGGCGGCTTCCATCGACAAGGCCGGAATCAATCCGGAAACAATCAGTTATGTTGAATCAGCGGCAAACGGCTCTGTATTGGGAGACCCGATTGAGGTCATTGCCCTGACAAATGCGTTCGCGCAATATACTGATAAAAAACGTTTTTGCGCGCTTGGATCCGTCAAGTCAAATCTCGGTCATTTAGAGGCGGCTTCCGGCATGTCCCAGCTCGCGAAAGTGCTGCTGCAAATGGAGCGGGAAACATTAGTCCCGACGATTAACGCAAAACCGCAAAATCCGAATATCAACCTTGAACAAACGGCTTTTCACCTGCAGGAAAAAACCGAGTATTGGGAGCGTATGAGGGATGCCGAAACGGGGGACATCATCCCGCGGAGAAGCATGATTAATTCCTTCGGGGCAGGCGGGGCATATGCAAATCTCATCGTAGAAGAATATATCAGCCCGAATTCCGATCAGGCCCGTCACGGCGATGAGGAATATATTTTCCCTGTGTCAGCGAAAACAAAATGGAGTTTTGAAGCCTATCTTGACAGACTGGCGGCCTTTTTAGAAAAGACGCCATCTCTTCATCCGGCCGCCATCGCATCCGCGCTGCAAAAAAGAACGCATCATTCGGAGTATCGGGCGGCATTTACGGCTGCTTCCGTTCAGGAACTGCTGGAAAAGCTGGCCGCTTACCGCATGGATCAGCGGAATCTCAATTTCTCTGAATCTGATATTGGCCGGCGTGCGCGGCAATGGGAAAAAGGAGAGAATATCGCGTTTGATCAGTTGCAGCAAGAGCACGCCGTTCATCTGCCGGCCTACGCTTTTGACCACGGGACTTCTTTTCAATTCGGTGAATCAGAAAACGCTGCCGGCGTTCAGGCGGTATACAGTGATGACGATCCATACGTGAAAGGGCATCAATTCAGCGGAGAACCGGTACTCGTCGGCGCTACATATAACAGTCTGGCAGTCGATCATTTTTGTGATCTTTTTCCTGAAGCGGAAGGAGGACAAATTAAAAAACTGAATTACGTCAGCCCCATTACCGTAAAAAAAGGCGATCGCATCGAGCTGAAAACAGAATCGAAACAAAACGGGGATGGATTTGAACTGAGCATAATGCACCGCAGCCGCACGTCTCCTGATTGGAGCATAGCGGCGTATGCCGAGTGCAGCCCCTATCCGTTTCAAAAGCAGCACGCGAATCTGGCGGCCATTCAGCGCTCTTACCGGGAAGTGGGCCGGATAGATGAGTTATACGGAGACGGAACGGGACCCGTCGTGTGGGGAGAAGAATTTAAAACGATCACCCGCCTGTACAAAGGCTCTGATGCCGTTTTAGCGAAAGTGAACCTGAACAATAGCGACTCACAACAAGCGCATCATTATGCCATAAATCCGTTAATCGCCAACAGTGCTTACTTGGCCTCACTTTCTTTATTGGATCAAACGGAGGCGGAAAGCTATCTGCCGTTCGGCATTAATTCCGTCACCTTCAGCAGCCCTGAAGATCTTACCGATTGCTGGCTGCACATCAAGCTGACCAAACAAACGGGGGAAATGATTCTGATTAACGCAGATGTCATCAGCAGCCGATCGGAAGTGGTGATGCGTTTTGAAGGCTATGCCCTGAAACGGTTCCGCCCGAAAACCGAACAGATGAATCAGCCGGCCCGAACGGCTGTTAAGAATGCGGGGGCACCGATTTCTGCCGGCAGTCTGACAGATGATATCCGCAGCTACGTCCTTGGCAAGCTCGCCAAGATGATGGGTGAACCCGGGCCATCTCTTCGTTCTGACGCGAATATCATGGAATTGGGACTTGATTCAGCGAGCCTGATCGGGCTGACAAAAGAGATCGGCCAAGAGGCGGACATCGATGTGAATCCAACATTGTTTTTCGAGTATCCGACCGCGGAGGAGCTGACCCGCCACTTCGCGTCAGCA
Source organism: Bacillus sp. FSL R5-0443 (assembly GCF_038608285.1). Classification (NCBI taxonomy): domain Bacteria; kingdom Bacillati; phylum Bacillota; class Bacilli; order Caryophanales; family Bacillaceae; genus Bacillus; species Bacillus sp. FSL R5-0443. The sequence goes on from NZ_CP152013.1 coordinate 1,833,313, forward strand.
TATGAGAGCAAGTTTTCTCAATTTCTTGCCGATCATAAGCATTCAGAAGAGGCCAGGGTCACGGAAACAGAAGAGCGCACTTTACCGAAGAAACAGCATACGCCTTGTGATAACGCCGATATCAAGCAAGGAATCGCGATTATCGGTATGTCAGCTCAGTTTCCGCAATCCCCGGATATCCAGTCTTTTTGGGAGCACATCGTAAACGGGGATCACTGTATTACCGAAATTCCGGCGGACCGCTGGGACTGGCGCCGTTACGCCGGTGATGAGAATGACACGAGTCTCAGATGGGGCGGTTTTATTGACGGTGTCGGCGAATTTGACCCGCTCTTTTTCGGAATTTCCCCTAAAGAGGCATCACAAATGGGGCCGGAGCAATTTCTGCTTCTGATGCATACATGGAAGGCAATGGAGGATGCGGGCCTGACAAATAAGGCGTTATCAAGCAGACCGACAGGCGTTTTCGTTGCCGCGGGCAACAGCGATCCGAACAATGGAACAGCCATCCCGTCCATCATTCCGAACAGAATATCATATGCCTTGAATTTACAAGGACCGAGTGAATATTACGAGGCTGCCTGCACGTCAACCCTGGTGGCATTGCACAGGGCGGTTCAATCAATCCGTCATAAAGAATGTGAGCAGGCTGTCGTGGGTGCAGCCAATATTCTGCAGTCGCCGAAGGGCTTTATCGGTTTTGATTCAATGGGGTATTTAAGCAAAAACGGCCGGGCGAAATCGTTCCAAAAAGATGCCGATGGCTTTGTCAGAAGCGAAGGGGCGGGCGTTATCATCATCAAACCGCTTGAGGCGGCAATTGAAGACGGCGATCATATTCACATGGTCATTAAAGGAACAGGAGTGTCTCACGGCGGTAAAGGCATGTCGCTTCACGCGCCGAATCCGGCGGGAATGAAGGCCGCGATGAAAAAAGCGTACGAAGACACCGATGTTGATCCGCAAACCGTCACTTATATTGAAGCGCACGGCATTGCCTCCGAAATGGCAGATGCGCTGGAGTTTAATGCAATCAAAGCGGGTTACGGCGAGTCTGCAAATCAAGAGGAAAGCGCGCCTTGTTATATCAGCACCGTGAAACCTTGCATCGGGCACGGCGAACTCGCTTCCGGACTGGCCGCCCTTATAAAAGTGGCGATGGCCATGAAGCATCATACCATCCCGGGCATTACCGGATTTACAGCTGCAAATGAGCAAATGGCCATTCAGAAAAGCCGCTTCCGTTTCACCGAAGACAATCAGGAATGGACACAGCTCACCGACCATACGGGCAGACCGATCCCGCGCCGGGCCGCAATTAACAGCTATGGCTTCGGCGGCATGAATGCGCATGTCGTTTTGGAACAGTACAGCCCGAGCCATAAAGACAAAGAATCTGTGCATGAACCGCAGCTTATCGTGCTTTCTGCTAAGAGCGAAGGGCGTCTTAAGGCGGCCGCAGGTCAGCTGGCTGATTTTGTGCAAACTGGAGATACTCTGTCATTGCGGGATATTGCTTATACGCTTCAGACCGGCCGTGAGGCGATGAACTGCCGCCTGGCACTCGTTGCCCGCAATCAAGATGAATTGCTGGAAAAACTGAAAGAGTACAGAGCATTTTCCGAAGAAAGCAATGGAATGAAAAGCTTCATTACAGGCAGTCAGCAGACTGGATCAGGAGATATCGGCGTTTTACTGGAAGGGACTCTCGGTACAGTCGTCACGGAGACGCTGTTGGCTGAAAACAATCTCGAAAAACTTGCATTTTGCTGGGTGAAAGGTGCGGATATACCGTGGGACAGACTCCACCAAGGCAAATCTGTTCAAAGAGTGCCGCTTCCGACATATCCTTTTGAAAACCATAAGTATTGGAACGGCGGTAAGCCAGAAGACATCAGCCTTGCACCGGTTTCACAGAATCCTCAGATCCGCTGCGGGAGCGCGGCTGACATTGTGGCAGACATTTTGGGGATGAAGGCAGCGGAAATTGATCAAAATAAGCCGCTGACTGAATACGGCTTCGATTCAATCTCCTCTATTCAGCTGCTGAAAAAACTTGAGGACGGAGACAGCCGCATCAGTCTGGAGGCTCTTCAGAAATGCAGCACTCTTCAGGAGATCGGCATGCTGTTAAAAACGAACCAACCGCAGGAGACGGGCCGAAATTTTCCAGAACTCGTCAAGCTGAATGAAAGAGAAAAAGGCCGTCCTGTTTTTTGGTTTCACGGCGGAACGGGAGGCGTGGAAGCATACCAGCCATTCGCCAAAAAGAGTCAGCGACCTTTTTACGGCATCCAGGCAAGAGGTTTGACAGGGAAAGAGCCGCTGCAAGGAATCGAAGAGACGGCCGCTTCTTATAAGAGAATCATCCAAGCGGTACAGCCGAAAGGCCCTTATGATCTCGGCGGATATTCCTTGGGCGGAATGCTTGCATATGAAACCGCGCGCCTCTTGCAGGAGGAAGGTCATACGGTAAAAAGCGCCGTCATGATCGACACCCCGTACAGTGAAAAATGGAAAGAAAGAAAACCATCTGTTAAGTCAGTCATGCTGCAAACGATCAATACGATGCTTACAGCATATCTTAAGCCTGAAAACCTTGAAGAGGCATTAATCAGCAGAGAAGACATTACCGTCCAGGCTGAGGAAGAAGAAGTATTGAAAGAATTGATCGGCCTTGCCAAAAAGCGCGGTCTGCCAAAATCCGAAGAAGCGATCCGGATGCAGCTGGAGCAAATGATGAAGACGCAGCTCGCTTACGGAATGGAAGAGTATGACATGAAGCCGCTGCCTCATCCGGAAGCGCTGCAATGCTACTACTTCCGTAATAAAAGCGGTTTGTTCCTCGGAGATCTTGAACGTTATCTGACAGCAGAGGAAGAACAAATTCCGTTAGACCATGATGCGTATTGGAAAGAATGGGAACGCCAGATGAAACAGTTTCACCTGCTGGACGTTCACTCTTCCAATCATGTCACGATGCTGTCGGAACCGAAGCCGCAAAACGCCATTAAGGCATTCTGCGAAAAACTGTACGCAAACAAAGGAACGATAAGCGCAAATTTCCTTAAATCTTTCAGAAAAAAGCTGGACGAAACAAATGAGTTGGTAAAACGGTAATAGAGAACGGCCGGAGCAATCCGGCCGCTTTTTTTATCCATATAGAACTAAATTTACTATGTACTAAATTTTCATTGTTATATTGATTTCTGTTTATAAGACATTAAAAAACCCCCGATAAACCGGGGGCGCTATTAAAATCTGACAGGCAATGTTTCAAGCCCTCTCAAAAACACATTTTTTCTCCATGTTACATCCTCGGGCGCGCCTTTCAGCTCTATATTCGGAAACCGTTTTAAAAGCGCGGTAAAGGCAATGGATGCTTCCATCCGGGCGAGCGGAGCCCCGAGACAAAAATGAATGCCGAATCCAAAAGAGATATGACGGTTCGGTGTTCTCGCTATATTTAATGTATCAGGATCATCAAAATATTCCGGGTCCCGATTGGCTGAACCGATGCCGATAAATATCATATCGCCTTTTTTAATAGAAACATCTTTATAAGTGAAATCTTCAATCGCCCATCGATTCGCCATCATGATGACGGGAGAGGTATAACGCAAAAGCTCTTCGACCGCCGTCTGGATATTTTCCGGCTGCCGCTTTATCTTCTCCATCTGGTCTTTGTGCAGAAGAAGCGCCAGGGTGCCGGAGCCGAGAAGGTTAACCGTTGTTTCAAGCCCGGCAACGACTAACAAAAACAGCATGGAATACAGCTCTGATTCACTCAGCTTTTGGCCGTCCTCTTCAGCGTAAATAAGCTTGCTCGTCAAGTCTTCACCCGGATGTTTTCTTTTTCCTTCGATCAGTGTTTTCATATATTGTTTAAATTCTTTGAGAGCCTGGTTGGTCGCATCTTGTCCGCTTTCTGACGTGTCGACCATTGCGTTTGTCCACACTTGAAATTTGGCGCGGTCCTCTTTCGGAATTCCGAGCAGCTCGGAAATGACGATAAACGGAAGCGGTGCGGCGAAATCTCTCATGATATCAGGGTCTGCTTTTGTTTCCATTTCATCCAGCAGCTCTTCTGTGATCTGCTCTATCCCGGTGCGAAGCTGCTCAATCATCCGGGGAGTGAACCCCTGATGCACCAAAGATCGAAGTCGTGAATGATCAGGGGGGTCTTTTGCCAGCATATGCTCTGAGACAAAATCGATATCTTCACTGACATTCAGCTTCGCGATCAGCTCCTTCGGCATGACTCGTTTTACATCTCTCGTAATTCTGCCGTCTTTCAAAAACGCCATACAATCATCATAACGCGTGATGAGCCAAGCCGGAAAGGTGCCTCCGAAACGCTGCAGTTCGAATTTATGTATGGGGTCCTGCTCTCTGAATCTGCTTAAAACCGCAAAAGGGTTTTCGTGAAACTCGGGTGAGTGTGGGTGAAACATTGTTTTTTCCATCTGGATTTCCCCGCCTTCATGTTTTTGAAAAGACATAACAAACAGCCGGTGCCTGCCGACCGGACGGCATTCCTCCTTTTATCTGCCGAAGACACTGATCACAACGGCTCATAAGTATGTCTAAAATATATAAGGAAACAGAAGCCGGTTCAATAGACAAATCGTAAAGCCGCCATTTTCGTTGATTATCAACAAAACAGCAAACTTTTTTTTCCATTTCATCATGTGTGTTAAATCCGGCTAATATACATATTTACGCTTCATATCAACTTCTTAAGGAGGATGTGAATGAATGCGTTTATGAAATGGGCGGCAAGTCTGCTTTTGGTGATCTCTCTTCAGTTCGGCCTTACGGGCGCCGGTATCCATTCGGACAGTGCTGCTCGTGCCGCATCCCGATACGATCAGGTGCTGTATTTCCCGCTGTCAAAATATCCGGAGACGGGAAATCATATAAAAGACGCCATTTCGACAGGTCATTCTGAGATTTGTACAATTGATCGGAACGGAGCGGAGAATAGAAGGAAAGAATCATTGAAAGGAATTCCGACAAAGCCCGGGTTTGACCGTGATGAATGGCCCATGGCAGTCTGCACAGAAGGCGGGGCGGGGGCTGATGTCAGATATGTAACCCCGTCGGATAACCGCGGGGCCGGTTCATGGGTTGGAAATCAAATGAGCGGATATTCCGACGGCACGAGAGTATTATTTATCGTTCAGTAGCTTCTCCGGTTCGCCGGAGTTTTTTTATGCTCTGAAAAAGCGGCACGCCGGCTGGACATATGAAATGGCAAAGAGTAAACTTATATGTTGGAATCAGCATGAGAAAGGATTGGATCACATTGACAGTGACTACATACCGAAATATTGCACTTTTACTTCTTTGTTTAACAGCGGGAATTGTGGATGTGATCGGTTATTTAAGCCTGGGACATATCTTTACCGCCAATATGACGGGGAACATCGTTCTGTTCGGCCTGGCGATCGGCAACTCGTGGCACCTTGCCGTACTCAAATCGTTAACCTCGTTAATCGGATTTATTGCCGGCGTTATTGCCGCGGCCCTGCTTGTGGGCAATAAAAAGAAATCATTCTGGCCCCCTGCGGTAACTGCCGCTTTAGCTATTGAAGGAGCTGTTTTGCTGCTGTTTGCTTTGTTCTCCTGCTTTTTTGCAGATGCCATTTCTGTTTATGTGCTGATTATGCTGCTCAGCTTCGCAATGGGAATGCAGACGACAGCCGCGAGAAAACTTGGTGTAGCGGGGATTTCCACGACCGTATTAACGGGAACGCTCGCTAATTTTTTTGAAGATCTCACCGCAAGGTTTTACAAAGCGGACAAGCGGAAGCAGTTTACAAGAGATGCTGTATTGCGCGCGCTTGCTTTGGTGCTGTATTGCTTTGGGGCGGTCATCGGTGCATTCGCTGAACCGGATTATAAGTTTGCCGTGATCTGGCTCCCGATTATCATTATTTTAGGCATTATGCTTTGCGCATTCACGATGTTCCACGGATATTCAGAAGAAAAAAACCAATAAAAAAACGCCGCTGATTCAGGGCGTTTTTTCTTTTTATTGCTCTTTCCGGGTCCCGATTGTATAAACGGCCCGATCTGTATGTACCTTTAATCCGTCTTGCTCCTTTTGGATGGTGATGTCGCCGAGCAGAGGGATTTCATACGCATCTTGGGGAAGCGGGACATTTCCTTCCTCCGTATAGGTTGTGCCGTGCCCTTTTAAGACGAGTTCTTCGTCCGCTACATAGTCATCGGGATGGTTTGTCCGGCGGACGAGAACATCATCAAGGTGAAGCATGATCTGGTCCATATCAGAAATCTCGTTTCGGCTGTCTGTCAGCTCTCCTTTTCTGATATCAAGCGTTTGTCCGATCTGTTTTTGCAGCCATTCAGACAATTCGGTGTTTGTAAGTGCCATTGTGATTCCTCCTTTTATCTACACCATACTTATTCCCTATTTTTTTAGAAATACACTGCCTTGCATTGATCTTTTTTTCTGACAGCCGGTTCTGAAGCGTTCCGAGTTCCTTCATTATAAATGTTTCATCTGTTCACCTGAAAAACGGAGTCATCTGCCGGTGCAGACGACCCCGTTCTCATGATAAAAAGGTTACTCTTTCGGCACGGCGTTTTCAGCGTTAACTGCGCCCGCTCCGTAAATGTTCGGATCTTCATTTGTCCATTGATCCGGACTTTGTTTGATCAGTGTTTTCACTTCGTCAGGCGAAAGCTGCGGGTTCTGCTGAAGGATTAAGGCGGCAATGCCCGCACAGATCGGAGTGGCCATGGACGTGCCCGACAGACTGAAATACAAGGAGCCTACACGGTTTGATTTCTGTAATTTGTCAAGGTATGAACGCGGAGAACGGAGAGATACGATATCGACCCCGGGCGCAAGAATGTCAGGCTTCTCTTTTCCGTACACCGTCGGGCCGCGGCTTGAGAAAGAAGCGACCGTATCGTCCTCATTGCCGGCCGTATCATTGTCATCATAGGCGCCTACTGTGATGACCTTCTCGCTGACACCGGGGCTTGAAATCGTTTGAGCTTCCGGACCGGAGTTGCCCGCGGCGACGCAGACGACGATTCCTTCATTCCATGCCTTTTCAACGGCCTTGACGAGCGGGTCGTCCGTTTCTTTATCATATCTGAGCGCATCTCCGCCCAGTGACATGCTGATGATTCTGATCGGATTCTTTGTGTGTTCTTTATTATATTGTATGCACCATTCCACACCTTCAATGATATCAGCCAAGGTTCCTGATCCTGATTTGTTTAATACCTTGACTCCGATCAGATCGGCTTCCGGCGCCGGCCCCTGATATTTACCGGAAGATGAAGCGCCGCTGCTTGCGATATCACCGGCGCAATGGGTGCCGTGTCCGTTGTCATCATACGGTTCTGTCTTTTGGTTGACAAAGTCCGCAAATCCGATAACTCTGCCTTCTAAATCGGGATGCTGATAGATTCCGGTATCAATAACGGCGACGGTTACGCCTTTTCCTGTTAATACGGTGCCGTTACGGGTCACTTCTTTTGCATGAGACGATTCAGCTGCCGTATCAAGGAGCGCTTTTACTTCACGGTTTAAATAGATTTTACGGATATCCCGGCATTGCGAAAGAAGCATGTGAAGGGCGGACGGAGTGACTTCGGCGCTGCAGCAATTGATTGTTTGAAACTGCTTTTTTATGGTGCAGCGTTTTTCTTTTGATAAGACCTGTCCTGTGCTGTGAAAACCGGATTCATGGCAGCCCTCTTCAAATTCGATGATGACTGACATTTTCTTTCTGTTTTTCACCTTTTTTTCGAAAAACTTGTGCAAAAAGCAAGGTGTCCATTTGAAAGGTTTATATAACTGTAATACGTTTTCTCTGAGCGGCCAGTCCAGCTTATGAGCATTTGACCGCACCATTTGTACCATTGAGTAACCAAACATATATACTTTTCCTCCCATTCTGGCGATTCTCTCTATACCATATGAACAGGCCGTATGTTCGGTCAGTTTGTTTGTCCTTCAGGAGCGCTGGTTACTTGCGGCTTTTTCAGGAGAAGAAATCGAGTTGGAACGGAACGTTTGTTCGTTTGTAATGAAGCCGGCGGAAGGAGGTATATACATGAACATAATATTGAGACATTCCTTGGAAAAACAGCTTCCGATTGATATTATATATATGAAAAAAGACGGTTCCATTTCAAAACGGACCATTATGATAAAAAAAGGGGATGAGCGGGCTGTAACGGCATTTTGCTGTACAAAAAGGCAGATGAGAACTTTTTTGACGGGCTCCATTCTGTCCTGCGCATTTGCTTCGGGAGGCGGATATTCATTTTTAAAAGCGTATTCTTGATGCCGTCCGTTTCCGGCCGTGAATCTCCCGCCCCTGAAAATTCGGGCGTTCCTCCCTTTTTTTTTGCCCTCTCTCAACCTTTTTTCACTGATGCCCGGCATTTGAGCGCTTGAACCGTGACAATCCATTGATTTTTCGAAACCGGGAAGTTTTTCACTGATGATAATGTTAATAGAATGTTAAGATAAGACCTATTGACAAAAATCCATATAATGAACATGTCATTTTTCAGAAAGGAGCAAAGAAGGAGAGCTGATGAAAAGAATTTTACTTAATGTCATCATTATCGTAGCAATGGTCTTACTAATAAGATGTGCTCATTATGCGTCAGACCCTGATCCCTCGAATTCTTCTGATACATACACAGATTTTAAAGATTTGGCTGAACATGAAGACCCCGATGATTATCATATATCGTACAATAAGCGAAAGGGGAGCCCCGTATTGATCATGTCGCCGCACGGAGGGAGAATTGAGGGCGGGGTGAGCGAGATCGTCCGCTCTTTCAGAGATGATTATTCAACCTATCTGTTTGAGGGATTAAAGACGCATGATAACCAGACTCTTCATATTACGAGCACCAGGTTCGATGAGCCTTCAGCAGTCGAAAGCATTAAGCAGCACCATTATGTTATCGCAGTTCACGGTTATAAAGGCGACGAGAAAAATACTCTTGTCGGAGGAAGCGACCGGAAGCGGGCGAAAAAATTGGTGAGAGCTCTCGAACGAAACGGATTTTCTGCAGAATTGGCAACCTCAAAAACCGGTCTGGCCGGGGTTGACACCGAAAATATCAATAACCAGGCGCAAACCGGGCTGAGCATACAGCTTGAGATCAGCAGAGAACAGCGGGAAGCGTTTTTTGATAATTTTGATTACCGCGAAAGGGAATTCACAAAAACGGAGGAATTTTACCGGTTTGTCCGTACGATAAAAAGAGTGATCAATCAAGAGTATTCGTAAGCTTAAAAAAAGACAAACGAGTGAAAGATGAGTAAACTGAAAAAAAGGAGGTTTGTCCCTTGGCAAAACATCACTTTTATTTAAAAGCAAATTGGCCCGGAAATCGCAATGACGTCGGCGATATTAAAAGCGGCCGGCTGGAAACGGCTGTGTCCATTCCTAAGGAAATGGACGGACCCGGAGAAGGCACAAATCCTGATGAAATGCTGCTTGGAGCGGCCGCTACCTGTTATATTATAACGCTTGCGGCGATGATGGAAAGAAGCGGCCTGGATAAAGAAGATCTGCATATGGAATCTGAAGGAATTGTAGACGTCACGAACGGTGTGTTCACGTACCAGAAAATCATTCACCGTCCGTTTATATTATTAAAGCCGGATGCAGCCGAAACGGACTTTACGCTCGCCAGGAAGTTAGCGCAGAAAGCGGAGTCCTCGTGTATGATTTCACGAGCGGTCCAAGGAAACGTGGAGATGGAGCTTGAGGTTGAAGTAAAAGCTGCCCGCGCTTGACGAGTTCAAACGGTCAGCTCCGGGCCGTTTGATTTTTTTTAGCTTTTTGAGACTTGGAACGGTTCAGCAGGATGACGCCCGTGATGACCAAAACAAGCCCGATCATCATTTTGACTGTCATGGCCTCCTTAAAAACAAAAAAGCCGACAATTGCCGTTAAAGCGGTGCCGACACCTGACCATGTCGCGTATGCGGCGGATAAATCAAGGCTTTTCAATGAGAAGCTCAAAAACATAAAAGAGGCTCCGATTCCGGCAATGACGCCGAGAGCGGGCCACAGGTGCGTAAAACCGTCCGACAGCTTCAGCATCGTGCTCCCGAACACTTCTGATACAATGGCTAATGCCAAGCAAAGTAATCCTTTCATCAGCATGCCTCTCCTTTCTACCAATTCATCAAAATGACACCGGCCAATAAGAAAAAGAGTCCGATGACGGCCTGCTTGTCCAGTTTTTCATGAAACCATTTCGCTCCGATAATGGATGCGAGCACCGTTCCGGCTCCGCTCCATGTTGCATAGGATAAGCTAAGCGGAATGAGATTCAGTGTCAGTGAAAGCATATAAAAGGCCAATGAATAGCCTGCCACTACAAGCGCGCTCGGCAAAAACCGCGTAAATCCGCGGGAGACCTTCAGCATGGCCGCGCCGATTGACTCTGATAAAATAGCAATTGTGAGGAAGATATAACCCAGAATCATATCAAATCCCCCTCTCATCATAATCCTTATGCCTTTTGTTTAAGGCAGTAAAATAAAATAATATCCGAACTTTGCCCGCCAAGTCAAGACATTAGGCCTATATAAAAAGGCCCCCGGGGAGGAGCCTTTTTGATTCGTCAATAGTAATACGGATAACCTCCGTACGGATAGCCGTAGCCGTAACCTCCGTACAAATACGGATTGAACAAAGCGCTTCCGACAAGCCCCCCGACAAGCCCTCCGACAAACGGTCCGCCGTAAAAACCAAACGGCCGTCCGAACCCGCCAAACCAAGGGCGGCCAAACCAAGGCCGGCCAAAACCAAAACCCGGTCGCCCGAAGCCGAAGCCGAATCCGGGACGCCCGAACCCGAATCCCGGCCGTCCGAACCCAAATCCGGGCCGTCCAAACTGTCTCATATCACTATCTGCTTCGTATGTGTATTCTTCATTCATAATTTAGGTACCTCCAAGAATAAATTTGAGATGATAACAGAGTATTCAGCCCACCAATTTTTGATTGGGCGTTTATCAAAAAAATAAAGGAGTGAGCTTTTGTGGGCCTGTATCAGTCCGATTGGTCAAAAAAACCTCCGCACACACACGCATACCGGGCTGTTACGGATGTAGTGCAGGGACATTACCATTTGATCGAAGGCTTTTCGCAGCCGGAGAACGGCAGCAATACAGATGAGCATACACATTTCTATACGGGCATCACCTCGTTTGAAAACGGCCATTTTCATAGGTATTACGGCATTTCCGGCCCTGCCATCCCGAGGGTTGACGGAACACATTACCATGAGCTTTCAGAGACCACCTTTGCCGCCTACAATGAGCCGATTCAGATCCAGTACGGCGGCGTCGTTTACGATCCGCGGGAGGAAGGACGGAAAACGCACCGCCATACGCTCAAAGGAAAAACGAGAGAGGTTGTCGGAAACGAGCCGATCGGGTGGTAGCGGACGTTTAGCGCTCAGGAAAAAGGGCAAAATGGATAGGTGCCTGAAGAAATGAATGCTATAATTAGGGGGAGATTTATAAAAGAGAGTGATACATATTGAAAAATAAAAAACAGCCTGTCGTCATACTTGTCGGACCGACGGCAGTCGGAAAAACAAAACTAAGCATCGGACTCGCGAAAATGCTGAATGCGGAAATCATCAGCGGAGATTCCATGCAGGTATATAAAGGGATGGACATCGGAACGGCCAAAGTCACCGAAGAAGAGACAGAAGGCGTGCCGCATCACCTGATTGATATTTTGGAGCCGTCCGACACTTTTTCAACGGCGGATTATCAAAAATTGGTAAGGGGAAAAATCACCGAGATTGCCGATAGAGGAAAGCTGCCGATGATTGTCGGGGGGACGGGTCTGTACATTCAGTCCGTGCTGTATGACTATACGTTCACGGAAAACTCCGGCGACCCTGTATTCCGGGAGCGCATGGAGAAACTGGCGGCTGAAGAAGGGGCGGAAGCGCTTCATGCCAAGCTTGCGGCAGCCGACCCGGAAGCGGCGGCAGCCATTCATCAAAACAATACGCGAAGAGTCATCCGCGCGCTCGAAATCTTGCATGTATCGGGAAAAACAATGTCAGAGCATCTTAAAACCCAAAAACGGGAGCTGCTTTACAATGCGGTTCTTATCGGTCTTACAATGGACAGAGAAGTGCTGTACGGCCGGATTAACGAGCGCGTTGACCTGATGCTGGAAACCGGCCTTCTTGACGAAGTAAAGCGGCTGTATGATATGAATATACGGGACAGCCAATCGATTCAGGCGATCGGCTATAAAGAGCTGTATGAATATCTTGATGGTAAAGTCCCGCTCCCTCAGGCTGTGGAACAATTAAAACAAAATTCTAGGCGATATGCGAAACGCCAGCTGACCTGGTTTCGCAATAAAATGCCCGTTTCATGGACAGATATGACGCCGCCTGTTGATATTGAGCAGAAAAAAAAGGAAATTTTCGAGTGCATAGCAGGAAAACTGGAAATTTAATCGAAACAGTATTGTATTGAGAACCAAGGAGGACGAAACATGAAACCGATTAATATTCAAGATCAGTTTTTGAATCAAATCCGAAAAGACAATACGTTCGTCACGGTGTTTTTACTCAACGGCTTCCAGCTTCGCGGCCAGGTAAAAGGCTTTGACAACTTTACCGTTTTGCTCGAAACGGAGGGGAAGCAGCAGCTTATTTATAAACATGCCATCTCCACGTTCGCCCCGCAAAAAAACGTCCAGCTTGAGCTTGAATAGACTTTTTGAAAAAGACCATGAACAATGGTCTTTTTCTATGCGCATCTGTATATTGCAGGCTGTATATCGGAAACATAAAAGGGGGTTCGGAAAATCGTGTTCGAAAGTGAAAATGAACTGAGAAGAATCAGGATTACGCTCGTTTGGATCGCTGTTTTTTTGCTGTTTGGAGCTTGCAGCAATCATGAGACGGTGGTGACGGATGATGACGGCGGCTCATCGGATGCCGAACCGCAGACAGAAGGCATGGTGCAGCTGGAACATAATCGTTTCGGCATCGTCGAGGACGGTTACTTAAAAATATACCGCTATGATGAAAAAACGAATAAAATCGAACTGAAAAAAGAAGCGGCGCTGGATGAGCTTGAATAAATTTCACAAGCGTTCGAATTTACAAAGCGGGCCGCACAAGCTACACTAAGTACTGACATTGATCATGCAGAGGGTGAGACGATTGAAACACAAGGTGATAATCAACCATTGGGAAGAAACTTGTGAAGATGATTCCTGCTATGAATATGGAACCAGCATCATCGTTGACGGCAAAGAACTGATCAGAGAGGCTTCCATCACAAGCGCTCTGAAAGCCGTACTGAAAGAAATCGGTGCTGATGTGGAGATTGAAGAAACCGTTGAAAGCGAAAAAAAATGTGATTCTTACAAAAAATAAGAATAAAAGTCTAGACTACTAAGCAGTTTTTTTTCATGTTATGATAGACATCGGCTTACACATGACACCTTGAGTAGGATGAGAGATGATTCTCGTTCTGCTCTCTTTTTTGGGCGTTAATCGGGCCAGAGCCAAAGTCGGCTCTTTCAAAAATATGAATTTTTTATAAATCGATCTCAATATGTTGTGTTTTTCTGAGAGGTTAGTATACTATATATAGTGTTAAGAGATTCATTATTTTTGATAGGTCGTGATAAGGATGGTTCAAATCATATTTGATTCAAAGACAGGGAATGTTCAGCGTTTTGTGAATAAAACAGACTTCCAGCTGATCCGCAAGGTGGACGAAACGGACCACGTGGACACTCCGTTTGTTTTGGTCACCTACACGACAAACTTCGGCCAGGTACCGGCATCAACACAATCATTTCTCGAAAAATACGCCCATCTCTTATTAGGAGTCGCTGCGAGCGGCAACAAAGTATGGGGCGATAACTTTGCAAAAAGCGCCGATACCATTTCAAGACAATATCAGGTGCCGATCTTGCACAAATTTGAACTCAGCGGCACATCTAAAGACGTTGAATTGTTTACTCAGGAGGTAGAAAGAGTTGTCACAAAATCAAGTGCCAAAATGGATCCAGTTAAATAACGAAATCATGATCCAACAAGATGGAAAATTCCAGTTTGATAAAGATAAAGAGGCTGTACATAGCTATTTTGTTGACTATATCAATCAAAACACAGTTTACTTTCACGATTTAAAAGAGAAGCTGGATTATTTGATTGAAAACCAATACTACGAAGAGGAATTCTTAAGCCTTTACTCTTTTGAAGACATTAAAGAAGTGTTTAAGACAGCTTACGCAAAGAAGTTTCGTTTTCCTTCCTTCATGAGTGCGTTTAAATTTTATAATGACTATGCTTTGAAAACGAATGACAAGAAAAGAATTCTCGAGCGTTATGAGGACCGAATCTCAATCGTCGCGCTGTTCTTCGCAAACGGCGACACTGAGAAAGCAAAAGAATATGTAAACCTGATGATCAACCAGGAATATCAGCCGAGCACACCGACATTTTTGAATGCCGGCAGAAAACGCCGCGGAGAACTGGTGAGCTGCTTCTTGCTCGAAGTCAATGATTCCTTAAACGATATTTCACGGGCGATCGATATTTCCATGCAGCTGTCTAAATTAGGCGGCGGGGTTTCTCTTAATCTGTCCAAGCTTCGCGCGAAAGGCGAAGCGATTAAAGATGTTGAAAACGCCACAAAAGGTGTTGTAGGCGTCATGAAGCTTCTTGATAATGCGTTCCGTTACGCTGACCAAATGGGCCAAAGACAAGGCTCAGGCGCGGCGTATTTAAATATTTTCCACCGCGATATCAATGATTTTCTTGATACGAAAAAGATTTCTGCGGATGAAGATGTGCGCGTCAAAACGCTTTCTATCGGTGTCGTCATTCCGGATAAGTTCGTTGAGCTTGCACGTGAGGATAAAGCGGCTTATGTATTCTATCCGCATACGATTTATAAAGAATACGGCCAGCATATGGACGAAATGGACATGACGGCGATGTATGAAGAGCTTGTCGACAACCCGCGTGTCAAAAAAGAAAAAGTGAATGCGCGCAAATTGCTTGAAAAGCTTGCCGTTCTCCGTTCTGAGTCAGGTTATCCGTACATTATGTTCCAGGACAACGTAAACAAAGAGCACGCGAATAACCACGTATCAAAAGTGAAATTCTCGAACCTTTGCTCTGAAGTGCTTCAGGCGTCACAGGTTTCGGCTTACACAGATTATGATGAAGAAGACGAAATCGGCTTGGACATTTCCTGCAACCTTGGTTCATTAAATATTTTGAATGTCATGAAACATAAATCGATTGAGCGCACGGTAAAACTCGCGACGGATTCCCTGACTCATGTATCTGAGACGACGGATATCCGCAACGCGCCGGCAGTCAGACGCGCGAACAAAGCGATGAAATCCATCGGTTTAGGCGCCATGAACCTTCACGGCTACCTGGCCCAAAACGGCATCGCGTATGAAAGCCCGGAAGCACGAGATTTCGCGAATACGTTCTTTATGATGGTGAACTTTTATTCCATTCAGCGTTCAGCTGAGCTTGCGAAAGAAAAAGGCGAAACGTTTGAGCATTATGAAGGCTCCACTTATGCAACGGGAGAATATTTCAATAAATACATCGAAAAAGAGTTCTCACCGGCATACGAAAAAATCGCTGCGCTCTTTGAAGGCATGCACATTCCGACAATCGAAGACTGGAAAGAGCTGAAGGCGTTTGTCGCTGAAAACGGCATGTACCACAGCTACAGACTGTGCATCGCGCCAACAGGTTCCATTTCCTACGTCCAATCCAGCACGGCGTCCGTTATGCCGATCATGGAACGGATCGAAGAAAGAACATACGGAAATTCAAAAACGTATTACCCGATGCCGGGGTTAGCGTCTAATAACTGGTTCTTCTACAAAGAAGCTTATGATATGGACATGTTCAAAGTGGTGGATATGATCGCGACAATCCAGCAGCATATCGATCAGGGAATCAGCTTTACCCTGTTTTTGAAAGATACGATGACAACTCGTGATCTGAACCGTATTGATCTGTATGCCCACCATAGAGGCATCAAAACCATTTACTATGCAAGAACGAAAGATACCGGGCAGGACAGCTGTCTTTCTTGTGTCGTTTGATTAAAGGAGAGTTTACAGTGACAAAAATTTATGACGCAGCAAACTGGTCAAAGCATGAAGATGATTTCACCCAAATGTTTTACAACCAAAACGTAAAGCAGTTTTGGCTTCCGGAAGAGATCGCATTAAACGGCGATCTTCTCACTTGGAAGTATTTGGGTAAAAATGAGCAGGATACGTACATGAAGGTGCTCGCCGGCCTGACACTGCTTGATACAGAGCAGGGGAACACGGGCATGCCGATTGTGGCCGAGCACGTCGAAGGCCATCAGCGAAAAGCGGTTCTTAATTTCATGGCGATGATGGAAAACGCGGTGCACGCAAAATCATATTCAAATATTTTTATGACGCTTGCTCCGACTGAAACGATCAACGAAGTATTTGAATGGGTAAAGCAGAATAAATATTTGCAGAAAAAAGCGCAAATGATTGTCGGGCTTTACAAAGCCATTCAAAAAGATGATGAAATTTCACTGTTCAAAGCGATGGTTGCTTCCGTCTATCTGGAAAGCTTCCTTTTCTACAGCGGTTTCTATTATCCGTTATATTTCTACGGACAAGGAAAACTGATGCAAAGCGGTGAGATCATTAACCTGATCCTTCGTGACGAAGCGATTCACGGCGTGTATGTCGGTCTCCTTGCTCAGGAAATTTATAATAAACAGACAGAAGAGAAAAAAGCAGAGCTTCGTGAATTTGCGATTGACCTTCTGAATCAGTTATATGAAAATGAGCTTGAATATACAGAGGACTTGTACGATCAAGTCGGACTCTCACACGATGTAAAGAAATTCATCCGCTATAACGCCAATAAAGCTTTGATGAACTTAGGGTTCGATCCTTACTTTGAAGAAGAGGATATTAATCCGATCGTATTAAACGGATTAAACACCAAAACAAAATCACATGATTTCTTCTCCATGAAAGGAAACGGCTACAAAAAGGCGACGGTAGAACCGATTAAGGACGAAGATTTTTATTTTGGCCAAGATGAAGAGCAGATATAATATCTGCTCTTTTGGCTTGAATGGAGAGGTAAGACAGGAGGAACGGGCATGAATAAAATGGATGAAATCATCTTGGCTGCACCGCGGAGTGATGTCTTTCAAAACGAAATGCTGACATTTCAGGGAGTCAACAGCGAGGATGAACGTATCGTAAACATTATGGCTCAAATTGAGGCGCATTTTTTTGAAATCAGAAGAGGCGACGCGGAAGAGGACCCGCGATTTAAACAGCCGATTCCGTATGTCGTCATCCGCCGTGACGATGAGGTGTTTGTGTATGAACGGCTCGCGGGCGGAGGGGAATCGCGCCTCCATAATAAGCTTTCTCTCGGCTTCGGCGGACACATGAACCCTATGGAAGGGGCGGCTTCATTTTCGGAAGTGCTGAAACAGAATACCGACCGGGAGCTGGCGGAAGAACTGTACATTCGCGAGGAAGACAAACAAAACATTGTCACACTCGGCCTGATCAATGATGATGAAAACGATGTAGGAAAGGTGCATATCGGCATCCTTTCTGCGCTCCAGTTAGCGTCTGCGGCACAAGTCGAAGTGAAAGAAAAAGATCAAATCGCCGGGCGCTGGATGAAACTGAGCGAACTGAAAGAGGAAAATGTGTATCAGCGTCTTGAAGCTTGGTCTCAGTTTGTCGCCGATATACTTCAATAACAAAAAACCCCCGTTCGGCCCAAAAAAGGGAGAGCGGGGGTTTTTTCATTTAGTCTTGCATAATGAAGGCATCAAATCCGGCTTTTTCGGCCCGCGCTGCCAACGCTTCAGCGTAATCTCTGGAAGAGAATGCGCCGATCTGCACTTTAAATAAGCCGCCTTTTGGAAGCACAATCGCGTCAAAACCTTTAGACTCCGCATCGGCGGCAAGCGCATCAGCATTTGCTTTCACTTTGAATGCGCCGATTTGCACTTTATATAAGTCAGCCTTTTTTTTTAGACCGAAAGCTTGCTCCAAGCCCTTGGCATGTCCTCTTGCAAGGCTTTCAATAAAACTGGCTGTTTTCAGTTTGTTTGCATCAGCTGACGTATCAACAAAACCATTCTCCGTCAAAATCGCCGGCATACTTGTCTCCCGCAGCACATGGAAGTTGGCTGTTTTTTTTCCTCGGTCATTAAAACCCGATGCTTGAATCACTTGCGTGTGGACGGCTGATTGGTAAGTCGAGGTCGGCGCTCCGACACCGGGGTAAATATAGCTTTCGAATCCGGTTCCGCCTCCTGAGTTAATATGAATGGATAAAAAATAATCTGCGCCCCAGCTGTTGGCGGCATCCGTTCTCTCCGTCAGGCTGACCGTCTTATCGCTTGTCCTGCTCATCGTGACAGAAACTCCTTCATACTCATTCGTCAGAATCGTGCGCAAAGCCAGCGCGATCTCCAGCGTGACCGCTTTTTCCTGAAGTCCGTTTCCGGTTGCACCTGAATCAGTTCCGCCATGACCGGGGTCTATAAAAATTTTAACCATTCTCCATCACCTCATTACAGCATATGATGATATTCAAATGGTGCTTGTACGGCTGTCATTCATAAAAAAAATGAGAAATATACCCAACATTTCCCGGAAAATAAAAATAAATGGTTTGTCCTCCCGTTTCTGCTGAATACAATAAGAAATGAAAAATATTTCTCGGGAAAGCGCAGGATTCAACATCATTCCCGAAGAGAACGGAAAAAGTGACAGATAAAGAGGAAAACGGGTCTCATGATGATAGGCGGATGTCACAGAACCGCTTCATCATGAGTAAGATAAAGAGAGAACAGAGAGGTGAGCATGTTGGAGCGCGCTGTAACCTATAAAAATAACGGACAAATTAACATCATTCTTAATGGCCAAAAGCAAGTGCTGACAAATGCGGAAGCTGAGGCGGAATATCAGGCCGCCCTGCAAAAAAATGAAGCCAAGCACAGCATTCTGAAAGAAATTGAAAAAGAAATGAACACATTAGTGGGTATGGAAGAAATGAAACGCAACATTAAAGAAATTTACGCGTGGATATTCGTCAACCAAAAACGGGCCGAACAAGGGCTGAAAGTCGGAAAACAAGCCCTTCATATGATGTTCAAAGGGAACCCCGGCACCGGGAAAACCACCGTCGCGAGACTGATCGGCAAGCTTTTCTTCGAAATGAACGTGCTTTCCAAAGGACATCTGATCGAAGCGGAACGTGCTGATCTGGTCGGTGAATACATCGGACACACGGCGCAAAAAACGAGAGATCTGATTAAAAAATCGCTCGGGGGCATTTTATTCATTGATGAAGCATACTCACTTGCAAGAGGCGGAGAAAAGGATTTCGGTAAAGAGGCGATCGATACGCTTGTCAAGCATATGGAAGACAAACAGCATGAATTTATTCTGATCCTGGCAGGGTACTCGAGAGAAATGACACATTTCCTGTCATTAAATCCCGGCCTGCAATCGCGTTTCCCTATCAGCATCGATTTTCCGGATTACTCTGTCACTCAGCTGATGGACATCGCAAAGCGCATGATAGCAGAGCGGGAGTATCAATTAAGCCAGGAAGCCGAGTGGAAGTTAAAAGATTACTTAATGACAGTGAAAAGCACGACAAGCCCCATTAAATTCAGCAACGGGCGCTTTGTCAGAAACGTGATTGAAAAATCAATCCGCGCTCAGGCCATGAGACTTTTAATGGGAGACCAATACTTAAAAAACGATTTAATGACGATCAAGAGCCAGGATTTACTTATAAAAGATGAGGCGGCAGCTCACGAATAGACCTCTCAGCCGGTTTGAGGGGTCTCTTTTTTATTTCTCTCTTTAAAACCCGCCGGATGTGTGGTATACGCCCTGCGGGTTTGGTATGATAGTACTACTGCCCAATACGACACAGAAAGGAACATCCATTTGAACGAACAGGAAGGAAAAAAAGAAACGGTCATTTTGGTCGGCTGCCAGCTTCCGCACATGACAGATGAGCACTTTGAACATTCCATGGAAGAGCTTGCTTCATTGACAAAAACGGCTGACGGAACGGTGCTGACCCGGATTACGCAAAAACGGAACAGAGCGGATGCCGCTACATATATAGGCAAGGGGAAAGTAGACGAGCTGAAGGCGCTGTGTGAAGAGCTTGAAGCGGATCTGGTCATTTTTAATGATGAACTGTCACCGAGCCAGCTTAAATCACTCGCCACTGCAATTGAAGCGAAGATCATCGACCGCACGCAGCTTATTTTGGATATTTTCGCAAAAAGGGCGAAGACGAGAGAAGGAAAGCTTCAGATCGAATTGGCCCAGCTTCAATACGCGCTGCCGCGTCTGAGCGGACAAGGAATCAATCTCTCAAGACAAGGCGGCGGAATCGGGACGAGAGGGCCCGGTGAGACAAAGCTTGAAACAGACCGGCGCCACATTAGAAACCGCATACACGAAATTAACGTGCAGCTGTCAACGGTTATCCGCCACAGAAGCCGTTATCGGGAGAGACGTAAAAAGAACGGCGTGCTTCAGGCTGCGCTCGTCGGGTATACCAATGCCGGAAAATCAACATGGTTCAATCAATTAACAAGCTCAGACAGCTATGAAGAAGATCTGCTGTTTGCAACACTTGATCCGATGACGAGGAAGATGGCGCTCCCAAGCGGCTACAGTGTCCTTTTGTCTGATACGGTCGGCTTCATTCAGGATCTGCCGACGACGCTGATTGCCGCTTTCCGCTCAACGCTTGAGGAAGTGAAGGAAGCAGACTTGATCATTCATGTCATTGATTCATCCAATGAAGATTATGCCGGGCATGAACAGACGGTCCTCGGTCTGTTAAAAGAGCTTGAGGCAGATGATATTCCGGTGCTGACCGCTTATAACAAACGTGATGAGACACTTCCTGACTTCATCCCGACAGCGGGAGAAGGCCACATCATGATCAGCGCCAGAATCGCCGGGGATGAAGCAAAACTAAAAGCGGAAATCGAAGCTTATTTGCGCCGGGAGCTGATGACGCCGTATGAAGTTCATGTGCCTGCCGCCGAAGGCAAATTGATGTCACGCATCAAATCAGAGACCATGATCGACAGCCTTTATTTTAATGAAGAAAATGAACGCTACGAAGTCTCAGGTTATGTACAGGAAGAACAAAGCATACTCGGAGAACTGAAGAAATTCATGTAAGGAAGGTATACACAACATGTTTGACACACTGACCCACGGCGCTCTTTTACAAAAAACCGCCGAAGAAACAGAAGCGGAAATCTCCGCCGTTCATAAAAGAATAGAAGAAATCAGTGAACGGAATGAATGGAGAGTCCTGCAAAGCTACAGAAAACATAAAGTAAGCGATACGCATTTTACGCCTTCAACCGGATACGGTTATGATGATATCGGACGAGATACACTGGAGAAGATCTATGCTGATGTGTTCGGAGGAGAGGCGGGACTCGTGCGGCCGCAAATCATTTCCGGAACGCATGCGATTTCAATCGCGCTCTTCGGTGTGCTGAGACCCGGGGACGAATTGCTTTATATCACAGGCAAGCCTTACGATACACTCGAGGAAATCGTCGGAGTAAGAGGCGGGGAGTATTCAGGCTCGCTTAAGGAATTTCAAATCGGATACAATGCAGTCGATTTAACATCAGAAGGCAGAGTGGACTTTGAAGCGGTCCGGGCTGCAATCCAGCCGAATACAAAAGTGATCGGCATCCAGCGTTCAAAAGGATATGCGAATCGTCCGTCTTTCAGAATAAATGAAATTGAAGAGATGATTCGTTTCGTAAAGGAAATCAAAGAAGATGTCATTGTTTTTGTGGACAATTGCTACGGAGAATTTGCAGAAGAGCGGGAACCCTGCCACGTCGGAGCGGATCTTATGGCCGGCTCCCTGATCAAAAACCCGGGCGGCGGCCTTGCTAAAACGGGCGGCTATCTTGTAGGGAAAGCCAAGTGGATTGAGGCTTGCTCTTACCGGATGACCTCCCCGGGAATCGGAAGTGAAGCCGGCGCTTCGCTCTATTCACTGCAGGAAATGTATCAAGGTTTCTTTCTCGCTCCGCATGTAGTGGCGCAAAGCTTGAAGGGAGCGGTATTTACCGCCCGTTTTCTTGAAAAGCTCGGCTTTACGTCAAACCCTGCATGGAATGCGCCGAGAACGGATCTGATTCAATCAGTTGAGTTTCAGGACCCTGATAAGATGATCGCTTTTTGCCAGGCGATACAATATGCTTCACCGATTAATGCGCATGTGACGCCTTATCCGAGCTATATGCCGGGTTATGAAGACGATGTCATTATGGCAGCGGGCACTTTCGTACAAGGAGCAAGCATTGAATTATCAGCAGATGGGCCTATCAGACCGCCTTATGTCGCGTATGTCCAAGGAGGATTAACCTACGCGCACGTGAAAAATGCGATTTGCAGCGCCGTAAATGCTTTAATGGAAAAAGAGCTGATTTAGGCCGTTTGCAATTTTCAAAGAATTTGATGTTAAGATTCCTTACATTGTGTTGACACAAAATATAACATCACCTATAATGAGACTAAGATAAGAAAAGGAGGAAATTGAGATGAGTGATAACATTCGCCGCTCAATGCCTTTATTTCCAATTGGGATTGTCATGCAGTTAACAGAACTTTCTGCCCGGCAAATTCGATATTATGAGGAAAATGGATTGATATTTCCAGCGAGAAGCGAAGGAAATAGACGATTATTTTCATTCCATGATGTAGATAAACTGTTAGAAATCAAAAATCTGATTGAACAAGGCGTCAATATGGCGGGGATCAAACAAATTCTGGATAAGGCATCTGCCGAACCGGAAGAAAAATCCGAAAAAACCGCCAAACCGATGAAGCACAATCTGTCTGATGACGAACTCAGAAAGCTTCTGAAAAACGAACTGATGCAGGCAGGCCGTTTCCAGCGGGGAAATACTTTCCGCCAAGGTGACATGTCCCGATTCTTTCATTAATCCGTTAGCAACTGTTTTGCTATATACATTTACCTTTTAGAGGAGGAGTTTTACGAAATGGCAAAGTACACAAGAGAAGACATCGTAAAATTAGTAAATGAGGAAAACGTAAAGTATATCCGCCTTCAATTCACAGACATTCTCGGAACGATTAAAAACGTGGAAATTCCTGTGAGCCAGCTTGAAAAAGCACTTGATAATAAATGCATGTTCGACGGTTCTTCCATCGAAGGTTTCGTCCGTATCGAAGAGTCTGATATGTACTTATATCCTGATCTGAACACATTTGTAATCTTCCCATGGACGGCTGAAAAAGGTAAAGTAGCACGCTTCATCTGTGACATTTACAATCCGGACGGCACGCCGTTCGAAGGTGACCCGCGTAACAACCTCAAACGGATTCTGAAAGAAATGAAAGAACTCGGTTTCAGCGATTTCAATCTTGGACCTGAGCCTGAATTCTTCCTGTTTAAATTAGATGAAAAAGGCGAACCGACGCTTGAATTGAACGATAAAGGCGGATACTTCGACCTGGCTCCGACTGACTTGGGAGAAAACTGCCGCCGCGATATCGTGCTTGAGCTTGAAGAAATGGGCTTTGAAATCGAAGCATCTCACCATGAAGTTGCTCCGGGTCAGCACGAAATCGATTTTAAATATGCCGGTGCCATCCGTTCTTGTGACGACATCCAAACTTTCAAACTGGTTGTCAAAACGATCGCCCGCAAACACGGTCTGCATGCGACATTCATGCCAAAACCGCTGTTCGGCGTAAACGGTTCCGGTATGCACTGCAACCTATCACTCTTTAAAGATAGCGTTAACGCGTTCTTTGATAAAGACGCTGATCTTCAGCTGAGTGAAACAGCAAAACATTTCATTGCCGGTATCGTAAAACACGCGACAAGCTTTACGGCTGTCACAAACCCGACAGTGAACTCTTACAAACGCCTTGTTCCGGGCTATGAAGCACCTTGCTACGTGGCATGGAGCGCGCAAAACAGAAGCCCGCTGATCCGTATCCCGGCTTCCCGCGGCATCAGCACGCGTGTTGAAGTCCGCAGCGTAGACCCGGCGGCAAACCCGTACCTGGCGTTAAGCGTATTGCTTGCAGCAGGCCTTGACGGAATCAAAAACAAACTTGAAGCACCGGCTCCGATTGACCGCAACATCTACGTCATGAGCAAAGAAGAGCGCATGGAAAACGGCATCGTAGATCTTCCGGCGACACTGGCGGAAGCTCTCGACGAATTCAAATCAAACGAAGTCATGGTTGCGGCGCTCGGCGAGCACCTGTTCGAACACTTCATCGAAGCAAAAGAAATCGAATGGGATATGTTCCGCACACAGGTTCATCCGTGGGAGCGCGAACAATACATGTCTCAGTATTAATCTCTCAATCCCTTGGCACTATTGGTGTCAGGGGATTTTTTGGTTTTGGTCATGTGATAGAATTGAAGAATTGGTGGTCAAGTTGGCCACTATTTGACCACCGAAAACACTAAAAAAATTTAAGACATGAGAGAGTTCATATATTCTTCATAACCATCAACTGACGAATTTTCAAGTTTCTCTGAGATATGAGAATACACGTCAGATGTGATGGTTATATTTTTATGCCCCAGTCTTTCTTGTACAAACTTCATTGTTGCACCAGATTCAAGAAGAAGAACAGCGTGTGTATGTCTTAAACCATGTATAGGCATTTTATTAAGCCCAGCCTTTTTAAGAATCCGATTAAGCGCATTGAAGAGGGTGGACTTCGGTAATGGTTTGCCGTCCTCTCTGCAAAAAACAAGGTCTAATTCATGTTCATATACTTCATTAAAAACTATTCTATTATCATTTAAGTATTTCATATGAGCTGTTAATTCTCTCGCCAAAGAATTGCTTATTTTGATACTTCTCTCGGATTCATAAGTTTTCGTTTCTCCAAATCTTTCCTCGCCTTCTTTAACTTGAAAGTCTAAAGATTTGTTAATATGGATGTAATTATTTTTTAAATCAATATCCTTTCTTTGTAATGCAGCAGCTTCTCCCTTACGCATTCCAGTTTCAAGTAGAGTTTTAAAGAAAATGTAGTAAAGATAGTTATCCTGTCTTGCAATTTTGAGGAAGAAGGAGATGTCGTCTGAGTTAATGTACGCCAGTTTTTCTTTTTTCTTAGGTATCTTTGGAATAGTTACTCCTTCACAAGGGTTCTCCTCGAGTTTCTTTAAAGGTTTTACAGCAGTGGATAAAGCATTAAACATTGTCCCGTGAATGATCTCGATCGTTCTCTTGCTATATCCTTGTTCTGCTAAATGATTGATGAATTTTTGGTATCTCAAAGGCTTGATATCTTTAAGCTTAATATCCTTAAAATAGGGCAATATCTTTGTATTAACATTGCGTTCATGAAGGATATATGTGTTTTTCCTAACAGTCCCTTGTTTATATTCAGCGAGCCAATCTTTAAGATAGTGCTTTAAAAGAATGTCACCTCCATTGATTTCTAAATCGCTATTCAATCGCAGTTCTTCCTGTCTTGCTGCTAGTTGTGCTTCTTTTTTTGTTTTAAATCCGCCTTTAGAAACCTCAATTTGTTCATGAGTCAAGGGGTCTTTATGCTTTATTCTGTATTGCCAGGTACTTCCTCTTTTTCTGAAACTGGCCATCTTTACTCCACCTTTCTTACTTAAATTAACATGTCCCATTTTAGCACTTAGTTTTTCGGGGGACAATCAAAAATTTCAGACAATTGAAAGTTAACGTTATCAAAAAATACTATAAGTTTGTGTTTATTTTCTGCTCTTAGTATAAGATAATTGAAATTGTGGTGAATTATGGAGTGAGGGCGAATTTAAAATTTCATGGTCAAAATGGATTTAAACATTCTCGTATAAAGTATAGTGTAGTCATAAGGGGCTGTAACATATGAAAAAGAAGAAAATGATTATTTTTTTCGGGATTGTGGCTATAGCAATAATAGCATTGTCTATAACAATCCCAATGTACATAAACAGGCTAGATACAACTAATTTAGATGCTATTGCTACTAAAGTAAAAGAAAACAAAAAATTAAATAAACATTTTGATTCAGTATGGTTGCGTAAAGTACAGGATACTAAAAATCAATTTGACTTATCTTTAAAAGCTAAACCGGCATTTACTGCTTTATCTGACAAAGAAAAATTGCTTTTAGCTGGAAAGGTGATGGAAGTTGCGCAAGAGAATTCCCATTTAAACGAAATTAAATGTGGAAGGAATAAAACATGTTCTATTAATGAGATTTTTATTTTGCCGAGTGATGAAGACGATAAGACGTCCAGTTATGAAGTTAAATATAGTCCATTAAATCATCCAGAAGAGAACGTTTTAATCGTAAGAGAATACCAAAATGATGACCCTGATTCTCATATGCTTGAAACAAGGGAAGTGAAGTACCAGGAAAACGGGGAAGAAGGCGTAGACACTCTAGATGAAGATTATCAGGAGAAGACAATTGCTATTGGCATGACCAAGCAGGAAGTTATCCAAAACTTAAAGATTGGGGCAGGCCTAAGTCTATTCATAAGACAACGACAGCATCAGGAATAAATGAACAATGGGTTTACGGTATTAGCAGATACCTATATTTCGATAATGGAATATTAACAACAATACAAGAATAAAATTATTAGCCCCTCAATCCAAACATTAAATAAAATGCTCATTTTAACGAAACATTTTAGACCAACTTGCTTATTAGTCTAATTTAAAGTATTCTAATTGATGTATCATAGGGGTTTAACAGCCACTATAGACCACAGAGTCCCTCACACACTCTGTGGTTTTTTGTTTAGATTGAATACACCTCAAATAAAAAAGAAGCCTCAGCGGGCTTCAAATTGATTAATTCTTCTCACATGCAAAGTTGTCATTATCCCGATCCATCTTAGATGTATAAGCAGGATGAGTGCTTGGTACTCCATGCGGATATTTCTTTCTCAGCTCTGTGCAGTTTGCAAAGTGTTCTGTTCCTCCAGCAGAAGGGGAAGCTTGTACAGAGTTAGAAGAGCTGCTTGATGCTGAACTGCTTGAATGTGAACTGTTTGAGCTCGATTTATGTGTCTCGGATTGGTGTGTTGTAACGGACTTTTGAGCCGGCTTAGATACACTTACTGATTTCTTCGGTTTCGTTGCGCAGCCATTAAATCCTTTATCAGTTGCATAGCCATTCTTACTCCAAATCTTCAAGTCTTTATCTTTAGCAACCTGTTCATCTTTCTTATACGTGTCTAAATACTTCGTGTTTGGCTCATATACATAAGCTACTCGAGCTAATCCTTCTTTAAGCAGTGTTTCTTGTACTGATTTGCCATCCACATAAACGTAAGCCAGCATTCTGCCATACTTGTCTGTACGATCTCCTTTATCAAACTCCAGTTGAAGCTTGCCGTTGTTGACTAGCTGTTTGTTTCTTGCTGAAGCATCCTCACCATATGGTTGTACGCAAGAGTTTGGCTTTTTAGTTTCAGGAGTGTCAACCAGCAAATAACGAACTGTTTTGATTTCGCCTTTATAGTTAACTTTAATTGTGTCTCCGTCAACTGTTCTGTTAAGCGTTACATCGACCAGCTTTTTCTTATTTTCAGATGTCTTTTTATCCGACGAATCCTTCTTTGAAGCATTTTCGGCTTTTTCATTCTTGTCATTATTGCTTTTGTCGTTTGCTTGGGTGTCTGCCTTTGTCTCTTTTGCATTCTTTTCTTCTTGCTGCGTTGTTTTAGCTTTATCTGAATCTGTTTTATCTGTAGAAGCAGAATCAGACCCACACGCAGCCAAAGAAAAGCTTAGAGATAATGCGGCAATACCTAACAACCATTTCTTCATTGTAATTCCCCCAAATTTGTTTGTTCTGTCTCTATATCGGACAAACCTTCCTAATTATAAATATAAAACCAAAGATTGTAAATTTGATTTTGTCATTTTAAAACACTCAAATAAAGTTGTGTGGTAAAATTTAGTGGTCTAAACCTTAGAGGAGGGAAAGTTATATGGAAGAAGGGAAGTTAATTCAAATGACTCTTAATGGAATAAAGGAAGCTGTTTCTAAATACGGAACATTCCCTATGTTTCATCATGGAGGGTATGTCATGGAAGATGCTACTTTTCATTTCAAAGATCCTGCTAGTCCTCAAGAAATTAGCGATATAGAACAGAAGCTAGGTGTTACCTTCCCTAATGACTATAAAGAGTTTTTGTTACAGCACAATGGGATGGAAATGTTTGATGGGATTGAAATACTTAGCTTAGAGGGAATCATTGAATATAATGAGGTTCAAGATTTCCCAGAGGGATACGTTTTAATTGGATATCATTTTGATGGAAGATATGTCATAGACACAAACAAATCAAAAAATGGATTAGGTTATATGCTATATCTAGACTCAATTGATGATATTGAAGATGCGATTAACTTAGATTCGAATTTTGAAATATGGTTTGATATGTTAGTGTCTTCTAATGGAACGAAATATTGGGAAGTGAATCCGAATATCCGAGAGTATTATAAACTGGTTTCAGAATAAAAAGACTCCGCATAGGAGTCTTCATCTACACATTCATCTACAATTTTACTTCTTTTTTGTATAAGAAGCCCACCATGGATTTACTTCTTTCCTGTGAAAATTCACATCGATAGGAATTAAATTGCTTGTCTGATTTCCTCCACCGTACTCTCTAGGTAGTTGATGATGAATCTCAAATTTTACCCAAGTTTTTTTGCCGTATTTTTTATCATACCAGTTCCTATATGCTTTGCGTTCTGTAGTTCCCCATTTTACTCTTTTATCGCTAGGCACCCATTTAATAAATGCATTAGATGGAGCTAATATATTTAATCCTGATTGCTTATCTGTGTAATTGGAGGGGAAAAACATTCCCTTCATATTCGTTAGGTATAATCCTTCAGTCCAGGATATCGTTCTAACAGTTGGTTTTTTCCCTGCCCAAGTAGCAATTGCGCCGCCAGTATACTTCCAAAATGTTGTTTTGTTTACATTAATAAATTGATGAACTTCCGATCCCTTTTTCACTTGAGTCCCTACAAAGGTCTTTCTAATAGAATGGGGGCAAGTAAACTGTTTGTTATAATAGCCACTCTTGCATAAACCCTGATGTACTTCTGCTGACGCAGGAGGAATTCCTACTATTTTTGAAATTTCAACTCCGTGCATCACTTTATTAACTTTTCCACCTAAAAAAGTGTGACTGAAATAGATAATACTTTTTGCTTTTTTCTCAACAGTTTTCCGTTGGTTTTCAGAGGTGACTTGTCCAGATGATGTCTGATTACCATCTTTGTCATAAGCTATATAAGTTTGGTATGAACGTTCAACATCCATTCCTTGTTCCTTGGCGATTTTTTGCAGCTTACTTTCTGATCCGGCTAATTCTCTTTTAGATGAATCGGTGTTTTGCGGTTTTTCATTTACTGTTGAGATACGTTTGTTAAGGTCAATGCCAGTTGCATTATTGTCAGTGATTTCTTTGTTTGCCGTTGCCTTTACATCATAGAGGGGATAGCAAGAGAATAATAAAGAGAGAGCTATTACAACTAACCAAATGCTTTTTGACACATACTTCATAATGGTTTTACACTCCTTTTTCTTCTGTTTAAACCTGTTATGAGTATCTGAGGTGTAAATAAATAATATATTTTACAATTAATACCTCCTTTCGTGAGGATAGTATCACCTTTTCCATTTTTTATCAACTGAATTAAGCCTATTTTAAGATTTTGTTAAAGTACAAATCTCCTAAGAAAGAGACCTTCAACAAAACGAAGAAGCTCTCCTTACATGTGATTTAATGTGGTAAAATTTAGATAAGATTGAGTGGGAAGGAGACGGATATGAAAGTATTTGAAGCATCCTCGTTAATTTCAGCAGCTGAAAAGCGAGCAAAAGAATACGATCAGATTAGAGAACAATTTATTAATCTCAGAAAAGCATTTCAAGGAATGGCTGATTTAGATGACAGTGAGTTTTCGGGCAAAGGTGCTGATAACATCAAAGCATTCTTTCAAGACCACGCCGGCGTCACAGACAGCTGGCTTGATCTGATCGACATGAAAATTGCGTTTCTTAACAGTATTTCAGGAAAAGTAACTGATGCGGGACTGTCCGATTCGTTTGTGGAAGAGTCATTTTTAGAACATGAGTTGATTCATGCGAAGAATAAATCAAAAGCCATCATGCAAGAGCAACGTAATGAAATGAGGGATATTCTTAATGAGATAAGTGATATCATTCATCTAGATGTTTTCTCTACAGAGGATGTCGATCAAAAGCTGGATTCAGCAGACAAGAAACGGGACAATACCATACACAAGCTCGGAAAGCTCGATCATGATCTAACGAAGGAATACGCAGAAACCGAGGCAAACGAACATTTCATTCAAGCAGATTTTCAACAGCTCCAAAATGCCACGGGTAAGGGGAAAAATGCAACACCACTTCACTATAACGCCAAGGCGTACAGAGAAAGTGACATACATAAGAAAAAAGGCGAGATTGCAAGACACTCAGACACATATTTAACGTTTAAGAAGGAAGAAGCGAAAGAGCGGGAGATCAAGGAACTGAAGAAAAAGCTCGCTGACGGAGTAACTGATCCGGATGAATATTTGGAAATTGCGAAGAAGATCGGCTATGAAAACCTTGAACCTTCCCAGCAGCAATATGTCATTCAGCTTGAACAAGCAAAACAGCTGGAAGAAGCCGGAGAAGTGACTTGGGATATTTTAAAAGGTGTAGGCATAGGGGCGTATGATATTGTTAAGGATACGGTAGTTGGTGCCAAAGACTTGGCAGTTGGTACTTGGGAATTTTCACAGCTTTCTGATGAGCAGAAGCTATTAAAAATAACTGGTACCATAATTGAAACACCTACTTATGCTAAAATTATTTGGAAAGACTTATCTGATTCTTGGAATGATAAAATGGTCAATGGTGATGCTTATTCGAGAGCGCACTATATAACTTATGCTGTTGGAAGTCTTGTTGGATTAAAAGGTGGGGGCTCTATTCTTAAAGGGTCAAGTAAGTTAGCTACAACTGGAGCAGCCAAGGTTGATAAAGTCTTAGGAGCTGGAGAAAAAGCAGTTACTAATAGCGTAAAGACTGGAATTCATAAAGGGAAAGTCTTCAGTAATTCTTTTTCTATAAATAATAATCAATTGGCATATGCAGGTATCCTTCAGGATATAGAGAATACTCATAATGTTAAAAACACATCAATATTAAAAGAAGCGATAGACGAGAAGAAGAGTGTGCTTTATAAATCAGCTGGTAGCGATGACTTTATAGGAACATTAAAAGGTGAACAGGTTCTTTTGAAAGATGTTAAAGTTAAGGAAATTAGTTACACAAAGAGAAGCCCAGAAGATACAGCAATACTTAGAAGAAAGTTCAACAGTTCTATTAAAAAACAATTTTTAAAAGGTCTATCAAATGACCCTAATAAAGTTAAGAAACTCAAGAAGGCTGGCTTAACAGATAAAGATATAGCCAGAATGAAAGATGGTCTCAACCCTAAGGGATATCAAGTTCACCATAAACTTCCTTTAGATGACGGTGGCACAAACGATATGGATAACTTGATCTTGATCAAAAACGACCCTTACCATAAAGCAATAACTAATGAGCAAAATTCATTAACAAAAGGTTTAACACCAGGAGAAACAAAGAAAATTAATTGGCCTATTCCTAATGGTGAAATATATCCAAGTGAGAAATAAGGAGGCAGTTTTATGTGGATGAATTTATTGGAGGAAATTCGAAAAACTGAAGAAAAGTATGGAGATGAATTGAATTCTCCTGTTACAGACAAAGAATTAAGAAATTTTGAAGAAGCAGTATTAGGTAAGTTCCCTATAAATGAAATTCCTTCAGGATATAAAAAATTTCTTCAAACCGTTAACGGATTAGATTTTAATGGCTTGGTAATCTATGGGCTGGATAAAATATTTTTGGAAGAAGAAAATGATGAAGAAGTTTATGGTTTTATTGAAACAAATGAACAATGGCACGAAAATGACGAACAGAAAAAATACCTGTTTTTTGGTGATTCAGATACAGCTTGGTATTGCTTAGATGTGATTGAGAATGAATATTTGGAGCTTGATAAACCCTCTGGAACGTTGATGAACAAATTTGATGATTTTAACACCATGCTAGCTGATGCATTGAAATTTAGCTTAGACAATTAAATAAAAGTAATACAAAGGTGTGGATATGTTAATCAAAAAGATTGCTTCTACATTAGACTGTCGGTTGTTTGAAGCTGATGGTCTCCCAGTAATAGACGAGAAGCATCAACTACCAAGAGATGTTAGTGAATTTTATGAGCAATGCGGCGGAGCAGTTTTATTCGAAAATGCGGATTATCCAATATATATAGTAAGTCCACATGAGTTTAAATTGGCTAACCCCGTTATTGTTGGAGAACTTTGTGAAGAAGATATTTCATCCGAGTGGTATATTGTTTGTACGGATGGAAAAGGAGAATATCTGACAATTGATTTAAATGAAGATCGTAAAGGTAAGTGTTACGATAGCTTTTTTGATCGACATGGAATTGTTGGTGAAACACAGGTAATAGCCACTTCATTTACTGATTTAATACAGCGATTGCTTGAGAATAAGGGTAGGCACTGGTATTGGTTAAGGGGTGAATTTATATCATTAGGCGATGCGTATGATGGTGTAGAAATTGAATAATCCAATAAACAAAAGTTTTGCAAATCATTTCAATGGTTTCATTTAATGTGTTATAATCAAACTGTAAAATACAGACTGGTTACAGTGTATTTCTTTAATAAGAAATGCATAAAATAAAAAGACCAGGGTGTTGGTAGCACCCCGGCTCTGTACAAAAAGCTACCCATCAAAGGGCTTGCTCAGCAGTTATTCGTGATAGACCTGTCCCTTCAGGATTCCAGTCTCAAGGGAGGTCTATTTTTTATTTATATACGTCAACAGAGCGATTATAAACGACCCAAATGCAAGCATTAACATTAATGCCTGAAATGTTGACATAAGCATCACCCCCTTTCGTAGGGGATGAGCAAGACTCCCTTGAGTGAGCAAACTTAATGTACAGGAATCATTATACACTAATTCCAAATATATGTCTGTGATTGTAGGAGACAAATTACCAAGCTGAAACAGTCAATTGAAAATCAAAGTTTGATGATTAAGACAATATCATGTAACCTTTATTGTATAAGTGCATCTTGGCTCTTATAATTTTAAATTGTTGAAATTAACTAAAGGAGAATCTGGCGTTGGAATTTACTTTAGCTAAACAGGTTTTAAAGTTTTCATTAACAAGTGGCAAAAGGGCAGAAATAAATGTGCCACCAGTGCTCAATAAACAAGACATTAAGATATTAAAAAGCCAATTAAGTGTTATGGAGATGCAAATAAAAATATCTAATGAAGACATGAAAAGAAAAAGGATTAGAAAAACGAAAATAAGCAGGATATAAAAACAGCCCATTATTTACGTGATCCGAAAGAAAAATAGTGCTTCATGCCGTAGTTTTTAAGTGTGAAAATAAATTACTATGTCCCCCCTTACAAGCATACATTGTGATATGTAAGGGGGGATTTTTCTTGCCTAGATACCGAAGAGCTCTTCGCAAGAGAGGGCCTTTGCCTTTTCGGTATGTGCTGCTTCTGTCGTTTGCTTTTTTTATCATGTCGACGGTCATCAGCCTTTGGATGATCAACTCCTCAATCAAACCGGTGCTGATGAACATCGGAGAAATGGAAACAAAACGGGTGGCGACAGAGGTCATTACGGAATCCATTGAGGAATACATGTCTCACAGCGACAATGTGAAAGATATGGTCGATATGAAAACGGATGAAAACGGAAAAGTCACAACGATGGATTTTAATACACAAATGGTCAACAGTATGAAGGCGAAAGTGACAAAGCAGCTTCAGGCTCATCTGAAGGAAGCGGAGTCGAACAATAAGCAGCGTGAAACAGAAAAAGGCGCGAAAACGGCCGATGAAATTATGATCGATATTCCCTTAGGGCAGGTCACGGGAAACAGCATTCTCGGAAATCTGGGGCCGAAAATCCCCGTGCGCTTTAACCTGATCGGTGATGCGTTAACTGATGTGAAAACAAAAATAAAGCCGTACGGCATTAACAATGCCCTGATTGATATCAGTATTTTCGTGGAGATTAAAGTGAAGGTCATTATTCCGTTTGCCAGTAAGACATCGGTCGTGACAAATAATATTCCGGTCTCCATTAAAGCGATTCAAGGAGAGGTGCCGCAGTTTTATAATGGAAGTGGAGGATCAGGTGTGACGCCTTCCATTCAGCTGCCGAATGAAAAACAAGAGAAATCCGGAGCCGATAAAGACAAATAAAGACACACAGCTGCCAGAAAAGAATGCGGCTGTGTGTTTACTTTTCCTGCGGGTTTCTTTTCGTTCCCATGTCTTTTGGAGAGAATTCAATGTCGCGACTACAGCAGACCATAAGGATATTTAATGAATAGTCATTTCCAACAATTACATCGAACTATTGTTCTTATTTATATTGAATAAAGAACATTTGTTCTGTTAATATTAGATCAATAAAGGAGTGATTCAAAATGCTTAGAGATCGAGGGGCGATCAAATGGACTTCCATGATGCTTCCAGAACATTTAACGCAATTAAAACAGGACTTGTTAGATGTTTCGAAAATGGAGAAGCCATCTTTAGATGAACAACAAATTGAGGAGATTGACATCTTGGTTTCTGAAGCAATGGCATTGAATAAAGAACTGAAGTTTAAACTCTTTAAAGAAGGAGTTGCCGAGGATTTAATCGGTACAGTTCAATATCTCAATTACGAACAACACAAATTACATGTAAAAGATCATCACGATCAAACCGTATACATCACCATGAATGACATCATAGGAGTTGCTTACAATGATTGATTACTCACAGTTTCCACGTAAAAATATACTTTGTGTAGATATGAAATCCTTTTATGCTTCGGTTTCAGCTGTAGCAATGGGATTGAATCCAATGACATGTTATCTCGCTGTAGTCGGAAACACGGATAGACAGGGAAGTGTTGTCTTAGCAGCGTCTCCTGCACTTAAAAAAGATTATGGAATCAAGACTGGCTCCCGGTTATTTGAGATTCCAGATGATCCAAGAATTCACATAGTAAACCCGCAAATGAAACTTTTCATCAGAGTTTCAACTGAAATCACTAAATTGTTTTACAGGTTCGTTCCTGAAACATGTGTGCACACGTACTCAATTGATGAATCTTTTTTAGATGCAGGAAAAGAAAATCCTGAAGTCATGGCAGAAGCAATTCAGAGCAGTATGAAGAGAGAGTTCGGCTTAGTTTGTACTGTTGGTATTGGTGACAATATGCTACTGAGTAAGTTAGCTCTTGATTTAGAGAGCAAGAAAACAAAGACTGGGATTGCACGGTGGAGATATGAAGATGTTCCTAAAAAGCTTTGGTGTGTTCATCCGTTATCTGAAATGTGGGGAATAGGAGGGAGGATGGAGAGGAATTTAAACCGGATGGGGATATCAACTGTTGGCCAATTAGCTAAATATCCACTAGAGCTGCTTGAAAAACGCTTCGGCATCATGGGCAATCAGCTTTATTATCATGCCCATGGAATCGACCTTTCTGAAATTGGAGCTCCTTTGATGCAGGGGCAAATAAGCTACGGGAAAAGTCAGATATTGCTTAGAGACTATACGAAGAAAGAGGATATCAAGGCGGTTCTCTTGGAGATTTGTGAAGAGGTTGCACGAAGAGCACGGACACATAATAAAGTAGGGCGTACGATCAGCTTAGGAATTGGTTACAGTAAAGATGAGTTCGGCGGTGGCTTTCACAGAGCTAAAACAATTGATTTACCTACAAATATTACAATGGATATTTATCGTTATTGCTTGATGTTGTTCGATAAGTTCTATACAGGAAAAACAGTAAGAAGTATTTCAGTTACTTTATCCAATATTGAAGACGATGTGAATCAACAATTAAGTCTGTTTGAAAAGGATAATGAGAAGAGAAGGAAGCTTGGATTTGTTATGGACGGGATAAGAAATAAATATGGATCTAAAGCGATCTTGCGAGCTGTTTCATATACACCTGGTGGAACAGCATTGCATAGAGCGGGTTTGACTGGTGGACATAAGTCATAAAAAATACCCCCATAAGGGGGTACCAAAACATTTATGCGGTTTGCCCTCTACGTTCCACTGAGAAGTCACTATGGTGATCAAGAGCAATTTGGATACTGGCTGTGTGACCTCTTCGAGCTTCCTTTAAAACCTTGTGGTCGTCAAGAAAGTGATGTCCAACAATGCCAAGTAAGATAACTAAAAAGATAAAAGCTGATGCAAATTTAAATTTCATAAAGACAATCCCCTCTCTGAATTTGTTTTCGGGCATAAAGCACTTTCTCATAAAAGGCGGTAGCTACTTTATGGTCTTCATTTACATTATAATACATAGCTGCATCAGTCGCTAGGTCTTCCACATCTGAAAGCATAGCTTTTGATTCTAAGTAATCTAAGATTTTAAAAAGTCGGTCTTTGTCATTCCCAACGAATAAACCCATAAGAAAATCAAACATTTTTCCTAATACTTCATCGTTCAATTCCTTTGATAGCATAAGACCTTGTTCACAAACTTGTTTTCCCTCAACCATGTTGAACAATTTAAAGTGCGTTTTTGCCAACATTAGAAGTATGTCTAGTAGTCGGCTAGAATTGTGAAGAGAATTACTTTGATAAATTGAGACGCCTTCTTTAAAATACTCCAATGCCTTCTCCATATTTCCTGTTGTAAATGAGCATAAACCGAGATTGTACAAAGAAGAACCTATTAACCGTGGCATATCAATTTCTTGTGCTTGTTTTAATGCATTCATGAAATGTGGTATTGCTTTTTCTGGATACTCCATGTCTAAATAGTTCAGGCCAATGACAAATGAACATTGAATTACTCTTATTGAGTAAGTTTCGTGCGCTTTGTAGGTTTCTATTGCTTGAACAATATGGTGCATAGACATGTGGGTTTGCTTCATGTGATAGTACACTTCAGCTACCTTATAGTGAAATTCAGCTCGCTCTATTTCATCGGGGACAACGGCTAACTTCTTTTCAGCTCGGTTGTAAAAACTTATTGCCTTAAGATATTCGTATTGTTCAAATTCATACATCCCATGAAAAAAGTTAAAATAATATTCAAGAATTCCTTTTAGATCACTTTGTTTACTTTCGATCTTTTCTAATAAGTCTGAAACTTTTGGGCGTTCTTCATTCATGGTTTTTGGTTCAAGATAATCAAGCATTAATTGATGTCTAAAACACATGAGCGAATAATACAACAATAAATCTTGATCTTCTTCCATATGCTCTATTTCTTGTTCAACTTCATCCTTTAGAATTTCTGCATCTGCAACACTGAACAATCTTATGTATTTGTACCATTCATTGATTTTTAAGCCAACTTTTGAAGAAGAGATCAATTGCTCCAAAAAAATCACCCTCCTAGCATTTCGTCTGATTATGTAATATTTTATCATAATGTAATAAGTTGGGAAGGGTGTTTTGTCTTATTTATCAATTTAGATATGAATTGCGAAAAAAATACCCTCCTCGTTAGAGAAGGGATGTGATCAGTTTGCTGTTGCTTTTAGAGAAGCAAGCCACTCATCTAATGTTCCAGTGAAACCTTGTTGAACGGCTAATTCATATGCTGATTTTCCATCTTTACCGGCAGCGCCAGTAGCACCTTTAACCCCGGTTGCACCTGTAGCTCCAGTGTCGCCTTTTTCACCTTTTAATGATGCTAACCATTCCTCTACAGTTCCTGAAAAACCATTGTCTACTGCAATATCATAAGCAGACTTCCCAGTGACAATTGAGACATTAACCATCGGATTGAAGAAACTCATTTATGCGCCCCCAAAAAGTTATATGTTATTCCTGACTCAGAAATTTTAAAGCTTGTGATAGGTGAATCATGAGCGTCCATTTGAAAGCCTTGCCCAGCTCTTAAATAGATAGGATCACCACCATTGATTGATACGTGGCATTCCTGATCATTCGAAAAGCTGAACTTATAGAAAGAATATTTAATCGTCCAGGTTGCAGGTGGGGAAGGGATCACTTCATGGTTAGATTCTGACTGCTCAAGCATGGGACTCCCGATATATCCAGATCCTATTTGCATGATCAAAAATCATTCCTTTCTTCTTGAAAATGAAAAAAAGGGGAGATAAACTCCCCAAGTTATTTTGGTTCTGTATATTCCATTGCTTGATCACTATCTGAGATACCTGTAGTGGTTGGATCCACTACAATTCCCATGGCAGTTA
Organism: Bacillus sp. FSL R5-0443; assembly: GCF_038608285.1. Classification (NCBI taxonomy): domain Bacteria; kingdom Bacillati; phylum Bacillota; class Bacilli; order Caryophanales; family Bacillaceae; genus Bacillus; species Bacillus sp. FSL R5-0443. The sequence goes on from NZ_CP152013.1 coordinate 1,871,819, forward strand.
AAAATGTTAACAGTGCATTAAATTTCTCAGTGAGATCATCACTAAACACAGAAATATCGTATCCAAAAGCAGATGCAATTGCTTGTGCAAACAAAAGAGTTGCAGAGAAGATTGCAACCAGGAATGTTTTCTTTTTAAGTCTTACTTTCCAGTTAATTTTAGTCATTAAATCGTCTCCTTATAAATTAGCTAATTTGGTGATATCAACACCGGCAATCTCTGCGCCAAGCAGTATGAGGATAATTAAAACTAAAATCTTTAATGTCTTGCCAAAAGTTCCTTCTAACAAGCTCTGAAGCCATTTTGTTTGCGACTGATTAACTTGCTGAAATTCATTTCTTAGTCCAGCTATCTCAGTGGTGAACAAATTTTTTGTTTCAACAAGATTTTTTTCTTGATTCTCAACAACAGTGGTAAGCCTAATGAGCGATTCACTTGTTGTTTTTTGTGTTTTCAACATGATTTTTCTATCTTCTGCTTGTTCTTTAAGACGTTCTTTTATATGAGCGACCTCGGTCTTTAAAACTTCATAATTTTCTTTTTCAGCCACAATGCAATCATCCTCCATAAAAAATAGGAGGTAATGTCACATCACCTCCTAAATAATCATTAATACACTTTGAGCTACAATCATCCTCAAAGATATTTAAATATATTTAGATTTTTGATCCAAACTGCCCTGAGATGTAGCCGCGTTTACCTTTATAGATCACTTCCCAGTAACCCTTAGCATTGTTTGAACCTTTCACTGAGCCAGAAATGTTGACGGTATCACCTAGCTCCACAGTGCCGAGGTTCTTCGCTTTGTTTTTATCGGGTCTGTCCATAACGATTGCAGCGCTTTTTACACCGACAATTTTAATTTTGCCTACAGATTTGATACCACTGCTTTTAGGCTTAGAAGTGGATTTAGGCTTTGGGGTTGATTGTCCAAGCTCAGCATCGCTTTTAATATATTTCACATTTACGTATCCGCTGTATGTAGCACCTTTGGAGTTTGTATATTTGATATATCCCCAACCGTTTTGAGTTGATCCCTTTTGATATTGGACAGTGGAGCCTTTAGGAAGAGCGAGTACAATAGAGGAGTTTGCATTGCGTTGGGTTCTCACATTAAGACTGTCAGCGATAACTGTGTTCTTAACATAAGAACCATTTGTTTTAACCACTTTTGTTGGCTTTGAAGATGAGGAAGAAGTATTTCCGCCGAGTGCTTTCAACTCAGCAGCAATAGCAGCTTTAACATCATTCCAACGTCCTTCATCAAGAACTCGATGCGGGCAATACTTGCCAGACCAGTCTTGATGCTTTTTAACTCGATCTACGCCCCAGCCACGTTCTTTAAGGAGTTGTGCAATAAACTTAATAGCCAACGCTTCAGCTTTTCTATAGCGTTCTCCGCCCGACTTGGAGTAGCAAACTTCAACACCGATTGACTTGCGGTTTCCAGTCCCGTATTCACCATCACCACAATGAAAAGCATTTCGGTTTGTTGGGAGTCCTTGAACTACCTCTTTATCGTCTACAGCGAAGTGATATGATACTGTTTCATTATTATTTCTCATATAACTGATCTCATTATTTGCGCTTGCGTCGTTTGCTGTATTGTGGAAAGTAATATACTCAGCTGTCATAGCATAGGGGCCTTTGATTGAATATTTTTCTGGGGATACTAACATTTGTCTCGCTTGAATAGACATATTAAACATCTCTCCTAAAATTAAATTTGAGCACAAAAAAGAGAGAAGGGGACAAATCCCAATCTCTCTTTATCTCACGTATGCTCTTGTTATCTCTGTTTTTGAATGTTGTAAATTGAATAAAATTTATATTTTAACTAGAACATAACCACCTCCTTTAATTTTGAGGGATTACTTAATTAAGCAGATGGCAATGCCATAGCCAAGCTTGTCTGAATATGGGGTTACAATCTCCATAGTCTTCCAAGAGTAAAACCTGTCTTCTGTTTTTGTGCCGATGCCATAATTGCCTTCAATCCGATCTCCAACAGAAACGGTGCTGTCCACCTTCACATAAACCTGTCCAAGCAATCCTACTATATTCCATTCAGGCCGTTCTTCACGAGGGACGTAATCTATTTTTTCAATCCACTCAGGGTTTACTTTAGGCAGTTTCTTAACATCACCGGTTTCTGGGTTGACCACATCTTCATATATGTATCCACCGAACTCATTCTTTAAATATCTACCTTGCCAGTGAATATCAGCTCCGCCTAAAATAGTTCCTGCAGTTTCGGAGATTACTCCGTGTACATCTTCACCTTTTCTCGCTGGGCGAATTTTAGCTCCTTCAAGAGTGACAATTGTTCCTGTCGGAATTGCTTTTCCGTCAAGGCTTTCAAAATACTCAGCGTAATCACTAAAGGTGGCTCCGCCATTCATCTTTCCTGCAGATGTTATATCCCCATTCATGGAGTTTAGCATCCATTTAATATTTGCTCTGGATGGAGTAGCGCCGTATCCGCCAACCACCATATAGCGATCATTTTCACCAAGTTTTACACCGCCAGAAGCGTGGATTTCACGTGATACATTTTGCCCCTCGATATGAGAATCATTGGAGTTGTAAACACCGCTACGAGATCCGTCTACAGAGCTTCCGCCTGATGAGCCAAAAACGTTGGTTCTTGTTCCCTTTGCAACGCATCCTCCGGTAGTGGCTCCAACTAAAGTGGCATCTCCAAGAGCTTGAGGTTCACCCGATGAAGCTAATACTGCACTAGTATTTGTTTTAGCATAGCCAGAAGTCGTAGCCCCGCGTAGACCGCCCTTGAAGTTATTCGGGATAAACGTGTAGGCTTTTCCGGCAATTTTACTGGGGGTAGCATATTGTTCGCACATTGCAGCGCTAATATTGGCTTGTGAGTTAGTGCAGTAAATACCTATTGAACCTGCTTTGTTTGTTCCCGTCATATTAACGTTATTGATATTGACTGAGTCAACTCTACTTCCCACAGCAATACCCACTAAAGCAGACTGGTTAATGGCTACATTCGAGATGTTTACATTGTCTGATTTTTGAGCTCCGCCAATTACATAGATATCGTTACTTGCTGTTGTAAACCCTGAAACAGTAATGTTGCTTAGATTAATATTTTTGCTCTTATATTGAGTAGAGATTACTGTAGTATTCTTGTAATCATATGTCGGGTCACCAATTGCATTGAAGTTTGATACGTTGACATTTCTATAAGCGGAAACAACAAGTGCGCGAGGATTTAAACCTTGATAAAGGTCACTGAAAATAGGATGTTGTGCAGTGCAGTTAACAACATTAATGTCAAATGCACTTGTGGAGATTTTTTCGGAGGCTAGGTGGAAGCCAATATGTCTAAAGTCGAAAGCGCGGATATCATTTTCGGAATAGCAGTTTATTAAGTTTACGTTTCTTGCTGCAGGTGCTCTGTTGTGAGCTTTGACTTCAAAACCCCTGCAATTTTTTCGACTATAACAGTTCACAAGCCACACGTTTTTAGAGCCATCATCAATTTCAAAGCCGTTTGAATTTGAAGCTCCTTTACTATGTGCGGATCCATTAGCGTCATAAGCATAACAGTTAGTGAAGAAGATGTAATCAGAATAGTGAGTTGTGAAGCCATCATCACCATAATTAGTTGCAGTACAATTTTCAATCCAAACATATTTGCTTCCGTTTGGCTGATAATGATCTGCTCCATCGGAAGAAGAATTCCAAACAGGGGAGCTTACATCAAAACCGTGTACGCCTGGATTTCGAGCATTGACGTTTCTAACTCGAACAAATTTAGAGTTAACAATGCCCACACAGTTTGCATTTGTGCCGTTTGTAATGGTGTTATCCTTTTTGTCTAAATTCCAATCGAGGTCTAAGTCTTCAATTAAGATATATTCGTTTCCGTTTGTGTAGTCGCTATTGGTTAACACACAAGATGTTCCGGCAGCAGTTGGGTGAAGCTTGATAATAGACCCTGACCCAACACCGTAAAGTCTGACATAAGAGGGGATATGCAATCCTTGAACCATGTAAACCCCTGCCGGAACAAAAACCTCTCGTTTTCCACTTGCAAAGGCAGTTTTGAAAGCTTCAGTGTCATCAGTAACACCATCACCTTTAGCTCCAAAATCCTGAACATTGACACTTCGTCTGATAAATTCATTTAGGACTTTATCAACAATTGTTGCACCGGATGCAGGGATTTTTGAAATGTCTCCAATAGTGTTTGTGATATCTGTTAAGCCAGAATCGACTGTACTTATTACGTTTTTAATATCCTTAGAAGCTTTATCAAAAGCCTCTTGAATATCGTCTGCAGTATATCTAATATTATTTGATTTTAACCCTATAGCATCAATGGGTATCCATTGCTCTGTTTCTTCGTCCATATAACCCATTGTGTTTACGGGAATTAAGTTGTCGTTCAATATATACTCCTCCTTATCCTTTTCTAATCCAAACCATACTTCCGTCAGGGGGTTCTACAGAAGGTTTTATCCTCATCTTTTTGGGAGCATTGTTCGTTCTCAACCATACTGACCTGATGTTGTAAGGCTCTACATAGCTAGAAACAATGTTGAAACCATCATACTTATCTGAGACGCTAATATTTATCCAGTCAAAACCATCCCATCGATATTCAATGCCTGTTTCTTTTACAGTGACAGTCCAACCAATTTGAGGGGAAGGATAAGTGCTTAATAAATCCTGATAGGTGTACACAAACGGCAAGTAAATCTTCCTAGTGTTCTCAACTACATACTCATAATCTGATGTTGCTTGTCTGCACCAATTTGTTATTTCAACACATCGCTTGGTGACACGTTCACATTCAGCAATACGTTCGTTGATACGAATAATGGCATCTTCAGCATCATCAATTAAGCCTTGAAGTGTTTCAATGACCATATTTCCTTGCCGTTTAATCCAAATTCTTGAGGCAGGGAAAAAAGATGCACCTTCTCCTTGATATGTAAAAGTAAGTGATTTACCTTCATTTGAATCATTGAAAAAGACAACTCCCATAAGGTATTCAACCTTAAAGTAGTTGTCTTCTAATTCACCATCTTCAATTTCTCGCCATTCCTTGCTGTCACCACTAACTTTAACTCTATACTCGGGGTTTGGTATTTCAGTAAGTACGGCTCGACCGTTATAAACGGTTAAAGTTTCACTGTAGCTTAAATAAGGATCATCGATTGAACCTTTCCTTTTCCGAGAAAGGATGGGGTTGTTATAGAGCTGAGGAAAATCCAAACTAAATTCACCGTCCTTTCTTATTGTGTAATTGATTTGAGTACTTCTTCTAAGTATGCGACTCTTTCTTCTAAGCTCTGTAGTCTGCCTTTTGTACCGCCTAATGTTTGTCCTCTGATAATGGATTCGGCTTTCTTACCAATTACATTGTATACAGACTTCTCATCTGAAATTGCATATACAGAATATCCTTGCCACCAATCTTGAGCCTGAAAAACTCTAATCCAAGCTTCAAACCAATTCGCCTGAATTGATTCATTGTATTCTCCTAGGTCACCGAATGCGTTATGGGGTTGTTCAGGAGAGTTACTGTAAGGTGGGATGCCAAGTTCACCAAAGAAGATCGGCTTATTCCATTTATCATAAAATGCTTTGATTTCCTTGAATATATTTTGTCCTCGTCCGTATAACGGTACGCTATAAATAGCATCAATTAACTGATCGATAGATGGATTTCGATTATCAGTCAATTCAAAATAAGCAGCTATGGCAATGATATCAACAAGTCCGAATATAGGATTGTTCAGCTTTTTGTTGTACGCAGCAATCGTTTCGGGAGCCCAGTCAGCAGTTACCCAATAATTTGTCCGGTAGAGTAGCTTACCAGAGAATAAACTCCTAATGCCTGTAATAACTGATTTCCACTTTTCTGTTGAGTCTTCCATATGAACTAAGTTTGAAGCAATGTATAAACCGTCTAATTTAAATTGCTCACATTTTTTAGCGAAGTCTTGAAGGATGTTGTTCCATGCTGCGAACCATTGGTCTAGATCAGAAGGCATCCAATCGGTTTCAGCTATCGTTCCATTTGCGATGAAGGGATAGGGTTCTAAAATAACGTTGTATCCATCATTTTTGAGTTTAGGGATCATATCCCATGCTTCGTTATAAGTGTAGTCAACAACAGTTGGATTTGAATCTGAAGCATCTACTGCATTAATAAGGATAGGAATCGTGACTGTGTTTAAGTTTAAAACAGTTGAGTCATTACTTACATCAGAATAATATTTACGACCAAATGCAGAGACATTTCCGCCTTTCCATTTCAGAGGATTGACCAAAAGGTTATTGAGCTCAATGTTTTGGACACGACTATCATAGTCGGAGAGCTTAGTGTCAACTTGTGCGGCTGTGGTTTCAACAAGCTCAGCTGTTTTTTGATCACTGGAAACCCATTTTTCTCCGTCGTAAGATGAAACAACGCCGGTAACCGTATTAGTCCATAAATCGTTTGCTTCAGGTTCTTCAGGTTCAGTTGAGGAGACAGTGTATTTCGAGCCATTTAGCTTGCCTTTAACTTCTACTGTAGAAGAAGGGAGGTAGGGGTTTTCTGAAGGGAATTTAGGCTGTACAATATCAGATAGTATTCGACCACTACTATCAATGGATGTCTCTACTGTGCGATAGGCTTGGACTCCAAATGTATAGTACTTATTTGAAACTTGACCGGTTAATGTTGCAATTCGTTTATCATAACTAACTGATAAATATTGTTCAGCTGACATCTTTGAACCAAAGAGGTATGTTTCGTCTGATGTGTCAGAGTAGCAATGGATAAGAAAACCATCGATATTGTATTTGTCCTCATCAGAGTCTGGAAAATCCCATTCAATTGATACATCTACAGATCCATTATCATTTACAACATGAGTTATAGCAGTCCCGTCATTACGTATAGTTGGGTTTGCAACGGGTGCAGATATACGATCATTTCGTGCATTGTAATTGGTCAGTAGGGTATCATAATCAATCTTTTTCTTATTGAATTCAGTTGATGCTTTCTTGGCAGTATACAATGAGCGTGCAAAGTCTTGTTCTATCGTAGTAGCTCTTTTTCCATTCGAAAGTGTTACTTGTATACTTTGCTGCTCAAAATCAAAATTCATTCCTGTAAGTGTTGCTTTGACATCAGTTCTAAAATCGTCATTAACTAATCTGATTATATCTCCCAGGTAAATTCTATCCCAAAAATCCTTTTCTTTGGTGACAGTAAATAGGTTCACAATGTTTGTTCTAATGTCTACCGGCGGTGTGTTTTTCTCTCCAAGTTCCTCAAGACCTTTTTCATACAGCTCTGTTTCATCAAAAATGTTGTCATTAGACCAATCTTCTTGACGGATAAAATAAGACAACTTTTTCATTAGCTTTTCACCGAGAAACTTATCCATAGATAACCGATCTTTTAACACTGCTATTTCTTCAGTTATCTTGGAAATCTGATTGGCAGTGGCGGATATTTCAGCTTTCTTTGATGTAACTTCTAGTTGTTTGGCATCTCTTTGCTTGATAAGGTCTTTCGTGTCATCTCCAGCTTTTTTTGCTACTGTGATCTTATCTAAGATTTGTTGTAATTCAATTTTTTCTAGGGTGAAGAGGGTATTCTCCTGTGCCGTTTTTGTTGCTTCAAGATCTTTTTTCTGATTTAAAAGGAGGTAAAAAGAAGAGCCTTCTTTATTTACAAGTTCATTGTAATCTAAAATTGCATGGCACAAATCATCATCCATGTAATCACTATGCTTAATTACATTTCTTTTTTCATCACGTTCAAAAGGGTAGAGGAAATAAGAGAAATCGTCCAAGTAACTCTGGCCAGTAGGATTGACTGAATTAATAACAATTCCATCTTTACCGGTAATGTCTAATCGTGTTACGACTTGATCAATATCAATGGTATCTTCCATATCAATCATGAACCTTTTAGGAGAGAATTGGACACCTTTATACTTGGACACAGTTTCTTTTTTATAAAATGATACTGTGTTGTTCACAGTATCAAATATAGGCACAGCCTCGAAAGTTTCTCCAATGTTCTTTAAAAACTCATATCGGGTAGAGGTAACATCAAATGAGCGGCGTTTTTCATTAAAAGAGGGGTCAATAAAGTCTACAGTAAAGCAAGTTCCTTTGAGACAATCTGTGGCAACTTCCAACAGATTTTTAGAGATGCCTTCATATGATTTGATTTTGCTTTTATGAAGAATGTAGGGAAGCCCTTGAGCTCTAACTTGTATTGTTTGTTCCTCATTTTCTGACTTTGTCAATCCGGTTATTACAAACCATTCAACTCTGTTTAAGAACTCTGCCTTAATGAGATACCAGCCTTTTATGAGTTCTGCCACATGGTTTGGCTTCATCTTGAAATTATATCTTGCTTTAAGTGGGATATTAAAAGTTAGATCGTGGAGTTCATCAAAATTCAAATTTAGAGAGGCGTTAGAGAAATCTACTATATTAGCGACTTTCTTTTTATTTGGTTTTGCTAAAGAAAGCTTGAGATGACCTGGTTTAAAATCGTAAATCAATATAACATCCCCTTACAAATACTTATATCTGTATATAAACCGGATATAACATTCGCCCGTTATTTTAACTCTATTTATCCCTCTTGTTAAAAAAACATACTGCTCATTGACTTGATCATAACACTCATACCCAGTAACACTGGAGGTGATCAGCTCTTTATTGGCATCTACATTGATAACTTCTTGATGTTTAATTGATGTGAATTTTAGAGGTTCTTTATAAGCTGTCAAGTTTTCAATTGTGATGTCTCCGTCACCGATTTTTTTGAATTCAAGAGAGAGTGGGATATCTAAATCCCCTATATTTTTAATTTCTATATTATTAGAGCCTAATGATATGTCATACCAATGTGTAGTCGTTTCTCGTCCATACCTATAAGGAAATACTTTCATTGTCAGCTTCACATATCCGTCATTAGAGCAGTTGTGTACCAAGTCTGTTGCGTTCACTGGCAAAGCAAAATAAATGATATCTAAATTACTACTGAATGAAAGAGGCTTGTAATCTTCTACATTTAGCCAACGTGCAACTCTTCGAATATTTTCCTCATCTAAATGATCTTCTATGTAAAAATTTAAAGGGATTTCATATGGTTCACGTTTAACACTGTCTACATATGGCTCAGAAGCTGATCGTGTATATGTTTCATTTACTGTTCTATTCGCTATGAATGTCTCTTCCAATAGTCCACCATCTGTATTTACATTCACTGCCCCAATTTCATAAGAGGGGATATCATCAAACATAAAATATTGACTTTCTCTAATCATAAAATTCCACCCTTACCAATCAAAAAGCAAGCTGAAGAGCCTGCATTATACAGACTCTTACATGCTTCCATTTAATTTTATAACTTCTTTCTTGATGGTTTCGAACATTGTCCTAGCTCCTGTTTCGCCACCTGTGAGCTTTTCAATATTGAAATTGTTTGTTAGATTCACTGTTTTATCACCAGTAGAGTTAACTGTAGGAGGGAGGTTAGTGGTTTTAACGTTTGGTATCAAACTATTAGATAGGCTCGATTGGTTAATATTCGGAATTATTGATGGAATAGAGGTGATCCCTTTGTTAATCAAGGCTGCTAATTTCCCACCTTGTCCCCATTTAGGTGTTTCATTATTCAAATCGTTATCAGACAGATTGCGAACTTGCTTTACAGTTTCAAGCATATTTTCAGTATCTGTTTTATTTAGGATAAGCTCTTTATCATGAAGGAAGGCGAGCTTACCTGCACCTAGTCCTGTTCCTGTATATCCGCCTGATGCAAAAGAAGATACCTTTTTTCCAGTTTTATTGCCTTTGGTCACAGTATTAAGGGCATTAGAGGCTTCTTTAAGCTTATCGATAAGGTTATTAGAGATGCTTTTCCCGATGGACTCCATATTGCTGTTAATGAACTTAGAGAATTCATTCAGTTGCTTAGCAATATCAGTAATCTTCCCATCCATTAGCTTTTTCTCAAGTTCCTTAAATCCACGCTCATCATTAACGAGATCATCATATTTCTTATTGATTGAATCTTCGTCTTTTTGAAGCTGATCTTGCAACGCTTCTTTTCGTTTGCTGCTTTCACGATCTTTAAGAAACTCATCTAGATCTAACTGTTCCTTTTGTAACTGCTCAGTTAATTCCTTAACCTTTGACTTACCAAACTCTGAGTCATCAAGAGAATACTGATTAATTTGGTCAGTGAGTTTTTGGATACTGTCTTGCTTCTCTTTTAACTGTCTTTGAAATTTAGCTTCATCATCAGTTTTATCAATCTCATCAATCAAGTCTTGCGTAGCTTTTTGGTGCGCTTTTAATTCAATGTCACGCATCTTTTCGTACATCTCTTTATAGATAGAGACAACTTCATCAGCAAGAGATTTGTACACATCTTTGATTGATTTCTTTGTGTTGTAAAGCTCCAGATTGTAATCTTTCTGCTTATCTTTCCAATTTTCAATCTCCTCTGTGATTTGTTTCTGAATATCCGGGAACCCTTTAGCAGCTTTCTTTTGAGCTTCCAACTGTTTGATATACTTTTTCGCTTCAGTCTGTTGCTGCTGAATAAGCTTAATCTGTTGGCTATAATATTTAACCTTGTCTTTATCTTCCTCGGTCATGGATATTTTGTTGCTAACATCTTTAAGCTTGGATTCAGTTTTCTTGGTTGATTTCTCTATACCGTTAAGCGTTTCATCAACTTTAGATTGGATGAGCTGTCCCTGAAGTTCTCTTACTTCTTCTTGAAAGTTGATGAGATCAATCTTAGCTTGTTTTAATTCCTCAGCAAGCTGTGCTCTTTGAGCAGCATTCAAAGTTTTGTTTGTTTTGATTTCTTTTTCAATAAAAGAAACCTTCTGACTCTGAATCTTTTGCTGTTCAGTTAAAGCTTTTTTCTGATCGTTTGTATACTTGCGGAATTCTTTACTGTCGCTTAGGTAATGACTAGCGAGCGCTTTGTCTTTAGCGATTCTTACATCAAAATCACCAATACGCTTGTCATATTCATCAAGTTTCGATTGAACGATCTCATATCTGAGCTCTTGTATCTGATCGTTTACTGAATCAATGTCACCTTGAAGGGAGAGGAGGTCGGATTTAGCTTGCGCTATTGCTTGTTGTCGTTCTGCTTCAGCTTGGGATGCATCTGAAATAGATGTACCGACACCTTTTAAATACTTCTCAGGGTCAACCGTCTTTCCGTTTTCCTCAATTTGAAGATGAAGGTGATTTCCTGTTGAATTGCCCGTACTGCCAACTTTACCGATGGTCTGACCAGCTTTAACAGTTTGACCGGCTTTAACAGAAGGGGTATCAAGCATATGCATATACTTAGCAACTTTTCCATCATCCTGCTGAATGACGACCCAGTTACCGGCAGTCTTACTATAACCAGCAATTTGAACTTTTCCACTCTGAACCGATTTAATTGCGGTTCCAGCTTTCGCTGCGAAGTCGATACCTTTATGTGGAGTTGATCGGTAAGCGCCATCTTGTGCACCATACTTAGAACTTATTCTAAACGCACTGTTTTTCGTGTAGTAGCTTGCAATGGAGGAATTAGCAGAAGTCATTGACTTAGTGTAATTCGACATGATCTTCTGAACATAATTCTGAGTTTCCTTGAAAGGAGGGACTCCACCGTACTTAATTACATTACCAGGCCCTGCGTTATAAGCAGCAAGTGCTTTCTCAACATTGCCACCAAATTTGCTTAGTTGTTGGGCTAAATATTTTGTGCCACCCATAATGCTCTGATAAGGATCATAAACATTGTTTACGCCTAAGCTTTTAGCAGTGGAAGGCATCAACTGCATTAATCCGGCTGCGCCTGCTCCAGAACGAGCTCTTGCATTGAATCCTGATTCTTGTTGGATTACAGCTGCAATTAGAGCTGGATCAACACCGTATTTGCTTGCGGCAGAATTAATGTAGCTGGAGTATTTACCGGAGTAAGACCCGTTACCGGAAGAATAAGAACCACCAGAAGATGAACCAGAGGAAAGGGAAGAGGTAACTATACCGTATTGTGCAATGTTCCCTGACTTAATTTGATCCTTGAGGAGTTTGGCTTGCTCCTGCATAAGCTTTTTCTTTTGTTGAAGAGCTTTAATTTCTTTCTGCAGGGCATTTCGATAACTTTGGGAATACTTTGGATAGTCGTTTACTTGCTTATTGTACTTTTCGACTTCAGCATTAACTTTCTCCAGAGCTTCCTTGTATTTATCAGCCACGTACATGGACGTTTTGGTTTCTTCATTTGCTTTCTCTTGCTCATCTGTCCATTTTTCAAGGGAAGTACCTGATTCTATTAACGCTTGTTTGTTTGTTTCCTGAGTAGACGTAGCTTCTTCGGATGCTGAGATGTAGGATTTAAGAGCAGCTCTAACGCTATCCATTGCAGAGATTTGGCTGTTAGAAAATCCACCCGGTTGCAACATTTTTTCTTCAAGCTTATGTAATTCTTTCTTCGCATCAGCTACATTATTAATTGATTTAACTTCAAGCTGAGACAATTCTGCCTCGGATATATCGAGCTTACGCTCTCTCCGAAGCTTTCTAAGGCTGTCAATTCGTAAAGAATCAGCGTTTAAGGTTTTAATGACATTATTGACTTCAGTTTTCATTAGCTTATTGCTATATTGAACCATGTCATTATAGGCATCAAGCTTAACTTTTCGCTGACGAATTACTTCATCACGGTTAACCTTAATAACACCATTTTCATAACTTATTGCTTTGGCTAATTCTTTATCTTTTTGGATTAGAGCATTAGCTTCATTGGCAGAAATGCTCTTTCCTTCAGCCATTTTTTCTAAAAGTTCATTTAAAGGGGCAACTTGTTCTTTGGTGTTATTAAAAATATCCCCGTTAAGAATGCCTTGAACAGAGTCAAACTGCATTGATTCTGACATGCCTTTGATTACATCTTTAATCTGACTGATATCATTTGCATCAAGTGCTTCTTTGAGCTTTTGACCAAAATCTTCAGCTTCATTACCTGCTTCAGCAAGAGTTTCCCCTAAATCACCAACTTCCGATTTAACAGAAGAAATGGCCTTATCTCCATCTTTAATGTTCTTTTGTGCCTTATCAAAACTCAACTTAAAGATATCAATAGAAGAACCGGATTTTGAATAGGTCTCCAAAAGGGTTTGAAGATCTTTTTTTGCGCTATCAAATGCTTTTTCATCGTTTGAATTCAACGCTGTTTGCATTTTCTCTTGGAGTTTACCCAGTGCAGAAGAGAATTTATCAAGATCATCAGGATTCAAATCATCTTTTAGAGTGAGTTTGCCAACAATGTCATTGATACTCGTCTTTAAAGTGTTGCTGATATCTATAGAACTGTATGCTTGGGCGATTGAGAGCACACTATCTCTAACCTTTGCATTTCCACTTGCGATATCGGACTGCGCTTTAAGCATTCCTTGTTTCGCTTTATCAGCTGCAATTTTATAATCGTCATCATCAGCAAGGAAGTCCCATTTTGGTCTACCTTTATCATTATAATCAGCAATTTGTTTGTACTGCTTCAGTTCATCCTTAGACTTTTTGATTTCTTTAGCAGCGTCTTCGAATGTTTTCTTAGCACTATCTTTAGTTTCCGTCTTTTTAAGTTCAAGATATTCTTTGGTATTTGCAATAGCCTCTTCTAAAGCTTTATTACTTTTTAAAATAGCATTTCCTTGAGAATCATAACCTTGAATTAAAGCGGGGAAGGTCTGAGCCAATTGCTGAGTAACTTGAAGGTATTCTTGTTCTTCGTCTGATGAAAGGGTTCTTGATTCCTTAGCTTTTTGAAGCTCTTTGTACTGTTTGATCAGTTTATCTGTGGAATCTTTGTTGGTTGTAATTGCTTCAACATTAGTCTGTTGACTCTGTTCAAAATCATCTTTAGCTTTTTTTGCATCTGCGAATGATGAAACTATGCTTTCTAAAGCCCAGCCCAACGCAACAAGTGCGCCTCCAACCACTGTAGAAACCAAAAGCCCTCTAAGAGCAGTTTTCAAAACTCTTGATGCAACCGCAGCACGGGTCATACCTGCTTCTAATCCGATGCTAGCTAAAGTTTCTTGTCTCATTGCTTTTGAACCTAATATAAGAGTAGTAGCTAAAGTTCGAGTGTTTTTACTGAGTAACAATGTAGCAGTGCTAATCGTTACAAAAAGAGGGGGGAGAAAACCAACAGTGTTAATTATTCCAGTAGATGCTTTTAACAAAGAACCCAGAGCTTGAGTGAACTCAATCAATCCGTCACTAATAAAGGCATCCGATGAAGCTATAGCCAACTCAGTAAAATTGTTTTGAAGTTTATTTAATCTTGCTTGTAAGCTATCTGCGTATTTCTGTTGTTCGCTCCAAGCGCTACCTGCAGAATTAGAAGCCGTCGTTGCGGCATTTTGGGCAATAGAGAAGTTGTTCATCATTGCATTAAACCTTGAGAGTTGGTAAATGCCTGCTACACCGATTGAGGTATTTTGCTTTTGTGCGTCAGAAAGTGTATCCCATTTTTGTGCAACTTCGCTTATCAACTCACTTGCTGACTTAGCTTCTCCGCCAGCGGTCTTTACCGAAACCCCAATCTGTTCTAGTGCTTTGATTGAGCTATTATTATTCCCGATACGTGCAAAAATGGTCTTTAATGAGTTACCAACAATGTTTCCCGATTCACGGGTAGTACTTGCAATTGCTGTAGTATAGCCAATTAAATCGTTTAATTCAACGCCAAAAGTAGAGGCAGTACTACCTGCTTTTCGAATTGAATTGGCCAGATCAAGAGTGGTTACAGCGTAGTTGTTATCCACTTCATTTAGCTTGTCTGCAATTGAAATGGAATCATTTGCGGCAATATTGAAATTTAACATTGCGGCAGTCAAAGTGTTAACTGTGTCGTCAGGAGTCAAGTCAGAGACGTTTTGTAGTACCTGAGCGGTTTTTGTTAGAGTGGACAGTTCACTTTCATCAAAACCCATACGCCCAAAATCGCCAGTCATTTGCAGAATGTCAGTGATCTTATTTGAAAGAGTGTCACCTAAGTTGATTGACTCTTGAAGAAGCTCATTGTACTTGTAATCAGGCTCATTCATCACACGTCTGATGTTTGTCATTAGAGTATCAATTTCAACAGCCTGGGAGACCATTTCCTTGAGTCCGGATATAGCACCATAGAACAAAGAACCGGAGATTAAATATGTGGACATACTTTTGAAAGCTTGAGTTAGCTCTGCACCAAAAGAAGAGGCTTGACTAGCTGCTGCTTGCGCATTCGAAGCCAATTCCCTGAATTGCATGTTCAAGCTTTGCATTTGAGATCTGATATTGCTTCCGCCGGCACTTACGTTAAGACTATTAACTGCATTCAGGTATTCTTGAATAGCTTGTCTATTTCCGGCACCCATCGTATCGCCGTAGCGAGTATTAAGGTTTTGTACGTTTACCTGCGCTTGGCGTTGATACAGCTCAATAGTTTTTCTGAGTTCATTATTTTTTGCCACAGCAGCAGACTTATCATCGAGCATTTTAATTCTGTTTTGTAATGCTTCAATTTGTTGCGCTGTTTGAGCGGTATTTAATTTCCGCCCAAGGGAAGAGAGGGTGGTGTCAGTTACAATTCCTTGCTGTCTAAGTTTTTCTAAATCCAGTTTTAATTGTTCAATTGCTTTTCGTTGTTGATCATAGTTCGTTGTTACTTTTGATGTAGTAGCGTTTGTTTTTGGGTCAGTTGTATAAGTAATATCATCGAAGCCATTGCGATTCTTTTGAGTAACCTTCGTTGTTTGTCCTTGAGAATTCTTCTGTTCTGTTCTTTTCTGTACCTGACCTAGTTTTTCAGTCGCTTGAGCAAGCCTGTTAACTTCTTGTGTTTGTTCGCGTAATGATTGATTGCGATTGTCAATGGTCTTTGTCTCACGTTGAATGATTTCGCCATTTTTCTTATACTGCTGCGTTAGCTTATCAACAGTGCCATCAGCATTTCTGGTAATAGTTGTAGTTTCTTTAACTGTTTGATTGAAAGATTTGAGATGCTTTTGATAAGTTTCAACTGCAGAGGAGAAGTCGTTGAGTGTCTTTAAAGCAGAGGCATCAATATTTGTCTTTAAATTAAGGGAATTAAGCTTTTTCTCTAAAGATTTAATTTGCTGGTTCAACTGTTCAACAGTCTTAGAGGAGGTATCAGCTTTGGGTGTGAGAATGATCTTTAAATCTTGACTCAAATATAGGTCACATCCTTTCAAGTAGGCTAAATTAACACAAATAAAAAAGCCACTCAAATTATTGAGCGACTGTACTTGTTTTCTTGATAATTACATCCATGACACCTTGCCAATATTCGGCGTTTTTTAAAGCCTGTTGAATTATATTTCCATCTTTTTTGTAGCCTTGAGGTTCATATCCATCATCCTCGCGAGAAGGGAGGAAGTGAATATAGTGAATAGGATTTTTGAGGTTTTCGACCGTAATTTTAAGCGTAATCGACTTCACCATTTCTGTTTGAGTAGAGGAGGCCGACAAACCCCCAATTGCTGCACCGATTCCGCCGCCTAATAATCCTCCAGCAATAATCCCAGATTTGGCAACCTTCGATATCACCTGGTCATCCAGTGAGATTTCTGACTGAATAATTTGGGCAAAAGGGATAACATACTCGTTTATTTCTTCGCCATTAAGCTGGTATACTTTGAGAGTTTCTTTATCTTCATTGTAAGCAATCTTTGTTTTATAAGTGCTAAAGAAATTATCAGGATTATATTCGCTATCGTAGGCTTTTAGCATTTCAGCATTTTTTCTAATCTTTTCAGCAAGAGCTGCGTTTTTTATTCTGTAAGGTTCGAGCGCTAAATAGGCCAATCCTCCAATTATTAAGCAAACCCCCAGAGGTCTCCAACCATCCATCAAACAGAAGAAAAGGCTGAATAAAAAATAGCCACCATAAGCCATAATCTTATAACCCATCCAACCACCACCAGTATTATTTTCCTACATTATATCATGATTTCCAAAAGTGTAGAACCAACAAAGGGGGCAGAAATGAAGCATTAATTCTTCTCTATTTCGGACTTTACTTGTTCCAACAGGCTTCTGTATTGAATTGCGCGTGATCGACAAGTTCTACTACTATCCATACCATAGGTAATGCCATAAAATATCCCTACAGAAAACATAATTCCAATAGTAACCGATGCCATGGTGGGTTTACCTTCGTTAGCATAAGCGAAGTAGTATACAAGATAAGTTACGAATAAGGTGCTTACCGATGTTAAGCCTGGTACAATCTTTGAATTATCGAAATACTCTTCGATATCCTTCATTCTTGCTATAGCTAAAATTAAAGTGTCGAGATCTAAGCCTCTTATTCGTTGAAGTTCAGCTTTTTTATCTTTAGTTGACCAATATCCAAGACGGTCACTAATGTAAGAGGCTATTTCGTTGTTTTTCCATTTAAATAAGACTTCTTCCAAGGATTTTGCTTGTTTTATATAAAAGGTGTCCTTTTTCCAGAAAGGCCACACCTTATAAATCTTTACTTCAATTTGTGATGACGGTAAAGACTCTTTTTCATTCTTTTTGTCAGCCTTAGCTTGTTCAAGAAGGGTTTTAAAGTACGTAGCTGTTGTCATCACTCGTATATCTAATATAACAGCACTTAGCAGTGTGAATACACAAACTATCAAATAAATGAAATAAACTTCGCTTCCAATTGGTAGTGTATTCATAAATATAAATTTAAGTGACCCAAGTGATAAACTTAATATACATAAAATAAACATTGCATATTTGGAATAGAAAAACCCTGATTCAATTCGTGCCATCTTAGCTATTCCAGAAGTAATATCTTTATCACTCAGCTGTTTTAGATATTCAAACTTCTGCCACTGTTGCTCGGAATTGAGACTCTCGTTTGAAGGAAACTCTTTACGGATAAATCTAATTAATTTTCTTAATTTTGGTGTTGTAATCAGCGACTCTATAATTTCGATAAATTCCACCAATATTCACCTCGATAATATTATCGGTTAAATATGGATTTACTTAAGCGATTCTGTGCCAAGGTTTGAAAATGCTATCCATTGAGTGCATGAATTTTAAACATAAGCAAAATCCCTCTTGTTTGAGGAATCTTGATTCTGCATAAAAGAGGGATTTCATAAAGAGTGAACCTAAAGCAAATCAATTGATATGTCACCCAACAAGCTTTTCTTAATCTTCCCGTATTCAAGTTTACCGGTGCTTGCGTTGTAAACAAGAACTTTACCGTCACTGATCTTGGATTCATCAATCTGTTTAGATCCGAATTGGTTCTTATCAGCTTTAGTACCAAGCTGCCTAGTTAATTCAGCAACAGCTTCGTTCAATTCATTAATTTGCTGTTGCATATTCGCAATTGAACTTTGGTGAGGATTGAAGAGACTCATAAGGTTTACGAGAAGATTTGATTCTTTTCTTCTTTAAAATCACGGAGGTCGTAGTGCTTAATTGTTGTAGACACATCATTATGCTGTGCAACATATTTACTCACGAGCTCAATCTTAATTTTCTTAACTTCAAGAAGGTAAGTAATACAGGAGGCCTTAAAGAGGTGAGGGTTAATGCGGCGGCCGAGGATATCAGAAAGAACATCAGAACAAAAGTAGTCAGCCCAACCCTCTGACATTTGTCTTGGTTGGCCACCGTACTGTGTAGTAAATAGATATTCATGGTCATATCCCCGTTGTTCATGCCAAAGCTTCAAATATTCCAGAGCTTCTGTGTTAATCATGTAGTCGAGGGGTTTTCCTTCGCCTTTTCCTTTTCCGAGAACTTTGTGAGCCATGACATAAGATTGGCCTTCAGGTATCTCATAATTCAGGATTTCGGTTTTAAACTGAATGATTTCAGCTCTTCTGGCACCTACATTAAAGGCAGTAGCTAACCAAGCCATCCCCAAATAGTTTTTATCTTCTTCAAGCACTTTCATCATTGTTCTGTATTCATCGTAAGTAACCTTTACTTTTTCATACGTGGTTGTTTTAGGGATGGCAGGGAGACCTCTTGTAAAGTTCCTGAATGATTTGTAATTATCGTCATCTTCAGCAACAACATTTTCAATGTAGTTATTTAAAGAAGATACTCCAGCCTTTTTTAAAGCTATTCCACTTGAAGACATCCCTCTATTTTTCAGGAAGCTTTGATATCTGATGAAATCCCTTTTAGATATTTTGTAAAGCTTCTTCCCATTCAAGGAATTGTGCACCCACCAGAAGAACTGACGAAGAGAGGAGTTGTATTGCTTCCTGGTTTTATCTCGGAATGAGTGGGCGTCAAGAAACTCTTGAGTTAAGCTTCTATGCTCGTCATCAACCTGACCCCACATTTCATCCGTGACTTCGGGCAACTTTTCGGCTCTAGAGCGCATCATGTTTTGTTTTATTTCTCTGGCCATTAATACACCACCGTTATTCTGTTTTAATACCACTTGTATATAAATCTTTTTTCATAGCAGCAACCAATCGCCCATCTTTTAACGATTCAGCGGTATTCTTCATAAATGGGCGAGGTTTTCCATAACCATAACCGTATTTATCTGGATACGTATATCCTTGACCAGTCTCAACAACCGTGGCAACATCCTTACCGTTGTCTTCACGAGTATTGTCTAATGAAATTCCGTTAGATTCGTTTTGAATGACGAAGGAGTCCTTCAAAAGAGACGTACGTTCATATGCAAGAGGGTCGTATGTGTCATATACATCAGATTGCACATGCTCTTGACCCGTTTTAATCATCGCATTTTTTGTGCTGGATTGCTTTTGAACGGCTTGCTTTGCGGCAAATTCAATTAGTGCTGCTATTTCTTTTATGTTCTTGGCCATTATTCAGCCTCTTGTTCATTTTCAATCTCTTCGACCTTATTAAGGATAAGATCATTTATTTCTTCTTGAGATATGTTTGACAGTTTGTCTAAATTCTCTTGCATCATCTTTGTTGCTTCTCTAAATTTCTTCATGCTTTCTTCAGGGAAACTACTAATAATCAATGGGAAAAATTCAGAGTCCACAAGCTTAACAAACCACTTTACTTTGTTTTTGATATCACTTGGAATACCCAAGTCTGTAAATTCTTTAATTAATGAAAAGAATCCCCATTGAACAGGATTTATGCTTTTAAAGTCAATGTTTTTTTCTTGAGCATTTTGTGGATCAGTAATTAATTCAGTAAGCATTTTGGTTAAGCGGGTAGGGGAGAAGTAAGGGTAAATAAAAACATGAACGTCATCAGTTAGTTGCACTCGTTCTTTCTTGTCATATTTACTTACACTTTCTTCGATTAACCCAAGACTTAATTTTTTCGATGCCATCTCATTTCCTCCTTATATATCCTCTGCACACATTAAAAAAGACACCTCAATAGGGGAGAGGTGTCTAAATAAAACTTGTATTTTATTCTGTGTCTGCTTCTTCGTAGTCTTCGCCAGTGATTTCTTTGAACTCTTCTAAAGTGACTAAACCATTCTTTACACCTAATTGTAGCTCTTCTTTTGTCACGTCGTTAAATTCCTGGTAAGCTTCTTTGACTTGATCGACGGTTGCCCATTTCCGACTCAGGGCATTAACCCAATAATTATATGTAGCTATATTATGAACCTCCTTTTAGCTCACTAATGTCTTTTAACATTGTGCTTATTGTTCTGTTGACTTGCAACAAGCTTAGGCGGAGTTGGGATAGGGTTTGTCCTATTATTTCAAAATCGTTAGGTTCAGGGATACTCGGTTTAACGCTATCTTTGTATTCTTCAGTTGCTGATTCAATCCATTTATTTTTCTTGGGATCATATTTGGGCAAGATTATTGTGGGGTCTGGGACAGCAGTTGTACTATTTGGAGGAAGAGCATCGCCTTCAATGAAGTCTTCTCCAGCGTACATAAAGTTCTCATCGTAATAAAGAACATGCATAATATTTTCACCTACTACCATAAAGGAATTCCTATATTAAATGAAACTCTGGAAACACTGTTAATGTCATTAGCGTACAATCCATCAAAACGTAAATCTCCATCTGTTGTGAAGGCAAATCTTGCTGTTCCATATGATCCAATTGTGGGTACTACAAAATCCACCAACTGTGTTGGCTTGGTTGAGAATTTAGCAACTGCAGTTCCAATGGCTGGCAATGTCCCGAAAGATCCTCTTAGCCATAACACGTTGTTTACACTCGAGAATTTGAAAGGGTAAGTGGAGTATTGTGTAGCTCCATTAATAAGTGTAACTGGGTTCCAAGAACCTGATGTACCACTCCATCTGGCTTTGTCATCTAAAGTAACGTGAATATCAGTTTTTGCTTCGTGGGCATCGGTGTACGCTTTCGCTGAGTTGAGTGCGGTAGTAGCTCTTACTTGTGCTCCGTCAGTCGTTTCATGTGTTTGCCATGAAGTCCAAGTTGAATCGCTTTTTCTAAAACGGAAATATGTATGTGTTCCGTAATACGCCTCTAATGCAAATTGTGCAATTGTAGATCCATAGTTCATAACAACTAAATAGACATTGGATAAGTTGGCAGGGGAGTGAAGCCCCTGGTTGGCGATTAAATAAAACCCAGTATTAATCAAATCGTTGTACTCCGTTTTTTCGGAGCTACCCTTGTAGAATATTTTTCCATCATCAGCAGTGAGCTTGAAAAGTTGAGTAGCGTCCCATCTATCCCGATCAGATTTGTTGATATGGACATTAGTGTCATTCAGATGATTATCAAAGTCACTTTTAGTAGCTTGTTTTACATTGTCTACATTCCCAAGTCCAATCTGTTCAGCAGTAACCTTGTGTGGGTTTGATTGATTGTCAGTATGTTCAGCTAAAAAAGACTTTGACCTTTCATCGGAACTGTTCCAATAACTGCGCTCATCCTTTGTGATATGTCTATCCTGGTCTGCATCGTGAGCATCAAAATCCACCTTCGATGCCTGTTGAATATTATCAACCTTAGACAACCCAACTTGACTTTTTGTAACTGCATGGGGATTTTTCTTATCCTCAAGATGGCCATCAAAAGCTACCTTTGTGGCTTGCTCTTCATTGAGTACATTTGATAATCCGACTTGCTCTTTAGTTACATGGTGCGGGTTTTCTGTGTTCTGAGTATGCGACTTTAACTCTGAATTTTGCTTTTCCATGAAATCATCGACTTTGTCAGATAAACGCTTTTCATGATCAGACATATGAGCTTCAGTTCTGTAAAATTGATCTTTAAGATTATTGATTTGTATATTGTTTTGTTTGAGCTGACCTACAAATTTACTGCTGCTCATTAACTCACCGCAATTCCTTTAACCGTAACATCTCCATTTACGGAAACAACCTCAACCATGAATTTGAAAAGCCCCGCAATATCAAAATCCCAGTTTTCATTTGTATTCAATGTCCCCGTACCTAATTGAAAATCAGTTTTGTTTGTTCCAGCA
Organism: Bacillus sp. FSL R5-0443; assembly: GCF_038608285.1. Lineage (NCBI taxonomy): Bacteria > Bacillati > Bacillota > Bacilli > Caryophanales > Bacillaceae > Bacillus > Bacillus sp. FSL R5-0443. The sequence continues at coordinate 1,894,297 of NZ_CP152013.1, forward strand.
ATTTCTGTCTTTTCACCATTTTCATCTACGGCAAAGAATTTTATTTCTCTTGAAGTTGAGGAACCAGAGATCTTAACAGTAATATCCCGATAATGTGATACTACAAATTCTTCACCTTCAGACGGGGCAGTTGTTGCTTCGTGGAATGTAAAGGTTGCTTTATCTGGAATGGTTTTTAAAATATTTTCATCGGTTTCTGTCAACAACTCCACCTCCTAAGTCTGTTTAAAAACTGACTTTTATTTAAAAAGGAGAGGGGAAGTATCCCCCTCAAACTATTTAGCTTCAAATACTCTTACGTCTCTGTCAGTACCGTCATTGATCACATAGACATAAAGCGTTTTGCCAGCAGCAACAGGCACCGAAAAAGGTTTGTCACCGGCTGTCAATGGGATACCTGTATCAGCAGTTACAGTTGAGTTCCCAATGTAAATCGTGCCTTCTGCAGGAGGGTAAATAGTAAGTGCTGTCCTGTCAGTGATACCAGCGGTAACTTTTTGAGCTGTTGAAGTAACAGTGAATTTATCCGTTTTAAAAGAGGAGAAGCCTGGATCTCTTTCATTCAAGGTCACGGAAGGAGGTTGTACTTGAATCCCTTTGATAGCATCCAAGCCAGCTTGAGGGAAGTCAACTTGTAGGGGTTTTTCTTGTGATTTTAGATGAATGTCAGTGATCGGTTTACCATTTCCATCGTCTCTAGCTGAAGTGTAAATGTCTCCGTCTTTATTTAAAAGTGCCAAGATATCAAGCTCCTAACGTTATTTTGTTTCTTGCGTTGTTCCAATGTCTACACTGCTTTTAGATGTCACATCTTCTTGTTCCGTTTTAACTCCTTTTGTCCCATCAGGATTACGCTTAACACGTGCAAAAGTACCGATCTTGCCATTGTCATCAGCTAATGCTCGGTATCCAATTTCAGGTGTGTAGGCTTGTCCAGCTTCTAAAGACATGTCTGCTTCACCAGAGAAATTAACTTTGGGTAACTGGATATAGAGGTCACTGTAAATTTTTGATGTCTTTGGATCGTACTCAAGTGTGTGGATTTCGAAGTAATAGTTCTCAGAGAATTTTTCACCACTAATTTCAACTGTTTCTGCATCAACTTCAATTTGATAGTGAGCTGTTACAACGTTCCCTTTAGTAGCAAACGTTTCGGGAACCGTAATTGTTTTGTCTGAAACAGCAAATTCTTGTTGATCTCCGTCTTCATTTGTAAGTGAGACTTTTGATAAAGGTGTATACGCGATTTTGACTGTGCCAGAATCACTTACAGTAAGACTTTCATCTTCCCATACAGAAATCGTCTCGTTTTCAATTTTTACACCTTGCTGCATTGCCATAAAATCAAGATCAAAGAAAGCATTTTTTACATTACCTGAAACCTCTTTGCTTGAGTTGATGACATAGAGGTCTCTATTTCCCCATCCACCTTTTAAAAAGTCTTGTTGGACTTGTTGGGCGAACTGAGTCATTTGTGTTACAGAAGATGCAACAACCTTATGGTCACTTAGTCTTTTGGTTAGCACCTTACCAACTTCATGGATAACTGTTTGTTTTGCCAAGTGTTTTCCTCCTAATATAAAATGAAAAAGAGACTGAAAATCAGTCTCCGAATAATTGCTCTAAATTTTTGGCATCTGCTGTACTGAGGTGGTGCTTTTCTTCTTTATACATATCTACATGACTATTCCAGTCACCGATTTTCACATCAGTTGCTACAGTAGCGAATAACGCAGAAGTGTTATAATTCATTATTTCGCCCATTCTGTAATATGACAGGTACAATTGATAAATTGTCATATCGGCTACCTCTTGATATGTATAGCCATTAAAAGCAGTCACACAGCTGACGATGTCCTTTAAATCATTTTGAGAATTTTGGAGCTTTAATTGATTATTTAAATCATTAAACTCTTGCAATTCATCATTTTCAACAATTTTCTCTTCAGTCAAACAATGCATCTCTAATATCAATTTTCTAACATTATTAAATGCTTTCTGATCAATAAGCTTTAGTGACTCTTTGTCCACAAATACTTTGCTAAACACTTTAAAATAAGCTTGGTTAAATTCAGGTAAGTAATCATGAACAATTTTGAAGAGGCTGTTCTTCTTCAATTCGATAATTAAATCATTTAATGAACCGTCATTGTTGATTTTTAAAAAGTTTCTAATGATTTCCTTCTTGCTCATTTTCATCATATTTAGCTCACTTATGTACTCTGGATAATCTCTTAAGCGAATAAAGCTGATAGCACCGACATCAGTGTTAATAGGTCTTCCTAAAAAGAAAAAATCCTTTAACACATTCATTTACTTGCTCCAAAAGTGAATATCAATTTGTATCCCAAGTACCCTTCAGGTGCATTTGATATGAGTAGTCTTGTGTATTTAACATTTTTACCGATACCCGCAAAATTTTGATTGAAGAGCATGTCACAAATACGATCAGTAATTTTCAGGTTCCTGAATTCGGTCTCCTCATAAGTGTTAATGTGTGTATAAACATCAATCATCAAGTCTTGATCTAGCAGCATTACACTTTGGCTTGAGGGTTTAGGGATTCCATTGCCAAGATAAACACAAAGCCTGCAAATTGGTTGATCGGTTAAATCATCAGTTTTGGGAGCACGTTTAATTATGGAGCTTAATATCGATGGGGAATCATCAACTGGATCATAATAGCTTTTCAACGTCTGAACGTCAGGGAGAGAAGAGGAGAGAGGGTCATCTTTATAATATAAAAGACGATTCAATTCTGTATCATTCATAATGGTTCTGAATACAGTTGTCATATGTTCGACCATCATACTCATTCACTATCACCTCCAACTTTCTTTTTGGCTATAAGTCTAATTGTTCCGGTGTCTCCATAGACCTTGGAATAGTCTATATCATCAACACGGAATTCCTCACCATAAAAAGAAAGAAAAAGACCCTTCTTTAATTTTTCATGTTTTAAAAAGGGGATGGTGACATGTGCTTGCCCTTCAGGAATATTTATAGCCAATTCTGATCCAATTGTTGAGGTTGTCCGTTCTAAAACACACGGGATGTCAACCTTCTCACCAGGCACTTTAATCTTTATCGGTCTCCCTGTAACTTCATCGATCTTTCCGGAATCAATTAGTTTGTCAGAAGATGTTAGACTAATTGATGAATTACAAAGCCGCATAGTAGCACTGTCATTCATTTTGTTATCGGTAGGGCGTGAATTAACTAACCAGTAACTGCCGTCATACAAAATCAAGTCTCCACGATTTAATAAGCCTAAAACTGTAAGGACTTTTTTTGTTTCACTGTCCTGAGTGGTTTGAATTATCACCTGTTCAGGCTTGCCATTCAATTCAATGTCATAAGTTTCAGGTGAATTTGCTAAGATTTCCTTGAAGATTTCATACTTGTTTGAATTAAACTCTTCGTTTTCCCAGCCACTCAAATAATTTGAAGAAGAGGTTAGATACCAATCTATAGACATCTAATCACCTCAATCAAAATTATTCACTTTCAGTTTGCTCATCTTTTTTTCAATCTCATCGACAAGATCTTCATAGGATCTATTAATCTGAGCTTTAGTATTGGATAAACCTGTCAATTGGATATCTCTTCCTACAATGTTGTTTAATTTTAGAGCCCTATCACGATATCTTCCTAAATAATCTTTGTACATGAGTCTTCCTAAAATTTGAATTTGAGCAGGGGAGAGGGGTTCTTTAAAATCTTTTGTTTCTTTATCAAAACCCAGTTCAGTTAAATCTGTTTCATATTCACCAATAGCGTTCTTGAAAAACTGATACTCAAGTCCATCTGGTAGTATTTCATTTGACTGAAACTTTGAATGGAAAACGTTTATGATTTCATCATAGGTAGTCAAGATTTAACCCCCCTATGATTGAATGTCAAATTTAAATCCAGTGTATTCTTCAATGAACTTAATCTTAGCGTAGTCATTAATCTTTTCTTTTTTAGCCACATCAAACAGCTGAGCTTTTTCAGACTCAAGTAAAATTTCTTTTTGAACATTTTCTTCGAAGGCTTTTTGTGTTTTATACCCCAAGATTTGTTTAATTCGTTCTACAGTAACAATTTCTTGCTTGTCATCTTTATCTTCAGTCTCGAAACCTAAGTGCACACGGGTTTCTTTGTCATCGATATAGATTTTGGCGTGGGTACCTTGCCCGTCAGTTCCGGTAAACAGTGAGGTATTGTCATAAACTTGGGATTGCACTTCTCCAGCTGTAATCTGTCTAATCCCATTGGCTGGCAATCTGAAGTCTCCGTGAGTGTCAATCTTTCGGAAATATAAATCCCATGGACATAGGTTTTTAATTGTGATCTTTTTATCTAAATTAAAAGACATGTAATCCCTCCAAAAATAAAAGGAGGGACACAGCCCTCCTAGATTTTAAATTGTTTAAATTTGTGGCAATTCATATTTGGTGTCTCTGATGAGACCAATTTGATGCTCTTGTCCTTTGGCTACACCAGCTCCAATTTCCATATCAAAACGAGTGATCTCAGTTCCAGTGATGATGTCGTTACCATTCATTGAAGTAAGTCCGCCTTTTTGGAATACTTGAAGAGGAGACTTTTTGCCTTGAGGAATGAAGAAGAGAAGACCTTCAGGAAGATATGTTTTGAAGTTGTCGCCGGCTTTGTTTAATTCAGTAAGATTATAAGAGTTAGGCAATTCTACAACAGAAGAACCTTTATAAGTGTTAAGCAATCCGGTTCTTCGGATTTCATCCATTACAGATTGAGGGAGCTTAGTGCTTGAAGCATCTCCGGCTACAGCCTGGAATCCTGCAAAGTCATTTAACTGAGAAACAACAGAAAAGTCACCAACAATAGAAGGTTGTCCAAATCGGCGAATCTTTGTGATTATATCGTCTACAGATGATTTGGTGATATTTTCAGTTTCAGCAAAGTATTTAACGCCTGTTGCATTTTTAATTGCATTGAACATTTCATTTACTACATAGTACATTGCTTTGTTCATCATATCTGTTTGAACTTGTTCCATGCCTTCTGCTACTTTATCGAGGTTTCCACTTTGAATCTCACGATAGTTAACAGCATAGCCAGAAGAAATGGTTTGAGTTCCAATCGGGTATTCGTTCCAAGTTGTAGTAGCGAACGGTACGTCACCACGGGAAGCTTGGAATTGGCTTCGGATGGATTCATGCGCGTATGTTGTCATCATTGGTTGCTGATCATAGCCAATAGTTCTAAACGTGCCCATAAAATCAAATAGCTTAATTGCTGAAATAAGCTTAGGTTCAATGGCATAACGCACAATTGTGTTGATCTCGGCTTTAGCTACAGGGTTGCCCATAAGAGCTTTGGAAGCTAGTTCCTTCACATGGGTCATAGCAGCATTGGCTTTTGCTCCAAACTTGGAAAGATCTTGACCTGTTGCAGCTGCAGAAAAGATTTCTACAATAGGGGACTTAGCATTCAATTTAGCATTTGCATAATGGTTTGAGTCTTTTTGAACATTGTTTAATTCAACTGTAAACATTAATAATTACCTCCAGAATATTAATTAAGCCTGTACTGTTAGGCACAAACCTTTTCCGCCAAATGTATTTTTCTCTAAGACTTTTAGAGATACTTTAAACTCTGCAACGTCATCTCCAGCTTTAACCCATTTACCTGATTTGTCCGCAGCCGGAACCAATACGTCATCTTTAACAAGCGCATCATAGTCAACTACCACATCTGAGCTGAGTTCAATTGGCAGTCCTTTTAAATCTGCTACATTAAAAGCAAGGACATATTCACCTTTTAGAACTTTGAAGTCTTCTTTATTGCGAATTTCAGGTTTATCAATAATGTTTCCAACCACATACACATCACCTTTTGCAGTTGAAGATGCGCCTGGAGGGAATGCATTACCAGAAGAATCGTTAGGGATTACGACTAGACCAGGGACTAAATCGACACTAGCCTTGCAGCGTGGATTATTTCGTACTTGTTTGTAAGCACCAATTGTTCCAAATTTGAACATTGAGTATTCCTCCTAAATTTTATAAAAGTGTTATTTTATCTTAATAAAGATCATCAATTGTCACTGAACCTTGTTGCCCAGAATCACGAACGTCTGAATAAATATCGAAATTTTTGCTATTAGTCTCAGAGGCTTGTTTCTTTGAGCGTTCAGCGATGAAGGATCGAGCGATTGCTGAGTTGATTTCAGAAATAATTTCGTTTTTAAGCTCGATAGAAGGAGACTTAGAGAACATTTCAATTTTCTCTTTTGCGACATCCTTTTCTTCAGGAGAATATTCCTTTAAAGCTTGGTTAAGCTCTCCTTGCATCTTTTCGGCTACCGCCTTGTTTTTGAATTCCTTTAGGGAATTAAGCTCTTCATCTGCCTTGGCTTTTTCATCCTTGGCTTTTTGCGCTTCTTTTTCTTTTGCATCAGCCTTAGCTTTTTCATCCTTTGCAGCTTTAACAGCAGCATTCAGTTCTTCAGTTTTTTGCTTTAAGTCCTCAGTAAGTTTCTCAACTTTTTGATTTAACTCTCCAATTTCTTTATTCTTATTATCAAGTTTGTTGTTTAACTCAAGGACTACTTCTTCTTGAGATTTTGACATTAAATTATCCTCCTTTTGGTTACTGTTTAATTCAAGTAAAATGGCAGCGTCATCTGCAGGATCGATACCTAAAATTGCATCACCTGTAAAGTCAAACTTCATAGGTATACGTCCTTGCTCTTTCCAGCCACCTTCATATTCAATTGCATCTGAACCTTCCACAGCTGCTATCTCAACCGAGGTTTCAGGGAAATCACCATCAAACATTTTTGATTTTAACCATTGAACAAATTTAGGGTAGCGCTGGTTGTATAGGAAGCCTTCAGCTATTAACACTCTTTTTGGCTCACCATTAACATCTATAGTATCAATGTAAGCATTGGTGGTCGTACCAACCACAGCGCTGTTTTCAAAGAGCGGGGTACCGTCCTTGACTTCTGTTAACCCGTGTCCGAATGGCTCACTGTTTTCATCATCCAAGAACTCTGCGCAAATTGGCATTAACTTGATTGATTCAAGGTTAGCGTTTATGTATTTCTCCAGCCAGGTAATGCCATTCTTGTTAAACTGAGTATTGTTTTCATGAATTTCAAGAACGACCCACTTGATGTATGTCTGACCACTGGTTTTCTTCTGATTGTTAATTTCTAAAATCGTGCTTTTCAAATACTAATCACCTCCTCTCAAGAGCCAGAAGGCGTTCCGTTACTGTTATTTGTCTTCGATTTAATCGTGTTTTCATTTTTCGGATCGTCGATCTCAGGTGCGCCGGCTGACTTGTCGCTATTCTTACTCATTGTGAAAGAGGTCGCATGAACAGGGAACTTTTCATCAAAACCTTCGTCTTTTTCATATTCCATTAGGGATAAGTAAGCATCAGGATTCCATCCAGTCGCGGCTATCCAAGCAATAAGGCTACCTCGACCACTTGTATAAAGATCTTTCATGTTTTGGACTTTTTCTTTCCTGTTAACGTGAGTAAGAGGGAGGTAATAAACCTCAATATAAGAGCGAGGATCTTTGATGATATTGGCGTTTATCACCTTGTTAAACTCACTTTGAATTTGTTCTAACCAGGAGAATATTTGGGAAGAAACCATCTCGATATTGGTTTGTTGAGAAGAGTAGTTACCATCTTGCCCGTTGAGAGCAGAACCGGCAAATCCTAAATTTGTAGTAATTCGCTTAATGAGCTCGTCTTCACCTTTAACCTTCAAGAAATCCACATTGGTTTCTAACTTGTCTAATTTTGTTCCCGAAGCCAAGGAGAAGAACTTAACACCTTTAACGCTTCCTTTAGCAACTAATGCTTTTTTTATATTCTCATGCTGCTGTTCCTGTTGCTTCTGAGATAATGCAGATTTACCTTTTTGATCACCTTCAGGGAAAGTCTGATAAATTAAAGTGCTGTTGAGCTCATCTAAAATGTTCCGTTTAGTGTCAACAAAGTATTCATCATAAACCATATCAATAAATGCAGATAAACCGATTGGGCGTCCCCATTGATCTTCAATGTCGCTGCTTCCTTTAACAGCAATGGTCTTATTGTTATCAAGAACTAGCCATTTTCGATTTTGATCTTTCTTATAAGCCCTATAGCCTTGTCTAATTTCTTCTGGCCATCGTCTAAGCTTGAGCGATCTTCCGTTACTTGTGAACTTGTCAAAATAGGAGACATCAAAAGCTAACTGATAAGAGGAGTTTTTCCTGCCTATAATTTTGCAATAATCGAGAGGAAGGGGGAGAACGGAACAATTAAAGTCGTCAATAGCATTTGATTCAGTTATTGATCCGATCTCATTGTCACTTAGAGTAGTGGGGAAGGAATCATTCACCACAGAATCAAAATAATAAAAACCAGTGCCATATTTGCTGAGTTTTCCTAATGCATCCCTGACAGCACTTTTGTCGCCGATTTTTCTTAAAGCCAGGTTGAATCTTTGTTTGTTCGATTTGAAACTATCCACTTTACTTGATCCCAAAATAACTCTGTCTAAAGTAGGAAGGGCAACCATGTAGTCAATAACGTTTCTATACACGCCATTTGCGTTATAAAGCAATTTAGAGGCATCCCTAATCTGTTTATTATAGGCGTTGTGGTCTTTCAGCCATGATTTAACTTTGTCGTAAGAAATGCCGTTAAATAAATCATTAAAAAACAATGAATCAAGCGGTGTTAAATTTGTATTAAACTCATATGATGGCTGTGGTTCAGGTGTAGTCATTATTCACCTCCTCAATTTCTAATTAAAAAAGAATCCAAATGAATACTCATCATCGGATTCTTCCTTTTCTAAAAATAAAGCTATGTAGTAAAGAGCGTAACTCAATGCACTGTACCTATCTTTATCAATACGTTTAACTACTTGTTCAACGCTAATTGAGTTCTGTGTTTTCTTTAACCTTAAGTTGGCTACTTCATCAATTAATAATTGTGTTTGTATACATGTGGCCTCAACCATAATATCGTCGCTAATAACTTTTTTGCTTTTTATTTCTTCATATGGTCTCAATAATTTCAACTTTCCAGACTCAACATAATCTAAGAAAGTGGTAATAATCTTGTCGTTAATCCCTTGAGATTTGAGGTTATAAACAATAGCAGGGGAGTTTGGAACATCTGGTTTCTGATCAGTATTGATTGTTGCCCAGCATCCCAATTCTTCATTCGTTTCTGGATCTGTAACATCTTCAAGAAGTCTATCCACCAGTCCACTTCCGACTCCATTTCCATCCACAATCACAGCTCTAACCCTTGATATAGATAGATCTTCATTACCTCCATAGTTTTTGAAAACCCTTTTAACCATGATCGATTGCTCTTTAAAATTCAGTCCATTTGGTGGTTCGATTATATTTACAACCTGGACTTGCCTAATTGCATTATTTGAGTTGCGAATAATCTTGAGAACAATTATAGCTGTTTTGTTGTTTGACTTTTCACTTGAGCGGGCAACGTCGACCCCGATAACATATTCATTTAATAAGAAATTCTTATTCTTATCTCTAGGACAAGCTAGTTCTGGGTTTGTAATTGTCCTTGCTTTGATCAACTTGCTAATGTTGATAAGTGCCCCATCACTCGCTCCAACCCATTTAGATTCATAGTTCATTGCAAAAGCAGTCGATGAGGTTGTAGGATCATTTTTCTTCGCAAGTATCTGAGTCCGTGTTTCACCTCTGCCAAAGTGACAAGGCAATTCCCAGCTTGCTCCTAGAACAATTTTCCCTTTTAAATCAGCCATTTCATCAAGCATGTTCAGAATCCTGTTGAATTCGTCTGATCCTCGATAGCCTGACGTTGTTAGGTAATTAATCATTCCGTTCAATTCAAAAGGGTTTACTGTAGCAAGCTTGCCAATTGTTCTTCTGGGTACGTTTACTACTGGTTCAAGTACATCTTTAAATAGCTCGTTATTTAAGAGAGCTGATTCTTCGACATTTAGCCTTCTTCTACGCTGTCCTTTTGTAGACTGTGCATTTGCCAGCACAGAATAAACTCCTCCAGAAGAAAACTTAACCTCAACAGAGTCTTTAGTAAAAGAAGGTCTACCAGCTAATTCATTTTTCATTAAAGGAAACCACTTCATAATTTCATTGTGTTTCTCTTCACTGATTGAAGCTGCATTTTCTCTTGTTTGTGCTGACATGGCTATCGTGATATCAGGAAACCAAATAGCAGTATGGTAAATTGACATTAACTCGAGCATTGTTTTCCCAAATCCACGAGGAAAAACTCCATATGTACTTACAAAACGACTCATACATCTTAGGAAAACCCTTTGATCTAAATCTAGTCTCATGCCGCCTTTTTCTGGCTTAATTAAGTCGTACCATAAATCAGGAAACCATCTTGCCCATTGAACAAATTCAATCCATTTATCTAAATTTCTCTCAAAAGTATCAACCTTATTTTGATTTGCTTGGACAGGGGAGTTAAATTCAGGGTCGCTGTCCAATCTTGAACTTTGTTTGGTGTATTTAAAATTATCTTTTTGGAAGTTCTTTCTCGAAGCCATTATTATAACTCCCGCATTGAAGGATCGTTATCTAATTCCTGTTTCTCATAATCTGATCTACGTTCTTCATAGAAGTTGTAGATATCTTTATAATCAGCAGGTGGAAGACCTTTTAAGTCCCGAACATAATTTAAATAGCACCATAATACTACATCTGGCTTATCTTTCGGCTGAGAAACAAACTTCGGTAAAATAGGGATAATGTCAACTTTCTCTTCAACCATTCTCGCCAGTTGTCCAAATCCATCCAAACCTTGCGATAAATCAGCTTTACTCATTTGAGAAGGTTTTAATTTCCCAGCTTCAGCTGTATCTTTTGCCATTGCAGCCCAGTCTTTAGCTTGTTTAAAATCTCCTTTTGCTTTAGCAAGGGTCTCATATACCTTATTTACGCAGTATTCTCGTAAGCACTCTTCGTGCATTGTGGTGAGTAACTGAAAAGAGGGTTTTAGTTGAAGGAATTTCTTTTCGAAGAGGAGGTAGTCGTCATCGGGATAGCCATATCCGTATTTTTCTTTAAGTTTCTCTAGGTAGTCTGAGTCAATGTCTTGAGACGTTTGGCTCTCTTCTTCATTAGCTGTTACATTTGTTTTATCTTCTTTTGTAAATATACTGTCTTTGTAACCAGTACCGTTAAATTGCTTCAATGAATTAGCCATTGTCATATAAGCGCTAAATGTATCTGTTTTTCTCTTTTCAGCTTGTTCCCAATACAAAGGATCAAATTTAACATCGATCTGTTGTAAGACTGTATATATTGACTCAATATTGTTGTAATCAATGTTTTTCTTCAAGCAAGTCTTGCAAATAGGGACTTTTCCAGTCTTCTCATACAGACTGCTTCGTGAATTATAGAACCCTGACTCTTTGTCCTTTTCTTTCTGACAAGCAGCACAGATCAATTTTTCCTTTTCTTTGGCTTTTCTAGGCATTCATACACCTCCAATATAATTTTTAAAAACACGTTTTATAAAACGCCCAGCAATAGAGAAGTGGGGAGACTTCAATCATCACTGGGCGCTCTTAAAATGTGTTTTTAATTACATAGACAATTTATAATCAAATCGCATCCCCCTAGTAGAGGACGTCTTCTTCAAAAAAGTTATCTCAATTTCCTCTGTAATTATCTGAGCTTGATCTCGACTTATATTGCATCTTACTATAGTTGATTCAGGTACAATATATGCTTTGAAAAATTCAAAAAGCAAACCAGGTTCACCAAGAATCAATAGCTTAGGTTTATCTTTCTGACTGTTTAAGGGGGTATCACCTTTAGATGACCCAAATGCCGGTGAATAATTAACTGCTCCTTGTGAAACAACAACGGAAGGTTCTTTTATACTAATTCCAGGCATTGAACATTTTCCGATAGTTGCTCTTTGCTCAAGACCCATTTTTTCATGCAATTTATCTAAGACAGTTCTAATCTCAAAATCACATTTATAACCAGATTCTCTTAATTTAATAAGCTGTTCAAAATGCTTGTTTAAGTATTTAAAATCTTCATTCGTCATTTTTCGTCTTCATCCTCAATATTTTTTGTATTACTTTAATAAACCTTCAATAGCTCCTAGGCTCACAACTGTCTCATAAGGTGAATAGTGTTTTGCTGCCACACTCATGTTTCTTAAATCATCTATGACAATTCTTTTATTTATAAAAGCTTCTCTATGAGTCTCAATAACATATTTAGGATCAACAAATGGCTTACTTACAGTATTACAAGTCACTTCTTCATAAACAGCAGGAATTGAATCCAACAGATACTTATAATCACACAGCTCTTTCATTAATTGTTCTTTGTTAATATTTCCTGTTCCATCTTCAATGATTTCCTTCCAGAAAGACTCGTAAACATCTTTGTGATCAGCCACTTACACTGCTCCAATCTGAATAAAATTAAAGTTTTATCAATAGTGAATCTTGAAGAATTCGTTATCTAATGGGTTTACTTTAAAAATCAAATCTAAACCTGATACTTCTCCACTAACACCTTTAAGTTCTGCTCTAGAAATAATTTCGACATTGTTAAATTCTAAAGTAACTTTGTGTGATTTTGTTGTTTCAATATGGCGACCAATTGTTTCAGCTAATAATTTGAATTCAGAGCGAGGAGTTTCTTTTAAAACTGAAATATATTGTTTCTTCCCTAACTTTGATTCAAAGGAGGTAGGAGCTTTATATTCACCTAAAAATTTAAGTACATCAAAGTTTAGCAGAGCATTCTTTGCAAAAATCAAATACGTTTCATGTTCATCGCTATAAAAGATTTCAACATCTTGAAGAGTTGTTAAATCAATTAAAGACTCTTCAGTTTTTTTATCATACAAATGAAGGTTATACACTTCGTGCATTGCTAAGTCCACGTATATTTCCTCCCTGATTATCATTTTTAAAGCGAATTATGTATGTAGCCTCAATACCTGCATCATCAAAAACCATAAATTTTTGAGAAGGTTTTGTGCCAAACCTACCTTGCATAGCATAATCATCCGCACCGACAAGCGCTCCATTTACTACAACTGTTGTGCTGCCGTACTCTTTTTCATAATTGTGATGAATATGACCACCAAATATGTAAGAGGGGATGTATCCAAGTAATTGAGGAAGTCGTGTAACACATTGGTCAACACGATCATAATGACCATGGACAAAAACAACTTCTTGATTGTTGATCCTAGCGGGGATAAAACCATCTTGTTCTGGTTCAACAGAGACATTCTTAATATCTCTCAATCTAGCTTCAAGATACCAATTGATAAGGTACTCAAAGTTTTCTTTAATGCCAACATCATTTTTAGAAGGGGAGAGGCGACCATGATTACCAGCTACATTATAAAATTTCACTTCCTGGAATTCACTCGCCAACATAGCTAAAACTTCAGCAAGTGTTTCCGATACATACTTAATTTGTTCAACAGCATCTTCATTAGCTTGGACTCTTGTAGAGACATGAATAAGCCCGCCAATTAAATCGCCGAGATTAGCAACATGCAAAGTAGAAACATGATTTTGCTTACCATACTCAATCACTTTGTTGGTGAGGTGTTCTACACGCTTATTGAAGATTTCTTTGTTGAATTTATTAATGCGGTTGTCGATTTCCATTCCGAAGTGCCAGTCACTGAATAGAGCAAGTCCATGTTTTTCAGTAATAGCAGGTGATGGGAAGGTGAAGCGAAGGGGTCTTTTTGACTCTAGAGATGCAATAGCTTGAACAACATCATCTTTAATTTGTTCAAACCGTGCTTGATTGGCAATGAATTTCCGGAATTCTCTTTTTTGATCTCGTGCTTTGATTGTTTGTTTTTCGGATTCAATACGAATTTTTTCATGCTTTTGTTGAACTTCTTTGTTCATATTCTTTGAGATAAAGTAATCGTGCCAACGCTCAAATTGTTTAAAGTCTTTACGCCATTTACTTTCATCATAGTTGGTTCCCTGATCCTTGTTTAAAAGGGCAGCAATTGTTTTTGTGTCAATGTGATAAGTATCTTTGTTTTTGAAAAGTCTAATATGATAATCAGTGAACGATTCGTCTTTTTCTCGCTGTAATACAGTATCTAAAATAGCTGTCATTCAGTCACCACCTACTCAGGAAGTCCTTCAGTTTCTTGAGGAGCAACATCGCTATCACTTTTTAATGTGAAATCAATTGGTTCCGTTTTGCTTTCAAGCTCTCTTAGGTATTTAGATAGTGAGTGAATGTGTATACCATCACCTTTATGCTCAATAATTTGATCTTCATCTACATTTACAGTGCATTTTTTAAAAGAATATTCTTTTTTACCTTTAGCCAAATTTAAGTTCCTCCAATATGTGTTTTATTTACGTACAATAAGCTCCTTCGGAAGCCCGATGATCCGAAGCATCGGTAACGTCCGAAAAGGGGATATAAAGGAGATGAAAAGATAAGTCGGATAGGCGTTGGGGAAACGCCCGAAGGAGATTATTGATAACTTGCGTACCGGAAGGCTCGTAAGCACATTCCGGATGATTGGTAAAGTAAAACGCAAGCACAAAAAGACCTCGCCACAGGATGCGGAAGCCTCGTTCTGATTGCGTTATTTGTCGTCTACTAATTTAAATCCAGGCTCTAGTACGAGCTTACCGTACATGTCGAGAGATGCGACAAATACTTCGCGACCTCCATGATCTTTTCCAAAATATTCTTCTGTGTCTTCGTTAAGGGTAGCATCGATAATCTCGCCCCACTTATTATATACCGTGTCATCATACATAACTTTAACGCGAATGTTTGTGTCCATCTTTTCGTCCTCCCTTGAGAATTACACGAATTAGCGTTCTTACATGTTATTCATTTACTCACGTAGGTACACAAAAACTCGAAAATAACAAAAGACGTCATTATGACGTCTTCAGGAACTCCTTGTACATCATGGTACATGAGCATAAAAGGCTGGTTATCGCTGTGCGAAATTCAACTGGCTCCTTCTACACATGGCAGATGAGCTATGACAACAACTAATACACGCTTTCTGGAATGTGTTAAAGGTTCCTATTACCTTTACATCTTATATATCAAGTTTTTATGTTGCTTGCCAACGTCCGGCTCTCGTAGTCCGGAAAATGTATCAAGTTTTTATGTTGCTTGCCAACTGCTCAGCAGAGTCTGAGAGCCAAGGGAAAAATAATTTGAGAAGGAAAGACCCTAATAAGCCTTCTCAATGGCATTTTAAATGCTCTTGTCGGGTTACACGCCTTATTGAGAAACAAAGCGTCTCAAACGCTCGCCATTTATTTTGCACAGTTTTCTCTGACCCGTGTAAGGAGGTATGTGCATGGGAAAGGTAAGTCTCCATACAGAACATTGAAGGAGATAAAGTGAAATAAAGTGAACGTGTTGTTAAGTGAAATTGAAAAGGCAAGACCGAAAATAATCCTTTTCTGTGAAATGGGAGCGGTGATCAAGCGCTCAAAAGCCATTTCACTTATTTTACGAGTATAGAAGACTCGCTAACCCGGAATATTTTTATGTGGCCGCATAATAAGCAACAAAGCTTACAAGGGTATTATTTAAAGGGGAGGGAGACGCATCTTCCTTACCTAAGTGCAAGCCGAAGCAATACACCGCAATTTATTTTTTATGCTTATTACTATGACAGGCATTCTTGCTTCAAAAGCGTTTGAGAAACTCATTCGAAAAATCGTTATTGAAGTGAAAAAAGAACTGAATCAGAATCAGTAGATTGCCGTCTACTGAGAAAGAGCCATCTATTGCCGTAGGTGGCTTAAAAGCATTAAAACTTGCCTCTGATATTGAAATTATTCAGAGATCAAACCAATACTTCTCATATATTCTTCTTCAGAAGAGATAAACAATTCAATTTGCTCATCAGTAATTTCAATTCCATTAGCTTTGGAGTTTTTGAGGATTGTCTTCTTTAATTCCTCATAATCAAATTCAACCAAAATTGACCCTCCATCCTGAAAAGTTTAGAGGCTAAGTTGTTGCCTATAGGCATGTTTAGCCCGATAATAGCCATTTACCTGTCTCCTTAAGATACAGGCATCCGAGGTAACCTCAAACCCTCATAAATGACCATTATCCGACTAACCACAATGACCAGGTGTAGCTGTAAAGTCGAATTTAATGCTTTTGTTCGTATGAAAGTGAGAATAGGCATATTTAGAAAAAGCTTAACCCACGGTGGGGCAATACCCCGCTAATATCCACTTATCCGAAACCCTGGCATTCCAAGTCCTCAAACAAATGAATATTAGCCGAGAACTGATATCCCACATATCAGTAA
The DNA here is from genome assembly GCF_038608285.1 of Bacillus sp. FSL R5-0443. Taxonomy (NCBI): domain Bacteria; kingdom Bacillati; phylum Bacillota; class Bacilli; order Caryophanales; family Bacillaceae; genus Bacillus; species Bacillus sp. FSL R5-0443. The sequence continues at coordinate 1,910,629 of NZ_CP152013.1, forward strand.
ACAGCTTATTATTGACGACACCCCCATGCCATCAATAAAAGAACTCTAATTAATTAACCTGGAGATGAACACATGCGGAAAGAGGAGAGGGCGACAATTTCCTCCATAACATCTAACTCTGCCACTTTTAGGAGCATAAGCTCTATGTGACAAAGCGTGCAGGAAGCTTTCCTGTCGTCCTCATTAATTTTTATTAAGCTTTCACTGCGTCTTTTAGAGCTTTAGCAGCCTTGAAGGCAGGTGCCTTTGTAGCTGGAATATCAATTTCTTCACCCGATTTTGGATTTCTCCCTTTACGAGCTGCACGTTCACGAACTTCAAACGTTCCAACTCCTGGAATCTTGATTGATTCACCTTTTGTAAGTGTTTCAACGATCACATTAAATACTGCTTCTACTTTAGGCGCAGCTTCTTTCTTAGTAACTCCTAATTTTTCTGCAACTTCTCCAACAAATTCTGTTTTGTTCATGTTTTAATTCCTCCTAGTGATTTTGTTTATTTTTGTGTTAAAGTATAATTACGGTAACGTTTGTGATTCTTTTGAAAAATGGGAGACGTACTCACCCTTATATGTGGAAATTAGCTTTCTTTCTCCCTTATGGCGATTATCTCAAAAGGGGCTTTCAGACCAGTCACATCAAGGGTTCAAGGCGCTTTTTTCGTTAAAATTTTTCCGGTAAAATCGCTGTACCCCTTGGGGGAGTAAGGCTCAAGACACTTTCTATTTAGGTAGCAGAGCGATATTTGGTTTTATTCTTATGCCATTTTTCTCTTTGTCGTTCTTTTTCTCTTTTATTAAAACAGCTAGTGCAATATTTTTTGCGGTTAGAAGAGGATTTGATTATTTTTAAACAAGAACTGCATTTAGTTGTATTCTTTAAGTTCTTTCGTAAATTCTCTAGGATTGTATCCCCGAAACATTCCCATAATGTTGATTTGAATTTGCTTTTCTTTTTATATAAATGCTTAACCAGAACATCAGTAACATATTGATCGTCTTCATGAAGCTTCAACAATCTGTCTTTAATGACCTTATAAACATAAAGTTTTTGTCCAGGCTTAATGTCTTCATCATTCATGAGCCATTTTTTGTTCTGATCTAATCGTTTGTATTCACTAATAATTGCATCGTCCAATTTAATATCCTTGTACTTAAGAAGATAATGATAATCGAATTTTCCTGCAACAGCTGCGAAATTAATTCGATCAGAAGGGATGATGGAGTCTAACTTATTTACTGTGCTTTCATTAATTAACTCAACGCTATGTTCTTCTTTATCCTTTGCATTGATGAAGAAGTGGGGCACTTTATTTTTTATGTAATCTCTGATTTTTTCATCAACATGATCAGGACGGGTAGGCATGAATAAGGTTTTTGCAAAATCAATAGTAAAGTTATTTTCCATGCATAACCATTTGATCACATCCAGATTTATATTGTCGCTGTTCCATATCTTAGTGATGTTGTTGCTGTACTCCCCGATATTGATCCCATAAGCAAGAGTTAGTGCTTCATAGATGTTCTTGCTATTAATCTCTTGTTTCTGGGCTACAGACATTTCATAATACAACGGAACGATGTTTTCCATATTACGCTTGGCAATATTGACGATTAACTCATCAGAAATAATTAAGGCCTTATCCCCGTCATTGTCAAACTGCAGCAACTTAGATATCGGATCATGTATGCTTGTGTAAACACCTGGGGTAATGAACCATTTTTCATATTTCTCATCTTTTTTGTTCCACCTAACACCATGCTCTCTGAATAGGTGAGGGGAGCGGAGGATGTCAATATACCCTTCATCATATAAAGAACAATGGACATCACTTCCTGAAAGCAGTCCTTTTGGATTCTGGATGTTCAGAAATAATTTTTCGCAGAAAGCATATAGATCAGGACATAAATATGTATAACGAGCACCATCCACAAGCAATTTTCCTGATTTGGCATCTTTAATCATGCTTTTCTTTTTATTTTTAATGATTTCTTTCGTGTGATCATCGTTAAGAAGTTCTGGATATAGAAGTAAAGCGTCCTGAAGAGCTGTCCGATGTTTCTTTTTCTCCGTAGCTCCAAGAACTCTTAACATGGTTTCTTTATCAGTGCCCAATGTGGTTATCTCTTTTACAGTCTTAGAGCTCATTTGAATTAATTCTTCATCTGAGATATCTGTAAGTGTCTGAAGCATTTGATAAGTGAGTTTACCTTCAACAGAAGGGTCTTCTTCGTTGAGTTTTGCCCCTAAGCATCCATATTTTTTATAATTTAATTGATATTCTTCCCACGATGAATAATACTTCCACATTTTAAACTGGCTTTTAGTGAAGATAATTTGAACATCATCTTTCACTATGTCCCATTCCTTGCCGTATATATCAGTTACTTTAAAAGCTTTGTTTTCCTCAGCAAATTTACGAAAATCAAAAGGGACTAATAAACCCTTTACCCATGGGAGTCTGACCATGAAGCTTTTGCTACTCAGAGTGGGGAGAACCATTCCGCAACCATCCGTATGCTCAATGGGAATGTTCATTGTTTTTCGTGTGATCTCGTAGGTGTCTCGATCAATGTAGTCAACGAGACTCGACACATCAGTTTCTAAGTCGTTAACAATAATCGCTTTATCAATATCAATCTCCCAAGGGCTACTGGCACTGTTAGATAAGGCCATATAGCTATTCCATTTGTTAATGCTGCTCCCACCAAGGGAATTAATCTTTTCAATGCTCAAGCCACAGGTCAAAGCATCCTGATACTTATCGTAAGTGCTTTTTTTTATGAAACATGACTTCTTTGTGCGAATTTGACCGGCACTGCTTGTGAAATAAACGTATTTCTCATTGTTATGTAAAAATCCTTTGTCAATAATGTCTTTCAATACTTCAAAATGATAAGTTTGTACAACCATGATTTCCTCTGAAAGGGTATTTTCTTTAATCCCTAATGTACGGGTCAACACTGAATCAAATAAAGAAATTACTTTATTATCCCTTAAACTGTCAGTTCGAAGTGTTCTTATGTCATTATGTTCTTCGAATGCAGAATAGAGGCACTCTTTAAGGTATGTAATTCTATGTGATATGTATTTCTTATGTTTATTATTTACATTGTCTAATGTTTTAAGATAATCTCTGTATCTATAAGACTTCAAAATCTTATTATGTAATGAATTTTCTTTGTCATTATAAAATGCTGATGTGTCTACGCTGTATATGTGAACTTGCTTAGACAATCCATCTTTTTTTCTTTTCAATCAATCCCCTCCATTTAATACTTATATTTTATTTTTTATATTAATAATCACTCCTTAAATATTTATAAACCAGTCTTTTATATGTAATCGATTCTTTATCAATAGTACCGAAGAGTTTGAAGTCCTCATAAAGCTCACATTCGCTTTGTGTAGCCCAATCATTTTGCACAATTGATTCTAGAAATTCAATTACGTGAGTAGTCATGTATGTTTTCCGCATATCACACCTCCTTGTTCTTGTTTATATTATATACTTATATTTTATTTTTGTCTATGGTTTTCTGAGCCGAAAAATTACTTCAGCTCAATAAGTTCAAAAATTTCTTTGATGTCGCAATCCAAGACTTTTGAAATGACAAGAGCATATGAAAGTGAAGGGGTATACTTACAGAAACCACTCTCATCATTTTTAGACCATCTAGAAATCTGCTGTTTTGTTACACCGGTTTTTTCTGCAAGCCAAACTTTTTGAATACCTCGTTCTTTTAAATAAGGTTCTAAATTGGTTTTTATTTTGTATTTCAATAATAACCATCCTTTCTTATTTAAAAGATACAACACTAATACCTTCATCTCAATCGAGTTATTGATTTTTTAAATGTAATGTTCTTTTTGTAAGCATTAATGATTACAATAGTTGCAGAAAATGATTACTTCGGATATTATCATATTGGGTAATCTTTTATCCAGAAATATCAAGCCTGATCATTTTGTGGAGGGAGTAATTTTGGGGAATTATTTTGAGTTGATAACTTCAAACCTAAATTTTGATGACTTGTCAATTTTGACTTTTCTTTCGGAAAGGGGAGCAGACATTAAAGTTAAAGCAATTTCCAAAATTGAAATCAAAGATATAGCTATTGAAGCAGGTACGCCTTTGACAGAAGCAGCTTTAAGAAAGTCATTATATCGGCTTGAAGCTCTTATGTTTATAAAAATTGTGGCTGGGGCTAGATCCCACAAAGTAATGTTAACTGATTACGGATACGAAGCTTTGAGATATCAATTAGAAGGGGAGAGGGTTTAATGTTTGGATTTATTGGAGTAGGTCAGGCCGGTGGAAGTGTTGCAGATGAAGCAATGAAGAGAGGATTTCATTCTGTTGCAATAAATTATTCACTTTCAGACCTTAATTCATTGGTTAATGTCCAGGATAAGCTTCATCTGGTTGGAACAGAAGGAGTTGGCAAAGAAAGAAGTGTAGCAACGAAACATATGAAAAACAACTGGGAATCTTCTATTGAGTTTATAAAGAACACAATGGAAAAGCCTTCAGTTCAAGTCATTTTTGTTGTTTTCTCTGCAGCTGGTGGAACTGGTTCAGGGGTAGCTCCTATATTATTAGAATTGTTAAACGAATGTCTCACTCATAAAACCATAGTTGCTGTACCAATCCTTCCTGACAACAATGAAGTATTGGTTAACCAGATGAATTCACTGGAGTTACTTGATGACTTATCTATGCCAGAGACATGTGTTTTACCTTTGGATAATCAAATGGTTTTGAGTAAATATGAAGGGAAGATTTCTGAGAGTAGACTATACAAGGAAACAAACAAGATGTTCCTTGATTTAATTGAAGTCTTACTCAATTACACGGACAGAGGATCAAAGATCAGTACATTAGACAGGAAGGATTTAAATCAGCTTTTTGATACACCAGGAATCATGACTATTGCTCAAACAGACCTCACTGAATTTACAAATGAGGGCAAGTATTTTGATAAGCTGCATGAAGACATACAGAAATCATGGAACAATTCGATATTCACTCCAGTTGAGTTTAAAAATGTGATGAGAGCAGGAGTTATTCTGGATGTTCATGAGTTCTTAATGGAGCATATTTCGTATAATGAGCTGTTTAATGTCTTTGATAACAAAATGCCTTTAGACTTATTTAAGGGGCATTATGAAAAGGGGAATAGGGCGATAACCATACTTAGTGGATTAACCTGGATCAATGAACGGATGAAGCAGTTAGACGATCTAATTGAAACAGGGAACACTGAGATGAAAGAAACAATTGTTTATAAAGCTAGAAATCGACGTAGAGAGGATTTATTTAAACCGAAGAAACTGGAGAGCAAGGAATCGAAAAAGACCTCGTATATGGAGGCACTGAAGAGACTAAAGCGCTAATTTTAAAGGGAAGCTACCTTTGAGGTGGCTTTTTTATTTTGATTTTTAATGACCCCCCCCCCGGGCGATCGCGGGCTATAAAAGTGCTTATCGTAAATGAAGATCGGAAAGGGTTATTCCGTTGATATAGCAATGATTTAGAGCTGTCCAAGGGGATAATAGGTGTTTTGTGATCGTAAAACGTAGGCAGGAGATAGGAAAAGTGGTCGTTGAGTTAAAAATCTGATGAAAAAGGGGAGAATGAGGGATGGAAAAACATTGATATTATAGGCTTTTACGATAGCGATTACGATGCGAAATTATGCTGAAAAATGGGGAAATGAAAAAATAAGTTGGGTGTGGAAATGGAAGTGCTAGGGGTACATTTGTTCCTATATTTTGGCCTTTAGATGTTAATATACCCCCATATATTGGTAATGTAATGCGTATATAATATCCGTTATACCTGCATTTGAGGATTTCAGCCGTTTAACTGAGTCTTTATCACGATTACAAACGAAAAACAATATTTATTTTTAAAAATTAAATAAGAGTGTATTTTAAATATGAATGACCATTCATTAAAAATAATCGTGTGTATAACGAGAGGAAGCAAATCGAAGTCTTATTTTTTATTCCTTATCATAATACTATTCCAATTCTAAGCATTAATCACATTCAAGTCTTCCTTCATTCTGTTTTCCACTCTCACATATCCATTACCGCACATCATGCTATATCATTCCTTACTTTATCACCATCATAATTCACCAACATCTCTTCAGAAGCATTCTAATACCTTTCTCAGCCTCCTTATCTCCAACCTAATATCATAAGTCTGTTTAACTCCAAATCCTCATATACCTAATTATATGGACAATACACTATCCGCTAACACGATATAAAAATAAAAAATAAGTATAATAATTGTATCCATTTAGTTTGGGAAATGTTATAATAGATACATAGGGAAAGGAGGTGTACATAAGTGCTTGAGAAAGTGGGTATAGCAATTGCTTTCCTTATTCCTATCACGGTTTTAATCATCAACTGTTTAACGATAGCTGAGAAGATTCAAAACCTGATGAAGAATAAGAAAAGCAAAAAGAAAAAGCGTACACGCAAGCGTCTCCGACCAGAGAGACAACGCAAACGTATACGCCGATAAACCTCTAAAGGGGATTAAGTTCCCCTTTAGTTACTACCCATATTATAACATGGACAAGCACATTGTAAATATGAAACGATTCTCATTATGGTTTACGAACATAACATTTATTGTTTTATTCTTATTGTTCCTCTGCATTAAAGATTACTTCAGCAGCGGAATACAGTCGCTTATTACGATTGTCTTTATAGTAACATGTGTCATCATCGTTTTGTTATGGATCATTTACTTCGTTTTACGCGGAAAGAATGTAGACAAGTCTAACTAACATCACACTATACGGTGCATATTAGAGATGAGCGGGACAAATAAATGGACTGCCACAAATGTACCTGGAGAAATTGCATCTATGTTGTTATTATAAAAAGTGATCAACAGTGCAATAATGATTCATTTTCTAGGCTGGAAGGATACTTTAATGATCTTAAAGAGAGAACTAACAATTGAATTTAAGACATAAGAAGGGGCGGTAAATTGTTTATCGTTCCTTTTTTAAAAAGAAAATATAAGGGGGAGAAATGAAAAAGATTAAAGTGATTGATTCCATTATGGGATCTGGTAAAACAACATACATTATTAAAATGATGAATGAGGCGCCAAAAGATGAACACTTCATATTCATCACACCTTATCTTGACGAGGTAACAAGGATAAAACGGTCATGTACCAATAGAAAGTTTTATGAACCGAAAATACATAGTGAGGAGGGCGAAACACTCTATAAACTGGACTCATTGCACAAACATTTAGCGGATAACAATGACATTGTGACAACTCATGCTTTGTTCAGTATGACTAATGAAACAACTAAAGAATTGATTTATTCGGGCAATTATACACTTGTACTTGATGAAACAATGGAAGTAGTAAAGAAATTAAATATATCTAAAGATGATTTGGATATGCTGTTTCAAAATGAATGGATTAAGAATCAAAACGGAATAATCATATGGAATGATGATCAAGAAAAGAATCTTAATAGGGAGTATAAAGGAGAATTCCAAACGCTTAAACAGTTAGCCAAGAGTAATAATTTAATTCTGCACAATGATTCCGTACTTTTTTGGCAATTCCCAGCTGACATATTTACTCAATTTAAGCAAGTATATAACCTTACATATTTGTTTGATGCGCAGATACAGAAATATTATTATGATATTCATGGAATTGAATATGAACTTTATGCCGTAGTTAAAGACAATCACAGCTACAAATTGATGCGGTACAATAAGCAGTTTGATAAAGCAAAGAAGGATAAACTTAAGAATAAAATTAGAATATATGAAGGTGATTTAAATAAAATCGGTGATGACTATTACGCATTATCAAAAACGTGGTTTGAAAAACGGTCAGTGTTACATAAAAGACTAAAGAATAACATACTTAATTATTATCAAAACATCATTAAATCAAAGTCTAAGGACAATCTATGGACAACGTTTAAATCACATAAGAGCAAGCTAAGTGGTAAAGGATATACAAAAGGGTTTTTAGCCTGTAACATCAAGGCAACAAACGAATACAGCCATAAGAAAACATTAGTTTATTCTATAAATAGATTTGTCAATCCTGCAATTGATGATTACTTTAGATCTAAGGGAATTAATATTAACGAAGATAATTTTGCACTTTCTGAAATGATTCAATGGATATGGAGATCTGCAATAAGAAATGGTCAAAATATCGACATTTATGTTCCTTCATCACGAATGAGAAAGCTGTTAAAAGATTGGCTTGAAAACAAGATATGAATAAAGCGTATGAAAAAAAAAGCAATAAATCGTTTTTGAAACCCTTGATACGTAAGGGTTTGAAGGGGGTCTCTCGTAGAAGAAAAGAGGTAAATAATATAATAAATAAAATAAGAGAATGGGGGTGCTGAAAATTGTTCAAAACGGTTCGTTCCTCACCTGAACAATTTTTGCTCACACCACCCCCAAACCCCCTCATGAGCAACATATATAATAATATAAAAATAAAAAATAAGTATTAAATATGTTGATTTATTAAAGTGATCAAGGTATAATGAAATTAACAAATACAAAAAATAAAAATTGAATTAACAAAATAAAATGCATATTTTAAACAGAATGGGGATGGTAGTATGACAAGATTTAATGGGGTACAACTAACAGATGAATCAATTCAAAAAACAAGAAAATGGTTTGCTGATAATGCTATGGTTTGTATCGAAGAAGTTAAAAGTGGAAAAGTTTATGTGAATGATCGTGAATCTTATTTTGCATGGAGAAATAAAGAAGCTAAAGAATATATGGAAGGTAAACACGACCATACTGTAACATTCTTACAACGTGCATACTTTATACAAACAGGTGAAAGTGTAGCTTTATTACCTTAAAGAAATATGAATAAAATAACAATTCAAAACAGAATGGAGAGGTTAAAAATGAAAGAAGTTAGCCACAACGAATGGATGAATACAGTTAAGAAGTTGAATGAAGAGCAACCAAGTGTTATTGATCTGGTTAATCAGCAAATTGAATCATATGAGAATGATAAAGAGGGCAGGGATGAATAAAATAGTCTGGCAGTTGCCTGTCATCCAAAGCGATCTAACAGATCATGATTGGATTCATCCAAAAGCAAAATACCACGCTTTTATTGGTAACAAGTCTGTTTGTGGAAAGTATGATCAAATTACAGACTGTTTCGAAACAGGCGAAGAATCAAAGTTGATGGCAAATAAGGAATGGGCTTGCAAAGTATGTTTGAAGAAGTTGGGGATTTCTTAAATTAACAGAAAGGAGAAGGCTGAAATGGGAAAAAGATTTCTAGAAAAGCTAGAATCATATGAAAAAGAAGCTTATGAAGGACAGTGCGGTATAGATTGGCTTACAGAATTAGGAGAAAACGTAACGATCTATATTCGTGAATGTGCGAAAACTAATACACGAGCTACAATTGGAGGGCTTGAAAAGCACATTGATGAAGTGGCTAAGAAATTTCTGTATTCTCAATAAAACAACAATTTCAAACAGATAGGAGAGTGGAGAAACTTGACTGAAGAACAAGTAAAACAAGTTGTCAAAGAGAGTATCCGAGAAATGATTGAAGACGAGACAATTAAATTTGACGTATATCTCAGAGGGAAGCAAGTAGATTTATTAATCTTTTTTGACGGCGATCTCATTCAGCAGTCAGATTAACAAGTAAGTATAGGAACAATATTGCCTTGGACTCTGAATAAAACAGCAGTTTAATAGGGAAGGGGAATTATATGCGTGAATTAGAGTTATTGCTCTTAGTGATGTGGGCAGAAAATGGTGTTAACGAAGTTTATAAGTATAAAAATAGAATCAAGGCATTCCGTGAACCGTTGGTTAATATCGAGTTGATTAATGACTTGAGTTGCGGAGGTATGTTTGCGGACATTGACGACGTTGCAAACCACAAGAACGCTTCGTCAGTAGATTATAAAGTAAGTATCGCAACCTTAGTTGAAAATAGGAGATAATAAGATTGGGTCTTTACTGGTAGGCATGAAATGTTTGGCATTCTGGAAGGTCAACAGCAGTTTTTGAATATGTAAAAGAAATTAAGCCATTAATTAGTTAGGCAACTGAGTAGCTAAAGAGAGGGGAAATATAATAGCCATGAAGGTAAAACAATTGATTGATTCATTGCAAGAGATGATAAACAAAGGGGAAATAACAGAGGAAACACAGGTTCTACTCAATACCCATGACGACCGTATGTATCAAGTGCGGAACGCTGAACGATTCGGCGAACATGTGCAAATTGCAGCTGAAACTAAACATGTAATTTATATTAAAGAAAGGTGATTAACATGAAGAAATGGATTAAATTTGACTACGATGATGGAGCGGAAGTTTTTTATAAGATAAATACCCCTGACGCCAACGGAGAGATTACTGTTGATTTTAAAGTGAAACACTCAGAAGAAGATGTAAAAGAGTTTCAATTATACGATGATGAATTAGAGCAAGTGTACAATCAATTACAAGAAATGAAAAAGGAGTTGAAATAGAACTGCATCCAATAACCCTTTAAAAAGGAGAGATGAACAATGGATGAGCTACTAATCAAGTGTGAAGAGTGCGGGTATAGATGGATTGGCGATGACTTTGATGAAGACTGTCCATCATGTGAAAGCGAAAATATTAAAATTATTGGATGAAACGCTAATCTTCCAACCTTAAATAAAAACACCATTTCATGCTAAACAGGATTCGGGCTGCCTACATAAGAACAGCCCTTGCAGTTAGCTCGCAATCCTTGTTTTGACTGGTTTGTTTTTCTTGATATTACGTAATTTAAGAGCGGGTTTTTCCACTATTCTGTACGAAAGAAATGCGATTGCAGCAGTGACAACAATTAGAACTATAATCAGCGGGTAATCTGATAGTGACTTATAAATTCCGGTGTACAAGAAGACGTTGATAATCACCATATGCCATATGAAAATTCCCATGCTGATATCGTCTAACCTGTTTAGCTGCCACAATATCTTCGGCCCATTGTATCCGAACCAGACGATCGCATAGCTCAAAGGGATAAACCATAAAAAGTTCCATAGTGTGCTGTTTATTAAGCTGAGATGTAAAAAGTCAATTTTAAAGAATAAAAATAAAATCACTGAAGATAAGAATAAAACGATATGCTGCGGTAACTTGCTCCATGACTTAGCCCAGAAGATGCCCAAAGTGAAATAAAACATCTGCGGCAGGAAAGAATGTAAGTACAGGTTACCGAACACACTGCCAGGCGCGAACTTTAAAATTATGAAAGAAACTAACACACTGAAGGCGGCAACAGCAAAAGAGCAAAGAAGCATTTTTTTGAATCCGAAACGTTTATAAAACCAATAAATAGCTGGTAACACCAAGTAAAAGCTAATTTGAACAGGAATTGTCCAAAGTGAATCGTTAAGGCGACCTGTGCCAATATGATGGAATATGTCAGGGAAGTATTGAGGGTATAGCACAAGATTGCTCAGAAGCCATATCCAGTAATCTTTTGTAGTGAATACAGTTAATGAAAGAGCTCCTAGAACAATTAACAGTACCGTGGAGGTAATAGCATAGGTGTATATTGCGGGTGCGATCCTGATAATTCGGCTCCAATAAAAATCGGTTATATTGTTTCCTTTAAGCTTGGATCTCTCATAAGAAGTGAAAAGGAAAAATGCGCTTAGAAAAAAGAAGATTGATATACCGGTGTGAAACATTGCTTTACTCTCTGGAGTATAACCAAAGACAGAAATGTTTAGATCTCTTGTAGCATGACCAACTAACACACATAGAGCAGCAAACAGCCTGATAACAAAGAAACAGTTAGAATGTTTTACGTTCATTAAAAGAACCTCTTTCCTATACCATATAGCAAATAAGCAGTAAGGGTGCCTATAAGCAGTGATGATTATATCATAAAAATGGAAGAAATGTTCTTTAAAATGAATATTTTTGTTCTTTATATAATTTTTTGTGTGATTTATGATGATATTGATATATATAGACACACATAGATACTCATAGATACATGTATATCTTGCTGTATCACGGTGAACACAGATAAAGAAGGAGTTTCATTTCCTAGGCTAAGTACCGATATAAATCATGGAAAAGAAGCAGGAAGGAAAATACAGAAAATTATGAGGTAGGTTTGGAGATGTGAATATTTTAATTTTACCCAGGAGGAGGCCTTATTAAATTTAAGTTTGAAAAATAAGAATAAATATAAAATAAATTATTGACTATTTTAAGTAGTCGTTGTATACTTAATTTACAAGATGAAAATAAAATTATCGAATGGGAGAGGTCAACATGACAAAATATAAACTTTTCTATGGCGTGGGCGGTTCAATAAACGATATCACAAGAGATGAAGAAGCTTTTAATTTTGATAGTTATGACGAGGCTATTAATATTGCTAGGCAGCAAGCCTTTGAAGCGTTTGAAGATTACGAAGTGATTTGTAGAGTATTAAGTGTTGAAGAAAGAATGCAACAAGAAGGTTTAACAGAAGAAGAAGCCATTGCTGAGTACGAAGAAGATGTCGAATCTTTTATTGAATATGGCGCAGAAGAAGTAAAATAAAAAGTCTCTGTGATGACATCCTATTATAGACCACCCTCTTTTTAAATGTAGTATAATTTGGAAGAAGGGGGTGGGGAAATGAAAAAGTTAGGTTTGAGCATTGCTGCTGTGTCTTTAACTTGGTGTTTGAGTAGCGGAAGTACTTTGGCCAAGATTACAAAAGATGAACATAAGGTCAGCTTTAAAATGACTGAGAATGAAACGGGCTTTTTTATGGCTGATGACACCAATCTCGAGTATTGGCCAACTAAGTTGGGATACAGGTTCACCATTTACAATGCTGAAGGTTGTACATTAAATTTTAAACTCCAAAGAATTACACTGGCAGGTTATGATTTTACTCTAAGTGAAAAGAATTTCACGGGAAATCATTTGAACTTGAGCGCAGAGGATAAGGTGAATGGTGATGCAAACAGGAATCATTACTTAAGTATCACAAAAGGAACCGGCTGCGGTGACGTCTGGATTAAAGGCTTTTATGGATTCGAACATGATGAGCCGGATGATGATTGGTAAGCTTAATACATAGTCAAGGTATATCCTTGACCTTTTTTATGGATATAATGATAATTTAAAGTGATCATACATAATGAAGTGGGGTAGTTAAATTGATTAAATCAAATCTAAAGCCGATATTAGACGAAAGGAATATCAGTATTCGAAAGCTGTCCAATGATATTGAACATGGTTTTAATACAGTTAGGAAACTTTATCATGACGAAATGGAGCGGTACCCAAGGGATCTGTTGGATAAAGTTTGTACATATTTAGACATTGAGCTGCATGAGCTGTTGATCTACAAAAAAGATTAAAAAGATATTGATCACTTAAAGTGATCATGGTATACTAAAGTTACAAGAACAGTAAATACTTGCAAATTTTCTAGGTCTACATAAAATCGTACTTTCAAAGGGAAGAGGTAAACAAAATGAAAAACGATAATTTTTTTGAAGAGTGGAACACAACAATTAAAAATGTTTTTGGGAATGAGGATGAGAATAATTCCGAATGGTATGACAACGACACGGATACATATTTTAAGATAGGTGACAAAGTTATTTGGCGAGATGACGAAGAAGAAACAATTGGCGTAATTAAATCCATCAAGGAAGAAAAATTTGGGGTAATGTGGTCAGATGGGCAGTATATTGAATATCCTGCTGATCACCAAGATGCAATTAAAAAGGCATAAGGATTATGCCAGACTCCTATGTTAGAAGTACTTAAATTGGGAATGAAACCATTCTTTCATCTTGATTAAAAAAGGAGAGTGCATAATGTATAGATTCATTTCAGAATTGAATTTAGACGACTCGACAATTCAAAGGATGGATGAATCCCAAAGCTTTAAGTACATCGGAAGTTTTTATATGTATGATCCCCAGCAAATCGAATTACAAATCCCAGAAGGAGAATCATCTTCGCTCAGTGATTTAGCCTATTTAAGTTTTAATTCTTATGACTGTGAAAACCAAATGATTGCGGATATGAAAAGGGAATTCACAGAAGAAAAGTTATTAAATATTTTTAATTCTGAGTGTCCAGAAACAGCTTTTAATGACGCTGCTTCAAGAATCATTGAAAAATATAATTAAGGTGGGTTTTAATTGGCTAGTGATAAAGAATGGGTTAAAATAAGCGAACTTTCTGAAGAAGAAAAACAAAGCTTGACTGCCGGTACTGCAGTTCTGCTGCATGATAATTACTATAATGGGTCGTCAGAAAAAGCCTCCTTGATAAGAAAAAAAGGTTCTCAAGGAAGACTAGAAGACAAGTATTACGAATTGAAAGGCCAAATGGTTAGAATTCTTTTCGGAAGCAGAAGCTTAAAAGTCCCTTCTTCTTTATTATCTGTTCCAGTTGCAATCGACAGGGAACAGGAAGTCGAACTAAATCTTTCACCAGTCCAAATTGTTAAAGTTATGAAGTCATTAGAACTGTTACTAGACTTAGACAAGGAAGAATTTAAGTTTAACCGAGATGAGATTGCCCTATTATTGGGACAGCTAAGTGAAAATCTAGATAGTAATGGTATTGATCCTGACAGAGTACTGAACGAGCTGTTCTCAAGGATTGATTTAGTTACAAAAAACCAGTCTTTAAGGGAAAGGTCAGATACTATATGAAGAAAAGATTGCAAGTATTTATATCCTCTACATATACAGATTTAATTGAAGAAAGACAAGCAGCTGTTGAGGCTGTTCTTAATGCAGGTCATATCCCTGCTGGCATGGAGCTGTTCAAATCTGGTGATAAATCTCAAAAAGAGACAATAAAAAAATGGATTGATGAATCAGATGCTTATATGTTAATTCTAGGAGGAAGATACGGAACAATTGATCAGGAATCAGGTAAAAGCTATACACATTGGGAGTATGATTATGCAGAAATTTCCGGGAAGCCCAGATTTTCAATCGTAATTAATGATATCGCTCTTGATGAAAAAGTAAAAGAAAAAGGACAAGATGTTTTAGAAAGAGAGCATCATAAAGAATACCGAGATTTTAAAGATACTGTATTAAGTAAAATATCTAAATTTTATAGTGATATAAAAGATATTAAACTGGCAATATATGAATCACTTAAAGAATTTGAAAAAGACGAAAACTTAGTCGGATGGGTTTCTGGTAGGGATGTTGGAAGGTTGATTGAAATAAAAGAAAAAAATCATACATTACTAAAAGAAAACATGAGCCTCAAGGAAAAAGTGGTGCAATTAGAAGAGAAAATAAAAAAGGATTTAGAGTTTAATGGCTATTCTTATGAAGAGCTGCAGGGATATTTACAAAATGAATTAATTTCTCTTCCTGATGATATAAACATAGCTGTAGGCGAAATCTCAGCCCTGGATTTATTCCTTAAATCAGCAAAAATATTTTCAATTGGCTATGAACACAATTCTAAAACAGGAAAAGTTACTTCTTTTATTCATTATAAATTAACACCTATTTTGCTGAATTTTGGACTTGTAGAAAAATTAAAGGTAGGGACTAAGATAAAATTTCAATTTTCCGAATCCGGACATAAATTTATTCTGAAATTAGAAATGGATAATTTTCAAAGTGAACGCTAATAAAACTACGATTTTAAAGGGAGAGGGAGGACATATGGCAGCCAAAATGATAACTGTATGGTACAAATACGATGATAAAGGCAACGAAGCCAAGCTGAATCATATTGAAGATGGGTGGGTGGACGGAGAATTTCCAAAGCCAATAGATTCGTCATTCACAAATCAAGAAGCATGGAAGAAAAGTACTTGGGAAAGGAAACATGCTTACTTAGATGAACAATATCAAGTATTAAGTGTTCCACCTGCGAATTGGATTAAATAATGAGATAAGAAAAATTATAAATTGAAATGGGCTTGAAGACTATGTATTCAACAAGAGATTGAGATACATAAAGGCACTATCATCTGAGGTTTAAATCATGAATTTAATAATATTCACGGCAAGTATAAAGGCGGATGTTCCAAAGAAGATATATCCATAGCTCTTTTGTTTCTTTGAAAGTAATTCCAGCCCGACTATGATAAAAAGAACTGCAACTAATACCTGAAGAGAAATCAACAGGAATCCACTTTGATTAAACAGAGAATACACGGCTAGTAACAACGCCATAAATGAAATGAGAATTTTTGTAGCTTTTAGCATGCAAACACTCCTAAGGTAATTTGGTTAACCTTATCACGTTGCAGACTTTTTTTGCAGAGGCAAAGGGATCAAGAACAAGCATTATTTTATAGGGGGAGACGAATAAATGATCAAGGTTTATACAAGAGGTCATAAGATACCAGAAAAGATTAAGTCCTGCATCTCTGAATGGAATTATTGGTCTTGGATTGTTGCATCAAATAGTGAAAAGGGCAATAAAAGTGCAAAGCGGCTTATTGAAAAGATTGAATAGGATCCAGACAAAATTGCGGAATATAAAACTGAAGACGGAATTAAAGTATATGTAAGCTACATGGATCCAGTGAAATAAAAAAGAGCATTAAACTAAATGCTCTTCTTCATACCACACCTACGACACTCACGTAAAAACACACCACTTTTCACTGAACTCTTGAACAAAGCATAATCACAGTTGTCACAGCGGCCATATTTAACATCGGGATACTCCTTATAATCATACACAACTGTTACATCGTAGCCATTAGTCTCAAAATCTTTCTCTTCCATTAAATTTCACCTACACAAAGTATTTAACACTACTATAATAACAGACGATGTATATAAGGAGGGTTTTAATTTGATTGGAATAGCGTATTTTTTAATACTCTGGCTTGGTGTCGGCTTTCTGACAGGATTTAAGGCCTTATTCGTTGATCAAGTCTATGATGAAGAATTTAAGCAAGAACTGATTGATTCATTTTCACCAGGTATGGAGCAGAATATGATTGAACTGTTCTTTAAGAATAAAATAAATATCATGGTGTTTTACATATTAATTGGATTGCTGCCACTGACCATAAAAATTGCTGGTCTGCTGAAGAGGAGTTAGCTATGCCGGTTATCGATACCTTTTTTGTTATTCAATTTGAAAATAATGATTACTTCAAGTCATTTAAATTAGATGAAAGTGGTTATAAGACATCTAAGGGGCTTCATGGCGCTTCTAAGTTCACTACAATGTCAGAAGCTTTAGTGATCGCAAACGAGCTGCATACAGAGTTTAAAGCCGCTTCTGCTATAAGACAAATTGAAGTTATTACTAGGTAGGGGGCGTTTTGTTGTACTGGATCGAATGGATTGAGGATGGGGAGAAGAAAAGTATCGTTGCGGACGGATGGATTGAATGGGCAACAATCCTGGAAGACCTTTATCAGCAGCGATTTGAGTATGTTGAATGGAAGAGACTTTAAATTTGCAAATGCAGTCTCCACTATAAAGATTATTATTGCATTATGCTTTTTTAAAATTAACTAAGAGGTGAGATCAATAGATTCTTTGGATTCAATTAAGTACCCACCGCGGAAGGCATATAAATTTATGGAACCTCAATGGTTAGAGAAATTGAAACGAGATAGTAAGTTTTTTATAAATCATCTTAATAACTATCCAGAAGAGGTTTATGGCAATGCCATTGGAGATGACTTAGAAGGTCATGCATCAAAGAACATCTTATTAGAGGATTACACATTGGGTAGTTTAAAGAATAAACGACTCGAGAAAGAATTGAGACCACTTGCACTTGCCTCGCCAGGGTCAAATATCTTTATTAACGATTTTGAATTTGTATCCCGGCATTTTGATGTTAATCAATATGTCTATTGTTTAACTTTTGATTACAGTGAAAAAATTAGAAAAGAGTTTGGCGGGGCAGTCCTTATAATAGAGGATTTTTATGGCTTCTCATATTGGTTAAACAGAAAAATGGAGAAGCGGGGGAATAGTTTAAGTGCTTGGGACAAATGTCAATATGTTGATTCTAGAGCGGTCAAATTTAGTCAAAAAGATCAAGACTTTAGTCTATATCCAGGATTAATTAAAGATAGTAAACATTCGGAACAAAAAGAATTTCGATTCTTATGGAGACGAAATGATGACTTATCAATTACACAACCCATTTTTGATTTATATGTACCAGAAGCATTAAAGTATTGCAGGTTTGAATTTTGAATCACACGCGCCAATTTAAGGAGAGATCAGAATGGTTACAGTAAACGGTACTGAGCAATTAAGAAGGGAACGATATCAGAAACTTGAAAAAGAGTATGAAACATTAAAGTCCGTTTTACTCGAGTTTATAGGTTATGAAAGAGAGTGGTTAATAACAGACTCAAATATGAGTAAGAAAACTAAAGCTGAGTTGCTAGAATATATTGATTATCAAAGAAAGCTAATGAAGGAGATTTATGAAAAGTTAGATGAAGAATCTAAAGCTGAGCTGAAAATTAAAGTTGAAAAAAGCATATGGCCAATTATGCACAATGAGGGTTAATTCTCATGTTAATTCTCATTGTGTCTTTATAAAATACGAATTTTAAACAGATAAAAATAAAAAATAAGTATAAATGATTGACTAAATTGTATTTATTCTGTATTATAAGACTATAAATAAAGGAACATATGAAAAGAGGGGAAATGAATGGAGCTTATAAGAATAGCTATGCGGAAAGATTTAGAAAATGATAAATCACTCATGAGCAAATGGGCTGCGGTAGCCGGTCTTAAAAACCCAAACCCTCTTTACGATTTCCTAAACCATGATGGTAAGACTTTTAGTGAATTTAACTCGATAGTTAACATTGTGAAGAACCACTACCCTGACCGAGAATATGAACTCATGGAAAATTACTGTCTGTTGCTTGACCCAAATACTAAGGCTGCAAGAAGCGCACTGGAATATGCAGACGCTAACAGTTTTAATACTCTAACTGATAAGCTGGTAGAAAAAATGAGCATCGCCTCTAATTTGAAAAGTAAAGAGTACGGAAAAATTTACGAGATACATAGGAAGCTATCAAAAGGAGAAATAGATGTTCTAGAAGCATCAAAAAATATTGGAAAGTACAGAATTAAAACTGATGAAATGAATATTTTTTCAAAAATGATTCCCATGTACGACTATTTAAGTAAAGGGAACTTCTCTCCGATGAAGTCTTTACTGAAGCAAATAGACCTTAATGATATTAAAGAAAATAATTATTTGAAAAAGTCGTTTGAGACTAGAATTTACGTTCTTTTATCTAATATTTATTTAAATGAAAATGAACTTGAATTGTCTAGAGAGTATGCAAAAAAAGCGATTAAATCAACTGATACCAAACGTTTTTTGGTTTTTAGTTATCTAACAATAGGTACGTCCTTTATTTTTTCAGACTATGCCTTAAGCAAGCAGAATTATTTATCTGGCTATGAAATTGCAAAAGGGAACAGTGTTTTTGAAGAATTCTTCAAGAGAAATTTGAGCTTTTTAAATAACTTTTGGAATAAAGAAAATCCATGGATCAACTACGATTCAAATGCAGTGACTGATGTCCAAGAAGTGATTTTTGAACTTATAAACCAAAAAAAATTGGAGAGAGCTTTAACTTTGTTAAAGAGTCTGGAAAGAAAAAAGCAAAACGAAAATGACCTTGGATTTCATTATTACTTAGAGGGTCTTATAACGAATGATAAAGAAGCATTTTATAAATCGGTTGAATATTTTAAACTTTCGCAAGACAAGCTTTTTATTAAAATGCCTCTTATTAAATTGGAGAGTTTGGGTGAGAATCCAAGACTACTAAAAATTATTTCTATGTAAACAAATAACTGAAAGGAGGTGATATTATGAAAAAATTATTTATGGGGATTACAATCGCGGCAGTTCTAATGTTTTCGTATGCATCAGTCAAATTAGCCTCAAATGAACAGGCTTCAGGTGATTACGAAGTGGCAGGCGTTGTTCGGGGAGCTTAGCCATTGACACATAAGGGGATATTTAGTATCATTTACTTAATTTAATAACTTAGAAATGGAAGACGTTTGGCTCTCTCGAGCTAAGCGTCTTTTGTACTTTAAAGACACTCACGAGATTATTTAATTTTTGAAAACTCTAGTGGAACTCCCTATACATACTGAAACCAAATAATGAAAAACAAAATAACTTTTCAAAGCACATTCGAAAAAAGATTAAAAAGAATGTGCTATTTGTCGTTAAAATATCTTTACTTATTAGGATTAATGCATTAAAATGAACTTAGAAATAAAAAGAAAAAATAAGTATTGGTTCGGGAGGAGAAATTATGTCGGCTATAAAGTATTTGCAAAGCAGCATGACATTACATAAAACCTTATATCAGAATAAGTTTGAAAATATTGCACATAACGATTTCTTTGCAAACGAAAAGGAATTAGAAAAAGAAAAAATAAAGAGAGGAGAAATCGTTAGGAAGGAAATGACTAAGGGTTATATGAAATTATTGAGCGTGTGTAAGGAGGGTTAGTACCCATGCAAGTAGTGGATTTAAAGGCTACTAAGAAGAAAATTAGCAGTACTAAGAGCATTGACGAAAACTTTACTAATATGGCTGTTGAGACATATCTAAATAGTATATTGGACATCAGAAAAATCATACTTAACGCAAAGACTCAAAGCGACCTATTTAAAGCAAAAACGGAAGTGAAAGCATTGCTTCAGGACATAGAGCACGTGCTCAGAGGTGGAGATGCACTGTCTAGAACTGCAGAATCTAATCCTCATTATGCTACGCTTATAGCTTTTATGGAGAATTTAAAAACACATATCTCAATTGAATTTGAGCAATTTATTTATAACCCGGAGCTCTAGAGGCGGGCATATCCTTATTATACATAACTTATAAGGAGGATCCTATGTCAAAGCGAATTAAAAAGCTGATGGAAGAACGCAACATCACAATGGAACAGATTGCAAAAGAAACAATGATTAATATTGATAAACTCAAGAAAATCATTAATGAACCGCATGAGGGAGATGTAACTTCCGTTAAGCTGATCGCTTTGGTACTGGATGTTTCCATTGATGATCTTATTGATGATAACGAATTTAAACGGAAGGAGGAACAGGACGATGAGTGCAGAAATTAAACCTATTAAGGAATACAAGGTGTTTGAGGATATTATGAGCTTTCTCTACACCAAAGACATAGCCAGCAGCTCAGGTAACTCAAAGTACCAAACTCAGGATTTAACTGCTGTTTCTAATACACGAAAAAATTATGCATGTGATATAAAGCAATTTTTCAGAATCATAAAAGAAAAAGAAATCGAATATTTGTCTGAAAAAGATTTAGAAATCACTAAAAGCGACCTTGCGGGGTATATAAAACATCTTCAAAGTAAAGGACTTGTAAATAAGAGTATTAAAAGAAAATTAGCATCCTTAAGAATGCTATATAAATACCTTAACCACGATTACAAAGAATTTATTGATTTAAGCGTATTTGACTCTGTTGGAAAGTTGAAAACAGTTGAGAAGAATTGGGGAAGAACAAACAAAGAAGAAGCTGATCTTATAGCCGAAGATATGTATATTAACGAACGTCAAAAACCATTACACAAAAAACTGTGTGTGAAGGCAGCAGCAAGAACTTCTTTTCGTCTTAGCGCATTATTAGTTTTAAGATGGATTGATTTTGAACTTGATCCGACGACCGGTCATTATGTGGTTTCAGTTTTAGACAAGGGCTCTAAAGTGGTGTCTACTGGGATCAATAAATCTTTTTATGAAGAGCTTTTAGAACTAAGAGATGAAAACGCAGTCGACACGGATTATGTTTTTAAAGGTCTATCTGAGCAATCTCTAAGACATTCTCTAAAACGGTCTAAAGAAAGGTTGGGTATACCGCCTGAGAGGGACTTGAAATTTCACTCTTTTAAGGGCGTGGGTATTGACTATGTTTACGAACACACTGGTCACGACATATTAGCTGCGAGGGAGCAAGGTAATCATAGCAGTGTAGCAACCACTGAACGTTATATGAGTAAAAGAAAAGATATATCCAAGGCTGCAGGCGTTATTATGGATGAGGACATTGAAATTGACATTCTTTATGAAGCTAAAAAAGAAGATTTTATTTCTTTTTTTGAAACAGTGGAGCCGTCAATACTGAATAAATTCATTAAATTCCAATCGGAATCAAAAGAGAAATGATTATAATAATTATTATTTATTTTTCTCTTGATAATAAAGTTTCCCTTTGGTAACTTTATTTTAGCAACATAATATGAGGTGATATAATGACGGTAATATTTGACCAATCTGCAAATGAGAAATTGCTCACCGAAATGAGAGACGTGTTTTCTGAAAAAAAACATATACGCTCTTTTATAAATGATGTCCAAATAGGTATGGCGGAGTTCAAAATACCTCCTGGTACAACACAAAAAATAATTAACGAATTAGAAAATCCAGAGTTAGACCTTTCTAAAGAATACATGTATTTTTTAGCTAAATGCCTATTCAAGATTCTTGAATCAGAAAGGTTTAACCCTGCCAATTATTTTACTGAAGCCGATATGCAGGATATTGAAACGCTTTGGGAAGGTGAAGTGGAAGACGAAATTAAACTTCCTTACACCTTTAAAAACGCTGTTAAATACTCAGATAGCAATTTAACATTCCAGATTACTGCTGAAGAGCTTTATCGTCTATTTGAAAATAAGCTACTTCATTATAATCCGAATGCTCAAAGAACAAATAAAACCAAGAAACTTGAAGGAACTGATATTGAAATACCCGTTCCTGAATTAAATAAAAAATCAGTAGATGAAATTAAAGAGTTGTTTAAAGAGGGAAAATTAATAAGTTCAATGTTCACTTTTAATGCACGTGTAGGCAGCGCGGATGAAGGAATTGAGTTAATATATGACGAAGAAAATATGTCTTTAACTGTAACTGAAGGTACAATTTTGGACGTGCTGGACGGGTATCATAGACTTATCGGGATAACCACTGCAATTAGACAACATCCTGAATTAAAGCATTTGCTAAAGCGTGTGTTCAAAGTAGACATATACAATTACACTCAAAAACAGGCTAGAGAGCATTTTGGACAACAGAACACTATAAACCCTGTGAAAAAATCTAAGGTTGCTGAGATGAGCCAGCATTATTTCTCGAATAAGATCGTTAAGTTTATTCAAGATAACAGTCTCATTGGCGATTACATTAAGACTAACAGTGATTGGATCAACCGCGGGCAAAACCTGTTAATTACTTTTTCGGATTTCAAGAAAGCTGTTGAACGCAACTATTCTAAAAAGGATTTTAGCAATCAAGCAGACATCTTGAAAACCGGGAGATACTTAAGTGCCTTTTTTGATGCTATGGCCAATATTTATATTGATGAATTTTTAGGCAGTATTGCAGACGAACGGAAGCGATCTCTTGTTAACGCCAATTTGTTTTTTAACGGCTATGTTCAATTAGCGAAACGATTACAGGAATCAGATGTATTGATTGATGATGTAGAAAATAAGGTCGAAGAGATACTAAAACCAATTGATTTCAGAAAAGACAATCCTCTTTGGAAGGAGCTTGGGGTCATTGATAATAACGGTAATCCGAGAGCTCCTCAAAAAATTTGTGACTTCTTCAGAGAAATAGAGATAGAGCAGCAATTTAATTAGCTTAGGAGATGTTTGATGCAATGTTCAATAGTGATATTAAGGAAAAGTATTTAGATTCTGTTACAGAGGCAGTAGCTCATCAGTTGAGACCCCTGTTCTCAAAATCAGAAATAACGGAAAATCTTTATAAAAAAGATATTTATGATTTCACTTCAGTACAGATTTTAGAGCTAATACGATCATTCGATCAAACAACAATTGGGAGTGTAAAAAGAACATTATCATTATTGTCAATGTATATCGATTGGGCAGCATCTTATAATTTGAGCAAGGGTACTGTAAATTTAGCGAGAACTATATCGAATGAAGAGCTATATGGGTGCTTAGGTGGTAAAAAATTATACATCTCCTATAGTGAACTGGAAGAGATGCAAGAAAAACTGGTCAATTATCAATCGAAAGCAGTTCTAAGATGTTTGTTTGATGGCATCTCGGGCATGGCGCACTCGGAACTTCTTAGTCTTTCACGGCAACAAATTGAAGAAGCGATGTTAAATGGTAACGTTCTAACATTGCATGACATAAAGAATGGCGATCGCAAATTAAAAGTTAGCAGCGATTGTCTCATAATTGCATTAAACGCTTCAAAGGAAACCAAGTATCAATTGAAAAATGGTAGAGGCGAAGGCTGGGCAAAAGAAGTCTCCCTGGTGGACAATGACTATGTAATAAAAACTAAAATAACTCGGGGAAAAAATGAAGGGCAAGCCGGTAGACATATAATCACGAATTTAATTACGGATATCTCAGAATTCTTTAAAATAAACTTTCTTACGCCTAATACAATTGTAAGGTCGGGTCATCTTTATCGAGCGTATCAGCTTTATAAAGAAAGAGGCGTTGTCGATAATGCCGTTAGATACCAGATCATCGATGATTTTAATTTAGTTGTTAGTAATAGATCTAGGGCTGTTTACAGCATGAAAGATTACGTTAATGAAGAAGTGATAAAAAAGCTTTATGCAGAAGAGTTAGGTTTAAAAGAAGAAGAATTAATTTAAATTTTATTTTCCCTGCCCAGCTTAAAGCTGGGTGTTTTGTTATGTTCAAAAATAAAAAATATGCATAATATTAATATTCATATGAAAAATTTCGACATTCGACAAAACTAGACACAATATGCCAAAATAAGTTCTTTCCACCAATGGCAGCATGTAGTAAAATAGTTGTGTAAACCGTATGGTTTACTCAGGAGGAGACCAAGACATTTGTCTTAGTCGAAACTCAATGCCGTTCAACCTTGAATTCATAGAGATCTTCCACATTACAATCTAATGCTTCAGCGATTCTTTTAGCTGTTCTGATAGTCATCTCGACTTTTTTCATCCGGTTATAATCGCTCAATTGCTGCTTTTTGATTCCTGTTATTTCAGCAAGTTCATTAATTGTAATGTCTTTCTTTCTACAAAGTTCAGGTATCAAGCATTGCCCGATCCCAACTTTAATCATTATCGGACATCCTCCTGCTAGTTCTGTTATGGAAAGACATAATACATATCATACCATACGATGACTTCAAATAACCACTAGCGTTACACTCATATTAATTGTATAATGTTATCAAACAAAACAGAACGCTTGTTCCCTTGTAAGGTTGTCGGAGAGAAAAAACATAGTATAGGAGAATGAGGATGGCAGGTTATTTGAACAATGTATCACTACATCTAGAAATTGCACTTAAAAACAAAGCAAAAAACGAAGAGGTTTCTCAAAGCCTTGCTGAAAGACTGTGTGAAAAACTCATGGTCGCCAGGGAAGTATGCTTTCTGCAGGCAGACGGGACAGTTGAGAAATTTAAATTGAATGACATTGATTATGAGGTATCTAATACTGAAGAAGTACTTTAAATAAAAAAAATAGGAAGACTCCATGGAATTACAGCATGTGCATTACAGCAGTGTAGTTGGAGCTTGTAGGTGAACACGTGAAATTGTTTGTTGATCTTCAGGATTACAACACCGTTAATCTCAAACTAACTAAAAAGATTTTGACATCAGAGCAATATCAATTCCTTTTAAACTTTAATGGCAAACATGTAGACGTAACAGTGTCCGTAACACCAGAAAATCTGGTGAAAATAAGGGATCATATCAATGAAATAATATTTAAATTTGCAGAATGAAAAATCAAATTCGGTCATCTGGAAAAAATATGATCGAATTTGATTGACAAAGATTATTTTGTAGCGTAAATTATAGTTAAATATAAAAAATAAGTATATGGTGGTGAGTTAGAAAAGCAATGCTCCTTGATGAAAAGTTGAGTAAATTAAAAGACGCATATGATACACTTCTCATTCACAAAGACAAAAAAGAAATGAGAAGAGTTGTAGGGCTATTTCATTCAATAATCGATTATGCGTATGAAGGTATGTACATAGCAGAGATACAAATTGACCAAGAAGGAGAGGCCAATGATTAGAACAAAAAGCTGTATGAACAATACAATTTCATTAACTGATTTTAATAAAGTAAGTTTAGTTAGAAGAATTATAGAAAAAGAGAAAATTGGTTATGTGTGCGCACATCCGATAAAAGAAAAATACTTTGAATTTGTTGATGCCGGCTCCGATAAGAAGGGAAGCAAATACAAAAGGGAATACATAGGGTATACAAAATTCTTTATTAAAATGAAGTTAGATAAAAATTAAATATAAGTACATAAAATGTAAGTTTTATAGAGATTCAGATAAGGAGGATATATGTTGAAAGAAATAAATATGATTGAACGTTCTTATTGTGGAAGTGGAGGATGTATAAGTTGTCCCTTCTCGCACAGTGAAGAAGCTGAAATGGCTCAAAATTACGGATGTTTGCCCACACCCCAGCAAATTGTAGAGATGAAGGAAAAGAGTGGACATAATTGGGCTTGTCATAGTGATGAGACGGTTTTGTGTGGAGGTTTCGCTAAATACATAAAAAGAAATAGACCTGATTTAAACATCAATGAAGGGCAGTTAATTGCATATGAAACTTGGGATCATGAAGGTGAAGCCAAGGCCATACAGGAAGCAAATTCAAAAGAACTCCAACTGGCTCAGGAAGAGATTCAGCGGCTTACAAAAGAGAACAAAGAACTAAAATTAAAGACCGAGGAACAGAAAGAAAAAAGCGGAATGAATGATACTTATATGGTATATGACACGCAAAGCGAAGATGTACAATTCCACGGCACAATGAAAAGCGCGGGGAAAGATTTTGAGTGCGCTATGGATGGATTAGATAACGGGGAAACAGCTTATATTTTGAAAGTGATCAAAGTGTTTACACCGAAGGGGGCTTCAGAATGAAGACAAGGAAATTAACGATTCCAGCCCGCGATACCAATGGTTTCCTGATCGGGTTCAGGGAAGTTAATGCACTTTGGAAATGCCCTACTTGTGGCGGGGAAATGGGAAATCCTCAGCTCACGCAGCACGCTGAGGACGGATTCTTCGGACAAGTTCATATTTGGAAAAATCCCTGCGGACATGTAGCTCATTATAAAAATCTGAAGATTGTAGGTGATGTGGAATGACGTGGATAGATTTAGTAAGGAAGTACTTTCCCGATGCCAATGATAAGCAGTGTAATTTTATATTGTGGGAAAAAACTGCTTTCCCTTTAGCTTCTGTGGAAACTATTGAAAATCAGTTGCAGGAATATCAAACAAACATGTTTGCAGATAGAAGGAGTAATCGGGTCACTAAGGAGGGTGCTTATGAATGCTGAAGTACAGCGTATTGAATATAAGCTTTGGTACGAAGTTAAGTTCGGTTGGACGCATTTCAGTTTCGGCGCTAATGATGATAAAACTGCATTGAAATATGCAGAGGAATACGCAAAAAATAACTATATCATAAATTATAAAGTGGAAAAAATAACGAATGAGACATTGCTTTGGACTGGGGAGGGCGCCGAATGAGTGGAAAATATCGTGTTTATGATGAAAGAACTAATGAAACCATTTTTCAGTCGGGAGACAATGCAGAATGTGTGAGATTCATCCTCCGTCATTATGATGAATCACATAAAGATTCCGAACACATTTTCATTAATCGGGTCAATGAAAAGAAGGAGGGCGCGGAATGAGAAAGACAAAAATCAAAACAAGCGATAAGGTTGAGGTCACGCGGGAACAGGCGCGGGCGATCAAAGAAGGCATGAAGTTTTATTTAAGAATGGCTGATAATGATCCTCAGAGAGTGAACGATTTAACAAATGGGGATAAAAAAGAATTTGCGCGTCTTCAATTTGTAGGGAAACAATTTGTCATTAATAATGGTGACGTCGAACCGTGGACTGGATTGTTTAAATCACTGAATAGTATGTATGCTGATGATCTGAATCAGGCGATTTTAAAAGGTTATATAGTGAAGGAGGGAGCGGAGTGACGGCATACAAAGATAAATCAATTCAACTTTTCAATCTGATGGATGAGTTGAGTGAACAAGTAAATAACGTCATACATGACGCGGTTACTACTTCCAAAAAGCGAAACAGGCTCGATGTGATAGATCAAGGTGCGAAAGATGCCGAGCGGATCACAAGAGAAATTCAAATGCTTGTCAATTCGATGCGGCGGAAGAAGGAGGAAACAAAATGAAGAAAGATGAATCAGTTTCAGTTATAGACGCAATCAAATGCCCTCATTGCAAGTATTTAATGGACTATGACCCTTATCTTGATGTATGCGATATGTCAGGTGAGTTCGAAATGGATTGTGAGAAGTGCCGCAAGCCTTTTTATGTGAATTTTTGTAGTGCATTTCACTTCTGAAAAAGTGAAGGATGAAAAATGATTATTGAGCTGTCTCATAATATTAACGAACCAAATAAAAGATGCATTTTAAACTAAATTAAAAATAAGTGGAGAGTGAATTAGATGAAAAAAGAAAACAAAAATGAACAAATTGAAGCAACTATTAACGAAAATAACGAAATGGGCGTATTCGAGCACAGAACTATCCGAGAGGATCACATGTACCGGGACGAGATTTTGGATCGAATAAAGGTCGTACCTCTACTTGGGAACTCTACAGAAATTACAGTTGAGATAGCCGCGGAGTATTATATGGTTCCTGTTGATACGATCAAGACCGTCATTAAAAGAAATAGAGATGAATTTAATGATTATGCTGAAATTAGAGTTTTAAAAGGTAAGAGTTTGAAAGAATTTTGTCAGGTTCATGATGAACCTCGCAAAATTATAAGCTCGAAAGTCAGAAGTTTGCAAATTGTTAATCGAAGAGGATTACTTAGATTAGGAATGTTACTTACTGAATCCAAAGTTGGAAAATCAGTTAGACACTATTTGTTAAATGTAGAGGAAGCCACTCCAAAGCAAATTGCTATTTGGGCAGCAAAAAGAGAAATTGCGAGGACAGAACGAAAACAGCTTACCGATGCAATTAAGGAATTTTATGAAGGAAACATGAAGGATGCTCATGCGTATACAAACTTCACTCAACTTGTTTATAAAGTTTGTTTTGATAAAAACAAAAAAGAACTAATGAATGTATATGATTTAGATGATAAAGATTCACTTAGAGATGCAATGACAACTGAGGATCTTAAAAAAGTGGTTCAAGCTGAAAAAACTATCTCAGTTTTGGTGAAATTGGGGAAAGACTACGCGGAAATCAAAGAGGAGCTATTGAAAAATAAGCACAAGTTTCAATAAAAGTAAAATTTCATTGGAATAGAAAGTAAGAGATTTTTTGACACATTACAAGCACATTTGCAGAACTGGCTGCGGCCATACCACTATTATTGATAAATTTTATAAGAGACAGAGAGCGTTTTGTGGAATATGCGGGACTCGTTCAACAATGGAGTACATGGGTGAGGTTGAACTTAAAAACGGTTCCTTGGATTTAGAATTAAGCATTGAAAAGATTAAGCACTATTCAAAGCAACTTGAACGATTGGCAAGCTTTAATGGAGCAGACGGTGAAGAAATGCTAAAGGATAAGTTGTTTGAAATTGATCAGATTTCAACAGATATAAACGAGTGGTGTAAAACCATTTTAGGAGATAGGTAAAATTGAAGTTTTAATCAAGGAGGACTGGGATAACCAAAAATATGAGAAATGAATACGACTGGATAGATAAAAATTATAATACCTACACAGTTGATCAGATATCTGATCGGTATTTAAAGAATATACTTCGATTTCTTTGTAATGGTGGTGGCTATCATAGTTATCTAGATGAAGGTAAAATCACTAGGTTATTTACAGAAGCCACGAGCAGAAAAATAAAACACTCGTTTAAACTTGAAGATGCAATTCAAGCATATAGAGATGAAGAACTCTTTGAACATCTTAGGTATTTAGAATATTTAAGTGATAAAGAATGATAAAAAGACTGTTTTAACGGAAGTGAGAGGTGAGCAGTTAATGAAATTAAGGATAATGAAATGTTCAGATGCAAGCTACTGGTACAGAGATAAGATAGGCATGTATTATGATGTATTAAATAAAGGTGGGATCGCCCACAGCGTACAACATGATTCAAACACAGCTTTTTCAAAAGCCGCAGTTCTTAAAGAAGATGCTATTGTTTTTGAAGATGAAAAGTTTGATAAAGTTCAGCTATTGTTCAGAAAGCTAGATGATCAGCTTAAAAAGATTTGTTTATAGGAGGGCATGCAATGTTAAAAGAAGTTAAGACATTGGTTTTTGATCCAGACATCGTAAAACGTTCAACACCTGTCAGAGTTAGACAGCGGTTTCCAAATGGGAATTGGTCAGAACCAGAACTAGGTTTTGTTCACAATAATAAAGGAGAATCTTTTAGTTTTACCACTTATGATGGACGTTCAAAAACCAATAAATCTGTTAAGGCAAAGGACGTATTTAAAGGAATTGTTGAAGTCGAAATGGGCAGTTGGGCATGAAAACAAAATAAAAGGACTATTTCATTGTAAGGAGGAAGGCACATAGGTTATTTAAAGCACATAATTGATACAGCCTGGTTTAACTTAGTTTGGTTTAGATGGCATCTTGGAGCGGACATAAGCGTATTTGACGGCTGCGGATGGAATACATATAAATATTTAAAGGGTAAAAATAAAATAAATGGAGGTTGTAAGGATGATAAAGAGGAATCTGCTTAGCAACCATGTTGATGAGATTATTGGTGAATATTACGCTGCTAAAGGATATTCAGTCCATAGCATTGAACACCAGGAAAATGGACAACTGATCGTTGTTACGGAACAAGTAGCTGAGGAGAAGGAACAGGCAAAGGTTGATATTGCCTTTGATTTTGTACATAGAAGACCACATAAGAAGAAGTATTTAGCTTAAAAAAGGCAAAGAGTCAAAGCTCTTTACCATCAGGTGTTTTCCTTAACCGGTTCGCAATGTACTTCATTACGTTTACTGCAATCGACACTAATGCAATAATCAATGCTATTTCAAATAAGAGGATGTATCCAAAATTCACATTAAGCTTTTCAAAGTAATCGCTGGTAATAGAGAGGATTTTATAAATCCCTAGCATAAAAATAATAAAGGAAACTCCTAAAATTACAAGTGACTTTTTAGAATAATCTTTAGCGTGTTCAAAATTATAAATCATTATTGATACAAATAACAAACCCGTAGCAATCTTGTGGGATAGCGAATCATCGGCCGAAAATGATTGTACTACTATGCTGATGATTAATCCAGTAATACCGATTGTTTTATTCAAGGAATCACCCACTCGTATGTAAGTTAGGTATGAGTTTACCAATTAAAGGGGATTTTCTCAAGGCAATACACATTAAAGTTAAATTAAAATGCTTTCTCAAGAAAGGGGTGGAAACATGCTTGGTTATCAGAAAGGGAAGCAAGTAAGGTGGCATGAAGATGGGGAGATGGGAATTATATTGTGGACGACAAATCGAGGTTCTGTGGGAGTTAAATGGAGCTCGGGTGAATACGGTGAATACAATTATAAAGTTGATGAGTTACTAATATTAACAGATTAGTATTTTACCCAAAAGTGAACGCATGACAGCAAGAAAAAGGTTTAGTCTAAATGAAATCGTGATTTTAAACAGATAGGAGGAAGCGAATGAATCAAGATATTCAGTTTTTAAAAGAACTTCAGCAAGAGTTGAAAAATCAAGACAGCGACTGTCAAGCTGCACCGCGTTTCTGGACAGTTGGCGATTATGAATGGGTCGAAGTTCGAGAAGAAAACGCAGAACGGTATTCTGTATACCTGCCATATATTGCAGAAGCATATGTTTTAGATGATTATTTAGAAGATTTAAAAGAAGATAGTGAGCTCTCTAAGGAAGCTTTAACAGAGTTGAAAAAGGATGACTTTGATGATCCTATTGAGTGGATTCAAAAATACATTGATGAAGAAGCAGAATTAATTCCAGAAAGAAAGGTTCATATTGTACGGCCGGATACAATGTTTTTGACCAAAGCAGAAGCGAAGGCTCATATCAAATTAAATAGGCATCACTACACTTCAGAAGCTCATACTTACGCAATGACAGCTTGGAGGGCACCGAAAGTAGAGCGGCTGCTTAAAATTCTCGAAACGTTTGATTGGAGTTCAATTACGATATCTAATTAAAAGATAGTTTTCAAAGTGAAAATGGGGGGAGTAACAATGAAAAAATTTGAAGAAATCATTAATCAAAAATCAGTACTCCTGAACGAATGGGAAGGAAAAGAAAAGGTTGACGTTTTGTCAGACTTTGAAGAAAAAGAAACTGATGTAAACATTCTGTTTGCCTCTTATGATGGTGACATTTGTGAAGGGCACGCTTGGGTTCTATTTGAAGAGGAAGGGAAATTGTTCGAGGTTAATGGTTCCCACTGTTCATGCCACGGTTTAGAAGATCAGTGGGAACCTGAAGAGGTTACTCTCAATGTTTTAGAACACAGGTTGTTGAATGGAACATTTGGAGAACCGGATTTTAAGGAAGAGCTATGTGACTTTTTGGGTGTTGAATTTAAATTAAACTCCTAGAAGATCGCTATCTAAAGCAGTAACCATATAGATATCGATCATAGAGAGAATATCAATCTCTATAACGCCTTCTTTCCTCAAAGTCATCGGGATACTCATTCTGCTTTGTCTTGGACTTGAATACAAACCAAATTACAGCAGCTAGCATGTAATCCATGACTTTATCAAAAGTCCAATTTGTGAATAGATCCATTAGAAATTTCATTACCTTTCACCTCCCAAGAATGTCCTATCTCTCTTAGATGGCATGCGTAAGACATGCCTCTATTAATAAAAGAGTGAAAAGCAATATGAAAATCAAAAAGAATTGAAAAAAACATGAAGAAAATTGAGGTGGAGCATATGGGGCAAATATATGCGTGCTTTCTGAACGGTAAGTTGTACGGATGCGGCGACATCGAGTATATGAACGACCTATTCCGCGATTACGTTGTTTATTGCGAGATGTATGGGAGAGACGACTGTACATTCCGGATAACTACGAAGGAGAAAGCTCGTAGAGTATTGATTAACGAAACTATATACGAAAACAATGAAGCATTAAAACGATTGGAGGGTGAATAATTGCGGTTTTGGATTACGTACGGGGCATATGTTTTCTTTTTCGCATATTCGATCACACAGCTTATTACATTTGAGTCGGGTAACTATACCGGCTTGGCAGTATTTTTGATTCCCCTTATACTGTCGTCGTTTATAACAGCATTAGTCGTTTCCCTCGGGTTATTCGGAAGTAGTTCCCATAGCGGATATGGAAATGGAGGAGGAGAATAAATGACGAATATTCTAAATGATTTTGTGGGCTATGATATTTGGTGATTATTAAAGAATAAAAATAAAATAGTTATTTTATAGAAAGAGGGGAAGAGTGCAGATGGCATCAGCAGAGCAATTGAAACGAATGAACGACATAAACGATTTGATTAAGCTTATCGCAAGCATTGATAGATGTATTTTCTACTGTAAGTCAAAGAATCGGATAGCGTATTTCAGGTTTAAGAAAAAACTGTTCTTCGTTGATGATTACACGGGGAGTGATGTTTACCCGTATGAAATGGGATACGGGCGTGCAAACGGCTTTTCGCATGGAGGTAACATGTGGCAACTGGTCAACAGCTTCAGAAAATTCATCATAACAGGGAAATACGGCGAGCTGAGGGATTATAAAGAAATATGGGCTTACAGCTATGAAGGATGTATGAAAATCCGTCAGAAGGCGAAGGAGATCGGTTTCATTGAAAGTGTTGATTACCCCTATAGCTTTGATGAATGGGCAAGTTAAACTAATTGATTCATGTACTAAATTTTCATTTGGATTAAGTTATCTTTGCACTAAGGAATTATGTAACGGAGAGATTAGACTCTCCAGGATTCAAAGGAAGGTATGCGGAGTTTACCGTTTTTAGTCTTAAATCTGTGTTTAACCTTACATGAGATCGGTTCTACAAATACATATTCGTCAGATTCAGACTTTACTTGTTTCATAGAGTGGAATTTACTTTGTTCTGCGTTCGGCATGAATTCCATAAATCCGGCTGCAGTTCCATCAGGATAAGACAGAAGAAATTTTATATCCTCTTTGGTGTAGCCGGTGATAAGCACATCTGTGTAATCGTAGTTAATCACTTTCAGCCAGCTATGAGAACGTTTATTGATTTCATAAGGGGAGTTAGCTTTCTTTAGTACGATCCCCTCAAGATGCTTTTCACTGGCCAGATTAAAATAAGCTAATCCGTTTCCTTTCAGGCCTTCAATTACAAAGACATTATTATGATCAAGGTTAAGGTCTAAAAGTATGTTTTTACGTTCAGTGAGCGGCTTATTAGCGATTGAATGTCCATCAATATAAATTACATCGAATACACAGTAAACCACCTTATGGGCTGATTTCTTAGACATAAAGCGTTCCATTACAGCTTCGAAATCAGGAGAACCGCCTGGGGCAGCAACAATAATTTCACCATCTAAAACAGTTCCATTGGGGATATCGAGATCCAACAGTTCTGGGAACTTGCTTGTTACCTCATTGTTGTGACGAGTATAAAGCTTTATCTGATCATTAAACTTGGAGAGAATCAGTCTAATTCCATCAAATTTCAGCTCGGTAATATAACTATCGTCATCAAATGGTTCTATAATTGAATGCAATAACATTGGCGATACAAACAAAATATCACCTCCTACTTAGAACATAATAGCTAAGCGAAGGTGATATATAAAGCAAAATGACTGTGGTACTTAATGGGATTCAATGAGCTCAGGTGAATTGTTTTTAGGTGAGTTCACTAAAGATGAAACCTGGTATGCTTCCATGTCATCAGCATCATAAGGCTGCAGTAAGCTTTGAAGATAATCAGGATCTGTGTTTTTAGGATTTAGCCATTCCTTTTCATTTTCATCAGTAAGAATAACCGGCATACGATCATGTATGTCCTCCATAAGCTCATTGGGTTTTGTGGTAATAATTGTGCAGGTGTATAAAGGATTGCCTTCTGGTGTGTTCCACTTTTCGTATAAGCCTGCAAAAGCGAAGAGATTGGACGATTTAAGTTTAATCCGCATAGGAATCTTAGTCTTTGGATCAAGGCGTTTCCATTCATAAAAACTGTCAGCTGGTATGATACAACGTTTGCTGACAAGTGGTTTTCTAAAGCTTGGTTTCTCGGACAGAGTTTCAGCACGGGCATTAATCATTTTATAGCCGATCTTTTCGTCTTTAGCCCAAGGAGGGATGAGACCCCATCTAAGTTTGCCCAGCCGATTGTTTGATCCGTCGTTGATGATTGTCAGGATGTTTTGTGAAGGAGCGACATTATAGCTTGGATGGTTTTCGTTTTCAGACAAAAATTGATCTATATTAAACTGTTCGATTATGTCGTCAAACTCAGAAAATAAAGTGAACCTGCCACACATGTTCATCATCCTTTAGGGTTTTTGAATATTGTACAGGCTTGATACACGAAAATCAAAAAGGAGGAATGTGATGAAGCAGCAAACAGTTGAGGTTAAAGAAGTGGATGTGTTAATTAGAGGGATATGGACAAAGAAGAAGTTCACTGATATTAAAAAGGGGCAAACTTTTAAGATTGAGGAAAATGGGAAGGTAACGAAATACATAGCTAGAACAGATCCCTATTGGGATGAGATGTACGAGGCTTACATAATTGATTTATTTAATAAAAATAAAATAAGTGTATAAGAATTAGAGAGAACAGATAGCCTCGATGAAGATAAAACAGAGATTTTATAAGGGTAAAAATAAAATTAAAAAGGGGAAATTTGATGAAGCTAATTGGTATTAAAACAAGTAACTGTTTTTTGGTGTCTGACAATATTGAAGGAAAGAAATATTTTCATAGTCAATTAGATGAATTGTTTTTCGATGGGAAACGAGCAACTGAAACGTATAAATCAGACTGGTTTAAGCTTGATAAGGAGCCAAGTGTTATTGAAAAGCAAATGCCTGCTAAAAAAATCAATCATAGGTATGAATTAAAAGAGGGGTTCCAGGAAACTGATTTGACGCCACAAGTAATTAAAACTTCTTACATAGGTGAAGACAGTGAATACTATGAAGTGAAGGGTCTATATGATTTAAAATTTGAAGAAGTCCCGCAACAGAATCAAAAAATTGAGTTTGAAATGAATGTAATTGAAGAAATTGACGGAGAACTTAAGTTGCAAAGCCATAATTTTAACTTGAATTATAACTTACTGGATAGAATTCAAACTCATCCAATGCTTCTTGAAACAAAGCCGTGTTACTTGTCCCGAGAAGAAAGCTATAAGATTATCAGAAACCATATAAAAGCCAATATAAACCCTAAGTTTGCAAGAATAACGAGTGATTATGATTTCTGTTTAACTGTGGTCAAAGTTTTGGAGCTTTACAAACCTCAAGAGTACGTAGTTGATCTAAATGCAATGTACAAACGTAGAAAGCCTAAACTTGAGAAAAGATTTCAAACCAAGCGGGAGGTTGAAATTTACAATGTTGCACCCAAAGCCTATCAGAGCTATCCAATTGTAGAGCCTTTTAGTGGTAAGGACGTTGAAGATTTAAAGAGTAATATTAAGAAATTTTTAGATGATCTGATGACTAAAATCAACGAGCCCTTAGTCGAATGTGAATGCTGCAAAGGAAGAGGGGTTATTTTGAATGAAAATTAAATTGGACAAAGATTACATGGTAAATGAATTGGGGCTGCCTGAATCCTCAATTTTAGAAGAAATCACTGATACGTCTAGGTGGAGTATTCATTATCGTATTGTGTTT
The DNA here is from genome assembly GCF_038608285.1 of Bacillus sp. FSL R5-0443. Lineage (NCBI taxonomy): Bacteria > Bacillati > Bacillota > Bacilli > Caryophanales > Bacillaceae > Bacillus > Bacillus sp. FSL R5-0443. The sequence continues at coordinate 1,947,586 of NZ_CP152013.1, forward strand.
GCATATCAAGACAAGTTTTATGAGACAACTTACAGGGAAGGCGCTACAGAGTTACAAGAGGAGAGACCATGGGAATACGATGACCAGGTTGAGTGTTTTGAAGTTGAGCTTAAGGAAGTTAAGGTTAGAAAATGGGTAAGAAAAGAAACTGAATAAAAACGATATTTTAACCAGTATACAGGGAGGTAATAAAATGAATCTTTATGAAATTATACTGAAGCATTTTGCACCCAAGGGAAGTGAGCGGGGTATCTTTACATACTTGCTTGCTGAATCTGACGAAGAGGTTTATGAATGGTTGAAAGCTGACCCAAGCCTGTCAGACGGCAGGTGGGTTTGTACCCCATATGAAGACAATGAAGCCGACGACGAAATATATGCAATTTATAATAAAGACTATGAAATTATCGGTCATGAAAAGTATAAAGATCGAATGATTCGATTAAAAGGTGAGTTGAATGATGAAGTAGAACTAACCGATCTTTATTATGGAAAAACCTTAGTTGGGTGGAGAATGGTGAAAACAGATATTCCAACGGAACAAATTGAATTGTTAAAGGATTCTGGAGTCAGTATTGAGTCTGCATAAAAGTAATTTTTTTATTTAAGGGGGTGATAACAATGTGAGTTACCTATGTGATTTGAGTTATAAGAATAAAACAAAAATAAAAAGGAGTGGTTATTAATTGTTAAGGATTAAAAACAGAATAGAGGATTTGTTAAAAAAGATTGAAGAGGCAGAGAGGGTCAGCTTTGGGCGGCGTCCCCAACTCTGCATGCATCGTACCACTACGAAGCTATTAAAGTATATCACAGGTAAGAAGACTTTTCCAGTCTTGGTGACTGCTCTGGTTTCATTCTTGAATCCAGTGAGTATTTTAGCAGCGGACAAGTATCGGAACTTTGAAGAGCTTAAAGCGAATGAATCACCGTTCAATTTTAGCGTGTTCTCAAAAGAGCAAGACACTGATGTATTAATTCTTGCTCCCCATGGAGGTGGTATAGAGGGGGGGAACAAGCGAGCTTGCAAAGGAATTAAGCGAAACATACTCTACATATCTTTTTGAAGCTTTAAAGACACCAGGAGCATTTGATTTACATTTAACCAGTACGAATTTTGATGAACCACAAGCACTTGAAATGTTGAAGGAACATGAGTTCACATTGTCACTTCACGGTTATGCAAGTAATGACCAACATGTTTTAGTTGGAGGCACAGATCGGGACAAAGCTGAAGCGATAACAAGCACATTAAATAATGCCGGTTACTCTGCAGAGCTTCTTGATGAGGGTACGAGGCTATCTGGTAGCAGCCCGAACAATGTTGCCAATAAAAATAAAACAGGAAAGAGCATTCAACTTGAATTGAGTACTGGACTGCGAAAATCAATGTTTAACACCTTTTCTCTCAAAGGGCGCTCAGGAACAAGAAATGAGACCTTTTATAACTTCATTGATACTCTGTCACGATTTCTCAATGAAAATGCAGAAGGGAAGGGTTTGACAACATGAACATGGAGCAGCCCTTATACTATTTTGTTGATGCTCTGGATTGGGGAATTGATGATAAAGGGTCAAATGCAATTGAAACAACAGAAGGAATAAACCGAGCTTTAGAGTATGCAAGCTCAAAATCATTCTATAAAGTACATATTCCAAAAGGTACCTATCTAATTGATGCTGTGAATATGTCAAGGCGGTTGCCTGAATTCGGTGGAGGTATTAATGTTCCTTCGAATATTGAGTTAATACTTCATCCAGAGGCTGTATTTAAAGTGCAGCCTAATGATTCTCAAGGCTATTCCTGTTTCTATATCGGTCAAGCGAGTAATGTAACGATTCGAGGCGGTCAAATTATAGGGGATCGATATGAGCACGATTATTCAAAGATCGAATCAGTTAAGAAGACACATGAATGGGGATATGGAATTCATGTTCATGGTAGCAGTAATGTGTTAATTGAAAATGTACAGGTCTCTGACTGTATTGGAGATAACATTTGGATTGCAGCTGATGGGATGATGAACACTTCAGGAACATATACGCCTTCAAAGAATGTAACCGTTCGAAAGTGCACTCTCTTAAGAGGGAGAAGAAATAACCTAGCTACCAATGGTTGTGAAGGTCTTCTTGTAGACGACTGTGATATAGAGGAAGCTGGGGGAGATACAATTGGGCCGCAATTAGGAATTGATTTAGAGGGTTTTGGAGAAAACGGAATTAAATACGATCACCCGTATAAATTAACTGTGCGAAACTGCAGGTTTAAAAACAACGGACGTGGATCGGTTACAGCTCACACAAGTGGTAAGGTAATCATTGAGGGAAACTACAGCGACAATGTTATTTCTTACGGATTCAGCACTGATGTCAGTATTAAAAACAACAAGATTATCAATGATGCAGAGACTAAGAAATACGGAATTGACTCGGTTGGTGTATCAAGTACGGAATCCGGAAACAGAGTTCAAATTGAGGGCAATACGGTAAGAGGGTTTGAAATAGGAATTTGCGCAAGAGGAAAAGGCGTGTCGATATCAAATAATACTCTAGAAGGGATAAAGGCATGTCCAATTGCAACACATCAGGCAGAAGATGTATTAATCACAGATAACAGAATAGAGAACAGTGACTGCATTCAAGTCCAGGTTAGAAACTCAAATGATGTAAGGGTTGTGAACAACAAAGGGAAAGGAACAATCTCAGCATATGCTGTAAAGATAATGGACTCTACCCGGATCAGTCTAATTAATAATGAATTTGTAAATGTGTACGGAGGAATTTATTGCGAAAGGTCTCAGTCAGTTCGTTTAAAGGGGAATGACTTATTGTTAAACGGAAGTGGATACGGCATCTTCTGGGATAAGGACTCTTCTGTCTCGCTGCAACGAAATGAAATTCATGAGCCTAGAAACGTTGCAATTAAAGGTACTCCTGAGAAGTACAGTTGTCAAATTAGTGAGAATCAGATTTATTTCTGTAAAGCATTAATCGCTATTCAACTGACTGGTGGATCAGAACACATGCTGAAGGATAATGAGATTATGTTTAATCGTTCAACAGACCAGGGATATGGAGTGTATTTGGAGAATACGGACAAAGTACGGCTTGTAAGAAACGATGTGCGGGGAATTGGAGGCAAGTTATTATCTCACCCTTATTGCACAGATAAAGCAAAGAATACAACGTTAATTCATAACACATATGATAGTGGAACGCTGAAGACAGCAGAAGGAGATATTGTAGTCTAAATAAAATTGTAGTTTTAAAAGAAAACAAATTAAATAGAAAGTGGTTTATATGGATATTTTTGGGGTAATGTCTGAGTGTAATATAATTAAAACACTCAGAGGAGGAATTAGGTGTGAAAAACAACATTGGTAAAATTGGAGTTGTTGGAACTTTACTCGTAAGTGGTTTGCTTTGTGATTTTGGAGTAGGAGTAAATGCAAAAGAGCTAAATCAAAGTAGGAATGATACTGAAAGCAATGTCTACCACCAACCAATCAATGTACTTAAGACCGCCTCAAATATTAAGAGCCCAGGTTTTTCGACAACTGCGGATGATTGGCAAGATGCCGGAACTACATACGGCGATACCAAGTTTGACAAGTATTCAACTGCTGCAGTCGTTCAAACATTAGGATTTGCATTAAATTTGCCTACAGGGGGATGGTCTTCTTATTTAGCTGGACTAGCTAACATGATTATTCTAGGTGAATATAAAATTGTTTACTTTAAGGATAAGCAAGAATTTAAGATGGCAGGGGCAACTCTCATGACAAAGCACCATGTAACGATTTATGAAGATAAGGATCGAAAGAAAAAAATCGGGAGTGACAGCTTTATCATCACAGACAAAGGTGGCCCAAAAGTTGCTGAAATGTAATGGATAAAAAATAATCCTCCCTTAGGTGGGAGGATTATTATATGCTGTTTATTATGCTGTAAACTAATGCTACAACAAACAATGGATAAGAGATAATGGCAATTAATTTTGAGGATTTACTCTTATTTTTTTCAAATGTGTATATTAGTGCAAACCCTAAAAAGAATATTGTGACAAACCAAGAAGAATAGGACGGGTACAATGCAATAAGTAAGACAATAAGAGTGGATAACGCGAAAGAAGAGTTTAGCGTTATTTTCTGATTATTTTCCAAATGAACCACCTCCATATACGTATTCCCCCATATAAAAACACTTAAACATTATACTTAAAGGAGCTTGATTAAATGATTAACATTTTAAGTAAAGAGCAAGATGAAGCAATCCGGTACTTCAAGAACAAGCTAAACATATCGGAAAAACTGTACATATCCCTAATTAATTTTAATCTGCTTAGAGATAAACACGAAGACTTTGGCAATAGACTATATAAGCTTTATAAAACAGATCCTTATCTGTATATCAGAGCACTTAAAGAAGGTTATGTGGTTGATCAGCCAATTGAATTTAATGAAGCAATTGTGCGGTTCTATAATGGTGAAGAACTTGCTGTAATTCATAAGACTACTGGGAAGAGATCCAATGTAAATGTTAAAATGAAAAAGCTTCCTGATGGGTTTACACTGCAAACAATGAACATGTGGTCTTGGAGTGAAGTTGTTTAATAATCCATTTTAATTGCAGGGTTTCGATAGATAACTGAAGCCTTGCAATCATAAAAAATAAAAAATAAGTATAAAAATCATAGACAAATATAAAAAATAAGGATATAATAAACTCAAGTTAAAGGAAAGGAGGTACAGCCGTGTTAGTACTCGGAATTACTGAGAAAGCTTTGGCTCAATATCGAAAGTCGGTCAAAAATAATCACGCTACTTCATCGGATCAAGTGTTATTAAAGATGATTCGAAATGTCACTTTAGTTAAAGAAACACATCCTAGTCGAGTGAGGAAACGGCTATTTTACACGGAGTATGCATATGGCAATTTAATCATCAAGGTAAATAGAAAAAAGCAGGTCTTTGAAATTTTAAATAAGAAAGACAAAGATGTTGATCAAGTGAATTGGAAATTTCCTAAAAGGAGATACATAGAGTTAAATAAAGAACTTGGGATTAAAGATTGTAAGTTTAGTAAAACTACATATTCAAAGAAAAAATGAATTTAAAAATAAAAAAAGAGGATGATGATTAAATGGCGAAGAAAAAAGATGAAATTAAAATCAATAAAAAACATGGTGGTAAAGAGTTTACCAATAGTTTCAGATTTGTTGGATTAGTGAAGCCGGTAAGAAAAAAAGATCCTGAAACAGACAGTTGGTATGATGTTGATATTTATGAAACGACAGTTACCCAGACTAAAAAGAATCGGAGAGTACTTCAATTCAGTATCGAAACTGCGCCTTATAATGAATTAAAAGTTGAGCTTGCAGGAATGGAACGTGATTTAGTTTATGCGTATAGCTCCAAACATAAAAAAACGGTAGCAGTCCCGTGGGCAGATCGTAACGACAAGACAAAGCTACCTGATGAGACATATCATGTGATTACCCCAGAATGGGATATGGCAGAACAATTTGCAAAAATCGTTAAGCCTGGTATGTGGGCTGAAGTTCAAGGGCAGTACGAATTTGATACTTTTGAAAACGGCAACGGAGAAGAAATTAAATTAGTGAAACGAATTATTAACAGAGTTTTTCCTTTGAAAAATGGAGAAGTTGAAATTAAAGACGTGGAAAGTGGAACTCAGTTTAATGTGTATGACTCAGAACAAGACGGAATCCAACTCGGTAGTGGAAAAGCGAAAGAAGGTGTGGCGAAAGTTAAGGTAGGTTGGCTAGATCCTTCCGGTGGAGACCTATTCATTGCAAAGGTAAAAGACGACGCTGAGGGGCAGCGGTTTAAAGTAAGTTACACTGATGGAGTTGTAGAAACAGACAAAATTAAGGTGTCAAATAATATTCAAAGTGAAGTGAGAGTAGCCGAACCAAACGGCAAATACAGTTATGTGCCTTATGTAAGAGACTTTGGCTCTGAAAATTTTACCGAACATAATAAATTTGAAATGCAGCTAGGGATTAAGAGTACATACCAAGACGAAGAAACTAAAGACACTAAAGTAAATGGAGTTTATCTTGATTATGGAAAAGATCGAAGTGTCCCAAAAGATGTTGATCTAGTTGTCTATTATAAAGAGCCAGAAGAAGGAAAAAAATCTTTTGCAGATGCTTTTGGCGCATTAGAGAGAGGCGCTTTTCTAGTTGTTGAAGGGATCGACAATAACAGAGCGCAATTCACACAAGTCGAAGTTAAAGAGACCGAGGACGAAAACCCTTTTGAAGATGTAGGGGAAAAAGTGGCGTCCTTTGAAACTGTTTCTACTGGGACTCGAAAAGGTTTAGAAATTCTCAACTACATTGGTGGTACATATAAAAGCGGACTGTTGACAGAAGAAGAAATTTCAAATGAGAATGCACCGAACGAAGACCCGTTTGCAGAAGTCGTTGTCAATGACGATGATCTGCCTTTCTAAAAACAAAAATAACTTTGATTAATATAATAAATTAAAAGGAGAGATTAAATGAGCTTTAGAAAAAAAATTAAAAATAACACACCAAAGGTTGAACTTCAATCCATCATGACACTAGTAGCAGGGGGATATAAAACAGGTAAGACACGGCTCTGGAAAGAAGTAACAGAGATGCATTACGCACACCCAGAAGAGGCTCTATTATTGTCCTTTGAGGACGGGTATGAAACTTGGCAACTAAACAATATTGTTCCTTTGCATGAGGAAGGCACAGACAAAAACCTTTGGAAAGTATGGGAGTATTTCAAAAAAGCTGTAGCGCCTGAATTAGTCCAAGAAGCAAAAACAGGAAGAATCGTCAAGCTTATTGGAGTAGATACAGCAGACAGAGCTATTGATGCTTGTACAGCCTGGATTTTGAATGATAGAAAAAGGCTTTATGGTAAAACATTCGAATCGCTTCAGGATATTTCTGAGTCGACTAACGGTAAGGAAAATGGGTGGACAGCTCTTTATGAGGAACTTAAAAAGCCTTTCGATACTTTGAAAAATGCAGGTTATGGATTAATGTTTCTCGCATGGACAAAGGAAAAGGAAACAACCCTTTATGATGGAATGAAGTATAACTCCATTCAACTTATGATGCCTAACTCCGGAAGAAAAGTCTTTGAGTCGCAGGCAAGTCTTATTTGCTGCTTACATAACGAAGTATCCGTGTTGGATAAACAGGGAAATGAGCTTGATGACAATATTAAAGATAAAAAAGGTCGTGATAAAGCAAGTAACTTCCATGACACAAAAGTAATGATGTATTTTAGACCTTCTGAGTATGTTGAAATTGCTGGAGGCCGATACACTGAACTACCAGAAAAGGTTGAATACAGTGCTGAAAACTTCTTGAAGACATTCGAGAATGCAGTGCTAGGACAAATTACAAAGACTGACCGAACTGTCCAGGAAATAAAAAAAGAGGAAGAGTTACTTAGAGAGGAGAAGGTGCAGGAAGCTGCTGAGAAGGCTGAAAGCGACCCTCAGACTTACTTGGACGAAATCACTTCTTTAGTAACTGGTCAAACGCCCTCAGTAAAACATCAATTAGCTGATGCTTACGCGGCAAAGTTTGGCGGACAAAAGAATTATAAGCAATTAACTTCTGTAGAAGATCTTAAAGAAGCTTTAAATATCACTAAAGAAATACTGGAGGCGGCTAACTAAGGGAGAGATTTCTCTCCCTATTTTATAAAGGAGAATTGCTTATGAAAGAAGTAAAATGTCAGTGGTGTGGATCAAAAGGAGTTAAAAATAGTATGTCCTGTGAAGCAAAACCGACTGGGAAACTCAATAAGAATGGATCAGAAAAATATATCAGAAAATACTTTCACGACGATTGCTTTGAGGCATACAAGCAGGATAAGAAATTTAAAGAAAATGAAGCAACAGAATTTGATGAACTCTACAATTACTTATTAAATTTGCATAGATTAGAGCGGTTAGACTCCCGTATGATTGAGCGTATCCAGGATATAAGGAACGGTACAGTTAAATACCAAAATCGAAAGATTAAAAGATATAAAGAGGGCGTTCCATTTGCAAAAATTTTAGAAGCATATAAATTCTCTGAACAACAATTACATAATGTCCACAACTACAAAACGCTTGAAACAAGTTGGCAAGAGTTTACCTATTTCCTGAGTATCGTGATCAATAATTTAAACGAGATGAAAGAAACGAATAGGCGTAGTAAACAACAAAACGATATCCGCACAAACATTATTAACAAACAAATTCAAGTGCAAAGTGAAATCGATATTAAAATTAAACCTAAAATCATAAAAAAAGATGAATTAGATATCTCAAGTTTTTTATAGGAGAGTGTCATGAAGAAACGAAATTACATAGATGAATTTGTTGAACCGTCATATATTCATGAGTCTCTTTTCGTTGGGTATTTGTGGTCAAATCCAATGTTGTATCAAAGATACAGAACACATAAGATCACAAAGGAAACATTTACTGAGCCCATATGGTACTTCTACTTCACTGTTGGATCTCAGATGTTTGAAAATGGAATCAGAGATTTTGACGACAAAACTGTTTATTCATTCTTAGTATCAAGGCCTAAAGAAAAAAATAAAAAGAGCTATTTAGATGCTTACAACGATTTTGGTGGCTATGAATCAGTCGAAGAACTTATGAATGAATGTAAAACCGACAGTCAGAATGAAGAGTATCATTTTAATGAAATTCAAAAATATGAGAGCTTGCGAAAATTACAAGATGCTTCATTGATTGATATTGCAGATGAGAAGTTAATTGAAAAGCTTACGATTATGACGCTTAAACAACTGCAGTTATATGTACAATATAAGTATAAGGAAACATTCGCTCATATCAACTCTGGCGATGTTATCGAGCATGATCTCGTGGATGGGCTCAATGAGACAATTGAAGACTTGGATTCAGGTGAGTCTATGGGATCGCCATTACATGATTCTCCACGATTAAATAGGAAAATTAAAGGATGGAAGGACGGGTCTCTTTACTATTTAGTTCTTTCATCTGGAGTTGGGAAAAGCTCAATTGCAATGGAAAAGTTTATCTTGAGCCTTTTCGAAAACCAAGAAAAAGCAATTCTGGCCATAAACGAGGAGAGTGTTAAGAAGTGGCGTTCATTACTTCTTGCAACCATTTCATCTAAGATCCTAAAAAAACCGATAAACAGAGAAAAGTTGTATGAGGGTAATTTTAAGCAAGAGATGCTAAATAAATTAAATGCAGCAAAAGATTGGGCGTGGGAGCGTGGCCAGGGATTAATTAAAACACTGGAGTTAAAAAAGTATCGTGTAGAGGATATATTAAGCCGAGTTGAACTTTACAGGCCCAAGGGCTATAACAAGCTTATCATCGATACCTTTAAACCTGATCGATCACAAAAAGATATGGCTCGGTGGGAAGCTTTTTCAAACTCAGCTCAAGAACTGCATGATTTGATTAAGGAAGACAACCAGAATGTGGGGACTTTAGCGACAGTACAGCTGAAGTTAGGCAAAGAGACAAGATTCTTGGACTTAGACTCTACGGGAAAGAGTATGGAGATAAACGAAGTAGCTGCAGTTGTAATGATGGGAAGGTTACTTTTCGCAGATGAGTACACAGGTTCTAAAACCAGATATGAATTAAAGCCATATAACTATAAAAAGGATGAGCTGGGGAACTGGTATGAAGAAGAGTACATATTGGATCCAAAGAAGACATATTTAGTTCTATTTCTAGCGAAGAACCGTTTCGGTAGTGAGGAAGAGCAGATTATTTATGAAGTCAATTACAGTATTAACTCTTTCGAAGAAGTTGCGTATGTAAAGGTTCCAAGACTCGGAGGAGCATTCTAAGAAGGTGGCGATTAATGTCCGATCTACAAACCATTAGAGAAAGAATTTATAGAGAAGAACAGATTCAAGAAGTATTAGAAGCACTTGGTTGTTGGGGTATTAGCACTGAACAAGGAGGTAAATTGTTTGTTGCGGGTCTTCCTGATGGCGATAACGAGCGGAGTGTGCAGGTTAAAAACACCGCCTCTTTAACAACAAACATCAGAAGTAAGGGAATATCAGGTTCGATATTTGATGTTATATCTTACATACTTTATGGAGCTACAACTGAAGATGAAAAAAAAGCATGCCTTTCCAAAAGCAAATTTTGGTTATGCAGTAAACTTAATTATTTAGAGTACATAGATGATTTTTATAAAATAACAGCGGAAAAAGAAAAACCGCAGCCTAATAAATGGTTGCACAAACTTCAGAAAGAACGAAATAAAGAAAATAGGAAAATAATAGAGAACGAAATAATGCCACAAAGTGTTTTAGATCAATATGGCATTGTCCCGTATTATGGTTGGTATAAGGAAGGGTTATCGATAAGCACACAAAAACTTTTTGGAGTAGGCATTGATGTAAGATCCGAACGAGTCACTTTTCCAGTACACAATAGGGACGGTCGATTAATCGGGGTTAAAGGACGTTATATTGGAAAAGACGAAGTTATAAAAGATAAATATAAGTATATATACATTAATTCGTGCAATAAGTCAATAGAATTTTACAATTTACATAGAGCTCTACCGTATATAAAGACCTTAAACGAGGTGATTATTGTTGAAGGCGCTAAAACAACATGGTTTTTGAACCAGTGGGGCTATAAAAATTGTATCTCCATAGAGGGGGACAGTATGTCTGATGAGCAAATAAGAATACTTAAAGAGCTGGGTATTGGGATCAAATTTGTATTTGCTTATGACAAAGACAAAGATGCCAAATTCATTGTAAATGAAGTGTCGAGGGTTACTGGCAGGATACGCTATGGAATTTATGATAAGGGTAATCTGTTGTCCGGTAAAGACTCACCAACAGATAAAGGACAAGCTAGTTGGACGGCCTTGTACGATAATAAATATAAAATAACAAGGTAAGAGAGGAAAATAATGAATTATAAACTTATAGGGGAGAACAATTACAAAGAACCAATCTCAACAATAATAAAAAATAGGGATTTTGATTCTGATTTGTTCTTTAATCTGAATGAATCAGCTTTAAACCATTACTCTTTATTAAACAACATGAAAAAAGGTATTGATTGTTTAATCAAGCATATTGAGTTACGGAATAATATTTTTATTCAGGTCGACTCAGATTGCGATGGTTACCTTTCAAGCGCGATTCTTATTAATTATCTTAACCGGGCTTTTCCTACGCTTGATGTAAGATGGAGGCTTCATGAAAAAAAGGAACATGGAGCCTCCCTTGAGACAATTCCAGAAGATACACATTTGCTAATCATTCCAGATGCGGGCAGTAATCAATATGATTTGCATGAAAAGTTACAAGAGCGGGGAATAGATACACTGATCTTAGATCATCACGAATGTGAGAGGGAATCCAATGTTGCTATTGTTATTAATAATCAACTCTCAAGTAAGTACCAAAACAAAAGCTTTTCTGGAGTAGGTATCGTTTATAAATTTTGCCAAGCGTTAGATGATAAATTGGGAATACGTTTGGCAGATGATTTTTTGGATTTAGTTGCAATAGGAAATATTGGAGATGTAATGGACTTAAGGGAACCGGAAACACGGTATTACGTAAAAAAGGGCTTAAAACAAATAAAAAACCCTTTAATACAGGAAATCGTGGATAGGCAAAAATTTTTCTTGAATGGAAATATTAATATTCATTTCACGGGGTTCTCTATTGTCCCGTTCATAAATGCTACTATTCGTTATGCAACCATGGATGAAAAGATAGACATGATGAAGGCATTACTGGGTAGTCAGGAATCTGTTTATTATTCAAGAAAAAAAATATACGAACCGATTGTTAAGTCAGTAGCCAGAAGAATTGCAAATACGAAGAACAGACAGAAAAAATCACTCGAAAAACAAATTAGTAGCCTGATTGATCAGATTTACGTTGAAAAGAAAATAAATGATAAAGTTGTAGTTTTGGACGTTACCGGTGAATTGGAACCTTCATTTACAGGTCTTGTAGCTACACAATTAGCAAAAAAGTTTAAGCGTCCCGTAATTCTAGGAAGGAAAACGAAGGAGGGGAAATTCGGAGGATCTGCTAGAGGGTATGAAAAATGTGGAGTTGAGAACTTTAAACAGGTATTAACTGAATCAGGTCTTTTTAATTTTTGCGAAGGCCATGCAAATGCATTTGGGTTTGAAATTGAACCGGAATATTTTGAAAGCTTAAACATTCAACTAAATAGTTTAATTGATTCAGAAATTGCGCTAGAGGATATCCATGAAGTTGACTTTATTATCCCTGCCCAAGACATGAGCGCTTCGATAATAAAAACTATACATAAATATCGAGATGAATGGGGATCGACACTTAAAGAGCCGTTATTAGCCGTAGAAGGGATCCAAGTTAATAAATCAGATATTCAAGTGCATAAGAATAGAACATCAACATTCGTTATTAAAACTGGCGAATATAAGCTAATTAAGCCGTACTATAAGGGTGATTTCGATGAGATGTTTGATAACGGTGACGAGAACTTTTATATCAACATTGTTGGCAAGTGCAAGGTTAATAAATATGAAGATAGGTTAACCCCTGCTGTTGAAATTGTAGATGTCGAAGTAACAGACAGTTTTTTATTTTAGGTGAAAATGGGGTGAAGCAATGATAATAAAACCAAAGTTAGAAACAGAAGTCACCGAAAAGTATGAGAAACACTGGGTAGAGGACTTTGAACAAATAGAGAGCCTCTTTCTCAAGGATAACCCCAAATTATGTGTACTTGATTCTGAGACGACTGGGTTGCACATAATTAAGGATCGTCCTTTTATGTGGGTTTTTAGTTGGTTGCTGCCCAGGGATAAAAGAACAGCTCAGTTAAAGGGGCGGAGTTTTGCATTTAATTCTGATAGGGACATGTTATTAAAAGTAATTAATCTTACTAAAAGATGCATGATGACAGTAGGTCATAACGTAAAATATGATTTGCATATGCTCATTAATGGAGGAGTTAACGAAGAGGTTGTATATGGCTTAAGAAACATTGTCGATACTATGGGGCTATGCAGGTTAAGTTTTGATGCTGTTTCTGCAAGAGATGGAGGGGATGTATTAGGACTAAAAAAAGTTTCGGAGAAGTATATTGATCCAAGGGCAGCTGAATTTGAAAAAGAGGTAAAAAAAGAGCTTAGAAAAATAAATGATGAAAAACGAAACGTCTTAAAGGAGTTGCTAAAGCCTTACAAGGGTTGGGGATTAGGAAAAATTAAAGAGGCATATAAAGTTAAGAAACGTAATGAAATGGATTACTTTACTAAAGAGAAAAAGCAACGTTGGCTCAAGGTTCCTGAAGAGATTGAGACGGTCTATTTTAAGTGGATGGAAGAGAACCCCTTTGCTGATTATTCTGAGGTAGACAGAAATGTAATGATGGAATATGTTCATAGTGATGGAATATATACATTAGAGTTAGTTGAATTTACATACCCTACAGTATTAAAAAGAAAACAAAAAGCCATTCTTGAACAAGAAAATAAACTAATAATTGAGTTATTAAAAATGGAACGTGTCGGTATGAAAGTAGACATGTCTTATCTTCACACCTGCTTTAAAAAATGTGAGGACGAAATTCAAAAACTATACGAGGAACTGTGGGAGATCGTCGGAGAATATTTCACTGTTTCTCAAGGGACAGTAATTGCTGATTACTTTGAGAAAAAACTTGGAGAGAGACCAGAAACTACTGATAAATCATTTCTTAAAAAGCACAAAGAGGATCGTGTATCTCAATTAATTACAAGACTTAGACGACTTGAAAAGTGGCAATCAACTTATATTTCAAGGATTATTGAAGTAGCGCAATATGATAATCATTTTTATACACAATATGGGCAGTTTAACACCGTGTCTGGAAGGCTAGGATCTGATGCGCAGCAATTTCCTAAAGAAAGAATTCTAACAGAGGAAGGAGAGCATTACGAGAAAGAAAATGGAGAAGGTAAGGCACCGATTGAATATGAACTTTTCTCTCCGAGACGAGCATTTATAGTGGAGGGTGGAAATTACAATAAAATTGCGTACTTCGACTTATCACAAATAGAGTTAAGAGTACAGGCAAACTATACAGTTTTGTTGAAGAGACCTGATTTAAATCTATGTAGAGCATATATGCCTTTTAAATGCACTCATTACATAACTGGTGAAGAGTATCGTTTTGATACGAAAGAAGAAAGAGCGAGGTGGTATGAAAAAAAAGAAGATGGAACATCAGTTTGGCTTCTGGAAAACGGAGAAAGCTGGACTCCTACTGATGTGCATAGCGAAACATCCCATAATACGTTAATGGCACTGGCGTTTAAATGTGTGGACAAGTATAAGCAATATGATCATGAAAAAGAATCTCCAGTTGATGAAAAATCTTTTAAAAAGTTTTGGAGATACATAGGAAAGATGTTTAACTTCATGCGCAACTATGGCGGGGGTGCTAAAAAAGCATCAGAAGCACTTGAAGTCTCAATGGAAATTGCTAATGCCCTTGTCTCAGGTTGGTCAAATACCTTTCCAGAGGTGTCTTATTATCAGAAACAAGTTGCAACTAAGGTGCAAAAGAGTGGCTATGCAACAAATATGTATGGGAGAGTTTATTTCCTTTCAAATACTGATAAAGCATACAAAGTAGGGAACTATAATGTCCAAGGATCATGCGCAGACATGTTAAAACGATATGTTATTAGAATTGGAGAATTTTTGAGAGAAAACAATTGTAAAACCCTTCCCTTAGCCAACATTCATGATGAATTGCAGTTTTTAGTGCACAAGGGTGAGGAATGGATTTTCCCTCATATTAAGAGAATTATGGAAGATGTGGAATGGATGCAAGTGCCCGTGGTGGTTGACTTAGAGATCACAGAAACCACTTGGGCTGATAAAAAGGAAATAGAAATACAGGTATCATAAATTATGAGGAAGTGATGAAAATTTTCAAAAAACTCATAGACAAAAATAAAAAATATGTATATTATAATATTAATAGCATAAAATTAACAGCAACTGTAATGCTCTTGTTTGCTGGGGTAGGGGTAAGTGTAAAGAATATCAACAGTGAAAAAAGTGAAGTTGATGCGAAAGATGAATCGTTACATAATAAAAAGCAAAAAGAATTATTAATTGAAAGACTTACGCATAAAAAGGAGCATAACTGCCAACCACTTCCTAAAACTAAAAGTAGCCTGGATAAACGCATCGAAAGCCAAAAGAAGTACATCAATGCAAAAATAATACAAACAAAAAAGCTCAAGAAGGCGCAACATAGACGATTGCCCATAAAAACTAAAAATAAGTATCCAGTAGGCAAAGAAGATAAAGCTGTAATAAAGGCTACTGAAAAAACACGGAAGTCTTCACATTCATTGCATTCAATAAACGTTGTAGCGACAGCTTACACTGCATTTTGTTCATCTGGGTGCATTGGGAAAACTAGGACAGGCTATGATGTATCAAGCACGTCATATTTCAAAGGGAAGAGGATAATAGCGGTGGATCCTAAAATAATTCCCTTAAACTCATTAGTTGAGGTTAGCTACAAAGGAAACAGCTTTCAAGCCTATGCAATTGATACTGGTGGAGATATAAAAAACAATAGAATTGACATCCTTATGAATACAGAAGATGAAGCAAGGCTATTCGGAAGAAAGGCAGTTAAGGTGAATGTGTTGAAAAATTAATGATCAGGGTGTGGTAAATGTAACCAATGGATGGGATGCTGTAAACTTTTTGAAAGTGTGGACGATGCAATAAGTACATAGAAAAATATTACATAAGAGAGTGTGGGGTACTCATGTTTGCTCTAGATCAGGAAGTATATGTGAAATCAACTGGTGAATTAGGAATTATAGTAGACATTTATCACGAAACAAATAGTGTCGAACTTTGGTATTACGATGGTACATATGATGAACGGAAATTTGATGACATTATAGGAGGTGATAACACACAAAAATCTAACGATTAAAAGTAAAGTATAAGGGGATGATCAGGTATTAGAGGGGATTTGAAAGTCGAAATGTCGTTCACTGATGAATATAGCCAAACAACGAGATTAGAAAGAGTCATTACTTCATGCGCTTTAGATGATCATCAAGATGGTACCCTGGGATTCCTG
Source organism: Bacillus sp. FSL R5-0443 (assembly GCF_038608285.1). NCBI lineage: Bacteria > Bacillati > Bacillota > Bacilli > Caryophanales > Bacillaceae > Bacillus > Bacillus sp. FSL R5-0443. The sequence goes on from NZ_CP152013.1 coordinate 1,963,747, forward strand.
TTAGATGAATTTAAAAAGTTCTTGTTAAGCTCAGGTATATCCTTTGAAGATGTTTCAAAAATCAAGTTAGAAGATTAATAGTTGGAATCGAAAGGGGGTGGTTAATTGCCGAAGTTTTGGTCTTATCCAGAAGGGTTAAAAGTCATCATAAATGAGAATGCAAAGAACGCTTGTCCTCATCATGTTGGTCGGGAGGGGGAAATTATTGAGTTGCTTCACTCTGCCACATATGATTACGCAGTCAGTGATGAAACAGGTGATATTACATTCTTCAAGGAGCATGAATTAAATCCAGCTAAAGGAGGTTAAATTGTATGTTTAAAAAGGGAGAGAAGGTGATTGCTGGTTTCACAGGAGAGATTGGTGTTGTTGCGCAAGTTGATAAAGGACATGAGCAATTAGAAGTTGAGTATCCAGATGGTTCATATAGAGTGATCGGCTTCAACAGTGTAAGAAGGGTGGAAGATAAATGACGATGTTAATTTTAGAAGGCACTGACTGCTGCTACAAATCAACAGTAGCAGATAAGCTAAGCAAAGAACTCGGATATCCGGTAATAAAAGGATCCAGCTTTGAATTAGCTAAGAGTGGTAATGAGAAGCTGTTTGAACACTTCAACAAGCTGGCCGGTGAGGACAATGTAATTATTGACCGATACATATATTCAAATTTAGTGTATGCGAGAAAATTCAAGGGTTACTCAATCTTAACGGAAGAGCAGCAAAGAGCGATTGAGAAGAAGATTAGAGATAAAGCAAAGGTGATCTACTTACATGCTGATCCGAAAGTTATTAAGCAGCGGATACGTGAACGTGGTGATGAATACATAAATGATCGAGATATTGAGCCGGTCTTAGAATTATACAGAGAAGTAATGAGCGATGCAGGATTATATACATATTCATGGGATACAGAACAGTGGGGTAGCGATGATATTGTAGAGGATTTGATTCAATTATTTGAGTAATTAAAAGAGGGAAGGAGTGAATTAACACTCCTTAGTAAACTAACGCGCTTCTACTGTAATTTTATAAATTACATAATTGTCGTTAATGTCATACGCGTAAACCAATGCTGTGCCTAAAGTTGAATGAGAGGATACGACCCCACTGGAACTAATGCTTATAAGGTTACTTCCAGATACAATTTCCCACCGGGTGTAACCTTTTAATAGAGATACGTTAGAATTCCTAAGCATGTGGAAATCAACCGTACCAAGAGGATCGCCTAGTTGCTTAACTTGGTCAACTGGTTTGACAGGCGTTAGAGCAGAAGCTTGTGATGTGAATGCAGGGAGAGCTAGTGTTGTAAGCGATAGAGCAGAAACAATCAATCCTTTGTAAAACTTTTTCATAAGAATTACCTCCTAGGTTTTGATTGTGGTTACAACTCCAGTCTAGCATGTTAAATATTTGAAATGTGTGAAGTGTTTGTGAAACTGTTTAAAATATCTCTTTTATGGGATGTATGAGGGGGGTGTTTAGTATATGAACTTAATTGTATCAAATGAAATTCAAGCTGGAGATATCGTTGAAATTGATAAGCATTATTATATTGTAAATAAACTTATTTCCTGTGTTGAGTGGCATCCTGATCGAGGGAGATATTACTTACATAGTTTAGAGGGCGGTGAGTATTTTTTCAGCTACCCAACAACATTAAAAGACCTGAGTCTACAGATTAATGAGGTAAATGGGGTCGTATATTCACAAAAAGGATATGGTTTGAAATTAGAAACTATATAAAAGATCAATTTTATTTAGAGTAAAAATAAAATATAAGAGGTGAGTCTGTGGCGAACTATCCAGAAAGCTTAAAAGAGGAAGCCGAAAAAATTAAAGACGAAGTAAGAAGTGGAAAATTAGACGAGGAGAAAATAAAAGCCATTGCAAAGTCTGCAGTTGAGTTTTTAAGATCTCAAGAAAAGAGTCATGCTCATTGTGCAGAAGTTGCTGGAGCGATTGCTGCAAACCTAGATGAGTTTTTTAAGACTTACCTAAAAGCGGATTAATTTAACAGGATTAAAAGAAAGGATAAAGGGATGTTTATTGAAAAGGTACTATGTTAGATGTAAAGATCACAAAGGCGAAAACGCGTCTTTGGTAATTGAAGCAACATCTGTAGAAGAGGCTAAACAAGAGGCATTAGACATACATAAGGTGAAGACTGTTTATAACGTGAGTATTGGCGAAGGAAGAGGGACAAATCATCTTCAGAGAAAGCACTCACCATACATAAAGAATGACAATGGAAAAGTTATAATAATATTCTCATAGAGGAGGTAATAGCAATCAATGAAATCCAAAACGAAATGATTGGTAATGATATTGATAATATTGAATCCTTGCTAGACAGTTTATATGTTTATTTAGAGAACAACATCCGGTATGAAGATAAACACGTATGGGAAAGGACAGATAAAACGCTCTTACAAGCATTTGCAGCACTTAAAAACATCAAAGAAATAATTTGAAAAACAGTAGACAAAAATAAAAAATAAGTATAAAATAAAATTAATAAGAACCTCAAGGATAGGATAAATGAACAGAATATGTGATATCTGTAGCGAATACATAGAAGGCCAAATCATATGCCTCAGAGTAAGTGACTTGAAGACTTATGTAGATTTCAATTGTTGCAATGATTGCGCACAAGAACAATCTAAGCGCATTAAGAACGAATGTAGTGAAATGACTGTTTCAAAAACATTGAATCATTTAAATTTAAAAATAAAATAAGGGTATAAAATATTCCTTTTATCGAGATATGCGTCAAGATGAAGTGTTTTAGAGAGGAGACAATTTAATGGCAACTAATTGGTTTATCAGTGATCCACACTTTGGACATAAAAACATCATTAAATATGAAGGCGATAAACGACCGTTTACAGATACAGAACATATGGACAATGTTATCATTGAGAACTTTAATAACACTGTAAATGAAGGGGATACAGTATTTTGGCTGGGGGATATGTTCTTCTGTAATTCAAAAAGAATTGAGTACATAGTGAGTCGGTTAAAGAAAACCAGAAACATACTTATTAGAGGAAATCATGACAAAGGAATTTCAGATACAAAGTTTAGAAGACTTGGTTTTGATCCACATAGGATGTATCTCTATGAGGATTACATCCTTACCCATGAACCAATTTCTCAGGTGAATATGAACAGATTGATTGGGGAATTTCAACTTTGTTGCAATGTACATGGGCATACGCACAGCAAGGAAACTGGCTTAGAAAATTTAAGTCATGTGTGTATAAGCGTTGAGAATACAGATTTCAAACCTGTAACGATTGATTGGATAAGTAGTAAGCGATGGAATGCGTGCAAGAATTCTTTTTGGAGGAAATAATCAGAAGAAAATATTCATAATTTCCCGGGCAAGCGCAGTATACGACAAATCAAAACAAATAATGAGGAGATTGGGTTAAAAATTCAATTTTTAAAGAGACTTATAAGGAGGTGAATAAGTGGGACGCCATAAAGCAACGATTGAAGGATTGGTTATGAAAGAAAGTTATTACTCACACCGTGCCCCAGGTACAGAGAGGTGGATTACTCAGCCAGTGTGTAAGGTTACTCACACTGAACCAATCTTCGAGGGGCATATAGATATTGAGCCTATAGAAATTGGAGGCAAGGTTTATATCCCCGGACTTAATGAATATGTCATAGTGACTGACAGGCAGCGAAACATACATAACGAATGGACATATCAAACTGACAGAGTGATTAAGACAATTGTAGATGAAAAAAGCTTAAAGGAATGCGAAGAACTTCATGAGGAGCAAGCAAAAAGCAATGATGGTCTAAAACAACGGCCTATAAAAGTATCCTGGTGGAAAAGGTTTTGGGAATTCTGTGTAGCAGGTGAGATATAAATGAAGGAGTTGACTTTCTTCATAAAAGTCTAAATGAAAGTTTTATTTGAAACAAAAGAGGAGATGGAAATCATGGATTACGCAAAAGTCAAAGGGAAAAATGTAGTCATTACTCTACCGATCGATTTGTTAGAAGTGGCATTCAACAATAATCCAAACAACTGGGATGAATCAATTAAGGTTAAATTTAAAAGACAATTTGCTAAAGGGTTTGCTGAAAAGATTAATGAAACCTCAACAAATAGTGAAACCGGGTTAACTGTATTTCAGGAAGCAATTGACGAAATATTTGATGAGATGCTAGAGGAAGCTCCAAATTATATTAAAGTCCCTCAAGAGGATTAACCAGAAAAATAGTTTTTTGCAAAAGGAGAGTCAGATATGATTTTAAAGGAAATCTCTGTTTATAAAGAAAAATTTAATGATTATTTACCGAAGGAAACGAAAATTGTCCTTCACTGCCAGAACATTGAAGCTGTTGAGAATGGGGACAAAATCATAATAAACACTGGTAAGGATTCATTAGCTTTTAAAGTGTTTTGTTTAGACGGAACACATACAGACCCATTGAAAATGAAATTGACAAGCTATGAGGGAGAAACAAAAGTGATCAAGGTTTACTTAGATAAAATTAAATTCAACACAGATGGAGACTTGGCAGTTAAATTAGAGCTTAAAGCACTTAATTCATTAGGGGACGACATAGGCGAACCTGGAATTTATTCATTACATTAAAAGGATGATTTTAAAGAGAAAGGTAGGATGTTCATTATGAATATTGCTAAGGAAGAGTTAGTTGGTCGGTTGTTACTTCGTATGCATGGATACACCATAGAGGAAACAGAAAAGATTCTAAAAGAAGCCGGGGACAAAATGAAAACTGCAGAAAGGAAATGATTTTGATGGATACATACGAAGTAGTCGGTTGCTGGTTTAGACATTATAAAGGCGGTCTGTATAAGGTTATAGGAGAGGTCATTCACACTGAAACAGAAGAAAAGCTGGTTACATATGAAGACCAATACGCTGTTCTTTGGGCAAGACCTAAAGAAATGTTCTTTGGAAAAGTGATTATTGATGGGAAAGAGGCTAAGAGATTCACAAAAATAGATTAAAAGGAGAATTGACTATGGGAATTAAAGCAGCAGTTTTTGAAATAAAAGCAACTTGTTACGCTCATGAAGGGTTTAATGACGAAAGTGAATCTGTTCAAGGGGCTGCGTTAGAACAGCTAGGAAAGGACATCGTAGATCATTTGCTTGAAAACGGTGTTGATGATGTAAAAATCAAAGGTGATTACGTTGAGGAATTGGAAGTTGAGAAGCCCATTATGAAGTATTTCGAAGTGAGTGACCCTTATTATGCGTTAATTAAAGCTTATACAAAAGAAAAGGCAGTGAAGCTATATACAAAAGAAGTTGCTGATGATGACGGAGAATTAAGTGATGAGCTGACTGAAGTTGGGCAAGTTTATGCGGCAATACGACAAGGAAGAGCACTAGGAAATGATGAAGAGCTTATGCCGTTTAAACAGGTTCTTGGAGATATTTCTAATGACGAAGAAATGGTATTACTTATCGAGGGCAATTTACTTTAACGGATAAAAATACAAGGAGGTGAACTCATCTGGGAATAAGTCAAAGACAGGGCAAATATATCATGGAATCGATTAATGAAACAAATTCCATTGCAGAAATAATTGGTCGTGATAAAGCTATCAGTGAAGTGTTGCTTCTATTGAAGGAAAGAGTGTTGCTTCTTCAAAGCCAATACGATTATGAAGAAGTGGAAATAAGATTAAATGAGCTCATGGAGCTGTATGAAAGTATAAATAAACTTCTAAGATTAAGAGAGGATGATGAGGACTGGAATACACTAAACATGGAAATTTAGTAGAAGGCTATATAACATTCAATCTTTATTTTGAGACATTTGAATATAAAGAAGATAGCTTATTAGAACAAGTAAAATTCACCACAGTTAAAGAGTTATTCAACATGATGCAGCCAGACTATATTGAAGAACTAAAGCAAGAAAACGGTGCAGATCAGGTTGAGGTTCATGATATCACTTTTAGTGCTAAAGAGGATGATACGGAAGCTTTCATAACAATGTACGACAACTCAGGAAACTATCGAGTCTCAACAAAATTAGATGTAGATGGCTTAGATAGCGAGTATAAACAAACATTGCAAAGCATTAAAGGCATTGTAGATAAAAAACTCTAAGAGTAAAGAAAAGGAAGTTGAGGATGAATAAAAAATTCGGATTGTACATTAGGGGAGAACTTGTTAAAACTTATGATGATGCGGTTAAAGCTCACAAAGATGCTATTTTTGCTCAAGAAGAAATTGGAGTTCCACATGAGGTGATTCAAATGAATTTACATATGGATGAGGCAATTGAATTCCTCAATAAATATGATAGCAGTTCAAAAAGCGCACAAGATGCTCAGACTTTGTTAAGAAATTTAAGGGCACTATTCCAACAAAACTAGATAAAATCACAGTTTCATAGGAAGGGGAAACAAAATGAGTGCAGCAAGAAAGTGGAGAGATCTAAGAAGCAAATTAATTGGATATAAGGTCTATGGTAAGTTCAGTGATGTTGTTATTGACCATATTCTCAATGATATGGATAAGTTAGACGTAAGACATGACAAAGATAAAAACAAAAAATAAAGAAAAGGGAGTTGTGGAATGGGAGCTGCTAAACAGTTATACGTTAAGCGCAGTCACTTTGTAACCTTGGATGAAGCAAAAGAAAATACGCAAGTACATATGAAGAATGGTGGTTCTTACACTGCTTTAAAAGGAGAGCTGATTGCGACCAATCTAGAAGGGGATCAAATGGTTATCACGCAAGAGCAGAAGGATAACTACATCCCGGTACCAATGTCAGAGCTGTCAGATTTAAAAGCTAAAATGGCTAGGGGATACATGGAAATGGGAGACCTTAACTTAGAAATGTCTGAAGCATTCAATTATGCTGAAAATGAAGCAGAAACAACCACGAATAGCTTAGTTAACGGGGAATATAAAGAATATTGATTATTACATATGAAAGCAAGACAGGTAACGTGAAAAGGTTTGCTCAAGCATTACAAAGGGAGTTAAACTTCGACATCATTGAAATTACAGATGACTTAATTGTCGAGGAAGAATTCATACATATTACATATACGATAGGCTTTGGGGAAGTACCTGAAAGGACTTTGCATTTTATTATTAAGAATAAAAATAAAATAAAAGGAGTTGTTGTGAGTGGTAATAAGGTTTGGGGTGATAACTATGGTTTAGCTGGGGACAAGCTTTCAGCAATGTTCCATGTACCATTGTTATTAAAGTTTGAACTAAGTGGAACAAAACAAGACTTGCAGAAGATTAATCGGGAGGTACAACTTATTGACAAACACAATACCAAAGTGGATCAAGCTCAATAATGAGATCATGATTCAGAAAGACGGGAAGTTTCAATTTGAGAAGGATAAGGAGGCCGTACACAGTTACTTTGTTGATTACATTAATCAAAACACAGTCTTTTTCCATGACTTAAAAGAAAAACTGGATTACCTGATTAAAAACGATTATTACGAAGAAGAATTCTTAAGTAAATACACATTTGAACAGATTAAATCAATTTATAAAATTGCTTACAGTTACAAATTCAGATTCCCATCTTTCATGAGTGCGTTTAAATTTTATAATGACTATGCTTTGAAGACAAATGACAAAATAAAGATTCTGGAAAGATATGAAGATCGCGTTTCAATTGTAGCTTTGTATTGTGCAGATGGTGATTATGAAAAGGCTATTGAGGAAGTACACGTCATGATGAAACAAGAGTATCAGCCGGCAACACCTACTTTTCTTAATGCAGGGCGTAAGCGAAGAGGTGAAATGGTAAGCTGTTTCTTGCTTGAAGTGGGAGACAGTTTGAATGATATTTCACGGGCGATCGATATCTCCATGCAGCTTTCTAAGCTAGGTGGAGGAGTAGCGCTTAATCTAAACAAATTAAGAGCCAAAGGTGAAGCGATTAAAGATGTAGAGAATGCGACTAAAGGTGTCGTAGGTGTTATGAAATTATTGGATAATGCTTTTAGATATGCCGACCAAATGGGTTGATTTGGCCCCTTTCGTCAGAAATGGCGATCGAAAACCTCTTTAATTCATGGGAACTCCTCAGATGGTTTGGGACAATCACAAGCCAAAATAAAGGGGGACAATCATGAGCGAAGCAAGACGACCGCATAACAAGTTAGATATTGATGAGAATTTTATTCGCGAAAATTATAGTTCAATGACTGCCAAAGAAATAGGAGAAAAATTAGGCGTTTCCAGAGAAGCAATTAATCACCGTGTAATAAAGATGGGGCTAAGGAAAACACAAATTCCCTTTGTTTTAATGAAGGGAGAGATAGTTACTCCAATTCCTGATTTCCCTGAGTACGGAATTACAAATCATAGCAGAGCGATTAATTTGAAAAAGAACACTGTTTTAAAGACTAAGATTGATGGTGAAGGATATGTAAAAGTGACCTTATATAAGGAAGGTAAGCAGGTCAGTAAACGAGTACATAGGTTAGTTGCACTCAATTTTATACCTAATCCTGAAAATTTGCCTTATGTAAATCATATCGACGGTAACAAAGCGAATCCAAAGCTCTCAAATTTAGAGTGGGTTACACCAAAAGGAAATGCTCAGCATGCTTTAAAACATGGACTGCTTTTGATTGGAGAAAAAAGCCCAAAGGCTAAAATTACTGAAATTCAAGCACTGTCAATTTTAAATGATTTTAAAAGTGGTAAGTCCATTAAAGAACTCTCTGAAATACATACATATGCGAGTAAAACAATCATTAAAAAAATCTGTTTGCGGCAAAAGTGGAAACACTTAGATCAAACGTCTTGAACGTGCAACGACTAGCCGAAAGGCGTAGGCTGCAAGCTATTGGCAGTCGAAACAGGAGGCACCCTTAGAGGGTGAAGATATAGTCTAACCTTCATGGTAACATGAAGCAGCCGTATGGCGGGGCGTGCTTAGCGAACACGTCTGAATGGTCTGCAAAGACAAGGATCAGGAGCAGTTTATCTAAGCGTGTTCCATCCAGACATTACAGACTTCCTGGATACCAAAAAAATCTCAGCAGATGAAGATGTCCGAGTTAAAACACTGTCTATTGGTGTAGTGCTTCCCGACAAATTCATTGAATTGGCAAGAGAAGATAAGGACTTTTACATGTTCTATCCTCATTCAGTTTACAAAGAATATGGACAGTATCTTGATGAGATGGACATCAATAAAATGTATGATGAGCTTGTTGAAAACCCGAGGGTTAGAAAAGCAAAAGGGAATGCTCGAAAGCTGTTGGAGCAATTGGCCATTCTAAGAAGCGAATCTGGCTATCCTTATATCATGTTTGCTGACAATGTAAATAAAGTGCATCCAAATGAACATATTTCAAAAGTGAAGTTTTCTAATTTGTGTTCTGAAGTCCTCCAAGCATCACAAGTGTCAGTTTATACAGATTACGATCAGGAAGATGAAATTGGATTAGATATTTCATGTAATCTTGGATCCATGAACATTGTAAACGTAATGAGTAACCAATCAATTGCTTCAACTGTCAGAATAGCAATTGACTCACTGACAACTGTCACAAGGAAAACAAACATTGTAAATGCTCCAGCTGTTGCGAGAGCAAATACACTAATGCGATCAATTGGTCTAGGGCAGATGAACCTGCATGGTTTTCTGGCTCAAAATAAAATCGCTTACGAAAGTGAAGAAGCTAAGGATTTTGCAAATACATACTTTATGATGGTTAACTTCTACTCCCTGCAGCGTTCAATGGAAATTGCAAGAGAAACAGGGGAGACGTACTACAAGTTTGATGGATCGACCTACAAATCAGGCGAGTATTTTGATAAGTACGTGACAAATGATTATATCCCTAAATATGAAAAGGTCAAAATCCTGTTTGGAGATCAACATATTCCTAACATTGAAGATTGGATGAAGCTTAAAGAGAATGTTATGAAATATGGCTTGTATCATTCATACAGGCAAGCTGTTGCACCTACTGGAAGCATCTCATATGTTCAATCATCTACGGCCGGTGTAATGCCTATTATGGAGAGAATTGAGGAACGTACATACGGAAACAGTAAGACATATTATCCAATGCCAGGTTTATCGGCTCAGAATTGGTTCTTCTATAAGGAAGCGTACGACATGGATATGTTTAAGGTAGTTGATCTAATTGCAACTATTCAGCAGCACGTCGATCAAGGAATTTCATTTACACTTTTCTTGAAGGATACGATGACGACGAGAGATTTAAACCGGATTGACTTATATGCGCATCATAAAGGAATTAAAACGCTGTATTATGCTCGAACGAAGGACACAGGGCAGGATTCGTGCTTGAGTTGCGTGGTTTAAGCGAGGAGGCGCTGAAAGATGTTGAGTTCATTGGCAGTTTGGTATTTGAGAAAAAGAAAAAAGTCAGTACTGATTGGGTATCACCTAAATGGCGGATTTATTAAAACCCTTAATAAACACGCACTAACTTACGACAATGTATTATTTGATATCGATTATAGGTCTGCTGATGATAGACCTATTATATTGCCTGAAGGGAAATTCACAATTGAACGAGAGTTTATATCTAAGAAGGAGGACTAATAGTTGACGCAATATACAGCAGCAAACTGGTCAAAGCATGAAGATGATTTCACCCAAATGTTTTACAACCAAAACGTAAAGCAGTTTTGGCTTCCGGAAGAGATCGCATTAAACGGCGATCTTCTCACTTGGAAGTATTTGGGTAAAAATGAGCAGGATACGTACATGAAGGTGCTCGCCGGCCTGACACTGCTTGATACAGAGCAGGGGAACACGGGCATGCCGATTGTGGCCGAGCACGTCGAAGGTCATCAGCGAAAAGCAGTTCTTAATTTCATGGCCATGATGGAAAACGCGGTGCACGCGAAGTCTTACAGCAACATCTTTCTAACTTTGGCTACAACTGAGAAGATCAATGAAGTCTTCGAATGGGTCAAAAACAATAAGTTTCTTCAAAAGAAAGCAAGAACAATTGTTTCAATTTATAAAGCAGTTGAGAAAAACGATAAAATTTCCTTATTCAAAGCAATGGTTGCATCTGTGTTTCTGGAGAGTTTCCTTTTCTATTCAGGGTTTTATTACCCACTTTACTTTTATGGGCAAGGGAAGCTCATGCAGAGTGGGGAAATTCTAAATTTGATTATCCGTGACGAAGCCATTAAGTGCTAGTGGCATTTAGCAGTAATGTTAAATGAAAACCTATCTAAAAAGGGGAAGTCTTATGAGCTAAGATAATCCTTTGCTAAATTCTAATCATCATTAAATTCAATATTTAGGAGTGTTGCCTTGTATTATGTCTATATGATAATGAATAAACAAAATAAGAAGATTTATATTGGCTTAACCAAAAATGTTAACAACGCTGACGATAGATTTAAACAACATATTCGCTATTTAAAAGGAAACTATCATCATAATCATAAAATGCAAAGAGACTTTAACTTGCATAAATGCACTGATATGTATACACATCAATTATTATGTAAATGTTCTAGCATAAAACTTGCTGAAAAAATGGAGAAGTTTTTCATTGCATACTATAACAGTAAATATTGTGGATTTAACCTAAATGACGGCGGATTTTCAAATAAAGGGTACAAGCAATCTGATTATGCAAAAAAGGTTGCAAGTGAAGTTCACTCTAAGCTAATTGGAGAAAAAAATCCTTTCTTTGGAAGACGACATTCTGAGAAAACAAAAATGATTATTTCTAAAAAGAACAAAGGGAGAAATAAAGGTATCCCTAAGAGCGATAGTCATATAAAGAAAATGATTGAAAATAATGCTAGAGCAAAAAAAGTCTTTGTTGGCGGTCAAATATACAGCAGTTGTTCGCAAGCTCAATTACATACGGGCATAGATAGGAAAAAAATATCAAAGCTTGCATCAGACGATTCAATAACAAACATATACTTTATAAAATAAAAAACAATTTTAATGATGATTAGGTAAATGCCCAACGACTATTCCATTGGCGGTGGAATTCCGCAACAGAAGTAGGGCGCAAGTGATTGGCGTGGGTGAGAATCCCTTAAATCGAAACGGTAGGAATCCTAAATTAGGATTGTGATATAGTCTGCTCTGCATGGCGACATGCAGCTGTGGTTAGTCCACGCTTTAAGTATAGCGAACTTAAGGGAACATCAAGGACATGGAACATACATCGGTTTATTAGCACAGGAGATATACAAGAAACAAACGCCTAAGAAGCAAAAAGAACTGTTTACATGGGCTTTAAGCTTGCTCCAAGAGCTTTATGAAAATGAATTGGAGTATACAGAAGACGTCTATGATCAGGTTGGCTTAGCTCCAGATGTGAAGAAATTCATCAGATACAATGCGAATAAAGCTTTAAACAATCTGGGCTTTGATCATTGGTTTGAAGAAGAGGATGTTAATCCAATCGTTATTAATGGATTGAGTACTAAAACCAAGTCGCATGACTTCTTTAGCCAAAAAGGGAACGGGTACAAAAAAGCAACGGTGGAGCCATTAAAGGATTCTGATTTCATTTTCGATAACAAAGGAGTTATATCATGAGACTGATTAAATTAGAGCAACCAAATTGCAATCCCTGCAAAATGGTATCCAATTACTTAGAACAAGCAGGAGTTGAATATGAGGAAGTTGATGTAACACAGAATCCGGAAGTGGCAGCGCAATTTGGTGTCATGGGTGTACCGGTAACCGTTCTGCTGAGTGATCAAGGGGAGGAAGTGAAGCGGAGCATTGGATTTAAGCCTGAAGAACTTGATGAGCTATTAAAGAAATTTCAATAAAAGGAGCTGGAAAAATGCATTTCATTGAAAACCAGGAAGACTTAATTGGTAAAGAAATTGCTTATGTTTGGGCAAATAAATTTTGTGAGCAAACAACAATTATTACAAAAGATAAAGGCGTATTCATGGTTTGCCAAGAGTTGGACTGGGAAGGTGGTGACACAGAAACAAGAGTGTTATATGCACATGAGGCTAAGAAAATATTATATCCTCTCAGAAGAGAGCTACATAAAAAAGGAATCATTAAAGAAACTGATTGGGAAGATTATGAAAATGAACTGAAAAAGAAACAGGAAGCTGAAAAAGAGAGATTTCAAAAGCTTCAAGAAGCAAGAGAGCGTGAACAGTATGAGGAGTTGAAAGCAAAGTTTGAACAAAAATGATTTGTTTTTAGAACTTAAAAGACAGTATAAAGAAAATGAAAATGAGCGCTCTAGGTTGCATAAACTTAATGTTGAAATTAGAAAAAGAATTGAAAAAATATGCCCTCATACTGACTTATACAAAGTTGATGATCAAACGATGGGGATATTTGAAGATGGAGACGACCTTGTTAAATACAAATGTAGGGACTGTTTTACATATATTAAGAAACCAAAAGGAGAATGTTAAATGGGGAAAATGGATGAAGTAATTATTGTAGTACCTAAAGACAAAGTATTTGACAATGGAAAGCTGGACTTTCAAGGGATTGAAGCTGATCCAAATGCAATTGATCAAATAATTAAAAACCTTGCTGAGAATATGATCACTATGAGGAGGGGAGATGCCGAGAAGGATCAGAGCTGTAAGCAACCAATCCCCTATGCCGTTTTACAAAAAGGAGACCGAGTATTTGTATACGAGCGCTTAAGGAAAGGCGGGGAAAAGAGGCTTCATGATCAATTATCAATTGGTGTTGGCGGGCACATGAATACAACTGAAGCAACAAATTTTTGGGAAGCCATTGATGAAAACTTAAGGAGAGAGCTTTCAGAAGAATTGTTTATCTCAACTTCTAATTTAAATTTAGAAGTTGTGGGATTTATAAATGATGACTTAAATGAAGTGGGGAAAGTTCATTTAGGCATAATGATTATTGTTAAACTGCCTGAAAATACAGAGGTATTAGTAAGAGAAACAGATCAATTAAAAGGCTTTTGGTTAAATGAACAAGATTTTGATAATCCAGCAGTATTTAATCGTTTAGAATCTTGGTCTAAATACGTCGCTGATATAATTTATTAGTTTAAACCCCTGGCTTTGATCATGATGTAAGTTTGTCCAGTGGAGGGTCTTAGCCAGGGTACAACTTAAAATACTCAAAAAGCTCAACAATTATACCAAACAAAGAGGTTGTTTCAGGAAAAGGTTTTGAAATAATGCATTGATAACAGAGATGTTCATTCCATCAACATCTCTATAAAAGAAGACTTTTATCTAAAACAATAAGGAGGAAAAACATGAGTAAAAGAACTGAATACTTAAATCCAAATAAACAGATTGCCCTCTTTTTTAAAAGAAGTGGTTATTTAGATGATTATCATGGTGACTTAGACAATCTTAAGCTTGGGCATGTGTCTTATGATAAAAGTGTTAACGAAGAATTTGATTATAAAGTGACTGCAAATAGCACACATGATGGGACTCTTTTATTTGAAATTCAAACCATTGAAGAAGCTCTAATTAAATTGATAAATCGAAAAACATATTGTCCAAACACTTTTCCGGTTTATAAGAAAATCGAAGAACTTAAAGACATTAACTATACAATTGGCGACATTGAACTAGAGAATGATTTTTATAGAGCTAAGCAGAAAACAGTAGTCACAATCCCAGTAGTGTGCAGCTATGTGTTTTAAAAAGGAAGAGGCTACATATAGTCAACTTATAGAGAAACGTCGACTAGCCGAAAATGCAGTCGTAATTGTTGGACTTGCACTATTAATTACATTGTTATCCTTGCCCATGTTAGGGATTATTCATTGGCAAGTAACAGTACCGGCATCAATTATCGCTTTATCAGCATGTGTAGACATGTTCCTAAGAAAATTAGTAAGGAGTGGTAAATATAAAAAACGATAAGAAGAGAGATCCAAAAGAAAAGTATGAAGACATGCTCTTCAGAAACGGACTTTGTTTGGGATTTATTCAAAAACATGGGCTTGAAGATAAGTTCTTGGAGCATATGAAACAAGTTGCAACTTATGAAGAAGACCAAAGGTATAGAGTTGCAGCAGTTAATTTTTTGAGTTTATTAGAATCAAATTAAAACAAAAAGGGGAAAAGATATGGAGAATACTTATCATTATTATAAATTAAACAAAGAACTACAGGCTGTAAAAGTTGTCTCTGGATTGCTTGCCAAAGAAAGCGAAGCTTATAGAGAACTGATAAAAATTGAAATTGGAATTTTGGAGGAAAAGAGAGATATTCTTAATGGCAAAGGAAAAATGAACAAACTGGATCAGGAACAAACAACAGACCTGGGAAGACAGCTAACAGATAAGCTCGCTGAAGTTTTAGAAATTGTTGAAAGGTTTAACCATCATGGATAATCACATAGAAAAAATAAAAAATCATCTAAAAGAAATAAACAACCTTGAACAGGGTCTCAAACTTTTCAGTGAAGACGATGAAGAATATATAAGCTTATTAGCTAAGATACAACGGCTGTTTGATTTAATATCAGACGAATCAATGGAGGTCTTTAAAGAACTAACAATACATATAAGAAACACAGGTCAGAAAAGAATACAACGAGGAATTGACCGGCTACCTCATGCAATCAAAGAAAGTGTGAGTGAGGAAATCAAAGACATGAAGAGAGCCGGCGAGCTGTTTGATTAAGCATAGTTATTTATAGGGTAAAAATAAAATAAGGAGATGTATTATAATTACATACTTTACGTTATTACTTGCAGCATACTTGTTTGCACTAAACATTAATGAAATTAGATTAATTACACGAGGAGAACAGAACGTTTACTCAAAAGTTACACATATGCTTTCTAATTCGCCGTATAAAGAACTGAAGAAAAATAAGAACTTAGTGTATGTCATGACATTGTTCAAGGGGATTTCTTTTATTATCCCCTTGGCTACTATTGGATTGATTACGCATGACAACTTGCTAATGTTAGCTTGGACAGCTTTTGCTTTAATTTATACCGGTTTAACAATGTTTAAAATTCTCGATGTTTTGGAAGGTGACTCAAACAATAAACAAAACAAGTGCGTGTACATGCTGTTTGTTTGCGGTAATATTGTCTTCGTGATTAACTTTATTATTAGTTGGTTTAAATAAAGGAGAATAGAAATGAGTCAATTTGATAAGCAGTACAACACAATCATAAATGACATTATTAATAATGGGGTATCAGACGAAGAATTCGATGTCAGAACCAAATGGGACACTGATGGAACACCAGCGCATACATTAAGTGTAATCAGTAAGCAAATGCGCTTTGATAATTCTGAAATACCAATTTTAACGACTAAAAAAGTCGCCTGGAAAACGGCAATCAAGGAATTGCTTTGGATCTGGCAGCATAAATCAAACAATGTTAACGAATTAAACAAGATGGGCGTACATATCTGGGATCAATGGAAACAAGAAGACGGTACAATTGGCAATGCATATGGATATCAGCTTGGTAAGAAGAACAGGGAGCTAAACGGTGAGAAAGTTGACCAGGTTGATTATCTTCTTCATCAGTTGAAAAATAATCCATCATCACGCAGGCATATTACAACGCTTTGGAATCCAGATGAATTAGACTCAATGGCATTGACGCCCTGTGTTTATGGCACTCAATGGCTTGTAAAAGGCGGGAAGGTGCATTTAGAAGTTTTCTGTCGCAGTAATGATCTCGCGCTCGGGAATCCGTTTAATGTGTTCCAGTACAATGTATTACAGCGTATGATTGCTCAAGTTACTGGATATGAGCTTGGTGAGTATATCTTCAATATTGGAGATTGTCATGTATACACTCGCCATATAGACAATTTGAAAATTCAAATGGACAGAGAGCAATATGAAGCACCTGAACTATGGATTAATCCAGACGTAAAGAACTTTTATGATTTCACAATTGACGATTTCAAACTGATTAATTATAAGCATGGAGACAAGCTTTACTTTGAGGTAGCAGTATAATGCTATCTCATATTGCTTGCTGCGACAAATCAATGGCCATTGGGTACGAGAATAATCTTCTTTACCATATTCCTGAAGACATGAAACGTTTTAAAGAACTTACTACAGGAAAGTTGTGTATTCAGGGGAGACTCACATACGAATCAATCGTAAACATTACAGGAAAGCCACTTCAAAACCGAAAGAATATCATACTGACCAAAAATAAGGATTTCAAGCCCGATCACTCTTCATTCGTTTACCATTCGGTTGACGATGTCTTAAAGCTTATACGTGGTCAATTGGATACAAATGAAGAAGTAATGGTTATTGGAGGAGGCGCTATATACGAGGCATTCTTACCACATGCTGATAAGGTTTATTTGACGATTGTTGATTCAGTTGCTGAGAAGGCAGACTCATATTTTCCAAGGTTAAATGATGATTGGAGAGTAATTGAAAAGGATCACAGGAAAGCAATAACATCAAAAGGACAAGATTATTCATTTATTACTTATGAAAATTTCAGAAAAGCATAGACAAAAATGAAATATAAGTATATTATTATTCTATATCCAATAGAGGCGTGTCGTTGTCATAAGTTATAAAAATGAAAAATAAGTATAGAGGTGATTAATTGCAACAAAAAGAGCAAGAATTGTTGTCAAAGAAAGAGCAGTTTGAAATTGATGTTTTAGAAAAGGAAGCAGATTTACTCCGGCTAGAAGTGGAACAAGAAGATTTCAATCTCCACAAAATTGGGGAGATCGGAGTACTTAAAGATTTTCTTTTATACATAAAGAAATACAGAGCAATGTTTACTGTGCAGCATGCAGAAGAATTTAGAAATATGGATGGCCGAATGAAAGAAATCATCAAAGTCCATGATGGACAAGTAATGGTTGATGAAGAAGCATTAGAGGGGTTTATTGAAGAAATTGAGAATCAAATTAATTTAATTGAAAGTTGAGAAGATAAGGAAAGCGGCATGGATGATGCATGGTTCTAGCGCGCCCGGCGGCTGGACGCCGAGAATTAGCGTCCAAGGAGTGCGAAAATAGGTTTTCTGAATGCGAAAACAAATGCCGCTGTAAGAGCGATAACTACTTTATCTTCGGTTGATACTTTCATGAATCGAACCTCCTTTCGGTAACTTAGGTATATTGTACCACATGAATGCGAATGCGCGTTCGGTTTTTATAAAAATTTGGGAGGGATTGCGGAATGGCTGAAACGAAAAAGTATGTACGGATTTTGAAGGCGAAATATGAGTCGAGTTGGTATGTGAATAAGATTGGGGAGTTGTTCGAATTGACTGAGGATACAGGCGCGTTCTACGACGTTAGTGTTCCCGGAAGTGTCCGTCTTGTTAATGTCGAAGACGCTGAGCTTATCATCACTGAAAAGCGTCTGGCCAAAGTTGGCGAGCACGTGTTGATTACGAATCCCTTACCTATAGTAAAGCAAGCGTATGAAGCAGGAGATGTTTTCGAGGTAGCGATCCCGGATGATCCGATACCGGGAGGTGTAAAAGTTTTAGGTTTGCCGAGCTTTATCGACTATAGAGAATACGAAGTCATCGTCAATAACGAAGTTGAAAACGAGGAGGCTGACGGAATGGGAACCGTAAATCAAACGGCTATTGATTGCGCAAACACGGTATTCGAAAAGGTAGGCGAGGATTATATCGGAAGTAAGTCGAGGTTCGGCGATATTCTAATCGGGGCTCCATATTCGGAAGCATTCGTAAAAGCCTACGCAAACGAACGAAAAGATGTCCTCGTGATTCCGCAGACAATTGAATATACTGCGTTTCTCCATAGCGATGACGTACAGGAGTCGGTTAAAGAAGCGCATAAGGATCGATCCCAAGCTCGCCGTGATGAAATCGTTGAGCAGGCGAAGGCGGACGTTGCGAAACTGTCTAATTACGGTGATGGCGTGCAGTATGAAACAGTTTCACCACGCTACGCATCTTGTGACATTGATTTTGTAGTGAATCGCGATAAACGAACGGTTGTTGCGTTATTAAAAGGCGTCATCACCGGGAAGGTCTACGCAAAAGGAATCGCCAAAGCCGCACCTGACGACTGCTTCAACGTTCATATCGGAAAGGCGATTGCGCTAAGACGTGCGCTAGGCTCGACGGTGCCGGACGAATACTTGAACGCGCCGCAGTCGACTGAGGTTCGTGTAGGCGACGTTATAGAAGTTGCATTAGATAGCGGAGAAATAGAGAAAAAGCCCGTTATTTCTTTAAAAGCAGGAAGTCTAAATGCGCATTTGCCGGGGAGGATTATACAGTACCCATCGCATTATGCAAAAATCATCGACGACTCACGTGAAGAGGTGGGTGGTGAGTGACGCATCATAGACGCTTAAAAACAACGGTGTTTAAAAAGTATAGCGGGTACGATTGGACTTGCGATGGATAAAAAAGATATTAGTTATTACGACTAAATTAATATGAAATCTGTATTTTAAAGAGAAGGTGATGCAGTGAAAGAGTCGTTGAAGAATGATTTTCAAGAGTTTATGAGTATTGCAAAAAGCTTTCTTGCTGTTTCTGGAGCAGTCTTTTGGTTATTGATAATTTCACTTGTTTTTGCTGGAGGCATTAAAAGGAGTCACTCATATGTTCACCAAAGGAAGTGAATAAAATGCCAGTAGTGCTATATGGATTTGGAAGAGGGGCATAAAAAGAGAGGGGAACGTTCCCCTCATACATTAATGAAATTGGCCATTCATACTTTGTTGAGCCAGGCGAACCAAACGTTTTGTAATTTCTCCACCTACTGATCCGTTTGCTCGGCTAGTTGTCTCAGGCCCTAAGTTCACACCGAACTCAGATGCAATTTCATACTTCATTTGTTCAAGTGCACCAGCAGCTTGAGGAACAAGTAATTCATTGCTGTTGTTTGATCTGTTTTGTTGAGCCATATGATCATCTCCTAAAGTAGTATGTAAAACAAGCCTGTTCGATTGTATTGTGTGCAGATGTTTTGAAAATATACACATTAATTTGAATAGAGGTGATTTAAATGACTATTGGTCGTGGCTGATGAATTAACATGGACTAAATCATGGGAAAGAAAGGGGATTGCAAAATGAAGCTAATTGATATTGCTAATAAAATTGATAAATCAAAACAAAATGAAAGTGAGGTCGACACGCAGGATATTGGGCGCGAATTAGGTCTCGATAATGTACCATATGTTGAGCAGGACAGGCTAAAGTGCTATTGGGTTGGCAATTGGTATTGTACCGATTCATATGTAGGGTACAGAATCTATTTTCTGGATAATGAGCCCGCCGCCTTTTCTATACAGCTGGGTAGAAAGTATAAAGAGAGTTTTCATTGGTTTACCTTGGAGTTGGCAACAAAAGTGAGGGAGTACCTCTTGAGTCTGATTCAAGAGAAGGAACTGAATATAAGCATTTGTGATATTAATGAAGATATCGGGGACTCGTATAAAATAGAGTTTAACGAACAAATTTTGAATTTTAATAGAGCAAGGTTGAACAATGAAAAAGTGGAGATACTTGAAAAAATTAAACATACATCATTCGGAATTAATACGGAAGTGAAAATAAAGTTACCTGATGGCGAAGAAAAACACGTTGACATTAGCGATCTGGATTTTGACTTCCATATTACTGAATGAAATTCTAATTTTATACAGTGAGGGATACGAATGATAAAGTTTAGCGGTAAATCGGTTGGTTTTGGTAGTGAAGACAATCTTGAAATTATGGGTGACTGTAAGAAAGATAGTATTACTATTAGTCATGAAACGGATGGAGTAGGTGGATTAACAACGATTTACGTAAATGGCAACTATATCTGCGTAGATACAAACTCTTTAAAATGTGAAGCAGTTAATGAATAAAAGTTGATTCTTCTAATTTTATACGGAAGAGAGGGATTGCTATTGTGATTGGAAAAGCACTATACAATAATTCATGGTTTGAAGTTGCAAATATCAACTTTGACTCAGGGCATATCATAATTAAAAACGAAAGTGAAAACTCGTTGGGTTTGAGAATAGGTGAAACACTGACACTTGACCTTGACTACGTCGATGATGTAAAAATTGGACTTTTGCTGTGAATGCATAAAATGTTGATTCTATATAGAAAGGATGATTAAGTGCATTTGGATAAATGGTGGGGTGTTACTCTAAATGGAAACGAGAGAGCTGTTAAAGCTCTAAGTGAGTTAATGGACATCAACAAAACACTGTTCGAGAATTTGTACAAAGTGCACGCAAACACAATTGAAGAACATGTAAACAAATTATATGAACAGATTCCTGAGTATGAGAAGAAGTTCTTGAAGTTTGTCAATGAGCAGTTACCTAATGTGAAGAGGTACTTACAGTTCGAGCTACCTTATAATCCTCAACTAATATCCAGCATAGAATATGAAATTTACATATCCAGTGCCGAAATTGATTGCGAATATCCGTATGATGCTAGGGATTGCATTATTACTTTCTTTCAACGAGTACCAGAAATAATTGATTTGCACAAGGGGGAGTTAAATGAAGAATACAGAGTTTAAGATAGCAAGTTTATTAGAGGAGTATAGACGAATGGATGAGATGCAAAGAGATTTCATCATTCATGAGGGCTACACGGCTATCGAGGAAATCATTAAAGAAGTGAACCAAAGAGGAGTATTTAATGAAGCGGTTATTTACTATGGAACACCTAAACCACAGCTAAGTTTCTCGGATGTTGAATTAGGTTACATGCTTACTTCAATGATGGAATATGCGACAAATCATGTAGGAAATCCAGTTGATGAGGAATGTGAATTTGAAAATAAACTGGCTTACTTTGAGTATAAGGACGTAATTGTTCAAATTTTTGAAGTGTATGGACAAGGTACTGATAGCTGGTTTTTGAAACCAAGTGACGAAACAATTGATAAATTGAACAACACAGCTTACGGAGTGTATTTAAACCAATTTGAGGATTTTATTAATTACACTAAAAATAAAGATAGTGAGAGCAAGCAGCTTTCTTCAAATAGCGCGATCTTAAATGATATTACCGGTGGTTACACAGTCGAAAGGGGTTCTAAGTAGATGATTGTTACTGCATGGGTTTTATTAGTTGTATTTGGGCTTGTGTTTTTAGCAAATGTGGATTCCGAAGGGGATATTAAATTTGCAGTGTATATTGGTGTAATAAAATTTGTTTCAGTTTTCATTGTTGCAATTGCAGCAGGTGTAATATGGGGAGGGTTATTTCAATGAAACTCACAAAAGAAAATATTGATCAGTTAGTTGATGAATGGCATAAGAGCGATACTGATTTAAAATTACACCAGTACTTGGGACTTACATGGGAGCAATATAAGCTCTTGGTAATGGAAGATACTGAAGACATCAAATGAAGATTATGAAGAGCATTTCAAGGGTAGGTAAGATATTTAAATAAAATCGGTCTTTTAATGAAAGGCATAAAGGGAGGAAGCGGTCATGTCAATAGTTAAGAAAGGGGACAAAATTAGAGTAACAAAGGAATCACAAGGTCATTGGGGCCACATTATCTACCCTGTTGGAAGCGAATGGGTAGTCAAAGAGGTAATTGCATCAGACACTGGAACGGTTTTTTGCAAGGGGAATGATTATGGAATACCACAGACACATTATAAGATTATTTAGAATAAAAATAAAATGAGATGATTAGAGGTGGAGGATAATAGCTGAAGTAAATAATACAATTCAAACACTGTACAACAAAATGGAAAGGCAAATGAGCACGGTTAAGGAAGCTCTCGAGAACAAAGAATACGAAAGAGCCCACCGTAACCTAATCAACCTTTCAGATAATAATGAAGAATTGATGCAGGAAATCAGATGGGCTCGAAAAGGGATTAAGATTTAACTTTTCTTCTTTCTTCATGGTTCCATTCGTACAGCTCTTCAATTGAGCAACCAATGGCATCAGCAAAAGTCATGCCTGTAGCTAAGTTCATATTTGCTTTAGCTCCACTTATATAATCGTGGATACGTTGTCTCGGGTATCCTGTGCGTTTGAAAAGGTCATCAACTGTGAGGTCATATTCAAACATTAATTCATTTAAACGAGGGCGCAGGGGCGTCCATTGCTTCATTTCGTACACTTCTTTCAATATTAATTAACATAAAACAGTGTAGCAAAGGTTTATTCTAATTTCAATTTTATTTTCAATATTTTAGGAGAGTGATTGATTGGCAGGTACAAACCAGGGTAAGGTTTTTGAAGCAAATATTGAAAAATCAGCTACGGATCAAAAGCTGTTCTTCTACAGAATTAAAGATGTTAACCCAATGTTTTTAAAAAGGGGAGCTGCAGTATCAAAAAACAAATATGATTGCTTCTTGCACTTTAAGGGGTACTTATTTCCATTAGAACTTAAATCAACAAAAGACAAGTCTATAGCCTTTCGAGAGGAAATCATAAAGCCGCAACAGATTAAACACTTAAAAGAGGCCATGCAATTCCCAAACATAATCCCTGGCTTTTTGTTTCAGTTTAGAGAGCCAGAAAACAAAGTTTATTTCGTACATATTAATGATTTCCTTACATATAAGAACATAGCTGAAAAACAGTTGAAACATACATATAAGAATAAAGTAAACAAAGCCAGCATTCCAATTGCAATTTGTGAAGAGATCGGCA
Organism: Bacillus sp. FSL R5-0443; assembly: GCF_038608285.1. Taxonomy (NCBI): domain Bacteria; kingdom Bacillati; phylum Bacillota; class Bacilli; order Caryophanales; family Bacillaceae; genus Bacillus; species Bacillus sp. FSL R5-0443. The sequence continues at coordinate 1,987,334 of NZ_CP152013.1, forward strand.
CAGAAGTCCGTTCGATGAAGAAAAAAGTTAACTATACATATTACTTGAACAAGCTTTGCGATGATTTGATAAAGAAGGTGAAATAAGTGGGAGGGTTATATGCTAGAAGTTAAGGTGAATGAATCGGAGATTAAAAAATTATACCTTGAAGAATTGGAGAAGCATTTAAATAAGCTAGATAATGAATTGCTTTTCTGGGATACTGATGATTTAATTAAAAATACAAAAATGTGCTGGAATACAATACAGGAGAAATTCTTCTTTGACCCAAGATTTCCCAAAAGAAAAGTGGGGAGAAAGTGGATGTTTCCTGCGAAACAAACAAAAGAATTTCTTCTTGAATGGTTATTGGAACAGCCGACTGAATAGGATCGAATTTTGTTAAATCCCTCTTGAAAAATAGAGGGATTTTTTGATTACCTTTAGTCGGAGGCTTGACCACCAATGACCACCATCATTGACCACCGTTTGACCACTGGAACATTATAATTAATGAAATTTGATGAAAATATGACCTCTAAACAACTTTGTAAACCTTGTTAAATCAACATTTTTGAACCTTGATAATATAAAAAGATATGTTCCGCACACAGGTTCATCCGTGGGAGCGCGAACAATACATGTCTCAGTATTAATCTCTCAATCCCTTGGCACTATTGGTGTCAGGGGATTTTTTGGTTTCTTAACAAGTTTAACATCTTAATATAAATCAAGTATCACCCACAAAACAATAAAAAATTACTCCATAATTTGGAGATATAATCCTCATTCATATGCTACACGAAAAAAAGGTATGTCATCGCTATTGATAAACTCCATATTGTATTCTCGTTTTTTATTTGTTTTGATGATCCATTCGTTTTTATTTTCCAGCTACAGCCAATTGAACCTCTTTTTTGTGAAAAAACCACGCTTAGACTTTTCTTTAAATTTTTGAAGGAATCGGTTGACGCTGGTATCAGCCCGTTTCCTTCAATCAGAGATTCTTTCATATTAAATGAACTGAAGGTTAAGCAGATGGAAAGGCCAAAATTCCCCCTGCCTGACGGTGTTTTCAGAGTCACCAACCCATTAACCAGAGGCACAGCCGTAAAACAAATACAGACAGCGTTGGCGGCTCTTTATTTCTACCCGGATAAGGGGACAAAGAATAACGGTGTTGATGGCGTGTATGGTCCCAAAACAGCAAATGCAGTCAAGCGGTTCCAGTCAGTAAATGGTCTGACTGTTGACGGCATTTATGGGCCTAAGACAAAAGCGAAAATTGAAGAGAAATTGAAGGATAACAGGAGTTAGTAGTATCCTTTATTATTATATTGTGTCAAATTTATGAAGTTTAATTCGAATGGGAGGATTTGTTAAATGAAGGCGGGTATTATTACAGTGACTTAATTTTAAAAGGGGGAAATGTGAAATGAAAAAGTCGTTAGTATCAATGTTTTTTGTTCTGATTTTGATGTTTACTGCTATGGGAAGTGCATCAGCCTATGAATTTAAAGGTGTACTGCCTCTTAATGACAAGGTAAGTGGATCTTTTGCTGATGCCGCTGCTGCTAAAGAAGGACATGAGTGGCAATTCCATCCGGGAGCAGCTACAAAAGTAAAGTTTTATTTGTCTAAAGATAGTACAACAACTCCGTTAAAAGTTAGTATTTACAAAGAAGATACAAATACTGGAAAAGTAACTCTTGTAAATTCTTATGATTCCTCAGAATTATCGAAGTATACTATTGCAGTCAGTAAAAGCTATACTTATAGCATGAGGGTTGCTGGATATAGCACTGCAAAAACTGGCGGATCATACACATTAGAAAGTTCTGTAATTCAGTGAAAAAAAGGGAGCGATGGCTCCCTTTTAAAGTTACTATAAGTTTTTTGAGTCTTTATTAATTCCATCTCCAGTTAATTGCTCCGTCAGGGTAAACAGCAGGAACAATGATTCCTCGTTTGCTGCTGTTCTCGTCAATGATGTACCAATTTTCATCTTCTAACCATTCTTTATCGTAGCGAGTTTCATCAAGTTGTCCTTCTTCATCTATAAGATCATTAAATAGATCCCTGAAAACTTCAATTTCTTTTTCAGGTTTTAGAATTCCATACATCCACATTCCCTCACCGGAAACATCATGAATTTCTCCTAATTTCGTACCTTTAAAATATAAAATCATCTATTTTGACTCCTTTTGATGCAATTTAAAATACTCTTTTGGTATTTCGCCTCTTATTAAATATTCAGTATCCCTTTTTGTCCAACTAAGAGCCCTTTTCTTCCAATAATCTGAATGCTTATCATTCTTAATTAGACGTTCAATTTGTTTCGGAGATAAAATAGCTACTCCTTTTACTTCTCCTGATTGAATGGCCTTTCGCAAAGCCGGCAGATTCAATTCAATAGAATTATCACCGTAATTAGTTATTACATTTTTATTCATTGTGAAATTGGTGTATGGACTATTGGACTTTTGAGCTTCTCTATATCCTCCTAAAATATGTTCTGTTACTGTGACTTGTCTGCCTTTATATATACCTTCTTTATTTATTGGCACAAGATTTCCGGTTTCCGGATCAATATGTGATTTTCCTAAGCCGTTAGCTGCTTTGGTAGAATATAAATCTTTATCCCATGATAGAGGTTTGAAGATTTGCCGGCTCCTGTGCTTGCTTTCAATACTTTTCCCGTTCCAATTGCTCCTACAGGTCCAAGAGCAGCTAGAGCGCTATTAAAACTGTTCTCACGTCTCTCCTCAGAAATCTTATTTCCAAACATATCCCGGCCAGTTATAGCCTCACTAAAACCATTTGCAGATGCAAGTCCATAAAGTCCTTTGCTGTAGTTTTGAAGGGCAGGGAATGTCTTAGGTGTTTTATAGATATCAAGCGCTTTGTCTGCCCTATAAATGGCTTTGCTCGTTGAGTAGAAAGCCTTTCCGCCTTTGGCTAATTTTCCGGCCCACCCGACAATCGGAATATACCCTGCAGCAGCCATTCCCCCGGCTGCGACCCGTTGCCCGACAGTAAGTTTTTCACCTGTAACGGGGTCAACTCCATCAGCCGCCCTTTTATAATTATAATATCCGGTAACTTCACCTGTAAAATCACAAACAACATCCCATGTTTTTTCGTACCAAGGCCTGTTCGCAAGCTCTTCCTGTTCCTTCACAATTCTTCTTTCATCAGCCTGTTGCTTTTTGAACGAAAGATATTCGGACGACTGTTTATGTAATCCTGCTTGCATCTGGTGGATTTCACTTTCCCGGTACGCCTTGGCATTATAGTTGAGCGGGGTGGCGTTTTTGCCTTTCCCTGTCGCATCTTGTAATGCCTGAAAATCTGCCATAATGAACGCCTCATTAGCTTCTAACAGCCCATATTTATTTGAAAGGTTGTTATCCAGCTCACCAATTTTTGGGTTGTATCAGAATTATCTAATTTTTGATCCGCGTTATCGGTTGAAAAGAGATCGAGCGGCAGTATATCTGCGATTTCATCAAGGATACCTTTCATTTCGTTGCGCTGCTCTTGCATAATCGCTTTTGATTTATCAAGTGCGTTTGTCAATTCATGTTCAAGGAAAGATTCTTCCACATAAGAGTCTGAAAGGTCGGCATCTTCAATCATAGCTTCTATGTTTGTGAGAAACGCAATTTTCATATCAATCAATTCCAGCCATTCATCTGTGACGCCAGCGTGATCTTGAAATAAAGCTTTGATGTTATCGGCGCCTTTGCCCGAAAAATCGCTGTCGCCCAGGTCTGCCATGCCTTGGAACGCATTTTTCAGGTTCGTCATTTGGCTGCGCAATTCTTTGTGTTCGTTTGCGCGTTGTTTGGCGGCAGAAAGCAGGGTGGTTGCTTCAATGATTTTCATGATCATATCCTTTCGTGATAAAATGTTATTCAAAATTTTACCACGATGAAACCCGGAGTAAATACATAACAAAACTTCCAAATACAAAATAGTTCTTTTGGTTTGGTTTATTTTTACTTTTAGCCTTTGATTCGAACTTTAAAAAATAGGTTGAATTGCCCTTTCCTCTGATTGGAATTGCGGCATGTCGAAAATTATTTCTATATATTACATATTATGCTAAACATATAATGTTTTTTGAGAAAATTTAGAATATTTGTAGAAAGAGGGGTTTATCGTATGAGTAAACTGGCTTCTGAAAGAGTTGCAAATATATTAAATGATTGGTATATCGCGATAAAACAACAAGACGCTGAGTCTGCTGAGAAATATTTTGAAGAGATCAAACCACTTTTAGATGAAATGGAAGAGGATCAAGAGGTTTTAATGTATTATTCTCTGCTGGAAGAAAGGCATAAAATGCTTTTGTAAGTTAAAGGGGAGGAGCTGCCGCCTCATTCATACTTTAATGAGAACCACGCTGATGAAATCCTAAAAACAGACCATATGATTGAATATTATTTTTATTTATTTGAAGCGCTTTTCGAGTCATATAATAGAAATTTCGAGAGCGCCATAAGTTTATTTAATATCGTTGAAAAAAAGCTTTCATTAATACCGGATGAAATTGAAGCTGCAGAATTTTATTCAAAGGTTGCCTCTATGTACATGATGTTGGGCCAGAACATCCGTTAAATTATATAACCAATGCAATGAATATCTTTAAGAATAATGAAAATTACTTGAAGCAATTTGCGACGTCTTTAATGGTGGTTGCTCATAATTACACTGAATTGGGACAATACGAAAAATCGGAGGAACATTATTTACAAGCAATTAAAGTGGCAAAGAAATTGGAAGATTCATTTTTCGTGGCTATGATTCATCACAATTTAAGCATTACATATTCAGAAGCGAAGCGGCCGCAAGATTGTCTTAATGCCATTAAGCATGCATTAAGAAATAAAGAGTGGTGTGGATTATCGTATTATATAAATTCATTATATATGATCGCAAAAGAGCTGGTGATGATGGGGGAAAACAATAAAGCATCATATTATTTGAAAAAGGGACAGGAAAATCTTAGACAAAAACAAAATAAAATATACGAAGCTAAAATAAATATTATTCATGAGCTTTCACAAAGTCCTTTAAATGAGCGTGTTGATCGGATTCACAGTCATATGAACAGATTAGCAGAACAAAATGACTTTGACAGCATTCGCGATCTAGCTCTAATCACTTCAAAAAAATTTGAAGAAAGGGGATTTTATAAAGAGGCTCTAAAGTTTTCTAATAAAGCTATTTTAGCTGAAAAGAAAATGAAGCAGTTGGAGGGAATTTGATGAAAAAGAGAATTCTTTTTGCGGCATTATCTGTTGCTTGTTTGAACGGGGTAGCTGTTGCGGGTTTTATGGGGTTTTCTAATAAACATGTAGCTGAAAAGCCAGTCGGCACATAATAAAAATCAAGTCTCAATTAAAAGATGGGGGGTCATAATATGACAAAAGGCGTTAAAATAACATTATGGAGCATCTTAGGGATAGTCATCGTGTTAATGATAATGGGAGTTGTCTCTTTTTATCAGACCTCATCTTCATAAAGTGAAAAAATGTAATTAATCCCGTTATATGTACCTTTAGATTACAATAAAAATCTAAAAAGAAATAGATGTGGGCGCCCACAAAGACACCCACAAATATAATATCCTTGATGATTTGTTATTCGAAGACAAATAACAAAACCTTTTTAATTCAACGTTTATCATGCATTATGACATTGAAATATTGTCTAGGTTATAATCCGCACACAGGTTCATCCGTGGGAGCGCGAACAATATATGTCTCAGTATTAATCTCTCAATCCCTTGGCACTATTGGTGTCAGGGGATTTTTTGGTTTTGGTCATAAGATTAAAAGAACAACATTTTTGGTCCTTGACCAAAATATGACCAAAAAAATTGAAGTTATGAATCTAACTCCATAATTGAGGACACGTATTTATTGTAATCCCTTATTCGGTTTAGGATGAAGGCTAAATGAAGCCAATTATGTTCTAAAATTGAACCGGCCATTTTTATTTTCAAAAAGCAGGAGCAGGAAATTCATCAATTTTGATACGAAGTAAACTATAAGGTTTCTGTCGTAAGTCCTTTCCATAATGAAATCTAGCCTGCCGATGTAATTGGTTCACGATGACATATAAGTATTCATCCGGACCAATCGAAAAAGTATCCGGCCATAAAATTCTCGGATCATGTGCGATGGTTTCCATTGTGCCATTCGGCAGCATCTTTCGAATACTATTGTTCTCATAATCTCCGGCATAAATGGCTCCTTTTGCATCTGTAATCATTCCATCAGACGCGCCTTTTTCTCCCCAATACGCCACATGATAAAGTAAATCCATGTCCGGTATATTTCTATCTCTCAGGGCTTCTGTTGAGATCGAGAACAGATGACGGCTGGTCAGTGGACAAAAAAATAATACCTTTCCGTCAGGAGAAATCGCAATACCGTCGGATGCCAGCCTAAATGGGGAAGTTAAACCATCCCTGTTACGATTCATCAAAATTTTGCCTTCTACTTTCGGTATAAAATAGGAATCCGGTGAAGTTGGATTTGCTCCATTTAACCGTCTAAATGCGTTTCCGGTTTCTAAATCCACGACGATAATCGCTCCTGGTCCTTTGGAAGAAGAATCCGTTATATAGGCATAACCTGCAGTTCCAACACGAAAATCAAATCGGACATCATTCAGGTAAGTTGTTGGAAGGACAACATCTTCTGTAAAGGTATAAACTCTGCTGATTGTATTGGTTTTTAAATCAACAGCGACTAATTTTGCCCCGCCTTTAATTGGTTCAGAAAAATTGGGTGCCGCCGTATCTAGTACCCAAAGCGTTCCTCTTCCCTCAGTAACTACACTTTGGACACTGATGAAAGTCATTTTGATATTCTCAGGGTTAACCAAATTGGTTTGTAAATCAGGATAAGGCTGCAATTTATCCCCAACTATCTCCGCCACCGTAAATTTAACATCGTCTCCCCATTTCGGAAAACAAATGAAAATACGACCAGTTTCTGAAACAGTAACACCGGTAGGCATAGCTCCATAAAATGCATAAACCAGTTCTAAATCCCCAAAATATTTTTCAAAAGGCAGCATAGGTTTCATAATATCCTCCTCAACCAATTAAACGGGATATCACTTATATATGATTCGCATTTTTTCAAGTGCATGTTTCTTAATAAGTTTTTCTAAACAAAAGATGATGGAAGTGCTTATCATGTAATAAGTCAGTCAGGTGACACAGGGGGATTTTTACTTAACGTCTGTCGAAGCAGTCGGCAATTACAACATGGTATGTCCTTTGGTCGGTTTTAAATTCTCTGAAAAAAGAGTTGAAAAAGCAGAAAAGATTTTATAATATGAAATCAAGTTAGTTTGTTCGGTCAACAAACTAATAAAACCACTTTAATTGTCCATCATGTAAAGGTCTTAAATGGGAGGGGGATAAGAGGCTCGATTTAATTGGAGGTATATAAAAAGCGAAAGCCAAGCTTTTATCTTGTTCACTGCTATCTGATCACCATTTGGATGTTGAAAATGCTCTGTGAAAGTAAACCGCTGTCATTTTTTGAAAGCGCTTTTATACACCGCTCACTGGCCGATAATTTTAAATAAAATGTTATACCATTTCATCATGTTCCTTATGTAAAGGATCGAAAAGGGGAGAAATCATGCTCAGTGAAAATGTAAAGAAGATCAGCATGGTTGAAAAAGTTGGATATGCGTCTGGAGATTTTGCTTGTAATTTAATTTATGCAACAGTGTCTACGTATCTTTTGTTCTTCTATACAGATGTATTTGGTTTATCGGCAGCAACAGCCGGTACGATGTTTTTAGTGGTTAGAATCATCGACGCTCTCGCTGATCCTTTTATCGGAACAATAGTTGACAGAACAAATAGCAGGTTTGGCCGTTTCAGACCGTATCTTTTATTCGGAGCTTTTCCCTTTGTCATATTGGCAATACTCTGTTTTACAACCCCGGATTTTTCGGATATGGGGAAATTAATATATGCCTATATCACCTATGTCGGCTTATCGCTTACATACACCATGATAAACGTGCCATATGGCGCGTTAACATCTGCAATGACCAGAAATAATCAAGAAGTTGTTAGTATAACGTCTGTCCGTATGTTATTTGCAAATCTTGGAGGACTTGTCGTTGCATTTTTTGTTCCCTTACTGGCTGCTTATTTAAGCGATAATTCCGGCAGCGAATCTCTTGGCTGGCAGCTAACCATGGGTATTATGGGAGTTATAGGCGGGTGCCTTTTAATCTTTTGTTTTAAAAGCACAAAAGAGCGTGTCACGCTTCAAAAATCGGAAGAAAAAATTAAATTTTCGGATATATTTGAGCAATTTCGTGTTAATCGGCCTCTAGTTGTATTAAGTATTTTCTTTATTATTATTTTTGGAGTGAATTCAATCAGTAATTCGGTTGGCATCTATTACGTAACGTATAATTTAGAAAGAGCGGATTTAGTGAAGTGGTACGGTTTGTTGGGAAGTTTGCCTGCTTTGGTCATTTTACCGTTTATTCCAAAGCTTCATCAATTATTAGGGAAGAAGAAATTACTAAACTATGCATTATTACTGAATATGATCGGCCTCTTAGCTTTACTTTTCGTTCCGTCAAGTAATGTATTCCTGATACTTTCCTTTCGATTGCTGGCTGCTGCAGGAAGTCTCACTGCCGGGGGATATATGTGGGCGCTTATTCCTGAAACAATAGAATATGGAGAGTATAAGACCGGGAAAAGAATGGGCGGTCTCATATACGCTATTATCGGATTTTTCTTTAAATTCGGCATGGCCTTGGGAGGGGTTGTACCGGGTTTGGTTCTAGATCAGTTTGGATATGTGGCAAATCAGGTGCAAACGCCGGAGGCATTGACGGGAATTTTAATTACAACAACCATTATTCCCGTGTTCTTACTGGTTCTGGCCATGATTGATATTAATTTCTATAACTTAGATGAGAAAAAATATAAAAGCATGGTTCGAGAATTAGAGAATAGAGACAAAGTTTATTTGGATCATATTGACGATTTCAAAGCTTAAAACATGATGAGTCAACAGAAAATAGCTGAGGAGGAGTTCAAAATGAAGATTATCAATCCAGTACTTAAAGGATTCAACCCCGATCCGAGTATTTGCAGGGTTGGAGAGGATTATTATATCGCTGTATCTACATTTGAGTGGTTTCCGGGAGTCCAGATACACCACTCAAAAGATTTAGTCAATTGGCACTTAGTTGCACATCCATTACAGAGAGTTTCGCAATTAGACATGAAAGGAAATCCTAATTCAGGCGGGGTCTGGGCGCCATGTTTAAGTTACAGCGACGGAAAGTTTTGGCTGATCTATACGGATGTTAAGGTTGTAGATGGCGCCTGGAAAGATTGCCACAATTATTTAGTGACTTGTGACACGATTGATGGTGATTGGGGGGAGCCGATCACATTAAACAGCTCGGGTTTTGATGCTTCTTTGTTCCATGATACGGATGGGAAAAAATATTTATTAAATATGTTATGGGATCAGCGTATTGATCGGCACTCCTTTGGAGGCATTGTCATGCAGGAATATTCTGATGAGGAGCGAAAACTAATCGGCAAACCGAAAGTGATATTTAAAGGAACCGAAAGAAAGCTGACAGAAGCGCCGCACCTTTACCGTATCGGGAACTATTATTATTTATTAACCGCAGAAGGAGGAACGCGGTTCGAACATGCTGCTACAATTGCCCGTTCTGCAAATATTGAGGGCCCATATGAAGTTCATCCCGATAATCCTATCTTAACGTCATGGCATGCGCCGGAAAATCCGCTGCAAAAATGCGGACATGCATCCATTGTACAAACACATACAGGTGAGTGGTATTTAGCTCATTTAACGGGACGTCCCATTCATCCGGACGATGATTCAATTTTTCAGCAGAGGGGATATTGTCCTTTGGGCAGAGAAACTGCTATTCAAAAACTCTATTGGAAAGATGGCTGGCCATATGTAGCAGGCGGAAAAGAAGGGAGCTTGGAGGTGGTTGCGCCTTCTATACCAGAAACAATGTTTGAAGACACGTATCCGGAAGTTGATGAATTTGAGGATGCAACATTAAATATCAATTTTCAAACGTTAAGAATCCCGTTTACGGAGAAATTAGGTTCATTAACTCAAGCGCCAAATCATTTACGATTATATGGCCATGAATCCTTAACTTCGACATTTACTCAGGCATTTGTAGCCAGACGCTGGCAAAGCCTCCATTTTGAAGCGGAAACGGCTGTTGCGTTTTATCCGGAAAATTTTCAGCAAGCTGCTGGTTTGGTGAACTATTACAATACAGAGAATTGGACGGCTCTTCAAGTCACACATGATGAAGAACTTGGTCGTATTCTTGAATTAACGATATGTGATAACTTTTCTTTTTCACAACCTTTAAAAAATAAAATTGTGATTCCTCGTGAAGTCAAGTATGTCTATTTAAAAGTGAATATTGAAAACGAAAAATATTATTATTTGTATTCATTTAACAAAGAAGATTGGCACAAAATCGACATTGCATTAGAATCGAAAAAATTATCAGATGATTACATCCGCGGCGGGGGATTCTTTACAGGAGCTTTTGTAGGGATGCAATGCCAAGATACGAGCGGTCATCATATTTCGGCCGACTTCAGATATTTTCGTTATAAAGAAAAATAATTAGCACATGAAAAAGGAGATTTCTATTTTAGAACTCCTTTTTCATATTAGAAGGTGCCCATGTCAGTATTGATTCAGAAATACTCCTAGAATAAAAAAACCCATCTTTAAAGATGAGCTTAAAACATAGAAGTATGTACATTTCAGTTATGAACCATGTCGAGAAAATGATCGATAACAATGGAGGACATTCCTAGAGCAGGGGCATTTTTTCCTAAGATAGATGGTAATAATTCATAGCTATTGTCTAGTTGGGAATAAACCCTGGATGACACTTCGCTTTTAATTGAATGTAAAACCATAGGATGCGATTCAATGATGCTGTTTCTTAAAATGATGGCTTGCGGATTAAATGTATTTAAAATATTGGTCAGGCCTATTCCTAAATAGAAACCAAAATTCTGTAATGCCTGTAAAGTTCCAACATCATTCAGATGGGCAAGGTCTATGATATCTTGGCTGGACACTTTTTTCTCTTTCGTCTGAAGAGATGTTAATAAAGCCTTCTCTGAAGCATACAATTCCCAGCAGCCTCGGTTTCCGCAGCTGCATTTAGGACCCTTAAAGTCTATTGTCATATGTCCCATTTCTCCAGAGAATCCGCCAACCCCTCTATATAAATGATTGTTGATCATAACGCCGATCCCTATTCCTGTACCGATACTTGCATAAATAATGTTATCGTGATTTTTTGCAGCACCAAATACTTTTTCTCCATATGCGCCGGCATTTGCCTCATTTTCAATAAAAACGGGCACATTGAACTTCTTTTGGATGAAAGATTTTAAGTCAATATCTCTCCAGTTGGCGTTCGGAGCGAAAACAATTTTTTGATTTTTGTCAATCAGCCCGGGCGCGCATATCCCTATACCAATAAGACCGTATGGAGATTGCGGCATTTTTGCAATAAAGTGATGAATCATCTCAATTAAAATATCTTTAGTGATTTCTGGAGAATTGCATTCCAAATGATGGTGTTGATCAAGGACGATCGTCCCTTCAAGATCTGTTAAAATGCCATTAACATAATCCACGCCAACATCTATTCCTACGGAGTATCCTGCTTTTTTATTAAAAACAAGCATGACGGGTCTTCTGCCGCCGCTTGATTGTCCCTGACCTATTTCAAATACGAGGTTTTCTTTCATTAATGTGTTTACCTGTGAGGAAACAGTTGATTTATTTAATCCGGTCATTTCAGATAATTTTGCTCTTGAAATAGGTGAATTTTTAAGTATTTCGTTTAGTAATAACTTTTGGTTAACTTTTTTGACAAAGGCTTGATCAGCGATATCCACTTCATCCACTCCATTTGTATAATCTTTAAATTAAGTTGAACGTTCTGTGTTATCGTGCGAAACGCAGTACATAGCGAATCCAACCTTTATTATATCTAATGTGTTCGTAAAAAACTAAAAAAAATATTGAAAATACTGATGAGGTTATATAAGATGAAAATAAGTTAGTTTGTTTAGACAACAAACTAATGTGCAACATGATATAAAAGCATTTGTATTTGAATGATCATGTTTAGAATTTATTTTTAAGGGGGAAATCACACATGGCTCACTCTCATTCCGGTTCGGTCAACTATTTTGAAAGCGCAAACAAAGTGATTTACGAAGGGAAAGAATCCACGAATCCTTTAGCATTTAAATACTATAATTCTCAAGAAGTAATTGGCGGAAAAACGATGAAAGAGCATTTGCGATTTTCTATTGCCTATTGGCATACATTTACCGCTGACGGCACAGACATTTTTGGCGCAGCTACGATGCAGAGACCGTGGGATCACTATAAAGGCATGGATCTGGCGAGAGCGAGGGTAGATGCAGCGTTTGAGCTGTTTGAAAAACTGGATGCGCCATTTTTTGCTTTTCATGACCGGGATATCGCACCGGAAGGAAGTACGTTAAAAGAGACAAATCAAAATCTGGATTTAATCGTGGATATGATAAAAGACTACATGAGAACCAGCGGCGTTAAGTTATTATGGAATACTGCAAACATGTTTACGAATCCCCGTTTCGTCCATGGTGCGGCGACTTCTTGTAACGCAGATGTATTTGCGTATGCCGCAGCCCAAGTAAAAAAAGGATTAGAAACAGCAAAAGAGCTTGGCGCCGAGAACTATGTATTTTGGGGCGGACGTGAAGGGTACGAAACTTTGTTAAATACCGATTTAAAATTTGAGCTTGATAATATGGCCAGATTTATGCATATGGCAGTGGATTATGCGAAGGAAATCGGGTATACAGGGCAGTTTTTGATTGAACCAAAACCAAAAGAGCCGACCACCCATCAATATGATACGGACGCAGCAACAACCATTGCCTTTTTAAAGCAATATGGCTTAGACAATCATTTTAAATTAAATCTCGAAGCCAATCATGCCACATTAGCCGGGCATACATTCGAACATGAATTACGCATGGCGAGAGTGCATGGCCTTCTTGGCTCTGTTGACGCGAATCAGGGTGATCCGCTTTTAGGCTGGGACACAGATGAATTTCCGACAGATTTATATTCTGCGACATTAGCAATGTACGAAATTCTGCAAAATGGCGGTCTTGGAAGCGGAGGATTAAACTTTGACGCAAAGGTCAGGAGATCTTCTTTTGAGCCTGATGATTTACTATATGCCCATGTTGCAGGGATGGATACATTTGCAAGAGGGTTGAAAGCCGCCCACAAATTAATCGAAGATCGTGTGTTTGAAGATGTGATTCAACACCGTTACCGCAGCTTTACTGAAGGGATTGGGCTTGAAATTGCAGAAGGAAGAGCTGATTTTAAGACACTTGAGCAATATGCGCTGAACAATCAGCCAATTAAAAACGAATCAGGGAGACAGGAGCGGTTAAAAGCGATATTAAATCAATACATTTTACAGGTATAATGAAAAAAGAAGCTCCAGATCCCGCTGTAAAAAGATGCAGGCAGCCAAGTTCCCGGAATTGCCCGTCATGAAGTTACTGTTATGGCGGGTCAATTCAATGGGGATCTATTTAGAGAGGAAGGAGTGAAAAAATGAAGTATGTCATTGGAATAGATCTTGGTACGAGTGCCGTTAAAACCATTTTAGTCAATCAAAACGGCAAGGTTTGTGCAGAAACGTCCAAAAGTTACCCGCTCATCCAAGAGAAGGCGGGATATAGTGAGCAAAATCCTGAAGACTGGGTGCAGCAAACAATTGAAGCATTGGCTGAATTGATTTCGATATCCAACGTTCAAGCCGGGGATATTGACGGGATTAGCTATTCAGGACAAATGCATGGGTTAGTACTGCTTGACCAAGATCGGCGAGTGCTGCGTCATGCGATTCTTTGGAATGATACCAGAACGACGCCTCAATGTAGCAGGATTACCGAGACATTTGGCGATCGTCTGCTTGATATCACAAAAAACCGTGTCCTTGAAGGGTTTACATTACCTAAAATGTTATGGGTGAAGGAACATGAGCCTGAACTTTTTCACAAAACCGCTGTTTTTTTGCTTCCGAAAGACTATGTGAGATTCCGCATGACTGGCGCCATTCACACTGAATACTCCGACGCAGCGGGAACGTTACTTTTACATATGACCCGCAAAGAGTGGAGCGATGAGATTTGCAATCAATTTGATATTTCAGCGGAAATTTGTCCTCCGCTTGTTGAATCCCATGACTGTGTAGGATCGCTGCTTCCGAGCGTTGCGGCGAAGACTGGGCTGTTGGAAAAAACAAAAGTGTACGCCGGGGGAGCAGATAATGCTTGCGGTGCTGTCGGAGCCGGTATTCTTTCTTCCGGAAAAACATTATGCAGTATCGGGACGTCAGGAGTCATACTTTCCTGTGAAGAAGACAAAGAAAGGGACTTTAAAGGGAAAGTGCACTTTTTTAATCATGGAAAGAAGGATTCTTTTTATACGATGGGAGTCACGCTCGCTGCAGGGTACAGCTTGGACTGGTTTAAAAGAACGTTTGCGCCGAACGAATCGTTTGAACAATTATTGCGGGGAGTGGAATCTGTTCCGATAGGAGCAAATGGACTGCTGTACACTCCTTACTTAGTCGGTGAAAGAACGCCGCATGCTGATTCATCTATTCGGGGAAGCTTGATCGGAATGGACGGAGCCCATAAAAGAGAGCACTTTTTGAGGGCGATAATGGAAGGCATCACATTCTCTTTATATGAATCAATTGAACTATTCCGCGAAGCGGGAAAATCAGTTGATACGGTTGTCTCTATTGGCGGGGGAGCTAAAAATGAAACGTGGCTTCAAATGCAAGCTGATATTTTCAATACGAGGGTGGTTAAGTTAGAGAATGAACAAGGTCCCGCCATGGGGGCTGCGATGTTAGCTGCCTTCGGAAGCGGGTGGTTTGACTCTCTTGAAGAATGTGCAGAGCAGTTCATTCATGAAGCAGCTGCATTTTATCCAAAAGAACAAAATGTTCAAAAATATAAAACACTATTCGAGTTGTATAAGAACATTTACGTTCACACAAAAGATCTCAATACAGCTTTAAAGAGCTTTCGACAAAAATGAAGAAAGAACCTCGCCAAATTGGCCAGGTTCTTTTTATATTGCACAAAAACAGACACGGTGATATAATCAGAACACGCGCGCTTTTTGTGTGAAAAGTCATAGTTATCCATCTTATATTATGATTATATCATGCTGAAAAGCTCTTGTCAAATTTTTTTGAAGGGGAGATATAGAATGAGTTCTTTGGTTCTCGGCATTCACGAAATTGAAAAAACACAGCCTTTGCTCGTAGGAGGAAAAGGGTTACATTTAGGGGAATTATCAAAAATTCAAGGAATACAAGTACCGGAAGGATTTTGTGTCACAACCGCAGGATATCAAAAAGCCATTGAACAAAACGAAACGTTACAAGCGCTGTTGGATCAACTGACCATGCTGAAAGCGGAGAATCGCGATCAAATTGGTGAAGTCAGCAAAAAAATCCGGCAAACCATTATCGAAGCAGAAATTCCTTCAGATGTAGTCAACGCAGTTGCTTGCCATCTCTCCCGGTTCGGCGAAGAACATGCCTATGCCGTACGTTCCAGTGCGACAGCTGAGGATTTACCGCATGCCTCTTTTGCCGGTCAACAAGACACCTATTTAAATATTACCGGCGTCGATGCGATCTTGCAGCATATCAGTAAATGTTGGGCGTCCCTATTTACGGATCGCGCTGTCATTTACCGTATGAAAAATGGGTTTGATCACAGCCAAGTTTATTTATCCGTTATCATCCAAAGGATGGTGTTCCCTCAGGCTTCGGGAATTTTATTTACCGCTGATCCGATGACCGGAAACCGAAAACTGCTATCCATCGATGCCGGTTTTGGACTTGGTGAAGCACTGGTCTCCGGCTTAGTCTCTGCCGATTGTTATAAAGTACAGGACGGGCAAATCGTCGATAAGAGAATAGAAACTAAAAAATTGGCTATCTATGGACGAAAAGAAGGCGGAACAGAAACACAGGAGATCGCTCTTGATCAGCAAAAGATTCAAACACTGACTGATGAACAAATTTTACAGCTGGCACGTATCGGGAGACAGATCGAAGCTCATTTCGGCCAGCCGCAAGATATCGAATGGTGTTTGGACCGCGATACTTTTTATATTGTCCAAAGCCGTCCGATCACAACGTTATATCCCGTTCCTGAAGCGAACGATCAAGAAAATCACGTCTATATCTCTGTTGGTCATCAGCAAATGATGACGGATCCCATAAAACCCCTTGGATTGTCTTTTTTTCTGTTGACGACTGCTGCACCCATGCGTAAAGCCGGCGGAAGGCTATTCGTTGATGTCACACATCAACTGGCATCCCCTAATGTCAGAGAAGTTTTCTTAAAAGGCATGGGGCAGCACGATCCGCTCTTAAAAGACGCACTTATGACCATAATAGAGCGAGATGATTTCATTAAGCCGATACCTGATAAAACGGCACCGATTCCCGGCAAAGGCAATGCAGATATGCCGGAACAAGCTGAAAACGATCCGGCAATTGTTTCTGATTTGATTAAGAGCAGTCAAGCATCAATAGAAGAGTTAAAACAAAACATCCAGGCGAAATCAGGATCTGATTTATTTCGTTTTATTTTGGAAGATATCAAGGAATTAAAGAAGATTCTATTTAACCCAAAAAGTTCGGTGTTGATTCGAACTGCAATGGATGCTTCATCATGGATTAACGAAAAAATGAACGAGTGGTTAGGTGAAAAAAACGCAGCAGATACGCTTTCTCAATCTGTACCCCATAATATTACTTCAGAAATGGGGCTTGCGCTATTGGACGTCGCCGATGTGATCCGCCCTTATCCAGAAGTAATTGCCTATTTAGAGAATGTAAAAGATGATCACTTTTTGGATGGGCTGGTGACGTTTGAAGGCGGGCGGGAAACCCGTGACGCTATCTATGCTTATCTCAACAAGTACGGAATGCGATGTGCCGGAGAAATTGATATGACAAGAACTCGATGGAGCGAAAAACCAACTGCACTTGTCCCTATGATTCTTAATAATCTCAAAAACTTTGAGCCAAATGCCAGCCAGCGGAAATTTGAGCAAGGGCGGCAGGAGGCGTTGAAGAAAGAACAAGAGTTATTAGACCGATTGAAGCAATTACCGGATGGTGAACAAAAAGCCAAAGAAACTAAACGAATGATCCGCATCATCCGGAACTTCAGCGGGTTCAGAGAATATCCAAAATACGGCATGATCAGCCGTTACTTCGTTTATAAGCAGGCTTTACTGAAAGAAGCCGAACAACTCGCAGAAGCGGGCGTTATTCATGAAAAAGAAGACATATACTATCTCACTTTTGAAGAACTTCAGGAAGTCGTACGCACACATAAATTGGATTACCAAATCATCAGCACACGAAAAGGCGAGTATAAAGTATATGAAAAACTATCTCCGCCGCGTGTTATCACGTCTGACGGTGAAATCGTTACAGGCGAGTACAAACGAGAAAATCTCCCGGCCGGAGCGATTGCAGGGCTGCCCGTTTCCTCGGGGGTCATAGAGGGGCGGGCACGGGTTATTTTAAACATGGAAGATGCCGATTTGGAAGATGGGGATATATTAGTTACCTCCTATACTGATCCCAGCTGGACACCATTGTTTGTATCCATAAAAGGCCTGGTCACTGAAGTTGGCGGACTGATGACCCATGGAGCGGTTATCGCGCGTGAATACGGCTTACCTGCAGTTGTCGGAGTTGAAAATGCAACTCAATTGATAAAAGATGGGCAGCGAATCCGCGTTCATGGAACAGAAGGCTCTATTGAAATATTATAATAGCGGGGGTGTGCAGCACGTCACCAGATATTTCCCGCATTTTACTAAGAAAAGCCGGAACCTCTTAGAGGAGGAATCTGGTTTTTTTTATGTGAAAATGACTCAATGTGTGAACACCGCATTTTGCGGGTGAGCCCTTCAGTGACTAAATCTTTTTATGAAGGTGAGTAATATCCTTTTTAAGTTCACAACATCTGTAATCCGATGAATTAAAAACGCCTTAGTAACAATTATTTAGGGGCTATGTTCATGAACAAGTCTTTATTCAAAACAAAATGACCTATTGGGTTAATGGCGTTAAAGATGAAGATAAGTCTGGTGTCTTTGAAAGAGAAAAGTCTGCAGAAGATACAACGGACCCATCATCAAACATGCTGAGTGCTAAGTATTGGACGGAATATGTATCAGATTGTTTAGGCGATAAGAATATTAGCCAATGGGCAATCACTGGTTTAGCTATTTTATATGGAACTTCTTGCGAATTGTTGATTTTCGGAATCGTTTTTAAAGAATGGATCACAACGCCTTTTGGATTGTTCGCCTCATTCTTCATAGCGGCAATATTTGGCGCAGGCAGGGGAGGAAACTCTCCCGCTTACCAGAGTAAAAATAAAAAATGTTTATCTCAGATTGGTTTTTTTAAAAAGTAAAAACGCCATAAAACTTCTTATGGCGTCTGTCCGAACTAAGGGATGCAATGTTTGGGAGACGAATATAAATCGTCAATGTGCTAGAAAAGGAATGCAGCACCTACAATGATTAACAAAATGAACAGCACAACGATCAATACGAAAGAGTTTCCGCCATAATTTCCACCGTAGTTCCCCATATTATTGCCACCTCCTGTTGTTAGGATAGTACATAATATGCCGGACGATAAAATTCGACATAGATTTAAGTCTAAATAAGAAAAAATGGATGTTAATGTCTAAAATGAAGAGCTTCTAAAACAATAAAATAATGGGAGGTTAACTGAAAGAGAGAAATGGATGGGACGGTTTGCTGTTTAAAGAGGAGGGATATGGCTAAACATGCAATAAAACTGTGTATGAAAGTGGTGAGCCATGAAGTTACTTCATCATGCAGAGCCACATACGAAGAGGTACAGGGAAATTATAGTAAACGAAAATATTCATCATTTCCCGGGCAAGCGCAGTATACGACAAATCAAAACAAATCACAAAGGGACGGAAGGTACGATACAAGGAGGCTGCTTGCGGGTTTGTGGTGCAGATAAAGTTTCCGTTTCAAAAAGGTCGTATGTTTATTCGAAACTTTACGTTTATTCCTGCAGAATGCTTGTAAAAGAAAGTCGGCAAAACTGCCGACTTTCCTAACGGAATTTAGATCTCAACAGATCTAAAGAAACCATCGACACTATCACCGGTGCCGCTATCATATTTCAGGATGTATTCTCCTTTTTGGTTAACGCTGAATTCCTGAATGAACGTTTTCCCCGCATTTAATGTCGTAGAGGATAAGAGTGTATTCCCATTAGGATAATTAATGGTGAATTTGAAAGATTTGCTGCCGTCATTCGCAACAAAAACTCTGATTTTTCCTGGAGAGCTGCCTTGATAGTTGAATGAAACCTTACCGGTACCGCCAGAAAAAGGCTGACACGCAATATACGGAGCGTCACATGACCAACCAGCAGGTTTCATAACTTTATCTGGATTTGGCAAGGATTTTGCAGAAACATCTGCAGTCCCCAGTAGTGGAATTAACCCAAAAGCAAGAGCGCCGGCAATAATTTTCTTTTTCATTCGTATTCTTCCTCTTAATAGTGAATGTGATACAGCTATAAATTTACAATATTTATAAAATAATTCCTTCTTTTTCAAGTTGGGAGAAGGAGAAAAAATTTAAAGAGGACAAATAAATGTCACAAATTAACAATCCGTACACTGCAGTAAACTGGTCAAAGCATGAAGATGATTTCACTCTAATGATTTACAATCAATATGAAACGCAGAGATTGCATTGAACGGCGGTCTCCTCACTGGAAGTATCTGGAGTTAAAACGGGCGATCGATAACCCTGTGCGGGGACATCAGCGTATCCAGTTCAGAATAAGGAAGAAGCTGCTTGATTAAGTGAGGTATATCATTTAGGCAACGATGACCGGGGCGGCTGCGGATCAACTGAAACGAAGTATATTCCCAGGCAAGTAGTATTTCTTTAACGTGAAACTTTTATAAAGCATTAACGTATTACTTTATAAAGGTAAATAAGGAGGCTTATGAATGGGATTAAAAAATTTCTTTAATACTGAGTTAAAATGCTCTATCTGCGGAAAAACATTAAAATCAGGGGATGAGATAACAGCTTATCTTACACTTCCGAGTGAGAAGAAGGTGCCTGTGGGGAGAATGGATAAAGTGTTAAGCAAACACTCTGATAAGGTCTGCTGTAAAAAGTGCAGTGAGTAGGTTTTTAGTGTTATGAGGAACCTCTGGCGGGTTTCCTCATAACAAATATCAACCAATTAAATTAGAAAAAAGCGAAATTGTGATGATTAAAGTAGATAAAGAACTGAGGGATACCAAAGGGATCATTTTTCGTTTACTTTGCTTTTTTGAAGGTTTGTTTAGCTCGTGGATCACTGCACCCCATAAAAGCATGGATGCTAAAATGATAAGACTCATATGTAACAACACTCCTTTGTTTCTATAAATTTTACCATATATATCACAAGGATGTCGATTGAACGAACATCTCTATAAAAAGAAGATGTTTATCTAAAATTGTTGAGAGATTCAGTGAACTATTATGTAGATTAAATTAGAGAAGTTCGAAAAAGGCCTCAAATTACTCAGTGAAGATGAATATGAAGAGGTTCACAGTTCATATCCTACAATTGCTCAAACGTTCAGTCACATCTGCGCGGTGGATGTTATGTGGCTGCAAGTACTTAAAGGAATAGACATGCAGGAAGCATTGGAAGGTTCTATGGCTTATGCGGAAAGGGCTCATTTATATTCTGCAGATGAATTTGCGGCGTCTTATGAAGAACTGGCTTCACAGTTTGAAGAATGGATGAATAGCCAAACAGATGTAGAAAAAAATGAACTTAAATAATCCTTGGTTAGGTTACAGAGAAACTGCTTACTCAGAAATTTTATTCCATGTTGCCAATCACGGAACTTATCATCGGGGCAGCATAACAACTATGTTAAGACAGCAGGGCTACGCTTCGGCAATGAATGACCTTGTATTATATTGGTATCAGGATTAGTTCAGAGAATACTTGCAAAATGAATAACCGCTGAATGGTCTGTAAAGTTTCTTTTCTGAACTAAATGACATCTGGGTGGGGCGCTGAGCAAGAATAGAGATCAAAGGCTGCCGTATCATTCCCGGCAGCCTTAATGATTAGGAAGTAAAATCGATAACCATGCGGCCGGTCACTTTACCTTGCTCCATTTCTTCAAAAATATCATTCACATCTTCGATCGGGCGTTTTGTCACTTTAGGTACAACTTTACCGTCTGCAGCAAATTGAAAAGCTTCCTTCAGGTCTTCTCTGGTACCTACTAATGAACCTACAACCTGAATTCCATCTAATACGAGACGGGGAATATCTAAATCCATTTTGTCCACCGGTAAACCGACAGCGACTACGCGGGCTCCTGCTTTTACAACATCAATCGCTTGATTGAAAGGGGTTTTAGAGACAGCTGTGATGACCACAGCATCAAGCCCTAAATCGTTAGTCACTTCTTTTGCTTTAGCGACGGGGTCTTCGTTTAAACTGTTTACAACCGCATCAGCGCCTAAGCTCTTAACAAAATTCAATTTTTCATCGCTAATGTCGAAAGCAATCACTTTAGCGTTAAAGACATTTTTTGCATATTGAACAGCCAAGTTGCCTAAACCGCCGACTCCAAATACACCGATCCATTGACCTGGCTTAATTTCACTGACTTTAACGGCTTTATAAGTTGTTACACCTGCACAAGTAATGCTGCTTGCTGCTGCAGGGTCTAAATTTTCCGGCACCTTTATTGCATAATCAACCGCTACGATTGCTTCTTCAGCCATTGCGCCGTCAACTGTATAGCCGGCATTTTTTACATCGCGGCACAAGGTTTCACGGCCAGTTAAGCAATATTCACAGCAGCCGCAGCTTTCAAACATCCAGGCAATAGAGACGCGGTCGCCCTTTTTCAGACTTGCTACACCTTCACCAATCTCAGTTACAATGCCTATTCCCTCATGACCTAAAGTGACGCCAGTAACATCCCCGAAATCAGCATTTTTAACATGTAAGTCAGTATGACATACACCACAGTATTCCATCTTAACTTTGGCTTCACCGTGTCGCAAAGGACGTAATTCTTTTTGTACGATCGCTATACTTTTGTCTTTTGTTGCTACTACTGCTTTCAAATCATACACCCCTTTCGAATATTAGCAGAAAATTTTTACTTATCTTACAATTTAGCACACTGCTCTTATTTTGAAAACCCTTACATTTTTTGCGGACAAGTGTCTCAACAAAAGTTGAGGGAGCCATGCAGGGAGGAATCTATGGATATCATGTGTCATCTCCAAATGCACAGAATTTACATATATACATAAATAGATGCGTTTTCAAAGGAGGCTTTTTTTGAGCGATAAAAAGCTGACGGAAGATAAATTTGACAATCACCGGCTCACTAAGTTTTTGCCCTTTATCAGCCCTAACCCTGTTACATCATGTAATCCGGTTCAAAGATACCTTAAAATCGATAAAACTTCGTTCATAAGTCCGTTTTCCAGCGTGAAAGGAGACGTGAGTTTAAGTAGCGCCAAATGCTGCTATTCGTGCGATTGGTTCAAATACAAATCTTCAAGAGGGAGTCATTTTACATGATTTGTTAAAACAATTTGTTTCAATCAAAGATAAGGCATATTCCATTTATATCGGAAACAATGTAAGTGTCGGACATGATACTCTCATTTATGGCCCTTGTTATCTTGGAAATCACACGTTCATCGGACGAAAAGCAAAATGCGAATATCCTGAATTAAATTGATGCATGAGAATTGGCGCCCCACGATGCAAGGTCAGATAAGTTTTGAGAGTCAGATTTCGGTCAGGGATTCGCAAAGGGAAGAGTTAAAAGCTGTTCATCGGATATTTGTGGGGAAGCTGCAAGAAGGGTCGAAGGTGAGCAGGGCGGCGGATTAAAACTGACCTTCCCTCAAATTTTACCCCAATAGGATTGACAGGAGGATACAATCATAAAAATAAAATGATGCTTCGCGAATGAGCCTAAAAGCGGCTCTTTTATAATCCGTCTTTAACGCTTTAACGTAGAAGTTCAGCACTCGTGGTTCTGCTGGATAAGACAGCTTTTCTTATACAATTAGCATATTGAAGTTACTTATTTTTACATAACTGTTGGAAATGGTCTTTCCATCTGAGATAATAAAATTCATCTTGATTGATACATGGGGGAGTAAGGATGGGCCGTTTTTATCAAGCGGCACGCAAACCATTTTACAAACAAATTCCTCAAGCGGTTTTATAACCGAAGAAATTAGTGCTTTGGATAAACGCTGTAAGAAGGACTCTCTGTTTAAATAAACGAGGTGAAAATCAATGAATGGTATAGAATTCTTAGAATCTGTGTCGCGACTTGGACAACTCATTTTGGTGTTTTCCTGCTACGCCGTTTATTGGAAATTGGGTAAAACGAAAAGGGAGCGAAGACTTACAAAATTCGAAGCTTTGCTTAGGTTCTTTGTAATGTTTGGTCTATCTGCATGGGGGCTGTCGTTTCTTGCTTTGAATTTGTGGTCATAATCTTTCTGCCGATATTTGACTTAATGGGCTGTTACACCACTTTACACTTTCGGGAAACTCACTAGACATCATCTTCTGATACTGTCTTTAGTGATTCAATAAACGATGTAATATTGTATTTAAAATATTATGTGCGAACATTCATCATGAGAATCGGACGTATTCCGAGCGTATTTATGGGGAAATTGACTGTTTTATGATAATGTGTTAATATTATGCAGTAAAATTATTGAACTATTATGTGATTATTAGATTACGGAGGTACATATGAATAGAAAAAGTAGTATGTTAATGAAAATAGTTTCCTCAGTTTCTATCTTGGGCTGTGTAGGTTTTGTAACTGAGTCAGGTTCACAAACTTCTTTTATGAATAACGTAGCTTCTGCTGCGGAAGCAGGCATTCTTCCTAGTGAAAATGCTTCATTATTATCTGAGTCGGGAGATATAAGTCATTATCATTTTGTTAATTCTAGTTCTGTTTTTAATTATGCTGATAACAAATGGGTTTATAAATCATCTACAACACCCATTAAAGATGTTAAATCATTTGATGGCAAAAACCTATATGCTACTGCGGACGATGGTTATTATGCAAAAATACTGAAATGGAATAATAGTTTAAAAGTATGGGATCAACTTGCGAGTTTTAGAGGCGGGCCAATTTTTGATTTAATCAAAACAAGTGATAATAAATTTGCTGCCGGTGGAGGAGAATCACGCAGATATGGGATCAGTTCAACAATTTTCACATCAATTGGCGGTGATGCGAACTGGTCACAGAAAGTCAGTGGTTATAAATCCAAAGAGTCAAGTTACACCACGGGTGGCTACTTAGGTGTCGTGTACACTGGAGTTGCAATTGATGATAAGATTCTTATGTTCGGTAACTCATATGCTACAAACTATATAAGTGAGTCTTCAGATGGTATTAAATTTACCAGAAAAGGAAGTTTTGATGGTGAATATTTTGATGCTATTTACAATGGAGATAAGGTGGTGGCCGTAGGACAACAAGCAGGAGGGACATTTAGCGATTATGGTTTAGTTGCTGTTTCATTTGATAAAGGCGAAAGTTTTCAAACGACGGTACTGGGGTATAATGCTCCTCTGAATTCTGTTACTTATAAAGATGGAGTATACATTACTGTAGGAGATCTTGGATCAATTTATTATTCTGAGGATGCGCACAATTGGACTAAAGCATCTTCCCCTACAGCCAACAAACTAAATGATGTTGAATGGGATTACGTAAATAAACGTTTTGTTGCAGTAGGGGATTCCGGCACTGTTTTATTCTCCTTAGACGGAAAACGATGGATTTCAGTAAACAGTGGAATAAAAAATAATATTACCAATGTTGTTATGATGGAAAACTCATAATGACAAATGAAAAAAGCAATACCTTTTTAGGTATTGCTTTTATTATATTAATTCGACTAATTCTACCACTTAAATCAGCTGTTTAATTCGTGAGGAGAGTTATATATTGAGGTATATTAAGTTACTTAGCTATACTTTTTTTGCAGAACTATGTGCCAAACATAGTATCCTCCCCCTATAACCAAGCTGAATATGTTCCTTAATTAATAATTAGTGGCGTGTTGATAGGCTATTTTAGTTTTGTAATTAGTCTATAAATGCTCTTTAATATTTTGTTACATAATGTATGATAAGGAAGTGGGGGGGATGAATATGAAAAAGATAGGGTTGGGTATCGCAGGAGTTTTTTTAACATGGTGCTTGGGGATCGGAACTGTTTCGGCCAAAATGACAAAAGATGAACATAAGGTCAGCTTTAAAATGACAGAGAATGAAACAGGTTTCTTTATGGCTGACGACAAAAACCTTCATTATTGGCCGACTAAGCTGGGATACAGGTTCACCATCTACAATGCTGACGGGTGTACATTGAATATCAAACTGCAGAGAATTACACTGGCAGGAGATAATTTTACCCTTAGTGAAAAGAATTTCACGGGTAATCATTTGAATTTGAGCGCGGCTGATAAGGTGAATGGTGATGCAAACAGAAATCATTACTTATTGATCACAAAAGGAGCCGGCTGCGGAGATGTGTGGATTAAAGGCTTTTACGGATTCGAACACGATGAGCCGGATGCAGATTGGTGAGCGATACACAGTCAAGGTATTTCCTTGACCTTTTTTAATGGCAAAAAATTTCTGGATATTAAGATAGTGAATTGATGATCTGCCAAAAAAACATAGATCTTTTAAAGTGATGGATATATACTGATTTTAAACAATAGGAAAAAAATGAAAAATATATTTTTATAAAAAGCAGGTGAAATATATGGGAGCGGCGACTTGGAGCAAAAGGCAAAGCTATACTTACACATTGGCTTTTTCAAGTTTGTCGTATGGTTTGATCTTCGGGCTATATATGTTTGTATACTCGGGTTTTGTGCCATTTGCATTGGTTACTGTGGTTATCATTGCTTTTTACGCATTGATTACTTACTTTTTGTTTGCTGTTCCTGTGCAACTATGGCTAAGAAAGAAGCCTAAAAAGTTTAGTTTGGTTCATCTTTTCATTTATACAGCAGTCGCTTTTTTAGCTGTGTTCTTGTTCTGGTACATAGATAATCCGCCAATTGATTTCACAGTTTTCAGAACTTTCATTTATTACATAATGAGCATTGTTGCTGCGTTCATATATTGGTTCTGGGACTCTATATTTCTGAGAAATTACAATACTTCCCAGAAGTAAAGCTGATGTTCTAAAAAAGACCGACTAGCGCCATGCCCAGTCTGCATTGTTCAAATTGAAATTCATGTGATGAATCCAGAAAGCGGGTGAGGAAAAATGGAATACATTGAGTTGACTAGGGACAATATTGATGACAATCATATTTGCTGTGCATTAGGTACGAAACAATATGAGGATGCGGTAAATGAAAAGAAGAGCTGGCTCAAGGATCGGATGATTGATGGCTTGGTGTTCTATCGCCTAAACGAACGGGCAAAAGTTTTTATTGAATATTTACCTGCAGAAGAAGCGTGGGTCCCGGTAAGCGCACCTCATTTTATGTTTATTAATTGTCTTTGGGTCTCAGGTAAATATAAGAATAACGGACATGCGAAACACTTGTTAGAAAAATGTGTGTCAGATGCAAAATCCCGCGGTATGGATGGGATAGTTCATATAGTGGGGAAGAAAAAACTCCCTTATTTAAGTGATAAGCATTTCTTTGAACATATGGGATTTGCTGTGCAAGATGAAGCAGAACCCTATTTTCAGTTGATGTCACTGACGTGGAATAAACATGCATATCCTCCTGTATTTAAAAAACAGGTGAAAAGTAATTCCGTTAATGATGAGGGAATCACAGTATTTTATACACCTCAATGCCCATTTGCAGTCGGATTGTTAAAGGATTTAAAGGAACTGACTGAAAAGAAAGGACTTCATTTTCAGGCCCGGCGAATAACGTCAAAAGATATGGCGCAAAAATCCCCGGCAGTTTGGACGACTTTCAGCGTGTTTTATAATGGGACATTTCTCACTCATGAGATGATGAGCGTGAATAAGTTTGAAAAAATACTTAATAAGCTTTTAATGGCTTAACTTTGTTTTAATTACTATTCCTCGTTTCTATATTCGATACTGAGGGTTTTTCACGAAAATTGTTCAGTACTTTACATCGCGGGCGGCAAATGAATGATTATTGTTTTTGACAAAGATGATAACGTCCATCATTATAGTAAAAATAGATTGAGATAAGTTCTTCAACAAACGAATAAGATCTGTTGAAGAAGTTCTTTTCAAAGATCGATAACAATGAAACAGGAGACTGCAAATGCAAAAAATTGAAACCCTTCGCTTAATTTTAAGAAATTTTACCGAGAGAGATGCGCAAGGTCTGTTGGAATATTCTGCACATCCGAGAGTGAATTGCTTTCTTGATGACAGAATGTCTACGTTAGAAGAAGCTGCCGTAAACGTTCAAAAAAGAAGCCGAGATGACTCTTATATTGCAGTTTGTTTAAAAGACAGTAATGATCTGGTCGGAGAACTATTTTATTTAAAAGAAGAGCCAGATATCTATTCTGTTTGTTGGAATTTCAATGCCCGTTTTGAAGGGAAGGGATACGCAAGTGAAAGTGCGAAGGCTTTCTTTGAGTATCTCTTTATGCAAAAAGAAGCAAGAAGGCTTTATGCATATGTTGAAGATAATAACTGCAGGTCACAAAAATTATGTGAAAGATTAGGAATGCGTAAAGAAGGTTATTTTCTTGAATTTATTTCATTTACTGCACACGAGGATGGAACACCTAAATATGAAAACACTTACCAATACGCATTGCTAAAGAAAGAATGGTTAAAACAAAAACATAGTTAATAGAATTTGTGGGGAAATAATCTCCCCTTTGTCGAAAAAACCTTGCTGAAAGCAGGTTTTTTTGTATTTAAGTTAAATACTTCATTAGGTTACCGATCATACCAATGGATTATGGAATTGAAAAAAGTACTTAGATTAGTAACGATCAAAAAGATTAAGCTTGAAGGTTGGGAAAAACATAAAATTCGTTATAGCAACGTTGTAAAATTGGAGAGAGGATGCAGACAAAGCGGCGAAGCATATCGCATAAAAGGTGTTATCAGATGTATGACCGTTCCTAAAAATAAAACTTATGAAGAAAGGAACTCTAACGTGAAATCAAATTTAGTTTCGTTTCTATTAGCATTGTCAGGATTTATATTCAGTATTTATATGCAGTCAATGGCTTACTGGAGCAATGACTCTATGCTGTGGTATTGGGTCGGTGCGGTTTTGTCGTATCTATTTGCTGCAGGATCAATGGTTACTCTGATTCTTAACAAAAACAAAGACTCAATTCTAACAATAAGTTGTCTCATTTTAATGATTGTAACCGTTATGCTTATTTTAGTCACAACTTTTTGGACGACTTTTATCATTATTGCATGGCAATCTGGGATGTGAGGCTAAGGGGAATATGATCTTCTTAGTATTTTTTTATTCCTGGGATTAGAATCCCTTTTTATTATTCTTTCAAATTAAATGTAACAATTCTAATATTCATACGTTCTAAATGATAAAGGCGGGATGTCATGAAAAAACGTAAAGTCATTAAAACATTGCTGGTTATTATCGCTGTTTTCATAATAGCAGCCGGATTTGCACTGTTTTCTTTAATTTCAGGAGAAAAAGTTAAATATATCGGCTATAGCCAAAGCAAGACTGGGAAGCGTCAATCGAAAAATCAGGCAAGACATCTATCGGCCCTAACTATTTCTTGAATTTGTATTACAGAGGTAATAAAGTGAATGAAAAGAACACGGTGATTAAGAGATTAACATTATTTGTTGACGGCCGGAAATATGGTGAAGATAAAGACTATCATCTTTCAGAATACACCGGAGAGAAATTAGAAGGCGGCGGAACGGGAGAAGACCATATTCAAACGTTTGAATATATGCCGGAACATGAAGTGATCGGTCATGAAATCACTGTTGAAGCAGCATGGAAAACCGATCATGAGTCCTATTCAGAAAAATTCAATCTGAAAAGAATGCATTGGTATGACTGAAAGAATAAAAAGAGGGCGGTATAACCTTCTTTTTGACGCAGAGCCTTTATTTTTGTCTGTTTTTCCTCGATTTGCTGAAGTCGATAAAAGAGGCATTGGAGCCGATAAAATTACTTACTAAGACATACATAAAGAAACCATTAAAAGCTCCCTGCCGGCATCCGTAAAAAAGAATGGATAATGAGATAAGCAATACAGCCGTAAGCAAGTCTGCAGCCAGACCTGTTTTACGGTGAGACTGAAAATATGCTCTTAATCTTCTGGTGTTGTTCAAAGCGGACACCTCTTGATGCTCATGTATAAGAAAATAATACCATTGAAATATATGTAATATCAATGAATAGGGTTGGAACGGAGGGGTTCAAAGTTGGGGCGATCTTGTGTAAAAGAAAGGATCAAGATGAATGTGACCAGCATCCACCCTGATCAATGGGGTTCACAGTGTTCTATTTCATTGTATTCCAATCGGAATAATATTACAAGGGTGAAAAAGAAATAAGCGGAATGTTTTCGGCTTCTTCTGCTTCTGGAGCGGGAAAAGGAAAGTGAGATGTTTGAATGAAAATAAATGATTATCTGAAGGAAAGGTTTCCGACTTTAAAATTAGTGCCCGGCATTTATCATCAATGGGACGTGGGAATTCATTTTTCTCTCGGCGGCAATATGTATCAATTTAATGAAAGCGGTGCTTTGAATCTTGAGTATTTTCAGCTTGTCCATCATCAAACCGCAGCACTTTTCAATGAGCTGTTTGAACATAGCGATGACTTGTTTCTTGTTGCCAACGTGTATAAGCACAAAACTCAAGGTAATCACGCGAGAAAATTAAAGGTTTATCAGCCGTTTCTGAAGTGTAAGGATGATTTATATCGGATTCAAGTGAAGACCTGTCCATGCCCGGTCGAAGAAGAATATGAAATGCAGCAGTTTTCTCTATTATGTAAACGGAAAGATCTGCGTATCCCCAAATTACTTAAGGCAGCCGTCCACGAAGATTTTCCGCTGAAGCCAAGGTTCGGGGGCTGTTCCGTTGGGTATCCCGATGTTTTCTTTGTGAATATGACAAAAGATATTATTTTCTTTGTGTATGATGACAGAGGGTGTGAAGTCATTGCTCTTGATGCCGGAAGAATACGAAAGCTTTATGATCAATATCACGATTGGATTGAATTGGACTGAAAATGAACACATGAATTCGAATCCGCTTGTGCCGGCTTTGTTCTTGCCTAGTCCGGCTGCATGAGTATAATGGCAGAATTGAAGGGTGCCTGAAACTTTTTTTTCTCTCATACCGACCTTCTGCATGTTAAGCTTCTGTATTTATTTTGAACGAATTCCTATTTGTAAAACGGCTGAATAGAATAACATAAAAGCTTTTTTTACACAGTGCAGGAGGAGAGAAATGTGAGGGCTGAACACCGTGATTGTATGGAAATTGGAATTTATTCATTTGCAGAATTATATCCCGATCCTCTGACAGGGAAAACAGTCAGCGCAAAGCAGCGGATAGATGAATTGATGAAGCTGGCGAAACTGGCTGACGATGCAGGGCTTGATGTATTCGGTGTAGGCGAGCATCATCGTCTTGATTATGCGGTATCTTCGCCGCCGGCCATCTTATCAGCGATTTCACAGATCACTGAAAATATTAAGCTGACCAGTGCCACGACTGTATTATCCACCGCAGATCCCGTCCGTTTATTTGAGGATTTTGCAACGCTTGATCTGATTTCAGACGGCCGGGCGGAAATCATTGCGGGACGGGGCGCATTTTTAGACTCGTTTCCTCTTTTCGGTTATGACGTAGGCCATTATAAAGAACTGTTTGAAGAACACATTGACCTTTTTTTAAAATTAAATTCCGGGGAAGAATCGGTTACCTGGAAAGGACGTTACCGGCCGCCGCTGCGCGAGGCAGAAATTTCTCCTCGGCCTTTTCGCGGAAGCATTCCGCTATGGTTAGGTGTTTCGGGGACTCCGGAAAGCGCAGAACGGGCCGGGCGTGCAGGTGCGGGGTTGGCATTAGCTGTACTGAGCGGTGATCCGATGTCATCTAAGCCGCTTGTTGACAAATACCGGGAAGCGGCTTCTAAAGCCGGTCATCCTCCGGAAAATGTGAAGGTTGCCGTAACCGGACATATGTTCATTTCAAAAACGAATGAACAGGCAATACAAGAATTTTATCCGTATCATTCAAATTACTGGTCTCACGTTCATTCATATCACGGGATCGATGAGCCTTTAACGAAGGAAGATTTTGAGCGGGCGTCCGGAAAAGAAACAGCTTTATTTGTGGGAAGCTCACAGCAGATCATTGAAAAAATCATGCATCAATACGAGTTATTCGGACATCAGCGATTTCTCGCGCAAATCGATATAGGAGGTATGCCGTTTAAAAAAGCCGCGGAAAACATCGAACGATTAGCAGCGGAAGTAGCACCGGTTATCCGAAAAGAAACCGGCAAATCCAGCGAATGAAGTTCTGAGCAAAAGGGGCGGGCCGGTCAATCGCGGATTCGACAACAGAATCGGCCCGGCTTTTTCTTTATGATTATAAAAAACAAAGGGAAAAGCGCCAACCTCATTGCTTTTTCCTATCAAGAAAAGGAAGGTCATTTCAACCTCTATCGTGAAGTGTATACACCGAAAGGTTTTTATTAACAAAAGAGGGAGGATGATGCAGTAATGAAGGGTTTAGTCAAAGCTGCAGTTTTAACTGTTACTCTTGGTATTGGAGGCGCTTTCTATTCAAGTGGTGCATCTGCGCACGGGTATATAAAAGAGCCCGTCAGCAGAGCGTACATGGGAGCATTAGAGAAACAAACATTGGGCTGGACGGCCGCTGCGCAGAAATATGGCTCCGTCATTGATAATCCTCAGTCTGTAGAAGGGCCGAAAGGATTTCCGGCTGCTGGTCCGCCGGATGGAAGAATTGCGTCTGCAAATGGGGGATCGGGACAAATTGACTTCGGTTTAGACAAGCAGACTGCAGATTATTGGGTAAAACAAAACATCCGCGGCGGTTTTAACACCTTTACTTGGTACTACACGGCCCCTCATGCGACATCAAAGTGGCACTATTATATCACCAAGAAAAACTGGAATCCGAATAAACCTTTGTCAAGAGATGAATTCGAATTAATCGGAACGGTAAACCACGACGGTTCCAAGGCAGATACGAATCTGACTCATAATATTTTTGTGCCGACTGATCGAAGCGGGTATCATGTCATTTTAGGGGTATGGGACGTTGCGGATACTTCCAATGCCTTCTATAACGTCATCGATGTAAACCTTACACAATAATCTATGAATTACTGATCGGCTGCATGTTGATACATCGGCCGATCTTTTTAGTTTTAATGTGTGAATGAAAAGGGGAAAAACAGCAGAGCGCCATAAACATTTCATTTATGGCGCCGTACGATCATGGAGGTGCTGCTGACATGGATGCGGAGGTACGAGGATTCTTAATAACCGCCGAGGAAAGAAGCCCCAACGATGATTAATAAAATGAATAGCACCACGATTAACGCAAAGGAGCTACCATAACCACCTGAGAATCCCATATAATCTCACCTCCTAAAGAGGATTAATACATATTATGCCGAAATGAAAAGTTTGATAGGGATGCTAGTTTACTTTTTGAAAAAAGTTTTTTTAGTCTATATTTCCTTTACATGACCATCCGTTAAAATGAGTAAAAGGAGGCATCGTACTGCTTCCTGTAATAGAAACGGGTAGGCTCATACATTGAGAAGTTGCGAAGAGGATGCGCAGCTGGCTTGTTTTTTAAAAAATGAAAATGTAACACGCTATTAGGATTGGAACCTTTTGATTCAACGGAACAGGCTGAAGAAATGATTGGTTGGTTTCAAGAGCAGTATCATGAAAAAAGGGAATGTGATGGGGAATCGAGAAAAAAGATGCGAAGGGCATAATCGGAACCATGTATCAAAACGGATTGCCTGATGATACACGCGTATACTCCATTCTGAATGGGAACGTTAACGATCTAAATAGAAGAACTTCAAGTGTTCTGCGGTAAATAAAAAAAGCCGATGAAGGCT
Source organism: Bacillus sp. FSL R5-0443 (assembly GCF_038608285.1). Classification (NCBI taxonomy): domain Bacteria; kingdom Bacillati; phylum Bacillota; class Bacilli; order Caryophanales; family Bacillaceae; genus Bacillus; species Bacillus sp. FSL R5-0443. Next base: position 2,020,756 of record NZ_CP152013.1, read on the forward strand.
TAACATGGATTAGACGCTGTAAAGCATTTTTTTGCTGTGCTTTCTGCAGACGGAGTTTGATTGTAAGAAACGATTCCGATAATCACTAACAAGATGATGAACACCAATATGCTCCACAACACTATTTTTAAAGACTTTGACATGGTATACCCTCACTTTGAAAGACTTTACCGGGGCTGCGATCGGAGCCCGCACTTCAAGTATAGTCGTTATAACGGTGAAAAATGTGCAGTCCAGTTAAAAAAACTTGCGGGCGCTGCCGCAAGTTTTCTCCGTATTAAGGTCTGTGGAATTCAATATGCTGATTATCACGATCGAACCACCCTCTGAATGCCCAATTGATCCAGCCCCCGTCTCCTTTGTTATCGAAGGACCCGTCTTCGAAGACCCAGATTCCGTAAGTAATACCGTCATAAACGGCTGATCCGAAAAATTGAACGCCGTTAAAGCGGTCTTCATATTCTTGATTTAAATTGAACACCATGACGTTGTACTTCTGTCCTGATGCGTAAAATGTTGTTTCCATGACATTTTTTACCCAGCCGGTTCGGTTTTGATCTGACTTAACCGCTTCAGCAATGCGATCTGAAATTCCGAGAACATCTACGTTTACGTTCAGCCCGGCATCAACACCTGCTGCTTTTACGTTTTGGTCTGCTGTTTGGGATAATTTACTTTCTAACGGATTTGCAATGGGTGAAACGTGAGGCGCGTTTGCGTGTTCAGACTGACTGGCTGCTGAGGCACTGGCTGTGAAAGGAATTGTTAGAGATAAAGCTAAGCATGATCCGACTATCGTTCTGGCGATTTTCATGGCTATGACCTCCTGAGGAAATTTTTAAAAATTGTTGCAAATTCATGGTATCGCAGAAAAATTGACCAAGCAAAGAGTAGATTTTCTCAAAAGTCATGTCATTCTATTTGTGTTGTTTTCTGTAAATGAAATACTTTTAATTAGGCGAAAAGGGAAGAAAATAATAGAGTCTTTTTATGTATTGTGATAGGATGACCGGATTTTGGGTGAAAATAGCCCGGAGAAACGCCATAATAAGAAAAACACCCGGAGTTTACCGGGTGTAAAAAGTGTTAATATGTCAAGTTAGCAGCATTTTTTACATTTTTTGCATTTTCTTTTATAAACAACGATGTAATCATAATCAAGATGCTTTTTATCTTGTTTCTTCTTTTTTTGTTCAGGCTGCTTTGGGTGGTGATCATAATGTCCGTTCATATCCATGTCCATATCCATACCCATATCCATACTCATATTCCTCCTTTTTTCATCTGACGGTAGTATTCTATGACAGAAAGCATGGATGGCTTGGACAAATGAAACGGTATGCTGAAAAAGAGGCATCTCATTCGGTATAAAAAACAGGATCATACCCGCCCGATAGAAAAGAGAGGAGATGATCCTGATATTGAGACCCTATTTGATAACCGCAATTGCAATGCCGTACCCTTTTTCAGAACTGTATAAGGCTGTCAGTTTCAATACCTTCCAGCCTTCCGCGGCTTTAGTCCCGATTCCGTTATGAGACGTGATATAATCTCCCGGGCTGACCGTACTGTCGACCCGTACGTAATGCCGGCCGTTGAGTCCGACAATGTGCCATTCGTCTCTGGCCGCGCGTGCTTCATAGTCAGCTTCAAGAGCCGGACTGCAGTCTGGGTTTTGTTTCGGCACGCGTACCGTTTCTCCTGTTTCCTCGTCAGTCACATTTTCGTATATGAAACCGCCGAACTCGTTTGTCAAAAAGCGGCTTTGCCATCCGAAGCTTGCGGCTCCTGAGATAAAAGCGGCTGTTTCTGAAATGACGCCGAGCATGTAATCTCCGACGTGAGCCGATTCAATTTTTTCGCCTTTCACTGTGACGATTGTCCCGGCGGGAATTGTCTGGCCGGTTACACTTTCAAAATATTCTCCGTACCCTGACAGGGAAGAGGTGACAGCTCCGGCGAACGTACCGTGGCCGCCCGCTGAATCCAATTTCCATTTGATGGACTGATGCCCTCCGGCAACCGTGTATGGTTCTTCCAATGTAATGCTTTCTGATGACAGAATCGTTCTGGAGACTTTGCTGCCCGTAATATGGACATTGTTTGAAGCGGCGATAAATGCCCTTGAACCTTCAGAACTTGAACCTCCGGAAGAGCTGATGATCGCATTTCTGTCACCTCTGGCCGTAATATCGCCTGTTCCCGCAATAACGGCGCTTGTCGGGTTGAATGCAAAACCGGAGCTGGTCGCGAGCTGTGCGCCTCCCTTTAAATTGACGGGGATCTGCTCATAAGTCTGTCCTTTTATAGATGCGGCCGCGCTGTAACCTTCCGCTTGCACCCCGAGAATGACGGCCTGACTGTTAGGGGACGTAATTCCGACGGAACCGCCGTCTCCGATCATCGTACCGTTCATAATATTTACGTTATATTGGCCTCCGCCGATTGAGATGCCTTTAGGAGATGACTTGTATATATCAAAATTTAAAATTTTAACATAATCGGTTTTATTTGATCCGCCGGATATATTGATGTCAACACCTGCTTGTGTAAAGCCGCGTATTTTAATGCCGTTGATCGTGATATTTTGACTGCGGTATTGAAGAGCCACTACTGGATTCCCGCCATAGTCGTATGAGGGATCACCAATAGCTGTGAATCCGTTTACATTAACGTTTTTATAGGCAGAGATGACCAGCGCCCTCGGGGTCACACCGTCATAGAGAGCATTGAATACCGGTTCAATCGCGGTGCAATCGGTTAAAGTAACATCATAAGCCGTCGTGCTTTCGGGGTCTGAGGCCTGATGATGGCCGATATGACGAATATCAAATGAACGTACATCACGATACGAAACATGACCGATAATATGAACATTTTGAGAAGCCGGCCACAGGCTGTGCGCCTTTACCTCAATCCCGCGGATATTTCCGCTCGTATAGTTATTTAAAAGCCATACATGTTTAGAGCCGTCGTCAATTTCAATGCCGTTCGAGTTTGCGCTGCCCTCAGCATGCTCTGTGCCGCGGGGGTTTCCGGAATGGCAGTTGGAGATGAAAATATACTCGCTGTAATGGGTGGTAATGCCGTCGTCTCCGGCGCCGTATGCCACACAGTTATCAATCCATATATATCGGCAGCCGTCTTTCGTCCATTCTGTTTCAGGCAAATGATCGTAAGTCGGAGATGTAATATCAATACCATGGAGACCCGCGTTAATCGTTTCAACATTCTTAATCCAGCCGTATTGCACATTAGCAAACGTTAAACAGCTGGAAAACTGTCCTCCGGGGTTCCTGACCCCGCATTGACGATCAGGATTCCAGTCTAAAGTCATGTTCTGGACAAAAATATTACGGTTTCCATTTTCGTAATCATCGTTAGTAATGACCCATTCGTATGCGGGAGTGTCCTCATGAAGCTTAAGCACGGTAATCCCTTGTCCCTCACCGGAAATGGTAGTCCATGAGGGGAGTTTTATCCCTTGAACCAAAAATTCTCCTGCGGGAACATTTACTTTGACCCGGCCGTTCCCGATCGCTCTCCGAAAGGCTTCCGTATTGTCCCGGCCGTCAGGGATCGCTCCGTAGTCCTCCACATTCACTTCCCGGGTGATTTTATTCATAAGCATTTCGTATTCTGTATCAAGCCGTTCTTTTAAAAGTGAGGTGACCATTCCTTCCGCCGTCACCCGGGCATCTGCGATCTCAAGATTATCATCCGTTGCGGAATGCTTAATAAAATTCTGCATCCTTGCTTTGAGATGCTCCAATTCAGAGGGCTGTGCAGGGCGAGACTGCAATGGGGCGTTTAAAGACGGATCAGGAAAGTTTTTAAATTGAACCATTCTAAAGACACCTCTTTCTTTTGATATAAGCGCCTGAGGCAGGGGACAGAAAAGAGTCGTGCGCCCTTTAAGCGCTTATTCTTCAAATTCTTTATTCAGAACGAAATTCCTTTTGAAACCAAGGTGAAATTTTAAAAAAGCTCTGTTGAAAGAACGGATATAAAGCTTTGTATTATTGTAATTGAAGCTGTCATGTGAAAATGGAGGAAAAACTGATAGGAGGGGCCCTCATTTTAGGTTTATTCTCATTGGCTTCGCAGTGCTTCCTCTTCGGCTGTATATACACCAAAATCAACATTCTTATCAGTTAAATGGTATAATGGGGCACGGATTGGTCATCAATACGACTGAAATAGGGAAGCAAAAGGAGCAGCGAACATGACTTTACAAATCAAAATTAAATATTCAGATGATACGCAAACGAGAATCAATAAAATTGAACAGGGCGATTGGATTGATTTGCGGGCAGCTGAAGATATAACAATCAAAAAAGGTGAATTCAAACTTATCCCGCTTGGAGTTGCGATGGAACTGCCGGAAGGATATGAGGCCCATGTCGTTCCGCGTTCAAGTACATATAAGCATTTCGGTATCATTCAGACAAATTCAATGGGAGTCATTGATGAATCTTATAAAGGCGACAATGACTTCTGGTTTTTTCCTGCATTCGCGCTTCGGGATACCGACATTTCCAAGGGGGAGCGGATCTGCCAATTCAGAATCATGAAGAAAATGCCTGAAGTGGAGCTGATCGAAGTAGACAAGCTCGGGAACAATGACCGCGGCGGACTGGGATCAACAGGCACGAAATAAAACGAAAAAAGACTGCTTAACAGCAGTCTTTTTTTTATGGAAACAGCAGTTACATTCAATTTGTTTCGGGGATTCTTGAATTGGGAAATCATACGTCACGTTCGAATTTGACTTCGAAATAAGCGGCCGCTCCGTAACCGTCTATGCCGGAGCAAATATTTGAGCCGGACGCCAGCCCAGCTCAGCATATTGATAAAATGATTTCCCTGCAGTCCTCACTCTCCTCCAAAACTGGAGAAGGGTTTCATTTTTATCATTTAAGCCTTCCGTCTCTTTGAACAGAAAGACTTTTTTAGGTTAAAGGATAGAAGTTGTTTTGATGTTTTTATTCTTCAAGATGAACGGAGGTTTTGTCCAACGTATATAATATTGTGACAAAAGTGTAAACAAAAGAAAGGATGATGTTATGGCAAAAAGGGTTAGAAGAGTAGACCGTAAAGCAGCTGGCAAAGAGGCAGAGCAGAAGAAACCGTCCAAAGTCACCCTGTTCTGCCGTTCGCTTCAAAGGCTGAAGCATTTGTATTGTAACATAAACATACAAATGCCATCAATAACCAAAAAAGGAATTTTAGTTTTAATTTTACCGTTTTTGCTTCTGCCGTTCTTTCGGGCTGATGCCGCTTCAGATATTTACGGCAGTTTCGAGGAATTAAAGCTGAATGAAAATCCTTCCGATTTTTCCATTTCAACGCGAGAGCATGACCCCTCTGTCCTCATATTAGCTATACACGGCGGAGGCATAGAGCCGGGGACCAGTGAGTTAGCCAGAGAAATTGCTGAAAACCGGAGTTTATATTTATTTGAAGGGTTAAAATCAGCCGGTAATGCGGCTCTGCATTTGACAAGTTCGCATTTCGATGAACCTAAGGCCGTGCAAATGGTGAAAGAGCACTCTCATGTCATTTCATTGCACGGTTACGGCAGTGACGATAAAAAGATAAAAATCGGCGGTACGGACAGAGAACGGGCCGAACTTTTGACCGATGTGCTGAAACGGCACGGGTATCCTGCCGTTCTTCTTGGCATAAATGATAAATATGCAGGCGTCAGTCCGAACAACCTTGCCAATCAATCTTCATCCGGATTGAGTATTCAAATCGAAATGAGCACCGGCTTCAGAAAATCACTATTTGACACTTTTACGCTGAAAAGCAGAGCATCCACACAAAATGGGACCTTTTATCAATTCACAAAAACGATTTCTGATTTTATCAGTGACAATTATTAATAAGCACGCCTATTTTGTCGGCGGGGCTTTTTCTTTTGAAATTTATGAAACTTTAAGTTCTTAAGATCGTATACATAATTGACAGGATGAAAGAAAAGAGGTGGGCAAATGAAAGTGATGATCGGGTCTATCATTCTTCTTGTCATCATCGGATTCGGTTTATGGCTGATGCTTAGTCCAATCTTTAAACAAGTGGGAAGCGGAGCCAAAAAATTCAAAAAGTCATGGGAGGAAGAAGATCAGCATGAGCGAAAATAAGCGCGGAAACACAAAAAAAATTATCGGCGGTGTGATTATAGGTGCAGCCCTTTTAATTGCGGGCGTTACAGCGTCACTATTCATTGAAAAAATACCGAATGGTTATGTCGGGGTTGTATACTCACCGAATGGCGGGGTAAAATCCGACACATTGGACCAAGGCTGGCACTTAGTCGGATTATTTAATAAAGTAACGGAATATCCGGTGCGTATGCAGACAGTGAATAATGAAAATATAAAAGTGGCAACCTCAGACGGTAAAAATATAGAAATGGATATCGCTTACAACTATGTCGTGCAGCCTGATAAAGTAGTCGATCTGTTTAACAAATTCGGAGCGGTAGACGTTGAAACGATTGAAAATACATATTTAAAAACAAGGCTGTGGGATGCGGCGCGAAAATCAATCAGCAAATACTCGGTTATTGACACGTACGGGCAAAAATCTGCAGAAGCCGCTGCCGATGTTCAAAAGAGATTTGCTGATGATATGAAGAGTCTTGGATTTTTAATTGATGATCTGACGCTTGGCGTACCGAAGCCGGATAAAGCCACACAGGAAGCTATCGATGCAAGGGTGAAGTCTTCACAGGAACTTGAACGGACACAAACTGAAATTAAAATAGCCGAAGCCGAAGCGAAAAAGAAAAAAATTGAAGCGGAAGGGATCGCTGATTATAACGAAATCATAAAGAAATCAATGTCCGATGAAATGATCAAATATAAATGGATTGAAAAATGGGACGGAAAAACGCCGAAAGCGACAGGCACAGACTCACTGCTGCAGCTGCCGCTGGACGATCAGAAGCAAAAATAAAAAGAGAAGGAGGCGATTGCGCCTCCTTTTTATGTTTTTTCCTGAGGGTCTTTTTCCGGCACTAATTCTTCAGACGCCTCGATTTGATAGCTCCATAGCGTGCTATCCGTCTCTGTTGTGTCCTGATAATCTTCGGGAAGTACATATTGCTGCAAATACCGGTGAAAAAATGCCTCAAAAACAGAAATGCAAAGTGCAGAGATAACCGATGCCGCGGCAGGAGAGACATTAAATCCGCCAATGTTCATAAGGAATATCCATAATATAATGAATGAAATTCCGAAATCAGCTGCAACGGCTGTGAAATTGCTTGTTCTCGGCAGAATCATGCAATCACCCGCAAAATAAGTGATTAAACTTAAGATCACTGTAATAAACAGAACGTTTAAAAAGGTTACTTGGTACATAAGATCCAAAACAATGTACAGTAAAGCAAGTGTGAGCGCCGTTTTAGAAGCGAAAGCAATTACGTGTTTCATTTGAACCACCTTCGTTATTTCGTTTAGTATTCATTGTAAGCAATCCGCAAATTTTTAAACTGGTATATAGTGGTTATAAAGCATACGTTTTAATAAAATGTGAATAGACATCACAGGATTCGCAAGTTAAAATATGTAAAAAGGGGGATGCAAATGAAAAAATACTGGATATGTATTGCTGTTTTTTTATTATGTTTTAGCGGAATACACTCAGCTGAAGCGGCTACCACTGAATTCGGATCAAAAACAAGCTTCACTTTGGAGGGAAATGCAAAAGAGTTTCATATTGAAAATCCGGGGGCTGTAGCTGCCGACGATTACTATTTAGGATATAAGTTCACCATAATGAACAACTCTTCGTGCGGTTTAAGCATGAAACTCCAGCGGATGGCGCTGAACGGGAATTTTTATACATTAAGTTCTAAAAACTACAGCGGCAGCTGGTTAAACCTCAGTGCCCAGGATAAAAAATCAATTGATCCGTATCACAAATACAGAATTCTGGTTGAAAGTTCTTCAAACGTCTGTGGCCCCGTCTATATTAAAGGGTTTTACGGTGTAGAGTATTATCATTTTGATTGAAAATAGATACTCGCTAAAGGCAGCGGGTTTTTTTATATTTAAATATAACTTATTGTACTATGTACTAAATATTCATATATAAATTTTAATGCACCCGTCCAAAAAAAACATAAACAAAAGTAAATTCATCACGCACAAATATACAAAGTTGAAAAAAGAATGAAAAGTTTCTCGAGGGAAACATTATTAGTTGACTTCAAAAGTGTGATGTCGGATAATAAGAATGTAAGTTTTTCCTCCTTAGCAGATTCGTTTCTTAAGCCAGGGCGAATCTGCTTTTTTTTATGCAAAAAAACCCCTTACAGAGGGGTTTTTTACGATAAATGAAGTTTAATAGAATTAATGTACGGCTCTGAATACGCCGATAACTTTCCCCAAAATGCTTACGTTTTGCAGGATAATCGGCTCCATCGTCGGATTTTCCGGCTGCAGCCGCACATAATTGTCTTCTTTATAGAAGCGCTTGACCGTCGCTTCATCATCTTCGGTCATAGCTACGACGATTTCTCCGTTATTGGCCGTGTTCTGCTGTTTGACAATGACGTAATCTTTGTCAAAAATACCGGCGTCAATCATACTTTCTCCCATGATTTCTAACATAAAGACATGTTCGCCCGGAGGAACCATCCGGTCAGGAAGCGGAAAATACTCGTCGATATTTTCAACAGCCGTAATCGGAATACCCGCCGTCACTTTCCCGATGACCGGAACGTTTACGACCTGGCTTTTCGGAATTTGGACTTCTTCTTCATCCAATACCTCAATCGCCCTCGGTTTAGTTGGGTCCCGTCTGATCAGGCCTTTTGTCTCCAGCCGCGCCAAATGGCCGTGCACGGTTGAACTGGAAGCCAGTCCTACTGCTTCTCCTATCTCTCTTACAGAAGGCGGATATCCTTTCGTTTTTACCTCTTCTTTAATAAAACGCAGGATATCAAGCTGCCTTTTTGATAGCTTCGTCATATTTCGCACCTCAAAACGTCGATTTTAAGTAGATTATAGCATGATTTTCCTGACAGTACAAACATAGGTTCGAAAAAAACGATTGACAGAAACGTTTGTTCGTATATACTGAAAGGTATAAAAAGCGAACAAACATTCTTATCGGAGGTTGTTTACATGGCGAAAGAATCTATTATATTTGTCGGACTGTTTACTGCGATTTTAAGTGCCGCTATTTTACTTGTCTCATGTGCGGGAAATGATCAGTCCCTCAGCCAATATGTTAAAATAAAGGTTCAGGACGGCGATACACTCTGGTCACTTGCGGATCATGTAGCAGAAAAGAAACACATTAATAAAGAAGATTTCATTGAATGGGTGACGGAGAATAATCATCTCCAAACTGCTGATATAAAGCCCGGAGACGAACTTATTCTTCCGGTTAAGAAAAAGCATCCGGCCGTATATCAGCTGGCCATTGTCAATTAGAGAGGAAAGAGAGAAATGAAGGCGCTCATTTATGCCCGCGTAAGCACAAACAAAGAACAGCAGCAAACGTCATTAAAAAGACAGGAAGAGGAGCTCAGTGAGATCGCTGCTGCAAACGGCATGGAAGTCGTGAAAGTCATTTCTGAGAAAGCCAGCGGTTACGAAATGGACCGCGACGGAGTATTTGAAATGCTTGATGAAATTAAAAAATCACATATTGACGCGATATTGGTGCAGGACGAAACGAGATTGGGAAGAGGAAACGCCAAGATTGCGCTTTTACATTGCATTTACAGGGAGAACGTAAAAATATATACGACGGCTCATAAAGGTGAACTGGAGCTTTCCGAAGCTGATTCGATGGTACTCGAAATCGTCAGTATTGTTGAGGAATATCAAAGGAAAATTCACAATATGAAAATCCGGCGGGGAATGAAAAGAGCCGTGAAAAACGGCTACAAACCTGAACGGAATCTGAAAAACAGACATGAAAACAGCGGAAAAGAAAAAAAAGAGGTTCCGGTTTCGGAAATTATCAGGCTGAGAGCCAACAAGCTTACCTTTGCAGAAATCGCAGCGACCTTAAGGGGATTCGGCTACGATGTGTCCAAAGCCACGGTTCACCGGCGGTTTCAGGAATATACCGCAGACACAGAAGGCAGCTGACGCGCATCAGTTGTAAAAAAGACTGCGTTTTAGTAGTATATAATCAACACGCGCCAAAGGAGCTTATTATGATTTCTAAAGAAAAAATCGCAAGAATTAATGAATTGGCTCAAAAAGCTAAATCAAACACGATAACGGATGAGGAAAAAGCTGAACAGCAAAAGCTTCGCCAGGAGTATTTGAAAGGATTCCGCTCCTCAATGAAAAATACGTTAAAGAGCGTAAAAGTGATTGATCCGGAAGGCAACGATGTCACCCCTGAAAAATTAAAAAGAGAACAACAGAAAAATAATCTTCATTAAACAGAAAGAATACGGCAATACGTATTCTTTTTTCGTATATACTAATATCAGGATGTGCTTTACGACAATTTTCAACAAGTTTATCTCAAATTTAAGCTGAAAGAGTTGAGAAAAAGTCAGCATCGCTTTATGATGAAAAGGTACAACAATAAGGAAGGGGATTATAATGGATACAATTGAAAAGAAATCAGTTGCCACCATTCGTACACTATCTATAGACGCAATTGAAAAAGCGAATTCCGGACATCCGGGCATGCCGATGGGAGCCGCTCCGATGGCATATACGCTGTGGACGAAATTTATGAATGTAAACCCGCAGAATCCGGGCTGGTTTAACCGCGACCGCTTTGTTTTATCAGCAGGCCACGGTTCAATGCTTTTATACAGCATGCTGCATTTAAGCGGATATGACCTCAGCATTGAAGACTTGAAACAGTTCCGTCAATGGGGAAGCAAAACACCGGGACATCCGGAGTTCGGGCACACAGCCGGAGTAGACGCTACGACCGGGCCGCTTGGGCAGGGTATTGCAATGGCAGTGGGAATGGCAATTGCAGAACGCCATCTGGCTGAGACATATAACCGTGATTCATTCAACGTAGTTGATCATTATACATACAGTATTTGCGGAGACGGCGATTTAATGGAAGGCATTTCTTCCGAAGCCGCTTCTCTTGCAGGCCATCTTGAATTAGGCCGCCTGATCGTATTATACGATTCTAATGACATTTCCTTAGACGGAGATTTAGACCGTTCTTTCTCTGAAAATGTAAAGCAGCGTTTTGAAGCAATGAACTGGGAAGTTCTTTATGTTGAGGATGGAAACAACATCGCTGAATTGACGGCTGCAATTGAAAAAGCGCGCCAGAATGATAAAAAACCGACTTTGATCGAAGTGAAAACGACAATCGGTTTCGGTTCTCCAAACCGCGCGGGCACATCCGGCGTTCACGGCGCTCCGTTAGGACAAGAAGAGAGCAAGCTGACAAAAGAAGCGTATGCTTGGACGTTTGAAGAAGATTTTTATGTTCCGGAAGAAGTATACGGGCATTTCAATCAAGCTGTAAAAGAAGCAGGCTCGAAAAAAGAACAGGAATGGAATGAGCTGTTCGCGGCTTATAAAGAAAAATATCCTGAGCTTGCTGAACAGCTGTCACTCGGAATGAAAGGCGAGCTTCCTAAAGACTGGGATCAGGAAGTTCCCGTTTATGAAAAAGGCAGCAGCCTTGCTTCCCGCGCATCTTCAGGTGAGGTGCTGAACGGGATCGCTAAGAAAATTCCTTTCTTTGTCGGGGGATCTGCTGACCTTGCGGGTTCAAATAAAACGACAATCAAAAATGGAGGAGACTTCACGGCCAAAGACTACGCCGGGAAAAACTTCTGGTTCGGTGTCCGTGAATTTGCGATGGGCGCTGCATTAAACGGAATGGCGCTTCACGGCGGCCTCCGCGTATTCGGCGGCACATTCTTTGTGTTCTCTGATTATTTAAGACCTGCCATTCGCCTGGCGTCATTGATGGGTCTTCCCGTCACTTATGTATTCACGCATGACAGTATTGCCGTAGGAGAGGACGGGCCGACTCACGAACCGATTGAGCAGCTTGCTTCTTTACGCGCACTTCCTAACCTTTCTGTGATCAGACCTGCTGACGGAAATGAAACCGCAGCTGCATGGAAGGTTGCCGTTCAAAGCCAAGATCATCCGACAGCTCTTGTATTGACACGCCAAAACCTGCCGACGATTGATCAGCAGGCTGAAGAAGCGTATGCGGGCGTGGAAAAAGGGGCTTATATCGTTTCCAAAGCCCAAACGGAATCACCGGCCGCTCTTCTTTTAGCGACAGGTTCTGAAGTCGGACTTGCGATCGAAGCTCAAGCGAAACTGGCTGAAGAAAACATTCACGTATCTGTAGTCAGCATGCCGAGCTGGGACCGCTTTGAAAAACAATCGGCCGAGTACAAAAACAGCGTGCTTCCTCCGAATGTGACGAAACGTCTTGCGATCGAAATGGGTTCAAGCTTCGGATGGGGCAAATTTACCGGTCTTGAAGGAGACGTTCTCGCAATTGACCGTTTCGGTGCTTCAGCTCCGGGAGAAACAATTATGAAAGAATACGGGTTTACTGCAGAAAACGTGGTTGACCGCGTGAAAAAACTTTTAAACAAATAACGAGACAAAAGAGGATGAGTCAAATCATCCTCTTTTTCCTGTTTATGCGACAAAAATAGAAGGGGCGGCGTAACAGTAATAGACAATTCTTTCTTTTCTCCTTTTGTATAATAGAAAGCAATAACGAAGCGCTGTAAAAGGGGATGAGGAAATGGAACGTCATTACTATACACACCTGATAAAGGATGAGTTTGCGAACCACTACTTCGGGCGGGAAACGGCTATGTTTGAGTTGTTTCGAGACTATCATTGGACAGACCTGACACCCCAGGAATATCAAATGACAGAAAAGCAAGTTCAATATATAACGGAACCGATTCCGGTGATACATATGCATCAGCGTCTCCAGCTGCATTTAAACCGAATGAGTTACAGCCGTTTGGATTCCATTTACCGGCTTACACTGCCCGGAGAAAAGGGCCGCGCCACCTTCATGATGAAAGACAGTTTAATTGAGATTGCGGCTTCGGGAGATTATGAGGCGGAAACGATTTTCTTTGAGATTCTGCGTAAAATCAGCCCCTGTTTTCTTGCAATGGATTTCAAGACACGGCGCTACGGGTGGTTAAATCCGGTCAGAGAAAGAAATTTTGTCTAAAAACGAGGAAAAAGAGATGTAAATGTTGTATAATAGCCTTTGGTTTAGTACACTTTAAACTAGACAACATGAAGGAGGAAATAAAATGACTTTATGGGTTGGCATCCTAGTGGGCGTTGTCGCATTGCTCATAGGTGTTGCACTCGGGTTTTTTATTGCTCGTAAATATATGATGAGCTATTTGAAAAAGAATCCGCCTATTAATGAACAAATGTTACGCATGATGATGATGCAAATGGGAATGAAACCTTCTCAAAAGAAAATTAATCAAATGATGAAAGCCATGAATAATCAAGCGAAATAATACGTACAGATTATGATATAGAGATACATGGTTATAAAAATAAAAAACCCGGAGAGGGTTTTTTATTTTGGCGTCATGTTTCACCCCAACTGCCGGTGTGCAGTTCTTTTTGGTATTGTATGAGAAGGTGGTCAAGCTCCTGGCTGAGTTCTATCGTAATGTTTGATGTCATTCCGTTTGTCATGACGATTTTAAGCAGCTCTGCCCGTTTTTTTTCAATTTCATTTAATAGATGCTCTCTAATCACAGGGATATATCCTTTCATACATAAATCTTTCACCTGAGTCGCTATTATTATATCCACATTTATACTGTTTTTCAAATAAGAAGGAGTATAATATCTCGATGTCAAATTAAATTATATAAGCTTTTTCTATAAAAAGTAATCCTTCTCGGAAAAGTGTTAAAAAAATGAAATGATTTTGTCATAACTCGAAGGGAGTGTGTCATCGTGAGTTTTAATTACTTTCTGACGTTTGGGGCCGGATTTCTGTCTTTCATTTCTCCATGCTGTCTGCCGTTGTACCCCGCCTTTTTATCTTACATAACTGGTGTCAGTATGGACGAGGTGAAAACAGAAAAGGTGATGCTGCAAAAGCGTGGCCTTGTGCATACACTTTGTTTTTTGCTTGGTTTCTCCGTGATTTTTATCGCATTGGGATATGGAACTTCGTTTATCGGCAGTTTTTTTACCCAATATCATGAAGCGATCCGCCAGTTTGGTGCTATCATGCTGATCCTTTTCGGGCTGATTACTGCCGGTGTGTTTCAGCCGAAATTCATGATGAAAGAGCGGCGCATTCACTTTAAGCGCCGTCCGGAGGGGTTTATCGGTTCGGTTCTGATCGGTCTTGCGTTTGCAGCCGGCTGGTCGCCGTGCAGCGGGCCTATTTTAGGAGCCGTGTTTTCGCTGGCCAATACAAATCCTTCTTCAGCAGTGCCGTATATGTTTTTATATGTTCTCGGATTTGCGATTCCTTTTCTTGTTCTTTCATTTTTTATTACCAGAATGAATTGGATTCGCAAGCATCAGCTGCTTATCATGAAAATCGGCGGCATTCTTATGATTCTGATCGGAGTTATGCTGTTTTTTAACTGGATGAGCTACATTCTGATCGTTCTGTCAAATCTTTTCGGAGGATTTACCGGTCTGTAACGGATTAATAACTTTTGAACTATTATATACCCTTTTGTTTTTGGTACAATAAGACTAGTTAATGTTAAATATGTGGAGGGGAATATGACACGAGTTTTAGTTGTAGATGACGCCAAGTTCATGAGGGTGAAAATCAGAGAGATTCTGGAATCGGCGAATTACACAGTTGCCGGGGAAGCGGCTGACGGTGAGGAAGCCCTGTCAGTATATCAAAAAATCCGTCCCGACCTGGTGACAATGGATATTACCATGCCGGTCAAAAACGGTATACAGGCCCTGCAGGATATTTTAGCTTTTGACCCGAAAGCCCGGATCATTATGTGTACCGCCATGCGGCAGCAGCGGATCGTTCTGGAAGCGATTGAATTAGGCGCTAAAGACTTTATCGTTAAACCGTTTGAAGCATCTAAAGTGCTGGAGGCCGTAGGCCGGGTAACGGGAACGTAAACGTGTTCTCTTTTCAAATTGGTTTTTTTTATGTTTTTGGAGTATAGTATATAGTATCAAACTCCGTGCAAGCAAAGGAATGATAAAGATGATGATTATAGTTTCATCCGTTATTGCAGCGGCCATGGCAATTTCCGTGATGATCGTCAGGATTAAATCCTCCGACAAGCCCGCTTCACCTAAAAAAATAATTCTCCCGCCGATTTTCATGAGTACGGGAGCGCTTATGTTCCTTTTTCCGATTTTCAGAGTGACGGGCGAAGAATTTTTGGAGGCCATTACGCTGGGCGTGATCTTCTCTATTTTTCTGATTAAAACATCTAAATTTGAGATTAAAAATAATGAAATCTATTTAAAACGGTCAAAAGCGTTTGTGTTTATCCTGATTGGTCTCCTGGTTATCAGAATCGCTATGAAATCCATTTTGAGCACGACGATTGATTACGGAGCTTTAAGCGGAATGTTTTGGATTCTGGCTTTCGGAATGATTGTCCCGTGGCGCATCGCGATGTTTTTGTCTTACCGCAAACTTTCGAATGAACTGAAGACCGCTGATATTCAGATGAATTAAAACCTTTCCGTCCGCCGGAAAGGTTTTTTATTTGAGCAGGGCTTGATAAGGAGTAAGATCAATCTGTTTTTCACGGAGATGCTTTTTTAAAAATTGATGATCACGCTTAGGAGTGGCCAGTATGTAACCCCTGATGATTAAATCACGGTTTATTTGTTCAGCTTCCTCCGCTAAGGAAAGTTCACCGATTTTTCCGGCGATTTTCGCTTTGGCTACATCCCGAAAGAGCTCCGGCACGGGGGCGACCAATTCATCCAAAAACGCCTTGTCACCCTCATTCCATAAGTGCCTGCTTTTTTCAATATAATAGTCCTGCCAATCCAGTTCTGACCGGCCGTCTTCTTTCGGTAAGCGTTTTAAAAATTTTCGAAACATAAAAAACCCGCCGATAGACAGCAATCCGATCATCACGATGACCCAAAATAAAATAAACCACATAAACCAGCCTTCCAGCATTGTTCTATCTCCTCCTTACTTTAACCATATTGTAAACGAAGACAGAATAGAAGAACACATGAAAAAAAGAATAGAAAAAATGATAGATGTCCAGTCATTACGGTTGCTAGAACATATTCTATCGTATAGTGATTCTGCTATTTGGCCATGGGAGATTCACTTTGAGGGTATATGACTGATATGACCGGACAAAAAAGCCGCTTCCATTGAGGGATGAAAGCGGCTTTTTTTATGTTATAGAGGAAATTGAAAGGAAAATGAGGCAGGAGTCTCATTTGGCTCCTTGTTCATGGAGACGGTCAGAATATGGTTGGTGAAATCAGTGAAAATATGTTTGTCATTCAGATAAAAAGGAAGCACCATTTGTTTGTTTAACGTCCGTTCAAGCGTTTTAACAGAGAGCATAAATTCATTCCCCGAAAGAGTGACGGTTATCGCTTGCACCTGCTTCAGCATCGTCAGGTCGGCTTCAATGATATATTGACGGCTTGTTTCATATAGATCGATCGGCAGCGTCTCGTCATACCAAGCATACGGGTCCTCGTAAAACTGCCGCAGCCATTCTTCCGTATCATCAAATTCTTCAGCGTTTTTTGAGTGATTCATGGAAGCATCCCTCCATATTAAAAAGCCTTGCTATAACGTATGCAGAAGCTTTGAATGGGTGAATGGCACAAAAAAACAGACCCGGGGTCTGTTTTACATATCGTGGCTTGTATTATGTTTTTGTCTTGTATGGTTGCGGTTTTTCACTTTTTTGCTTCCGCTCAGCGGTTCCGGCTGGCCGGGGTTATGGCCCTTCGGAGCATTTTTATGCATATCTTTACTCGTATTTTTATTTGTCATGTTAAAGCCTCCTTTTTAAGGTGTTCCGGCTATTGGTTTGTTTTTCTTTTTTTATTGTTCTGCCGTTCTTCTTCCGTCAGGACGAGCTGGTCATTTTCTATATAACCCGCGCCTTTGCCTTGGCTTTTCGCATCATTCATGCCGTTAATGACATGATTGGCTTTCCGTTTTACCATGATCATCACCTCAACATTAATATGGCTCTTTACAGCCCGTTGTATGAGGCGGAAAATCGGACAAAATTTACCGAAAATCATGCTGATAAGACGATCTTATTGTATTTAATAAAAACATTGATATTTACTTATGTATGATTTTATACTAAGATGAAATTGTGAGAAAATTGTGATGGAATGTGAACATTCATCTAAAGAACGATCTTGATCATTGAAGGGGGATTTTGGAGAATGACAAATCAGCAAAAAGTCGCAACACAAGACGTTTTCCAAGCAAGAAAAACATTTTCTTCAAATGGGAAAACATACAACTACTATTCATTAAAAGCATTGGAAGACGCAGGGGTCGGCAATGTTTCAAAACTTCCTTATTCTATTAAGGTTCTTTTGGAATCCGTTTTGCGTCAGGTAGACGGACGCGTCATTACAAAAGAACATGTTGAAAATTTAGCAAGATGGGGTACTGCTGAATTAAAAGATATCGATGTGCCGTTTAAACCGTCACGGGTTATTCTACAGGACTTTACCGGCGTTCCGGCCGTAGTTGACCTGGCATCTTTAAGAAAAGCCATGGCTTCTGTCGGCGGAGACCCTGATAAAATCAATCCTGAAATTCCGGTTGACCTGGTCATTGACCACTCCGTACAAGTCGACAAAGCCGGTACGGAAGACGCGTTAGCCATTAATATGGACTTAGAATTCGAAAGAAATGCAGAACGTTATAAATTTTTAAGCTGGGCAAAGAAAGCGTTTAACAATTATCAGGCCGTTCCGCCTGCAACAGGTATCGTTCACCAGGTAAACCTTGAGTTTTTGGCAAGTGTCGTTCATACGAAAGAGGAAGACGGAGAACTTGTGACATATCCTGATACATTGGTGGGAACAGATTCCCATACAACAATGATTAACGGAATCGGCGTCCTCGGCTGGGGTGTCGGCGGTATTGAGGCGGAAGCGGGAATGCTCGGCCAGCCTTCATATTTCCCTGTTCCTGAGGTCATCGGCGCGAAACTTGTCGGAAAATTGCCTAACGGAACGACGGCGACTGACTTGGCGCTGAAAGTCACTCAAGTGCTGCGCGAAAAAGGCGTAGTCAATAAATTTGTTGAATTCTTCGGTCCTGGTGTTGCTGAGCTTCCGCTTGCGGATCGGGCGACTATTGCCAATATGGCGCCGGAATACGGAGCGACTTGCGGATTCTTCCCGGTTGACGAGGAAGCACTTTCTTACCTGCGTCTGACCGGCCGTGAAGAAGAGCAGATCGATATTGTGGAAGCATACTGCCGCAACAACGGTTTATTCTATACGCCTGACGCGGAAGAGCCGATTTTTACAGACGTTGTGGAAATTGATCTGTCAAAAATTGAAGCGAACCTTTCAGGACCGAAACGTCCGCAGGATTTAATCCCGCTTTCCGTTATGCAGGAAACGTTTAAAAAACATCTTGTCAGCCCGGCCGGCAACCAAGGATTCGGAGCGGATGCTGCTGAAGAGAACAAAGAAATTTCATTTAAACTTAACAGCGGCGAAGATGCGGTTATGAAAACGGGGGCGATTGCAATCGCTGCTATTACAAGCTGTACGAATACATCAAACCCTTATGTATTAATCGGTGCCGGATTGGTAGCCAAAAAAGCGGTAGAATTAGGCTTGAAAGTGCCGAATTATGTTAAAACATCACTTGCACCGGGGTCTAAGGTTGTTACTGGATACTTAGTCAACTCAGGCCTGCTTCCTTACATGAAGGAGCTCGGCTTTAACCTCGTAGGGTATGGCTGTACGACATGTATCGGGAACTCCGGCCCGCTTTCTCCAGAGATTGAAGAAGCGGTTGCTAAAAATGATCTCTTGATCACTTCTGTCTTGTCAGGTAACAGAAACTTTGAAGGCCGGATCCATCCGCTTGTCAAAGGAAACTACCTTGCGTCACCTCCGCTTGTTGTCGCATACGCATTAGCAGGCACTGTGAATATCAACCTGAAAACGGATCCGATCGGTGTCGGAAATGACGGACAAAATGTTTATTTCGATGACATCTGGCCGTCCATGGATGAAATCAATTCTCTCGTCAAACAGACTGTTACGCCGGAATTATTCCGCAAAGAGTATGAAACGGTATTTGACGACAACCAGCGCTGGAACGAAATCGAAACGACGGATGAAGCGCTGTACAAGTGGGATCAGGATTCCACTTACATTCAAAACCCGCCGTTCTTTGAGGAAATGTCTGTAGAGCCGGGAAAAGTTGAGCCTTTAAGAGGACTTCGCGTTGTCGGCAAATTCGGCGATTCTGTGACGACTGACCACATTTCTCCGGCCGGAGCGATCGGAAAAGACACACCGGCGGGCAAATACCTGCAGGAAAAAGGCGTTTCTCCTCGTGACTTTAACTCTTACGGCTCACGCCGCGGAAACCATGAAGTCATGATGAGAGGAACATTCGCCAATATCCGCATTAAAAACCAAATCGCACCGGGTACAGAAGGCGGATACACAACACATTGGCCTACCGGGGAAGTGACATCTATTTATGATGCCTGCATGCGGTATAAAGATGATAAAACGGGTCTTGTCGTCCTGGCCGGAAAAGATTACGGAATGGGCTCTTCACGTGACTGGGCTGCAAAAGGAACAAACCTGCTCGGCATCAGAACAGTCATTGCCGAAAGCTTTGAAAGAATTCACAGAAGCAACCTCGTCTTCATGGGTGTGCTGCCGCTTCAGTTCAAACAGGGTGAAAACGCGGATACACTCGGCTTAACCGGTAAGGAAGTCATCGAGGTGGATGTTGATGAATCTGTACGTCCGCGCGACTTGCTGACTGTCAGAGCAATCAGTGAAGACGGTAAGGTAAAAACATTTGAAGTTGTTGTCCGTTTTGACAGTGAAGTGGAAATTGATTACTATCGCCACGGCGGCATTTTACAAATGGTGCTTCGCGATAAAATGAAACAGTAGCAGTATGAACAAAGGAGAGAAAGCAGTCTGCTTTCTCTCTTTTTATGCGGGAGGCCTTGAGATGCTTGCGAAATGGCTGGGCGGAATGTTACTTATCGGGTTGTTAGTGTATGCGGGCTGGAACATTTATTCTGTACAAAAAAGTCCGAAAGAAGGGACGGAAGAAGGGATGAAAGCCCCTGACTTTACACTTGATACCTTGTCAGGAAAAAGTATCTCCCTTTCTGATTATAAAGGAAAAAAAGTGCTCCTCAATTTCTGGGCGACGTGGTGCAAGCCGTGCCGAATGGAAATGCCCGATATGCAGGAGCTGCAGAAAGAATATCCTGATATTGCGGTAGCAGCCGTTAATTTTACATCCTCTGAAAAAAATATACAGGCTGTGAAATCATTTGCTGATCATTATCAGCTGACCTTTCCTATTCTGATTGACAAAAGCGGAATTAACGGAGATTTCAACGTGCTTTCTTATCCGACAACATACATATTAGACGAAAAAGGAACCATTCAGCATATTCGCGTAGGCACGATGACAAAAAAAGAAATGAAAGAAAAACTGGATCTCAAATAGAGGTTCAGTTTTTTTATTGTGAAGGGCTTAGGTTTTGAAAAATTGGAAAAAATGAATGAAAACACGGAGGTGAGAAGATTGAAAAAAATGCGAAAACGTTCTTTTCATGAATTGGTTATGGAAAATAAACGTGAGCTGATGACCAATACGGAATATTTGAATCAGCTTGAAGAAAAGCTGGAGCAGCGGTTCAAACAAAAATAACCTTTAATTTGCAGTCATGTTTGCACCTCCTTTTGCAAAATATACTCTTAAGGAGGGATGAACATGGGCATAAACAAGAAAGACGGCCAGCCGCAATACGCTCCGAGCCACTTAGGGACAAAACCCGTTAAATATAAACGCAACAAAGGGGAAAAGTTTCATGACAAGTCAAACGGACATCCGATTGTCATGCAGACGAAAGGCGAATAACATCATCAAAGGAGAGCAGACATTATGACAAACAATTATCAAAAACCGAATCCGGATGACCGTTCCGATAACGTTGAAAAGCTGCAGGATATGGTGCAGAATACAATTGAAAATATAGAAGAAGCCAAAGAATCAATGGAATTTGCGACAGATGAGGAAAAACAGCGCATTCAAGAGAAGAATGCCAGACGCAATGAAAGCATTGAATCGTTCCGCAGTGAAATCCAGGATGAATCGGCTGCAAGAGAAAACGGCTATCAATCATAATAAAAACCAGGGAAACCTGGTTTTTTTCTCTTTCCGGCTCGTTGTGATAAAATGGGGCTAATCTGATAATAAGGGAGCAGAGAACGTTGCATGTGTCAAAAAAAGAAATAGAAGTGCGTTATGCGGAAACAGATCAAATGGGTATCGTCTATCATGCCAATTACTTAGTCTGGATGGAGGTCGGCAGAACGGCGCTGATTAAGGAACTCGGATTCCTTTACAAGGATATGGAAGATAGAGGAGTGCTGTCCCCTGTATTGGATATCAGCATTTCTTATAAAAAGCCGCTCCGCTACGGAGAAACGGCTGTCGTACATACTTGGATTGAAGAATATAACGGATTTAAAACCGTTTACGGCTACCACATCTATAATCCGGATCAAGAACTTGCCATCAAAGCGACATCCTCTCATATATGCGTTGATAAAGAGAGCTTCAAACCGATTCAGTTTCGCAAGGCTTTTCCTGATTGGCATGCCGCTTACGAAAAGGCAAAAAAATAAGGAGCGGCTGCAGTTATGGCATTTGGAATTACGCGCAAGGAACTGGAAAGATGGAAGCGGGATGTATCGGAAGGCAAAATCGCTTTTTTAACGCATTACTGGCTGGATGACCGTTTTCCGGAGGCTAAGACCGTGACGAAGGCCGGTTCAAGCGATCTCAATAAACTGATCAGATGGGGAGCGGAATACGGGCTGAAGCCGGAGTGGATTCACCATAAAAATGAATTTCCCCACTTTGACCTGCTCGGTGAAACGCAAAGAAGCATATTAGAAAAAGAACGTCTGACTGATCATCTCAAAAGGTTCAGGCTGTAAAAAAAGAACGCATCCGCTGCGTTCTTTTTTCTTACACGTAATCAAATACCGGCTCTTCTGCCTGATCTGAATATGTGACTGACAAATCGTGATTATCAAAGTACCATAAGTCGCTTTCTTCAATAAAAAAGGTAATGCCTTCAACTTCCGTGCTGGTGCCGATGTTCATCGGCCGGTCTTTTAAAATGCCGAGAGAAAAGCCTTTCTGAACGTTGCTGCATCCCCCGTAACGGACAAAGAAACGGACATGGTCGCCTGTTTCCAGATCGAGCTCTTCTTTGTACCAATCCAGCGCGCCTTTCGTTACTTTCATGTTCATCCGGAACACTCCCTTTTTGTTTCTCATATAAAGAAATTATCTCTATTATAAACGCATATGGCATTTTGATGTCAAAATTGAAGTTTCATCAAAACCATTTAATCTTCGGTTCTGTTTTGTTTATAATCCTTTTGATGTTTGCCCTGTGTCTGTAGATAACAAACGCAGTCAAGAGCGTCACTACGACTAATAAATAAGGGTCTTTTACAAACAGACAGTAAATAATCGTATAAATCCCTGTTAACATTGAAGACAGAGAAACAAATTTCGTAAGGAATAAAAATACGAAAAATACTGCAACCATCGTAACGAATAACAGCGGAGCATAAAACAGCAGGACGCCCCCTGATGTGGCTACGGCTTTGCCTCCCTTAAACTTTGCGAACACGGGGAATACATGGCCGATTACTGCTGCCACCCCTGCGAGAAGAGGATGAATGGGGACGTGCAGTAAATATGGGAGCGCCGCGGCCAAGGTGCCTTTTAAAATATCGGCTGCGATGACAACAGATCCCGCTTTAACGCCAAGCGTGCGAAAAGCATTTGTAGCGCCCAAATTGCCGCTTCCGTGTTCTCTAATATCGATCCCTTTCGCAAGTTTGCCTACGATTAAACCTGACGGGATGCTGCCTATTACATAGGCCAAAATAATCAATAAAGCAATCAACATCTACATTTCTCCTTTTCAATGTCCCTTCACTCTATTTTAACACGAGTTGTTACCGTCTGATGACAAGTTTTTTGAGAATTAAGCTGACAAAGCGCTTTTTTTGATTCCGGCGAAGCGGTCATGTACAATATATCAAAAGGAGATGGTAAAGATGCAAAATCCTTCAAAATCAGAGATTAAAGAAATTCTGGATCGGAGCAAACGGATCGCAGTCGTCGGGCTGTCAGACCGTCCCGACCGGACTTCTTACATGGTTTCCAAAGCGATGCAGGATGAAGGGTATGAAATTATTCCCGTCAATCCAACGATTGATGAGGCGCTTGGCGTTAAAGCCGTCGCTTCATTAAAAGACGTGGAGGGACCGATTGATATCGTGAATGTGTTCAGACGCTCTGAGCAGCTTCCCGGCGTCGCTGAAGAATTTTTACAGACGGACGCTCCCGTTTTTTGGGCGCAGCAGGGCCTTGCAAATGAAGAAGCGTATCGCATGATTACAGACAAAGGACGGACGGCTGTTATGGATTTATGTATAAAAGTCGCCCGCGCTGTTATAAAATAGGAACAAAAAAGGCAAAAATCCTTGGAAAATCAGGGGTTTTTGCTTTTTTATTGAAAGAATACTCTTTGCGTATGATGATGAAACAGATACAATAAAGCATGAACAGCTTTTTTAGAAACCCCTTTATACAGGGGTTTACAGTCTGTTTGCGATGGCCGGCATAAAGCTATATAATAGAAAGCGAACTCATGTTCTTATTCGCTGAAAAGGGCACCAGAAAGATGAAAAGCCGTTCGAATGTATGTCTTGCGGCCTAAAAAACGAGCCATTCGCTTAAATATGTTGCGAAATCAAGCATATTGGTTATAATTGTGAGTCCGAGGAGAATTGGACCGAAGCTTGCGCATACTGAAAAACAAAGACATGAAAACATTTAAAAAAGAGAATGATTAAGAGCAGGTTTTTTGAAAGGGGTTTGTACGTTTGGCTAGAAAACAGCAATTTGATTACAACGAAGATGCCATACAGGTGCTTGAAGGCCTGGAAGCCGTCAGAAAACGACCGGGAATGTACATCGGTTCGACGGACGCACGCGGCCTGCACCATCTGGTATATGAGATCGTCGACAATTCCGTCGATGAAGTTCTTGCCGGCTACGGAGATCATATTATCGTAACGATACATAAGGACAACAGCATCTCCGTACAGGACAGAGGACGCGGAATGCCGACCGGGATGCATAAGCTCGGAAAGCCGACGCCGGAAGTTATTTTCACCGTGCTGCATGCCGGGGGGAAATTCGGACAGGGCGGCTATAAAACAAGCGGCGGTCTGCATGGTGTCGGTGCATCTGTCGTAAACGCATTATCGGAGTGGCTGACGGTTACTATTGAGCGTGACGGATATGTGTATAAACAGCGGTTTGAAAACGGCGGCAAGCCCGTGACTTCACTTGAAAAAATCGGAACGACCAAAAAAACAGGAACGCTTACCCATTTTAAACCTGATCCGTCAATGTTCAGCGCAACGGTTTATAATTTTGACACGCTGTCAGAACGTCTGCGCGAATCGGCTTTCTTGTTAAAAGGTTTGAAAATAGAATTAATTGATGAACGGAACGGCGTAAAAGAAGTATTTTATTATGAGAACGGAATTGAAGCATTTGTCGCTTATCTAAACGAGGAAAAAGACGCTTTATGCGAAGTGGTTTCCTTTGAAGGCGAGCATCATGACATTGAAGTCGATTTCGCGTTTCAGTTTAATGACGGGTATTCAGAAAATATGCTGTCATTCGTTAATAACGTCAGAACAAAGGACGGCGGCACCCACGAATCAGGAGCCAAAACGGCAATGACAAGAGCGTTTAACGAGTATGCGCGAAAGGTCGCCCTTTTAAAAGAGAAAGACAAGAACCTTGAAGGCGCCGATATCAGGGAAGGTTTGTCCGCAATCATTTCCGTGCGTATCCCGGAGGAACTGCTGCAATTTGAAGGCCAGACGAAAGGGAAGCTTGGCACAAGTGAGGCGAGATCCGCCGCGGATGCCGTCATTTCCGAGAATCTTGCTTATTTCCTGGAAGAAAACCGCGATACAGCAACCCTGCTTGTCAAAAAAGCGATTAAAGCAAGCCAGGCCCGTGAAGCGGCCCGTAAAGCGAGAGAAGAAGCGAGAAGCGGCAAAAAGCGCAAAAAATCAGAAGCGACGCTGAGCGGAAAACTCACACCGGCCGGTTCCAGAAATCCGGCGAAGAATGAATTGTATCTGGTGGAGGGAGACTCTGCGGGAGGTTCTGCAAAACAGGGAAGAGACCGGAAATTCCAAGCCGTGCTGCCCCTTCGCGGAAAGGTCATCAACACAGAGAAAGCAAAGCTTGCAGACATCTTCAAAAATGAAGAAATCAATACGATTATTCATGCGATCGGAGGCGGTGTCGGCGCAGATTTTGAGATTGACGACATCAATTATGACAAGATCATCATCATGACGGACGCGGATACCGACGGCGCGCACATTCAAGTCTTGCTGTTAACGTTTTTCTACCGCTATATGAAACCTTTAATCGAGCACGGAAAAGTCTTCATCGCCCTTCCGCCTCTTTACAAAGTGAGCAAAGGAAGCGGTAAGAAAGAGATTATTGAATATGCTTGGTCCGACGAAGAAATGGACGGCGTTTTAAAGAAAGTCGGCAAAGGGTATACCATCCAGCGCTATAAAGGTCTGGGAGAAATGAACGCAGACCAGCTCTGGGAAACGACGATGAATCCCGAATCGCGAACGCTCGTCAGAGTCAAGATCGACGATGCGGCACGGGTAGAGCGCCGTGTAACGACATTAATGGGAGACAAAGTAGAACCGAGAAGAAAATGGATTGAAAAAAATGTTGCCTTCGGATTAGATGAGGAAAGCAATATTTTAGAAAATGAAAACTTGTCGGTCGCTGAGGAGGTTTAATAGTGGCACAGCCAGAATTATTTCATGATTTACCGTTAGAAGAAGTAATCGGCGACCGTTTCGGACGCTACAGTAAATACATTATTCAAGACAGGGCGCTGCCCGACGCTCGTGACGGTTTAAAGCCGGTGCAGCGGAGAATTTTATACGCCATGCACGCGGACGGAAATACATTCGATAAAAATTTCCGTAAAGCGGCGAAAACGGTCGGAAACGTTATCGGTAATTATCATCCGCACGGTGACAGCTCTGTTTATGAAGCGATGGTGCGGATGAGCCAGGATTGGAAAGTGCGGAATGTGCTGATTGAGATGCACGGCAACAATGGAAGCATTGACGGTGATCCGCCGGCTGCCATGCGTTATACGGAAGCGAGATTATCTTCTATCGCGTCCGAGCTTTTGCGTGATATTGATAAAAATACGGTTGAATTCGTCCCGAACTTTGATGACACTAGTAAAGAACCGGTTGTTTTGCCCGCCATGTTCCCTAACTTGCTTGTCAACGGATCAACCGGGATTTCAGCGGGCTATGCGACTGATATTCCCCCTCATCATCTGGGTGAGGTCATTGATGCCGTCATTAAACGGATTGAATCTCCGGATTGCACCGTCGATGACTTGATGCAGGTGATTAAAGGGCCTGACTTTCCGACAGGAGGCATTATTCAAGGAGTCGACGGCATTCGGAAGGCTTATGAAACCGGAAAAGGCAAAATTATTATCCGCGGCAAGGCTGAAGTGGAATCCGTAAGAGGCGGACGGGAGCAGATCGTCATTACAGAAATTCCGTATGAAGTAAACAAAGCCAATCTCGTAAAGAAAATGGACGAATACCGCATCGACAAAAAAGTCGAAGGTATTTCTGAAGTCCGGGATGAAACTGACCGCACGGGGCTTCGGGTGGTCGTTGAGTTAAAGAAAGAAGCCGATGCAAAAGGCATTTTGAATTTCTTATATAAAAACACTGATCTGCAGACAACATATAACTTTAATATGGTCGCCATACATAACCGCCGGCCGATGCTGATGAGTCTTACGGCCATCCTGGATGCGTATATTTCCCATCAGAAGGAAGTGGTGACAAACCGCTCCGTCTTTGAATTGCAAAAAGCAAAAGAGCGGCACCACATCGTTGAAGGATTGATGAAGGCACTGTCTGTGTTAGATGAGGTCATAGCCGTCATCCGGGCAAGCAGCGACAAGAAAGATGCGAAACAAAACGTAATGTCTAAATTCGCATTTACGGAGCCGCAGGCCGAAGCGATCGTATCCTTGCAGCTGTATCGTCTGACAAACACGGATATTACGGCGCTAAAAGAGGAAGCGGAAGAGCTCAGCAAGAAAATTCAGGAGCTCGAAGCCATTTTAAGTCATGATAAAAAGCTGTTAAAAGTCATTACAAGCAGCCTGAAAAAATTGAAAAAGACCTATGCTGACAGCAGACGGTCTGTCATTGAAGAAAAGATTGAGGAAATTAAAATCAATCTTGAAGTGATGGTTGCCTCTGAGGACGTATATGTGACAGTCACAAAAGACGGCTATGTAAAACGAACAAGTCAGCGGTCATTTGCCGCTTCTAACGGCCAGGATTTCGGTATGAAGGATACTGACAGGCTGATTCACCAATTTGAAATGAATACAACGGATGTTCTCCTGCTCTTTACCAATAAGGGAAGCTATGTTTATTGTCCGGTTCACCAGCTTCCCGATATCAGGTGGAAAGACATAGGGCAGCACGTAACGAACATCATCACGATTGACCGTGATGAAACCATCGTGAAAGCTATACCGGTAAAAGAATTTGATCCATCTTCATATTTATTGTTTATGACGAAAAACGGCATGGTGAAAAGAACTGAAATGACGCATTACAAAGCGCAGCGTTACTCGAAAGCGCTTGTTGCCCTTAACCTTAAAGGGGACGACGAGCTGATTGATGTTCATGTCACAGACGGCGGCAGCCAGCTGTTTATCGCCACTCGCCTCGGGTATGGTTTATGGTTCGGTGAAGATGAAGTAAATGTAGTCGGTGCCCGTGCGGCCGGCGTAAAGGGCATAAATGTAAAAGACGGTGATACCGTCGTATCAGGACAAATCCTGCATGAGACAGATTCGCTTGTCCTTGTCACACAGCGGGGAGCAATCAAGCGGATGAACCTATCTGAATTCGAAAAAACATCCAGGGCGAAGCGCGGTGTCATCATGCTGCGTGAGCTTAAAAAGAACCCGCATCGCGCAGTCGGCGTATTCGCGTGCGCTTTAGCCGACATGATCGCTGCGGAAACAGAAAAAGGCGAGAGAATCGAAATCGCCGTGAAGTCCTTGCGGGCGAATGACCGATACAGCAACGGCTCCTTCTTTACCGATGAAGATGAGACAGGGCCGGTAACAGATGTATGGCGTATCCCCGCGTCTGATGTTTAAGAGTAAAAATAAAATAAAAAAACCTCCGCTCATTGAGCGGAGGTTTTACTATTTAGCTTTCATGGCTGCCGAATAAGTCAGTGATAGCGTGAACGACTTCGATTCCCTGCCATACAAATAAATTCAATGCAGTGAATGAAAACAACCCTAAAATCACCATTCGTAAGATAAACAACATGTTTAACAACCTCCTCATTTTATGTTACATAGATAGGCGATGTTGAACATGAAGCTCATCGAAATACGAGGACTGATAAAATTTAGCGATTAAAAAGCTTTTCTTTCGCTGTCTTCTCCGGGAAGCGGGGCGTCTCCTGTCTGATATCACGATCAGTGAGACAGAAGCGGCAAAAAGCGCCGTCAAGATATATGAGCCCGTCAGCGATTTTTTCTCATCATCAGCATTTTGGCCGGCCTTCATTTCGTGCATTTCCTGCTGGTCGGCTACCGCTTTAAAATGATGAGCAGTATCGAACGCATGGGGAATGGAGAGCAAATGAAAGCTTGCAATCGCTAAAAATAAAATAGAAGCTTTTAAAAACAAGATTTTTTTCAAATGTTCTCCCCCCTTCATAAGTCTGAATATTTTTATTATAATACCCTAATTTAAATGTAAAGTAAACATATTTATTAAATTTAAAAAATTATTATCCTGGTTAAGTATATACCATTCCATCCATCTTTTCATCTCTTTTTTCTTAAAGACCTATTTGTTATGATATGCACGCATTCCTTATGGCGTGACAACATTTTTCGGGCTGTAAGATAAAAAACGGGGCATGACAGCAAAAGACGTGATGTAGAAACCGAAACATTTTCTTAAAAAAACTTCTCAACCACTGTTGTTGTGATATAATAATACTCGTTGTGTTAAAAGATCTAACATATGCAGCAAAAATGACAGTAAAAGATATGTAAAAGGGAGGTTAAACATGGAGGCTTTCATCAGTGAAATCATAAATGTTCCAAATGATTTTATTTGGAAGTATCTTGTTTATATTTTAGTCGGGATCGGATTGTACTTTACGTTCCGTTTTCGCTTTATTCAATTCCAATACTTTATTGAAATGTTTAGAATCGTCGGGGAGAAGCCGCAAGGAAATAAAGGAGTGTCTTCAATGCAGGCATTCTTTATCTCAGCCGCTTCTCGTGTCGGAACCGGAAACTTGACCGGCGTCGCGCTGGCGATTGCAACAGGCGGTCCAGGCGCAGTATTTTGGATGTGGATCGTAGCGATTGTCGGTATGGCTTCCAGCTTTGTGGAAAGCACCTTGGCGCAGCTGTATAAAGTGCGTTCCGGTGACGAATTCCGCGGCGGTCCGGCATATTACATGGCAAAGGGACTGGGCGCCCGCTGGCTCGGTATTTTATTCGCCGTATTGATTACCGTTTCTTTCGGACTTATCTTTAACGCCGTGCAGTCAAATACGATTTCTGTGGCGTTTGACGAAGCATTCCATGTGAATAAAACAGTTATCGCAATCATTTTAGCTGTATTAACGGCTTTCATTATATTCGGCGGTCTGAAACGTGTTGTTTCCGTTTCGCAATTAATCGTTCCGGTCATGGCGGGTATGTATATTCTGATCGCGCTGTATGTCGTGATTGTAAATATTACAGCGGTACCTGAATTGCTTATGACGATTGTGAAAAATGCGTTCGGTCTTGAGCAGATCGTCGGCGGAAGCTTAGGAAGCATCATTATTATCGGTGCGCAGCGCGGCCTGTTT
The DNA here is from genome assembly GCF_038608285.1 of Bacillus sp. FSL R5-0443. Lineage (NCBI taxonomy): Bacteria > Bacillati > Bacillota > Bacilli > Caryophanales > Bacillaceae > Bacillus > Bacillus sp. FSL R5-0443. The sequence goes on from NZ_CP152013.1 coordinate 2,051,023, forward strand.
TCAAACGAAGCGGGTATGGGAAGCGCGCCGAATGCCGCAGCGGCTGCACATGTGTCGCATCCGGCTAAGCAGGGATTAATTCAGACGCTCGGCGTGTTTTTTGATACATTTATTGTTTGTACATCGACTGCCTTTATCATTTTATTGTACAGCTTTACGCCTAAAGGCGACGGCATCCAAGTGACACAAGCCGCATTGCAGCACCACCTCGGCGGATGGGCGCCGACATTTATTGCGATTGCGATGTTTTTATTCGCATTCAGCTCTGTTGTCGGCAACTATTACTATGGTGAAACGAATATTGAATTTATTAAAACAAGCAAAACATGGCTTAATATTTACCGCGTATTCGTTGTAGTGATGGTGGTGTACGGATGTTTGGCTGACTTCCAGATCGTCTGGGACATGGCAAACTTGTTTATGGGACTCTTGGCTCTCATTAACTTAGTGGCAATTTTACTGCTGAGTAATGTAGCCTACAAGATCTATAAGGATTATGCCGCTCAGCGCAAAAAAGGTCTTGATCCTGTATTCAAAGCCGAGAATACCCCGGAGCTCAAGCATATTGAAACATGGGCGGAAGAAGAAGGTACAAGCCCCGAACGTAAGACTGCTAACTGAGGAAACATGCATACAATTTTCAAAAAACCCCTTACATTTTGTTGTGAGGGGTTTTTTCATGTGAAAAATCGGATTATTTTTACTGAAAACAGATTTTTTTGAATTTATTGTATTTTTATCTTGTGTGTGTAAGGGTTTTCATATAAAGTTTTACTAAACCGGTTTACCAAACCGATTTAGTCTTAAAAGAAAGGAGTATTGATGTGGCTTCTGATTATGGCATTTTTACGATCGGTGATGCGATGATCACCTTAAATCCCGCAAGCACAGGACCTTTGCGTTTTGTTACCCATTTTGAACGAAAAGCAGGAGGAGCTGAACTGAATTTTGCGATTGCATGCGCCAGATTGAATCTGCACTCAAAGTGGGTCAGCAGACTGGGGAAGGATGAGTTCGGCAGAGTGATTTATCAGTTTGCCAAAGGAGAAGGAATTGATGTGACTGACGTCTCCTATGTTGAAGGCTTTCCTACATCTTTAAATGTCAAAGAGATCAGAAATGACGGTTCAGGCAAGACGTTTTATTATCGTTTCAATTCACCAATTCTGACCCTTGCACCGGAAGATATAACAGAGAATATGTTTGCCGGCATTCACATCGTTCATCTTACCGGTGTGTTCCTCGCGCTTGATAAGAAAAATCTTGAAATTGCTGAAAGGGTGCTTTCCATCGCCAAAGCAAGAGGGATTCCCGTATCTTTTGATCCGAATATCAGGCTGAAGCTGTGGACGATTGAGGAGGCGCGTGCGGCATTTCATCAAATCTTTCCGCATACTGATATTCTTCTGGCGGGCCGGGACGAAATGAAACAGCTGACAGGTATAGGGGAAAATGAAGCATTAGCCCGGTTTGCAGAGACCTATTCAATCAGTCAGCTTGTCATAAAAGACGGTGAAGCAGGTTCTGCGCTGTATCATGATCATAAGTGGGTTCACAAAGAGGCTTTCCCGGTTGCGCCTGTTGACACGGTAGGAGCGGGTGACGGCTTTAATGCCGGCTACCTGTACAGTTATCTGCATGGTTTTGAACCGGAAAAACGTCTGGAGTTTGCCAATGCGGTCGGTGCGCTCGTCACCACAGTTTCCGGTGATAATGAAGGGCTTCCCTATCTAGAAGAGGTTCTGTCATTTGTAAACAAAGAGACTGTGATTGAACGGTAGCAAGCACAACTTAAAAAGCGGGTGAGAAAATGAAAGCGGTTCTAGTACGGAAAGCATTTGATCTGACGGTGACGGAATGTGAGAAACCGTCTGTTGTCCACGCGGATGATGTTCTTGTCAAGGTGAAGCGGGTCGGAATTTGCGGATCAGATTTGCATATTTATCATGGGACAAATCCGTTAGCGTCCCTGCCGAGAGTAATCGGACATGAAGTCACAGGGGAAGTCGCAAAGACCGGTTCTCATGTTCGGCGTTTCAAGCCGGGTGACCGCGTAGTGGTTGAACCGATATCTTATTGCGGAACATGCTATGCCTGCCGGAAAGGACGTCCGAACGTCTGCAAAGCGCTTTCGGTGTTCGGCGTTCATGAAGATGGCGGGATGCGGGAATATATCGTGGTTCCGGAAAAGCAGCTGCATGCCGTTTCGCCCGATCTGTCCTGGGAGGAAGCGGTCATGGCAGAACCATATACGATCGGCGCCCAGGCCGTTTGGAGAGGCCGTGTCGAGAAGGAAGATACTGTTTTGATTCAGGGGGCGGGACCGATCGGAATCTGCATATTAAAAATGGCAAAGTTCAAAGGCGCTTCCGTCATGATAACCGACTTGAATGATGAACGCTTGGCATTCGCTGAAAAAAACGGTGCGGACGTTACCGTCAACGCGCAAAAAGAAGATCCCGTTTTGCGGGTGAACGAATGGACAAAAAAAGAAGGCGCCAATGTCGTCATTGATGCCGTCTGTCTCCCCTCAACGTTTGAAACGTCCATTGACGCGGTGTCTCCGGCCGGTCATGTGGTTGTGCTTGGTTTTGATGAGAGGACTGCCGGCATTTCTCAGCTTCCGATCACAAAAAAGGAAGTCACGATAACCGGTTCAAGATTGCAGACGAATCAGTTTCCGTACATTACAGACTTACTGAATAAAGGCCTGTTAACGCACGGCGGTCTTATTACACATACATTTTCAGCAGATGACGTCCATCAAGCATTTCAGTTGATCGAACAGCACCCGGGCAAGGTGGGAAAAGCAATCATTACGTTTGATTAAAGGAGGAGCGAGAATGTTGCCTAAGTACGCCATTTACGAAAAACTTCTGCATGCACAAGTGGTGGCTGTCATAAGGGGACAAAACAGCCAAGAGGCGCTTGAAGTTTCAAAAGCGGCCATTTCAGGAGGTATCAGCGCCATTGAGCTTACATACACAACTCCTGAAGTGGAAGATGTCTTTAAGGAACTCCGGCATCAAGATATTCTTCTTGGAGCCGGTTCTGTAATGGATACAGAAACGGCGAGACACGCCATTTTATCAGGCGCCTCATTTATCGTCAGCTCTCATTTTGTAAAAGAGATAGCGTCTCTATGCAACCAGTACAGCGTACCGTATCTTCCGGGATGCATGAGCGTGTCTGATATGGCTTTGGCGCTTGAAGCCGGATGTGATGTGGTAAAGCTGTTTCCCGCTAATTCGTTTGACCCTTCATTTATCAAGTCGGTCAACGGTCCTCTGCCGAATGTCCGCATTATGCCGACCGGGGGTATCTCATTAAACAGCATGAATGACTGGCTATCTGCCGGAGCGGTCGCGGTCGGTGTGGGAAGCGACTTGACAAAAGCTTATCAAAAGGGCGGCTATGAAGCTGCTGTATCCCTCAGCAAAGAATACGTCTGCCGAAAAAACGAATATACGGGGGTGTAACATGAATATCACGTTTCGCTGGTACGGCCAAGGTAATGATACGGTGACTCTTGAACATGTCAGACAAATTCCCGGGGTCAAAGGCATCGTCTGGGCTCTTCACCAGAAGCCCGCGGGCGATGTATGGGAAAAGGAGGACATTGAAGCGGAAGTCAGATACATTCAATCCTATGGGTTTCATGCAGAGGTCGTGGAAAGCGTGAATGTTCATGAAGCCATTAAACTCGGTCATGAAGAACGCGGACAATATATTGAGCACTATAAACAGACCATTCGCAATCTGTCCGAATTCGGCGTGAAAGTCATCTGTTACAATTTCATGCCGATATTTGACTGGACGCGTACCGATATGTTCCGCGCGCTGGAGGATGGGTCAACCGCTTTGTTTTTTGAAAAAGCGAAAGTGGAAAGTCTCCCTCCGGAGGAACTGATCCGCACGGTTGAAGAATCTTCTGATTTGACGCTTCCCGGGTGGGAGCCGGAGAAAATGGCCCGGATCAAGGAACTGTTTGAGGCCTATCAAACGGTTGATGAAAAACAGCTTTGGGCCAATCTGGAGTTCTTTTTACATGGAATCCTTCCTGTAGCGGAGGAACACGGCATTCAAATGGCCATTCATCCGGATGATCCGCCCTGGTCAATTTTTGGCCTGCCCCGTATTATCACCGATGAGAAAAGTTATGAAAAGCTGCGAGAGATTTCAGATTCACCCGCCAATTGTATTACGTTATGCACGGGTTCGATGGGAGCGGATCCCGCCAATGATATGGTGAAGATCGTCAAACACTATGCGGGATCTGCGCCGTTTGCCCATATACGAAATGTGAAAATCTGCGATAACGGTGATTTTACGGAAACTTCGCATCTTACCAGTGATGGGTCCATTGATATTACCGGTGTGGTAAAAGAATTGCACGGCCAAGACTATAAAGGATATGTACGGCCTGATCACGGCCGTCATATCTGGGGCGAACAATGCCGGCCGGGTTATGGTTTATATGATCGTGCTTTAGGAATTATGTACTTGAACGGGCTGTGGGATGCGTTCTCGTCTCATGAGAAAGGGGTGAAGAGATGAAACCGATTCATGAACGTTTATCAGGAAGAACCGCTGTCATAACAGGCGGGAGCGGTGTTCTCTGTTCAGCAATGGCAAAGGAGCTTTCACGGCAGGGGATGAAAATTGCGATCGTCAGCCGGAATGCTGATAAAGCAGAGCGTGCGGCGGGCGAGATTGCTGACGCTGGAGGAATCGCGGTTTCTGTACCGGCTGATGTTTCAGCCCGTGATTCGCTCGAAAAGGCAAAAGACGAGATTATCAGCCGGTTCGGTTCTGTCAATCTTTTAATTAACGGAGCCGGGGGAAACCACCCTGATGCGATCACTGCCAGTGAGACGTATGAAGAGGATGAGCAGGGCACATCATTTTTTGATATGGACGAAACGGGGTTTTCCAGCGTATTTTCAACCAACTTTACCGGTGCATTTCTGGCATCGCAAGTGTTTGGAAAAGACCTACTGAAGGCGGAATGTCCCGCGATTATTAATATTTCTTCTATGAGTGCGTATACACCGATGACAAAGGTGCCCGCCTACAGCGCGGCCAAGGCGGCGATTCAGAATTTTACGATGTGGATGGCTGTTCATTTCGCAAAAAAAGGGCTGCGGGTGAATGCCATCGCTCCGGGTTTCTTTTTGACAACGCAAAACCGTGAGTTGTTATTACAGGAAGATGGAAGTCTGACAGACCGATCCAATAAGATTATGGCACATACACCGATGAAACGTTTCGGGAAACCGGAAGACCTTCTGGGAACGCTTCTGTGGCTTTCGGATGATTCATGCTCAGGCTTTGTCACCGGGGTCACCGTTCCCGTCGACGGAGGTTTTATGGCTTATTCCGGAGTGTGACAGAATCCATGTCCCTGTCAGATTGTAAACCATTTACTTCTGACTTATACTAGTGAAAAATGAAGACAGACGGGGATGAGTCTATGAAAACCATTACAATTTCTGATGTGGCGAAATATGCAAACGTATCTAAAAGCACCGTATCTCAATTTTTAAATCAGCGCTATGACTATATGAGCGAGAAAACGAAACAAAAAATAGAAGCGGCCATTCAAGAGCTGAACTATCAGCCGAATTTCGTCGCCCGCAGCTTAAAACAGAAATCAACATTTACGGTAGGTGTGGTGGTGGCTAATATTCTTCACACTTTTTCCACTCAGGTCATCAGGGCGGTGGAAGACTATTTTCATGAACAAGGATTTCATATTATTGTCTGCAATGCGGATGATGAACCGGAAAAAGAAAAGAAATATATTGAAATGTTGCGGGCTAAGCAGGTGGACGGAATTATTATTTTTCCGACGGGCGAAAATCTCTCTTTATATGAAAAGATGAAACGCGATACGTTTCCGGTCGTGTTTATGGACAGAACCATTAAAGAACTCGGGATTCCGACAGTGATGCTTGATAACCATCATGCAGCCGGTCTTGCCGTTGACCGGTTTATCGAAAGCGGCATTAAGAGAATTGCGATTATTACGACGTCCATTATTCGGGAAATCAGTCCGAGGGTAGAAAGGATTGAAGGGTATAAAAAGGCGCTTGACCGCCACGGAATGATGGTGCGGGACGAATATATCAAAACAGCCGATGCGGCTGATATTTCTATTGTTTTGTCAGAGTTGTTCTCACTTGAGGAGCCTCCGAAAGCGATATTGGCGGCAAACGATATCGTTCTTGTTGAGGTGCTGAAGTATATGAAGGAGCATGATATGATAATTCCGGATAAGGCAGCCGTCATCGGAATTGATGAAGTTCCTTTTGCGGGTTTTTTTACTCCTCCGATTACGACGATCGTCCAGCCTGCGGCAGAAATGGCGCGAAAAGCGGGAAGCCTTCTTCTTCGCCAGATACAAGAAAAAGATGGCGGTGAAAAACGGATTCACCGCTATAAACCGGCGCTGCTCGCAAGGCAATCCGGATAACCGGTTTCATTGCATAAACCGGTTTACTCCGGCAATTTAAATGTCTGAATATTATGAAGTGAGAGGGAGATTTTATGTTCTCAAAGGATAGATCCCCTATTATTCTTCTTTTATTTTCTGCCGGGGTGATTAACTATTTAGACCGCTCAGCGCTGTCTATTGCAGCGCCGTTCATACAGCAGGATCTCACATTGTCTGCAACCCAAATGGGGCTGATTTTCAGCAGTTTTTCTGTCGGATACGCTGTGTTTAACTTTCTCGGCGGTGTTGCATCTGACCGGTATGGGGCTAAATTGACATTGTGTACGGCGATGATCGTTTGGTCTCTTTTCAGCGGAGCGGTTGCGCTTGCTTTCGGATTTGTAAGTCTTTTGATTATCCGTGTTTTATTCGGTATGGGAGAGGGGCCGCTGTCGGCTGCCATAAGCAAAATGGTCAACAATTGGTTTCCTCCGTCTCAGCGCGCCACGGTCATCGGCCTGACAAACAGCGGCACGCCGCTCGGCGGGGCGATTTCCGGCCCGATTGTCGGGATGATTGCTGTGGCGTTCAGCTGGAAAGTTTCCTTTGTCCTGATCATGATCATCGGTTTAGTCTGGGCGGTCATCTGGTTTAAATTTGTCAAAGAACAGCCGGCGCCGACGGAAGACGCCCCGGCAATGAAAGCGGAGATTCAACCGCATGAGCAGCATATCCCGATGACCTTTTATTTGAAACAAAAAACGGTTCTCTTCACGGCTTTTGCCTTTTTCGCCTACAATTACATCTTATTTTTCTTCTTAACATGGTTTCCGAGCTATCTGGTGAAAGAACGCGGTTTAAGTGTTGAATTTATGAGCGTGGTGACTGTTATTCCCTGGATTCTTGGATTTATCGGTTTGGCGGCAGGCGGAATGATTTCTGATTATGTATTCAAAAAAACCGCCGGAAAAGGGGTTTTGTTCTCACGGAAAGTCATTCTTGTCACTTGTCTGTTCGCTTCCGCTGTACTGATCGGATTTGCCGGACTTGTTACCACTACCGTAAGTGCCGTTATTCTCGTTGCTTTATCAGTCTTCTTTTTATATATAACGGGCTCTATCTATTGGGCGGTGATTCATGATGTGGTTGATCAAAGGAATGTCGGATCAGTCGGCGGCTTTATGCATTTTCTTGCAAACACGGCCGGTATTATCGGGCCTGCTTTAACCGGCTTTATCGCTGACAAAAGCGGATCATTCTCCGGGGCGTTTTTGCTTGCAGGCGGATTAGCCGTTTTGGCCTCGGCTGCGGTAATCCGTTTCGTGCGCCCGATTATCATTCAAACCGCTTCTGAAGATAAAAAAGACACGATACCTTATTCATAAGTCAGCAAAGCCACTGAGGCTGTCCTGCAGATAACGGGATGGCCTTTTTGTTCTGCCGCTTGATCTGTTCCTATGATAATATAGGAATTGTTTACAAAAGAAGGGAAGAGGAGGGGCATGAAACAGAAGCCGATATATGTCGAAATCAATATTGCATCTGATATAGAAACGCTTTGGGAATATACGCAAAACCCGCATCTTCATAAGGAATGGGATCTGCGGTTTTCTGACATTACATATCTTCATAGGCTGCCAGATGAACCGCAAAGATTTCTATATGAAACACGAATCGGTTTTGGGCTGAAGGTATCCGGCACGGGCGAATCAATAGGTGACATAAGGCCTCGCTCGTCAGAAAGAGTGTCTTCGCTCGCTTTTGCCTCTGATCATCCGCTGTCACTTATAAAAGAAGGCAGGGGCTACTGGAAGTATATAGAGCGGGATAACGGACAAACCTCATTTTTGACTCAATATCAATATGAAACGGCCCGCGGTCTGCCGGGAAGTTGGATAGACCGGTTTTTATTTCGTCCTCTGCTAAGCTGGGCTACCGCATGGAGCTTTGATGCGTTGCGGCTTTGGATAGAACAAAACAGACATCCGAAGATATCAGTCCGTTTCGGGTTTGTCTATGTCTTTATGTGTCTCGTATTCAGTCTGTATTGGTTTTTTCAAGGCTTTCATGATGGCTGTGCCGATGCAGAGATCGTGAGGGGAGCGCTGGAGACAGGGTTAGGGGTATTATGGCTGCTTCCCATGCGGAGAAAGTGGCTGATTCACACCGGGCAGTCAGTCTTCTTTTGTGTAACGGCACTGCTATATTCGGGCGGCGGATTCGTGATCTCATTAGGGGTGCTTACGATAGCCGCAATGATTCTTAAGCTCAAGCTGCCGAGCGCCTGGCATACAAAACGAAAGAGAGAAGTGAAATGACGGATTCAATGTATGAAAAAGCGATTACTCATTATCAATCACTGCACCCGATGCTGCAGAAACGGTACAGATTTGACGGATCACGCACGTTTTGCGGAGAAGGAATTATGTCAGAAATAAAGGGAGGTTCTTTTCTTGTCAGAATGCTTTTAAAGACAGGTGTTTTTTTCAGATGTTTTTTCTCAGAGAGGGGAAACGATATCCCTTTCACTATCGAAAACAAAAACAGGCAAAATGGCGTGGAATGGAATCGTACCTTTTTCTTTAAAAGCAAAACGCGTTTTTTTGATGCCGTCATGGAATATGATGAGCGGGAAAACAGAATTCTTGATTACTTCGGCAAACCCCGCATCCTACTGTCTGAACTGCATTTAGAAGCGTCTTCAGAAGGAGGGCTTGTTATTACATCCGGAAGGCAGTGGCTCCTGATAGTCGGAAAGAAAATCCCGCTTCCGGCATGGCTGTGCGGCAGTTCAACCGTTTATGAGGCTTATGATGAGGAAATGAATTGCTTCAGCATAAAGGTTCATGTGAAAAACCGGATACTCGGCACGCTTTTCTCTTACCGGGGGACTTTCCGTGAAACAGAGAGGGAAACATGCTGAAGCGTCATCTCATGGTATGCGTGATTTGCTTTTTGGGATTTGCGGCGGCTGAAGCTCCGCATATATCAGCTGCTGAGACGTTTGTTTTAATTTCCGTACTTTTTTTCGTTCCCGCTGTATTCGATTTTGCTTTTCGGCCGTCAAAGACCTTAGAGAATGTGTTATTACGGAGTTATCCTGTTGCCGCTTTATGTGCGGTGCTTGCGCTTGTCACAGACTTCAGTTTTTTTGCCTTTGTGTGGCTCATTTATACGCTTGGGCTGGCACTGTATGCTGTCCGGCGGCTGATGAAAACAAATATTCACAGAACAGAAGAGATGTCTGTTATGGCGGGTTTCATTTATTTGGCCGGGGGCGGATTCTGGTTCTTCGCATATGTCCTTGAGATTCCCGTCATGAATTTCGGCCCGCTTATCGTTCTGCTGACGGCGGTGCACTTTCACTATTCCGCTTTCCTCATTCCGATCTTTAACGGATTGCTCGGCAGGATCATACGGGAGAAACGGGTTCTTTACAGATGGAGCACGGTCATTATTTTGATTTCGCCGATCCTTATTGCCTTGGGGATTACATTTTCAAAGACACTTGATGTGATTGCTGTCGCTCTGTATCTGGCGGGTCTGTATGTAAATGCATATCTCGTCTTTACGGCGCCGTTTGTTACGAAAACAGGCAGGATCTTGATCAGGAGTTCTTCGGCTGTGTTAATGATCACAATTGCTTTTTCTTTGATATATTCGTACGGTGTCTACCGCGAGGAGGCAACGCTCACGATCAGCCAGATGATTTGGATTCACGGGGCCGTCAATGCATTCGGCGTTATCCTGCCGGCTTTGGCGGGGTGGAGGTTGGAAAATCCGAGATCGTTTGATGAGGGCAGCGAAAGAACGTTCAGCCGTATTTACGGGAAGAGAACGATAGGCAAAGACTTTTTGACTGATATTCATGCAGCAAATGACATCCATTATACCGGCCTTCTGGATCAGATGAGAGAACTGCATTCTGAAGACTTTTCAACTCAAAAACTGGCGCCGGCCGTTAATTCCTTTTATGAAGAGACAATTGATTATGATATCATGGCAAAAGTGACGTGGAGCGGATGGTTTCGTCCGTTCGCGCGCGTGTACGAGCCGTTCAGCAGAAGAGCGGGGCAGATTCACCTGTCCATGAATCCGGATTGGTATATCATGCACAGTGGTATTATAGGAGTTGACTCTGACAAAGACGGCAGAAAAAATGTCCGTGCGTGGATCAGAACAAATGAAAAGCAGGAAACCGTTTTTACTGCGCTGTATTCAGCGTACAGGGCAAAAGGGGAAGGATACATGAATATCTCTCTTCCGCTGCCGTATGGCCAAATGACGGGCATTTTAAAGCCTTATGCGCGTAAGCAGAATCTTGTTTTGACAAGCAGACGGCGAAAAAGCGGAGCGGGTGATGAAGGGATTTATCTGCAGACGAAATGGGGGACGTGTCATCTTCCGCTGGCAGAGACATTTCTTATTTCAGCCCAGAGCGAAACCAGCCTGAAGGCCGTTCATCATATGTGGCTGTTCGGACTGAAATTTTTAACTGTGCATTATCGGATCACTCATGCTTCCGCAGGTAACCGAATGGAAGAAAAAAGATGAAGGGTATGCCTACGCTTCCGTGTATCAAACTTGGTTCGGAAACAAGGCTTTTTGGAATACAAAATAAAGAAAACGATAGCAAAGTGATTTTTTAATTTTCCTTCCGGTGTGGTCAAACTTGAATACAAGACAGCACCGGATTTCTTTTTATGGAGGCTGTCCAATGAAGAAAACAATCTACATATTGTTCATTCTGGTTTTGCTCTCAATGAATATGTCAAGCTATCATTACACTCTTAACAAACAAATCTATTACACTTTATTCTCCAATAAAGAAGCATTGATAATCGATTATACTTCAGAATTTAAAAGTGAGGACTTTGTAAAGAGATTGGCCGCCTTCTCAAAAGAAAACAAAGTGAACATTTCTCAATACAATTTCTTGGATGAAAAGAGCTTAAACATCTATTCTACAAGCCCTGAAAATGAACCATCAATACATAACGGCAATAAACTTGTGTCAAATTTTCTAAGAGGCCATTCAGAGCAGAAGATGATCGGCAGCATTTCTTTTCCGCTGTCAACATGGGAAATCAGATATTTTGACTTCAATCAAATAAAGAATATAGGCATAGGAAGCAAATTTTATATTTCATCTAACGATGACAAGGTATTGGAGAAAGCACAAAACCTTTTTGCTGACTATGGTGAAGTAAGTTTTGAAAACATCACTGAGAATACTGCTTTTATGTTTAACAAAACTTTGCTTATGCTGGTGTTGCTTTCTATGCTGATTTTGTTTATTGGTGTCCTTTATTTTGTAATTAAAAATCGCAAACGGCTTCTGCTGCAAAAGTTATGGGGGTATTCCAAAGTTAAAACACTGCTTTCTTACCCAGCAATGTTCTTGAAGCCTCTAATTATAATCATATTTTGCGGTGCAATTATTGTAGCTTTACTAGCTTTTTCTTTCAATTTAAATGACTGGTTGGCTGCATATCTTAGAATTTATATTAGAAACGCGGTGATTGGTGCGCTTATCATGATGGTATACACCATCATTGTTACCCTAATCTTGTATAACAACAGCGACATTAGTGGCTCGATCAAAGGCAGCACACCGATTAAAAAATTCCAATGGTTATCTGTAGGCTTTAAAATTGTTGTCACGATATTGCTCTTCAATATTGTTGCGTTTTCACTTTCTAACGTATTCGATCTCAAACAGCAGCTTGATAATCAATCGTACTGGAAAAAGACACAAAACACTTATAAGACAAGCTTTGCAAATACCGGGATAGACTATAGTGATTTAAAATTAGACAGGGAGAAAAATGTTAGAGTTCGCGCGTTGTATCATCAATTAGAGAAGCATAAAAATGCGTTCGTCATTGATGCACATAACTATGCTGTACAAGGAAAGATGGAAAAAAACCTGTTTATTTTTACACCTTAAATACGACAAAGAAAAATGAAATTTACTCTCCATCTGGACGAAGTATTACAATCAGCCCTAATTATTTAAAGGTGAATCCCATTATCGGCGCTAATGGGGAAGCCATAAGCCAAAAGCAATTAAGGATTGATTCAAATACATTGAACCTGCTTGTTCCACAAAAGTATGAAAAATATAAAGAAAAAATAATAGCTGCATACAGGGATCAGTTTTTCTTTGACAAAGTTGAATTAGATAATATGTATAACAAGGAGATGAATCAACCTTTAAACACCCTTAAAAAAGATGAATTGAAAATCAACATCATTTATACTAAAAATAGGCAGGAGTATTTCACCTTTAATAGTGAGTTTGGGGATGCCGGCAATAAAAATAACATTGTTGATCCAATAGCTGCAATTTTCACGGACAACGTTGATCCATCTGTTATAGGTGCTTACTCAACCTCAAGTTTATTCTTTTCAGATTCTTCAAAAGGCATGGCGTATGACCGCATAGTTCCTTATTTGGAGAAGACCAATACGAGAGATCTAATTGATTCATCAATTTCGGTTTATCAAGAGTTAAGCGACAATATAGCAAGTATTCAGAATCAATTCTTGCAGAATTTAATTGGACTAACACTAACAGTTATCCTCTCCATAGCCTTTCTTGTTGCTTATATTTGGTCGTATTACAGCGCAAATGCATATCGGCTGTACCTTAAAGAGCTTTTTGGATATTCATATTGGGCCAGAAATAAAAATTTAATCATCTTTTCCCTTTTAACCAATTGCCTTATAGGTTTAGGATGCAGTATTTATTACAAAATCTTTGAATTAACAATTTTCATCGCGCTGTTTATTGTAATCGAGCTGCTTATTCTTTATTTTCTGAGTGTCTATTTAAACAGGAAAAACATGAATAAGATCTTAAAAGGAGATAGAATATGATTACACTCAACAACATATCAAAGACGTTTGATGAAAAATCTGTTCTTTCGAATTTCTCTCTTCAGATAAAAGAAAATGAATTTGTTTCAATTGTTGGTAAGAGCGGTTCAGGGAAGACAACCCTTCTAAATATAATAGGCCTTCTTGATACTCCATACTCAGGAGATATTGAGATTTTAGGCTTTCGAAACCCTAAACCTAACGACGTGATGAAACTACGGAGAGAGAACTTAGGGTATATCTTTCAAAATTATGTCCTTATGGACAATGAAACAGTATTAACAAATTTACAACTTTCGACGGCTTATGCAAAAGACTTTAAGAAAGAAAAGTTGACAGAAGCTTTAGAAATGGTTGGTCTGGATAAAAGCTTTTTAAAGAAAAAGGTTTATCAACTGAGTGGCGGAGAGCAACAACGTGTGGCCATCGCAAGAATTATTTTGAAGCCTTGTGATATTATCCTGGCTGATGAACCGACAGGAAACTTAGACGAATATAACAAAAGCATTATTTTGTCTTTATTCCATCAGTTAAAAGGTATGGGGAAAACGATTATTTGTGTTACACATGATCAAGAAATCGCCAATGGGTCTGACAGAGTTATTAATCTTTCATAAGGAGAGGTTTAAATTGAAACACATTACTTTTGCGTTATCAGCAAGCATCCTGGTCATTATTACCGGGGTGGTACACAGAATAATTTTTAGAATGTTTGGTTTACCTTTTGATCAAGCAGTAATCTTCTGGGGCGGATTTGTAGTTGTTTATTTTGTACTAGCTCTGCTTTCTTCTTTACTCTTTAGGAATTTAGGTTCAAACAGCAGAAATTACGAGGCTTAATAAAGGCTTTAATGCTTCCTCACGAAGTATCAAGAAGGGTACATGTTGTTCTAGAAGAAAGGACCGGCCAACACGCCGGTTTTTTTATGTAAGCATATTTGCAAAAAGGATCGCTATCAGAAGCCCTTCGAAAAGTTTCAGAATTCAAGAATGGAAAAGAATCGCCATAATTTTGTATTTTTTCCGAAAATAATACTCTCATCTACAAAATATGACAAATTTCCCTCTTGCAAGGTGATAAAATCAGATTGCCTGCTAAGTGAGTAAGCAGCAGGCAACAAATCAAAAGGGGGCAATAAAAATGTTAAAAAGTAAATTCAAGAAGATAGCAGGAGCTACAGCACTGGTGGGGGCCTTGCTAGTATCTGGAGTACAAGCGGCTGATGCAGCAACTAAACCAGGAAATTTAATCCCAATTCGAAACAAACAATTTGATGATAAGGTTGAAGAATACAGATGGCTTGGTAATGATACTGTTAGAATTTTCTTTAGAGACAGTGAAGGAAAATATTATTGGGAAGATTTTGAGTGTGTAACTACAGAAGGCGGAGTTTGTTACGTATATGAATGAAGAAGTCTTATTCATAGTATATAGCGAAGATAAATCGTAATAAGTCCTATTTTTTCTCATTTTGTCTCAATATCTAAGTATACTTAGGATAATGAGACAAAATTTTTTATTCACTATTCAACTTCCTAGAATATATATTATGTAAACTAGGAATGATGTAGAGAATATAAAAGTGGATCCATATTCTAAGAACATCCCCTTTTTGTAAGGTAATATTAAAAAAACCTCTACGGCCTTAATAAATTAAATTGGTCATAAAGGTTTTTCAGTTTGAGTATTTTAGTCGGTTATGTCACTTGTTGCTGGTCTTCTTGATCAAGTCCACGCCATCGTATGCCAGACTTTCCACACTTGCAGCCTTCTGCAGTATGTAATGATCAAAAAAGTTCTTCGTATAGTCTGTAACAAGATTTCGCATCTCCATGGCATCCCGTTCACCTCTAAGTTCCTTATTCACACTGGTAAACACGATGTCGCAGTAATCTAAATGCGCAGCACGATCAACAGAGAAATAATAGGTATCCATGCTATTGTTAGCGCCAATGATCGCATTCATGTTATAGTTCGGTTCAGAAAACAGCAGCAAAAAGGGTTTCTTAATGTCGCTGCCCTGAAGGCCGAACGCACCGCTATCCAAGCCAATCCCGCAGGCGAACCGTTCGTCGTCCCGGCAAACAATCGCCGTCGTAGGCCCTCCATAAGAATGTCCGACTATGCCCATGCCGATGTCAAGCAACAATCTGCCCTTAAAGATGGAATTCAGCTCTCCAGAGTCCAGTTTGACAAGATAATCGGCTACATACCTTACATCTTCTGCCTGTAATTCACTATACTCTGTTAACTTGTCAAGTATCGGCAGTGTAAGCACGTTTTGGCACATCTCAATGGCAGTTTCATCGTCAGGACGCATCTCCATCTTACCAGCCAACGCCATCATCTCCGGATCTTCAGAAAACGCTATAATGACATCCGAAAAATCCTTTGATACATTAAACAGGCGCCCATCTTTACGCTTATACATCGTGCTATTCTGATGGCCGATGCTTACCACAATATATCCCATACTTGCCAAGTCTGTACAGATCACTGTACCCCATTCTGGAGAACTGCCCCCGCCGCAAACATAAAATAACACTGGATAGCGTTTTTCCTTCCCGGAGAGAGCAAGGTCGTCGTAACATTGGGTCTTGATATCTATAGTGTAAGCATCCTTCAACGCAGTGAGAAGCGGCTGCTCATCAAGCATTTCGCAGACTTCAGGAAACATGTACGTTGATGTAGTCTTCCCTTCGCTGCTGTCGGACGGATAGTACACAAACGCCGTCAGTTCTCTTTTTGTATGATCTGATGCCGTGTACTCAAAATCCATCTGGGTTCGGCCGACAGTATAGCCGCCAATTGGCTCCGGAAACGCGTCATACTTTTTCATTCTCTTGTTCCCCCTTACGTAATAAAAGTGGCGGATGTGAAATACACACATTGCGCTATAAACGCTTTTCAAAACTGTGAAACGATTACATCATATGTTCAGTGAATCATATCTACTCCTTGGCTTTCTTGAGATTGCTAACAACATTTGTACAGGCCCATATACTGTTTCAGAGTTTCATCCGCCACGTAAACCTCCTTGTATTGCTGTTTAAGATGACAAAAGCGGACATCGTTGCTGATGTCCGCCTAAAGCTTAATTAATTGGGTTCTGATCCCCAAATCAGTTTTCCTTGATGATATAATGTGATTTTTTTCGTTGTTTTAAACGTATTTGATTGGAAAAAGGAATAATCGCCGCTTTGTGCATAATTGCTCCAGTCATCATTGTGAAGACGAAGCTCAATATTCCCTGTGCTTGCTCCCGGTGACAGCGTTCCTGTTTTAAACCCCAGTTCCAGATAGGTATCTGCACCTTGCTTAGGTTTATGCAGCGTCACAAATTTGTGGGTCAGATTGCCGCATCCCATCTGCGCGTAGTCACAGTCAAAGTTTTGGCCTTTGTTTTTCGCGTTATACCAGTAACGGGCAGTGACATCTTTTAAATCAACCGTCGCATTGCCGTTATTTTTTATGTGAAGCAGCGGGCGGATTTGATTGCTGTTCACACGCCCATCCCCTGCTTTGTATTGTACAGAAACGCCTTTTTCCTGTGTGGGGTTATCTTGTGCTGGGGTTTCAGGGCCGTACTTCGTTGAATCTTTAGTACCGCGAAGGTTTTCTCTTACGAATGTTCCTGAAGCAGTTAAATCTGTAAGCGGCCAGCCGCCTGTTTTAGATGCTCCTGGCTTTAACGTTGAGGATGATTCCTGCTTATCAGAAAGATTCCAGTTCACCCAGCTGATTTTCTTGCTGTCGAGATAATTCAGCCATTCCCGCGACTGGTCAAGGAATACACCGCCATTTCCAGACGCATCGCTTGTTCCCCATTCCGTCACGAAAATAGGCGCTCCTTTGCTGAGTGCGTAGTTTGCTTTATCCCGTAAAAATTGGCCATGTGTGCCGGCATAAAAATGAAGCGCGTACATGACGTTTGCATCTTTTAACTGGTCATCGGCAGCATCATTCACATCCTGGCTCCATGTACCGGTTCCGACAATGATGATGTTGTCTGGATCATTTTTGCGGATAACGGAAATCACTTCTTCCGCATACGGTTTAATATCACGCTTCCAGTTCACGTCACCGTTTGGTTCGTTTGCAATTTCATAAATGACGTTTGGCGTGTTTCCGTAAAGACTTGACATCTCCTTGAAAAATTCTTTTGCCTTCTCTTTATTTTGGTTTGGGTTGCCGTCATTTAAAATATGCCAGTCAATGATGACATATATCCCAAGTTCTTTTGCCGCTTCAACCGCTTCTTTTACTTTATTTTTCACGGACGGGTTGTCAATATAACCGCCATCTGCCGTATACATCGCCGCGCGGAAAACGGTGATGCCCCAATCGTCTCTCAGCCATTTTAAGCTGTCTTTATTGACGAAATCGCCATACCATTGCAATCCATGTGAACTGATCCCTTTCAGTTGTACCGCTTTGCCATCTCGGTTTACAAGTTGTGTACCTTTTAGGCTAAGCTGACCATTCTTGGCTACTGGCGTTTTTGTCCCTGCTGCTGATGCCGGCGAATGAAGCAAGCCGCCCATTGTCAATACCGCAATCAATAAACACGTAATAAAAATAGAAATTGACCGTTTCATATCTGATCTTTTCCTCCTTCGCATCATTTTGGCTCTTTCTTATGAGCTCGAACTCATTGTAAAAATCTTTCTCATGATTGTCTATCAACCTAATTTCTTGTTTTTGGGAGGTGTAAAAGCCTGTCAATTTTCTCTATCTCTATTGAATAAGACACACCTGACACATATAGAACAAAGAAAACCGGGCTGAATCGGGACTTTACACGTCATTTTTCAATCGAATCGAAAAATCAAATGTATTTCCAACGTAGACACGCTGAATGTGATGAGTCTCAATATGGCATTGAATCTTATGATTGCTGTAAGAAGACGAGTCCTTGTTAATTTAAGGTTGATGTAAGGTTCGGATTAATACGGGTTAAGGTTGGAGTTGTACAATAAGATTGTACTTCAGTGAGGGATTCAGCCAGAAGAATTCCCCCTTCAATAAATCATAGAGGTGAAAAGGTTTGAGAGAAAATAAAATTTTGTCTTCATTATGTTACTTCAGTATATTTTTTGCGCCGTTTCTGTTTCCGATTATCGTCTATTTCTTAGGCCAGGACGATGTGAAATATCATGCGAAAAAATCTTTGTGGACGCATCTGATTCCTTATTTGATTTTTGGAATTGGCATCATCGCTTCAGGTTTACTTGGTATGAATGACATCAAGCACGCCGGGCCTTTCCTGCTTGCGACGTATGCTGTAACATTCCTTGTGGCGATCTATTTTTTCATTTGGAACATTGTCAAAGGAATCAAAGTGTTTTCGGAACAATAGGAAAAAACGGTTCTGTTATTAATCAACAGAACCGTTTTTTTGTATAGCCATTATCATAATTGTATATCTATCGTTGTCCCTTCTCCCGCGGTGCTGTGAATGGTGATGTCCCCTCCGTGCTTTTGGATAATATCCTTTGCTATGGCCATTCCAAGACCAGAGCCTGCATGCGTCGTTTCTGTATTTGTGCCCCTGTAATAGCGATCAAACACTTTTTCCAGCTCCTCTTCTTCTATCCCTTTGCCGTTGTCCTTAATTGTCACATGAGTCCGTTCTTTTTGTTCAAGCTGTACAACGATCTTCACATCAGGATCATTGTGAACGAGGGCATTTAAAATGAGATTCGTGACCGCTCTCCTAATCAATATCGCATCAAGGTTCAGCATCAGCTTTTCCACGTTCGTTTGAAGCTCAATGGACTTATCCGCATATCTAGAATCGTTTAACATATCAATTAACGTTTCCCGCAGCAGCGATACAAGGTTTACCTGCTCTGTATGTAACATCACATCGTTGTTTTTCAGCCTTGTCGTTAAATTTAAATCTTCCATCACATCTTTCATATAGAGGGATTTACTCTCAATGATCTGGGCGTACTCTCTGATCTGTTCGGCTGTGAGATGGTAATTTGGATCTTGGATGATTTCTGCATAGCCTTGAATAGATGCTAATGGTGTTTTAATGTCATGAGAAATATGACTGATCCACTCTTCACGCATTTGCTCTAATTTATCTTTTTCTTTTTTGCTTGAAGATAATTGTTCCGATAAATGATTGACATTATAGAAGACATCTTTATAAATGCCTTTGGATTTCATTTTGATCGTATAATCTCCATTAGCTAACCGCTGGATTCCTTGAATGACACGGCCGAGCGGTTTTGTGAGCTGCCGGCTGAATAGATAGCCAATGAGTAACGCGATCAATGCATCTATTGATAATAATATGATGGTTCCTGCATTGAACTTCGTCACAAATTCCTTGGTATCATATGAGAGGACATATTTTCCGAGAGAGGGATTTTTAAACCCTATAAAGTAACTGTACTCCTTGCCGTTTACTTTTTTCCCGCCGGCGTAAATGGTTGATAATAATCGTTCATCCTTATATTTATGTAAATTTACAATTTCAATAGGCGTATATTTTTTCTTCAGTCCTTTAGGTTCTCTATCATGATAAACATCCTGTCCGTTTTCATCTAATATTTGAATCCATGCATTCTGCTCTTTTAAAGCTTTTTGGCCCTCTTTGTTTACTGTGATACCATTGTTCGATAACGTGACATATTGTCGGAATGATCTTGTGAAAGTTTCCGGTGTACTTTCTTCGTCATGTTGGCTGTTCGCCTGGAAAACGAGCCAAAACATAAAAATAAATAAATTAATGAAAACTGTAATGATGGTCACGATAATGACAGAGACCATATATCTGCCTGTTAATCGCCAATTCATCCTTACGCATCCTTTACAACAAATTTGTAGCCTAACCCTTTCACAGTGACGAGAAAGTCTGGTTTTGATGGGGTGTTTTCTATTTTCTCACGGAGCCTGCGTATATGAACCATCACCGTGTTGTCAGAACCGAAGAAATCTTCTCCCCATACAGCTTGATAGAGTGTTTCTTTACTGATCACCCGATTGGGATGCTGCAGAAAATAGGTCATAAGCATAAGTTCTTTAGGTGTTAACTCAATAGCCGCTCCATTTTTGGTGAGCTCGGCTTGTTGTTGGTTTAATTCAAATGGCCCTTTTTTTATTATGGTTCCGGTTTGAGAAGGCTGTAAGTAAGAGACCCGTCTCAGCTGCGCTTTGACTCGATATGCAACTTCCTTAGGGCTGAAGGGTTTTGTAATGTAGTCGTCCCCGCCGATGGCAAGTCCTACAATTTTATCCGTTTCCTCCCCCTTTGCAGACAAAAAGATAATAGGAACGTGTGAAATGTCTCTTATTTGCTTGCAGATATCATAGCCTTCACCGTCTGGCAGCATGATATCCAATATCACCAGATCGGGATTTTCTTGATGAAATTGAGCCAATCCGTCACGGGCAGTCGAAGCGGTCACTACGCGATCAATGCCTTCTCTTATTAATACGGTTTTGATCAGTTCCAAAATTTCTTTTTCGTCGTCTATGATTAATACTTTGCTGTGAAGCCGTGACATATATTGATCACTCCTTGAAGTCATTGTCATTATTATACCCAATGTCTGTGTATCGTTAAAAAAATCAACACTTCTCTCCCACAGAAAATAAGCCAATTTTCTTTTTTGAGTAAGAAAATTGGCTTATTGCGATGCTGATGCCTTTAACGCTTTACAACAAATGTTGTCACGCTTTGAGCCGGCAGATGGGCCCAAAAATGATTGTCCGTTACTTTGAGATCCGTTCCAGGTTGAAGATTGCTGCTGCTGCTCGTGATCCATCTGGATACTTGCGAAGCAGTTCCATTCTGCAATACGAAGTTTTGGTTGACCCCTGTGGTATTTTTATTAATGGCAACAATCACGACCTTATTGTCTCCTTTATAGGCTGACACGTAAACATTCGGTTCAGGATTTTTCGTTGCATCAATCCTTACATAGCCAGGGCGCACAAATTTTGAGAAATGAGCCATATTGTATCCGCGTTTGCTGATCATCCCATCTTCTTTCATAGGGCCGTATGATCTGCGGATGTACCACCACACATAAGCTTGAAAATCTCCCTCTACCATTGAATGATGAATATGCTCTGAAACACCTAAAGCCTCAGGCCAGCGATCCGCTGAATTGTTGTCACTATTCGGATAGTATACCTCCGTCATCCATAGCTCTTTCCCTCCTCCTTTTTGTTTGAAAAGAGGATAAGGAAACTGACTGACCTGAGTGCCGTACAGGTGGGTTCCGAGGATATCCATATTCCTAAGCGCCTGCGGATCGTTCAAAATGGGGTCCGATATATTTTTCAGGTATTGAAATGATTCCGGCGCAATCACGCGGGCATTAATGGAACCGGCATTCTCTCTCATGAAACGCAGGATTTCTTGGGGCGTCCACCATGTCCATTCGTGAGCGTAATCAGGCTCGTTTTGCATAGAAATCGCATACAGATTCACACCATTACTCTTCATGAAATTAACGAAATCGTTAAGATGCTGCGCGTATGCGGCGTACTTATCGTATCTCAGCCGCTTAGCTGTTGTGTCACCATTATGATTGAAAGTCTCAACCATATCGTTTGGCGGATTCCAAGGGGAAGCAAAAACGATTGCTCCATGTTTGATTGCACTCTTTGCAGTCTCCACTTCCTTGTACCAATTATTTCTATTTTCATCTACATGAATTCTTAAGACCGAAAAACCTAACTGATTCTGTCCATTGCCAAAAGCGGTCTCCCGTTGAGCCGCAGTCAAGTCTCCAATCCAAGCCGGGTGGTTCATTCCTCCAAAACCGCGAATCACTTGTCTATCTGCAGATATATTAACTGTTGCATCACTTGCTGCTGAAACTTCAGTAACTCCCGGTCCTAAGAGCATGACGGACAGCATTGTGAAACATACCAATAATACACAAATTGTTTTTTTTACGCTCGATATCATTTTTTCCTCTCCTTTATATGTCGTTTATGGACTTAGAAAACGTACCTTTGTCTCCCTTTGCTTATCTTTGTGTAAACTGCCAGTAATCGAAATTAAACAAGTTTCCTGTACCAGTTCCCGTAAATACAAAGAATACGTTGTGAACACCTGTTGCGCCGCTTATCGCAGTTTCTATTTCTCTCCAGGATTGCGTTCCGCCTGTGGAAGGGACATTCAAGGTTCCGACAAGCTTACCGTTTGCACTGTCTAGCCGCACTTCTATTTTCCCGCCAAGAGCGGACGCTACATTTGCTTTAAACGTCCTGGCGCCGCCTGAGCCGAAGTCTGCATTTCCAACAGCAATCCAGTCTCCGTTATGAATGTTTGTGACATGTTGATTATTGACCGGGCCGCCGGGTGCTGAGGATGCCTCTGTCAAAATCCGTCCGTTCCAGGCAAACGTTTCCGCTTCTACCCGGTGATATGGATTCAAATTGGTTAGCTGTTTGACACCTGCAAAATTTGCCGCTACCTCTTGCAGGGAGCCATCTGGATTATGCACAAGCTTATTAATATGGGGAGAACGGTATCCTTTGCCGGCCCCGTAAAGAGCGGAGCTGACAGTTTGAGTATGATACACCACATACCACTCGTTTTTAAAATTGAAAACAGCATGGTGATTGTTCCCGCCGCCTCCGAAAAATGCTCCCGGATTTTTCAGAAAGTGCCCTCTATACGAAAAAGAATCCAAAGGACTTGAGCTGGTCATATAGCCGATCTCACCTGGAGGTTTATCGGCCGGGTGCGCGCCCCCGAAATTGATACAATAGGAATAGTAATATTTTCCGTTATACTTATGCATTCCCGAATCTTCAAACATAAAAGGCGCATCAATCGTAGACGCACTTCCGGCAACACTGGTCATATCAGGACCTAATTTCATGACTCTTGCTGTTTTAGGATTGGCCCATTGCCCCTGTGCGGGATTTGAACCGCCCGGAACGCCTCCGCCGGCATATAGGTAACCGGTACCGTCATCATCTACGAATACTGCCGGATCAAAAAGCCATACAACACCGGACATTCCTGGCGTATTTGGTGTTACCAGCGCTTTTCCGATCGGATCTGTCCATGGGCCGGTCGGGCTGTCTGCGGTGAGAACCCCGATACCTCCGCCGCCGTTTGCGAAATAAAGGAAAAATTTATCCTTACCATTGATCTTTTTCACCGCGGCTGACGGGGCCCATGATGCTCCTGCCCATTTGGCAATCCCCCGGCCGCCATTCGCCCCATTGGCACCCGCTGCGGGAATCGTTCCGTGATCTGTCCAGTTCACCATATCCGCTGAAGATATGACGGATATTTTATTCAAATTGGCAAATGAATTATCCTTAATCGTGCCGTCGCTATTATATTCATAGTCATCGCTTGACATATAGATGTAGACTCTTCCGTTATAGGTCAGCGCAAACGGATCTGCGCCCAGATGATGGTCTATAAGCGGATTTGAATTCCCAACATGTTTTGCAATTGGAGTGCTGGCAGCATACGCAGACTTCCCAGTGAAGCAACTCAATAATAAAGCAAGGACCCATAGGCATACCCAACATTTTTTACACATAACTTAACGCTCCTCCTTTTTCTTTAAATTTAGGGAACTTTTACCATTTGAGAACAAATTGCAGTACCGGCAGTAAAAAGCAGACTCCGCAGTTAAGCAACTCAATAATAGAGCTAGTACCTATAAACATACGCTACACTTTTTTCTAATAACTTGACATCCTCCTTTTTCCTTAAAATGTATGATGATTTTTTTACCATTTGATGACAACTGGTCATGGAGAACGCATAACGAGGAAAGCGTTTCAAGCCTATGAGTTTACTCTCTTCTTTTTCGTACAAAATGCCGCTGACTGTCATCCAGCGGCATTTTACACTTGATCATTTACATGTTGTCAAACTTCGTATTTCCCGCAAATGATCCCATTGACAGTTGTTCTTCAAGAACAAGTCCGTGATGATGCCGTTCTTCAATCCGTTTAATAATAGATCGAATGGCTTCCGCATTTTCTTCGATATTGTGAGGTTCAAAGATCGTCACGTGATCTCCTTTTAATTTGTACTCAAGATAATGCTGTGCTGTTGATTGTGTCCAGCCCCTATCATCGGTTACATCGCCGCATAGCAAATGATGGATGTTGGCGTTAACGGCGCCGGAATTGATCACTTCATTGTGGTACGCAAGATAGCCTCTGATTTTATCCTTAATCGAAGGAATGGTTAATATTTCTCTGTAATAGTCCGGAATAATGTCCATATTCAGATGGACGATCTCTTCGATTTCCTCTTCCGATAAATGAGTTACAGAAGTGGTTATTTTAGAATCCAGCATAATCACATCAGATACGGTGCGGCCTCGCTTCTCCAAAGCTTTGGCAGCCTCAAAAGCCAAATTCGATCCCGAAGAGTAACCAAGCAAAACAAAAGGCCCTTGTTCCTGAATGCGTATCATGCTTTCTGCATATCGGTCAACGATTTCTTTCTCATGAGACGGCTCTTCTAAGAAATCAGCAGCATAGACGGTGCTGACGCCGTCAAGTCTTTTCGCCATTTCATTATAAACGAGTCCATATCCGATTAAAGGCGGGAAACAGAACACAGGGATTGAATCTTCCTGGTTCAGCTTGACGAATACGTTATGATCCGTCTCGGATTCGAAAACTGCCGCTTGAATGGCGCGTGCCATTGTTTCGATGGTAGGAAAATCGTATACGGCTTGATAATGCATGTTGAGTCCCATACCGGCGTTAATTTGATCAATGAGCTGCAATACTTTAAGTGAATGGCCGCCAACGTCAAAGAAGTGATCTTTAATCCCGGGGTCAGGCAGAGCTAAAATATCCTTCCATATATCGGCCAGCTGCTTTTCAATTAACGTTCCTGGCGCTGTGTATTCGGTTCCGGTAAGCCTATTTCCCTCAGGAGCCGGCAAAGCTTTTCGATCGATTTTTCCATTAGCAGTTATCGGCATCTTCTCTACTTGTACAAAATAAGCCGGAATCATATACGCAGGCAGTTTGTTCAGCAAATGACGCTTCAGCTGCGCCGTATTTAATGACTCGTCTCCTGACAAGTAAGCACACAGCTGCTTTGAGCCCTCTTTTTCAATCGCGATGACGACCGCTTCTTTGACAGCATCGAGTTGTAATAAAGATGCTTCAATCTCGCCGAGTTCTATCCGGTAGCCTCGGATTTTCACTTGATGATCAATTCGTCCCAAATACTCGATATTTCCGTCCGGCAGCCATCTTGCCAAGTCGCCTGTCCGGTACATCCGCTTCCCTGCTTCAAATGGGTGAGCTGCAAACTTCTCAGCTGTCAGCTCCGGACGGTTCAAATAGCCCCGAGCGAGCCCGTCTCCGGCGATACACAGCTCTCCTGCCACACCGAGCGGCTGGAAATATTCCGATCCGGGCTGTACGATGTACAATTGAATGTTGGAAATCGGTTTACCTATCGGAACGGAGTTAAGCGTTTCTCCCGCTTCACATTCAAAATACGATACATCGATCGTCGCTTCGGTCGGTCCGTATAAATTAATGATTTGAGCCTCGCCCGCCGGTGTGATCATGCGATGAAACCCGGCAACGTGCGCAGGCGTCAAAGCCTCGCCGCTTGCAAATACATATTTTAATGACGCCAGCTTTCTCTTTAATTCCTCGTCGGATTTCTGCTCCATGGACTCAAGAAAAGCATGCAGCATCGCAGGCACAAAATGCATAATGGTGACATTTTTCTGCGCAATCGTATCTAAAATGACGTCAGGGTTCTTTTCTCCTCCGTTTGACAGCAATACCGCTTTAGAACCAGTCATCGACCACCAGAACAATTCCCACACCGATACATCAAAGGTGATTGGGGTTTTTTGCAGAATGACATCCTGCTTATCCAGCGGGTAATGTTCCTGCATCCAAACGAGACGGTTGATTACGGATCGGTGTTCCACCATAACCCCTTTCGGTCGGCCTGTTGATCCCGAAGTATAGATAACATAAGCTAAGTGATTCGGTCCGGCCGTCTGTTTCAAGTTTGAACCATCTTCCCAAGAGAATCGCGGATCTTCCAGGTCAAGCACTTTTCCCGTAAAAGGCACGCTTTTCCTCAAGTGACTCTGTGCTAACAACAGCTTCGTATCCGAATCCTCCAATATATAGTGAATCCGTTCTACCGGATAGCTCGGGTCGATCGGCACATACGCGCCGCCGGCTTTTAAGATTCCGAAGAGTCCTACGATCATTTCCAAGGAACGTTCGGCCATAATCCCGACCGGCTGATCCGGCTGCACGCCTTCTGATTGCAATGTCCGGGCAAGTTGATTCGCTCTTTCATTCAGTTCCCGGTATGTCAGCTGGCTTTCCCCGTATACGACAGCCGTTTGATCAGGCGTACGCTGTGCTTGTTCCTCAAACAATTGATGAAGCGTCTTTTCCTTTGGATAATCTGCTTCCGTATCATTAAATGCCTCTATAAGGAGCGAACGTTCATCTCCCGTAAGTATATCCAAGTCTTGGACGCGAATCGCCTGACTGTTCACCATCTGCTTAATGATTTGCATAAAATGCTCTTCCATCCGCTTGACACTTGCATGATCATAGACGTTGCTATTGTATACAAAATGAATGTCGATTTCTCCAGCCGGCATGACAATGAAATTGAAATCGTAATGGGTATGCTCTTCCATATGGAAATTGATAATGTCCAGCGCGTCACGATTCGGTTTCATATGCTCCATTTGTTTCTCGACCGGATAATTTTCAAATACCATGATATGACTGATCAGCTGCTGCTTTTGTTCGGTTTGAGCCTGAATTTCATACAACGGAAATGTATCATACGCCTGAGAAGCCAATGCCTGCTCCTGGCTCATTTTCAACACTTGTTCCACAGTCATTCCAGGCTGAGCGGTAATACGTACGGGAATGGTGTTGATAAATAAGCCGACCATGGATTCAATACCCGGAATTTCTGCCGGGCGTCCGGATACAACCGACCCGAAAACGACATCCTGACTGTTGTTGTATCTTTGCAGCAATAGCCCCCACGCACTTTGAATGAATGTATTCACGGTGACGTGATGCTTGCTTGCAGTCTGTCTGATTTCTTCTGACAGCTGCTTTCCGAGCCGGCATGCAAGCCTTTGTTTTTGATATTTCTTGGCTTGGTTTGAGACAGGTTCTTTCAGTAAAACGGTTTGTCCTTCATAACCGTCCAAATATTTTTGCCAATAGGCCAAAGCGTTCTGATGATCCTGGTCTTCCAGCCATTCGATATATCGGCTGTACGGGGTGACGGCTTCCCGCTCCGGTTGTCTTCTCTCAAGAAGCTCATAATAGGTTTCAAACACTTCTTTCGTAATAAGAGGCAGACACCAGCCATCCATTAAAATATGATGGAAGCTCCATATCAATCGGACTTGGTCGTCCTCTGTACGAAGGATTGATACGCGCATTAACGCATCTTGGGTAAGGTCGAATCCTCTTGCCTTATCTTTTTGTACAAAGCCGGCAATGAACTCGTTTCGTTGTTTATTCTTCATGCTTCGAATATCTTCAACAGTTATTTCGATCGGTTTTTTTCGGAATACGATCTGTAAAGGCTGATCTTTCCATTCCGTATAAAAATGAGTCCGGAGAATCTCGTGTCTTTCCGCCAGCTGCGACAAACTCATTGTAAATGCCTCAATATCCAAGTCGCCTTTGAGGTCAAAAGCGGCTTGTTCAAAGTAAGCTCTGGAAGCCGAATCGATTAAACTATGGAACAGCATACCTTTCTGCATGGGAGTTAAAGGATATATATTTTCAATGTCGCCGATATGCTGTGTTTGCTTAACAAATTGATCTAATTCCTCGATTGTTATGTCCTTCAGCGAAATATCGCTTGGCGTCAGGTGAATGTGTTCTTGAGCTGCGCAATGTTCGATGACTTCTTTTAGGCTGTTCTTTAAGAGAGCTGCACATGTTTCCATTGTTTCTCTTCGATATTGTTTACCGCTGTAACTGATGGCCAATGACAGCCGACCGTCTGAGATCATGCCGTTAATGTCAAGCGTATAGGCAATGGGGTGCCTGTCGCTCGCAATTTTCCCTCCGGAGTAAGGAGATACCTCGATTCCTCCATTTTCGAAATCTTGATCAAATTGTCCGAGGTAATTGAAGCTGATTTCCGGATGTCCGGTCCATTCTGATGCCTTCGGATGATCGGACAAATATTTCATCAGGCCATATCCTATTCCTTTTTGGGGAATCTGACGCAGCTGTTCTTTCACCGTCCTAATCCGCTGGGAGATGTCCCGGTCCGCCTGGATTTGAAGAGAAACCGGGTATTGGGTTGTGAACCAGCCCACCGTACGTGAAATATCAACGTCTTGAAAAACAGATTCCCTGCCGTGTCCTTCCAGATGAACATGAATTTCTTCATGCCCCGTCCAGCGATGAACAGCCATTCCGAGTCCGGTCAGCAATAAATCATTAATGTCAGTCGTATAGGCACGGTTCGATTTTTTTAATAAACGCTCGGTTTCTTCCTCTGTCCATTGGACGATGATCGTTTCCTGGTCTTCGGCCAGACCGGTCTCCTGCTCATTATCCTTTGGCAATTTGTGTTGCGAGATATGTTTCTGCTCAAGCCAATATTGATTTTTCGCTTCAAATTCCGGGCTTTCTGCATAACGTTTCAATCGTTCAGCCCATAACAGATAGGAATCCGTCTTCTTAGGGAGCGTGATCGCTTCTCCGTTTTGGAGCTGCTCATAAGCTGACGTTATATCCTCAAGTAAAATCCTCCACGATACGCCATCTACAACCAGATGATGAATCGCAATCAGCAAATGATCGCCATCCTGACATTGAAACAATCCCAGTTTCATGAGCGGACCATCGGCTAAATGGATGGATTGCTGAATGTCATTGGCTATCATTTCTATCGTTTCGGCAAGGTTGTTTTCTTCGAGTAAAGAGAATACGTCGAGGCTGAATAATTCTCCTTCACTGATCCCGCAGGTTCTGGCTTCGTATTCATGATCTCCCTGAACATAGACCATGCGCAAAGCATCGTGATGCTCGGCAATCTTCTTCATGACTTTCTGAAGCTTCGATTCGTCCAACCCCTCTTTAAAATAAAGCATGACAGATTGATTATAATGGTGCGGATCAGGGTATTGCCGGGCGAAAAACCAATGCTGAATCGGCGTCAATAAAGTACGGCCTTTGATTTCCCCTTGTTCTGCGATTCGGGTAACGGGCTTAATAAAAGGAGCAAGCCCGGAGATCGTCGGGTGTTTGAACAAGTGTTTGATGTCAAGCTTATACCCGGCTTGATATAAGCTTGAGGTTACCTGAATCGACTTAATCGAATCTCCTCCCAGCTCAAAGAAATGGTCATCGATTCCGACCTGTTCTGCGCCTAATACCGATTCCCACACCCCGGCCAGTATTTTTTCCAGTTCTGTCCGCGGAGCTGTATAAGGATTGCCGGTGAGATTTCCCGTTGGAGCAGGCAGCGCCTGACGATCTATTTTTCCGTTGGAAGTAAGCGGCATCGCTGCCAGCTGTACAAAATAAGCAGGGATCATATAGGACGGAAGCTGCCGGGACAGGTGCTCCCGAATTTCGCCTGCGGTTAAAGAATGCTGTGCGGTATAATAGGCGCACAAGGATGTTTCCCCGTTGGTTTCTTGTGCCGTAACGAGAGCTTCTTGAATCGGCGGTATTTGGAAAAATGCGGATTCGACTTCCCCGATTTCAATGCGGTAACCGCGGATTTTCACCTGGTGGTCGATCCGGCCTAAATATTCGATATTTCCGTCCGGCAGCCGCCTTGCTAAGTCTCCCGTCCGGTACATTTTCACCTCTGGTACAAAGGGGTGCTGCAAAAATCTTTCCGCCGTTAATTCCGCTCTGTTCAAGTATCCTCTGGCGATGCCGTCCCCGCTGATATATATTTCTCCCGGGACGCCGGCCGGCACCGGCTTCATGCTCTTATCCAGCACGAAAATGTTCATGTTGTCCGCGGCGGTTCCGATCGGCACTGATTCCCGTCTGTCGTTTTGCGGATCAAAGGAATAAATCATACAGCCGACGACTGTCTCTGTAGGCCCGTATTCGTTAAAAATTTCGATTTTTCCGCCGAATTTCCCGCTGATGCTACGGGCGAGCCGCGTGCTTAAATTGTCACCGCCGACAATGAATTTCCGAATGGTGCACTCAGCAGGGATATTTATCTCTTTCAATAACTGTAAGTGCGCCGGGGTCAGCTTGATAATATCCGCCCTTGAATCCTGAATAATGGAATCAAGCAAGGCAGTACTGTTTTCTCCTCTGTAGACAATAATGGCATTTCCTGTAATGAGCGGAGTAAAAACAGACGTTATCGTCAGATCAAAAGCGATGGACGAATATAGGGGAAAGTTGTTTTTTTCCCCTTTGACATAGACCCGGCGGGCCCACCAAATATAATTGGTTAAGCCCTGATGCTCAATTGCCACTCCTTTAGGCTTGCCTGTGGAGCCTGACGTATAAATGACATAGGCCAAATCCTTCGTACTGCTGATCGGTTCCAGGTAAGAGCCGTCTTCGTGGTAAGAGCTTTCCTGATCGAGGAAAACCATTGTGCCCGCAAGTTCCAACTGTTTTTGAAGATGGCTCTGCGTCAGGACGATATCAGCTTGGGAGTCTTCTACTATATACTGTATGCGATGCTTCGGATAATCCGGATCAATTGGCACATAGGCCCCTCCCGCTTTTAAAACGGCCAGTATTCCCACGACCAGTTCGATCTCATGTTCGCAGATAATCGCAGTGAGCCGATCCGTCTTTACCCCCTTTTTCCTTAACGTTCGGGCTAATTGATTGGCACGTTCATTGAGCTGACGATATGTGAATTGCTTTTCTCCGTAAATAACGGCTGCTTGATCCGGTGTTCGTTTCATCTGTTCTTCGAATAACTGATAAACCGTCTTATCCCGCGGATATTCAGTTTTCGCAGTTTGATTGTCAACGAGAAGTGAATGTGTCTCCGATTCTGGCAAAATATTCACTTGACCGAGGGGGAGCTCAGGCTGAAATAATATGACAGAAAATAGCCGGTTTAAATGTCCGAGCACCTGCATCATATACTGACGATCATAGACTTGTTCATTAAAACATAACTTTATGTCAATCAAGTCTTCACCCATAGCAAACTGGAATAAAGCATCTGCAGCAGCCGTTTCTATGAAACCATCAGGATGAATTTGCTCTAGCGAAACGACTGTATCGATGATCGGCAAATGATTTGCATTGTAGTTCAGCCTCAGCTGTCCGGCCATTTTATCAAAGGGAACGTCCTGATATAAGATCGCTTCGTCCAGCGTATGTTTCAATTCATGGAAAATTGATTTAAACGTACTGCCGGAATTGATATGCTGTTTGATTAACATGAGCTGGTCTGAACGAAGATCTTCATCAGTTTCGTCTTCAAAGTTTGGAACCCCTGTAATCACGCCTTCTTCCCCCGTGTATTTGTACAAAAGGGATTCAATTC
The DNA here is from genome assembly GCF_038608285.1 of Bacillus sp. FSL R5-0443. Classification (NCBI taxonomy): domain Bacteria; kingdom Bacillati; phylum Bacillota; class Bacilli; order Caryophanales; family Bacillaceae; genus Bacillus; species Bacillus sp. FSL R5-0443. The sequence continues at coordinate 2,082,835 of NZ_CP152013.1, forward strand.
CGATCAGGAGAACCAGATAGACGGCCATTGGCGTTTGGTTCGTCATGGTCAGGATGCGCCGTGATACATCCGCACTCAATGAACTGTGAATACAGTCAGATCCACTTGTTATATCACGCTTTACTGTTGAGTCGGACATTTGAAACGAAGGGAATGCACTAGGACGGTCTTCCGTGTGAAACATTCGGCCCCAGAACAACTCCTGTTGTTTGAATTCTGACACTCATATCCCTCCAGTTGGTTTCATTCCTGTTTTCAGGCGACTGGCGGCAGCCGCGGCATTCATGCCGGGACAGCCACTGCCCCTGTGATTAGAAATCCAATTCGATTGTGCTTGCGAGATGTTTACTTTTGTTTACTTTTTCGCTTAATTGAATGTCTTTTAAAGGAATGGATGGGTTTCTCATAATCGCCGAAAGGATCATGACGTAATCCTTGGCCAATACAGCAATGGTTTTCTTTTTAAACAGTTTCGTACAGTAATCAAAACTGCCCTGAATCTCATCTTGGTCTATTAAGAAGTTCAGCTGTAAATCAAACTTGGCTGCCGTCTCTGTTTGTTCATAAGGCCTGACTGCGAGAGAGTCCACTTCAATATCAGTTTGTTCGGTATTTTGCAGGACAAACATCGTATCAAACAATGGATTGCGGCTTAAGTCCCGTTTCACACCCAGTTTTTCAACTAATTCTTCAAAAGGATACTCTTGATGTTCAAAAGCCTTCAGCATGGTTTCTTTCGTTTCCGTTATATAATCCAAAAATGTCTTTTCCGCCATCGGAGCGGTGCGGATGGCTAATGTATTGACAAACATTCCGATAATGGGTTCCAAATCCGCATGCGGTCTCCCTGCAATAGGTGTACCGACAACGATATCATCCTGACCGCTGTATTTTGCCAGCAGTATGGAATAGGCCGAGAATAGAATCATGTAAGCGGTCGTTCCGGTCAATTCTTCCAGCTGCTTTATCCCTTGGGTGACAGTCTTATCGAGCGTAAAATTGTGCCTTTTCCCATCAAAGCTTCTAACCGGCGGTCTCGCAAAATCTTTCGGCAGCTCGAATGACGGGAGCTCTTCATGAAATACACCAAGCCAATACTCTTCCTGGCTCTTGATTCGTTCTCTTTGTTCTTTTTGATGTTTCCATTCCGTAAAGTCTTTGTACTGAATACGGAGCGGAGCTAACTCTTTGCCGTCATACAATTGAATCAGTTCTTCGACAAAAATATTCATGGAGGCGCCGTCCGTGATAATGTGGTGCATGTCAAACATGAAAATATGCAGGTCTTGTTCTAACTCGATGAGTCCGGCCCTGAGTAATGGAGCTTGGCTGAGATCGAACGGCCGCACGAAGGTCCGGAAACATTCCTCAACCTCGTCGGCTGTTGCTTTGTATCTTTCCATCGAAAACTCCACTTGCGATTTGATCACCTGCACCGGTTCTCCGCGGACCATTTCAAAACCGGTACGCAGCGATTCATGGCGCTGGATCAGTCTTTGGAAAGCGGTTTGCAAGCGATTCATGTTGAGTTTTCCTTCTAATGTAAGAATTCCCGGCATATTGTAGCTCAGTTCTCCGCCTTCTATTTGTGTTGACAGGTAAACCATCTTCTGCACGGACGATACGGGATAGACATCTTTTGCTTTGGCTTTCGGAATATAGTCCGGTCCGTTGGTTTCAGCTTCTGCAATAGCCTGTGCCATTTCTTCAACTGTCGGACATTGAAAGACTTCTCTTAATGAAATGTTTTTGCTGAATTGCTTATGAATTTTGGCGATGAGCGTCATCCCCCGCAACGAGTGGCCGCCCAAATCGAAAAAGTTATCTTTTACACCTATTTCTTTTACCTTCAAAACGTCTTGCCAGATGCATATCAGCTGCTCTTCCATATTCGTCCGCGGAGCAACGTAGTCAGTCCCCGTTTGCAAACCTGCTTCAGGCATCGGTAATGCTCTTCGATTTACTTTTCCATTGCCGGTTAGCGGCAGTTTCTCCAGCTGGATGAAGTATGAAGGGATCATATATCCCGGTATTTGGCCAGCAAGTTTTTCTTTAAGCTGACTGATCGAGAGTGATTGCTCTGCTGTAAAATAGGCATACAAATCGCTTTGGCCATCGGTATTTTCTTTTGCTAGGACAACTGCTTCCTGTACGTGCTTGAGAAGAGCGGCTTCCACCTCACCGAGTTCAACCCGATAACCGCGGATTTTGACTTGATGGTCCCTCCTTCCCGCATATTCAATGTTTCCCTCGGGAAGGTAACGAGCCAGATCGCCTGTTTTATACATCCGTTGATTCGAGTCATATGGGTGCGGAACAAAAGTTTCGAGCGTCAAAGACTCCCTGTTATGATAGCCTCTGGCCAGGCTCATTCCTGAAATACAAAGTTCACCGACGATTCCGACAGGCTGAAGCGTTCCGGCTTCATTCAAAATGAAAATCTCCGTATTTGAAATCGGTTTTCCGATCGGCTGAAGCTCCTGATCTGTATCAGGATCGACGGTATACATGGTCACAACATGCGTCTCCGACGGACCGTAATGATTATGCAATGTGACTTGGTGTCGTGCCAGCATGTCACGCAGCATCCTTGTTGCGATGAGCTGTTCTCCCGCAGCGATGATGTGATCCACGCACTCGGCAAACGGTTCGAAATAGTGTTTCTCTGAGGCAAGGAGCTTAAGGAACGCTGTCGGGAGAAATGCTGTTTGTATCCCGTGCGTTCTGACAAAATCATTGAGCTGCCGTATGTCACGTTTTGCCTCATTGCCGATGATAAAGAGTGTTCCTCCGCTTGAAAGCGCGGAGAACATTTCTTGATAGCAGACATCAAAGCTCATTGCGGCAAATTGCAGCACTCTGTCAAAGCGAAGCTGCGTATGATCCTGCTCATAAGCGAGCAGATTCGTCATCGTCTTGTGCTCCAGCTGAACGCCTTTCGGCTGCCCTGTTGTGCCTGACGTGTAAATAACATACATTAAATCATTTTCCGAGCAGGAAAGATTAAGATTGTCTGTTCTGCCTTGATATAGTAACGGATCATCAAGCAGAAGCACTTCTCCTTCAAAGAGCGGCGGAATAGCGTGACCTGCACAAGTCAAAAGCACATCGGCACCGCTGTCTTTTAGCATAAAAGCCCGCCGTTTTTCGGGAAGCTCCGGATCGATAGGGAGAAATGCTGCGCCGGCCTTTAATATGGCTAAAATGCCGATGATCATATGTGCTGAGCGATCCGTGAGAACGGCAACAACCTGATCAGTGCAGGCACCCTTATCTTGAAGAACGCGCGCCAGCTGATTGGAACGTTCATTCAGCTGACGATAAGTCAGCGTCTGATTTCCAAACATGACGGCTTCATGATCCGGGTTACGCTCAGCCTGCTGCTCAAAAAGCTGATGAATCGTTGTCGGAATTCGTTTTTCCGCAACTGCAGTATCGTTAAAGAGTTGCTGAATGTCTCTTTCCTCTTCCTTGGTCATCATATTTAAACGAGCCAGCTCGGCCTCAGGCTGTTTAATAATCGAATCAACCAGCTGTTCAAAATGCCCCATCATCCGTTCGATCGTTTCCGGTTTAAACAGAGCCGTCAAGTATTCCAGCGTGAACTGAATACCCGCCCCTTCTTCCACAGCAGTTAAAGTTAGATCAAATTTCGCCATCGTATGTCCGTTTGGATATGGTTTGAAAGTGACGTCATTTATCTCTAACTGTTCCTGCTCCGTGTTTTGAAGCACAAACATGGTGTCAAACAATGGATTGCGGCTCAAGTCTCTGGCGATATTCAGTTGATCGATCAGCGCTTCGAACGGATAATCCTGATGTTCATAAGCTTTTAATGCATTCTCCTTCACTTCGGACAGATACTGAGAGAACGTCTTCCCTTTTTCAGGGTAATTTCTCATCGCCAATGTATTGACAAACATTCCGATAATCGGTTCCAAATCGGCGTGCGGTCTTCCCGCTATAGGACTGCCGACAATAATGTCTTCCTGGCCGCTGTATTTTGAAAGCAATAATGTATAAGACGCAAGGAGCACCATATATAAAGTCGATTCAGTTTGGGATGCCAGCTGCTTTAATCCGTCGCTTTTTTGCTTATCAAGCGTAAAATGCATTGTGGCTCCCGCAAAATCCCGTGCCGACGGCCGGATATAATCGGCCGGCAGATGAAGGACAGGAACGTCGCCGCTGTACAGCTCTAACCAATAGGCTTCTTGTTTTTGAATCTGCTGTAATCTCGCTTCGCCGGTCTGCCATACCGCGTAGTCCTTGTACTGGATGCGCAGGGGCGGTAATGTCTCTCCTTCATAAATCCGGATAAATTCTTTGATCAATACGCTCATGGATGTTCCGTCAGAAATAATGTGGTGCATATCAAACATCAGAATTCCGCGGTCAGGTTGAAGTTCAATCAGCCCTACGCGAAGCAGCGGCGGCTCATCCAGGTGAAAAGGACGAATAAATTGGCGGATATAAAGGTCCGCATCATCTTCTTCCCCTTGGTACCACTCTGCTTCAAACGCCGCGTGATCCAAGACATACTGAACAGGTTCTCCGTCAGCCATTTTAAAACCGGTGCGCAAAGATTCATGGCGCAAAATCAGCGTGCGGAAGGCTTGCTGCAGCTTGTCACGATCAAGCTTTCCTTCCACAGTCATCAGTCCCAGCATGTTGTAACTGAGTTCTCCGCCTTCCAAGTGATTCAGGATGTACAACCGTTTTTGTGCTGAGGATACCGGATAATAAGGTCTTTTTTCAATTGCAGGAATCGCGGCATACCCGGTCAGCTCCGTCTTCGTGATCGTCCGTGCGAGCTGTTCAATGGTTGGGAAACGGAAGACGTCCCGCAAAGGAATTTGGACATGCATTTGCTTTTGTATTTTTGCAATCAGCGCCGTTGCCCGCAGGGAGTGTCCGCCGATCTCAAAAAAGTGATCTCTGATCCCCACCTGCTCTAGTCCAAGGACATCCTCCCAAATTGCTGTCAGCTGGATTTCTGCCGAAGTTTGCGGCGGGACGTACTCTATGCCGCTGTCACGCTTTTTGACCGGAGCCGGCAATAACTGGCGATTCAACTTCCCGTTTGGCGTCAGCGGCATCTTATCCAGCTGCACAAAATGAGCGGGGATCATATATCCGGGTAAATGCCGGGCCATTCTTTCGCGAAGTTCACTGATCTGTATTGTCTTATCTGCTGCAAAGTATCCGCACAAGTAATATTCATCATCTGCATCTTTAAGGGCAGCTGCGGCGGCTTCTTGAATATCAGGAACGTTCAGCATCACCGATTCGATTTCACCGAGTTCAATCCGAAAACCTTGAATTTTCACCTGATGATCAATCCGGCCGATATATTCAATATTTCCATCCGGCAGAAGGCGGGCCAGATCACCGGTTCTGTACATTCGGTCCTCCGGTACAAACGGATCGGCAACAAATTTTTCGTCCGTCAGTTCCGGCAGGTTCAAGTAACCCCGCCCGACACCGTCCCCTGCAATATACAGCTCGCCTTGGACGCCCTTCGGCTGCAGCCGTTTTTTTGAATCAAGAATGTACATTCGGTTTCTGCCTAACGGCTTGCCTATAGGGACATAGTTTTGGCTGCGTGCCCAAGCATCGGAAGAACATTCAATGTTGAACAGAGACGCGTCTACGCAAGTCTCCGTAGGCCCATATACATTAGTAATCCCAGGCGCAGCGCCATGCTCGCCGAATAATTGCTTGAGCTTATTTACCGTCGTTTTGGAAAGAGCCTCTCCTCCGATTAAAAGATGCTGAAGCGTGACTCCCTGCAAATCACCTGCAGCTATCAAAAGCTTTAAGTGGGCAGGTGTTCCGTCAGTGATGTCAATCGAATGCTGCCGATAGTAACGGCATAAGGCAGCACCGTCTGACACTATCTCTTTCGGAACAATAAACAAGGTATGGCCTGACAGCAAGGAAGCATACATTTGCTGAACAGAAGCATCGAAATAATATGGAGCGAGCATGGCTATATTTAGCTCCGCATCATAGGCAGAGTATACTTGGCGGCTCAGCCCTTCTATCAGGTGGATGACCTGGCGATGTTCAATTAACGTGCCTTTAGGCTTGCCTGTCGTGCCGGAAGTATAAATGGCATAGGCCAGTTGACTGGACTGATAAGAGAGTGCAAGACTGCTGTCTTTTTCGTGATAGAAATGTTCCTCCATGAGATCGATACATGTTCCTAAGAAGCCGATGTCATCCTGCAGCTTCCCGCAGTAAAGCAATACGCTGATGCTTGAATCATTTAAAATATAACGGATGCGTTCAGACGGAGAATCAGGATCTATCGGCAAATATGCACCGCCCGCTTTTAAAACTCCCAAGATGCCTACAACCATCTCAAGCGAGCGTTCAGTCATAATGCCGACAAGCTGATCCGCCTGCACTCCTTTTGCCTGCAAGGTTCGAGCAAGCTGATTGGCACGCCGGTTCAGTTCTTCGTAGGTGAATTGTTTACCCTCGAATACAACCGCTGTATTGTCCGGAGTACGATGCGCCTGTTCCTCGAACAACTCATGAATCGTTTTTTCACGCGGGTAATGCATGTCATTAGACTGAAAGCGGCTGAGCAGATATTCTTTTTCTTGCTGAGAGAGAAGCTCCAAATCTTCTATTTTGACAGACGGCTGCCGCAATACTTGCTGCATGAGTTTTTCAAAATGACCTCGGAGCCGCTCCACTTCTGATTTTTCATATTCGTTTTCATTAAAACCGAAATGAACGGCCAGCTGTTTGCCAGGTATGACAACCACATTCAAATCATAGTGGGAGTGTTCCTGCATATGAAAATTCGTAATGTTCAGCTCCGTACCATGATGTCCCGTCTCTTCGACTTGCTGCCCTATCGGATAATTTTCAAAGATCATGATATGATCAATTAAGTTTTGCTTTTGTTCCGTTTGGGCCTGAATTTCGTATAAAGGATAGGTATCGTACGATTGGGAAGCCAGCGCGTTTTGTTGAGCCATTTGCATCGTATCAGCAAAAGTGCTGTCCTCATCGCAGCGGATGCGAACCGGAATCGTATTGATGAACAGGCCGATCATCTGTTCCACATCAGGAATTTCCGCCGGCCTTCCCGACACGACACTGCCGAAGACAACGTCTGCGGACCCGCTGTATTTCTGTAATAATATTCCCCATAACGTTTGGATCAACGTATTTAATGTAACCTGATGCTGATTTGCAATCTGCTGTAATTGTTTTGTCTGTTCGTGATCAAATCGGCAGATCAAATTGGCATAAGCGTATTCTTTTTGTTCATGCTGCGCTATTTTATGAAGAAGCGTGGTTTCACCTTTATATCCTTCAAGATACCCGCTCCAGTACCGCTTTGCCGCTCCCTGATCTTGGCGGTCAAGCCACTCGATATAGTCGCTGTAAGGAACTGCCGATAGCGGTTCTGGTTCCCTGCCTTCCTGTAAGGCGCTATAATGATCAAACACTTCCTTCGTGATAAGAGACAGGCACCAGCCATCCATCACAATATGATGGAAGCTCCAAATCAAATGATATTTGCGGTCTTCCATACGGAAAATCGCTATGCGCATCAGCGGATCCCGAGCCAAGTCAAATCCTTTTGCCTTGTCTTCTCTTTGATAGGCTGCGATTGCATCCTCTCTCAGGTGCTCCTCTCTATCACGCAAATCTGCAAAATGAATTTGCGGTGTTTGCGTTTTATAGACAATTTGTAAAGGAGTATCGTTCCAGCCGCTGTAAAAACGGGTTCTGAGCACGGCGTATGTTTCAAATAATCGTTCAAGGCTTGCTTTAAACCAATCAATCTTTAACTCTCCCTGCAAATCGAACGATGCTTGTTCAAAATAAGAACTTGAGGCCTCGTCCAACAGGCTGTGAAAGAGCATTCCTTTCTGCATCGGAGTGAGCGGATACACGTTTTCAACCTCACCTGCATGCGGCAGTTGAATGAGGAGCTGATCCAATTCGTCAATGGACATGCCCTTTAACAAAATATCGCTTGGCGTCAGTTCCGATTGTTCTTTATGAACGCAATGCGTAATGATTGTACGCAGGCGGCTTTGAATCGTTTCCGATAACCGCATGATCGTTTCTTTTGCGTACTGTTTGCTGCTGTAGCTGATCGTAAGCTTCAGCCGGCCCTCGGTGATCATTCCGTTTATATTCAACACATACGGTCTTTCTTGATTTCCGCTTGAGTCTGAACCGCAAGAATAAGAAGATAATTGAACCCCATGCTGCTGTAAATCTTGGTCAAACTGTCCCAGGTAGTTAAAGCTGATCTCAGGATTGAGTTTCGATGGCATTCCGCCGCTTAAGTACCTCGCTATTCCATATCCGATCCCTTTATGCGGAATTTGACGCAATCCTTCTTTGGTCGTCTTGATATAATCAGAGATTTCTTTGCCCGGCTGCGCGTGCAGCACAACCGGATACAGACTTGTAAACCACCCGACCGTGCGGGAGATATCTATATCTTGTATAATCTGTTCTCGGCCGTGTCCCTCTAAATGAATCGGAATTTGTTCCAGTCCTGACCAATGCGATATGGAAAGACCCAGAGAAGTTAAAAGCAAATCGTTTATTTCCGTGTGATAAGCGCGATTCGCTTGTTTTAATAAGAGCTCCGTTTCCTCTTTCGTCCATTCCACAGCTGCTGTTTCACTGTCTTTTGCAGTTGTATGGGTTTCATGAAAATCTTTAGGCAGCGGTTTGACTTCGGTTTGTTCGATCTTTGTCCAATATTCCTGTTCTTGTTTTATGGTTTCACTTTGCGCATATTCTGACAGTCTCTTAGCCCATAATTGGAAAGAGTCTGTTTTTTGCGGGAACTGGATCGTTTGTCCGCGTTCTGCCTGCTCATATCCGCTTGCAAAATCTTCGAGTAAAATACGCCAGGATACTCCGTCAATCAGCAAATGATGGATGGCAATGAGCAGATGATCTCCATTTGCGCATCGAAACAACCCGGCTTTCATTAACGGCCCATCACTTAAACGCATACTGCTTTGTATCTCATCAGCTTTGGCTTCAATTGTACGCCCCGGATCGGAATCTTCTTTCAGATTCAGGACTTCTAAGTGGTACAGCCCGCTTTGGGCGATTTCTTCATTCTGTGCCTCACAGCCATTTTCCGTAGTCCGGAACGTCATGCGGAGCGCATCGTGATGTTCAGCAAGCTTTTGCAGGGTTTGACGAAGCTGCGTTTCCTGAAAACCTTCCGGCGCATGCAGCATGACGGCTTGATTATAATAATGCTGATCTGTTGTTGTTTGTTCGAAAAACCAATGCTGAATAGGAGTCAGGCTGACTTTTCCTTTGACCTCACCTTGATCGGCTATACGCAGATTCTGCTTGATATGCGGACTCAATTCTGCAATTGTTGCATATTGAAACAAGTCTTTGATTTCCATTTTGTATCCTTGCTGATTTAATCTGGAGGATACTTGAATGGATTTAATGGAATCTCCGCCAAGGTCAAAGAAATTATCAAGAATACTGACGTTTTCAGCGCCTAATACCGATTCCCAGGCAGAAACTAATATTTCTTCCGCTTTTGTTCGGGGAGCTTTATACTCTGCTCTGTCCTGCAGCTCGAAATTCGGAGCCGGCAGCCCTTTTCTGTTTATTTTTCCGTTAGAAGTTAAAGGCATTTCATCAAGCTCAATAAAATAAGCCGGAACCATATAACTTGCAAGGGTTTGAGACAATTGTTTCCGGAGCCGGGCTGCCGTTGTTTGCCCGCCGCTCACGTAATATGCACACAATTGTTTAAACCCGTGGACGTCCTCTCTGGCTGTAACGACAGCTTCCTTAATCACTTCTTCTTGAAGCAGTGCCGCCTCGATCTCGCCTAATTCGATACGATAGCCTCTGATTTTCACTTGTTCATCTATTCTGCCCGCATATTCAATGTTTCCGTCCGCCAGCCACTTCGCCAAATCTCCGGTCTTATACATCTTCGCTCCGGGTTCAAACGGGTCATCGACAAATTTCTCTGCCGTTAATTCGGGACGGTTCAAATATCCTCTTGCCACACCGGCGCCGCTGATATAGATCTCTCCCGGCACTCCGATCGGCGCGGGTTTCATATTCTCATCAAGAACGTAAATGCTCGTGTTTGCCGCAGCGGTTCCGATCGGTACTGATTCCCGCCTGTCCTTTGCGGGATCATAACGGTAAATCATGCAGCCGACAACGGTTTCCGTCGGTCCGTACTCATTGCATATTTCAATCCGGCCTTCGAACTGTTCATGAATGCTGCGGGCTAACCGGGTGCTTAAGTTTTCCCCGCCCACAATCATTCTTCGGACAGCCGTTTGATCGGCAATGTTCATTTCTTTCAAAACCTGCAAATGGGCCGGGGTCAATTTAATGATATCCACCCTCGGGTCACGCACAATCGATTCAAGCAGAGCTGTTTTATCCTCTCCGTCATAGACGATGATTGCATTGCCTGTGACAAGCGGCGTGAAAATAGAAGTCACCGTCAGGTCAAAAGAAATTGACGAATACAATGGGAAGTTGGCTTTCTCGCCTTTTACATAAACTTCTTTCGCCCACCAAATATAATTGGTCAAGCCTCCGTGCTCGATTAGTACGCCTTTTGGCCGGCCTGTGGAACCTGACGTATAAATGACATATGCCAAATGGCTCACATCATTTATCGGAGCAAGGTCAGAGCCATTTTGGTGATAAGAACTTTCATCATCAAGTAAAACCGTGGCGCCTTCATAGGCAAGCTGTTTCCTGACGTCCCGCTGCATTAAAACGATTCCGGCTTGGGAGTCATCCAGCATATACCGGATGCGGTCTTGCGGATATTCCGGATCTATAGGGACATAGGCTCCGCCTGATTTTAAAACGGCAAGGATTCCGACCACCGATTCGATGCTGTTTCTTGTGATGATGGCTACAGGCTGATCCGCCTGCACTCCTTTCGCTCTTAACGTTCGCGCCAGGCGGTTGGCCCGCTTATTGAGCTCTCCGTACGTGAGCTGCCTGTCCTTATCAATGACGGCTGCTTGATGGGGCGTACGCTGCGATTGCTCTTCAAATAATTGATGAACCGGCGTCTGCGGAAACGGCGCGGCCGTGTCGTTAAGCGTCTGCAGAAGGGTTCTTCTTTCGCCTTCCGTTAACAATTCCGCTTGATCCACCCGGATATCCGCATCTGTCACGACTTGATGCAGGATTTGCATGAAATGTTCCCGAACCCGCTCTATGCTTGCCCGCTCATACACATTTGCATTGTATTCAAAAGAGATGTTCATCTCGTCGCCCGGTATAACGGTCAAATTAAAATCGTAGTTGGTCTGTTCTTCCATTTGTACGTTGGAAATCGTGATGGATGTTCCGTTTTGGCGGCCTATACTTTCCATATACTGATCAACCGGATAATTTTCGAATATCATTAAATGTGTAATTAAATCTTGCTTTTGCGTTGTACGCGCTTGAATATCGTACAGCGGGTGCGTCTCAAATTGTTGAGACGCTACAGCCCTTTCCTGCGCCTCTTTCATAAGCTCGGCAAACGTTGTCCCGGCTTCACACCGGAACCGGACGGGGATGGTGTTAATGAATAAGCCGATCATGGTTTCCACGTTTGGAATTCCAGCAGGTCTTCCGGATACAACACTTCCAAACACAACGTCCCGGCTGCGGTTATATTTCTGCAGCAAAACCGCCCATGCCGTCTGCAGCAGCGTGTTCAGCGTGACATGATGCTTGCCTGCCGTCCGCTTCATTTTCGAAGTGAGATCAGAGCTTATGTCACACGTCACTTTTTCAGGAACGTATCGTCCGTCTTCCGCTGCATGGTGATCCTTAGGAAGGCCGGTTTGCTCCTCATATCCCTCCAAGTACTGATCCCAATAAGCCGTGGCCTCTTTCGCATCTTGCCGGCCGAGCCATTCAATATATTGACTGTACGGAGTAATTGACGATTGTTCAGGCTGCTTTTGCTGAAGCAAAGCAAAGTAATTCTCGAAAATTTCTTTTGTAATCAGCGGCAGACACCAGCCGTCCATCAAAATATGGTGGAAACTCCAGATAAAACGGTATGTCTTTTCATCCGTACGAAGGATGAATAACCGCATTAACGCGCCTTTTTCTAAGTCGAACCCCCGCATCTTATCTTCTCTGGCATACTGCTGAATCATTGCTTCTTTTTGAGATTCCTTCATCTCTCGTAAGTCATTGAATTGAAAACCGATTTTTTTCGTTTTGAATATGATTTGGAGCGGCTGATCCTTCCAGCCTCTGTAAAAATTCGTGCGGAAAATATCATATTTTTGCGATAAGCCGTCCAAGCTTTTTGAAAATGAATCAATTTCCAGATCTCCATGCAGATCAAACATCGTTTGCTGAAAATAAGCACCAGAATTCGGATCAAATAAGCTGTGAAACAGCATGCCCTTCTGCATCGGCGTTAATGGATAAATATTTTCCGCTTCGCCTAATTCACGCGTCTGCTCCAAAAGCTGTTCCAGTTCGTCGATTGAGATGTCTTTTAACAGGATGTCACTTGGTGTGAGAGAAGTCTGCTGCCGGCTTACGCAATGCGCAATGACTTCTTGCAGACTTTCTTTCAACCCCCGGGCAAATTGCGCCATAGTAGATCTTTCGTATTGTTTGCTGCTGTAGCTCAGTGTCAGTGATAATGTCCCTTCGGCAATCATTCCGTTCAAATCAAGCACGGCCGTTCTCTCTTGGTTTTCGTTCATTGACAACCCTGTGGAAAAAGGCGAGATGCGCAAAGCCTGATGCTTCAGGTCTTGGTCAAATTGTCCCAAATAATTAAACGATATCTCCGGATTCAGCTGCAGGCTGTCGGCTTCCGAGTGCCCGGATATATATTTGATGATGCTGTAATTCATTCCTTTGTCAGGGATACGGCGCAGCCCTTCTTTTACGATCTTGATCCGCTGCGACAGGTTTTTTCCGGCTTCCATCCTCAGGACGACAGGGTACTGGCTTGTGAACCATCCTATCGTGCGGGAAATGTCAGCATCCGGAATAATCGGTTCTCTCCCGTGGCCTTCCAAATTCACGACAATCTCTTCCGTGCCTGTCCACTTGTGAACAGCCAGCCCTAACGAAGTCAGCAGCAGATCGTTGATATCCGTGTTGTAGGCGCGGTTCGCTTGTTTTAATAATTGCTCCGTTTCCTCTTTTGTCCATTGAATCGTCACTTCTTCGCTGTCTCTTAATAACGATCCTTCGCTGATAGTGTCCTTAGGCAATGGCTGAGGCTTTATACTTGAAAGCTCAGTCCAATACGCAATCTCCTCTTCCATATCGGTTTCCGCCGCATATTTGGACAATTGATCGGCCCAGAATGGAAACGAGTCTGTTTTTTGCGGGAGCTGGATCGTTTGTCCGCGTTCTGCCTGCTCATAACCGCTTGCAAAATCTTCGAGCAAAATACGCCAGGATACACCGTCAATCAGCAAATGATGAATTGCAATCAGCAAATGATCTCCGTCCGGACATTGGAACAAACCGAGCTTCATCAATGGCCCTTTGTCTAATACCATGCTGCTTTGAATCTCATTCGCTTTATCGGCAATCGCTTGAGCCGGATCGGTTTCCCCTTTATAATTCATCACTTCCAGATGGTATAGTTCACTTTCATCTGTTCCTGCAATTCGCGGAGCGTATCCATCCGGCGTTTTTTCAAAAATCATCCTCAAGGCATCGTGATGCGACGCGATCCGTTCCATCGTCCGGCGAAGCGGGCCCTCTTTAAAGCCTTCCGCCGAATATAACATGACGGCCTGATTGTAATGGTGTGCATGCGGCATTTTTTGCTCAAAAAACCAATGCTGTATCGGGGTCAGCTTGGTTCCGCCATTCACTTCTCCTTGATCAGCCACCCTGCTGACCGGTGCTACAAACTGACTGAGTTCAGCAATCGAGGGGTGTTTAAACAAATGCTTCATATCAACCTTGTATCCGGCTTGATACAATCTGGATGACACCTGAATTGATTTAATCGAATCTCCGCCAAAATCAAAGAAATTATCCAAAATTCCTATACGTTCTGCCCCTAATACTTCTTGCCAGATAGACGCCAGCAGTTCTTCTATTGTGTTCCGCGGGGCTATGTATTCGTTTTCCGCCCGCGTATTTTCGTCAGCAGCAGGCAAAGCTTTCAGATCAATCTTCCCATTGGAAGTGAGCGGAATGCGTTCCAATGGGATAAAGCGGGAGGGAATCATATAATTCGGCAGTTCCCGGGATAATTCTTCTCTGAACTGCGCAGCGGTCAAAGAAGGCTCGCCGACATAATAGGCATACAATTGTTTGGCCCCGTCTGCGTCTTCCCGCGCGACGACTGCGGCTTCACGAACGTTTTCCAGATTGAACATGGCTGCCTCTACCTCGCCGATCTCAATCCGGTAGCCGCGAATTTTCACTTGATGATCAATCCGCCCTAAATATTCGATTCTTCCATCCGGCAGCCATCTTGCGAGATCCCCCGTTTTATACATCTTTTGACTAGGGACATGCAGATGCTCCACAAATTTTTCCTCCGTCAATTCAGGCCGATTGAGGTAGCCGCGGGCCACTCCCGCTCCTCCGACATACAGCTCTCCCGGTACGCCGATCGGCTGGATTTGATGGTGCGCTCCTAAAATATAAGCTTGATGGTTGGCCACCGGGCTGCCGATTGTGATCTGTTCATCAGCGGACTGAACAGGGTGAAATGAAGATACCACGCTGTTTTCTGTCGGTCCGTATTCATTATTGATCCGAATGCGAGGCTGCAGAGAATGCAGCTTCTCAACTGTATCTGTTTCCAGCTGCTCACCGCCTACAACAACATGCTGAACATGGATGAAGTCCTCTCTGTTCATCTGTTCGATCATCGTTTTCAGAAGACGGGGAGAAGTTGAGAAATGGGTAATTTTTTCTTGTTTTATGGCATTTTGAATGGCGAAAGTTTCTTTATTCTCTTTATTAGGCAAAAGGTGCAAAGTTGCTCCTGAGATGAGCGGGCCGAAGAAATTTAAAATGAACGCATCAAAAACATACGGGTACAAGACAAGCACGCGATCCGCCGGAGAATGCTTGAAAAACGACTTCTTCCACTGAAGCGAGTTCACAATGCCGCCGTGTTCAACCATGACCCCTTTCGGCTTTCCTGTTGTACCCGACGTATAAATGACATAGGCTAAATGGCTGTGTTCCGCTACTGGTGATAACAATGAGCAATCGGCATGGTATGATGCTTCATCATTCAAATCAATCACCGGGCCGTCAAAGGCGAGGCTGTTTTTTAAATGATGCTGAACAAGGAGAACGTCTGCATCCGCATCATGAAGCAAATATTGAAGCCGCTCTTTTGGATATTCAGGATCCAGGGGCACATAAGCGCCCCCTGCCTTCCAAACAGCTATAATGGATACGATCATCTCTAATGAACGATCAGCGAGAATGGCGACTAACGTATCGGGTTGAACCCCGCAATTACGCAATGTTCTTGCCAAACGGCTCGCCTTCTCATTCAGTTCCCTGTACGTCAAATGGTCGTTTTTAAACTTGACGGCCGCATGCTCAGGCGTTCTTTCTGCCTGCTCTTCAAATAATTGATAGACTGTTCTGCTCCCGGAGAAATCTCTGACGGTGTCGTTAAAATCAAACAATAGCTTCTGTTTTTCCGCTTCCGGTAAGATCTCTGCCGTATGGATCGCGGCTTGAGGCTGAAACAGGATCACAGACAGCAGCTGATCCAAATGGGATACAATTTGATTGATATAGCGCTCATCGTACAGATTGCCGTTATAAAAAAGCTTCAAATGAATCCCGTTGTTCTCCAAATTAAAGTGAAACAGCGTATCGGTTGCAGTATCTTCTTTACATTGCAAGGAATGAATTTCGTTAAGCGAAACGACGGTATGAATCAAAGGCATATGCTCGTCATTGTATTGCACGCTCAGATGCCGGGCCATTTTTCTAAACGGCAGGTTTTGATTTTTCAGAGAATCATTAACGGCTTCTTTCAGCTGCCCGAATACGGTTTTAAATGTGCTCTCGTTTGAAAGCGTATTTTTTAAGAGGACAATGTTGTTAACGGCTGACTGGCCGGCTTTTTGCTTCGATACCGTTGGAATGCCAAGAATCAGGCTCGTTCGATCCGTATATTTATATAACAAGCACTCAATACCCGCCAATAAAATCAGATAGGCCGCCATATCGGAATGATTCGCCATTGTCATGATTCTTTGAGATACTTCCGGAGATAAGGAACGGCAGATGCATTTTTCCTGGTAGCCGGTACGGACCAACGACGCTTTATCCGCTGCTTTAAAGTAAGGGAATGCGCTTAGACCGTCTTCTTCATCAAACAGGTTTTCCCAGTACGTTTCTTGAGTTTTAAATACCGACATTGGAGCACCTCATTTTATATATTTTAAAGAAATAATGCTTTTCCCTAAAAGTTCAATTGAATAGAATCAAGCGCGTTCTCTTCTTCCTCATTGCTGCCGCTCAATCCGATATGTTCGATTAGAATGCTTGGCTGTTCCAAAATCGCCGATAGGATGTGTAAGTAGTCGTTTGATAAAACCTCGATTCTGCTTTTCTTAAACAGTTTTTTCGAATATTCAAACAGTCCGTAATAGTTGTCGCGGTCCGCCTGAATCGACAAGGTCAAATCGAATTTGGCAACCGGATGATGAAATGGATACGGCTTGAGTTGAAGGGAATCGAAAGTCAATTCAGCATGATCAAGATTTTGCAGCACAAACATCGTATCGAATAAAGGATTGCGGCTTGAGTCTTTTGGAAGATGCAGATGCTGAATTAATTCTTCAAACGGATAGTCTTGATTTTTATAGGCGTTCAGCATGTTTTCTTTTACTTCATTTAAGTAGGCATCAAATGTTTTACGGCCCGCCGGGTGATTGCGAATGACTAACGTATTGACGAACATTCCCACGACCGGCTCTACATCCAGATGAGTCCGCCCGGCAGATGGCGTTCCTAAGATAATATCTTCTTGTCCGCTGTATTTGGATAAAAGAATCGTATAGGCTGCCAATAAAATCATATACAGTGTTGCTCCTGTGTCTTCTTCCATTTGGCTTAAACGCTGTTTCAAGTGTTCGGGTATAAGAAATTCAAATGATTCGCCTTCGTAATCGCGTATGGCAGGTCGCTCATAATCCGCAGGCATATCTAGTACAGGAATATCACCGTGAAACTGATCCAGCCAATACGCTTCCTGGCTCTTGATGTTCCGTTTCTGAAGGTCCGATTGCTGCCAAACTGCAAAGTCTTTATATTGAATAGAGAGCGGGCCCGGTTCGTTCCCCTCGTAGATTCGGCTTAAATCTTTCATCAGAATATTGACGGACACGCCGTCAGAAATGATATGATGCATATCAACCACAAGCACGTGCCGCGCAGGTTCAATTTCAATCAGTCCGGCCCGCATCAGCGGCGGTTTGGCTAAGTCAAACGCTTTGATGAAATCAAGCACACGGTCTTCCGCTTCTTCTTCGCTTGCTTGAATCCGTTCTATCGTAAAGTCGACGTTCTGATGAATACGCTGTGCCGGCTCGCCTTCATATAAATCAAAGCTGGTCCGCAACGCTTCATGACGCGCGATTAATTTTCGGAAAGCGGCGTTTAACCGTTCGGGATCGATCGTCCCTTCCACATTCATGGCACCCGTCATATTGTAAGTCAGCTCGCCGCCTTCTGTGTGACTTAACAAATACATCCGCCTCTGAGCTGAAGAAACCGGATAATATGGCATTTCCTTTGCAGCCGGAATCGGTACATATCGATTTTTGTCCATGTGTAACGCCTTGTCAGCCAATTGTTCAATGGTAGGAAACTTGAATATGTCTTTGAGAGACAGATTCACATCCAGCTCTTTGTGAATTCTGGCGGCTAAGGCAGCCGCTCGGATGGAGTTGCCTCCGAGATCAAAGAAATTATGTTTGATCCCCGCATGGCTTATTCCGAGCACTTCCTTCCATAAATCTGTCAGTTTGGACTCCGTCTCATTACCCGGCGGAACATATTCAGCTGTCTGCTGCAGACTCGATTCTGGTGCAGGCAGTGCCTTACGGTTTATTTTCCCGTTGGACGTTAACGGCATATGCTCCAGATGGACAAAATAGGACGGAACCATGTAGTCCGGAAGCTTCGATGACAATTGTTCCCTAAGCTGCGCAGCCGCTATAGGCTTGTCGCTTACGTAATACGCGCATAATTGTTTTAAGCCGTCTTTTTCTTCTTTCACTGTAACCGCGGCTTTTTGCACCGCTTCCGCATTATGCATCGCTGCTTCAATTTCACCAAGCTCGATTCGGTGTCCCCTGATTTTGACTTGTTCATCAACGCGCCCAATATATACGAGATTTCCGTCCTTCAATCGCTTAGCCAAATCCCCTGATTTGTACATCTTCGCTCCCGGGACATACGGGTTTTCAACAAATTTCTCTGCCGTTAAATCCGGGCGGTTCCAATACCCTCTGGCAACACCCGGTCCGCTGATATATATTTCGCCGATTACCCCGATGGGAACCAGGTTTCTGCTTGCATCGGCCACATAAATATCCGTGTTGGCAGCCGGAGTGCCGATCGGTACAAATTCCCGCTTGTCCCGTTCTGCGTCGAAGTGATAAATCATACATCCGACGACAGCTTCCGTCGGTCCGTATTCATTGAAAATGTCCAGCCGGCCTTTAAACTGCTCGCTGACACTTTTGGCCAGACGGGTGCTTAAATTTTCTCCGCCGACAATCATTTTCCGTATTGCGGTGCCGCCAGCGATATTCATCTCCTTAATGACGTGCAGATGTGCCGGGGTCAATTTGATCATGTCTATTCTTGAGTCCCGCATAATCTCAGAAAGCACAGCGCTTTTGTTTTCGCTGTCAAAGACAATGATGGTATTTCCCGTAACCAGCGGTGTAAATATCGAGGTCACAGTCAGATCGAAAGAGATGGAAGAGTATAATGGAAAGTTGGTTTTCTCACCTCTTACATAAACCTCTTTCGCCCACCAAATATAATCAGCCAGCCCCTGATGCTCAATGAGTACACCTTTTGGATTTCCCGTCGAACCTGACGTATATATCATATAGGCCAAATCATGCACATCGCTGTCCGATTCAAGATTCGAGTGATCCTCATGGTATGAGTTTTCCTCATCCAAAAGCACAACGTCACCATCATACGGTAATTGATCCAGCAGGCTGCGCTGTGTCAACACAACCTCCGCCCTTGAATCTCTCAGCATATATTGGATCCGATCTTCCGGATATTCAGGATCAATGGGCACGTATGCGCCGCCGGCTTTCAGAACAGCCAAAATTCCGACAATCAGCTCGATCCGATGCGGGCAGATGATGGCAACGAATTGATCCGCTTGTACGCCTTTTGTCCGTAACGTCCGCGCCAATCGGTTCGCCCGTTCATTGAGCTGTCTGTACGTATACCGCTCATTGCCAAAAATAACGGCTTCATGATCGGGACTCTGTTCCGCCTGCATTTCAAACCACCGATATACCGTTTCCTTATGCGGATACGGCGTCTTTGTGCCATTACACTCCGTCAGCAGTTGATGTCGTTCGGTTTCAGACAGCATAGGAACGGAAGACAATGTCACCTCCGGCTGCTCAACAAGGCTGTTTAAAATGGCGGTATAGTGTCTGGTGATCTGTTCAATGGTGTCTTTTGTGAATCGTCCCGGTTTATAATCAAAATGCATCTCTATCTGTTGACCGGCATCTTCGATCGTGAGCATCAAATCATATAAAGAGACCCCTGGATTTCGTTCTTTCACTTTAAATGTACATTCATTGTGCCGGATTTCATGAAATTCAATGTTTTGAAACACAAACATCGTGTTAAACAGAGACTTTCCGGTTGTTTCCCGCTGCACATTTAATTTCTCCACAAGCCGGTCGAATGGATAGTCTTGGTTTTCGAAAGCGTCAAGCGTCTGCCGCTTTACTTCTTCCAGATAATCCGTAAACGTTCTATTGGCGTGCGGCTTCGTCCGGATTCCGATGGTTTGTATGAAAATACCGATGATTTTTTCGATATCCGGATGATTTCTTCCTGAAGCAGGCGTGCCTACGACAATGTCTTCTTGTCCCGTATATTTATGAAGCAGCACATTATAGGCGGCCAGAAGCACTGTATAGAGAGTCGTTTCCGCCTTTTGCGCCAAGTCTTGAAGCGAACGGATGACATCCGGCTGTAAGGAGCATGTCACACGCTGTCCCTCAGAAGACCGTTCTGCCGCTTTGGAACCGTCTGTCGGAAGGTCAAGGATGGGAATTTCGTCTTGAAATTGTTCCAGCCAATATGTCTCCTGCCGCTTCATGGCATCGTCATTCAGCCGTTGGTTTTGCCATTCTGCGAAATCTTTATATTCAAATTCAATGTCCGGTAATGGTTTCTGATGATATAAAGCCAGCAATTCATTTGTAAGGATGTTGACGGAATAACCGTCCGAAATGATATGATGCATATCGATGAGCAGTTCGGCCTGCTCGTTTTCAATCTTGATCAGCTCCGCACGAACTAACGGAGCTTGATCCAGGCGGAACGGTTTTACAAACCGGTCTGAATAGGCATCAAATTCGTCCCGGCTCATTGTCCGGACATGAACGTTAAAATCAACTTCGTTTTCAAGTTTCTGAACGATATCGCCATCTATAATGTCGAAATACGTGCGAAACGCTTCGTGCCGCTGCATCACTTGTTGAAGAGATGAGATCAGGGCTTGCTCATCGTACTTCCCTGTTATTGATATGTGGCCGAACATATTTTGCGCCAGCTGATCCGGTTCCAGTTGGTGCAGGAAATATACTCTTTGCTGTGCCGGCGATGTCGGGTAATACGCTTTTTTCTCGGCAGCCTTCATTGGGAGGTGTACGACTTTCGTTTCGTTCTGAATGAAACGTGCTAATTCCTTAACAGTCTGGTGATTGAAAAATTGTCCGATGGAAACCTTTTGTTGAAATGTCTTCTGAACTTTGGAAAGCATAAGCGTCGCCTGGAGTGAGTTTCCTCCCAGAGCCAGGAAGCGATCTGATCTGCCAACCCGTTCAAGGCCGAAAAGTTCCTCCCAAATCCGCGCCAGCTGCCGCTCCGTTTCATTTACCGGCGCCTCATAGGATTCAGTAAAATTTGCCGTATTGCTTCCTATTGAAGAGACCCGCTTCTGGTGTTCGGCGTAAAGTGCTTGTAAAGCATGCTGTTCTTCATCGGAAAACATTATCATGGCGTTAAGAGGGATTGAATCTCCCTCAACCATTTTTTGCAGCAATTTTGTAAAACCCGCTCCCCACTTTTTCATGATTTCCGGACTGATGACGTTCGTATTAAAGTCGAAATCAAGAACATATTCTTGATGCGCGTCAGTTATGTTAAGAAATAAATCGTACAGGGTGCATTTTACCGGGTATGCAACGGGCTCCGCGTCCGCCTTTCCGAAATGCAGCTTTCGAAAAGGCCTGTCTAAATTAAAGATAATACGCATATCCGGCACTTGATCGTGCGGAAGCTCTCTGGCCACCAGTGTCATCGGGACGGCTTGGTGCCGCATTGCAAGATTCACGCTTTCTTTCATACTGCCAAGATAACCGGATAAAGTGCTTTCTGAAGAAGACGTGTTCTTCACCGGAATCATATTGACGCAATTTCCAATCAGATCATGCTGTTTCATATGCGATTGACCTGCTGCGGGGACCCCGATCACAAGGCCTGACTGTTTGGTAAGCCGGTGCAGAAAAAGATGAAATGCACCCAGCATCGTCACAAATACGCTATTTTTCATCTGAATGCTTAATGACCTTAAAGCCTCGCTCAATGGCCGTCCAAGCCTGACGGTACACCGGTCTCCCTCATACCCGTTCGGATAACGGACAGAAGCTGTGCTCGGCAGAATTGGCTGCTGTATCGGTTCAGAGAAATGACGCCGCCAATAACGGACCCCTTCTTCATACTGGCCGCTGTCAATCTGTGCCTGCTGCCAGTCTAAGTATTGGCGAAACGAAACATCTGCCTCTTTCGGTGAAATCGGTTTTCCTTGTACGATTGCCGCGTAGTTGCTCTCCAGTTCTTGAACAAAAACGGCGATTGACCATCCATCGGCAATGATGTGATGGAACGTGAGCACAATCAGATGTTCATTGTGAGCCGATGTAAGCACATGGATTCTAAACAAAGGCTTTTGTTCATGGAAATGAAACGGCCGCTTGGCATCTTCTGTCAGCCATTTTTGGATTTCCGGCTCCCGATGTTCATGCGGGAGACCGGTAAAATCAATGACAGGTATATCTATATTCATCCGTTCCTGCACTTGCTGCACCTCGTCATCGGGATGAATCACCGTACGTAAAGCTTCATGACGGTCAACGATATGCCGGACGGCTTGTTTTAATGGTGTATGCTGCAGTTCGCCCTTCACTTTCAGCATAATGGACTGGTTTAAAGCGGCGGAAGCTTCATTCCCGTAATGGGATGCCATAACCAACTGCTTTTGTTCAGGTGAAAGCTCGCGCGTCCCGGACTTTTTACGGCCTCCGCCATCAGGGGAATCCGGGCCTTCCGGAATAAATCCGCCTCGGCGAAGATCCTCCACCGTGTCTTTCACCGCTTGAATAATATTTTCGATATCATCCGCGGTATGCGCCGAAGACAAGAAGCAGTTGCGTCCCTCCCATACATAGACCCCTTTATAGTTGAGATGGTAAAAGAACAAGTCATTATCAAGCGATGAGACAAACCGGAATAAAGAACCGAATCGAACCATGCGGATAGGCACTTGCGCTTGTTCGAAGCAGCGATTCAGCTCATCGACCAGGTAGGCTGTTTTTTGATTAAGTTGCTCATACAGATGTTCTCCTTCGGTTTGTAAATGGCGAAGGACGGCTAATGACATCCTCATGGTAAGCGGGTGAGTATTGAAGGTGCCGGCCACAAACGTGCGTTTCGCCTCGTCTTGCGGGTAGGAATCGTCCCCATACTGCCAGGTACCCCCGTCGATCGCATTCATGAACTCAGCTTTTCCGGCAACTACCCCTAACGGCTGTCCGCCGCCGATGATTTTTCCGTAGGTCACTAAATCAGCCTGAATGCCGAACCATTCCTGTGCGCCGCCGAGACCGATCCGAAATCCGGTAATAATTTCATCCATAATCAGAGCTGTTCCGGATTGCTGCGTGATCGCCCGCAATTCTTTCAAAAATGCCCGCGGCTGCAAATCCGGTCTGCGGCTTTGTACCGGTTCTACCAGTACGGCTGCCAATTCATCACCAAGACTGCGGATCACGTCCAGCGAATCGGGATTGTTGTAATGTAAAATAATCAAATCATCCATAAAGCTCTGCGGTATGCCCGGAGCCAGCGGATTCGCAGACGCAGCCCCGCCTTTTGTGCCGGCTACCCCTAATACGCCGTCAAACGTGCCGTGATAAGATCCCGAGAACGCCACGACTTTCTTTCTTCCTGTTGCCGCCCGCGCCAAACGCAGGGCAACCATGACGGCCTCTGTTCCGGAATTATAGAAAGCGACCCTTTCCACTCCGGTACATGTGCGGATCCGGTCGGCAACTTCACCGGCGACATCTGACATCGGGCCGAGCGGAGGCAATGATGAACGGGTTGAATCATCGATAACCTGTGTAATAAAGGAAGGATGATGCCCGAACAGGTTAACCCCGAATCCCATGGTGATATCGATATATTCATTTCCGTCAATATCCCACATTTTAGAACCGTCAGAACGTTCGGCGATAATCGGGTATACGATTTCCTTCCAATACGAACGGAAGCTGGACAAATTGCGGTTGTTTGCATGAGCAAATCGGGTGTTGTCCGTATATTGTTTGGAACCTTTCGTTTTATCGGCGTATTTCTTGATGAAATCTTCTAAGTATTGTTTTTGCCGTGCGGTATAGTGTCCTTGATCATTCAGGTTCTGAGGCTGGAAAGGAACATAGGGTTTCGCTTCTTGAGCCGCTTTCTTTTCTGCAGTGACGGTCGGAGGCCCCTGCTTGACAGAAGGAATTGATTTCTCTTGCGCTTTAGCGTATTCTTTCTCATCAGAATGATGTCCGCTGTTTCTCAACAAATTAAAGCTATTTAATTGAGCTTGCAAGGTATCCTGAATTAATTGATTCTGAGAAGCGATTATTTTTTCGAGCGTATGCTCTTGATGACCATCTCTGCGATCCGATTCAGGCTGCGCTTCTAAAATGACCTGTTTTTCCTGCGCCGGAACATTCTCTTGAGGCGGAGCGGATGCAAAGGACGATGGAACGGTATCAGCCAAGTAATCTATGACATTTTGAAGGTTGGTCAACGTATCAAAAAAACGATCCATCGGGATATCTGCCCCAAATTCGTCCGCGATGGCTTTTTTGACCTGTGACAGCATGATAGAATCCATTCCGAGCCCGATAAAATGAGCATTCAGATCGAGTTCCTCCGCTCTGATCCCTGAAGCGTTGCTGATTACAGTTTTCAGGAAGGATTCAATGTGCGCTTTCGATTGATTGATATTCAATGCTGCTCCTCCTTTCTTTTCGCCCTCGTTTAAGCGCAATTGGTCAGCTTCAGCCCAGCATCGGCTCCGTTCAAACGGATACAGGGGCAATGGCGTCTTTTGTACAGTTTCACCGGAATAAAGCGCGCGCCAATCGATAACGGCTCCTTGCACAAATAATTCGGCTGCGCGATGCAGCCATGTAATCCGTTCATCTTGCGTACGTAAACGCTGCTTAATCAGAGCGGCTGCTTGTTGATTCAGCTCTTCTTTATGAGCAGGCAGCATTTCCTTCATATTCTTGTAACCGATGTATACACCGGGAAGGTTTCTGTCTCCCTGAATCAGGCGGGTCAGCTTATCCGATAGTTCTTGTTTACCGGATACAATCATGGCAATGCCATGATCCAAATGAGCCCTGCCCGTACTTGCTGTATAGCAAATGGACTTTAATGAAGCTTGGCTGTCATCCGATACATATTGCCGGTACTGCTGTGCGAGTTCATAGAGTGATTTTTCAGTATGAGCGGATAAAACAAACAGGTGCGGCCCATGTTCATCCTCGGGTGCATACTCACTTTGAGAAATATATTCTTCCAGTACCACATGAGCGTTCGTTCCGCTAAAACCGAATGAGCTGACTCCGCCTCGCAGCGGCTCATCACCGGATGTGAACGCTGCAGCTTCCTGGTTTACGTAAAATGGTGAAGAGTGAAAATGAATGAGCGGATTAGGTTCATTAAAGTGCGCTAACGGCGGATTTTTCTTGTGATTCAGCATGAGGACAGATTTGATCAGCCCGACGATGCCTGCCGCTTCAAACAAATGACCGATGTTCGATTTAACAGAACCAATCGCACAAAATTGTTTTTTTGCCGTATACTTTTCAAACGCTTTACAAAGCCCGTTAAATTCAACCGGATCGCCGAGCTTCGTTCCGGTGCCATGCGCTTCAATGAAAGACAGTGTTTCAGGAGCAATGCCCGCGTCTTTCCAAGCCGTCTCAATGACTTCAGTCTGAGCTGCCGGATTCGGTGCTGTAATCCCGGCGGTTGTTCCGTCTTGATTCAGCGCGCTTCCCTTGATTACGCCGTAAATATGGTCTCCGTCGCGAACAGCATCCTGCAAAGGTTTTAGCAAGACTGCGGCCGCGCCTTCACCTGTGCCCGTGCCGTCTGAATCTTTGCTGAACGTTTTCGTGTACCCGTCCGAAGATTCCATATCAAGCCCGATACAGATCGGCAAGAGCGATGTCCGGATACCGCCGGCAAGAGCCATTTCACAATCGCCGGATATTAAAGATTTGCATGCCATATGAACGGCGGCAAGCGATGAGGAGCATGCCGTATCCACTGTGACCGCCGGCCCTTTTAAATTTAAGAAATAAGCGATTCGGCTGGCTAGCACGGAAGGGAGATTGCCTACGATATATTGATGAAGTTCCTCCGGATAATTCGCAGAAAGGAGACGTTCATAATCGTAGCCCACCTTCGAGTACCCCGCATATACCCCGACACGGCTCCCGTTCATGCTGCCGCCGGCATAGCCCGCATCTTCAATCGCATGCCATGCAGACTGCAAAAACAGTCTTTGGTTAGGGTCCATAAACTGAGCCGTTTTAGGAGCTAAACCGAAGAACGAGTAATCAAAGCGGTCGATTTCATCTAAATAGCCGCCCTTCACAAACTGACTCTCATTGAACACGCTTTGGATGGACTTTAAATAATCCGCCGCATCTTTCAGCCGGGATTCGGGGTATTCTCGAATGCTGTGCTCACCTTTTTCAAGCAGATTCCAAAAATCACTTTTCGTTGACGCTCCCGGGACATTGAGCGACATCCCGATAATGGCGATATCTTTCGGTGTCACATGGCTTGGTTTCGCGGCCGCGTCCTGCTTGATTTCAGCCCGGCTTTCAGACAGATATGCCGCTAAATCAGTAATAGAAGGATACGTAAAGAGATCTGAAACGGCAAGCTCGCGTCCGAATTTCTGTTCTATGCGCTCGGCAATCTGCGATAACTGTAATGAATTTGCTCCCATATCAAAATAACTGTCAGCGAGGTGAACCTTTTTCCCGTTGAGCACATCGGAAAAGATAGACAGCAATTCCGTTTCTATCTCATGAATGGGTGTCTGTCCGGATGTTTCCGGACTGCTCTCCAAACATTCATTGATGGCGGCAGACTCTGTTGAAAAATTCCCTGCCTCATACTGTCTGGCAAGTTCGTAGCGTTTAACCTTTCCGCTGGTTGTTTTAGGGAGTTTTCGGATCGGAAGGACTTCTTTTATGCTCCAGCCGCCCCGCTTGTACAAATGTTTTTTTATCTCTTTGACAAGCGGTGCGAATTTTTCAGGTGATTTTTTGTAAACAACAAAGAGCACAATTTCTCCGCTTTGCGTCTTTTGATCATATACACCGCAGGCGGCAACCCTTCCTAAGTCAACCTCTTCCATTTCAATCGCGACCCGTTCAATATCGTGCGGGTAGATATTTTTTCCGTTCACGAAAATAATGTCCTTTTCTCTTCCGGTTACGACTAAGTTACCACTTTCACTAATGAATCCGAGGTCTCCCGTTTTTACCCAGCCGTCAGAAGTCAGCGCTTTTTCCGTACTCTCTGGGTTGTTATAATACCCTTGCGTCACATTGTCTCCTTTGATCTGGATATGGCCGATGATTCCGTCTTCTACTCTTTCATTTGTTTCATCGGAGATCCGAAGCTGACAATAGTCAATAGGTTGTCCCACCTCGACGAATGAAGCGCAATTTTGGTCCTCTTTGCTGACTTTTACAGCTCTTTCACCAAGATTTAAATAGTCACGATGCAAATAAACGGGAACGAATTCTTCACCTAATTTAGAGAATGCTGCGCCGACCGACGCTTCCGCTAAACCGTAAACATTCAAAATGGCGGATCTTTTCAGATTGAATGCTGCGCATCTTTTCAAAAATTCGTCACACAGCTCCGGCAATATCGGTTCTGCACCGTTTGCGATGACCTTGATGTGGGATAAATCCCAGTCTGGTTCGTTTTTCAGAAATTTAAGGAAGTAGTTGTACCCGAAATTAGGAGATGATAGAATACTGGCTTTATGTTCATGAGCTTTTTTCATCCAAAGAATAGGTCTGCGAATAAATAACTCTGTAGGCATCAGATTTTGATTGATTCCGGTTATGAAGGGAACAAGGTGGCAGGCGATGAGCCCCATATCATGCGTTAAGGGCATCCATGATAAGAAAGAGTCTTTCGAATGAACGTGTAGGGCAGTGCCAATGGCACACGTGTTATGTATTAAGTTGTGATGCGTTAACATGACTCCTTTTGGATCTCCTGTCGATCCTGAAGAAAATTGGATAAAGGCGAGTTCATCCGCATCAGGTTCATAAAATGAAGCGGGGTAATCGTAGGTTTGATCTTGAATGACGTCAGATTTTTCGTTTAATTGATGATGGAAATTCTGTAAATCGTGTTCTGCAGCGTATTTCTTTATTTTGTCCAATACTTTTTCAGAGGCAATCAGAAACGGATGATTTAATATATTCCAAATGCGCCAGACCTTCAGTTTATGGTCATCATCTTCTCCGATACTGACCGGAACCGGGATCATTCCTCCTAATATACAAGCCCAAAAAGCAACGACAAATGATTTGTTTTCTTGGATTTGAAATACAATTTCCTGCTTCGGCTTAATGCCGAGATGCTGTAAATAGCCAAGATACCCTTGCGCCTCTTCAAACAATTGGCGATAAGAGACAACCGTCTCGTTTTTATCGGATTCGATAAAACGGATCCCGCGATCAGAGATATTGCTTCTTTCCCGAATGACATCTACTAAGGTTTGGAATTGACTGGTATACATAGGTTCCCTCCTGGGCGCTTTATTTTAAAATCCGCAATTCTTCCCAATCCGGAAGCTGTTTAGCCTCGAAAATTAATTTGCATAAATGGATCGAATGTTCGAGCTCTTGTTCTGAGAGCTCATTTTCATGTCTTTCCATTCTCTCTTTCAGCTCTTGGATTTGCGTAAATAATGGCATCGTCATATTGGAATAAGCCGCTGAATCCTTGTTGTAATTTCGCGCAATGACGGATTGAATCATCAATTTATTCAGTTGTTTTTTGCGTAAACGGACAATATGTTTCTTTCTTTCCGCTGGATTGGAAAGCAAGTGAACATCAGATGTCTGTCCTAAGGGATAAGGTACAATGTGATTCGTTGTTTTTCTCAGCAGACCGGCTAAGACATTGTTCGGACCCATTTCGATGACTTCTGTGACTCCGTGTAAAAGCAAGTAATGCATCGATTCCGTCCATCTTACCGGCATCGTTATGTGCTGCTTGAGATGTTCGCTGATCGAATTTCCGCTGCTGTAAGGGCGCGCGGTGACATTTGAAATGATCGGCCATGCGGCATCCCGGAAGGAATACCGGTGTAAAACAGTCTGGAATTGTTCGGAGGCTGATCGTATCATCGAACTGTGAAAAGGCGCACTGACATTCAAATAAGTGTATGCCGCACCCTTTTCCTCCGCCATCTTGATGACACGTTCCACAGCTTGCCGGTGTCCGGAAATCACATGCTGCTGTTCTGAATTCATGCAGGCTACACCTGCCGGAAAGTCTTCCGTCGATACTTTCGAACATATTTCCTGCAACGTTTGGAGAGAGAGCTGTGTCACGGCGGCCATCGTCCCCTGCTGCTGGGGATCCGCATTTTGCATAAGAATTCCCCGCTCCCTTACAAGTGTAACGGCATCCTGAAAAGAAAGGGCGCCGGCACAGACAAGCGCTGAATATTCGCCTAAGCTATGGCCTGCCAGGAAGCGGGGCTCCACCCCTATTTCCTGCATATACACTTGAAAAGCAATCACACTGACCGTTAAAATAGCGGGCTGCGCGTTCATTGTCTTTGTCAATTCATTCATATCTCCGTTAAAACACAGTTTTTTTACATCCAAGGAGATCGCATCGCTCGCTTCTTCAAACAATCTCTTTGCGAGCACAAAATCATTCCAAAATTGTTTGCCCATTCCTACAAATTGAGACCCTTGTCCAGGAAATAAAAAGGCAAGATTGTTCATGAGATTCCTCCGATCATATTGAACAGGGGATACAATATCCTACAAAATATCCCTTTATCTAACATCCTAGCATGATTATAACAAATGTGTATAGAATACTTTCGGAGGAGTTATTGTTCGTTTTCACAAACGAATTAGATATATTTATTCATAAAATAAAACATGGGGGTTTCGCCGAAAATCAGTCTTAAAGAGAGATGATGAAAGCCGGGGTGGAGCCTGTTACCGGCTCTTCTTCACTTCGGACGCGCTCTTCATGTTTCATATGTTTTAGGGCTATTGGCATTATTGTGTCAGAAATTACATATTTTCTGTTTATTGTAAAAATTCATTTGTATATCTGTGAAGGATTGTAAACTGATTGCGCTTAATTATAAATGCGGCGCAGAAATGGATCTGGATGGGGAAAATCCGCAAGGACGAAATACGCCGCAGAACATGCGAATGACCCTGCCCGGATACCGATTGACGCAGTAAATCGGCCTATTGAGTGAACAAGGTTTTCAGGCATAAAAAAACAGCCGTTCAGAGCGGCTGTTTTTTTAAAAAGTATAAGAACTATTGAGCGGTATACCCGCCATCCATGACTACGGCCTGACCTGTGACCCCTTTTGCTTTGTCGCTGGCCAAAAATACGGCGTAATCAGCAATTTCCTTCACTGACAGCAGCCGTTTTTGGGGAACGAGCGGAAAGATGACGTCCTCAAGCACCCGCTCGTACGGTACATTCCTTGTTGCGGAAATGTCCTTTAACTGATTGCGGACAAGCTGAGTGTCCACATATCCCGGACAAAGCGCATTGACGGTAATGCCGTCAGCCGCGCCTTCAAGTGCGCCGACTTTCGTTAAACCGATGACGCCGTGCTTGGCGCTGTTATATGCCGCTTTCCCGTGAAAACCGATCAGCCCGTTGACAGACGCCATATTAATGATTCGACCGAATTGCTGTTTTTTCATAATGGGGAATGCATGCTTCATTGCGATAAATGGCGCAGTCAGCATGAGACGAATGAGCCGTTCAAACTGTTCGGTGGGAAATTCCTCGATGGGCGCGACATGCTGAATGCCCGCATTATTCACAAGGATATCGAGGCGCCCGAATTGTTTCTCGACCGTCTGCAGCATGTCGGCCACTTGCTTTTCATTTGTTACATCGCATGTGATGCTGACTGCTTCACAGCCTTCATCTTTCAGTCTTGCCGCCGCTTCTTTCCCCGCTTGTTCGTTTACATCAGAGATGATGACGGCTGCTCCTTCACGGGCGAATTCTCTTGCAATTTCAAGCCCGATTCCTCCGGCTGCTCCTGTTACAACGGCTGCTTTTTCAATAAGCAATGAATGCATGACGGCA
Source organism: Bacillus sp. FSL R5-0443 (assembly GCF_038608285.1). NCBI lineage: Bacteria > Bacillati > Bacillota > Bacilli > Caryophanales > Bacillaceae > Bacillus > Bacillus sp. FSL R5-0443. The sequence goes on from NZ_CP152013.1 coordinate 2,113,801, forward strand.
CCTCCTTATTTTGGTCTGACCCCGTTTTTTAACGACTGGCTGACAGTAAAATGACCTTCTGTTTTCTCAAAGACCTCCTCCATTGTTACACCTTCCTGCAGTTCGGTGAGCGTCATACGGCCATCATGAAAATCGAATACAGCCAAATCTGTGATCAGCCGATCGACCACCTGCCTGCCGGTTAAAGGCAGCGTACATTCCGTTCTCACTTTAGATTCCCCATATTTATTAACGTGCTCCATAATGACAATAATCCGTTTTGCTCCGTGAACTAGGTCCATTGCGCCGCCCATTCCTTTGATCATTTTTCCGGGGATCATCCAGTTCGCCAAATCTCCCCGTTCGGACACTTCCATCCCGCCGAGGATCGCTACATCAATGTGGCCGCCGCGAATCATGGCAAAGGATTCGGCACTGTCAAAATACGAGGCTCCCTTTACTTCGGTGATGGTTTCTTTTCCCGCGTTGATCAGATCGGGGTCCTCCGTTCCTTCCGCCGGATAAGGCCCGATCCCGAGCAAGCCGTTTTCAGACTGAAGCAGGACGTTATAATCATTCGGTATCTCATTGGCTACAAGCGTCGGCATCCCTATCCCCAAGTTCACATTCATTCCGTCCTTAATTTCCTTTACAGCCCGTTTGATCATTCGTTTTCTGCTATCTCTCATTCTGTCAGCCTCCTTTATCATGCTTGACGGACGGTGCGGCGTTCAATCCGTTTTTCATGAATCCCGCCGAGCAGCACGTGCTGCACAAAAATACCCGGCGTATGAATTTGATCCGGATCAAGCTCTCCGGCATCGACGATTTCTTCAGCCTCTGCAATCGTCACTTTGCCTGCCATTGCAGCGAGCGGATTGAAATTTCTCGCCGTCTTTCTGAACATCAGGTTGCCCAGAGGATCGGCTTTCCAGGCCTTTACGATGGCGGCGTTCCCTGTAATCCCTTTCTCCAGAAGATAGGTGCGTCCGTCAAATGTCTTATGTTCTTTTCCCTCGGCTACTGATGTTCCGACGCCCGCAGGTGTGTAAAACGCCGGAATGCCCGCCCCTCCCGCGCGAATTCTTTCTGCGAGCGTTCCTTGGGGCACCAATTCGACTTCCAGCTCCCCGCTTAAAAACTGCCGTTCAAAGGTTTTGTTTTCTCCCACATAGGATGCGACCATTTTTTTGATCTGCCGGTTTGCAAGCAAGAGGCCTAACCCCCAATCATCAACACCGCAGTTATTACTGACAACGGTCAAGTTTTTTACGCCGCTGTCCCTGATCGCGAGAATTAATTGTTCCGGAATGCCGCACAGGCCGAAGCCTCCTGCGATGAGGGTGTCTCCGTCCTTGATCAGTGCAGCAGCATCTTGATAAGAGTCCATCACTTTTCCTTTTCCCATATTCGTTTCCCCTTTCTGTTTTGGCTACACAAGGCCCGTCAGACTGTAAATGGCGATGATGACAAACACAGCGGCTGTTTTAATGACGGTAATGGCAAAGATATCCCTGTAGGATTGGCGGTGGGTCAACCCGGTGACCGCGAGCAGCGTAATGACGGCGCCATTATGCGGAAGAGTGTCCATCCCGCCGGAGGCCATCGAGATCACCCGGTGCATGACCTCCGGCGGGATGTGGAATGTATTGATTGCTTCTGTATACGCTGCTGACATCGTGCTTAAAGCGATGCCCATTCCTCCTGATGCCGATCCTGTAATCCCGGCAAGCGCAGTGGTCGTCACCGCTCCGTTGACGAGCGGATCAGTAAACGTCTGCGATATGCCGCTGCTGACCATTTTAAAGCCGGGAAGCGCCGCAATGATGCCGCCAAATCCGTATTCGGCTCCTGTATTCATTGACGCCAGCAAGGCACCCCCGATACCCTCATTCAGTCCTTCTTTCAAATTGAAGAGGACTTTTTTCCAATCGAACAAAATCGTGGTCATGATTCCGATGAACAGTGCGAGTTCTACTGACCAGATCGCAGTGACGGAGGAAAGGTCAATCTTCCCGAACGCTTCTAAGCCGAGCGGCGCAAAATCAAATCCGTCAGGGTACCAATGCGGGAGCCACATCGTGAAGCATTTGTTCATGACCCCCACAAGGATAAGCGGAACAAAGGCGAGAACTTGCCGCGCGGGGCTGGGTTCTGCCTCCTGCGGTAAAACAGGCGTATGTGTTTCATTAGCCAGACCTGAGGATTCCTCTGCAGCGGAAACTTCAGATTGAAATCCAGCATAGCCTTCTCCGGCATTAGCCGCTTTTTTGCGCCGGGATTCTAAATAAATCATTCCGGCCGTAAGCACAAATGCTGCACCAATCAGTCCGAGCCAGGGAGCGGCATAAATGTTTGTTTTAAAAAAAGCGGTCGGAATGACATTTTGAATTTGCGGTGTGCCGGGAAGCGCATCCATTGTAAATGTAAAGGCGCCCAATGCAATCGTACCGGGTATCAGACGCTTGGGAATATCAGCTTTAATAAATAGGTTTTTAGCAAACGGATAAATGGCAAACACCGCTACGAAGAGACTGACGCCGCTGTACGTTAAAATCGCACCCATTAAGACGATGGCGAGAATGGCTCTTTTTGCTCCCACAAGCTTGACGATTGTTTTTGCAATCGACTCGGCGAGCCCGGATATTTCAACAACCTTGCCAAAAACGGCCCCTAAAAGAAATACGGGAAAATACAGCTTAATAAATCCTACCATCTTCTCCATAAATATATTCGAGAAGAAAGGAAGTACGAAGCTTGGATCTGTCAGGAGCACGGCAAACAGCGCACAAATCGGGGCGAATAAAATGACTGAAAAGCCCCGGTAAGCCGCAAACATCAGCATGCCTAATGCCAATAAAATAATAACAATGTCCACAAATCCCCCTCTTTTCTGCTTAATATTAGTAAGCGCTTACAAAAAATCGAGAAAATAAAGCAAAAAACATGCCGGTTTTGCACAGTTTCTAAGGCTGAAAAAATGTGCATCATGATGAATGTTCCGTTTTGGCGAAAGAAAGGGAGACTCTTGCTGTATTAGATTGATTGGCTGAGCAGTGAGTTTTTTTAGGGATAGTGAGATGGATCAGAGAGGATTTTTGCTTTATAAATATGTATTCTTTTTTCTTTCATTTATTTCCTGCAAGAGGAACCGATAAAATCCGGCCCTCCTGCATGGTCATTCAGCCAATGACAACCGGGAGCTCTTTGAGCGACCTAAAACCAATGAGCTTGCGGTATTCAAGGCGGTGTGCAGCCAGCCGAAGCTTAGGCATCCGCTCAAACAGTGTGAGAATTGCAATTTGTGCTTCGATGCGCGCTAATGAGGAGCCTATGCAAAAATGGGCGTTCCTTCCGAATGCAAGATGCGGATTCGGTTTTCTTTGGATATCCATTTTGTGAGGTTGATCGAATATGCTTGGATCGCGATTGGCTGCCCCTAAAAGGATATATACCTGCTCTCCTTTTTTTATGGTCTTCCCATTTATTTCGCAGTCTTCTGAGGCGGTGCGTGCCGTCAGCTGCGCGGGGCTGTCGTAGCGCAGACATTCCTCAACTGCAGTTTCAATAAGCGAGGGGTTTTCTCTCAGTGCGCTAAGCTGTTCAGGGTGTTTCAATAAAGTAAACACACCGTTGCTTATGAGGTTTACCGTCGTCTCGTGTCCGGCTATGACAAGTAAGATACATGTCGCGAGCACTTCCTCTTTTGAAAGCTGTTCCTCCATAATAAACCTGCTGATCAAGTCTTGTTGAGGGTGCGCTTCCCGCTTGTGAATCAAATCTCTGAAATATGACGTCAGCCTGCCTGCGGTGTCGCTTGCTCTGACTAACGTCTTTCTTGATCGGGTAAGATCAATGGCCTGAATGACGTCTGCCGTCCATTGTCTGAATTGATATCTCTCCTCTTTCGGCACTCCGAGTATCTCCGCAATGATAAGGCTTGCCAATGGAAAGGCAAACTCTGAAACAAGGTCCGCGGTTTTTTTGATTTGGACTTGATCCAACAAGTCATGAACCGTTTCTTTTATACAAGGGCGAAGTGATTCCGCCGTCTTTGCGGTAAATTCTTTACCGATAAGCATCCGCATCCGCTTATGGTCTGATTGATTTTTAAATAACAGCATATCGTGCTGGATATGCGATAGATTTTGATATTTCGTTGAAGCTTCTGGAAGAGGAATGCGGTTTTTAAACCGAATGTCTTTCAGAATCGCTGCCGCTTCTTTGTACCCGGTGACATACCAGCCCGGATATTTTAATACGGTTCCTTTATAAACAGGATCAATGGATCGCAGTTTGTCATAAAACGGGTAAGGGTCATTCCAAAAACCCGAATCCGCATGGAGAGACGGATGTGCAATCGATAGGTCCGCCGTCATCTTATACCTCCGTATTGCAGGCGGATTGCAGGCCGGCTTTCATTTCTTCAACGGATTCGACTTCAAAACCTAAATCATGGAGCATTTGATGATCCTCTGTTTCTTGCTGCCCTGCTGTCGTTAAGTAATCTCCGACGAAAATCGAATTTGCGGCGTAAAGTCCCAGCGGCTGCAGCGAACGAAGGTTGACTTCCCGGCCTCCTGAGATACGGATTTCTTTTGACGGATTGATAAAACGGAACAAGGCGAGCACTTTCAGGCAATACACCGGATGTAATTCGCTTACCCCTTCTAACGGAGTTCCGTCAATCGCATGCAGAAAATTAACCGGGATGCTGTCGGCGTCAAGCGCTTTTAAGCTGTTCGCCATATCAATGACGTCCTGTTTCGTCTCTTTCATGCCGACGATGACACCAGAACAAGGTGACATCCCCGATTGTTTCGCCGTTTCCACTGTATTGACCCTGTCGTCATACGTGTGGGAGGTCGTAATGTTTGAGTGATTTCTTTGTGATGTATTGATGTTATGATTGTACCGGTCTACTCCTGCCTGTTTCAGCCGCTCTGCCTGTTCCGGCTTCAGCAGACCGAGGCATGCGCAGATTTTTAAACCGTACGTTTCTTTAATTTCTTTGACAGCATCAACAACTTGATCCACTTCTCTGTTTGACGGTCCCCGGCCGCTGGCGACGATACAGTATGTCCCTATATTCAGGTCGTGGGCGCGTTTTGCCCCTTTAAGCAATATATGCTTATCCACCATCCGGTAAGACTCAATCGGCGCTTTTGATATTGAAGATTGTGAACAGTACCCGCAATTTTCCGGACACAGGCCTGATTTTGCATTCATAATCATATTCAGCTTTACTTTTTTTCCGTAAAATCGTTTTCTGATATGAAAAGCGGCATGCATCAGCAATAAAAGATCCTCATCAGGACAATTTAAAATGGCCAGCGCTTCTTGATTCGTTACTTCCGCCCCGTCCAGCACTCTCTCTGCAAGATCCATCCATTGATTCATGTTTATCTCCCCATTTGTGTCAGATTCATGAAAGAGGAAACATCTATATGTTTCTCAATCATGTGTTGAATGTTTTCCGATGAAACGTGATCCAGCTTCGGTGTGATTCCCAAAATCGGAACTTTGCATAATGTTTCAATCATGCTCGGGTTTGTCTTTTCGTCCAGCCCCGGCCTGCTCCTTACGCCGTTGATAATAATGCCGAGAACCTCTATCCCCATGTTTTTCGCATATTCAACGGTTAAATATGTGTGGTTGATGGTTCCGAGATCAGGCCTGGCCACAATCACCGCCGGCAATTCCATGGCTTTTATCAGATCACTGACTAAATAATTTTCACCAAGCGGGACGGAAATGCCGCCTGCCCCCTCAACGATGAAACACTCATGACGATTTTTGATCTTACTCCAGTGGGCCATGACATCCGCCATGCTCACGGATTTCCCCTCAAGCATGGCGGCCGTGTACGGGGCAAGCGGCTCTTTCCATTCAAATGGCGTGATTTCTTCATGAGACAGTGCGGTTTGTGACATGTCTTTCAACAGCGAGGTGTCACTTTCCGGATGAGTCCGAGGCACGCCGCTTAAAAACGGCTTAAACACTCCGATATCCGCCTGTTTCTGCCGGAATGCCGCGGCAAGTCCGCAAGAAACGATGGTTTTTCCGACGCCGGTATCTGTTCCTGTGACAAAAAAACTTCTCATTTGTTTATATTCAGCTCTTTTCTAATGGAATCAAATGCTTCTGTCAGCTCGTCTATATCCTGTAAGCTGCGATCCGCCGTAACGGTCAGCCTGATTCTGCTTTCGCCTTCCGGAACGGCGGGCGGGCGGATGGCCGGGGCGCAGATTCCCTTTTTCTCCAGCAGTGCAGAGGCTGAAACCGCTGTTTTTGCATCACCGATGATAACGGGGATAATCGGTGTATCTCCGCCTCTTACGGTAAAGCCCATATCGGCCAGACGCGTTTTTATCATTTTGACAGACGACTGCAGCTCACGGCGCGTATCGTGCATATCTGATATGATGTCAAATGCCGTATGCGAAGCCGCACAAATTGACGGCGGGAGGGCCGTCTGAAAAATAAACGTCCGCGCCTGATTCAGCAAAAAATCAATGAAAATGTTTGATCCCGCGGCAAAACCGCCTTCCGTTCCTACAGCTTTGCTTAATGTGCCGATGACAACATCAGGACAAACACCGAAATAGTCACTGGTTCCCCCGCCGTTTTCCCCGAGTACACCGGTTGCATGCGCGTCATCTGCTATCACAAATGCCTGGTACTGCTTTGCAAGCGCCATTATGCGGTCAAGAGGCGCGATGGTGCCGTCCATGCTGAAGACGCCGTCTGTGACGATGAAGCGGCGGTTCCGAGCCTGGACGGAGGCAAGTTTTTTCTCAAGATCAGCCATATCAATATGGCGGTACACGATGGTTTCCGCTTTTGATAAACGGCAGCCGTCAACAATGCTCGCATGGTTCAGTTGATCGCTTAAAATGACATCGCCTTGTTGAGGCAGTGAGGCAAGCACGCCGATATTTGCCAAGTAACCGCTTGAAAACAATAAAGCCGCTTCCGTCTGTTTAAAATCCGCGATTGTGTGTTCAAGTTTTTCGTGCCACACAGTATTTCCTGTCGTTAACCGTGAGCCGCCGCTTCCCGCTCCGAACCGGCTCAGCGCCGTTTGCGCGGCTGTGATCAGCCGCTCATCTTTTGACAGGCCTAAATAGTCATTGGACGCCCAGGTCTGCCGCTTTTGCCCTTTGGTTTTGAGAGCGGTTTCCTGTGTTCGCAGCGTCCGATACAGCCCGTCTCTTTTCACCGCATCGAGCCTTCCGAGGAGCCATCCGTCAAAATCCACGGCCGGTCACCTCGGCTATCGCTTCTTTCATAATGGAGATCATGGCTTGTAACTGATCGGTTGTGCTGGCAAGCGGCGGCAGAAAGGCGATGACGTCTCCGAGCGGCCGTGTCAGCATACCAAGCTCTCTCATTTTCAAGGACACCTTGTATCCCATCCGCTTTTCAGGCGGATAAGGCTGTTTTGTCCCCTTATCCTGCACAAGCTCTATGCCGCACATGAAACCGAGCTGGCGGACATCGCCGACATGAGGAAGCTGCTTCAGATCATGAAGAAATTTCGCTGCCGTTTTTGATTTTTCGGCGACTTGTTCAACGATGCGCTCTGATTCGAATAAACGCAGATTTTCAATTGCCGCGGCACAGCCAAGCTGATTTCCTGTATAGGAATGGCCGTGGAAAAATGTTTTCATTTTGTCGTAGTCATCGTAGAAGGCTTCATAAATGGCTTCTGTGGCAAACGTCACAGCGATCGGCAAATAGCCTCCCGTAATGCCTTTCCCTGCCGCCATCAAGTCCGGCTGGACATTTTCATGCTCACAGGCAAACATTTTTCCGGTGCGGCCGAACCCCGTCGCCACTTCGTCAACGATCATTAACACATCATATGCCGTACACAGCTTTCGTACGCCTGCCAGAAAGCCTTCAGGCATGACGATCATCCCGGATGCGCCTTGCACCATCGATTCGATCGTAAGTGCGGCAATCTCTTCGTGATGCTTAGCAAGCAGCTGTTCGAGCGCGTGAAGGCATTCATCCCGGCACTGTACGGGGTCGCCGCTTTCAGATCTGTATACATACGGAATCGGGGCTTTGTAGCTTTCAAACATCAGCGGGCCGTACACATGGTGGAAGAGTTCAATGGAGCCGACGCTGACGGCTCCGATCGTATCGCCGTGATAGCCGTTCTGCATAGAAATAAACGTCTGTTTCTCGGGTCTCCCTATGTTTTTCCAGTATTGAAAGGCCATTTTCAGAGCGATTTCCATTGCTTCCGCTCCGCTGTCGGAGTAAAAAACGCGTGTCAGCTTTTCCGGTGCGATGCCTGTCAGCATCTCGGAAAGTTCTGTTGCGGGAACGTTCGTCATACCCAGCAAGGTTGAATGAGCGATTTTTTCAAGCTGTTTTTGAATCGCTTCATCCATTTCTTTTTTTCGGTGGCCGTGTACATTGAGCCATACTGAAGAAAAGCCGTCATAATATTCTTTGCCGCTGATGTCTTTCAGCATGATCCCGTTTCCGCTTTCAATGATTAACGGATCTTCATCGTAATCTTTCATTTGTGTGAAAGGCAGCCAAAGATGCTTTTTGCTTTTTTCAATCATTGATTGTTTCATCATTTCTCCTCCTGCTGAATGAATACAGGCTGCTTCTCTAAAAAATGGATACAGCTCTCCGTATCTATGGAGCCATCTGTAAAGAAAATCCGGCAGCCGCTTTCATCTCCGGCATTCTTCATCTTGGCAATCCGCTGATATCCCAGCTTCTTTGCGGCAACGTAGCCTGTTATGTAATCAGGGTCATCCGACCAGCACAATTCAGCAATAATCCCCGGATGTGCGCAAACTTTTGCCGCGATGGCATGTGCTTCTTTTATTCGTGAATGTTCCGGCATGTTGTGAGTAAAAGCCCATTTTTGAAAATCACGTGACGGCCAATCCATTCGGGATACCCGCACACCTCTATTTCCTCTGCCGTCAATGCGTTCTCCTGCCCGGATATCAAACAGGACCGCTCCTCTTGCTTCTGCATATTCCGCAATGTTTTCGTACGCTTTCTCTATCATGTGCGGGGGAATCCCCGCCTTTTGCAGAAGCTTGCGGGCGATTGCTTGTCCTTTTTCCGGCGTGTCTGTTTGATGGAAAGCAACCGGCAAAGGGCGGATCGTTTCGATCGGTTCATTAACGCTTTCAAGCTGAATCTGCATAAAATCAGGTATCCCTCTTGAGTGCGAGAAGCCTTTATGTAATAAGCCATCTACCGCTTCCTGTAAACCGCTGTAAGTGATGAGCCGTTCTCCGCCGGAAATGTGTTTTCCGCCCTGCTCATGGGGGGCGTTTCGGGAAGCTCTCATTCTGACGCTGTAATAGGTTTCTTCCCGCATATATTCCCCTCCTTTCTCTTACTTTGAAAATTAATGTTAACCAAAATAATTAAAGGTTAACACTTATACAGAATATTAGTGCCCTTCACGGAATATGTCAACCTAAACTATCAAACTGTTAACTTAATGAGTTTTGCAAAGCCTCATTACGTTTTCATGTTTTGTTCATATTTTAGTAATTGTTTATTCAACACTGTCCGCTAAAGTAATCCATATCAACAAATAGGACAGCGAACCGCATCTTATTATGAGGGGAGGTCACCGTTATGCTGAAAGAAAAAGTAAAGACAGCAGGCCGTTTTTGCACTGTAGGCGTCGGTAATACGCTGATCGATTTTGGTGTCTTCTTTCTTCTCGCCGCTTGTCATGTCCCCTATCTTCCGGCGCAGATCTGCTCCTATTCGGCAGGGATCATCAACAGCTATGTATGGAACCGGAAGTGGACGTTTCGTGTAAAACGCAAGGCTGACGGGAAAGAGATCATGCGATTTCTCATGATTAATCTTGCCGCGTCGGGAATCACCTTTTTGCTGCTTTACGCGTTTCAAAAAGGCGGCTGTTCGCTATTGGTGAGTAAGTTCGCCGCCACTATCGGCGGGATGATGATGAATTTTATCGGAAACCGAATCTGGGTATTTGGAGATTCGCTGAAAAACATACAGGATCAGGAGTGAAGATGAATGAGAAAAAAAGTGAGAAAAGCGGTCATTCCCGCAGCAGGTTTAGGAACGAGATTTCTGCCGGCGACAAAGGCGCAGCCGAAAGAAATGATGCCGATTGTCGACAAACCGGCCATCCAATATATTGTCGAAGAGGCCGCAGCGTCAGGAATTGAAGATATATTGATTATTACAGGGAGAAACAAACGCTCGATTGAAGATCATTTTGACCGGTCGGCGGAATTGGAATTCAATCTGCAGGAAAAAGGCAAGACGGAGACGCTGAAGGAAATGCAGCGGATTGCCGATTTGGCCAATATTCATTACATCCGTCAGAAAGAACCGCTCGGATTAGGACATGCGGTGCTGTGTGCGGAGCATTTTATCGGAGATGAGCCTTTTGCCGTTCTCTTAGGTGATGATATTATGGTATCTGACACTCCCGCTCTTTCACAGCTCATAGACGTCTATAACCAACACGGCACAGAAACGGTCGGCGTACAGCCCGTCGATCCTGCTGATGTCAGCAAATATGGTATTATACAGACGGGGCGGCAGGGCGGTCATGTGTACCAGGTTGAGGATCTGATTGAGAAACCGGCTGTTGAAAAGGCGCCCTCTCATATTGCCGTGATGGGCCGCTACATATTAACCCCTGATATTTTTAAAACGCTGAAGACGATCGGAAGAGGCGCGGCCAACGAAATCCAATTGACAGACGCGCTGCGCGAAGTGTGCCGCACCCGAAGCATTTATGCGCGGGAGCTTGAAGGAAGCCGGTTTGATATAGGAGATAAGTTCGGCTGTTTTAAGGCCGGCACGGAGATCGGGCTTCTGCGGGAAGAAATGAGACCGAAACTTTTAGCTTATTTAGAAGAGGTGTTAAAAAGAGAATCTGAAGAAATCGTGCGTTAAAAAATAATTTGTAACCATTTTGCTTGTCAATCAGTCATATAATTGGGTAAAAAGATAAAGAGGTTGTGAACAGTGTGGGCAATTTTATTAGTGAAATATTATCCTGGCTGACAAGTATGGGCTATTTAGGGATTGCGCTCGGATTAATGATCGAAATCATTCCGAGTGAAATCGTTCTGGCTTACGGAGGATATATGGTGTCAGAAGGCACGATCAGCTTTATCGGCGCCATTGTCGCCGGTGTGATCGGGGGAACGATCGCGCAGTGCTTTATTTACTGGATCGCCCGTTATGGGGGACGGCCGTTTTTGGACAAGTACGGCAAGTACTTACTTCTGAAAAAGCATCATGTTGATGTTGCGGAAAACTGGTTTCGCCGTTACGGCGCCGGCGTTGTGTTCTCGGCGCGGTTTATCCCGGTCGTCAGACATGCGATCTCCATCCCGGCCGGCCTTGCGAAAATGCCTCTTTCCAAGTTTGTCATATTGACGACACTTGCCATTATTCCGTGGTCTGTCATTTTCGTTTATCTCGGGTATCAGCTCGGGGGACAGTGGAAAGACGTAGACAGCTATGCCGGAATGTATACAACTCCGATCATTATATTGGCTCTCGTATTTATTGTTGTTTATTTTGTTGTGAAGAAAATGAGATCAAGACTATGAAAAAAGACTGCATAAGAACGGCTGCGAGCCGGATCTATGCAGTCTTTTTTTTATTTATACCGGGTATACGGGGTGTTTCCGGTGTGTGAATGTCAGTTGTTTGGACATGTAAGCAGTGAGGCGTTTATTGAGTTCTTCCCGCAAGGAATCAGCAGGAACAATGCCGTCAATCACCATTTCAGAGGCAAGCCGGTAAAGGTTAATGTCTTCCTTATATTCATCACGCTTTTCTTGAATAAAAGCCGGTCTTTCTTCAGGGGCTAGCCCGCTGATTTTCTTTGCGTAGACCGCATTCACCGCTGCTTCAGGACCCATTACGGCAATTTGCGCAGTCGGAAGCGCTAAACAGCAGTCCGGTTCAAAAGCAGGCCCCGCCATCGCGTATAATCCGGCACCGTAGGCTTTTCTGACGATAACGGAAAGCTTCGGAACAGTCGCTTCCGCCATTGCGGAGATCATTTTTGCGCCATGCCTGATGATGCCCGCCTGCTCAACCTTCGTTCCGATCATGAATCCGGGAATGTCTGCTAAAAACAGAAGCGGAATATGGAATGCGTCGCACAAAGCGATAAATTTTGCGGCTTTATCCGCCGAATCGAGAAATAAAACCCCGCCTTTAACACGCGGCTGATTGGCGATAATGCCGACCGGCTGTCCGTGAATCCGCGCAAGCCCCGTTATTAATTCCTGCGCAAATAACGGTTTAATCTCAAAAAATGAGTCTTCATCAATGACACGTTCAATTAAATCCATCATGTTGAACGGTGCGTTTTGATGTGCCGGGATGACATCTGAGAGCGGTTTTTCAAAAGCTTTCGGGTTCTTAGATTTGTTGACGGGCGCTTTTTCAGTATAATTTGACGGGAAATAGCTGAGGTATGTCTGTGCCATCATGATTGCTTCCTGTTCCGTCCGGGCGAGGAGATCACCGCAGCCTGATACGGAACAATGCATACGGGCGCCGCCCATTTCTTCAAGCGATACTTTCTCGCCAATCACCATTTCTGCCATACGCGGGGAACCTAAGTACATGGATGCATTGCCCTCAACCATAATGACAATGTCGCAAAAGGCCGGAATGTAAGCGCCGCCCGCAGCGGAAGGGCCGAACAATAAACAGATTTGCGGAATGCGGCCCGACAGCTTTACTTGATTATAAAAGATGCGGCCGGCTCCCCTTCTGCCCGGGAACATGTCGACCTGATCCGTAATTCTCGCACCTGCGGAATCGACTAAGTACAAGAGCGGACACTGAAGCTTTTCCGCCGTCTCCTGAATGCGGATGATTTTTTCCACCGTTTTCGCGCCCCACGAGCCCGCCTTTACGGTTGAGTCGTTTGCCATCACACAAACGGTTCTGCCGCCGATGGTTCCGATCCCGGTAACGACCCCGTCAGCCGGCAGTCCGTCTGACATGCACTCGGCGAAAAAAGCGTCTTCAACGGATATGCCGTCATCGAATAAAAGCTTCAGCCTGTCTCTTACAAAAAGTTTTCCCTTCTTTTCGTTGCTTGCGTGATATTTCGCGGCTCCTCCCTTTTCAATCGTTTTGCTGCGTGTCTGCCGTTCTTTTTCGTAATCCATCCGAGTCCCTCCATGTTTTATTTTCCTTTGTATTCAGGGGGTCTTTTTTCTTTAAAAGCGCGCAGGCCCTCTTCTCTGTCAAGTGTGGGAATGACTTGTTCATATGCTTTTCGTTCGATTTCAAGCCCTGTATTGAGATCTGTCTCCAGACCCTTGTTTATCGCGGATTTTGCTTGTCTGACGGCGATCGGCCCATTAGCGGCGATGCGGCCGGCCAGTGCTTTTGCTTTTTCCATAAGTTCATCGGCTTCACAAACATGCTCGATCAGCTTCATGTCTTTTCCCTCTTCGGCAGAAAGCCTTCGGCCGGTATAGATCAATTCTTTTGCCGCGCCAGGGCCGATAAGCCGGGGCAGTCTCTGCGTTCCGCCCGCTCCGGGAATGATCGCAAGCCCTGTTTCAGGAAGGCCGAGGCCCGCCCGGCTGACGGCGATTCTGATATCGCAGGCGAGAGCGAGTTCAAGGCCTCCTCCGACAGCGGTTCCGTTCAGCGCTGCAATGACCGGCTGCGGGAGAGCTTCAATGGATGCGGCCGTTTCACCGATACGCCTGACGCTTTGCTTAACTTGTTCATGATTCATCCCCGCTCTTTCTTTTAAATCAGCACCGGCGCAAAATGTGTTCCCGGTGCCGGTGAGAATGACACAACGAATGGATGGCGAGTTTTTGATGTCTTCAATCACACGCTGTAAATGATCAATCATTTCTGAAGACAGCGAGTTGGCCGCATGCGGGCGGTTCAGCGTGATCAGACCGATTGTTTCTTGACAGACGGAATACAAGACGCAATCTTCCATGGCTTCTCCTTTCTCATTTCGTTCTGAATGCCTGCAGGTTTCTGCTTGGCAGGTCTTTGCCTATTTTATCCGCGATCCAACCGGCGGCATAAAGAAGTTTATTCATGTCCGTCCCGGTATCAATCCCCATTTGTTCGAGCATATAAATGACGTCTTCTGTGGCAGCGTTTCCTGCTGATCCAGGGGCGTACGGGCAGCCGCCAAGCCCCCCTGAGGAAGTATCAAAGGATGTGATGCCCATATCAAGAGCGGGAATGATATTCGCTAGAGCCGTTCCTCTTGTATCATGGAAATGGAGTGCGATTTTTGAGGCGGGAATTCTCGGCAAAAGGGCTTCAAGCACGGCTATGACCTGCAAGGGGTTTGCCGCGCCGATCGTGTCGCCGAGCGATATTTCATCAACACCCATTTCGAGCAGGGTGTCTGACAGGCGGATGACTTGTTCGACCGGCACGTTCTGTTCGTACGGACAGCCGAACACAGTGGACAGATAAGCTCTCGTCGCCATTTTTTCAGCTTTTGCTTCAGTAATAACCCGCCTGAGCTCTTGAACGGTCCGGTCAATCGGTTTGTTTACGTTTTTTTGGTTATGGGTTTCGCTTGCAGATAAAAATACACATGCCTGATCGATTCCGCCTTCTGCCGCATGCTCCAGTCCGATGAGGTTCGGAACGAGAGCCGCGTAGACCGTATGTTCAGATCTGGCAATGCCTTTTGCGACGTCCAGGCTGTCACGAAGAGCCGGAATCCATCTTGGATGCACGAATGATGTCACTTCGATATAGGGAAGGCCTGTTTTTGACAGCATATTGATCCACTCAATCTTATCTTCTGTATCCACCCACGCCGATTCATTCTGCAAGCCGTCACGCGGTCCTACTTCATTGATGCGGACATGTTTCGGACAGTTCATGCTGCACCTCCCGTTTTATTGAAGTTCAATCAGGACCTCTCCTTCATCAGTGAAATCACCTTCTGATTTTTTCACTTCTTTCACCGTACCCGCTGCATCAGCGATAATCGGAATTTCCATTTTCATAGATTCCAAGATGGCCACTTCCTGTCCTTCTTCAATGACATCACCCGGCTTCACATGAATTTTCCACAGGTTTCCCGCCATCTGAATTTTTATGACGCTCATTTTGACGCCCCCTCGTTCATTGTTTGTAAAAAACCGGTTGTTGCCTCGCCCTTTTCAAACACTTCTGAATGGGCAATTTTTGTCAGCAGCGGAATGTTGGTTTTAATCCCTTCTACATGATATTCGCCAAGGGCGGTTTTCAGTTGTTCAATGGCTTGTTTTCTCGTATTCGCCGTGACGACCATTTTGGCAATCATCGGATCGTAAAACGGAGAAATGACGCTTCCCTTTTCGACGGCGCATTCGTGTCGCACTGACGGGTGTCTTAAAACGGAAAAAGACGAGATGGTACCGGGAGACGGGTAAAAGGTGACCGGATCTTCCGCATAGATCCGCACTTCTATCGCATGACCGCGGTGGTTGATATCTTTCTGCGAGAAAGGCAGCGCCTGCCCAGCGGCAATTTTCAGCTGTTCTTCCACAAGATCCAGTCCTGTAATTTCTTCTGTCACCGGATGCTCCACCTGCAGTCTGGTGTTCATCTCTAAAAAATAGATTTGTTTCTTTTCGTCGACGAGAAATTCTATTGTGCCTGCATTTTGGTAGCCGATCGATTTAGCGGCTTTAACGGCGGTTTCACCGAGTCTTTGTCTTAATGCATCGTCAACAAACGGCGACGGCGCTTCTTCTATCACTTTTTGGTGGCGCCTTTGGACTGAACAGTCACGTTCAAACAGATGAACGGTGTTGCCGAAAGAATCTGCGAGTATCTGAATTTCAATATGACGGGCATTTTCAATGACCTTTTCCATGTACATTGCGCCGTCTCCAAAAAAGGAGGCGGCCCGCTTTTGATTGCCTTCGAACGCTTTGGCCAGCTCTTCTTCTGAATGTACGATCTGCATGCCGATTCCGCCTCCTCCTGCGGACGCTTTCAGCATGACCGGAAAACCGATGGCACGGGCTTCGGCTAAGGCGGAGTGAACATCGGGCAATGGCTCTGAAACACCGGGAACGATCGGGACCTTTGCTTTTTGCATCGTTTTTCGGGCTTCTATCTTGCTGCCCATCTTGGCGATGATATCACCGGGCGGACCGATAAATGTGATTTGTTCCTTCCGGCAGCGTTCGGCGAACAGGCTGTTTTCTGACAGAAGCCCGTAGCCCGGATGAATGGCGTCCGCTCCGGCGGATTTGGCGGCTTCTATGATTCTGTCGATATGTAAATAGCTTTCATTTACTCTCGATTTACCGATCGGATAGGCCTCATCAGCCGCTTTTACATGCAGCGCGTCCCGGTCGGCTTCTGAATACACAGCTGCCGAGGGGATGCCGAGACGTTTGCAGGTGCGGATAATTCGTAAGGCGATTTCTCCTCTGTTGGCAATCAGGACTTTTTTAAACAAATGTGAAGCACTCCTTTTTCATTAAGTTAACTTGAGCTCTTCAATCGTTTTTTCCCGCAGCTTGAATTTCTGAATTTTTCCTGAGGCTGTCATTGGATATTCATCTGTAAACAAAACATACCTGGGGACTTTATAGCGGGCGATATGTTCTTTGCAAAAGGTTCTGATGTCTTCTGCGGAAGCGGTTTGTCCGTCTTTGAGCCTAATCCACGCCGCGGCCTCTTCTCCGTATTTCGGATCAGGAACGCCGACGACCTGAACGTCTGCTACCGCGGGATGCCGATATAACATTTCCTCAATCTCGCGCGGATAGATATTTTCGCCGCCCCTGATCAGCATGTCTTTCAGACGGCCCGTGATTTTGCAGTACCCGTCCTCGTCCATGACCGCCAAATCACCGGTATGCAGCCAGCCGTCTTTGTCTATCGCTTCTTCGGTCGCTTCTTGATTTTTATAATAGCCTTTCATGACATGATATCCGCGGGTGCAGAGCTCTCCTTGTTCGCCCCGGGCGGCTTCTCCGGATGTTCCGGGCCGAACGATTCTGACTTCGATATGAGGAAGCGCGCGCCCCGCTGTTTCCACTCTTCTTTCAAATGAATCATCCGTTCTTGTCTGCGTAATAACAGGTGATGCTTCGGTCTGTCCGTAGGCAATGGTAATGTCGGTCATCCCCATTTTGCCGATCACTTCTCTCATGACTTCCGCCGGGCATGGCGAGCCTGCCATAATCCCGGTTCGGACGTGGGAAAGATCATATTCAGAAAAACGGCTGTCATTTAGGAGGGCGATAAACATCGTCGGTACACCGTGCAGAGCCGTGCAGGCTTCTTGCTCCACCGTTTTCAGAACGGCCGGCGGAGAAAACTGTTCGATCGGAATCATCGCCGCACCCGTGGATACGCATGCCAGCACGCCGAGCACACACCCGAAGCAGTGGAAAAACGGCACGGGAATACATAAACGGTCACTTGAAGTAAGCTTCATGCATTCTGCGATATTGGCCGCGTTATTTACGATATTAAAATGTGAGAGCATGACGCCCTTCGGAAATCCGGTCGTACCTGATGTATATTGCATATGAATGCAATCATCCTTTTTCAGGCTGTCCATCCTTCCGTCAAGCGTCGCATCCGTTACAGCTTCGGCATTATCCAGCAATGAATCCCAACGGTGCATCCCGGGCGGGCTTTTATCACCGATATATAACACCGTCCGTAAAAATGGATAACGTTTCGAACGCAGCCTGCCGCGCTCACAAGTTTTCAGCTCCGGAATCAGCTTATTCACGATTTCAACATAAGATGTCTGCCGGTAGGAATCCATGATTATCAAGGCCGAGACGTCTGAATGTGCCAGCAGGTAATCGAGCTCTGCGATTTGAAAATTGGTATTAATGGTGACCAGAACGGCGCCGATTTTCGCTGTTGCAAATTGCGCCGCGAGCCATTCCGGAATGTTGGATGCCCATATGGCCACATGATCTCCTTTTTCAACTCCCAGCTTCATCAGCCCTTTTGCGGTTTGCCGGCATAACCGGTCAAACTCGGCATACGTATAACGAAGGCCGCGCTCAGGGTAAACAACCGCTTCACGATCCGGAAAAAGCTCCGCGGTCCGCTCAAGCAGCTTTCCGGCTGTTAAATGGATAAGTTCAGCCATATGACCTGCCCCCCTTCCATCCCTGTCTTAGTAAACGTTTTCATTTCACTTCAAAAGCTGTCTTGCGATGACCATTCTTTGAATTTCTGACGTTCCTTCGCCAATCTCCATCAGCTTTGCGTCACGAAGCATACGTTCGACACCGCATTCCTTCATATAACCGGAACCGCCATGAATTTGGATGGCCTGAAGGCACGTTCTGACGGCCATTTCAGAAGCATAGAGCTTGGCGAATGCAGCTTCTTTCGTAAATGGCAGGTTTTGATCCTTCAGCCATGCCGCTTTAAGCACCATCTGTCTGGCAAGGTCAATTTCCATCGCCATATCGGCCAGCTTAAATTGAATGGCTTGAAATGACGATATCGGACTGCCGAACTGCTTGCGTTCCTTCGCATATGACAGCGACGCCTCCAGTGCGCCTTGAGCGATACCGACAGCCAGTGCCGCAATCGAGATCCGCCCGCCGTCTAATGTATATAAAAATTGTTTAAAACCTTTTTCAGGATCACCGAGCAGGTTATCGGCAGGCACCCTGACATCCTCCAGCACAAGCTCGGCCGTATCCGACCCTCTCACACCCATCTTGTCGTACGGATTTGTGATCGTAAATCCCGGTGTGTCTGTCGGGACGATGAGAGCTGAAATGATCGGTTTTCCGGCGGAGTTCTTTCCCGTAACGGCGGTGACAATGACCGTGCGGGCGTAATTTGCGTTTGTGATCCAGCATTTCTCTCCGTTTATCACATAGTCACCGCCCTTTTTCTCGGCTTTTGTCTGGGTTCCGCCGGCATCTGAACCGGCATTCGGCTCCGTCAGCCCGAATGATCCGAGCGCTTTTCCCGAAGCAAGCGGAATAAGATGTTCTTGCTTTTGCTGTTCAGTACCGAAATAGTATAATGGGCTTGCGCCGAGTGACACGGCTGCCGCGTAGCTCAGCCCCGTGCTGCCGCAGGCTTTTCCGATTTCTTCGACCGCTGCTGCATATGAAATGGTATCACCGCCCGCCCCGCCGTATTCTTCCGGAAACGGAATTCCGAGCAGCCCGAGTTCGCCTATTTTTTTAAATGTGTCTATCGGGAAGACGGCTGATTGATCAACCTCATGGGCTTTCGGGGCAATTTCATTTTTGGCGAAATCTCTGACCATTTCGCGCACCATCTGCTGTTCTTTTGTCAGTTGAAAATTCATTAACCTTCCTCCTTCTGCTGCTTTCTACATTTTATTAATGGGGGTCTTTATTCATTCCATCCAAATAAAGTCTGAACATTCGGACTCATCCGCTACAAAAAAACTGACAGCGCCGCAACTGTCAGTTTTATTAATAATGCTATTTAACCGTCCGTTTTGCGGAGGGACGGCTCTCATGGTGAAGCCTGTCAACGGAAGTAACGAAATAGGTGCAGGCTTCTTTCGCCCGAATATCAGTATCTGAAAATGTCTGCGTCCGTGACGATGTTTTTCTGACTGTATCCACTAAATAAGGCTGCTTTCCCTTTTCTGCGCGGTAAATGGCGTAATAAGCCGTTTTTTTACCGTTGGATTTCGCATCTTCGATATAGAGTGTATGGCCTGAAGCGTTCTTCTCCGCCCGTTTGACAGACGGTTTTTTTAAAGCGGAATGTCCGAGCCAAGGCATCTCGGGAATTAATGCGGGCCGGCTGTACATGTCTTTGATCAAACGGTTTTTTACATCGAGCGGATTACGGTTTAAATCCTTTAAACTGAAATGCATGCTGCCTTTTATCCATGCTGATCCCCTGTTAAGAGCAATCTGTCTTCCGTATTCCCCCGGGTCGGCCCAGGCCGGATCAGCGTTGTTGTTGATTTTATAAGCTGCCTGCCCGATATATAAATGCACCGGCCGATTGTTCACTTCTTTTCCCCACCAATCCGCTAAGACGTCATATGCCGCCGCTTTAAATCCGATGCTCCAGTAAATTTGCGGTGCGATGTAATCAATGTATCCTTTTTGGATCCATTCTCTCGTATCAGCATATAAATCATCATAGTTCCGCACCCCTGCGGCCGTTTCGGAGCCTGTCGGGTCATCTGCGGCATTTCTCCATACGCCGAACGGGCTGATTCCGAATTTGACATAAGGTTTTTCTCGTTTGATGGTTTGGTTGATTTCTTTTACAAGCCGGTTGACGTTATCCCGGCGCCAGTCATCAATTGATGCAAAGTGAGCTTTTCCGTACCGTTCGTATTCCGCCTGATCGGGGAATTCCTGTCCGGCAATTTTATAAGGATAAAAATAATCATCCATATGAACCGCATCAATGTCATAACGGCTGACCACCTCTTTGATTCCATCCGTTATAAATTGTCTTACTTCCGGAATGCCCGGATTATAGTACAGCTGTTTTCCGTATGCAGCGACCCAGTCCGGATGCGAACGCGCGGGATGATCATCTGAAAGCGCATTCAAATTTGTGTGATTCATCGTGATCCGGTAAGGATTGAACCAAGCGTGAAATTCAAGATTCCGTTTATGTGTCTCTTCAACTAAAAAAGCAAGCGGATCGTAGCCGGGATTTTTGCCTTGTGTTCCTGTCAGATACTCTGACCAAGGCCCGTAATCTGATGGATAAAAAGCATCAGCCGCAGGCTTAATTTGGACGATAACGGCGTTCATTCCCATCTCCTGAACGTCATCCAGCAGCTTGCTGTATTCTCTTTTTTGCTCTTCCGGTGACAGCCCTTTTTTAGAGGGCCAGTCGATATTGGTGACAGACGCGATCCATACGGCTCTCATTTCTCTCTCCGGCTGAGTGCCGCTTGCTTGTGCGGATACTGAGAATGTAAAGATGCCGGCTGTCAGTACAACGGCCAAAAACCATATCATGCTAAAACGGCAGCTTTTCATGTTTTTCCCCCTCTCTGCTTTACGGTATTCCGAAGCATTCCGGGCGGTGAATCAGAAAGCCTGCTTTGCTCCTCTCAGCCTAAAAGGGAAAGAAAAAAGTCCTAAAGCGAATCAAAACGCTTCAGGACTTTTTATGTTTCATGGCGGCGAGCACGTCAATGACCTTCGTTCCGACGCCGACACACGTTTCAAGAATGGCCTGCGCTCCGGCGATGGACAAAATGAAAATAACCGGATGTGCATAGCGGGGCCAGACCAAGTAGCAGATGCCGATCAATATGGCGCACCAGACGCCCGCACACCAATAACATTGCAGCATATAACCGAATGCGGAGGAAGGGACTTTTTTTTGGACGGCGCGCCCGTTTTGATCGACGGTTTTTTCTTGCTTTATAAAGGGTTTTCTTATGAATTCCGTAATCTTATCAAATACGATCAAATGGGTCAGCCGGTAGCTGGCAAGAATGATCATTACATACGTAAGCCAAGATAGGTTCGTCATGTCAAAGCCTCCAAAAAACTGGTTTGATTCCCCTATCTTGCCCTCTGTCATCCTGAACCATTCTGCCGGATGTTACAGATTCCGCGCCAAGCGTCTTCCGCTGTTTGCAATGATGTCGAGTATGACCTCAGCATTTTGATGTGCAAAGGCGGGTTCAAACATATCTTTATGGGCGCCCCCGCCTTGATATTCCTGATAGAGTCCCGTTGTGGCGCCTTCCCATTTCATCGGCTCGGTCTTATCACTGTGCTCTTCCTTTATACCGGCCTCGATAAAATGGAGGTTTGCCGCAATTTGGCCATCATTTATCAGTTCCGCCCAGTACGTTTGATAGCGCTCTGTCTTTTTGATGACCGCTTCTCTGACGGCTTCCGGGACATTTTCGGCTGTTGCGTTTGTTGGCTGCGGCGGCAGTGCGTCAAGCTTTCTGTACGCGTCTGCGATAATGACGTCGCTGATTTCTAAGCCGCGCTTTTCCATCGCTTTTGCCGCCTCGAATGCCGTATTGCCGCCCGCTGAATATCCGAAGAGGATATAAGGGCCTTCCGGCTGTATTTCCAGCATTTTATCAATGTATTGTTCCATTCTGCTGTCTTCTTCAATAAAGTTAAAACCGTACACAGCAGCCCGTCCGTTTAATGCCGCCGCAAGATCTTTAAAGAAAATGCCGAAACCTGAGATAGGCGGAAAACAGAATATATTGCGGCCTTTCGGCTGGTTCAGTCTGCTGATATGCTGCTCTGCAGCTTCTGACAGTGTGTTTGAATACAGCTTTTCAGCCAATTGTTCAATTGTCGGATATTCAAATATCATTTCAATCGGCACATCCATCTGCTGCCTGGTCTTCAGCTGATGAATCACTTGCAATGCTTTCAAAGAATGGCCGCCCAGCTCAAAGAAGTCATCCTGTATGCCCAGCTCCCCGCAGCCGAGGATCGGCGTCCAAATGTCGATCAGCTCACGCTCTACCCAGTTTCGTGGCGGAACGGCTTTTGATGACGTTTTTTTCCGTTCTGGCGCAGGCAGCCCGCGGCGGTCCACTTTGCCGTTTGCAGTAAGCGGCATACGGTCAAGCTTCATCACATACTGCGGAATCATATAGTCGGGAAGCGACCTGGCCAGCAGGGATTGAATGGCTCTTTCTTCAGCATGCGCGCCCGTATAATACGCACAAAGGGTTGCTTCTTGTCCTTCGTCTGACACGATGACTGCCGCTTCCCTGATTCCATCGATTTCAGTCAAGCGCGCTTCGATTTCGGCCGGCTCAATCCGCTTCCCGCGAATCTTGAATTGGCGGTCGATACGGCTGATGTATCCGATGCTTCCATCAGGCAGCCAGTGTGCCAAGTCGCCTGTTTTGTAGATCTTTTCTTCAGGATGAACCGGGTGGCTGACAAATGCTTCACTTGTTAAGTCAGGCCTGTTTAAATAGCCTTTGGCAACCCCGTCACCGCCGACACAAAGCTCACCGGGCACGCCGATCGGCGCAAGTCCGCCATTTTTATCAATGATATACGCGGTTGAATTGCTGATCGGTTTTCCGATTGGGATCGGCTGAGAAAAATCGTGCCTGATTTCGTAAAAGGTAGAAAATGTTGTATTTTCCGTCGGTCCGTATATGTTATAAAGGCTGAGATTCGGACAGCGGTGTCTGACCTTATTGATGAGCGCCGGGGACAATGCTTCTCCGCCGACATATAAGGTGTGCAACCCAGAAAACATCTCCGGATCTGCCTGGGCGAACTGGTTAAAGAGTGCCGTCGTCAAAAACAGAATCGTAATACGGTTGGAAGAAAGATAATTGCCGAACCTCTCAGGGGCAAGCATTGTCGAGCGGTCAACCACATGAAGACATGCTCCGTTCAAAAGTGCTCCGAAGATTTCAAACGTCACTGCATCAAAACCGATGGACCCTGTCAGAATGAGACGGTCCGACATGCCAGCCGACGTGTAATTGCTGTTTGACACGAGCGATACGACGTTTCGGTTGGAAATCATCACGCCCTTCGGTTTTCCTGTTGAACCGGATGTATACATAATATAGGCAAGGTCATCACGTGCTGTATCGGTATTCAGTTTTCCCGCATCAGGTGTTTGTTTTTCAGTTGCAGCCGGGATAGAGATGATGTGAGAAAAGTCAATGTCAGTCTCAATTCCTTTTTGCACCGTTAACAGCTGTGCTCCGCTCTCAGTGAGCATATCGGCGATCCTGTCGGTTGGCAGTTCTGCATCAAGAGGAAGGTACGTCCCTCCCGCTTTCAATACAGCGAGAACAGCGATGATAAATTCCGGTGAGCGTTCGGCCAGAATCCCGGCAATTCCCTTTGGCGCCAAACCGTTTTCCAGCAGGGTGCGGGCGAATGCAGTTGACCGTTCATCGAGCTCCCGGTACGTCATCGTCAGCCCGCCGGCGTGAAGCGCCTGATGGTCCGGGGTTTTCTTCACCTGTCGGCTGAACAGGCTGATGATGCTTTCATCTCTTTCATAAGTTGTTTTCGTGTCATTAAATTCGCCGATTATTCTTGATTTTTCCTTTTGTCCGAGCATCGGAAGCCGATCAGCCGGAAAATCGGGATTGAAGGCGGCGCCGCGCAGAGCTTCTTCCAAGTGTCCTTTTACGCTCTCTATCCATACTTCGTCATAAACGTTCGCATTGTAGCTGAATTTGATGAGCAGCTCATCGCCAGGCGCTATGATGAGGTTAAAATCGTAACCCGATTGTTCCGAAACGTTGACATTCCCGATCCGGAACGGTGCATCCGATTCCTTTTCCGCGTCTTTCATCTGCTGCTGGATCGGATAATTTTCAAACACGATGATATGGTCAATTAAATCCTGTTTCAGCTCAGTCTGCGATTGGATGTCAGCAAGCGGATGATAGCTGAACGCCTCTGAATCAAGCATTTCTTTCTGCAAGCGGCCCAGCAGTTCTCTAAAGCTTTCGTCACCCGTTTTAATGCGTACCGGCACGGTATTGATAAACAGACCGATCATGCTTTCCACGCCGTCAATGACGGAAGGCCGCCCTGATACGACGGCGCCGAATACGGCATCGTCCGTCCGGTTGTAGCGCTGCAGCATCAGGCCCCATACAGTCTGCATAAGAACCGCGAGCGTAGCGCCCTCTTCTTTGGCGATGGTTTTCAGCTTGTCCGTCAGGTTTTGATCTATAGAAAACAGCAGCTCTTCCTTGCGGTAGCCTTTTTCCTGGGGACGGGCCGATATTTTCGGGAGTCCTGAGGGTGTCTCACAGCCTGCTAAATACCCTTTCCAATATTCAGAAGCCGCGTCTTTGTCCTGATCAGTCAGCCATGTAATATAAGTGCTGTAAGGCTTTGCGGGCGCCAGTGTGATGGGTGAGCCTGTTTCAATCGCCCGGTACATATGCATGAATTCCTGAAGGACGATGCCGAGGCACCAGCCGTCCATAAGGATGTGATGGTGGCTCCAGACGCATACATATTTTTCGTCAGCCGTTTTAAACAAAGAAACACGCATCAGCATATCCTTTTGCAAGTCAAAGCCTTTTAAGCGGTCACGTTCCTTAAATCGCTGTAAATAGATGCTCTGTTCCGCTTCGTCCAAATGTGTAAGATCTTCGCGGTGCAGCCGGAATTCCCGCTCACGCAGCACAACTTGGCGGGGGCCGTTCAGCTGAGCGACATGAGGTAAAAAAACCGTTCTGAAAATATCGTGGCGGCTGATGACAGACTGTACGCTTTGCTCAAACAATTCCGGACGAAGCCGGCCTTTTATGGTGAAGACGGATTGCTCGATATATGCAGCCCCCTCCTTTTGCAGAAAGGAATGAAAAAGCATTCCTTCCTGCATTCGGCTGAGGGGATAAATATTTTGGATATTTTTTGTTTTGTCCATGTGTTCCTCCCGCTCGGTTTAGTGGAAGCTGAGTAAGTCGGCAATATCCTGCAATGCTTCCTCAGTCAGCTCCCGATCATCAAAGTCACTGACGGTCTTCTCCGTATCGGTTTTGCTGAGGCAGTGTTCCGACAGTTTCAGGAGATAATACCGGCAGCTTTCGGACAGCTGTTCGATCGTATCTTGCCGAAAGCGCTCCGTTTCATAGGAAATACTGACGGTCATCCGGCCTTTTGCCGCAATCGCGCTGATTTCAAGTGACTGCTCCCGTTTCCATGTATCTGTCACATCATCTCCGCCTCCCAAAGGAGAAAACTGAAACGCGTCAG
The DNA here is from genome assembly GCF_038608285.1 of Bacillus sp. FSL R5-0443. Taxonomy (NCBI): domain Bacteria; kingdom Bacillati; phylum Bacillota; class Bacilli; order Caryophanales; family Bacillaceae; genus Bacillus; species Bacillus sp. FSL R5-0443. The sequence continues at coordinate 2,139,486 of NZ_CP152013.1, forward strand.
GCTGTTCCGTTTCTGCCGGGTTCCCGCCGGGCGCATCGAATTGCCCGAGATAATTAAAGCTGATCTCCGGTGCTTTCCCGAAAGTCATCCCGGCAAGCTTCGGCGGTGTTAAATATTTGAGGACACCGTATCCGTTCCCTTTATCCGGAATGCGCCGCAATGTGTCTTTGACGGTTTTCAATGTGCGAATTTCATATTCTTCAAGAGGTTCATAAGCTCCGCTCCGGAAAAGCACCGGGTAAATGGAAGTGAACCACCCCACTGTCCTGCTGATGTCCGCACCTGCCTGCTCCGATTGGCGTCCGTGTCCTTCAAGGGCGATTTTCAAAGCGTGCCGCGGCGACCATTTTTGAACAGCGAGCACGGCGGAAGCCAAAAGCACATCTTGCGTATCCGTATTGTAGGCGCTGTGCACATCTTTCAACAGGGCGTCCGTTTCACTTTCTGTCAGAGTGAAGGATACCGTGTTCCGTTTTTTTGCAGGAGTTTGAGATAAATCTGCCTGTTCGTAAGGAAGACTTTCTGTTTCATAGTGTTCAATCTCCCGCCAATACTCCGCCTGCTGAAGAAGCTGTTTACTTTCGGCAAAATCGGCCAGCTGCTCCGTATATGTTTTGAATGACATGGTTTTCGGAGGGAGTTTGATTTCCTGTCCAGAGACGGCCTGTTCATAAGCAGAAGCCAAGTCTTCCAATAAAATCCGCCATGATATCCCGTCGACAGCGAGATGATGGACCGTCAGAAACAAGTAATCTTCTGCTTCAGAGCGGAACAGCCCCGCCTGTACCAGCGGCCCGTTCTCTAAATCCATGTTTCTCTGAAGCTCTGCGACGCGGCGTTTTACAAAACGTTCCTTCTCATGCTCATCGCCTTCCATTTCTAATATGGTCAGGCTGTAAAGCTGCTCATCTGCGAGGTCAGCCGGTCTGTTGAAGAGGAGAAGACCTTTCTCTTCGTCTTTTATGCAGACAAGGCGCAAGGCATCATGATGTACGGTAATGGCTTTTAACGTTTTCCTCAGAGCCTCTTCATCTATTGAATTTGCTCTCGTCAGCATGACGGACTGGTTAAAATGATTTGCTTCCTTCATGTCTTGTGTGAAGAACCATTTGTGAATCGGCGACCACTTCACTTCTCCTTCTGCAGGAGCTTGGCTGACCGGCTGCCGCTCTGTACGGACATAAGGCGCCAGCTCCCTAATTGTCGGCCGGCTGAAAATATCTTTTACGGCGATCTGTTTTCCTGCTTGATGTAATCGGGCTGATACTTGCAGGGCTTTGATGGAATCGCCGCCCAGTTCAAAAAATGATTGATCCGCGGCAATGTTTTCAGTTCCGAGCACTTCGCTCCAAATCGCGGACAGCTCTTTTTCCATGTCGCTTTCAGGCTCGGTAAATGCCTGTCCGGTGTGCGCTTTTTTCCGCGGCTCAGGAAGCGCGCGGCGGTCAAGCTTCCCGTTCGGTGTGACAGGCAGGGCTTCAAGTGTTTCAAAGAACGCCGGCACCATATAAGCGGGCATTTCATTTCTGAGCGCCTGCTGCACGGTTTCACTTTCTGTTCCTTCTTCTGTCACGATATAAGCGCATAGTTCCGTTTGGCCTGCTGATGCGGTATGAGCGGTGACGGCTGCTTCTTTGACACCTTTTATGCCTGTTAAGGCGGATTCAATTTCTTTCAGTTCCACCCGGTAGCCTCTGATTTTGACTTGCTCGTCTATTCGGCCGATATATTGCAGCGTGCCGTCCGGCAGCCATTTTGCCAGGTCGCCCGTGCGGTACATGCGCCGGTTCTTCTGGAACGGGTCTTGGACAAAGGCTTGGGCCGTTTGCTTAGGAAGATTGCGGTACCCTCTTGCAAGACCGGAACCCGAGATGCAAAGTTCTCCCGTTACACCGATCGGCTGCGGATGATCTCCGTTTAAAATATAAACGTGTGAATGCTCAATCGGACGGCCGATCGTAATGTTCTCACTTTGTTCTATATGTCTTGCCGCTGTAGTGGCGACGCTGTTTTCCGTCGGGCCGTACTCATTGGCAAGCTCCGTGTGTGGACAAACTGATAAACTGCGGCTGATAATGTTTTGGTCGACAGCTTCTCCCGCTAATGTGACAATTCTGAGAGACTCTGCATCCCCCGGCTCCAGTACGTCAAGCAGTGTACGGTACAGTACGGGAACAATGATCATGTGAGTGATGCGGTAAGATGCAAGATAGTGTTTAATAGCAAGAATATCTCTTGCTTCATCTTCGGCTAAAACGGCCGCTTTCGCACCGGAAATCAGCGGTGTGAACATGCTTGTTACAAACCCGTCAAATGAAAATGAAAAGAGCTGAAGAATCGTATCTTTCTCATTCAGATCATAAAATCCGCTCCGCCATTGAAGGGTTTGGCTGACGGATCGATGTTCGACCATAACCCCTTTCGGCCTGCCTGTCGTTCCCGATGTATAAATGATGTAAGCTAAATCTTCCGGTGCTGATAATGACTGGACCGGCGAAGCATCCTGTTCTTGGATATCCTCCAGTGCGATCACTTCACCGTTAAAACGATCAGGCACTTGTTCTATCGCACCGTGTGCGGTAAGAAGAAGCGCTGTGCCGCTGTCTGAGATGATATATTGCTTGCGTTCCTCCGGATATTCAGGATCTATCGGGACGTAGGCTCCTCCGGCTTTCCAAACCCCGAAGACTGCCGCGACTTGTTCCGGCGATCTTGGTATCACAATGCCGACGGCTGCATCAGGTCCGATCTGCCGTTTTTGCAGAGCTCTGGCGATTTTATTCGACCAGTCATCTAATTCTTTGTATGTGATCAATGTTTCCCCGCTGATAAGGGCCGCGGCATCAGGTGTTTTTCGCGCCTGGGTGATGAACAGTTCATGAACTGTTTTTTCAGGCAGCTGTTGATCCGTCATGCCGTTAAAGTCCGAAAGAATCCGGTTCCGTTCCGGAGCAGTCAGCATGCTGATCGCTTGTAAAGAAGTTTCCGGTTCACGGACAATGTGTTCAAGCATCGTCATAAAGTGGGAAGCCCAGCGTTGCATTGTTTCTCTCCGGAATAAAGACGCCGCATATTCAAACAGAAAATGAATTTGTCCCCCGCCTTCAGAAGCCTGCAGAGTGACATCAAATTTGGAAACCGGACGGGACACGTCCGCAGGCTGAATATGCAAACCGTCCAACAGCAGTTCCTCATGCTCTATATTCTGGACGACAAGCATGGCGTCAAACAGCGGATTGCGGCTTGTGTCCCGCTGCACACCGAGCCGTTCCACTAGCTCTTCAAACGGGTAATCCTGATGCTCATACGCCTCAAGCGCGGCCTGGCGGACTTCCGCCAAGTAATCGGTAAACCGTTTGTCTCCTTTCGGCTCCGTTCTGATGGCGAGCGTGTTGACGAACATGCCGAGAATCGGTTCAAGGTCTTTGTGCGGACGCCCGGCAATCGGCGAGCCGACGATGATGTCTTCCTGCCCGCTCAATCTCGCGAGTAACGTATTGTACGCGGCGAGAAGCACCATATACAAAGTGGAGCCGTGATCCCGGGCGATTCGGTGAAGGCCGGATGCCGTTTCAGCGTCAAGCGTGCACGATACGCTGCCGCCCGCAAAGCTTCTGACAGCCGGACGGGGCTTGTCAGCCGGAAGCTCAAGCACCGGAAGCTCTCCTTCTAGCCGCTTCAGCCAGTAGGCTTCCTGCTTCTGGTACCCTTCTTTCTCCTGAAACGACCGCTGCCAGACGGCATAGTCTTTATATTGAAGGCGCATTGGCGCAAGCGAACGGCCTGCGTACAGCTCGCCGAATTCTTTTATCAAGGTGTTGACGGACACACCGTCAGAAATAATATGATGCATATCCGTTAATAAAAGATGACGTTCGTCCGATTCTTTCACGAGGGCCGCACGGAAAAGCGGCGCTTCCTCCAGACAAAACGGCCGGACGAATGCGTCAGCTGACCCGGCCTCATCCAGCTGAAACGGCACGCTGTCATGGATGCGCTGCACCGGTTCGCCGTCAGGCCCCGTTTCAAAGGACGTTCTAAGCGACTCATGCCGCTCAACAAGCTGCCGGAACGTCTCCTCCAGCCGGCCGCGGTCAAGCGGGCCCGTCAGTTCCAGCACAGCCGGCATATTGTAGCCGACACCGCCGTCTTCAAGCTGTTGGAGCACATACATCCGTTTCTGCGCCGAAGACACCGGGTAGGTGTCCTGTGTTTGCGCAGGCTGAATCGCTTCATACGGGCTTTCTTCCAAGTCCTGAATAACCGAAGCGAGCTCTTCCACCGTCGGCCGGGCGAAGATGTCCTGTAACGGCACCTGAACACCGAACTCTTTGGCGATGCGGGAGACGAGAGCCGTCGCTTTTAACGAATGGCCGCCCCGCTCAAAAAAGTGATCCCGGATGCCGACGGGGCCGTTTTTCAGCACCTCTTCCCAAAGGGCGCAAAGCTTCATTTCCGTGACGTTCCGCGGGGCGGTGTACGCCCGTCTGTCTGCCGCTCCGCCGGGAGCCGGCAGCGCGCGGCGGTCAAGCTTTCCGCTCGGCGTGACCGGCCATTCGCTCATCTCTATAAACTGAGCCGGCATCATGTAGGCCGGAAGGCGTGTCGCAAGCTCCGCCCGCACGTCATCGCTTTCCCGTCCTTCGATATAGGCGTAAAGCGCGGTTTCGCCGTGTTCGGTTCGGGCGGTGACCGCCGCCTCACGAATACCGTCGAAGCGCCGGATCGCCGCTTCGATTTCTCCCGGTTCAATCCGATAGCCGCGGACTTTCACCTGTCCGTCTGAACGTCCGAGCCATTCGACAAGGCCATCTTCTGTCCAGCGTGCGATATCACCCGTCTGATACATGCGTTCTCCCGGGTAAAACGGATCATTGAGAAAACGCTCCTCCGTCAGCTCAGGCCGGTTCAGATAGCCCCGGGCCACCCCTGTCCCCGCGATGTACAGCTCTCCGATACAGCCCGGCGGCAGAAGCCGTTTCTTTTGATTTAAAATATACAGCCGCATGTTATGCCCGGAAATGCCGATCGGAACATTGTGAAATTCTTTTCCTTGCGGCAAATCAAAGTACGCCGCTTCTACTGTCGCTTCCGTCGGACCGTAGGAATTTGTCAATTCCGTTCCCGGCAGAAGGTCATAAAAACGGGAAACCAGGTGCGGGCCCAATTGTTCGCCGCCGGCAAAAACCCTTTTTAAACATGTCTTTTTGATCGGCTGTTTTCTGGAATTTATATATTCCAAGAAAGCATGAAGCATGGATGGCACAAAATGAGCCGCCGTTATGCGGTTATTCTCCAATGCGTTCAGTATCATTTCAGGGTCTTTCTCGCCGCCTTGCGGAAGGAGGAAAACAGAAGCTCCCGCGATCGGCCACCAAAACAGCTCCCAAATCGAAGCGTCGAAAGAGTATGATGTTTTATGCAAAATGATGTCAGAATCACTTAATCCATAACGCGTTTGCAGTGAGTATAAAAAGTTTACGGCTGACCGATGTTCAACCTGCACGCCTTTTGGGCGTCCCGTAGAACCGGATGTATAGATGATATAAGCCAATGAATCAGGTTTTACCGGAACGTTAGGGTTGGCCGCAGCTTCAGGGTTTCCTGTTTGTCCGCTTTTCAGAGAGATCGTTTCTCCCTCAAAAAGATCTGGTGCGAAAAGTTCTGGTTCTGCCAGTAAGAATTTCACGCCGCTGTCTTTCAGTAAAAAGCGAATCCGCTCTTCCGGGTAATCCGGATCAATCGGCAGATATGCACCGCCTGCTTTTAAGACAGCGTAAATGCCGATCAGCATGTCAGGAGAACGCCGGCCCATAATGGCAGTTTTATCCTCCAGCCTTATCCCGCGCTTGATCAGCTGATGCGCAAGCTCGTTTGCCCTTTCGTTCAGTTCCTGATACGTAATCGAAATGTCATCAGTTAAAATTGCCGGACGGTCCGGCGTTTTTTCCGCCTGCTGTTCCAGCAGATCATGAAGAGACTGATGAAGCGGAAACGCTGTTTTCTGCAAGGGGCTGAAATCTTGAAGCAGAGACACTTCTTCTTTTTCTGTCAAGACAGAAATATCGTCTAATTCCAAGCCCGGATCAGCCGCGGCGTTTTCGGCAAGTGTCGTAAAAAATCCCGCCCATTTTTGAATCGTTTTTCTCTTAAACAAATCGGTGCTGTATTCAAACTGGCAGTACAATTCACCGGCGTTTTCAGAGATGTACAGTGATAAGTCAAATTTAGAAATCGGCAGGCTGACGTCTGCCGGCTGCAGTTCAAGTCCGGCTGCCCTAAGCTTCTGCTGTTCCATATTTTGCAGCGCAAATGTTGTGTCAAACAGCGGATTTCGGGACATGTCCCGCGGCACACCGAGCTTATCGACGAGCTCTTCTAACGGGTAATCCTGATGTTCGTAAGCCTCAAGCGCTGTTTGGCGGATTTCCTTTAAATATTCTTTGAATGTCATGCTTCCGTCGGGACGCGTCCTGAAAGTAAGCGTATTGACAAACATGCCCAGAACGGCGTCAAGGTCGGCATGAGGCCTTCCTGCAATCGGAGACCCGACAATCATATCTTCCTGTCCGCTTAAACGGGCTAACAGAACCGTGTACACACCGAGCAGCGTCATATACAGTGTGCATTTGTTTTCTTTCGCCAGCTTTTTCAACTGTGCTGTATGTTTTTCATTGATGACAAATGACACCCGGTCACCGGAAAAGCTCCGCACCGGGGGACGCGGCTTATCAGCCGGCAATTCAAGCACGGGAATCTCACCGGCAAGCCGGTTCAGCCAGTACTCCTCTTGTTTCCGATATGCGGCGCCCGCCATAAATGATTGCTGCCAGACGGCATAATCTTTGTATTGAATCCGTAACGGCGGCAGACTTCTCTCAGCATACAGCTCACTGAATTCACGTATCAAAAGATTGACGGATACGCCGTCTGAAATAATATGATGCATGTCAGCTAAAAGCAGATGCCGGTCTTTTTCTATTTGGACAAATCCCGCCCGGAAAAGGGGCGCTTTGCCGAGATCGAACGGCCGGATAAACGCTTCGGCTGATTGTTCTTTTGTAAATGCAAACGGCACGTCATCATGAATCCTCTGCACAGGCAGGCCGTTTTTTTCTTCAAAGGACGTTCTGAGCGGTTCATGCCGCCGGATCAGTTCCTTGAACACGGCTTCCATCCTGTCTCGGTCAAACGGCCCCCTAACCTCTAAAACGGCTGGAATGTTATAACTGACACCGCCATTTTCAAGCTGGTGAAGGACGTACATCCGTTTTTGGGCGGATGAGACAGGATATGTTTCTTTCATTTCTGTCTTTTCTATGGATGCGAACGGGTTCTCTTCTGCTTCACTGATGATTTTGGCGAGTTCTTCTACAGTCGGATGGCTGAAGACATCACTCAGCGGGATTTGCACACTGCACTCTTTAGCTATTTTTGCAACGAGTGCCGTCGCCTTTAATGAATGGCCGCCAAGCTCGAAAAAGTGATCGTGAACGCCGATCGGTCCGGTTTGAAGCACTTCTTCCCATATGCGGGTAAGCTTCAGCTCGGTCACATTCCGGGGAGCTGTATATTGACGGCCCGCTGCGTATGCCGAAGCTTCCGGAAGGGCCCGCTGATCGACTTTTCCGTTCGCAGTGAGCGGAATTGAGTCAACAAAAGCCCATTTGACCGGAATCATATAATCAGGCAGCTCTTTAGCCAAATCACTTCGCAGCTGAGAAGGATCAGTCGCTTGTGAGACGCTGCAGTAGGCGCATAATTCATTTTCGCCCGACTCATTCGTTTGAATCAGAACAGCAGCTTCTTTCACGGCATGATGATTTGCCAGGACGGTTTCAATTTCCTTCGGTTCAATCCGGTACCCTCTGATCTTCACTTGATCATCTGTCCGGCCGATGTATTCAATTTGGCCGTCCGCACGCAGTCTTGCCAAATCTCCGGTCCGGTACATGACGGCGTCCGTTCTGAACGGATCCGGCAAAAATTTCTCTTCGGTCAGCGCCGGATTGTTCACATAGCCTCTTCCTGTATTCGCCCCGGAAATATACAATTCTCCCGCAATTCCGAGAGGCTGAAGCTGTCTGTTTTTGCTGAGAATATACATTTTGTTATGATGGATCGGTTTTCCGATCGGCGGATGTTCAGGTATGTCATCTCCCGCAGAAATCGTATACGTTGAAACCACATGAGTTTCTGACGGGCCGTAATGATTATGCAGATGCATACCGTGTAAACGGAGCGTCTGCCTGAACAAACGCGAAACGGTCAGCTGCTCCCCGGCCGTAATGACATGCTTCACACAACGGGGAAAAGACTGTGCATAACCTTCTTCATTGAAAAGCATTTTGACAAATGCAGTCGGGAAAAACACAACTTCCGTGTTGTGCTGATCAATAAACGAAAACAGCTGAGAAACATCCCGTTTGATTGATTCCGGCACGATACAAAGGGTGCCGCCGCTCAAGAGTACTGAAAATAACTCCTGATAGCAGACGTCAAACGCCACAGATGCGTACTGCAGCACATTTGTGCAAAAATCAATGTCTGTGTTCGTCAATTGGTGAGAAAGCAGGTTGGCCATATTTTTATGTTCGAGCAGCACACCCTTCGGTTTCCCTGTCGTTCCCGATGTATAAATCATATAAAGGAGGTCGTTTGCCGTATTAATGGATTGCACATTGCTTCCGTCCGCTTCCGTCCCGGCCTCTTCTATATATGTAACCTGCAGCGTTTGTTCCGCGGGGACTGACTGATGCCGCTCTGTTACAACATGGACGCAGCCGCTGTTTTCAATGACATATCGGATACGCTCCTTTGGACTGCCCGGATCTATCGGGACAAAGGCGCCGCCCGCTTTTAAAATACCGAGAACAGCCGCCGCTAAAGAAGGGGAACGGCCGAGAATGACGCCTACCGGTTCCTCCCGCTTTAATCCGCGCTTTTGCAGCAGGCGGGCCAGCTTATTAGCCGATTCGTTCAGCTCTTTGTACGTCACTGACTCACCTTCATACCGAATCGCGATTTGATCTGGTGTTTTTGCAACCTGCCGTTCAAACATCGCATGAACCGTGTCATATTCAGGCTTTTCGGTCTCTTCAGAAATCGGTGCAAGCAGCTGCGCTTTTTCCCCTGGAGTGATGATTGCAAGCTTGTCCGGCGTGATGTCCGGTTTGTCGAGAACCTGGGAGACGATATGTGCCAAATGGCCTTTGATATTTTCAATAAATTGGCGGTCATACACGCTTGAATCGTATCTCATTTTCAAATGAATCTCGTCACCCGGCGCCACCATCAGGTAAAAACTGTAGTTGGTTTCGTCTTCCATGCTGAAATCATGGATGTGAAAAAGGTCTTTCGTGTCCCCCTTGCTGTTCAGCACTTCAAGCTCCTGTTCAACCGGATAATTCTCAAAGACGAGAATATGATCAATTAAGCCTTGTTTTACCTGTGAATTCGCCTGTATGTCATAAAGCGGGTGATAGCTGTAAGCCTGTCCTTTCAAAGCGTCCTTTTGCACGTTTTTGATCAGCTTTTGAAACGGGATATTTGCCCCGCTGATCCGGACAGGCACGGTATTAATAAACAGGCCGATCATTCGCTCGATGCCTTCGATTTCAGACGGCCTTCCGGAAATGACAGAACCAAAAACCGCATCTTCTGTCTGGTTATACGCCTGAAGCAAAATGCCCCAGAGCGTGTGGAAAATGGTGCTCAGCGTGACCTCTTCTTTTACGGCCAGCTCTTTCAGCTTAGCCGTGTCCTCTTTTGAAAAGGAAAACGTCACTTCCTCTTGTCTGCTTTCGCCGGCTTTTTTCTGCTTCGGCAGAACAGTCTGCTGCTCAAAGCCTTCAAGGTACCGCTCCCAGTACGAAGCGGCTTTTTCTTTATCTTGCTCCATCAGCCACTTGATGTAGGTCCCGTACGGCACAGCGGGCTCAAGCGTTAACGGTGTCCGGCGGAGCCGCGAGGCGTATATCTGGAAGAACTCTTTCAGCACGATTCCGAGACACCAGCCATCCATAATGATGTGATGGAAACTCCATATGCACGTATATTCACATTCACCGGTTTGAAGCAGCGTCACCCGCATCAGCATGTCTTTTTGCAGATGAAATCCTTTCTTACGGTCTCTTCGTTTGGCTTCTTCAATATGCTTGATTTGATCAGCCTTGTTTAAATTGGTGAGATTTTCCTCAATGATGCTGACGTTCCGCTCTTTTAATACGACCTGCTGCGGCACTGACACGTTCTGGCTGATAAAGATCGTTCTGAAAATATCATGTCTTTCGAAAAGGGCATGAACGCTCTCTTCAAACACGCGGGTGTCAACTTTCCCCGTTATTGAAAAGGAGGCCTGCTCGGCGTAAGCCTGTGATTCCTTTTGCAGGAGGGAATGAAAAAGCATTCCTTCCTGCATATAAGACAGCGGATAAATATCCTGAATTGCATTCTTTTTTGTCATGTTATAATCTCCCCGTCGCCTTTTTCTACAGTTCCTCGACAAAACTCGCTATGCTGTCCAAATCATCAGATGTTAACGTTTTGCTGCTAAAATCACTAACGGTTTTTTCTGCTTCCTCTTTGCCTGTGCAGTGCGCCATAATATCACGCAAATATTGCTGTAAAGTTTGCAGCAGCTGTTCCATCGTTTCTTTGCGGAAGCGGCTCGGCGGATAGCTCAAACTGAAGTGAAGTTTGTTTTGTGCGGCCATCGCGCTCATTTCCACCGCTTGTTCCCGCTGCCATGTCGGCGTGATGTCGTGCCCGCTTGCAAGACCGGACAGACTGAACGTGTGCTGATCTTCTGTATCATTGAATTGCCCTAAATAGTTAAAGCTGATTTCAGGCGCTTGTCTGAAGCGGATTGTTTTTTGTTCAGGCGGTGTCATGTATTTTAAAATGCCGTAGCCTATTCCTTTATCCGGTATTCTTCCGAGTGTGTCTTTGACCGTTTTTACCGCCGTTCCAAGCTCAGCGCCTGCTGTGTTCAAGTCAATGAGCACCGGATACATGGAGGTAAACCAGCCTACGGTGCGGCTGATGTCGAGCTCCGGCATGATGTGCTCTCTCCCGTGCCCTTCCATCGCGATGCGCAGTCTGCCGCCCCCTGTCCAGTCCCGTAAAGCCAAAGCTGCGGCAGTCAGAAGAATATCTTGCGTATCGGTATGGTAGGCCCGGTTTACCTGCTGAAGCAAAACGGACGTTTCTTCTTCTGTAAGCGTAAAGCTTACCGTTTGCCGAATGTTTTCGGCTCCCGTCTGATGCTGCGGTTTTTCATAAGGAAGTTCGGCGGCTGTTTCTTCTTCAATAAAACGCCAATATTCTTCTTCACGCATCAGCTTGCTGCTTTTTGCGTATTCTGAAAGCCTTTCAGCGTATTGCTTAAACGAATCGGTCTTTGGCGGAAGCTGGACCGGCTGACCTTTTACGGCTTGAGTGTAAGCGGCAGATAAATCCTCCAGCAAAATACGCCATGACACTCCGTCAACCGCCAGGTGATGTACGGTGATGAATAAATAATCCCCGGACCGGGTTTTGAACCAGCCGGCTTTTAATAACGGGCCTTTTTCAATATCCATCCGCTGTTGGAGCGCAGCGACTTCACTTTCTATTTCTTTTTCCCAAGTATCTGTCTCAGACAGATCCCAAATGTCCAAGCTGTACAGTTCATCTTTTTGAATACCGTGATTGATTTGTCTGAAACTTTCGTTTTCTGTACTGACGGTGATCCGGAGTGCATCATGATGAATGACAAGATGCTGCAAGGCTTCTTTGAGCGGCTGTTTATGCAATGCGTCAGAGCTGAACATCATGACGGACTGATTGAAATGATTTCTGTTTTCCATCCGCTGTGATAAAAACCACTGCTGAACGGGTGTCCAAGGTATGTCTCCTTCCACCGGCCGCTGATCGATGACTCTTTCCGCTTTCCGGATAAGTGGCGCGAGCTCCTTAATGGACGGATGCCGGAATAAGTCGCTTGCCGTCATTTTCCACCCATAGCGTCCGAGCCGTGCGGAAACTTGCAACGCTTTGATTGAGTCACCGCCCAATTCAAAAAATGAGTCCTCAATCCCGACTTGTTTTGCGCCGAGCACTTCCTGCCAGATCACGGAAAGCTGTTCTTCAAGCTCATTGCGGGGAGCTGTGTACGCGGTTTGAAGCGCGAGCTCCGGTTCGGGCAGATTTTTCCGATCCAATTTACCGTTCGGCGTAAGCGGCAGCTTCTCAAGTTCCATCATATAGGCCGGAACCATGTAATTCGGCAGTTGCTTAGACAGTGAAGAACGCACTTTTTCTGTATCCATGTCCGCCTGCAGACTCATATATGCGATCAGTTCTTTATTGCCGGACTGCCCGGTTCTGACTGACACGGCAGCTTCTTTCACGCCGTCCAGGCTCCTCAGTGCGGCTTCAATCTCTCCCAGCTCCACCCGATAACCGCGGATTTTCACTTGATCATCCATCCGCCCGGCATATTCGATCGTTCCGTCCGGCAGCCAGCGGGCTAAATCTCCGGTGCGGTACATCCGTTCTCCGGGAACAAAAGGATTAGGGACAAATTTTTCTTCCGTCAGCTCAGGGCGGCCGAAATATCCTCTTGCCACACCGTCTCCGCCCGTGCACAATTCGCCGATGACGCCGATCGGCTGCGGTGTTCCCCTGCTGTTTATGATATATGCGGTTGAATTTCCGACAGGGCGCCCGATCGGGATTGAATGATCGTATGATTGTTCAATCAAAAAGCAAGTCGAGAACGTCGTGTTTTCAGTCGGTCCGTATCCATTCCATACTGAGAGATGCGGCAGCGCATTCCGAACCCGGTTTACATGGCTTGGGGACAGTGCTTCCCCGCCGATAATCAATCGGGATAATCCGGAAAACACGTGTTCATTTTGTTCTGATAAATGGTTGAACAGAGACGATGTCAGCCACAGTGTCGTAATGCCGTTTTGCTGTATAAATGTTTCCAGAACATCCGAGTCGAGATAGGTTTCCTGGTCACTTACATATAAAGAAGCGCCGTTTAAAAGCGGACCGAATATTTCAAATGTCGTAACGTCAAATCCTAATGATGAAGTAAACAATAGTCTGTCTTCCGGCGTAAAATCAATATAATTGCTGTTTTTCACAAGGCGGATCACGCTTCGCTGTTCAATCATGACGCCTTTTGGCGCACCTGTTGATCCGGACGTATAAATCATGTAGGCCAACGATTCAGGTCCGCCGAGCGGTTCGGGATTTTCTGAACTCAAGCCGGCCTTTGTTTGAATATCCTCTATGAATAAACGTTTTCCTGAAAGCGGCAGACCGTCAAGTTTATCAGATTGGAGAAGAATATCAGCTTTACAGTCTTTAAGCATCCATTCAGCCCGTTCCCGCGGCACATCGTCACCAATAGGCAAGTAGGCGCCTCCCGCTTTTAATATTCCGAGGATTCCGGAGGCAAGCTCTGTTGTGCGGCCGGTTAATAAGGCGACAACGCTTTCCGGACCGACGCCATTTGATCGGAGAGCCGCCGCTATTCTGTTAGCCCGTTCGTTCAGCTCACGGTATGTCAAGATTTGTCCATCATATACAACTGCCCGGGCATCGGGGGTTTCTTTTGCCTGCCGCTCAAATAAACGGCTGATGGTTTCGTGTCTTGGGTAATCGCTTTTCGTCTGATTAAACTGATAAATGACGCGATTTGTTTCAGCATTATCCAGTACGTGAATGTCACCAAGCGGTATCGCTTGGTTTTCAATTACTTTTGTAAGAATACGTGTAAAATAACAAAGCCATTTTTCAATTGTCTGTTTTTGATAGATATCTGTATTGAATTCAAAATCAAAGCTGATGGAACCGTCAGACCCTTCTGACGCGTAAAGCGTGGCATCAAACTTTGCGGTTTTATGACTTGTATCCGCAGCTTGAGCCAAATGCAGCTTATTTAACACCAGGGATTCACGCTCCATATTTTGGAGCACAAACATAACGTCAAACAGCGGATTGCGGCTCGTGTCCCGCTGCACGCCAAGCCGTTCCACCAGCTCTTCAAACGGGTAGTCCTGATGCTCATAGGCCTCAAGCGCCGCCTGGCGGACTTCCGCTAAGTAATCGGTGAACCGTTTGTCCCCTTTCGGCTCCGTTCTGATGGCGAGCGTGTTGACGAACATGCCGAGAATCGGTTCAAGGTCTTTGTGCGGACGCCCGGCAATCGGCGAGCCGACGATGATGTCTTCCTGCCCGCTCAATCTCGCGAGTAACGTATTGTACGCGGCGAGAAGCACCATATACAAAGTGGAGCCGTGATCCCGGGCGATTCGGTGAAGGCCGGATGCCGTTTCAGCGTCAAGCGCGCACGATACGCTGCCGCCCGCAAAGCTTCTGACAGCCGGACGGGGCTTGTCAGCCGGAAGCTCAAGCACCGGAAGCTCTCCTTCAAGCCGCTTCAGCCAATAGGCTTCCTGCTTCTGGTACCCTTCTTTCTCCTGAAACGACCGCTGCCAGACGGCATAGTCTTTATATTGAAGGCGCATCGGCGCAAGCGAACGGCCTGCGTACAGCTCGCCGAATTCTTTTATCAAGGTGTTGACGGACACACCGTCAGAAATAATATGATGCATATCCGTTAATAAAAGATGACGTTCGTCCGATTCTTTCACGAGAGCCGCACGGAAGAGCGGCGCTTCTTCCAGACAAAACGGCCGGACGAATGCGTCAGCTGACTCGGCCTCATCCAGCTGAAACGGCACGCTGTCATGGATGCGCTGCACCGGTTCGCCGTCAGGCCCCGTTTCAAAGGACGTTCTGAGCGACTCATGCCGCTCCACAAGCTGCCGGAACGTCTCCTCCAGCCGGCCGCGGTCAAGCGGGCCCGTCAGTTCCAGCACAGCCGGCATATTGTAGCCGACACCGCCGTCTTCAAGCTGCTGGAGCACATACATCCGTTTCTGCGCCGAAGACACCGGGTAGGTGTCCTGTGTTTGCGCAGGCTGAATCGCTTCATACGGGCTTTCTTCCAAGTCCTGAATAACCGAAGCGAGCTCTTCCACCGTCGGCCGGGCGAAGATGTCCTGTAACGGCACCTGAACACCGAACTCTTTGGCGATGCGGGAGACGAGAGCCGTCGCTTTTAACGAATGGCCGCCCCGCTCAAAAAAGTGATCCCGGATGCCGACGGGGCCGTTTTTCAGCACCTCTTCCCAAAGGGCGCAAAGCTTCATTTCCGTGACGTTCCGCGGGGCGGTGTACGCCTGTCTGTCTGCCGCTCCGTCGGGAGCCGGCAGCGCGCGGCGGTCAAGCTTTCCGCTTGGCGTGACCGGCCATTCGCTCATCTTTATGAACTGAGCCGGCATCATGTAGGCCGGAAGGCGTGTCGCAAGCTCCGCCCGCACGTCATCGCTTTCCCGTCCTTCAATATAGGCGTAAAGCGCGGTTTCGCCGTGTTCGTTCCGGGCGGTGACCGCCGCCTCACGAATGCCGTCGATGCGCCGGATCGCCGCTTCGATCTCTCCCGGTTCAATCCGGTAGCCGCGGACTTTCACCTGTCCGTCTGAACGTCCGAGCCATTCGACTAGGCCGTCTTCTGTCCAGCGTGCGATATCGCCCGTCTGATACATGCGTTCTCCCGGGTAAAACGGATCATCGAGAAAACGCTCCTCCGTCAGCTCAGGCCGGTTCAGATAGCCCCGGGCCACCCCTGTCCCCGCGATGTACAGCTCTCCTGCCACGCCCGCAGGCTGGATGGTTCCTCCGCTATCTAATACATACAGACGGGCACCCGGAACGGGTTTACCAATCGGAAGCCGCGTCCGTCCGCTGTCCCGTTTTCGGTCACAGACGTAAAACGCCGCATCCACCGTCGCTTCCGTCGGCCCGTAGCCGTGAATAAGCACGGTCTCCGGCAGAAGATCGGCAAACCGGGCAGCCGTAAGCGGTGAAAGAGCTTCCCCTCCGGCAAACACGCGTGTCAGTGTTCTGCCGAGGTGTGTTCTTGTTTCCGCAGGCTCTGTTTCCAGCGCGTCTAAAAAGCTGTTGACCATCGCCGGAATAAAATGCGCGGTCGTCACCTTTTCTGAGGCAAACGCTTCAATCATCCGCACAGGATCTTTCTCCCAGCCGGCCGGAAGCAGATACACGGAGGCGCCGGACATCGTCCACCAAAACAATTGCCAGATGGAGGCATCGAAAGAAAAGGATGATTTCAACACGATAATATCCTCTTCCGTTAGCGGGAACTGCCCTTGCATCCCTGATAAAAAGGCGGCGGCCTGACGGTGTTCAACAGCTACTCCCTTCGGTGTTCCCGTCGAACCGGACGTATAAATGATATAAGCGAGCGAATCGCTATCCGCTTCTTCAGAGACAGCCCCTGTCTCCGTCTCGCCTGTCAGAGAAGAAAGAGACACTTCAAGCGTCTCGCCGGAAAAACCGGAAACGGATAACCCCGGCTGTGCAAGCAGGAGACAAGCGCCGCAGTCATCGAGCATATAACGCAGCCTGTCCTCAGGATACTCCGGGTCAAGCGGCACGTAGGCGCCGCCCGCTTTTAACACGGCAAGCACAGAAACCACCATCTCCGGCGAGCGTTCAGCGAGTACGCCGACCATGCTTTCTTTGCGGACGCCTTTTTGGCGGAGCCGAACAGCGAGTCTGTCTGTGTACTGGTCAAGCTCGGCGTACGTCAGCATGCCGCCCGGAAAACGGAGCGCCGGACGATGCGGCGAAAGCGCGGCACGGCGGGCAAACAGCCCGTGAAGCGTCGGAGCCGGCGGTTCAACCGTTTCTGTACGGTTAAACGCATCAAGCATACTTCTGGCTTCACACGCATCAAGCAATGCGATCTCGGAGGCGCAAATTTCAGGATCGGAGATGACTGAATTCATCATATGCCGTAAAAATGTTTCAATATTCTTCATAAAAATACGATCGTATATACCGGTATCAAAGTTTAAGCGGATATAAAGAGAATTTCCCGGAATCACCTTTATGCTGCATCCGTAGTTTGTGACTTCCTCCATCGTGAAATCTTCTACCGCAAAATCAAATGAACCGGCCTGACTCACATTTTCAATTTCACGCTGGGCCGGCACATTTTCAAACACGATAATGTGGTCAAACAGCGCTTGCTTCAAAGGGCTTTGTGCCTGAATGTCATACAGCGGATAATAGCTGTACGCTTCTGCTTGCAGCGTCTCCTGCTGCAAATGCCTGACGAGCTCCAGAAAAGAAAATGAACCGCTTTTCACCCGCACGGGAATCGTATTAATAAACAGCCCCACCATTTTTTCCACGCCTGCGAGATCCGACGGCCGGCCGGAAACGACAGAACCGAAAACGGCGTCATCACAGCGGCTGACACGCTGGAGCAAAATGCCCCACAGTGCCTGGAACACTGTATTCAGCGTTGCTCCCGCCCTTGCCGCAATGTTCTTCAACTCATTTGTCTGCTCTTCAGAAATGGTGAAAACCGCCTGCTCAAGTTCGCCATTTGGTTCCGCGGATTTTTTCGGAAGAGACGCCGATTGCTCAAGATCGGCAAGTCTCGTTTTCCAAAAAATCTCGGCTTCTTTACGATCCTGCTTCATGAGCCATTTAATATACTTTCCATATGACTGAACAGGCTCGAGAGACGGGAGCCGCCCGTCTCCGAGAGATTGATAGATCATCAGAAATTCCTTCATGACAATTCCGAAGCACCAGCCGTCCATGACGATATGATGATGGCTCCATATACAAACATAGCGTTCAGGCGCTTTTTTCAAAATGGAGACTCTCATGAGAGGGTCTGATTGCAAATCAAAGCCTTTATCTTTATCTTCTTTTCTGAACCGGTCGGCATATTTATCTTGTGCCTTCTCGTCCAAATGAGAAATATCATGAAACTGAACGCGGCTCGGCCTGTTTTTCAACACGACTTGGCGGGGCTTCGCCACATTCTTATGAATAAATGTCGTACGGAAAATATCGTATCGTTCAAAAACAGCATCTATACTTTTTTGGAATCGTTCCCGGTCAAGCTGTCCGCTGATCGTAAACACCGCTTGTTCGAAGTAGGCTCTTGAGTCATGATCCAACAGAGAATGAAAAAGCATGCCCTCCTGCATAAAAGATAAAGGATATATATCTTGTATTTCCGGTTGCTGCCCCATTGCGCCACTCCTTTTCTATAGTTTGTTGACGGCTCCCATAATGTCACTCAGATCTTCCAGCGTTAACTCCTCGTCACTGAAATCAGCGGCGCTCCATTCACGCTCCTCTTTGCCTGTGCAATGCGTGATGATTTGCTTGAGAAAGGCATGAAAACATCCCGTCAAAACTTCAATCGTTTCTTTTTGATACTGAAAACGGTTGTACACGACATGCATGCTGAGACATTCCGACGATACGGAGCCGCTGATATCAAGTGTGTACGGACGTTCCCAGTCTGGGCTGACTTCATTTCCCGCTTTTACGGGAGAAACACCAAAGCCGCTGGAACGGATTTCACGGTCAAACTGTCCCAGATAGTTAAAACTGATTTCAGGAGAATCGGATTCAGTCTCTTCCCAGAGTTTGCTTATATACTTCAGCACCCCGTATCCCGCTCCTTTATGCGGAATGCGGCGCATCATGTCTTTTGTCCGCTTAATGTGATAGCCGAGCCGCTCGCCGTCATCAGCCTGATCTTGAAAACTTGCGTCAACCAATACCGGATAAATTGACGTAAACCAACCGATGGTTCTGCTGATATCAAGATGCTCCAAGTGCTCTTCCCTTCCGTGGCCTTCCATGCTGATTTTGAATGTCTCGTTTCCGGTCCATCTGTTCAGCGCAAGGCTTAACGCGGCAAGCAATAATTCACCCGTCTCTGTTGTGTATGCTCTGTTCGCTTCCGTTAACAGCTGCTCAGTCTCCTGTTTCGTCAATGTAACGGTCATCACATCTGTATCTTTCAGAAGATTGGAAGAGATGCGGGCATCTTTCGGAAGCGGTTCGACCGCCGCTTTTTCTCTTTCGGACCAGTAGTCTGCTTCCTGTAACAGCCGGCGGCTTTTTGCATAATCAGAGATTTGCTTCGCGTAAGTCTGATAGGAATCGGTTTTTGCCGGAAGCGCGGTTTCTTTTCCTTCGAGCGCCTGCCTGTAGCACGCGGTGAGATCTTCAAATAAAATCCGCCATGATACCCCGTCAATGACAAGGTGATGAATGGAAAGCAGCAGATGATCGCCATCATTAGCGTGAAATAATCCGACAGCTACGAGCGGACCCGTCTCCAGCCGAATGGAAGTTTGAATACGGGCGGCCGCCTGTTCAATTGCGGCGTGCTCCTCTTGTAATGACCCTTTCCCTCTCACGTCAAGCGTTTCAAACGTAAAGAGTTCTTCTTCAGAAAGCTTTTCCGCTCTGTTATATTGAATCACCGATCCGTTTTGCGTGCCGCATACCATCCGTAATGCGTCATGATGAACCGCAAGCTGTGCCAACGCTTTTCTCATAGCAGATTCATTGATTCTGTCCGCACTGCGGAGCATTACGGACTGATTAAAATGATCATGCGGCAATGATTGCGACAAGAACCAGTGCTGGATCGGCGTCAGCGGCACGTCTCCCGTGACGGGAGCCTGATCAATCACGCGGCGGACTTTCCGGAGCCGCATCGATACTTCTCCCAGTGTCTGATGCTCGAACAGCTCGCGGACGGTCGTTTCATAGCCCTGCTGTTTCAGCCTCGCACATACTTGCAGCGCTTTAATCGAATCCCCGCCGAGATGGAAGAAATGAGCATTGGGGCCGAGGCCTTCAACACCTAAGAGTTCTTCCCAAATGTCAGCCATCATTTCTTCAGTTTCATTTCTCAGGCTGATATCATCTCCAAGGCTATCATTTAATTCAGGCTGCGGGAGCGCCTTCTCGTCCAGCTTCCCATTCGCCGTCAAAGGCAGTTCATCAAGCGCTATCAAGCGGGCGGGAATCATATATTCCGGCAGAAAAGCTCTGAGAGAGGCCTGAATCTCTGCTTCTTTTATCTTTTCGTTCCCGTGTAAGACCGCGTATGCGTAAATGGAGTGCTGACCGTGCTGATCAGCACGTGTGATCACGGCGGCCTCTTTCACGGAGGAAAGCTCTTGCAGCGCTGATTTAATTTCTCCCAGCTCAATTCTGTGGCCTCTGACTTTTACTTGCGCATCTTTCCGCCCGACATATTCCAGTTCGCCATTTAAGAGCCTTTTGGCGATATCACCCGTCCGGTAGAGCCGCATGCCGGAAACGTGCGGATTCGTGATGAAACGGGAGGCGGTTAAATCATCCCTGTTTACATATCCCCTCGCGACGCCTTCCCCGCCGATATAAAGCTCACCGGGAATTCCGATCGGCTGCGGATTCATATAGGCGTCCATAACAAAAGCATGAAGGGTTTCCAGCGGTCTGCCGATATTGCTTTTGTTTCTCTCAATATCATCCATATTCAGTTTTTTGCATGTGACGTGAACCGTGGTTTCCGTAATACCGTACATATTAACAAGCTCCGTCTCCGGGTACTTCTCTTTCCAGCTTTTCAGCATGCCGGGCTGAAGCGCTTCTCCGCCGAAAATGACATATCGAAGCTTCAGCTTGTCCGTATGCCCGGCCTCTTCATGAATGAGTCCGGAAAAAGCCGTCGGCGTTTGGTTCAGCACCGTTACGCCTTCACTTTGCAGCAGCTGCCGGTACAAATGCGGATCACGGGCTGTGTCTTTCGGCACGATAACTACCTTTCCGCCGTATAAGAGCGCGCCGAATATTTCCCAGACAGAAAAATCAAAGCAATAGGAATGGAACAGCGTCCAGACGTCTTCAGAGCCGAAATCAAACGGCAGTCCTTTATGTGTGATAAGGCTGATGACATTGCGGTGTTCCGTCATAACGCCTTTCGGTTTTCCGGTTGTGCCCGATGTGTAAATCACGTAAGCCGGCTGTTCAGGCGTTATCATTTCTTTCGTTCTGTCTGCTGAAACGGATTCAGGCTTATCGATGTATAAAACCGGCAGCCCGTCCATTCCGGATATCCCAAGACCCGATTGCGTCAACAGAGCACGCGCGCCGCTGTCAGTCAGCATAAATGAAATCCGCTCGTCCGGATAGTCAGGATCAATCGGCAGATAAGCTCCTCCCGCTTTTAAAATACCGAGAATCCCAATCAGCATATCCGGAGATCGTTCGGTCATAATTCCGACAATCTGTCCGGAGCGGATGCCGTTTTCCGACAGCATATCGGCGATTCGATCCGCCTTTTCATTGAGCTCGCGGTAGGTGAGACGCTCATGAGACATGACGGCTGCAATTTGATCCGGCATTTTTTCCGCCTGTGCTTCGAATAAACTGACAATCGTTTCATGCCTCGGATACTCCGCCGTTTGATTTTCCGCTTGAAGAAGCATCTGCCGCTCGTTTATGCCCAGCAAATGAATGTCAGACAGCTTCCGTTCGTAATCCGCTGCAATTTGTCCTAAAAGCTCTTTAAAATGACCGGCCCACCGTTCGATCGTATCTTTTTCAAACAACGCGGTACTGTATTCAAAATGAAAATCCAGTGAGCCATCTGGCCGTTCCTCGGCATGAAGCGTCAAGTCGAATTTTGAAATGTCATGCTTCACTGCATGTGAAGAAACGGATAAGCCCGGAAGGTTCACTTCGAAATCATCACTGTTTTGCAAAACGAGCATGGCATCAAACAGCGGATTGCGATTGACTTCCCGGTGTGTATCAAGCTTTTGGGCAAGTTCTTCAAACGGGAAGTCCTGATGTTCAGCCGCGCCGAGGGCGAGCATTTTCACCTCTTCTAAATAAGCGCGGAATGTCTTATCCCCTTTCGGCCTGCTTCTCATTGCCACGGTATTTACAAACATGCCGATGACCCCGTCAAGCTCAGCGCGGCTTCTGCCGGCCGCAGGTGAACCGACGACAATGTCTTCCTGTCCGCTCAATTTAGAAAGGAACAAGGAGTAGCTTGCCAAAAGAATCATATACAGTGTCGAACCCGTCTCATCCATGAGCTGGCGCAAGTTCTCCGCCGTTTCCTTTTGAAGGCGCGTTCGAACCGCGGACCCGCTGAAATCAGGAAGCTGCGGGCGCTTTTTATCGAGCGGCAGATCAAGTACGGGAATGTTTTCCCCGATCGTCTCCAGCCAATAACGCTCATGTCTTTTGAATTCTTCAGCGGCAAACCGCTCATGCTGCCAGACGGAAAAATCTTTGTACTGGAGTTTTAACGGCCGCAGCTCTTTTCCTCTGTACAAATCCGTCAATTCTTGAATCAGAACGCTCATTGACACACCGTCTGCGATAAGATGATGCATATCAAGCAGCAGAAAATGACGTTCTTCAGTAACTTTGGCTAAAGTCACTCTCAAAAGCGGCGCTTTTTCCACGTCAAACGGTTTGACGAAAGTTTCCATCACCTCTTGAAGAAGGTTCCCGGATGGCATGTGAATCTCTGTGAGGTCAAGATCGACATGTGCATGTATTTGCTGCATCGGCTCCCCGTTTCGTAAAACAAATGAAGTGCGTAACGCTTCATGCCTTTGTAACAGCGCTGAAAAGGCTTCGTGCAGGCGATCCCGGTTGAGTCTGCCGCTCAGTTCCAGACAAGCCGGCATATGATAGCCCGTACTGTCCGCTGCAAGCTGATGAAGGGCATAGAGCCTTTTTTGCGCAAAAGATAGCGGGTACAAGTCCTTTGCCACAGCAGGCGTGATTTCTGCATATTCTCCTCTTTTCCTCTGTTCAAGGAAGCGGGCCATGCTCTCGATGGTCGGATGTTCAAAAACATGGCGGACGGCAAGTTCAATTTGCAGCCGTTTATGTATGTTTGAAACAAGCGACGCGGCTTTCAGCGACTGTCCGCCGATTTGGAAGAAATCATCTCTCATACTGATGTGTTCCCGTTTCAGCACTTCTTGCCAAATAGACAGCAGCTCAGTCTCAAGCATTGTGCGCGGAGCTTGATAATCACCGGTTCTCTCGGCTTCTTTCGGCTCAGGAAGTGCGGCCCGATCAAGTTTTCCGCTCACAGACAGCGGCATTTCCGTTAATTTGGTAAAGCTTCCCGGTATCATATAAGCAGGTAATCTCCCGGCCAATTCAGCGTGCGGTTTAAATGTCACACCCGCATTTTCCAGTACGACATAAGCTGCAAGCTCCTGTTCCCCGTCCGCCATTTTGCGCACGGTGACTGCCGCCTCTTTTACCCCGGACAGACTTCTGAGTGCCGTTTCGATTTCTCCTAATTCAATTCTGTAACCTCTTACCTTCACCTGATCGTCAAAGCGTCCCATGTATTCAATCGTTCCATCCGGTAAAAATCGGGCTGCATCTCCCGTTCTGTAAAGCCGTTCACCTTCACGAAACGGATGAGGGGTAAAGACTTTGTCCGTCAGCTCTTTTTGCTGAAAATATCCGTCCGCCAGACCTTTTCCGGAAATACACAGTTCACCGACGGCTCCGACCGGCTGCAGCCGATCTCCGTGCATCATATAGACAGAAGTGTTGGCAATCGGGCGCCCGATCGTAATCCGGCTGCTTTTTTGCAGGTTGCGCAGAATCGTCGTGGCCACACTGTTTTCCGTCGGGCCGTATTCATTCAGCAGCTCGGCATTCGGGCATATGCCGCGGCTCGCTTCCACGATATCAGGAGTGGCCGCTTCCCCGGCAAATGTCACCGCCCGAAGCGTCTGCGCATCCTTTTTCGTCAGCGAATCAAGCAGAACGCGATACAGAGACGGAACGATCAGAAGATGGCTCACTCCGTGTCGGGTGATTTTCTGTTTTATTGAAAGGACGTCTTTCGCATCATCTTCATCAGTTAACAATACACAGGCGCCCGACAGAAGCGGAGTGAAAAGACTCGTTAATGACCCGTCAAATACGTATGAAAAAAGATGAAGCGCTATGTCCCCTTCTGTCATCCCGTATTCTTCACGCCGCCATTGCAATGTATTGCTGATCGCTTTGTGTTGTACAAGCACCCCTTTCGGCCGGCCTGTCGTTCCGGAGGTGTAAATGACATACGCCCAATTTCCGCTGTCAGATACCGGCGGAAGCGGTGAAGTCTGCTGGGAAACCGTTTCCTCCATGATGACGACGCTGCCCTTGAAATGCGGCGGAATGAGGGGGAGCAGGTCTTTTTCAGTCACGAGCAGTGAGGCTTCACTGTCTCTCAGTAAAAATGAAATCCGTTCAGGCGGGAATTCCGCATCAATCGGCATATAGGCGCTGCCCGACTTCCAAATTCCGAGCAGAGCGGCAACCGTACTCATTGATCGGCGCAGCATAACAGCGGTGATCTGGTCGGGGCGTGCGCCTTTTTCCCTTAACGCATGCGCAATCTGATTCGCCCGCTGATTTAATTTCTTGTAGCTCCAGCTTACCCCGTTATATCTCAACGCCTCTTGGTCAGGCGTTTTTGCCGCCTGTTCTTCAAACAGCCCATGAACGGTTGTCTCAGGGTACGGACGGTCCGTTTCGTTAAACGAATGAATCAAGGCTTCTTCCTCCGGAGGCACGAGACTGATGCTTGATAAAAGCCTGTCCGGATCTTCCGTTACACAGGAGATGACCTCCAGAATATGCCCTTTGATCCGTTTCATGTCTTCCCGATCGTAGATGCCCGCATTGTAGCTGAATTTCACATAAAACTCTTCTCCCGGAACGATGACGACGTTAAGATCGTAATTGGTTTCTTCCGCCATCGAAAAGTTTTCAAGTGAGAGCGCACTGCTTTCCGTTTGCTGCCAGCCGTTTACCGCAGTCTGCATCTGAACCGGATAATTCTCAAAAACCAGGATGTGGTTCAAGAGATCTTTTTGCAGACCGCTCTCGTTTTGGATGTCATAAAGCGGATAATAGCTGTGCTCTTCCGCAGCGAGTGACTCTTTTTGCACCTTTTTGAGGAGAGAAGAAAAAGTCATATCCCCAGCCGCGCGCACCCTTACCGGCACGGTATTGATAAACAGTCCGGCCATGGATTCAATGCCGGCGATAGCTGACGGCCTGCCGGAAACAACTGAACCGAATACCGCATCTTCAGTGCCGTTGTAACGGTGGAGAAGCAGTCCCCAAATGCTCGTAAATAAAGTATTCAGCGTGACCCCGGTGCTTCGGGCAATGTCTGTCAGTTTTTGCACGGTTTCAGACTCAAGGGAAAATTGAAAATGCTCAGATGCATAACCGTTTTGCGCCGGCTTATTCTTCGTTTGCGGAACGGAAACGACTTCTCCGTAATCTTCCAAGCAGCGCGACCAGAACGCTGACGTTTCTTCTTTATTCCGGCTTCGGAGCCATTTGATATAAGAACTGTAAGGAGCCGGACTGCCGAGGTTTACAGGCCGCCCGTTTCGGATCGCATAATACATGCTGAAGAAATCTTTCAGCACAATGCCCAAGCTCCAGCCGTCCATCATAATGTGATGGTGAGTCCAAACGCATGTATGGCGGTTTTCTCCCGTTTGAAAAAGAGTCAGGCGCATTAAGGGGCCTTTTTGCAGATCAAAGCCCTTATTCCGGTCGGTTTCCTTGAATTCCTTAATGATGTTTTGCTGCTGTTCTTCCGAATAATCTGAAATGTTCTCAGTCTGTACGGCTGTGTCACGGCGTGAAAGGACAACCTGCTGCGGCCCTTCAAGGTCAGGCACTTCTTTTATGAAAATCGTTCTGAAAATATCATAACGGCTGACAAGCATATCCAGACTTTTTTGGAATGTATCAATGCATAAATCCCCGCTGACTGTAAACGAAATCTGCTCGACATATGCGTTTGATCCGGAATCCAGAAGCGAATGAAACAGCATGCCTTCCTGCATATATGATAAAGGGTAAATATCTTGAATTTCTGTCGCTTGTGTCACGAATGCCACACACCTTTTTATGAAATTAAAGTCCTTTTACGAGATCTTCAATGCTTGATAGTGCTTGAGCGGTCAATTCTGTATGGCTGTAATCCGTTAATGTTTTTTCCCGCTCTTTCTTGCCGGAACAGTGGGCGATGATGTCCTCGATGTGAGTATGGAAACGATTCATGAAGACCTCGATTGCCCCCGGTGCAAATACATCGGTATAAACGGCTTTTACCTCCAGTTGCCCGGCCGCCACCATCGCGTTAATATCCAGATCAAACTCGCGGATGCGCCCGGCCGCTATATCATGCTGCGGCTTGAACGGTGACATCTTCAGCGTTCCCTCAAGACCGTCAAACGCACCGAGATAGTTAAAGCTTATTTCTGGGTCTTTATAAAGAATGTTTCGCGAATATCTCAACAGCCCGTAGCCGGTTCCGTGATAAGGAACCCGTCTCATCATGTCTTTTACCGTCTTTATGCGGTGAGCGGTTTTTTCGCCTGAGCCGCCCGGCACTCTCATATCCAAAAGCACCGGGTAAACAGATGTAAACCATCCTGCTGTTCTTGACATATCAATGTCAGGCATATGCCCTTGGCGCCCGTGCCCTTCAGTGCTGATAAGGATCTGTTCAGAACCCGTCCACTCATGAAGCGCCATTCCAAGCGCCGTTAAAAGCAATTCATGAACATCCGTTCCGTATGCCTGCTGTGTTTCCAACAGCAGCTGTTTCGTGACTTCGCTGCTTAATATCCACGATGCCGTGCGCGCGTTTTCCTGCAATCGTCCGGCGTTTTCATCAGTTATTTTCGGCAGCGGCGCTGTTTCACTAGACATCACGCTGTCCCAGTATGCGGCTTCCTCCAGCAATGCTTTGCTTTTGGAAATGTCAAAAAGCTCTTCGGCATACTTTATATAAGAATCGCTTTTCGGCGGCAGTTTGATTTGTTTGCCGTCCAATGCCTGCTGATAAGCTGTCTGCAGATCTTCAAGCAATATCCTCCATGACACGCCGTCCACGATAAGATGATGAATTGTTATAAGAAGATGGTCGGCTTCCTTCTGCCGGAACACTCCGAGATGAAGCAGAGGCCCTTGATCAAGACGCATAGCCTGCTGTATTTCTTTTTCCTCAGCGGCTATCCGTTTTTCGGGCTGCGTTTCTTCTGAAATATCTATGACGTTAAGCGTAAAGATTTCTTCATACTGCTTTGTGATTCCGCGATTATATTGAACCGTTTCCCCATGCTCATTTTCAGTGAAAGTCATTCGCAGCGCATCATGATGTTCTGTCAGCGCGCAAACCGCCTGATACAGCGCATCTATTTCGAGGCTGTCTTCACTGCACAGCATGACCGCTTGGTTATAATGAAGCTCAAACGCACCCGGCTCCTCAAAAAATCTCTGCTGGATCGGTGTCAGCGGAGCGCTTCCTTCTATCGGCCCCTGATCAGCCATTGCAACAGCCGGCATGAGGTGCTTCGCGAGTTCTGCAATCGTCGGGAACTGAAACAAATCGCGGATCGACATGTTCCAGCCTTCTCCCGCGAGTCGGGCTGACACTTGAAGCGCCTTAATGGAATCTCCCCCAAGCTCAAAGAAAGAGTGATGAATTCCCGCTTTCTGAACATGAAGCACATCTTCCCAAATCCGGCATAACATCTCCTGTTTTTCATCGCCGGGCGCGACAAATGCCTGTGTTGAATGTATCTCTTCTGCCGGCAGTGCCGATTTATCAAGTTTGCCGTTCAGTGTCAGGGGCATGCTGTCTAAACCGATAATATGAGACGGCATCATATAAGCCGGGAGCTCCTGCATAAGAGACTGGCGAAGTGATGAGATATCGGCCTCTTTAGGAACGATGTATGCCGCTAATCGGGCTTGTCCTTCAGCATCTTTCATCACGGTAACAGCCGCTTCTTTGACTTGATCGTGTTTCAAAAGCACACTTTCAATTTCTCCCGTCTCAATTCTGTAGCCTCTGATTTTTACCTGCTTATCAATCCGCCCTTGAAAACGAAGAGTACCATCCGGCAGCCAGCAAGCCTGATCTCCGGTTCTGTAAAGCGTTTCTCCCGTTTGTAACGGGTCACTGAATGCGTCCTCTGTCAGCTCAGGCTGTCCCCAATATCCTTTTGCGACGCCGGCGCCCCCGATATACAGCTCTCCGAAAACGCCGATCGGCTGGACCTGTTTGTCTTTGTTTAAGACGTACATTTGCACATTCGGAAGCGGAACACCGATCGGCACATCATCTTCCCGCGGCTCTTCGCTCATTTCGGCTTCATAATACGAAGAATCAATTGTCGCTTCTGTTACACCGTAGCTGTTAATGATCCGCATTTCTTTTCCGAAGCGTTCATGAAGCGTATAAAAATCCTGCGACTTGATCATATCTGAACCCAGTACAAGTATTTTTACACTTTGCAGCGCGAGGTTCCGGCGATATATATATTCCATAAACGGAACTACCAGCGCGGGTGTCGACTCCATAAACGTGATACGGTGCTGATCAATGAGCCGATAAAGCTGTTGTGGCTCAAGCCGGACGTCATCCGGACAAATGACAAGCGTTCCCCCGTTTAGCAGGGCGCGTGCAAGATCCCCTGAAAATACATCAAATGAGAAACTCGCCATCTGCAGCACTCTGACCGGTATAAGATCAAGCTCATAAATCCTGCGCCATGCAAGTGCTGCATGCGTAAAGCTGCGATTTCTGACTTCGACTCCCTTCGGCGTTCCCGTTGTTCCCGAAGTATATATGATATATGCAGTATCATCCGGTGACGCTGCCGGCTGAATATTCTTTGCACAAATATCGTATTGATCTTCATGATCAAGCTGAATGAGAAATAAATTGTTATCCGTCAGCTGTGAAGCAAGTTCTTTGTATTCTGACTGCACCATCAAGACGGATGCCGCGCTGTCTTTTAATAAATAGCGAATCCGTTCCTCGGGATAATGGGAGTCAACCGGTATATACGCCCCTCCCGATTTCATGACGGCAAGAACACTGACGATCGCTTCAATCGAACGGTTTGCCAATATAGCTGCTCTTTTTCCCGGACCGAATCCATTTTTGTGTAATGTTCGCGCAAGCCGATTTGCCCGCTCATTAAGCTGCAAATAGCTGATCTGTTGTGCTCCTTCAATAACAGCGGTCTGATGAGGCGTTTCTTCTGCTTTCTCTTCAAACAACTGGTGAAACAGTTTGTGTTTTTCCATGAATTCGGTTTGTGTGTTATTAAACTCAATCAGTAACTTTTGTTTTTCTTCTTCATCCAAAATGTCAGCTTTCGATAGTGTGACTTCCGGTTCGGCGGCAACATGGCGCAAGAGATTCAGTAAGTGGCCCATCCAGCGTTCAATCGTTTCTTTCATAAAAAGCTCGGTGCTGAATTCCATTTCAAAGCGGATGTTTCCATCGGATTCAGCCGCTGATAAGGTCAGGTCAAAACTTGATACATCATGTTCGGTATGCTCTGATCGCGACGCTTTCAGACCGGCCAGATTTATCTCCTCTCGCTCCATATTCTGAAGAATAAACATCGCATCAAACAGCGGATTGCGGCTCATGTCCCGCTGCACACCGAGCCGTTCCACAAGCTCTTCAAACGGATAGTCCTGATGCTCATACGCCTCAAGCGCGGCCTGGCGGACTTCCGCCAAGTAATCGGTAAACCGTTTGTCTCCTTTCGGCTCCGTTCTGATGGCCAGCGTGTTGACGAACATGCCGAGAATCGGTTCAAGGTCTTTGTGCGGACGCCCGGCAATCGGCGAGCCGACGATGATGTCTTCCTGCCCGCTCAATCTCGCGAGTAACGTATTGTACGCGGCGAGAAGCACCATATACAAAGTGGAGCCGTGATCCCGGGCGATGCGGTGAAGGCCGGATGCCGTTTCAGCGTCAAGCGTGCACGATACGCTGCCGCCCGCAAAGCTTCTGACAGCCGGACGGGCCTTGTCAGCCGGAAGCTCAAGCACCGGAAGCTCTCCTTCAAGCCACTTCAGCCAATAGGCTTCCTGCTTCTGGTACCCTTCTTTCTCCTGAAACGACCGCTGCCAGACGGCATAGTCTTTATATTGAAGGCGCATCGGCGCAAGCGAACGGCCTGCGTACAGCTCGCCGAATTCTTTTATCAAGGTGTTGACGGACACACCGTCAGAAATAATATGATGCATATCCGTTAATAATAGATGGCGTTCGTCTGATTCTTTCACGAGAGCCGCACGGAAGAGCGGCGCTTCCTCCAGACAAAACGGCCGGACGAATGCGTCAGCTGACTCGGCCTCATCCAGCTGAAACGGTACGCTGTCATGGATGCGCTGCACCGGTTCGCCGTCAGGCCCCGTTTCAAAGGACGTTCTGAGCGACTCATGCCGCTCCACAAGCTCCCGGAACGTCTCCTCCAGCCGGCCGCGGTCAAGCGGGCCCGTCAGTTCCAGCACAGCCGGCATATTGTAGCCGACACCGCCGTCTTCAAGCTGTTGGAGCACATACATCCGTTTCTGCGCCGAAGACACCGGGTAGGTGTCCTGTGTTTGCGCAGGCTGAATCGCTTCATACGGGCTCTCTTCCAAGTCCTGAATGACCGAAGCGAGCTCTTCCACCGTCGGCCGGGCGAAGATGTCTTGTAACGGCACCTGAACACCGAACTCTTTGGCGATGCGGGAGACGAGAGCCGTCGCTTTTAACGAATGGCCGCCCCGCTCAAAAAAGTGATCCCGGATGCCGACGGGGCCGTTTTTCAGCACCTCTTCCCAAAGGGCGCAAAGCTTCATTTCCGTGACGTTCCGCGGGGCGGTGTACGCCCGTCTGTCTGCCGCTCCGCCGGGAGCCGGCAGTGCGCGGCGGTCAAGCTTTCCGCTCGGTGTGACCGGCCATTCGGTCATCTTTATGAACTGAGCTGGCATCATGTAAGCCGGAAGGCGTGTCGCAAGCTCCGCCCGCACGTCATCGCTTTCCCGTCCTTCAATATAGGCGTAAAGCGCGGTTTCGCCGTGTTCGTTCCGGGCGGTGACCGCCGCCTCACGAATGCCGTCGATGCGCCGGATCGCCGCTTCGATCTCTCCCGGTTCAATCCGGTAGCCGCGGACTTTCACCTGTCCGTCTGAACGTCCGAGCCATTCGACTAGGCCCTCTTCTGTCCAGCGTGCGATATCGCCCGTCTGATACATGCGCTCTCCCGGATAAAACGGATCATCGAGAAAACGCTCCTCCGTCAGCTCGGGCCGGTTCAGATAGCCGCGTGCCACCCCTGTCCCAGCGATGTACAGCTCTCCTGCCACGCCCGCAGGCTGGATGGTTCCTCCGCTATCTAATACATACAGACGGGCACCCGGAACGGGTTTACCAATCGGAAGCCGCGTCCGTCCGCTGTCCCGTTTTCGGTCACAGACGTAAAACGCCGCATCAACCGTCGCTTCCGTCGGCCCGTAGCCGTGAATAAGCACGGTCTCCGGCAGAAGATCGGCAAACCGGGCAGCCGTAAGCGGTGAAAGAGCTTCCCCTCCGGCAAACACGCGTGTCAAGGTTCTGCCGAGGCGTGTTCTTGTTTCCGCAGGCTCTGTTTCCAGCGCGTCTAAAAAGCTGTTGACCATCGCCGGAATAAAATGCGCGGTCGTCACCTTTTCTGAGGCAAACGCTTCAATCATCCGCACAGGATCTTTCTCCCAGCCGGCAGGAAGCAGATACACGGAGGCGCCGGACATCGTCCACCAAAACAATTGCCAGATGGAGGCGTCGAAAGAAAAGGATGATTTCAGCACGATAATATCCTCTTCCGTCAACGGGAACTGCCCTTGCATCCCTGATAAAAAGGCGGCGGCCTGACGGTGTTCAACAGCCACTCCCTTCGGTGTTCCCGTCGAACCGGACGTATAAATGATATAAGCGAGCGAATCAGCATCCGCTTCTTCAGAGACAGCCCCTGTCTCCGCCTCACTTGTCAGAGCGGAAAGAGACACTTCAAGCGTTTCTCCGGAAAAACCGGAAACGGATAATCCCGGCTGTGCAAGCAGGAGACAAGCGCCGCTGTCATCGAGCATATAGCGCAGCCTGTCCTCAGGATACTCCGGGTCAAGCGGCACGTAGGCGCCGCCCGCTTTTAACACAGCAAGCACTGAAACCACCATCTCTGGCGAGCGTTCAGCGAGTACGCCGACCATGCTTTCTTTGCGGACGCCTTTTTGTCGGAGCCGAGCGGCGAGCCTGTCTGTGTACTGGTCAAGCTCGGCGTACGTCAGCATACCGCCCGGAAAACGAAGCGCCGGACGATGCGGCGAAAGCGCGGCACGGCGGGTAAACAGCCCGTGAAGCGTCGGGGCCGGCGGTTCAGCCGTTTCTGTACGGTTAAACGCAGTTAACACCCGTTTCTTTTCATTTTCATCCGCCATATCAATATGCCGAATCAGCCGGTCTGGATTTCTAACGGCATTTTCAACGATCGTCAGCAAATGAGTTTGAATGCGTTTGATTGATTTTTCAGTAAATAAAGCGGATTGGTAATCAAAATTCAGCTCAATCAATCCCGTATCTGTCCGCTCCTTAATTAAAATGGACAGCTCATTTGCCGTATGCCCGCTGAAAAACATGGCCGTTTCATAATCGAAACCGTCTGCCTTACGCCACTCAAGCGGCTGATACTGCATCGAAATACCGATGATATTTTGCAGGTCATGATGAATCTGCCTTAATTCATTCACAAAAAGATTGTAAGGATATTTCTGGTGCCGCATAACAGACAGCTGCTCTTTTCCTACGCTGCGGACAAAGGACAGGAACTCCGCATCAGGATCTGCCGTCATTCTGATCGGCAGTGTGCTGACGAACATGCCGAGCATATCCTTTTCGAGCCTGGAGCCCCGGTTTCCGTAATAAGTGCCGATGGCAATATCCTTTTTAGCCGTCAGACGGCTGATGCATATGTATAACGAAGCCATAAACAGAGAGATGATGCTGATATTATTTTCTTTGCAAAAACGCCGGATAGATTGTTCTAAGGAGTGAGAAAGAGTGATAGTATCTCTGGAAGCTGCAGTGCTTTGTCTAAGATGAGAGGTTCGTTCCGCCAGTGAAAGGTGTTCCGGAACGGTTCGGTATGTTTCAGTCCAAAATGAACGGTCTTTTTGAAAACGGGAAGACTGTAAGTATTGCTGTTCTTTTTCCATGTAGCTGAGATAGGAAGGCCTGTGATGTTCAGCTAAATCCTCGCTCCGCATGATCTTTTGGTAGATATCAATGAGCTGGTTGCCGAGCAGGTTGAGCGAGATGCCGTCCATGATAATATGGTGAAATTTTGAATAAAGCCAAACTTCTTCGTCTGACATGACAAGCAGAGTAAAGTGATACAGAGGTGAATGAAACAGCTTGAACGGAACACGAGTCTGCGTGTCAATCCATGCGTCCCGCTCTGCCTGATCAGTATGAGTAAAATCAACAGTCTCTAGAGAAATCGGCCGATGCCCCGCCAGATACAGCTGGGGTTCTGATCCGTCCCCTTCTGTCAGTTGAAACCTGAGCGAATCATTTTGCGAGATAGAAAAATCTAAAGCCTGACGCAGTACGTCAAAATCGATGTCCCCCCTGAATTTGACGCATGCCGCGAGATTGCAGATACTTGTGCCCGGTTCGAGCAGCTCCGTAAACCACACTCTTCTTTGGGCGTGAGTTAAAGAATAAACAGTGTTCTCCAATGGAATCCCTCCGCTTCAATTTAAGAGGATAAGAAAGTGAAATAATTACAATTAAATTTCGACAGCATATGACTTAATCATCCATATAAGCATTATTTTAAAACATATTTTAGAAATCACAATAAAAAATTAAATTTTCTCTAACATTTTTTAGAATATAGTATATATTCCTCACTTCACTTCTTCATTTCTATAATCTTTATACCATGTAAAACGGTATGTATGCATACTATAAACTGGTTCTTAAACACTATAATAAGGAATAAAATGTATAATTAATTGCGCTTTTAAAAAGGTTTTCCTCCCGAAAAGAAGTTTTATGTTAAAAAATGAATAATCGGTGAACATGTAAGAAAGCGGCATGTAAAAAAAAGGAAGGGTATTGCCGATATTACTTTTTGAAAAGATTGATTCATAATCGCAATATAATGTTTACAGACATCAAAAAAAGCCGAATCCTCTAAGGATTCGGCCCTTCTTATTGATTTGCCAGCACGACTGCAATTTTGTCTTCAATGTCTTTTCCGTCATCTTCGTCAAGCAGCCCGTTTTGAAGCACGGAAAAAATAAGCGTATCTCCTGTTTTTGTGTCTGCATAGCCGGCAATCGAACTGACTGATGTTAGTGACCCGGTTTTCGCTTTAATTTTGCCTTCTGCCGGAGTATTCTTCAGCCGGTTCCGAAGGGTTCCTCCCGTCATTCTGTCGCTTGCACCGGCGACAGGGAGCGAACGAAGGAAAGCCGGGTACCACTTTTCTTTCTGAACCGCATACAAAAGCTCTCCGATTTGACCGGCGGATACGCCGTTAATATGAGAAACGCCGGATCCGTCTCTTGCAATCAATTCATCCGGATTCAGCCCGAACGATTTGAGCTCCGATTTCATCACGTCCAAGCCCTTTTCCCAGCTGCCCTCCCCTTTTTTCACTTTTCCCATTTCCTTGATCAGAATTTCGGCGTGCCCGTTGTTGCTCAGTTTCATAAACGGGATCAATAATTCTGAAAGAGGCATGGATGTCCGTGATGTGACAAGCTGGGTGCGGTGCGGCATTCGCCCTGTTCTGATTTTCCCTTTTACAGTTATCCCCTGTTTAGTAAGCGCTTGTTTCCATAAATCTAAAGCATAGGACGTTGGATCCCACACTGCCGCCCATTCTCTTGCCTGTGCCGAGCCGTCAGGTATGGTTCCCTTTATCGTAATCACATTGCCACCGTGCTCCCGTTCAACCGTCAAATCTTTCTTTTCATCAGAAGCGACGGTTTTCACTTCATTTTTCACACAAACGATGTCCGTATGGGGAGAAATCGAAATGCGCGGCTTTTTACCGGGCTGTTTCGCCGGGCTGATTTCCGCAATCACCGTTCCGGTATCATAATCCTCATTTGGTGAAGCGGTAAGAGCTGATACTTGCGCGCCATAATATTGGCCTTCATCGCTCCACGGAAGATCAACTGAATACCTGGTATCGTCATACCACGAATCATCCCCGACCAGATCTCCTTTAATGATATGGATGCCCCTGGCTTTGACCTGTTTAGCCATCTTCTCAAAATCAGAAGCCAATAGGGTCGGATCACCTTTTCCCCTGAGATAAAGGTTTCCGCGCAGCTGTTTTCCTTTTACGGCGCCGTCTGCCCGTACTTCTGTCTTAAAGGTATAATCTTCTCCGAGAACGGAAAGCGCCGCAGATGCCGTCAGCAGCTTCATCAGTGATGCAGGCCTCAGCCGCATATCTTCCCGGCTGCCGAACAGCACCTCCCCTGTTTTTGCTGACCGGACACTGACGCCCGCTGAAGCTCCCTTTAAAGCAGGTTCTTCATCCAGAATGTGTTCCAGCTCTTTTTGCAAAGTATTTTTTTGTTCAGCCGCCTTAGCCGCATCATCAATATAAGGAACTGCGGCAATGATCAAAAGCAGAATCACCGCGCTCAAGCGTTTCACATATGTTTTCAATGTTATCCCGCCTCTTTCCTATTCTTCGTCATGCAAAATGGTGATCCTGGATGACGCAGCCGCTTCTTCGCCCGGTTTCAGAATCTGAAGCCCTGTCAGTGATGCAGGCTGATTCAGATTAAATGCATCTGTAACGGAAGTATAAGGCTCAAGACTGACAAACCCCTGCTTTCCGTCACCGTTATATACCACCCAATGCTTGAAAGACGTGTCTGCCTGATACAAAACGGATAATTTCTCATCCGGATGATAAATAACAGCTTCATTATTGCCGCCATTCCGTCCGGAAGAAAGAAAAACATCGTCAAACTGTTTATTTTTCAAAGACATCCCATGACGGAACGCTTCTTTATCAGGAACATCCAATAAACGGCCCGTCGGCACGAAACGTTCATTTAATTCCCACATGCGGTCAGCCGTCAAAAAAAGACGTGATCGCTTTTCATTGAAAACAAATGTGGAATGATAGCCGAGCCCCCAAGGAAAAGCCTCCGTTCCCTTATTCATAATCAGCGCCCGCTGCGTAAACACATTGTCTTTTAATGTATAGGTCATCCGGACAACGACATCGTGCGGAAATTGTTTATGAACACGGGGAATCTTTGAAAGATCAATTTCTGTTTCGACTGTCATTCCATCCCCCTCTGCTTTCGCTGCCGCCGCTTTCCAATGCTGATTGTGAAGAAAGCCGTGAATATGATTATGTTTATCCTCTTCGTTTATCTCAAATTGATACGCGCGGCCGTCAAAACGAAACGTCCCGTCCGTAATCCGGTTCGGCGGGAATAAAACGGGAATGCCGTACAGCATCGGTTTTGCGCGGAATTGCTCCGCAGTTTCCGGTTCTCTCAGAAGCCGCATACCGGTTCTTTTATCCCGAAGCGATATGACATTTGATCCCCACTCCGGCACAATGATGCATTCAGCCTGATCAGTCTCCGCTTTTATGGCTGAAACCCCTAAATAAGTCGTATGTTCAATCGTCATAAGCACCTGCCCTTTCCTTGTTTTCTAGCATGTATAGGAATTCCATTTCCTAAACTCATTTTCCTTCTCTAAAAAAAACATCGCCCGTATGAACTGAGCGATGTGCGGTAAAACCTTATTGAATCAACCGGGTAATCTGTTTTTTCTTCCATACAAACCGGTAATATCCGTATTGCAGCAGCAGGCTGACGACAAAAGCCGCCGGATAACCGACCCAAATGCCGAGAATGCCGAGATTCGTATAATGAGAAAGAATAAAGGCCACAGGCACTTCAATTCCCCAAATCGCAAAAATGCTGATAATCGTCGGCCATAACACCGTACCGCTCGCCCGCATCGTTGCTGAAACGATCTGAGCGTGACCGAAAATCAAATAACTCCAAAGGGTAATCATAATCAGATTGCGGGCAATGTGGAGTGTATCCTGATCTGTTAAAAACAAAGCAAGTATCTGCCGGGAGAAGGTATAAATCAGCACAATCAAAACCCCGCCGATCAAATAATTCAGGCCGATGCCGACTTTGATGACCTGTTTCAGCCGGCCGAATTGATTGGCGCCAATGGATTGGGCGGCAAAAATGGAAACGGCGATACCGAGGCTTACCGCCGGCATCTGCACATAACTCGCCACTTGGTTGACGACCCCGTAAGCAGCCGTCGCGTTTGATCCGTAATGATTGACAAATGAAATGACCGCAATTTCAGAAAGTGACACGAGAATCATATTGATGCTCGACGGAATACCGAGACGGAGTAAAAGCGCGAGCAGCTTTTTGTCCATTTTAAGAGAACGGAGCGCAGTCCGGTCAAATGCCAATGGATGTTTCCTTTTCCGCAAATAAACCATGAGTACGATAAATGTCACGATGTTTGAAATCACGGTTGCATACGCCGAACCGTAAATGCCGAACTTCGGAAGTCCGAAAAGCCCGAGAATCAATAAGGGCAAGAGCCCGATGTTTATGACTGTACTGACGATTAACGTATAAAACGGAGTCTTTGAATCTCCCGTTCCGCGTAAAAATGTCGTATACGCAAAATATAAAAACATCAGCGGCATTGCGCAAAACAAAATGCGCGCATATCGGACACTGACATCTATTACGTTTTCCGGCGTTCCCATCAGCCGCAGAATATCAAGCGTAAACACACTGCCGACAATTGCCAGGACAACACCGAGCATAAAGGTAAAAGTCAGTGTAGTGCCGACAATCGCCTTCATCCTCTCTTCGTTTTTCGCGCCGTAAGCCTGCCCGATCAGAATGGAACTTCCCGAACCGATTCCGATCGTAAAGGAGATCAGCAGAAAAAACAGCGGAAAAAAAGACGATACGGCGGCAAGCGCATCGACTCCGAGCCACCTTCCGACAAATACCATTCCGACCAATTGGCCGACAGATTGCAATACATTGCTTAAAAGCAGCGGCACTAAAAACAGTGACATCGATCGCCAGACTGACTGGCCGCGGCCTTCCGCTGTTTCTAAATGATCTTGTACTTCCATATGTAGGACTCCTTTTTTGATTTTCTTCCATTTTATTATTCAGCAGACAGCTTGTAAAAACCTTTTGTTCAATGAAACTCTTTATCTTTTTCTCACGTCTTACATGGAAATAAACCATAAAAATAAAAAGTCCGGAAAATATTTCTGAAAAGGTATTGTAATCTTACCGTAATTATTGTAACATTTGTAACATAAGAGAAAGAGATTGATTGAAGGAGAGATTATATCATGAAAAAATGGCTATTATTCCTCACTACTATTACATTGATTCTGTCATTGGGCACTGCGGCGACTGCAAAAAATGCACCTAATGACCTTACACAAAAACAAGCACTTCAGCTGGCCCTGTCAGCGAGAGAACATTTCTGGAATACAATGAGCGGCGGTGCGCTTAAATCAAACGCAAATTGCACATCTGAACCGTTTGAATATCAAAATCTGCAATATGTATTTATGTGCAAAGACCTCGGAACAAAAGCGAAAGCCGTAAAATATCTGACACCCGCTTTTACAAAGCAAGCGATTGACAAAGGGCTCAAAGATTACCACTTCACTGTAAAAGACGGCAAATTGGCTGTTCCGGTCGGCGACGGAGATAACCTCCTGAATTGGAAAAAAGCAAAAATGACCCTTCTTTCTAAAAAAGGAAGCGTCCAAACATACCGCTTCACTGTACCGACTCTTGACGGTTCTCCGTCAGCAAAACGCGATGTAACATTCGTAAAAGAGAACAACGTTTGGAAAGTCAATCAATTTGATGCTGTCATATAAGAAAAAGCCCGCTTGCTTACAGCGGGCTTTTTTCACATCATTTCCACCAGGTTTTCACAAAATATTCAACTCAAAACCCCCTTGTATAACAAGGGGGTTTTTGTTTTACCGACATTATTAAGCTGCGCCTATCTCATACAAAAAACGCTCTAGGAGAACGTACAATATACCTCTATATACGTTGATATATAAGCTTTTTTAACAATCCTTGTGCTAAATTTGTGAAAAATATTTTAAGTGTTTTTATCTGTGTGAATTTCGAATTCTTAAAGATATTTATTTTACTCCGAGTTTCAACGTGGTAAAATTTTGAATAACATTTTATCGCGAAAGGATATGAGCATGAAAATCTTTGAAGCAACCACCCTGCTTTCTGCCGCTAAACAACGCGCAAACGAATACAAAGAACTCCGCGGCCAGATGGTTAACCTGAAAAAAGCATTTCAAGGCATGGCTGATCTCGGTGACGGCGATTTCTCTGGCCGGGGCGCAGATAACATCAAAGCCTTTTTCCAGGACCACGCCGGCGTCACAGACAGCTGGCTTGATCTGATCGATATGAAAATCGCATTTCTCACAAGCCTTCCCGGCAAAGTCGAAGACGCAGGTCTTTCCGGATCTTATGTAGAAGAATCTTTTCTGGAGCACGAGCTCACCCATGCCCTCAGTAAATCAAAGGCGATTATAGAAGAGCAGAAAAAAGACATGCGTTCCATCCTCGGAGAAATCGAAGACATCATCTCGCTTGATCTGTTTTCAACCGAAAACACAGATCAGAAGCTTTCTTCAGCTGATAAAAAAAGAAGCGAAACTATACATAAGCTCGGCAAGCTTGATCACGATCTAACGAAAGAATACGCAGAAACCGAAGCGAACGAACAGTTCATCCAGGCCGACTTTCAGCAACTTCAAAACGCCACGGGCAAAGGAAAAAGCGCAACTCCGCTTCATTACAATGCCAAGGCGTACCGTGAAAGCGACATCCATAAGAAAAAAGGCGAGATTGCTAGGCATTCGGATGCTTACCTTACGATTAAGAAAGAAGAAGCAAGAGAACGTGAGGTTGAAAAACTAAAAGAAAGGCTAAACAATTTCGACTATGCGAATGCCGATGAGTTCTACTCAATGGCTAAAACAATCGGCTATGAAAACCTGACAAAAGAACAGCAGCGTTATTTCACTCAAATTGAAAACACGCAAGAACTCACAGACGGTTTCAAAGGGGTTGCAGTCGGCCTTTATGATGTTGGGAAAGATACTGTGTTAGGTCTGAAAGACCTCGCTGTCGGCGCCTGGGACTTTTATCAGTTCTCTGATGAACAAAAGGTTGTTAAAACGATTTCTACCGTATTGAATACTCCGTCTTACGCAAAAATCATATGGACAAACCTAGCCGATTCGTGGAATGATCAAATGGTGAATGGTGATACGTACTCTAGAGCGCACTACGTCTCCTATGCGGTGGGCAGCCTTGTCGGCCTGAAAGGTGTGGGCTCGACGGTTAACGTATCAAGCAAACTCGCAAAAACAGGCTTCTCCAAGGCGGGAAAAGTATTGGAGCCTGGCGCTGCAAGCCATGTACACAAAGGAATAAAAAACGGAACAGACTACATCAACTCTTTATTGAAAAATAAGAACAAACCTGCCCTTGTTGGAATAGCAAAAGATATTGAAAACACCCATAATGTAAAAAACACTCCGCTTTTAGAGAAAGAAATTCAAAAAAAGCAAGATATGCTGACACAGGCCGCGCCGTTCACACATAAAGATGCCTTTGGAAATACAGTAACAACTAACTTAAAAAATGGTCATTTAAAAAATGATGTGCATCCTATAACAGGTATACCTTATGATAAAGATGGTTTTCCAATATTTGAGCCCGTTGTAGAAGTGAAAATTGATAAGTCATTATATCTTGAAAAAGATACTGTACAGTTTAAAAAAGCAACCGAACTCCTGTTGCAAGAAATCAACAAAAATCCCGAGTTGAAAAATCATTTTACAGAAATGCAGTTGAAGCAAATTATAAAAGGGAAAAAACCAAAAGGGTTTACGTGGCATCACCATCAAAATGAAGGTATAATGCAGCTAGTTGATGCAGATATACATGGTAAGACAGGGCACACTGGTGGAAGAAACATCTGGGGCGGAGGTTCCGAATACAGATAAAGGAGAGTTATAACATGGTTGAATGGGATTTCGGAGAACATCCTATCAGTAACGAAGAAATTCAAGAAGTAGAAAATACGCTACAAGTAAAGTTCCCAAAAGATTACTTAGAATATGTCAAAAGTTATTCTGGCGCAACTCCAACTCCTGAGAATTTTGATTTTGAAGGAAGAAAAGGGATTGCTTTCGGATACTTACATAGTTTTCATGAGGATAGTGAGTCATACATAATTAACGTTTCTAATCGTTATCGAGACGGCAGAATGCCTAATAAAGTAATTCCTATTGCGGATGATGTGTTTGGTAATGAGATCTGCTACGATTTTAGAAAGAATCATAGTAATCCCCCTCTTGTTTTTTGGGATCATGAGATTGCATTTGAAAATCCTGAGGGTGCTCTGAGTCACATATGTAATTCGTTTACGGACTTGGTAGATAAGCTCTACGAAGAATAGAAACAAAAAGTCCATATAAACAAAGCCCTTCCCTTTTGAGAAGGGTTTTTTGTTATTTCGATAATATTTCCAGTATTGCTTTTGTCTTCGGTTCGCAATTCCAATCATTATCAAATCCTTTACAAAGCATAGAAATGAATCCTCCTTTGCTTTAAAATGTAAACGTTCGTTTTAAAATAAGAGGGGGATTATATGATTATTCTTGGTATTATTGCAACATTAGCAACCTTTGTCTTTATTACAGCATTGATTTTTATCTTCTTTGAAAAAACTAAGAAAATAGGTAAACAAATAGCTCCATTATGCCTTGTTTTGGCTTTATCTCTTTTTTTCATTATGGGTGCGTTAAATCGAGATTCTCACGAATCCAAAACTGAGGATGTCACTGCTACCACAGAAAGCAATACAGATGAGCCAATGAATTCTGAAGACGAGGGAGACTCTTACGTTCAGAGTGTTGAGGATAGCCAAAAAGAATTTAACTTTAGTCTTGATGAATTTGTGCAAACTTTCAATGAAACTGCCCAAGATATTGAAAACAATGACCTTAGCCTAATTAATAAAGATGATATCGGAGATTTTAAACTTACCGAAATCAAAGATGGTACAGTTTACACAAGAGAGCTAAAAACAGATACTGATAACTCCGGTGGAACTTTCACTTTGGAAGCATGGTATGACAACAATCATAAATTCTACCGTTTACATTTATCCACATCCAGTCCAGATAATATGGCTTCTCCAATAGGTCTGGCTAATATATTTGCGGTTTTTCAAACTTTAGGAATTGATAAAGGTCATTTATATGACCTTTTAAAAAGTGACGAAGAAATTCTTGATGCAATTGATGGGGACTACTCTGTTACTATGGCTAAAATTCCATCAATATCGCTAATAATAAATATTGAACCAAAATAAAAACCCCCTCAAAAGGGGGCTTTTTCGTTATTTTAAAAACGCTTTACTTAAACCATTTTTCCATATTGTCCAGACACATACCGCCGTTTGCCGCCGTGGATGACTTCCCAATAGCCTTTAGAGTTGTTTGAACCTTTAACAGAACCTGAGATGTTAATTGTCTTGCCGAGACCAATTGTATCCACATTCTTGGCGTTTTTACGGTCTGGTTTGTCCATAATAATGGCTGCACTTTTCACACCAACAATTTTAATTTTGCCTACAGACTTAATACCCCCACTAGTCTTGTTTGAAGGTTTAGCAGGAGCAGATTTTGAAGGGGTGTTCCCTAACTCTGCATCGCTCTTGATATATCTTACGTTAACGTAACCGCTGTATGTGGCTCCTTTAGAATTGGTATATTTAATGTAACCCCAACCATTTTGAGTCGATCCTTTTTTATATTGGACAGTCGAACCTTTAGGAAGAGCAAGCACAATAGACGAGTTGGCATTGCGTTGAGTTCTCACATTAAGGCTGTCAGCAACAACTGTATTTTTAATATAAGATTCTTTTGTTTTATCAACAGGAGAATTTTCCGTTTTAGACGGGGCGCCGCTGATACCTGCTTTAAAGGAGTCCCATCGATCAAGCAGCTTGCGCGGACAATACTTGCCGGACCAGTGTTGGTGAGGGACCACGTTTGCAAGGGAAATGCCCTGCTCCTTCATGAGCTTTTTGATCAGCCATTGAGCATTCGCCACGGCTTTCTCAAAATCCCCATCGCTATTCTCGCAAATTTCAATGCCGATAGATTTCCGGTTGCCAGTTCCGCGGTTTCCGTCTCCCGCGTGCCATCCGTTTTCATTCAATGGCAGATGTTGATATATCTCTTTTTCGTCAACTGTAAAATGCCAACTTGTGGCCGTT
This sequence comes from Bacillus sp. FSL R5-0443, assembly GCF_038608285.1. Taxonomy (NCBI): domain Bacteria; kingdom Bacillati; phylum Bacillota; class Bacilli; order Caryophanales; family Bacillaceae; genus Bacillus; species Bacillus sp. FSL R5-0443. The sequence continues at coordinate 2,182,690 of NZ_CP152013.1, forward strand.
TCCGGATTCTTCTCATATCGGGCGTGCATGGCAGCGCTTGCCCCTTTTGCCGTGTTCGCCGTGTTGTGAACTGTGATGTATACCGGGTCCATTGCGTATCCCGGTCTGTTATTGTGTCCTACTGGAATAAAGTCCTTTGTGATTTTCACCATTTTTCATCTTCTCCTATTCTGTTTTGAAATATAAAAAGGCCGCCGGATTAACCTGCGGCCTGATCGTCTTTTTCTGTTTTCTGATCGTTGTCGCTTCCAATTACATGGAGCCGGTCAGTGATGACGGCCGGAATTTTAACGCCGATCTGTGCCAAGTTTTCTGTGATGGACAGGCCCTCATTTGCGATATAAAAAAGAACGGTTCCAAAGGTCAGAACACCGTTCAAATTTGTTATCGTATCAATAATGTTTGCGACGATGACCACCATAAAACTGAGCATCTTCCGGACATATCCGAACCACGCGCTGCGGCTCCGGAGCTGCTTCATTTTCCACGCTTTGATAATGCCGGTGATGACATCCAAGATGCTAAGGATCAGAAGTAAGTCAAGGTATTTCACCTCCCCGAAAAGATATGTTCTTGCGATCTGTAAGCTTTCAAAATTCATCCACACATGTATTCCCTCCGTTTTGATCACCTCCTTCGAGGCAAAATAAAAAACACCGCTGGGGTGTCGATCAGTTTGCGACGTTGCCTAAATCCACACTGACAGGTTGTTTTGTCATTGGATAGGTTAAGCCGGTTATTTGTTTGTATTGATCTTCTGTAATTCTCCCCCATTCAACAAAACGGGCCACGTCTGCATTACTGTAGTATTGCGGCCCCCATCCATAGATGGTTTTAACGCTTGTAAACCAATCCATCATACCCCTTTCCCTCCCTCCGCCAGCATTAGATAAAGATTGGCAATCATTTGCGCTTGTGACTCGGCCAGGCTTTGCGCTTCCGCAAGCTGCGTTGTGATGGCCGCGTTCTGAGCTTTCAATTCATCAACGGTAAAAGGCCTCCGCCCGCTTTCAATTTGCTTTTCTAGGGCTTTTTTCTCTTCCTGGGTGGCGGCTTCCGTCCATGTCTTCTCAGCGGGGTGATACATCGCCTTTATGAAAGACGGAGGCTGGACGGTTGTACAATTCTCAGGGATTGTATAGTTTCCTTCTTCATCAGGCTCAATCGGAACGGGTTTAGTCAAAATGAAATTTTCATCGTATTCATAAACCTGAATCATGCTGTCCCTCCTTCCTGAAAGCCCACGACCACATCCAGATAGTAGCCTCCGCCCATCTTACTTGAGTCCGCCGGGTCCGGGTATTTTATTTTTAAATCCCCATTATCATAAATGATTAAATTGGCCGTGCCTCCTGTCCCACTCAACGGAACTGAATAAACGCCCCCGCCAGCTGGTACGTATTCCGCGGGGATGGAGCCGAATATGATTTCTGGTTCAGTTCTAACATGCCCCCTTAATAAGATAAGAGGCCCCCATTTTGCGTATATAGGCGTTCGGGTCCCTGCGGCAGCCCCGTTTTTTAGCATAATGTTGGCATAGGTGGTAGCCCCGTTCCATGTCTTTCGTTCAGCTGCAGAGATGTGCCTCTCTTGGTTGTAATTATGAGCTTTGAACTGCCGTGTCATATCATCCCAATACGCCTGATCTTCGGCCGTAACGTGAATGTCCGTGTTACTTGCATGGATATTGACTTTATCCCGCGCTCCGTCTTCTGTTTCCTTGCTGTTCCAAGCTTCCCGATCAGCTGCAGAAACATGCTTTTCTTGATCGTTCGCATGGGCGTTTACTTTATCTTGCGCGCCGGAGGGGGTTTCTTTGGCATTCCACTCTTTTCTCTCGAAAGCCGTGATGTGTTTCACGTTATCTTTTGCATGATCGTTTGTATAAGACTTGGCGTTTTCCTCTGCAGCATCTGCCTTTTGCTGCGCGCCCTCTTTCGTTTCAATAGCTTCCAGATCGGCAAATTTCTTCTGTAATTCCTCGACAGTCTGACTGATTTCTTCGACGATGTGGTTTATCCCGTCTCTCAGCGTTTCAAAATCATCAATGTAATAATCAGCTGTCGGAACGATGTTCTGATCCTCTAACGTTTTGGCGATAGAGAAAGTAAAAAATGAAGTCGCCAGCGCTTGGCCGTTCGTGTAATATAGTTTGATTTCCGCCTTAACCGTTCCGTAATGCTTGAGTTCTGCATTGGACAACACATATTCCGCTGTGCCGTTTACCTTGTCAGTGATGATGAGGCTCTTTTTATAAAACGATCCATCATCATACAGTAGGACAATTTTTGCATCTACGGCTGACAGAGGCAACGGTACACCATCCTTTGTAAAAGAAAAAAACAGCTTTGCGCTGCCCGTGTCTTGCGTCATAAATTGTATATTTGTACTCCGGCCATTGATTGGATTTGTATTAATGTTGATCGGCACGCTGCCCGTTTTATACATCGCCGCTTATCCCTCCTTAGTGCTGCGGTGTAACCATCATTTGCGCCACACCGTATCCTTTTTCCGCATCGTACGGGGATTCAAATCTCATCACGGTTCCGTATCCGCCGCTTTCCGCCTTTGTCGCGATGCCGTCAACTGCTGAAACACTGTCACCGACGTTAACGGTATCATCAACCCGCACGAACACTTGACCAATCAATCCAATAATATGCCACTCGTCTCGTTCCTCTCGTGGCTTGTACTCAGCTTCCGGATCATAGTTCGGGTTCTCAGCTGGAATCGTAATGATGTCCTCACCGTCAAATACCTCCCGGTAGATAATACCGCCAAATTCATCACGAAGAAAACGATCATTCCAATAGAAGGCAGCTCCGCCAAGCACAACGCCGGCAGTCTTAGAAACGACCCCGAGTATCTTGTCGCCTTCTTGTGCTTTTCGGATTTTGTCACCCTCTAACGCTACAAGATAAGATGCCTCTATCTTTGCTCCGTCAGCTGATTCAAAATACTCCGCCAAGTCTTTTAAATTCGAGACGCTCTCGATGGCGCCTGTGGCCTTGACTGTTCCATTCTTTGCGTTTAATTCAATTTTTTTGTTGGCTTCCGAGGCTTTGCCGTTTCCATGGCCTAAAGCCAATGTGTAAGATTTACTATTCTTTGTGGCCTTCGAGAACATGACACCCGAGGACGGCCCGTCTCCTGTTGTATGAGAATCGTATGAAAACATGACACCGTTGCGTGAGCCTTCTGAGGAAGAGCCGCCGGCGTTCCCCGCAAGCAGGTTGCGCTCACCTTTCGCGTACGTCGGCCCTGTACACGCAATAATCGCACTGTATTTCGTAAGTGCATGGCCCGAGCTGGAAGCTGCTCGAAATCCTCCCTTGACGTTATTCGGGACGACTGAATGCTTTTCTCCGGCAAGGACAGCTGCATCCTTATAACCGTAAGCTCTGACAAGAAAAATATTGGTCTGGGTGTTCGGAGAGGTGATGCCGGCCGTTCCGCTTGCTACATGCAGAAGGCCATTTAACAAGTTGACATTACGCACGCCGCCCCCTATCGCGATGCCGGTTCTTGCGGAATCATGGATAACAAAATCAGAAATAAACACATCGTCAGTCATCTGATCGCCACCGGTAATATAGATGTCACAATCAGCCTTTTTAAACCCGGTTATATGCAAGTTGTTTACTGTTATCTTCCTGCTCTTATACTGGAAAGCAATGATCGAGCCGTCTTTGTAATCATATGTTGGATCACCTATGGCTTTGAATCCGATAATCTGAACACGCTGGTACGCCGAAACGACAAGGGCTTTCGGAGCTAATCCTTCATAAAGCGAATTATAGACGGGTTCCCGGGATGTGCAGTCTACTAACGTCACATCACGAGCCGTCTCGCTCCATGGGTCTTTTACAAGATGGTGATCAATATGCCGTAAATCAAATGAGCGAACGTCACGAAATGATTCATGACCGCGAATGTGAACGTCACTCGGTGCCGGCCATTCCTTATGGGCTTTTACCTCTACGCCCCGCACATTCCCCTCTGTATAATTATCTATAACCCAGACATGCTTGGAGCCGTCATCCACTTCAATTCCGTTTGAATTGGCTCCCCCTTTACGGTGTGCGGTGCCGCGCGGGTTCGTCATCACATTATTTGTGATGAAAATATACTCGCTGTAATGGGTCGTAATGCCGTCGTCACCATACCCCGAGCCGACACACTTGTCGATCCAAATATATTTGCTCCCCGTTGCCGTGTAATCTTTTGCTGTAATGTCATAAGAAGGCGCTGATACATCAAAACAATGTAAGCCGGGGTTAATACCTTCAACGCCGCGCGCAATACCAAACTTTACTTGCGCGAAAAGCAGACAGCTTGAATGTACACCTCCGGTTGCGCCTACGCCGCCCTGACGATCAGGATTCCAGTCAAGCGACATACCTTCTACAACGATATTCCGGTTGCCTTTCGCATGATCAGCATTTGTGACAACCCACTCACTGGCCGGCGTGTCCTCGTGCAGCTTTAGCGTGGTGACGCCCATGCCCTGGCCGATCAAATACGTCCATGACGGCAGCTTGACGCCCCTTATGACGTATTCGCCGGCTGATAAATTGAGCCGCACCTTTCCGTTTCCGATCGCTCTTTTGAATGCTTCTGTGCTGTCTGTCTCCCCAGTAGGGTCGGCCCCGTAGTCGTCTACGTTAACGTTTCTGGTGATCTTACGTAGAAGTTTGTTATATTCCTTGTCAAGGCGCTCTTTCAGCAGCGGGGCAATTTCCCCATCAGCAGTAACACGGGCATCTACTACTTCTTTTACATTTGTCCCGTCGGCATTAAGAATGAGATTGCGCACCCGATTATAAAGGCCGTCAATATAAGTTCGTAAAGAAAAGCCCCCGTGATCAATTTGCTCAGATGTATGCGCCGTAGCAGCTTTCTTATGACGGGTAATTTCACTTTCAAGTCCGTTTATGCTACTCTCGATCGCTTCCATATCACCAGATAGCTCATCCTCATAACGAGAGTTTCTAGTGGTATCGTAATTTTTTTTCAACCTCAACACTGTATTCACTCTCCTTTTCGACAAAATAAAAAACGCCTATCAAAGCGCTGTCAGTATTTGATCAATATATCGTTTTTGTTCTCTCAGCTTCTTGGCCTGATTCACCGCAATATCTTGTATGTCTTTTCTGAAATTGGCAAAAGTCAGCTTCGGGCTGCTGTATGGATTCAACGGATTGTATTGAATCGTTAAGAGCCGCACATCATCCTCATAAGTCGTTCCGTCTGCTGTGTCGGCTAAAATGTGGACTGTATCGCCTTTCCAGAACGGTTTTTCAATTTTGAGCAATTTCGGTTCGTATACATATTGATAATCCACACTGACGACTGTTTCTGGATATGGATTCACATGTTTTTTCAGCGCAGAAACCATGCTGCCCGACTTTTTTATAGTTTCGTCTCTGATCGGGTCGGCCCACTTCGGTTTACCTTCCCGCAGGAATTTCTTTTCCTCTGGATGGATGTACAAGATCGGCTCAAATACGTATTTCGGTTTTTTGTCTGTGCTCTTACTGTCTTTAGACATCGCACCATATCCCCATGCACGGGTAGAGCAGTTTTGAGAGTTGGTTTTGATACTGATGCCCGGCATATTGTAACGAGAGTCAAATGTGAAAGGAATCTCTTTCCCCATTTTCTTATAGACATGAATTTTATAATTATCCACGTCAAGCTCTAACTCATAATCATTTATGAGCTGATCTATTAATTCGGTAGAGTTTTTATCACCAAAATTCTCTTCTTCGGCGGTGGCGAATTTGCTTTGTGGCTCTTCCAGCACATATGAAAAATCAGTACCCTTTAACGCAATGTCAAAGGCCTCTTTTACGGTCAATTTCTTCGTCACTGTATCATCCACTCGATTCTCAGCAAGCAAAACGGTAAATATATGATTGGCCGTGATTGTTTTTGTCAGGACGTTTTTAGCCTGCTTCAAGTCTACATCTGTAATATAGTATTTTTGTTGTTTGAATCTTCTTTCGTCAATGTAAAGAATATTGTCATTGACCAGTAAATCGAATTCAGTCGCATTGCTCTCTGTTTTTGTAATTGTAAAGGTAAAGCTCTTTTTCCCGGTAGTATCGTCTGTAAGATCAACGATCACGCCCGTTACTTCCACAACGTCATTTCCATCCTTCGTGGAAACATGCAACTGAGGAAAGTCCACATCTGACGGCAATTTTTTATTAAGAGGGATGTCGTTACCTGTATATTCTTTACTCGGAAAGCTCGGTTCCTCTTCTGGGGTCTCCGGGGATTCTGGATCATCAGGCTCGTTCGGCAATTCTGACGTATCGTCATATTGCATCAACTTATACTGTTCAATCATGGTAATTAATTTATTAGCATAGTTGATGTCTGTTGCGTAACCAGCTTTTTGAACGGCTCGGCATGCTTTTTTATAATCAGTTTCCCCTACCACTGCTTTATACCGATCAAGACGATTATACAAGCTTCCCAGATCGGCCAAACTCTCAGCGTATGAAGGGTACTTTCTGAATTTAGCTTGTACCCTCTCCACATTTCCGTATTTATCCTGCTCGCTGGTCCACATTAACACGTATTTTCCGTTATAGGTTCCCTTTATCCCAAACAAATTGTAAGCTTGTTTGGAAAGTCCGCTCGTTCCAAACCCGCTTTCCAGACAGCCTTGAGCAATGACAAGGCTGGCAAGGACGTTATATTTTTTGCGTACCTTTTGCGCCCCCGGTACCAGGCTTTTAATAAAGTCAGCCGCAACCATTTCATCCCTCCTTACTTATAATAAAAACGTGTATCAAATAAAATTTCAAAGTCATTTGAGTTTATAATTTCAAAATCGTTCCATCCTACATCCAGTGTCGGCAGACGGCCGGATGTTTTCAGACGCTTATCCCCGATTACAGTGTACTGCCTGATGAATGTGACTTTTTGCGAGCGTTTTAGCTCCTGCTCAATTTTCACTTTTTCCCCGTTTGTTCGGTTCGCAATGGTTACGTTTGTGCCTTTGGCCCACAGAAAGACGTTATAATCATGCTGCAGAGTGTTGACCGCGGCGCCGCCGGGATTGTAAACGCTGAATCGTTTTTGGTTCTTGAAATGATATTCAAGATCATCTCTCCGAAGGATTCCCATACCGGGACTCCAGTGCTCTCCATTGAAATTCTGGATGGTAGAAGAGGTATACTTCGACTCGGCAAGCCCCAGAATGTCTGTGAAATCCACTGTAAATGTGGCATGATTTTTCTGTTTGTCCTTAGTGATAGTAAAATTCCCGTCACACGTAACGAGGAACCGACGGTTAGGCAGAAGGTCCGTCGAAATATAATAAGGAAACGGCTGCACTAACAATGAATAGAGTTCATGCCGGTTCTGATAAAAGGTTTCGGCAATGACGGAATCTAATAAAAAATCAACCTTGATACCTCTCTCTTTGTAAACAACGTCCCGGGGGTGTTGCGGCAGTACTAAACCGTTTATCCTTGGAAGTGTTGTTGTTTCTCGCTCAATATTCGGTGAGTCAGGCGTGAAGCTGCGCACCTTAAAACGGCGGAGAATACGTGATAAGCTTTGCTCCCCCATACCGTTATTAAAATCAATATATAAATCTAGCATTATGATCTGACACCGCCTTTATAGGCATTCTGGTTGTATCGGTCTGCAGCTTTCTGATCAAGTATCCTGCCATCTCCTTTTTCAAAAGCGATCGTTGCAATTTGTTGGCCGTCCATATGCACCGGAGCCGGATGGATGATAATAGGCTGCTGAGGTATCGAGACCTGTCCTGATCCGCCAGACTGTTGTTGAGACAGGAGTGTGATTAGAGCATCGAGCTTTTGGTTTAAGGCAGGCGTGTCAACTTCATTCCGGATGGTAAGCTCCGACTTCATTGAAATGAGCTGATCAGCAGCCCCCTTTATGTTGAAAGCCATCTGATTTAATTCCTGCTTAAACGAGGTCATCGCGTTCTGCGCCATAAAAGCAGCACTTTGTTTCACGCTCTTAGCCTTGTCCTCTATCCCTAACGCAAACCCATCAGAAAAGTTGTTCCCTTCCGCTTTTGTTAGTTTGGAAGGAGAATGGGAGTCAATAGATTTCTTTAAAGACCTCAAGGCGGATTTCCCCAAGTTCCACGCCGCGCTGAAGAGAGAGCCGTTTTGCGATCCCATTCCATTTATAAAGCCGGTTACAAAATCAGAACCAACACTATGTGTCTTAACGCTTTTCAGCCCTGTTTTTGCGCTGTTTGCAACACTTTTTCCGGCGGTATTTGCTGAGCCTTTTTTACTAAGAACGCCGCTGGCTAATTCAGTTCCGGCCTTTTTACCTCCTCCGCCGTCTGAGGTTTTGGCTAAATTGCTCGTTACCGATGAGCTAAGAGAGCCGGCCGCAGATGTATTGGCGCCTTTGGTAGACGTTAAACCAGCTTTATGCTTATTCCCTTTGTTTTGTCCTGCTGCATTTGCTTGCCCGCCGCCTTTCCTCATCTCGCTTAAAGCAGATTGGAGTACAGACGCCCCCGCTTGTGCATTACCGGGCTTTGTAGAATTGATACCGGTACGAAAGGCATTTCCTTTATTTTGTCCGGCTTGTGCGGGCGTGGTATTATCTGCGGAAAGTGAATTGTTAAGGGCCTGCTGTAAGACCGTTCCCCCGCCAATAACTGTTGGTGTGGACTGCTTCAAGCCAGCGGAAAAGTCCTCAGCAACCTTCTTTCCTGATTGCTCGGCGCTTGTCGGCTTATCTAATTCCCCTTCAACATTGGCAACCATTTGACTTGCTTCTTCACGGGCTTGTTCTTGGGTCATCCCCATGCCTTGGTAAAACTCTTCTAAAGCCTGTTGGGTAGTCTCAATTGCTTCTTCTTTGGATTGTCCTAATTTTTGAAGAAAATCTATTTGCCTGGCTGCCCATCGCTCTTGATATTGAGCTTCTGACTCTTCAGTTTTGACCATAATCCCCATTGAATTAGATATAAATTCATCTTGTCTATCCAATGCCTTTCCGGTCTCTAAATCAAGCAGCTTGCCGTCTCGTGACATTTTAGAAAATAAGGCGCTTGAATTTTTTTCATAGGCATCCGTGTTTTTTGCTAATGCGGTATTATAGTCAGCTGTACTTTTGCTCAGCAATGATCTTCTTTGTTCAGCTTCTATATATCCCTGCGCAAACAACTTCTCAATAACATCATTTCTGTATTCCATGTCTTTCTTGGCGGCTTGTTTACCATCGTCATAGACTTTTTTAATATCGTTGTTGTACTTCTGAGCTTGTTTAAATGAAAGCTGCCCTTGCTGATCCGTTACTACTTTTTGCATTGCTAAGGCTTCTTTTTGATTGGCCGCAAATTTACTTGTAGACAACTCAAAATAAGAAACAATGTCATTGAACTGCTTCTTTTGTGAGGCATTCATATTAGAGGAGACAAGGCCTGTCTCTTTTTGCAGAGCATTTAACTGTTTCAGTTTATTTCTAGCCTCTTGCATATCTTTATCAATTGCGCCGACCATCTTGTCAGTCATCTTTTCGCCGGCTTTTTTTGTTTTCTCATCGGTGTCCGCATATAGCCCTTTCAAGACAACCAGAGCATCCTTTTTAAGTCCTTCAAGTTCTTGTATCAACTGGTCGCGCATGCTGGCATATGTTTCAATTAATTTAGCTGACATCTTTTGAGCTTCTGAACCAGATACCCGCGTCAATTCAAACAGCTGCAGTTCTGCCTTTTCCCTTAAATCCACATAGGCGGAAGCAGATTTTTGTGTTGCTTTAGAAACGCCATCGCCGTAAAGCAAGGCGGATTCCCGCGCCTCTTCTTGCTGCTTTTTCTGGTTCTTCAATTGCTCAGTGTAAGCGTATGTAGCAACCGAAATACCGCCAAGCAGCGCTGTGCCTCCGACAATCGCAAGGCCAACAGGACCGGTAAACGCCAAAAGCGCTCCTATTCCAGCTGTAAGCGTGGCGACGGCTGTCGTAACCCCTAATACACCTGTCGCCAGAACGGCTGTTTTCGCTATGGTTTGCACGGTGCCGGAATCCAGATTATTAAACATCATAATCAAGTCGCTGCCCTTGTTTGCTAAATCGCCCAGGGCAGGCAAAAGGCTTTCCGTCAGTTTGATTTTTGCCCCTTCAAGTGCTGACTGAAAAGCTACTATGCTTCCGTGTGCATTATCCAGCATTGTATCCGCCATCTTTTTAGCGGCTCCATCTGATTTTTCAAGCGCCTTAGTATTATCCCCAAGAGCCTTTGAACCTTTTTGAAGAAGGACAGCCCAATGTTTATATGCTTCAGCGCCCACGATCGTTTTTAATGCGGCCGCCTGTTGCTCTTTGGTCATGCCTTTCAGACCTTTTTCCATTTCCTCAACGACTTCCGGCATGCTTTTCATGTTTCCGGCTGCATCGAAGAAATCAAAACCTAATTTTTTGACAAGCTTCGAAGCCTTCCCCGTTGGCGAAGCGAGACGGATCAAGGATGTACCAAAAGCCTGCCCGGCAATTGAGCCTTGAAGACCTGCGTCACCAAAAGCCATAATGGCGGCCGCTGATTCTTCCATTCCCCAACCAAGGGAATTAGCGTTCGGCGCCAAAAACTTCATGGCTTCGCCCATCTGTTCAACGTTGGTGTTTGCGTTGGCTGCGGCGTAAGCAATGACATCCGAGGCGTGCCCTGACTCTTTTGCTTTTAGAGCAAAGGCAGACATGATATTTGATGTAATATCTGCGGCTGCACCTAATTCCAGTTGGCCGGCTGCCGCCAGACTGAGCATCCCGGGCATTGCATCATAAATGTCATTAACCTTAAATCCGGCCATTGCCAAAAAACCCTGTGCATCCGCTGCCTGACTTGCTGTAAAGACAGTGGTTGCACCGAGTTCTTTTGCCTGCTCTCTCAATTTTGCGATCTCTGCCGCCGATCCGCCGGAAATGGCCTGGACTTTACTCATTTGCTTTTCAAAGTCCATGCCGACCTTAACAGCATCACGTAGGGACAGAGCCAGCGCACCAAAGGCGATGCCCGATGTCATAGCTACAGACGAACCAACAGAGCGCATTTTTCCGCCAATTGAATCCATTCGTTCGCCCATGATTCGAACACGGGAGGAAGCTCTTTTCGCTGCCTCCTCTAACGTTTTTATCCTCTGAGTCGTACTATTTAGCGCGTTTTGCGTCTTATTCATTGCGGCAGTAGCATTATTTAAACGGCGGGCGAGCGTTTGCGTTTCTTTTATGTCTTTCCCTTTTTTTATAGCCGCGTCTGCGTAAGCTCTCTCAAGCGCCTTTACTCTGCGTTTATGTGTTTCCAATTGTTGTGTTAATGTTTTTTCGGTTACTTGAGCAGTTTTTAATTCGTTTCCCCACACACCCACTGCCGTACGGTTTTTTTCAAATTCCGACTTCAAATTTTTCATTTGAACAGCACAGGCGCTCATTTCTTTTTTAAACTCAGATGAATTCGAATACAGCCTGACCTTTATGTCTTTGCTCAATCGGGCACCTCCTTATCCGAGAAATTGATCAATATACATAGGTTCATCATTGTTTTTTGCCTTCGTTTGGGTCTTCTCTTGTGATTTTCTCCGAGCCAGTCTTTTCAGATGATAGACAATGTCCATTTCGTCAATTTGATTCTGCGTATATCCTATTTCCTCAAGGGCGTTATACATATCAAGGACTGACTCAGGCAGACTCACTCCCCCGGCTCTTCACCGCTGGAAATTCCCTCGCTATTTAAAAGAGCCGTTGCTTCCGCAATATTCCCCAACACATACTGTGCAGCAGCATAGATTGTTCTTCCTACCAGCCGGGCGTCAATCCCTTTTTCAAACTCATCAGGCGTAAATTTCTGGCCAAAGGTATTACAGACAAATTCAACCTGTTCATTAGTAAAAAGACGCTCTGAATCTTGTGATTCAAAATCGTCTGCAATCTTTGCAGCCTTCCGAAACAATAAACCTGTAATGTGGTCAGGTGTAACAAATTTTTTATCTTTGCCATCAAGCCGAAGTGTAATAGACAATGCTTCCATGTAAGTTCCTCCTTTTTCATATAAAAAGAGCGCTCTTAGGCGCTCAATGAATTATTTACCGACATCAACGACAGGCGTTCCCTCTTTCGTGATGTCCTTATAGACAACTTGTTTGAACCATGTTTCAGCATTAATCCCATTGGCCTTATCTTCTTCTGCTTTTGCATCCCATCTGCGCTTACCCTCTTTTACATTAGTAAGAGGCATGAATTTAATTTTGACCTGCGCTGTTTGGGGTGTAGCTTTCCCTTCGTCCGTTTTGTGTTCAATCGGTACTAATTCTGGGGTCCCTTTAAGCACCCAATAGTACCTGTACCCGCCGGTAGAGAGCTTGGCCCGGAAACCAAGAGCAATCTCTAGTGTCTTATCATCAGCACTAGAAAAATGAATGCCATTCTCCACTTGCTTACCGAAAATCCTTGACTGCATGTCAAGAGGAAGGTCGGCAACTTCCATTTCACCATCAATATCACCTAAACTATTAACAGTGGCATATGCCACGTTGTCGGCATAAAAAACCTCCTGTTCTGATTTAGGATCAATTTTTAAGTTAACGGCGCCCGGTATTTCTTCGGGAACAGAAAATTTTAATTCATCTTTTGTGTCTTTTAATACTTCTGCGATATGAAACATATCCAAACCAGATAATACTTTCCCCATCTATTTCCCCTCCTGATAATAGGTTTTTTTATAACGTCTGGCCTTATGAAAGACCTTTGTGTCTGTTTCGTATAAATCTTGCGAATCATACCGGCTGTAGCCGATTTCTCGCATAAGCTTATCTATTTCCGCAGCAATCGCTGTTTCTTTGCCGCGGGTACTCGCTTGAGTGAAAATGCTGATCTGATAACGCACCTCAAACGAATAGACCTTGTTGTCTGCAAAATCCGCATCAGCATCTTGAATCTCCGAAAAAACTACTCTTGGAAATGCGCTGACATCATTCGCAACGAGGTTATGAATTCCGCCAGATGCAAGGCTTTTTATTAAGGCACTGGAATTAAGTGTGCTCACCAATTCAATTTTAGGAGAGTAGGTCATTTGATCGGCGCTGTAAGTATTCGCTCCATTAATTCCACAGCAGGCCCCTCCCCTTCTTTCCCGCCTTTTTCTATGAACGGTTGCGGCGGCATTTTTGAAGTTCCCCACTCCAAGAAACTCCCGCGATACGCTACCTTTTTATTCGGACCAACGGCCACAAACCTCACTCCGTCCTTGGATTCTCTGACATTGGAGACTGTGATGTTGTCCTGCATATGAGGTTGTTTTTTATCACTCCGGTTAACGTGGGAGCGTTGCCGTTCAGCGATAATTTCACCGCCGGCCTTTAGCGCTACGGGTTCCACCTTTTCGACGTCTCCGCCGATTTTTTCAAAATACTGCGTTAGATCATCTATGCCGTCAAAGCTCATATCAGCCATTGATTCCCACCTCCTGACAAAGAATCTCAAGCTCTTCCCCTTGATCATCCGGATCGTTAGTGTCCAAAATATCAAAAACGCGTTCCGTCTTTTCTTTAGGAACGCGCTTAACAATCCGCATATTCGGTTTTATATCCTTCCGGTAACGCACCGTGATTTTTTTGGGGGTCTTGACTCCCAATGCCCCGGCAATCATAGTTTCGCTATTTCCGAGAGAGCCAGCCCCCTCTACAGCTCCCCAGACCGTGAATAAGTCCACATAGGTTGCATTCCAGTTACCTTCTTCATCCTGTGTCTCGGTTTTCTTTTGAAAGGTCAGACGGTGCCGGAGTTGGCTGATCTTTTTTCTCATTTTCTTGTTCCTCCACAGATATATAACGCAGCTGCGTTAATATATTTTCAGCAGTAAAAGGGATAGATAAGCCGGTCCCCCCGGACTCATATATCCCTTTGTTTTCATACCAATGTTGGACAAGCATTTGAAGCACCAGCTCAAATTGCGGGTGCCCTTCAATATACCTGCCTATCCCGTTGATAATATAGCTTTTGGCCGCCGCCATTTGATTCAAAAGCTGACGATCATCTTCTTCATGCTCGACCTTTAAATAGTTTTTAATAGCCTCTAAATCCATTCAGGACACACCGCCTATTCTGTCGGTTCTTCTTCTGTTCCTTTCAAAGCAGCCAGGTCACTTTCAAGGTTATTCATTTTTTGTTTCAATTCATCAAGCACTTTTGTAATTTCGCTGTTTAGATGCTCCGGCATCACGCTGCCAGTTCCGATGTTTTTACTCCGGACGGATTTTTCTGCAAGCATTTCATGCACAATGCTGCCCTCTTCAATAACAGCCGGATCGCCCTTTTGACCTGGCTCACCTGGAGGGCCTGGTTCGCCTTGAGGGCCTGGTTCACCTTGAGGACCCGGCTCACCTTTCTCCCCTTTTTCACCCTGCAACCCTTTTACAAAAAGAGGATTTTCTTCGCTGTTTTCTTTGAGATAGACTGGCGTTATCGCCTTGCCGTCTTTTCCTTTTTCAGATGAAGTTTTGACTCCATTACTTTCATATAAATAATCTTCAGCCATCTGTAATCATCCTTTTCCGTTTATTTTTTATTCCGTTTTTCCGTCAGACTCAGAACCGGCAAGCTCTTTCAATTTATCTTCTATAGCCTTGAGACGATCTAAAATAGATGAATTTAAGTGTTCTTCCATTACACTGCCGGTACCGATATTCCTGCTGCGGACCGACTTATCCGCCAGCATTTCATGGGTTACGCTTCCGGGTCCTGGTTCAGATTGGTTGCCGCCTAAACTGACCTCTTGTCCATCTTTAATGACCTTGCCCCCGGCAATTTCTAAAACACCGCCGATGACGGTACGATTTCCCCCGTCGGCGGTGTAGTTTTTTGTTGAATAGCTCATATTATCTCTCCTTATTCAACAGTGATTTGTCCGAATACTACAGCATCCTCATCCCATTTACGGACATCTTCTCGTTCAATCCCTCTGACTTTTGTTGAATTTGTTTCAAATGCTCCTGCCCCTGTGTCTGTGGATGCAATTGACTGTTGTTCACGATCAAACAGAACAATCGCTTCTTTTAAATTCCCGATGATGAGTGGAGCTTTACCTTTTTGAGTTTTTAATACTCTGTTAGTAAAAGGCACGACAGGTCGTCCATCAAGCAACTTCTTTGTAGGATTGGTTGGGTCTGGCTGTAATAGGTATCTGCCTGTTCCATCTTTAAGCGTGTCTAACCAGTCATATCCGTCTTGGTTTGTCAGCACGATAGAACCCGGCGCCACCATCGGATCAAGCGTGACATTTAATGCTTTTTTAATACCATCCAAACCATCAATATCTACTTTTTTCAATGATGCAATTGCAGCCAAAATCAAATTGTTACGGGTAACAACTGATTTCTTTGCGAACCATTTTGCTACATATTTCATGATCGCTTGGTCAGAGTCATTCAACATTGAATTAGATAGAGTCATGATGCCACCATAATCTATGATTGAGTAGGATACTTTTGTGAATCTAGGCTGATCAATCTCAGGTAAATTCCCCAATTCCTCTACAGGTGAAAACGGCACCATATCAGCATTTTTCTCAAGTAAACGAGTTCCAGATCGAGTTGTGACAGGTTCAACGGTTACATATTGTTCCAATGGCTCAAACTGACGTTTAAATTCATGGATTTGCCTTCCAATATCCTCTGGGATCAAAATTCCGCCATCTTCATCATTTATACCGGACATCGCTCTAAATTCTGGACTATCCAGAAGGTCACGCTCTTCGTCGGTAAGTCTTTTGCCTCTCAATCCTTTAAGGAAAGCTTTGCTGTATTGCTGTTGCCTTTCCTCATTTCCTTGACCTTGTGAACGCTGCCCCTCTGGGTTGCGCTCTTGCTCGGGCACAAAGTTTACACCGCCCGGTAAATCCGGGACATCAAGTGAACGTCCTTCGGTCATCAATTCGATTTGATTTTTAAGCTGTTTCACTTCATCAAGCAATGCACGCGCTTCATCGGTATTGCCCTCCTGCAGCGCCTTGTCTGCTTGCTGCTTCTTTTCAGTAAACTGTTGTCTTAATGCGATTTCTTTTTTGCTCATTTGCATTGGCATAAAATCATTTCCTCCTTGTTTTCTGCACTAAAAAAGACCTTACTCTGGGAGTACAAGGCCTAATAGTTCCAATTCCACTTTTAACGCTTCATCTGATGAATTACGTCTTTCTTTCAGCTGCTCAACCTTTTCTAAACTGCGGGCACCCACAACCGCCTCAGTATCGCTGTAAGCAGGCGTAGTGACGAGTGAAATATCGAAAATGCGATTGATTTTATTGATTCGTCGCTCGTAAATGTCCTCATCTTCATTGATACGCCATTCATCTGCCTCAACATCCCCATAATCAAGTGAAAAAGCAAAAGAGCATTGATTGATCACACCGCTCCGGACATTCTCCATTAAATCACGCGCATATGACGTGTCTGAGGGCTTGAATCGGAATTTGAGGCCTATCCCATCTGTTTCTAATTCAAGGCGGCCAGTATCCCCGGAAACGGTATTTCTCGCCAAGGGAAAATCTTGCTGATGGTTAAAAAGGGCGATGACGTTAGACATGTCAGCTGAGTCAAGAGCTGTTCTGCTGATTATCTCTTTAAACCAGCCCAAGCGTTCTGACCATTTTTCGAATTTGAGAGCGTACCCTTCGATATATTCACTTTGCCCCTCACCTTCGGAACGCAGCTCAATCGGCGTCGTCAAATGCCGAACCTCTTTATCCTTCATTCTTGTTGTCACCCCCCTTCATGGCGCCTCCAGCTTTAAGCCGCTGATATTCTTCCACAAAATCGAGGAACACATAGTTTAAGCTGGAGATATATTTGTCGCCGTTTTCAATAGGGTTGCGCTCAAGTAATTCTCTGATTTCGTCTTTATTCAGCACTCCTGTTTCATGAAGTGTTTTCAAATACTCCGCTTGCGTCTTACTGTCGCCGCGCAGCTCGCTGTCTATATTGAATTTCACGTAATGGCCGCTTTTCTGATCGTGATCTAAGAACAATTTAACGTTTAGTTCTTGTTCAAAATTCACAATCCACGGTTGCAGCGTGTTTCTGACATATTCAATGGACTGATGCTCAATATTTGAAAATGTCGCTTTATCTAATTCGTTCAGCTTATGCAACGGCACTTTATAAATCATGGAAATCTGTGCTTTGTTAAACTTCATAGACTCAACAAATTGAGCTTCTTGCAGAGGCATGGAAATGGATTGATATTCCAGTCCGTTATCTATAATGGCGATGTTTTCACCTTGATTCACCCGTTTCCACTCTTTGCGCACGTTCTCTTTTGGTTTTTCATCCAGGAACGCCGGAACTTTCAATATCCCCCGAGGAGTTGCCTCATTCTTGTACAGTTTGGCGTTATATTTTGTGGCAGCCGCTTGCGCCCCAATATGCTCCCGCACAACGCCAATAGGTGATTTACCATGTATTCCGTCTGTCGAAAGCCCTTTAAAATGCAGTACCTCGTAGTCATATAATTCAATGGCTTTCCCGTTTAACACAGTTTGATACCACAACATGCCTGTTGTTGGATGAACGTAAGCATTCGTATAATCAGGGCGTAAGGGGAAAAGCGCTTCCGGGTAACCATGTGATCCGAATTGAATATAGGAATATGCATTCCCCCAAGTCAGAACATGAGTCATCATGAGCTTTTTCCACGTGAAGGCTGTCATGTAAGGATTCGGCCGAGCATAAACAGCATGCGCGGACATGTGCTCGGGTTTCCGCTCTATGCCGCCGTCCGTTCTTTTATATGTGTGAATCGGCAGTTTCGCAATGTCATCCGACAATACATTGACACATGCAAATATGTCCGGCTGCACAAGTGAGTTGCTTTCACTCACTCTTTCGCCGCTTGCTGTTTTCCGGCCGCCGAACATGTTTAATAAAATGTTGTTAAAACCATCTTCATGATCTGACGAGCCAGAACGTTTCTCAAACATTCGTTCAAGCAGCATTTATATCACCTCGCTTTCTTTGATATGAGGTATGCATAAAACATTAAAAAGACACCCGTCAGAATCAGACCGATGTTGGTGCTCCATCTATAGACAGCTGTCAGGATAAAGGCGGCTCCCGCCATAAACAGCAGATCATTTAATATCAATAAGAAAAAAGAAAACCCTTTTTTAAAAACTCTAGGGTTAAACAAGGCAGCAAAAAAGACACTAATCTTTTTCATACTTCTCACATCCTAAAAACTGAAATTCCCAGAGCCGAAGTGATTATTTAAATCTACTCTATGGTTTGTGTCGTGATACATCGCTCTGGCGTAAGCATTTATAACAGCCGCAATAGGGTCAATTCTCTGCGGTGATTTTGCTTTATCCAGCATGATATTTTCTTGCGGGTCCATTTTCATAATTGCGTTATTAACCGCCCATGATAAAACCGGATCATTCCCATGTACAACTTTCCCTTCATACACCTTCTCTCGGAAGCTTTTTGTAGGTAATGACAGATGATTGATTCTCTGCGGCAGTTCCACCATTGTATGTCCTTTTGATTCAAGCCGCTGAGCTAAGTGAAGAGCATTCCACTTGTCATACGCGGTCTCTTGTGGCCGAAAACGGTTTTTATGGATAAATTCAATGATCCACTGTTCGACTAATTGATAGTCAACTGCTTCGCCAGACGTATAAGTGATAAACCCCATCTCTCTCCACAAATCATATGGCACTTTATCCGTGGCCATTTTTTCTTTGGCTCGGGCTTCAGGCATAAAGGAATGTTGACCGACATAGAAAAAGCCATCTTGCACGGCCACATACCCTACGGAGGTTAAGTCTGTTGTCATTGATAAATCAAGGCCCAGATAAACGGGCAGTCCTTGCAGATCAGGAATTTCCCCGCTGCAAGCGCGCCATTTTGTCATATTCATATAACCATTGTCCTTCTGGTCAACCCATCGGTTCATATTTTTGGTTAGGAAACTGCGCATCTTTTCAGGCACTTCAAGAGCCACTTTTAAAGCAGAACGTAATGACTCCATCCCCTCGGGGTACGTTGCCACAATCGGGTTAGCCTTAATCCAGTTTGATTCATCTTTTATATCGTCCTCTGGATCAAGCTCACAGATCATGACAAAATAATCATCATTCTCCGTGTCAATGTCTGGATCAAGAATTTTGCTTGTATATTGATATTCCTTAAAGCATGGCCGCTCCATGATGAAACCCGCTGTCGTAATAACAGCTATTAACGGGCTGCGCCGGGCGACCATCCCGCTGTCCAGGACGTCATAAATCTCACTTGTTTCATGTGCGTGGTATTCATCCACAATTCCCAATGATGGGTTTTTACCATCCCCGAGCTTCCGGGCCTCACGGGAAAGAGGCTGGATAATAGAGTTTGTTTTATATTTTTTCACGCGGCCGTTAGCAGAGGTATATTTCCCTTTGAGTATCGGCGCGTGATGCAGCTGCTCAAGAATTGCCTGGTATACTTCATCTGATTGTTCACGGGACCAGCCTGCGATAAATACCCGGTGTTTTTCTTGTGTCGGGAAAATCTCATACGACGCGATTAAAGCTAAAAATTGCGATTTCGCATTTTTACGGGCCAGCTGGATATAAGCTTTCCGAAACCGGCGGGCGCCATTTTCTTTTTTATAGAATCCGTATATGTTGGCCGCAATAAAAAGCTGAAAGTCTGTTAATTCAATCGGCTGCCCTGCAAGTATACCTTCGACATGATTAAATTGCCGCGACCATTCATAAAAATCCACCACAGCTTCAGCATCAAAGTAATAAGGGCAGTCATCTTCTGCGAGCCGGTCAACATCTCTAAAAAATCGCTCTACAGCCCATTTTTGCTTTTTGCCTGCCTTAATTTCTCCGGAGCGAATTTTCTCAGCATATGACCAAACCCGCTCAATGAGAATTTCGGCTGTAATCTCTTGCATTACATGCGGCCCCCGAACCGTTCTTCCTCTTTTGACTTCGGTTTCCCATCATCTTTTTTCGGGATAACAAGTTTACAGCGAGAGGAAATGGTCAGCCCTAAATCACTAGAAGCTTGCCGGCATTGTTTGAACAGCTTGTCTTGATTGATAAGCAAATCACTGTATGTCTTGTTCGCTACTTCAAATTTATTTCCGTCATCATCCTCAACTAATGCAGTAATGGGCGTTTCGAGTAAGACTTCGGTCATTTCCAAGTATTGTTTTTGAGCAAACAAAAAACGGACAAGCGCGTCCACATCTAAATTAGTCATAATTCCGATGTTTTTTAGCTCATCCGCTATCTTTTTAAACTCTCTTTTTAAGTCTTTTGGCAAATATGATGGAGCTTTTACTTTGTCGTTTGGTGCCTTTACTTCCTGTGCTCGACGCTCCTCAATCTCTTGCTTTGTCAAATTTTTCTTGCCTTTCACCAGTAGCAAGTCAACAGGTTGCCGCGGTCTAGCCATTCCCTCACCTCCTTCCGAATTTTCATTTAGGGAATTTATCAAAATGGGGAGGGGAGCGCGGTCTCCGGCAAACGTCCTCTAGGGATTTAAGGATGGGGGGTCTCCATCTCCTTCTTCAGCTGGCTCATGGCTGCTTGTATTTTTGTTTGTGCTGCTTCTATTTTCTTTGAATATAGATCGACAGCTGATTCCTTTTTCATGTTACGACGAAGAGCAAACATCTTTCTTATTCTGTGCTGCATTCGTCTGATGTCCTCGTTTGTATAGAAGGATGTATACTCAGCCTTGCAGCGTGGACACTTGATATAATGCTCTTTGATTCCGTTGTCGTGCTTCCTGATCTTTGAACATCCTTTGATAAGCAGTCTGGTCATACATTGATCACACACGCACGTTTGATGTTCTGTTCCCAAATCCTCCATCCTCCTTCGCTGTCTTCCGGCCATGGCACGGGGCACATAGGGGCTGCCATTTACTTGAATCCCAGAATAGTTTCATGTCTCCTTTATGCGGAACGATATGATCGACAACTGTCGCCGGGGTTCTTCTGCCTTGCATCAAGCAGGCAGCACATAACGGATGCTTGGACAGGTAGCCAGCGCGCGCCTGCCTCCACTTGCTGTTATACCCCCGTTTGGCAGCAGACTCCCGGTGTTGATCATAGGCCGGCTTGGTTCGCCTGTGCTGTTCACAGTAGCCCTCTCGCGTCAGGCTAGGACAGCCGGGTTCATTGCAGGGCTTTAAAGCTTTCTTCATGATTGAATGCCCCCATGAGGAAAATGTATAGTTGTGAATTTTTGATCATCACAATAAAGTGTTTCGGCTACAGCATCATTAACCGGCATTTCATGTCTATCCTCATCTCTTTTTTTGATCGCATCTTGGTATGAATATCCATCCTTATCGGCTAGGAATTCTTTATTCAAAAACAGCAGATAGCCACAATCGAGACCCCGTTCACCTAAAAAGAATTGTTTAACAAAATCAAATTTTTCAATAGCCTCTTCTACAAAGCCCTTGTCTTCATCTAACATTTCACAAAGACGTTCCTTTTGCTTTTTTAGCCGTTCAATTCTTTGATCTATGCCTTTAATTGATTCTTCAAGAGTAGGTATTTTCTCTTCTAAAGCATAACGCGCTTGCTCATAGACCTTGTTTCTCAATATATTTTTCATTACTCATTCACCCCTTCAGCTCTAATCGAACTAATCAACAAATTGTATTCCTCAATCCATTCAGTGGGAATCTCGCAGTTTGCGTCAATGCATCTATTAATAGCCGCCTTTAAATCTTCTGCTCTGCGTTCGTTATGCAACCAATTGGGCATTACACCCAACGGTGGCTTAGTACACTCTTTCAGTGGACTGAATGCGAAATGCGTCAATCCCTTTATGACACTCATGCTTATCCTCCTTCATATTCTTTCTAAACTGCCCCCCGCACTCAAGCCGATTCACGCTGATTGTTTTCCCTGAGAATTACCGGACGCAGTTTACAGAGAACATAAAAAGCGACCTCCATCGGAAGCCGCTCTCAGCATCATTTATTTTTCAGGAGAATATAAATGCCTAATTCTTTATTCCAGATAAGATCATCCTTAGACGGTTTTCCCTTCGCCACCGCTCGCACCTCCCACCATATAAAAAGCGCCTTCCCATATGGGAAAGCGCCTGCCTGTTTATTACCTATTACCATAATACCTTATCTAAAACAAAATGGTGTGCCGTTATCGTGCCATAATCGTGCCATTTTTCTCATTCTAGATACTATTCTTAAATTCTTAACTCTAATTGGCTAACAACAACTACGATCTTTCTTAACGCTATTCAGAATAGTATCGCGATCTCCTTTCTTAATCCCTATCTTTTTAAGAGTAATACCCGTAACCTCGTCCCAACCAATATTGTGATGAGTCTCTGAATAAAACCTATAGGCTTTTTTATACCTTTTAGGTTTAATCCCCATATTTTCTAATACAAAAGTTAATCTTAATCTATCCATTATTTCCGTACTTGGACCATAGCGAGTTGCCAGAATGCGCCATATAAAATAAAATGCTCTATATCTTTCTAGTACTCTTTTACTTTCATCATCATCTATTATCTTAAGTTTTAAAACTGAATTTAACAGTTCTTCAACTAATTCAAGCAATCTTTCTTCTTTCAATGTTCCTTTTCCGTCCTCTATAAATTTCAAGCTTTCTATTGACTCACAGATTGAAAGTATTTTAGGCGTCGCATATTTCAAATTATTTCTTGTATGGAAGTATATATCTTCTAACCAATGTTTATAAATTTGTTCCACTGAAATATCACGTCTAAATAAAGAATTGTATTCATAAAAACTAAAGATCTTATAAAGAATAGGCGAATATAGTTTTTCATATGTATTCCTTTTAGAAGCAGAGCTCTCTCTCCTTAAAAAAAAGAAGTGTGCTAAAAACCCGCCCAAGCCTGCAGAAAGTAAAGTTCCTACAGAAGTTATAAATGGTTGCCAAAAAATTAAATCATCCACATGTTTACCCCCTCTAAAAATCAATTATAACATTTTCCAATTAATCATAACTTATATTGTGTCCAATTCCCCGAATCGCTGAATCCTTTGCCATCACTATGTTTAATTCATTTCTCTAAAATGAGTTTGACATTTTCTCAATATGGTTTATTCATAGGAAAAGGCATAAAAAAAGCCCGTCTGTTTTTTAAACAGATGAGCTTATAAGCTGAATGCATCCATTGTTTGATCCATGGTGTCTTGAGTAATTCCAATGTATCTGAGCGTAATGTCAGGACTTGAATGATTAAATATCTCCTGCAGCAAGGCAACGTCTTTAAATTTCTTATAGTGCCAGTATCCGAAGGTTTTTCTCATTGTATGGGTCCCGATACCATCAAGACCAACATAATCAGCCGCTTCCCTTAAAATATTATATGCCATACTGCGGCTTATCGGTTTATTTAGTCCTTCGCGGCTTTTGAATAAGAATTCTTGATCGTCCTTGTCCTTGATATAACCGGCAAAAGCCTTCCTTAATGCTTTATTGATTTTGATTCGCTTTTGTTTACTGGTCTTTTGCTCTCGCAGGTCGATATACATGCGCTTCACGTCCCTAACCCTTAAAAGCCGCAAGTCTGATATACGCAGACCTGAATTAATTCCGGCCACAAAAAGAAGGTGATTCCGTTCGCTCCGTTCTTTCAGGTACTTTTTAATATAATAAATCTGATCTAAATCCCTTATAGGTTGAACAAAATTCATTACGACGCGCCCCCATCCTTATAGACTTCCGCGCGAAGGGCAAAGGCCAACCGGTAAAATGCTTTTGCTTTCGTCCGGTAGTAGCTGCGCTGGCTGATTCTCATTTCTGCATAGACTTCATAATCATACATCTCTTCATTCTGCATGTAGAGCATGACAAGAATTTGCCGCTCCTTTTGAGAAAGTCGGTTAACCGCTCTTTGCATTCTCTTTAAAAACCGTTCCCTTTCAATCTCCCAATCCATGCGTTTTATTGCTGCGTCTTCTGTGGAGGAATGAAATTCATTCGAAAAGCTGGGAGGGACAAGGCTATATGTTGCGGTCACTTTCGGCAAAAAATCTTCCGGCACTTGTAGCAAGTACATGCGATATTTTTCGAGCAGCTCTTCTGTCTTCGTTTTCGTTGCTTCTTCGTCAATTTGAGGTATGTTCAGTGTCATTTGATTCATCAAAATCCCTCCCGTTATTATTTCTGTCTAAAAGCTCCGCCACGGCCTCTTTTGTAGGTCGGTCTGTTTACCCCCATTAGGTCTTCTAAATCGCGCTTGCTGAGCTTCTGCGATTTTTCAGATGGCTTTAAACAACATTCTTTATTAATAATCGACTTAGGTTTGGGTAAACACGTTCCGAATTTTCTTAGGTTTTCCCCCAGTTCTTCACACGCCCGTTGCATTGTTTTCATTTTTTAACCTCCATTCAAATAAAAACGGACACCAACCAGAGCACAGTGATTCTGTGCAATGATCAGTGTCCGCAGGCTCTCCGTCTTGGACATATTGTTTTTTGATTACTTCACGTAAAATTTTGCTGATTCAAATGTTCCTATATAGTTCCGCTTGCTGGAATCAGCATAGCGATTCAGATCATTGATAAACCTTTTTTTTTCATTTCCATCATAGGTATCTGATTCACATCTAAATAATCATGAAATAAAAAACAGACACCAAACAAACAGCGCTAAAGCTGTAAGTTCAGTATCCGCAGGCTTTCCGTCTTGGATTTTTAATTGGATTTATGGTCCTTTAAATTTTCAATTGCTGCTTGTATCAATTCCTCTAAAAGTTTGTTTCGCTTGTTATTAGAATAAAACCCAATTACAGCTATAGACACAAAAAAGATAAACATAGTAAAAATTGTTATGATTGTTGTTATGTCCATAACAACTTCATTCGCCCCAGATTGATTTACTTTTAGAGCGTCAACAATAGCTGGGTTTCTGATAACAAATAAAAATATAGGTCCAGATAATATTGTCAGGATAGTTCGGAGTAAGATTTCATAGCTGCCTTCTGTACTCCTGGTTTTAATATATCCACCTAACATTCTTAATTTTGCTAACTCAAAATTACAATACACTAGTAGAGCTACTTGTAACCTTTCCAGATTTGTTATTAAATCTTTAACATCTAATTTTTTCAGATCAGTTAAAAATCCTTCACCTTCACAAATAGGATTGTCCAACCATTCCTCTAAGTTGTTTGGTTTTTTCTTTGAGGAAAACGCAGATTTATGGACTATTAAAATCGATATCCAAACTATTAGGTTTGATCCTATAACATAAACATCAGCACTTATACTTTTAAGGCCAAGACTATCTAAAAACGAACATATAATCGAAACTAGCAGAAGTAATCCAGTAAAAATCCCCAGAATCTTCAATGGAATTATTAAGTTCCTCCTAAAAAAACTCATCATAATTGCACAGATCCTAGGTAATTTAATGGTTTCAATTGAATTTTTCGAAGTGGATTCCTTAGTTCTATTCCTACTTCAATTTTATTAATATCTCCAACATTTTCGACTAGTACTAAAACATATTTATCTCCAAATTCTTCAGCAACAAGTCTTTCTCGTTCTGACAAATAAAAAGTGCAGTTCTTATTTTTGAATTTGGTTCCTTTAACCTCGATAAACTTCTCTGTGCCATCAGGAAAATAAGATTTAATATCATAGCCATGTCCATCTTCTCTGCTAGAAACCCAGTCAACCATCTTAGCCAGATCACTTTTTCCTGACGTTCTTAAATACTCTTTTTCATAATTATAAACAAACTCTTCGGCAATTTTCCCAGTGATTTCATTTTCAATTTCTTTTTCTCGACGAAGTTGTTTATATTTATCTACGTTAATTACTCTTCTAGGCAGCTTCTTTTTTGTTGATTTTGATTCACCAATTAGAGCTTCGACTTCTGTTAAATAGAACTCATAAACATAATCATAAAATAGATTATTTAATGCCACTAAATCATTTAGCATTTGATTTTCATCAAATGTGAATAAATTATATTTCTTGTTAATAAGAGCACTGGCAGCATACTTTTTGGGCCTCTCAGATTTACCCAAATAAAATTCATTTGTATTAAAACCTAATAACTCATCATTCAATTGAATTTGTTTTGCAAAAAATTCTCTACCTTGTTTAGCTTGTTCTCTAATTTTTGATAGACTGAATTTTTCAGTGCCTGTGGCAATGCTCAAATAAAAGTTTTGACCGTCTTCTGAAAACAAAATAACAATATAAATCCCTACTTGTGTTGATACTCTATTCCCTTTAGTTGTTAAACGATCATCAAGAAAAGCAATCCAAAATGAATCTGAAATTCTACCAGTACCTGTAGAGGCTTTTATGCTGATATGGTCTAGATTTTTGAATTGCCTTTCCTTTAAGGCTTTTTCAATAGATGCTGGAATTTCGTTGCGAAACAGTTGAAAAAAATCATGTTCTCTGTTGTCTACTTTGAGCTTTTTATAATCATTAAAACCTCTCCAAAATCGATCTACATCAAATAAGGTATATTTAAAGCTATCCAAAATAATACTCCTTTTAATCTAGGACTTAGTAATCACATTATACCTCATTCTTCTAAAATTTTCATAATTAATCAACACCTTAAATTTACCCTGTAATCCAATAAGGCATAATAGCTATAACAAAAAAAACACCTATTACAATCAATAATATAAGCCAGATATTTGTTTTATCCCGTTTAGCGATAATGGTATCGCCGATCATTTTCAGATCGTCAGACCGAGCGACCAGCGTCGGAATGTAGTCCGGGTGAACCTTTAAAAGCTCGGCCGCCTGCTCGACGGTCATTGCTTCGTCCTTCGTGGCCTTCACGTTCCGTTGTAGTTCTACTTGTAATGGCATCATTTTTCTTCCCCCTCGCAATGGCATTCACTTTTTTCATGACCGCATTCTTCGCATATTTTTTCAACCTGCCAACCCTCAAAGCGATATTGGGGCATTGAATAATATTCTTTGTAGCAACTCGTACATGTTACGATCCCGTCGCTGTCTGAATCCCAGTTAGAAAAGGATGCTTCTTCTGTGCAATAGCAATACGGACAAGTTTGTTCTTGGGATAATTCGCTCATTCCGCGTCACCTACAATCTGAAGATTTTTATAATGAGCTACATGTCCGCAGGGATTTTTCCAAATATGAACCTGTCCAAAGAATCCGTCTTCAGCGTGCTGCGTGAGCTGAGGATTTCCCATTTCCCCGCCACAAGTAGGGCATTCCCAAAGTGCATTGACTTCCTTGAACCCGATCAGGAAACCATTGGTATCGTGGGCGGGAATCGTTACTTTTTTTGTCTTCATACCGCCGCACCGCCTAACAATTCCGGATTTTGATATACATTGCCGCTGATCTCGCATTCTTCCCAATCTATACAATCATCAAAATAAGCATGATTATCGAGGAATTTAAGACCAAACCGGCCATCTTTAAAGACAACAATCATTGGTTCATGGTCTGTCAAATCAATATCGCCTTCATAAATCTCTTTGCCGTTTTTGTCCTTCGTGCCGGTATATAAATCGCGGCTGATCAACTCGTAACCGAACTCTTCACAAAAGACGGGAGACAGTTTGCGCGCCGGGCGTTCTTCAAGCTGACTGATAAAGTATGTTTTCAATTCGACATTGCCTGTTTCCTTATGTCGGAACACATACCGGATTTTTATGTTATTCATTCCGCATCCCCCTCCCATTCAGCAGGAAACTGACCGTTTAAGGCCTTGCTTACCACTCCGAAAGGGTCGTCCTCTTCATCGGTGAATGTAGCAAGCAACCTTCTGAAATTGTCATTCTCGTATTTAAGCCGCTGAATCTCTTCTTGAGCCTGCCGAAACTGAATGACCGTGACTTCCTGCTGGCGTTGGTGTTCCTCAATGATTGCCTGCTGTTTTCTCATGTAGCCGATCATTATGTCTTTGACATAACTCTGCTCGATGATGTAGCAAGGTCCTGCATTTATATCGAGTGGCTTCAATTCCTCTTTTGAAGCTAAATGCCACAATGACAAGTCGCTTATAATTTCCTGTAATTTATCCATGTCCGTTCCTCCCCCGCAGGGGAAACCCCTGCTATTTGAATTTATGGCCGATCTCGTAATCACAACGAGCCAGGCCGCCTTTTATTGTTTGAATGATTGTTTTACCGTGTTCGGGTGCCTCAACGACATACGCGGCGTTTTGGTTGCCGTCTAACACGATGACGGACACCTTTCCAGGCTCAATAAATTGAGAAACACTTGTATTTTGATTGAGTGATATATGTTTTGGCTGCATGTTCAAAGCCTCCGTATGGTATAATAAAAGTGTCGAGTTTTTATTTACCATACGGTGGCGGTTGCTTTAGCGGCCGTCCTTACATCCAATAGTTTGACGGGAAGAGCTGCATACCAGCCTTTGGTTTTTCCGTCGGAATGATTGGGTGTTTTTTTATATACTCAAGGCGTTCCTCTTTGCTCATCACCCGCGTTGTAACTTCTCCGTGCCGACGCAAGTTTTTGTTTTCTGTCATGGTGCTGTCCTCCTATTCTTTATTCATGCCTTTGATTTGAAGATTATATAAGCGCTCAAGCTCTTCATCTGTCTGGCGGTTTAAAAAATCTCTGCCATAAGAACCGATAAGCAAAAGCCATTCCATTAAATGCTTTCGTTCTGCCTGTCCCAACGTCTGCCACTCCCTTCATAATCAGCATTTGTAAAGCCGCGTTCCGCACCTCCGGGGTACAGTCTTCATAACGCACGATGACCATAAGTTGCTGGACGGTTGCTTTTTCAAAATGGAAGCTTTTGTTTGTTGCGTTCATCTTCTAACGCTTCCTTTCCTAGCAAGCCGGATTCCCGAGGCTCTATGAGGTCTTTTTTTGCTTGGTCGATGATAAGAAATAATGTTTCGTCTTCATTCCGTTTCAGCTCTTTTGCTATGTTCAGATAAGACTCATTTGCCGCCCATAGCTCCCGGAAACGCCTGATTTCGCTGTCATAAAACATGAAGTTTAGCTCCTGAAATGGGATATACACCGGGCCTTCTTCAAACAAATAGCGCAGCCGAATCATTTTCTCTTTCATCGTTTTCTCGGATATTCTAATTCTTTTGTTAGCGCGTAAACCGTTCTTACGGGCCGGCAGGATGTTTTTTCTTGCAAAATCCATGACCAACAAAATGATTTCATCCGAATCCCTGTTTAATAATTCCGACATATCAAGAATTGATTTCCCATCATGCCAGTATTGAACGACCTTTTTCAGCTGGACCATTGACCATTCATAATTCATATTTTCTAAAGCTAGTTCAAACCGTTCGGCATTGACTGCCTGACTCATGCTAAACACTCCCTTTTGTAATTCATATAGCGGTGAACCAGTATGAGACGGTGCTCGTGCTGCAAGTGCTCCAAGACAAGCCAGTTCTCAATGGTCAGGCCGTTTGCCTTAATGATTGCCTTTTGCGCACGCGTCGGAGATTTGCCTCGTTTCACACTGCATTCCCCCTAAAGTTCTGGTAATCTGCTATTTTTTGATCAAGAACCTTGATAAGCTCGTCTATTTCTTTTTTGCGCTGGTCATCCGTTAATTTGCGTTCAGGGACGATCTGCAGCACGCCGGGCATGATTGCCTGTATCAACTGTTTTCACCTCCTTAAAAGGACAGGGCGGGCGCAGTACGGCCTTTTCTTTCCTTCTGCTTCTCTTCGAATTTGACTGTTTCCAAGTGTGCCGTGAGCCGGCTTACGACTTTCTTGTCATAAAGTTTAGTGAGAGCCACGCCGGATAGATTAGTTGTAACGATCGTGAATTTGCCTTGTCGCCCCGTAGAGACGCCGTACCATACGCGATGAATAAAATCATTTGCCGCCCTGTTTTCGTTGTCTGTGTCGCCCACCTCAGCCCCCAGATCGTCGATGACAAGGTAATCAACCCGTGTCAGAAGTTCGATCGCGAAAGCTTCCGTAAGCTTCTCTGAACTATCCTTGAACGAATTCTTTATTCGTCTCATAAGGGCGTCACTGTTTACAAACAACGCTGATTTAGCGTATCCTTCGGCGTCCCTCTTGTTCAGCTCTTTAATGGCTGACATAGCAAGATGGCTTTTTCCTGCGTTAGATTCACCCGTTAAGAAGATATTCATGACGGCTCCTGCCTTCACTTGATTAACAAGCTCCATCATCCGGCGCTTGTTCCGCTCGTCTTCATGGTTATAACTTTGGAATGTTGAGAATGTCGCTTCTTTGAGTGTTGGATCAGCGATTAATGAATACATAGATAAAACCTTTTGATCCATCCGGCGGCGCCATTCCTCGGTTTCATGCTCAATCTCCTTATTGCGCTGTTCCCGTTCGCACATAGGACACTTTACAGAGCCGTCCCGAAGTTCCATGAGCTGAACTGGATACGGTTTTTCTTCTCCGCCGATTATCCGTGTGTGTTTGTCGCAGTAAACAGGGTTGCCGTGCTCATCAGTATGGAATGTCATCCTCCGAGATATTTCGCCCTTGACCGCGGCTGCTCGCTCCCTTGTGAAGTCCTCCATGTGATAAGCCTCCTTTTTGGTTTAGGTAAGATTCAAATTTTGTCCCGAACAATGTTTCAGGGCGCAAAAATCTATTCATAGCAGGATCATTGAGCCATTCCTCAGTTTTTACTAGAATGACATGTTTAAAATCTTCAAAGCGAAAACCTTCGTTCCAGCGTGCCTTGATGTCTTTTTTTGTTTTTGGTGTAGTAGGTCGGTATCGTTTGCCCGCTACTTTGTTCAGTAAATCAATGATCAGTTTGTAAGGAATCTCGTCCTTTTCGTTTTTGGAAGAAGATGCGTCGTCGGGTTTACCCGACAATATATCTTTTAATTCTTTTTCTTTATCTAATTCTTTATCTATATCTGTACCGTCACGTGACGTCACGCTAACGTCACTCTCTTTTTCTGGTGCAGAAAGTTGCAATTGCTTCTTTCGTTCCCTGTATTGTCTGTTTCTTTCAGCAGCTAATTTCCTTACCCTATCCATACCTTCTACGTTCTGATGTTTCTCCCAATTTGCGATGGAAATAAATTTATTTTCGTCAACTTCAATCATCCCAAATTGTTGAAAGGTGTTGAGAGCCATTCTAACGATTGGCAAAGGCCTGTTGAAAATAGTTGCCAGCATCTCATCTGTATACGGAATATTTTGATTCAGGTAAATGTAACCTGATGCATTGGTCTTACCGGCTTGAGCAAGGAGTTTAACCCAAATAATTAGGATCGTGTCTGACTCTGGCATTTGCTCAATGAGCTTGATTTTTTCATCCTCGAACATCTTGGTACTTAACTTGATCCATTTAACCTCAGACAATAGGATCAACTCCTTCCGCCTTCGTCAAAGGCCATACAGACCGTTTGCCGTTTACAATTACAGAGCCGAGGGTGTTTTGCTGACATTGATCAGATATGCAGGCGCCGCCTTGAGCTTTTAGTTCGGCAATAGCCCTTTCATGAGTATTAACAGACTCACTTATAACTACGTGAATTTGATTATGTAGCCGGATGCGGCTTTCTAAAATCACATGTATTCTCCTTTCCGTTATTTGTTGAAAATCTCAGCAAAGTGTTTATCTAAAAAGGCAGCCATTTTAGAAGCTTGAAAGCTCCAGTTTTGCCCTTTAGCTTGCGGATAAAATACAAAACCCCCGTTTGCTGAATCTAAAAATTTGCGGAACCGACTTGGGTATAAAATGTTTTCTTTAATCCACTCGCTTTTGCGCGCTGTCTTTTTCTCAAGGTCTTTCATGTTCCAATAGACCCCGGATAACGATTGTTCTCTTAGTTCCTGAAGTTCCACCTTGCTGATGAGAATTTTGTCAGCAGGGATCGGAATTGACAGGCTAACATCAAGAAGTTGTTCCATAAGTTTCTCCTCTCATGTTTTTTAAAAATTTTACTCACTTTCATTTTGTTCCTGTCAGTACCATTATTATTCAAAAAAAAATCGGATTTTAATATTAAGTTTCTTCGTGACCTTTTCAATCGCCTGCATAGAAAGATTCGCTTTCCCTCTCTCAACTCTTGAGATGTATGAAGCTGTGTACCCTAAGAATTGAGCGAATTCGATTTGAGACATTTTCCGCTTTTTTCTGATTTTTTGGAGCAGACGTCCAAACTCTTTCAGATCGAACATTTGTTTTAACACATCCTTTTTGTACCTGAAAGGAACAATTCGATCTTAACATAGCGATTTTTTTTACACAAGTGCTTTTTAAAAGAATTTTCTCGTGAGGTACACGATATGGTATAATTACCTATGAGGAATAAGGTTAATTTTTCAAAAGAGCAGGTGTTATTATGGGAAATATGAAAATGGGAGAAGCGATTCGGCGTATTCGTAAGGAAAAGAAAAAAACATTAGATGAAGTTGCCGAAGCTGTGGGAATTACACACAGCTACCTTTCAAGAATAGAAAGAAATTTACAACAGCCATCAATACAAGTAATAGAAAAAATCGCTGACTATTTAGGCGTTCACAAATCATACTTATTTTTTGATGAAGAGAGCCTAGAAAAGTATTCAGAACCAGAGAAGCAACTTCTTTCACAGAAGAGTATAACAATAGATGATCTCAAGAAACTAAACATTGTCCACGATAACGGAAGTAAGATAACAGAAGAAGAATTGCAAATGGTTATAAATTATTTAAAGGAATTAAGGGAATTAAAAGAACGACATTTGAAAGATTTAAATTAACCAACTTTAAGTTTTTTTGTGTCCACATTTTTCTCCTTTTCAATTTCCTTTTTTAGATTCCCGATGATGTTCTCGAATGTAATATGCATGATGTGTTTCCCCTCTCGAAATAGAACGTTTGTTCCTATTATATTTAATAACAATTTTAAAATAAATACTTTTTCAGGAATTTCCTATTTTCGTTTTTCCGGAAAACAGGAAATATCCCCGAAAAGTACGAAAGACGTTGCCAGTCACGGCAGCGTCTTTGTGTTTTTTTATGTACTTTTCGGGAGTCAGATATACTACATGCCTACTCTTATCTCAGTCGTTTGAAAACTTCCGCCTGCTTCAGAATGGTTTAACGAAACACCCACAAAAGCAGTAGTCAGTATACCGAACGCTAAAACTAAGGTCAATGACATTTTTCTCATCTGCAACACCTCCCACTTCTAAATATTAAAATTAAATCCTAATTTTATCAAGTCAATTTTAGGAAGAGTTGCTCTAAATTGATCTTGCTGTTGAGAAAAATAATAAAGGGATAGCAATAATTTTTCAGCGTTTTCTTCTCTTTTCCCATCAAAAAGAAGAGCATATTTTTTATAAAAGGAATCCGAATAGAAAGAGTTTAATGGCTCGGATCTTCCTAAAGCCTTTGCGAATTCAGTCACTTGAAACTCCTTTGAAATTTCTTTGTTCCAATAATATTGTAATATGGCTATTTCCTCTTTATTCTGGACCATTTCCTCACTGCGATCAGGGAAATTTGCAAGTAAGTTCAAACACCTCAAATAGTACCTATAAGAATGGCAATATGATTCATTCATATAAGACAATGCCAATATGTACAAAGCTGTCATATTCAAATTGATACTGAGGTCTTTTTCAAGGAGAGAGAATGCCGCCTCTCTCGCCTTATTAACATCGTTGTTTTGTTTTAAATATATATTCACTAAGACTTCTTCTATACGAGCAGTAAATGCGATTTTCAAAAATGGATCTGATAGATTTTTAATAAGACTTCGAATGGATCGAATATGGTATAGAGTGATCTCATATCTGCCATTATAAAAGTACCCATACATTTCTAGTATACTCAACAACGTTCTCATTTCGTCACAAGAAGGACTAAACTTCTTTAATCCTTCGGTATACTCAATATTCCCAAAAGAGAATCTTGAATTAAGAATAAATCTATAAATATTAGACCATAGATCGTATTTGCCATCCCTTTCAATCTGGGCGCTTATCAATGCCTCTATAACAGAATATAATTGCTTAGTGTAGCAATATTCCAAAGCAGAAGCATAATTTTTCTTTTTCACTCCAGTTAAGCAGTGCTGTTCCATCAATGCAGTTTCATTTTCTGGATCAACATACCTTATGATCTCTCGAACCATCCAAAAATTAATTTCTTTTCCGCTAAGAAACTTACTTAAATAGCCTTCGCTAATCCCGATTTTAGCAGCTATAACATTCTGCTTTTCATCAGAGGATTTTATTAATTCTTTTAGATGAATCCTTATATCTCTAGTTGCTACTGTTTCCATATGATCACCTTTTCACCTCAAATTTAACATAATCACAAAGAAAATTTTGTCGAACGATGGCGATAAGATTTAGAATTTTTTGATTTTTTACGTTATAATTTATTCCTTCTAATACTTATTATACCTTATTTTACAATGGTTAACTAAACGAAAAGCCTTATTTGGAACAATCTTTTAAATAAATTAAGATAGTGCTATCCTATTATTGGAGAATTAAAGTTCCCCCTATAGGAGTGAATGAAATGGCTAGTTTCTTAAAACGCGGTAAAACGTGGCAGTATTGCGTTAGCGCTAAACCCAAGCCCATCAGGAAAAGCGGATTTAAAACTAAGAAGGAAGCTCAAGTGGCTGCCGCAGAGGTTGAAGAAAAATTGAGGAAATATAAAACGCCGGGCACAAAAAAAGTCCTCTTTGATGAATACTTTAAAAGTTGGGTAAATGTTTATAGAGCTGATATTGGTGCCATCACTCGTGAAGGTTACTATATTACACTTAGAGAAATTTCAGAGAATTTTGCAGGAAGATATATCAATGACATCACTAAACGAGAATATCAAGAGTTTTTAAATAAGTTTGGATCTGAACACGCAAAAGAAACTGTTAGAAAAATAAATACGCACATTAGAGCTTGTGTACAAGAGGCAATTGAAGAAGGGATTATTTCGTTTGATTTTACCAGGAAAGCAAAATTGATTGGAAGCGTGGAATCAAAACGCCCGGAAGAAAAACACTTGAATTATGTTGAGAGTCAAAAGCTTTTAAATGAATTATATGTGCGCAAGGATCAGTCTATCGGATATTATTTATTAATACTGGCCCTCACTTCAGGAATGCGGTTTTCTGAAATGTTGGGATTAACACTCGAGGATTTCAACTTTGAATTAAATGAGATTACAATCAACAAAACCTGGGATTATAAAAAAGGAACGGGTTTTGCTAAGACAAAAAATGCGTCTTCAAATAGGACCATTAAAATGGATTCTAATACAATGGATTTATTCAAAAAGTTGTTTTCCGAAATGCCTGATAACATACATAATCTTGTATTTTATAGTCCTCGCAGTTCTAGAAAAGTCATCACTAACGAATTTGTCAACAAAATATTGAAAAAGACATTGACAGACTTGAAAATAGAACCAATTTCGATACATGGGTTGAGACATACACATGCCAGTGTGTTGCTCTATAAAAAGATTTCAATTTATTATGTCTCGGAGCGTTTAGGTCATGCCAAGATAGATACCACGCTTAATTATTATTCACATATAATTAAAGAACTCCGTGAAGAAGATACACGAAACACCCTTGATCTGTTTGAAAAAATGCCTGACGTGAAAACATCTGTTTAAAAATGTGCAAAATTTGTGCAAAAAAAAATAAAATCACATCGTTTTTCAGCGGGTTCTTACACAAATAAAAAACTTAAAAAAACGACAAAAACCCTTGTTACACAAGGGTTTTTCTGTTTTGCCGACATTATTAATCTGCGCCTATCTTATACAAAAAACGCTCTAGGAGAGATTCGAACTCCCGACCTGCAGTTTAGGAAACTGCTGCACTATCCGCTGTGCTACTAGAGCCTGCTTCTATTATAGTAACGCTGGCGGCCGTTTTTTTCAAGTCTACAGCCCTCCGAACACTTTATAGGCGGCTCTCGTCGTATCTTCATCTATTCCGATATAACGCATTGTAATAGACGGAGAAGAATGATTCAAAATCCTCTGCAGTTCAGCAATGTCTTTTGTCCTCTGATAAAAATGATACCCGAACGTCTTTCTAAGCGTATGCGTCCCGATTTCCTCCAATCCGCAAGCGGCAGCCGCTTCCTTTAATATTCTGTATGCCTGAATCCGGGATATGGGCTTATTCGTCCGTTTCGATTTAAACAAATAGTCATCTTCTTTCATGTCTTTTGTATAAGCGTATATGTCGGCCTTTAAAGACTCCAGTATCAGAATTTTTCTTTTCTTTCTCGTTTTGCTTTCGGTTGCCCACACGTGGTCTTTGTTCCTTACATCCCTCACGCGAAGCGGCAGAACATCTGAAATCCGCAGTGCGCTGTTCATGCCGAAAATAAATAAAAAATAATCACGATCACTTTTCTTCATTAAATACTGTTTGACTTCCTGGATCTTCTCCAAACTTCGGATCGGCTGTACGATATGCATCAAAAAACCCCTTATAATAGTAAAGTAACATATTGAGCTTTATGTTACTATTATAGACGAAACCCGTTGAATGATAAAGGATAAAGGGTCTTATGTAACATAATATACATAGTGTTACATAAGGTGAATCAGATACGCAGTTTCAATAAATTCCTCAAAAACATCATTTTAAGCCCGGTGACAAGCTTTTAAACAAATAGAGACCCAAGGCATTAAAAAATGAAAACAACGTCCTTAAAAGGAAATCTGAGCATCCGTTTTTTTGTGAGCAACCGAAAAAAATGAAAAAAAAGACACAATATGAAATTGTGTCCTAGTCTTCATCTTTTACATCAATGTCTTCAGGAAGCGGCTCATTTAAAAACTCTTGAATCATTTCCTTATATTTTTCCAGCTGTTCGAGATGGGTTTGAAATTGTTCCTTGTTGATTAAATATTGCTGCCCGTCATGGACGGCCCTTATTTTATTCGTCAAAACAAGATTGTGCACATATTCTTCAGGAAGACTGGTAAACTCAGCTGTCTCTTTGATCGTTAAATACATGGCTCACGTTCCTTTCATATGTCATGTGAGTGAATTCTGTTTTGTTTATTGTAGCTTATTTTTTGTCTTTATGCTTGTTTCACAGCTTTTTCAGTCCGGTTTCCCATTTAGCCTATTTGCGACTGATTACATTCACACAGAAACTCCGGCTTTTTACGCACCGGACTATTCCGTTTGTCACTTGTGAAAACAGCACATTTTACTTACTCTATAATTGTAAGCGGAAAACAAAGGAGGCAGACTATGAAAAAGAAAAAGTTTATGAATCTCTGTTTTATCGTTCTGCTCAGTACGTTGCTCGCGGCCGGAAGCATCCCTTATCACGCTCAGGCTAAGAAACACCCGTTTTCCTATGACGACTACAAACAGGTAGATGTCGGCAAAGACGGCATGGTTGCCACCGCCCATCCTCTCGCTTCGCAAATCGGTGCAGACGTGCTGAAAAAAGGCGGCAATGCAATTGACGCCGCGGTTGCCATTCAATTCGCATTAAACGTAACTGAACCGATGATGTCGGGAATCGGCGGCGGCGGATTTATGATGGTTTATGATGCGAAGACGAAAGACACCACCATTATCGACAGCCGGGAACGCGCACCGGCAGGCGCAACACCGGATATGTTCCTTGACGAAAACGGCAAAGCCATCCCTTTCTCCGAACGCGTTACGAAAGGGACTGCAGTCGGTGTTCCGGGAACATTAAAAGGACTTGAAAAAGCGCTCGACAAATGGGGCACACGCTCCATGAAACAACTCATCACCCCTTCCATTAAACTTGCCTCAAAAGGCTTTCCGATCGATTCGGTTTTAGCTGATGCCATCTCAGATTATAAAGACAAATTATCACACACTGCTGCAAAAGACGTGTTTCTTCCGGACGGAGAACCTCTGAAAGAAGGAGACACACTCATCCAAAAAGACTTAGCCAAAACATTTACAGCTATTAAGTACAAAGGCACAAAAGCATTCTATGACGGAGCATTCTCCAAAAAGCTTGCGGAAACAGTGCAGGAATTCGGCGGCTCAATGACAGAAAAAGATATTAAAAACTTCAATGTGACGATTGACGAACCGATCTGGGGAGATTACCAGGGCTATCATATCGCAACTGCTCCTCCTCCAAGCTCGGGCGGTGTTTTCCTGTTGCAAATGCTGAACCTCCTGGATGATTTTAAGCTTTCTCAATATGATATCCGTTCTTGGCAAAAATATCAGCTTCTCGCAGAAACGATGCATTTGGCTTATGCTGACCGCGCCGCATTTGCCGGGGATCCAGAATTCGTCAACGTCCCTCTCAAAGGCCTCTTGAATCCAGATTATATCAATGCCCGCAGACAGCTGATAGATATTGATAAAGTCAATAAAAAACCGAAAGCCGGCGACCCTTGGGCCTATCAGGAAGGTTCTGCAAACTATAAACAAGTGGAGCAGCCGACTGACAAACAAGAAGGCCAAACGACTCACTTCACGGTAACTGATCGCTTCGGCAATGTCGTATCTTATACGACAACGATTGAACAGCTGTTCGGTTCCGGCATTATGGTTCCCGGATACGGCGTTGTGTTGAATAATGAGTTAACAGACTTCGATGCGGTGCCTGGCGGCGCAAATGAAGTGCAGCCGAATAAACGTCCGCTCAGCAGCATGACTCCGACTATTTTATTCAAAAATAACGAACCTGTCCTGACTGTCGGCTCCCCCGGCGGAGCAACGATTATTTCTTCCGTCCTGCAAACGATCCTGAACAAAGTTGAGTACGGCATGGATCTGAAAGCGGCGGTCGAAGAGCCGAGAATTTACACAAACAGCATGACATCCTATCGATATGAAAAAGGAGTGCCGGAAGAAGCCCGCACAAAACTGAACGAAATGGGGCATAAATTCGGCAGCAGCCCGGTTGATATCGGTAATGTGCAAAGCATCCTGATCGACCGTGAAAACGGCACCTTCACCGGAGTCGCCGACTCAAGCCGAAACGGAGCCGCAATCGGCGTAAACTTGAAAAAACATACAAAATAACAAGATAAAAAGCCTCGTTTCTCAAGCTGAGAAACGAGGCTTTTGTTTATTCTGCACTGTATTCAGATGAGGTTTTTTCAGACGTTAATGACGCAAGCGAAAGCACACCGCACATCGCGATGACAACACCCGCTGATCCGATCCATGTCACTGATGCAAGAGACAGATGAGTGACAACAATGCCCCCGATGCCCGCCCCGGCCGCCATAGCCAGCTGCATCACAGACTGGTTGAGGCCAAGTAATACACCCGATGATTCAGGCTCCATCGTTGCCAAATGATACTGCTGAGCAGGCCCAGATGACCAGGCGGCGAAGGACCAAAACATAAGCACTGCCGCCGCTCCGAAAGCAGAATGTGTGACAAACGGCAATAACATGAGCATGATAGCATGAAGCGCCATTCCGCCGGTTAATGTCATACGCGCCCCCCATTTGTCTGCGCTGAAACCGCCTGCTTTAGAACCGGCAAGACTTGCAACACCGAAAATAAGCAGCAATGTACTCAGTATTCCGCTGCCGATATGAGTGACGTTCAGTAAATACGGAGAAAGGTACGTATACGCAACCGAATAGCCTCCGAGCCAAAAAAACGTAATGGCCAGCCCGACAGCCACCTTTCGTTTCTTCAAAAGAGAAAATTGCTGAATGAGCGGCACCGGTTTATCTCCTTTTATCTCAGGCAACGCGAAACGTATAATAAGCATGGCAATGATTCCGATTGCCGCAATTCCGGCAAAAACCACCTTCCACCCAAAAGCTTCAGACACGGTTCTTCCGATCGGAACACCGATAATGAGCGCCGCCGTAAACCCCATAATGACGGTTGCGAGAGAACTTGCCTGTTTTCCCGGGGGAGCGATTTTTGCTGCGATCGTAAGCGCGGTGACCACCACGGTTCCTGCTCCAAGCGCCATGATCACCCGCGCTCCCGCAAATAAGCCGAATCCCTGCACAAGGAAAGAAATGATATTCCCGATAACAAACAGCCCAAGAGCATAGATCATAAGCTTCCTTCTATCCAGTTTTGCTGTAAGGGCCATCATGACAGGCGTTCCGATTGCATAAACAAGTGAAAAAATCGTAATCAGCTGCCCTGCCGCTGCCACAGTAACTCCCAAGGAACCTGCAATTTTATCAAGCATCCCTGATATCACATATTCAGACGTCCCCACTAAAAAACTGATAATTGCCAAAATGTAAATCTTCCAGGTATTTTGCACCTGACACACTCCTTCATTGATGATTTATATAAAGATATATTGTGATATATCGATATAAAGAGTTGAACAAACAGAAACAAATCGCAATATGTCGATGTGTAGTCGGAAAAAGAAACTGAATCCCTCTTCTAAAGGATTCAGCCCTACATTTCGCGCTGAAAATAATCGGCCATCGCCTTTATCGCGTCTTCATCTCTTTTATAATAGGTGTATTTGCCAATCCGTTTTGTTTGGATAAGGCCCGCCCGCTGAAGGATGGAAAGATATTGAGACGCCGTTGACTGTGTCATCTGAAGCTTATCGGTGATCTGGCTGACACATACTCCGATCTCATTCATATCAATGCCATCATGCGGGGCGAAGTGACGGTCCGGCTCTTTCAGCCATTGCAAAATCTCAAGCCGTGACTCATTAGACAACGCTTTAAAAACATCAATAGGTTTCATACGCTTTATTATATCGTGATTTTACGATATGTCAATATTGTTTTTATTAAATCTCTATTTTTTGTTTTGCCTCTCTTATGATCCGGGAAATAAAATCACTCACATTCTCTTCAAATGTGTCTTCCCGCCCGTATTGCCTTACATGTACAGATTGATGGCGGCACTCTCGATCTCCCACAACAGCAATATACGGTATTTTTTTCATTTGTGCTTCTCTGATTTTATAGCCGAGTTTTTCATCGCGCTGATCAAGCTCAGCCCGGATACCCGCTTTCTTCATTTGCCGGTGCACCTGTTCTGCGCAGTCCCGGTGTGCGGTGTTTGATACTGGGATGATTTTTGCCTGTACCGGTGCAAGCCATAAAGGGAACGCTCCCCCGAAATGTTCTGTAATGATTCCGAGAAATCTGTCGAGAGATCCGAATACCGCCCGGTGAATGACAACAGGACGGACTTTTTGGTTTTTTTCATCAATATATGTTAAATCAAATTTCTCCGGCATTTGAAAATCCAGTTGGACAGTGGCGCATTGATGGCTCCGGTTCAGCGCATCTTTTATATGAATATCAATTTTCGGTCCGTAAAATGCACCATCTCCCCGATTAAACCGAAAACGATATCCCTGTTCTTTTAATACTTTTTCTAATGCGCTCTCAGCCCTGTCCCACAAGTGTTCGCTTCCCATGTAATCTTCCGGTCTTGTTGACAGCTCAATATCATAGGAAAAACCAAATGCGGTGTACACCTCGTGAATAAGCTGCAGCGCCGAAGCGATCTCACTCTCGATTTGATCCTGCGTTACAAAAATGTGTGCGTCATCCTGGCAAAAAGATCTGACGCGGAGCAGGCCATTAAGCGCCCCGCTGAATTCGTGACGGTGCACCTGACCGAACTCAGCCATCCGAATCGGAAGATCACGATAAGAACGAAGCTTTTCTTTAAATATGAGCATGTGGCCGGGGCAGTTCATCGGCTTTAACGCGAAGCGCTGATGATCGGCTTCTGAGAAATACATATTCTCTTTATAATGTTCCCAGTGACCGGATTGCTCCCAAAGACGCTGGTTCATCATCATAGGGGTGCGCACTTCCTGATAATGATAGGCATCCTGCTTTGAACGCAGAAATGATTCAAGCGTGTTTCGGATAAACTGACCGTTCGGCAGATAAAAAGGCATACCCGGCGCTTCTTCCGAAAACATAAAAAGTTGTAACTCCGCTCCCAATTTCCGATGATTTCTCATCTCCGCCTCTTTCAACAGCTGAAAATGTCTGTTCAGCTCCTTTTCTGAGGAAAATGCTTTTCCATAGATACGCTGGAGCATTTTTTGGTTGCTGTCGCCGCGCCAATAAGCCCCTGATACATGAGTGAGCGAAAAAGCTTTTATCTGTCCGGCAGACGCCAAGTGCGGACCCCGGCATAAATCAATGAATTCGCTCTGGCGGTATATACTGATTGTATCAGTCTGCGGAATACCGGCTAAGAGCTCAAGCTTCAGCGGTTCATGAGCAAACAGCTGCTCTGCCTCTTCTCTGGAGATTTCTTCTCTGATAATTTCCGGATTTTCCGAAATGATTCGGTTCATCTCTTTTTCAATGACGGCCAGGTCTTTTTCAGTAATTGTTTCATCCATATCAAAATCATAATAAAAGCCATTTTCAATAACGGGTCCGATCCCTAAACAAACCTTCGGATACAGACGTTTTACCGCTTGCGCCAATACGTGTGCTGCTGTGTGTCTCATCACTTCCAGTCCCGCTTCAGACTGAAAACTGCACAGTTCAATCGCCGCGTCAATCTGAATGCTTCTTCTAAGGTCAAATAACGATCCGTTTATCTTTCCGGCGGCAGATGCCTTTTTCAGACTCGGACTGATTGATTGTGCGATCTCTTCTAACGTAACGTCTTTCCGGTATTTTTTTTGTTTCCCATCAGGAAAAGTAATCACAATGTGTGGCTCCTTCACGGTCTGATCTCTCCTTTATTTTTAATAAAATAAAAAACACACTCATCCCAAAGCAAGGGACGAGTGTGTGTCAGACCCGCGGTTCCACCCAAATTCCCGCCACTTCAAGTGACGGCTCATTTTTGCCGTAACGCGGCTATACGGTATCGGCTGCTTTCGTTCACCGATACAGCTCAAAAGGCGGTAAGCCCATTCTTCGTGCCGGGAAGGTCTCAGCCGCGCCCTCCCTCTCTGTATGGCCGGTTAAAATGTCTCATGTCCTTATCATTGCCATTTTTCTTATATAAACATAAAAACACACTCATCCCAAAAGAAGGGACGAGTGTGTGTCAGACCCGCGGTTCCACCCAAATTCCCGCCACTTCAAGTGACGGCTCATTTTTGCCGTAACGCGGCTATACGGTATCGGCTGCTTTCGTTCACCAATACAGCTCAAAAGGCGGTAAGCTCATTCTTCGTGCCGGGAAGGTCTCAGCCGTGCCTTCCCTCTCTGTATGGCCGGTTAAAATGTCTCATGTCCTTATCATTGCAGATACTTTATCCGAAAAACTTTCTTTTATTATACATAAATTTTCCGAAAAAGAAAGTTTTTTTAAGAAAAACCAGAACGAAAAAATTGGCGTACACAGCTGTCCTGTTTTCTCATCTTCCGTTCGGTAATGCTTTTAATCCATTCAGCAGTTCTTCAAACGCCGATGTCAAAAATAAATCACTCCGGTAGATGAATGATATATTCATATCCCGAAACTGTTCAGGAAGCTCATGAAGAAAAAGATTTTTCCTGTTTTGAAAATAACGGACGGCTGATGTAGGCAGAAAGGAAACCCCCATCCCCGCCTGCACCGCCCCAATAATGGCTTCCAACGTACCGAATTCAATGATTTTATGTGCGGGTACTGCTTCTTCTTTCAGTATGTTTTTTATTTTGCGGCGGTGCGAACAGCCC
This sequence comes from Bacillus sp. FSL R5-0443, assembly GCF_038608285.1. Classification (NCBI taxonomy): domain Bacteria; kingdom Bacillati; phylum Bacillota; class Bacilli; order Caryophanales; family Bacillaceae; genus Bacillus; species Bacillus sp. FSL R5-0443. Next base: position 2,226,241 of record NZ_CP152013.1, read on the forward strand.
GTGGCAAAATACAGAATCGGCTCTCGCAACAAGTCTTGCAAACTGCCTTCCCGCTTATTTGAAACCAAGACCAATTCTTCTTGAAATACAGCGACTTGCTCAAGATCCTCGTATTCGACCGGACCATAAACAAAAGCGCCGTCCAGCTCATAGTGTAAGACGCGCTGCACTAAGGTATGTGTATCACCGGTTGACAGAGACAGCTGTACTTTCGGGCAGCGGCTGCAATACTCCGTGAAAAATTGAGGGAGATGGACGGCTGCCGCCGTTTCAAGAGAACCGATTCGAAGCGGGCCGTTCGGATCGCCTGCCTCTTGCGCCGTTTTTTGCGCCTCATGCAGCAATTGAAGGATTCTGTCTGCGTCTTTCAATAAGTTTTCACCTGCGGGCGTCAGCGTCATCCCCCGATTTGTGCGGTAAAAAAGCTGTATTTGCAATTGCCGTTCCAGCTGCTGAATCCTGTTTGTCACATTTGATTGAACATAATGCAGGCTTTCTGCCGCCTTTGAAATACTTCCTTTGCGGGCGACAGCCTGAAAAATCTTTAAGTCTCCGCTTTCCATGTAAGGGCACCTTCTTGCTATGATTTTTATTGATAGCCGGCTATCAATTTTCATTTATTTACTGCAGCTGATCCAGCCTGTAAAATCTTTCTCATCAATCATAAAGGAGAGAAGAATGATGAATGCCCTTATCATACACGAAAATGGCTTTGATTTCAGGCAGGCACCTGACAAAAGGCCGGGAAACGGCGAAGTAAAAATAAAGCTGAAAACAGCCGGATTAAACCATCGTGATTTGTTTTTAATGAAAAACCACGAAACCGGAAACCATGAATTTACTCTCGGTTCAGACGGCGCGGGAATCGTAACCGAAATAGGACACGGCGTCCGGTCTCATTTACTGCATGCAGAAGTCATCATCAACCCGGTGCTGAATTGGAAGACTGTTGAGGACGTACCGGCCGTCCCTGACATTTTAGGCGGTCCGAGCGACGGAACATTTTCACCTTATGTCATCGTTCCTGAGGAAAATGCCGTTTTAAAACCCGAACACCTGACTTGGGAGGAAGCGGGCGTGCTGCCGTTATCAGCATTAACCGCTTATCGCGCCTTATTTACAAAAGGACAATTAAAAAAAGGCGAACATCTTATCCTTCCGGGCATCGGAAGCGGCGTGGCAACATACGCTTTATTAATGGCAAAAGCTATCGGAGCGACAGTCAGCGTCACCTCCCGCAGTGAAAACAAAAAACAAACCGCACTGTCATACGGTGCAGACCGGGCGATTGACAGCTACGGTGACTGGAATGAGGCGCTGAATGGCGAAAAAGCAGATATCATACTTGACGGTGTAGGCCCCGCCTTGTTTCAACACTATCTTGACATTATGAAACCGAATGGCCGGATCGTAACATTCGGCGCCAGTTCAGGCGATCAGCTCGGATTTCCTATTCGCTCGCTGTTTTTTCCGCAGATTCATATTCTCGGTACATCAATGGGAAGCAATGAGGAATTTGCGGATATGCTGAAATTGGTAAACCGCTGCGGCATCCGTCCCCTTATCGACCGCATGTACCCTCTCAGTGAAGCAGCTGCCGCTTTTAACAGAATGCGGGAAGGACGGCAGTTCGGCAATATCGGCTTTTGTTTGGATGTCTAAAAAAGAGGAGCGGACCCGTCCGTTTCCTTATTTGTTTATAAGCGTTTCCGCTTGAAATTCAATATGTTTTTCTTCATCAATTAAAATCTGCCCGCAAATCGACTGCATACACACAGAGCCCGTCAGCAGCACCGTGGTCGACTGCTCAAGGCTTGCAAATCGTCTCAGTCTGCGGAAGAAAACAATCTCTCCACTCTGTAAAACAAAATTCCATATATTATCTTCCACGTTACCTTTATATGACCAATAAAGGAAGAAGGAGGTTTCATTTCAATACGAAAAACCGGCTGATCCCAGCCGGTTTTATAAATAAACCCCTTTATTTACGGTAAAACAGTGCTCCCCATTAAATAACTGTCGACTTCGCGCGCTGCTTCCCGGCCTTCATTAATCGCCCATACAATCAGGCTTTGGCCCCTTCTCGCATCCCCTGCGGCGAAAACACCGTCAACATTCGTTTTATAATCCCCATATGCCGCCTGAATTTTATGATTTGCCGAATCGACACCGAACTGTTTCAATAATGGCTGTTCCGTCCCTTCAAAACCGATGGCGATGAACACCAGCTGAGCAGGCCATACTTTTTCTGTCCCGGGCAGTTCATGAAATTCATACTTTCCGAATTCGTTTCTGACTTTTTCCATTTGAATGGTGTGAATCTCTTGTAAGCGGCCCTGCTTATCGGCCACCATTTTTGTCGTCTGAATTGAATATTCTCTCGGGTCTTTGCCGAACTTTGCCTGCGCTTCTTCATAGGCGTATTCAAGGGTAAAGACGTGCGGCTGTTCAGGCCACATATTGTCGTTCGTGCGCGTTTGAGGAAGTTTAGGATGTTTCCCGAACTGGTGCACGCTGCGCGCTTTTTGGCGCAGCGCGGTTGCCACGCAGTCAGCTCCTGTGTCTCCTCCGCCGATTACGATGACGTCTTTCCCTTTAGCGTCTATATATTGTTTGTCTTTAAAGTTGGAATCTAAATAGCTTTTCGTCGCCAGTGTTAAATAGTCCATCGCATAATGGACGCCTTTTGCTTCCCGGCCTTCAATCAGCAGATTGCGCTGCTTTTGGGCGCCTGTGCACAAAATGACGGCATCAAATTGATCTTTCAGCTCATCTGCCGTTATGTCAACGCCGATTTCGGTATTTGTTACAAAATCTATACCTTCCTGCGTCAAAAGTTTAATACGGCGTTCGACGACACTTTTCTCAAGCTTCATGCTCGGAATGCCGTACATCAGCAGGCCTCCCGCTCTGTCAGCACGCTCATAGACCGTTACGGAATGACCGGCTTGGTTCAGCTGATCAGCGCTTGCCAGACCTGCCGGGCCTGAACCGACGACAGCGACTTTTTTACCTGTGCGTTTCGCTGGAATTCTCGGCTGAATCCATCCATTTTCAAAACCTTTGTCAATGATCGTCCGCTCGATGTTTTTAATTGAAACAGCCGGATCTGAAATAGCCAGCGTACAAGATCCTTCACAAGGAGCGGGACAGACCCGCCCTGTGAATTCAGGAAAGTTATTCGTTTTCAGAAGGCGCTCCAAGGCTTCTTTCCAGCGCCCCCGATAGACGAGGTCATTCCACTCCGGTATCAGATTATAAATCGGGCAGCCGGACGTAAAACCGTTGATATCAGCGCCGATTTGGCAAAACGGTGTGCCGCAATCCATACACCGCGCCCCCTGCCGCTTTGACGCTTCATCTGAAAACGGAGCCGAATACTCTTTCCAATCCTTTAAGCGAGTGAGAGGGTCCCGCTCAGCCGGTTTTTCTCGTTTTTCTTCCATGAATCCAGTTGGTTTCCCCATGTTCCTCTCCCCTTTCTTACTGTACTACCGCTTGTTTTTTATCTTTGGCAGGCGTTTGGAGGACCTTTGTATTGGCTTCAAAAGCATACATAATTGCGTCTTCTTCTGATAAACCCGCCGCTTTTTGTTCTTCGATGCTGAGGAGCATTTGTTTATAGTTTTTCGGAATGACTTTGATAAAGGTTTCTGCGGCTTTTTCCCAATTGTCCAGGAGATCTGCGGCTTTTTTGCTGTTTGTCAGCGCCGCATGCCGTTTGACCATTTCTTGCACTTCTTTGATTTCCGCCTCATCCATCAGCTTTTCAAATGAAATCATTTCCATGTTGCATTTGCGTTTAAATGCTTTGGCATCATCACTCAGGACGTATGCGATACCGCCTGACATTCCCGCCCCGAAGTTTTTGCCGACTTCGCCGAGGACAACAACCCGGCCGCCTGTCATGTATTCACAGCCGTGGTCTCCGATACCTTCTACAACGACATTGACTCCGCTGTTACGGACTGCAAAACGTTCACCTGCGCGCCCGTTAATGTACGCTTCCCCGCTTGTTGCTCCGTAAAATGCGACGTTCCCGATAATAACGTTATCGTGTGTTTCACAATTGAAGGCATCAGGCGCTTTCACGATGATTTTTCCGCCTGAAAGCCCTTTGCCTACGTAGTCATTTGAATCCCCGTTCAAATGAAGCGTCATCCCTTTAGGGACAAATGCTCCGAAACTCTGTCCGGCTGATCCGGTAAAATGAAGTCTGATCGTATCATCCGGCAGGCCTTCCGCTCCGTAGCGTTTAGAAATTTCACTTCCCGTCACGGTTCCGGCTACGCGATTTGTATTATTGATCTTGATTTCAGCTTCCGCTTCCTGACCGGCTTCAATTGCAGCCTGCACCGCCGGAAGAATAACCGTCATATCAAGCGACTCGTCGATTTTATGATTTTGCGCCGTACGGAAAGTGCGTACGCCTTCAGGCTGGTACAGCAGTGTGGATAAATCAAGCTGGCCCGCTTTCCAATGCGCTTTCGCACGTTCGCTGACATGAAGAACGTCCGTGCGTCCGATCATTTCATCAAGCGTCTTAAAGCCTAACTGCGCCATATATTCACGCACTTCTTCTGCGACAAACAGCATGTAATTTACGATATGGTCAGGATCGCCCATGAATTTTTTGCGAAGCTCCGGGTTTTGCGTCGCGACACCTACAGGACATGTATCTAAATGGCAGGCGCGCATCATGACGCAGCCGAGAACGACAAGCGGCGCTGTAGCAAAGCCGAATTCCTCCGCACCGAGCAAGGCGGCCATTACGACATCTCGGCCTGTCATCAGCTTACCGTCCGTTTCCAATACCACGCGATCCCTTAAACCGTTCAGCATCAGCGTTTGGTGAGCTTCTGCAAGACCAAGCTCCCACGGAAGACCCGTATGTTTAATACTTGTTTTCGGCGACGCGCCCGTTCCGCCATCGTAGCCGCTGATGACGATGACATCCGCAGTGCCTTTTGCCACACCGGCCGCAATCGTGCCGACGCCGGCTTTTGACACGAGCTTGACGCTGATTCGCGCGCTTCGATTTGCATTTTTCAAATCATGAATCAGCTGCGCCAAATCTTCAATTGAATAAATATCATGGTGAGGAGGCGGTGAGATCAGCCCTACACCTGGTGTAGAACCGCGGACATCCGCGACCCAAGGATATACCTTGTTGCCCGGAAGCTGACCGCCTTCTCCCGGCTTCGCCCCTTGCGCCATTTTGATCTGCAATTCATCCGCATTGACGAGATAATGGCTCTTTACGCCGAAACGGCCGGAAGCAATCTGTTTAATCGCACTTCTTCTGTCGTCGCCATTTTCATCCGGAACGAAACGTTTCGGGTCCTCGCCGCCTTCTCCGCTGTTGCTTTTTCCGCCAAGCCTGTTCATCGCTATCGCTAAAGCCTCATGGGCTTCCTTGCTTAATGAACCGAATGACATCGCTCCTGTTTTAAAACGTTTCACGATGGAGGCAGCTGATTCAACTTCCTCTAATTTTAAAGGCTTGCGGTCTTCTTTGAAGGCGAACAGATTGCGTAAAAATCCGATTCGTTCTTCATCCGCTGCATGAGAATACTGCTTAAACAGGCTGTAATCATTTTTGCGGCAGGCCCATTGCAGCGTATGGATGGTTTTCGGGTTGAAAGCGTGGTGCTCTCCTCCGTTCCGCCATTGGAATTCACTTCCCGGATCAAGGGTTTGGCTGTAATCATCCTTGTACGCCGCTTGATGGCGCTGTTTCGCTTCTTGCGCAATCGTCTCGATATCGATTCCGCCAAGCTGAGATGCAGTACCGGTAAAGTATTTAGCGATAACGTCTTCACCGATGCCGACCGCTTCAAAAATTTGGGCGCCCCTGTAACTTTGCACAGTTGAAATCCCCATTTTTGACATCACTTTCACGACGCCTTCTGTTACGCTCTTTCCGTATTTGCTGACAGCTTCTTCATACGGAATATCAAGCCGGCCTTCATCGATTTCCTGCTTGTACGTAGCGTAAGTCAAATACGGATTGACAGCATCGGCACCATATCCGATGAGAGCCGCAAAGTGATGAACTTCACGCGCTTCTCCGGATTCAACGATAATGCTTGCTTTTGTTCGCAGACCTTGGCGGATCAAATGCTGATGCAGCGCACTGACGGCCAAAAGTGGCGGAATCGGTGTCAACTCTTTACTCATTGCCCTGTCAGATAAAATTAACAGAGATACGCCTTCCTTGATCGCTTTTTCCGCCTGCTGAAACAAATCCTTCAGGCCTTTTTCTAGGTCATCGGAAAACAGCGTGCGGATGTTCTGGCTCTTAATGTCAGGATGCACAAGTGTTTTCAGCGCATAAAACTGTTCGTTTGATAATACAGGAGTATAAAGCTTTATGCGGCGTGCATTTCTTTCACTCGGATGCAGCAGATCACCTTCAGCTCCAAGCCAGGTCACCGTAGAAGTTACCAGCTGCTCGCGGATCGCATCAATCGGCGGGTTTGTGACTTGCGCAAACAGCTGTTTAAAGTAATGAAACAGTGATTGGGCGCGGTCGGATAAAACGGCGAGCGGCGAATCATTTCCCATAGAGCCGAGCGGGTCCTTGCCTTCTTTAATAACAGGGATTAAATATTTCTGAATATCTTCATACGTATAGCCAAACGCTTTTTGACGGACGAGAAGATCATCGAATTGTTCCTCTTCCCGGATTTCCGGGTCAGGATTCACTTGAACCAATTCTTCTTCAAGCCATTTTTGATAAGGGAATTCATTGGCAATTTCTGTTTTCACTTCTTCATCTGAAATAATCCGGCCTTCTTCTAAGTCAATGAGCAGCATTTTTCCGGGCTCCAGACGTTTTTTATGAAGAATGTTCTCCTGCTCTACTTCAATAACGCCGACCTCAGATGAGAAAATAATATGGTCATCTTTTGTCACATAGTAACGTGCCGGACGCAAGCCGTTACGGTCAAGGATGGCGCCGATCTGTTTTCCGTCCGTAAACGAAATGGCGGTCGGCCCGTCCCACGGCTCCATTAAAGAGCTGTGATATTCATAAAAAGCCCGTTTCGCTTTAGACATGTGAGTGTTTTCCGTCCATGGTTCCGGAATCAGCATCATTGCCGTATGTGCCGGTTTCCGCCCTGCCATCACGAAAAATTCAAACGCATTATCAAGAATGGATGAGTCACTGCCCTCAGCATTTAGAATCGGCAGCACTTTGTGAAGATCGTCTCCGAAGCTTTCTGAAACGAACTGCTGCTCCCTCGCTCTCATCCAATTGATATTGCCCCGGAGCGTATTGATTTCTCCGTTATGAATCAGATAGCGGTTCGGATGGGCACGTTCCCAAGTAGGAAAGGTATTTGTGCTGAACCTTGAATGCACAAGTGAGAATGCAGATACGAAGGTTTCATCCTGCAAATCCAAATAAAATGCGTCAACCTGCTCAGGCGTTAACAAACCTTTATAAACAATAGTCTGGCTTGACAGGCTTGCGAAGTAAAAATCAAGCTGTTCTTGAACGCCCCAATTTTCCGCCTGCTTCCGGATGACATACAGTTTGCGTTCAAAAGCAAGGCTGTCTTTCAAATCGTTTGCGGCGCCGATGAATACTTGACGCACATATGGGCAAGTGCCTTGTGCCACTGTTCCGATTTTTCCGACATTTACAGGGACGGTTCTCCAGCCGAGAACGATCTGTCCTTCCTGCTCAATGAATGCATTCACCTGTTTTTCGATCTTTTTTCTTTCCTCTTCATTTTGCGAGAAAAAGACCATTCCTACCCCGTAACGGCCTTTTTCCGGCAGTCTCATTTCTCCGCACTCTTTCTTAAAAAAAGCATCAGGGATCTGAACCATCAGGCCGGCGCCGTCACCCGTATTCGGATCACTGCCCTGTCCTCCTCTGTGATCCAGCTGGCAAAGCATCTTCAGTCCTTTTTTGACAATGTCATGTGAAGGTTTCCCTTTTAAATGGGCATACAAGCCGATTCCGCATGCATCGTGCTCAAATTCCGGACGGTAGAGACCTTGTGCTTTCGGCATTTGATTGTAAGTCATAATTCCTCTCCCCCGATCAGTTTCCGTTAATTATCGGTCATAAAATCTGACAACTTTAAATTAATTGTAAGTTTTCAAAACAATATAAACAATATATAATTTAGATCAAATACATCTCAAAATGAGATAGATAGGTGTGAACGCAATGGAATTACGCCAGCTTCGGTATTTTATGGAGGTAGCAGAACGGGAACATGTGTCAGAAGCGGCTGATCATCTGCATGTCGCACAATCCGCCATCAGCAGGCAGATTGCAAATCTTGAAGAAGAGCTGCAAGTCACTTTATTTGAACGGGAAGGCAGAAATATTAAATTAACGCCGATCGGCAAACAATTTTTAGAACATATTAAAACGGCGATGAAAGCAATTGATTACGCGAAAGAACAAATTGATGAATATCTTGATCCGAATCGCGGAACCGTCAAAATAGGATTTCCGACGAGCCTTGCAAGCCAGCTTTTGCCGACGGTGATTTCGGCGTTTAAAGAGGAATACCCGAACGTTGAGTTTTTGCTCCGCCAGGGTTCTTATAAGTTTTTAATCGAAGCGGTAAGAAACAGGGATATAGATGCGGCGCTGCTCGGCCCCGTTCCGACGGAATTCCCCGACATAACAGGCAATATCTTATTCACGGAAAAGATTTACGCGCTTGTTCCGCTGCATCATCCGCTTGCCAAACAGAAAAATATTCATTTAATTGATCTGCGCGGCGACCAATTTGTTTTATTTCCTGAAGGGTTTATTCTCCGTAACATGGCGATTGACGCTTGCAGACAGGCCGGCTTTGCGCCGCTAGTATCGACGGAAGGCGAGGATTTAGATGCCATTAAAGGATTAGTCTCCGCGGGGATGGGAGTTACTTTATTACCTGAAAGCACCTTTGCAGAAACCACACCCCGGTTCACGGTCAAAATTCCGATTGAATTTCCTCAAGTGAAGCGCACCGTAGGCATTATTAAACCAAAAGGAAGGGAACTTGCTCCGTCTGCAAATGATTTCTATCATTTTGTCATTCAATTTTTCTCCAAACTTGAACAATATCAATAAAAAACAAACCCGAGCTTCAAAACGAAGCCTCGGGCTTTTTCATATTTTTATAGATCTTTCTCAGCCGATCGGAATGGATAGTTCAACGTGGCAGACAAAAGCTTCCGGATCAATGACTGATTGATCGGTCTGTTTGGGCGGCGTTTCTTTAAATGTCTTCAGCTGGGCTGAGGAATAGTTGACGATGCCGAGTCCGAGCTCTTCTCCCTGCTGATCAAGCAGCCTGACAACCGCTCCGCTGCTGAATCTGCCCTTAATCTGCTCGATGTCCTGCGGTGACAGCTCCATATTTCCGTTCGCGACATCGCGGCTGCTTTCTTTTTCCATCACAATTTCGCCTTCGGGGCCGGAATTAAATGCAAGCCATTGTTCTTTGTGGTTTAACGGCAGGGTTCCTTCCGCTTCAAAATAAGTTCCTTCAGCCGCCTCATCTACCGCTTGAAGCAGAATGTCCGGAATGTTAGCCTGCCCGAGAAAGCCTTTAATACCGGAGGCCATCACAATTTTAAAAGCATCCAGTTTCGAACGCATTCCGCCGGTTCCCATTTCACTCCCGGCATCTCCCGCGCTTGCTTCTATTTCCGGAGTGATGTCACTTACATGACTGATTCTTTTCGCTTTCGGGTTGCTGCGCGGATTATCATCATATAAACCGTCAATGTCTGATAAAATCACAAGCATGTCGGCATCAATTAAACCTGCCACCTTCGCTGCGAGTGTATCGTTATCTCCGAATTTCAGCCGGTTGACTGTGACCGTGTCATTTTCATTAATAATCGGAATAATGCCTCGTTCCAAAAGGACGTTCATCGTATTGCGCACATTATGGTAGCGGCATTCATCGGAAAAGTCGCTTCTTGTAATTAAAATTTGTGATGCGACATAACCGTGCGCTAAAAACAGCTTTGAATAAGCCTCCATTAATAATCCCTGCCCGATGGAAGCAGAAGCCTGTTTTTCAGGGAGGCTTTCCGGTTTCTGAATAAATCCGAGCTTCCGATAACCTGCCGCCACTGCGCCGGAAGATACTAAAATCACTTCATAGCCGCTGTCTTTCAGCTGTGCGATTTGATCCACCAATGCTTCCAGCTTTCTTCTGCTGATTTCCCCGTGCAGGCTCGTCAGTGAGCTGCTGCCGATTTTCACCGCGACTCTTTTGATCTTCGTCCGAGACGTCACTGTATCACTCCTGTTTTTTAACGATTATAGTGCTGCCGTTTTTTCAATTGTTTTGCTGATCTCAATAGAACGTTCGGTCGCGTGTTTAATGGCTTTGGCAATGGCTTCTCCGCCGCCTTCTGACCTGAGCGCATCGAGGCCGGCTTCCGTCGTGCCGTTTGGAGAGGTGATGTTTTCCCGAAGCACATCCGGTTTTTCACCCGTTTCCATCAGCATTTTAGCGGCGCCCAATAACGTTTGCGCGCCGATTTTGCGGGACAGCCGTTTGTCTAAGCCGGCTTCTTCACCTGCTTTTTCAATAAACTCCATTAAATAATAAAAGTACGCCGGTCCGCTGCCTGCGATACCGGTGAAAATGTCCATCTGATCTTCCTTGATCACGTACACTTCCCCGAGGCATTCCAAAAGGGATACCGCGGTTTTTGCTGAACCGTAAGAGACATGGTCTCCGAAAGCCGCAGCTGTTGCCGATTCGCCGATCATGCTGGATGTGTTCGGCATCACTCTTACAACTGGCTGACGATCATGTAATGATTGTTGTATAAATGAGGTTGTTATGCCTGCCAGAACAGACAGGATGATTTGATGAGGTTGAATACGCCGTTTCAGCGCAGCCAGAGCGATTTCAGCATCCTTCGGTTTCATGGCTAAAATAAAGACATCAATGTCTTCGGTTTTCATGCTGTCAAAAGCAATGCCCTGAATACCGTATTGATGTTCCAATTCAGCGAGTCGCTCTGTATTGCGGCGGTTTGTCACGCAGATGTTTTGGTTGGGAATTTTTTTTGCGCGGACCATGCCTGATATCATTCCTTCAGCCATTGATCCTGCTCCGATAAAAGCAACTTTCTTTTGATCTAAGATCGGTAACATCTCCCTTGTTCGTATTTTGTTCGTATTTTTCACACGTTTTTTATGTTACCACTTCAGGAGTTGATGTCAAGTTTGAAGGTATTATTGATATGTATTGTTCCAAGCCTGCTATTATGTATAATGAATCACAGAACAAACCTTTTGAGCCCGGGAGGCCGGGGGCGTTCCGGCCGGATTTAAAAATTATCTGAAATGGCTTTTTCTATCAGCTTTTTGCAGCGGTCAAGCTCTGTCTTCAGCTGTTTTTTGTAAAGCTTCGCAGCCTCATAGTCTTTAAATTGATAGAGAACGACTTCCTGGAGTTTGGCTCCCTCTTTTTTCACTTTTACTTGCTTTAAAATCCCGTCATCCAATAGTTCGTGAAGTGAACGGTACACCTCGGTATGATTCGGCTTAAAACCGATGGGTTTAAATTCCGAACGCAGCACCTCGAGAAGCTTCAGTCCGTAAAGCCGTTCCTGCTCTGTCATTGTAATCATGTAAAGCTTTAAAAAAGCTCTTTGTTTCACTAAAAAACCGGTTGAACTTCTTTTTTCTTCTTTCAATATGTGCACACCCTTTCCTCTAACAAATAATTCCATGTACTAAATATTCTCTATAGATGCCCTTTTCCCTTTTTATATGCTGTATCAGTTTTATTTGTATCTTGTTGTTTTTATGGATAGAGGGAAAAATTGAATAACTGAACATTTGGTACATAGTTTATTTAGTATAATTATAACCTGTTTGTGCCGATATTTCATTCTTCCGTTCAGGGGTAGTACCACATCACTATCAAGTTAAAAAACAAAATACCCCCTAAAATGAAAAAATACTGTAAAGTAATAATAAAGATTTGATATTATAATCAAATTATCGAAATGTTTATTTGGAGGTTTTATTAATGAACATTTTAAGTTCGTGGTTATATAACATGAAAATCATAAAATACTTATTGGGAAGGAGTTGATAATTTAAAACTAAAGGAGAGATATTAATGATATATAGAAAAGCAAATCAGAAAGATTATGATACAATTTTGAATATATGGGAAGAGTCGGTTTTAGCTACTCATCATTTTTTAAGAGATACCGATAGAGAAGAGTTTAAAAAAGAAATACCCTCATATTTCCCACATCTTAATGTCCAGTTATGGTATGAGAAAGAAGATTTAATTGGCTTTTCTGCTATAAATAAACAACACTTAGAAATGTTATTCTTAAAACCTAATAAAATAGGTAAAGGATATGGTAAAGCTATTATTAATTCTTTAATTAAAGACTTTGATATTACAACAGTTGATGTAAATAAAGACAATAAGAGTGCAACTAAATTCTATATTAATAATGGCTTTTTTATAGTAAGTGAAACGGAAACAGATTCTTCTGGACGTCCATACCCTATACTAGAGCTAAAGTTAAAATAAGGTAAAGGTGAAAATCCTCCCTTACCTTTGATTTTTGCACTAAACTGAACGTTAGTCCAATAAGAATTAAACAACTTTATTGTCACTTAAAAAATACGCTATTCTTTTCGTAGAATTATAGGAAAGGATGGCGTATTTGTATGTCTATTTCTATATCTGATGAATTACAATTATTTGCTCAAGAAATTCAAAGGTTTTTATCTCCAAACGCCTTACAGAATCTTGCTAGGGATGTTGGGTTTGTTCAGCGATTGAGTAAGTACCAAGCAAAGGATTTAATCGCTTTATGTGTGTGGTTGAGCCAAAAAGTTGCTACGACTTCTTTAACTCAGCTATCTAGCTGTTTAGAAGCATCAACTGATGTGCTTATCAGTCCTGAGGGACTGAATCAACGATTTAATCAGGAAGCTGTTCATTTTTTACAACAGATATTAGCCAAACTACTAAACCAAAAATTAGCTTCATCTGTATCGTTTTCTTCTCCCTATACTTCTGTTTTCAAACGTATTCGTATTTTAGATTCAACTGCATTTCAACTACCTAATTCCTTTTCAAGCGTTTATCCAGGTGCTGGTTTTTGTGAATTGATAGCTTTTAATCTTGGCAAAAGCTACTTCCCTTGACCGTGACTGTCTACACATACACAGCTTTTAAAGCTGTATGGTACCTACTGACCTATATAGGTTATTTCTTACGTAACCTGGGTGAAATAAATTAAAGATTTTGAATAATAAAAAACAAACATGCTATAAATTCTTATAAAAATCTTTAAAAATGCATATTTCACACAAAGAAAGCTGCTTAAAATGAAACCGTATTATAAACCTTTGTTATTGACTAACATGCTGCTTAATCGATTTTAAAGTATTTGTTAGCAAAGAAGGAGAAGATAGAATGGAAAAATTAGTTGGGAAAGTAGCCGTTATTACAGGAGCTGGCGGCGGATTAGGTAAATATATTGCACTTCGCTTCGCAGAAGAAGGTGCTAAACTAGCATTATGTGATATCAATGCAGAAGGGCTTAACGAAACAGCTGAATTATGTAAAAGCAAAGGTGCAGATGTATTTGCAAAAGCATTTGATGCTACTGATATTAAGCAGTCAACAGAATTTATTTCGGATACGGTTGTACAATATCAAACCGTAGATATTTTAGTAAATTTAGCGATGGCGATTGAGCCACCTCATTCATTTTTGGATCATACAAGAGAGACACTTGATAGAAGTTACCAGACTGGTCTCGTTACAACATGGGATTTTATGAAACTGTGCTATCCATACCTTAAAGAAAATGGTGGTAAAATCATTAATTTTGGCTCTGGAAGTGGTAATGAAGGACAGGAGGGCTATGCAGCTTATGCAGCGATCAAAAAGAGGGATATTGTATGCGTCATAAATCAATTGAGAGATATATTCTAAGTTGTTTTTCATTTTGCCACTCCTGATATATCAAATTTATAAAGCGCCTTCATTTTTGAATTAAAAATAAAGATGCCCCTGGATTGATGAGAGACTGTTCCTTAGAATTCATAGCAAGGTTAAAGTTGTAAAATATTTGGCGGTGTACGCAGGTGAAAAAATTGCTATACATTGTGCCATCACCAAGTTAGATAGCTACTTAGAATTGTAGTGATTATAGTAAAAATAAAAAACAACAGGATAATCATAAATGTATGTTATCCAACTTTTTTTATATTATCGCAGGATTGAATGTTTATATTATTAATTGTAATTTCCAAAGTTCCCAAAGCGTCTTTTGGGAACTTTATTTGCTTAACGTTGTAAATCCGCATTTTTCTGACGCTACCCCAATTATAACTTATTTTAATCTTGATATTTCCTTATTTCGGGTTGTGACAGCTTCGCTGGTACTCCCCCGTTCACGGAAATTCAGAAGACGAATCTTTTGATCTATTAACATTCCCTTCAAAAGATAATCAGAAGCGCCGATGGACCGTTTCGAATGGAATAAAAAAGACCCGTCATGAAGACAGGTCCCCTTTTGTTTAAGGATTGGTTGACCACAAACCGGCAGTTTTGATGAAAATGCGCGGATGTAATTTCAATTGAGCAACCATATATTCTGCAAGATCCTCAGGCTGCATGACTTTTTCCGGATTGCCGTCTGTCAGATTTAATTCAATAGACATGTCGCTGGCAACCGTGCTCGGAGTCATTGCGCTGACACGGATATTGTGTTTTCTGACTTCCTGCATGAGAGATTCAGTCAGACCGAGAACGGCAAATTTAGAAGCGCTGTACGCACTTGTCGCCGCGGCGCCTCTTTGGCCCGCCGTAGAAGAAATATTAATGATATCTCCTGATTTTCTCTCAATCATTTCAGGTAGAACGGCGCGTGTCACGTGGTATACACCCATTACATTCACTTGAATGATGTCTTCCCACTCTTCAGGCGTAAGATCCAAAAATCCGCCGAATTTGCTGATTCCGGCATTGTTAATCAAGATGTCAATCTCACCGAGTTCTTCTTTAATAGAGGAGACGGCTTGCTCTACCTCTTTTTGGTTTTTTACATCGGCAGCAGCGAATGATGCCTTTACACCAAGGGCTTTCACTTCTTCCGCAACCTTTTCGACATTTGCTTCTGTGCGGCCGATTAAACCGATATTGACTCCTTCTTTGGCTAAAGCGATAGCGGCGGCGCGGCCGATTCCTCTGCCCGCACCCGTGATAAGAGCCGTTTTGTTTTGTAAACTTTCCACGTCTTTCACCCTTTCTGAATGTCCTTATGTACGATTTCACATTATAAGCAGAAAAAAAACAATTAGCAAATAAAATGATTCAACACGATCCGTAAAGGGTACCTACTGAAAAAAAGGAGTGAAAAGCAGATGATCATCATTTTGTATATCAGTGCTGCCGTTGCGGCTGCCGCATTAATTTATGCAGCCGTATCCGCCGCGCATTTTAAAAGAAACACAGCGCCTGATATAAAGAAGATTAACGCCGCGACAGCGTCCATGCAGACGGCCGTTGATGAAATCAAAACAGAAACCGATCTGTTATCGCAAAAGCAGAAAGAGCTGAAAGAAGATTTTCTCACTAAAAAAACAGCCGTGCAAACGACGGCGGCCGAAGTTAAAGGAACGCCTCACGTCCTGAAGATGCTCTGGAACGCCGGTAAAAGTGATGTATGAGCCTGCATGTCATCCGACGTTTTTGATGACACTAAGAGAAACCGGCGGATTCAAGGAGGCATAACATGATTTGCGATCGTGAGCGGCTTGCGCATTTTTTGCAGCAGCTTAAAGCACTATCTTCTTCGGTAGGGTTTACAAAATCGGATTTGCTGACTCCGGCTTTCCATTTAGCTAAGGACGGAGATCTGGATTTGTATTATTCGCCTCATAATGAATATATTAACCCTTATGCAGTCGTTGCCATTTCCGGAATCACACCCGGTTTTTTTCAAATGCAGCTGGCTTACAAAAAAGCGGCACAGCTTTTAAAAGATGGCGAAACTCTTGAAACGATAGCCTATGAAACAAAAAAAGCGGCCGGACTTTCCGGTTCAATGAGACAGAACATCATCGAAATGCTTAATGAATGCGGTCTGCCGGCCGCGCTTCACGTTGAGGATTCATCCCGGTTATTTGATTCAAAACGGGAGCTTCTTCATACAACGTCCGTTATCAAACACCCTGTTTTTTATAAACAGAAAAACTATACGGGACATCGGCCGGCAATCAGCAGGTCAGCTCTTCTATGCCGTTACGCGCTGACATGTTTTCCGGATGAAATAGAAATGATGAAAAAGGACATTCTGCTTATCCCTCTCGGCAAAGCAGCAGAATCAGCCTGCCGCATGCTGAAGAAGAACGGCAGAATGGGTCATGCGGTCATTCTGGAAGGCTTCCCGCATCCGTCCGGAGCAAACGGACATCGTTTCAAACAATTTCACGAAAACAAACAATCGTTACGTGAACAAATTCAGCGCTTTGCCGGGTTTCTTCAGCAGCTGTAAAAAAACGCCCCGAATTTTCGGGGCGCTGCTGTTAAGAAGCGTATTCAGGCAATGCTTTATTGTGTTTTGCCGTTTTCTCTTCAGGTATTTTGATTTGATTTGTCAAGATTGCACTTACGAAATAGAGCGCTGCGAAAATCCATACAACGCCTTGTGCGCCGACAAGTCCGATGAACGCCCAGGCAAGCGCAGGGCCGACAAATGCCGACAGGCCCGCAGCCAGATTTAACACAGACATGGCAGCACCTTTATCGCTGCCGGCCGCCGTCGGCACGATAGCCCCGATCGGAACGAACCCGGCGAGGAGCCCTCCCCATATAAAACCGACAATGCTGACGAAAAGCAAGTTCCCATGTGATACAACAGGAGCATAATATAATAAAAGAGTAAAAATGCCGCAGCCCACTCCCCCGAACCACATGACAGTCTTCTTCCAGCCGAATGCATCGCCGACTGCGCCGAAGATTAAGTTAAAGACGATATTTCCGAGAAAGATCGTTCCCCAAATTTGAAGCCATACATTTGTAGAAATGCCGTGCTGCGCCATATGCATCGGAAGAAATACCGGAAATCCGTATGTACCAATGCTGTTAATGATCCGAATGATCCCCCCAGAGAGCACACGCGGATTTTCAGCAAGGATGGTGATTCCCTTCATTAATTCCTGCGCCTTTTCCCGCTTATCTGCCTTTTTCTTTTCAAAGCGGTCCCTATTTAAAATCAAAGCAAAAAACGCGCCGAGGCAGACCCAGAAAATTGAACTCCACAGTGTATTCAAATAGCCGAAGGATTTGATGGCCCAGCTTGAATACCAAGCACCGAATACAAACATCCCGCAGCAATATGCAATCCAGAACCAGCCGACCGCCGTACTGAGCCTGTTTTTCGGCGACCGGTAAATCACCCATGTCAAAAAAGAATAGGCAAACAGCGGATAACCCAGCCCTTTAATAAAATACGTGACATACATCACCGACAAATTAAGATTTTCAAATCCGTATGCGATAAACGCGGCTGTTCCGATAACGTAAAACAACAGCCCCATAAACATCGTCCGCTTTGCGCCGAAGGCTTCGAGGCAGACCCCTGAAAACCAAGACGCCACAGCGAGAGAAATACCGTAAACCGTAAACAGGGATGCTGATTGCTGTACCGTCAAGCCGTTTTCAACTAAAAACGGGCTGAGCCAGCCTTGTTCAAGGCCGTCCCCCATCATAAACAGCACGACTCCTAAAAATCCCCATGCGAGCTGTTTCGGAATTCCTATTTTATTAAGCATTTTTGTTCCTCCTCAGCAATCTTTCATGTTGTCATCTCATCCCCAAGTCAGGCTTTCACCGCCGGCTGAAAATGAGTAAATAATTTTTGCGTATATTTCCATTCTTCATATAGGAAGAGATCCGTCTGATCCGCTTCCGGCTCAATTACCTTTGTGCGGCTCGAAAGCTCTGCTTTCACACCGAGAGCTTCGTTGCAAATCATCGCCGCTCCCATTGCGGATGCCTGGCTGAACCCCTCTCTCTTATAGATTTTCTTTTGGAGAAGGTTAGCAAGAAACTGCGTCAAAGCATCACTTTGGAAACCGCCGCCGCACACCTTCACATCATCTTGTGAAAAGGAAGCCACCTCTGTTAACGCCTCATAGTTCCATTTGATTGAAAAAGCGATTTCCAGCAGGGCGGCTTTGACAAAATGGGCTCTGCTTAAGTTTTGGGACAGCGGAGCGTCAAAAATAAATCCGCCTTTTGCCAGTGCGTTTTTCTCAGGCGATAAATAGGAGCCTAACGCAGAAATACAGGCATGATCATGTTTCGGCAGACTTGCGATTTCCCGTTCCATAACGCCGTAGGATTCATTCGGATAAAAAATGGATTTTAATTTTTGATAATTGAGTCCTGTTACACCCGGATTCGTTTCAAGAAGCCATTGACCTTCTTCTGTATGGCAATTCAGCCATGCATTCTTTAAACTTTCGGTTCCGGTCTCCGCTGTTATCTTTGTAATCGGCGTCGTCGTGCCGGATACGATGACGATATCTCCCGGCTTTGCATCCGCACTTTTGATGGCAAGCTGTGTGTCTCCCCCGCCTGCAATCACAGGCACTCTTTCAGATAGACCGAGGACCGCCGCTTTCTTAAACGTTAACATTCCGACAACCGTCCCAGATCGGACGAGTGAAGGAAGAATGGCAGAAGGCACACCGAAGATGTTGCATAATTTCTCTGACCACGCCTTTTTCCTTACGTCAAACAGCAGTGTTTCAGCAGCCTGTGACGGTTCATAGCTTAAAATACCGCTCAGCTCAAATGTCACCCAGTCACTGATGCTTGTGATGTACTTCACTTCTTTCCATAAAGACGGCTGTCTAGCTTTTAATCCGACAAGTTTCATGGCGGAAAATAAAGCGCTCGGAAGACGTCCGGTTTGCTGATGCACTTCTTCTTTTGTCTCAATCCCGTCTTCCCATTCACGGCCTCTGTTATCAATGTTGGGCAGACCGAGAAATGCCTTTTTATCTTTATTGATCAGAACAATTCCCTGCCTCTGGCTCGTTGAGGTGATTCCGATTAATGTAATATGAGGGCTTTTGCCAATAACTTTCCTTGCCATAGCGCTGATTTGCTTCCATAACCCTTCCGGTGAGAAATATCGTCCGTCCGGATAAAGCGGATCCGTCACATATTCAATGTCTTCCCTTTCAAGCGCGGTCACTTCGCCGCCGGCAGTCACGACCGCGACTCGCGCATTCCCCGTCCCGATATCAAATACAAGGTAGCCTTTTTGTTCAGCCATTACAGCCTCCTCCTTCCGTTTCAAGTTCTCTTTTGTTATAAAGTTCACGTATTGAGCAGGTTTGATCTTGTTTCCATTTGAAAAGCGCTTCATTTAAAATCTTCACATGATGATCTTCCACTTCAAATGTTGCGCCCGCTAAATGGGGAGTCGCTAACACATTCGGCAAAGAGATCAATTCATAATCAGAAGATTCAGGCGGTTCGTGATAAAACACGTCAAGGATCGCTCCCTTAATCCGCCCTTCTTTCAGCACCCGCAGCAGCTCTTCCCTGTCTGTAACCGCCGCTCTTGACGTATTGACAAAAACAGCTTCCTGTTTCATCAATTGAAAGTGCCGGGCGCCGATAAGGCCGATGGTTTCTTCTGTGCGCGGCAAGTGAACGGAAACAATATCACTTTCAGAAAATACCCGTTCAATCGTCGTTTTTTCATACTCCCGGTTTTCATGACGGACAAATGGGTCATAGTAAAGCACCTTGCAGTCAAAGGCGGCCAATAGCCGGGCGATTCTCTGTCCGACAGCTCCGAAACCGATAAGGCCGACTGTTTTCCCTGTCAGCTCATTTCCTCTGAATTTGACGTAAGCCTGCAAATAATCACCATTCCACTTCCCGTCCTTCAGCCACTGATGGGAAGAATACGTATGACGCAAAAATGAAATCACATTTCCGATAAACATTTCAGCAACAGCCTGGGCATTGCGGGCCGGTGTAAAGAAAACGGGGATTTTTCTTTTAGTCGCCGCCGCAATATCCACGTTAGACGGCATTCCTCTGCAGACACCGATAAAAGCGGAATCGGGCAATATGTCAATAACACGCTCAGACACCTCATCAAGTTCAGTAATAAGCCCCGACGCGTTTGTCTCTTGAATCATTCGGATTAATTCATCTTCCCGATAGGCCCGGCCGTGCTTCTTCCACGGCCGGTGCACAGTCCGGCCGAACAGCTCAGTCAGCTCCTTCAGCCCCTCGTCGTGATATGGTGCGGTAATTAAAACCGTCATGGTGTAAAACATCCTTTTCACATAAATTTTTTCATAAAAAAATCTCTTTCCCCAAAGAAGGAAAGAGATTCATATACCGTCTTTATGCGCTTGAAGCGCACAAATATGTATAGATCATTCTTTCCTATCTTTCAAGCATACGCTTGCTGGAATTGGCACAATAAATGTTGCCGAGGTTTCGTAGGGCCAGTCCCTCCACCTCTCTGGATAGAAAATAAAATGATGAAATTGTCAGGCTGTTTAAAAGAATAAACTCATCATAGAAAAGTCTTTCCGTGATGTCAACACTTTTTTTCTGAATTGACGTTCGATTTTGAAATGTTATAATGCTTACAATATAAACAAAGAGGAGAAATGGGCTATGAATTCTGCTGCAACACAGCCGAACGGGGTCTTTAAGTCGGTATGCTCACTAGACTGTCCCGATCAATGCGGCTTGCTTGTGACAAAAAAAGACGGAAAAATCGTTAACATTCAGGGAGACCCCGATCACCCGGTCACATCAGGGAATATTTGCAACAAAGTCAGACACATGGCTGAGCGTATTTATGATGAGAAGCGCGTAACCGTTCCGTTAAAACGGATCGGTAAAAAAGGTGAAGCCGCGTTTGCGCCTATTTCTTGGGAGGAAGCTATCAATACGATCAGTGCGCGCTGGAAAGAGCTCATTGCCGAAGAAGGAGCGGAAAGCATTCTTCCGTACAGCTTTTACGGCAATATGGGAAAACTGGCGGCAGAGGGAATGGACCGCCGTTTTTTCCATCGTCTCGGAGCGAGTCATCTCGAACGGACGATCTGCAGCAAAGCCGGATCTGAAGGCTATAACTATACAATGGGTGAAGGAGCGGGTACTGATCCGGAGGAGACCATACATACAAAGCTCTTTATTTTTTGGGGGATCAATGCCGTCAGCACGAATATGCACCAAGTCATGATTGCTCAAAAAGCCCGGAAAAAAGGGGCTAAAATTGTCGTTATCGATGTACATAAGAACCAAACCGGCCGGCTTGCCGATTGGTTTATTCCCATTCGCCCCGGCACAGATGCCGCACTCGCCCTCGGTATCATGCATGTCTTATTCGACGAAAACCTTCACGATGAAGCATTTCTCACAGAATACACCGAAGGCAGTGACGAATTAAAAGCGCATGTCAAACACTATGATCCGGAAACAGTTTCTGCTATTACAGGCGTTAAAGCCGACGATATCAGACGCCTTGCGAGAATGTACGGGGAAACCTCCCCTTCCCTTATCAGGATCGGAAACGGCATTCAGCACCATGACAATGGCGGAATGATCGTCCGCACCGTCGCCTGCCTCCCGGCTGTTACAGGACAGTGGCTCAACACCGGAGGAGGCGCAATCAAGCACAACAGCGCGGTATTAAACTATAACAGACAAGCGCTTCAGCGGCCTGATCTGCTTTACGGCAGGAAGCCACGATCATTTAATATGAACAGGCTCGGAAGCGTTCTTTTAGAAACAAAACCGCCCGTGCGCTCCCTGTTTATTTACGGTACGAATCCCGCAGTGGTTGCGCCGGAAGCGAATAAAGTCAGAAAAGGCCTGCTGCGGGAGGATTTATTTACAGTCGTTCACGATCTGTTTTTAACGGAAACCGCCAAATATGCGGATATCGTGCTCCCTGCTGCATCCGCTTTTGAAAACACGGATTTTTACACGTCTTACTGGCATCATTTTATTCAGCTGCAAAAACCGGTGATCGAACCCTACGGGGACAGCAAATCGAATACGGAAGTGTTCCGTTTGCTTGCCGGAGCAATGGGATTTACCGAGCAGGAGCTTCAGGATTCCGATGAAGAATTGATCAGACAGGCGCTGGACTTTCCCGACAATCCGTATATCGAGGATATTGATTACGAATCGCTCTCACGCCATTCCTTCATGAAAGCCAAACGGAAAAAACCGCTTTTTCCGGGACAGCTCAAGACACCGAGCGGAAAAATTGAATTATATTCTGAAAAGATGAAACAAGACGGTTATCCGGCGCTGCCGACGCACATCCCTCTTGAGAGCGATGGCGATTTTCCGCTTTTATTTGTCCCGGGACCGAATCATAATTTTTTAAATTCGACATTTTCGAATAATGAAAAACACGTAAAACTGGAAAAAGCGCCAAAGCTTTTTATTCATACAGAAGATGCTGTACGCCGGAACATAGAAGACGGGGAAACCGTTAGAGTTTGGAATCACCGCGGAGAGTGTGAATTGACAGTTTCGGTCGGCGAACAGGTGCTTCCCGGCGTTGCAGTCAGCCAAGGTCTTTGGGCCGATATGGATGATAAAAAACAGCTCGTCAATTCGCTCACGCCCGATCGGCTGGCGGATATGGGCGGAGGCGCTGTTTTCTTCTCCGGAAAGGTGCAGGTGGAAAAGCTCAGCAATCAAAACCGCCCGCGTAAACGCCCGGCGGCCTTGCTGAAGGCTGAATCCTTTCGGCCGGCTTCACCGTATAAAAAATGATAACGTTTATTGGAGGTTTGCTGTATGGATATCATACCGGCATCGGAATCGCTTTAGCCGGATATTTCATCGGAGACGGATTGAAAAACTTTAAATCACCTGATCCTCATGAACACACTGACCACATTCTCATTAAAGAAAAAGATTTACACTTCTATATTGGTATTATTTCGGAGTTACCAAGGAAGAAGCGAAACAAATCGTGCCCGACACCTCCGACATTCCGCATATCACGAGAAACGGAAAGCTGTATGTACAGAAAACTGCATTAAGAGAATGGCTGACTTCCATGCTGGAAAAAGAATAACAGCTGCCATGAAAAGCGGGAAGAGTTTTTCTCTTCCCGTTTATTAAGATTCGCCGCCCTGCCTCTCTTCAACCCCAAACATACGAAGGATATCGTTCTTACGTAATGAAACATCCCCTTCTTTAGATTTCAAATAAAACCCTTTCTTATATAACCGTATGACTTCCTCATATGTAAGTTCATGACGAAGGAGCGCCATTAAACGCCCATCTTTTTCATCTTGTTTATTGAACCATTCATACTGTTCTGACCAGTTCACTTTCTGCATGTCAAACACCTTCTCACTTTGGATTAATGCCCTTTTCGCATTTATTATACTTATTTCCCCTTTTGTAAACACTCCGACTGCCTGTGACATTTTTGAAAACAGCCGCACCCGCTACTATTAGTCACCATATTGACTTGTTTCCCATTTCGTTGTATATTATAATTGTCAACATGGTGACAATTATAATAGGAGATACCTTATGGATATTAATTTATTAATGAAGGAACTGCATGTCATGCAACAAAGTTACGCATCATTATTTTCGGTTGTCAATAAAGTGCAGGCTCGGGGGGACGAATACTTAGAAATGTTGACTTCCCGACAGCACATGACTCTTATTGCTATTGCCCATTTACCGACGGAAGATACCACACTTATGAATATCGCTAAAAAGCTGGGCACAACAAAACAAACCGCTAACAAATTAATTTCAAGCCTCGCGAAAAAAGGATATGTTCACACTGTGCCAAGCAAACTGGATAAACGTGCAATCAATATTGAGATTACCGCTGAAGGAAAAAAAGCGTTAATTTCCTGTTCAGAAAAATCCACCTATTTTTTAGCGGATATGTTTCATGACTTCACAACTGATGAAATTGAAACATTCTGGAGGCTATTGCAAAAACTTTATCGTTTTGATGGTGAAGAACAGGATGGTTTTGAAGAAAAAGCACATTTGAAAGTTGAAGATCAGGCACAATTCATCTCAGATGACTATGAAGAAAAAATCATGACTGAATTTTCAAAACGGCGATATGGGAGTGCAGACGATGAATAATATGCTTTATCGAAAAGTAAAAGAAACAGAGGATAAAATGAAGGAAAAATGCTATGAGCTGAAAGATAAAATTGATCAATTTATTTCTCATACTAAATACAAAATTCATTGCAACCGTAAACTGGACCGAGCCGGCAATTATATATCAATTGCCATTGGACTCTTTATCCTAACTGCCTCATGGCTGACCGCAACACAATGGCTGCTTTGGATAGGCGCGGCGAGTATTTTGAGTAATGCCTGTTTGCTCATTATAAAGCCTGTTAAAAATTGAAAATCTGAAAAAAGCTCTCTAAAAGAGAGCTTTCTTTTATTAATCGTCCCAGTCTTCATCTTCTTCCCAGTCATCTTTCGCTTCCTGAATCTTATTATAAAAAAATTCGATAAAGCTTTCTGCAGCGATATCTTGATAGCCAATTATCCTATCCCATTCCACTACAGGGCATTCTCCGTCTTTCATTTTATTCGTATCTAGACAGTAAGCAAAGAAATCAACATCTTCTATGACAACAAGACCATCAGCAAGTCCATAATGTTGTTTATATTCTTTAGTTTTATCTGCAACTGACGCATGATCGAAGTTATAGCCTAAAACCAAAACCCCAAATAAACCACCAGCACCGTATTTTTCTAAGAACCATTTATAGCTAATAGGAAGTTCGCATTGGAGGATTTCTTCAATGCGAGTTATGTTTTCATGGCTTGCACCCTCTGTGAATATAGCATTTTGCTTGTTTTCATTAATAAAGTTTTCAACCTTTGAATAAATCATTTAATTTAAACACCTCAATTCTCATTCTCAAATTGTTTCGCTCTCCACTTCCAATATCTCTTTCGAAAGCTTCCATATTGTGCTTTTAAAACCTTATCATTTCTAAAACTTTCACCATCAGTCTTAAGCTTATGAATAACATCACTATATTTTGTATGTAAACTGTTTGGAATTTCAAGCATTGGCCCAGGTTCTTCTTGAATCAAGTGATGTAAATTAATCTGTGTGCCATCTTTTGCATAAGGAGCATTACCGTTTTTCGTAAGCTGAAGATTTGTTACGCCAAATTCTGTTTTTTGGTTCATATCAATATCTTTTATAGTATACACTCTGCGGCTTATGTCTTTAACTTTTCCCTTTGCTTTTACCTTGCCCTTAACCTCAAAGGCACCATACTTTTCTTTATTTAACCAAGGAAGGTTTATTTCTTGACCAGTAGACGGCTTTCTCGTTCCATCCGGGATTTTCTTTGCATTGGTCAAAAGTTCATTTTTAAGGTTTTGGCTGTCAACCACATTGTATGGTACGTCACCCGACAGAGCAAGATCATATTTAGAGTTATAAGGAAGGAGTTCTGGAAGTTTAACGTCTTTAATTTTCTTCCCTGCCTGCCCTGCCTTGTTTATGACTTTCCCCGCCGCATCAGCTTTGTTAACGGCTCCTGCGCCTTTCGTTCCGACGACAGCCACAGCTGCTGAACCGACCGCATATGTCACCCATCTTGATCTGGAATACGCATCTCCATTTACCATATCCTTTTGATACGATTCCTCGATTGCTGCTGAAACAGCATCATATGTTTAACAGGATGAAGTACTGCATTCCCCAGTGCTGACAAGGTTTCTCCCGGATCGGTTATGAAGTCCCATAGACCGGTTACCGTGTCTTTCCCGACATCATATAAACCAACGCCAGCTCCTTTTAATATATCCCAAGTCACTTCTCCGGCTTCTTCCAGCTGTTTTGCTTGTTCAAGCTGAATGACATATTGCTGCTGGGAAGGTTCAAGGTTTTCATAGCCGATCTTCTTCACAATTTCCAAATATTCATCCGGATCGGTCACACCGTCGGCGAGTTTTTTCTTCAGATCCTTGATTTCCCGCTCTTTCGCTTCTTCCTTTTTAAACGTTAAATATGTGTCTGAGTGTCTTGCAATCTCGTCTTTTTTCTTATGTATGTCGCTTTCTCGGTATGCCTTGGCGTTGTAATAAAGCGGAGTGGCGTTTTTTCCTTGGCCTGTTGCGTTTTGGAGCTGCTGAAAGTCGGCCTGAATGAAATGTTCATTTGCCTCGGTTTCTGCGTATTCTTTCGTTAGATCGTGATCAAGCTTTCCGAGTTTATGTATGGTATCGTTCCTTTTTTTATCTGCTGAATCCAGCTTTTGATCGACATCTTCTGTCGAGAAAACATCAAGATGAATGATATCACTGATTTCATCAAGGATACCTTTCATTTCATTGCGCTGCTCCTGCATGATGGCTTGTGATTTATTCTTCGCATGAATCAGCTCGTGTTCTAAAAATGACTCTTCCACAAACGAATCGGCCAGTCCCGCATCAGCTACTTTTCCAGAAATACTGTTAAGAAACGCAATCTTCATATCGATCAGATCAAGCCAGCTGTCTGTGACACCGGCGTGATCTTGAAAGAATGCTTTAATGTTGTCGGCGCCTTTGCCTGAAAACTCACTGTCATCTAAATCAGCCATTCCCTGAAATGCTTTTCTGAGATTGATAAATTGTTCTCTAATCTGATCGTATTGTTTTGCCCGCTTTTCTGCGGCTGAAATGAACGAGGCTGCTTCAAATACTTTCATTTGCGGCTCCTTTCCGCTTCTTTATTCCTAAATTTTACCACGGGATATAAGATTAAATGAATCTCTTGCATTTGTCGAACTGCTTTATTCAAGATCATAAAATTTCAAACAAAACCTTACACGAAAGATCGGGGATCGGCAAAACAAAGCCAGATATAACATATATTAAAAAATCTCTTGCATTTCTACACCCGCCATGCTATATTGATATAGCGATGAGCTGAATTGTGTAAGCCGATGCACATGCCCTTGCGGCACACACGAATGTGGCGTGTGGTGTATCGCCTCAATACGCAAAAGACGTTTGCTTCTGCAAACGTCTTTTTTTATTATCCGATTTTCGTTCCGTTCGGTACTGTCTGCTCTGGCGTAAGCAGGACAACGTCTCCTTTTTCCGGGATGCCGCCGAGAACGAGAACTTCTGACTTAAATCCGGCGATCCGCCGCGGCGGAAAGTTGACAATAGCTGTCACCTGTCTGCCCGTCAGATCACCCGGTTCGTACCGTTTTGTAATCTGGGCGCTTGATTGTTTCATGCCGATCTCTTCGCCGAAATCTATTGTCATCTTAATGGCCGGCACCTTTGCTTCCGGAAATACTTCCGCTTTTACGACCGTTCCTATTCTGAGATCAAGCTTGATAAAATCTTCAATGACTGCCATATCAAAAACTCCTTTTTTACAATCATGTTACCAAAAAAAGAAGCAGTTTATTTAACCGATTTTCAGGATTATTTATCAGATTGAAAGGTGTTTCGGAAGACACGCGGCGTTATTCCCTTATGTCTGACAAACCATCTGGTAAAGGAAGACAAATTTTGAAAGCCGACCTCCTGACTGATGTCTGTCAGCCGGCATTTTGTTTCAATAAGCATTTGTTCCGCTTTCTTCATACGGAGCTCAGCAATATAAGCTTGCGGGCTTTTCCCCGTCTGCTTTTTAAACCAGTCGGAATAATACGCCGGGTGGTAATGTTCCATTGCGGCAAGCTCTTTAATTGTAAAAGTCTTTGATAGATTTCGGCGGATATACGCAATTGAATCATTCGTACGGTTTACTTGTATCTTTTCAGCAATATATTTTGCAAGCAGACTCAATGAATGAGCCGACTGCTGCTTTGTCTCTTCTGTCAGCAGAAACCGAATCGATGTCCAAAAAGGATCAAGCTTATTCAGAACGCCGGGGGCAAATGAACCTTTGAAAAAATATGCCGGTATGTCGAGAACGAGACATTCATTTCGCTCCAAAGAACGGAACCGATGTTCATGCCCGGGCGGAATATACAGCATTTGATCAGGTTTTAATCTAATTTTACGTCTTTCTGTCTCCAGGTCCAGCTGTCCTTCGAGCGGAAAGAGCATTTGGCAGTATGTGTGTGCATGAGAATCAAAAATATGTGAATAGGTGCGCCGCTCACAAATGATATGTTGTAATGAATCCATTTGTCCCTCCTTTTTACATGATGCGTCTTTTTATTTAGTTTACATAATAATATTATTGTTCCCTCTCCTGCAAACCTCTTAGAAAAGCAACAACTGCAAACTTCCGGCTTTCCTTAATTGATTCGGTTAATTCAAATGCACTCTGTTTTCTCAACACGGCAAATCCGTGAAGAAGGCTCCTCAGTCCTCTCGCAGCATGAATCGCAGTGTCAGACTGTGCATATCCGTTAGCTGTCAGCTGCCTGACAACAAGCCCTACAAGCAGGCTTGACAGATTCTCAATCCGGCCATCTTTTATCTTTTGAAATGTTGCGTCATATAATCCGGGATTGGCTTCGGCGAAATTGATATAGGCATCGGCGAGAGCAAGCAAAGCCGTTTCGCCCGTCAGTCCTTCTGCAGAGGCCGCCATTTTTTCATATAACATAGTTAAACCGGAGACAGCCAGCTCTGTTTTAATTCCTTGAAGGCCATTGACAAAATTGTAAAGGGAAGGCGGTTTTACGTTTAAGGACTTTGCAACAGCCGCAAGCGTCACTTCGTTCAGCCCTTTTTCGTCAGCGATGCCTGCTGCAGCTCTCAATATCATGTCAAGGCTCATTCCGACTCTCGGTGACATTATGATCGGCCTCCCGGCAGGCTTCGTTCGGCTTCCTCAACAGCCTCAGCCATCATTTCAACGGGATTGCAGAGAACATTTCCATGTCCGGCGGCCAGACTGCTTGGTTGATGAGCGATAAGTGTTCTTGCTGTTTTTACAGCTTCTTCTTTATTCCACGTAGCAAAAGCCGGAAACGGAAATTTCCATTTCAGCTTCCCAGAAACAGCAAGGCCGCCCCGTACTTGAAAGGCATCTCCGACGATCAGCATATCATTTCTCATATCTTTAAAAGCGAGGCTTCCCGGCGTATGACCGGGAGCGGGAATGACAAGTAAAGATCCGATCCGCTCGCCGCCTTTCAGCAGGCGATCAGGTTCGGTCTGAACATTTTTCGGCACTCCCCCCTTTATCGGCGTTTGTGCTTCATGCTCAAATAATGAAGTGTCACCTTTCAGCAAGAAAGAATCCCGCTCAGAAATACAGACGGAAGCATCCGGAAATTCCGCAGCTAATGAGTCAAGCGAACCGATGTGATCCCCGTGCGCGTGGGTGAGTAATATGTCATTCAGCGGCTTCCCAAGCTGCCGCAATGCTTGTTTGATTCCTTTATGACTGTTAGGCAGTCCGGCGTCAATCAGGGTTACTCCTTCTTCTTCTTCAACCAAATAACAATTCACCGGGAAGAGCGCGGGAAAAAAAGTCAGCTGCCAAACGGTTCCGTATTGTAAGATTCTCATCAACATCCCCCTAAAAACTAATATCATTAGTTTTATTATAACTAATACCGTTAGTTTATCAAGAGTTTTCTGTTTAAATCCTGAATAAGGCGCGGGCGCTTCTCTTATGCAAAAAAAAGAAACGTGCATACTGTGATAAAAGATGCTTTCAGCCTGCGAATAAATCAGACTACTAAAACCAGCCGGATAAGCATACACTACTCAACGGAGGGGGAGTTCCACACCATGCATATCACACTTCAAAGCATCTGCCCTGTCTTAATGATTGCCTTTTTTCTGTATAAAAAGGTGAAACGGTCCGTCGGCTTTCAGCCTTTGAAACCCCGCTGGCTTTATACAAGAATGATTTTGTTTTCATTGCTGGCCGCAGCTCTGGCGTTTTTCAGCATCACACACCCGGCTTTATACGGCCATCTTATATTCGGCACTTTTTGCGGCTGGCTTCTGGTCCTGTTTGCAAAACGGAACATTTCATTTGAAGAACGCCGCGGAAAAATGTATTTTCGCACTCACCTGTGGATTGAACTTATTCTATTAACGTTATTCCTATCGAGATTTGTTTATCGCGTTATTGAAATGTACCGGATCACAGCGGACTTTACCCATCCGGAGGCATACAGCCAAACGGTCGGGGCCGATCCGCTGACCATCAGTATCTTTTATTTCATCGCAGTTTATTACAGCGGCTTCTCTTTTTATGTTTTAAAAACGAGCAGAGACCAAACCAATAACAGTCAGTACGGCTGACATCCCTGTCTAAAAAGCAGGGATGTTTTTTAATCGTGCCGCGTATGGTGAATCATTTGCTGAAGCACATCTAACACATGTTCATCCTCAGGAGAATAATAGATGGATGTTCCTTCTCTGCGTGATTTGACGAGGCGCAGATTTTTAAGAAAACGCAGCTGATGAGAAACGGTAGACTGCAGCAAATTCAGCTTTTCTGCGATATCATTTACCGCGTGCTCACCCTGTGACAGCAAATGGAGAATTCTGATTCTGGTCGGATCAGACAGCGCCTTAAAAGTCTGGGCAACCAAAAATAAAGTTTCCTCATCTAAATCGACAGCGGGGTCATTTTTGTTTCCGGATTCGTGAAATTCAGTCATATACCTCACCCTTCTTTTCTCAAGTAGCCCAATTATACCAAATGTCAATTGATGCAGATACATCCTGCGCCTGACAAAAGAACCGTTATTTTAAATTTATGTTTCAAATACGGGTTTCCGCTTGGTTTCGCGCATTCATCTGTGTCATAATGAAAAAGTCATAATGCTCCTGAAATTGAGGGTGAAACACAGTGGAGAAAAAGAAAAAAGGCTGTTTCGCTGCCGCGGGTCTTATGATGATATGTGTTTTTGTCATGGTTTCCTTCTTCCTCATTCTGTTATTTTCAAATAATGAATGGCTCAAAAGTCTTCCGTTTGATGTCAAACCGATCGTCCTTGAACGGCTGACAGATTACAAACCGCTTGTTGAAGACGAACTGGATGAAAAAGGACTCACCAAATATACATCGCTTGTACTCGGCATGATATATCAGGAGTCAAAAGGAAGAGGAAATGATCCCATGCAGTCTTCAGAATCTCTGGGTTTAAAGCGAAATGAGATTAAAAACCCTCAAACCAGTATCAAACAGGGAATCAAACAATTCACTCTCATGTACCAAACAGGCAAGAAAAAAGGCGTAGACTTGGATACGATTATACAAAGCTACAACATGGGAGCCGGCTATATTGATTTTGTGGCTGAACATGGAGGATCGCATACTGAGGAACTGGCAAAACAATACTCCGAGCAGCAGGTCAAAAAGAATCCGAAACTTTACACTTGCGGAGGGAACAAAGACAATTTCCGTTATCCCTACTGCTATGGTGATTACACGTACGCAGAAAAAGTAAAAGCAAAAACAAAAACCGTTGAACAATCCTTAAATGTAACAACACTTGAAACGCTTGAAGAGTAAAAGGCGCCCTGATGAGGCGCCTTTTTCAATCAATAGAAAAAAGCCGCGCAGAGCACGGCTTTTTTTAATAATACGGTGAGATCATTAAGTATACAATGACACCCGTCAGACTGACATACAGCCAGAGCGGCATCGTCCATCTCGCGATTTTTTTGTGGCGCTCCACCTGCATACTGAATCCTCTGATCAGCGTAAACAGCGCAAGCGGCACGATAATGAAGGAAAGGCAAATATGCGTAATTAAAATAAAGAAGTAAATCCCGCGCATGATGCCGTGGCCGCCGAATAAAGTATTCTCAGCTATCGAGTGGTACACGACATAGCAGATCAAAAACAGCAAAGTCGTCGTAAACGCCGCTAAAATAAAGCGTTTGTGCGCTTGAATGTTTTTTTGCTTAATCATAAAGAGCGCTGCCAGCAAAAAGATAAACGTGAAGCTGTTAAAAATGGCATTTAACATCGGCAGAATATGAATATTGGCAATGCTGACCTGTCCCGATTTCGGCATAAAAAACAGCACCGCAATTAATCCGTTGATCAGAACGGTCAATGTCAGCACGACACCGGTATAACTTTTAGGTTTGTTTTCTGTCTGATTCATCTTATGACCTCTCTCAATTTTACTGACTATCCAAATGGTATGAGAATTCAGCTTTGATGTCAACGGTTTCGCCCGCTTCGTCAGAAATTAGACAAACTTAAGCCCTAAAAAGACCGGGTGTTTGAGACCCGGCCTTTCGTCATATTATGCTTCCTTCAACAGTTCTTCTATCACCTTATGTTCGTTTTCATTCAACAGATTTTTTGGAATGATCCGATCAATCGGTTTATTCATGTGCTGATCGAGAATATCGGCTGTTTCTTTGTCCCCTGCGATTACGAGACGCTCCCATTGGTGTGAAGCGGCCTTCTGATCAAGGTTCGAAGCCAATCGTTTATACAGCCTGTTTTGGTTTTCTTCGACGTGGGCTTTGGCGGCGTCTTCGTCCATCGACGCGGAGCGGCTTCCGCTTACATCCTGCGGTTTCCACGATTCATTGATGACGTCGTAATGATAATGCTCCACTCCTTCAATTTTTCCGAGTACGGTTTCTATGATCTTCACTTCATTCTGCTGGGTGAGAATAAAAGCCGTGCTCGGAAATTGTTCACGAAGAATTTCTAATTGATCAAGGACAGCCGTCTCTTCCCAATAAAATCGTGTTTCAACAGGCACCTGCAATTCAATCGTCTCCCAAATACCGCCTTCTCCCGACGCAAAAAATACGAGACTTCGCGGCATCTCTTTACCAAGCCCATCGATATATTGATAGACACGTTCCATGATGCGGACGAGAGATTTTTCTTCTTCCGGATCACTGGCAGACAGATACTCTTTTAATCTCCGAAAACCGGTTTTCAAGGCGATTTTCCACTCTCCCCCCTGCTGATCCGGATTTCTCATATCCGTATTTACATATAAGGAAAGCATTTTATCAGGAGATTCCGTCATTACGTACTTCAATTTGCCGATGAGTGAGTCAATTGCCATTATAGATTCCTCCTTTTTCCGCTGCTCACTGTTCCTTTCCCTATCCGCACCGCCTTAAAAACGTCAATCCACATATAAACGGCAGACTTTTCTAAAAAAGTTTTTGCAAAACCCATTTACAAACCAAGACATCATTTACTACAATGGATACTTGTGTTTAACTAAGACTTTTACGCTGTGAAAGGAGTATGATTTTGTTTACTGCAGAAGAAAGAGATCAGAAAGAGCTGGAAAAAGAGCTTCATAAACTTGAATTTCAGATTTTCAGAATGCGGGAAAATCTGATAGATGTATCAAAAGACGCGCGAGTGCTTGGTATTGATCAATCGAACAATGACGATTGGATCATTGTTTCCTCGATTGATGATGGCCAAACATGTAAGATTATGCTGACTGATTGTGAATCAGCCTACCGGGGAAGAGGCTGTTTTTCACTGATCGCCTCTTATTATGACAATGCCATTCATATCGGGGACATTAAAGGCCCGCCGAACCATGGCTACGGCTCGATCTGCATGAAATTTTTAAAACATATCGCCAGAGAGCAGAATATCCCGAAAGTGACGGGCGACATCGCTAAGCGTGATTGGGA
Source organism: Bacillus sp. FSL R5-0443 (assembly GCF_038608285.1). Taxonomy (NCBI): domain Bacteria; kingdom Bacillati; phylum Bacillota; class Bacilli; order Caryophanales; family Bacillaceae; genus Bacillus; species Bacillus sp. FSL R5-0443. The sequence goes on from NZ_CP152013.1 coordinate 2,259,870, forward strand.
TCATGTCGACAGACTCGTTCATTTTTATGAAAAGCATCACTTTGATGTCTGGATTGACAATGATACGCAATCAGGCGGCATTAAATGGGTCGACCTGTAAAAAATAATAGAGAAACCCTCTTTTATATGGTGTAATAGATTAAACCATATAAGGAGGGCTTTTTTTGTATCCGGAAAAATTGAAAAAAGGTGACGGCATTCGTATTGTGTCTCCGGCCACAAGCATGTCCGTTATGTCAGATGAAAATATAAATGCCGCGAAGACAAAATTGGAGGAGCTGGGCTTTTGTGTCTCTTTTTCAGAGCATGCGAAAGAAATAAATGAATTTGATTCATCATCCATTGAATCGCGTGTATGGGATCTGCACGAGGCTTTCGCTGACCCTGACATCAAAGCGATTTTGACGACACTCGGCGGGTTCCAATCAAATCAGCTGCTCCGCTATCTTGATTATGAAAACATCAAGCGGCATCCGAAAATTCTTTGCGGCTATTCAGATATTACCGCTCTCGGCCATGCCATATATCAAAAAACCGGCCTTATTACATATTCCGGTCCCCATTTTTCTTCATTTGCCATGAAAAAAGGGCTGGACTATACGATTGACTCTTTCTTGGCCTGCTGTGCTTCTGACAACCCGTATGAGGTAAAGCCTTCATCCGAGTGGAGTGATGATAAATGGTATTTGAACCAGGAGGACAGACGTTTTTATCGTAATCCGGGACCGCTCGTTATTCAACCCGGATATGCGGAAGGAACACTGATCGGAGGAAATCTATGCACACTGAATCTTCTGCAGGGCACCGAATACTTTCCGGAGATGGAGCAAGTGATTCTGTTTATAGAAGATGATCATATGTCGGACATTCATATGTTTGACCGGGATTTGCAGTCACTCATCCACCTTCCCGCTTTTTCAGCCGTGAAGGGAATTGTCATCGGACGTTTCCAGCATGCTTCAAATGTGTCTGAGGAGGCTCTGCGTGCCGTCATCCGTACAAAAGAAGAACTGTCATCCATGCCTGTTATCGCAAATGCTGATTTCGGCCATACCTCCCCTTTGATGACATTCCCGATCGGAGGAACATGCAGGATAGAAGCCGGCTCAGAAGGCGGACGGATATGGATCGATCGGCATTAATACATAAAGACGGGAAAACCGCCCCGTCTTTTTATTTTGACGCCTTATGCCGCGGCGTGCGCGGAGCGATCATAATTCGTCCGCCAGCCGCTGCCGTCACCCATACGGAAGCTCCTTCATAAAAACGGCTGATCTCTTCATTATATACGGCATGTGTCAGTTCACGTTTATCATGCGTTCCGTCTTGGTTTTTTACGTTTAAAATAAGCACAAGCTCGTGCCTGCCATTCTTCATCACGCCAGTACGTCTCACCTTTTCAATAACGGCTGGCCTTCCTCTCCCTCTGTCAAGCGCCTGAAACAGCCTGACAGCAGGCATAGACAGTCCGATAACGAGCACAATGGCGAAAGCGGTGCATATACCTGCTTGAAACACCGGTGATTCTGTGAAGGCATTCCATAAACATATAAATTCCGGCTCCATCAAATTCATACATCCCTTCAGATTCCGTTTTCACATCCATTCCTTATTATATTAGAGAAACGCTTTTTCTTTTTCCGCATATAACGATTATATACAGTCAAAAAAGGGAAGAAAAAAAGAACACAAAGCATTTCGCCTTGTGTTCTTCATCTCTATATGAAACTAGTCTAATACTTTAACATTTACTGTTCTGACGCCCCAGTTGTTAGCGTCACTTTTCTTTGCAACAAATACGTCAATTTTATTTCCTTTAATTGCGCCGCCTGTATCTGCTGCTGTTGCCACTCCGTAACCTTCAACATAAACCTTAGAGCCAAGCGGAATGACACTAGGGTCTACCGCGATGACTTTTGCATCAGGGTTTTTGTTTAAGTCAACACCGGTTGCCGTTACACCGGAAATGCCGCCGTCGTTAGCAGAGTAAGCAGTTGCAGTCATTGTCAGCTGCTTTTTAGGCTCTTGTTGGTTTGTATTTGATTGAACAGGCTGCTGTTTTGCTTCGACAGCCTTCGCTTCTTGTTTAGGTTGTTGTTCTTGAACAGGTTCTTGTTTAGGCTGCTCGTTTTTGACAGCTTCTTGTTTCGGCTGTTCTGTCTCGGCAGCTGGTTTTTGTTCAGTTTGCGGCTGGCTGGCTTCTTGAGCCGGCTGTGCAGCCTGAGCCTGACCTTTCACATTTAACGTTGTGCCTGCGTAAATTATATCTGATTGCAAGTTATTCAAGCTTTTCAGATTGCCGACTGATGTTCCGAATTTCTGAGCAATTTTCCAGAGGCTGTCGCCCTGCTTCACTGTGTACTGCCCAGATGTGGTTGTTTCTACTGAAGAAATAGTCAGTTTCTCTCCTTCAATGATTAAATCAGAAGATAACTGATTCCATTCTTTTAAGTCCTTTAGGTTCACTCCGTTTTTTTGCGAGATCCCCCAGAGCGTGTCACCCTTTTGCACCGTGATTTCTTTAGCAGAAGCGTGAGCTCCAAATGCAGTTGTTGAAATTGCTGCAACTGCGACAAAGGACATAATCGTCTTCTTCATAAGTAAATCCTCCCTTGTTAGCTTTTTATTGGCGGCTAACAGGTGATATCGTAACATATGAAAATGTCAGTTCAATAACAAAACGATTTGAATTAGATTACAGTTCCTTTACATGAAACATTTCTCTCGCTTGGTAAGTCTTGCTGAAACCTTGATACAGCAAGGGTTTTCAAGCTTCTGATTTTTCCGGCGCCAATGAAAAACACAATGTGCAAATTTCTAAAAAAACTTTTTTTCACTCTGTTTCTCTTACATAATTTCGGATTTCTTCTAAAAAAACCGCTCCGTATTTCAATCTTTTTTGTTCCCCGACCCCTTTTACGGAAAGAAGATCCTGATCCGTTTTCGGAAGTTTCGCCGACATTTCTTTTAACGTCTGATCTGAGAACACGACAAATGGAGGCACGCCCTGTTCAGCTGCAATCTCTTTGCGGAGACGCCGGAGAAGCTCAAATAATTCATCATTTTCGGTAACGGCGGCGGCCTGTAAGGCTTCTTTTCTCGCGACTGCGCTTTTTCCAAGCAGAACGTCCCTGCCTTTTTGGGTGACCATAAGCGTTGGAAATGTGCCGTCCGCCATTCTGATATATTCATCTGAAATAAGGAATTCGATAAAATCACTGATTTCCGCTGCGGATTGATGCTTCATAATGCCGTAAGTGGACAGGCTGCTGAAGCCGTTTTCCAGCACTTTTTTATTTTTTGACCCGCTAAGCACCTGCGCCACCATCGTTTTTCCGAAACGCTCATTCATTCTGATGATGCATGATAATACCATCTGCGCTTCTTTTGTGACGTCATGGGCGGTCCTTGTATCAGTGCAATTGCCGCATGCTTCGCAAGCTTCCGCCTCATTCTCGCCGAAATACTTCAGAATAAACCGTTGCAGGCAATCTTCCGTATGACAGTAATCCACCATCTGTCTCAGTTTTTTGAGATCCTGCTTTTGTTTTTCTTCTCCGGCGGCCGATTGGTCTATTAAAAAACGCTGCACCATAATATCCTGCGGCGAAAACAAGAGCACACACTCGCTGTTAAGACCGTCGCGCCCGGCCCGTCCGGCTTCCTGGTAATAGCTCTCCATATCTTTCGGAATCTGCGCGTGTAAAACGAACCTGATGTTGCTCTTATCGATTCCCATTCCGAAAGCGGACGTAGCTACCATCACTTGTATCTGATCGTTAAGAAACCGCTCCTGCTGGTCTTTTCTGTCATCATCCGCCAATCCGCCGTGATAACGGCCGGCATTGATGCCGCCGCGTTTTAATTTCTCATATAAACGGTCGGTTTCTTTTCTTGTCGCTGTATATATAATGCCGGCTTCGTGTTTATTTTTTTCGAGGTACCGCTCGATAAACCGGTCTTTGTTTTCGCCCTTTACTACTTTAAACGTTAAATTCTCTCTGGCAAAACCGGTATATACAGTTTGTTCTTTCTTAATATGAAGCTGCTTGCAGATGTCATCATGAACCTCAGGCGTAGCCGTCGCCGTTAATGCGATGATGACGGGCGGTTCTTTTAATTCATTAAAAAGGATTTCGATATTCCGGTAACTCGGCCTGAAATCATGTCCCCATTGCGATATACAGTGAGCTTCGTCAATGGCGACAAGAGGAACCGTAATATTCTGCAGGATGTGAATGAATTCAGAAGAAGTCAAACGCTCCGGTGTGATGTAAAAGAGCCGGTAAGCCCCTTGTTTCAAACCGGTCAGGCGCTCATGAATGTCACGGCTTGTCTGGGTACTGTTAATATAAGCTGCCGCGATACCCGCTTCTTCAAGCGCGTCGACTTGATCTTTCATTAAGGAAATAAGAGGGGAAATAACGATTGTGGTTCCTTCAAACAGCAGTGCGGGAATCTGATAGCAGATTGATTTTCCGCCCCCCGTCGGCATAATGCAGACCGTGTTTTTTCTCTCCTCTGCAACTGATTGTATCGCCTGCTTTTGGCCCGCGCGAAGACTGTCGTAGCCAAAATAATGCGCCAGAAGGGATTGGGCTTTCTCCAGCATATGTTGTAAAACCTCACTTTGTCTTTGATTCTTTCATTTTATCATACTGATAAAGTACGCTGCTCAATGGCAATTCAAAATAAAAAGCCATCTCCGCAAGGGAAATGGCTTTCGCTACGTATGCCGTACGCAAGTAAGAAAGTTTTAAACCACCACTCCTCAAAGTGGGTGTTTGCAGAAGCGTTCCTGTCGTCCTCTGCAATGGAGGCATGACATTCCGGCTTCGATATAAAACTCCCTATTACAGCTTAAAGGTTAAAACTTAATTAACAATACGAACAATGTAGCTTCTCTTATATCCTACACCATCAGTCGTATTTTGGCAAGAGGGTTAATTCTTTTACAGAAAACCTTTTTTCTTTGTGAAAAATGCTTTATTCTACATAAAAATTGTTTTTTCGACAAAATTTCAATATATCAATATAAGATCAGATCGAAAGCTGCCGCCAGTTTCTTCTATAATAGAAAAAACTCTCACACCCTGTAGGGGCGCAAGAGTTAATGGAAATTAGAATTTTGCAGCCAGATCTTTCGCTTCTTGCAGTCCTTTTTCAATGATCGCTTGAGCGTTATCCGGTGCAGCATTATGGCCTTCAACGACAACAGTGTGAAGATCTTGGACACCCCAGAAACCGAGAACGGTTTTCATGAAGTTTAATGACATTTCAAGAGATGCCATCGGTCCTTCAGAATATACGCCGCCGCGTGCGTTTAAGAGCGCTACTTTTTTATCTCCCATCAGACCTTTAGGGCCTTCAGGCGTGTATGTGAAAGTAACTCCTGCACGAGACAGGTAATCAACATAAGTATGAAGCACAGCAGGCACTGTGAAGTTCCAAAGCGGGAATGCAAACACGACTTTGTCAGCTTTGACAAATTGATTTAAGTAAATGTCAGCAGTTGACGCTTGTTTTTTCTCTTCGTCTGTCATTTCAATTCCTTTTGAAGCTTTGAATGTTCCGTTAATCATATCTCTTCCGAGGTAAGGAAGGTTTTCTTTATGAAGATCAAGTTCGATCACTTCATCATTCGGATTGTTTTCTTTATAAGCAGCCAGAAACGCTTCGTATAATTTTACGGATACGCCTTCTTCAGCCGTACGGTCACTTGATTTTACAAATAATACTTGAGACATTCTAAATTCCTCCCGGTAATCTTTTAATATTTACTTACAAATAGTATGTTACTTTCTTTTTTATATAAAGTCAATGATTTTATTTCGATTTTGAGATTTTTTATGGAATAAAAAAACAGGTACATATGAATGTACCTGCTGCTATTATTGTGAATCCTGCTCGCGATCCAGGATTTCGTAAGTTTGTGAGCTTTTTTGATCAACGGTTTCTTTATTTGAGAGGTCTTTCACCTGCTCGTGAAATTCCCTTTCATATGACGGAGCGTCTGTTTTCACATCCCCTTCTGTTTCTCGCTGCGCTTCGACGGTCATTCTGGCGTACGGCACGGCTTCAAGTCTTTCATAAGGAATTTCTTTTCCTGTTTTCTCGCAAATCCCGTATGTTCCTTTATCCATTCGTTCAAGCGCGGCGTTCACCTCATCTAAAAGATTCTGATCGACACCGTCCAGCGTCTGATTCGTGACCCTGTCCAAATAAATGCTTCCGTGATCAGCTAAGTGATTATCTACTCCGTTCGACAGTTCTCCTGTGTCTTCACTCATTGAATGATTTTCTTTTGATTCTCCCTGGAGACTTTCCTTTAAATCGATTAATTTATGATAAAGGCTGTCCTGCTGTTCTTTTGATAATGACATATTCATCATCTCCTTTTTCGTCTGTATTCTTCGCTGCATCTGTTAATACATACCCTCGAAAAAGGAGGCTGAAACAACGGGGTCAATGCTTTCTCCCCCTGATGGTGACATTGGGTGTCTGCTGCTTTGTCTGTCTTTTTTCTTTCGCAGCATCATTTTGCGGGTTGTCCCGAAATTCTTCAGCGCAGGCTTGTTTGAGCCTGTGCGCCGGTGTATGGTAAGTGGCGCCGATATTCAGCATACCGCTCAGCTCTTCTATACTCAGCTTTTCAAAATCAATATTGTACTCAACCTTGTCCACTTTGACGTGCTCAATATGGACATATGTTTTTTCCCCTTCCACCGTTTGCGGCTCAAAATGACACTTATCCTGAAGCTCATCAAGCTGTTGTTCCACTTTCTTAAGCCGGTCTAATTCTTCTTCACACACTTTTTTGAAAATCTCTTTCATTATTTTTTTCAAAGAAAATCACTTCTTTCCCCGTCACTCTTGGAAAGTTCTATGCGTCCCGCATTGCGAATATATAAACATGATATACAAAAAGGAGGCGAATCATGATGTTTTTTCCATCCGTTATCAATTTTGAGTATATAAAAATGAACGGAATAAGCGGCGGAGCAACTTTTAACACCGGCTCTTCCGTTATGGTGAGAAACACAGCAGCCAATAAAAGAAATGAAGGGTACGGTGAACAAAACGGTGATTGCACCGTTGTCGTCATCCCTATCATGAGTATCGATGATTCAGATCTGATAGATGGCACAGCAAACAAGATCAGCCTTCGATAATGATCTGGCTTGCATCCCCCAGATGTTTAGCAATCGATATATATAAAATCCCGTCTTTGAATACCGCCTGCATTCCCTTCGTACCTTGAGCGGAATGCGGAAGGTCGAGTTTTTTTTCAAAATCGCCGTATTTTCCGGTCTTCTGTTTAAAATCCTGTTCATTGAAAAAGGATTTTCTCGTGCCTTTTACGACGATATATTCTCCGTAGGACAGCAGCTGAACATCTTGTTTCCGGTAGCCGGGCAGATACAGCAAAAATTGGAGCTCATCATGGGTTTCCACAATATCTATAAGAGGAAAAGCACCCTCATTTCTACTCATTTGCCCATCTCCCTGTTGAAAGGGAAAATGAGAATGGCCGTTTTGAAATGATTTCAGTTGTTCATCATCAAAAACGTTTTTCCAAAAGTCGCCGCCGGACATGTTTTGCGCCATTTCCATCCATTGCTTCATCTTATCGAAATCCATTTTTATCGCCCCCTGTCTAAGCATACGGTCATAACAGCCGGCATACACCTGTATTAAAGGAGGTTTGCCTGTGGTTCAACCAACTCCATATATCAATATTAATATTTTCATGTTGAAAATTAATTCCTTTGAAAATGCTTCAGCGGTGAATGTCGGACAAAATTTACTGGCGGAATGGCAGAATTCTGATAAAAAGAATCAGGGATACGGACAGAACTTCGGAGATGCAAGCGGCTTCATCGGCACGAACGGCAAAGTGGATGACCGGGATCAAATTGATTCTCCATCTACCTTTGAGTCTGCATGCGATAAAATCCCTGCCGGAAAAGGAGGCCCATTATGATGTTTTCGCCGGTTTTGGTAAATGTAGGAGGCTTTAAAGTAAATGCAGTCGACCGCGGTTCTTCCATTACGATCGGCCCGTATCAGCAAATCGATTATTTTTTATCCAATAAGATCAACTACGGATTCGGTGAAGAGAATGGTGATTTGGCGCCGATTTATATCCCCATCAGTTCTATTGCTGATCCGGATCTCATTGATTCGAACTCCGGAAAAACAAGCATTATATAATAAAAAGGCCATCCGCATGCATTCGGATGGCTTTTATGTGATATTTAACTGCATAAGTATTTTGTTAAGATGGCTTGAACCTCAGTCAAGTCCGTTTCTTTTGCAAATTCCAATTCGAAAGTTTTTCCCCTTGTCATTAATACAAGCCCGGTATCTGGATCAAACATCCCCGCTTCTTGAATGGCGAAGCTTTCAATTGTTTTATATGGAAGAAATACGCGCACTTTCTTTTTGGAGAACATTTTATTATCAAAGAAAATCACTCGTTTATTCGTAAAGCATATTTGGTCAACCCGCAGTTTATAAATCGTTTCGATCCGTTCTCCCTCAACGAGCAAAGCCTCCAGCTTTTTTGTGTCGGTTGATCTGCTGACAGAAAAAATTCCCAATGAAGAACCCCACTTTCTGCTTCTATACTATTGTTTTATTACAATCATAAAAAAATAAGTTCTTTATCCCTATATAAGAATACGACATAGACGGCATTTAAACCATTACGAACAGATTACATTTTTAGAACGTTCATCAAAAAAGCCCTTCGCGAAAGGTGCCGCTGTTATGAAGTAGTACGGTTCAGCGAAAGAAAAGGTTTCAAGAAAACGGTATTTTTTTCGAAAAGTCAGTTTTTTATTTTCGCCATAAAAAACCGCGGCTTCTCCAATGCCGCGGTTTCAACAAAACATCAACGATCCGTATCTTCAATTGTTCCTTCTTTATAGGTATCTGAAATTTGTTCCATCGTCGTGTCGGTGCCTTCTTCAGTTTGCACTTGCTGAAGCTGATCTGATGTTTTATTTTGTTTGTCTTGCTCTGTTTTTTTCATTTTGCAGCCACCTTTTATATGTAGTCTTTTTTAGTATGGCTCAGGCAAAATGAATTCATTCAGCTTTAAACTTCTTCAAAATACTCTTTGTAGAAGCCTCCGACTTTGTTTGTATTGTCTACAACAAAAATGAATTCTTCTGTTTCATTTTTGACTTCATACTCTTTACCCGGCGTCAGCACATTTTTGACAATGTATTTTTTCGCATCTGTATGTACGCATTTGACCTTTTTGACGCTTTCTTTTGTCTGCCAATTATTATGAATCATTTATAAAACTCCTTTTCTTAATCGATAAGCTTATTGTAGCCGTTTTTTCTTGTGAATTGCAATAACGGTTATCGATTGATTTTACCGGAGGTGTTATTATAAAATGACTGTATGCGCTTACTTTGCGCGGACATCAAGATGCTCAAAACAGACCATAAAAAAATTTCGGGAGGTTTGTTACGAATGAGTTCTTTAACGATGCAGATCACAAAAAGGCTGGAAACATTTTTGCAGGGCACGAAAAAACTTTATATTGACGGAAAATTTGTTCCGAGCGCTTCAGGATCAACATTTGTCACACCGAATCCGGCAACCGGAGAAACGCTGATGACGCTTTACGAGGCACAGTCAGAAGACATTGACAGTGCAGTGAAAGCGGCACGCAAAGCCTTTGATCACGGCGAATGGCGCACTATGCCGGCCGCTTCCAGAAGCAGGCTGATGTATAAGCTTGCCGATTTAATGGAAGAGCACAAAACGGAACTCGCGCAGCTTGAAACACTTGATAACGGAAAACCGATTAATGAAACGACGAATGGGGATATCCCGCTTGCAATTGAGCATATGCGTTATTATGCCGGATGGTCTACAAAGATAACCGGACAAACAATTCCGGTCGCCGGCTCATATTTTAATTACACCCGCCATGAGCCTGTCGGCGTCGTGGGGCAGATCATCCCTTGGAACTTCCCGCTCCTTATGGCGATGTGGAAAATGGGCGCCGCCCTTGCCACAGGCTGCACAATCGTTTTGAAACCGGCCGAGCAGACACCGCTGACCGCCCTCTATTTAGCGGAATTAATAGATCAGGCGGGCTTCCCTGACGGCGTCATCAATATTGTTCCAGGGTTCGGCGAGACGGCCGGGGAAGCGCTGACCAACCATGACGATGTCGATAAACTCGCTTTTACCGGCTCTACAGAAATCGGCAAAAAAATCATGGAAAAAGCCGCAAAAAAAATTAAACGCGTGACACTGGAGCTTGGCGGAAAGTCACCTAACATCATTTTACCTGACGCCAATTTGAAGAAAGCCATTCCCGGCGCTTTAAACGGGGTCATGTTTAATCAGGGGCAGGTATGCTGCGCAGGCTCCCGCGTCTTCATTCACAAAGACAAATATGATGAGGTCGTCAGCGAAATGGTTTCATATGCGAAATCGCTTCAGCAAGGCGCCGGCCTTCACCAAGATACACAAATCGGCCCGCTCGTCAGTCAGGAACAGCATGAGCGCGTGCTTTCATATATTGAAAAAGGAAAAGCGGAAGGAGCCAAAGCTGTCGCGGGCGGCAGCTGCCCGTTTGAAGAAGGGTATTTTGTCTCCCCGACTGTATTTGCGGATGTGGATGACAGCATGACCATCGCAAAAGAAGAAATTTTCGGCCCTGTTTTAGCCGCCATTCCGTATGATACGGTAGATGAAGTCATTGAGCGGGCGAACCGCTCGGAATACGGCCTTGCAGCCGGACTTTGGACTGAGAATGTGAAAAACGCCCATTACATTGCTGACCGTCTCCAAGCCGGCACCATTTGGGTCAACTGCTACAATGTTTTCGATGCGGCATCTCCTTTCGGCGGCTATAAGCAGTCCGGCCTCGGGCGGGAAATGGGCTCTTACGCGCTGAATAATTATACAGAAGTGAAAAGCGTCTGGATCAATCTGGAAGATTAAATCAAACAAGAAACTGCTGCCTGTCAGCAGTTTCTTTCTTTTGTCATGCCGACTTTTACATATGAATATATATGCTTCTGAAGGAGTTGAGCGAGTGTGAGCACAATTCATGAAAACGTCAAAAGCCGCCAAAAGAAAACCATCTCTCTATTAAGAGAAACGCAAAATGCGGACGGCTCATGGTCATTTTGTTTTGAAGGACCGATTTTGACAAACGCCTTTCTGATCCTCCTCCTCACTTCTCTTGGAGACAATGATAAAGAACTGATCGCTGAGCTTGCAGAAGGCATTCGCGCTAAACAGCGCCCGGACGGAACTTTTGCCAACTATCCTGATGACCGGAAAGGAAATGTGACCGCCACTGTACAGGGCTATGCCGGCTTGCTGGCTTCCGGTTTATATAGCCGTTCTGAGGCGCATATGATTCAGGCCGAACGCTTTATCATCTCAAATGGCGGCTTGCGCAACGTACACTTCATGACAAAGTGGATGCTTGCGGCAAACGGCCTTTATCCATGGCCCGCGCTGCATCTGCCATTATCTTTCTTAGTCATTCCCCCATCCTTCCCGCTGCATTTTTACCAGTTCAGTACATACGCCCGTATTCATTTTGTACCGATGGCCGTGACGCTTAACAAAAGATTTTCGCTGAAAAATCCCAACGTTCCGTCTCTCGCGCATTTAGATCGGCATATGACTAAAAATCCGTTTACATGGCTTCGTTCCGATCAGGATGAGAACAGAGACCTCTCTTCTCTTTTCGCGCACTGGAAGCGGCTTTTGCAGATTCCTGCCGCTTTTCACCAGCTCGGTCTGCGTACGGCCAAAACGTATATGCTTGACCGGATTGAAGAAGACGGCACATTATACAGCTATGCGAGCGCCACTATTTTTATGGTGTACGGCCTGCTCGCTCTCGGTGTATCGCGCCACTCCCCCGTTATCAGAAAAGCGCTTGCCGGCACGAAAGCTTTGCTCACGTCTTGCGGCGATATACCGTACCTGGAAAATTCAACGTCGACCGTTTGGGATACGGCGCTTCTCAACTATGCGCTTATGAAAAGCGGCATCTCAGATAACGATCAGATGATAACCAGCGCCGCCCGGTTTCTGCGTGAACGGCAGCAGACGAAAGTCGCTGATTGGGCCGTTCACAACCCGCATGCTGAACCGGGAGGATGGGGTTTTTCAAACATCAATACAAATAATCCTGATTGTGATGACACAGCCGCAGTGCTCAAAGCCATTCCGCGAAAACTTTATCCCGCCTCATGGGAACGCGGACTGAGCTGGCTTTTGTCCACGCAAAACAGTGACGGCGGCTTCTCTGCTTTTGAGAAAAATGTCAATCATCCGCTGGTCCGCCTGCTGCCGCTGGAATCGGCTGAGGAAGCTGCCATCGATCCCTCAACAAGCGACTTAACCGGACGGGTGCTGCACTGTTTAGGAGAAGCGGGGCTTTCTTCTGATCACCCTCAGATTGAAAAGGCCGTCCAATGGCTGATCCGCCATCAAGAAGAGGACGGATCGTGGTACGGCAGATGGGGTGTCTGCTATATTTACGGCACATGGGCAGCGCTGACAGGAATGAAGGCTTGCGGCGTGAGCCAAAACCACCCGGCCGTGAAAAAAGCGATCCGCTGGCTGAAGTCCATTCAAAACGAGGACGGAAGCTGGGGGGAATCCTGTAAAAGCGCAGAAGAGAAAACCTATGTTCCGCTTTCTTACGGGACGCTTGTCCAGACGGCTTGGGCGGCCGAAGCTTTGCTGCAATACGAAAAAACTCATCATCAAGCCGTCACAAAAGGCATATCTTTTCTTATTGAAAACAGGCATTACGAAGGCGCCGCTTTCAGCTATCCGACCGGAATCGGCCTGCCGAAACAGTTTTACATCAGGTATCACAGCTACCCGTATGTGTTTTCTTTGCTTGCGCTCAGCACTTTTATGAAAATGAGTGAAAAGGAGGAAGAAAAATGAAACGGCACGCTTATCAAACCGAGATGCTGAATTGGTGTGAAACCTTGAAGGAACAAGTTATTCAGCAAGGTCGGTTCGATCGCTTCGCGGCACAAATCGACCGGATTTTTCACACCCTTCAGGATGATGGATTAACGGAGGCGGAATGGTACGAACAGGCATCGGCACTTTACCGGGACATTACTGAACCCGAAGAGCCCGATGAGCGCAGAGCTTATGTGCCGATCGGCAAGCATGTCCTCCCTAAACTGCCTTACAGTTATTCCGCATTGGAACCGTATATTTCAAGAGAGATTATGAAACTTCACCATACCAAACACCATCAGAGCTATGTTGACGGTCTGAATAAAGCAGAACTGGAGCTCAAAAAAGCGAGACAGACGAAACAGTACGACTTAGTGGCGCATTGGGAGCGGCAATTGGCGTTTCACGGCGCGGGCCATTATTTGCACAGTATTTTCTGGTTTTCGATGAATCCAAACGGAAAAAGACGGCCGACGGGGGCGCTCTTTCAAATGATTGATGTGTCATTCGGAAGCTACTCCGCTTTTAAAGAGCAATTTTCTCAAGCGGCGAAAAAAGTCGAAGGAGTCGGCTGGGCTATCCTAGTCTGGGCGCCGCGCGCCGGGCGGCTGGAGATTTTGGCCGCTGAGAAGCATCAGCTCTACAGCCAGTGGGACGTCATTCCTTTGCTTCCGCTGGATGTGTGGGAACACGCTTATTACTTACAATATAAAAACGACCGAGCGGCTTACGTGGATCAATGGTGGAATGTCGTTGATTGGCGGGAGGCGGAGAAACGGTTCGAGCAAGCGCACCGCGTGATATGGCCGCTTTATTAAAAAAGCCCCCGTCTTGAACGGGGGCCTGGTTCTTTTGGTTTAAAAAATACCAAGCACGTGCAGAAAAACGATAATAATGGCTACAGGAGCCACATAACGGATTAATAGGAGCCAGACTGCAAACCATTTTCGTTTTATACCGGAACCGCTTTTCAGTTCGTCAAACAGCATCTGTTTCGGGATTTTCAGCGGTACGAAAACGGCAATTAAAAGCGCGCCCAGCGGCATTAAGACATTGCTGACCAGAAAATCCGCAGCGTCAAAAATACTGCGGTGAAAAATAGAAACATCACTCAAAATTCCGTACGACAGCGCCGAAGGGACCCCGACAATAAATATAGCAAGTCCCCCGATCCATGCATACCGCTTCCGTTTTGCCGAATCGCCTTTTGACAAAACAGCAACTAAAATTTCAAGCATTGAAAAAGCCGATGTCAGCGTCGCAAATAAAAACAGCAGCAAAAAGGCGAGCAAAAACACGATGCCCAACGGCATTTGGTTAAAGACGGTCGGCAGCACGTTAAATAAAAGCTGCGGGCCTTGATCCGGCTTGAGGCCGAATGCAAACACCGCCGGAAAAATCGCCACTCCCGCCATCACAGCAACAAGGACATTTAATACCGTCACCGATACGGCGGATTGAACAATATTTTCTTCTTTTTCTAAATATGCGCTGTATGTAACCATTACGGACACTCCGACGCTTAACGAGAAAAATGATTGTCCCATCGCATATAAAATAGTATTGGCATCCATCGCGCCAAAATCAGGCATAAAAAAGAATTTTAATCCTTTTGCTGCATCATGCAGCGTAACGGAGCGGATCATTAAGAGAATAAACAGAATAAACAGAGCCGGCATCAGCACCTGGCTTACCTTTTCGATTCCGCTGCTCACCCCTTTTGCCACAACTAAAATCGTCAGCACGATAAACAGCAGCTGACCGAAAACGGCTGCATAAGGATTTGAAATGGTATCGATAAATAACGTATCAAATCCCGAAGAAAGCGATAAGCCGCCTGTAAAGCCTTTTATAATGTAGATTAATATCCATCCCCCCACTACGCTGTAGAAGGATAATAGAATAAAACACGTAATGATTCCGAGATATCCGATCCAGTGCCACTTTTTCCCCGGCGCGAGCGCCTTATAGGATTCAACGGCGTTTTTTTGTGTTTTTCTGCCGATAATAAATTCAGCAAGCAAAAGCGGCAGTCCGATTAAAACAGTAAATAAAATAAAAACAAGCAGAAAAGCGCCGCCTCCGCTGGTTCCCGCTACGTAAGGGAACTTCCATATTGCGCCGAGCCCGATTGCAGAGCCGGCCGTAGCTAAAATAAATCCCAGCTTAGATGACCATTGATTAGCTTCTTTCACTTCAGCACTCCCAATTCATTTCAGTATAAAAATCAATTGTAAGAATATATGTCTGAATAGTCAAGAAGATGTTAGTTTACATAATAATTTTATTGAAAACTTATATTTAATATTGAATTATTCAGAAAATTATTTATAATGGAATACAGAAAAGTCAGTCATATTTTCTGACTGATTGATTGAATGTAAAAGGAGCTGTGTTTATGGAATGGCTGAAAAAAATAAGCGGGTTTGCGGGCCAAACCTTTGGCTTGTGGGTTATCGTCTTTGCCGGTTTAGGATTCGCCTACCCTGATTTATTTTCTTGGATCAGTTCTTATATGACGATTTTCCTTGGTATTATTATGTTTGGGATGGGGCTTACTCTTCAAGCAGACGATTTTAAAGAATTAATCAGAAAGCCTTGGCATGTCGTGATCGGAGTCGCTGCCCAGTTTACGATTATGCCGCTTACGGCTTTCTGTTTATCAATCGGGCTCCGCCTCCCCGCAGAAATCGCCGCGGGCGTCATTCTGGTCGGATGCTGTCCGGGCGGTACGGCATCAAACGTCATGACGTTTTTGGCGAAAGGCAATACTGCGCTTTCTGTTGCGGTCACCACGATCTCAACATTGCTTGCTCCTATTGTAACGCCGGCACTTATTATGCTGTTTGCGAAAGAGTGGCTCCCCGTTTCTTTCGGTTCACTGTTTGTTTCCATAATGCAAGCCGTGCTTTTGCCGATCGTTCTCGGGGTGATTGTGAAGCTGTTCTTCAAAAAACAGGTCGGACAAGCCGTGCACGCGCTTCCTCTCGTGTCGGTAATCGGCATCGTAGCGATTGTATCCTCTGTCGTCAGCGTAAATCGTGAGCATCTGCTTCAATCAGGACTGCTGATTGTGTCTGTCGTCATCTTACATAACGGAATCGGATATTTGTTAGGATTCCTGACTGCAAAGCTGTTCAAAATGGATTATGCTTCACAAAAAGCGATTGCGATCGAAGTCGGAATGCAAAACTCCGGACTGGGCGCAGCGCTTGCGACAGCGCATTTCTCCCCTTTGTCAGCCGTGCCGAGCGCAATTTTCAGCATATGGCACAATCTGTCGGGGTCTGTTCTTGCCACCTACTGGTCTAAGAAAAAAGAGAAAAACAGCGCCGAAGAAGAAGAAACGGCAAAGATTCCGTTTTCATAACTGAACAAGGATAGGATAGGCTGCTGCCGCTCCTATCCTTGTTTATTCTGCAGATCACGAAACAGACGCAAAAGCGCTTTTTTTACATCCCCCTGAAATAAACCTCCATGATAACAAATCAATTGGCGGATATCGTAATCGAGCAGCCGCTGCACAGAACGGACCGCATCATCCATATGTAACGTATAGCCGGGATTAGCAAGGTTCAGCTTTCCGTCTTCAATGACGACCGCATCACCTGTGACCATAGTTTTTTCGGCAGGCAGATAAAGACTGATATGGCCGGGTGTATGACCCGGCGTGGCTACAACGCGAATGCCTCCGCACCAAGGCAGCAGCTCGCCGTCAGTAACTGTCCGGTGAACTGGAGCCGATTCGACTGATTGAAGCGAGCGGATGAACTGTTTTGCATAAGGCTTTGCATCCTCCGGCAATGAACAAAACGTTGATTCAGCCTGCTCAAGCCGTAAAGATTTTTTAGAGCCGTCAATATACGGCGCTTCACGCTCATGTACTGTCACGCTGACATCCGGGTGCAAACGGTGTAATGCAGCGAGTGAACCGATATGGTCTATGTCGTGATGCGTTACAATGATTTTTGTCAATGAATGAAGCGACATTCCATGCCGGGCAGCAGCATGTTGAAGATGGTTTGTAAAACCGGGATATCCGCAGTCTATTAATATCGTGTCATGTTCGTCTTGCAGAAGTACCGGAGTGATAGAATGCAATTCTTCATTATATTCAAATTCGATCTCAAGCGGATGACAGCTTTTCATATAAATTCTCCCCTTCTCTCAATAAAAAAAGTACACTGCTTGTAAGGGCAGTGTACTTTTTGTCTGTCTCAAATTATCCTTCCAGCAACAGCTGTTCCGGATCTTCAAGCAGGTTTTTAATGGTGACAAGGAATCCGACCGCTTCTTTACCATCTACAATTCTGTGATCGTATGATAAAGCGATGTACATCATCGGACGGTTTTCAGAGCGCTCCGCATCAATCGCTACTGGGCGCAGCTGAATTTTGTGCATACCTAAGATCCCAACCTGAGGGCTGTTTAGGATCGGTGTTGACATAAGCGATCCGAATGTACCTCCGTTTGTGATCGTGAAGGAGCCTCCTTGCAGCTCACCTAATGTTAATTTATTGTTTCGCGCTTTCTTCGCAAGTTCGCCGATCTCTCTTTCAATGCCGGCAAACGTCAGGCGGTCAGCGTCACGCACGACTGGGACGACAAGCCCTTCTTCAGCCGCGACAGCAATACCGATGTCATAGAATTTTTTCACGATCAGCTCATCGCCTTGAATTTCAGCGTTAAGGAGCGGGAATTTTTTCAAGGCAGCCACGACGGCTTTTGTAAAGAACGACATGAAACCGAGTTTTACTTCGTTTTGCTCAAGGAATTGGTCTTTACGGCGTTTTCTTAGATTCATAACGGCCGTCATATCAACTTCGTTAAATGTAGTCAGCATCGCAGAAGTCTGCTGCACTTCAACCAATCGTTTCGCGATCGTCTGTCTGCGGCGGGACATTTTTTGCACTTCGACAGGTTTGTCAAAGCTTTGCTGTGTTTTTGGAGCCTGCTGTTTCGGCTGTGCCGCAGGTTTTGAAGCCGGTTTTTCATAAGCTTCCACATCTTGTTTGCGCACGCGGCCGAGCGGGTCTCCCGTCGGAATTTGTGATAGATCAATTCCTTTTTCCCTTGCCAGCTTGCGTGCAGCCGGAGACGCTACCGTTCTGGATTTCGCTTCTGATTGTGCTTCCTGGCTGACTTCTTGTGCAGCAGGTTCAGCTTTTGCTTCCTCTTTCGTTTGTTCATTGGCTGGAGCACTTTCTGAAGGGGCGGGTGCAGAACTTTCGCCAGCGCCTTCTGTAATGGTACCGATAATTTCTCCTACTTGGACGGTATCACCCGAATCTTTCAATACCTCTTTTAGAACACCCGATTCTTCTGCTGTCAATTCAACATTTACTTTATCCGTCTCCAGTTCAAGCAAGTACTCACCCTGTTCTACATAATCACCGGGCTGCTTTAACCATTGGGCTATCGTTCCTTCTGAGATTGATTCTGCTAATTCAGGTACCTTAATTTCCGCCATTTTTTCATTTCCCCCTTAGTTTTTGCGAGTCAAGCTATCAGATACAATGCGTTCCTGTTCTTTTTTGTGGACTGTCGGATCTCCTTCTGCGGGACTGGATCGTCTTCTTCGGCCGATGTATTGGACATTTACTCCTTTTGGCGCGATTTCCGTCAGATACGGGCTGATATAACTCCATGCCCCCATGTTCTGCGGCTCTTCCTGAACCCAAACGATCTCTTGCAGGTTCGGCAGTTTGGCGAAAAGCTCCTTCGTATCTTTTGCCGGGAACGGATACAGCTGTTCGATTCTGGCAATATGAAGCCAATCCTTATCGCCTTCCATTTTGTTGAAGTGATCGCTGATATCAATTGACACTTTTCCGCTTGATAATACGACGCGAGTCACTTTTTCGTAAGCATGGGAAAGACCGGACTGCTCATAGACAGGCTTGAATCGGCTTTCGCTCAGTTCCTGCACTTCAGATACCGTATTCGGGTTGCGCAGCAGGCTCTTCGGCGTCATGATCACAAGCGGGCGGATTTCCTCACGAAGCAGCATTTTCGCTTGTCTTCTTAAAATATGGAAATACTGAGCCGCACTTGTCAGGTTGGCCACCGTCCAGTTGTTTTCCGCCGCCAGCTGCAGGAACCGCTCGACGCGGCCGCTGGAGTGTTCAGGGCCCTGCCCTTCGTAACCGTGAGGCAGCAGCATGACCAGTCCTGATTTTTGTCCCCATTTTGCCCGTCCTGCAGATATGAATTGATCAAAATAGACTTGAGCCGCATTGGCAAAATCCCCGTACTGCGCCTCCCACATCACAAGCGTTTCAGGCGAATACACGTTGTATCCATATTCAAAGCCGAGAACCGATCCTTCAGAGAGCGGGCTGTTATGCACCGTAAATGAAGCAGCGCAGTCGTCTAAGTGATGGAGGGCAACAAATTCTTCTCCTGTTTCGCTGTCATGCAGCACAAGGTTTCTTTGAGCGAACGTTCCGCGCTCTGAATCCTGTCCGGTCAGCCGGATCGGCGTGCCGTCTTTCAAAATGGAAGCAAACGCAAGCGATTCAGCCAATGACCATTCAACTTTACGGTCATCATCAAACGCTTTTGCACGTCTTTCCAGGATTCTTTTCAGCTTGCCGAACACGTTAAAAGATTCCGGCCAGTTGATAAGTTCGCCGTTCAGCTTGCGGAGAACATCAAAATCAATGGCTGTGTCAACGTCTGGAAAACCGTTGGACACCGGTTCCGGCAATTCAATTTCCCGTACGGCGTCTTCTTTTTTGGCGGGCACCTTTTTATAGGCGTCTTCAATTCGTTTTGTCACTGCCGTTTCGATGTTTTGCGCTTTTTCCTCGCTGATCAGTCCTTCACTTACGAGTTTTTCCGCAAAGATCCACTTGACAGTCGGGTGTTTTCTGACGGCTTCATACAGCATCGGCTGTGTCGTTGACGGCTCATCCATTTCATTGTGGCCGTACCGTCTGTACCCGATTAAATCGATTAAGAAATCTTTATTGAACCGCTTCCGGTATTCAACCGCAAATTTAACGGCTGACAGGCATGCTTCCGGATCATCCGCGTTGACGTGAACGATCGGAATTTCATAGCCCTTCGCCAAATCACTGGCATATTTCGTGGATCGTGATTCATCGCTTTCAGTTGTAAAGCCGATCATATTATTGGCGATGATATGAATGGCCCCGCCGACCTGATAGCCTTTCAGAGAGCTTAAGTTCAGCGTCTCGGCGACAATGCCTTCTCCCGGAAACGCTGCGTCACCGTGAATTAAAATGGCGAGCGATTTTGTTTCGTCTTGAACCGGGTACCCCTTTTGCGTTCTTGTTTCCTGTGCCGCCCGCGTGCTTCCTTCAACAATCGGATTGATGAATTCCAAATGGCTCGGGTTGTTTGCAAGCGTAATCCGCGCGCTTTTGGTTTCAGCATCCTGAAGCTGTCTGTCTGCACCGAGGTGGTATTTTACATCGCCCGTCCAGCCGTAGCTGATGCCGGTCGATCCTTCAGACGGCACAAGGTCTTTATTCGGCGCGTGCTGGAATTCTGAGAAAATAATCTCATACGGTTTGCCGAGCACATGCGCAAGCACATTTAAACGGCCTCTATGCGCCATTCCGATATTGACATTGGTTGTGCCCGCTTTCACAGACTGGGCGATAATGTCGTCAAGAACCGGCACAAGCGCGTCTAATCCCTCAATTGAAAAACGCTTCTGACCGACGAATGTCCGGTGTAAAAATTGTTCAAATCCTTCTACTTCCGTCAGTCTTTCTAAAACGGCTGACAGTTTTTCCGGTGAATTTTTCCGGAACAGTTCTCCGGATTCGACCATTTTTGTAATCCATGCGCGCTCTTCGAAATCATGCACATGGTCAAACTCGAAGGAGATGGTTCTTTTATAGGTATTGCGTAAATGCTGGATGGCTTCTAAGCCGTTTGTTATATTGGCAGGTGCGTCTTTACAGATGACAGACGCGGGTATTGCTTTCATTTCTTCTTCTGTAAGCCCGTACTCGGATAACGGAAAGAGCTCGCTCTTTTTCGGATCCTTTCTGAGCGGATTGACGGAAGCGTTCAGATGGCCATAGGTTCGAATATCTTCTGCAAGTTTAACTGCTGCTGCGATCTTTTGAATCAGATCTGCGGTGACGCGTCCCTGTTCCTTTGTACCCGATGCCTCTTTTATTTGGCTTGGCGGAGCGCCGAGTTCGTCAAACATGTCTTTCAGATCCGGATCAATGCTGTCTGGATCTTCAGCATATTGGTCGTACAGCTCCAGTGCGTAGCCGAGGTTCGGTCCGTAAAAATCTTCCCAATTCATTCTTTGTTTCATATTATTTTGAAACATTTGAATATTACCCCCAACCTAGATAATCAAGTGATCAATTCACTATCTTGAAATAACTTTTGAACGCTGTGCCCAAAATTATGTAATAAAAACGCTTCCAAGGATATTTTACCACTGATTGCGTTTGGATTCTACCTTGATTGTTCACAAAATAGTAAAAAAAACAGATCAATACCGAAAAAATTAAATCATTTTAAAATAAAAAGCGAAAAAGCATAGGAAAAAGCCTATCCTATGCTTTTATGAAGCAGTTTTTTCAAGAGCGGATACAGCACATCGGGCAGCTGATCGACATCCGGAACAAAAATACTGTACTTTCCGTACATATCCTGAATGGTTTTCATCTGTGATTCCTCTATCGCAGTATTGGACAGAAAAACATTTATGACTTCTATCCCTTTTTTTCTCGCTTCGATGACAGCCTCGCTCGTATCGACGATGCCGTTTTGTTCGTATCCGAATGCTGCCGGCTCTCCGTCTGAAAACACGATTAAAAATTTTTGCGCCTCACTCCGCCGCATCAGCTGTTTCGTCATTTGTCTGATGGCGTATCCGTCTCTGTTATCTTCTTCAGGCGCAAGCTGCATGATCAGCGGACCCGCCGCCTGCAGCAGCGACTCTTCAAACGGAATGACGGTATTGAAGAAATTCGGCTGGCTCGTTTCAGTCGCTTCGTTCGTATCCTCCCAAAATCCGACGATCTGGTGCGGTACGGACACTGATTTCAAGGCTTCATGAAAAAGAACGATCCCTCTTTTTGTTTCATCCATTTTGTCGAACATGCTGGCCGAACAATCGACAAGCAATGTAAAAACGGCGTCAATGTCTGAAGACGGGTCCTGCTTTTTAAAGAAAAGGCGCGGGTTCCGCTCCGTAAAATAGCGGATCAGTTTGCGATTCAGCCGGCCTGCGTGAAGGTCGGTCCGCGGGAGCGTCTTTTTGTGCTCAAGTGTTTTTTGTATCATCTGCTTCAGGCGTTTTTGATATGATTCTATCGTTTTTGCCTGTTCTTTATAAGACTGCTCCTCTTCAGGAGACGCTTTATGAGGCGTTTGATAAACCGGGAAGGCAAATTTGTTTTCTTTTCCGTCAGCCAGCCCCGCGCCCTCATGTTCATCCTGAATGGATTCAAGCGCTTCCAGTTTGGAGTAATCCTCTCTTTTCGTCTGACGTGCGGAACCTTGAACGGAGCCGAGCGCCTGGTCACCGTCATCGCCTTCTCTGGCCGCGTCTTTCCCAAGATCTGATTTCGCGCCGTGCTCAATATCAAATTGAAGGAAACTTTTTGACGGCGCTTCGGTTTCCCGGTGCCACGTATTCATTTTCTCTTCAAGGATTTCTTCATCTCCGTCGGAAGACTCAGGGAGCGTGAGATCGTCACTTAACGAAGGCGCTTTTTTTACACTTTCGAATAAAGGCTCTTCAGCCGCTTTTTCGTAATCAAGTTCCGGCAGAAAAAAGTACGTGTTCAGCATATCTTTCTCAAGCACTTCATCAAGGCCTTCCATGAGGTCTTCCGTTATTTTTGCGATTTGTTCCGTAGAATCCGCCTCATACACCCGGATGAGCTGACGTTCAATATACGGTATCATCATATCAATATGTTCATGCATGGAAGGTATGCCTTCAAGCGGAGACTCAGCCGTCAGCTTGACAAACATCGCGCAATACAAAGCGTCGGTGAAAATGCTCCGTTCTAAATTCAATGTCAGCTGCGTCGTGAAATATTTCCTGTACATCTCCCTCCGCTTCTGAAAAACACGTTTCGTTCCCGGCCGTTCTTTTTTGATCAGCTCTTCAATTCTGATATCCTCAAGCAGCATAAACAGCTGCTTGGCAAAGCTTTGGCGGGTGAAATGCCGGTGAACGTCATTTAAAAACCCCGCAAATTCCCGAAATGAGCTGCTGCGTGTTCCGACAGCGCGCAAATAGACATCGCTTTTCAGGCCGGCTTCCATATCCCCGGCTGATCGGTCTTTCCAAAAGTGGCTCATGTAAATTTTCTTTTCAAAGGGATTGTAGTAAGACTGCACGCCGTATTCCACTTCAACTTCACTGCTTCTGGTCAGTGTTTTGGCCAGATCAGTCAGCATCATGAACAAAAACGAATCAATCGTGCTGTCATTAAATTTGATAAACTTCATTGTATATCCCTCATTCGAACAGCGTTTCTGCAATATTTCTGACAGCGGCTTTTTCCCTGTCATCGTCAAGTTTTTCTACGATGCCTCTTTCAATCGCCCGTTTCGGCGGGATGTACGCAGCCAAGTCGCACGTATCAATGAGAGCCCTGATGGACGCCGCTTCTTCTGACACTTGTCCGTTATGCGCTTGTGCGATTAAATCAGAAGACAGCGTCATAAAGCGCTCAATTAATTTCTCATCTTTTAAGACAGACTGAGAGGTCAGCACCTGCTTCAGGAGGCTTCCTTTAATATACGGAACATCAATGATGACAAAACGGTTTTTAAGGGCTTCGTTCAGCGGAACGGTGCCGACGTAGCCTTCATTAATCGCGGCGATAACACCGAATCCTTCGCTTGCCTTAATCACTTCTCCTGTAAAGGGATTTGTCATCATTTTTCTGTAATCTAGCACGCCGTTTAGAATCGGAAGGGTTTCAGGCTTTGCCATATTGATTTCGTCAATGTATAAAAAATGTCCCTCGTTCATTGCGGTTGTTACAGGTCCGGGAACGAATTCAATTGTCGCCTGTCCCTGTTCATTTTCAATCGTTTTATAGCCGACAAGCGCTTCTGCATCGAGGTCTACGGAGCAGTTGACGCTGTGCATCGGTTTATGAAAATAGTTCGAAAGCGTTTCCGCCAATTTTGTTTTCCCTGAACCCGTCGGTCCTTTTAATAAGATATTTTTTCCCATAGTCAAAGCAATGACGGCATCGAATACAATCGCTTTATCTTCGGCCTCATAGCCTGATGATCCGATTAAATCCCGGAATTCTTGGGAAACGGGATGATTTTGATAAGCCTGCAGTTTGTTTTGTATATCTTCCGGAAGTGATAGGTGCTGTAATTCTGAAGTCATAGGTGATGTTTCCTTTCCATTTGTATTCCATAACCGAGTATACTAAAAAAGCCCTTGTATACTCAATACAAAAGGGCTCATTCCCTGCGGGCGCTTTTTGTCAGGGGAGCGCAGGCGATTCTGGCTCCGGAATTTCCGCTCGGGTTTGTCAAATAATCGTCCGTATGTTCATGAATGACGAACGCGCTTCCGTCCCGGTCGAGCAGGCTGAGTCTGCTCCCTTCTTTTAATGAAGTTTGCGGCGCGTTCATAATGACATCCACTTTACCATCAGCCCCCACTTCAAGATTGGGGAGATCCCCGGCGTGATGACCCATCGGATTGTTGAAGCCGTGTTCTTTGTTCAAAGGGTTGAACGGACCGCCGGCTGATTCGAAATCAGGTGCCTGACATGTCCCTTTTTCATAAATATGAAACCCGAGAGAAGTGCCGGGCGGCAGATGCCCCGCTGATATATGAATGTCTGACCCTTCATCATCAGATTCCCTCACTTCGATATATCCGATCGTTTTTCCGTTTTGATTGATGAGTCCGGCATGCTCACGGTATGCAGATGCTTCCAATGCGCGGCTTTCCCCATGTTTTTTGGGCGGAACAGGAGCGGGTCTCCCCCCGCAGCCGCAAAGCGTAATTGATGCGAGCATGAGAAAAAGCAAGAGACGATTCATGCTTCCTCCCCCTTATTTTTTACCCATCAGTCTTGTCAAAACGTGAAAATGGTAAACAAAAAAAGCCCCGAAAGGCTTTTTTTAAAAATAACTGCGCGCTCCTAAATAAGCTTTTTTCCAATACGGATTGCTTAAGTTTGAAACTTCAACCCCGGAGGAGCTTGCGTGAATAAAATCTCCTCCGCCTAAATACATCCCCATATGAGAAGGGCCCGCTTTATATGTCGTAAAAAAGACAAAGTCGCCTGCTGACGGCTGGCTGATATGTTTCATCGTATTCCAATATCCGGCTGTGCTCAGACGGGAAACAGAGCTTACCTTATTTAAAAGGTAATAGATGTAACCGCTGCAATCGAAGCCCGCAGGCGTATTGCCTCCCCAGCGGTAAGGCACGCCGACATGTTTTTTCGCCTCGCCTATCATTCTGTCAATCTTTGACCCTGTCACCGGAGGTTCGGGAGTATTCGGCTTGTTTGGTTTTGCCGGTTTGTTATCCGGCTGCCGCACAGGATCTTCTGTTTTTTCCGTTCCGTTAATCACCAGAACTTGTCCGATTTGAAGCACATCAGTTGTCAATTTATTTTTTTCTCTGATGAGCTGAGCGGTGATGCCGAACCGATTAGCAATTTTCCAGAGGGAATCGCCTGCTTTTACTTTGTAAGTGGATGGCTTCTCAGAAGGGTTTGAATGAGATGGCGGTGTTGTGCCGCTGTTTCCGTTATGTGAAGAACCTTTGATCTTTAACACTTGATTCGGATACAGCATGTCTGATGTTAATTGATTCAGCTTTTTCAGTTCGGCGATGGTGATCCCGGTTTGATTGGCGATTTTCCACAGCGAGTCACCCGGCTTCACAGTGTAAGTCCCTGATGCGCCTTTATAAGGCTTTGTCTGTCTGCCGCCTCCGTCCGTGCCGCCGGCAGACCCTTTAATTTTCAGTTTCTGGCCCGGATAGATGACATCTGAACTCAAACGGTTCAAGCTTCTCAGCTCAGAAACGCTCATTTTGTATTTTTTTGCGATCACCCATAATGAGTCTCCGTATGTAACTGTGTAGGCACCCGTGCTTCGTTTTCCCTTTTGCCCCGTTTTATGTGTGCCGCTGCCGTCGGGAATGTGCAGCCGCTGTCCTGGGTGGAGTATCGTTGATTTCAGTTTATTTTCCGCCTGCAGGGCTGAAATACTTGTATGATATTGCCGGGAAAGCTTCCAAAGAGAGTCGCCGCTTTTTACTTGAATGGTTTTTGCTTCAGCGGGATGCACGGCGAAGGTTGAAGTCATTACTGCAGATACAGCCAGTCCGGCTGCGATTTTTTTCTTCATATAACGAAAAACCTCCTATTTATCATTGCTGAAAGGGACGTTCCTTTTCTTTGGACGCCGCCTGTTATGCAGGATTCATTCAGAAGTCGACATTAATTCCGATTCATTTGGCCTTAGATCATCACCAATGCCACACATTTTACATAAATTGAGAACATTTCACAAAAGACTTTGGAATCATTTTCATAACATGGCTTTTTTCCGCGACATTCCACCTTTCTTGTCTGTTTTTCATACAATTCTCTTTACGGCGTGAAAAATCCTCCCGAAAAACAATCAAAAAAAGCCCGCTTCCTTTAAAGGAAGCGGGTGAGGGCTGATTACAGAACCCGGGTCTCGGCAGTTTTCACGTCTTCTGCTATCAATTCCGCTGCACGCTGTGCTCCGCCGGCCGCTTTCAGGGATTCTCCGATTTCAGAAGCTTTTGTCTGATATTCAGGATTTTCGCTCAATTCTTTTATTGCTTCAGTAAGCAGTTCCGCTGTTACATCTTCTTTTTTAAACATTTTGCCCGCGCCCGTGTTTTCCACTTGGCTTCCGACAGCGAACTGATCTGCGCCCATCGGAATGACGATCATCGGGGTTTTGTAGTAAAGCCCTTCGCTCGTACTGTTCATTCCGCCGTGAGTGATAAATAAGTCCGCTCTCTTCAGGATCTCAAGCTGCGGAACATAAGGCTTTACAATGACATTCTCAGGAATTTCATCAAGCTCCGCAGGATCAAGATGTTTGCCGATTGACATGACGGCTTTTCCGTTAAAGTTTCTGACCGCTTTTAAGCATTTATTAAACAATTCCTTCTGATTGTTAAAAATCGTGCCCATTGAAATAAACAGGACGTTTTCTCCTTCAAGCTGTTCAAACGGGAAATCTTGAGCTGCCGCCCTTTCGGTTATGGACGGACCGACAAAGAGATAAGAATCGCCAAACTCTTCTTCTTTCGGCTGAAACGCTCTTGAAGTAAATACGATGGTTTTTCTGCCGTCATTTGAGAAAATATCATACGGCGTTTTAATGTCTGCGCTGAATTCTTCATTGAGCCGGCTGACCGCTTCGGTATAAGCCGGATAATGAGATGATTCCTCTGATACAAGGTTTGTATTTGAAAACACTTCTTTAATAAATGCTTCATTCATTGCAAATGTCGTACAAAGTGAATATGCCGGCAGTTTCAGCTGGTTTCTCACAAGCCTTCCTGCCAGAAAATGATGATCATACAGGATGTAGTCGTAGGATTCATCTTTTACTTCCTCAAGAATACGGAGTGCGGCTTTTTTGGAAGTCTCAATCATTAATAGCAAAAACTCGGTAGCGTCCCGCTGTTCATCACCCGTTGCGTTTTTTCCGAATTCATCTTTACGGAAATCTTCATATTCACGGAATTCCGCTCCGCTTGACGCGATTTTGTTCTCATATTCCTTCACGCCGTAATATACGACATGTTCCCCTTTTGCCTTCAGTTCTTTTACGACGCCTAAAGACGGATTGATATGCCCTTCTCCCGGAAAGCCGATCATCAATACATTTGCCATCTTTCCACTCCCTATTCTTTTAAATTTTATGTATATTTAAACGATAACATCAATACAGAAAAAGGTAAAGATGTTCACCTTATTAATATTAAATGGGTACAATATTCCCATTTTCTTATTATTTCGTATGAAGCGCCCGCGTCGAAACAAGCGGATACAGTCCGCCGTCTTTAGCAAAGGACATTTTTCCCGTTTCTTCTGAAACAACGAGCACGAGTGCATCAGTCACGGCCGAAAGTCCCATCGCGGCCCTGTGGCGCGTCCCGTATTTGAGATCGACATGTTTTGTTGTGAGCGGAAGCACATTGGCTGCTGATACTACCCGGTTTTCTCTGACCAATACGGCTCCGTCATGAAGCGGATTGCCGGGATAAAAAATACTCTCAATTAAAGCTGCACTGATCTCGGCATGCAGGCTGGTCCCTTTTTGTATCATTCCGTCCAGCGGATCTGCACGTTCAATCACAATCAGCGCTCCGTGTTTTTCTTCCGCCAGATGCTGCACGGCCCTCGCCAGCTCTGTATAAGAAGGCGTAAAATGTTCGATATATGACTGCAGG
Organism: Bacillus sp. FSL R5-0443; assembly: GCF_038608285.1. NCBI lineage: Bacteria > Bacillati > Bacillota > Bacilli > Caryophanales > Bacillaceae > Bacillus > Bacillus sp. FSL R5-0443. Next base: position 2,288,299 of record NZ_CP152013.1, read on the forward strand.
TAAAACGACGAAGCGACAGCCTGCATTTCCTGAAACGTATGTCCCAGTTCATCTAATTCGCAAAGAAGGCATTGGTCTTTTTCATCCAATGTCCGCAGTATCATTCCGGCATCCTCCGTAATTTGTTTCAAATACGTTTGAACGGCAGCGGTAAACGCGCTTTCCGTCATTTGAGTGTGGCGCATGTCACATCAGCTCCTTTCCCTTATTTTCTGCATCGCGCGCATGGATATGCGCCGCTGTGTGCACCATAATCATGAAAGGAGGCGCACATCATATGGAATTCGCACGGCTGATGCAATATATCTGCACCTTTTTAGGGGTCATTTCACTTTCATTCATTTATGCCAAGATGTTTAAAAAGCCGAAACCGGACAAAAAAGAGTAGGCCGGCTTTCATTGCTTTTTATACATAAAATGTTATAATTTCTCTCGTTAAAATAAAGAAACGGGGAACCTAACTTGAGAGAAACGAACACGATCGGCCAAAAGGTCAGACAGCTGTTACATATCTTCATTCCGATTTTAATCACACAGGCGGGCCTTTCCCTGATCACCTTTTTGGATACGGTGATGTCAGGGAAAGTGAGCGCTGCCGATTTAGCCGGGGTTGCAATTGGTTCAAGCCTGTGGACGCCGGTTTATACGGGCCTGGCAGGAATATTAATGGCCGTTACGCCCGTTGTTTCGCAGCTGTTTGGAGCCGGCAGACAAAAGGAAGTGCCGTTTTCCGTCATCCAGGCCGTTTATGTAGCGGCCGTTCTCAGTGCGGCGGTTATCCTGATCGGCTTTTTCACCGTTGATATGATCTTGGGACATTTGGGCCTGGAACCTCGTGTCCGGACGATCGCCAAACACTTTTTAGGATTTTTATCCCTCGGTATTTTTCCTTTGTTTGTGTACACCGTTTTGCGCTCGTTTATTGATGCACTCGGCAAAACGCGAGTCACTATGCTTATTACGCTTTGCTCATTGCCTATTAATTTTGTTTTAAATTATGTATTTATTTTCGGGAAATTCAACATGCCGGCATTGGGAGGAGTCGGGGCGGGGCTCGCTTCCGCCCTGACTTACTGGTGTATTTGCGCCATCAGCTTTTTTATCGTCTGCAGATTTGAGCCGTTTGCCGGGTACTCTGTATTTCGGAAACTGTACCGTTTTTCTCCGTCTGAATGCAGAAAGCTTTTGAAAATCGGATTGCCTATCGGTTTTGCGGTATTTTTTGAAACGAGCATTTTTGCGGCTGTCACACTGCTTATGAGCCATTTTCAGACGGTGACGATTGCAGCCCACCAAGCGGCAATGAATTTTGCTTCCCTCTTGTATATGCTGCCGCTCAGCGTATCCATGGCCATGACCATTTTGGTCGGCTTTGAAGCAGGCGCAAATCGCTACAGGGATGCCCGCTCATACAGCTATATCGGGATCGTGATGGCACTTAGTTTTTCTTTATGCACGGCGGCTTTCATTTTACTGTTCAGACCGCAAATCGCCGGAATGTATACATCAGATCCGGCTGTGCTCATGTTGACACAGCACTTTTTAATCTATGCGCTGTTTTTCCAGCTTTCTGATGCCGTAGCAGCTCCGATACAAGGCGCTCTGAGAGGATATAAGGATGTCAACTATACACTCGGCGCGGCTTTTGTGTCGTATTGGATTATCGGGCTTCCGGTCGGTTACTCAGTCGGCACTTATACGGGCCTCGGGGCATACGGCTACTGGATCGGGTTAATTGCAGGACTTGCCGCAGGAGCTGCCGGTTTATTCTTCAGACTGATGAAACTGCAAAAACATTATGTGAAAAAAATGATTTCATAAAGGAGGAGCAGCAATGCCAAAACATAAACTGCTGTACGATTATTTAACTGAACGGGCGGAGGACATCAGTCAGACATGGTTTGATACCCTTCATGATACGGATCCTGATTCTGTTTATGCTTCTACTGACCCGGCTGTACTCACGAATCTGAAAAAACAAAATCTGGCGTTTAATTATCAGCTCAATCGGATTTTTTCTGAAGAGAAGGAAGTATATACAGCGGCATTGGAAAAGTGGGCGTTCGAAGCCGCACGGGATGAAGAACATTTAAAAACTCCCATCCATTATATTATTCGGGAGTTTATCAGAGTTCGTGATTTGTATGTCGGCCATGTCAAGCAGTTTACCAGACTTCATTCAGACACCGTGACAGAAGAAGATGCCGAAAATATATTCCATACGCTGATTAAATCGTTTGATGTGGTGATTCATATTTTCATAGAGGAAATGTATAAAAACACAAACATTCAGCTTGAAGCGCAAAAAGAATTGATCACCGAGCTGAGCTCGCCGGTAATTGTGCTTTTTGATAATGTCGGACTGCTGCCGCTGATCGGGGATATTGACACGGCAAGAGCCAAAATGATTTTAGAGAATACGCTGCAGCAGTGTTCAGAGAAGCGCATCACGCAGCTGTACATTGATTTATCGGGCGTAGCCATGATTGATACGATGGTTGCCCAACAGCTTTTCACCTTAATTGAATCACTCGGAATGCTCGGCGTGAAAGCGACATTATCCGGAATCCGTCCTGAAATCGCCCAAACCGCGGTGCAGCTCGGACTGAGTTTTTCAAATTTATCAATACGGTCTTCGCTTGCGGAAGCGATCGCTTCCGATCTGACACAAAAAAAGGGATAAGGCATTTCAGCCTTATCCCTTTTTTTATCAGTCTTTCCACGGATATGTCCAATACACTTCTTCTTCAAACCATGTCTGAAGAACCGGCTCGTTATTTTTTATTTTTTCTTCCAGCTCTCTCAGCATGCCTTCCGTTTGGGTGCGGTGCGCTTTTAACGCATTCATTTTAATATCGGCAACCTCTTTAATATCAAGAATGACATCAGGCTTGCCGACGGCTTCCTCCCTGTTGCGGGTGATTGCCATGCAAAGCGTACGCGGGCGGTCCTCTTTTTTCTTTCTGTAAAGCGCTCTGATAACCGCTTCGCCGCATGCATCATGATCCGGATGGACGCCGTGCTCCGGATAGAATGTGACAATCAGACTCGGTTTTACATCGTCGATAATCTCTTCCATCATATCCGCGAGCCACTCGTCATCTTCAAATTCAAGTGTTTTATCACGAAGCCCGAGCATTCTCAGGTCAGTAACGTCCATTGCTTTGCATGCGTCGATCAGCTCTTGTTTTCTTAACAGCGGCAGTGTTTCACGGTTCGCGAAAAAAGGATCTCCCATGTTCCGGCCCATTTCGCCAAGCGTTGCGCATGCATACGTAACGGGAATATCTTTTTGTCTGTGTAAAGCAATCAGCCCTGCCACTCCGTATGATTCATCATCAGGGTGAGGCAGGATGACGAGTACATGTTCTTTCATGATTTTCACCCTTTTCTTTAAACTGTAAACGGCTTTTCGCTGATTTGAAGCGAAATCGCCAATTTTCCGCCCGGCAGATGCCCTGCCATTAACAAGCGGTTTTCGTCATCTACTGTATATTCAGTCAGACCTTCTGCGTAAATCCAGCCTTCTTCCGTTTTCAAACCGACGCGGTACGGGCCGTTTCCTTTGATTTTCGCCTGATGGTACGTCACTTTTGCATTGCGTATATAGGCTACAACCGTCATGTTTTTCTCATTCAGATGCGCTGAATAAGAACCGGTCGTTGTTTCCAAATGGATATATACAGGACGATCGGCATATCGCTCTAAAGAAGTTTGCACATCTTCTTTTATGATCGCTTTCATAGCTGCTCCCCTCTTTCTTCTTTTAAAAATTGCAAACGCTTCGTATGTAGTTCAACCAATTCATATTTCTCAATCGGCCGCAGCCGGGAATCTACAATTCGCTGCACCGCCAGAGCAAACTTTTCCTCGGGTGACTTCCGGAGCCTCGGATGTGTTCTTTGATCAAGCAGTTCCAGATCAATTGCCTTCTCCGCTTCTTCAAGAGTTGAAGCCGGGAGAGTGCGGTTATTCCACAGTGCCTGATAGGCTTTTGCTATGTCTTTATCAGTGCCCATTGTACAGCTCCTTTACATACTCGTAATGATTATACATAATTTAAGCTATCGCTGGAAAGCGAAAGGCTTAGCGGCTTTTTATCGGCCGCTTCCATTTTATCTGTGAAAAGGTAAACAAAAGCAATGCTGCCCATATACAAATGAAGGTAAACGCTTTTTGCCCGGAAAACGGTTCATGATACACAAATACGCCGAGCATAAGGGTAATGGTCGGCGCTATATATTGCAAAATGCCGACTTGATACAGCGGCAGACGCTTTGCCCCCTCTGCAAACAGCAACAGCGGCAGGGCCGTAAATACGCCTGCGAAGAATAGGAGCGCCCATGTTCCTGCCCCCAAGGACCCGGAAGTGCTCCCGTCAGCTGTATATCCTAAATAAATAAGTGCAGCCGGGGTAATCAAAAGCGTCTCCAGCGTCAGTCCGATCGTGCTGGACATGCGGGTTCTTTTTTTACATAAGCCGTACAGGCCGAAGCTGAATGCAAGCAGCAATGCTATATAAGGAACCGCGCCATATTGAAACGCAGATATGATCACGGCCGCCCCGGCAATAGAAACGGCTGCTGTTTGCATCTTGTTAAGCTTTTCTTTTAAGAATAGGATGCCCAAAAGAACGGAAACGAGCGGATTAATGTAGTACCCGAGACTTGCTTCAAGCAAAAAGCCGTGATTGACGGCCCATATGTACACAAACCAATTAACGGAAATTAAAACGGAAGCGAAAAAAAGCGCCAGCAGGCCCCCTTCCGATTTCAAAAGACGCAGTTCACGCCATCCGGTTTTCCACTTCTTAAGCACAGTTAAAAGCACACACATGAAAACAAATGACCATAAAATCCGGTGAGCTAAAATGTCCAATGCGGGTATTTGTTCAAGAAGTTTCCAGTAGACCGGAAACAGCCCCCACATGGCGAAAGAACAAGCGGTATAAATGATTCCTTTTCTTGCGTTATTCCCTTGCACGGCCTTCCCCTTCCTTTCTGTAAACAGATTATATTATATCACGGGAAGCTTCCGGCGGGCATATACTATGTTGTCCGTTAAGAAAGGGTGAGATGCCGTGTTTGATTGGAACAGATATTTTCCCTTCCAAAATCAGTTCTCTAAAGAAACGTTTAAAAATGCTGATCCGAAAGATGTCGAGACATATGTCAACCGAGTGATGGAAAGCGTATTCGGCGCCGGTTATGCCGGACAATTCCCTTTTCGCGATCCCATGTCCAAAAATGCCGAGCCGGTCGAAGCGGAACCGCCCAAGCCGGAAATTGACCTGTTTGAAACATCCGATCATGTTTTTGCGAAAATTCCCGCCGAACAAGAGGAACTCGACCGTATCAGGATTAAGCATACATCACACAGCCTCGTTGTAGAGAACAGCAGTCTGGGAGAAGGAAAAAAAGAAATCGTCCTTCCGAGCCTCGTCAAACGGAAAGGAACAAAAGCAGTCTATAAAGACGGGATGATTGAAGTTATGTTTTCAAAACAGGAAGACTACAATCTATCGGAAGTGGAGATTTTAAGATAAAAAAAACGGCCCGCGCGATGCAGGCCGTTTTTTCTTTAATAAAATGGCGGATAACCGCCGGCTCCCGGCCCGAAACCGCCGTATGGGACGCCTCCGTATCCGTAACCGGCGAACCCGTACGGATAGCGGGGTCTTGTAAAGCCTGTGGCAATCACGCCTCCGAGAAGACCGCCTAAAAATCCGCCGAATAAAGGAGCGCCGAACAAAAAAGGACTTCTCGCCGGAAATCCGGCAGGACCGAAATTCCCGCGATACAATGCATGACGAGGGTACATGTTTTTCCTCCTTTATGTCTGCCTATTCTTAAGCGTATTCATAAAATGAGGAAATTGATTGGGCGATTGTAACAACATGTGCCTCTCTGTGATATTGCATTAATGTATAAATTTTTTGGTTATAATTTGATTACATTTTGATTAACTGTTATACTTTTTTACAAGTTGCGACATGATAAAAAACCATCAGGGGGAATAAAATATGCCATTACTTCGTTTTGACGTTATTGAAGGCCGGGATGACGCAGCATTAAAAAAATTACTGGATACCGCCCATTACGCCATGGTTAAAGCTTTTGACGTCCCTGTAACGGACCGTTATCAGATCGTTCACCAGCATCGGCCTCATGAGCTTATCATTGAAGATACCGGGCTCGGTTTCAAAAGAAGCAAAGATCTTGTCATCATCAGCATTGTCAGCAAAGCGCGCACCGAACATCAAAAAGAAACGTTATATCAACTGATGGCTGATCAGCTTAAAACAGAATGCGGCATATCACCCGAGGACATCATGATTTCCATTACAGAAAACGGGAACGCCGATTGGAGCTTCGGGCTTGGTGAGGCTCAGTTTTTAACCGGGAAACTGTAAAAGGCCTCCCCGCTTGTTCTGAATGATTGCAAACTGAATAAAAGAGGGATGTATGTTGGTTAGTGAGTTGTATCCTTGTTTGATATGCGGATTTAAAGGATTAGAGACAAGTCCCGTTTATAACGGCGAATATCAAAAAACATTTGATATTTTCCCCTGCTGCGGGTTTGAATTCGGCTACAGCGAGGACCATGACGTAAGCTTAGAGTTTATTGTAACGCCTGATCATTTAATTGAAGCGGCATTTCAGTTATACCGGAAACAGTGGATTGAGGGAGGAATGAAACTATTTTCTCCAAATGATGTCCCGGCGGAATGTAAAAATGATCATTTCCTTACATTCGATGCTCTATTAAAGCAATTAAAAGGCTTGAACCTCAATCTGAACAATTTTGATATTAATGGTTTTTATGACGAGTAAACATGATCATTAAGAAAAGGCTGCCTTGGGCAGCCTTTGTTATTCATCACATGTGTCGTTGGCAGATCCCCTGGGCTCGCAAAAACTGTCTGCCCATTTTTGCATTTCCTGAAAAACGGCTTGCAGGGCCAAGCCTTTATCAGTCAGTTTATAAATGACTTTGACAGGTGTTTCAGGCAGCACCTGACGCTCGACGATTTCATTTTGTTCCAGCTCTTTGAGCCGCTCCGCGAGCATTTTTTGGCTGATTGTCGGTATCGTTTCGGTCATATCTTTAAATCGTTTCGGCCCGTCCATCAGTACATGGATAATGAGGCCGTTCCAGCGCTTTCCCAAAAGAGAAAAAGCGGATTCCATTTTAGGACACATTGTATATCCCACGTGAGTTCATCCCTTCATCTATGAATTGACAAGTTTTTTGTGATCCATTAAAATTAGTTTTCGAGTTACATTTAGTAAGCTTCTAACTTTTCTATTATGATAACACGTTTATCCGAAGGAGGAAACATGATGACATCCGTATTAGACGTTTTAAAGGAACGCGCATCTGTTAAAGAATACGATAAAGACGCGGTCATTACAAAAGAGGAATTAACAGAACTCCTTGAAATCACAACGCAAGCGCCTTCCGCCTGGAACCTTCAGCATTGGCATTTTCAAGTCTTTCACAGTGATGAAGCAAAAGCTGCCCTGCTTCCGGTTGCTTTTAATCAAAAACAGATTATTGATTCATCAGCAGTTATTGCCGTATTAGGTGATTTAAAAGCAAATGAAAATGGTGAAGACGTTTATGCTGAACTGGCTGAGCAAGGCAATATCACAGAAGAGATTAAACAAACGCTTTTAGGCCAGATTAACGGTGCATACCAAAATGATCAGTTTGCCCGTGATTCAGCATTTTTAAACGCTTCTTTAGCAGCGATGCAACTGATGCTTGCCGCTAAAGCAAAAGGCTACGACACTTGCGCGATCGGCGGATTCAATAAAGAGCAATTCGTTAAGGAATTCGACGTGAGCGAGCGTTTCGTGCCCGTCATGCTGATTTCAATCGGTAAAGCCGTTAAACCGGCGCATAAAAGCAACCGGCTGCCTGTATCTAAAGTGTCAACTTGGCTGTAAGATGAAAGAAACCCTTAGTCCGCTTAAGCAGACTAAGGGTTTTTTATAGGAATCGCTCACTGTACCAGGTTCGTGCCTGCTCTGCTTCCTGCTGTGTGAGCTGATGACCGCCCTCCTGCCAAACAAGAGAAACGGATGCATGGGCATCTGTCAGATACTGATAAAGCTCCTCCGATTCTTCTTTTGTACATAGGGGATCGCGTTTTCCCGCACCGATAAACACAGGCAGCCCTTCCATATCAGGCAGCTTCACTCCGCGTATCGGCACCATCGGATGATGCAGAACCGCTCCTTTCAGTACATCTTTATAATGAAACAAAAGACTTGCTGCAATATTGGCGCCGTTTGAATAGCCGGCAGCAATCACGTTTTCTCTGCTGAATCCGTACATTTGCGCCGCTTCATCAATAAAATTCTTTAATTCTTCCGTCCGTTCAATTAAATCTTTCTCGTCAAATACGCCTTCTTTCAGCCGCTTAAAAAAACGGGGCATGCCGTTTTCCGACACTGATCCTCTGACCCCGAGCAGACTTGCGTTCGGATCGATAAAACGTCCGAGCGACAGAAGATCATGTTCATTTCCTCCCGTTCCGTGCAAAAGCAGCAGAACATTTTCTGACGTTCCCTGTTCAAACACATGTTTCATCATCATTCTCCTTTCTCCATTTTGGGCAGAACAGCTGTAATCTGGCTGCGATGCTCTTCCAGCCATTCCGGAAGCTTCAGCTCTGTTCCGAGATTTTCAAAGGATTCATCCGTCATAAACCCCGGTTCATCGGTTGCCATTTCAAATAAAATGCCGCCGCTTTCTCTGAAATAGATTGAAGTAAAGTAAGACCTGTCAAGAATGTCAGATGAAGCAAGATGAGAATCAGCAAGAATATCCTTCCATTCCGCCTGCTCTTTTTCGCTAGTGCGGAAAGCGACATGATGAACCGTCCCGTAACCGCCGATACCTGCTTCTTTCGGCGCGAGATCAACATCTATAATATGTCCGATCCGCGCCTCCGATTGCAGCCTGACAATCTGATGTTCTTCTCCTGTCTTTGAATAACCGAAGCGTTCTATGAGAAATTGAATGGTTGCTTCAGGACGGTACGAGTACAGAAGAACACCTCTCATGCCTGTGATCGCTTCTTTTTCAGTAATGCCCGCAGGAGTCCATTCACTCTGTCCGCTTCTTTCATCTTCCATTATGGCAAGCGGCAGGTCTTCTGTATCATTAAAGAGAAGGACTTGTTCAGACAGCATGATCTGTTCTTTTACAGACAAGCCATTTTCTTCAAGCCGGCGCTTCCAAAACGCGAGTGCTCCTCTCGGCACGGAGAAATAAATTCTTCCGGCCTGCCCTTTTCCCACGGTTCCCGGGCGGCTTCCCTGAAAAGGAAAAAATGTAATGATCGTGCCCGGCTCTCCGTTTTGGTTGCCGAAATAAAAGTGATAAGTGGCCGGGTCGTCAAAATTAACGGTTTTTTTAACGAGCCGCAAACCCAGCACTTCAGTATAAAACCGAAGATTTTCAGCAGGATCTTTTGCAAATGCGGTAACATGGTGCAATCCTTGCGTATTCAATGTATTCACTCCTAAATATCTTGATTTCGAGATATTAACTATTTTAATTTAATATGAATGAAGATGCAACTAAAGTGTTTCAGTTAAAAAAGTAATAAAATTCTTTTTTTTCTGAAAAATATCTTGTGATCTTATCTGACACCTGCTATGATAAGGAGCATTATCAAGTTTCAGGAGGAAAGTAAATGGTCAGAAAAGCACTAATTTTCGTTCTCATCTTAATCCCTTTCAGCCAGCTGGCCCTGCTGTCAGTCGCTAATCGGGTTCATCCGATCATTATCGGGCTGCCTTTTTTTCATTTCTGGCTGCTTTTATGGATCGCAGTCACTCCATTATGTTCGTTTCTTATTTATAGGCTGCAGAAGAAACAAGGAGGACTGGACTGATGCCCGCAAATATAACAGCATTGATCATTACAGCCGTCATCGTTTTAACCGTTGTCTGTATCGGCTTTATAGCCGGGAGAGACAAATCATCACGCACTTCTGTTGAGGAATGGTCTGTCGGCGGCAGACGGTTCGGGGGGCTCCTCGTCTGGTTTTTAGTCGGCGCGGATCTCTATACGGCTTATACGTTTTTAGGCTTAACAAGCACAGCCTACACAGGGGGAAGCGTTGCTTTTTTTGCAATCCCGTATTCTGTTTTGGCGTATTTTATCGCTTATTTCTTTTTGCCGAAGCTGTGGAAGGTGGCAAAAATACACAAATTAACGACGCTTGCCGATTATGCCCGTGAGCGTTTTGACAGTAAACTTTTGGCCAGTCTTGTCGCCATTGTCGGCGTTCTTATGCTCATTCCTTATATTTGTCTCCAGCTGAGCGGAATTCAAGATACGCTTCAGGTGGCCGGAACGGGTGTCATTAATGTCAATATGGTCGTCATCATCTCTTTTATTCTTGTAGCGCTGTATACTTTTTTCAGCGGAATTAAAGGGCCGACGTTTACGGCGATTATTAAAGACATTCTCGTGTGGGTGATTATGCTGTTTATGGTCGTGTCACTCCCGCTGATCCATTTTCACGGCTGGACGCCGATGATTCACACTTTGGCTGAAAAAGCGCCGCAAATGCTGACGATCCCGGGCTCGGGGCCGAAAGGAATTCCTTGGTTTATCACAGCTTCCATCGTATCTGCGCTGGCGCTCTTTATGTGGGCGCATGCGGCAACCGGCGTATTTACGGCAAAAAGCGCAGATGCCGTCCGCAAAAACAGCATGTTTCTGCCGCTTTATAATATTGTTTTGATTCTTGTTATTTTTCTCGGCTTTATCGCGTTTCTTGTCCTGCCGGAAGATACCAATCCGCGGCTTGCTTTATTGAAGCTGATTCAAACGTCTTACGGCGGAGTCGCGCAGGGCTTTGCTTACTCCACGATTGCCCTTGCGTCATTGATTCCCTGCTCTATCATGGCCATCGGAGCATCAAACTTATTTGCGAATAACTTATATCGGGATTTGATTCACCCGAATGTGTCACCAAGCAAGCTGACGATGATCACCCGTTCAATGGTATTTGTCGTCATCGGACTCGCGCTTTTATTCGGCATGCTGTTCCCGACTGCGCTCGTTACCCTTCAGCTTCTCGGTGTTTCCGGCATGGTTCAGATCTTTCCGGCTATCGCCGTCAGTCTGTTTTGGAAGAATCAAACGAAAGAAGCGACAATTATCGGTCTTCTCGTCGGTCTTATCGTGACATTCACGGTAAATATCACCCAATCCGCCCACGGTATATATGAAGGCTTTTGGGGTTTGACCGCTAACATGGCAGCCGTTATTATCCTTAACCCGTTTTTTGTAAAAAAAGCGGCTTCAAACGCCGTCAAAGACGGTTTATTCAATAAAGCGCCTTCTGATCAACTGAACCAAAAAGGCGCTTAACAGAAAGAAGCCGGCACGTAAATGTGCCGGTTTTTTACTTTTTTCACTTCCATTTGTAGGTAGCCACAGTTTTAGCCGGGATGACAGCTTCAAACTGCCGATTTTCTGAAACGACATGGAATTTTTGATCGGCGGATGTCTGGTTGATTATGACTGTCACAATGGATTGATCAGGATTAAGGAACGATACATTCGAGACTGTGTTTTTGGAGCCGTAATTACTTTCTATCCGCTTTGCTCCCCGGTCGATAAATTTTGAAAAGTTGCCTGTCATATGAAAGATCGGGATATTCCAATAGCGGTCAGGGTTTTTAGCATCCTGAATAAACAGCGTCGGGTCTGGGGTGCCTATCCAATGATGCGTCTTGATTTGACTGTCGAGCATCGTCACCCACGCATTGTAGCTCGACGCGCCGTTGCGGAAATACTGCGCGATCCGGTCCGCCCCTGCCGTCCCCCAGACAGACCGCTCCGTTAAGTGAATAGATTGATCAGGATATCTCTTTCCGATTTCCGACATGACGGAAAGGTCACCGTCATAATCGTGAAAAGCGATACCGTCTGCGGCCCGGTTTCCTTTTTTATCATCTAAAATCGGCGGAATATAGTTCCACGCCCCGCTCGCATTGTGATCATAAATCCAAATTTTCGTGTCAATTACATGTTGTTTCATTTCTTTTTTTAAGGCCAGTGCCAGTTTGCGCTGCTGAGACGGCGGCATATACATGCTCGGATAGTCGATTTCCAGCAAAGGTTCATTTTGAAGGGTCATGGCATAAATCGGAATTCCTTGCTTTTCGTACGCCTCAATAAATTTGCGGAAGTAAACGGCCAGTGCGCCGATATATTTATCTTTCAGCTTTCCCCGCTTGAGGTTTTCATTCGTTTTCATCCAAGCCGGCGGACTCCACGGTGAGGCAATGATTTTCAGTTCCGGATTTATCGCCAGCGCTTCCTTGATGGTTGCTGTAATGTGTAAATCAATATCCTTTTGGATCGAGAAATGACGGAGCTTAGGATCTATTTGGCCTTCAGGCATATCATCATACGTATAAAACTCCTGTGCCGTAAAATCAGATGTCCCGATCGTTATGCGCATAACGTCCATTCCGATACCATCTTTGGGATCAACCAGTTTTTTCAGCACTTCTTTTCTTTTTGCGGGTGTCATTTTTGATAAATTATGGATTGTGGATTCTTCCAGGGACGATCCTATGCCTAACACACTTTGATAGCGGCGCGACGGATCAATATACACAGCGGCGGAGTCAGAAGCCTTCTTTTTTGTCAATGCAAGCGGTGTTTGTTCGTCTAAGGCGTATTTCACTTCTAGCGGCCCGTCATACCACGTACGGGAAGCCGGGTCTTTTTCAGAACTGAACCACACCCTTACTTTGTTTTTGTCTGAAGCCTTCCGATCAGCCGCATACACTTCGGTTTCCATGCTGCTTGATATGAAAAAGAAAAACATAAGAAAAACCAGCGTCATGTGCAGACCTTTTTTAAAAAACATGAACCACCATCCCTTTCCTTATTTTTATAAGCGATTCTAAATGAAAAGCCGGACACTCACCTCCTTCCCGCTTGAATGAATACGCTTTCAAAATTACTGATAAAAAGCCGGCTTCACACAACGGTGAAGCCTTCCCTTTTTACACCTTTAGGATACATATGAGCCGTTTGTTTCAATCACTTTTTTATACCATTCAAATGAGTCTTTCTTAAGCCGCCTCATTGAACCGTTGCCTTCATTATCCCGATCAACATAAATCATGCCGTAGCGTTTTTTCATTTCTCCGGTTGTAAATGACACGATATCAATAATTCCCCATGGTGTATAGCCCATTACATCCACACCATCATATGTGATTGCTTTTTTCAAAGCTTTTATATGTGACGATAAATATTCAATTCTTGAAGTGTCATGAATTGAACCGTCCTCTTCTAATGTGTCGATGGCGCCGAATCCGTTTTCCACGATAAATAATGGAATCTGGTAGCGGTCGTATAAGCGGTTTAATGTGTACCGTAAACCGGTCGGGTCAATCGCCCAGCCCCAATCACTCGCTGTAATATAAGGATTTTCCACGCCGTTTGGCAATCCTCCGTTTACGACATCCCCGGTATTATCGTTTGATACATCACTTTTTACAGTTGTAGACATGTAATAGCTGAATCCGAGGTAGTCCACTCGGCCGTTTTTCAAAATCTCTTCATCACCGTCTTCAAAGTGTATCTGATAGCCTTCTCTTTCAAACTCTTTTAACGCATAGCTTGGATAATATCCGCGAACCTGCACGTCCGGGAAGAAAAAACGCTGTCTCATCGTTTCTTCAGCCAGCATCACATCATCGGGGTGAGATGAGTACGGGTAAATCGGGACATGTGATACCATCGCGCCGATCCTGAACTCAGGATTGATGTCTCTTCCCTTCGAAACAGCCAATGCGCTTGCCAGCAGTTCGTGATGGCCGGCCTGATACATGACTTCTTTTGCGTTTTCGTTTTCTTTGACGGCGACGCCCGAGTTCGTCCATAAAAAGATCGGATTATTCACATCCATCTTATTATTGATTTCGTTAAACGTCATCCAATACTTCACCTTATGTTTATAGCGTTCAAAACACACTTCAGCGAATTTTACAAAAAATCCGACTGTTTTTCTGTTTCTGAAACCGCCGTATTCTCTCGCCAAATGCAGCGGCATCTCAAAATGTGACAACGTGATTACCGGTTCAATCCCATGTTTCAGCAATTCATCAAACACCCGGTCGTAAAAAGCCAATCCTTCCTCATTGGGCTCGGCTTCATCACCTTTAGGAAAAATTCTGCTCCAGCCGATGGACGTTCTTAAACATTTCAGACCCAGCTCGCTGAATAATGCGATGTCCTCTTTATAACGATGATAAAAATCGATCGCTTCATGATTCGGATAAAATTCCCGCTCTTCAATTGTATCTGTTATTTTCCGGGGCACACCATGCGCGCCTGCCGTCATGACGTCCACTACACTCGGCCCCTTGCCGCCTTTATTCCATCCCCCTTCAAATTGGTGGGCGGCCAGAGCGCCTCCCCATAAAAAATCTTTTGGCAATGTCCCCATCGTTTATATCCTCCTTTATTTGACTGCCGCTTGCATGCCGAATAAATGCACTGCAGCCGCTTCAAGCATCCGCTTCGCAAGTGCAGAAGAATGCCTGCCTTTATTTTCATATTATACGTTTACATTATAATTGTACCGGTATAATTTATCAATACATAAACAATTATAGATAATTTACGAAATGGCTTTTAAAAACGATTATGCTATAATTCTGAAAGAAGCGGGACAATAAATGAATGAGGAATGTATATGTTAAAATACCAGCAAATCGCGATAGATATTGAAAAATACATAGAAGAACATCAGCTGCAGCAAGGGGATAAACTGCCTGTGCTGCAAACCTTAATGAGCCGGTTTAACGTGAGCAAAAGCACGATCACCAAGTCCTTAGATTTATTAGAAAAAAAGGGGATTGTGTTTCAAGTGAGGGGAAGCGGCATTTTTGTCAGACGGAATAAAAGAAAAGGGTATATCAGTCTGCTTTCTAATCAGGGATTTAAAGAATCACTTGAAGATTTTAATGTCACTTCCAAATTATTAGCGCTGGAAGTGAGAAAACCCACGCCTGAGGCTGCCCAAAATCTGAATATGCCGCCTGACGGCGACGTGTATTATGTCAAGCGAATCCGATATATTGACGGGCTGACATTGTGTATCGAAGAGTCATTTTACAACAAATCGATTATTACGTATTTGAATAAAGAGATCGTGGCAGAATCAATATTTGATTATATTCGAGAAGGTCTCGGGTTAAAGCGCGGTTTTTCAGATTTATATCTGTACGCGGGGATGTTAAATGAGGAAGAAGCGGAGTACTTAGGTCTATTTACAGGAGCGCCTAAGCTTTGTGTTGAAACGATTTTTCATTTAACCAACGGCCAGCCGTTTGACTTCTCAAAAGTCACCTATCACTATGAGCAATCACAGTTTTTCATTCAGGCGAACAGCCACCTTTTTGAACAGGAAACGACATAAGACGGGCTTTTCGCAAACAAAAAACACCCAATGCGCGAGCGGCGCATTGGGTGTTTTTTACTATTTCATATTCTTATTTAATGTTTCAACGGCTTTTTTCATTTGTGTATCGTTGTCCGCAAGCTGTTTTTGCAGATCCGTCATCAATTTTGCCGTTGTGTCACCCGTTATAATGCCTGTTTGTTTCAGTTTCTCTTTTGCTTGGAATTGTTTAACGGCTTGTTCAAATGCTTTATCATACGTGCCGTTTACTTTCACGCTGTACCCCAGCGCTTTCAGCATTTTTTGCGCATTGGTGACGGTGGTTCCGGAATCCCCGTATTTGTATGTTTTTTTCGCATCTAAATACGGCAGGTTCGCATATTCAGGAAGCTTAACCTGATATTGCGGTTTGATGCCTCTTTTATGAATCCACTCTCCGTCCGCTGTCAGCCATTTAGCGATTGTCAGTTTAACGGTAGAACCGTCGCTGTAATCTTTTGCCGTCTGCACGGTTCCTTTTCCGAACGTTTTCTCGCCGATCAGCGGAATGCCCGATGATTCATGCAGCGCAGCCGACATGATTTCCGCGGCGCTCGCGGTGCCGTCATTGACGAGGACGACTGTCGGTTTTGTCACTTTGCGCTCTTTCGTCGCTTTCATGACCTCTTTCGTGCCGTCTTTGTATTCGACCTGCATGATATTTTTCCCTTTATCGATAAACATGTTGCTCATTTTGATGGCTTCATCCATCAGTCCGCCCGGGTTGCCCCTTAAATCGAGAATGTATCCTTTCGCTCCTTGTTTTTCGAGGCTGTCAATGGCTGAATTCAGCTCTTTTGCCGTCGATTCGGAGAAGGATGTGATTTGGATTTCGCCGATGTCTCCTTTTTTCATTTCAGAGTACACCGTTTCAACCGGAATGGTGTCACGTTTGATCGACAGGTTCAGATCGCCGACACCCGCTCTGTGCAGCACAAGCTTGACGTTTGTTCCCTTTTTGCCGCGGATTAATGCGACGGCTTCGTTTACATTAAGGCCTTTAACGCTTTTGCCGTTGACCTTCAAGATCTGGTCATTCGGTTTAACCCCCGCTTTTTCCGCGGGTGACCCTTTAATCGGCGATACGATCAGGATGCTGCCGTCCTTTTCTTCCACTTGTGCGCCGATGCCTTCAAACGAAGCGGAAATGGTTTCTTCAAAAGACTTTCCTTCCTGCGGGTCCATATAAGAAGAATATGGATCATCCAGGGAACTGATCATGCCTTTTATCGCTCCGTCTACTAATTTGCTGTCATCTGTTTTTTGATAGTAATCACTTTTAATCTGCTCGTAGGCTTTATTGAATTTCTCAAATTTGCTGTTCGTCAAAGCAGCCGAGCCTTGTCCGAAAATGGTCGTATTGCCCGTGATAAACAGCGTAAGCGCCGAGGCTGCGACCGCGGTGATCAATATAATAAAAAACAGTTTAAATTGCCGCTTCAAGAAAACACCACCTTTTTATTCTTACATTATTATCATAGACGAACGCTCATTCGTCAACTTCAAACGTGAGGCGCCCTTCTTTCCCGTTTACCCAAACCTATGCTTTTCTCTCAACATATGCTGAGGAAAAAGGAGGATTCGGCCTTTGAGCAAATATTTAGAAATGCTGTCCTTATTCGGAGTCGGAGGGGCTCACCCCGGCGGGCTCGCTTTTTCCAAAGCCGTTCTCACAAAAGCGGCTCCTCCTCCTGGCGAACCGATTCTTGACGCCGGCTGCGGAACGGGACAGACGGCCGCTTATCTCGGCCACCTGCTGTACCCCGTCACCTGTGTTGATAAGGATCCCCTTATGCTTGAAAAAGCAGCAAAACGATTTGCCGCTGAAGGCTTAACCATTCCGGGCTATTTGGCGGAGCTTGAGCGGCTCCCGTTTGCTGAAAATCATTTTTCCGCCGTTCTTTCCGAATCAGTTCTCACCTTTTCAAATCTTGATTCATCGCTGTCTGAAATCCTGCGGGTCCTTAAACCCGGGGGTATGCTGATCGGCATTGAAGCTGCTTTACAAAAGCCCATGCCGGAAAACGCCATCACGCAGATAAAAGACTTCTACGGTTTTACCGTATTGCAGGATGAAACGGCATGGAAACAGAGATTGCTTCAGCAAGGCTTTCAGAAAGCGGATTTCATTCCCGCTGTCTTTGAAAACAATGCGCAGGAGCCGACTACAGAAATGGATTTATCGCCCGTTATTCAGCCGGTTCACTACGATACGCTGACGGCTCATTACGAGCTTATGCAGACGTACCGTGAATATATGGGACACTGCGCTTTTGTCGCTTACAAGTAAAACGGCGATTGTCCTCCTGTTTTCGTCCAACCTTTTTACCGCACTCTATCATAAGCTGACATAGAAAGATAGGTTGGATAGGAGGAGAAAAGATGCAAAACTATTATCATCTTTGCCGGCAGCACCAGGGAAAAGTAGCAAGAATTACAGAACGAAACGGCAGAGTCCACGTCGGAAGAATCGTACGGGTGACTAACAGCAAAGTGTATATCGCCCCTGTCGGCGGCCGTCACAGAGGATACGGGTTCGGCTATTGGGGAGGCTGGGGAGGCTGGGGAGCAGCCTACGGTATCGGCCTTGGTTTAATTACCGGATTTGCGCTTGGAGGTTTACTCTTCTGGTAATAAAGAAAGCCCGCTTTCTATTTTTCAAGCGGGCTTCTTCTTATTACACTTTCTTTACTTCATTAAAATATTCTTCAAGTGTTAATTGATGGTCATGGATGGCTTTTGCCGCTTTTTTGCCTACATAGCGTAAATGCCATGGTTCATACTCATACTTTGTGACATTTTCTTTGCCTTTAGGATAGCGGATGATAAAGCCGTATTCATACGCATGGTCTTTCACCCATTTGCCGTCCGCCGTGTTTCCGAACGCTTCATTCAGCTCATATCCGTTGCTTTTGCTGGAAATGTCCATGGCAAGCCCCGTCTGGTGTTCGCTTTGCCCCGGATATGCGACGGCTTCTTTCGCCTTTTTTTCACCTTTCAGACTGACTTCATTATCGAAAATAACTTTCTGTCTGTCATAAGAGCGGTATCCTGAAACGGCAACCAGGTCATAACCTTCTTTTTTCCCGGCGCTGAATAGTTCCGCCAAAGCATCGGCGGCAGGTTTGCGGATATATCGTTTCTCGATTTTCTCAGTAAAAGAAAATTCGACTTTCGGGATCACGAGATCATTCGGTTTATAATCTCCCGGCAGCGTGTATGTCTTATTCACGAGCGCAAGTGTATTTGTCGGGTTTTGAATGGTCTCAAGCCCGTTCACTTCTTTAATATCATTAAAATATTTGCTCTCCAATACAAAATCGCTGTTTTCTGCCTTCGTTGTTTTTTTGCTTGATGTGTCATCTGATTGTTTTGTTTCAGCTGCTGTTTTTGTGTCCTTGTGGCTGTCGCCGCCTGAAATGCTGCAGCCGGTTCCCACGATTGCGGTTACGCTGAGAGCGGCAGCGAGCGAAAACCATTTAGTGGATTTCTTCATTTTACACTTACCTTTCTTTTTTTGAATCAGGGCGATGCATAAAGAAGAGGGCTGCTTTAATCAGCATAACCCTCATCTCAAGTTTACGATACAGTATGCAGCGCCAGTTTAATCATATCATGAAAAGTCGTTTGACGCTCTTCTGCCGTTGTTTCTTCTCCCGTTAATACGTGATCGCTTACAGTCAGGATAGACAGCGCTTTTTTGCCGTATTTAGCGGCAAGCGTATATAAAGCAGTCGTTTCCATCTCTACGCCGAGAACGCCGTATCTGGCAAGCTTTTCGATTTGGGAGTCTTCATTGTAAAACTGATCGGCGGTGAATACGCTTCCGACCGCTACGGGAAGATTGTTTTTTTGCGCTTCCTGGTACGCTTTATGAAGCAGTTCGAAGTCTGCGCAAGGAGCATAATCTACACTGCCGAAGGCGACACGGTTCATCTGTGAATCCGTTGAAGACGTCATAGCCAAAATCACGTCACGCACCTTCACGTCATTACGGATGGCTCCGCATGAGCCGACTCTGATTAAGTTTTGAACATCATAGCTTTGAATCAGTTCATTCACATAAATAGAGATAGACGGAACACCCATGCCGGTGCCTTGGACTGATACTTTTTTGCCGTTATATGTACCCGTAAATCCGTACATTCCTCTGACTTCATTATAGCATTCCACATTTTCAAGATAAGTTTCCGCAATAAATTTCGCTCGGAGCGGATCTCCCGGCAAAAGCACTGTATCCGCAATTTGGCCTTTTTCTGCGTTTATATGTACACTCATTTCCTTTTCCTCCTGCCTATTCAAACTCCCACCCATTGTACACTGAATAACGGTAAGAGACAATCATCAGCATGATCAGGGCGATCTTGGGCAGAATATGCGGGATGACAAGCCTAAAGAAAAAGGAGTGAACATAATGGGCAAAAAACAGCGCAACCGGGTGACCGGCCAGAAAAAGAACAATCACGTGCCCGTTTCAGACGTCATTGCAGCTGATGAAGCGCATGGAAAAGAGCATTCCGCCGCTAAACGGAAGCCTTAACACTGTCTTTCCCAGACAATACGGAAGCCGGCTGAAGATTCAGCCGGCCCCGTCTTACCTCGGCTGGACGAGCAACCGGTTAATTTTGCTCCATCCCGCAGGGTTAAGCCTGTAATAGGTCTTTCCTTTTCTTCCTTCGTCTATGAGTATGACATCTCCGGTCGCTATGAATCTGGCTTGATAGTCGTTTGGGACCGTATCAGGCACATTAAAAACAGAAAATGCCCTTTCCAGTGCGTCTTGATGATTGTCAGCGGCCAGCTCTGTCCGATAGACGACCCTGTATCCCTTTTTCTCGCCGTAGCGGGGTGTTTGAAAAATCGTCACATCATAGGCGCAAGTCTTTTTTTTAAACACGGGCAGCGATAACAGCATCAAGATCCCTCCCTCTTATTTCTTAATAGTATTAGCGTTTTTTCTCATTTCTCCTGTCTCTATTTTTGTCGAAACGGATGATACTTTTCGTCAAAGAGCGCAAAAAGCGAAACGAGGCAAAGTCCGAGACTGAATCCGGCAAGCACATCCGTCGGAAAATGCGCGCCCAAATAAATTCTGCTGAATCCGATCAGAATGACGAGAACCCCGGTAAAAACGGTGACGGCCCGTTTTCTTTTCGTGAAAAACGGAACATGCTTGATCAAAAAGTAAGCGATGACGGGATACATCACTGCCGAATTCATGGAGTGGCCGCTCGGAAAACTGTATGAGGTTTCATGGACGAGCGGTTCAAAAGCGGGTCTGGCTCTTTCAATCAATTCTTTTATTTTTATGTTTACAATCCGTTCAATGAGAAAGAGAAGCGGCAAAAAAACAACATCCGGCGTTTTTTTGTACATATACAGAGCCGCGCCTGTCAAAAGAAGAAGCGGCAAAAGCACCGCGGTCGTGCCGAGCTCCGTTATCCATAACATCAATTCATTCAGCCAGGGAGCCCTGATCCTGACAGCCGCTTCTATGAGACGCTCATCAAAAACCTGGACGGCTTCTATCCGGATCGCTGCTGCGAGCAGAATAAACAATGCGAAAAGACTTGCTGGCTTGTACAACGTTTTCCCCCCATGTTTCATTCTCCCGAGCTGATTGAAAAAACCGAAGCTTTTTCACTTCGGTTCCGCAGTTTCAGTCTTCATCAAGCTCTTCGTCTATCATACATTTTTCTAATAAATAATCAAAGGTGATGTCGGCTATTTCGAAGATTTCCTCTTCACTCGGTATGTACCCGCGCATAGCAAGCTGACTGTAAAAATAATCAGCTATTTCTTCTGTGTCAATCACAAGATCTATTTCTTTCATGCAAACACCGCCTCCTTTTTTATGTTTTATGAAAAAACCGTTCAAATTATACCCGAAAGTTCTAAACGTTTTGTCCGCTCATATACTTTTAAAAAACAAGCCCCGGAGGGAGAAAAGATGATGACGAAAATGATGGCTTTATTGGACGGAGATGGATTTGATATCGTATTGGAAAAAGTGCTGAAAGGAATGTCGTTTGTAATCTTTGCCGGCTGTCTGCCCTGGTTTTTATATGTCACCGTCCGTTTTTTTGCCGGCTAGCTGAAATGCTCCCGCAGGCTTTCCAGCACAAAATTCATCATATCTTTATATTCTTCGTCACCGAACAAATGATAAAGAATCTTATAATCGTTATAAATATCAAGCAGCTCATCTACAATCGATACCGCCAGCACATGCAGGGCATCGGGATCATCAGCATCGCCTTCAAACTGAAGAAGAGCAGACGCGACGGTATCCTCGCCGATCTCATGAGATGCTTCCCCAACATAGTGGACAAACAGCAGCTGATGTACAAACTGATCCATTTCATATTTTCTCAGAACCAGCGTGAGATCCTCTTCCTCCGTTTCAAGCCACTCTCCGTCTTTCAGCCGAGTCAGCTCATAAATAATATCCTCCCAGCCATCCTCTAAATATCTCCATATTTCAGTTCTGTGGCCGATGACACGGAATAATTCCTTTCCGTAGTCCTTTACATATACTACGTCGCCGATCAGAAATTCATATTCAATATCCAATTTTTCCATATCGACGATCACGCCCTCATAATCTTTATAAAGCTGGATGGACGATTCAAAATAAAGCACTTCATTATGATTGACTTCGTAAAGATAATGTTTATCAATTTGATGAACCTTCGTAATGGTGCCGACGGTTCCGTACATCACGACGACCACGATGTCTCCCACTTGAAATTTCGGTTTATCTGGCTTCATGCTGTCTCCCCCTTGCCGCGGACTGTCATACGCTATCGTATGCCGGCCGCCATCATTTCGCATGGGCATGAAAACCACAGGAAATATCTATTTCTGAACCTGTTCAAAATGTCAAAAAGCGCAACATGCTTGTGCGTTTTTTCGCTTACCGTAACAGAAGCGTCCGATGACATTCCGCTCTCGATCGAATGAGCAGTAACAATGCTGAGACAAAAAGCTTCTATTTTTTATGAGTCTTTGTTTTTTTCTCTATGACGCAAAGGTAAATACCCGGCCCGAAGGCATGTTGACAATATCACCGCCGTGATGTTCAAGATTTGCCGTGAAACACATCATCGAAGGTGTATGGAGATTCAATTCAGGCTGCATATTTGCAACAGAAAAAAACCGCACAATGTGCGGTTTTTCGTCAGGCGTGATGCACCTCGGTCTCATATTTTTCCCAAGCTTCATCAAATGTCGCCATCGTTTCTAAATAGTCGGCGCTCAGTTCTAAATAAGAACTGAGCTCGTGATAATCGCTTGACGTTTTCGGAAAGCCGTGATCTTCGTATGCCTGATTCGCAAACTGGCTGATTGCGTCCTGCGGCTTGGGATGCCTGTATTTCATCAAATAGTGATAAAAGGATTTCATGGGTTTCCCCTCCTGATGACTGTCTTTTGTTGTACTATTATACAATTCAAGTGTGAAATTACAACAAAAGAAGACTAGGAGAAGTCAAAATAATTCCGTTTCAAGATCCGTTCTGTCTCCATCAGCTCTTGATATGTGAGTGTTTCCGGTAATTTTTTTGCATTGACTAAAAAAAGCTGATTTTCGATTTCCGCTATGACCGCTTCCTCCTGATAAGTCATGCCGCAGGAGGAACAGGCGAATGCGGGTGTTTCTGTAATTTCTATGGCCCTCGTACCGTCAGGAAGCTCCCAGTACACAGCCGCCTGACAAGCTGATGCCTTCTGATTGCCGCACCACTCGCATGGCTTCACGGCGACTCACCTCCGACTTCCGATCCTGCTTTTTGCTCTTTCTTTTGCTGTGCAATAAATTTCTTTTCTTTCAATTCATCTCTCTTTTCCCTGCGGTCTTTCAGCGTTTCATGATCAGGGTTTGATGTAAACGTTTTCCTCCTGTCGATCCTCGATACATTTTCCGGTGTGAACGAAACCTCTTTGTCCGCGAAAATGGCGCTCAGTCCGACCGGCTCGTGTTTGGCCATCGTTCCCGGAAAAACAGATTCAAAATAGTCGTCGGCTTGATTCGGGATATAGTTTTCCGGCTCGGGATAAGATGTAATCACCCCTTCGAAGTTTCTGATCACAACTTTCTCCGGACTTTGGGAGAGCAAGTAGTTCGGCTGCAGGGCGATTTTACCGCCTCCGCCCGGGGCGTCGACGACAAAGGTCGGCACGGCAAAGCCCGTTGTGTGGCCCCTCAGTCCTTCAATGATTTCCAGCCCTTTTGACACAGGCGCTCTGAAATGGCCGATTCCCTCTGACAAATCACATTGATAAATATAATACGGACGCACACGGATTTTCACTAAATCATGCATGAGTTTTTTCATAATCGGCACCGAATCGTTAATGCCTGCTAAAATAACGGCCTGGTTACCGACCGGAACACCTGCGTTAACGAGCTTTTCACACGCCGCAACCGATTCTTCCGTCAGTTCGATGCTCGTATTAAAATGAGTGTTCAGCCAGACCGGATGATATTTTTTCAAAATCTCACAAAGGTTATCCGTTATCCGCTGCGGAAATACAACGGGCGCTCTCGTTCCGATCCGGATAATTTCAAGATGGGGAATGTCACGCAGGTTTTTCAAAATATATTCCAGAATCTGATCGTTGATTAAAAGCCCGTCTCCGCCGGAAATCAGGCAGTCACGGATTTCCGGCGTTTCCCGGATGTAAGCGATTGCCGCATCAAGCTGTTTTTTCGGCACCCCCATTCCGATCTGTCCGGAAAAACGCCTTCTTGTGCAATATCGGCAATACATCGAGCATTGATTTGTCACCAGAAAAAGAACGCGGTCGGGATAGCGGTGCGTAAGACCGGGAACCGGTGAATCTTCATCTTCAAACAGCGGATCTTCAAGGTCATATTTCGTTTTGTGCATTTCTTCTGACAGCGGCACGGACTGCATGCGGATCGGACATCTCGGGTTATCGGGATCCATTAAAGAGGCATAATAAGGCGTAATATTCAGGGGAATGGTTTTTACAGACATCCTGACGCCTTCTTCTTCCTCTTCGGTCAAATGAATGACTTTTTTCAGGTCATCAACGGTTCTTACAGTATGGGTGAGCTGCCACAGCCAATCATTCCACTTGTCTTCCGGCACATCTTTCCACAATTCAATCTCCTTCCAATGACGCTTCGGCTGAAACCATTTGTTTGTCAAACGAATTCCTCCTTATGAATGGCCAAACGTAAAGTCTTGCACCATATATTCATATTTTCGAGCCCTTCTGAAATGCGGCAGTTGTTCAAAAGCCTGCCTCTGTAGCCGTATCCGGCATGATACAAAACGGTATTCATCCCGTAAGACGCTGCACGGGCCAAGGAAAAAAGATGGATGATTCCCCGGTCCGCGAGTTCCTGCTCCAACGCTTTAAACAAGTGTGCCGTTACGGAGTTCCCCCTGTAATCTGACAGAACCGCGCAATCGGTCATTTCAGCGTGCCCCAATACCGGATTGATATCTGCGCTTGCCGCCCCAATGAGACGATCCTGATCGAATGCGGCATAATAGATGGTGTTTTCTCTCATTGTTTTTTTAATATAAAGGGGATTAAAGACAGGAGTCGGATAGGTAAGAAAAACATGTTTATATAAGTGCGTTAAACGGTCTGCATCATCTTCGTCCGCTTTTCTGAACATCAGCGCGCTTTCTGTCTGAGTCAGTCCCCGCCGCGGTGTCTCATGTAAACGGTCAACAGTCGAATCTTCTGATACATATGAATCTGACCGTCTCCGTTCCTCTGCTAAATAGCGCACCATCACAACAGCCTCATGCCCGTTGTAATACCCGTCTATGACACCCTCAACAATAAAAAGATGCTTGACAAATTCCGGCTCATCGCCGCGCTTGGCAAAGAAAATTACCTTTTGGGCTCCTTCTTGCTTTGCTTCTGCCAAAACGGCCGGAATAAGCGCCGTGATCTGTCCGTCATAATGAATGACTCTGAGCCGCTCATTGAAACGGTCTGCATCAATCTCGGCCGCTCCCTTTTCAGCCCTCAGTTCCTTTATCAGCTCCGTCACCCCCATCTGCCACCCCGCACCATTCCATGATAAAAAGAGAAATGATTTTGACGGCATCGATTAACGCCCGGATTTCAATGTATTCATTCGCCTGATGCGCCGCCTTGACTTCTCCCGGCCCGAAGACGATGACCGGCGTCTGTCCTGCGTGCTGCAAAAGCCCTCCGTCCGTTCCCCACGGGGACGCTTCACGAACCGGTTTTGCCCCTTTCATTTTCTCAAAAGAAGATTCCAGAGCGGAAATCAGCGGATGCTCATCCGGGAGATCATTCGGAAGCCACTGAGCCCCAAACCATTCTATTTCCGCGGGGTGGTGTTTAAACCATTCATCCCGGTACTCCAAATCTTTCAGCCAGCTTGCCAGCTCTTCTTTTACTGCTTCGGGCGTTTCATCCGGAGCTATTCCGCACCTGCCTTCTATCACCACACGGTCAGCTACCGATGATGGCCACGTTCCCCCTTGGACGGTGCCGATATTAATGGGAACCGGGATCGGAACGTCCCGATAAAGCGGGTCTGTGATACGGGCGTTGCGGACGTGTTCAAGCTCTTTAAGGGCTGTGATGACATGCAGGCTTTTTTCAATTGCGCTCACCCCTTCATAGCGGGTGCCGCCGTGTGCGGACAATCCCCTTACCGTAATGCGGAACCACATAGACCCTTGCTGCTTAACAAACAGCTTTAAATTAGTCGGTTCGGGAATAAGCGCCCCGTCAGCCTTGTAGCCCCTCATAACAGCCGACAGCGTTCCCGCGCCGCCGCACTCTTCATCTACGACACTTTGAAACAGGACATCTCCTTTTAACGTAATCCCGCAGGCTTCAAGCGCTTCTAACGCAAACAAGAGGGCTGTATTGCCGCCTTTCATATCCGTTGAACCGCGGCCGTAAACTTTGCCGTCCTTTTCAACAGCGGTAAACGGTTCATACGTCCATGCGGCGGGATTTCCTTCCGGGACAACATCAATATGTCCGTTCAGTATCAGTGATCTTCCGCCCCCGGCCCCTTTCTTTACGGCTGTGATATTCGGGCTTTCATGGAAGTCTTCGCGTTCCGATACAAAATAAGGATGCTCTTTCAAATGTTTGACACTCGGCTCCCATACATCAATATCCATGTCAAACTGTCTCAGTTTTTCTAAAACGACTGCCTGTGCGTTAAATTCATGGCCGAACGTGCTTTTTTCCCCGATCAGCCGTTTCAGCAAGCTTACCGCTTTTGCTGTGTTTTCTTCCGCCCACTCAGTGACTTTCTTTTCTAATTGATCCATGGACATGCCCCCTTTTAAGAAAACATTCTCCCAATCTGATCTCGGCATCCGTTGTTTGAATGACATCGTCTATGGTCGTGCCATTCAGCAGTTCCTCAAGAACAAAAGCCCCATCATCTATGCTGATGACGGCTTTCTCTGTAATGATGAGATCTGCACAGCCCGCTGCTGTAAGCGGCAATGAACAGCTTTCGACCAGCTTCGGCCGTCCTTTCTGATCGGTGTGGCTCATGACGACAACTACTTTTTTCGCGCCTTGGGCAAGCTCCATCGCCCCGCCCATTCCAGGCACTTTTTTTCCCGGCACGAGCCAATTGGCGAGATCACCTGTCCTGCTGACTTGGAGCGCGCCTAAAATGGTAATATCTATCAGCCCTTTTCTGATCATGGCAAAAGACAGAGCTGAATCAAAATAGGAAGCTCCCTTAACTGTACTGACAGGAAATCCGGCCGCATTGCATAAAAGCTCATCCTCCTCTCCGCGCTCCGGACTGCCGCCGATCCCGAGGACGCCGTTTTCCGCCTGCAGCATTACCTCCATGCCGGCCGGCAGAAAGTTCGGCACTAAAGAAGGAATGCCGATCCCCAGGTTGACAATCATACCTGAGGTAACTTCACTGGCGGCCCGCCTCGCGATACTCTCTCTTTCCGCTATTCCCAAGCCCATTTCCACTTCACTCCTTCACTTTGCACGACACCCTCCACGAAAACGCCCGGCGTTACAATATGCTCGCTGTCAAGTTCGCCGGCAGGCACAATCTCTGCCGCCTCAGCAAATGTTCTTTCGGCCGCCGCAGCCATCAGAGGGTTCATGTTGCGCGCCGTTTTGTCAAACGTCAGATTCCCGAATTCATCAGCAGTATGTGCGGACACAAAAGCGAAATCAGCCGTCAGCGCTTTTTCAACTAAATAGGACTTTCCGTCAATCGTTACGGTTTCTTTGTTTTCACAAACGGTTGCGTTATCAATGCCGATATCAGTTAATATACCGCCTAGCCCCGCTCCGCCTGCGCGAATCCGTTCAGCAAGCGTCCCTTGCGGCGAAAATTCCACCTCAAGCGCTCCGTCAGTCATTTGTCTGCCCGCGACAGGATTTGAGCCGATATGGGAAGCGATCAGCCTTTTTACCCGCTTATGAACGATAAGCGGGCCGATGCCGATTTCCGGAAATCCGGCATCATTGCAGATGACGGTCAGCTCTTTAACGCCGCTTTCCAAAATCGCTTCGATTAATGACGGAGGTGAACCCACTCCCCCAAAACCGCCGAACATGATGACAGATTCGTCCTTGACATCGGCAATTGCTTCATGAATATCGATTTTTTTATGAAAAATAGACATATCAGCTCAATCCTTCTTCATCATTTTTTCAACTTCTTCTGCTGCCTGGGAAAATAGATCTGACAGCTCATCCAGCTCGGCATATGAAATCGTGAACGGCGGGGCGATGATGACGGCGTCTCCTTCTCCGCTGTCAATACCGGGCTTTGCAGGGTAAATAAGCAGGCCCCGTTTTTTTGCCGCTTTAATGATTTTTTCGGTGAAGGCCTGTTTTTTCGAAAAAACGTCCTTCGTCGTTTTATCCTTAACGAATTCAACCCCGATCAGGAGGCCTTTACCGCGGACATCCCCAATCACCCCGCTGCGCTCTTTGATTTCTTCTAATTTCCGCTTCAGCATTACGCCTTTCTCCTCTGACTGCCGAAGCAGCTCGTGTTTCTTAACATAGCGAAGCACTTCAAGCGCCGCTCTAGCACAGTATGGGTTGGCACTGTACGTATGTCCGCTCATAATGACCCCGGAGCCCCGCTTGATCGTTTCAATGATGTCATCAGACGCAACGGCTGCCGCTATCGGAGCGTAACCGGCGCCTAACCCTTTTCCGAGCACCGCGATATCAGGTGCGATCCTCCAATGCTCAGAAGCAAGCATCCGCCCTGTTCTCCCGAGCCCCGTCATGACTTCATCCGCGATAAACAAAATACCGTGCCGGCGGCAGACATCCTCAAGCGCTTCATAATAACCTGCCGGCGGAGTGATGGCCGCCCCGGCTGCTCCGACAATCGGTTCTGCGACAAATCCCGCGATAAATGAGGGACCGATCCGCTGAACAGCCGTTTCCAGTTCAGCCGCCGCAGCTTTCACAAATTCCTCTCCCTGCAGCTCTGAACGATACATATTAGGCGCTGAAACGGCAGGAAACCGTTCGAGCAACTGGGTGAAGCGGTATCTCCGTTCGTAGAACCCCGATAATGAAAGCGCTCCCAAAGTAATGCCGTGGTAACTGCCCCATCTTGATAGAAAGACGGATTTTTGGTATTGCCCTTTTTCCTGCCAATATTGAACGGCCATTTTCATCGCTGTTTCGACTGCCTCTGATCCGCTGTTTACAAAAAATGACCAATTCAGCCCGCCCGGCAGATGATCCGCCAGAAATAAAGCGAGTTCTTCTGCCGGAGTACTGGTGAATTGCGAGCGATACACAAACGAAACGGAGTCAAGCTGCTCTTTTAAAGCTTGTATAATATCCTCCGTGCCGTGGCCGATATTGCAAGTGACCGCCCCCGATGCTCCGTCAAGATACTTGTTCCCCTCCTGATCATACACATATGATCCCTTTCCATGACTGACTGACGGATAATTCCCGTCAAGCTCCGGTTTGATTAAATAGCTCCCCATATCTTTCCACCTCGAAAACCCATTTGCTTCATTGTATGAACAGATGAATAACCGCATTCTTATCCTTCAGAAAGTTTTTTGCAGAAAATACCTTTCTGTAAAACAGGCTGCCGGAGATGTCCCGACAGCCTGAAGAGCGTTCTGGAAATTCTATTCCTATTGTTGATTTTATTCTTTGCTCAGCTCATCATCCATCATTTTTGATCTGAATCAGTATAAGCAGAAGGCGGAAAATTCCCGTCTTCTTTACCGTATGGGAATCAATATTTCACACAAATGATGATTCACCTTTTGTAAAGTATACCTTTCGATAATGGGCTGCTCTCTGATTGATAAATTATTTTTTTCGATCTCAGAAAAAACAGTGTTCCAAAATCCACTGACTGCCTCTTTTGTATGATCAAGCAAGAAAACAGCGTACTTCCCTCCGGAAAATGTACCAATCCGGGCTGGTTCAGGCACATGGTCTTGATTGATAACAAGACAAACATCATAGCGGCATTTCTCTTTAGGAGTACGATTCGGATGATCTTGCGGAATTCCTAAAATGACAGAATGACAAAGCAGACCATTCAATTGCGCCCAGTTTTTAAATGACCTCCATCAGTTCTTTGTTTTGCTTTCCGCCATACTCTCCGATGTTTCGGAAATAAGCAATTTTTGATTCAGGTAATTCTTCAATCGTTATGTTCACATTTTCGCCCCCTTCTCCAGAAAGGTAGTATGTATTAAAATGTTTTTCAAGCTGATTTTTCAGCATGGAAATAACAAAAAGCCTGCAGAAAGTGATGTTCTCTGCAGGCTGATTTTCATTATAGGATTTTTTTCAGTCTAACAAATAAAAGCCGCACCGACGATGATTAATAAAATAAACAATACCACGATCAGCACAAAAGTGCTGGTTCCGCCTCCGCAGCCGCCGTGCCCGTAACCATAGCCAAAACTGCCGCAACCGTAGCCATATCCGTATCCGTACATGCGCAAATCATCCTTTCTTCTTACGATATACGGCATTGTATGCGGGCCAACTCCCAATTGGTTTATGCGAATGCCCAACTATGTAAGAAAATAATGAAAAATTGTATGCACGCGCCGAAATCTTTTGAAGCCGAGTTTTTCATAAAAGCGGTTTACACCGTCCATCCCGGACGTCACAAGGTATACGGTTTCCATGCCGTTCAGCTTTGCCGCCGCCATCAGCTCATTCATCAATATCGATCCGTAGCCTTTTCGTTGGAATTGGTCCAGAATTGCGACTTCTTCTATTTTTGCGGTTTTATCTGCTTTGTTGATGAAAAGCTCTCCGCAGCCGATCGGAATCGTTTGCGAGGCGTCGCTGTAGCACACGACAAGCATAACCGTTCCGTCCTTATACAAAGGATATTTCCGCTCAAGCTTTTGTTCGGCCGCCGCCTCGCCAATGTAAAGGGCATCATAGATGTTCATAATAGACGACCCGTCGGCGAGGCTTTTTTCCGTCCCCCAAGCAGTGAGCGGGTGTCCGGCCTGCAGGTCCCCATTTTCCAGTTTCCTTGCAAAAAACAGCTCATCTTCCACTACGCAGCCCTGCTTTACGAGATTTTGTTTCAGAAGAAGCGGAAACGCGTGCTCCGGAGCCGCTTTCACATGAATATAATTGGCTTGAAGCAAGCCCGGAACGGACGAAAAAAACGGCAGCAGTTTGTCTAACGGAAATGTACGGTGCAGCTGAACAAAGTTATGCGAAAAAATCTGCGGCAAAAAAGGGTCCGTATATACACTGAAATGCTCGAACCTCTGAATGCCGGAAGTAAGCTCTATATACTGCTTCTCGGTTTTATCAAATTGATCGGTCATAAAAGCTCTCCTTTTCCTTACACATCCAACTGCATCCCTCAACCTTTTGTTATATTGAGATTTCTCATAATTTCATCGTACACCGGATAGAACGGCATTCCAATTGGTAATTGTTTAATTTGCTGAAAGGAAATGGGTATCGCCTTCTGATTCGCAAAAAAGCGTTTCGCTACGTCATGACTGATCGGATGGAGAACCCCTCTCAAATAAACATAAAATTCCCGTTCAATGCGAAACAGCATTCTCCCGGGCAGATGTTGAATACAGCCCGATGTCCCCCGGCTGATCGGCGGACCGTCCGGAAGCGATTGTATTTCGGCCCGCTCTAAAGCCGGGATGTCATGCCGTTTAAATCGGTAAAAGCGAAATGCGCTATGATCAACCAGTCTTTTCTCCCCGTCTTCTATAAAATAAACATGAAACTGATCCCTGACGAGCTGAAAATTCGGAATACTGACGGAGTTCTCTTCCTCATATTGAAATAAAAACGGATCCGGAATGACGACGGTTCGCCCTTCATATAACGTATGCCAGCGCTCGTTTACAGGCTTCCTTTTATTTCGGTCAAGCTGATATACTTTCTGATCCGTCCCCTTTACAAAGGATCCGTCGATCAGGACAGACGGAAGCGATTGATACGTGTTTTGAAATGAGTGGGGTGTTTTATAGGTCGTATCCAACACTTCTTTTATCGGCAGAAATGATGTAAATGTGTTGAGCCTGCTCCAAAAAACAGAGTCTCCGTGATTCCAATGCATAACATCTTCGTCCCAAAAGCTGCCGAACTTCTCTTTCACACGCTCAAGCAATGATCTCCGGTGCATCACTGAACAGTGATCAACGAGAAAAGCGGCCTGATCAAGCACCTCTTCAGCAAAACGATAGAAGTGGAATTGTTCTGTTCCGCGCCCGTTTACATGTATCACCTTCTGGCTGGAATAGACGGCATCAAACTCGCTGTATTGATTAAGCGCTTCCGCCATGCGGCTGAGCCTATCCGGATGAAATACGGTGTCGTCTGTCAAATAAGTGATGTATTCGCCTTTAGCCCGTGAAAGCGCATCATTAATCAAAACGGCATACCGGGTGGACTTCAGCCGTTCGGCAGGATTGATAAAACTGTTGTCATAATATATGCGAGGATCTTTTATATACGTACTGATGGCAGCCGAGGTTTCTTCATTTGAATGATCATCCATTACAAACAGCTCCCAATTGCTGTAGGTTTGATGCAAAACACTTTCAATCGCCTGTTTCACAAGATCCGGTTTGTTGTAACTCGTTAAGATAATTGAGATCTTCTTTTCCATCCCATCACCCCTTCTGTAAAACATAAAAAACGGCTCCGAAAGAGACAGAGCCTGATATCCGTTATTAAAAAGCACCCCAGCTGACGATGCTTGAAATCGCGACGTTTGATCTCGTATTATTGAGCGGATTTTGAAAAACGGCCAAATCTGACAGCACTTCTTTGACAATTACGTTTTGCAGTGTGCTGCCGTTAATCAGATTGACGCGTGATACAGGAACCCCAAGCTCTTTTGCCATTACAAGCTGACGCCGCAAATCTGAATGATCTCCGGACGGCTGACGGGATAACAAAAGAAGAAGAAGCAGTACGAGCTGAAAGTCCTCCTCAAAACCCCCGTGTTTTACAGTTTCTTCTGAATCCAAAGTATTCCTCTCCTTCATTTTTTAATCTATACAACGTATGTCATACTCTTACAAACCGCATAGGCAAACAAAGCCTGATTCGAAAATTCAGCTGTTTGATTAAATATTGAAAAAAACACAAGCAAAACGGCATTCGACTTATACCAATCTCTTCAATCAGGAATATGAATAAACGTGAGGTTGAAATTGTTAAAGGAGGTGTATGTCCGCATGAGCGAAGATCGTTTGGAGCTTAAAAAGAACTTATTGAAAACTCTTTTAGCCCCTGTATTTGACAACAGCGCTTTATCTGGCGGTACAGATGGAGGAGATAACGTGAAAAACAGCGTAAAAGAATTATTGGAAGCGGCAATTGATGCAAAAGTAGATGAAGCAGCGGTGAAAGACAGTCTCAGCGCACAATCTGTATTGGGAAGCGGTATTTCATTAGCGGCGAGATGGATTTTTGCAAGAATTCAGCCCGGCACTGTCATCAGCATTGTGATGGATTCAGGAGACATGATCGGCCCGGTTCAATTTGTTGCCTTTGACGAAATTCACGGAATCGTTTTTGTTACGCAGGAAAATTCCGTTACACCGGCAGGCTCTGCTACAACATTGCTTGACGTCGACAAAGTTGAAAGTGTCACGTTCACTTCGTAACAGCATATGAACGTTTTATATATCCGTTCAGGATATAAAGGCATATACACGTATTTTGACCGCTGGATCGAGGAAGGCTTTTTACAATCTTCCGTCCGCTTTTTTTCTGTTTCTGAGTTTGAGGAAGATACCATCCGCAGTATACGGGCATTCAAACCAGACATCAGTCTGATGATGACGGGAGACCGTATTCCGTCTGAATGGCTTCAATGGCTGAAGACAGAACAGATTCCCGTTTATCTATGGATGACGGAAGATCCTTTTTATTTCGATGTGAGCATGACAATCGCCCCTTTCGCCGATGCCGTTTTAACGATAGAACAAAACGCGCTTGATGCTTACCGGCAAATGGGCTTACAGCACGTATATTATGTCCCGATCCCCGTTAATCAGCGGCTTTTTAAGAAACAACCTGCTGAAGCTTCTCTTCACACAAATCTGCTTCTGATCGGATACCCGTACCCGAACCGCGTTGAACTGGTGAAAGCAGCGGCGAAGCTTCCGTATACGCTTCGTATCATCGGTAAGGGATGGCGCAGACATCTGCCTAAAAAAATCGCCAGGCAGCAAAATGTGCTCGTAATGGATGAATGGATTGCACCCGAACGTGCCGCATTATATTACAACAGCGCAGACGTGGTCTTAAACCCTCACCGTTCTTATCGGTTTGCGCTCAATCAGAACGGACGCGGCATCGAAAATATCAGTTTAAATACGAGAAGCTTAGACATTGCGGCTTGTCAGGCCTTTCAGCTGACAGACCTTTCTCCCGCGCCCCCGTTTTCATCCTTTGTTTCTTACAGCGGGCTTGCGGATTTTGCGGATAAGATCCATTTTTATATGACAAACCCGGGTGAACGTAAACAAACCGCGGCGCTTAATTATCAAGAGACAGTCCCGGCGTACACGTATGACCAGATTCCGGCTGTGCTTGCGGCTATCCGTTCCAAGACTTTCTCATGAAACGCTCTTCACATCAAAAAGCAGCTTGGATAAGCTGCTTTTTTCATGTTTATTTTCCGCTTCTGTCAGTCAGTTTTCTCGGGTCAACCTGTTTATTGACCTGCGGGTGAAAGCCGATTTTATCAGCGATTCTTTCCCAAGGCACCATTTTAAAATTTTGATTGGCCTTTTGGCCGTGATCTATATTTTCTCCGTCCTGTGTGACAAAAAGGCCGAACGGATATTCAGGTCCCAGCCCGAAACCCAGAACGTCAATTCCGTCTGTATCGCTTGTGCCGTCTGTCTCAGGCCCGTCTGTTATCTGAAAGTCCGCAACATATTTGTTCTGTCCCTGTCTTTCATAAATCGCGTAGCTGCTGTTACCCTGGCTTGATGCAAGCAAATAACCTTTCCCGTCAACAGCGTAGTAAATCGTCAGTCCTTCAATATCAGGGGTTAAATGCCTGCCGTCGGCACGATCGATAACCGTTCCGTTACTGCCGCCGTCCGGCTCAGCGCTGAACTTCCAGATGGCCTCATCTTCTTCTGCGATATAAAGACTGCCGTATTCATCGTCTGCTGCCATCCCTTCTGTCTGAGAATTCATTTTAAACGCCCTTACCTTTTTGCCGGATATGTATCCATTTTTATCAGCATTTAATTCGTATTGTTCAAATTCGCCTTCTTTCCCTGTCACCATCGCGTAATATTTTCCTGTTTTTTGACTGTGGTACAAGCTGAAACCGTATACTTCATCAATTGCTGACGCAATCGGGCGGTCTGGGTTCGTAATGCTTTGTAATGTGCCGTTTTTCCCGTCAATGGCGTAAATCTCAATGGTATTCTTTCCTTCAGACCGATTGGATGCCGCCGCAATATCGACTTTTTTTCCGTTCAACGGAAAATCATAGCGGATATCAACATTGTTCAGCTTCCCGGTAGGATAGGAATGAAGCATCTTTCCCTCTAGGCTGTACACGACTAAGCCTGATTTTTTATTGGTTGTGATCAATTTGCTGTTCTGAGGATTCTTGGGGTCCAGCCAAATCGCAGGATCATCAGCTGCATCACCTGCTGTATCAACCGGTTCCGTTTCCGCCGCCGCATTCACGGTAAAATGATAAGGATCAGACAGCTTATGCTTGGCCTGGGAAGAAACCGCACCGCATGTGAGCATCAATCCGGCTGCCGCGGTTAACAAAAGTGTTTTTGAATGATTCATTTTCCTTCCTCCTTTTATGAAAGTGTACTTTAATTGTAAAATACATACAGGAATGTCAGTGTTAAGTTTTTGTGAAGATTGTCCGCATGTGAGAATTTATGAAGAGAAAAAATTGACGTGAGCAAATATTTAAAATGAACATTTAGTACAATGTTTTATTTGTGATTTCTAGTCTATTAATCGGGTAAAGCGATATGAAAGCGCATCAGATTAATGTTTTTCTCTAATTTTTGATTTATTGGTTTCTTTCATTAACTCGCTGAAATTGTTCAACATATGATGCATGGTAGAGAAACGAGAGTTGGAGGATAAGCCATGCCTAAACAGCAAGCAGTAGAGCTACAACCGTTTTTTCACGATAAAACTGTTCTCGTCACAGGCGGGACAGGATCAATCGGAAGCCAAATAGTAAAACGCCTTTTGCTCTTAACCCCTAAAGAAGTCATTGTGTTCAGCAAAGATGACAGCAAACAATATGTGATGAAACAAAAATACGCGGATGAACAAAGACTGTCGTTTGTGCTCGGCGATGTTCGTGACTACAGAAGAGTCAACCAAGTGATGAAAGGTGTTGATATTGTCTTTCACACAGCTGCGCTGAAGCAGGTTCCGACATGTGAGGATAATCCCTTTGAAGCCATTCAAACCAACCTTATCGGCGGACAAAATGTCGCAGAAGCCGCTTTGCTGCAAGAGGTGACGCATGTGATTAATATCAGTACCGATAAAGCCGTTTCCCCGGTAAACACAATGGGAGCTACGAAGCTGTTGTCCGAAAAGCTGTTTCATCAGGCAAATCATCATGTTCAAAACCGCGGTACGGTGTTTTGTTCGGTCCGCTTCGGCAATGTGCTCGGTTCACGCGGTTCCGTTATTCCTATTTTATTTGAGCAGTTGATGGCAGGCGGTCCGCTCACCATTACGGATAAAAACATGACGAGGTTTTTTATGTCGATTGATGATGCCGCAACGCTCACCCTGCAATCTGCGGCGATTACAAAGGGCGGAGAAACATTTATTTTTAAAATGGAGTCCCTGAGGCTTGAAGAACTGCTTCACGGATTTGAAGAATATGCGTTCAGGCACGGACTGCCTCGCCCCGCCGCTGTTGAAGTAGGAAAACGCCCCGGTGAGAAGCTTCATGAAGAACTGACCTCTCCTCATGAGACGGAATCTTTATATGAATGGGGCAATCTTTACGCAATATTGCCGGAACCCGCCAAACATCCGGAATTTCGGAAGGTCAATCTCCCCAGATATCAATCCGATCAGGCGCCGCTCATCACAAAAGACACAATCGTAAAGATTATTGAACGATTACATGAAGAAAAAAAAACATAGAAAAAAGGCCTGTCTGATAGGCAGGCCTCATTGCTGAGCTCTATTTTTCAAATAAATGCAGGCAGGCTTCATAGCCCTCTTCCTTCAGCTTGTCTTTCGGAATAAACCGGAGTGCCGCAGAGTTAATGCAATAACGGAGACCGCTTGGCCCCGGACCGTCATTAAATACGTGGCCTAAGTGGGAGTCAGCTGTTTTGCTTCTCACTTCCGTCCGGATCATCCCGTGGCTTGTGTCCAGTTTTTCGTCAACCTCTTCTTCCTCAATCGGTTTTGTAAAACTGGGCCAGCCGCAATGAGAATCGAATTTATCCAGAGAAGTAAACAAGGGCTTTCCCGATACGATATCAACATACAGCCCCTCTTCTTTGTGATCCCAGAATTCATTTTGAAACGGCGGCTCCGTTCCGTTATTTTGTGTGACTTCATATTGCATGCGGTTTAATGATTTGATTTTTTCTTCCTTATTAAAAGCCATCTTATCTGTCCCTCCAATGCTCATCAAGAAAGCCTTGACGTCCGGAACCTACACGGTAGCGCCCGTAGTGATCAGGATTTTTCTTATAAAAGTGCTGATGATAGCCTTCCGCTTCATAAAAAGGCTCAGCCTTCAAGATGTCTGTCACGATCGGCTTTTTAAATATGCCGCTTTCTTCAAGCTGTTTTTTTGAGGCTTCAGCGATTTGTTTTTGTTCATCATTATGGTAATATATCGCCGCCCGATATGAACTTCCGCGGTCTGCAAACTGGCCGCCTGCATCAGTCGGGTCGATCTGCTGCCAAAACAGCTCGACAAGCTTTTCATACGGATAAATGTCAGGTTGAAATGTGATTTGAACGGCTTCTCTGTGTCCGGTCGTTTCACTGCACACTTCTTCGTAAGTCGGATTCTCAGTATGACCTCCTGTATAGCCGGACACCACCTTTTCAATCCCGGGCTGTTCGTCAAACGGCTTCACCATGCACCAAAAACAGCCGCCTGCAAATGTGGCGATTTCTTTTTTTTCTGACATACGGGTGCC
This sequence comes from Bacillus sp. FSL R5-0443, assembly GCF_038608285.1. Classification (NCBI taxonomy): domain Bacteria; kingdom Bacillati; phylum Bacillota; class Bacilli; order Caryophanales; family Bacillaceae; genus Bacillus; species Bacillus sp. FSL R5-0443. The sequence continues at coordinate 2,326,462 of NZ_CP152013.1, forward strand.
CTCCTTTGTTCATACGTGGTATTATTATATTATAGCATGTATAAACAGAATAAAAATAATTCTGCTTTCAGGGGAAGCTAAACGAATGCCACGCTGACTACATATTGGAGGTTCATGATTTGAAAGTAAGGACACAAATGATGTATGATATGGAAGCTTTGCTTCGAAAAGTGTTTAAACAAATCAGAAATGAAGTTAATGAAATTCTAGATAAAGAGCTGTCCAGGAATGAATTTATCATTTTGCGGATTCTCAGTGAACAAGGACCTAAAAAAGTAACGGAATTCGCCCCCATTCTTGAGGTCTCCGCAAGCCACATTACCGCAGTGACCGACGCTTTAGTAGAAAAGGAATGGATCACCCGCATCCGTTCTAAAGAGGACAGACGAATTATCAGAATCCATATTACGGAAGCCGGGGAGAAAATTGTCGATCATTTCAACCAGAAAAAAACAGAATACTTTTTTAAACGGTTTGACTGCTACTCTGATGAAGAGCTCGCAACGTTAATCAAACTGTTCAGCAAGCTGGACAAAAAACGCTGACACGAAAAAACACAAATCCCTGAAAGGATCTGTGTTTTTTTTATGAAAACTTATTGTTTCGGATGATAATAGGAAAATTCAATTTCATCCGTGTCGAGATTGATTTTATCCGCTTTTACATACATGCCGTTGTCTAAAGGCATTTCCGACAGACGGATCTCGATGCTTTTATCCCCGGAATGAACGTGCACAAATGACGGGAGTTCATAAAAGCTGTCCATATAATTCAGCACAAAGCTGATCGGCAGGCTTAATTCGCCTAAGGAAAACTTCGTCACTTTCAACATCACATCTCCGTTCTCCTGTACGGACGGTTCAAATGTGACGACCGCGTTAATGGAGGTTGAGAATGCTTTGATTTTACCTGCCACGTGCACATCGTTATTGATGTCCACTTTGTAGTCAAGCTGATTCGATGCCTTCTCTTTTAAGTACGCATTCACAAACCTGGCAAGAGATTCTTTCGAGCTCGTGATATGAAAGCCGTACTCACTTTTTGTCTGATCTTGTATTTTCGCCTGCTCTCCCGGCATAACCAATAATGTCACAATTACCGCGGCGGCAATCACATTGAGTGCGAGAAGAACAAAAAACAGCGATTTCCACTTTTTCATCATTTCACCCTATTCTGCTGGTAACCCTTGTTTTTCAATGATGCCGTACAATCGATCGGCGATGAGTGCATATCCTTTTGCGTTCGGATGAAAATCATCATCCTTTGAAATCCGTCTGCTGCCGCTTTTTTGACTGAACAAGTCTTCAACATTCACCGCAGCGGCGTGGGGATCTTTTTCCAGCTCTTTTGCGGCGATCTTGTTCCAATCCGTTACAACCCCATTAATTTCTTTTAATTCAGGCAGCGTAAACGTGAATGGATTATACATGCTGACATACACCAGCTCTGCGTTTTCATTATATTTGCGGATTTTTGAAACGATCGCCTTGAATCGTTTTTCAAAAGGTTTCTCTTCCTTTTGGAACGGCTGAACCGTCAGCTGCATCATATTCTGGCGGAGCACCTTCATTAAGTCATTGCCGCCGATGGTAAAAAAGATATAGTCGGCGCTCTTTAATGATTTCTGAACTTTTTTATTATCAAGCTTTTCCAGCAGGTCCGACGTTTTGTCACCCTGCACCGCATAATTTTTAATATCTACCGTTTTCACATGTCCCTTTTTCTTAAGAGACTCCGCTGCCCTGCCGACGTATCCTGAACCGTCAGGATCTCCTACTCCTTCAGTCAATGAATCACCGACCGCAGCTATGACAATATGATCTTTCGTTTTCGGTTCTTCAGCGTCAGAACCGGTGCGCTGGACAGAACAAGCTGATAAAAGCAAGGCCAGTCCGGCGATCAATGAGAACATTCGCAGCTTCAATCTGGTTGCTCCTTCCCCGTCTACTAGTGGAAAGTGTAACATGTTTTTTCAGATTTGAAAATGTCTAATCTGCCAGTTTACTTGAGCTCCTCAGCCGCTCTGACATCTGAGAGGATGTCATCATACGGAACTTTCTGCACGCCGTCATAATCTTTAAGCACCTTCCCGTCAGGTCCGACTAAATAAAAAGAGGTTTGATGTATGACCTGATCCTCTCCCTCCGGCTTTTTGACGATTGATTTAAAGCTGTTCAGCGCAAAATCTTCAATGTCCTTTTGGCTGTAACCGGTCAGAAAATCCCAGTTGCGAAGCGAAAGCGGATATTTGGAAGCAAATGCTTTCAGCTGTTTCGGCGTATCCTTTTCAGGATCTACACTGAACGACACAATCCGCACGTCCAGATTCTCAGCCTTCAGTTTTTTTTGCAGTTCGGTCATGTGGGCCGTCATCGGCGGACAGACCGTATTACAATTTGTAAACATAAAGTCGGCAATCCAGACATGCCCCTTCAGGCTTTTCAGTGACACTGTTTTTCCATCTTGGTTTTGATATGAAAACGGTTCAATCTGATAGTTCAGCGGGTCTTTTATCGTTTTCCCCCCGCAGGCGCACAAGAGCAGCAAACAAAAGACGGCAGCGAAGATTTTCATTTTTTTCATTTCCATTCCCCCCCATGGATAAAACGCTTACAGCATTCATCATAAAAAAATTCCCGCACCCTCCCTTATCAAAAGGAAGGCGCTAAGGAATATGCACCGTTATGCGTTATGTTTTAAAATCTCTTGGTTGAAAACGGCCTCGTAATCTTTCCACTTCATACGGCGCTTGACATATTGTCGGAATGAATACACTGTTCTCACACTTTGTGAAGCAAAAACCTCTCTCAAATAAAGCTCAAGGTGCTGATGAATTTGAAAAAAATAATGTTCACCTTCCGTGACAACCGGTATTTCTGTCACTTTTACCTGAATCCCGTCCTGTCGTTTGAACTCTAGGCTTTTGAGTAACAAGATATCAATCCTTCTTTTTCGATTGTTTTCTTTTTATTATATACAATCTGAGAAAGCGTGTCTGTCATTTTGCGCGTCGTTCTAAAAAAAGTCAGATTAACAGGTGGAACAGATCCTGATCTTTATTCACCTCTACGTAATGAAATCCTTTTTGATTCATCCGGGCAATGAGCGCGCCGTAATCTTCCCGATGCTTAAGCTCAATGCCGACCAATGCGGGGCCGCTGCTTTTGTTATTTTTTTTCGTGTATTCAAACCGGGTGATGTCATCATCAGGCCCAAGCACTTCATCTAGGTATTCGCGAAGCGCTCCCGCCCTTTGCGGGAAATTAACGATAAAATAATGCTGCAGCCCCTCATAAATCATGGAGCGCTCCTTCATCTCCTGCATTCTGCCGATGTCGTTATTCCCTCCGCTGACCATGCAGATGACGTTTTTCCCTCTAATCTCTTCCTTGTACAGATCAAGTGCTGACACGGACAATGCCCCCGCCGGCTCCGCTACGATGGCGCATTGATTATATAATTCGAGAATCGTGCTGCACACTTTTCCTTCCGGGACAAGCACAACGTCATCGACGACGGTTTCGAGCGTTTGAAAGGTTTCCGCGCCGATTTTTTTTACAGCCGCCCCATCGACAAATTTATCAATTTTCTCAAGTTCAACCACTTGTCCGGCTTTTTTCGATTCAAAATAGGAGGCTGCGCCCTTCGGCTCTACCGCTATGATTTTTGTATCCGGCGAGATGTTTTTCATGTACGTGCCGAGCCCGGACAGGAGTCCTCCTCCCCCTACGCTTGCAAAAAGAAAATGCGGTTCAACGTCAATGTCATTTAAAATTTCGATGGCAGCCGTTCCCTGTCCGGCCATGACATCGGGATCGTCAAACGGATGAATAAACGTGCGGTTTTCTTTTTCACAGCATTCCGCAGAACTCTTATACGCATCATCGAAAGTGTCACCCGTCAATATGATTTCAACAAATTCTTTTCCGAACAATTCCACTTGGGATACTTTCTGTCTCGGTGTGGTTGACGGCATAAAAATCTTGCCGTGAATGCCGAGGTGTTTGCATGAAAACGCAACCCCCTGCGCATGGTTTCCCGCACTTGCGCATACAATTCCGTTTTCAGTCTGCTCTTTTGAGAGCTGCCTCATTTTATTATAAGCCCCTCTGAGCTTAAATGATCTGACCACCTGCAGGTCTTCTCTTTTCAAATAGATGTTGCAGCCATACCTCTCAGAAAGTCTGTCATTCCTCTGCAAAGGCGTATGTATCACAACGTCCTTTACATTTTGGTGCGCTTTTAAAATGTCTTTTACCTGGATGAGAGAGTCTTCTTTAAGCAACGGTTTCATTTACAGAGTCCTTTCTTATTTAAATCCCTATTTAATATGCCATTATAACATGAATATTCAAATAATAAGACAATTATTTTAATTTTGTAAATAAAATTAAATGAACCGATACAAGAGAAAAAGATATTTTCGATCGCATAAACGTGTTATACTTAAACCAATTAGAACCAAAAGGAGCCAATTCATGAGTGTAATTGAACAAACTGATCCTTTTTATCAGCTAGCCGGCGAACATCACACCTTTTCAGAAGCGAAACGATTGGCCTCGCAATTTGCCTTATCTGATTTGCCAGTCTTCATAACGGGTGAAGTCGGAACCGGAAAAAAACAAATGGCCAAAGCGATCCACCATAAATCCCGCAGAAACAGCGAACTATTTATTACCGTTCACTGCAGCCAAAGCGAAGAGCGGCTCGAATATGAACTGTTCGGCGCTGAAGGCGCATTAAACAGGGCCAGCCGCGGAACATTATTCTTATATGAAATCGGAGACATGCCGCTCTCGGTACAGGCCCGCCTTCTTTCCGAGCTGGATGCCGGGCTTTCCGCCCGCATCATTGCAAGCAGCACGGCGGATCTTGGCGATACCGGCGCAGAAAATACGTTCAGCCAAGATTTATTTTACAGGCTTCACGTGTTATGCCTTCCGCTCCCTGCTTTATCTGAACGAAAAAGCGATATACCGCTTCTTCTGCAGCATATGCTGACAGCCACGGGGCAGCATGTTCATATCGATCCGTCCGTTTATCCGCTGTTGGAGCGGCACACCTTTAACGGCAACCTCAGAGAACTTCAAAATGCGGCGTACTATATGGCCGCGGCAGCATCCGGCAGCACGATTTATCCCGATGATGTCCCGCTGTATATCAAAAACAGCCAGAAAGCGAAAACAGCTAAGAAAAAAGAAAAACGGCTGACATTGATGGAGAAAGAAGAGTTTTTGTTTATTTTGGAATCAATTAAAGACTTAAATACAAAAGGCGAACCCGCCAGCAGACGGAGCATATCCGAATTAAGCGAAAACAGCACAATGACATTATCGCCCCAGCAGGTCAGAAACAGGCTTGATTACTTAGAAAAGATGAACTATGTGACAAAAGGCCGAGGACGCGCTGGAACAAAAATTACATTAGAAGGGTTGAGCTTTTTGCAGTCACTGCAAAAACAAATCCTTTAAAAAGGAGGACATTTGATTGTTCACAATAAAAGAAGAAATCGCAAATGCCGTCACACACGGAATCGGTGTATTGCTGTCGATTCCGGCGCTTATTTTTCTCATTATCTTCGCGGTGAAATACGGCTCGCCGACAGACATCGTCAGCTTTTCAATCTTCGGCGCTTCAATGCTGCTGCTGTATCTCAGCTCGACTCTTTTGCACAGCATTCAGCATAAAAAAACGAAAGACATTCTTGAGATTGTGGATCATTCCGCGATATACGTATTAATAGCCGGAACATATACGCCATTTTTATTAGGACCCCTTAAAGGGGCGCTCGGTCTGACCCTTTTAATTATTGTTTGGTCGCTTGCCATCGGAGGCATCGTGTTTAAAATCTTTTTCGTGAAGCGGTTTATCATTTTTTCAACGCTTGTCTATTTAATGATGGGCTGGCTGATCATCGTCGCCATTAAACCGCTGTATGCTTCGCTGTCAGGCCCCGGTTTCGGCCTTCTTCTTTTCGGCGGCTTATTGTATTCCGCCGGCACAATATTTTATATTTGGAGAAAGGTTCCGTATCATCACGCCATTTGGCACAGTTTTGTTTTAGGCGGCAGCGCCTCGATGTTTTTCTGTATTTTATTTTATTGCGTCAAAGTCCCCTTTATCTGAAATAAAAAGCACAGCCTCTCTATGGGACTGACCCCATAATATGAGACAAACAAAAAACACCTTCAAGTTTGAAAACGGATCGTTGTTATCCGAAATTAGACTTGGAGGTGTTTTTCTATGAGGGCAAGAGTGAGTTATCCGGTTGAAGTCAAACAGAAGGCTGTAGAAATGAGATTGGCGGGCGTGCCTGTGAAGGAGATCATGCAGGAATTGAATATAAAGAATAAGACGCAGGTGCAGACATGGGTCAGGTGGTATAAAGCTGGGGACACACATCGATTCGAACAACCTGTCGGAAAGCAATATTCTTATGGAAAAGGTCCAGAGTATTCTTCCGAATTAGAGAAACTGCAGGCAGAAAATCGTTATCTGAGACAACAGAATGAAGTGTTAAAAAAGTACAACGAATTGGAAAGGAAGCTGATAGCGAAACGCCAGTCGAGCTTGTAGAAGCATTGCGCAGCACAATGACCATAAAGGATATCTGTATTCATTTAGGTATCTCACGAGCATCTTATTATCGTTGGAAGAAGAATCTGATGAAAGATAACCCTAAATACCATTTAGAAAAACAAATCGGCACGTTGTGCCGAGAACACAAGTATCGATATGGCTATCGGAAAATCACAGCCATATTAAAAAAGGGAATGCGTATGAATCATAAAACGGTTCAGCGCATTATGCAGAAGAATCAGTGGCAATGCCGGGTTAAGGTGAAAAAGCGTAAGAAGAATGGGCAGCCATATGCCGTGGCCGAGAATATATTGGATCGGAACTTTCAGTCTGATCGCCCTCTGGAAAAGCTAGTAACGGATATCACATATTTGCCTTATGGGCAGAAACAATTGTATCTTTCCAGTATATTGGATTTATACAATGGAGAAGTGATTGCTTTTACGATTGGCGATAGACAGGACACAGACTTTGTCTTACACACACTTGATCAGCTGCCCGCACTGCCAGAGAACTGTGTGTTACATAGTGACCAAGGTTCTGTTTATACATCTTATGAGTATCAGAAAGCTGTTAAAACAAAAGGCATTACCATGAGCATGTCCCGCAAAGGGACGCCCGCTGATAATGCCTCCATCGAATCGTTTCATTCCTCACTAAAGTCTGAAACGTTCTACCTCGACAGGTTGGAAAGCACTACGACGACCATCGTAGAACAAACTGTCGAAACCTATATACACTATTATAACAACATTCGTATTCAAACGAAACTAAACAACCAGCCGCCGGTCACATACCGACAGCTGGCTGCTTAAAGGTGTTTTGATCCCTGTCTCAAAAACGGGGGTCAGTCCCCTATAGAGACTGTGCTTTTTTTATGCACGGAGCCGTTTCTGACCGGCCGGATAATAAGCGGGCTTTATATGTAATTCAATGTCAGCCGGTTTCAGCCGTTTCAGTAATCTGCCCCGCAGCAGCCGGTCTGTTCCCGAAGTGCTGACAGGCACAATCGGGAGATCGAAACGAAGGGCCAGTTCCTCCGGATTGATTTTGCCGTCTTCGGACAGAATCAGACTTTGACCTTTTTGCAGACGGACTTCCGCCTCCTGAAACACGGCATCCCGGCTGTCTCCGTCACAAATGACACCCATCAGCCGCAGCCAATTTCCGAGAAACGGCATCCGGAAAGCTTTCTCGCCAGCGATAAAACCAGCCGGCTCTTCAAGATGTCCCGCAAGCAGCAGAAGATCAGCCGGGCGCAATCTGGGATGCACATACAATACGGGGCCGTCCGGTATCGGCTGATCATGATGAATGCCGATTGCCGATCCCGACACGTCAATGCAGCCTCTCATAAAGACTTTCGGCCGCTCATACACCAGCCTCATCTGTTTTTGAAAAGAAAGCCGCGGGTCAAGCTCTTTTTGATTGATATATTCCTGAATATTTTTCATGAACATAAATACAACGTACATCACAAGGCAGCCGTAACGAATCAATTCTTGTCCCCCTGCTTAAACTCAATTCTTTTTCTCGTATACAAAGTACTCATAATCGTAAGGGTTTTTTTCATCTTTTACTCCCTGTTTGCGGGATGTCAATTCCCATTCAGCTTCATTAAATTCCGGAAAAAAACGGTCTCCTTCAAAGACATGGTGAATTTTTGTCATGTAGAGTCTGTCCGCATAAGGAAAGAGCGCACTGTACAGCTGGGCGCCGCCGATCACAAAGCATTCTTCATCGGCCGGGATCAGCTTGAGCACTTCCTCAGCCGAGTCGGCGGTAATACAGCCCGGGAATAAAGATTCGTCCCGTGAGGTTACAACGATGTTACGCCGATTCGGAAGCGGGCGTCCGATTGATTCAAACGTTTTCCGCCCCATTACAATGGTGTGGCCCGTCGTCACTTTTTTGAAATATGCGAGATCATCGGGAAGGTGCCAAGGCAGATCGTTATCTTTTCCGATCAGCCGGTTTTCATCCATCGCAAAAATAAACGAAATCATACGCTGACAGCTCCTTTTATGTGCGGATGCGGGTCATAATCCTCAATGATAAAGTCTTCAAACGTAAAATCAAAAATAGAATCAACATTTCGCGCAAACCGCAGTTTCGGCAGCGGACGGACATCCCTTGTCAGCTGCAGATTCACCTGCTCCACATGGTTTTGGTAAATGTGGACGTCTCCGAATGTATGAACAAACTCACCCGGTTCAAGTCCCGTCACATGCGCGATCATCAATGTTAAAAGCGCATAAGACGCAATATTAAACGGCACGCCGAGAAAGACATCCGCTGAGCGCTGATAAAGCTGACACGACAGTTTTCCGTCCGCGACATAAAACTGAAACAGGCAGTGGCAAGGCGGAAGCGCCATATGATCAATTTCGCCGACATTCCAAGCGCTGACGATTAAACGTCTGGAATTCGGGTTTGTCTTGATGTCATGAATCAGCCGGGAGATTTGATCAATGGTCTCGCCGTCCGCTCCGCGCCATGAACGCCATTGAGAACCGTAAACCGGTCCGAGTTCTCCGTTTTCATCTGCCCATTCGTTCCAGATGCGGACTCCGTTTTCCTGAAGGTAGCGGACATTCGTATCTCCTTTTAAAAACCATAGCAGCTCATGCGCGATGGATTTAAAATGGAGCTTTTTCGTCGTAAGCATCGGGAAACCTTCCTGAAGGTTAAACCGCATTTGGTAGCCGAACGTGCTGATCGTACCCGTTCCCGTACGGTCTCCTTTTTTTTCTCCGTTTTCTAACACATGACGGCACAAATCTTTATATTGTTTCATTTTTTTCATCCTTTTAAAGTAGTCTTTTAGTAGTGTAACACAATAAAAAATCATTTCTGCAAAATTTCTCAGAAATGATTTTTTTATTTCTTCTCGCTATTACACGCTCATCCAGTCAGGCGGCGTATTGCGGTCCCAGTAAATGCTGCCGAGCTCATGATGTGACTGAAATCCGTCTTCAGCGGTATGGTAATGAAAATTAAACCAGTAGCCGTCTTGCGGGGGATGATCCCGGCGGACGTGGAACCTTAAAAGATCTTCACCCGTCAGCCTGTTATACACATGAAAAATTTTTTCGGTTTTTCCGGCCGACGGTTTGCTGGAAATAACCACATCCTGATACGCTTCATCATCTTGAAACTTGGCTAAATGTCCTGTGATCACATCTTCGATTTTCGGCAGAATTTCACTTCTGTAATCATCTTCAATGACCGGAGAGATTTTGCTGCCGAATTTTAAAAATGATTGATTTTCAGCATCACCGAGAAGCTGCTGCTGATACGATTGAAACAGTAATTCAGGCTCCCGCCCTGCCTTCTCTTCTCCCGGCAGGGCGTGTTCATCATAAAAAGCGGTGTAATCATTCTGCTCAAGACTGCTCGACTGTCCTGAAGGCTTGTCTGTCATCAAAGCAGCCGGAGGAGACACGAGTCCGAACGTTACAATGGTAAACAGAACCACAAGGGTCTTTTTCATCCACAATTTCATGACAGATTGTTCCCCTCTGTTTTATTGTCCTCTTTTCCTTTATTTTAGCATAGATGAAAGCGCGGCGTCATGTCCGGCAGCGTATTATCATGCAATATGGGAAATTGGTAACTGTGACCGAGCGGATAAACCGCTTACAATAAGAAGGAGAAAAAGGAGGGGATGAGATGATTAACGCTTTATTTGCGACAGTATCACTTCTCACGCTGCTTTATTTTGTCGTTATGGAAATCACTGATTAACGAAAAAGAAGCCCATGATATCATGAGCTTACATGGATGACACCGAAGTGGAAAAGCGCCGTCTTTCTTTTCAGCACCTTGAAGCCGTATCGTTCAAACCGCGGGCTTTTCCAATGGTCTTTAAGCACTACGCATTTTTTCGCCGCCCGGACGGCTTGCGTGATGCACTCTTCGTTAAAACCCTCTTCTGCCAGCGCGCGGAGCGGTGCAATGCCGTCTGACGTTTCAACAGGTTCGTGAAACATCGGGTCAAAATAAATGACATCTACCGATGAATCAGGAAGCTCCCGCAAATAATCGGCGCAGTCGGCATGTTTGACCTGAATGCGTTTCATGGCGGTTTGGAGCTGCTCCATTCCGGTTTCCCACGTTTGAAGTCCTGTTTCAACAAGCAATGAGACAAGCTTGTTTTTCTCCAGGCCGATGACTTGTCCGCTTTTTCCGACTGCCAGGCTTGCCAAAATCGCATCGGATGCCAGGCCGAGCGTACAATCTAAAAAGGAATCCCCTTCGCGTAATCCGGCTGCTTTTAACAACGGCTCGGCTTCCCCTCTCAAAAACCGCTTTGCGCGGAACATCGCTGTATTCGGGTGAAAAAAGAACTTCTCCCCTTGCTTCGTGTAAAGTTCGAACCGTTCCTTTCCGATGACTAAAAGATCGCTAGCCGCTCGTTCCAGCATTTTTTCAATGGGCTGTTTATTGCGGCTGCAGTAAGTGTCACCCAGCTTGACACTGAGCGACTGCGCTGTGTGTATCGTATATTCGCTTGGTCTGTAACTCGTTGTGATCATCTTTTTCTCCAAAAAGAAAATGCCCGGAATTCGGGCATTTCAGCAGTGCGCATCGAAGGCATCCGTCAGATTTTTCATAATTTCCTCCATGTCATGCCCTTCGATTTCGTGGCGGGGAATAAAATGAACGACCTCTTTCCCTTTTAACAGCGCCATTGAAGGCGAGGAAGGTTCCTGCCCCGTAAAATATTCACGCATTTTTGCAGTTGCGTCTTTATCTTGACCGGCAAATACGGTAACCGTATGATCAGGCGCTTTTTCATGCTGTAAAACAGCCTGAGTCGCAGCCGGACGGGCAAGACCTGCTGCACAGCCGCACACGGAGTTGACAACGACCAATGTCGTGCCCTCTGCCTGTTCCATAAAGCTTTCTACTTCTTCAGCAGTCGTTAATTCCTGAAAACCCGCACCCGTCAGCTCACGGCGCATCGGCACGACCAGCTGGCGCATATATTCTTCATAAGCCATTGACATAAAAAAGCCCCCTCTAAAATCCTTATATGAAGTCAAGGATACTATAGAGGGGGCCGGAATTCAATTGTTCAGGCCTCTGTTTTATATTTTCATGATTCCGCCCGTATTGGCGCTTGTTACGAGTTTGGAATACCGGGCCAGATATCCTGTTTTTACTTTCGGCTCGAAGCCTTTCCATTCGGCCTTGCGTTTTTCCCATTCTTCTTCAGGCACTTGTACGTCCAAAATCCGTTTTTCTATGTCAACGATGACATGGTCACCGTTTTCTACGAATGCGAGCGGGCCGCCTTCAGCCGCTTCAGGCGATACGTGCCCGATTGAAAGGCCCCGGGACGCTCCTGAAAAACGGCCGTCTGTAATAAGCGCCACTTTCGGGCCAAGCCCCATTCCGACAATCTGAGACGTCGGAGCGAGCATCTCCGGCATGCCCGGGCCGCCCTTTGGCCCTTCATAACGGATAATGACAACATCTCCTTCTTTTACTTTGCGGTTTATAATGCCTTCAAGCGCGGCATCCTGGGAATCAAAGACGACAGCGGGACCTTCATGTCTTGTAATCCCGTCCTGTACGCCGCCTGTTTTGATAATGGCGCCGTCCGGAGCCAGATTCCCAAACAGGACGGCCAAACCGCCTTTTTCGGTAAACGGATTGTCAAGCGGATGAATCACGTCATAATCCTTTACTTCATGACCCGCAATTGTTTCTCCGAGTGTGCGGCCTGTTACAGTCAGCGCGTCAAGATGAAGCGCCCCTTCTTTTTTCGCTAATTCATTAAGGGCCGCCGAGACTCCGCCCGCTTCGTGCAGATCTTCAATGAAGACGTCCGAGGCCGGCGCCAATTTCGATAAGTGAGGCACTCGTTCAGCCACTTCGTTAATGCGTTCTAAAGAGTACTCAACCCCAGCTTCATTGGCAAGCGCAAGCGTATGTAGCACTGTGTTGGTTGAGCCGCCGAGAGCCATGTCTAACGCAAATGCGTTGTCAATCGCTTTTTCGGTGACGATATCGCGCGGCTTAATGTCTTTTTTGATGGTCTCCATCAATTGGGCCGCTGATTTTCTCACAAACTCTCTTCTTTCCGGTGAAGTTGCAAGAATTGTTCCGTTGCCCGGAAGCGCCAGACCGAGCGCTTCAGACAGACAGTTCATGGAGTTTGCCGTAAACATGCCCGAACAAGATCCGCACGTCGGGCAGCCGAACTGTTCCAGCTCCTGCAGGTCGCTTTCACCGATTTTCCCGGCTTGATATGCGCCGACGCCTTCAAATACTGAAGAAAGCGAAATTTTGCGGCCGTCGCTTGTGCGGCCGGCTGCCATCGGCCCCCCGCTGACAAAAATGGTCGGAATATTAATCCGCATAGCCGCCATCAGCATTCCCGGCGTAATTTTGTCGCAGTTCGGAATGCAGACCATTCCGTCAAACCAGTGCGCCGAGACGACCGTTTCAACTGAATCGGCAATGATTTCGCGGCTCGGCAGCGAATATCTCATGCCGATATGCCCCATTGCGATTCCGTCATCTACTCCGATCGTGTTAAATTCAAAAGGCACACCGCCCGCTTCCCTGATTGCTTCTTTTACGATTTTTCCAAATTCCTGCAGGTGAACATGCCCGGGAACGATATCGATGTATGAATTACAGACCGCGATAAACGGCTTGCCGAAGTCCTCTTCTTTTACGCCGGCAGCGCGAAGAAGGCTGCGGTGCGGCGCTCTGTCAATTCCCTGTGTGATCATGTTGCTGCGTAATTCTGCCATGGTGATCCCCCTACTGTTTTTAGACTGTGCACTATTTTTAAAATTTTCAGTTTATTCTAGGGCGCGTTCTGCAAATTTTACAGTGTCTTTGCCCTGTCTCGCTTTTCTATTCTTTCTGTATTTCGATAAAAACCCTCCAACAATTAATATTGTACTTACTATATAGAGTTTTGAATCATTTTTCAACAATATTCTAAATAATTTTTATAAAAAGTGAATTCAAATAAAAAAGGTGCATGGGCGCACCTTTTTGTTATAACTGTTCTTTTTTTCTGCTTTCAGTCATCTGTTTCCAGACTGAACCTTTCGCCTCTTCTCCGTGCTCAATCCGTTCAATCGCCATTTTGACTTGCAGGCTGACTTCGAATTCCGGATCGTCTTCCGCCGCTTTTAATGCTTCCAGCGCGCTTTCATCGCCGACTTCATATAAAAACATGGCCGCGCGCCAGCGCACGAGCTTACTTGAGTCACTGAGCGATTTTATCATGGCCGGGATGGCGCTCGCATCGCCGAGATCCGACAGACAGTCACCCGCCGTCCTTCTGACCGTCACCGTTTTGTCTTCAAGCGCTTTGTATAACAGCGGAAGCACAGACGGCTTTTCGATCATTCCCAAATAAACGACGGCTTGTCTTCTGATCGAAGTCTTCGGATCATGCAGCGCCTTTTCCAATACTGGTAAATCGTCTTCATCCGGATCCATTTGCTCAAGATGGGCATAGCGCTGTTTCCAGTCTTCATCATCAAGCATGTCCAGTGTCACTTTATAAGCTTTCCGCTGCACTGCCGGTTTGGCCTCACCCTTTTGCTGTGCGACTGCTTCTGTCAGGCGTTTGAGCCGCTCATCACTGTAGGCGGCCTGAAGCTCTTCTGTGACATCGTGTCCGATTTCGGTAAAATCTCCGAAGCGCACGCCTTGTTCTTTCCAAGTCCGCTCAAATACAACATTTGAAGCTTCGGAACGCAGCTTTAAAATGGCTTCTTGGAAACGTTCCGGAAGGCCGAAGCGTTCTTCACGTTCGCCGTCCGTCAATTTGACCTGCATCGGGATTCCGCTGAACATTTGTACGAAAACTTTCACTTCACCGAACGATTCCTGTTCAGAACGGCTCTCAGACTGCTCCGTATGTTCCATTCCGAAGGCGGAACGGACCTGAGGCAGAATTTCCTTCCAGTCAAAACGTGCGTTTCTCTCCACAGCCAGGAAATCGGCAACGTGATAAACGCCCTTTACTCCTTCAATGTTTAAAATATCACGTACGACAACCGGAGCATCATCTGCCTGATCGGGCTTGTAATTGTTGCTTTTCCCTGCCGGAAGCTCTTCAGTCAAAATCACTTTCATCGTGTTCGGACTCGGCGTCGGTTCTATTGATTTAATCTTCATATTGGTCCTCCTATGCGCAATCTGACACTTATTCTAACATAGTCGGCACAAGCGTTCTATTGCACCGCTTAGCTTTTGCAAATGCCGGCCTCTTTTTGGATACGGGCGGCGAACTGTAAAAGAAATTGATGCCGCTCCTCTGCTAAACCGGCCCCCGCTTTTGTATTCATTAAGCCTTTAAGCTTGATTAATTTATCCTCTATATGGGCCAGCACACTTGTTTGAGTTCCGTACATCGGATGACCCTTCGCCCCGGCAAACATAAAAGCCCTGCCGATGCCCGCTGCGCCGATCGCATCAAGCATGTCTGCATCCTGAACAACTTTCCCCTCCAATGAAAGCGGCCGCTTTATCAGCAGTTCCCTGTGTCTGAATGACATTCTCGTGATAATATCCGTGATCTCCTGAATGGAGTCAGCCGCGATGTTGAAAGCAGCCAGCCGTTCTGTCACTTCGCCCGCCGTCAGCCTTTCGCTTTTTTCGAGCTTGGCGTCAATCAGATCATGAACCAGCGCGGCCGTCTCAGTGATAAATAAGTCGGCGCCTTCTTCTTTTGCCATATAAACAGAAAGTGTTGCGACCCGGGAAATATGAAGCCAGTCATGGCCCGTTCGTTCATTGATAAGCTTGTCTCTGACCCAATTCCTGACGCTTTCCAGCTGCTCTTTTTCGTTCACCGTATCACCTCTTATCGGGCCAAAAGCCTCTGCACCGTATCTTCAAGCTCTTTTGGGTTGACGTTCGGTGAAAAACGCCCGGTGACTTCACCGTTTCGGTCCACGATAAACTTAGTGAAATTCCATTTGACCGCTTTTGTGCCGAGCATCCCCTTCGCCTGTTCCGTCAGATATGTGAAGAGAGGATGAGCGTCTGCTCCATTGACATCAACTTTCGCAAACATCGGGAATGTGACTCCGTAGTTTTTCACACAGAACTCTTGAATTTCCGCTTCGTTTCCAGGTTCTTGGTTCATGAATTGGTTGCAGGGAAATCCCAATATTTCAAGACCTTCCTCCCGATATGTATCATAGAGCTCCTGAAGCTGCTTGAGCTGGGATGTGAACCCGCATTTGCTTGCTGTATTCACAATGATCATCACCTTGCCTCTGTAAGCCGATAGCGTCATGTCTTCGCCTGTTATGGTCCGTACGTTTATATCGTAAATTGTCATCTGCGGCCCTCCTTTTTACATTCTCCATTTATTTTACCTGTTTTACACTGCAAAACAAACGGAAACCGCTTTTTCCTTCCACTTAACGGAAAACGTTTTTTTCGAGGAACCAAACGGCTCTTTACCCGTCATAATAAAGAGCCGCTCCGAATTTATGCCCATTTGCCGCTTTTATCCCTGTCATTATGCGTTAAATGCGGTTTATTACGCCGGGATGGATTGAAAAATGGCTTAAAAATTTCTATAATGAAGAAAATTAACGGGGAATAACGGAGGTGGCATGTTGCCTATTAATATACCAAATCACCTGCCCGCTAAGCAGGTGCTTGAAAGTGAACACATCTTTGTAATGGATGAAAGCCGGGCTTTTCATCAGGATATCCGGCCGCAGAAGATCGTGATTTTAAATCTGATGCCGAAAAAAATCCAAACGGAAACCCAGCTCCTCAGGATGCTTGGGAATTCACCTTTACAAGTTCACTTTACGTTCTTAATTCCGAGCACACATACTCCAAAAAATACGGCAAGGCAGCATCTGGATGAATTTTATACGGATTTTTCCAGCATCCGCCACAAACGGTTTGACGGAATGATTATTACCGGGGCTCCGATTGAGCACCTGCCGTTTGAAGATGTTTCTTACTGGGAAGAATTGAAGGAAATCATGGAATGGAGCAAAACGAATGTCACTTCAACCCTCCATATCTGCTGGGGCGCTCAAGCCGGTTTATACTATCATTACGGCATTGAGAAAGTGGAGCTGCCGAAAAAAATCTTCGGTGTGTTTGAGCATACCGTTCTTAAAAAACATGAGAGATTGGTAAGAGGATTTGACGAGCTATACTATGTGCCCCACTCACGGCATACAGATATTAATACGGAGCAGCTGCAATCGGCTTCGGATCTGGATGTGCTCAGCGTTTCAGAGGAAGCGGGGGTCTGTTTAATCGTTTCAAAAGACGAAAAACAGATTTTCTTAACGGGTCATCCGGAATATGATACCGATACGCTACTTCAGGAGTATGAGAGAGACATAGAGAGAAATCTTTCAAACGTAGAAGCTCCTAAGCACTATTTTGCGCCCGGCGGGAAAGAACCTGTTAACCGCTGGAAAGCTCATGCAACGTTATTGTTTATGAATTGGCTGAATTATTACGTATATCAGGAAACCCCGTATGAATGGGATTAATTTTTGTTTTGAGTGATACGGTGACAAAAATATGATAAAATACTCTTGATTCAGTATGCGTATAACAAAACTTTAAAATAATGGAACATATCAATTAAATTTAGTTTAAATATGTTGCCGCGCTTATTATAAAATGATGCACTTGTGTTATGTTTATCTATAGACAATAACTCCTTACGATGCATGAAGCTTGCTTGTTGTTGATTACATTGAGGTGAATTTACTTGAATACCAATAAAAAAGTATTAATTTTGACTGCAAATTACGGAAACGGGCATGTTCAAGTGGCCAAAACGCTCTACGAACAGTGTCTGCGTCTCGGCTTAGATGTGACGGTTTCCAATTTGTATCAAGAGTCAAATCCGATTGTTTCAGAGGTTACTCAATACCTTTATTTAAAAAGCTTCTCAATCGGGAAACAGTTTTATCGTTTGTTTTATTACGGAGTTGACAAAATCTATAATAAACGCAAATTCAATATTTATTTTAAAATGGGAAATAAACGTTTAGGCCAGCTCGTCGAAGAGCATAAGCCGGACATTATTATCAATACATTTCCGATGATTGTCGTACCGGAATACAGACGGAGAACCGGAAAAGTGATCCCGACGTTCAACGTTATGACCGATTTCTGCCTTCACAAAATCTGGGTTCATGAAAATGTTGATAAATATTATGTCGCCACAGATTACGTGAAGGAAAAACTGATTGAAATCGGCACTCACCCGAACAACGTAAAGATCACGGGCATTCCCATCAGGCCTCAATTCGAGGAATCAATGCCGAAAGAGCCGATTTATAAAAAATACAATCTCTCTCCCGACAAAAAAGTTCTTCTTATTATGGCGGGAGCGCATGGTGTGCTGAAAAACGTAAAAGAACTGTGCGAAAATCTCGTTCATGACGATCAGGTGCAGGTTGTGGTGGTATGCGGCAAAAACAGCTCGCTGAAAGAATCCCTCAGCAGCTTGGAAGGTGACAATGCCGACCGGCTGAAAGTTCTGGGCTATGTAGAAAGAATTGACGAGCTGTTCCGTATTACGGACTGCATGATCACGAAACCGGGCGGCATCACACTGACGGAAGCGACGGCGATCGGAGTACCCGTTATTTTGTACAAACCAGTTCCCGGGCAGGAAAAAGAAAACGCCATTTTCTTTGAAGATCGCGGTGCGGCTGTCGTGGTCAACCGCCACGAAGAAATTTTAGAGTCTGTCACCTCCCTTCTTGCGGATGAGGAGAAGCTGAACCGGATGAAGGACAATATTAAAAGCCTTCACCTCCCCAACTCTTCTGAAGTCATTTTGCAGGACATTATAAAAGAATCTGAAATGATGGCCGGGAAGGCGGATATGGCATTATCGTAAAAGAAAAGCACACGAATGATTCGTGTGCTTTTTGTTTTTTCCGGTTAAGCTTTGTTACTGGAAAAATAAAGATAAAAAATAGGGAGCGGCCGCTTGACGTCCGCTCCCATATGGTGTATAGTTGAACCATCATTTAACAACGTTTACATACGTACGGTTGGATGATGACAAAATTTTTTTTAGCACGAAGGTGCTACAGTACTAGGAGGAATTAAGCAATATGCAAAACGGTAAAGTAAAATGGTTCAATAACGAAAAAGGATTCGGCTTCATCGAAGTTGAAGGCGGAGACGACGTATTTGTTCACTTCACTGCTATCGAAGGAGAAGGATACAAATCATTAGAAGAAGGACAAGAAGTTTCTTTTGAAATTGTCGAAGGTAATCGTGGACCTCAAGCTTCTAATGTTGTAAAACTCTAAACTCAATACATGTTGATCAGATGACAAATAGAGGAGAGGCGTATGCCTCTCCTATTTGATTGCCGTCTGAATCTCAATTGCGACAAGATTCTGCTTGCAGCGCTGCTCGATTTCTTCAATTTGTTTCTCCATTGACGGCATTCCTTTTTTTGCCATTTCCGCTAAACTTCCCAAATCACCGTATATCTCTTTAAATGTCTGCTGAAGGATTGTTTTTAAATCTTTATCATTCACGGCTGGTTTTTCCCTTCTCTCCCAAGATACCCTGAATAATAGTAAATAAGCCCTAATTAATCAGGTTCAATAGTTATATCGGCTTATTTTCTATATTTTTTTCTATTTTCCGTACATATTTCTAAAAAAAAATCTCCAAACTATTTGCGGAGGTGTTTTTTAATGGACTCTGAATTTTTTCCAAACGGACTGACGGATAAACGCCAGCTTGAATTAGCGGTGGAAACGGCCCAGAAAACAACGGGAGCGGCTACCCGGGGCCAAAATTCAACTTTGGTGGAATCTGCATACCAGGCGATTCAGGATGCCAGAACGATGTCACAATCCAGTGAACTGCAGGCTCTCGACCAGGATTTTCTGCAAAAGCAGCGAATGCTTCTCGACGATTGCCAGCATCAGCTTGATGAATTCGAAAAATAAAACCGCAGAAGCTGCGGTTTTATTTTTTATTGATTTGTCAGCTCCTTGCCGTAGGCTTTCAGCTTCTCCCCCACCGTGCATTGGTTGATGCAGAAAGAATGAGCGTGATTTTTTCCAAACTCTTTGCGGAAATGCTTTTTTACGAAACAGTCTTTGCAATATTCATCCTGAAGCTCTGTCAATTCTTTATAAATGCTTTTTTTATCCAATATCAGTCATCTCCGTTACCTTCTAATGTTATACGGCTTTCAATCTGCCGGTCCGAGAGAATTTTTCTGGCAAGGTCATCCGCTTCTTGATTTTCCTTTCGGTTTACGGCTTCATATGTCGGTGTCAGCTTTAAGGATTCGAGCAGCGCTTCAATTTTATCCAGCCATTCGTTTTGCGTTTCATCATAACACGGCCAGCTGCCGTCAAGCTGATGTAAAACGACGAGGGAATCCCCTCTTATCGTGATTGAATTTCTGCTTGCGCCAAGTTCCTGCACTTCCTTAAGCGCTTCGTATAAAGCGGCATATTCCGCCTCATTGTTCGTCTGAAGCGTTAAGCTTTTGTTTTTCCGTATGCGGTATCGCTTGCCGCCGATAGAATAATACACGACAATTCCGAGTCCGGCGCGTCCGCTTGTTTTGTCAAAGCCGCCGTCGAAATACACTGTAATGTCGTCAGGTTCGTGCGCAAGCTCTTCAGTAAGCTTTTCTAATTCTTTAAGCGTCCAGCTCGCGCCTTTTTCATCCTCAAAATAAATGTCTTTTATATAAGGAAAGCGGCTGACTTCTCTTGCAAGCATGCGCGCTTTCGGAACGGTCAGCCAATCTTCGGAAAAAAACGCGACAGGGCCTGTTCCTTTTGCTTCTATTTCGATATACGGCTTAAGATTCATTGAAATCACCTTACCATTCATTAGTTGACGGGCGTGTGCTATAATCAAACCATTCTCAAATTGAAAGGAAGTCAGCAGGTTTTGTTTAACGATGTGTTATGGATCTTATTTGCGGTCATTCATTTTATCATTGTTCTTCTGTTTTATAAAGGATTTGGCAAAACGGGCCTATTCGTATGGATCGGTTTCGCCACGGTGTGCGCCAACTTGCAGGTTGTCAAAACAGTCGAACTGTTCGGGCTTACGGCGACACTGGGAAATATCATGTACGGCACCGTTTTCTTCGCAACGGATGTGCTGAATGAAAAATACGGTCCCAGGGAAGCGCGCAAAGCCGTCTGGCTCGGGTTTTCCACTCTGCTCGCTTTGACATGCGCCATGCAGGGGGCTCTTTTATATAAACCGGCTGCGTCAGATATCGCACAGCCTGCCCTTGAGACGATTTTCGGTTTTCTGCCGCGTGTTGCGCTCGGAAGCCTCTTGGCTTTTATTTTCAGCCAAACGATAGATGTTTATGTATATTCAGCCATTCGGAGAATCTTTCCTTCAGACAGGCTTCTCTGGCTCAGAAACAGCGGAAGCACGGCGCTCAGCCAGCTGCTGGATACATTTATCTTCACTGCCGTGGCCTTTATCGGCGTTTATTCCGCGGGAGTATGGTTCAGCATCTTCATTTCAACTTACCTGATTAAATTTGCGGTATCACTCATTTCTGTCCCTTATGCGTATGCGGCAAAACGAATGACACCGAATGGAGAGTGACGGATGATGCCCGCTGAAATTTATGTAGACGGTGCAAGCGCCGGAAACCCGGGCCCGTCCGGTATCGGTATTTTTATTAAACATGACGGGGAAACAGAATCTTTCTCAATTCCGATCGGCGACCATTCAAATCAGGAAGCTGAATTTCTCGCTTTAATTGAAGGAATGAAGCTGTGTGCCGCCCGCGGATTTGAGTCCGTGTCATTCCGGACGGATTCGGATATCGTGGAGCGGGCCGCAGATCTTGAAGCGGTTAAAAACAAGGCTTTCCAGCCGTTTGTTGACGAAATCATCCGCTTAAAGGCCGAATTTCCATTGTTTTTCATTAAGTGGATTCCCGGCAGACAAAACCAAACAGCCGATCAGCTCGCAAAAAAAGCGATTCGGCTGAATAAATAACCGGAATGAAATTGCGTCTCACTGTTCATCCTACAAATGAGGTGAACAGCTATGAGAAAGGAAAATAAAGGCCGGCTGACCGGGGGCGTGAATCCTCAGGGAAATATGGAAGGAAATGCGCATAAAGACCCGAAATCAGCCCTTGAAAACAACGCAAAAAAAAGCAATACAAAACGCTAGAGGGATCAGCTGATCTCTCTGGCGTTCAGCTTTTCGAGCATCCTTTCAATTCCTTTTATCTGATGACGTCTGAGCATTAATGCCGCCTCTTCCATCTTTAATGAAAAAAGCGCTTCTTCAAGCGTACAGACTAACGGCACCTCGCAATGTATTTCAGCAAGCTGCCTTGACAGCTCCAATTCTTTCAAGCTTTGCTGAATTTTCGTTTGCTGGCCCTTCGGCAAGAGAGCGAGGCTTTCTAATAACCGGTCTATGTTTTGGTATTCACGGATCAGCTTGTACGCCGTTTTTTCCCCGATCCCTTTAACGCCGGGATAGTTATCGCTCGTGTCTCCCATCAGCGCCTTAATGTCAATCAGCGCTTTTGGCGGAACTCCCGTTTCTTCTCTGAATATCTCATCTGTATATACCTTATAATTGCCGATACCCTTTTGCAGCAGCGCTACTCGAACTTGATGATTCAGCAATTGAAGCAGATCTTTATCACCCGTTACAATCGTAATTTCCGCTTCCCCGGAAAATAGGGCAGAAAGCGTACCGATACAGTCATCCGCCTCATAGCCTTTTATGCCGATGTTTAAAAAACCGAGCTCTCGCGCTGCTTCTTTCGCTAGATCAAATTGCGGAATCAGCTCTAGCGGCGGTTCACTTCTGTTGGCCTTATAATCTTGAAACAAATCATTGCGGTACGTTTTGCTTCCCATATCCCAGCAGCAGACGACATGTGTGGGCTGAAACGTATCAACCGCCGTAATAAGATGCTTTAAAAAACCGTTGACGCCGTTTGTGGGAATTCCGTTTTCATTTATCATAAAATTGCGATGAACGGCCGTCGCGAAAAACGAGCGGAACAAAAGCGCCATGCCGTCAACGAGCAGTAATTTATTATTCATATATCGAAACTCCTTTTTATTCAATGTTCCTATTTTACCAAAGAAGGCGGTAAAAAAACAGCATCCCCCCATTTGGAAGATGCTGCCGTCACGTTATTCACCGTGTCTTTTATTGCTTGCCATCAGCTTTTCAGCTTCACGGCCGGCATAAGAATCAAATTTCTGTCCGAAGCCGTTTTTCTTTTTGGCATTGTTATTCTGCTGAGCATTTCTGTTTCCCAGTTTTGTTCTGCCCATGGTCATATCCCCCTTTAGAGAAGATACGGATAGTATGTACAGCAAGCGCTGATGACACACGCGGCAGGTTCATCCATTACTGTCTGCTGACGAATTCTTTCACCATCTCTTCACTTACGAATCGTCTTTGCGGCACGATGCCCTTTTTCGCCAGCTGGTTCATTTTTGCGGTGATGCCATTGATGGCATCTGTCGTGAACGGTTTATTCTGTCTGCATTTTACAATGGCTTCTTCAATGGCCTGTTCACGCTCATAATCAAGCTGTACAAATGTTTTGACATGCTGATGCTGTTTTGCGGAATGTGCTGAAATTGCTTTATGGACTTCTGACATAAAAGGTTTCATCTCGCTTTTTTTCATTTTAGTCTACCACGACTGTTATCTGCCCGCCAACCGGATTTTTAAATTTTCAGCATTTCATCTTTCTTTTTCCATGCTTTTTCGGCTTCGTAAAGGTGTTCAATTTCCCTTGCACTCGTATTTTCCGCAAGACCTTGTAAATAAGTGTCCCGCTGCTCGCGGATCTGGGACAGGCTTTTATCCGCCATGTCTTCTTGCAGACGGCGCACCTGCTCAGCATATCGCTCTGAAAGGCTTTCTTTCTCCTGCTCAAGCCACTTTTCTGTCACTTTTTGCAGGCTGAGCCTGAGCCCTTCTACAAACGCTGCTTTTCCGTTCTCTTCAAAAAACTGCTTCGGTGATTTAACTTCCTTTACGTGATGTGAGAATGCCGAGACGTCAATGACCGGAGCGACCTCTTTCAGCTGAACGGCAAATTCGTTTTCACCGCTCACATAAATGGAGAAATCTCCGTCTTCCATAAGCTTCTTCTGACAGTTTTCCATCCATTCCTCAGTCATATGGCGCTCAATAAAACCGGTCATCCGGATATCGAGCGTTTTCAGCTCTTGAATATATTCAAAACGGAATTCCTTGAGCGCTTCATTCAGCGCCGCTGATATATTTCGTTTCCAATCACCGTTTTGAAGACCCGGATGGAAGGCGGTTTTCAGCATATCATTCGCATAAAACGTCAGGCGATGTTTAATGTGATAGAGCTGTTCTTCCGTATCTTTCATCACTTTTCGAATGATGACCTCAGACGTACGGCGCTTTGAAATGTCAGCGAGAGCTTTTTCATAGGAAGACTCCAGACGCTGTTTCTTTTTCTCTTTTTCTTCTGCCGACTGGTGAAGAGATTCGTGAAGCTGTTCCACCATATCGCACAATTTGTCCGCCTCTGTTTTCAGCTGGGCGCAGCTGGCCCTCATTACATCTTCCTCAATAAAGTGCTCAAGCCCGGTTCTTACATCAGAGAACCTGTTATAAAAAGCTTCTTTTTTACCCGCAAGCTCTTCTTTACTTGAAACATGATATAATTTCGGCCGGTTAATTCCCTCTTTTGAGAGTTCTGAGCGGACATAGTCTTTGACGGTTTCCAGCTCGCTTTCGGTTTTGGCCAGATCGGCGGCGTTAATGACAAAAAACATTTTATCCATGCCGAATGATTCTTTGACGAGGCCGAGTTTCTTCAGAAAAGACCTGTCTCCTTTTGAAAAAGAATGCTGATAGTACGTCATATAAAAGAACGCGTCAGCATCTTTTATATATTGAAAGGCAAGCTCCGTATGGCGCTTGTTTATACTGCTGGCTCCCGGCGTATCAACAATGGTGATGCCTTTTTGCGTGAGAGGCGAATCATAATACACGGTGACTTCTTTTACGCAGCAGGCCGTTTTTTCTTCGGCTGCGTACGGTTTTAAATCTTCAACCGGCACCGTCAGTGTCAGCCTTTGACGGATCTGTTCTTCATACGCATCAAACGCCTGCAGCATCGTCTGAATCACCGGGATGAGT
This sequence comes from Bacillus sp. FSL R5-0443, assembly GCF_038608285.1. Classification (NCBI taxonomy): domain Bacteria; kingdom Bacillati; phylum Bacillota; class Bacilli; order Caryophanales; family Bacillaceae; genus Bacillus; species Bacillus sp. FSL R5-0443. The sequence continues at coordinate 2,351,212 of NZ_CP152013.1, forward strand.
TCATCCGGAACTTTTCCCTTTTTAATGGCATAATTCCATCTCTCTTTCAGTGAACGCCCCTTTACATCAGCATCTTTCAGCTCAGTCAGCTGAAGCATTTCAGCGTCCAGCTCCTCCTCCGTTTTAAAAACGATCTCCGCAGATTTATGCGGTTTGCCGTCTTGCGGTTTCGTTATTTTGTTGATCGTAGCCGTTGTGGGCGTCGGTGATGATGGAAGCACGAATTCACCGACAAGCGCATTTGCAAATGATGATTTACCGGAACTGAATCCGCCGAATAACGCCAAGGTAAACTGGCGGTTTTCAAGCCGCTCAATCCTGCTTCGAAAGGCTTCTGCCTGTTTTCCTAATATGCTCGAGGATTCAAGAATCCCGGCAAGCTCATAGAACCGATCAGTCTGCTCTTTTATAGGAAGTTCCTTCATCGCATTTTTTTCGGGCTTGCTTACTTCATGCTGTACAGCCTCTTTTGGTTTCTCTTTTTGGACGGGCACTTTCGCAAGGCGTTTTTTTCGCGTATACCAGTCGCCGCTTCCCGTATCACAGGTCAATTCTTCTTCCCACAAAGCAAGGACGCGGGCTGCTTTTTCCAAGGCATTGCGTTCTTCTTTTGCCGATTGCGCGAGCTCATCCCTTATTTTCTTTTCTTTTTCGAGCCGGTTTTTCAAGTTCTCAATGAGCGGTCCGTTTTTTGTCTGAACATAAGCGGTCAGCTCCTCAATGAGTTCCGCTGTCTGTCTTTTGGCTTCCCTTCTGATCATTTCAGCGAGGTCTTTCGTATAAGTTAATACGTATTCAGATGAAAAGGCCGCTCCCTGCTTAAGGGCCTGAGCGGTGATATCATCAGAAAGCGGTGTGCGGTACGCCTGGATTTTCTTGATCAGTTCGTCCGAATCCGCTTCATACCGCTTGGCCGCTTTCGTAAATGTGTCGATAATATGCCAATCCGCTTCCCCTTCCGTTCTTTTTTTAATATCGGCAAAAAATTCAGCACGCCTTCTTTCTTTTTCCGAAGCCGTTTTCGCTTTTGAAAAGAATAATCCGGTTTTAAATGAGGGCTGCTGTGATTCAATATAAGCAGATGCAAGCTCCCTCATCTCAAAGGGTGTCAGATTAGCGTTTTGCAATATGTTCTGCACGTCTTTTCTGATGTCTTTCTCTGCTGTTTCAGTCTGTTGAACGGCTTTTTTAAGCTCATCTTCAACAGAACGGACAAGTGCTTCTTGTTTGTCAAACTGCTCTCCGCTGCCGTTTTTATCATCTTTTACGAGCAACTCTGTATGCTCTTTGACTAAGTGTGCGACTTTTCTCTCCGTTAAGGACCATAAATTTGTTTTTGCCTGCTGTTTCAGCTTCTGCAGATGTTTTTTCAGCTGTTCCATGCCGTTTAAAGGATGGTCAGGCTCAGTGACAGACGTAAAGAAAAGCGATTCTTTCGGTATTCCTGTGCCTTCAAGCATGTCTTCCACCTGCCTGCGGTACTCTTCAAACTTCGTTTCAGTTTCATCATGTCTGTCAATTTGGTTGACGATCAGAAACAAATTCGGGATACGGTCTTTGATGGAGCTGAGAAACAGCATATTTTCTTCTGAATGGACGTGATTATAATGAACGACGTAAAATAAAGCGTCAGCCTGATGCAGAACCGAAGCGGCAGATAAAAAATGCGCTTCGTCCGTCGAATCAATTCCCGGTGTGTCAATGTAGGCCGCATAAGGCTCTGACTCCTTAAAGCCGGCATAGACTTCCACCGTTTCAATTTGCTCACCGTCTTTACAGAATTGCTGCACTTGTTCTTTATCGTAACTTCCTTTAATTTCTGCATAAGCCCCGTCCGTCGTATGAAGCACGACTTTATCTTCACCGTGCCGGATGACAACGAGGTTGGCGCTTGTGGGAATCGGGCTTGTCGGCAGTATGTCTTCACCGAGCAATGTGTTTAATAAAGAGGACTTTCCGGCCGAATAATGCCCGGTAAACGCGATATAAACCTCTTCATCAGCCGCTTTTTTCATAATGGCCGCGAGCTGATCGGCCCGTTTTTCATCCTGATGATCCAAAAACTGTGCGTATAAGGCACCCGTTCTGCTGAAAATCTCCCTGTTATGGCGTTCTTCTTCTGTCATGTGTCTTTACCCCTTTGTGTCTGTCGCATCAAATGACGTTTTTCATTTTTAGAAAGCTCTGAAAAAAACCTCTCCCCCATTTTACACAAGAATGGCTCACTTTTCTTCAGGAAACGCAAAAAAGCCGCCGATATCGGCAGCTGATAAAGAAAAAACACCCGCGGCAGGAAAAACCGCAGATGTTTAAGAAGACATCGATTTATTCGAAACTTTTTTCAATACGAAACCAATTAAAACACTGTATGTACAAACGGCTGCAAATAAAAATAACATTGTCATTTTCGGCACCACCTTGAATGAGAATCATTTTCATATTTATATCTTATCATGAGTGAGAATGATTTTCAATCTCTATTTTGCGGTGTTTTCTTCTAGCGCTTTCTCTTCGGCGCGAATCCTCACAGTGAGCATGCAGGCATTGAGAATCGAAAAGAGAAACAGTGTCCAATACGCTCCGTATAACAGCGGCAGAAAAATAAATTCTAAGATGACGACCGCGTAGTTCGGGTGCTTCATCCACCTGTACGGCCCCTTTCTGACAAGCTCCGCATCCGGCACGACAAGAATTTTCGTATTCCAATACCGCCCTAATGATAATCGCGCCCAATACCTGATCCCCTGTACAAATAAAATAATACATATAATGGCGGCCCACCTTGGAGAAAGCGTTTTTTGAAACGCCGCCACCTCAGCTGTAAGAGAGACAAAAAAGAGCACGTGCATTAGGACGAGAAAGGGATAATGTCCTTCTCCGTATTCGACTGCGCCTTGCTTTTTCACCTTTTGCTCATTGCGCCGGGCCACGATCATCTCCGCAATCCGCTGGGCCGCAAGCAGCATGATAAACAGCCAAAACATTAAGAAGCCCCCTTTTCCCAGCTGAACAGCAAAAGCTCAGACGAAAATCCCGGCCCGAGAGCGCCGATCAGCCCTTTCTCGTTTTCTTTCTGCCGTCCGTGGAGCAACTGTTCTTTTATCACATGAAAAATAGTTGCGGAAGACATGTTCCCGTGTTTTTGCAGCACCTTCCGAGATGCCGCAAGCTGACCGGTGCCCATTGAAAGACTCGTTAAATAGGCGTCAATGACCTTTTTCCCGCCTGGATGGGCAAGAAAGGTTTTAATGTCGTGAGGACTGACACCATATTCAAATAAAAATTCATCAACATTGTTCTTCAGCCACTGTGAAACCAGGGTGGGAATGTCTCTTGAAAAAATGACTTGAAAACCGCTGTCCGTGAATTCCCAGCCCATCACATCTTCCGCATCCGGCATCATCACCGATTGAGTGGCGAATATCCGCGGAAGAAGCGGCTGTTTGACGTCGTTTCGGTTCGCCTTTTCTCCTCCGATTAGTACTGCGGCAATTCCGTCCGCAAACAGGGAAGTTCCGATTAAGTTGCTTTTTGACTTGTCGTTCGGCTGAAACGTTAAGCTGCAGAGTTCAGCCGCGATGACAAGCACGTATGCTTCAGGATACGCGCGGCAGTATTCGTACGCCCTGGACAGGCCGGCCGCTCCGCCCGCGCATCCTAAACCCCAGATCGGTATCCGTTTTGTTTTCGCAGAAAACGGAAGCTGATTCATCACTTTCGCTTCAATGCTGGGTGTCGAAAGCCCGGTGCTGGAAATAAAAAAGATCGCATCGACTTTTTCATATGGAAAGGGATTTGTTAAACAATCCGGGTTTGTTAAACAATCAAGTGCCGCATCCGCACTGTGCTTGACGGTTTCTTCCGTATACAGCCGGTTTTTTTCTGAAAAACCCCGTGCCGTTTTATACCATTCAATCGGCCGGACAAACTGCCTTGATTCAATTTCGCCGTTTTGAAAGGCTTTTAACAGCCGGTCAATATCCTTAAATGAATCGGCAAACATCCCTCTCGCAAAATCCGCCGCCGTTTCTTGCGAGACATGATACTTCGGAATGCTCGTTCCGACAGATAACACATATGCCATGCCCATCACCTCTTTACATAAAGGTTCCCGCTTTTTTCCTGAATGTATGCATAAGTTTGAATCGAGGATTTCACTGACATGCCATTTTAATAGGAAATTGGCCCTTTTGAATAAGAAACCCTTCGACTATACTTGATCCATTCATAAAAAAAGGTTGTGATTGGGATGCTGACACCTGTCATTCTTAGAGGGTCACTCGTTCAGTTAGAGCCGATGACGATTGATCACACTCAGGCACTTTGTGACGCTGCTTCAGAAAATAGGACGACTTACGCTTACACCCATGTCCCTGACGGAATCGAAGAAACAAAGCGTTATATTGAGCGCGCGCTTTCCGATTATGAAAAAAGACCTGCATTGCCTTTTGCAGTACGGAGTCTTGAAACAGACCGAATCGTCGGAAGCACGCGGTTTATGGATGCGGAAGTGTTTACGCGGCCGGCGGACGCATCTCCGGAAGTGTGTGAGATCGGCAGCACATGGTATGCCTCTGCCGTGCAGCGGACTGGTGTCAATACGGAATGTAAACTTCTGATGCTGACTCATGCGTTTGACGTGTGGCAAGCTGTCAGGGTGACGCTGAAAACCGACGTTCGCAACCAGCGCTCACGGACTGCGATTTTGCGGATCGGAGCCCAATTTGAAGGGATCCGCCGCGCACACATTCCGGCTGTCGACGGCGGTCTCAGAGATACCGCCTACTACTCCATCCTTCGGGAGGAATGGCCTTATATCCGGCAAAACCTTTCTGGCCGGCTCAAAGCATATAACTGAAAAACCTGCCGATATACGGCAGGTTTTTTTACATATTCGGATCATGGACGTATAAATTGAGATCGATCCGTCCGTCTGACGTGACCGCTACCCCCTCAGCTTCAAGAGACAGCTTCTGTACAGAAAACATCTCTTCGTCTCTCAATCCGATTTCGCCCTTTGCATTGATGACCCTGTGCCAAGGAAGACAATGCTTTTTACTCATGGAGTGAAGAATCCTCACAACCTGCCTCGCTCCCCGCGGACTTCCCGCAAGATCGGCAATTTGACCATACGTCATCACTTTTCCTTCAGGAATCTGTTTAATAATGGCTACCGCCCGTTCCGTAAATGTCATGCAACTCCTCATTTCGACTAAAAATGATTTCCCTAGTATCATACAACAGTTTTGACGTCATATGATGATGCCTTACTCTGGAGGCTTAAAATAAGATGATACGAGTTAATAAAACTCATGGGGGAAAATACTTTCTTATATTCACAAAAAGTTAACATAAGTTTATATGGACAAATTTTACATACAGTTATATAATACAGTTGTATCAAATAAAAAAAGGGAGTGTTTTAAATGAAATTTAAAAAAGTTTTAACCGGTTCAGCTCTATCACTTGCTTTACTTGTTTCTGCTGCTCCTGCTTTTGCAGCAAGCCCGGCTGCAGATGGCGGGAGTCATAAAACTGCAGCTCCTCAGGCAGTGTTAAAAACTATATACATCAATGCTAATACACGTGGAGAACTTCTTAATGTAACAGTATTTGCTGGAGTTAAATACTATTTAAAAGATGCCAAGCAGAACAGTGATGGTACATGGACTGGTGAATACCAAGGTTGGTTTTAAGATTATCTAAGGGATAAGAGATTTTTCTCTCATCCCTTTTTTCATAGTTGTTTTCCCTACTAACCTCCTAAAAAACACGATCAGCGAAGAGCGTTGTGCGGCGATCCTAAGCAACCGTATTTCAAGCTCTGTCTCAGCAGCAGATCGGTGTTCCTCAATGCATTTTAGCAGGATGTCTCAGTATGCATCCTTTTTTGTTCCCAACCATGCCGCTTTTCCTATGACTTAATTGTGTTAATTGACAACTCGTTTTTCTTGGCAAGGTTCTTCTATTTCATGCCTTTACGCACTCCTTATACTCCTTGGTGTGCTTTTCAGCCACCAATATTCACCGCCGCCTCTTGTATTGGAGATTCCGAAATGAATTCACCCTCGCAGAATAGTTTCTCCAGTTAGAAAAACACCTAAAATGAATAAAATTAAATGTAAGGGCAATAATTTTTCGTGAGCAAGTACACATAAAACCTCTTACTTGCTCTTTTATTTTTGATAAAACACAATCCAGGGTGATAACATGAGATTTGCTTGGGAAGAATTAATTATAATTGCATTCGGAATGATTTTACTGAGAATTTCAGGGAGAAAATCCATTGCACAAATGACCATTGCACAGACAATGGTCATGATTTCAATCGGTACGATTATCGTTCACCCCATTTTAGAAACCAGTTTATTGAAAACATTAATCGCTGCGTCTATCCTTTTTAGCGCTTTGATTTTGATGGAATGGTTTCAAGTAAAAGTAAACTGGATTGAATCTTTTTTAACCGGAAAATCTAAATTCGTTATAGAAGACGGCCAACTCAATATAGAAAACTTAAAGAAGCTGAGGCTGACAGCAGATCAACTCGAAATGCGTTTAAGACTTCTTGGCATTTCAAACATAAACACAATTAAATATGCCACTTTAGAAGCTAATGGACAATTAGGTTACGAATTAAAAGATGACTGTAAGCCTTTAACCATCAAAGATCTTAAAAATGTGATCGATCCAAAATGTCTTAACAAAGAGCCTCAGCCTCAAAAAGATGATCAAGCCAATATATTCGAGGAAATCAAAAGTCGCCAGGCCCAGCACAAGCCAAAAAATCTTGAATAATTCGCTGATTAGTAAAGCCTTTTGTTATTCAAAACCGATGCCGAATCAGACCGTTAACCGCCAATCATTTTTTACCGAAACCGGTTTACAAGAAACAAAAAAAGCATCTGAAGCAGATGCCTTTTTTCAATCGATATTGCGACGATGAAAAAAGTCGGCAACCCCCGTATTTTCCGACGAGGTCCTTGTATGAGCCTGAATTTCAGCCGCCTATCTCTACCGCCGGCCTTAGCCATAATGTTAATCAGTTTGTTTTTATAAAATCATTGATTAATTGATCAGTCGTTAATATTGTGGCGAATTCATCATGCAATGTTGCCAGAGATATATTGTGAATAGTCTCTGCATCATAATATGTATCATTTTTATCTCTCATTCCGAAGGCTGCTGTTGCATCTGAAATCAGGTATGTATCAAATCCTAAATTACCGCTCATCCTTGTGGTTGTTGAAACACAGTGCGGCGTAGTCAAGCCAGTGATTACGACAGTTGTTATATCATTTGCTTTTAAAAGCTCTTCTAGATTAGTCCCAATAAAGCTGCTGTTTACTTTTTTGGTTATAATGACTTCTTTTTCCATAGGTTTAACGATTTCCTTTATAGCAACCCCCTCATTTTTTGGATAAAATAAAGAACCAGGTTTATCAGAAATATGTTGTATGTATATGACTGTCCATCCTTTTTCTCTCCATAATTTCAGTATTTTGCTGATATTTTCTTCCGCCTTTACGTTATTTCGGTCTCCCCACTTTTTATCATCAAAGGCTTTTTGTACATCCACAATGATTAAAGCTTTTTTCTTTTCTGCCATCAGATAACCTCCTATATTGAAAATCCGTGTTTATAACATTTTAAATAAAGATTTTACTTTTGTACAATTGTTTCAGTGTTAAATTTCATATCGCACCTTCCCCGTTGGAAAAGCATTGAAATATCTAAAGCTAGCACTCACTCAAAAGCTGCAGATCACCAGAGGCCAGCAATATTCAACTCTTTTTCTCTATATACTTATCAATATCCTGAAATAAGCCGCAACAGTGAATGAAAAGATTGCCCCTAACTAAATTCACGCTCGCAAAATATTAACAAAAAAACCCTTGGTTATTTTTGTATTGTATGTAATAATACAAATGTATTAAAAAACAAAGGAGTGTTCAAAATGAAATTAAAAAAAGTTTTAACTGGTTCTGCCTTGTCTCTCGCTTTACTCGTTTCCGCTGCCCCTGCTTTTGCATCTAGCCCTGGCAATACAAATAGCGACTCAACTCAAACAAAAATTTCGACACAAGCGACCAAAGATTCTTTTACAATGGATTACCTTCATAGATGGGATATCCCAAATACAACTGTTAAGAATGGTGTTACATATTACCTTAAGAAAGTAGAGATAATCGAAGGGTTCTATCGCGCAACTTTTGAAGGATGGATTAATTAAAAGAAGGGGCTTTCCCTTCTTTTCACTCTCATTTGTAAGGATCCGTGCACAAGATACTCGTTCACGTACATATAGTCCGGGACGGTTTTCGGCGAAATAAGGCGGATGCCCCATCACTCAATTTGTTTCTTTTCAAACAATGAAACTAATAAAAAAAGAGGATGCCTCACAAAAAGTTCAGCAAACTTTCGGAAGCATCCTCGATCTGGATAAAATAAGATGTTATTTTAAAGAAAACGGATCACTAACCCTCTTGAACCCTTGTCACATCAAGGGTTTTTTTCGTTTTAGGAATCATATTATAAATAATATTCAAAAGGACGGCGGTAAAGCTTCCGGCGACGATTCCGTTTGTGGTCAGCAGATTTAAGTAAGACGGCAGGTGCTTAAACATATCGGGAACGACGGTTACACCGAGTCCCAATCCGACCGAACACGCGACGATCAGAAGGTTTTCCTGCTTTTTAAAGTCAATTTGACTGAGCATTTTAATGCCGTAGGAAATGACCATGCCGAACATGGCCACCATCGCGCCTCCCAGTACCGAAGACGGGATGATGGTCGTGAAGGCTGCGATTTTCGGAAAAAGGCCGAAGAGCATTAAAAGTGCGCCCGTGACACCGATAACCGCGTTTTTCTTAATTCCTGTCAGCTGCACGAGGCCGACGTTTTGGGAATAGGCCGTATACGGAAAAGCATTGAAAATGCCGCTGATGAATACCGCCAGGCCTTCCGCGCGGTAGCCTTTTGCTAAATCACGTTCAGACAGGCGCCGGTTTGTCAGGTCACCGAGAGCGAAATAGACGCCTGTTGACTCAACAAGGCTGACAATGGCAACGATGGACATCGTGATAATCGGTGCCGCATGAAATGTCGGCGTCCCGAAGTAAAACGGTTTAATCATTTGAATGGCATCAGCATTCGCCACATTGTCAAATTGCACTTTTCCCATAAAATATGCGATGGCCGTCCCGATGACAATGCCGATTAAAATCGAAATGGATTTCAAAAATCCTTTTGTAAACCGATAAAGCAGCACGATGATGACGAGCACCGTAAATCCGAGGGCAAGGTTAGCCGGATCACCGAAATCCTCGCTGCCTTCCCCGCCGGCAATATGATTCATCGCGACCGGCATTAAGGTCATCCCGATAATCGTCACGACAGATCCGGTTACGACAGGCGGGAAAAAGGATACGAGCTTGCCGAAGAAAAACGACAGCAGAATGACAAGCAGACCCGATGCCAAAATGCTCCCGTAAATGGCTGAAATCCCGTACTCCTTACCGATGGAAATAATCGGCGCTACCGCGGTGAACGTACAGCCGAGCACAACAGGCAAGCCGATGCCGAAACATTTATTCCTCCATACTTGAAGCAGCGTAGCCGCCCCGCACATAAAAATGTCAATTGATACGAGATATGTCAGCTGTTCTGCGTTCAGTCCCAATGCCGCTCCTACAATTAAGGGAACGACGACGGCGCCGGCATACATGGCAAGCACGTGCTGGATACCGAGGGAAAGTGTTTTGGCATAGCCGTTTTTCATGAACGGACCTCCTGTACAAATGTCACTTTTCCGTCTTCAAGCGATTGAATTCTCGCCAATGATTCGACCCGGCATCCTTTTTTCATCAGCTCATCTCTTCCCGGCTGAAATGACTTTTCAATGACGATTCCGATCCCGCAAACCGCTGCGCCTGCTTGTTTTACGATGGATAAAAGTCCTTCTGCCGCCTGTCCGTTCGCTAAAAAGTCGTCAATGATTAACACGCGGTCATCTTTCGACAGATGATTTCCGGAGATTGCAATCTGACTTTCTGTTTTTTTCGTGAAAGAATAGACGGATGCCGTCAGCAGATCATCCGTTAATGTGAGAGACTTCCTTTTTCTCGCAAAGATGACGGGAACGCCGAGTTCAAGGCCGGCCATCACCGCAGGGGCAATGCCCGAAGATTCAATTGTGACGATTTTGGTTATCTCGTCTTTTTCAAAACGGCGCGCAAATTCCCGGCCGATCTGCTGCATGAGAACCGGATCAATTTGATGGTTTAAAAAAGAATCCACTTTCAGCACTTGATCAGAAAGAACAATTCCGTCTTCTGCTATTTTTCGTTTTAATGCTTCCACAATGATTACCCCCGCTTATAAAAAATAAAAAAAGCATTGCCCGCTCTCCAAAAAAAGAGCAAGCAATGCCGAATGATCTACACGCAACGGCCGAATAAAGCCGTTCCATTGCTCACTCATAGTCGGACATTTACGGTGACCGGTAGAAACTTGCGTGCCATATCCACGCGATTATATGAGTGTTCGTATGATATTAATCAAATTATAACAAGATACACTTCTTTTGCATAGCGAAATTTGAATATTTCCGAACTTTTACAAAGAATTGATTTTCGATTATTCGTGTTTTTAGAATTTTTAGAAAAACACCCGGTGTATGCCGGGCGTTTCGTTTATAAATATAAATTTGAATATTTGCCGACGAGATACTCAATGAGATATTGAACGTTCAGCTCTTCTCCCGTTGCATCTTTTATGATGTCAAGCGGCATTTTGCGTCTTCCGTGCTGATGAACCTTTTCTGTCAGCCATTGTTTGATCGGCTCAAAATCGCCCCGTTCTATTAATTGGTCAAATTCAGGCAGATCCTCAAGCATGGTATGCTTCAGCTGTGCCGCATACATATATCCGAGCGCATAGGAAGGGAAATAGCCGAAATCGCCGCCCGCCCAATGTACGTCCTGCAAAATGCCTTTTGCGTCAGATGGCGGCGTAATGCCTAAATAATCATGATATTTTTGATTCCACAATGCAGGCAGTTCTTCCACTGTCACTTCATTGCTGAAAATCGCTTTTTCAATTTCATAACGGATAATAATATGAAGCGGATATGTCAGCTCATCGGCTTCAATTCGGATAAATGTCGGTTTCGCCTCATTTACGGCGCGTACAAAGTCCTCTCTTTTCACATCTTGAAATTGATCAGGCGAAGCCTCAACCATTTTTTCATAATAGGCGGTCCAGAAATGTTGATTTCTGGCGATAAAGTTTTCATAAAATAACGATTGGGATTCATGAATTCCCATGGATGCGCCGTCAGATAAGTTCGTTCCGCTCAACGCTTCGTCAATATTCTGCTCGTAGATCGCATGCCCGCATTCATGAATCGTTCCGAAAATCGCCGTGCGGAAATCGTTTTCGTCATATCTGGTCGTTACCCGCACATCGCCCCGGTTGATTGTCGTCGCAAACGGATGCACCGTCTCGTCCAGGCGGCCGCCGTCAAAATCATACCCGAACTCTTTTAAGAAATACAAGGAGAGGGCTCTTTGTTGTTCTTTCGAAAACGTTTTCGTTATAAAGGAAGTGTCCGGTTTATTGCCGGATTCCGTCACTTTTTTGATAAGCGGAATAATCGCTTCCTTCAATTCAGAAAACAGCTGATCCAGCACCTTTACCGTAACACCCGGTTCGAAAATATGGAGCAATGCGTTGTATGGATGATCTTCATAGCCCCAATACGAAATAAACCGCTTATTAAAATCAATCAGCTTCTCAAGGTACGGAGCAAACATAGAAAAATCAGAGGCAGCCTTTGCATCCTCCCAAGCCGTTTCAGCTTTCGATGTTAAAATGACATATTCTTTATACTCATCTTCAGGAATTTTTTTATTATGATCATAATCTTTTTTCGCAAGTTCCGCCGCTTTCACTGTATCTTCAGGCAGCTCTTCTGCATGCGCGAGAAGGATGTCGATCAGCTCTTTCATCCGGTCGGATGTCTGGATTTGAAAAACGTCAGCCGACAGCTGTCCGATGCTTTCCGCCCGGTCATCAGAGCCTTTTTTTGGGGCTCCCGTTCTTAAGTCCCAATGCATAAGTGCAATGGCTTCGACATAGTGGGATACTCTTTTTAACAGATCAAAAAACTCTTTTTCATATGTATGTAAATCCATATCCGTTCCCCTCCCTTTTCACTATCAATTACAGGCTAATGGAATGCCGTGATAAAGTCAACTTCCCGGATTTAAAAAAGCCGCAGGATAAGAATCCTGCAGCTTTTGTTTTTATACGATTTTCGGTGTAACAGGCAAGATCTTTTTGACTTCGGCCAAGACCCGTTCACTTTCTCCGCCCGCATAAATGGATATGGTTCCGCTGTCCTGATTAGAACGGATGAGGCGGCCGATTCCCTGGCGGACTCTCAAGAGCATGTACGGCAGATCAACTTCCTCAAACGGATCTTTTTTCGCTCCGTTCCGCTTTGCGGTAAACACGGGATCATGAGGCGGATACGGCAACGCCCAAATGGTCACATTCCGGAGCGAGTCACCGGGAATGTCAAGACCTTCCCATAAGTGGACGGAACAAAGCACGGATTCTTCATCCCGCTGGAATTTTTCGACCAGACTGGAGATCTCTTCGTCACCTTCGTAGTATATCGGATACGGCAGCTCCCACGCGGCAGCCTGTTCTTTAAATTCCTTCATGTCTTCAAAGGAAGGGAAAAGAACGAGGGTGCGTCCTTCATTCTTCTTAATGGTTTCAATCGTTTCGGCTGTTTTCTGCTCAGACGTCATGTCACCGTGAAGCGCAACAGACATTTGCTCCTCGTAATCGTACGGAGATTCAACGGTGAATGATAAAGGATCACGGATTCCGAGGCTGTCAGCGATATAATCAAATGAACCGCCCTCAGAAAGAGTGGCCGATGAGAAGATATAAGGAATCTTTTTAGAAAAGACCTTTTCTCCCAAAACTTCGGCTACAGTTCTCGGCATAACAACAAACGTTGAGTCTGTATCCCGCGTTTCAAGCCAGCTGATGGCATCCTTTTGATACAGCGACAGCGAATATGCCATTTGTTCGACGTATTCTTCTACAACTGACAGCTCGTACTTATCGATCGTATACATTTCCGATTCAAATACGAGCGCCTCGCCGATTTTATCGAGCAGACGGCACAGTTCGTCAGCCGCACGCTTAACACGCTGGTCGTTTTGGATGTCCAATCGGTGAGAGCCTGCGATTTCCTTCGATTCCTCTGACAGCACATAGAAAAACTCATCGTTTGCGGCAAGGGCATCTTCAATCAGTTCGGCGAATTCCTCTCTGATATCATTTTGAAGCAGACGCTCTAAAAACAGCTCAAGCGTCGACTGCTTCACGCGATACGTTAACGCTTTTTGCGCGGCGAATTCCAGCAGATGTCCTTCATCAAACACGACGGCGCTGTGATCCGGCAAAAGCGGCAGCTGTCCTTCCCTTTTGCGTGATTCTTCCGTCCATACATGCTCCATGTAGAAATCATGGGAGCAAACAATCAGATCCGTTGATTTTCTGTAATGATCTCTCGAAAGTGTTAAACCGCATCTATGTCTCATATCACAAGTTAAACAATCTTGGAAGGAATCATAGCTGACGCCTGCCCACTCTTCATTCGTCAAATCAGCGTACTGTTTGCGGTCGCCGTACGGATAAAAGCGCTGCATCGCTTGTGATTCGTGTACGAATGAAGGCAGCGACTCATAAAGATCCAGCCACTTTTCATCATCAGAACGCTGCATCGTTTTCTCAAGCTTTTTCAGACACAGATACTGCTCATGGGATTTGGACAGCCGTGTATCAATCTGCAGATCCAAATGTTCTGTCAGCTTGGAAATGTCGCCTTCTTTTTTGACAAGCTGTTCAATTAACGTTTCATCGGCACATGCGATAATGGCCGGTTTACCCGTATATCTGGCATAACTGATGGCAAACAGCAGATACACCAGCGTTTTCCCCGTACCGACTCCTGCCTCAGCGAACATGACTTTTTTCTCTTTAAATGCCCGTTCAAGCTGAAACGCCATAAATACCTGCTCATCCCGAAGGTCAAAGCCTTTCTCGGGAAGGATATCGTAAAACACGTCACCAATCCAATTGTTCAATTCTTCGTAAAAATTCTTTTCTTTTGTTAAAGCAAAAGGCAAACGTGATGTTGTCACCCAACTCCAACCCCTAACTATTCGGCATTCAGACCATCTATAATATCATTTAACCCTTTTCAATACAACAAAAAAACTTGGCCTCGCCAAGTTTTTGCCATTATCATTTCCGGTTAATGATATGTGTACATAGGAACGGATGGTCTGTTGAATGTGTATGTTTTACCGCATTTTCAAGTTCTTCCTGTGCGTGTGTCATGGCGGAAGGACCGAACTCCGCTCCGGCTTCCTCCAGCCGGAAAGCAGTTGCGTCTAACGCCTTTTGTATTTTACTGAAGTGCTCGCTGTTCAGCATAAAATAGATCACCTCTCAAATAGAAATAATCATCATTCTATGCCGATGCTTCACTTTCTATACATGCCATTCTGAATGATCCGCACCTGACCTGCACAAACTACAACAGATATTCGATCGAATATCCATCTTCACAAAATTATTCTATCCGGGAGTGATGGTTACATGAGTTATAAAGATCGATTAGATCAGCATTCTGAATTGTTTCATCACAATTGGACGCGGCCGAAACGCTCTAAATCGCAAGTGAACGGCCACACCGAAATGTCCCAGACCAACATTATTTTACGGAGCAACGCAAAAGCGCACCGCTGGTAATGGCAGAATAAAACGTAAAGATGCCGGAGAAGACGCTGTTTCAGGCGTCTTCTCTTTGTTGCGGCTTTTTCCGCTGCGGCCGCACTTTAGCCCAATACTGATAATAATCCGTTTTGATAAAACCGTTAAAGAGCTTCCGTTTTTTGATTGCTTTTCTTCCGTAGACCTCTTCAAATTGTTCATTTGACGTTAACATGTAGACAGACCATGTATCAAGAGATTCAAATGCCCGGCCCATTTCTTTATACATCTGCTCGACTTCCTTTTTTTCGCCGAGCCGTTCGCCGTACGGAGGGTTTCCGACGATTACGCCGTATTCGAGTTTCGTCGTAAAATCCTGCACCCGCATTTGTTTGCATTCGATCAGGTCACCAAGTCCCGCTTCTTCTGCGTTTTCTTTGGCGATGTTTACCATCCGGTGATCTACGTCACTGGCAAAGATCTGCAGCGGCTGATCATAGTTCGCCTTTTCTTCCACTTCAAGACGCGCCTTGTCCCACAGTTCTTTTCCGATCCATTCCCAGTCTTCTGAAACAAAATCACGGTTAAAACCGGGAGCAATGTTTTGTCCGATTAAAGCGGCTTCAATGGCGATCGTGCCGGAACCGCAGAACGGATCGACGAACGGACGGTCAGGCGTCCAGTTGGTTAACTGAATTAACGCGGCAGCGAGCGTCTCTTTAATCGGAGCTCCTCCCTGATCAACCCTGTATCCCCGTTTGTGAAGGCCTGTTCCTGATGAATCCAGTGTAAGCACGGCTTTATCTTTTAAAAGGGAAATCTCCACCTTATACTCGGGGCCCGTTTCTTCAATCCATTCATTTTGTTTTCCTGATTGAAGTTTCAGCTTTTCCGCTATCGCCTTTTTGACGATCCGCTGGCAGTCAGGCACACTGGCAAGCACTGATTTCACGGACTTTCCGATAACGGGGAACTTTGCGTTTTCCGGAATGTACGCGCGCCAGTCAATCGCTTTTGTTTTTTCAAACAGCTCATCAAACGTTTTCGCCTGAAACTCGGCGACCTGTACTTTAATGCGGTCAGCCGTCCGCAGCCATAAGTTAGCGCGGCAGATCGCAAGCGCATCTCCTTCAAAAATGACTTTTCCGTTGTCTACTTTGCATTCATAACCTAAATCACGCACTTCTTTGGCGACGATCGCTTCGATTCCCATCGGCGCCGTCGCTATTAGTGTGTACTTCTTCATCGTATCACCCTGTCTCTTTTAAGCTTTCGTTTCATTCAAGATAAAAGCTCCCCTTTTAAGGAGAGCTCTAATTTGTCATATCAATAATGTTTAACGTTCTGTAAGCCATGTTTTGTTCCGTCGTACTGCAATCGGCTCATCACCTCGTACTCAGGCGGCAATCATCTATCTACAGAAAGCATTCTGTCCTTCTATCTGTTCAATTCCTTCAAGAAGGTTCCCCTACCAAAATTTGGGTTTCTCGCTCGAGGGGTTTACCGCGTTCCACTCTCACCATTTCTGATGAGACTTCGTCACTGTGGCACTTTCAAGGATACTCAGCCATATCCGGAGACGTAGGCTTTTTTCCTGCCGTCAGCCTATCAAGGCTGCCCTAGCTTATTTCTTCGCTAGGCACGAACACTACGGGCATCTCAGCACCGTGCGAGCATGGACTTTCCTCTACAGATTCAAAGATCTGCAGCGATTACCCGAACGTTAAGAACACTTGTTCATTATAAAGCAACTTGTCTCATTTGACAAGTGCATCTGCCCTATTCGTCATAAAGTTTGCTTCCGAATACATGTTTCTCAAGGTTGGACAGCCTTTTCAGAATGTCAAAGTTGGTCGTATTGGACTGCACCGGCTGTTTTTTGCTTGCTTCTTCAAGCTGTTTTTTCAGCTGCAGATTTTCTTGCTGCAGTTCTTCAATTTCTTGATGAAAGGTTTCATAATCCTTAATAATCATATCTAAAAATTTGTCAACGTCTTCTTGTCTGTAACCTCTAACGCCTGTTTTAAATTCTTTTTCCAAAATGTCTTTCGCAGAAAGCTTTACTTTATCAGCAAGCATCTTTTTCACCTCATATCGTGAATCATCATGTTATATTTTATTCAGAAACACGTCCCGTTGTCAAATATTCTCTGACGTGTTATGTAAAGAAATCCTCTTCTTCAACGGCGGCACGGAGATCATCCATCGTGATCGAATAAATCGGATATCCGTCTGTTTCACGGCGTTTTTCTGCCTGCTGCAGCATATATTTCGGCGATCCTTCCATTTCAGGATCATATAAAAGCAAAAGCGCATCTGACTTTTCAATAAAGAACGCGTTTTTCTGCCGGAATTGGAGCGGACTTTCGTACGGCCGATGCGTCAGGCTCTCCTCATAATCTGCCTGAGCAAGCACCGCTTCATACATTTCTTTATTCGGTTCCTTCCACTTTTCCTCCTGGCCGTAGAAAGGCGTGATAACGGCAACCTTTAATTCCGGATACTCTTCCCTGAGATCGTACGCCGTTTCTGCCGCCCAAAGCTCAGTCCCCAGCTGTCCGGATATGAGAATCCATTCCAAGCCTTCGTCAATAAAGCTTCTGAGTCTGGTTTCTATCGCCTTTTTTATATAAACAAGCGCCCGGTCATCCTGTTTAAAAATTCCGAGTTCAAACGGCTTGTATCCTGTTACGGCTAATACTTTCAATTGATCACCTGCTTAAAAAATGGGGCTCCCCATCGGGCCCCATTTTGATTTGCTGATATCCTAACCGATCTTGCTTAAGCGTTCAATACTAATGATCGCAGCAAGGGCTTCCGCACTGAAAATGCTGGTGAGTTGTCGGGTCAACATTTGAAAAAGTGTGCGGATAGTAATGAACGTGCTCAAAGTTGTGGTGATTTACGTTAGTTGTATGTTGCGGATGAATATGCGGCACAACCGTGTTAGAAAAGCAATGGTGTTCACAGCAATGAGTCGGATGGACAATCGGCGGCATCACGTTTGGTCTGCAACAATGATGATGAAACATGCTAAATCCCCTCTCCATTAACTTTTATTACACTGTTAGGTTATGAAGAAAAGAGGGTGCATGTTCTAATTCAATCACCCAATTTAAAAGTGCGTCAGCAAACTGTCTTTAAAATTCGAAAATACAAACGCAATCAAAAAAACCACGACAAAGAACAAGTAAAAAACACCTTTATACATACCAACTCTCCCCTATAAATAACTAACGCTATTTTACAAGATGCGGCACCATTCTACAACAAAATCGATGCGGATTCAGAAAAAAATATTTTTGGCGAAACAGCTCGGCTTTTGCGCTTTCCCGGGCAATATTTCAAGAGGAATATTTCCTCTTGAGCCGGGCAATTCTCACATGGAGCTTCTCGGCTTCTTTTTCCGATATTTCCCCGTCTTCTGCCGCCTGCTGCGCGGCCTGCAGAGCTTTTTTGTAATCTTTTGCGTGATGCTCAAAATAGATCGACAGCTCTACCGCTGATTGGTGTCTGCATATGTGAAGAGCAGAGCCCGTCAGTTTCTCCCAAAGGGGCACGGCGTCTTGCCTGCGGTTTTGTTTTTTATAAAGCATTGCTAAGTCAAAAAGGGCCCGATCCGAATCTTC
Source organism: Bacillus sp. FSL R5-0443 (assembly GCF_038608285.1). Lineage (NCBI taxonomy): Bacteria > Bacillati > Bacillota > Bacilli > Caryophanales > Bacillaceae > Bacillus > Bacillus sp. FSL R5-0443. The sequence goes on from NZ_CP152013.1 coordinate 2,369,641, forward strand.
AAAGGCTTTGCCTTGCAGCGCTTCCAGCTGTGAAACAGCCCGATCGGTTTCTTTATGAGCGATAAACCATTTCGCCATGGCGTATGCTTCCTGACGTTCTGACGTTTGATCAGAAGATGCAAAAATCTTTTTTGACATATGGATGTAAAGAGCGATGAGGGAAAGCACATCTTGTTCATTATGTGAGAGCACTCCCTTTAAAAGAGCCGGGTCCTCCGCCTTTAAAAATTGAAAATACAGCATCGGCGCCAAATAACCAGGGGTGTCTTCGTCCCTTTTAAAAGCAAGCTCTTCATTTTCAACCGCCGAAAGCGATACACGCTCTAATTTATGTTTCCAAAGCCGTCTCGCCCCGTGCAGAAGATCAAAGTGACCGAAGTCAGGAAGTTTCGGAAGCCTGTCCCGGAGCAATGTATGCCTAGTTTTTACCTGCGGCCAGTCAAAGGCTTTTCCGTTATACGTAACAAGGGACGTAATGTCAACCTCACTTAAAAAGCTTTTGTAAAGAGCCGTCTCGTTTCCCGGTTTAGGAAGCAGATGCTGTTTAACCGCGACACGGTCTTCATACACTCTTGCATGACCGAGCAAAAAGATCATATTGCCGGCCCCGCCGCCGAGGCCGGTCGTTTCAGTATCAAAGAAGAACAGCTGGCTTTTTTCGTATCCTTCTGCTGATAAAGTATGTGTCAATCCGCCTTTATTCCATAATGCCATGACGTCATCAAGTTCACTGAAGCTGTACCGTCCGTGGCAGTGCGAAAGCGGATAGACGGTTTCGCGGATAAGACAGTATTCATCCTCAAAAAAGAAAGGCTTCACTCCGAATGCCTCCCATTCTTCTCTAAATGGGACTTGAATATCCGGGACCGAAAGTTGTGAAGCTGCCGGCTTTTTTTCAGCTTCCGGCACATTCAGGTGGTTTTTCATCCGCTTTAATTTATTTTTCAAGGACATCTTTCGTCCCCCTTTTCTTTTACACGTAATTCAAGAGCCGGAGTATCGCTTTCTTTGCATCTATTCCTTCTATTTCGGAGCCGATGCAGGAAGGACATCCGTCTTGACATGGACATTGTCTGATCAGGCGCTCAGCCCCTTCATTGATTTCATCAAATCGCTTATATACTTCATCAGCAAGTCCGATTCCGCCCGGATAATGATCATACAGAAAGATTGTCGGAAGTCCGGTATGTGCGGCTTTGATTTGCGGCACGACATGCACGTCATTTCGGTCGCACATGACGTATACAGGCACGATATGCTGCAGGACGTGGGCAATGCCTAAAAGCAGCTGTTCAAGCGTTTTTTCGCCGATCTCCGAATCCGTCTCTTTCAATTCAAGCCAGGCAGCACTGGTATGCAGTTCTTCTTCTGGAAGATGAATCGGCCCTGATCCTATATTTTCAAATGTCGTCATTTTAATTTTTTTAAATATTGTCGGAAGTGCGTTCACGGTTACATCGCCGAAATGTAAGGCTGTTTTCTTTCTGCTGTCCGTTCTGTCAATGTCCAGCACTTTCAGCTGCACCGCTAAATTGGCATCTGTATAATATTCGACATCGACCTTTCGCACGTACGCTTTTTTATGATCCCAATCAAGCTTTTCAACCTGGTACTGCACCCCTTCATGAAGATAAATCGCTTCATCATGAAGAAGCGTCATCGCGCTGAAGCGGTCCATTTCTCCGATGATTTTTACATCAGCCGTCTCTGACCGGTCAACGATGACCACGTTTTCCTGTGACGCCGAACGGAGACTGATGTTGGAGGCGGGAAAAGATTCGCTCGCCCAGTGATAGCGTTCGCGGTTTTCGTGAAGCACCCCTTCTTCTTCTAAATACTCGAGAATATCTCTTGCATCATTTTCTCCGAATGTTTCATCGGCTCTGAAAGGCAGCTCATACGCGGCGCATTTCAGGTGATCGACCAATATAATGAGATTATCGGGATTGATCCTTGCAGATTCAGGCGAGCGTTTAAAGAAATAATCAGGATGGCGCACAATATATTGGTCAATCGGATCAGAGTTCGCCACCATCACGATAAGCGCCTCTCCCTGCCGCCGCCCGGCTCGGCCCGCCTGCTGCCATGCGCTCGCGACACTGCCCGGGTACCCCGTCATCACGCAGACCTGAAGCTGGCCGATATCAACGCCGAGCTCCAGCGCGTTTGTGCTGACAACGCCGAGAATGCTGCCGTCTCTTAACCCCCGCTCTATTTCTCTTCTTTCTTTCGGAAGATATCCGCCGCGATAACCTCTGACAGACTTTGAGCCGATTTCTTTTTTTACGATCTCCTGAATGTGGCTTAAAATAATTTCAACCCGGACACGGCTTCTGGCAAAAACAATCGTCTGGATCTTATTTTTCAAAAAAGTTTTAGCAAGCTCGTTCACTTCCACGGTGGCACTTTTTCGAATATGCAGCGGTTTATTTACAATCGGAGGGTTGTAAAAAGCAAAGTGCTTTCTTCCGGCCGGGGCGCCGTTATCGTCAATCAGGCGCACTGATTTTCCCGTCAGCTGCTCCGCCAATTCCCTCGGATTGGCGATTGTGGCGGATGTGCAGATAAATGACGGCGTGCTTCCGTAAAAAGCGCAGATTCTCATTAAACGGCGGATGACGTTCGCCACATGGCTGCCGAATACGCCCCGGTACGTATGTAATTCATCAATGACGATATATTTCAGGTTTTCAAACAGACTCACCCATTTTGTATGGTGGGGAAGAATGGCTGAATGAAGCATATCGGGATTTGTGATCACAATATGCCCGGCCTTTCTGACTTTCTGCCTGATGGCCGGAGACGTATCTCCGTCATAGGTGAAGCTTTTAATGTCCATGCCCGTCTCGTCTATGATTTCGTTCAGCTCGCTTTTTTGATCCTGCGCGAGCGCCTTTGTCGGAAATAAATAAAGCGCGCGGCTTGAGGCATCTTCCGCGATAGACTGAAGAACCGGAAGATTATAACACAGTGTTTTTCCGGAGGCCGTCGGTGTGACGGCCACAATGCTTTCTCCGTTTTGAACCGTCTGAAAAGCGGAGTATTGATGTGTAAAGAGCCGCTCGATCCCCCTCTTTTCGAGAGCCGCCCGAATGTTCGGATCTACTTGCTCCGGCATCGGCATGGTTTTCGCCTCCCGCGGTTCCTCTTCATGCCAATGCACAATATTTTCATGATTTTTTAATTCCTGTATCAGTTCGCTCAGTGATTTTTTCTTCATCGTTCACACCTCTTTATGAGGTACAGTTTACCGAATATTTGTTTGCCTGGCTAGATGAAAATCCTGTACAAGAAAAAAAGCAGGGAATCAGCCCCTGCCTACTTCATTTTTATCGTAAAAAGCTCTGTTTGTCCTTTTTTCGCTTCATTTGCGCCTGCAAATTGCAAAGGTTCTGCGGCATCGCCATTCATAATCACCATAGGGATGACGGTGCTGCTTGCTTTTTCTTTTATTAAATCCAGCCGGCACGTTAAAAGCAGATCGCCTGTTTTCACTTTGTCTCCTTCTTTTACATGCGCTTCAAAGCCTTCGCCGTTCATATTGACAGTATCCAAACCGACATGTATCAAAAGTTCCGCTCCGGAAAGGGTGCGGATGCCGACAGCATGTTTTGTATGGAACAGCTGAATCACTTCTCCCTCAACCGGTGAAACAATGTCTCCGTTTGCAGGCTCGACGGCGATCCCGTCCCCCATCATTTTTTGTGAAAATACGGGATCCGGCACTGAAGCCAAATCCATCACCGCTCCGTCAGCCGGAGAAAAGATCACTTCCTCGGCCGGCTTTTTCCGGCTGTCTCCCAATCCGAATAATTTTTTCAGCAATGTGTTGTGCTCCCCTTCCTAAATGTGAATCCGTTACCAGTTTATTCTCCACTATTTAACCATACTTTCTTTTTTCCTTCAATTCTTAACCATACGGCATAACATCGCATAGTCTGTTTGTAAAAAGGCGGTGGTCATATGGATCAATCACAAAACGATAAACTTGATCCGCAAAGAAATGAGGACATCATCAGCCATGCGATGGACCAATTTTTTCACTCAGGTCCCTTCGCAGAATTGATGCAGGGTTTTCAGCACCTTGTCAATTCGGCTTTTACTGAAGCGCAAGTGACGATTGACGTCAGAGAAGAGCCGACGGGCCTCGCGGTTGATATCAGCGTTCCCGAGACATTCCGTGACGGTGATATGCTGGTGGAAACGAAGGGGTGCTACCTTCACGTTACAATCCGCTACGATCATAAACAGGCTCATTCCTCCCATGTGTCTTCAAGCATGACAAGAACCGTTGTCCTCCCGTATAAGGTGAGTGAAGAAGATATGGAAACATCCTGGAATGAACAGACGCTTACCCTCTTTTTCCCTAAAAAATAAGCATGAATGATGGATATCATTCATGCTTTTTATTTGAAGATACTGGTGAAGCCTTTCACCAGCGATCCGACCTGATTTACGGCGCTTACCATCTGCCCCGTTGTATCTATCATTTTATTAAAGTCAAACTGTCCGTTCGTTTTTTTAAACTGGGAGAGTATGCCTGAGAATTGGGAAGACTGCTGCTGATTCGGTCTGGGAACGGGGTAAGGATTCACAAACCCCGGCTGCCCCCCGGGCATGGCTGCCTGAGGAGGAGAGGGAGCAAACGGCTGCTGCATATGACCGTATTCCTGATTCGGATAAAATTGCTGCGGGTACTGCCCTTGCTGATGATAGGGCGGCTGCTGCAATGGCTGTATCTGCTGCGGATACGGCTGCTGTAATGGCTGTATCTGCTGCGGATACGGCTGCTGTAATGGCTGTATCTGCTGCGGGTAGAAATATCCCGCCGGCTGCTGGTACATATTTTGATATGGCTCTGCTCTCCATTGCATATGACATTCCCCCTTGTCTCTCACTAAGTTTCTGCTATATATGTATGAATTCCGCCGTGGTTATGTGCTTTCGGTGATTCTGATTTTTGTCAAATGCTGTCGAAAGTCTTAATTTTTTAAAAACAGAAAAAAGTCGAATCGTTATGTTACCATAATCTCAACATACATGAGAGGGGATGCACCATTATGAACGTATCATACTTAAGAAAGCGTTTTGCTGAAGTGAAAAAATATGAAACAGATTGTGCAGATAAACTGATGGACTTTGCAAAATTCCTCTATATTCAAGGCCATCTCACCGCAACCGAATTTCGAAACAGTATGAAGGTTCTCGAAGCAAGTGGAGCAGAAAACCCGGCGTATGAATAACATACCCGACCCCTTTATATAAAAGAAGGCAGCCGTTTTCAGCTGCCTTCTTTTTCAATTTCATCCCTTAATATACGAAGCGTATATAAAACAGATTCAGTTAAATCCCTGTATCTTTTTTTATGAATATGATGAACATATGATTGGAGCATCAGCTCTCCGAAATTTTCTGTAACGGCCTGAATTTGTGCGTGATGAACGTATTTCGGACGGTTTTCCTGAATAAACGCAAGCGCTGCTTCTGTCCAAAGCGCGCAAAGCCGGTCTCTTTTTTCAACATCGGGTTTAATAATCTCAAAAAAATCATATGAACGGCCTGACTCTTTTCCATCCTGATACCTTTTTTCGGCTTCCAGAACCGCCTCTATCATTTGTTCTGTCAGCTCCAATAACGACTGTGTCTGCAAACGGACTCACCTCAGTACATATGGTACCAAAGTTTTTGCATAAAATCAGCTGATCCGGCAGGCTTTCGGCAAATCCTTTTTACGCCGGTCAGCCAAAAACAGGTCATCAATACAAACATGAAGCTCCCGCGCCTCTTCCTCAAGGCGGGAAAGTTTCTCCTGTCTGATTTCTTCAGCTTCCGCCTGACAGGATCTGACTGCTTGGGTAAGCGTCTTTTCAGCAGCAGAAATCCGGAATTCGATATCAGAAAGCAGACGGAGAATATCAGCCTTGCTCGTGTAAACAGACATTCATGTTCCTCCCTTTTATCACTTGCGTCTCTTTAGAATATAATTCTCGTTTTCATACCGCTCTCCTCTGCACATGACAAAACTAGAAGCAGTTCGGCAAACAAACAGAGATTATCCTAAAAGGCGGGCCTTTCGACAAAAAAGTGCCGCAAACTTTGTATGAACCGGCACGTTAATGCAAACGATACAGTTGAGGAGGTGCCGTATGAAAACGAGACCGAAAAATGCAGGTAAACAGCAAAAAACCGAAGCAAAAACGACTGATACGCTTGATAAAAAATTAGGCGGCCCAAACCGCCCTTCCACGTAACACATCAGCAGCCCGAAACCCCAGCGAACGGTTTCGGGCTTTTTCATTTCTTCAGCCACTCTTTAACCGCGAAGAGCGCATGGAGCTCCCGTCTTTTCTGGAAGTACCAGTCCGTCAGTTCAAGCTGTTTCGGCATTTTCTCCTGTAAGAAAGCCCCTTTTCTTAACCTTTTTTGAAACCAATCCGCCCTTTCGCCGTCTAATGGATGGGCAACAATGGGATAGGTTGTCCTCAGCATCGGTGATGTTCTTTTTTTGATGCCGATCATTTTCTCCATATCAAAGCGTGAACCGGTATGAGGAACGGTATCAAGAAAACGGTAAAAAGAAGCGTGCAGATCAGGGCTGAACAGAAGACGGGCCAGCTGTTTTCCGAGCGTAATTCTTTCTTCGGTTTTCGAAAACCGTTTGACGGAGATTCCGTATAAATGTCCGTCAAATGAAGGGAATATCACCGTATTAAAGTGAAACCAATCACTTAAATAAAAAGGAATCGTGCCAAAAACATTCTTTTTAAACGAAGGATTTTGTATAATAGGTGCTTGGATAGTGTTTTGTTCATTTATAATAAGAGCATACATGAGCCGTTCCGTATCTCCGTCACGCCAAAAGCGGAACCATTCTTCCTGCATAAAAGCCGAGACGCGGAAATGAGGAAGATGACGGAAAAGAGGTTCGCCGATTTGTTTTGACCACTGGTAGACCAGAAGCTGAGGATAGGCATCAGAAAAAATCAGCCAATTCGCCCTTTCATACGAAAGGAAAAACCAGTTTTTCTGACTGCTGTCAAGGCCCTCCTGATAAAGGACGCCTCTTAAATCAGTCATCGACCAGCCCGCATTGCGGGACACAAACGATGCCAAAAGCGGCCACTTGATCTCAGGATGGCGGTCATAATATGCTTTATAGGCATTCGTCCGGGAAATATTATCGGCATTTTTTATTTTCGTCTCTTTTTCGATCAGGCGAAGAATGGCGGTTACGGTCTGTCGTTTATGCACGTTCATTCACTTCCGTCACTATTAGTTTGATAAGGAGGATGGAAAAAGTGATTCGGTACCCGAATGGAAAAACTTTTCAGCCGAACAAAACGGTTTCATCCCAAAACAGCCAGAAACGGTCTCATTCATACAGTAATCGCGGCATGACCCTCGAAGACGACCTGAATGAAACGAATAAGTATTATCTGGCTAACCAAATTGCTGTCATTCACAAAAAGCCGACACCCGTCCAGATTGTAAACGTCCACTATCCGAAAAGAAGCGCCGCAGTCATTAAGGAAGCTTATTTTAAACAGTCTTCCACAACTGACTACAACGGCATTTATAAAGGGCGCTACATTGATTTTGAGGCAAAAGAAACAAAAAACAAAACGGCATTTCCCCTGCAGAATTTTCATGATCATCAGATTGAGCATATGAAGCAGGTGGTCAGACAAGACGGCATTTGTTTTGTTATTATATCCGCTTTCGGAAAGGTTTATTTCCTCGAAGCCGACAAGCTGTTTGTCTTTTGGGAGAGAAAGGAGAACAATGGCAGAAAATCGATTCGCAGAGACGAATTAGAAGATGCTTCCTTTCCGATTTCCCTTGGATACTCACCGAGAATTGATTATATTAGTATTATTGAACAGCTTTATTTTTCGCAGGAACAGTAGACTGAGCGAAAGGTTGATAAACGAAAGGTTGAGATGTTATGTCAGATCAATTTACGAGCCGTGAAGAACGCCGTAAGGCAAGGCAGACGAAAAGCACTAAGCCCTCTTCACCGAAAAAAGGCAAGAAACAGCGTAAAGGCGGTTTATTCAAAAAGATTGTGCTGTCCTTGGTTATTCTGTTTGTCCTTGGCATAGTCGGCGGAGCGGCGGCATTTGCCGTTTTGGTTTCCGGCGCGCCGTCTTTGGACGAAGCCAAGCTGAAAACGCCTTACTCTTCAACGATTTACGATAAAAACGGCAAAGAAATCGCGGAAGTGGGCGGTGAAAAACGAACCTACGTCCCGATTAAGGATATACCCGATGTTGTGAAAGAAGCATTTATCGCAACTGAAGACGCCCGTTTTTATAAGCACCACGGTATAGACCCGATCCGGATCGGAGGCGCCTTGGTCGCCAACTTTACGGATGGATTCGGTTCAGAGGGAGGAAGCACAATCACCCAGCAGGTTGTGAAAAACTCGCTTTTGACCCATCAGAAAACGATTAAACGGAAAGCACAGGAAGTGTGGCTTTCACTGCAGCTGGAGCGCCATTATTCTAAAGATGAAATCTTAGAAATGTATTTAAACAGAATTTATTTCTCACCGCGCGCCTACGGCGTCGGTAAAGCGGCTGAAGAATTCTTCGGCGTAAAAGACTTGAGCAAGCTTACGGTTGAACAGGCGGCGACGCTTGCCGGAATGCCGCAAAGCCCGACCGGATATAACCCGGTTAAAAATCCGAAGGCTTCCGAAAAACGCCGAAACATCGTTCTCAGCTTAATGGAAAAACAAGGATTCATTTCAAATTCTGACTACCAAAAAGCAAAGAAAGTGTCCATGAAAGATGAAGGCGTCGTCAGCCAAAAGGAATACGATAAAAAGGACACAAATAAATACAGCGCTTTTGTCGAAGAAGTTATGAAAGAAATTGAGACAAAAGAAAAGAAAGACGTCGATATTTCAACTGACGGATTAAAAATTTACACGACTCTTGATACGAAAGCACAAGATTATCTTGATCAATTGATGAACGGAGATACAGCCGGCTTTTCGGAAGGCATGCAGGGCGGCGTCACCCTCCTTGATACGACAAACGGAGAAATCCGCGCTATCGGAGCAGGACGGAACAGAACTACCGGGGGATTCAATTATGCAACACAAGGTAAAACCCAGCCCGGTTCAACGATAAAACCTATTCTTGATTACGGGCCGGTCATTGAAAATAAAAAATGGTCGACGTATGAGCAGATTGATGATTCGGCTTATACGTACTCTGACGGCACACCGATTCATGATTGGGACAATAAATACAGAGGGCAGATATCTATGCGAGAGGCCCTCGCAGACTCACGTAATATTCCTGCTTTAAAAGCATACCAAGCAGCAGGAAAAGATAATGCCGTCGACTTCGCAAACGACTTAGGATTGGGATTAAACAAAGATCAAGTATATGAACCCTACTCTATCGGGGGATTTGGTGAGGGTAACCGCGGTGTATCTACTATGACCATGGCAGGCGCCTACAGTGCGTTCGGAAATAACGGAACGTACAACGAACCGCACGCGGTCACATCGATTGAATTTAATGACGGCACTAAGCTTGATTTAACACCGAAACCGAAAAGTGCTATGAGCGACTACACAGCGTTTATGATTACCGATATGCTCAAATCAGCTGTCGAATCAGGAACAGGTAAACTGGCTCAGGTGCCGAACGTGGAAGTCGCCGGTAAAACGGGTACGACCAACTTTACTAAAGAGGACATTCAAAAATATAACATTGCTCCGGGCGGAGTCCCAGACTCATGGTTTGTCGGATACACCCCTCAATATACAGCGGCGGTTTGGACCGGAGTTGAGTCTGGCAACAAAGCAGGCAAGAAATCACTGTCTTCTGCTGACCAGCAAGTCGCAAAACGGATTTTCCAAAAGCTGATCTCATACGTTGATGACGGTAAAGGAAGCTTCAAGCAGCCTGACAGCGTCGTCAAAGAAACAGTTGAGAAAGGCTCGAATCCTGCCGCTTTAGCCGGACCGAATACGCCGGATGATAAAAAAGTGACGGAGTACTTCGTGAAAGGAACGCAGCCAACTGCCGTTTCTAAAACGTACACGAAAGAAAAAGCCGATAAACCGACAGGATTGCAAGTGAAATACGACAAAGATAAAAAATCATTAACTTTAAGCTGGAATTATGACGGTGATGCAACATTCAATGTCAAACAATCCGTTGACGGCGGAAGCTACAGTGACATTCAAAACAGTTCGGCAAAAGAAGCCGTCGTCTCAGATGTCACACCAGGCTCCACATACAGCTTCCAGGTGACAGCGGAAAACGATGACGGAAAAAGCGATACGGCATCAGCTTCTTTCAAAGTCCCGAAAGATGAAGAAGACGATGCGGATAAAGATAAAGCGACTGACGATGAACAGAAGTCTGATGAAGATAAAGACAAAGACAAAACGCAAACCGATGATTCAAACACAGATGACAATCAGACAGATACGTCTGACGGATCGGATCAAACACCAACTGATGACCCGGATAAAAATCAGGATCAATCCGATAAGGATCAAACAGATAACAACAATCAGAATCAGCCCGGTAACGGGACCGATAACAACGGACAGCAAGATAACGGCTCTGATAATGATTCCGATTCCGGTTCAGACGGCTCAAATAAACCTGACAGCGGTCAAACGGACAAAAACCAAGACTCATCTTCAAATATCAACGGGCAGTCAAATTCGTCAACCATCCAGTCAAATTCCGCTCATTAGCGGACGAAATCCTTCACCTCAACCAGGTGAAGGATTTTTTTCATACAAAAAAACCTCCTTATGAGAAAAGGAGGTTTTTAACCTTTGTTCATGGCTTCATATTTATGATATTGTTTCTTCATCTCCGTCATCAATTCATCAAGCTGAATAAACGAGTGATATTGAGTCGGTTTCGTTAAAATAAACGCCATTCGCTCCGCCCAATTGATCGGTTCGGCGGGAAAATGCTTTGTTTCAAGCACAGTCCAGTCGAGTGATGTGACCCGCTCCCCTGCCGTCCAGTGAAAAGCGGCAATCAGACAGGCAATTCCCTTCAGCATGTCATTTTGATCACATCTCGATTTTCTTGTTTGAAAAACGGGAAGCAGCGTTTCTTTCGTTTCATTCCAAATCTGAAACAGAAACGGGACATATTCGCCCCTTTCCCTCCATGGCTGCACGGTTGGCTGACCGCTGAAATCCATATACAGAGGATGGCGGCGCAGCGCCGTTTTGATCTCAAGGCTTTCCAAGTCCGTAAGGCTGCGCAGGTATGTTTCATAGCCTGCCAGAATGTCAATCGCCGTCACCGTTTCACCAGCCCTTTTTTGTCACGCTTCTGCCCTTCTCTGCACAGCGGAAGCAAAGGACATTCCGCACAGCGGGGAGATTGCGCTTTACAATGATACCTGCCGAAAAATATTAATCTGTGATGCGTAACAGACCAATCCTCTTTCGGCACTTTTTTCATTAATGTTTTCTCTACTTCCAAAACAGAGTCCTTCCAGCGGCAGATACCGAGCCGTTTAGAGACCCGCTCCACATGAGTGTCTACTGCGATCGCAGGTACGCCGAAAGCAACAGACACGACCACATTTGCCGTTTTCCGTCCGACACCCGGCAGATTCACAAGCACATCCCGGTCTTTCGGCACTTCTCCGCCGTACTCTTCGATGATCATTTTGCTCAGCTTTTGAATATTTTTGGCTTTATTACGGTACAGACCGATTGATTTAATATCCTGCTGGAGTTCTTCCAGCGATACGGAAAGATAATCTTCGGGCCGTTTATATTTTTGAAATAGCGTTTTTGTCACTCTGTTGACGAGAGCATCCGTACATTGCGCGGATAGTGCGACTGCCACAACCAGTTCGAAAGGATTTGAATGGACAAGTTCACATTCTGCGTGCGGAAACATATCACCGATTTTTTCAAGACAATATTCAATCTGCTTTAAATTTAACACGTTTCTCCCCTTCTCATGTTATTGTTCCAGCCAATTGTAAAAAGGCACCTGCCTCGTATACTCTTTTTGCGGATCATTTTGTTTTGTTTGAACACGCCGGAATTTTTGGCTGTGCGCCTTCGCCTGCTCAACCGTTTTAAAGCCGTTCTTTTTCCATTCAAATAAAATCCGGTCAATATAGCGAAAACTGAGTTTCCCCGATAAAACGGCTTCTTTTAAGGCGTGTTTAATCAGAATCGCATCATGCTGATCCTGATCCTGCCATATGGCCAGCGTCTCGCATTCAAGCGGCGACAGCGGTCTTCCGAACTCTTCTTCAAAGATGGTATACAGGCTTTTTTGTTCTCTTTCTGACGTTCTTTCCTGCGTTTCGTTTTGTGAATGCTGCATGTAATCATACAGCTTCGCCCATAACGGCTGCAGAGAATATTTTTCAAACTTTATGCCGTTATGGTCTTCACATTCTTCAATAAACAGAAAACCTTTTTGAATAAACATCCTCAAGCAGCTTGTACATTCTTCAGCAGAGATGGACATGCCTGATTGAAGTTCAAACGGCGTCGGAAAATAAGAGCCCTTTTCCAAATGCATTTTAATCTTCAAAAGCAGGATCAATTCGGTTTCATTCAGCCCGAGCTGCCGGTAATGTGTCAGCAGCAGGTTGGGAATGCTTGAAATGCCGAGTTCCTGCATATCTATAAATTGCTGTTTTTTCATCCTTACACCTCTTACTGTAAAAAGGTTATCTCCGGGAGCTTTCCCCTTTACTTAGAAAAAGTCTCCCTTGCAGGAGACTTCGTTTTTCATAACTATTACGGATACAGACGGTTCAGAAGTCTCGGGAACGGAATCGTTTCACGCACGTGAGGCGCTCCGCTGATCCAAGCCACTGTCCGCTCAAGTCCGAGGCCGAAACCGGAGTGCGGAACAGAACCGTATTGTCTAAGTTCAGCATACCATTTGTAAGCATCTGAATCCAGACCGTGTTCTTTTAATCTTTCTTCCAATAAATCCATATCATGAACGCGTTCTGAACCGCCGATGATTTCCCCGTAGCCTTCCGGAGCGATTAAGTCGGCACATAACACGACATCGTCACGATCTTTGGCAGGCTGCATATAAAACGGTTTTAATGACGTCGGGTAATGAGTGATAAACACCGGTTTGTCATAGCTTTCTGCGATCGCTGTTTCATGCGGCGCACCGAAGTCATCTCCCCACTCAATATCGTCAAAGCCTTTTTCTTTCAGGAATTCGATCGCTTTATCGTACGTAATGCGCGGGAATGGCGCTTTGATTTGTTCAAGCTTCGATGTGTCTCTACCTAATGTGTTCAGCTCGATCTTACAATGTTCCAGCACACTTTGTACGATGTATGCAACATAATTCTCCTGAACTTCAAGGTTTTCTTGAAATTCAACAAATGCCATTTCAGGCTCAATCATCCAGAATTCGATGAGATGGCGTTTCGTTTTCGATTTTTCCGCTCTGAACGTCGGTCCGAAAGAGAATACTTTTCCGAGCGCCATTGCAGCTGCTTCCATATACAGCTGGCCGCTTTGAGACAAGAAGGCGTCTTCATCAAAATATTTCGTCGCGAACAGCTCAGTCGTGCCTTCCGGAGCGCTTCCCGTCAAAATCGGCGGATCAACTTTCACGAAGCCTTCTTTGTTGAAAAACTCATAAGTCGCACGGATGATTTCGTTGCGGATTTTCATAATTGCGTGCTGGCGTTTCGAACGGAGCCATAAATGTCTGTGATCCATTAAAAATTCCGTACCGTGCTCTTTAGGCGTAATCGGATAATCAGTCGCTTCGTGAATGACTTCAATGGATGTAACAGCAAGCTCATAGCCAAGCGGTGAACGCTCGTCCTCTTTCACAATTCCTTTTACATAAAGTGACGTTTCCTGTGTCACTGATTTTGCGATTTGGAAGATGTCTTCTTCTACTTCAGCTTTGACGACAACTCCCTGAATGAAGCCGGTACCGTCTCTCAGCTGTAAAAATGCGATTTTACCGCTTGAGCGTTTATTAGCGACCCAAGCTCCAATCGTTACTTCCTCGCCTGTGTGTTTATACACTTGGTTGATTGTTGTTTTCAAACTCTTTCCCTCCAGAACAAGAAAGACATTCAGGAATCTGCCTGAATCTCTTTTTTCATCACTTTATTATACCCGTTCTACTCTAACGGGGTCAATGCAAGTGAAAAGCGGCTTTAAAAGCCGCTTTTTCAGAATCAGCTGTGTTTTTCCGTGAAGCGGCGGATTCTTTCGACCGCTTCTTCTAAAAGATCGAGTGACGTTGCGTAAGATAAGCGGACGTTGTCCGGTGAACCGAAACCCGAGCCCGGCACGATGGCGACTTTTTCTTCTTCCAGAAGCGCCTTGACGTATTCATCGACATCTTTGAATCCGCAGTTTTCTGCGGCCGCTTTGGCGTTAGGGAACAAGTAAAACGCCCCTTCAGGTTTGACACAGGTGAATCCGGGAATCTCACTGAGCTGAGCGTAAATGGTGTTCAGTCTGTGCTCAAATGCCTGTCTCATCTCTTCCAGCGGCTCAGCCGGACCGTTATAGGCCGCAATAGCGCCGTATTGAGCGATAGACGTCGGATTTGATGTGCTGTGGCTCGCAAGGCTCGTCATCGCTTTAATAATCGTCTCCGAACCCGCCGCATAGCCGATCCTCCAGCCCGTCATGCTGTGAGATTTCGACACGCCGTTAATGATGATCGTCTGCTCTTTCAATTCATCTGAAAGCTGTGCGATTGAGACGTGTTTTTTTCCTCCGTATGTAAGCTTCTCATAAATCTCGTCGGAAACGATCAGAATGCCATGCTCCAGACACACTTTTCCGAGTTCCGCAAGCTCTTCTTTCGTATACATAACACCTGTCGGGTTGCTCGGTGAATTGATAATGAGCGCTTTTGTTTTCTCGGTGATAGCCTGCTTCAGCTGCTCCGGTGAAATTTTAAACTGATTGGATTCCAGCCCTTCTGCATAGACGGGACGCCCCCCTGCCAGTTTCACCTGCTCAGGGTAGCTGACCCAGTAAGGAGTCGGTATAATCACTTCGTCCCCTTCATCAAGAATAACCTGAAATAATGTATACAGAGCGTGTTTCGCTCCGGTGCAGACAATGATTTCTGACGGCTTATATTCAATCCCCTGGTCGTTTTTGAATTTTTTTGCGATACTGTCTTTCAGCGCCGGCAGACCGCCTGAAGGCGTATATTTCGTATGGCCTTCATTCATGGAACGCACCGCGGCATCTATAATGTGCTGAGGCGTATTAAAATCCGGTTCTCCTGCTCCGAGGCCGATGACATCATGGCCTTCTGCTTTCAGCTCTTTCGCTTTTGCAGTAATTGCAAGTGTTGCAGACGGTGTTAATGCGGATACTCTTTTTGCCAATTTCAACTTGAACTCCCCCTAATACGTCTCACGGTGTGATGTTTTTGAGAATCTTGCCGCTTGTAAAGTCCACATAACTAAAGCTATACTGCCCGCTTTTGTTGATATAGGTCACTTCCCATAACGGAACATTGTTTTCTCTCGCCGGGTGAACGCCATTCAGCTTGGAAACAAGCCCTTCGTCCCGGACGATCTTGGCAGCCTTGCCGCTTGAAATGCCGTCACTGGCTTTTTTTGAGAGAATTTTTGCTTTTTTGTCGGCCGGAACCCATACATACATATCTTTTCCATGTTTATCCGTTCCGGTAACAACATAATATTTCTGTTTGCCGACAAAGGTCTCCACTTTCTCAGCATCTGTCAAATCCGTTTTTTCTTTAGCGGCTGCGGCAGCTGTTTCGTGGCCTTCTTCTTTTTGGGCCATTGCAGATTTAAAAATGCTGGCCGAAAATAAAAGAACTGCTAAAAAAATAATACCAAATACGGCTGTAAATATTAATGCTTTTTTTCTCATCTTTTTCACCTATGTGCGATAAATGGTGAAGACCGCTTCATTTTGATTTTCTTCGTCGAGCGCAAGCCCGAACATCAGATTGTCCCGTTTCAAAGTCCGGTTTAATGTATCGACGATTTTATATAAATCATCTGAATGCTCCACATTAATCGTTGACAGAATTTCAATTTTGCTTTCCATTTTTATACCCTCCATCGGTCGAACAAATTTTGTTAGTCATAACGGGATGCGCCCGCGGCATAATAAAATCACAAGGCGGCATGAACCCGCTTTTACTATAAAAACAATTCCTCATCCCACACCACGAAAGCCGCGATTATGCGGCTTTTATTCCGTTTGGCTGACATAAGCCCCGAGTTCGGCATCCGTCAGCTCCAAAAGGGATGAAGTCGGGAGCGCTTCAAGAAACAGCCGTCCGTATCCCGCCGTCTTTACACGCTGATCTAAAAGAACGATTGTTCCCTTGTCTCCCGCCGTACGGAGAAGGCGCCCGACCCCCTGTCTGAACGTTAACACGGCCTCAGGCAGGGAAATCGTCTGAAACGGATTTTTCCCCTGCTTCTTGGCAAATTCGCATTTTGCGGCATGAAGCGGATTGTCAGGCGCCCTGAAAGGAAGTCTTGCGATCATGACGGTTGACAATTCATCCCCCGGAAAATCAACGCCTTCCCAGAAATGATTTGTCCCGAGTAAAATCGCCCGGCTTGCCGTTTTAAAGGTTTTCATTAATTTACCGGGACTCCCGCCCGAAATACCTTGGGCGAGAAGCTGAATGCCTGATATCTCCATACTGAGTTTCAGTTCCTGATACACTTTTTTCAGCATATCATGAGACGTAAACAGGACAAGGATCTTCGGCTGTTTTCCCTTTGACATGATTTCTGCATACTTGGCAATATGCTCAATGACTTCCCGCTCTCCGTCATATTTAACGGATTTCATCTCTTTCGGAATGATGACGTTCATCTGATCATCGTAAGAAAAAGGAGACGGGATGCTTTTGGTGCGCGGATAAAAATCCGCAAGTCCGAGCCTTTCAATCATAAATTGAAAAGAATGCTCCACCATTAAGGTCGCTGATGTGAGCACAACGCTTTTTTTGCGGGCGAAAAACTGGTCTGCCAGCATTTCACCGGGCTCCAAAGGCTGCGCATAGATGCTGACGGCATTTTTTGCGCCCTTCGCGTCAATTTCAACCCAAACGGCTTCTTTCTCATCATTTTCAAACAGCAGCCTGCTGAACGTATCGCGATATTCTTTCAGCCCCCTGATACACTTTACATATTCGGCCGCTAAAAAAGCCGCTCCGCTTTTCATCTGATCAAGCTTTTGATGTAACAGTTTCTCCTGTACTGAAAACATGTCAAGCAGCTGATCCAGCATCGCACAAAGCCGCTCCGCTCCGTCCGTTATCATGTGAAACCCTTTATCCTGGCTTTTATGATTGAGACTATAAACGAGACGGTTCAGATCGTCTTTAGGTTTTCTTCGTTTGACAAAAGAATGCACCGAACTGAAAAATGCGTCGCTTTCCGATTGAATATGCTTCATCCACTCATCGGCGTCAAAAAAACTTTCCGCCGGCAGTTCATACGTATAAAACAGTTTTCTCATCCGCTTTAACAGTCCGTGTTCCTTTAAGGTTCCGATTCGGCTGAGCTTTGTGTGCAGTCCGATGTATGAAGCTCTCTTCCCCAGGTGCTCGCTGGCAGCGCGTTCGAAATGATGCGCTTCATCAATGATGACCGTTCCGCTTGCAGGCAGTTTTTTCGTTTCACTGCTTTGATCTGAAAACAGCAAAGCATGGTTTGTGATAATCAGATCTGCGGCCTGCGCCTTTTCTTTAGCCCGTTCATAAAACCCGGCAGCCGAGTCCTTCCCTTTTTTAAAAAAAGAATTCTCATCGTAAGCCATGCGCTCCCACAGCAATCTGCCGCCTGATGGAAGATTCAGCTCAGCGGCGTCGCCCGTTTCAGTCTCCGTCAGCCAGACGAGAAGCTGCGCTTTCGTCAAAACCGCATCATAGTTGTCATCTTCCTCATGCAGAATATGTTCAAACTTAGGCAGGCACAAATAATGTGATTTCCCTTTTAAAATAGCGGCTTTGACCGGCCAAGGAAACATACGCTCCAAAAGCGGAAGATCTTTAGACATGATCTGCTGCTGCAAAAGAGTAGAGTACGTGCTGATAATCACGGGAGTTTGCTCCGCTTTGGCAAATAAAACAGCCGGAACGAGATAACCGATCGTTTTTCCGATGCCGGGCGCCGCTTCAATCAGCGCATGCTCCCGATTGCGGAAGGCGCCAAGCACTTCATCCATCATCGAAAGCTGCCCTTTCCGCTTTTCATAGCGGGGGATGATGCCGGAAAAGATCTGTTCTTTTTCTTCGTTCCACTTTTCAAGGTCAATGGCTGCATTCACCGGACGGGAAACCGGAATGTGATCGGGCTCTTTAATTGAAAAAGAGGCGTATGGAATGCAGCTCTTTTCTTCCGCCGGCCTGCTTTCATGTATAAAAGAATCCAAAAGCAGCGTCAAATCGCTGATAAAATGCTGTGAAAGCCTTCTAAGCTGCTTTAATGTCGGTAAAGGCAAATGTTTCAGTTTATGTAAAATGTCTAAAAAGACCAGTCCCGTAACCTCCGCATCGCTGTCTGCGCGGTGAGGTCGGTCATGAACAATATTCAGCTCCGCGCACAACTCACCGAGCTTATATCCTTCAAACCCCGGGAAAACAATACGCGAAAGCTCAACCGTATCAAGCACTTCACAATCCGGCGGCTCATAGCCCGCTTCGCTCAGTTCATGCCGGACAAATCCGAGGTCGAAATGAATATTGTGGGCAACAAAATACGCGCCGTCAAGCAGATGAAAAATCTCCTCCGCGACCGCTTCAAACGGCAGTTCATTTTCAACCATTCCGGACGAAATTCCGGTCAGCTGTTCAATAAACGGCGGGATGGCCTGATTCGGATTGATATATTTTGAAAACCGCTCAGTTATTTGTCCATTTTCAATGACAACCGCTGCGATTTGAATGATTTTATCGCCCTTTTTCGGCGAATTTCCTGTTGTTTCGACATCTATGACAACGAACCGTTGTTTGTTCATTAAAATGGACACCTCAATTCTTGCATACGAGAAAAGTGTAACACGTTTTGTTGAGAAATGGAGCGGAAAAACAGCTTTTGCCCCTAAATCTTAAAAGAAAACCCCCATGAAGGGGGCTCTTTTACAAAATCGTGTGTGCCAGCTCCTGACCCAGCATCTGCTCGATTTTATTCTGATCATCCAGAACGGCCACCTTCGGCTGATGGCTTTTTGCTTCCTGATCAGACATCATTTGATAAGAAATAATAATGACTTTATCTCCTTCTTGGACGAGACGGGCGGCTGCTCCGTTTAAACAGATGACGCCGCTCCCCCGCTTACCGGGAATAATATACGTTTCAAGTCTCGCTCCATTATTATTATTCACAATCTGAACTTTTTCATTAGCGAGCATTCCGACGGCATCTAAAAGATCTTCATCAATCGTAATGCTGCCGACATAGTTTAAATTGGCTTCCGTCACGGTAGCGCGGTGCAGTTTTCCGGCCATCATAGTGCGGTACATATTATGATCTCTCCCATTCATCAATATCAATAATGATATTATCAATCAGTCTGGCTTTAGAAAATTGGACGGCACAGGCCAGAATGACCTTGCCGTTTAATGTTTTAAGCGGAGTCAGCTCCGGATAAGCGTACAGTTCGGCATAATCAATGACGCCGCTTGTGTTTTCGATGATATCGGTGACGGTTTTTATAACGGTTTCCGGATTTCTTTCACCGTCTCTGATCAGTTCGGCACCTTGCTGCAATGCTTTATAGATCATCGGCGCTTCTTTGCGTTCCTGCTCAGTCAGATAGACGTTGCGAGAGCTTTTGGCAAGTCCGTCTTCTTCTCTGACCGTGTCCACTGCAACCAATTCGATATCCATAAAGAAATCCTCAATCAATCCGTCCACAACCGCTGCCTGCTGGGCATCTTTCAGGCCGAAGTAGGCGCGGGTCGGTTTAACGAGATTGAAAAACTTCGTCAGCACAGTGGCCACTCCGTCAAAATGGCCGACGCGGGAGGCGCCGCACAACACGTCAGTTCTCCTTTTCACTTGCACGGCAACATTTTGCTCGCCTTTGTACATATCACTTGGAGACGGCGTAAACAAAACATCTGCCCCCGCCTGTTCTGCAAGCCGGGCATCGCGCTTTAAATCTCGCGGATATGCTTCGTAATCCTCGCCCGGTCCGAATTGAGTCGGATTGACAAAGATGCTCATCACGACAATATCGTTTTCTTTGCTTGCTTTTTCAACCAGTGTCAGATGTCCTTCATGAAGAAAACCCATTGTCGGGACGAATCCGATCGTCCGGCCTTCTGAGCGGTATTGTGCAATTAATTCTTTCAGCTGTTGAGTTTCTGTCAGTTGTTTCATCGCTTACTTTCCTCCGTACAAGCCTTGCAGCACAGTTTGGTTTATCTGAAAGGAATGCTTTTCTTCCGGGAAAACCCGTTCTTTCACATCACGGACGTAACCGCTGAGGGCCGACTCAATCGTGCCGTCGATTTTGGCGTATTGCTTCACGAACTTCGGTGTTCTGTCCACGCCGTGGCCGACGACGTCATGATAGACAAGGACTTGGCCGTCCGCTTTTGAACCGGCTCCGATTCCGATGACGGGAATGGATACTTCTTCTTTTATTTTAGCAGTCAGTTCAGCAGGCACGCATTCAAGCACGAGCATCATCGCTCCCGCCTGCTCGCATTTGATGCTGTCTTCAATGAGCTTTTTCGCGCTTTGCTCATCTTTTCCCTGTACTTTATATCCGCCTAATACGCCGACAGACTGCGGTGTGAGGCCTAAATGGCTGACGACGGGAATTCCGCCGAGAGTCAGCGCGCGGATGGATTCGAAAACGCCGTCTCCGCCTTCCAGCTTTAACGCGTCCGCGCCGCTTCCCTGAATAATGGCCGCGGCGTTTTTCAATGTATCCTCTTTTGAAAGGTGGTAAGACATAAACGGCATGTCAGTTACGATAAACGTATTTTTCGCACCGCGTTTTACCGCTTTTGTATGGTGAATCATGTCACTGACCGTTACGCCGACTGTTGAATCGAGTCCGAGCACGACCATTCCGAGCGAATCCCCGACTAAAATCATGTCGACTCCCGCCTGCTCCGCAAGCTTTGCCTGCGGATAATCGTAAGCGGTCAGCATTACGATCGGCTCTCCGTTTTCCTTCATTTTCACGAAATCCAGTTTTGTTTTCATTCTGTTTCTCCTCCTCTAAACGGTGAGGAGATGAG
This sequence comes from Bacillus sp. FSL R5-0443, assembly GCF_038608285.1. Classification (NCBI taxonomy): domain Bacteria; kingdom Bacillati; phylum Bacillota; class Bacilli; order Caryophanales; family Bacillaceae; genus Bacillus; species Bacillus sp. FSL R5-0443. Next base: position 2,390,877 of record NZ_CP152013.1, read on the forward strand.
CCGCCAATTCTTCGCAAGCAAAAAAGCCTTCTGTAAAATAAGAAGGATTCCCACTTGTTTAACGTTCGGCGAATGTCATCCCTCTGTCCCAGTCCTTTTTTGGATCAAGGCAGACTTTTCGTAATCTCTGTTCTGCTGATCGGGTGCAGTTCATTATGATACTGCCCATAGGAAGTATACCAAATTCACGAGGCTTGTACCAACTAAGATTAATTGAGCTCAATATCGGCAGAATAGATCTTCTTTATACCATCTCTCGTTTCCAAGAGAAGAACTCCCTCATCATCAATGCCGAGCGATTTCCCGTAAAACGTCCCTTGCAGCGTTCTCGCTCTGAGCTCGTTCCCCAGTCCGACCGCATAGCTTTCCCATAGCAGCTTGATCGGTGTAAAGCCGTGCTTCAAGTAATCCTGATAGCGTTTTTCAAAAGTCAGCAGAATCTCTTGTATCAGACCCGCTCTGTCAATTTTCTCGCCGGCTTCCATGCTCAGGCTCGTCGCAATGTCCTGAAGCTCGCCGGGAAAATCGGTTTCCTGCTGGTTCACGTTGATCCCGATCCCGAGAATAACCGAACGGACACGGTCTTCTTCCGCCTGCAGCTCAGTTAAAATCCCGACGGCTTTTTTGCCGTGAATCATTAAATCATTCGGCCATTTAATGGCGGGCTGTACACCTGTAAAAGCCTCGATGGCCTGTACGACCGCAACGGCAGATAACAGGGTGAGCTGCGGCGTTTTTTGCAAAGGAACGTCGGGTCTCAGAATGAGGCTCATCCAAATCCCGTTTCCCTCCTGTGAATGCCATACTCTGGCCATTCTTCCTCTGCCTGCCGTTTGTTTATCGGCGACTACGAGTGTCCCTTCCGGCGCGCCGTCATTGGCAAGTTCATGAGCGGTTTTTTGGGTGGACGGCAGGACGTCCCGGTAATGAAGCTGTTTGCCCAAAACCTCTGTTTTCAGCCCGAAACGGATTTCGGACTCACTGAGTTTCCCCGGTTTTTTAATGAGCCTGTACCCTTTTCGCCTGACCGCCTCAACCTCATAGCCCTCTTTGCGGAGCTCCTCTATATGTTTCCAAACGGCGGTTCTCGAGCAGCCGAGCGCGTCACTTATTTTCTGCCCGGAGATAAAGCCGTCACCCGCTTCAGAAAATAAATCAATTAATCGGGTTCTTAATGTTGATCCCATGATGCGAGCCACTCCTTTATGTCATGTTTTCGGTTAGGGAGCTTCCCTGCCAATACCGCTTCTTCGATCCGGCGAAGTTCTTCGGCCACCCATTTACCCGCGCGGCGGTTTCTGAGCTCCATCAGATCAGCGCCTGAAATGTCGAGGTCTCGAAGGCTTTTGATCGGCAGCTGCTCATACAGGCTCTGAACCTCTTTCAGCTTTTGTTCATCAATCGTCTTATGCTTTTTCAGCATCCCGATTTTAACGGCTGAAAACAGCGCCTCTCCCGCCCGGTACATCGCTTCCGCTTCCAGCTGCGCCGGATAAACGCTTATGATCTGCACCGCTTTTTTTATGACTTTTCCCGGCAGTTTCCATTGTTTTAAAAACGCCTCGGCGCTTTTCGGACAAAGACCGAGAAACAATAACAGCGCTGCCCAGCGTTCTTCGCGTGCATCTAAAGAAGAAAAGGGAAATCCGCTTGCTTCCAGCATTTGCTGCTCATAACCGGAAAGGCCGGGCAGCTCTTGTATCAGACCTGTCTGCACCATCGTTTGAATTGCTTCCTGTGAGAAAGCGCCCTGCAGCAGCTTTTCAAACTCGACGGTCTTTCGTTCTACTGATACATGTGCCAAAAGCTCCCTGTCTTTTATGACGGCCTCTCTTGTTTCTTTTTCTAACAGAAAGCCGAGCTGACTCATAAAGCGGACGGCTCTCATCATCCGCAGAGCGTCTTCCCGAAAACGGTCTTCAGGATTACCCACCGTACGGATCAGCTTTTGTCCGATATCATGTGCGCCTCCGAAATAATCAAGCAGCTCTCCTTCGGCAGACATCGCCATCGCATTAATCGTTAAGTCTCTCCGCTTTAAGTCTTCTGATAAAGAAGTAATGAACCGCACAGCTTCAGGGCGCCGGTAGTCCTTATATTCTGATTCGGCACGAAAAGTGGTGACTTCATAGGTTTCATCTTCCCACAGGACGATGACGGTGCCGTGCTCTTTTCCTACATCGACAGTCCGCTTAAAGAGACGCTCCACCTCATTCGGCGAAGCGCTGGTTGCGATGTCCACATCACCTATTTTTCGTTTCATATAGCTGTCTCTGACGGCTCCCCCGACAAAGTACGCCTGATGGCCCGCCTTCATCAGGTGATGAAGGATGGGGAGGGCTTTGACAAATTCCTGTTCCATAAGATCACTCCGGTCCTGCCAATTCGTCATAAATCCGTTCATACTGACTGACGATTCTTTGCGAAGAAAAGGCGGTCTCCACCATTTTCAGCGCATGATCAGTCAATCGTTTGCTGAGCTGTTTATCTTCTAAAACGGCAAGCGCCTTTTCAGATGCCGTCTGAATATCGCCGACTTCCACCAGAAAACCGCTTAATTGATCTTTAATCACTTCCGGGATTCCGCCGATATTTGTTCCGATGCACGGCACGCCGCAGGCCATCGCCTCCAGAAGTACGAGTCCGAAACTTTCTTTTTCAGAAAGAAGGAGCTTAAGGTCACTGATGGAATACAGCTCTTCCACCCTGTCCTGATTTCCGAGGAGCAGCACTTGATCCTGCAGGCCGTATTTTTCGACTAGCTGCCAAGCGACGCACTTTTCCGGTCCGTCGCCGACAAGCAGGAGCTTCGCCTTTGTTTTGGCTGCGATATTACGGAAAACGCGGATGACATCTTTAACACGTTTTACCTTTCTGAAGTTCGAGACATGGATGACGACTTTTTCATCCGGCAAAATGCCATGTTTCTCTTTTATACTCTCTGTATTTTTCTTAAGATAAACACGTTCATCAATAAAGTTGTAGATGGTCTCAATTTTTTTATCCGGCTTGATTAAGTCATATGTTTCTCCGGCAAGCGCGGTTGATACCGCCGTCACTCTGTCGGACGCTTCGATGGCAAAACGGATTAAATCTTTTAATGACGGATCATATCCTAAAACGGTGATGTCCGTACCGTGAAGCGTCGTCACGATGCCGATGTCGCGCTTGAGCATCTGTTTGGCAAGATAAGCGCATACCGCATGCGGCAGCGCATAATGCGCGTGAATGATATCAAGATTTTCCCGCGCGGCAACCTCGGCGATTTTGCTCGCCAGCGTAAGATCATAAGGCGGATATTTAAATACCGCGTATTGGTTGACTTCCACCTCATGAAAATGAATATTCGGATGATATGTATTTAATCTGAACGGGATGCTTGATGTGATGAAATGAACCTGGTGCCCTTTTTCCGCAAGCAGCTTGCCGAGTTCCGTCGCAATAATACCCGAGCCTCCGACACTCGGGTAGCATGTAATCCCTATTTTTAATGGTCTCATTGTCCGCCCCCAAAAACATCATCATTCAAAACGGGAAGCTGTTTTGAAAAGAAGCCTTCGGCATACCCCGTCCCGGCTTCTTTGCCATACAGTTTTTCCCGCGCTTCCACCATTTCGATATAACCGTTGGTCAGCGGTGTGTTCACTGACTGCGCCGTAGGAATAAACTGGCTTTGATAGGCGTGCAGGCTTTCTTTTTTCAGATCGATGGTTTCCGTTATGTCGATTACAAAGTCCGGACGGTGAAACCCGTTGATCATATAATAGTATACGCGCTGAGCCTTATGAGCCGGCAGTTCCTGGTGATCTCTGTATTTATGAATTCCCGCCGAGAACACCGCTTCTTCGACCAAAGCCGCCGCATTGCCGTGGTCAGGATGGCGGTCTTTCGGATAAGGCATGAAAACGGTTTTCGGCCGGCAGGCTCTGATGACACTGACAATCCGGCGGATGCCGTCCTCACTTTTCAAAAGCCCGCGGTCGGGAAGCGTAAGCTGGATTCTCTCTTTTACGCCGAGAATTCGGGCCGCCTTTGCCGCTTCTTCTTTTCTTATCCCTACCGTTCCGTTGGATGATAGTTCGGCCTCGGTCAAATCGCATATCACCGCGGTTTTTCCTTGAGCCGTAAATTTTGCGATCGTGCCGCCCATACCGATCTCGACATCATCACTATGGGCGCCGAACGCCAGAATATCAACGTGTTCAGACATTCGGCTCTCCTCCGCGCACAAGATTGCGGAAATCAAATGCCCCGCCGTCCAGCGTCCGGACGAGGATTTCCGCTGTCCCCATATTTGTGGCGAGCGGGATCGCGTATACGTCACACAGCCGGATCAGCGCCGAGACATCCGGTTCATGAGGCTGCGCAGTTAACGGATCGCGCAGAAAAATGACGAGATCCAGGGCATTTGCCGCAATCAATGCGCCGATTTGCTGATCCCCGCCGAGCGGGCCGGATTGAAAACGTTCAACAGACAATCCGGTCGCTTCCTGGATTTTCAGGCCTGTCGTACCTGTCGCGTATAACTCATGATGGCTCAGTATATCTTTATATGCGGTCGTAAACTGAACCATATCCTGCTTTTTTTTATCGTGAGCAATCAAAGCGATTTTCATTTGATGTTCTCCCCCTTGCCGATTCAGTCGATAATATTTTCGAGTCCGTATACAAGCTGGTCGATTTTCATCACTTGCTCCACTGACAGCTTCACTCCTGACATAAAGGAAGCCCGGTTATAGGAGTCATGGCGCAGTTTCAGCGTCTGGCCGTCCATGCCGAACATGACTTCCTGGTGGGCGATAAGGCCCGGCAGACGCACGCTGTGAAGGCGGATGCCGTTTAATTCAGCACCGCGGGCGCCCGGCAGAATTTCTTTTTCATCAGGATGGCCCTGCTGCTTTTCTGTACGGACGCTTGAGATCATTTCCGCTGTTTTCAGCGCCGTTCCGCTCGGGGCATCCAGCTTTTGATCATGATGAAGCTCAATGATTTCTACATCTTCAAAATAGTTGGCGGCCATTTGTGAGAACTTCATCATCAGCACCGCGCCCAATGCAAAGTTCGGAGCGATGATGGCGCCGATTCCTTTTTCTTCAGTCAAGGCTTGAAGCTCCTCTAAATCCGCTTCAGAAAATCCGGTCGTTCCCACAACGGGGCGGACGCCGTGTTCAAGAGCGGCTTTCGTATGTTTTTTGCCGATTTCAGGCGTTGTCAAATCGATCAGCACATCCGGTTTTGTTTCTTGAAAACATGCGCGGATATCCGTATAAATAAGAGCGTCTGAATCAGCTGACATCACTTCCCGCAATGTTTGCTGATCGTATGTATGGTCAATGGCGCCGACAAGCTCAAAATGAGGCGTGCGGACGGCAAGTTTTACGGCCTCCTGGCCCATTCTGCCTCTCGGTCCTGCAATGACGACTTTAATGGTTTCATTTGACATGGTTTCTCCTACTTTCCTTCTTCTTTTCTAGTCCAGCGGTCTTTATCACGTGTATTAAATTTATGCATGACGCGGTTATGAGCTTCCACCAATGAAATATCAAGGGAGTTGGCGAGGCAGATCAGGACGAACAGCACATCGCCCATTTCCTCTTCCATGCTTTTCTCATTTTCCGTCGTTTTCTTCGGCTTTTCCCCATAATAATGGTTGACTTCTCTTGCAAGTTCGCCCAGTTCTTCCGTGAGACGGGCCATCATGGCAAGCGGGCTGAAATAGCCTTCTTTGAATTGGCCGATATATTCATCGACCTCAGCTTGTAAGTCTTTCATCGTTTTGTCACTCACTGTGCGAATACCTCCTGTCATCTCTTCCATGTTAGCTAATTCAAGTACATTTGACAAATGTTAAAAACGGCAGTTTGCTGTTTTCTTTTGTATCCACTATAATATTTACGCAATCTTATGGAAGGAAAAGGGGTTTGATGCAATGCTTGGAGAAATCAGAATCAAAAACATTTGCTTTATTTTAATCGGCGCCGCTGTTTTTTCATTCGGACTGGTTCACTTTAATATGCAGAACAATTTGGCGGAAGGCGGATTTACCGGCATTACGCTGCTTTTATATGCGTTATTCCACATCAGCCCTTCTATTTCCAACCTGGTATTGAACATTCCTATCTTTTTCATCGGCTGGCGTATGCTCGGCCGGACGATGTTTGTCTATACCCTGATCGGCACCGTCTCTCTTTCCGTTTTTCTGAGTGTTTTTCAGCGCTACGAAATTCATATGCCGCTGTCGCATGATTTAGCGCTGGCCGCCTTATTCGCCGGTGTATTTATCGGCGCGGGTCTCGGCATTATTTTTAAATACGGCGGCACGACGGGCGGGGTCGATATCATCGCCAGGCTGATCAACAAATTTTTCGGAATCCCGATGGGCCGGACGATGTTTGCCTTTGACGCCTGTGTCATTTTGCTTTCTTTGTTTACGTATCTTTCTTACAAGGAAGCGATGTACACGCTTGTAGCCGTTTTTGTCGCTGCGAGATTGATTGATTTTATCCAGGAAGGCGGCTATGCCGCAAAAGGGGCAACGATTATTTCTTCGAAAAACGATTTGATCCAGCAAAAAATCATTGAAGAGATGGAGCGCGGCGTCACTGTTTTAAAAGGACAGGGATCATATACAAAAGAAGACAGGGACGTTCTTTACTGCGTCGTTCCGAAAAACGAAATTGTGCTTTTGAAAAGCGTCATCACTTCCGTTGACCCGCACGCCTTTGTTGCAGTAAGCGACGTTCATGATGTGCTCGGCGAAGGATTTACGCTTGATGAAAATAAAAATCCGATCAGACGATAATAAAAAGGCGGCTTTTGCCGCCTTTACTGTTTGTGTTTCCATTTGACAACCGGTGATTTTTTCTTTTTTAATCGGCGGGCGAATGCCGGACTGACATTGAGCGTCTGTTCGACGAAGCGCTGCGGCGTCAGTGCCAGCCATTGGTTTAAGGAGACGTCTTCGAAACGGTCGCTTTTGAAAATTTCCAGAAAGCGAAGTACGGTGTCACCGGTATTCTGAACATAATGTCCCATTGCAAAAGGAACATATCCTACGTCACCTGCTTGATAGTTAAATGTCCGCGCTCTTCCCTCCGCCGCAAACACCGTCATTTTCGCTTCTCCTGAAAGATAATACTGCCACTCGTCCGAATTCGGATGCCAATGCAATTCTCTCATGCCTCCGGGTTCGACTTCCACGAGAGCTGCGGCAATCGTTTTTGACACCTTAAACGTTTTTGAATCGACAATCTTTACTCTTCCCCCGCTGGTAACAAGGGGCTCCTGCCGGGAAAGCTTGTAGCTGAACGGCTCCAAAACGGTGCCTTCCGGGGAAGAAACTGCTGCCTTTTCAATCGGGGGAGGCGGTTCCAGCTGGAACATGTAACGCTCTTTTTTATGGATGTAAGCCAAATCATACCCGGGAACACCGAAGTTCGCCTCCAGCACGCTGCGCGGGGTATGGGCAAACCAGTCCGTTACTGAAAAGGTGCTGTTTTCTGAAAAAGAGCCGTCATCAAAGACGAGCAAAAACTCACTGCCCTGCTCTAATCCTTGAATGGAATGAGGAATGCCGGAAGGAAAATACCACAGATCCCCTTCACTTACGTTGTCAATAAAATTCCTTCCATTTTGATCGACCGCAGTTAAACGGACTCCTCCGTTAATCACATATCCCCATTCGGCTTCTTTATGCCAATGAAGCTCCCGCACAGCTCCCGGCTTCAGTCTCATGTTCACCGCCGCGATGTTTTTGGATACCGGCAGTTCCCTGACCGTCACCTCTCTGGACCATCCGCCGTCTTCAAGCCTCATATGCGTATCAGAAAATGAGAATTTCAAGTTTTGAACCGTTCCTGCATCCGTTGAAGGCGGAACGAGCATGTCAGGATTCTGGAAGTCACGCGCGAGGTTTCGCGGTCCTTCGTCAGTCGCCCCTTTTCTGCCTCTGATCGGCTGCGGGAGGTGTTTTGAAGCCAATTGCTGGATGAGTTTTTTCACTGCCTTAGCTCCTTTACAGCAATTTGTGTTTATTTAGACTTAGGATACTCACGCTTTTTCTCTTTCTTTTTTTCCGCTCTGTATTTTCGGTAGCCGACATATGTCAGCGCAGTAATAATGATACCGCCTGTTGTCAGAATGACCCAGAGCAGCGAAGGGTCAGCGTCATCCCGCTCCACCTTGTCAAAAACCCGCTTTAAATCCTGCTGCAGGAGCGTCAGACGCTCAAGCTTTGTTCCTTTTGTCATCTGCTGAAACCCGTCCTGCTCAATCACCTCGATATGTTTCGCCACCGTATCAAGCTGGCCGGCCGACACATCCATTGTCAGGCTGGGATAAATTAAATCATATAATGATATAAATTCATTCCACTTTTCATTGAAATTTTCACTTCCGTTTCCGCTGACATCTTCTTTTAAGGCGCTGAATGTCGCCATAATCGGTCTTTCAAGCGAACCCCACAGCGGATCGGAGTGGTCTTCCATCGCATCCATTACCAACCTGAACTGGGCGGCTGCCCGGATTTTTTCGGTATCTGAGGCGTCTGCCTGTTTCAGAACGCGCACTAAATCATTGAAACCCAGAGTAACCTGCCTGACTTCGGCGCCGCTCAGTGAGTTTACGTGTGTCATTTTTTTCTTAAAGTAGCCAAGCACTTGCAGAGCCTCATCATACTGCGAATGCCGCGTCATTTGGAAAACGGTATCCGAAAGGTCGTTCAGTTCCTTGAGACCGCCCTCATCTTCAGCTTTGGCAGTTGTGATGAAACACATAAGAGCAAGTAAAAGACAGATCGTCAGCTTTCGTTTCATAGAGGTCCCTCCCACTCCTTCTCTTTACAGAATATGAGGAGCGGGACAAGGTTAGACCAAGATTCTATCAGTGTAAGTCAAGCTTTATCCGTCTTTTAGAAATCACCAAATAGTATGCAAGGCCGAGTGAAAATATGCTCAGCCAGAATGTAGCATAGCCGATCACTTGCATATAGTCATTGAGCATTGAGTAGCGAGGCATCATGCCGAAAAGATAATCAATGACATCATTATGAAGCGTCCAAACAGCGGCAACGGCAAGATGCCATAACCGGAACCGAAAATACGGGCTGTATAAAACGCCTTGAACGGCCATGGCAAAATGTGAAGCAATCAGCATGTACCCTTCCCAAGGCATCTGCCCCATTTTGACCAGCACAAAGACATTCATTCCGACCGCCCACAGCCCGTATTTTACAAGGGTTACAAGAGCCAGCGCTTCAAACAGCGGCGCGTTTCTTCCCATGAGAAATGCCAGAAGCACGAACAGGAAGAAAAACGTCGCCGTCGGGCTGTCAGGCACAAATATCAGAAATCGGAACGGCGTGTCCGCAAGCTGAGGCACATACCAATAATAGCCGTACACCGTACCGATAAAATTAACGGCAAGAACAAGCAGAAGCATGCCGCGCAACCCTAAAAGATAAGAAATCCACCTCATACCATCAACTCTCAGTCCGTAAAAAGTATGTATCATGCAAAAAAAGCTGACATCCGGTCAGCTCTTTTCATAAAAGTATATCCTGCTATTGTCTACTTCACAATACGTTATTTCGCTGTCGTTTCAGAAATGAACTTCGCCAGCTGATCAAGCTGTTTGTCATTCCCTTTAAAAATACCGGCTGGCATCTGCCCTTTCCCTTTAACGGCGATTTTTTTAATTTCTTCCGGGCTCAGCCCGTTATCGACCAGGGACGGACCGGCGCTCCCGCCTTGAAGATTATCCCCGTGACAGGAAATACAGCCTTGTTCTTTAAATACCTTATAACCGTCTGATTCAGTATCAATGGCGGCTTCTTTTTTGATTTTCCCTTGCTCCTCCGCCTTCGCCCAGTCATGCGTCGCGACTGACTGCCACGTTAAAAAGACCGTAGCGCAAAGCGCCAAAAGCATCATGCCGACCGCAACCGGACGCTTCCACGGCCTTCTTTCAGACCCCCTGTCGAGAAACGGCGCCAAAAGCAGCGACCCGAAGGCAAGACCCGGTATAATCATCGCGCCGATAACGGTGTAGCTCCCTGCGGCATATTCATATTTTAATAGCTGGTATAAAAATAGAAAATACCAATCCGGCAGCGGAATATACCCTGTATCCGTCGGGTCCGCCACCCGTTCCAAAGGCGGCTCGTGCACAATCGTTAAAACGAGAAATCCGACGAGGAAAACGGCCCCGACCATCCATTCTTTCAGCAGGAAGTTCGGCCAAAACGCCTCTGTCTTTCCAGGATACTCTGAATAGTCTTTCGGTATATTCGGTTTTTTTTCAGCCGGTATCCTTGAATCTCCTACAAACTTCATTCCTTTCCCCCGGTGCATGTCATCCCCTCCCTTTTATATCAGATTTGTATTAAAGCGGTCCTGAAATTCCCTGCTTGCGGATCATGACAAAGTGGGCGCCCATGAGCGCAAACAAAGCGGCAGGGAGAAAAAATACGTGAATCGCAAAAAATCTCGTCAGCGTTTGGGCGCCGACAATATCGTGGTGGCCGGCAAGAAGAGTTTTCACCTGCGCTCCGATCAATGGCGTCGCCTCCGCAATCTGAAGACCTACCTTTGTCGCAAACAGCGCCTTCATATCCCATGGAAGCAGATACCCTGTAAAACCGAGACCGAGCATCACAAAAAAGATCAGAACACCGACGATCCAGTTCAATTCCCGAGGCTTTTTATAAGCTCCCTGAAAGAAAACCCGCAGCGTATGTAAAAACATCATCACAATGACTAAACTTGCACCCCAATGGTGCATACCCCTTACAATCTGCCCGAAAGCGACTTCATTCTGCAAATAATACACAGATTCCCACGCGTTTTTTATATCCGGCACATAATACATCGTTAAAAACATCCCGGACAACACTTGGATAACGGTTACAAAAAACGTCAAACCGCCGAAACAATAGACAAAAGCCGAGAAATGGTGAGCGGGATTTACATGTTCCGGCACTTCATGGTCGGCGATATCCCGCCACATCGGCGTAATATCGAGACGTTCATCCACCCAGTCATAAATTTTGTTCAGCATGTCACCCTTCCCCCCTAGGCTTTGCTTTTCCAAGATACAAAAAGCCGTCCTTTACTTTTTGCTCATAACGGTCAAGAGGCGCGAGCGGCGGCGTGCCCGGAACGTTCGTGCCGTCTTTTTCATACAGCCCGTAATGGCAGGGACAAAAGAACTTGTTCGGATTTTTAGGATCATTGTTCCAGTTTACGGTGCAGCCCAAATGCTTACAGATCGGAGAAAGCGCTATAATTTCATCCCCATGCTTGTAAACCCAGGCTGACCTGGATTCTTCCGATTCGTACCAGGCGTCGACTTGATGAATTTTAAAGTCAAACCGCTTCGGCTCCTTCGTCAGCTCATCCACACTGACAACCTGCACCATTTTTTGATCTCCCGTCGGTTTTAATACCGGGTCCAGCGCAAAACGGACCATGGGCATAAGCGCACTGGCGGCCATAAATCCCCCCACGCCGGTGAGCGCATAGTTTAAAAATTGTCTTCTTGATATATCTTGTTTTCCGCCCATCTCTTCCCCCCCTAAAGATTGACCAAAAATTAACTAAAATAGAAAATAATTCTGAGATTTGACACCCTCATAATATATGAATCTTTCAGCAAGGTCAACAGAGGCAAAACGGGTGTTTTGCGGGATGCCTGGTGTTTTTAAGAATTGTTCCACTTCTGTAACAAAACGTTCAAAATTTCTCCGCACTTGTCATCCGCAATTTTTCTCTTTAAAGAGTCTTTCATATGTTCAAACGGAACGGCAGGTATGTATATGACATCAGACCCTATTTCAAAATCCTTCCATTTTTCGTCTGCCGTCAGGAACAAGACGTGCCGAAAGTTGGTCATCACCTCGTCTTTGAGTTTTTGAAGCAGGGCGATTTGTGATTGGTCTATATCAACATATGTATAAGAGGGGAATAAATATACCCGTCCCTTCAATTGGCGCTCAAGCTCTTCAGAAAGCAATTGGGTGCTTTCCCCCTGTTCAACGGCCTCTTTTAAGCCTCCTGAAGATGTTATGGAAATTAACGGAATGACAGCGGTATCAATGTAATCCGCAGATTGTAAATAGGCATCGGCATCAGCGGCCCTCCATCTCATGTCTCGTTCCTCCTCTTTACGCAACAAGCCTTGCATATTCTGCAAGGCTGTCATTTATGTGAGCTGATTCAATTGGCGGGAAAGCTTTTCAAATGTTTCTTTGTCGTGGCGGTCCAGCGCCTCGTCGATATCTTTAAGCAGCTTTTCCCGCCGGAAAGTGGAGATGGCATGTTCTAATATTTTTTCGGCCATCCCCTGATCCTGTTTATTTTCAAACAGGTCTTTCGGCAGATGCGGATTTGATTCAAGAACAGCGGCATATTCCGGTGAGCTGTAGGCCGAACGGAAATTCAGCTGGATAAATAAATCCTGCTGTTTATTTAACCGGATGTCGTGAAAAGATTTTTCCGCGTCCGTAGTCATGACATTTTCTTTGTAAAACCTAAACGGCACCTCATCAACGCAATGAGTAGACATGATAATGCCTCTCGGGCAAAATTCGGCTTGTTCTACAAAATGGACTTTTTCCATTAATGAATCATGACTCATTAAATAATTTAAAATCCAGACGCACTCCCGGCGTTTAAGCTGATAATGATTTAAAAACCAACGGATAAAATCCTTTTTTTCATTGACAGAAACAGGGGTCTGCATGTAATTCCCTCCTCTATCGATCGTATAATCTGACATCACTTATACATTCAGCAAGCATGGTCCAAAATCCTGCTTATCTTAAAAATTCATCCTCTATCCGTAAGATTGTTTCTTCAAGCTCTTCGTTTGTTCCATCCATTGAAAGCACTTGTTTTAAAAGCGGCAGCGCTTCTTTCTGGAGACCCTCTTCCAATAAGAAGTGAGCGTATTCATATAAGAAATCCCGATCATCCTGATAATGGAGATACGCAGCTTCGAAGCTTTTTTTCGCTTCAGCGTATTGCTCAAGGCCTGTATAAGCACCCGCCAAATACCAATTGTATTTCGGATCTTCTTCTCCGTAGCCGCGGACTTCCTGAATCAGATCAATAATCTCTTCAAAGCTTTCTTCTTTATGATAGACGGCTAAAAGCGTATGGAGCGCTTCCACGTAACCCGGATCGAGCGCCAGCGCTTCCTGAAGAAGCTTTTTGCCTTCCTCTTCGTTGCCGAGCTTTAACGCCATTTTCGCCGCATAGAGAAAAAGCTCTTTATTGTATTCATCGTAAGTAATACCTTCTTTAGCGGTTTTTAATGCATCTTCATACATGCCTTCTGCCTCGTAGCTTTTTGCAAGCGGCATATAAAGCGATGAATAGGAAGGATCAAGCCCTTTTAAATCAGACAGCTGCTTGATGGCTGTTTTGACCATTCCCGCCTGATAGGCTGTGAACCCGTACCCGAAAATCGTATTCGGTTCTGTATGTTCTGCCGCCGCTTTTTCATACCATGAAATCGCTTCCTCAAATTCACCCGCCGCGCTCAATGACTCAGCCAGCCTCTGATGAACATTTACGCCGCCGATTTCGTGCCGTTCTTTTGCCGTCTCTTCATAGTAAGGAACGGCTTTTGCATATGATCCCTGAGTGAAGTATAATTCCCCCAGAGCGAAATCAATAACAGGTTCATCTTGTAACATCGCTTTCGCCTGTAACAGCTTTTGCTCACTTACTTCAAATAAGCCCTGCATCTGATACAGATCAGCCATTAAAAGAAGGCTTTCCGCGTAAGACGGGTCTTCCGGAGAAATTGTCTCCAGCACCTCTAGAGCTTTTTCTTCTTCATCAATATCTATTAACAATTCGGCGTAAAAATTCGTCAGCTCAGACTCATCCGGATAAAGGTCATGCAGATCACTGATCAGCGCTAACGCTTTTTCGGCGTTTCCCCATTCATAGTAGAGCTGGGCTGCAATGGCTTTGTCTTCGTCATGAAGCTGCGTTTCAGCTTTTGAAAGCGCTTTGAGTCCCTTTTCGGTTTCACCTGCTTCAACTAATTTTATGGCTTCTTGGATCAATGTATTCAAATCAGACCGGTCCTTTCTTTTCCTATACCTCATCAACCAATGAAAAGGGTTTTTATTCGGGTTATTCTTATCATAATTCAGACAGGGCCTGCCCGCAAATAAGATGCTTCACCCGGCATTATAGTTTATCAGAAAATGGTTAACAGGAAAACGGCAAAAAAGGGGACGGCATCTTTATACGCAAACAGCGCAATTTGTTCCGGCTGTTTCTGTAACGAAAACGCATTCCCCCTTTCTGTTATTTTCTGTTTAAGACAAGCTATGTCAAAGCCCAAAGTTTTATGACACATGAAGAAAAAAGCCCGAAGAATCGGGACTGACCCCATAATATGAGACAAACAAAAAACACCTTCAAGTTTGAAAACGGATCGTTGTTATCCGAAATTAGACTTGGAGGTGTTTTTCTATGAGGGCAAGAGTGAGTTATCCGGTTGAAGTCAAACAGAAGGCTGTAGAAATGAGATTGGCGGGCGTGCCTGTGAAGGAGATCATGCAGGAATTGAATATAAAGAATAAGACGCAGGTGCAGACATGGGTCAGGTGGTATAAAGCTGGGGACACACATCGATTCGAACAACCTGTCGGAAAGCAATATTCTTATGGAAAAGGTCCAGAGTATTCTTCCGAATTAGAGAAACTGCAGGCAGAAAATCGTTATCTGAGACAACAGAATGAAGTGTTAAAAAAGTACAACGAATTGGAAAGGAAGCTGATAGCGAAACGCCAGTCGAGCTTGTAGAAGCATTGCGCAGCACAATGACCATAAAGGATATCTGTATTCATTTAGGTATCTCTCGAGCGTCTTATTATCGTTGGAAGAATAATCTGATGAAGGATCATCCCAAGCGCCATTTGGAAAAACAAATCGGCACGTTGTGCCGAGAGCACAAGTATCGATATGGATATCGAAAAATCACAGCCATACTAAAAAAGAGAATGTGTATTAACCATAAAACGGTTCAACGTATTATGCAGAAGAATCAATGGCAGTGTCGGGTTAAGGTGAAAAAGCGCAAGAAGGATGGGCAGCCATATGCCGTGGCCGAGAATATATTGGATCGGAACTTTCAGTCTGATCGCCCTCTGGAAAAGCTAGTAACGGATATCACATATTTGCCTTATGGGCAGAAACAATTGTATCTTTCCAGTATATTGGATTTATACAATGGAGAAGTGATTGCTTTTACGATTGGCGATAGACAGGACACAGCCTTTGTCTTAGACACACTTGATCAGCTACCAATGCTGCCTGAGAACTGCGTGTTACATAGTGACCAAGGTTCTGTGTATACATCTTACGAGTATCAAAAAGCTGTTAAAACAAAAGGCATTACCATGAGCATGTCCCGTAAAGGGACACCCGCTGATAATGCCTCCATCGAATCGTTTCATTCCTCACTAAAGTCTGAAACGTTCTACCTCGACAGGTTGGAAAGCACTACGACGACCATCGTAGAGCAAACTGTCGAAACCTATATATACTATTATAACAACATTCGTATTCAAACGAAACTAAACAACCAGCCGCCGGTCACATACCGACAGCTGGCTGCTTAAAGGTGTTTTGATCCCTGTCTCAAAAACGGGGGTCAGTCCCAATCGTCTTCAGGCTTTTTTGGCTAATTGATCTAAATGCTCAAAAAATGTCGGATATGAGACATGGATTGCCTCAGTATCACGGATGTCAATCGGCTCTTCTGTCAGGCATGAAGCGATACCGAGCATCATGCCGATGCGGTGGTCACCGTGGCTTGACACATCGGCTCCGCCCGCAAGCGTTTTTTTGCCGTGTATTTTCATGCCGTCTTCAGTCGGTTCAATGTCTGCGCCGATTTTCCGGAGCTCTGATACGACGGTGTCGATCCGGTTCGTTTCCTTCACCTTCAGCTCCGCAGCGTCTTTAATGACAGTTGTGCCTTCAGCCTGCGTTGCCAAAAGGGCGATAATCGGGATCTCGTCAATTAAACGGGGAATGATTTCTCCGCCGATTTCTGCCGCTTTCAGATCTGAAGTTTCAATAACCAGGTCTCCGTAAGGCTCCGCGCTGTCCGCTTCTGAAGGAATCACTTCAAGTGAAGCCCCCATTTGCTTTAAGACATCAATCATTCCCGTGCGTGTCGGGTTCAGGCCGACGTTTTTCAGCACAATCCGGCTTCCGGGAACGACAGCGCCTGCCGCGAGGAAAAAGGCTGCTGAAGAAATATCGCCGGGCACGAAAATATCAGCCCCCCGAAGCTTCTGACCGCCCGTTACGGAGGCGCTCGTCTCCGTTTCCGCAAGCTCGGCGCCAAAAGCGTTCAGCATCCGTTCCGTATGGTCTCTTGATTTATGAGGCTCAGTGACGGTCGTCGTCCCTTCAGCCTGCAATCCGGCAAGCAGCACGGCGGATTTGATCTGCGCGCTTGCAACAGGGGAGACGTAATCAATGCCTTTCAATTGTCCGCCTCTTACGGATAAAGGCGTAAATCCTCCGTCCGCTCTTCCGTCAATCGCGGCTCCCATCTGTTTTAAAGGCTCCGTCACCCTCTTCATCGGGCGCTTTGCAATACTTTCGTCGCCCGCTACCGTACTGTGAAATGGGCGTCCGGCTAAAATGCCGAGCATCAGGCGGATGGTCGTGCCGGAATTTCCGACATCAAGAAGGCTGTCAGGCTCACAAAGTGCGTCAATGCCCTTCCCGTATATCGTTACATCACTTCCGTTTTGTTCAATGGAGACACCCATTTTTCTGAAGCAGGCAATGGTGCTCAGACAATCGGCTCCGGGCAAAAAGTTTTTTACCGTTGTGGTTCCTTCCGCAAGCGCTCCGAACATAACAGAACGGTGGGAGATGGATTTATCCCCCGGAATATGAATTTCACCGTTTAAAGACGTCACTTTTTCTCTTTTCAATGTTTTCCACCTCAGTCAGCGTAAAATGTGTCATATTTGGCGCGGGATTGAATGCAGGTTTCCGCACGCTTCCGGTCATCATCAGTCTGGAAACTGATTCTGAGAATTCCGTTAATATCTTCTCTTGTTTCGATAATGCGGATGTTGGTGATACTGATTTTTTCTTCTGCCAATATCGCCGTAATTTCCGAAATGACCCCCGGATGATCGGGAACATCGACATAAAGATCATAAAAGGACGGGATCGCTCCTTTTTGACGGAGCGGCAGACCGTCGCGATAATCTTTCGCTTTTTTAAAATATCCGAACAGGCTGTCCGCATCTTCATTTTCTACATAAGATTCGATCGTGTCAATCTCCCGTTTCCATTCTTTGAAGCGGTCAAGCAGTTTATCTTTGTTATGAAGAAGTATGTCCCTCCACATCGCCGGGCTGCTTGAGGCGATCCTGGTGATGTCCCGAAAACCGCCGGCTGCGAAACGTTTCAAAAACGGATAATCTTCTTCAGCATGATGAGCCTGATGTACGAGGCTTGCAGCAACGATATGAGGGAAATGGCTGATGACGCTCGTTACGCCGTCATGCTCCTCGGGGGTCATCTCCACAAAGTGGGCGTTTGCCGCTTTCAAAAGTTCCTTCAGATGCGTTACTGACTCTTTAGAAGTTGATTTTCCGGGTGTTAAAATATAAAACGCATTTTCGAATAAAAATTCTTTCGCTGCAGCGGCCCCGGATTTATGAGATCCCGCCATCGGATGACCGCCGACAAATTGATAGTGAGCCGGAAGCACTTTGTCGGCGTAGCTGACGACTTTCTGTTTCGTGCTGCCCACATCCGTAATCAGGAGTTCATGGGTGATGTCTGATGCGGCCAGCACATCGAGCATTTTCAGCGTTTGGGCGACAGGCGTGGCGATAATGACAACAGACGCTTGCTGCACACCTTCCGTAAATGAGCCGGCCCGCTCGTCAATAATTCCGAGCTTCAGCGCGGCAGTGAGTTGTTCTTCCGAAATATCCACACCGATAATCCGTTTATGCGGATGCTCCTTTTTGATGGCCAATGCGATCGATCCGCCGATCAGCCCGATCCCCGCAAGCAATATAGTATCCTTCATTTCACTCATTTCCTTTTTCAACTATTTTAATAGAGCAAAGAGGTGATGCCTGATCACCTCTTATAATATTTCAGCTAAAATTGTGAGAATTTCCTCATTCTGCTCTTTCGTACCGACCGTAATCCTTAACGCTGTCGGAAATCCGAGCGCCTGTCCTGAGCGGACGATATATCCTTTTTCCAACAGGGCTTGGAACAGTTCATCCGCCGGGCGGTTAAAATCAATGAGCACAAAGTTGGTTTGTGAAGGATAACAAGTTAATCCGTGAGTTTCTGCAAAATCATAATACTGCTTAAGGCCTGCTTTATTTTTCTCGACGCATTCCTGAATAAATGTCTGGTCATCAAGCGCTGCCAGTGCCGAAGCCTGACCGATTCTGCTCGTATTGAACGGCTCTCTCGCCGGTTCAATCTGGCGGATCAGTGCTTCGTCCGCAATGCCGTATCCGACGCGCAGCGCGGCAAGTCCGTACGCTTTAGAGAAGGTGCGGAGGATCATAACATTCGGATATTGCTTTAAAAGAGGAATGCTTTCTGGGTAATCTTCCGCCGTAACATACTCGTAGTACGCTTCATCAAGTACAACGAGTATATGCTCGGGAACTCTGTTTAAAAAGGCAATTAGCTCTTGCTCAGAAGTATATGTCCCCGTCGGATTATTGGGATTGCATACCCATATGACTTTCGTCTCGCCGTCAATTGCTTCCAGCATCCGGTCCAAATCATGAGCGCCGTCACTGCGGAGCGGAACCTCGCGCACCTCAGCGCCTTCAATCACCGCATTGTGTCTGTATTGCGGGAAAGTCGGGGCGGCGGTAATCGTGTTTGCCTGATCATTTAATAAAGAACGGCAGATAATCTGCACAAGCTCATCAGAGCCGTTGCCGAAAATGATCGAAGATTCACTGACCTGCAGATGCTCACTGAGCCGTGTTCTCAAAGCGGCACTGTAACCGTCGGGATACAGCGCAAGCTGCTCAATCTCCTGATGCAGCGCATCTTTAGCGACCTGTGAACAGCCGAACGGATTTTCGTTAGAAGCGAGTTTTACTACTTTCTCAAGCCCGTATTCCATTTTCACTTCTTCTATTGGTTTGCCCGGCTGATACGGTTTCAGCTGCCGCAGCTGTTCTTTAATCTGCAAATCCAGTCACCTCATTTTACACTGTACAGTCGTCCGAACGTCTTTGCGTATTCTTCAAATTCAAGAAGCGCATCAGCTCTTGTTCCGGGATTCACAAGCTTTGTTTTAAGCTCTTCAACTTTTTTGACAAGCGCGCTGCCGACAACGACACCGTCAGATATTTCATTCATCCCGTCAACCTGTTTGCGGTTTGAAATGCCAAAACCGACCGCCACCGGAACAGAGCTGAATTCTTTCACCTTACGTATGAAAGAGTATACAGACGGATCGAATTCGCTGCGTACGCCCGTCACTCCTAAAGAGGATACACAATACACAAAGCCGCAGGCCTGTTCAGTAATTATTTTCAAACGGTCTTCACTTGTCGGCGCAACCAGTGAGATATAAGCGATGTTCTCCTTTTTGCATGTCATTTGCAAAAGGGCGCTTTCCTCTAATGGAAGGTCGGGTACAAGCAGACCGTCTATGTCGTTTTCCCGCAGTAAAGCGAAAAAGTATTCTTTTTCTAATTGTAACACAGGATTATAATACGTAAAGAGGATAATTGGAATATGAACGCCGTTTTTTTTCATTTTGCCGCCAAGTTCAATTGCTTTTACGATATTCATTCCGTTTTCCAGAGCCCGTTTTGAAGCCCGTTGTATGACGGGTCCGTCCGCAAGCGGATCTGTGTAAGGAACGCCGATTTCAAGGGCAGAAGCGCCTGCATTCTGCAATGATATTGCCAGCTCAACAGAAATGTCAGGAAGCGGATCGCCAGCTGTAATAAAAGGGATAAATAATTTTTCGGAATCTCGCAGATTAAACATGTGTCTCCACCCCGTTTTCCAAAACATTCATCAGCGTATGAACATCTTTATCTCCTCTTCCCGATAAACTGACGAGAATGATTTTGTCTTTATCCATGTCTTTTGCCATTTCAAACGCTTTTGCCAGGGCGTGGGCAGATTCAATAGCCGGAAGAATACCTTCTGTTTCAGAAAGCAGACGTAACGCGGCAATCGCTTCATCGTCTGTCACGCTTTCGTACGTTACACGGCCGCTTTTATGCAGATAGGCGTGCTCAGGGCCGATCCCCGGGTAATCAAGGCCGGCTGAAATGGAATACGGTTCGATAATCTGCCCGTATTCATCTTGTATTAAATAGGTCATTGAACCGTGAATCACCCCGAGTGTCCCTTTTGCGATCGTTGCCGCATGCAGCGGCGTATCAATTCCTTTTCCGGCAGCCTCGGCGCCGATCAGCTCAATATCTTCGTCTAAAAAGGCCTGAAATATGCCCATCGCATTGCTTCCGCCGCCGACACATGCAACAACCTTGTCCGGGAGCGTTCCTTCAACCCGGCGGAGCTGTTCTTTCGCTTCCTCGCCGATGATTTTCTGAAATTCGCGAACGATATACGGATACGGGTGCGGCCCCACTACAGAACCGATAAGGTAGAAATGATCTTCACAATGCTGGACCCAATACCTGATCGCCTCATTCGTCGCATCTTTCAGCGTGCCGTTGCCGCTTGTGACCGGCACCACTTCCGCGCCGAGCAGTTTCATCCGGAATACGTTCAGCGACTGGCGTGCAACGTCTTCTTCACCCATAAAAACCGTACACTTAAAACCGAATTTTGCGGCGGCTGTTGCGGCAGCCACACCGTGCTGTCCCGCACCGGTTTCGGCGATGATTTTCGTTTTGCCCATCTTTTTAGCAAGCAGAATCTGGCCTAACGCGTTGTTAATTTTATGAGAGCCGGTATGGTTTAAATCTTCTCTTTTCAGATAGATTTTCGCCCCTCCCAAATACTCTGACACCCTGTCTGCGAACGTTAATGCGGTCGGTCTTCCGGAGTAATCAAACAGTAGTTTTTTATATTCGGCATGAAAAACGGGATCATTCTTTAATTCTTTGAAAGCCGTTTCGATTTCCTCAAGTGGCCGCATCAATGTTTCAGGGACAAATTTGCCGCCGAATTCGCCGTATCTTCCGATTTCATTTGGATATGGATACATAGTGGTTCATCCTTTCTTCTAAAAGCCGGATCAGTGTTTGATCCTTTTGTCCGTTTTTTTCAATTCCGCTGGCAAGATCTATACCGCACGGACGCGATCTCAGTAAGCCGGTAATCGTTTCAGGATTAACGCCGCCCGCAATAAAACAGCGCTTGCTTGCATTTTGAGCCTGCTTTCGGTACAAGGGGACACGAGCCCATGAAAACGCGATTCCCGTGCCGCCTCTCATTCCTTTTACTGAAGAATCAATGACATAGCCGTCGACAGCAGGTGCAAATTGAGCCATCTGACGAAGCGTCCCTTCCCCGTGATGGAGCGCTTTCCATATTTCCGAGCGCACAAGCGGACGGAGGCGGCGGGCATCCTCAGGCGATTCATCACCGTGAAGCTGGATGGCGTCAAGTGCCAGATCAGAGGCGATTTGCGCGATGTTTTCTATCGTTTCATTTACAAATACTCCGACATGTTTCTTGTCTGTCCAGACCTGCTCTTTCCATTTCCGGACCTCATCCGGCGTTACTCTCCGTTTGCTTGCGGCAAAAACAAATCCCAGATAATCCGCTCCTGAAGCTGCCGCAAGTTCGTAATCACGCTTCGATCGTATTCCGCAGTACTTTACCTCAGGCTTTTTCATATCGTCACTCCCCGAACAGTCCGCGGATCGCCTTTTGCTGCGAATCCTCTCTCATTAAGGATTCTCCGACCAATACAGCCTGCGCCCCGTGCTTGTTGACGAATTGCAGGTCAGCCAAAGAACCGATGCCGCTTTCGCTGACCAGCAGACAGCCGTCCGGTACAAGCTGCGCTATTTTTTCCGTTTGCGAAACAGAAGTACGGAACGTTTTTAAGTCCCGGTTGTTTATGCCGAGAATGTCCGGCTGAAACACTTGTAAAATCCGTTCAAGCACAGTTTCATCATGGACTTCAACGAGAACGTCCATGCCCTTCTCGCGGGCTTCCAGATAAAGCTCATGAAGCTCTGAAGGTTCCAGCGCTTCCCCGATCAGCAAAATGGCATCGGCGCCGATCCTGAACGATTCCTCCACCTGAAGGGAATCAATAATAAAATCTTTTCTCAGCACGGGAAGAGACACGGTTTGTTTAACATCTGTCAGAAATTGATTTCTCCCCTGAAAAAAACGGGTATCCGTGAGAACCGAAAGGGCGTCGGCTTTAGCCGCTTCATAATCCGCCGCAATCGTTTCCGGAACAAAATGCTCTTTAATCAATCCTTTAGACGGCGAAGCTTTTTTCACTTCGGCAATCAGCCCGATAAAACGGTTCGGGTTCTGGAGCGCTTTTTTAAAGGATCTCCGTTCAATTTGACAGGTTTCCGGCAGCACGATGGATTTGATTTCTTCTTTTTTCTGCTGAATGATTTGATCAAGCATACATTTCTTCCTCTTTCTGTTTCAGACGTTCGAGCTGCCTTTTGGCATCTCCGTTTTGAATCGCTTCTAAGGCGGTTTTCGTTCCTTCTTTCAGATCGTTTGCAAGACCTGCCGTATAAATGGCCGCGCCCGCATTTAAGGCGGTAATATGCAGAGCGGATGACGGAGCTTTATTTGCAAAAATATTCTGAATGAGGAGCGCGCTTTCTTCCGATGAACTCACTTGAATATCCTTTAGTGAACCTTCTGTAAAACCGAATTGTTCAGGTGAAACGGAATATTCCAGACGTTCACCGTTTTTCAGTTCAATGATATCGGTCGGTGCTGAGAGGGACAATTCATCTAATCCGTCACGGGCCGACACAAGCATGACGTGTCTGACATCAAATTGTTCCAGAGCGCTTGCCATCAAGCGCGCTTTATCAAATGAATAGACGCCGATCACCTGCCGCTTCACCTGCAGCGGGTTGCTGAGCGGGCCCAGCAGATTAAATACGGTTCGGAAGCCAAGCTCTTTTCTTGCGGCGGCGACGTGCTTCATTGACGAATGAAACAGCGGCGCAAACAAAAACCCCATTTGTTTCATTTCAATGCTGCGTTTAACGCTTTCTGGAGTGGCTTGAATGGAAACCCCCAGTTTTTCCAGCACATCCGCGCTGCCGCTTTTAGACGAAACGGAGCGATTTCCGTGCTTGGCAACTTTAGCTCCGGCAGCAGAAGCTGTAATCGCCGCTGCCGTGGATATGTTAAACGTAGAAATCCCGTCTCCGCCTGTTCCGCACGTATCAACGACATCCGCCAAGCCACCTGATGTCTGTGCCCGCGCCCGCATCACTTTTACAAATCCGGCAAGCTCCTCCGCCGTTTCACCTCGGTGGGCTAATACCGATAAAATCCCGCCGATCTCAGACTGCGACATGTCCCCGTTCATCATCATCTCCATCAGCTTTTCGGCTTCTCCAGTTTTCAGCGTACGGCCATTAACGCACGATTGCAGAAATTTGTTCATCCGTCTTCTCCTCCCCGCCAGAAAAGATGTCTTCTGCGATTTGAATCGTTTTTAAAAGCGCCCCCGCTTTATTACAGCTTTCTTCATATTCGGCTTCCGGGACGGAATCGGCGACTATTCCCGCGCCCGCCTGCACCGACGCCGTACCGTTTTTGACACTCATGGTGCGGATGGTAATACACGAATCAATCGACCCGTCAAATCCGATATAAGCGATACATCCGCCGTAGGTTTCTCTGGAAGTCGGTTCTAATTCATTTAAAAGCTGCATCGCGCGGATTTTCGGAGCGCCCGTGAGTGTTCCTGCCGGGAATGCTGACATCAGCGCGTCAACGGGATGGACGCCCTGTTTTAAACGGCCGGTTACAACAGAGATGATGTGCATCACATGTGAAAAAGAAACGACCTTTGTGAATTCCGGAACGGCTACGGAACCGTACTCCGCAACTCTGCCGATGTCATTGCGCGCAAGATCGACGAGCATGTAATGTTCAGCTTTTTCTTTTTCGTCATTCATCAGCTCTTTTTTCAGGCGTTCATCTTCTTTTTTTCCGGCGCCCCTTCTTCTCGTTCCGGCAATCGGATGAATTTCCAGGTGCCTGTCATGCACGCGGATCAGACGTTCAGGCGAACTCCCGACAATGTCTCTGTCAGGCAGTTTGATATAGTACATATAAGGTGAAGGATTGACGATGCGGAGCACCCTGTACAGCTCAAATGAATGTCTGGATACCGGAATGTCAAACTTTTGCGAAAGCACCCCTTGAAAAATGTCTCCGGCTTTTATATATTCTTTCAGTTTATCGACGCCGGCCATAAACTCTTCTTTCGTATAATTGGATGTCACAGCGGCAAAACTTGGCGTGTCAAACGTTTCTTTAGAAAAAAACGGCTCTTTCATATCTTTCGATTCTGTCAAAATACTGATAAGCTTACGAAGCTCCGCGCAATTTTCTTTAAAAACGGCCCGCTTTTCTTCCTCCGTCTCCCGGCCGTTAAGCTCCGCATATTGAATGAAATGCACTTGTTTCGTTTCGTGGTCGTACGCGATGATTTTCCGGCAGACAAACAGCATGCATTTTTCGAAATCTGTTACTTTCGCGTGGCTTGGCACGGAAGGCTCAATCAAAGGAATCATGTCATAGCTCAGATAACCGACCGCCCCTCCCGAAAATGGGATATCAAGCTCGGGTGTTTTAATGCGGAAGCTCTCATTCATCCAGTCAAGCACGGCTTTTAATTCTCCGGCTTCAAACAGCGTATGCCCGTTTGGATCAGCGGCAGTGAATGTGTTATGACTCTCTTTAATCGTGATAAAAGGATCGAGGCCGATAAAAGAGTATCTCGACCAGCTTGACGACTCATCCTTGCTTTCTAAAAGATACGTAATGTTTCTGTCCAGTTTTTCAACCATCTGAATGGGTGTGATCGTGTCGACCGTAAAAGTCTCTGCGATTGGAATGGTGCGGTGTGTCAGACTGTCCTTTAAAAATAAAGAAACATCCGATTGTAAATTCATGATTCTCCTCCTTACGGTAAGGAGAATGAGATGAAGAGTGAGAGGAGTCTTGCGTATAAGAAATAAACCCAAAAGAAAGGCTTCTTTTGGGCAGAATAAAAACGTGTTTATCTCAGCTCAGCTAAACTCATTCTCTGCTACCCTATTCTAAACTCAACTGTTCAATGTCTTACTTACCAGCTCTATACACACTCTTGTGTATTTCTAAGCTTTGTTTATCGTATTACATGTCAGTATTTTTTGTCAATGATAAATCCGGCCTTAACACAACGGCTTTTTCTAAATAGACATGCTTGATTTCATCCTGAGGCGTATCCGTCTGAACCGTCATCAGGACACGGATACACTTTTGCAGAGCGCCGGTAACATCCATTTCCTGCATGCACGTCACCGGGACGTACTGCCACCCGGAAAGGCGGCGGACCGCTTTTGCCGGAAATACGGAATGGATATCAGGCGTGGCGGATAACAGGATCTGTACAACGTCTTCCGGCTTGCATCCATTTTGTTCAATGATTTTTTCAAGCAGCTGCTGTGTTTTTTCTAAAATTTCTTGTTCGGTGTCTTGTTCCACCGTTGTTGCTCCGCGAATGCCGCGTATCATCATGCTGTTTCCTCCATTCGCCATTTGTTCAGCAAATTTTCGAGCTCATCTTTTGAAAGCATGCAGTCCCGCGCTTCGCCTAATTCCTTTAACACGATGAACTGTGTCATGCCTCCGCGCGTTTTTTTATCATTCATCATCCGGGCGGAGAGAACCGGCGTTTCAATATCTTGTCTGATGCTTCCCGGGTAGCCGAGCCCAATCAGCCATTGTGTGAGTTCTTTCCTGTTCATCTTGCAACGTGCAACCTGTTCACTCACGTAAAGGGCAAACTGCATGCCGAGGGCGACCGCATCTCCATGTGTAATCCGTCCGTAGCCGTATTCCGCCTCAACGGCATGGCCGAGCGTATGGCCGAAATTCAGAAAAGCTCTTATCCCCTCTTCCTTTTCGTCCTCACGCACGACGGCCGATTTGATTGAAATTCCTTTATAAATCATTTCATTCAGCTCAGCGCTTGTCAGTCCTTGCAACGTGTCAAACGTGAGAAGTTTTTCTAAAAAAGCATAATCGGCGATAAACGCGTGTTTGATCACTTCAGCCATGCCCGATCTCAGCTCTTGTTCCGGCAGGGTTTTCAGAAGCTCCGTATCGTAAATCACCGCTTTCGGCTGATAAAACGCACCGATTAAGTTCTTTCCGAGTTTATGGTTGACGGCCACCTTGCCGCCGACCGCGCTGTCATGGGCAAGCAGTGTTGTCGGCATTTGAATGAAATCAATTCCGCGCATAAAAGTTGCTGCGCAAAAGCCGGCCAAATCACCCGTCACGCCGCCTCCGAAGGCGATCATACATGAGGAGCGGTCCATATGGAAAGCGATCGCTTCCGTTTGAATCCGTTCATACTCTTTTAGAGATTTCGCTTCTTCTCCGCTTGGAACGATCACTTTTTTCACGGGCCATGTTTCGTTTAAAAGCCGGAACATCTCATCACCGTAAAGCCGGTCAACTTCAGCATCGATGATGAGAAGGATCTTTGTCAGCGGCCTGTTCAGTGAAGACAAAAGGGCAGCGGCCTGTTTCCTTATACCTTCACCGATATACACGGGATATGCGGAGGAAGCT
This sequence comes from Bacillus sp. FSL R5-0443, assembly GCF_038608285.1. Taxonomy (NCBI): domain Bacteria; kingdom Bacillati; phylum Bacillota; class Bacilli; order Caryophanales; family Bacillaceae; genus Bacillus; species Bacillus sp. FSL R5-0443. Next base: position 2,417,705 of record NZ_CP152013.1, read on the forward strand.
GTCCGAACCTCAAGCTCTTTCATCAGAATTCCCTCGATAATTTTTTCATGTTTTCAACATTTTCTTTAATTCGGTCGATCTGGTCAAGCCCGAATTGTTCTACGACGGCATTTGCGATTTCCCAGGCCACTGCTGCTTCAGCCACTACACTTGCTGCCGGAACCGCGCAGCTGTCTGAACGTTCAATGCTCGCTGTAAACGGTTCTTTCGTTTCAATGTCGACGCTTTTCAGCGGCTTGTACAAAGTAGGGATCGGTTTCATAACGCCGCGGACGACAATCGGCATTCCCGTCGTCATACCGCCTTCTAATCCTCCGAGCCTGTTTGTGGCGCGTGTATAGCCTTTCTCTTCATCCCATACGATTTCATCATGAACTTCACTGCCGTTTTTGCCGGCCGCTTCAAAACCGATGCCGAACTCTACGCCTTTAAACGCGTTAATCGACAGAACGGCAGCAGCGAGCTTGCTGTCCAGCTTACGGTCATAGTGGACATAGCTTCCGACACCGACCGGCATGCCTTCGACGATCACTTCAACGATTCCGCCGATCGAGTCGCCGTTTGCCTTCGCTTCATCAATGGCTGCCATCATTTGACGGCCTGCTTCTTCATCGTAGCATCTGACCGGTGATTCTTCCGTTACCCGTTTGAGATCCTCAATGGATGTGTAATCGGTTTTCTCTGCTTTTACGCTGCCGATTTGAAGGACATGTCCGGCGACTTTAATGCCAAGCTCCGCTAAAATCTTTTTAGCGACGGCTCCGGCAGCCACGCGAACCGTTGTCTCACGCGCGGAAGATCGTTCTAACACATTTCTCATATCACGGTGATTATACTTAATAGCACCGTTCAAATCTGCGTGTCCCGGTCTCGGTCTTGAAATCTGGCGTTTCATTTCACTTTCTTCTTCTTCTGTAATCGGTGCGGCGCCCATGATTTTTGTCCAGTGAGTCCAGTCTTTATTTTCTACAACGAGCGCGATCGGTGAACCGAGTGTCCGGGCATGCCGCACGCCGCTTGTGATCTTCGCTCTGTCCGTTTCAATCTGCATGCGGCGTCCGCGGCCGTGCCCTTTTTGACGTCTGGCAAGCTCAAAATTAATGTCTTCTTCAGTTATATAAAGCCCCGCAGGCACACCTTCTATAATTGTCGTCAGCTGCGGACCGTGTGATTCTCCGGCTGTTAAGTATCTCATTTCTTTCTTCTCCCTTCATCGCATTAACGCTTTTAAGTAAAACTATACCACAAGTTTTCATTAAATGTCTTCTATCTTTTTTGATAAAAAAATGTATCAGTGCTCTCAAGGCCGAATTTTTCCGGGCTGAAAATCTGTTCTGTACTGCCGACAAACAGAATTCCGTTCTTTTTCAGACTGCCCGCCATTTTCACATACAGCTCTTCTTTTGCTTTTTCAGTAAAATAAATAAAGACGTTGCGACAGACAATCAGATCAAAATCCTGTTCATAGCTGTCGGCAAGCAGGTTGTGCCGCTTAAACCGGATGTTTTTCTGAATCTCTTGTTTTACTTGATAACTGTTGTCAGCCTGCTTAGTGAAATAACGGCTTTTCACGGAAGCCGGCACCTCTTGCAGCGAGCGTTCCTGATAGATGCCCCGCTTGGCTTTGCTTAGCGCCTTTTCATCAATATCTGTCGCCAATATTTCAAATCCGGCCAGTCCCGTCTGCTGATTGAGAATCATCGCCAAAGTATAGGGCTCCTCTCCCGTTGAACAGGCCGCACTCCATATTTTTAACGGTTTGTTATGCTTTATTAATGGGAGAATTGAGGTTTCAAGAACTTCCCACCGTTTATAATTTCGGTAAAATTCAGAAACATTGATCGTCATTCTGTCCAATGTTTCGTTTAATAAAAGCTTGTCCTTTTCCAAAGCGGCGGCAAATTCCTGAAAATCTCTGAACCCCTTCTTTTCATAAAGGGACGTCAGCCGCCTTTTCATCTGTGCTTCTTTGTATAAAGATAAATCAACGCCGGTTATTTGTTTCCACTTGGTGATAAAAATTTCGTAAGGCTCCATTGCTTCTCTCCCAATCTCGCTGTCTTTTGTCCTAGTATAGCCTGTTTTCTGTCGAAATTGTACGATTTCAATAAAAAAATCAGCCCGCGGGCTGATTTGTGAGAAACGAAAAGACAGGGCAGCGCAGCCTCTGTCTTTCATAAATGATGTAAACCTTTTCATAATACGAGAAAAAGAAAGGCTGACGGCTTAGTACACCCAGTCGGCCATTAATTTTTGATACGGTACAAGCTCTTCCTGTTTAAAGAAAATATGAATTTCCCGCTCAGCGCTTTCTAAGGAGTCTGAACCGTGAATGATATTTTTGCCGACAAACATGCCGTAGTCACCGCGGATTGTGCCCGGCAGTGCATCTTTCGGGTTCGTTTTTCCGATCAGCTGTCTTGTGATCTCTACTACATTTTCCCCTTCCCATACCATTGCAAATACGGGTCCTGATGTAATGAATTCCACAAGCTCGCCGAAAAACGGCTTCCCTTTATGTTCAGCATAATGGGTTTCAGCCATCTGTTCTGAAACTTGCATTAGCTTGGCTCCTGCCAATTGTAAGCCCTTACGCTCAAATCTGGATAAAATCTCTCCGATCAGCTGGCGCTGTACGCCGTCCGGTTTTACCATGATAAAAGTTTTTTCCATAAGATTCTCCACCCCATCATTATGTATAGGCTTTCAAGTTGCACACCGAAATCGTAACATCTTTCTGACAATTAATCAATCCAGGGCGGAGAATGTTCACATCTTGTTCGTAAAAGGAATTTAAAATTTCCGTTTGCCGATATATTTTGCGATGGCGGCCAATGATGAGCGCGCACGTCCTCTCGGCAGTGTATTCAGTTTTTCAAACGCTTTTTTTAAGTACCTGTCACTGACGGCCATTGATTTTTCAATCGCGTCTGTGCGTTTAATATTTTCAATAATGGGGGCGAGCTGCTCCTGTGTTGTTTCACTGTTAATTAATTTCAGCTGATTTTTCAATTCAGGCTGACGGAGCGCGTACAAAACGGGCAGAGTGACATTTCCTTGCAGCAGATCCCCTCCGACCGGTTTTCCCAGTTCCTCTTCCGTTGAAGTGAAATCAAGAATGTCGTCAATAATCTGATAGGACATGCCCACGTAATAACCGAACCAATATAATGCTTTGTGAATCTTCTCATCAGCTCCCGAAGCGATGGCGCCGAGCTGGCAGCTGACGGCAATGAGAAGAGCCGTTTTCCGTTTGATGCGGCGCAAATAGGTTCTGAGGTTTTGTTCCATATTGTATTTATCTCTGATCTGTTCAATTTCTCCGAGGCATACTTCTACGATGGTTTTGGACAGGATCCGGTGGGCTTTCGGCTCATCCAATCTCGTCATCATCTCAAGTGAGCCCGCAAGCATATAATCACCGGTATACATGGCGATGCGGTTGTCCCACTTGGCTTTGATGGTCGGTTTTCCCCTCCGCAGCTCGGCGTCATCAATGACGTCGTCATGCACGAGGGACGCCATATGAATCATTTCCAGCGTCACCGCAACATATTTTATTTTATTAATGTCATAGTCGCCGAACATGCCGGAAAGCAATACGAAAACAGGGCGGATCCGCTTGCCGCCCGCCTGGAGCAGGTGGAGCCCGGCTTCACTCAGCAAGGGATAGTCTGACCGCACCGTTTGCTCAAGCTCCCTTTCGATCACATCAATATCGTCATTTAAAAAAGAATAGGCCATTTTAAATTTCATATCATTCACCCAAACATCTGTATATTCATCATTTCCAACCGATATGCGTAGCAGCCACTCCGCCGGTAAACGAATGGTATTTGACATTCGTTAGGCCCGCTTCTTCAAACAGACGGGCAAGTTCTTTCATACCGGGAAATTCTCTTGCCGATTCTTGAAGCCAAGAATATTCTTTATAGCTCTTCGCAAACATTTTTCCGAAGAAAGGCATGATGTATTTAAAATAAAGAAAATATGCCTGTCTGAATCCGAACATTTCCGGCTGGGATGTTTCCAGACATACGACCTGTCCGCCCGGTTTGACGACCCGCCGCATTTCTTTCAGCACGGTCAGATAGTCGGGAACGTTCCGCAGCCCGAAGCCGATGGTGACAAAATCAAAAGAATCATCAGCGAAAGGAAGCTCCATCGCATTTCCGTGCAAAAGCTCAATTTGGCTGTAACCGCCCTCTTTCACTTTTTTCTCACCGATGCTCAGCATATTTTTGCTGAAATCCAGTCCTTTGATTTCGCCGCTTTTTCCGGCCGCTTCTGCGAGGGCAATCGTCCAGTCAGCCGTTCCGCAGCAGACATCAAGCGCTTTTGCGCCTTCTTTTACATTCATGATCTGCATCGTTTTATCGCGCCATTTTTTATGCTGCTGAAAACTGATGACAGAGTTCATTTGGTCATAATTTTTATAGATTTTTTCAAACACGCCGTGTACGCGCTGTTCTTTTGACTCCTGCATGTTGATTACCCTTCTTCCACTTTCTGATGATATGTTTTGTCCTGGCTGATCGCTTTAAGCCGGTTCAGCATGAGGTTTTGGATTGGTGAATTGAGCGGCAGCAGCGTTTCAATGCTTTGCTTTGCCTTTCGGAAGCTATCTTCCATTATGTCAGCCTTTGATTTCCCTGACTTTACAATATTGCCGATGACATCGAGAAATATAGCATTGCCGTTCATCAGCCGCTTATATACAAAAAAATCACTCGCCAGCTCTTTCCAGCGCGGAAGATTAAAGTGGTCTGACACTCTGTGAAACAGGGCCGCTTCCACAATCGCCATGCTTTCGATCAATTGATTCAAGTCATTGACAGACCGATCGTACAGACGGATTTTATGCTCATTGATTTCTTTAATTGCCGTAGCGAGCGTCCGAATCATATAGATATCCTTCATTTCAGATAAAAGCGAATAATACAGTCCGCTGAAATAGTCGCCGGCAAGCACGGTGAGCTGCCGGTTTTTATTTTCGTCTCGCTTTAACGCTCTGGCTGTTGTCACTTCATCGTGGGTATCAAGGGCGCTTTGGACAAGCATCGCAGTTACTATGTAATTTTCTCTGTCGTTGTTCTTAATGTCCGCCTCTTCAAACAAAGCGTGAAAAAGAAGAAGCTTATCCTCATCGATTTTAGGCGCAGAAATATGTTTCGCTAAATAAGGATGAGACAGCTTTTGTTTTAATTTCATATTTAGATTCGCTAAAGTTCCGTAGATGTCTTGCAAAAATATCACCCTTGTCCCCAAATTCACATTTATTCTAATATGTATGAGATTTACTCGTCATTATTATACGCAGGTATCATTATAGCATAAAAAAAAGAAATTGGCTGTATTCTCCCGCCGTTTGCGGGCATTTGGCAAAAGCGGGAAACAGCCGGCTTATTTTTTTTCGCTGTTCATTTCTCCGTAAGCGGTCTGGATGAGGGCGTTGCCTCTCACTTTGATGGCAGAGGTATGCTCAGTAAACTGAGCGATAATCACTTCGCCTTTGTCCAGTTTTTCGGAATGGTGAAATTTCGTATCCGTTCCTCTCGTTAAACCGATGACGTTCACGCCGTCCTCGACCGCTTTAATGACGACAAAATCACTTGAATGCTTTGAATTCATATCTGCACCCTCTATCATTATTAATCCGCACGTTTAATATGTTCTAACACTTCGGAACGCGCCGCTGCGTCATCTTTAAAAATACCTCTTACAGCGGAAGTCACTGTTTTTGCACCTGGCTTTCTTACGCCCCTCATTGTCATGCACATATGCTCAGCCTCGACGACAACCATGACGCCGTGGGGATCTAAGGTCTCTACGATGCTTTCTGCAATCGTTGAAGTGATGCGCTCCTGCAGCTGCGGGCGTTTTGAGACGGCTTCCACCGCCCGCGCCAATTTACTCAGGCCCGTCACTTTGCCGCCGCGCGGAATGTAGGCAATATGCGCTTTTCCGTAAAAAGGAACAAGGTGATGTTCACACATGGAATGAAACGCGATATCTTTTACAAGAACAAGCTCCTCATGGTCTTCTCCGAAAACGGTTTTAAAGTGTTCTTTCGGGTCTTCATTTAATCCCGAGAATACTTCCGCGTACATTTTCGCCACGCGTTTCGGCGTATCTAAAAGCCCTTCCCGGTCCGGGTCTTCTCCAATCGCCTCTAAAATCTGGCGAACCGCCTGTTCAATCTGTTCTTTATTAACTTCTTTCATTGTCTGTGTCCTCCACCATTGAATACATTTAATTTCGATTCTAGCACATTTGCCGCGCCAAAAGCAAAACGAAAGTCCTGCCCGGTGACCGAGGCTGCTTAAATATGAAAAGCCCCTTTATCAAGGGGCTTTTCTGTGAAGAAACAAAGTGTATGTATCAGATGCATACACGATCTATATTCACAATTATTTTCCTGCAACAGCGTCTTTAAGAGCTTTACCTGGTTTGAAAGCAGGTACCTTGCTTGCAGGGATTTCGATTTCTTCACCAGTTTGCGGGTTACGTCCTTTACGTGCAGAGCGCTCGCGCACCTCAAAGTTACCGAAACCGATCAGTTGGATTTTATCACCGTTTTTAAGTGCATCTAAAATCGTATCAAAAACAGAATCAACTGCTTTTGTAGCGTCTTTTTTAGACAATTCGCTTGCTTCAGCAACCGCATTGATTAGTTCTGTCTTGTTCATGCCTTTCACCTCCTCCCAAAAGGGTATCAAATCAGCAGTTTATTATCATTTCTTCACAGTTCAGCCTGATTCTAAACCTGTCTGATAAAAAATCAAAGCAGGGAAGAACAGACAAGTAAACGGCTTTTCAAAAGAAAACAGACACTTTGAGGAATGTTTGTCCAACAAAGTGAAGATTTTCTGTATGTAGAGTAACACATATAAAAAGCCATATCAAGCATTTTAAAGCCTCAATCCCTTGCTCGTCAAGGTTTTCACGTGTTTTACCGAACAAATATTCCTTTTTTTGCTTTTTTCCTCCTAATCCTTGATTGATTTCCAGTATCTAAAAAGAATAAAAAAAGACCCCCCATTTCAGGAAGAGGTCCTTCAGCTTACAAAATAATGGCGATCAGGCCGCCTGAGCCTTCGTTAATAATTCTCTCCAGCGTTTCTTTCAATTTATATCTCGCATTTTCCGGCATGAGTGACAGTTTTGCGGAGATTCCTTCTCTTACGATAGAGCTCAATGATCTGCCGAAAATATCGGAGTTCCAGATAGAAAGCGGATCATCTTCAAAGTCCTGCATTAAGTAACGGACAAGTTCTTCACTTTGTTTTTCCGTCCCGATGATCGGCGCGAATTCACTTTCCACATCCACTTTGATCATATGAATGGACGGAGCGACCGCTTTGAGCCTTACTCCGAATCTTGATCCCTGTCTGATGATTTCCGGTTCATCAAGGCTCATATCGGCTAAGGCCGGGGCGGCAATGCCGTAGCCGGTCTGTTTCACCATTTTCAGCGCATCTGATACCTGATCATATTCTTTTTTCGCGTGGGCGAAGTCCTGCATTAATTCAAGCAGGTGGTCTTTCCCGCGGATTTCAACGCCGACCACTTCTTTTAAAATCTGGTCATATAAATGATCCGGCGCATACAAATCAATTTCTGCGACACCCTGGCCAAGTTCGATTCCGGCCAATCCGGCGCTTTCAATAAACTCAAATTCACTGAAGTGGCCGACAACCCGGTCGACATCGCGCAGGCGTTTAATATCTTTTACGGTTTCTTTCACTGATTCCTGGTAGCTCTCTCTGAGCCAGTGATTTTCTTTCAGCACCATGACCCAGCTCGGAAGGTTGACATTGACTTCCAGCACAGGGAACTCGTAAAGCGCTTCTCTGAGGACGCTTAACACATCTGTTTCCCGCATGCTTTCAACACTCATGGCGAGGACGGGAATATCATATTTCGCGCTTAATTCAGCTCTGAGCGCTTCTGTTTCCGGGTGGTACGGTTTTACCGAGTTGATAACCATAATAAACGGTTTGCCGACTTCCTTCAGCTCGTCGATGACTCTTTCTTCCGCTTCCACGTAATCGCCCCGCGCAATATCGCCGATTGAGCCGTCTGTCGTAATGACGACCCCGATTGTGGAGTGTTCCTGGATGACTTTTCTCGTACCGATTTCCGCTGCCTCATGAAAGGGAATCGGTTCTTCGTACCAAGGTGTATTGATCATTCTCGGGCCGTTTTCATCCTCATATCCCTTCGCCCCGGGAACCGTATATCCCACACAATCCACAAGACGGATGTTGACATCAAGTCCTTCCGCGACATGAACGGACATGGCTTGATTCGGGACAAATTTTGGTTCTGTGGTCATTATCGTTTTTCCTGCTGCGCTTTGCGGAAGCTCATCCTGCGCCCGCGCTCGGTCGGCCTCATTGCTGATATTCGGGAGCACCACGAGCTCCATAAATTTTTTAATGAATGTAGATTTCCCTGTACGGACAGCGCCAACGACTCCTAAGTATATATCGCCCCCTGTTCGTTCAGCGATATCCTTGAAAATATCGACCTTTTCCAAGTGATCCCCTCCCGGACTTCCTATCCTTATCATTTTTCATTCACCATTCTCCAATCAAATACAGGACACTATATGTGTATGACGTTGTCCTATTTCAATATGACATCTTTAGAAAATTTTCAGGCAGTCTTTTCTATCAAAATCAAAAAAACCTTTCTCCCTATTTGTATGCGCGGGAAAAAGGTTCATTCCTGTTTCGTTTGACTTTCTAAAAAAACGGGTTCCTGTTTTTCATTTACGGTGTATGTGACTGAAAAGGCCGGGACGAAAGGAGTCTCTTTCCATAAAATATCCTGAATTTCTGCGCCCGGTTTGATTTTCTTTTTGTTTTCCTTCAGGCAGCGGGCGAGATCGACGCGATAGTCGGCATAGATTTCTCCGTCAGCACCGATTAAAAGCGGCAGAGACGTGCCTGAAACCGGACTTTTGACTGAAGGAGAGTCTTTCATGCCGAGCTTTTTTTTATTTAAAGTGAACAGCCCTTGTGAAACGGCGTCCTCATAAGGAGGATATGTATGCTTTTCCTGATACATTTTGACACGCAGCTTCATGTCGCGGATTGCTTCCGCCATTTGGAGATCGACCAGCTTGACGGTCGGCTTATTTTCCACATCGACAAGCACGTATTGGTACATTCCTCCGCTTTCATAAGCTGAGGCCGGCGGCTCCTCTATGTATCTGGGCGCGAGCCGCTTAAAATCTATCGGATATTTTTGATAGAGCGGTGTTTTCATATCTTTTGTCTGAATCGGCAGAAGTCCGCCGTTCGCCTTTTTAAATTCATCCACTGCCGCTTGCACCTGCTGAAGCTGATGTTTGTAAGATACTTTATTTTCAGTTTTTTTTGCTTCAGGGTACAGACAGCCGGACAGCAGAAGCACCGCCATTGCCGTTATGACGGCCATTTTTAACTTATGCATTCCGCGCCCCCTTTTTGCTTTATTCATTGACAGGCCCGCTGAAAACGACCATTAACACGATCAATCCCGAGATGACCATGCAGGCATAAGCGAGTGAAGAAACCGCTGCTTTTATCAGTTTGTTTTTCACTTTGTACCTGCTGACATAAATAGAGGCCACCGCAACAAACATTAATCCCATAGCACCAAGCGCAAACCACATTTTCATTAATGCCACACTCATGTTCGTGCCCCCCGTTCCATCATTGTAAGCGTTATATTTCATTTTAATATACAAATGTTGAAAAGATCAACAGGTTTTCCATCTATTGAAAAAACAAAAAAACTGAAGCAAAGAGGGGGACTTTGCTTCAGTCAAGTTGACTATATTCACCTGTACGTCTGAGATACACTCTCTTGGACTTCGATGCTATAGTATGCGCAGATGCATACGTCTGCATCCTCTTCTGCCTAAATCAGCAAATGTTTTAAGCGATTTCAGCCGGAGAGTTCTGCGTTTTGGACTTTCGTCACTTCAGAATATGCTGACGGCATGTTATTGTCACTTCACCCGGTTTTCGAATGTGTTGACCAAGTCTTCCATCTCATGGGTTTTCACTCTGGCCATTAAGGATTCTACGGCCGTTTCTACCTTCTGCCCGTTAAATAATACTTGGTGAAGCGCCTCTGTGATCGGCATTTTCACTTGGTATTTTTGAGACAGCTGATACGCAGCTTTCGTCGTCCGCACGCCTTCAACAACCATCCCCATCTTATCCAGGACAGCTTCCAGCTTGTATCCTTTGCCGAGCAGGTTGCCGGCGCGCCAGTTTCGGGAATGAACGCTTGTACACGTCACGATTAAATCGCCTACGCCGGTCAGGCCGGAAAAGGTGAGCGGATTTCCGCCCATCTTTGTGCCGAGTCTGGCGATTTCAGCAAGACCTCGGGTGATTAGGGCCGCTTTTGCATTATCTCCGTATCCCAATCCGTCTGTAATCCCCGCTGCAAGAGCGATGATATTCTTTAACGCTCCCCCTATTTCCACACCGATCATATCCGGATTGGTATAGACGCGGAAATGCTGGTTCATAAATAAATCCTGAACCGCTTCTGCAGCCTTGATATTTTTTGAAGATGATGTAACAGTCGTCGGGTGTCTTAATCCGACTTCCTCAGCGTGGCTCGGCCCTGAAAGCACGACGATGTCTTTTCTGTACTCCTCAGGCAGCTCCTCTTCCATTAATTCTGAAATTCGGAGAAGCGAATCCGGCTCAATTCCTTTGCTGACATGAACAAAAATCGATTGTTTCGGGGTGTACGGCAGAGCCTTTTTCAGCACTTCCCGAATGGCTTTTGTCGGAACTGCCACAATGATGAAGTCAGCTCCTTTTAAAGCCTCGCTTAAATCAGCTGTACCGATGATAGAACTTGATAGCTCCACCCCCGGCAGGTAATCTTTGTTTTCATGCAGTTCGTTGATTTGATCGATCAATTCGGCACGGTGTCCCCACATCATGACTTGATGTCCGTTATCAGCCAGCACTAAAGAAAGTGCAGTGCCCCAGCTTCCCGCTCCAAGCATTGCCACTTTTTTCATCTCTGTATCACACCTTTTTATTTTCTTGCTCTTGCAAATATTTTAATTGGCGTACCTTCAAATCCGAAAGCGTCCCGGATTCGGTTTTCTAAAAAGCGTTCATAAGAAAAATGCATCAGTTCCGGATCGTTGACAAAAACAACGAAGCTCGGCGGCTTAACAGCGACTTGAGTCGCATAATAAATTTTCAGACGGGAGCCGTTGTGCGTCGGAGTCGGATTCATGGCGACCGCATCCATAATGACATCATTTAAGACATTTGTCTGTACGCGGAGAGAGTGGTTTTCACTCGCTTTAATAATCGCAGGCATGAGTGTATGAATCCGCTTTGTCGTCAGTGCCGACATAAACAGCACCGGCGCGTAATCGAGAAATTGGAAATGTTCCCGAATATTCTGTTCAAATTCTTTCATCGTGCGTTCGTCTTTATCAACGGCATCCCATTTGTTTACGATAATGACGACGGCTTTCCCGGCTTCATGGGCGTATCCGGCGATCCGCTTGTCCTGCTCAAGGATGCCTTCTTCTGCATTCAGCACAACGCCGACGACGTCTGAGCGGTCAATGGCTTTTAACGCCCGAAGCACACTGTATTTTTCTGTTGTTTCATATACTTTACCCTTTTTTCTCATTCCCGCCGTGTCAACGATTACAAATTCCTGCTGATTGTAGGTGAACGCCGTATCCACAGCGTCTCTAGTCGTTCCGGCTACGTTGCTCACGATAACCCGCTCTTCGCCGAGCATCGCATTGACAAGGGATGATTTTCCGACATTCGGGCGGCCGATCAGGCAGAATTGAACGACATCATCACTGTACTTCGTCTCCGGAATGTTTTTAAAATGCTCGGCACAAGCATCGAGCAAATCTCCCAATCCTAAACCGTGTGTGCCCGAAATCGGATACGGTTCTCCAAAGCCGAGCGCATAAAAGTCATAGATGTTCGCTCTCATTTCGGTATTATCTAATTTATTTACGGCTAATACGACCGGTTTTTTCGTCCGGTACAGTATTTTTGCCACTTCTTCATCCGCAGACGTCACACCTTCGCGGCCGTTCACCATAAAGATGATCACATCAGCCTCGTCCATGGCGATTTCAGCCTGCTGGCGGATCTGTGTCAGAAACGGTTCGTCTCCGATATCAATTCCGCCCGTATCAATCAGGTTAAAATCATAATTCAGCCATTCCGCCGAACTGTATATCCGGTCCCGCGTCACTCCGGGGGTATCTTCTACTATTGAAATTCTTTCACCCGCAATCCGGTTAAAGATTGTGGATTTTCCCACATTCGGTCTTCCGACAATGGCTACGACAGGTTTACCCATAGTACCCTTCCTTTCAATCCAGCCGCTTACATTTTCACAAAAAATTGTTCAACCGGTTATTAAAAATCATCTTCGCTATGAAAAGAACCCTTCAAACAGAAGGGCTTAACTCATTTATTATATCAGTTTTCACTGAGATCACAATGTATTCTTCAAAATGTTTCGCATTCATGTAACAGTCTCCGTCTGTTTTCAAGACATTTTTGTCGCTCCTTTGCCCTGCTTTTTGCTTTTTTGGCTGATGCGCGCCGCAAGCTGTTCATATGTAGTCAGCCCGACGAGGAGAATCACTCCCGCCGAACAGCCTGAAAGCCATTGATAATCCCCGACGGCTGCCGCACCCGCAATGTTGCGGATGACCGCAGCATACAATAGCTCCCCCTGGCACATGCCGAGAACAAAAAGACAAAGCCTCTCAGGGAACCGCCCCTCAACGGAAAGCGTAATAACGGTAAGCAGTATAACCGCCGCCCATTCAGGTTTTATGATAAACCAAACAGGATCATATAATGCAAAAAGAAAAATAAAGCCGTACGCCGCAGACGCCGTCAGATGAATCACAATATTACGGAGCCGTTTATGCATGCCGAGGCTTCCCGCATAAACAAATGCCGCAGCAAAAAACATGACATATGCCGCATTCAGCGTAAAATAAGCCGTAATCTGATGTATGCTTGCCATCATATTAGTCAAAATAAAGACTGATACGTAAAAACGGCTTTTCGTTTTGGCAAAAATAAAAGTCGCAAGTATCCATAAAAACCACATTGACCAGTAATAATAAAACGGTTCCATAATCGCTCCTCCTCTGATCAGTATGGAGCGGGAACGCATTTTTTAAACCAATTATGCCTGAAAGGAGCGGATAAGGATGGGAAAAGACAGACAGGAGAAAAAACTGAAAGCCTCCCGCCGGGTGGAATCTGATCGTGATGATTCGATTCACCATAAAGGAGCGACAAGCCTTGAGCAGAACGGGGAATTCCGAAAAAGAAAATCGTAAAAAACAGAAAAAGGCATGCGGGTTCGCATGTCTTTTAACGTCTGCTGAAACGGGACGTGTCAATCCCCCGTTCAGAAAGCCAGTGATGTGTGTCACCTTTTATGACCAAAGGCGCCTTTTGCAATTGGGAAACCGATCGGCATCCGAGGGCGGTCATAATCATTTTCAGCTCTTGTAAAAGCGCCGTCATCTCGTCAAACAGGCCCTCTTCTCCTTTAGAGGTGAGAGCTTTCAGGAAAGTGCCCGCCATTCCCGCGCCGGAAGCGCCGAGGGCAATCGATTTGGCGACATCCAGGGCGCTTTGCAGCCCGCCGGATGCGATAATTGATTGATCAGCGGAGAGCGAATGGATTTCCGCTAAGCTTGCGGCAGTGGAAATTCCCCACGTATTAAAAAATTGAAGCGCCTTCTCTCTGCGCATATTTTCGATCTTAGAGAAATTTGTACCGCCGTATCCGCCGGCATCAACTGCTGCTGCGCCAGCATCAAATAACTGCCGTGCCGATTCCCTGCTCATTCCGAAGCCGACTTCTTTGACAAAAACGGGCACTCCCGCTTCCGCCGCAATCCGCTCAATACGGCCGAGAGCGCCGGTAAAGCTTCTGTCACCCTCTGGCATGACGATCTCCTGAATCACATTTAAATGAATCTGGAGGGCATCTGCTTGAATCATATCAACTGCCCTTTTCGCCTGCTCGGCATCCGCCTCGCTGCCTAAATTGGCAAATATCAGCCCGTCCGGATTCTCTTTTCTGACGATCTCGTAAGAACACCGTTCGGAGGGATCTTTTAAAGCTGACATTTGCGAACCGACAGCCAGCGGCATGCCGGCTTTGCGCGCGGCTCTTGCCAGCGATCTGTTAATTTCGTATGTAAGCTGTCCGCCGCCGCCTGTCATCGCATTGATAAAAATCGGCGAACTGCTTGTGAGTCCGCCGATTTTCGTTGATATATCCACTTTTTCCAATGCTAGGTTCGGTAGGCTGACATGAACAAACGTAATATCATCAAGCCCCGTTTCCCGGTTTTGGCCGGTAGACAGCGCATGATTTATATGTTCTCTTTTTCGTTCTGCTCGTGTCACGTTTTATCACCAATTTATTTTAATTTATTAAGCTTGTCTCCGATTAAATCGCCAAGCTGGAAGCCGGTGCTCGGCTCTTCTTTCGCCTGGTATTGGCGGAAGTCCTCCTGATCGGCTTTCGGCGCTTCTTCAAGCTCACGCATGCTTAAGGAAATGCGCTCTTCGCTTTCGTTCACGTCAAGCACTTTCACTTTAACAGTCTGTCCTTCTTCAAGCACTTCATGCGGCGTTCCGATATGTTTATTGGAAATTTGCGAAATGTGCACAAGTCCTTCCACGCCCGGAAGAATTTCAACGAAGGCGCCGAAGCTTACAAGGCGCTGCACTTTTCCTTCAAGCACATCTCCCTGTTTTACCTTTTCGCCGATCTGGCTCCAAGGTCCCGGCAGCGTTTCTTTAATAGATAAAGAAATACGTTCGTTATCGCGGTCTACGGACAGTACTTTCACTTTTACGTCCTGACCTTCTTCCACCACGTCAGACGGTTTTTCGACGTGTGAATGAGACAGCTGCGAAATATGAACAAGCCCGTCAATTCCGCCGATGTCGACAAATGCGCCGAAATCAGTCAGACGCTGCACTTTTCCTTCAAGCACGCTTCCAACCTCAAGTGTTTGGAGAAAATCATGCTTTTTGGCTGTCTGTTCTTTTTCCACTACAGCCCGGTGTGACAGAATCACCCGGTTTTTATCACGGTCGAGTTCAACGACGATAAGAGAGAGGGTTTTCCCTTTATAGTCAGTGAAATCCTCGACGAAATGAGCTTCGACAAGTGATGCGGGAATGAAGCCGCGAACGCCGATATCAACGACGAGACCGCCTTTCACCACATCTTTCACTTCAGCTTCAAACACTTCTTTTGTGTCGAATTTTTTTTCAAGGTCTTCCCAAGCGCGGTCAGCATCAACGGCACGTTTAGATAAAATCAAAGCATCGTCTTCCACTTTTGTTACTTTCAGGTCAAGCTCGTCGTCAACTTTTACGACATCCGATGCTTTCTCTACATGAAGACTTGATAATTCACTGATTGGAATGATTCCGGACTGTTTGACATTGACAATTTCGACATCTACATGCTTGTCCTCTACCTTTGTCACAATCCCTTTTACTACATCTCCAACCTCTGGCACTTGAACATCAATTTGATTCATTTCCTCTGTCATTTGAATAACCTCCTTGGTCCAAACCTACACAGCTTAATTAATACGGTTTGAAAGCTGAACATGTGAATGTCCGCTTTTCAGCCGAATATGTATTAAAGAATCATCCAAAAAAGATTTTGAATGATCAATAAAAAGTTTTATTAGTATTAACTTCTAATAAATGGACTGGTTTGTCAAGCAATAACATCTTGTCTTTCGAAAAAAATTATAAAGCGCTCCGCCCGAAGTTAACGTGATTTCTGTTCGACGATCTCCAGAATTTTTCCTGCGACTTCAGCAATGCTGAGTGACGTCGTATCGATTTCAATCGCGTCTTCCGCTTTGCGCAGCGGGGAAACTTCCCTCTCTGAATCGAGTTTGTCGCGTCTGGAAATTTCTTCAATGAGCGTCTCGTAATTCACGTCATAGCCTTTTTTCTTATTCTCTTCATATCGGCGCTTCGCTCTTTCCTCTACGGACGCGAGCAGAAAAATTTTCACTTCGGCATCAGGCAGCACATGAGTACCGATATCACGGCCGTCCATGACGACACCGCCTTTTTGTCCGAGCTGCTGCTGTCTTTTGACCATTTCTTCTCTGACGCCTTTATGCTTGGCGGCGATTGATACTTGGTTGCTGACTTCGTCTTTACGGATTTCTTCTGTCACATCTTCTCCGTTTACCAGAACGATTTGTCCTTCCGGAGCGGATACAAGCTCAATTTCCGTACGCTTCAGCAGCTCTGTAAGCGCGGCTTCATCAGTTAAATCGGCATTCTGCTTGAGCGCCGTATATGTAATGGCACGATACATCGCTCCTGTATCAATGTACACATATGATTTTTTCTCAGCCACTATTTTAGCAACGGTGCTTTTTCCGGCAGCGGCCGGCCCGTCGATCGCAATTGATAATTTCTTGTCCATAATCTCTCTCCTTGCTCTTTACTCCTCTATGGATTGTATCATGAACTGCCGGAAAAGGGGCGAAAAAATTGAGCTGATTTACCGCTTTACCGTTTCAATCCATTCTTTTTTCTCCATTTTATCAACTCCCTCATATTTCACAGCTTTCGAAATATAAGGTTCAATAGGCTGATAATGAAGCAAAAATTGCACCGCGCCCAAAATTATAAGCTGAATACAGACCAATTTGACCAGCAGACGTTCAAACGTTTTCATATACGCGCACCTCCATTAGGATTAGTATGGAAAAGTGCGCTGCTGTTTATTCCGACAGACTGTTTCTTCTCTGCTGAAGCTGCGCGCGCATACAATATTGGAGTAAAAGCTGCTGTGATGCGGGATCGATTTCTGCAAATTCAAGCGTCATTTTTTGTTTATCCGCCTTTTCATCATAAAAAATCCGCTGGGTAACAGCCTCGGCCGTAATATCGGCTGTATTTTCCTTGCCGGGAAGAGAAAATGAGACATACAGCTTTTCACCTGGTTCCGCGGAAATATGCTCAGGCATCACAACAGCGATTCCGCCGGCGCTGATATTAGAGGAAACCGTTTGGAAAGCGGTTTTTTCCGCTTCCATTTTGACGGATACATCCAATACTGCGTCTGCACGGACGTATCGGCGTCTTTGAATCCGCTTCATTTCCTCCTGAGGGGGGATGTCCAATCCGATCATCGGGATGGGGTCTTTTTTCTTTCCTTTGATTATGCTTTTAAATTGATACGGCACGTGGCCATTCCCCATAAATTCCGCTGTTATTTCCAATCCTTTATGCAAAAAGACCGTCCGTCCCGAATCCAGATCGACGGGATATGAGATGTGCAGTTCGCCGTTTTCAACGCTTACTGCTTTGCTCCTCGCTTTTTTGGGCTCATTGTTCTCTATGTATTCAATCCAAATATAATCTCCGACAGCTATCATGGGCCTTCACTCTTTCATTATTTATGCTTTTATTAAAGCATGTAACGAAAAAAAGGAAAAGACTTTTAGTCCTTTCCTCCTTTATTTTTATAGGTCTTTATATATAGGTTCTGCACTTTTTAACTTTTCTATTTTTTCCTCTTTTCCGTCGTCCGCATTAATGAACATTTGATACGTGTCTTTCCCGATCGTCCCAAGCATTTCGTAGCAAAGCACTTCCTGACCGAGTTCATTCGTGATCAGCGCCTGCCGCGTCTCCCGCACTTCAACATTTTTATTCAGCTTCGCTTTCGCTTCATCAGCTGACAAAGCGGGAGCCGGAATCGTTCTCGTGCGGTGCGCCGCCAGGTAATCACGCGCGGAAAAACCGACGACTTCACCATCATCCAGCGCCACTTTCATTCGGATGGCTTCCGGATAAATGCGGACGTTTTTCTCCACGGGGATAAAAGAAAAGACGCCGATGTTATTATATTGCGCGCTTTCATCAATTTCGAGGCCTTTTGTTTCATATCCATTTTTCTTTAAAAACGCGACGGCCCGGTTAGATGCTTCATTGAGGCTGATCTTTTGTTTCTTCACGGCCCGTTTTTGAATCAAATAGACCGGATGTCCGCCTTTTTGGGTAATATCCATATAGATAAAAGACTTGTTGTCCGCGTCTTTCATGCGGATGCTGTATACGTCCCGATTCGTCTTCCTGCCGCTTTTGACCACTTTAATTGAATAATTATGATCAGGCGCAAACCGTTGTGCGATTTTGACCGCTTCTTTTTCCGTAATTTGTTTTCCTTTCAGATGCGTAAAACCTTTTCGTTCTGTATTTGCTCCCGTAAATGTGGGGCTGATGCTGTCTTCAGAAAAAGCGCCTACATTTTTTTCGACTGTTTTAAAGCTGTCGACGATCGTATTATCGCTTTGTTTTTTGTCAGAGGCGAGCGCCATCTCAACATCCATCCACCGTAAATTTTTGCTCATGACGAGATGCTGAACGCTGCGGAGCTGGTTTTGAATGTTCTCCGCCTGTTTGTACAGGCTGTTCAGTGTTGTATATTCTTTCTTATCAAGCGGTTTTTGATCTAAATCCCGGACGGATGTTTTATAGCTGAAATCTCCTATGTTGGATAAAAACTCCTCCGTCTTATTAAAAGGCATGAGAGTCAGCGGCAGCTGGCTCACATTGTTATGTGCTTCAGATGTAATTCTCCATACATCAATGAGCGCCGGAGACAGAGATTTTTTACTGTTCATTGCAAGCGTCGTCCCGATTTTGTCGTGAAGCTGATCAACATGGTACGTCAATTCATGAAAAGCCCTCTGATAATTATTTTCCGCATGCAGAAGGACCGCATCTTTTTCCTGATGCTCTTTATATCCCCAGTATCCGGTTGCGGCGATCGCGACACCGAGAACAGCGATAATGATTCCTCTAATCATGTTAACACCTCATTTTGCGTACTTTTACTCACAGAAAATGTGTTTTCCGATTCTTTTTATCTGCGGACGTCCCCAAATCCATTTGCTTGTCGCCGTATCAGGATTGAAATAATAAATCGCGTTTTCAGAAGGATCCCAGCCGTTGATCGCATCAAGAACCGCTTCTTTTGCTCTTTCATTCGGCTGCATATATATTTGGCCGTCGGCAACGGCGGTAAACGCGAGCGGTTCGAAAATGACGCCGGCCACCGTATTCGGAAATAACGGGCTTTTAATACGGTTTAAAATAACCGCGGCGATGGCAACCTGCCCTTCAAACGGCTCACCGCGTGCTTCCCCGTACACAGCCTGTGCCAGAAGATTGATGTCGTTGTTTGAGAAACCGCCAGGCATATTGGCCGCTGTCGTATTTTGCTTTTGATTTGACTGACCGCCTGTTTTGTTTTGCGGCTTTTGAGCAGGCTTATTCGTTCCCGCCGGCTTCTGCGTTCCGGCTCTCGGTTTTGTTTGGTTTTCCAATGGGACGTTGCCATAATGAGTGAACGTATTCCCTTTTTGGATCTGCTCCATTACATATTCACGGTAATATTTTGATTTAGAAATCAGCACCTGTTTGGTTTTCGCGCCGACGAGGCCGTCAACCGGCTTCATGCCGAATTTCTCCTGAAAATTTCTCACGGCCCAGTATGTGGTCCAGCCGTAAACACCATCGATTTTCCCGTTATAAAATCCGTTATATTGAAGACGGGCCTGCAATTCTATAACATCATCACCCGTCGCGCCTCTTTGAATCACTTGATTTGAAAACGCATGAACCGTTTCATGATGATCGAAGAAAGCGGCGGCGAAAGAAAATAGAATGAGACATGCCATAAAGGCTCCTTTGCACTTCATCTCTTCAAGCCTCCTACTGCAAAATTTAAAGTGTACCCGTATTGTCTGTCACGAGGTTATTTTTATGCACGTTTCCTTCTTATCCCCTGTCAAGGCATAAAAAAGAAACCGCACGCGACGCGCGGTTTCTTCACACTTGGATCATATTGACGGAGCGTGCTTTTTTTGCCTTTCGCAGCCCGAACCACCATAAAAACAGCATAAACGGCAGCATATAATATACCCAATGATTGAGGGCGGTAAGAATAAAATCGTAAGAACCGTGCAGACATGAAGGCACGGCCAGCGAAATCACAAGCCATTTGACACGGGCTTTTTTCTGCGAAAAGCGGGCTTTTCCGAGATAAAATCCCATAATCACTCCGATCAGCGCATGGCAGGAGACCGGCAGAAGCGCCCTGATGAAAGCATGCTCAACGCCGTGGCCAAATAGATACAGAATATTTTCAAGCGTGGCAAATCCTAAAGACACACTGGCCCCGTAAACGATTCCGTCATAATGCTCATCAAAATGAGCATGCGGATACACACTGATCATCAGAACGAACCATTTCACCGATTCTTCCAGAAATCCCGAAGACAAAAACGAAACGAAAAAGCTTCCTCCCCCCACATGCTCTTTTTCAAGAACATATTGGATAAACATGGTCGGAAACACAAGGACAACCCCGAGAAAAAAAGACCTCAGCACCATATGTACGGGTTCATTGTCATACTGATCTTTTAAATAAAAATAGCTTAACAGCGCAATGCCGGGAGCAATTCCTGCAGAGATGATTGCAAACATCAGGCAACCTCTTTCCTTTATATTCCTATATCTATCGTACCATGTTGTTCACATTTTTACATCTTTCAATTTTTTTAAAAAAGAGCATATGAATGATCATATGCTCTCTGCACCCAGCCGTTTTGATATTTCATTTGCGATCAAGCCGCCGTGAAAACGGCCGTTCTCGATAAAAATTTCGTTGGCGTTATTTCCAGCCGCAATGACTCCGGCGATAAAAACACCGTCAACATTTGTTTCCATCGTTTCTTCCCGGAAAAACGGCCGGCCTGATTCCGCATCAATCCGCACACCGATTTTTTCGAGGAAACCGTGATCGGGATGGTATCCCGTCATGGCAAATACGAAATCGTTTTTCAGCCGGACCGTCTCATTTCGGCCGGAGCGGAAAATGATTTCATCTTCCGTCACTTCTTCAAGACAAGCGCCGAATTCCATCCGGATTGTGCCGTTTCTGACGAGGGCCTCAAACTCAGGCAGAATCCACGGCTTGATGCTCGGGGAGTACTCATGTCCTCTGTAGAGCACCGTGACGCGCGCACCGGACTTCACCAGTTCCAAAGCCGCGTCCACACTTGAGTTTTTCCCGCCGATCACAGCAACATCTTTATCAAAATAAGGATGGCCTTCTTTAAAGTAATGAAATACCTTAGGAAGCCCTTCACCCGGTATGTTCATATAATTCGGATGATCATAATATCCTGTCGCAATGATACAAAACGGAGTGAGGTAGCGGTCTTTTGATGTTTCTACAAGAAAACGGCCGTCTTCCTGTTTCGTTACGCGCTCCACCGTTTCAAAGGCGTTTACGCGCAGCTCTTTTCTTCTGACAACCTCTCTGTAGTAAGAGAGAGCCTGTATTCGGACCGGTTTTCTGTTTTCCGTAATAAAGGCGACATCGCCGATCTCCAATTTTTCACTTGAACTGAAAAAAGTTTGGTGGGTCGGATAGTTATAAATGCTGTTTACGACATTCCCTTTTTCGATCACAAGCGCGTTCACGCCAATTTGCTTCAGATGTATAGCCGCCGATAATCCGCAAGGACCTCCGCCTATTATAATTGCTTTTTCTTCTGTCATGTCCTTCAACTCCTGCGATTGGCATTTCCATCATAAGTTTCCACTCATATAAAAAATCTCCTATATTATCATAGGAGATTTTTTTTGTTTATGCAAACGATTGGTTTATATCCAGCCTCTGAAACGCGAAGCCTCCGCCATTTTCCGCACGCCGACCATGTAAGCCGCAAGCCTCATGTCAATCCGGCGGTTTTGGGACATTTCATAAATATTATTAAACGATTTTATCATCATATTTTCCAGTTTTTCCTCGACTTCTTCTTCACTCCAGTAGAAGCCTTGGTTGTTTTGAACCCATTCGAAATAAGAAACCGTTACACCGCCGGCGCTCGCCAGAACATCGGGAACCAGCAGCGTTCCTTTGTCTGTCAGGATTTTCGTTCCTTCCAGTGTCGTCGGTCCGTTTGCCGCTTCTACAACGATTTTCGCTTTGATGCGGTCAGCGTTCTCTTCTGTAATTTGGTTTTCGATCGCCGCCGGGACAAGTATATCACAGTCCAGCTCAAGCAGCTCCTGATTCGTAATGGTGTCATTGAAAAGCTTCGTCACCGTTCCGAAGCTGTCTCTGCGATCAAGCAGATAATCAATATCAAGACCGTCCGGATCGTAAAGGCCTCCGTACGCGTCAGAAATTCCGACAACTTTCGCGCCGGCGTCATGCATAAACTTGGCCAGATAGCTGCCCGCGTTTCCGAAACCTTGTACGACGACGCGCGCGTTCTGAATATCGAGACCTTTTTTCTTGGCCGCTTCTTTTATGCAGATGGTGACGCCTTTTGCCGTCGCTGATTCCCTGCCGTGGGATCCGCCGAGTACAAGCGGTTTTCCCGTAATAAAGCCGGGTGAGTTAAATTCATCAATTCTTGAATATTCATCCATCATCCAAGCCATAATCTGTGAGTTTGTAAATACGTCAGGTGCCGGGACGTCTTTAGTCGGTCCGACAATCTGACTGATTGCTCTGACATATCCCCTGCTCAGTCTTTCAAGCTCTCTGAATGACATATTTCTCGGATCACAAACAATTCCGCCTTTACCACCGCCATAAGGAAGATCAATAATTCCGCATTTTAAACTCATCCAGATGGAAAGTGCTTTCACCTCTTTTTCAGTTACATTCGGGTGAAAACGAATGCCGCCTTTTGTCGGACCTACGGAATCATTGTGCTGCGCACGATAGCCTGTAAATATTTTCACAGACCCGTCATCCATCCGAACAGGAATTTTAACCGTTAATAATCTGAGCGGCTCTTTCAGCAGTTCATACACTTCTTCTGGATACCCCAATTTTTCCAGAGCTTTATGTATTACGGTTTGGGTTGATTTTAATACATCATGTTTGTCTTCTTCATTATGACCGGTGAATCGATCGGCTGCCATTTGAGTTAACCTCCTAAAATCTTCTGTTTCTCTCATGCTCCCTTTCAGTGACTAGTATACACCTTCAATATCTCCGTGCATAGAAGAAAGACAATGATTTTTCCATTATTTCGCTTAAAAAAAGACGGCCGCTGAAAACAGCTGCCGTTTCAAATCTTTTTTATGAAAAATGTTTCTGGATGGTCTCCACAGCATTGCCGTCCATGATGAGTTTTCCGTACTCATGGAGCCTGTAAATCGTAATCGTCGCCGGGTGTCCGTATTCAGCCAGCACCGCGATGACGCCTTCGGCGGAACGGGAGCCGAGGTCTTCAAGGCTTACATAGTATTGGTTCTCATAGTGGTAGACGGTGCCGCCGGTAATCCCGATTCGGTGAAGGCTTCCGGCAAGCTGAATGATATCTTCAAACGAATGGAACTGATAAATAATATCCGGGCTTTCGTCAAGTTTGACCTGCATCTCGATATAATCATCGTCATATTCGTCATCTTCTGCGTCCGCGTCATGATTTTTCGTTACAATCACAACCATGCCTTGTGCCTGAAGAGAATATACTTCCACCGCGATCGGACCATTCGCTTCAAAGCCGAGCTCTGTATTTGCTTCATTCATCATATCTTTAAATAACTGGTGGACTTTAAACGAGTCCTTCCAGAGGTCTTCTTTTGTCAGTCCCCGATCAGTCAGATCGTCGAGGGTTAAAAAGATTTTAATCTTATTATAGTTCAGACGCTCAAGCCGCATAATGTTCCCTCCTGCCTCTTCTTGCACACAAATCATATAACACAGTATATGAATAAATGAGTCATAGGTTCTTAATTTGTTATCAGTTTACACCGTGTACAGCGGGAAGACAAGCAGAATGCCGTTTTTTATCACCGCGGCCGGGTTTGTTTCAGGAAGACGGCTCATCCGGTCCGCACAGCGTAATCATATGCGTCTCCGGTTTCGCCCCGAGCCTCAGCGGAACTTTTGTCGTCCCGTAGCCGTTGCTGATCAGGTAATGCGCTTTTTTCACCGTTCCCGTCCCGCCCAATTCGTACGGCCCGAACCGGCCGAAACGGATTTGGCCGCCATGCGTATGGCCGCTGAACACAGCGTCAATCCCGTCTGACTCCCTCATCTGCTCATGGATGTCCGGGTTATGGCAAAGCAGGAGGTTTACTTTGTCAGCATCCGTATATCTGATTGCAGCATCGTAATCATCCATCATCATCCTGATATCATCCACGCCGCAGATCGTAACGGTTTCCCCTTTATAAGCAAACTGAACCGATTCATTTCTCAGTGGGATCACTTTGTATGCCCGTAAAAGAGAGAGCAGTTTTTGCTGGCTGACCTCGTAATCGTTATTTCCCCACACATACATGACAGGCGCGAGAGCCGTCAGACGTTTGATGTTTTCTTCAATTCTGGCGTAAGGAACTCCGCCCTCCGCCATATCACCGCCGAGCAAAACGGCATCCGGCTTATAACCTGCCGCTTCGCGGAGAAGCTTTTCATCAATTAAACGGCGGTGCACGTCAGATATAAAAAAGATGGTGAGCGGCTTCATCCCCTTCATTTTATCAAGCGTAAATGTATGTGTTTTCAGATGGCTGCCGTTTGCCGTTTTGTACATAACGGCCGCCATAACCGCAGCCGCTCCCGCCAATGAGCCGAGAATTCCCGCTGTAAGCTTCATAAACGCACTCTCCATTCTGTCATTGTCTTATATTAGACGGACAAACAAAAAAAGACGTTTCTATCCTTTCCGGAAAACGCCTCATTTTATTTGCTTTCAAAATAAAGATTGATATCATACCGATGTTTCATCAAGTGAAAAACAGATTCTCTCGCCCTCCATTTTTCAGGCTGGGGCCATAAATCCGTGCTTTTTTGGATAATTTCACATCTCAGTTTATGAAATTCACCCTCAGCTTTTTCTTCCTTTTTTTTGAAATAATAAGAAGTGCAATACGCAAAAGCGGAAGCCATAATCCAGCACAAGTAAACCGTATGGCCTAATATTTCCTGCAGAATCAGCTGCGGAGAGGCTTGGGGGGCATTAAAGCTTTTAAACATCAGCAGTATGCACATCAGGGAAAAACAAACGAGGGACGCCCACTGCCATCTTCGGCATTGTGCGGCATAATTTTCGTATTTTAATTTCCGTTTCACCAGCGCCTGAAGCATTTGTTTCGTCGGTCCGTCAGCAAATCGGTCTAATTGCTTCCATAAAGAATCCATGCGCTTCACACCTTGTCCGTTTTCATTGGTACACTATATGAAAAACGCGGTGAAAACATGCATTTATTTTAATCAGACAGCGGAATGTTCAGAACCTGGCCGGTGTACACGTCGTTTCCGTTTAATCCGTTGTAGCTGCGGATTTTTTCTTCACCCGCCCGGCTTTTATAGTATTTCATTGAAATGCGGTAAAGCGTTTCTTTCGGCTGTACAGTATGCTGTACGGTCCGCACTTTTTTTGGGACAGTCCCGGCTTGATCACTCGCCTCAGCCGGAGCCGCTTTTTCACGGACAGCCGGCGGAGACTGCTGTTTTGTCTCCGCGTATTCGGTGTCTGTCGGCTTTACTTGTTTTTCTGAGGGCGTTTCCGTTTTTTTAGGTGTTTTTTCACTTTGTTTTTCACTTGGTTTTTCTTTCGTTTTTTCAGGTGCAGCCGCTTCTTTCTTATCTTTGTCGTCAGACTTTTTTTTCGGTTGTTCTAAAAGAGCAGTTTCTGACGTTTCTTTCTGAGCGCCTTTCGGAATAACGGCAGGCGCGCTTTCACTGTGGTCTATAAAGACATCTTCATAGTCCTTCGGGTCAAATCTGCTGCTGTTCGTCATATAAAGAAGACCGAAAAAGACACCGATTGTTACGATAATGAACAGGACGGTCAGAAAAGTGAACAGCGGCGTTTTTGTTTTGGTTTTTTCCTTCACCTGCTCTTCCTTTTTTTTACGCTCCTCTTTTACAGATTGTCTTGTCGGGAGGCTGTCTTCAAGATATTCAATTTGTTCATCCGCGGCCGCGGCAACCTGCTGCTCGGCACGCAGCTGAGCTTTTCTTCTTTCAACTCTTGACATTTCCGTCATGCAAACCCCTCCTAACATATTGAAAACGGATCTGACAGGCAAATACCGCATCAATAATAAAATGCGCTGTAACCGGAACGAATAAATTGCCGGTCCATTCATAGATAAGCCCCAGCAAAAGACTGATGCCCGCAACCATCATAAACAGAAGCCACTTCGCCAAGTATCTGAAATGAAGCACGGTAAAAATGAAGCTGGCGGCCCATAAGCCGATATGTGTCTGCAGAACGCCTCTGAACAAAATCTCTTCGCTGAACGAAATGAGAAGCGTCAAAAACAAAATGTGCAGAACCGGCCTGTTCTTAAAAAGCAATACATTAATGCCGCCGTCATCATATAAATGCGAAGGACACCATTTCATCACCGCCAGATCGGCAAAAATGACAAGGACGGCAAGAGTTACACCGTACCATATGATATTATCGTCACGTATATGCCACAGCTTTAAAAAATCGTGAATGTCGGTAAAAAAGAAAAAGCCGATAATAGCTGAAACCGCCAATATGAGCAATTGGGTGGCATACAGCTGCATCACAATCTCCCGGTCTGAGAGCTGCCGGATCAATTCGCTTTGCCGTCTCAGCTGAACTCACCCGCAGACTCTGATCCGAAAATCCGGCCTAATTCCAGCTTCCAATCTTCAAACCGTTCCATATTTTTACGTTCTCCTTTTTGCTCGTACGGAGCCAGATCAAGTCCGCAGCTGCTGCAGCATTGTCCGGTTTGACCATCAGGCTCATACGGTTCATCAAAATAAGACAGCAGCGCTTCTCTTATACATTCTTTCCGCTCTAATAACGCCGAAAAACGATTCATTTTACGCAGCTTCTTTTCCACGCGGTATGTCAGTTCTTCCTGCAGCTGGTCTTTTGTGGTTTTTCCTTGCAGAAACAGATGGACGGCCGTTCGCGCCTGTGTTTCCTGGACGCCCTTATTGATCAGAACGTCCCGAAGCTTTCGTTCATCACTCGTACCGGCATCCCGTATGACGGCCAGAATGCCTTCCAGGTCATAATCAGACAGGCTTTCTGTCTGAATAATCTGCTGCTGAAGCTCGGTATCGCCGGGCGCCCTCAGCAAAATACTGACACTCGGGCTGCCGTCGCGTCCCGCTCTGCCGATTTCCTGCATAAAGGCCTCGGCCGTTTGGGGAGGATAAAAGTGAATGACAAAGCGGATATCTGACTTATCCACACCCATGCCGAACGCATTGGTGCAGCAGATGCAATCAAGCTGGTTATGGATAAATTGCTGCTGGATTAAAATCCTGTCGCCTGTATCCATTCCGCCGTGATAATAATCCGTCCGCTTTCCCGTTTTTTCGTTCAGCTCAGCCGCAAGCTCTTCCGCCCATTTTCTGGTCGGACAATATATGATACCCGGGCCTTCAAGCTTTTCGGCAAGCTCCGTGAGCCTGCTTATTTTTTCGGCATTATCAGCCAAATGTTCTGCCGCCAGGAGAATATTCGGCCGGTTGACTGAATAAAGATGACGCACCGCATGCTCAAGTCCGAGCACATCCGTCACGTCTCTGAGCGTTTCTTTTGTCGCTGTTGCGGTCAGCGCCAATACAGGCGGCTTTCCGAGTGCCTGCCTGAAAGGCCCGAGCTTCGAGTAATCAGGCCTGAAATCATGTCCCCATTCTGATATGCAATGAGCCTCATCAATAACAAATAAACTGACCGGGACATTTTTCAAACGGTTCAGCACATAAGGTGAAGAAAGGGCTTCAGGAGACATATAGAGAAATTTATACCGGCTGATGTTGCTGAGGATAAAATGCCGCTCTGCGGAATTCAGCATGCTGTTTAATGCCGCAACCCGCTTTTCTCCTTTCGCTTTCAGCTGCTGCACCTGATCTTCCATTAATGAAAGGAGCGGCGAAATAATCAGCACCAGCCCGTCCATCATGTAACCCGGGAGCTGATAGCATAATGATTTTCCCCCGCCGGTCGGAAGCATGGCGATCGTATCTTTTTTTTGGAGCACGCTAGTCATAATCTCTTCCTGCCCTTTTTTAAAGGAATGCAAACCAAAATACCTGGATAAAGCTTTATGCAGCTCAGTCATGCTGATTCACCGTCTTTGCCAGCGCCAGCCTGATCTGAAAATAGCTGAAGCGCATCTGCATTCCTTCGCGAATCCGTTTAATTTTATTCGTTTGATGCTGTTTTGCAAATGCCGTTATCATACGCTGTTCCTCTTCAGAAAGATACTGTTCTATAAAAAATGCAGGCTGATGCAATGATATTTCTACGATATGATCTTCGATTGTGGCTGTTTTTAAATTTCTGACCGCGGCGATCCGTTCAATCGGAAACCCTTTTTCCAACAGCTCAAAGGTTTTTCTGGCAGAATGTGTCAGCGCGCTTTCCGCCTGCAAATCGGACAACAGCTCGCGCAGAGCGGGATATGCACATTGCGGAAGCGATTGAATAACATAATGTACCGCTCCCCAAAACTGGACGGACACATACCATTCATCTTCGTTCAGCTGGAGAGCAAGCTGCTTATTCGTTTTGCCGATTCTGTTGAATGAAGTTAAAGAATAGACAAAAATAAGCGCCTGCCGTTCACTTACGCCTTGCAGAAGGTGAAACAGCGTCTCATGCATTTGGACGGAAAGCTCTTTAGCATCTCTGTTTTTCCGCATGAACCGTTTGACCCATCTCAGCGTCTGCACATCGTTTGTAACCGGGATATATTGACTGCATTGATGCTCTTTGTTTGACAGGACTTGAATGAGCAGGGAAAGCCGCCTCCACAGGGTAACGGCAGGCGTTTGATAATTCGCGCCGTGGCAGTGCTTCGGCCAAGGCCGCTCGGCAAACGCCCGTTCAAGCCTTTGAACGCCGCGCGCAGTCACTTTCCACGTTCCCTCTTCTTTTCCGGCTGTAATGTATGAGTTCTCGGTGAGTTTATGCAAAGAAGCCGCAATATCGCCGCGTTCACAATGTGAAGCCATGCCGAAATATTTAGCGATCTGAAATAAGCCGGCATCCTGAATGGTTTGAGACGACTTTTTTCCTTTTAATAAATGAAACACAGCACTCGGAGTCCGTTCGCCGTCTATTTTGTCCAGACAGTCGAGAACCACGGTATCAAAGTAGTTTATCGCCAATCTAAACACACCTACATTTCTTCTGTGACAAGTTTCGTTTTTTGGTTCTTTTTATTTTAACAGATTTTCATATAAATTTGACGTTTAAAGTCATCTTTTAGGGGGAAGTGCTAAAGAGAATCCCTTATGTGATAAGCATTCTCAATCATTTTTCTGTTGAAATTTGACACTAACATCATTACAATAAGTAAGAGGAATAGGTGTTATATTTAAAAATATATAAGGTAAACCATTTGTTCCAACACGAACAATCTGGGAGGTTTTATTCATGGCAAAGTACACAATTGTAGATAAAGATACGTGTATTGCATGCGGCGCCTGCGGAGCTGCGGCACCAGACATTTATGATTATGATGATGAAGGCATTGCGTTCGTTACGCTTGACGAAAATAAAGGCGTCGTCGAAGTTCCGGAAGTTCTGGAAGAAGATATGATTGACGCATTTGAAGGATGCCCTACTGATTCAATCAAAGTTGCGGATGAACCGTTCGAAGGCGACCCGCTGAAATACGAATAAAAAAGCCCTCCCCGTGAGAGGAGCTTTTTCGTCCTGAATAAGACTCCGGCTGTTATCGGCCGGAGTCTTATTTTTTTGCGTGATCAAACAATCAAAAAAGCGCCCGGTCTGTGTTTTACAGAGCGGGCGCTTTGAAGTGGTTATTGTGTCTGGATGCTGCGTTTTTGTTCAATCCAAGGTTTCAGCTTCGTAAAGATGAACGTAAAGACGATGGTGATGATAACGCCTTTTACAATGTTAAACGGCAGGATTCCTGCGACAACCGCCGTTTTTAACTGGCTGTTTGACAGTGCCGGTGAATGTAAAAACCAAGTATACGCGGGCAGGATAAGAATATAGTTCAAAATACTCATCAATACAGTCATCGCTGCGGTTCCGGCCAGCAGGCTCACTGCAAGTCCTTTAGCAGATTTGAGCTTTTTAAACATAAACGCCGTCGGCAGAATAAACAGCGTTCCTGCGATAAAATTGGCTGCCTGCCCGACAGGCACGCCGGCCATGCTTCCTTGAATGATATACTGCAGAATATTTTTAATCGCTTCAACCGCAATCCCCGCCGCAGGCCCGTAAACCAAAATGGCGATAATTGCAGGAACGTCACTGAAATCAATTTTCAAGTAATCCGGCAGCCCCGGAAACGGGAAATTTAACAGCATAAGCACAAAAGCAATACTGCTAAGCATACTGATGACAACTAATTTTTTTACTTTCACAATGCTCTCTCCTTTTCGATCAAATCTCTCGAAAAGAGGAAAGGTTCTTTTGCGCCCCAATAAAAAAACCGCTTTTGTTAAAAAGCGGGAGCTTACTAAGGCTTGGCAAAGAAACGTTTGATATAAGCATCAAAACGTCTGCTGAACCTCCATCTTCTCCCATCCAGACTATACTGTCGGCTCCGGAATCTCACCGGATCCTGCCGCCGAAGCAGCTCGCGGGCTTAGAGCATGATGCTCATCACCGCCGGTAGGGAATTTCACCCTGCCCCGAAGATTGATCTTATGAATTTATTCACATTATATATGATCAAATTGCAATTGTATAGAGAACTGCTCAAATTTAAATAAAATATTGGGGAAGCCCAATTTAAGCTGATTCAGCGGTTTCCTTTTCTCCTTTACTGCGTCAATACACATTGACACTCTATTGAGAATATGATAAATTATCAGATATTTAGTCAGCTAAACTAGGAGGAAATCTAACAATGTTTCGAGTTTTGGTCTCAGATAAGATGAGCAATGACGGCTTAAAGCCGCTGATGGAATCAGACTTTATAGAAATTGTTCAAAAAAACGTCGCGGATGCAGAAGATGAATTACATACCTTTGATGCCCTGTTAGTCCGCAGTGCCACGAAAGTAACCGAAGAATTGTTTAAAAAAATGACCTCTTTAAAAATCGTCGGCAGAGCCGGTGTCGGCGTAGACAACATCGACATTGATGAGGCCACAAAACATGGGGTTATCGTGATAAACGCGCCGAATGGAAACACCATTTCAACGGCAGAGCACACATTCGCGATGATTTCTTCATTAATGAGACACATTCCGCAAGCCAATATCTCAGTAAAATCAAGAGAATGGAACCGGACGGCTTTTGTCGGGGCGGAGCTCTACGGAAAGACTTTAGGCATTGTCGGTCTGGGCCGGATCGGAAGCGAGATTGCCCAGCGCGCCAGAGCGTTCGGTATGACGGTTCATGTATTCGATCCTTTCTTAACCGAAGAGAGAGCCGGTAAAATCGGCGTAAACAGCCGGACATTCGAAGAAGTGCTTGAAAGCGCGGATATCATTACCGTCCACACGCCTTTAACAAAGGAAACAAAAGGACTGCTTAACAGAGAAACCATTGCTAAAACGAAAAAAGGCGTCCGTCTTATCAACTGCGCAAGAGGCGGCATTATTGATGAAGCGGCGCTTTTGGAAGCGCTGGAAAGCGGCCATGTCGCAGGCGCTGCCCTTGACGTGTTTGAAGTGGAACCGCCAGTTGAATCAAAGCTTCCCGACCATCCGCTGGTGATCGCCACACCTCACTTAGGCGCTTCAACGAAAGAAGCACAGCTGAATGTCGCTGCACAGGTTTCTGAAGAAGTGCTGCAGTTTGCAAAAGGTCTGCCTGTCATGTCAGCGATCAACCTGCCTGCGATGACGAAAGATGAATTCAAAAAAATCCAGCCTTATCACCAAATTGCCGATAAAATCGGAAGTCTCGTGTCACAATGTATGAAGGAACCCGTCAAAGATGTTGCGATTCAATATGAAGGCACCATCGCCAAACTTGAAACATCATTTATTACAAAAAGCCTGCTGTCCGGTTTCTTAAAACCGCGTGTAGACTCAACGGTCAATGAAGTGAACGCCGGCGGTGTAGCAAAAGAACGCGGAATCAGCTTCAGCGAGAAGATTTCCTCCAATGAATCAGGATATGATAACTGCATCAGCGTAAAAGTAACCGGAGACCGGAGCACATTTACGTTAACGGCTACGTATATCCCTCACTTCGGTGAACGAATCGTTGAGCTGAACGGCTTTAATATTGACTTAAATCCTGCCGGCCACCTCGTTTATATCCAGCACCAGGATACGACTGGTGTAATCGGACGCGTCGGACGCATCCTCGGCGATAACGATATCAATATCGCTACCATGCAGGTAGGCCGTAAAGAAAAAGGCGGAGAAGCCATTATGATGCTTTCTTTTGATAAACATTTAGATGATAAAGTCGTCAATGAGCTGACTTCAATTCAGGATATTGTTTCCGTTAAACTGATTGACCTTCCGTAACCAACAAAAAACCCAAAACATTCATATGTTTTGGGTTTTATTAGGTTTAATGGCTTGGAAGCGGATTAGGCGCGGCAGGCACAGCGATAGGTTTTGTCACATCATAATTACCGATTTTCTTTGTATGCGCATGTGTGAACAGCACCTCAGAATAACCGAATTCCTTCGCAGTTAACAGAAGCCCTTCGATCATTAAAATCCCTTCCAGCGAATCTTCAACCTTATGTTTTTCGGACAATTGAATCCGCAGCTGCTCGCCGTCTTCCCTTTCCGATACCGATGCAATCGCATCGGCTTCTATAATGCTCGCGGTCTGTGAGCCTCCGTCTGTTGTCTTCATCCCGTCAATAGCCTGATATACTGAATAATAGGTTTGTTCAGACGGGATGAGATACTCTTGTCCCAGACTGTCGCTGTAAGAAAAATACGCCCGGTTTGTCTGTTTATGTACGGACATTTCAGCGGATATGCCGTAAGATTTATAAAAATCCTGTCCGGCTCCGTTTTGAATCTTTTTCAATTTAATCCGCTCGTAAGGACTCCATGTCAAAGTCTCTTTCAGCATCTTTTTCAATAAGTCAGCATCGGCAACTGATTCGATAGAAAGCCGTCCGTTTACCTGCACAAGCAAATCCTTCTTATCCGCCGTTACCTGCACACCTTCCAAAAGGTTCGGCACAGACAGGAAGGATTCGGGCACTTCTAGGTTTTCCGCTTCGGATAAAGCCTCTGAAACCGATTCATCCGGCTTCTTTTTTTCAAAACTGACCGGTATGACGGCGGATGTATCTGAATCGGCAAACGCCAAAGTAATGTAATTGTTTTTGTTTTCGTTAGAAACGACAAACGTCTTCTGATCCGGCTTGACAGCAGCTGACTGACTGGCTTTTTCAGCTTGACCGCTGTCAGCTGTAAGATCACCGGCAGATTTGTTTGTCATCAGGTGAGGAGATATAATCAGAGCGATGCACAATGCGCAGACGCCGGCTGCGGCGGGGCCGATCCAGCTTCGGGCCGGTTTTTTCCTGTACGGTTTACCCGTTTCAATATTCCGGTAAATGGCCTCGGGTGAACGATGATCTCTAACCGCCGGAAGTTGTCTTAACAACTCCTCTACTCTTTCTTCGTTCCAATATGACTTCATCATCCATTAGCTCCTCCCTCAAAAGCTCCATCTGTTTCCGAAGTATTTTGAGCCCTCTGTGTTGGGTCGTTTTGACTTTGCTTTCCGAGAAGCGGAGAGCGGCGGCTGTTTCCTGAATGGAATATCCCTGAATAAATCTCAAGATAATAACAGCTCTTTGATCAATGGTGCAATGATCAAGCGCGGTATAAATTTCCCGGACGTTTTCATGCTGTACGGCGAGTTCGTCCGGAAGCAAATGCTGATCTCTGACATCTTGTGTATCCCAATCAAACGTACCCATAATACGCTGTCTGATCGTCTGCTGCTTGCGGAACCAGTCAATCGCCACATGGCGTGCGATGGACAACAGCCATGTTTTTTCACTGCTTCTTCCTTCAAATGTATGATAGGAATTCAAGACGCGGATATACACTTCCTGCGTCAAATCTTCAGCCTGCGACTTATCTTTTACCATATAAAATAAAAATTGATATAAATCTTGATGGTATGCATCATATAATATCTGAAAGGTTTCTTCCATGGGAAACCCCTCCGTTCACTTTTTTGTCGTAAAAATGCGTTGAAAAGTTACATTACAACTATATTACGAGAAACTGGAATTTGGAAGGGAATTTATATTAACATATTCTTAAATTTTTAAAGGAGAAACAAATAAAAAACACCCGCAGAACATGCGGGTGTTTCGTATGGAACAAGATTGTTCGTCAATTTCAGACGTCATCCTGCGCTTTTGTCGGAATATAAAATGTAAACGTCGTCCCTTTGTCGATGCTGCTGTGAACCGCAATTGAGCCGCCGTGGGCTTCCACGATATTTTTTACGATGGCGAGTCCGAGTCCGGTTCCCGCCCTGCCTCTTGTTCTTGCTTTGTCCGCTTTATAAAAACGTTCAAAAATAAAAGGCAGGTCTTCTTCCGGTATTCCAGAGCCGGAATCTTTGATATCGATCTTCAGTCCGTCTTTTACGGTCTGAGCCGCGATATGAACGCTTCCGCCTGACTCCGTATGGCGCAGCGCATTATCTATAAGGTTGGTAAACACCTGTTCCATTTTGTCTTCATCAAAGACACACTCCGGCTGAGACACCGAGATGTCCTCTGTGAGCGAAACGCCTTTTTCCTTCGCTACCCCGGAAAATTTGCGGGAGATCTTCTCCAGAAATTCATGCAGGTTTACCGTTTCATAGTGCAGGCCCGTATGTCCGGATTCCATTCTGGCCAAATCCAGCAAATCATTGACGAGCCGGCCCATGCGAAGAGATTCATCATAAATGATCTGCGCGATTTCTTTTTTCTCCTCTTCGGTGCTTGCAATGTCGTCCACTATTGCTTCGCTGTATCCCTGCAGCATAGAAATCGGGGTTCTGAGCTCATGACTGACATTGGCAATGAAGTCTTCACGCAATTTATCCAGCCTGCGCTCTTCGGTCATATCACGGAGCACGGCCACGGCGCCGCGGACGTGTGATTCCGCATAAAGAGGCGACATCAATAAAACCCATGACCTTCCTTGAAGCGTCATTTCAATCATTTGCTCTTTTTCCGTGTTCACTGCATTTTGAAATAGCTCTTTTGCTTCAGGGGGAAGGTTGTCTCCTTCTTTAATGTTCATGTTCTGCTCATAATACCATGCCTGCAGAAAACGTTCGGCCGGCGGGTTGGTCACCAAAATGGTGCCGTCGATATTAATGGTGATGACCCCGTCTGCCATACTGCTTAAAATATTGGACAGCTGTTCTTTTTCCTGATTCAGCGCGTTAATATGGAAATTGAGCTGCCGTCCCATCTGATTAAAGGCAATGGCCAGTTCCCCGATTTCATCTTGGGTCAGAATCGGAATTTTTGTATCAAACTTTCCTTTCGCCAAGTCTTGGGCGCCTTCCCGCATTTTCCGAAGGGGATATGTCACCCTGCTGGATAAAAAGAACGCGAAAAACGTTGTCAAGACGATGGCAATGCCCGCCGCAAGAAAAATATAGCGTGTCGTATGTTTCGTCGTATCTTTGACGGCAAGCAGCGATTGGGATAAAAAAACCATGCCTTTTTTGCCGTCTTTTTCATACGGCACTCCGACGATCAGCCGTTCGTTATCCGAACCGGCATTGTTGGGGACCGCGCGTTTGCTTACTTTTTTGCGGTCTGTCAGCGCCTTGTGCAGATCCCGGTCATGTTTGATCTGCTCTAATGTAATAGAGGATAAATGATTATCGTCATTGGGCGAATACCAGACATGCTTATCATCCTGAATGATCGCGATGCTCGTTAAATTGTCCGCCAGTTCCCACGTGATGGATCTGGCAAGCGGCTGGTCTTCATGATTTTCTATTATGACCGCAATTTTATCGGCAAGCTGCGTTAAATCTTTTTCCGCTTCTTCAACGTGGTAATTTTCGATAAATTCCAGAAGCAGCACCGTTAAAATAAATAAAACAATTAACACGAGTGAAAGAATGGTAAACCAAAGCTTTCCTACTACGCTTTTCCAAAACTTCATTCAGCGCCTACCTCAAATTTGTATCCGACTCCCCATACGGTGACGATTTTTTTCGCCGCTCCCGGGGACACTTTATTTAATTTTTCACGGAGCCGTTTGACATGGGTGTCCACCGTTCTGAGGTCTCCGAAAAATTCATACTGCCACACTTCTTTTAAAAGCTTTTCCCTGTCGTACACTTTGTCCGGTGTTTTCGCCAGGAAGTACAGCAGTTCATATTCCTTCGGCGTCAGGCTCACCTCCGTGCCGTCCGCAGTCACCCTGTGAGCATCGTGATCAATGGATAGATGCGAAAAGACGAGCACATTTTTTGTCGGGGTATTGGCTGTCAGATAAGATGTTTGGGAAGCCCTTCTTAAAAGCGCCTTTACCCGAAGCACCACTTCTCTCGGGCTGAAAGGCTTGACGATATAATCGTCCGTACCCGCTTCAAACCCCTGGACGCGGTTGGCTTCTTCCCCTTTTGCCGTCAGCATGATAATCGGCGTCGCTTTTTTTTCTCTGAGCTGCCGGCATACTTCGATTCCGTCCGTTCCCGGCATCATTAAATCCAAGAGCACCAGATCATAATCTGATGCCAGCCCCATTTTAATGGCCTCGTCGCCGTTTTCCGCTTCTTCAATCACATAGTTTTCCCGTTCAAGGTACATTCTTAAAAGGCGTCGAATTCTGGCTTCATCATCTACTACTAATATTTTAGTTTCATTTGTTTGATCCATCGTTTTCCCCCTGCTTTCCTTCTGTTACTTTCATTTTAACAAACTGTGCGGCAGCTTGAGAACTGTATCGGCTTTTTGCATCTATGCGTACGAATGAAGTCCGGCAAGCACGAGATTCACAAAAATCAAGTTAAACATAATAATGGCGAAGCCGATGACGGCAAGCCACGCGGACTTTTCGCCGTGCCAGCCTCTTGACAGCCGCAAGTGCAAATACGCTGCGTAAAATAAAAAGGTGATCAGCGCCCATACTTCCTTCGGGTCCCAGCCCCAAAAACGCGTCCATGCAAGCTGCGCCCAAATCATCGCAAACACAAGCGCGCCGAGTGTAAATACCGGAAAACCGATGGAAACAGCGCGGTAGCCGACTTCATCGACCAAGTCCAGATTCACATTTTTGACGAGCGGGCTGATAAGAGCGCTGATTCTCTTTCTGAATATCAGCCTGAGCGCACCGTATAAAACGAGACCTGCGCCAAACGACCAGATCACCGTATTGACCTTTCTGCCTGAAAAAATGGCCGGAAGCTCAATAAGCGGCTTCATTGCGCCTTCCGTAAGCAATTCTCCCTCATGCGGGCCGACAAGCGCAGGCATATCATATATCATGACGCTTTTGGCTTCTTTTTTATCCACCCAATTAAATTCAGCTTTGTAGTCCGCCAGCCGGAATGCCGACGTGACGGCGATAAATGCCACGGTCGTCACGAGTATAAACATGATGACTTCAAGCCAGAACGTTTTTTTGCCCGGTCTTGATTGGTCGACATGCTTTAACAGGAAAATGACGCCGGCTACAAAACTGATCGCAAGAATCGCCTGCCCGAGCGCCGCCGTCGTGACGTGAATGTACAGCCAATTGCTCTGCAGTGACGGAATAAGCGGCGTGATGTCTGTCGGAAACATGCTTGCATATGCGATAAGCAAAAGCGCGATAGACAATGTGAACATGCCTAATGAAGGCAGTCTGTAAATAAAGTAAATAATAATAAAAGCGAGAACAAGCATCATGCCGAATGACGTCGTAAATTCAAACATATTGCTGACAGGCGCATGTCCGCTTGCCGACCATCTCGCAATGAAGTAGCCGAGATGACAAAGAAATCCGAAAATGGTTAACGTGATTCCGATAGCCGACCAGCGGCCCTTACCGTCCTTAGCACCTTTTGTTCCCCGGATGGCGCCGCCGAAAACCGGGACGGCAATTAAATAAATCAAAAAGGCAGCATAAAGAAAATTTGCGCTCAGCTCCGCCATGACACCACTCCTTTTTCACTAGGCCTGATTTTTGGCCAATTCTTTTTGATCGGCCGGCTCTTGAATCCCGGTCCCGCTAAGAACAAATTCGATATCTTTTTTCAGACCGAACCAGTTTTTGTTCGTATGTCCCGCCACAAGCACTTCATGATCACCTGTTTTGATCCAGATCCTTCTGTGCTGCCAGTACATTCCTTGAATGACGCCGATCATAAAGATCGCGCCGCCGACGGCAAGCACCCATAAGGTTAAATCTTTTCTGACGGTGAGTCCTGTAATGTTTTTCGTTTCCACATGGTCGAATTTTAATTTATACTTGTTACTTTCGGAACCTTCAACAGTCTGCTGAATCGCAACAAAACTTTTCTCCCCTTTCGGCTTGTCAGGAGCCGTGATTTCAAAGACAAAAGCCGGATTGTTAGGAACCTTCGTTTTTGTGCTCGGTTCTCCGTCCTTGTTAAAATAAAAATCAGGAAGATAACTGGCGATCTGCACTTTGTAACCGTTACCAAGATCATAGTCCGTGTCGGGATCAAGAAGATTGATCTTCAGTTTGCCGAATGACTGTTTTGTTTTTTGGTCGATCAGCTGAAATACCATCTGATCGAGCTGGTTTTCTTTATAGTCCACCTGATACACAGAATAGGAGTCAAAGCGCAGCGGTTCATTGACGCGGATATTGTTTTCTTTGACTCTTTTAAGCTTCGGCTTTTCACCGAATACAATGTCGCCTTCCCTCTTGTACAAAACCGCGTCCGTTGTGAAGGATTTGGCGACTTTGCCGTTTCCGGCTCTGTCAATGGCGTCGGCGAATACTTTTTTCTCAGTGTCTTTGTTATATGTCTGCATCGTGAACCGGTTATTTTTTAAGTAATATTTGCCGTCAGTACCGGGGATCTGGGCGGTTTCGCCTTCACGGACCCAGAGCGTTTCATCGACATACATACCGGGTACAAATCTCAGCATGGCTCCGATCAGAAAAATGATCAGGCCGATATGATTGACGTAGGGCCCCCACCTTGAAAAACGGCCTTTTTCCGCCAGAATGCTTCCCTCTTGTTCTCGCACTCTATAATGCTTTTTTTTCAATCGTGTTCTGAGGCTATCAGCCGCATCCCCGCTCAGCTCGGTTTCTGTCCGGCTGTATAGACGCTGCCTCTTCAAAAAGACCGGATTCCGCCGAACTCCTTGATTTTTCAGCGCCCTGTACAAAGGAATCACCCGATCCAGGCTGCAGATGACCAGTGATATGCCAATGGATGCGATCAGGAGCATATACCACCATGAGCCGTACAGGTGATGAAACCCCAGCAGATAATACATTTGGCCGATTATGCCGTACTGCTGTTCATAATATGTATCCGGCTGGGCGCCCGGCGGCAGATAAGCTTCCTGCGGAAAAACCGTGCCGAAAGCAGACGCCGCCAGAGTAATGACGATCAGCCATATTCCGACTTTTACGGAAGAAAAGAAGTTCCATACCTTATCTACGATTGTTTTGTTATATGTTTGCGAACGCCTTGCGCTGCCGTCGTACCGCATATCGGCAAGCGGCGATTTTTGATCATCAAGCGGCTTCCCGCACGACTCGCACAAAACCGTCCCGGCTGGATTCACGTGCCCGCATTCACATTTGACCTTTTTCATGAAGACGCCTCCGGCTTAATTAAATTCATATAGTCATGAACCATGCGTTCTGTCATCGTGCCGGTCACCACTTTCACGACTTTTCCGTCGGGATTGATCAAAAATGTCGTCGGAATAGGTGATACGCCGTACGCGTCCAGCACTTGCCGGTCAGTATCGAGCGCAACCGGGAAATTGACGCCGTATGTTTTCATAAAATTATGTACTGCAATTTTTGATTCGCCGACATTTACCGCAACCACCTCGACACCGAGGTCTTTAAAATGCTTGTATTGATTCTCCATATAGGGAAATTCCTGCTTGCACGGCTCACACCACGTTCCCCAGAAATTCAGAAAAACACCTTTTCCTTTTAACTGACTCAGTTCTATGAGTCTGCCCTCTGTATCTTTCAGCGCGAAATTCGGGGCTTTGGACCCCTCAGATATACGCTCACCGTTTGTGTATACGGCATTATAGATGGTATATCCGAGCGCGCAGAGTAAGATGAGAAGGATGCCGGTCCGAATGAATAAACGCCGCCGTTTTTTGTTCATTGTACACTGCTCCCCTCCCCTGCCTGCAAATCCATTCAATTATATCATCAACACGTTTTGTAATTTTTGAAGGTTATGTGAAAATTAGAAAGCGTTTTTACCGTGTTCAGCTAAAGCCCGCAGCCTTTTCACCTCATGCGGCGACAATTCTCTTGCGTCTCCTGTGCGCAGGCCTCTTAAATCTAAAAATGCGTATTCTTCACGTTTTAGTTTCAGCACGTCATGACCGATCGCCTCGAACATGCGGCGGACCTGTCTGTTCCGGCCTTCATGAATCGTCAGCTGAATGATGCTCGTCTGCTTTCTTTTGTCCAGGGAAAGCATTTTCGCTCTGGCCGGCGCCGTCTTGCCTTCTTCAAGCTGAATGCCGCGCTCAAGCTTTCTCAGAAGTTCCTTGGAAGGAATCCCCTTCACTTTGGCGACGTACGTCTTATCAATTTCGTATTTCGGATGCATGAGTTTGTTGGCAAACTCGCCGTCATTTGTCAGCAATAAAAGTCCGCTCGTATCATAATCAAGCCTGCCGATCGGATAAATGCGCTGCGGCACTTCTTTGAAAAAGTCGGTCACCACTTTCCGCCCTTTGTCGTCATCAGCTGCTGAGATCACTCCTCTCGGTTTATAAAGCAGAAAGTACACGGGTTCTTCCCGCTCCACCTTTAATCCGTTTACTTCAATCTGATCAGAACCGGTCACTTTTACGCCGAGCTCTGTTATTACTTTTCCATTCACCTTTACTTTTCCTTCTTTTATCAGCTCTTCCGCCTTTCTGCGTGATGCCACGCCGGCATGAGCAATAACTTTTTGCAGTCTTTCCATGTCGTTCACCTCAAGTATAATCTTACTTTTTTCCCCTTGAACAAACAAGCTTTTTCAAGGACGAGTTATTCTGATATATAAAAAGCGCCTGATTTCAGGCGCTTCCAAATAATAACGTAACTATGATGATTGATGCAACCACCCCGATCAAATCAGCAAGAAGACCAACCTTTAAAGCATCCCCCATTTTTTTGATGCCTACCGCCCCGAAATACACCGTCAGGACATACAGCGTCGTGTCAGTCGATCCCTGCATGACCGAGGCCAGTCTGCCGATAAATGAATCAGGCCCGTACACGGCGATCAGATCAGTCGTCATGCCGAGCGCCGCCGTCCCCGAAATCGGGCGGATCAGAGCAAGCGGCACGACTTCTGCGGGAATGCCGAGCGTTGTAAAGAAAGGCTTGCACAGCCCCATGACAAAATCCAGCGCGCCCGAGGCCCGGAATACGGTAATCGCCACCAGCATCCCGACCAAATACGGAATGATGGAAAACGCAATCTCAATTCCTTCTTTTCCGCCTTCAACGAACGATTCATACGTCGGCACTTTTTTGATCGTGCCGTATATCAATATACCGGCGATAATAATCGGAATCATGGCTAAAGACAGCCAATTCACCATTTCCATTCGCTTACCTCCCTTTTCTTTTGCGGCGGTACCAGAAGTAGCGGTCAATGAAAATCGCGCCGATTCCCGAAATTAAAGTCGCTAAGATGGTCGGCCCGACGATATCGGTCGGTGATTTCGCCGAGTAAGCCATGCGCACGGCAATGACGGTTGTCGGTATCAATGTAATACTCGAAGTATTTACCGCCAAAAAGGTAATCATGGAACGGCTGGCCTCAGACTTACCTCCATTCAGCTTTTTCATCTGCTCCATGGCTTTAATGCCGAGCGGTGTCGCCGCATTTCCCAGTCCGAAAAAGTTTGCCATGAGATTTGATAAGATGTATCCCATCGCCGGATGATCAGGGGGAATATCGGGAAACAGCTTAGAAATAAACGGGCGGCACATTCTGCTGAATATATCCAAAAGGCCGGACTGCTCGGCTATTTTCATCAGGCCGAGCCAGAACACGAGAACGCTCATTAATCCGAACGAGATCGTAACCGCTTCTTTCGCTCCTTTAAAAACGGCTTCATTCACATCCTGCAAGGTACCGTTAAACATCGCAAAGACAAGTCCGATTACCGTCAGACATACCCAGATTAAATTGACCATGACGAACCGCCCGCCGCGCTCATAAACAGGCTCGTAAACGTCTCAATGAAATGCTTTTTCGGTTTTTTATGGCGCTCATTTTCATAATAGACGGGGATCCTGGCGATCACTTTCCCATCATGCATAACAGTCATCCGGCCGACGACATCAGGAATGAGAGAGGCGTCCTTTTTCCAGGCTTTTTTCGGTTTTATTAAGGTTGTGCGGATTTTTACATCGTCGATTTCATCCTCTTTTAACAAATATTTGACATCCCGGGCAATAAAAGCGCGCTTTCCGTAAAACGTCTTTTTCAGCTTCGGGATGCCGCCTTTTTTAGCGACGACATAGGTTTTATAGTGCTCAAAGACATAATTAAACATATTCATATGATCATCCCAATCATCCGGATCATTTATGGTGACCGCGATGAGATCCGTTCCGTCTTTTGAGGCCGTCGAGACGAGCGTCCGTTTCGCGATTTTTGTGTAACCTGTTTTTCCGCCTGTGCTGTAACGGTAGAGCCCGGTCAGAAGCTTGTTTTTATTTTTCCATACCCGGTCCATCGTTTCCGCCTTATACACTTTTGTGCCTGAAACGGTCCGGTATTCCTTGATTTTCATCGCGTATTTAGTCAAAAGCGCCATGTCATACGCCGTTGAATATAAATTTTCATGGTCGTCCAGCCCGTGCGGATTTTGAAATTTTGTATTTTCCATCCCGATTTGCTCGGCTTTTTTGTTCATCATAAATACAAAACCGTCAAGGCTTCCGCCGACATATTCCGCTATTGCCGCAGCGGCGTCATTTCCTGACCTTAACATAAGCCCGTATACGAGATCTTTCAGCTTTACTTTTTGTCCCGGCTGAAGATAAATGGCTGAGCCTTCCGTTTTTACGGCATTCGGGGAAACCGTCACGGTCTCTTCCATCTTCCCTGATTCAATCGCCAGCACCGCCGTCATGATTTTCGTAATGCTTGCAATCCGCCGCTTATGATGTTCATCCTTGGCGAATAACACCCTGCCAGATGCTCCGTCGATTATAATCGCGCTTTTTGCGCTGACATGTATTTGGGCATGTGCCGTATTGCCGTCTGTAATGGAAAAAAGAATAACAAAAGTCAAAAGAAATACGGCAGCTTTTTTGAGAAAGCGCATGAATGCTCACGTCCTTGTTGTGGGTTTGTACAAGTTTATGCGCATGTCCATGACTTATGAATACCAATTGCATCACTTTCACATAAAAAAAACTCTCCCAAAAGGAAGAGTTTTTATCTGACTGATGCCATATTTGAGCCTGATGCTTCATATTGCGCCAATTCTTCCCGCATGCGCAGAAATTCACTGCTGAGCGAAAGCAGAAGGCTCCGCAGCGAGTCCGGCACTTGCTGGTAGAATTCAATCGCGCTTTGGCCTGTATAAGCGGCGCGGCTGTTTTCGTACCATGTATCCTTTTTCGGCATGAAAAACTCTTCCACGCACTGATGATATACTTTATACAGTGTTTTTTCCGCTCTCGCCTCATGAAACGGCTCCTGCATTAAAAGCCGCCTGCAGGCTTCCTGGGCGCCTTCGCAAAAGACGGTCATCCTCCTCAGCACACTGAGCACGTCGCGGCAGTATGCCTCATCCGCCTCTCCTTGAGCCCGCATCTCCGGCAAAGTTGTATGATTTAAATAGCTGCTGACCATCGTGACAACCTCGGCTAAAAATTCACCAGTTTCTTCAGTATGGGCCCTCACAATCGAATTTCCCATTTCCGTCCGTTTCCTTCCTCTCTTGTACGTCGTCATTTGCGTCATTCATCAATGGCCTTTCCCTACTATCGTATGATGAAAAACGATTATTATTTAATATCCTCAAAAGTTTGGTTGAAGTTTTCAAAGAATAAATCGGCTTCCTCCTGGAGAACATCTTCCTCCGCATTTTCAGGAAGCGGCGGGAGCTCCTCCAATGTTTTTAAGCCGAATTGTTCAAGAAACACCGGTGTCGTGCCGTATAAAATCGCCCGGCCGGGACCGTCGGCGCGGCCCACCTCACACAGCAGCGCTTTTGACACGAGGCTGTGCAGAATCCGCTCAGACTTCACGCCCCGGATATCTTCAATTTCCGCCCGTGTGATCGGCTGCTTGTACGAAACGATCGCCAGCACTTCCAAAGAAGCCTGTGACAGCCCTTTTGACGGCACTTCGATTAGTTTTTTCAAATAAGGCACGAATTCTTTTTTCGTTCCAAGCATATACGTATCCGCATATTCGGTAAGCTCGATGCCTCTGTCGTCTTCCTTGTACTGAGCGGCCACTTCTTCCATGATTCCGGCCAGTTCCGCTTCTTCTATTTCAAGCACCGTCACCAATTGCTTTTTGGTCAGCCCTTCATCCCCCGCCGCATACAGCAGGGCTTCCACAATCGCTTTCCAATTCACGATATCAAGCGCCATGAATGGATT
Source organism: Bacillus sp. FSL R5-0443 (assembly GCF_038608285.1). NCBI lineage: Bacteria > Bacillati > Bacillota > Bacilli > Caryophanales > Bacillaceae > Bacillus > Bacillus sp. FSL R5-0443. The sequence continues at coordinate 2,462,533 of NZ_CP152013.1, forward strand.
CACTCCCCATAATGTATATATCTGAAAAGTTTTCTTCCTGTTCAATGATAATCTGCTGATTTTTCATCAGTTCCAGGACTGCTAAAAACGTCACGACGAGATGGTCCTTTTGCCGAGAAGGAAAAAGCTCCGTGAAGTTTATTCTTCTCCCCGCCGTTTTTAAGCTTTTTACGATTTCGTTCATTCTGTCTTCGATCGGTATTTCCTGTCTTGTAATGGTCGTTTCTTTCGGCCGCGTGATTTTTTTACGCTGAAGCACCTTTTGAAACGCGCCGATCATGTCATAAACGGTCACCGACAGCTTCTGCTCCGTCTGTTTGATTTCTTTTGCATACTCACTTAAATCACTCGGCGGCTTTGTAAATGACTTTTGTCTTTCTTCTTCCCGCTCTTTTAAATCCTTCGCAGCGGTTTTATACTTTCTATACTCAATCAGCTTTTCAATCAGCTCGTCCCGAGGGTCTTCTTCTTCAAGCATTTCGTCTTCAAACAGCTCTTCCTCTTGTTTCGGAAGCAGCATTCTGCTTTTAATGCTGAGAAGCGTCGCCGCCATGACCAGATATTCACTGGCGACATCAAGTTCAAGCTCTTGCATTGTATGTACATATAATAAATATTGTTCAGTAATGGTTGCCACGGGTATGTCGTATATGTCGATTTCAAGACGGTTAATCAGATGAAGCAGCAGGTCCAATGGGCCTTCAAACGTATCAATTTTCACTTGATATTCTACCATTATCTCACCATTTTCAATATCACTCTCATTGCCGGAAAAACTGGCTACCCTTTAGTATAATCCACCGAAATGCTCTCGTCCAATACTTTTATACACGTCATCCGTTATTTAGAAAATACTGAAAAAGAAGATATACGCCTATACCTTTAAAGGCGGATGCACATATGATAGCCGTGTAAACTTGAAACAAAGGGAGGCTGATTTCACATGAGCGGAGCTTGTTTCGGCGGAGGTTTTGCATTAATTGTCGTTCTGTTTATTTTGCTCGTTGTCGTAGGAGCATCTTACATCTGCTAGTTCCTCAGGCTTCAGACACCAAGCCGCTCTTTTTTCCTTTTCATAGCGCTGTGGTACACTGGTTTTAGCATAAAAGGAGGAAGCGGCTTGTATCCTAAAGCTTATATCGGCTTTTTGGCCGAATTTCACGCATCAAGAGATTATTTTGAGTGTCATGAACTGTTAGAGGAATATTGGAAAGAAAGCCCGGCTGAAAAGCGGAGCGTTCATTGGGTCGGCCTGATTCAGCTTGCCGTCGCTCTGTATCACCAGCGCAGGGGAAATGAAGCCGGGGCGAAACGGCTGATTGCCAACAGCTTACGTATTCTCCGGTCTGAAAAGCAGGCGGTCTGTTCTCTCGGTCTCAGCCACCCGAAGCTGATTGAGCTGATAGAAACGCTGTCAGACGATATAGAAGCGGGCCTGCCTTATAAAAGTGTTATGCTGCCGATTACAGATGAAGCCCTGAAAGAAGCATGTCTTGCCGAATGCCGCCGAAAGGGCTATACATGGGGGCAAGACGGCGTATCAGATACCTTTCTTATTCATAAACACCGCCTGCGGGACAGGACGGATGTCATTAAGGAACGCGAACGGGAAATTGAGAGAAGAAAAAAAAGCAGAGGCTGACGGTCAGCCCTGCTTTTTCTATATCAAAACAGCTCCCGAAACCGTGAAGATTCCGGGAGCATTTGTCAGTTATTATATGAGATATCCTGATCTTTTTGATGTTGACAGCGTTCAAAAAAGCTTTGCGTTAATTCATTCGGAACGAGTGCCTCCGTTTTGAACAGACGTTTTAAGGCGTCCATCATTTGCTTTCCGATTCCTTGATGGCGGTGAGAAGGATTCACGCTGATATGCCGGATTTCAACTTCTGAGTCCTTTTTTTCGACTCCGATCGCTCCGACGATATCTTCATCCTCTTTCCAAAGAAAGAGCTGGCGGCCAGTATCCGTTTCATAGTCCTTTATTGTCTGCTGAAGCTGCTTGAGATCTTTTTCATTCGGCATAAATGACAGAAGACCCATCGCAATCTTTTCAAACGATTTTTTATAACGAATTAACATAAAAACCCCTCTATATCCAAAATGTCCATTCATGTCCTATCAAACGGATACATAAAGGCGATCCGTTTCCTCACATTATATCATTTTCGCCGCTGTTTTAAACGCTTTTCAACAAATTATTCAAATGAACGGTTTAAATTTGCCATTTCAATGGCAGATACTGCGCAATCCGCTCCCTTATTTCCGGCTTTTGTTCCGGCTCGTTCGATGGCCTGCTCAATGGTTTCAGTCGTCACGATGCCGAAGATAACCGGGACGCCCGTCGCCGTTCCCGCCTGGGCAATGCCCTTTGCCGCTTCATTGCAGACATAGTCATAATGCGTTGTCGCTCCTCTGATAACCGTGCCGAGCGTAATGACGGCATCGTATTTTTTCGTTTCCGCCATTTTCTTTGCCGCAAACGGGATTTCAAACGCTCCCGGCACCCAAGCGACGTCAATGTCGTTTGATTCTACACCGTGGCGAAGCAACGTGTCTTCCGCTCCGCTTAACAGCTTGCTCGTTATAAATTCATTAAATCTGCCGACGACGATTCCGATTTTAAGTCCTGTTCCTACTAGGTTTCCTTGTATGATATTCATATGTTATCCATCCTTTTTTGTGAGATTAGTTTTTAGAAATGAAGCAGATGTCCAAGTTTTTTCATTTTGGTCTGTAAATATTGCTTGTTATGCTCACTCGCTTCCATTTGAAGCGGCACCCGTTCTGAAATGCTGAGACCGTATCCTTCGAGGCCGGCGATTTTCCGGGGGTTATTGGTTAAAAGTTTCATATGCTGAACCCCTAAGTCGCGGAGAATCTGGGCGCCGATGCCGTAGTTGCGCAGATCAGGCAGAAAGCCGAGCGCTTCGTTCGCTTCAACCGTGTCATACCCTTGTTCCTGCAATCGGTACGCCTTCAGCTTATTGATTAAACCGATCCCTCTGCCTTCCTGGCGCAAATACAATAGAACGCCGCGGCCTTCTTCAGCAATTTGCGCAAGCGCGGCATGAAGCTGAGGTCCGCAATCACAGCGATGGGATGCAAACACATCGCCCGTCAGGCATTCTGAGTGCACTCTGACAAGAACGGGTTCGCTGTTAAACGGGACATCCCCCATGACAAAGGCGAGGTGTTCTTTTCCGTCAACCTCGTTTGTATATCCGTAAACTCTAAACGTGCCGAAGTCAGTCGGCAGCGTAATATCAACTTCTCTGTTCACAAGGGTCGTAATGTTGTAACGGTACTCTATTAAGTCTTTTATCGTAATCATTTTCAGCTGGTGGCGTTCGGCGATTTCGGCTAACTCCGGCACTCTGGCCATTGTGCCGTCTTCATTCATAATTTCACAAATGACGCCCGCTCCCTGAGATCCGCAGGCTTTTGCAAGGTCAACGGCTGCTTCCGTATGGCCGGCCCGCTTCAGGACGCCTCCTTTTTTTGCGATTAAGGGGAAAATGTGGCCCGGACGCTGAAAATCGTCAGACACAGATTCTTCGTTCAACAGCGCCTGAATGGTAAAGGAACGTTCCTGCGCGCTGATGCCCGTTTTTGTCAGCCTGTGGTCAATACTGACCGTAAACGCGGTCTCATGTGAGTCCGTATTATGATCGACCATCGGGTGAAGATCCAGCCGGCCGGCGATGTCTTCAGACAGCGGCGTGCAGATCAGGCCTCTCCCATGGGTCGCCATAAAATTCACCACTTCCGGCGTGGCATGCTCAGCCAGCGCTACGAAGTCTCCTTCGTTTTCTCTGTCTTCATCATCGACAACAATGATGACTTCACCTTTTTTCAGCGCCTCTAACGCCTCTTCTATCGGATGAAACATATCGATCTTCCTTTCTAAAAGCCGTTCTCGCTTAAAAAGGCTTCCGTGATAGTTTGATTGCTTTTCGTTTGTTCTGTTTTGTGCAGAAAGCGGTATAAGTATTTGCCGATCATGTCACACTCAATATTTACGGTCGATCCGACTGTTTTCGTCTGAAAAATCGTTTCTGAGATGGTATGCGGAATGATGGATACCGTCACGCTTTCGTCTGATAAACCGAAAATCGTCAGGCTCACGCCGTCTACCGTAATTGAACCTTTCAATACGAGCGTTTTTGTCAATTCCGGCGAAAGTTTTAAATCGTAATAGACCGCGTTGCTTTTTTTCTCGATCCGCGTAATTTCCGCCGTTCCGTCCACGTGCCCTGATACAAAGTGGCCGCCGAACCGTCCGTTGGCGGACATCGCTCTTTCCAGGTTTACTTTACTGCCTTTTGACAAGCCGTTCAGCGAAGTGGCTTTCACTGTTTCCGGCATGACATCAACCGTAAATTGATTGTCAGAAAATCCGGTTACGGTCAGGCAGATGCCGTTTACCGCAATGCTGTCGCCAAGCTTCACATCACTTGTCACTTTTGAAGCGGCGATGGTTAATGCCATGGAAAGGCCTGTCTTTTTGATTGCTTGGATCGTGCCTGTTTCTTCAACGATTCCTGTAAACATCGTCACCATCCTTTCCATCTTTAGGTATGGCCGTCAGTTTTATATCCGGCCCGATTTGGGTGATTTGTGTGAAATGTAAATGGGGGACATCTTTCATTGATTGAAAACCTTCACCGGAGATCAAGCTGGGAGCAAGCGTTCCTCCGATTAATTTAGGGGCGAAATAGAAATGAAGCTCTTGGAAACAGCCTTCCTTGACAAAACTTCCGTGTACGGATGCTCCGCCTTCCACATAAACGGACATTATGCCGTTTTCAGCGAGAATACTGAGCACCTCAGGGACGTGAATGCGGTCTGTTTCCAGCGGAATAACTTTTATTCCGAGTGCGGTCAGCCGGTCTTTCTTTTGCACGTCTGCACCTTTGGCCGTAAATATCCATGTCGGCGCAGCGCCGTCAGTGAGCACATTTGCCGTTTCAGGAATGGTCAGCTTTGTATCGAGAATCACTCTGACCGGCTGCTTCACCGCATCAGGAAGCCTGCAGGTCAGGCTCGGATTATCAGCTTTGACTGTGCCTGCTCCGACAAGAATGCTTTGATGCGATTTCCTGTATTGCTGGGCATCAAGCCTTGCTGCCTCTGATGTAATCCATTTGCTGTCACCGGTTTCAGTCGCTGTTTTCCCGTCAAGGCTCGCGGCCGCTTTCAAGGTGACATACGGAAGTCCGGTCCGCATGAAGTGAAGAAACATTTTATTCAGCTCTTCTGCCTGCTGCCTGAGAAGTCCGGTTTTCACTTCGATGCCCGCTGCTTCCAGCATTCCGATGCCTTTTCCGGCTACAAGCGGATTCGGATCTTTCACAGCAATGAACACCCTTTTTATCCCCGACTTTATTATCAGTTCGGCGCATGGCGGTGTTTTTCCGTAATGGCTGCAAGGCTCCAGCGTCACATACAAATCGGCGCCTTTTGCGTGTCTGCCGGCCATATGAAACGCGTGAACCTCGGCATGCGCTTCTCCGTATTGCAAATGGGCGCCCATTCCGACGATCTGTCCGTTTTTGACGACGACAGCGCCGACAAGAGGATTGGACTGTGTCTGTCCTTCACCGCGTCTGGCAAGTTCTATTGCCGTATTCATATAATATTCTTCCATCGTTATCCCTCCCTTCTTCCACGCAATTTGGCGTCAAAAAAGCCCCGAATGTTTACACAGTTCGGGGCTTTGCCAGTTTTAATCCATAGGAAATAAGACTATACAGTAAGTTTATTTTTTGCATAGCTTCTCTCATCCTTCTCCCATCCAGACTTTCACTGTCGGCTTCAGCTTTTCACTGAATCCACCGTATACAGATGCATACGGGTCACGGGCTGTAAAGCGCAAAACGCCTTATTACCGCCGGTCGGGATTTTCACCCAGCCCCGAAGGATACAATCAATATTTTTTTGTCCTTATCCGCTATTATAACATCCTTTGCGGCAGGCGCAATGAATTTGCACCTAATTATTCAGAAAAATAAAAAGCGCCCTTTTCCCATAAAAGGCGCCTTTATTTATTCGTTCACTTTGACGACCTTCAATAAGCCGTCAATCCGGTTTGATTTGCTGAAATACGCTTTAATCTTATCTCCCTTTTTCACATCGGAGAGATCCTGCTTCAGCTTGTCGCCGTTAAAAATAATTTTTGTGCCGTTTTCTGCCGTACCGTGGTACTCAGTTCCTTCGATTTTCGTAATTTTATATGTTTTGACTGTATATTCTTCTTTTTCCTGGGACAGGGTTTGTCCGATTGCAGTCGGCACGTCTTTCAGTTCAATATCGTTTATGACCATATAACCGCCCGCTAATAACAGCAGCAGTACAAGTAAAATGGCTGCTTTTGTTTTAATTCTTCCCATTTTTCTACCTCCAGCCCGTATCAATCTATTCATTACTATGTCATATTCCTTTTGTTCATGAATAGAAAACCGTTCTTCCCTGCGTGAGTTATTCATATAACGTTTCATAAAGGGAAGATGTTTCATGTATCTGTAAAACTTTCTATCTATTAAATAGATATACGAATTTATGTTCTGTTTTTGAGGGTGGAAAGATAAATTTATATAAAAAAGCAGTTTTCCTCATGAAGAAAACTGCCTGTACGGTTTATTTCGTCTTGCGAATTTCATTAAACGGGAAGAAGACGAATTTTGATGTGCCCGCTATTTGTTTTTTCGTAAAAAGACCGAGGCCGTTGCGGCTGTCCATAGATTCTCTGCGGTTATCACCCATGACGAAATATTTGTCGTCCGGCACCTTCACCGGGCCGAAGTCTTCTGTCAGCCGGTCATAGCCGTCTTGTTTCGCCTTGTGCTTGTTTGCCGCTAAATACGGTTCGGACACTTTTTTGCCGTTGATGTACAGCTGATCGTTTTTCATTTGCACCGTGTCGCCGGGAAGTCCGATAATCCGCTTGACATAGTGCTCGTTTTCTCCGTTCAGCACGACGATCTGGCCGCGTTTGAAGTCGCTTATGTATTTGACCGTCATATTGACAAAGATTCTCTCGCGGTCATGCAGCGTCGGATCCATTGATCTTCCATCAACGAGATAAGGGGCAAATAAAAAGTTTCGGATGAGCAGTGCCAGAACGACAGCGATGATAATGGCTTTCGCCCAATCAAGTACGGCGCTTTTTTTAGAAGTTTTTTCTTTTTCTGATTTCAAGTGATTTCCTCCCATTAGCCATGGTCGTTTTTATTTTACCATGAATCCCTGCACAGAGGGCAAATAAGCCCCGTACCTCATCCATTTTTTTCATTTTATAAGCCGGATCTGCTGATTTTACGGTATTTCACGAAGCTTCCGATCCGCCAAATGCACAAATACACAAAAGCAAGTTCCATCGTTAAAACGGCGAATTCCGCCGCGTCAATGTTTTTGAAATATTGGCTGAGCACGATACGGATCGCAATAATCGCGATAATGACATATTTAAAGTTTTTATTCCGCTTGGAGTAGACAAAGCCGTCTTCCCGGATTTCATAGGCGGTTTGCGACAGCATGATGACGCCGAATACCGCGCCTAACAGTCCGGCGATGGCGAGCTCCCAAAGAGCGGGAAAATGAAACGGCTTTCCCGGGATATTCATGAGCTGGCTGATGCTGAATGTAAAAATGACGGCGATAATCAAAAGCGGGAGAATGATGCCGAAGCCGCCGCCTTTAATCGGCCTGTTCCCCTTTTTCACCCTGAACCAAATTATAAGTGCGAGAATGATAATGACAAATAAAACGGTTGCCAATTGAACCAACGTTTCTACCTCTTTTCATTGTTGTAATCGGTCTTTATCACTATACCAGAGGAACTACTATCATTCATATATGTATTTTTTCATGATTTACACATGAGAATTTTCATATACATAAAAAAACCCGCCTGAAAAAGGCGGGTTTTCCGTCATTATCCTTCTACACGGATTTCTTTCATTTTGTCTCCGTTAGACATGTTTTTCGCATGCTCTAAACCGCTTGTCACTTTTCCGAATACAGTATGAACGCCGTTTAAATGCGGCTGCGGCTCATGTACGATGAAGAATTGGCTTGAACCCGTGTCTTTACCGGCATGCGCCATTGATAAAGAACCGGCTTCGTGTTTATGCGGATTGCCTTCTGTTTCACATTTGATCGTTTTTCCGCTTCCGCCCATGCCTGTCCCAGTCGGATCTCCGCCTTGGCTGACAAAGCCCGGGATCACGCGGTGGAAAATAACGCCGTCATAAAAGCCCGTATTCGCCAGGTTTTCAAAGTTAGCGACTGTATTAGGCGCTTCATTCGGATAAAGTTCAAATTCGATTCTGCTGCCGTTTTCCATTTCGATATAACCAGTTTTCATTCTCATTCCTACTTCCGTATTGTTTTTTGTCAAAGCCTTCTTCAATATGAATTTCAATTGTAAGCCGGCTTTCTTTTTGATATTCTTTTGAAGGAAGAGGCCTCTGCTCTTCTTTTCGCGGCTATTATACCATACCTTCAGCCGGAAAACGAATCTCCCCGCTTCCGCAGAAAGAAAATGAAACCAGAACAGCTTCACAGCCGTCTATGTATCGGAACTGCTTCACGCAGGCCCTCACAAACCGCTTTAAAACGGCATTTGTGAAAAGAAGGAGGTTAACCGCTTTGAAAAAAATGTGGATTGGATTGCTGGCGGCGGCCGTTGTATTGTGCACAATACCGAAAATCAGCCTGGCCGATGCCGCAGTCGGAGATGTCATCGTCACACTGGGGGCGGATCTGTCAAACGAAAACCGTCAGAAAGTGCTTGACGAATTAAATGTCCCTGATAACGCGACAAAAGTGACGGTCACGAATAAAGAAGAACATGAATATCTGGGAAAATATATATCGAATGCCCAAATCGGCACAAGAGCCATCTCTTCATCATCCATCACGGTGGCAAAGAAAGGGTCCGGGCTTGACGTTAAGACCCATAATATCGATTCCATCACGGATGAAATGTACTTGAACGCCCTGATGACAGCAGGAGTGAAAGATGCGAAAGTATACGTGACGGCGCCGTTTGAGGTATCAGGCACCGCAGCATTAACAGGAATCATCAAGGCATATGAAGTCTCATCAGACAAAGCGATTTCAGAAGATGTAAAACAGGTCGCCAACCAAGAGCTTGTCACCACTTCAAATCTCGGGGATAAAATCGGGGATAAAAACGCCTCCGCGCTCATCGCAAACATTAAAGATGATTTCGCGAAAAACGGTGTGCCCGATACAAAAGAAGGAATCGAGAAAAAGGTCGATGATGCGGCTTCAAACCTTAACATTACACTGACTGACGCTCAAAAAGACCAGCTCGTTTCATTGTTTAATAAAATGAAAAACGCCAAGATTGATTGGGGCCAAGTCGGCAGTCAGCTTGACAAGGCAAAAGACAAAATCACGAAGTTCATTCAATCCGATGAAGGCAAAAGCTTTGTTCAAAAAGTCATTGATTTCTTCGCTTCGATTTGGAATGCGATCGTGTCTGTATTTACAGGAGACAGCGGATCAAGTTCTAACAGCTGAATGCAAAAAGAGACCGGACGCCATTGTTCCGGTCTCTTTTTTATTTATTGTTTGACCCCCGTCTTAAACGGCAGATCCAGTTTTACAATGTCTTCATAAGTTTCCCTTCTAATGACAAGATGCGCTTCGCCGTCTTCCACAAAAACGACGGCGGGACGCGGAATGCGGTTGTAGTTGTTAGCCATGCTGTATCCGTATGCTCCCGTGCAGAAAACGGCGAGAAGATCGCCTTCTTTCACTTCCGGAAGATCTATATCCCAAATGAGCATATCACCGCTTTCACAGCACTTACCCGCAATGGATACCGTTTTATCGTGGTGTTCTCCGATTCTGTTTGCCGATACGGCTTCATATTTCGCCTGATACAGCGCAGGACGGATATTATCGCTCATGCCCCCGTCAACCGCTGCATATTTACGGGTGCCGGGCACTTCTTTTTGCGAACCGATGGTATAAAGCGTCGTTCCGGCGTCTCCGACGAGCGAGCGTCCCGGTTCAATCCAGATCTCCGGAATGTCAAAAGCGTGCAGCGCTGCGTTTTCTTTTACCGCTTCGATAATTTTTTCCACATAAACGGCGGGATGAAGGGGTTCATCCTCCTCCGTGTAGCGGATGCCAAAGCCGCCCCCTAAATTCAGCACTTCAGAGACAAAGCCGAATGATTCTCTCCATTCATTCAGTTTTGCGAAGATTTTTTCTGCGGCCAGCACAAAGCCCGCCGTATCAAAAATTTGCGATCCGATGTGGCAGTGAACGCCGAGAAGGCGGATATGGTCTGACTGTAATACTTGTTCAATCGCCTTTTCTATTTGCCCGTTATGCAGATCAAAACCGAATTTGGAATCTTCCTGTCCCGTTGTAATATAATCATGCGTATGCGCCTCTACCCCCGGAGTGATCCGCAGAAGCACATCCATTGTGCGCCCTGATTTGCGGCACAGTTCCGCAAGTAAGGATATTTCATAAAAATTATCAACGACGATGCAGCCGATTTGATGATCGAGCGCCATTTTCAACTCTTCTTCGCTTTTGTTATTTCCGTGAAAATGAATCCTGTCAGCCGGAAAACCAGCCGCAACCGCCGTAAACAGCTCTCCGCCGGATACAACGTCCAGTGAGAGCCCCTCCTGCTCAGCGAGCTGTATCATCGCAACAGAAGAAAACGCCTTGCTCGCGTACGCGACCTGCGCCTTTAAATCCGCGTCAATGAATGCCTGTTTAAAGCTTTTAGCGCGCTCACGTATTAAAGCCACATCGTAAACATAAAGAGGCGTGCCGTAATGCTCCGCTAAATACAGCGCGTCCACACCTCCGATTTCCAAATGACCTAGTTTGTTTTGTCTGCTTGTGCCATGTAAGAACAATGCTCATTCCCTCTTTCTGATCCGCATATGGGTGAAAAGGACAGCTTCTTTTGAGCTGTCCTTATACAAGTCCCGTATAAGTTAAGACATACAATATCATAATCTTCTGTCGGTTTCAATGCGATTATGAACCGCTTGGCTGTCTTTGACGGTCTTTCGGGTGAACAATGCTCGGTCTGACTTTGGCTCCCGGCACTGTCGTCCGGACGAGCACCTGCCACAGCGCCTTGCCGTTAAACGGTAAAAACGGCCATAAATACGGCGTGTGAAACGAGCGGATATTCGCCATTATGATCAGCAGCAATGTAAAACCTATCACAAAGCCTTTCACTTGGAAAATGGCCACGAGCACCATTAAGATGAGGCGTATCATTTTATTGGCGAGGCTGAGCTCATAGCTCGGTGTGGTAAATGATCCGATGGCGGCGATCGATACGTACAGAATCACTTCTGCTGAAAACAGCCCCACCGCTATGGCGATTTGACCGATCAGCACCGCCGCAATCAGACCCATGGCGGTGGATAAAGCGGTCGGCGTATGGATCGCGGCCATCCTGAGAAACTCAATCCCCAAATCGGCCAAAAAGATTTGCAGAATGATCGGGATGTGCGTATTTTTATTTAAACCGATAAAATCCAATCTTTCAGGCAGAAGAGACGGTTCGAGAACAAAGAGGAACCAAATCGGAAGCAGAACGGTTGAAGCAATAATACCGAAAAACCTGATCCATCTTAAAAATGTGCCCACTGAAGGCGCCTGCCTGTATTCTTCCGCATGCTGAACATGGTGAAATATCGTTGTCGGCGTTATGATCACGCTCGGTGACGTATCGACGACGATGATGACGTGCCCTTCCAAAATGTGATTGGCTGCCACATCCGGCCGCTCTGTGTATCTGACCATCGGAAACGGATTGTAGCCTTGTTTGACGATGAATTCCTCCACCGTTTTATCAGCCATCGTCAATCCGTCAATGTCAATCGCATTCACTTCGTTTTCGACGATGCTGACAAGGTCCGGGTCCGCGATGTCTTCTATATACACAATCGCAAGATCGGTCTTAGAGCGCTCGCCGACTTTCGTAATTTTGACGCGGAGCCTTTCGTCCCTGATTCGTCTTCTGATCAATGCTGTATTAATGACGATATTTTCGATAAAACCGTCTCTTGCACCGCGGACGACCTTTTCCGTATCCGGTTCTTCAGGTGTGCGTCCGGGATAACTTCTGACGTCAACGATAAAGGCGAAGCCCGCGTCTTCAACGATAACCGCCACAAGTCCGGAAAGCACTTGATCCGTTGCTTCGTCGAGCGTTTTGACTTTTTGAACCTGCTGATTGACAAGCCTGTTTTCAACAACGTCAATCGCTTCATCCGCATTCTCGTCATAATTATTGACGTCGACGAGCTGTTCCATTAAATGAATGATAAACAAAGTATCGGTTAATCCGTTGACAAAGTAAATCTGGACTTCCCGGTCTAATACTCGAACTTTGCGGACGCCGACATCATAGCTCGTTCCCATACCGACGCGGTCTTTAAAAAATTGTTCATTTTTTCTAGGATCCCGGTACACCTTGATCATGTTTTCCGGTTTTTCCGGCATGGCTTTCGCTCCTTTCTAAAATGAATTCGACCGCCTTCATCGTGATCGGCGAGCCTTTGGATATGTCATCTTTTCTTCCCATCTTACCTATGTCGCCGATGCCCACAATGAGGGGAACGTCCAATTTATCCAGACAATACACCGTATCTCCGTTCATTCTGTGCTCGTCCATTTCTCTCATTCCGGTTTTATCGACGCCAAACTCCGTCACTTCTCCATCACGGTCAATGGAGACATCGACTTTCGTCCATTCAGCCTGATGGGTCTTAGAAGCGACCGCAATCACCCCCAGCACTTCAATGTCCTGATGTGAGGCGACATATTTCAGCGCCGTTTCGCCCGGCCCTTCCCCTTGCAGGCCTGAATCGTCAAACATGACAAACACCGGGTCATTCGGCGCGGCTTTAATCAGCTGAACAAGTTCGGGGCCGCTTCTTGTTGACGGATTGCCCTTTGATTGGGAAATACACCGTCCGCCTGCTTTTTCCGCGGCGTATTCAATTGTTTTTGCGGCGTATACGTCCCCGTCTGTCACAAGAATGACCTTCCGTTTCGTCATCAGGCATTATCCTTTCGGTTTAAAAATAACGGCTACAAGAAATGCGAATAAAATCGCTGAAGATATACCGGCGGAAGTAAGTTCAAAAATCCCCATGGCGATCCCGATAAATCCATGCTCGTGAGCTTGATGCATGGCGCCGTGCAATAAGCTGTGACCGAAGCTGACGATGGGAACCGTCGCGCCCGCGCCTGCGAATTCGATAAATTTATCATAAATTCCGAACCCATCTAACAAGGCGCCGATGACGACAAAAGTTGTCATCACATGGGCGGGTGTCAGTTTAAAAATGTCAAGCAGCAGCTGACCGATAATGCATATGATTCCCCCGCAAACAAAAGCCAACAGATATTCCATTTATGATGCACCTCCCGCCCGCTCAAATACCACACCGTGCGCGATGGTCGGAATGGTTTCCTTCTGCTGGATCATTGTCGGACTCAAAAGCGCTCCTGTCGCGACAACGAGTACCCTGTTTAGAGTCCCCGCTTTTAATTGATTAAAAATATGTGTGTACGTAACAAGCGCGGAGCAGGCGCAGCCGCTTCCGCCCGCAAACACCTGCTGGTCCGGCGTATAGATGAGAAGACCGCAGTCATCGTGTTTCGTTCCCACGGGATAGCCTTCTTCTTTGAGCAAATCTTTCACGATCGGCGAGCCGACGCCTGAAAGGTCTCCCGTTAAAATCAGATCATAATCATCCGCCGTGCGGTTTAAGTCCTGCAGGTGCTGTTTGATTGTGTCGGCGGCAGCGGGCGCCATGGCGGATCCCATATCGAACGGATCTGTTATTCCGAGGTCGCTTACTTTTCCCACTGTTGCGCTTGTAATCTTGATGTCAGAAGGGTTTTGGCTGATGATGACCGCCCCGCCCCCCGTGACCGTTGAAGTGGCGGTATCCGGTTTTTGCCCGCCATACTCCGTCGGATTGCGGAATTGCCGTTCTGCCGTCGCGTTATGGCTGCTCGTGGCTGCGATCGCCCGGTTCGCAAAACCGCCGTCAATGAGCGCGGATGCGACGGCAATCGTTTCCATTGATGTCGAACAGGCGCCGAACAGACAGAGGAACGGAATTTTCAGATGTCTGGCGACGTAGTTGGCGGTCACATTTTGATTTAAAAGATCCCCCGCGAGTAACAAATCAATATCGCTCTTTTTCAAATTCTGTTTTTGCAAAGCGGAGTTGATGGCATCTTCCATTAACTGACGTTCCGCCATTTCCCAGTTTTTCTGATTGCAATGCATTTCATCGTATGTCTTATCAAACAGCGAACCGAGCGGGCCGTCTTTTTCTTTCGGTCCGGCTGCCGTCCCCGCCGCATTTACAAATAACGGGTTTTCAAACACCCAGGTTTGCTTTCCGGTCAATTTCATTTTTTCTCCTCCTACGAAAACAGTTTTTCACAAGCAAACCGTATCAGGCCTACGATATAGGCTGCCACGACGCCGAATACAATGACGTTTCCCGCCAATTTAAACATGTTTGTCGCTACCCCGAGCACGAGTCCTTCACTTCTGTGTTCGAGAGCGGCGCTTGTCATACTGTTTGCAAAACCCGTCACCGGCACGGCTGAACCCGCTCCGGCAAACTGCCCAAGTCTGTCATAAATGCCGAATCCGGTCAAAAGGGCGGAAATTAAAATAAGAGTGGCGGCCGTCGGGTTGCCCGCTGTTTTTTCATTAAAATTAAAAAAGTGGATGTAAAAGTCTTGAAGAGCCTGCCCGATCAGACAGATCAAACCGCCGATCAGAAAGGCTTTGACGCAATTCCAAACATATGGCGGTTTCGGCTGATAGTCTTTCACTTTTGTTTTGTAATTTTCTTTTAAGTTTGTCATGTCGGTTCCTCCTTATGAATGATGGATAAAATACAGCCAATGAAATAAAGAGCCGGCTATTTTGCCGAACACAATAGCCATCAGCAATATGATGATTTTGCTGCCGAAGCCGATCCGTTTGGCAAGAATGGGAAGCACATTCAGCACTTCTGTAAGCGCGGCGGCCAGCATGCCGACAAACATGCCGGCCAAAAGCCCGACCGGAACGGCCAGCCATTCAGATAAAAAAAAATGATTCATATTTAAGGTTTCCCAGCCGCCGAACACAGCTCCTGAAATAACAGCTCCTTCGTAGGCCTGTACAAAGCGCATTGTTTTTGTCAGCTGCATAAGGCGGGGGACGATTCCCATAACGGTTAAAAAAGCCACAAAGCCCGCTCCCACGGTCAGCCCTCCGCCAAGCCCGACAAACATAACGAAAAGAATGCTAACGATCATGCAGATCTTTCATCGTCTCTTCATTTTCGTGCATTGCGACATAATGATCGAGATCAAGCTGATAATTAAACATCTCGACTTCCAGCGGGCTTGGCTCTTCATTCAGGCGTTTTTTGAAGATGTGATTAAAAAAGACGATCATACCGAGACCGAGGCCGATGCTGTACGGAATCTGAAGCAGATACGGGTATTCATTCCGTTCGCCCGTTATGATTTCATATAAGGCGATATGAACTTCTCTCATACTGACATCTTCATGAAAATTCATAATGGCAAGACATGAACCGATAAAAAGCAGGAGCCAGACACCGACGAACAAAACGGCTGACAGCTGCTTTTTTTGGTAATGGATTTCCACTATCGTTACAGCGCCGCCGACGGTCTGTACATCAAGCGCGGGAAAAGCGGTATGAATGGTTTTCAGCACTTTTATAATGTCAAGCACGACGATATTTTTGTCTTTTTTCGTGACCTTATACAGCGGCAGTGCCGACAGTTTTTTTTTCAGCTTTTGCTGTCCCGCGATCTGCGCGGCGTCGCCGATTGTGATGATATCTCCGGTATGAGCCTTCACGCGGTGGCGAAGTCTGAGAAATATTCGTCTTTCCATCTTGCATCACCATCTTTCGGGTGGTTATATATGTAGTATGCGGTTCACTTTTGTTCTCATTCATCAGCGGCAAAAGACCATAAATTACCACCGATGCACAAATAAAAAAAGCCGGCCCGTAAAAGGTCAGCTTTCCGTATGATCCATCTGCACTTTAATCTGCTTTAATATTTTTTTCTCCAGCCTCGATACCTGGACTTGGGAAATCCCGAGCCGTTCGGCTACTTCCGACTGTGTCTGATCTTTATAATATCTCAGATAGACAATGAGTTTTTCCCGTTCTTCCAAATCACTGATCGCTTCCTTGAGAGCGATTTTGTCAAACCACTTCTCTTCTGAATGATCGGCGATCTGATCAAGCAGGGTGATCGGGTCTCCGTCATTTTCATACACGGTCTCATGAATGGATGAAGGCGCCCGCACCGCTTCCTGCGCAAGCACCACATCCTCCGCATCAATTTCTAAATGATCCGCGATTTCCTGGACGGTCGGCACTCTTCCGTATGTTTTTGACAGTTCATCTTTCGCCCGGCGTATTTTATTGCCGAGCTCTTTTAAAGACCTTGATACTTTGACGGTTCCGTCATCGCGGATGAAGCGCTGGATTTCTCCGATAATCATCGGCACGGCATAAGTTGAAAAACGGACATCATAGGACAAATCGAATTTATCAACGGATTTTAACAATCCGATACAGCCGATCTGAAACAGATCGTCCGGCTCATAGCCTCTGTTTAAGAACCTTTGAACGACGGACCACACAAGACGCATGTTTTTTTCTATGAGGAGGTCTCTTGCCTGCTGGTCGCCCTCTTGGCTCTTTTTGATTAATTCTTTGACTTCATGGTCCTTGAGCTGCGCGTTTTTGCTGTTTTTCTTAACCTCCACATCCATAACAAATCTCCTTAATTACAAAGCGCTTTGCTTTTTGATAGGTGTTTTGTTAAGCGTATCGTCGTTCCCATCTCCGGCGAGGAGTCAATCGTGACATCATCCATGAAGTTTTCCATAATGGTAAAGCCCATTCCGGAGCGCTCAAGCTCGGGTTTTGTCGTAAAGAGCGGCTGGCGCGCTTCCTCAAGATCCGTGATCCCGAGACCTTCATCACGTATGGTCAGATAGACGACATGATCCTCCAGCGTAACGGAGATGTACACCTTTCCGTCGCAGTTTTCTTCATAGCCGTGGATGATTGCGTTTGTTACCGCTTCTGATACGACGGTCTTGATTTCCGTCAGCTCATCCATCGTCGGGTCGAGCTGTGCGATAAAAGAAGCAACTGTTACGCGCGCAAACGATTCGTTCTGACTGAGGGCTGAAAATTCAAGATGCATCTCGTTTTTCATGATGCCACCCCCAACGTTAAAAGCGCTTTTTGTTCTGATTGTTCGAACCTGATGATTTTAAACAGGCCGGACATGTCAAACAGACGCCTCACCGCGGGTGAAATCGCGCACACGACCATTTCTCCGCCGAGCTGTTTAATTTGTTTATAACGCCCTAAAATCACGCCGAGGCCGGAGCTGTCCATGAAGGTAAGATCTTCAAGGTTCAGCACGATGTGACGGATGCCGTCAGCCTCCAGCGATTCAGTAACCTTTTGTTTTAATGATTCTGCCGTATGATGGTCGAGTTCACCTGTTAATCGAATACAAAGCACGGATTCTTTGACATGAAAGTCAATTCCAAGGCTCATGCTCATTCCTCCTTGATATGATCGGATAATGAGTGTTTCGATTTTCGGGAAAGCAATTCCTTCACTATGACAAAACTAGTGCCCGTTCGCCACGATTATTTAAATTTTGTCCAATCTCCCATCGTGCGCTTCAGAAAAGTGAGAAAACCCGCTTTTTCCATGTCGTCTTTTGCCGTGACCGGGCTTTCAACGAGCACCTTTCCGTCTTTTTTCAGAACGAGGCTGCCGAGCACCTCTCCTTTTTTAACCGGAGCCGTTACATTGCCGTTGATTTTCACTTCTTTTTTTACTTTGTCCATGTTCTCTCCCTTTTTGGCCAGAAGAGAAATCGGCTCAGACGTGGTCAGCTTGATCAGTTTCTTTTTTCCTTTTATCACTTTTACCGTTCCGACGATTTGATCCCGTTTGTACAGCGGGTGTGTTTTGAACTGGCTGAAGGCGTAATCAAGCATTTTGGTCACTTGGGCATTTCTTTCTTTCGGAGTGCTGGCTCCGAAAACGACAGCAATGACCCTCATATTTCCTTTTTTAGCGGTGGCGGTTAAACAATACTTTGCTTCGCCTGTAAAGCCCGTCTTCACGCCGTCTACACCCGGATAAAATTTGATCAGCCGGTTTGTATTGACGAGCCAGAACTTTTTGTCTGTATTTTCTCTTAAATAATCCTCATACGTTCCCGTAAATTGAGTGATTTTATCATACTTTAATAATTCCTTCGCCATTTTCGCCATGTCATAAGCAGAGCTGTAATGGTCTTTTTCAGGCAGTCCCGTCGGGTTTTTGAAGGAGGTATCTTTCAATCCCAATTCTTTTGCTTTTTTGTTCATCCGGCTGACGAAATCCTCTTCTGAACCGGCAATATACTCCGCCATTGCGACAGATGCGTCATTTCCGGAAGCTATCGCAATTCCTTTGAGCATTTCTTTTACCGTCATTTCTTCTCCGGGTTCAAGGAAAATCTGTGATCCGCCCATGGACGCGGCATGTTCACTCGTCCTGACTTTATCGCCCATCTTTATTTTCCCTTTGTCAAGCGCTTCCATGATTAAAAGCATGGTCATGATTTTTGTCATGCTTGCCGGCGCCAGACGCTCCCGGCTGTTCTTGTTATAAAGAATGCTTCCCGTATCGCGTTCAATCAGCACGGCGCTTTTGGCTTCATGAGCGAGCTCCGATGTATGTTTTCCGTCCGGCTTTGCAAAAGCGGACGGTGCTGATGCCGTTAATAAAATGCCAATCAACAAAGTGGATATAAGACGTTTCATCTCCAAAGCCCTCCATTTCATAATCCTTTTTATTTTTTCCAAATCCGGTGGTTTTATACGCCTCATCTGGAAAATGTTTCGTGTTGAGGGCACAAAAAAACAGCTGCTTCCGAAGAAACAGCTGACTTATGCTGACTTATTTTTGAGATCGTGCGACTACGGCTTTTACAAGCTTCAAAAAGCCGCCTTTTACTTTTTCCGTCATTTCCATTACTTCTTCATGGGATAACGGCTGGTCAAGAATACCTGCCGCCGCGTTGGAAATGCATGAGATGCCGAGCACGCGCATCCCCGCGTGGTTGGCGACGATGACTTCCGGCACGGTCGACATGCCGACAGCGTCAGAACCCATCGTTCTTAAAAACCGAACCTCAGCAGGCGTTTCGTAAGACGGCCCCGTAACAGCTGTATACACTCCTTTTTGAACAGGAATGCCTAGCTCATCGGCCGTTTTTTCAGCCAAGCCTGACAGCTCTTTGTCATAGGCTTCTGACATGTCCGGGAATCTCGGTCCGAATTCAGCTTCGTTCGGCCCGATTAACGGGTTGGTGCCCGTAAAGTTGATGTGGTCTGTAATAATCATCAGATCGCCGGCGCGGAATTCAGTGTTGATACCGCCGGCTGCATTCGTCACGACGAGAGATTCAACGCCGAGCGCCTTCATCACGCGGACGGGAAATGTGACCTGATCCATTGAGTAGCCTTCATAGTAATGAAAGCGGCCCTGCATCGCGATGACCTGCACACCTTCAAGCGTTCCCATCACAAGCTGGCCGGCATGGCCTTCTACCGTTGAGACCGGAAAATCAGGGATCGTTTCATATGTAAGCTTGACAGCTCCTTCAATTTCATCGGCCAATACGCCGAGCCCTGACCCTAAAATCAGACCGATCTTTGGTGTTTCTTTCACGTGTTCTTTAATAAATGCAGCAGCACGTTCGATCTTTTGTTTCAAAAAAAGTCCCCCTACTGTAATCTTGATAAAAAGCTTTTTCCGTATTTCGGCTTTTCCGTTTTGAAATTATCCGCAATGGTTGCGCCGATATCGGCAAATGTATCCGCAAGCGGCAGCTGTTCAGTGTGTTTGTGCTTTTTGCTGTACACAAGAAGCGGCACATACTCCCGCGTGTGATCCGTGCCGTGATGGACAGGATCATTGCCGTGATCCGCAGTGATGATAAGCAGATCGTCTTCTTTCATTTTCTCAAACACTTCCGGAAGCCTCGCGTCGAATTCCTCGAGCGCTTTTCCGTACCCTTCTGGATCGCGGCGGTGTCCATACAGCGCGTCAAAATCAACGAGGTTGGCAAAGCTCAGGCCCGTGAACTCTTCACCGAGCGTTTCAATCACTTTGTCCATGCCATCCATATTAGATACCGTGCGGCGGGAAGATGTAATGCCTTCTCCGTCATAAATATCAGAAATTTTGCCGATGGAAATGACGTCTAATCCGCTGTCTTTCATTCCGTTCATTACCGTGCGGCCGAACGGTTTGAGCGCATAATCATGACGGTTCGGCGTGCGTTTGAAGCTGCCCGGTTCTCCGACGAACGGTCTTGCGATAATCCGGCCGACCATGTATTTCGGATCAAGCGTCAGTTCTCTGGCCGTTTCACAGATGCTGTACAGTTCGTCAAGCGGAACGACATCTTCGTGAGCCGCAATCTGCAGTACGGAATCTGCTGATGTATAAACGATCAGCGCACCCGTTTCCATATGTTCTTTTCCGAGCTCGTCCAGAATCGCCGTGCCTGAAGCCGGCTTATTTCCGATGATTTTCCGTCCTGAACGCCGCTCAAGTTCCTGAAGAAGTTCATCCGGAAATCCTTCCGGGAACACTTTAAACGGTTTTTCAATGTAGAGGCCCATAATCTCCCAGTGCCCCGTCATCGTATCTTTCCCGTTTGACGCCTCCTGCATTTTTCCGTAGTACGCAAGAGGGTGCTCCGTTTTTTCCACGCCCTTAATGTCTCCGATCAGTCCGAGACCGAGCTGCGCCAAATGGGGCATATGTAAGCCGTTCATGTGCTCTGCGATGTGTCCGAGCGTATTTGCGCCTATATCATTAAAATCGGCGGCGTCCGGCGCTTCACCGATTCCGACAGAATCCATTACGATCAAAAATACCCGGTTATATTTGTATTCAGACATCATAAAAGCCTCCTTTTCTTCCATCTGTCCATTGTAGCTTACAGAGGTCAGACAACTCAAGTATAAACCGTTTACATTCTTGTTGACAATGCCGATTCAAATAATTAGAACCTTCTCTGTATTCCGCCAATCCGGCAAAAAAGCCGCGGCCCCTCTGGCAGCGGCTCCTAAGCGCGCGGATGATACTGTTTGTACACGTCCTTCAGCCTTGTTTTCGTCACATGCGTATAAATTTGCGTGGTGGAAATATCGGCATGTCCGAGCATCTCCTGCACGGCGCGCAGATCCGCCCCGTTTTCGAGCAGGTGCGTTGCAAAGGAGTGCCGGAGCGTGTGCGGTGTCAGCTCTTTTTTAATCCCCGCTTCAAGTGCGATTTTTTTTAGGTTTTTCCAGAATCCCTGACGGCTGATCTGCCTGCCGTGATGATTCAGAAAAAGCGCTTCGGTTACGTTTTTCTTTAATAATTTCCCTCTGGCTTTTTCAATGTATGCTTCTATCGCATGAGAAGCGGCTTCACCAATCGGCACAATCCGCTCTTTCCGCCCTTTTCCGAAGCAGCGGACAAATCCCATCGTCAAATGGACGTCGGATAATTTCAGCTCGATCATCTCGCTGACCCTGATGCCGGTTGCGTACAGCAGTTCAAGCATGGCTTTATCCCTGAGACCGAACGGGCTGTCAAGCTTAGGCGTGTCCAATAACCGCTCAACTTCGTGAAGCGCCAATACTTTCGGAAGCGTCCGCTCTGTTTTTTGTGTTTCAATATGTACCGAAGGATCTTTATCCGCGGCTTTTTCCCTTAACAGAAATTGATGAAAAGACCGGATCGACGCCAAATGCCTCGCAGACGTCTTGCCGGATTTCCCGGAGTCCTTTATATGCTTTAAATATTGAATAATATGAAGACGGGTCACATCATTCCATGAAGTGATCTGAAGGCTTTCAGTTAAGAAGAGAGAATAACTTTTCAGATCACGCTCATAGGACATCATCGTATTTTGGGACAGCCCTCTTTCAACCCTCACATAATGGATGAAATCCTTAATTTGATCCTTCACTCTTGATCTACTCCCCGTTTTGGTAAAAAAAGATCAATCGGCCGAACCAGCCGTCTTTATCCTCTTGTTCCGTTTTGGCCACTTTGACGGCGGAGCCTTCCGGTTTATCGTACCGATGATAGTTTTCATACTCTGAATTCACCCATATCATAGCATAATAGAACAGCGCGGTAAAACCTGTGAACAGAATAAACACTTTGATCGTATCCGCGGCTGTTTTTAGGAATCTGCCCATCTTTCGATCGACCCTTTCTTTTGGCGGCTGTTAGTACACCTTATGCCAATTTCAAAGGCTTTTATACATAAAAACAGCAAAAAACCCTTTCCTGGCAGAAAAGGTTCGTAGGCTTTTACTCTGTTTCATCCCCGCGGCAGCGGTGGCAGATTCCGTGAAAAGTCAATCTATGATCTTTAATTTTAAATTTCCAATCACGTTCAATCACTTCTTCAACGTCTTCAAGCAGATCTTCTTCAATTTCATCGACGGCTCCGCACTCCATACACACCAAATGGTGATGAAAGTGAGCCGCGCCTTCTTTGCGAAGGTCGTAGCGGGATACGCCGTCCCCGAAGTTAATTTTATCAACGACTTTTAATTCTGTTAATAATTCTAATGTACGGTATACTGTAGCGAGACCAATTTCAGGAGATTTCTCTTTTACGAGGAGGTATACATCTTCTGCGCTTAAATGGTCTTCTTCGTTTTCAAGCAGCACTCTTACCGTTGCTTCCCGCTGTGGCGTAAGCTTGTAGCTTGACGAGTGCAGCTGCTTTTTAATTCGATCAATACGGTTTTCCATGTCTTTCCCTCCTACGCCGCATTCCATGACTCATTATAACAAAATACGCGCAGAGTTCCAACTATAATTATTATAAACTGATAAATAAAAGTATTATTTTGTGATAATCATTCTAAAATATGCGTGATGACAGCTTTTCCATAAACAGCGGAGACACGTACGCCTCGAGCAGCGAGGCGATGACCGAGAAGAAAACGATGAGAATCAGCACGAAGGCGTAACGTCCGAACCATTGGATCGGCGCGTCATGAAGGCTGCGTTTGACAAACAGCTGCCGGATCAGTTTCAGTGAAAAAGCGATGGAGCATGTCCCCATGATAAGATACGCCGGAATGAGAACGATGTTTTGCGGCAGAACCGAAATAAATGACAGGAAAAACCCGTTCATCCCCATTTGATTCACTAAAAAACCGACCGTGAAGCCGACGACGATTCCTTTTAAGAACACCATAATGAAAATAACCGGAAGACCGATCACGGAAATACCGAGAATCCACATCAGCCCCAAATATTTCACATCATGAAAGACGGCCTGCCAAAACATTTCTGAAGCGCCGGCATGTTTTCCGTCAGACAGCTGTCCGAAAAACTTGCTTAAATAGTAATACAAATCTTCTTTCTGCGTGATGGTCATGCTGTTGACGATAATCGCCCCGAAAATGACCCCCATTAAAAACAAGACGAACACAAATATATAAAGTGACAGATGATCCTTTACATGGCGAAAAAACAGTTCTTTGTACGATTGTTTTCTCATACCGCTTTCCTCCCGCTAATCTATTGACTTGATTTAGTAGATTGTATGAAAGAAAAGAGAAAACATGACAGAGAAATCATAGAAAGGCGCGAGATTCGGGCATAAAAAAAGAACCCCCGTCATCACTCCGGTGATCATAGGGGTTCCTTTTTTTATGCTTTATTCTTTCAAGCCTGTCTTTTTTGGTTTTCGTCACTCTTTCATGGGTGCTGAAAGACGGCGCCGTCCCCCTTGACAGGACTGCGTCACGCATCCCGTTTCTTTTGAGATGCTCGCGCATTTTTTTCGTTTTGCTCTTCGCCATGTGCCAACCGCTCCTTTTTCCCTTTTCTTTATCATAACAAAAAAATCCAGATGTGTTCATGAATACGGCTCATGTTTCGACCGGTAAGCGCGCAGAGACGTTTTGGCAGATGAATAGCTCCCCATTGCGGCGTATCCGTAAAAAAACCCCATAAAAATCCCCGCATACACGTGTTCATGATGACCGAAAACGATAGACACAACATTTCCGGCAGCAAGGGCAATCGTGGGAACGAATATGCCCGGAACCCGGCAGAACACTTTGATCAGCTGTGTGACGCATAAGACGACCGGCACGCCGATCACAGCATCCCAAATATTTGTATGGATCAGCGGAAAATAATCCACATCGACACCTCTTTATTCCGTCTTTTGCTATCTGTTAGCCTGCCTAAGAATTCCGCTTCCTATTCATGATAAAAAAACAGCACCGGCACATGTCCGGTACTGTAAGAGTTGTTTATTTCCCTGCCGCGGCCCGTTCTACGGCTGCTGATACGGCTTGATGCACGTCCGCATCCAAAGGCTGAGGCACGAGATCGCCGTGTTTCGTGCAAGAGGCGATGGCTTCTGCGGCCGCCACAAGCATTTCATGGTCGATTTTCTTGCTTTTGGCGTTCAGCGCGCCGCGGAAAATCCCCGGGAAGCCGAGAACATTATTGACCGAACGGCCGTCAGCTGCATAAGCGGCCCCGGCTTGTAATGCCTCTTCCGGTTCAATCTCCGGCTTCGGATTAGATAAAGCCAGAATGACGTGTCCTTTTCTGACATCCTCTTTTTTAATGAGACCCGGAACTCCTGTGGTGCTGATCACAATGTCACACGTGTCCATTAATTCTTTGATGCTTCCAAGCGGCTGACCTCCGTACTGAGCGAGGCGGTTCATTGCGTCTTCTGACTTGTCCGTTCCGCAGACCGCTTTGACTCCGTATGCCATAAACATGCGGCAGATGGCGACGCCTGCCGCGCCGAGACCGATCTGACCGACCTTCGCTTCTTTTAAATCAAGGCCGGCGCTTTTACAAGCGGAAATGGCGGCGGCGAGCGTGACGACCGCCGTGCCGTGCTGGTCATCGTGCATAACCGGAATGTCCAGTTCTTCTTTCAGGCGGTCTTCAATGTCAAAGCAGTGGGGCGAACCGATATCTTCAAGCAGAATTCCGCTGAACCCCGGAGAAATATGTTTTACCGTGCGAATGATTTCTTCCGGATCAGAGGTATCGAGCAAAATCGGAATTCCGCTGATACCCGCCAGCTGGTCAAAAAGCGCGGCTTTCCCTTCCATTACGGGCATTCCGGCGACAGAGCCGATATTGCCGAGACCGAGAATCGCCGTTCCGTCGGTGACAATGGCGACAGAATTGCTGATTGTCGTATAGATGGACGCTTTTTCAGGCTCGTTTTCAATCAGTCTGCACACATCGGCGACACCCGGCGTATAAACACGGCCAAGCTCAGCCAGTGTCCGGATCGGCATTTTGCTTTTCATCTGAATTTTGCCGCCTTCATGAGCAGAGAGCACTTCATCTGAGACTGTATGAAGCCGGATGCCTTCACCGAGAGCTTCAATGGCTTGAATGATTTCCTGCAGCTGCTCTTCATTTTCGGCCTGCACCGTGATGTTGCGCATTGTGTAGTTCGGGCCGACTTTAACGGTTTCAACTTCCCCGATATCTCCGCCCATCACTCCGATGGCGGTTGCCACTTTTCCGAGATTTCCGGGAACAGTCGGCGTTTCAATCATTAACGTCCGAATCATATGCTTTGTAATCATGAAATGAACCTCCTAACCCAATTTTTGAGATTGCAAGGATTTTTCTTTCGTGTACCAAATGAATTTCCCCGTGTACCCGTACAATATTGCCAGTCCGATAGATACAAAACTGAGCCACATGAACGGCAGATAAGAAAATGTGGATACGCCGAGAATGCCGGCCATATAGATGCCGTTATCAGACCACGGCACCATCCCTGAAGTAAGCGTGCCGCCCACCTCTGCGTTCCGGGATAAAACTCTTCTGTCAAGTTTCAGTTTATCATAACTGTTCTCCATGATTTTCGGCGTCAGGATCAATGACACGTACATCGCACAGCCGAAAATGTTTCCTAAAAGGGCGACGATCAATGTCGAAAGCGTCACATTTCCCGGTGTGGTCAGCTTTTTCTCAAAAGTTGAGACAATCACTTTTAATACGCCGAGCTTCTCAAGAATTCCTCCAAAACCGAGACCGAACAGGATAACGACTAACGTATCCAGCATACCGGTAATGCCTCCGCGGTTTAACAGGCCGTTTAAAAATTCGACATCCGTTTTAATGGAAAAACCATTATAAGCAGTCGCGATGGCACTGGCAAAATTCATTCCCTGAAAGACGGAAGCCCAGATTGCGCCAAGCAAAGCACCGATGATAATAACGGGCATAGACGGCTTTTTCAAAATCAGAAGGACAACGACGACAACAGCCGGAATGAGCATCCATATATGAATGTCAAACGTTTTCTGCAATGAAGATTTTAAAAATTCCACTTTGCCAAGATCAATATTTTTTCCGCCGTATATAAATCCCGTTACGGTAAACAGAATGGCCGTAATAATATAGGACGGAATTGACAGAAACATCATCGCTCTGACGTGTGACAGCACATCCACCTTAGAAAGCGTGGAGGCAAGCACCGTACTGTCAGACAGCGGTGAAAGCTTGTCTCCGAAGTAAGCGCCGGACAAAACGGCTCCCGCCACGATCGGAAGCGGTATACCCATTCCTTCTCCGATGGCAATCATGGCGATCCCCGCGGTCCCCACGGTTCCCCACGACGTTCCGGTCGCAACGGACATAACGGAACAAATAACCAGTGTGGCCAGAAGGAAAATATGAGGATTAATAAACTCTAAACCATAATAAATTAACGTCGGTACAACGCCGCCGGCAATCCATGTCCCGATGAGCGCACCGACCGAAACGAGAATCAATACCGCTTCAAGACCGTTTGATATGCCGGTGACAATCGAAGCCTGCAAGTCTTTATATGAATATCCCAGCCTGACTCCGAGAATAATAGCGAAAAACCAGGATATTAATAGAGCTAGCTGGATCGGCAGGTCTAAAAACACTGTGAACGATAAGACAAGTGCTAAAAACCCGAATAATAAGATAATAATTTCCAATAAATTTGGCAATCTGGCCTCTTTCACAAGAAAATCCCCCTAGAAGAAAAAAGCTAAAACGCTTTCATCAAATGATATAACAAATTATACTATACTGCCTCATCCCTTTGTATGGCAACCGCCTATTCACTAAAAAACGTGAAAAGGCGGCTGTTGTTGCTTTAAAATTTATTTTTCTAATAGATCTTTTCCGGCAATCCCCGGTTTTGTCATTTCATATGGATTCAAAATGATATCCAATTCTTCTTCTGTCAGTACATCATTTTGAAGACAAAGATCTCTTACAGATTGCCCCGTCATGATTGCTTCACGGGCAATTCGCGCAGCCGCTTCATACCCGAGGTGCGGATTGACCGCTGTAATGACGCCGACGCTTTTTTCCACGTATTGCTTCAGACGTTTTTCGTTGGCTTCAATTCCCGCCAGACAATGATCGGTAAATGAACGGAACCCGTTATTCATGATGCTGATGGATTGAAGCAGGTTAAATACGAGTACCGGCTCCATTACGTTAAGCTCCAGCTGGCCCGCTTCTGAAGCGAGGCAGATCGTATTGTCATTCCCGATGACCTGGAAGGCGATTTGGTTGATCAGCTCTGCCATTACAGGGTTGACTTTCCCAGGCATAATGGATGATCCCGGCTGACGGGCGGGCAGTGAAATTTCCGCAAGTCCCGCGCGCGGACCTGAAGCCATTAAGCGCAGATCGTTGGCGATTTTAGACATGTTCATCATGCATACTTTCAACGCGGCTGAAACTTCCGTATACGCATCAGTGTTTTGTGTGGCGTCAACCAAATGGCCGGCGCCGACAAGCGGCAGTCCGCTGATGTCAGCCAGGTGCTTCACAACCTGTTCTATGTAGCGCGGATCGGCGTTAAGTCCCGTACCTACGGCCGTTGCCCCCATGTTTACTTCATACAGATGCTGGCGGGATTGTTTAATTCGCTTTATGTCACGCTCAAGCACGCGGCTGTATGCTTCAAATTCCTGTCCGAGACGGATCGGCACAGCGTCCTGAAGGTGTGTGCGCCCCATTTTAATGACAGAATCAAATTGTTTCGCTTTATCTTTAAAGACACTGAGCATATGCGCCATCGTATCAAGGAGCTTATCCAAAAGTTTCAAGGTTGAAATATGGATTGCCGTCGGGAACACGTCGTTCGTCGATTGTGACATGTTGACGTGTGTGTTCGGGCTGAGGTGAATGTATTCACCTTTTTTATGCCCCATGATTTCAAGAGCCCTGTTGCCGATTACTTCGTTGGCATTCATGTTCATGGACGTTCCGGCTCCCCCTTGGATCGGATCGACGATAAATTGGTCATGCCATTTTCCCTCAAGAATTTCATCTGCGGCCTGTACAATCGCATTTCCGATTCCTTCATACAGCCGTTTTACATCCATGTTGGCAAGCGCCGCCGCTTTTTTGACGATGGCGAGCGCATTAATCATTTCTTCGTGGATGCGGTAGCCGGTAATCGGAAAGTTTTCTTTCGCGCGCAGCGTTTGTATTCCGTAATACACATCAGCTTCAATTTGTTTTTCTCCGAGGAAATCTTTTTCCTGACGATATTCTTTTTGCGCGTTTGTCATGCTAAAACCCTACTTTCTCTTTGTGGTAGTCATGTTTTTACAGTACAACGTCGTCTGCGATCGGTGTCTCCATAATGTTTTTGACTTCAGCCAAGTTGTGAGACTGGCCGAGCGCCCACATTAATTTCGGCACGATGGCTTCCGTGTTCATATTTCTGGAGCGGATAATGAGATCTTGATTGACTCTTCGGCCGACTTCATAGACGCTCATGTCCTCTCCTTCTTCAAGACATTGTGTCGTAATGACGACGACAATGCCGCTTTCAATCATTTCATTGACTTTGGCGAGAATGTCTCTTCCTTCAAACGGCACGCCGCCGCTGCCGTAGCTTTCAATGACGATTCCTTTGTACATGCCCTTTAATGCGTCAAACATTTCCGGTTTCAGCCCCGGGTGTAGCTTGAGCAGGCACACGTCCGTGCAAAGTGAAGTATTGACCGTAAAAGCATCGTCTTTTGGCATGTGCACTTGTTTGTTGTATTCAATTCCGTTTTCGGTAATAAACGCGATATACGGATAGTTAATGCTCTCAAATGCATCATAGCTTTTCGTTCTTAATTTAATGGCGCGTGTGCCTTGAATGACTCTGCCGTCAAATACGACGTATACGCCGCCCACCCCTTCACATGCGAAGCGGATCGCGTCCGTGATATTTTTTTTGGCATCGGTTTTTTGAAATGTAATCGGGATTTGCGAACCCGTAATGACGATCGGTTTATCAGCATGCTGAAGCATATAAGACAGTGCCGCTGATGTATAGGCCATTGTGTCTGTTCCGTGCGTAATGACGAACCCGTCATATGCGTCATATTTTTCTTTGACAGCATTTGCGATTTCGGCCCAGTATTCAGGCTGCATATTTGTGCTGTCGATGTTCATTAACGAATGGGTTTCCATCGTGTAATCGTTATCAAGTTTTGATACGTAGGTTAACAATTCGTCTGCTTTCACCCCGGGTGCAAGCCCGTTTTCTCCTTCGACTGAGGCGATTGTTCCTCCGGTTGTTAACAGCAATAATTTTTTCATACCCTGCACCTCTTCATCCATTTCTCAAGATGTGTTAAGCATTCGCTTTTCGCATACTTTTAATCAAATTATAGACAGACGAATGAAATTAATCAAGTGATTATTATTCAATTCGCGTACACTTTTGCATATCGATATGATATAATTTGCTCAAGTGAAAAGGAGCGGTTTTGAATATGAATTTAGATCGTTTAACTGAACTGAGAAAAAAGAAAAATTGGTCTCTTCAATATACGGCTGACCGTCTCGGCATCGCCAAAAGCACGTACGCCGGGTATGAATCAGGATACCGGCGTCCGTCATTCGAGGCGCTGGGCACGCTTGCCGATCTGTTTGACACGACGTGCGACGATTTACTCGGGCGCACTGAAAAAAAGGCGGAGCCGTTTGCCCAGACCATCGAATTAACAAACGCCGCACAAGGCCGCGGCACACTGACCGTTGACGGACAGCCGCTGAATCAGGATGAAATCATCGAATTGATTGCGTTTGTCCGCACGAAAAAGAAGGTGCAGGAGGAGCTCCGTTAAAAACCGGCTTTTACGGCTTGATTCTGCCGTACGTCCCTCCGCCCCCGGCCTCAAGGACAAGCTGCCCGGTGCGCGCTTTATGAATGACAGCCGCTATTTTAGGCTGGACGACACGCGCCAATTCCTCTTCTTGCGCCTGATGAAGAATCGCCATCTCCGTCCCGAAAGCCCGCTTCAGTTTTTCTAACGTTTTCGGCCCGACCCCGGGAATGAACTGCAGCGGGATTTGATGAATATACGGCGGCCGCGGCACGCGGCTTTTTTTCGGGCCGCTCAGTTCCTCCAGCCGTTCACTGACCCCTTTTGTCATTGTTTTCCCCCCGCACTCCGGACATGCGGAAGCTCCTTTTTCAACCGGGCTGCCGCAGCGGTCGCAAGCCGTCCGGTAATACTTCCCGAGCTTCGGGTTCAGCCCGTAATTCGCCGTGATTTTTCTTCCGTCCTTCCCTTTTAAAGCCAGCGAAAATTCCGTGAAATTCGCTTCTTTAAGAAGCATTTCATTATATTCTCTGCCGATTTTTCCTAAGGAATGCGCATCAGAATTTGTTAAAAATGTATACGGATCAAGTTCTGTTACCCGCGAAGCCATGTCGGTGTCACAGCTTAACCCGAGTTCCGCCGCGTCAATGAGCGACGGGTCGAAAACCTCTGTCAAAGAAGATCTGACCCCTTTTCCGTACAGGCTTTTATGCGGGGTGAACATATGGGCGGGAATAAACAGCCCGCCCAATTCCTTTGTTTTCCTTTGAAGATTCAAACCGGTTTCATAAATGCGCTGAGAACTGAGATGGATATTTTTAAGCCTTTTTGCGAGCCACTCAGAAAACATCTTCATTTCGGCAAGAGACGGCATAAAGACGAGAACGTGAATCGGCCCGCGGCATGTGTGATCATAGATTTCAAGCTCACTGCCCAACAGAAGCGTCGTATTCCGATACCGGATGCCGCCTTCTTTCAGCTCACGGTATCTGCCTTCATCAATTCCGCGCTCGATTTCTTCTATGACTTCCGGGGAATGGCAGTCGATGATGCCCAATAGTTCAATTCCCTTCCCCTCACTGGCTTCTTCTAAAATCCGGTGCAGCGTCAACGTTTTGGCCCCGGTGATTTTGACCGGTTTTCCCGTATGGGTGCGGCCGACATGAATATGCAGATCCGCATAGATGGTTTTCATCATTTTTCCTTCAGCGCTTCTTTCAGCTGGAGATACTGAATCGCGTACGCCGTTTTTGCGTCATACACCCTGCGGGATTCAATCAGCTTCACGGCCTCTTCAAGCGTGACCTGCATGACTTCGACAAATTCATCCTCATCCAGCTCTCGTTTTTCTTCCAGCGGCGAAAGCCCTTCCGCAAGAAAGAGATGCACGATTTCATCAGCAAACCCGGGTGATGTATAAAAAGCGGTGATTTTCGTCAAGGTTTCCGCCGTATATCCCGTTTCTTCCTCGAGCTCTCTTAACGCCGTATGTTCCGGCTCTTCCCCCTTTTCAAGCTTCCCGGCCGGAATTTCAACGATTGTCCGTTCCAGCGGCTTTCTGAACTGGTTCACCAAAATAATTTTTCCTTCCTCGGTCACCGCAAGTACGGCCACCGCTCCCGGATGTTTGACGATTTCCCGCTTGCTTGTTTTTCCGTTCGGGAGCTCTACATCCTCTAAGTAAAGATCTATGACTTTCCCGTCATACAGCTTTTTTTTCGCAAGTGTTTTTTCTTCTAAATGTTTCATCATGTCATCTCCCGTTCTGTCTCTCTATTATGCCTCATATATTTTATCATACATGCATGAGAGGGAGGTGCTTTTCGATTGAAGGTGTACCGGAAGGATAAGAGTATCGTATTGGTCGGAAAGGCGTGGGAAGTGCGGGCTAAACTGAAAGAATACGGACGGACATTCCGCTATGTCGGAGATTGGATCACCGGGCCTTAACAGTTGAAAACTTCGCGCCTTTATATTACGGTCAATAAAAGACTATAAAAAGGAGCGAAACGATGAGAAAACGCACACTGGGACATTCTGATTTAGAAATAAGCGAAATCGGGCTCGGCTGTATGTCGCTGGGCACGGATAAAGCTAAAGCGCTGTCTATTTTGGATGAAGCGATCGAGCTTGGAATCAATTATTTAGATACCGCTGATCTTTATGATTTCGGCAGAAATGAGGAAATTGTCGGAGAGGCCGTCAAAAACCGCAGGCACGACATCATTTTAGCCACGAAAGCCGGGAACCGCTGGAATGATGATAAAGACGGCTGGCATTGGGACGCTTCCAAAGGATACATAAAAGAAGCGGTCAAAAACAGCCTGCGCCGGCTGAAAACGGACTATATCGACCTTTATCAGCTGCATGGCGGCACGATGGAAGACCATATTGACGAAACGATCGAAGCATTTGAGGACTTAAAACAGGAAGGTGTCATCCGGTATTACGGCATTTCCTCGATTCGTCCGAATGTTATTAAAGAATATGTGAAAAAATCAAATATCACCAGCATTATGATGCAATACAGCCTGCTGGACCGGCGTCCCGAGGAGTGGCTTCCCCTTTTAGAGGAGAACGGAATCAGCGTAGTCGCAAGAGGGCCTGTCGCTAAAGGGCTTCTTACGGAAAAACCGCTTGATCAAGCGGCCGCAAGCGTAAAAGAGAACGGCTATTTAACATATTCTTTTGCAGAACTGGCAGAAACCAAAAAAGCGATCAGCGCTGCCGCACCTGACTTGAGCATGACGGAGCTTTCTCTTCAATACTTACTGTCACAGCAGGCCGTCGCTTCTGTCATCACCGGAGCCAGCTCACTTGAGCAGCTGAGAGAAAACTGTTCGGCTGCAGAGGCCCGGCGTTTAAGCAGCCAGGAAATCAAAGCCCTGCAATACCATACAAAACCGGACGTATACGAAGCCCATCGTTCTTAAATCATAAAACCGGCACCTTTTCAGATGCCGGTTTATTTATATTTGTGCCAATCGAGACTGCTTTCATTCAGCAGCTCTTCAAAGCTTTTATGTTTTTCTTTTTCTTTTCGTTTTCTGATTTGTTCCGCCTTTTGCTGCGCCTGTTTTTTCTCGTCTTCTTCCTTCAGCTCACTTTTCATTTGCAAAAGCCTGGCCTTCAGATCTTCCTCCAGATCGTCTTTTAAGCTGTGTTTTTCTTTAGGCAGCTGCTTTTTCATCATTACGCCCCCCGTATCTGAATATGGTGAAGCAAGTGTACCACGGAGCGCCGGAGGCCGGCAACGTTCACGGTCCTGAAAAGCCGGAGGAAGGATTTTTCATATGAAAGGAGGGTGCCTGTGTGAAAAAATGGCTGGCGGTGTTCGGTTCGGCTTGCGCAGTCTTTTTGGCTGCCGGATTCGCTTTTACGAATCTGATTATGTTTATGAAGAAAAAGACGGATGAAGATATCATGAAAAAAGAAACGGCGGACGGGCATGATAGATTTGATTCCTTTCAGGCCATGGAAAAAGAAGAGGCCGTCATCCTGTCACGCCACGGGTATGAGATCAAAGGCTTTTACATCGCCCCGCATCATACGGCAAACACCATGATTATTTGTCACGGCGTTACCGTAAATTCGTTCAATTCATTGAAATACATGGATTTATTTTTAGATTTAGGATGGAATGTGCTCGTATATGACCACCGCGGGCACGGAAAAAGCGGCGGCAGAACGACGAGCTACGGCTATTTTGAAAAAGATGATTTGGAAGAAGCCGTGAATTGGGTGAGACACAAAACCGGAGACGGCGGTCAAATCGGCATCCACGGGGAATCGATGGGAGCGGTGACGGCCTTATTATACGCGGGCGGGCATCAGGATGAAAACGGCGCTGATTTTTATATTGCGGACTGTCCGTTCGCAAGCTTTCGCGATCAGCTCGCCTACAGGCTGAAGCGGGAGTTCCGGCTGCCTCCGTGGCCGCTTCTGCCTTTGGCTGATTTCTTTTTGCGGATGAGAGAAGGCTACCGTATCCGTGATGTATCTCCTCTATCGGTTATCAGCCGAATCCGGCAGCCCGTGCTGTTTATTCACAGTAAGGAAGATGATTATATACCCTCCGCTTCTTCCGAATTGCTGCACCGCAAAAAACGCGGCCCTAAGATGCTCTATCTGGCCGAATCGGGCGGGCATGCCATGTCGTACACCAAAAATCCGGAGAGCTACCGTAAAGCCGTTCAAACCTTTTTAGATACCATGACGCAAACGTAAAAAAGCGAAAGAACGTATGCTGGTTCTTTCGCTTTCCCGTCATAAAACGTCGGTAATCCCGTCCATATTTTCTCCGATCCAGTCAATGGCGAGGTCGATTGTCGTAAACTCCTGCGCTTTGAAGGTCATCTCATCCTGAAGCAGCCAGACATCCTTCTGAACGGATTCAGCGCCTCCGATGGACCAGTGCAGCAGACTGTACGGGTGGTTGTTGTTCAGAAAGGATACCCACGTTTTATGCTGTGCCGTCTGTTTAATGGCTTTCAGCTTTTGATTCACTTTCCGTTTCTCCCTGCTTTACTAATATGCTCATTCTCGGGCTCAGCATCTCTGCCGGGCTTTTTAAGACGAGCGTTTTTGCCTTTTCATTGTAATCGATTGTCATTTCCTCGTCAAAAAACACTTTTTGTGAGGTCTGGATGTAAAGCGGAAGTCCGTTGGTTTCAATGGCTTCGCATTGTCCCGTTAATTCGTCCGCCAGCCAGATGGTCGGCACGCCGCTCACCGCGCACCCGCAGCCTTCTGCGTCATAGCGGAGCTGCGCTTTTTTCCCCGGGTTGGCGTCCATTGCCTGCTGAAGTGTGTGTTTCGCCGCATCCGTCACATGTATTTGCATAGATGATCCTCCGTTTTTCATTTTCGCCATTGTAGCATACCGAGCCGCTGTATGCATTGTTTCTGCTTTCTTTACAGCAGCCCGCTCTCCCAGACCTTTGCCTCTTGTTCAGCCGCCTTGATCCAGTCATTTTTCCCTTCACTATACTTTGCCATATCGTATGGGTACGTCTTAGCGAGGTGCCGTTTCAGTTCCATGTATTGAGCCGCTTTTTCAGGCTTTGCGGTGAGGTAATCCCGGAACAGCAGATGACGCTTCACGTCCGGATGGCCTGTTTCGTATATGTGAACGTGGTGTGTGCGCTTGCTGCCGCCTTTTTGAAAGAAACGCCGGCCCTCTAGCCCGTTTTCCCCTTTCGCCTCATAGCCGAGTGCTTCCAGCTGCGGACTGAATCGGTCAGCGTCCGAAATATCTTTAACCTCCGCCAGTATATCGATGACGGGTTTGGCGGCCATCCCCGGGATAGAGGTGCTGCCGATGTGGCTGACAGAATGAAGTGCTGGGCCGAAGATTCGGATCAAGTCCGCCTTCTCTCTTTCAAACATTCCTTTCCATTCCGGCTTGTACGGAACAACTTCCGCTTTCCTCTTCGGATAAAGATGAAAAAATGAGAGGGCCAGCCCTTCCGGCGTCTCTATCTGTCCGGCTTCTGTGAAACCTGTTTTTAAATAGAGAGAGACTGCCGGAACGTTTTGGCTGGCGGTAGCCGCCTCTATTTTTTGGGCGTCCCGGTTCTCGTCTATCACAAATTGAATAAGCGCCCGTCCGATTCCTTTCCGAAAGCCGGACGGGTGCACCGTCAGCCTGCATATGACAAGGTCATATCCCTTTTTTTCATACGAAATGACGCCTGCAAGCTGATCTTTTTCCTTGAAACCGGCAAACGTCTCCCGTGACCGCTGTATATCATCGGGTGTTTCATGCAGGGCGGGAATGCCGAAAAAGCCGATCAGCTCTGCTTCTTTTTGATAAGCGCAGCGCTGAACCGCCGCAATTTCCCGCGCGGTCTGTTCTTGTGTATGCTGTAAAAATGTAATCAATCTTCCGCCCCTTTTGACGCAAACATCCGCTGTGACTCCGTCTTCGTAATGCGGACCGCGTACGCTTCATACCAGGCGGTTTTTCCTTTTTGTTTTGCCGCCTGGTGGTCAGTATGATCTTTCCACCTTTTAATCGCTTCCAGGCTGTCCCAGTAGGAAACCGTGATGCCGCAGCCGTTTTCCTCCCGAACGCTTTCCGCGCCTAAAAAGCCCGGCTGTCCGCCTGCCAAATTCATCATGCGCTCTGCCGTATGTTCATATTCCTCATCATATTTTCCCTTTATTGATGAAAAAATGACCGCATAATAGGGCGGTTTGGGCGTGTCAGCTAAAAAACCCATATTCATCCCCCTCTACATATATTTCACAAACAGAATCCGGTCTTCTCCCGGACCGTCATAATTCGCAAAAACAGGGATTCCGTTTACGGTTTTGGTTCCTTTTTCAGCTTCAAAGCCTAATTTTGTATGATAAGCGATTGATACTTTATTGACAGGCGCCGTCACGCAATTGACTTTTGTGCAGCCCCTTTTCTTCACCGTCTCCATAAATCGGTCGTAGAGCTGTTTTCCAATTTGCATTTTTCTGAAATCCGGATGCACACCGGAAAAATGAATGTAGGCTGTCTCAGGGTCTGATTGCGACTGAAAACCGATTAAAAAACCGGTCATTCCCTCCGGCCCGTACGTGATAAAGCTTGTGTCCTGAAAATGTTCAAAAAACAAGCGCGGCAGTTTGTCTTTCATCTGCCTGCCGCCCCACCATTCATTCAAAACAGACGTAACCATTTCATAGTCTTCAGAGGTAATTGTTCGAATATCCATTATCGATTGACTCTCCTTTTCGTCCGGCAAAATGAATGTCAGCTCTTCTCATTGGAATATAAAAAATTATATGTGGGTTGTTTGCAATTGTAAATGATTTCTTTTCAAGCAAACAAATCAGCACGTCTTCCAGCCGGGGAATGATTTACCAGTATAAACGTGGTCATTGTTCGGGTACAATGAAAAACAGAACAAACGTTCCCGGAGGTTTTTTATGGCTGATATTCTTCTTGTAGATATGCAATCGTTTTATGCGTCTGTGGAAAAAGCGGAAGCGCCTCATCTCAAAAGCCGGCCCGTGATTGTCTCGGGAGATCCCGAAAGACGCAGCGGCGTCGTGCTTGCGGCTTGTCCGCTCGCCAAACGATACGGCGTAAAAAATGCCGAACGGCTGTGGGAAGCGCAGGCCAAATGTCCCGACGCCGTTATTGTCCGTCCGCGGATGCAGCGGTATATTGATGTATCCGTCATGATTACCGAACTGTTTGAACGGTATACCGATCTTGTAGAACCCTACTCCATCGATGAGCAGTTTCTCGACGTGACCGGAAGCAGGCGGCTGTTCGGTGATCCTTTTACAATTGCCAAAAGCATTCAGCAAGCGATTATGCGTGAATTCGGAATTTATGCCCGTGTCGGCATCGGGCCGAATAAGGCGCTCGCGAAAATGGCTTGCGACCATTTTGCCAA
The DNA here is from genome assembly GCF_038608285.1 of Bacillus sp. FSL R5-0443. NCBI lineage: Bacteria > Bacillati > Bacillota > Bacilli > Caryophanales > Bacillaceae > Bacillus > Bacillus sp. FSL R5-0443. The sequence goes on from NZ_CP152013.1 coordinate 2,500,225, forward strand.
AAAAAACGCATCCGGCATCCACAGATTGGATATGTCAAATATCAGGCAGGATCTGTGGCCGCTGCCGGTCGGAAAATTATTCGGCATCGGAAAACGAATGGAGCATCATTTAAGACGGATGGGCATCAGCACAATCGGCGGGCTTGCCGGACACCCCGCCGAATTGCTGAAAAAACGCTGGGGCATTAACGGCGAATTGCTTCAGCGGACAGCCCGCGGCATCGATCCCTCTCCGGTCACCGTCAACACGCACAGCCGGCAAAAAGCGATCGGCCATAACATGACCCTCCCGAGAGACTACAGCCGCTTTGAGGATATCAAAGTCGTGCTGCTGGAGTTAAGCGAAGAAGTGGCCCGCCGCGCCCGTTTCAAACAATACATCGGCCATACGGTTTCGGTCAGCATCAGAGGCGCTGATTTTGAATTCCCTTCAGGTTTTCACAGACAGAGAAAGCTGGTGTCTCCGACTAATTTCGGAATGGATATTTTTAAAACGGCGGTCAAGCTCTTCAAAGAGCATTGGAACGGTGAGCCCGTCCGCAGCGCCGGCGTCTCCCTTTCCCAGCTGGAGCCTTGTGATTATGTTCAGCTGAGCCTGTTCGATGCCCAGGAAAAAAAGATCAGTCTCGGCAAAGTATTGGATGATATTCATGAGCGGTACGGCCCTGCGTCGCTCCTCCATGCCGCTTCACTGACAGAGGCCGGCCAAGCCTTTCACCGGGCTGAAAAAATCGGCGGGCATTACAAATAATTTGAGGTGATATACATGAATCCGAACAAATTAACACCCGGGTATAATGTCATGTGGGAATCAAGCCGGATGATGCTGCCCGAACATCGGGAGCAGCTGCTTGCGAAAAAACGAAAAGAACGGGAATTCCGGCCTCCGGAACTGAGCGAAGAGCAACTGAACGACATGAACCGCATCATTGCGGCGTCGATTGAAGAAGACAGGGCCATTTCGGTCACCTACGCTTCCGCACACGGCCCCTGCCGCTTTTGGGGCTGGGTAAAACAAGTGATGCATGACGAAAAGCGTTTAAAAATCATAAACGATGAAGATGCGTTAACGCTGCCGTTTCATCGTATTCTCTCGGCTGAACTGGAATAAAAGCCTAAATTGTCCTGACAGAAAATATGATAGAAGAGTGGGAGGATCACATGATATTTAGTAGAATAAAGATGAATGACAAGAATAGGAGAATATATGATGGATCAATTTATAGAAAAAATGCTGGGACAAGCCCTCCGCCAGTATGGACGGAATGTGTCGACAGATCCGCTGAGCCCCTATGAAAAACAGAGTTTAAAAAAAGCTTTAGAAGAAAGAAGGAATGAAGAACCCGATGAGGATCTCCATGCCCATGTAGAAGATATTATCTACGATTACGTCACCAATCAAGGGCAGTTTTCCTGACACGGACGTTTATGCACCGGGCGATAAGGGAAATGTCCGAGAGTAAACCCTTAAAGATTGCGTGGTGCAGGATATGCCTGTCGGGCCTTATTTCAGGATCGGCTATGCCGTTCTTCTGTTATTTCTCATCATTTACCTCGGAACATTAATAGACTTTTTGTTCCAGCCTGTTGTGATTACAGTTAAAACCTTGTTTCCGCCCATTGTATTATCGGGCGTCCTTTACTATTTGTGCCGCCCGCTCGTCAGAGTGCTGCATGCGAAATTAAAGCTGCCCGAAGGAATCGCGATTTTAGCGATTTATGCGGGAACAGCCGGCCTTTTTGTCCTCTTCCTTTATACGGCGGGCCCTGCCGTTCAAAAACAGTTTACAGCCTTCACAGATCATATTCCGGAGCTTTCCGCAAAAGCTGAAAATTGGATCGGGCATCTCCAGGACAGCAAATGGTTTTCCCGGCTTCAGCATGGGGATTCCTTTAAAAAATTAGCAGACAAAGCCGCAAATTATTCCGGTTCAATCGCTGATTCTCTCAGCAGCCTGGCCGGTACGGCTGCCAATGCCGCCATCACCGCAGCCATTATTCCGTTTGCGCTGTATTACATGTTAAAAGAAGGAAACAAAGCCCCTCGGCGACTGCTGCAGCTTCTTCCGGAAAAACATCAAAAAGAAGGAAAACAAATCCTTCGGGACATGGATGAAGCTCTCAGTTCATACATACAAGGACAGCTGCTCGTCAGTTTCTGTGTCGGCGTTCTCGTCACGATCGGCTATTTTATAATCGGGCTCGATTATCCGCTCGTTCTGGGCGCGTTCGCCATGGTGACAAACCTGATTCCGTTTATCGGGCCTTGGATCGGCACATTTCCCGGAGTCATTGTCGGATTGTTCGATTCACCGACCGAGGCGGTGCTGGTGATTACGGTCGTCGTCATTGTCCAGCAGCTTGAAAGCCAGCTGATTTCCCCGCAAATTATGGGACGGAAGCTGGACATTCACCCGCTGACCATTATTTTTCTTCTGCTTGCCGCCGGCAAATTCTCAGGAATTGCCGGGATGCTTCTGGCCATTCCGGGATATGCGGCCGCAAAAGTGGTCATAAGCCACATGCAGAAACTATTCATTCTCAGAAAAAAAACAAAGCTAGGAGAGAAATGATTCATCCCCCATGTCTTCACATCGGTCAAAATGAAAAAACGGCGGGCTGAAGAAGCCCGCCGCACACAGGTAAAAAAGATGAACATCGGTGATGTCATTTTTCAATTGATTTCATTTATTGCAGCCGCATTTTTCCTGTTTGCCGTGATATACGTATTCAGAAGCTTGAACAAGCGCCGCATACAATTGGACAGAATCGAAAAGAAACTCGACGCGCTGCGCGAAGAAAAAAACGAAAAGTTATAGTTCATTCAGAAGCAGGAGCAACGAGCTCCACTTTTATCCGATCCGGGTCCTCCGTGTATACGGCGTAATGCGTGCTTCCGCCTGCATATGGATGGCGGTCCCTGTAAAGCACGGGGCATCCTCTGGCAAGCAGCTTTTCTGTCATCTCGTCAACCTGCTCTTTTGATGCAGCATGAAAAGCCAGATGGTTCAGCCCGACCCGGCATCTGTGGTACTCCGGTGTTAAAAAACGCTCCTCTGTCTGTACAAGCACAACATAAAATCCTGCGTTTTTCCAGCTGATGCCGGAGTCCCAATTTTGAAATTCCCTATAACCGAGCTCACCTAAAAACCATCCCCAAAACCGGGCGGAGGCTTTCAAGTCAGATACATACAACTCAATATGATGCATCATAATATTCGCTTCCTCCTCCCATTACACCCGCCTTACCAGCACCTCTTCAACTTTATGGCCATCACCTTTTCTCAAAATCAAATCCGATCTGAATTTTGTCGGCAGGATATTTTCATACAGATTCGGACGGTTGACGCTCTCCCAAATGGAGGCGGCCATGGTATCCGCTTCTGCATCAGACAAATCCTTAAATTTATGAAAATAAGAAGCCGGATCCTGAAAAGCGGTTTCTCTTAAGAGGCGGAAACGCTCCAAATACCACGTGAAAATCCGGCTTTCTTCGGCATCCACATAGATCGAAAAATCAAAGAAATCCGATACAAAAATCCGCGGATCTTCCCTGTCGTCCTCTAAGGTCGGCGACTGCAGGACATTGATTCCTTCGATAATAACGATATCCGCACCTTCGACAACCTCGACGGCGCCCTCTTCCCTGTCATACGTAAGATGGGAGTATACGGGCGCCTCCACTCTCTCTTTCCCCGACTTTATATCGTTCAGAAACTCAAGCAGCGCTTTCACGTCGTAGCTTTCCGGGAATCCCTTTCTGGACAGAAGGTTTTTCCTTTTTAATTCCGCCGTCGGATACAAGAAACCGTCGGTTGTCACCAGGCTCACCTTCGGCCTGTCCGGCAGACGGGAAAGAAGCTTTTGCAAAATTCTCGCCGTCGTGCTTTTGCCGACGGCGACGCTGCCCGCGATTCCGATGATAAACGGGATTTTCGCTGAATGCGGATGCTTCAGAAACACATTGACATGCTGATTCCGTCTTGCGGCAGACGTGACATGAAGATGGAGCAGGCGCACAAGCGGAATGTAAATCGTTTCTACTTCTTCCACCGACAGGTAGTCATTCAGCCCCTCTACGGCCTTGGCTTCTTCCTCTGAAACGGCAATGGAAAGATGGCCGCCGAATCCGGCCCACGACTCGCGGCTGTGCTGCGTATACAATGTATGTAAGTTCAATTCTTTACTTTTCACAATTCACACCAATCTCTCTGTATGGCTTTCCGATAAAAAAACAAACGCTTACAAAGATTGTAACGGAAAACCGCTTCACTGTCTGCCCATTTTTTTCAAAAATGAGGAACCGATCCGGCTGTACTCTTCCATTTCCTCCTCCGGAACCATGCTTCCGCCGGTGCTCCACACAAGGTGCACGGCATTTTCCATCTCAAGCCCCCGCTCTTTTATATAACGGTTTCCGGCTTCGGTCTGAACGACCTTGACGGCCCCGGCCAGTCCGGCGAGTGCAGAGGGTTCAAGGCTCTTATTCTCGGCCGCCCTTAATTGATAAAGCAGCGAAAAAAGCGTGCCGTCATCGGCGGTATAACAGCCGCTGAGTATAGGTTCCATCAGAGGGCCGGCCAGTCCGGACGGCCTTCCCACCGCAAGTCCGTCGGCGGCCGTTTGATTATCAAGACCGATATCCTGCACGCTGATTCCGTCATGCAAGCCGGAAAACAGTCCTAACAGCATACACGGTGAATGCGTCGGCTCACCGAAAAAAATATGGACATGCTCGCCATAGATCAGCTTTAGCGCAAGCGCGACGCCCCCTGGGCCTCCTCCGACCCCGCATGGCAAATAAACGAAAAGCGGTTCATCTGCATCAGGCTTTATGTTCATTTGATCGAGCTGCTTTTTCACACGGCTTCCCGCAACGGCATACCCCAAAAACAGATCCCGGGAATGCTCATCATCAATAAAATAACAATAAGGGTCCTGCTTCGCCTGCATGCGCCCCTCTTTGACAGCCAGACTGTAGTCTGCTTCATATTCGATGACGCGAACCCCCTTTTCCCGGAGCAGCTCCTTTTTCCACTGCTTTGCGTCACTGGACATATGAACGGTCACACAAAAGCCGAGCTTCGCGCCGATTATGCCGATACTCAGACCTAAATTGCCCGTAGAGCCGACGGCTATAGAGTATTTTGAGAAAAAAGCGGTAAACCGTTCTTCAGTCAATATGCTGTAATCGTCGTCTGCTGAGAGCATTCCCGCTTTTACCGCGAGATCTTCGGCATGCTTCAGCACTTCGTAAATCCCGCCGCGCGCTTTAATGGAACCGGAAATCGGAAGTTCGTCGTCGCATTTCAAAAGCAGACGCCCGGGGAAAGCCTGAGCGGCGCTGTGTTCCAGATGCTTCTTCATTTCATTAATCAAGACAAGCGGAGATTCAATGAGGCCTCCCTCCGCTTCCGTCTCCGGAAAAGCCGACGCGATATAAGGCGCAAACCGGCGCAGCCTTTCTTCCGCTTCGGCAATCTCCTTTTTCCATTCAGCGCCATGCTTTACTGGATCATCGGTTTTATGCGGATTGATCCAAAATACTTCACGCGCCTCCGCCATTTGCCTGACTAGAGGCTCTGCCATCAATGCCTTGTGTATATCCCGGTCGGACATTCCTTTTTCCCCCTTGTTACTTTTTCTTTAATGCGCGGCCGGCCAGTTTTTCTGTAAACGATGGGAAAAGCTGATACAGCTTCGTCCCGAGGCTCATCCATCGCGGAAGATTCATTTCCCGTTTATCCGTCAGAATCACGGATGTAATGCGCTCTGCCACATGGTCGGCATCAAGCATCCATCTGCCGACGCTTTTCACATAACCGCCCTCTTTATCTGCAATTGTAAAGAAGTCTGTTTTGATCGGACCGGGATTAACCGTTGTCACAGCTACACCCGTACCGGCCAGCTCAAGCCGCAGCGCATTGGAATACCCTAACACGGCGTGCTTCGTTGCAGAATAAAGGCTTGATTTCGGCGTCGCCAATTTGCCGGCCTGTGAGGCGATATTGATAATATGGCCGCTTTTCGCATGAAGCATCACAGGAAGACAGGCCTTCGTACAGGCGATTAATCCGAAGACGTTGACTTCAAACATTGCCTTCATATCATCCAAAGATGAATCAGCGGCCGTTTCAAAAATGCCGAAGCCGGCGTTGTTGATTAATACGTCAACATGACCGATCAAACGCCTTACGTTTTCAGCCTCTTCTGCATACCGGACGTCAAACGGAACGACATCACACTGTCCGCCGCACGCGGTAATCGTCTTTTTCACTTCCTGCAAGCGGTCCTCCCGCCTGGCGGATAAAAAAACATGAGCCCCTTCTGCCGCGCAAGAATATGCAAGCCGTTCTCCGAGTCCGCCGGATGCTCCGGTGATCCAAATCCGCTTATCCGTTAATCTGCTCATTTCCTTCACCCCTTCACAGCTTTAAACTTCAGAGTGTTCCCCGACTGAAAGGATACAGCCTTCCCTTCGGCGGCCAGCACGTCAAGATGGCCGATCGTTTCTGACATCGTTAAAAACAATTCATTTTCATACACAGCCGGAAACAGCCGCCGGCATACCTGGAAAGCCGTCAGTGTTTCCTCTGACAACAGGCGCAGCACATATTCCGACCGATTTCTCTGTTTTTCAAGCCGCCTGTCAAAAGCAGGCTTCACGTCTGTCAGCAGATCGCCGTGTCCCGGATATAAAAAGGACGGGTTTACGTCATACAGCCGCTTCATTGAGTTCAAGTAGTCGAGCATCGGGGCCGCGCGCACGCCCCCCTTTTCCGGAGCTTCCAGAATCGGATTGGTGGAGCTGTTGGACAAAAGCAGATCGCCGCTGAACATTTCACCGCTTTTTTCATGGTAGAGCGCAATGTGAGAAGCGGCATGACCCGGGATTTCGAGCACCGTCCAGCCGTTAAGCCCGTCAATTTTTCCGCCTTCCCTCACTGTTTTCGTTAACGGACGGTTTGCAGAAAATAAGTATGACAGCTTAACTGTTTTATGTATGTCTTCGGGCGTCAGAGGAACGCCCATTTCTGTCATAAGCGACAGAAAAAAATCCTCCTGCCGGGCGATATACGACTGGTTCTGAGTAATGTACCTGTCATTCAGCGGATGTCCGATCACTTCCGTATCCTCAGAAAAAAGGTGCAGCAGACCTGAATGATCTGCGTGATGATGAGTGAGCACCACCTGTTCTATATCCGCCGCAGAAACCCCGTGTTCCTTAAGCTGCAATGAGAGCGATTCAGCCGCTTCCTTTGTATTCGGGCCGCAATCAATAAGGGTTAGGGCTTCATCTTTTACTAAATAAACGATAACGTCGCCGACTGCAAACGGAGTCGGCACACGTATCGGAATGATCTTTCTCGCTGCCATGTTTACGCTCCTTCGTTCTTTTCATTCCTGAATAATCATATTTTAGCGTTTTCTTTTCACTGTGTCATTATTGCCGCATATCGGAAAAAAAGATTGACATCCCGCTCTTGCGCATAGCATAATGAACAACAAACTAGAAAACACGGAACGCGATGACGAGGAACTAGTATATAAACAACGGCAGCAGAGAGCAATGTCCCCGGCTGAAAGACATTGCGGCCCTCTTGTTTACAGAACCTGCCCTCAGAGCGGTTAGGAAAACCTAAACGTATCCCCTCGTTACGGGATTTGAGCTGAGCACGGCTGATTCGTGCTAATGTAAGGTGGTACCGCGAAACCTTTTCGTCCTTTTTGACGGGAAGGTTTTTTTGTGTTTTGAGAAGAAGGAGGATTTATATGAAGAAAATCGGTTTTATCGGGGCCGGATCAATGGCGGAAGCAATGGTGAACGGACTGCTGCAAAGCGGGATGACAGCCCCCGGACATATATATATGACAAACCGGTCAAATGACAGCCGGCTTGAAGAGCTCCAAAAAACGTACGGAGTGAAACCGTGCCGGGATAAAGAAGAGTTTTTCAGCAATACCGACATTATCGTTCTCGCCTTTAAACCGAAAGATGCGGCAGAAAGCATTGAGAACATTCGCGAATACGTGAAAGATCAGCTTGTGATTTCTGTCATCGCAGGGCTGACGATTCACACGATTCAGCAATATTTCGGCAGAAAGCTCACCATCATCCGGGCGATGCCGAATACATCCGCGGCCATTCAGCAATCGGCGACCGGTTTTTCCGCAAGCTCCGAGGCGAGTGAAGCTGAAATCCGGACGGCAAAAGAGCTTCTGGAAACAATCGGAGAAGCGACGCGCTTTGAAGAAAAACACCTTGATGCCGTCACAGCCATTGCCGGAAGCGGTCCCGCCTATGTGTACCGGTATGTCGAAGCAATGGAAAAGGCCGCCCTTCAAGCCGGCCTGCCGGAAGAAACGGCAAAAGAGCTGATTTTACAAACCATGGCCGGGGCGACGGAAATGCTTAGAACAAGCAGCAAACGGCCTGAACGCCTGCGCAAGGAAATCACAAGCCCGGGCGGCACGACTGAAGCAGGCCTTCGCGCATTAGAAGAGCGCCGCTTTGAAGAAGCCATCATGCACTGCATCGCAGAAACCGCAGCCCGGAGCGCCGAAATTAAAGAACAATTCGCAGGCTCCGTTCTGCAAAAGACGGACCAGTGATAAAGCATGGGGCTTCCCATGCTTTTTTCATTCTGTTTAACTGCCGTATAAGCGGCTGATTCTCTCTTTTACTTCAGGAAGATGGAATGTGGCTTCGTGCATGTTCACCTCTTCCTCAACCGCTTTTGTCAGCTCTCTTTTGATCCGTGCCGTCACATTGGTTTTCAGCGCAACCAGTGAGGCTCTCGGTTTATCCGCCAGCAGCCGGGCTAATTCGCGGCCTCTTTGAAGGACGTCTTTTTTCGGCAGCACTTCAAACGGAACTCCCCGTTTTTCCAGAGCGGCGCCGCTGAAATTCGCGGCAGTAAACAGCATTTCTTCCCCGAGGACAATTCCCAGTTTTTCAGGCACAATATACGTCGCGCCCATTCCCGGTGTAAATCCGTACTTCATATAATTACAAGAATAAAAACTCTCTCTGCTTAAAATCACAAAATCCGAGCTCAGACCGATCGTAAAGCCGGCTCCGATCGCATGCCCCTGCATGGCGGAAATCACAGGGATCCTGCAATCCAATAAAAGACTGTGAAGCTTTAAATCTGTAAATTGGAGCTTTCCGCTCTGAATGGTCAAAAGCCCCTCCTGCGTTCCTCCCGTGCAGAAATAATTTCCGTAACCCGTCAGAAGGACGGTTTTATAGGACGGGTGGGCATTGATGTCTTGGAATACCCGGTGCAGCTCTCTGACAAACTCTTCTGACAGCCCGTTTTTCCCGGCCGTATCCTGCATTGTGACCTGCACAATGCCCGGTTCTGTTTCCTGTACATCAATCATTGGATTCATGTTTATTCTCCGTTTCTTTAAAAATACTCAAGCCTTCCGTCTCTGAGTGTTTCTGATACTAGGTCGTCCATTCATACTTTCTGTGAAACTCTTTTATTTCAGTCAGCACCAATCGCGTTTTTCCTTGATGCGCATTCGGGATGTCTGCTGCGGGCGCGGCATTTCTTGTGCCGAATTTTACGATGCCGCTGTCTTGGAGCAGCCGGTCATAATCAGCCATCGATAAACGGACGCGTTCATCCAAATGCCGGCTGATCTGAAATTGATTCTGCCGCGTACGGCTTTGCGGCATAACGACACCGCTGTAAAATTCAGAACAGCAGCCCGAACCGTATGAAAAACAGCCGACTCGTTTCGGCGTTTCAAAAGAGCCGTTATCAATCGTGCTGGCAAGAGATAAAAATACGGTGGCCCCCATGATGTTGCCGACGCGCTGACAGTATTGAATCCCAGGCAGCACGCGTTGCTGAAAATCCGCTTCAATGTCTTGCGGCTTAGCCTTTGCCAATTTTCTCATCATCGTCCGATGCGCTCCTTTTACCATTCCGCCAAACGGAGTATGAAAAGAAAGGTATTGAAATGTATTCTTATAATCCGCCCCGCTCACACGCTTTCTGTATTCCTGAAATGATTTTTCACAGCAGTCCAAATAAGACATGAGCGACAGATCAGCATCCCCCGCTTCACTATCCGGGATCGGGCGGCAGGTATCCATGACTTCATACCCGTAATACCCGCTTGCGCCTTGATCAAGCAAAAAGACATGAGGGGTGCTGCTGACTAAAAGCGCCACAGCTCCCGCCCCCGCACTCGGTTCGGCATAGGACCATTCCTCCGTCAACGCGTCACCGCCTTCAGCCACTAAAAAGCGGGAAATATCCGTTCCGATGATGAGCGCTTTCGCTCCCGGCGATGTTTGCGATAAGATGAAATTCACGCCCATTTGAAACCCGGCCGTTAAAGAATAGCAAGCCTGTTTCACCTCAAATAACCGGCAATTCCGCTTCAGCTGCAAATAATCATGGACGTATGTACTGATGGATTTGCCAAAATCAATCCCGGATTCCGTACAGGTGATGACCATTTCAATCTGATTCCGTTCCTCTTCTGACAGAGAGTCGATAATTGGTTTTGCGGCATTTACGGCGAACGTAATCGGATCTTCAAACGGAAGCGCCACCACTTTTTCTTTCATCAGCAGGTTCTCAAACCTTTTTTTATCCAAGTTCCGATGTTCCGCAAGCTCCATGACGTCTACATACGCGGTTCCGCCAAACACGTTCATTGCTTCGATTCCTACATTCATTTCTCCAAGCCCCCAGAGTAAAGAGGCTTCCTGTGGAAGCCTCTTTTATTTTTTCGCTCAAAACTCAACAAGCAGCCTGTCAACGCCGTGAAATACAGGGCTCGGAACCAGATTCGGCTCTTGATCCTCAGTAAAACGCCATGCGGGCACCTGTTCAAAAAAGTGGGAAAGCGCGATTTTCGCTTCAAGCCGGGCCAGCGGCGCTCCTAAACAATAATGGCTGCCCTGACCGAATGACAGATGCTGATTCGGCTTTCGTCCCAAGTCAATTTGATCGGCATTTTCAAACTTCTTTTCATCTCTGTTCGCCGATCCAATCCACGCATACACTTTTTCTCCGGCCGGAATCGTTTTTCCGCCAATCTCGCTCTCAACCGCGGTGTAGCGGGTTACCCGCTGAATGGAAGGTCTGAGGCGGATGACTTCCTCAATAAAGTCAGGAAGGAGCGCCTTGTTTTCAAGCAGCCGGGGCAGAATGTGCGGGAACTCCTTGAGACTGAGAAATGAATTTCCGATCACATTTTCCGTCGTTACGTGCCCCGCGACGATCAACAAGCCGCAAAAACCGATTAATTGCTTGTCTGACAGCGGCTCTCCGTCTAAATCAGCTGAAATTAAATGGCTGATTAAATCATTTTGCGGCTGTTTTCTCCGCTGTAAAATAAACTGCATGAAGTATCCGATCATCTGCTTTTGCACTTCATTCATTTTCTTTTCATCTTTTACATTCTGGCTTTGGTCGACCCAGCTTTTAAAGATATCTCTGTCTTTCGGAGGAAATCCTAGAAGCTCTGCGATCACGATAATCGGAAGCGGAAATGCGTAATCTTCAATAATGTCCATCCTGTCTTTTGAACGGACGGTCTGAAGCAGGTCATCAGCGATAGCGGCTATACGCGGTGCAAGAGTCTCAACCGATTTCGGCATGAACGGCTGATTGACCAATTTTCTGAAGACGGTGTGTTCAGGCGGGTCCATTTTCAAAAGGCTGTCTTTGTTAATATGCCGAATCATTTTTTCCTGTTTGTCCGCACTTAAGTATTTATGATCGGAAGAAAAATGACTGTAGTCAGAAATCACCCGCTTCACTTCATCATAGGTGAAGATTTCCCAGCAATCTTCCTTTTCATTGTAATGAACGGGAGAGGTTTCTCTCATCGTTTGGTACCACTTGTACGGCTGCTGCTGTCTGATTTTTGTTAAACTGGTCATTTTCATTCCTCCAAGATGTGATCAAGATTTGAAATGACCCGCCAAAGCTTACGAGTAAACCCGGCGGGCGGATATGTGAAATTACGGTCTTGTTTTGGCGGGCTGCTTCAGCATCTTACCATGCACATTCAGTATCTTTTCCTGCAGCTGCAGAAAGCTGTATTCTGTCATTCCGTCTGCCGAATATAAAACGCCGCAAAATTCAGAAATCGTTTCGGCTGCGCTGTCTTCTGCCAATAACGTCATATGGTTGGATACCGCCACATCCATGATGGCGATGTTTGTCATATGCTCTTCCCACTGGCTCCAATAGTTGACGAAATCAGCGGATAAAATATCAGCCCTGATCGTAAAATACGGATCAAGCTCACCCAAGAAAATACCGTTTTTATTTCGGAAATAATAGCATGTCACCCCGTTCGGATCCGGAAGCGGCAGGAGTTCGTAATCAGTGATTTCGTAAGCGTCCTGAACGTTTATATTCTGCCTGATCAGATTTTTCACCAACGCGTCCGTCTTCGTTAACCCCCGCTGTTTGGCTTTTGCGATTAATTGCTCTAAAAATATGTCTTCATGAAGATCGGCATTCAGTTCATCACGATGAATCAAGGTTTCAGAAATGCGTTCCGGATGTTGATAGATTGGTGCAAATAAAGCCATGTTCACCGTCTGCAGCATCATATTTTTATCAAATAATTCATCAGGAATGTTTATTTCCCGCGCACCCGCTGAGTCAAAGGAGTCGAGCATGACGATTGACTCAACGGTTTCTCCAGCCAGCTGCAATTGCCGGGTGACTTCATAAGCGAGCATGCCCCCTAATGAATAGCCGCCCACATCGTAAGGACCCCGGGACTGCACGGTACGTATGAGCTTAACGTAATATTCGGCCATGTTTTTAATGCCGCGGATCGGTTCCCGGTCTGTCATCCACCCTCTTGCCTGAATTCCGTAAAAAGGACGCCCGGTCCGTTCGGCAACAGGCTGGTACAGCTCCACTGCCCCCAGCGCGGAATGAAACCAGAAAATCGGTCTTCCCTTTCCACCCGGGTTAAGACAGATCAGCTCGGGCGGTTCTTGATCATCTGTCTCTTCTGATATATCGTTTTGTTTCGTATGTTCCCCATGTACTTCCTCAGTGTCTTTTTGGACAGAACCGGTCAGATACCCGGCTAATGTTGCGATTGTCGGATATTCATAGACCAGATTTGCCGTAATAGACGCTTGATAGGTTTTATTAATGGACTGAACCCATTCCACACCGATAATAGAATCCAGCCCCATCTCAATGAATGCCTCATGCTCATCAATATCTTCCGGCTTCAGAAACAGGATGTCCGCAAGGCTTTCTTTGAGCTCTTTGCGCAAAGTGCCGTCAGAGATGCCGGCAAGGGGAGTTTCTGCTTCCGGGATTTGCGGACGTACCGCTGTTTCCTCCGCTTCAGCATACTCGGGTTTCTTTATTTGTCCCGCTATATATTCCGCAAGCTCTTCAAGCGTCGGGTGTTCATACACCTTATTGGCAGTAATCTCAGTGTGGTACGTTTTATTTACTGTTTGTATCCATTCAACCCCGATAATGGAGTCAAGACCCATGTCGATGAAAGGCTCATCAGCATCAATATCTTCCGGTGACAAAAATAAAATATCTGCCAGGCTTATCCTCAATTCTTCAAGCAATGTTCTATTGTCTTCGGAAACGGCTTTTTCTGGCTGCTGGACAGAAACAGTACAATCCAAAGGCTGTAACACGATTGGCTTTTGCAATGTCTCCGGTTCAAACGCTGTCATTTCGATCTCAGTTAAAGGACTCAGAGAAATCAGCCCTTCATGTTCAGGCTGTGGCGAAGACGGGAGAACGGTTTGCGTTTCAGACTTTTTCATGGTCTGTCCTGGTAAAGAACTGTTTACATCAGCCGCCCAATACCTTTCTTTTAAAAACGGGTAGGCAGGAAGCGGCGTTTTATAATATTGCCCTCCGTCAAAAAGCCGTGTAAAAGGAAGATCATACCCTCTGCAAAAAAGGTCAGCGATATGTGCCAGGTTTTCTCTGTACTGTGCGGGCGAAGCCGCCGAGCGGCACTGTTCAATGCATTCCATTCCGAATGTTTTCATTCCGGCTTCTTCTGCCGGCTTCTGATCCTTCAAATTGGACACAAACACACCCGGAAGCTCTCTTTTTACAAGCCACTCCGATAATACCCGCTTCAGTTCGTCCGCACTGCTGACGATACAGGCAAACCGGTGATGTAAATGCTTTCTGCCGAGCAGGAGCGTATAACTTATATTTCCCAGATCGCTGTCTTTGTTCTTGCTGAGTGAATCCAGCAGGCGTTCTGCCTGAATTTCCAGCTGACGCTCCGTCCGCGCAGATAAAGGAATGAGGCAGGCTGGTTTTGCCGGCGACCGGCGCACGGTTTGCGGCGCCTCTTCAATCACAAGATGGGCATTTGTTCCGCTGAATCCGAATGAACTGATGGCGGCTCTGCGCGGTGCATCCGGATTCCGTTCCCACGGTATCAGCTTTTCATTCACAAAAAACGGGCTGTCCGCAAATTGAATATGCTGATTGGCTTGATGAAAATGCAGGGAAGCCGGAATCTGCCGATGCTTCAGCGACAGCAGGATTTTAAACAGTCCGGCCATCCCCGCGGCCGCAGCGGCATGTCCGAGATTGGTTTTCACAGAGCCGATGGCGCAATATCCTTTTTTATCCGTATAGCGGCGGAAAGCGCGCGTTAAGGCGCCGAATTCGATCGGGTCGCCCAGTGCAGTGCCCGTTCCGTGAGCTTCCACCATTTGAATGGTTTCCGGATCAATGTGAAAAGTATCATAGACATGACGTTCCAATCGTTCTTGAGAAAGCGCGCTTGGAGCGGTGATTCCGTTTGTAGCGCCGTCCTGATTCATTGCAGATCCTTTTATGACGCCGTACACATGATCTCCGTCACTAACGGCGTCGCTAAGACGTTTCAGCACCACCGCTCCCACGCCTTCACCAGGCACGAACCCGTCCGCGCTTTGATCAAACGTATGGCAGCGTCCGGTCGGTGACAGCATATTCGCCTTATTTGACGACTGATAAAAAGCGGGAGTGGATTGAATGAAAACCCCGCCCGCCACCGCCATTTCCGTTTCTTTCGTCCAGAGCCCCTGACATGCCAAATGAATGGCTGTCAGCGAACTGGAACATGCCGTATCAACAGTGATCGCCGGACCTTGTAAATTAAGGTGATAGGCGATCCTTGCCGGAGTGACGGAATTATGATTGCCCCAAAACGCCTGCGCGGGCCCCTGCTGTTTAAAAATGGCCTGGTAATCTCCGCCGCAGGAGCCGGCATACACGCCGCATTCCCGGCCTCTTACCGAGTCTCCCGCATATCCCGCATCTTCAAGCGCTTTCCATGATTCTTCCAAAAACAGCCTCTGCTGAGGGTCCATATAGGTCGCTTCACGTCCCGATATATGAAAGAAAACGGGGTCAAAACATTCAATGTCCTCTATAAAACTGCCATACTGGCATTGGCTGTAAGAGATATCCCATCTGTCTGCTTTTTTAATCAGATCCCGTCCGGCGGCTAAGTGTTCCCAAAACTCATGGAGATTCTCCGATTCAGCAAACCGCCCGCTCATCCCGATAATCGCGATCGGTTCTTTTTCAGGTAACACAGCTGCTGATTTTACTGTATCGGCCGGATCCTTTTGTTCGGGGCGGTACGTCATTTGATACGGTTCAGAAACGCTGATGACGATTTTCCCGATATTTCCGCGGTCATCCAGACAGTGATACGCTTCTTTTATGTCTTCAAAGGAAAAGATTTTTGAGATGACAGGCTGAATGACTCCCTCTTCCGCCAGCCGCTGCAGTTCCAATTGATAGTCCTTGACCTGATCCGGATTTTGAAGGGACAGCTTCCGCAAATCCACGCTGTGAAACGATTGATTGTTATGAAGGACGGACAAGTCGACTGATTTAGCGGATTTCAGCGCAGTCATGGCAATTTCGATATATCTTCCGCCCGGCGCCAGGCAATTCATTCCTTTTTGCATGGCATCACCGGCCAGGGTATTAATGACAACATCCACCCCCCGGCCGCCGGTCATTCGCATGATTTCCGTTTCAAAATCTTCTTCTAAATAGCAAATGGTATTGCGGACCCCGAGCGAATGCAAATACTCAATTTTTTTCTGTGATCCGGCCGTAGCATATATTTCCGCGCCGATATGCCGGGCCATTTGCACCGCGATCAGCCCCGTTCCTCCCGTCGCGGTCTGAATTAATATTTTTTCGCCTTTTTTAAGTCCGGCTTTCCGGAAGGCGTCTATCATTGTCACCGCCACGGTGGGAAGAGCGCATGCTTCTTCAAAGGTCAGCCGGGCCGGTTTATGATAGACTTGATGTTCTTTACATGTGATGAGATTCGCCTGAGATCCAAATTCCTCTCCCATGCCGACAATCACTTCATCACCTGGAATGACGGATGTTACATGCCTCCCTGTCTTGATCACGACGCCGCTTGCTTCAAATCCCGGAGTGAACGGATAAGGCGGCATCGTCGGGTACAGCCCTCTGACACAAAGCAAGTCTCCGAAGTTTAAAGAAAAGGCGCGGACGGCTATTTGAACCTCGTCATCTTTTGTCTCGGGCACTTCACTGCGGGCAATCGTCAGATCTTCAATGCCGCCCGGACGGTCAATCACAACCCGGAACATTCCCGAGTCATCGGACTTTGCGAAAGAAGGCGGCATACGTTCTTGTTTCGGTTTCTGATAACCGTTTTCCTTTCTTTCCGTCTGCAGAGGTTTTTCAGCAGGCCGTTCTTCCTGAAGCGCCGGGCGGATTTTCGCTCTTTCGGCCTTCAGAGACGAGGCTATGATGGTTTCGTATTCTTCCGAGATATAACGGGTCAGCAGTTTCACATGATAGTAATCAAATAAAATCGTTGTCTGCAGTGTAAGATTCAATCGCTTATTAATCTCGTTAATCACATTGACGGCCAGAATGGAATCAATGCCGTATTCAGAGAAATTCAGTTCTTCCTGAATATCCTCTTCTTTCATTTTTAATACATCGGCAATACTTGTTTTGATGACAGAGCGGACATGGGAAGAGACCGATTCCCCATCAACCTTAACAGCTTGATGCTCCTCTGGCGCGCGGCTGCGGGAAACAGGCTGCGCGGGCTTTCGGAAAACTTCGGCCGGGGCGGCGTATGGCTTTCTGCCGTCTCTGATCCCTTGCATCCGGACGAGTCCGTCACTCTCAGCTGCGATAATCTGCTGACCTAAATCATGAGCCGTTTCAGCAGGGAAGCAGACCGCTCTGTATCCTTCCGAATGCAGCACACGCTCCCACGATTTTGGATATAAGCCGGGACTTCCCGGAATCCGAAGCTCAGCATCCTCATAGGACCACCAGCCGTCAAGCAGCCCGAAGGTTAAATGGGTAAAAACAGAACGATCGCTGATTTCGTTTATCAAAATCATCCCGTGGTATTTCAGGAGCGCTTTCAGACGGCGCAGTGTCAAACCGATATTTTTTGTGGCGTGAAGCACATTGGCGGCGATGACAATATCGTAAACACCCGTTTTGATATTTTGTGATTCGCAAGGCTCCTCCGCATTAAACAAGGCTGTTGTCAAATACGGCACATCAGGTCCGTATTCCTGTTCGGCATGCATTAAAAAAGCTTTAGAAACGTCCGTATAACAATATTCCGCAATCTGTTTTGCAAATGGTTTCAGTTTTGTAAACAGCATGGCGCTCGTTCCGCCCGTCCCGGCCCCTACTTCTATCAGCCTGATGCGGGCATCAGGGTGTTCTGTAAGATAGGCTTTCAGGTAAGCGGCCGCGGAATCTGCTAACACTTCATTAAAATAATCCGCGACAGGATTATGCTTATAAACACCTTCAACGAGCCGCATTGATGAATCGGGAAATACGATATCCGTAGCCGGACGTTCTCCTTTTAAAATGGAAGGCATCGCTTTTATCGTCGCCTCGGCCAATTCAGCTTGCGCAAGCTCCCCATTGGGAAGCAGGCGTTTATGGGCATTCCACTCATTCCAGACTGTGCGGCCGTCCTGGCGCTGATCCGTGAGAAGAGTGATCGTGTATCCGTCATACGCGATATATCCGTTTTCTTTTAATAGATTCAGGCTTTCTTCCAGCCATCTGCCGTATGTGCCGATCACGCCGGCGCTCCGCATGGATGCTGCAGGTGTGGTGACAGGCTCGCTGAAAAACCCGATTGACTGTAATTGGTAAAAGAGCAGTTTGCAAAGAAGGCTGTTCATATGCGCAACTCCATTTCTCGTTTTAAAGTCTCAAGCCGGTCATTCCGATCCGGATTTTGCCGCTTGACGCTTTCCATAAATGAAGGCTTCGGGCCGGATACAACCGATATTGCATCTTGATCCGTCAGCGCGGCTAAGCCGTGCGGAGCAGCTTTGATGAATGCTGCTTGGCTGAACGGTTCTGATAGTAAGACTTCCAGCGCCTCCATTGCTTCATCGGGTTCAATAGAACCGATCCCTGACGCCTCCATCCGTTTTCTGTAAGACGGGTCTGATACAACACCCAGACTGCCCCAATATCCCCAATTCATGACTTTCACTTCACAATCAAGCAAGGAAGCGATATGGCGAGCAAAGGCGTCTTGAAATGTACACCCTGCCGCATAGTTGCTTTGCCCGGCATTTTTTGTGAAAGAATTAACGGATGAGAAAAACAGCACAAAATCAAGCGGTTCTCCCTTAAAAGCTTCGATCATTCGGACGCTCGTATTCACCTTAGCTGAATAAGCGTTTCTGAAAGAAGCTTCATCCATATTCGCCATACTTTTGTCGGCAAGCGTTATCGCGGAATGGATGACTCCCGTTATATTGCCGTATTGTTCTCTTACGGAACGGACGGCCGCTTTAAGCGCTGCGGCATCTTGAGCATCAGCCTGTATATAATGCGGCGCGGGGCCTGATAGCGCCAGCCTGTCTATTTTGCTCTGAATCTCCTGATCCTTAGGCCGCCTGCCGATCCATATCATCCGTGCCTTGTAACGGGTGATCATGTATTTGCTCCATGCTTCTCCGATGCCGCCCGCTCCGCCGATGACAGCATAAACGCCGCCTTCTCTGTACGACATACGCGGAGCGGAACTTGTCAGCACCCGGACTGTTTTTTGCTTGTGCCAAGCTCCGTGACGGTACGCGGCAGCATTTCCGCCCGGATCTGGAGGAAGGCGCCAGATGTTTTTCATCTCAGACGAATCACTGCCTTCTTCTGCATCAATCAGCCTGATGTCCCAGTTCGGATATTCTTTTGCCAATGAACCGATCAAACCGTGTACGCCTGCATGCTCAGGCTGCGGCAGATCACCCGGATACACGGACTGTGTCTGCCGGGTCACCGCCGTAAAGCTGATGTTTCGGTTTCCATACCCGAGTGACAGCAGCGCTTTGATGAAACGGAAACATTGAATCACCCCATTCTCCTGCTCATCAAGCATTTCCTGACTGACGGATGCGGGTGCGAAACGATCCGGCGCAATCCATAAGAAATGGCGGATATCCTGATACCCGGCTGTCAATTCACGTAATGTTTGCTCGCTTGAATGATCCGGCGTCTCCGCCAGATGGGCGCGGGGCCACATTTTTGCCGCAGCCTTTATGGTATTTCCCGGCTTTCCGATGATCAGCAATTGTTCCTGATCAACCGCTCGATTTTCTTCCAGAGAAAAGAAAGTTTTGTCCCAAACAGGGGCAAGCATCGCCGTCTGAACTTCCTGCCGTTTGCTTTCGGTTTGGTTTGTCTGCCGGACAGCCCGGCAGGAAAATCCTGTTAATCTCATACAAACAGCGCCGTTTTCATCACATAAATCAATATCCAGCGTCAGCGCTCCGTTATCTGACCGATCGCTCTGTTTGCGGACAAGCGCCCACATCGTTTTCTGAGTCGGCAGAAATATTTCTGCCTGCCTCAGGGAAAACGGCAGCATCGGAGTGTCTCCGGCAGTATCTGAACCGGCACCAAGTGACGCCTGAAACGCGGCATCTAAAAGACTCGGATGGATGACAAACTGATCGGCGGTACTGTCTGCCGTTTCCGGCAGCGACAGCCGGGCTGCAGCACCCCTCTCTCCGATCATCAGCTGATCAATTCCTTGATGGCTCGGCCCGTATATCATACCCGCATGCCGGAAAGCCTGATAAACCTCATCAGACGTCATAACCGATTGGCTGCAGCC
The DNA here is from genome assembly GCF_038608285.1 of Bacillus sp. FSL R5-0443. NCBI lineage: Bacteria > Bacillati > Bacillota > Bacilli > Caryophanales > Bacillaceae > Bacillus > Bacillus sp. FSL R5-0443. The sequence goes on from NZ_CP152013.1 coordinate 2,520,382, forward strand.
GGACAGCCAGCCCTCTAAGTGAACTGACGGAGCCGCTGCTATCTCTCCTGATACCGCGGTGCCTTTACTGTATAAAATCCGTTCTCCCCCGGGTTCTTCCGATAGGCTGTAAATTGTAAATTCAATGTCTTCATTTCCCTTAAGGATAAGGCTGATATGGACTTCTACATCCGTCCCCTTATGAACGACAGGCCTCATCCATATGAGATCTTTCAAATACAGTCCTTTACGTCCATCCGGCACAGCGTATGCGGCACGCTCAACGGCCGCCCTGGCCATTTCGATCACAGCGGCTCCCGGGAGCACCTTCTCCCCATTGACTGTGTGGTCAGTGAAAAAGAATTCCCGTCCGGTAAAAACAGAGGTGAATTTCAGCTCCCACAGATCGGATGTGTTTTCATGAAGCAGCGGATGGATCACCGTTTTGCCGTCATTCCGTTTTGAAACCGCCTCGGCTTCATCTTGAATCCAGCATCTGACCTTTGCAAACGGATAGGCGGGAAGGCTGATTCTCCGGGGTTTTTGTCCCGAATATAACAAGTTCCAGTCCACATCGACTCCCTGCACCCACATGTTCAGCAAATGACCGTACTTTCTCTTTTTCAGCCATTTGACCATGGCTTCCTGCAAATCTTCATCAGATTCAAACACAGCCACTGTCTCATGATTTCGCTTCGCCCGCCCCCTGTAAAGATGCGGTGCGTTTTCATTTTCCAAGTACGATCTGAGCTTGTCCTCCAGCTCCTTAAGAGAGTCCGCAATGAAAGCCAGCCGCTCATCCATCGCTTCCCGCCCCGCTTGTAAAGTGTATGCGACATCAAATAAGTCCGGCTTATCCGTATGCTTCTTTTGAAGAAAAGCAAGAAGGCGCTCCGCATATTCTGTCAGACGCTCCCCATTTTTCGCAGACAGCAGAATGACAGCCGGCTCTTGGCTGCTGATTGCTTGTTTGACAGGAGCCTCATATTCTTCAATAATGATATGCGCGTTAGAACCGCCCGCCCCAAAGCTGCTGATCCCCGCCCTGAGAGGCTGTTCTGCTCCGTCTGCTGAAATCCGTTTCCAATCTGTTAATTCCCGGCAGACGGAAAACGGCCCTTCGTCAAATTGGATATTCGGATTTAAAACATCCGCATGCAAAGATGGGGCGATTTGTTTGTGCTTCATCTGCAGCAGCACTTTTGTGACAGCGGCGATGCCTGCTGCAGATTCCCCATGTCCGATATTTGATTTGACAGACCCGATGAGACATGTTTCAGGAACATCACCGAATGCATCGGTTAAAGCCCGGATTTCAATCGGATCGCCTAATTTCGTCCCTGTCCCGTGCGCTTCCACATAGCTGATCTGGCCCGGAGAAACCCCCGCCTCCTGTAAAGCTTGAGAAATGACTTCGCTTTGCGCCTTGGGGTTCGGTACGGTGTAACCGCTCGCTCTTCCGCCGTGATTAATGGCAGCTCCCTTAATGACGCCGTAAATCCGATCTCCGTCTTGTACGGCGTCTTCTAAACGTTTAAGAAGCAGCACCCCGACCCCTTCTGCCGGAATATAGCCGTCACCCCCGGCGCCGAAACTCCCGCAGTGTCCTTTAGATGAAATGAACTGCCCCTGGCTCAGCATGAAGTACTTGTTAGGATGAACGGTGAGATTCACTCCGCCGGCAAGCGCCGCGCGAATCCGATGATCCCGCAGATCCCGGCACGCCATGTACAATGAAGTCAGCGAACCCGAACACATCGTATCGACCGAAATGCTCGGCCCTTGAAAATCACAAAAATAGGAGACACGGTTAGCAATGGATGAAATCCCGCCGGGGAGCCCGATATGCCGTCCTTTCACTCCCGCTTCAGCCGCGAATAGCGGGTATTCCTGATACATGACACCGGCATACACACCTACCTGACGGCCAAGTTCAGGTGATGTCCTCGTATATCCCGCATCCTCCATGGCCATCCACGCATGCATTAAAAACAGCCGTTCCTGAGGATCAAGGTGTTCCGCTTCACGGGGGGAAATCTTAAAGAACTCAGGATCAAAATCGGCGATCCCGTCAATGAATCCGCCCCATTTGCTGTAGATCGCTCCCGGCGCCGTCCGGTCCTCGGAAAAGTAATGTTCCCATTTCCAGCGGTCTTTCGGAATTTCGGTAATACAATCCTTTCCTTGTTTGAGATTTTCCCAAAACGCATTGATATCATCGGCCTGCGGATACTTGCCGGAAATCCCGACAATGGCAATATCCAGCGGATTTCCTTTCGTTTTCGGACGGTTTTGATTCCCGGACGGGGCAAAAGACGCATTTTCAAGCCGATTTGGCTGAAGCACTTCTTTCACAGACGCGTTTTTCAATTCCGCCAGCTGTTCCCCGGTATGACTGAGGACTGCGGCATCAAATGAGAGAAACCCGTCTTTTTTATGTTTGATTGTATTCACCACATAAACGGTATCAGACATGACAGGTCCGTAAAGCGTCAGCCTCTCAATCATGAGCGGAACGTGAATTCGCTTTTTCAGCTGCAATTCTTCTTCACCGAGCGACATATAACAAGAATTCAATATAAGCGGGTCAAATGCAAAGTGACGCAGATCGCCTTTTTCTTTTTTTCCTGATAAGTCCAGCTGCAATAAAAAGGAGCTCTCACTCATTTTGTATCCCGCCGTTACCGTTTTCAGCATCGGGCCTATCGTGAAGCCGGCAACCGAATCGTACAGACGGGAAATAACATCCGGTGCTACCTTTTGTGCATGCGCCTTCATTTGTTCAACGTCATACGATTTTTTTACGGGTGCCTCTATACCTCTGCTTATTTCTCCTTCGGCACACGTCTTCCGGCTTTCTTTACCGGAAACAGTGCAGCTTGCGGTAAAGCGTTCGGCACTCTTTTCTGCCGCAAATGAAATGTCAATCTGTGCGGCCTCTCCCTGCTCCAGCGTGACGGGCCCGCCTGTAAAGCGGATATCTTTCAGCTCGGCGGGATACGTGCCGGAATGAGACGCTCCGGATGCTTCAAGCACCAGACACGGATACACTACACCCATCAGTGCCGATTTGCCGAAAACCAGATGATCCTGAAGGAATGCTTCATGTTCATAGAAAGTAAATGTCTGACTGACTGATTGCGTTTCAGAGACCGGTGCTGCATCCGCGACAAGGCCGGAAGATTCACCTGTTCCTTTTGTTTTTATGTCTTCAAGCAGTTCGGATATGCTGCTGCACTCAAATAAAAGAGTCGGATTCAGCCGCAGATCAAACGCCCCTTCGATGTCTTTAATAATGGCCAGAAGCTGTGACGATTCAAGGCCTAATTCAAAAAATACGGTGTGCGCATCATTTCTTGTGACAGGACGGCCTACGTATGTTGAAAAAATGCGGTATAAGGTTTCCTCCATCTGCTGAACGCCTGGTATCAGCTGCCGGTCTGTCCGCACCTTTTTGGCTGTCAGGCCGAGCAGTGAAGCAATATGCGCACCGCTGAGGCTGTAAAAGTCAATATCCATTTTCACCATTTCAGAAGGCGTGCCGGATTTTTTCAAAATCACCGCGTAACAGCGCTCCGTAACGGTTTCAGCGGCACTAAACGAATCATAATAAATCGGTAAAAACAAACCGGCGCCTGCAGCTGTCTGCAATACGCCGGAGGCCATGGCGGCACCGTCCATCAGCGCGGGGTGAAAGAGAGCGCTGGGGAGATTTTCCTGGCATGAATCAGACTGCCGAATATCAAGGAAACATTCCTCTTCATTTGCATAGATCTCTCCCTCCGGCTTCATCAGCCCGTCATGCGACAGTCCGCGGCTTCTCGCGTCTTCGTAAACCGTATGCAAGGAGACTGATGGAAGCGTAACTTGTTTTTTCTCTTCCGCGTCAAGGCGCTTATCTGATGAGAAAGCCCCTTCATGCACCTCCGCTGATAAGAAAACCGTCCCGGAATCCGCCCCGCAAATCGAGGCAGTCCAGAACTCCTTTTCTTTACTGAATATGACACTCACATCAAGCCGCTCTGACCGCTTCACTGATAAAGGATGATAAATGGTCACCCGTTTCAGACAGATGGAACGGAATGAAAGATCAAGGCTTTGCTTTGCCAGCTGATACAGCATATCAATATAGGCCAGACCGGGCATGACAGATTCTCCGTGAACAAGATGGTTTTTCATAATGGGATGTTCTGCCGTCAGGCGCAGATTCACTGTTTTTTTCATGGTTCGTCCCCTTTTAAAAACGTCACGTTGTCACCTGCCAAAACGAGTCTGCAGGTGCAGTGCTTGTCTCTGCTTTTTTCTCATATTTCTTTAAAAGATCCGCAATGTCTGTTTTTTCATTACTTGTTTTTTCCGCTTCATTCTCCGTGCTGTTCCAGCCGCCCAAAAGCGGGTAGTGTTTTTTTCTGAATTCCGGCGGCTGAGGCGCCCGGTGATGTTCCCCCTGCCTTTCACCTCTGTATTCTTCAACGAGGATATGAGCATTTGTCCCGCCGTCAGGAAATGAACTCTGAGCTGCGACGCGGGGTTTCTTCTCTGAATGCCAATCAACGGGTTCACGATTAAAATGAATACGCGACGCTTCAAAGTCATAATGTTCAAATGGCTCACGCGCTGATAAGAAAGGCGGAATCCGCTTATGATAGACGCTCAGCACACATCGGATGAAGCCCGCAAGACCTGAAGACAGAAGCAAATGCCCCACATTCGGTTTCACCGATCCGATCCGGCAGGGCAGAAGCGTTTTCCGGTTCAGCTGATAGACATCTGAGAGCGCCTTGATTTCCACCGAATCAACGATTGGGGAACCGCCTCCGTTCACTTCTATATATCCAATGTCTTCGGGCGACTTTTCCGCCATGTCAAGCGCAGTTTGAATGGCGTCTCTCTGCGCTCTTATATTCGGTGAACCGGGACCGAGCGTCCGGCCGTCATTGTTTACCGAGACGGCTTTTATGACGCCGTAAATACGGTCTCCGTCCCGCACCGCATCGCTCAATCGCTTGATAAAAACCGCCCCCGCTCCTTCTCCGAGCACTTCTCCCGCTGATTCACGGTCGAATATATGAAACACGCCGTTCTCATTTAAAATATGGCGCGCTCCGAATAACCGGTGCGCGGACGGAGATAAGAGCAGACTCACCGAACCGACTAAGGCTGCGTCAATCCTTCCGGCCAAAAGGGCGTCTTTTGCAAAGGACAGCCCGATCAGCCCTGAGGAACATGCTGTATCCACGACAAGGCTCGGCCCTGTGACATTCAAAAATCGTGAAATGTTGGCCGCCAAATAGTTTTGCCCCGCCCCCAAAATCGGGTTAGGCGCCTGCAGGATATGTTCCATACCGGCTGAAGGCTGCGCCCTGCCGCCGATGTACACGCCGACTTTCCGGCCCGATAAATCCTTTTGGCCGTACCCGGCATCATAAACGGAATGAACCGCTTCTTCTAATATGATCCGCGCCTGCGGGTCCATAATTGCCGCGTCTTTTTCAGAGATGCCGAAAAATCCCGCATCAAACATGTCGATATCATCAATCCACCCCGCATAATCCTTTGCATGTGCTGTTGCATGCCAGCGCGATGCGGGGACAGGCCGGATGGCGGTGTTTCCTTTCATCAGCAGCTCCCAAAAAGCATCCGTTCCGCCCGCCCCCGGAAAACGGCAGGACATGCCGACGACGGCAATATCGTCTTCGGTATCCGCTTTCGGCTTCATGGATGTTCTCTCTTCAGCTGCGGCGGTTAAATCAGGCTCTACGTCCCTGTCTTGAACGAAACCATTTTCTTTTGTCACAAAATCGGCTTCATGATGCGCTGCGAAATAGTCAACCATTTCTGTAATCGTTTGATATTGAAGCATTAAGGACGGTGTTAACTTTATGCTGATCCGTTTTTGCAATGATTGAACCAATTCCGCAAAGAGTATTGAGTCAATCCCGTATTCATCAAACGGCATATCATCTTTTATCTGCTCATCCGTCATTTTCAGTTCTTCGCTGAAAACGATGCGCACCCATTGGCGAATCATATCCTTCACCTTTTGGTCACCGGCAGTGCTTTTTTTCACGGGAGCTTCAGATTTCTTCACCTTCAGAAGATCACCAAAATCAGGCTCACTGTCTTCGGGAACACAAGGAATTCCGCAGCTTTGTCCGTTTAAGATGATGTAATCTAAAAACTTCAGTCCGTCTTCGGCAGACAGCCTGGAAAGTCCTGATTTTTGATAAGCAGGTGTTTCCGGCAGGCCTTCAGCCATGCCGGTTTCTTTCCAGACGGGCCATTGAACGGCTTTAACAAACACGTTTCCTTTACCTGCTTGATGATTTGCAAAAGAGTCCATAAATGAATTAGCCATCGCGTAGTCACTTTGCCCCGCAGCAAGCGAAGGGATCAGACCCGAAACGGATGAGAACAAAATAAAAAACGACAGCGGCTCATTCTGAACAGCTTCATAGAGACCGCGAAGCCCTGTTACTTTCGGCTTGCAAACGCTTTCTATTTCAGTTTCGGTTTTATTATAAAAAGCGGGGTGTTCTCCCATTGCGCCCGCGCAATGAAAAACGCCGGTAATCGGTCCCATCGTGCCGCGGATGCTGTCCGTCATTTTCTGGAGCCCCTTTTGATCCGTAAGAGAAACGCTGTAATAACGGATCTCCGCGCCCCGCTCGGCTAACCTCTGCATCCGCTCGGCTTTTTCCGGGAGAATGCCGTCCTTTTTCATGTCTGCCCACTCTGAGGAATCGGGAAGCGGCTCCCGCCCCATGATGACCAGTTTCCTGCATCCGCGTGAAACGGCATGCTCCGCCGCAATTGCGCCGATCCCGCGCGATCCGCCCGTTATTAACAGCACATCATCAGACGAATAGGAAAGCTCAGGCGCCGCCGAAACATTCATACCCTGCTTCAGAAACGGCACATAACGGCGATTCAGCCTGTAGCAGCATTCACTGACGCTTTTGGCCCGCGGCTGTAAAAATTCAGTCTCAATCTGTCTGCTTAATTCTTCTGTATGCTCAATCTCACAATCGCTATCTATCGTAAAAGAATGAATGTTGGCATACTCAGCGCCCAGCATCCGGTACAGCCCCGCCGTTTTCGCCCCTTGCATCAGAGGTTTACTTTCCTTGAAAGGCTGGAGGCGGTGTGTCACTTGGCTGAACACAGCGCCGCTATGACGGAGTGATTCCAGAGCCTGCTGCAAAAAGGCAAGCTTTCCGTGTTCTATCTCTTCCTGCCGTTCATATTCCGCGTCATATGCGGTTATGTCGACGACCCCGAGTATCTGTTTGTTTTGAAGAGACTCCCGCACTCTGCCGTAAAGGTTTCGCCCCGATGCGGCGGCGTAATAATCGGCGCCGTCTTTTGCCTGATGGATGAAGCAGATCGTTTCAATATGGCCGTTTCCTTTAAAAAGAGCATCGGCCAATCGGCTCGTCTTATCAGTTGCAAGTATCATTACTGTTCCTGATAATGCTTCAGACTCCGCCGGATCTTGCTGCTTCCAGTCTTTTTGAAGAATGATCTTTTGGTTTTCCGCCGGTTCGTCTGTCTGTTTCCGGATATCCGCAGGCACAGGCACCCAATACCGCTCCTTCGCGAACGGATATACAGGAAGGCTGACCCGTTTCGGCTTCTCTCCTTCGTATAACAGGCTCCAGTTAACGGCGGCTCCTTTTGCCCACTCAGTGAGCAATCTGGAATATTGCTTGTTTTTCAGCAGCTCGGCCAATCCACTTGATGAAATATCATCTTGAGCACGTCCGCGGAAACATCCTTCAATTTCTGTTTTCCGTTCAAGCACATCCTTCAGTTTCGCTTGCAGGCCGCAAACGGATGTAACGATAAATGCCAGCCGTTCAGGCATCGCTTCTCTGCCAGCTTGAAGCGTGTAGGCCAGGTCTTTAAGGTTGACTTCTTTTTCCCGTAAAAAGCGGTCATACCGTTTGACATATTCTAATAGGCGATCTTCATTTTTTGCCGAAAGCAGAAACAGAACCGGCTCGTCTTCCCGTATATTCACCGATTTCTTTTCAGCCTGCGGCGGCAGATATTCTTCTATGACAAAATGGGCATTGCTCCCGCTGGCGCCAAAAGAGCTTAAACCCGCTCTTCTCGGCTGGTCAGGATGTGACGGCCGTTCCCATTCTTCCAGCCGGTCCGCCACATAAAACGGCGTGTCCGGAAACGGAATATGGGGATTCAGCGTGTCCGCGTGCAATGACGGAAAGATTTCTCCATGCTTCAGCTGCAAAAGCACCTTTGTTAATCCGGCGATCCCGGCTGCTCCTTCTAAATGGCCGATATTTGATTTGGCAGAGCCGATGGCGCAAAACCGCTTCTTGTTTGTCCATTTGCGGAAAGCGCGGCTCAGCCCTTCAATTTCAATCGGATCACCCAGAGACGTACCCGTTCCGTGAGCTTCAATATAACTCAATGTCTCCGGATCAATGCCGGCACTCTGAAAGGAATCTGTAATGACTTCCGCCTGTGATGCCGGATCAGGCACGGTCAAACCGGATGTTTTTCCGACATGGTTTAAAGCGGAGCCTTTTATGACGCCATATATCGGACAGCCCATTCTTTCCGCTTCTTGAACGGTTGTCAGTAACACCGCGCCGACGCCTTCTCCCGGCACATAACCGTCACCGCCGTCGGCGAAGCTTTTGCAGACGCCTTCTGAAGACAGAAATCCGGCATTCGCCAAAAACGCATATTTATGCGGGTGTGTGACCGCATTCACACCGCCGGCAATGGCGAATTCGCACTCCCCTCTTTTAATGCTTTCACATGCCAAATGTATGGATGTGAGCGAAGAAGAGCACATCGTATCAACAGCCATTGACGGTCCCGTAAAGTTCAGGCAGTGAGACACGATATTCGGAACAGAGGCAGGCGTCACGCCCATAGACAGCGGTGTGCCCCGCTGTGTGATTTCAGCCCCGAACAGCTCATAATGGCTCCAAAACACACCTGCGAATACCCCGACGCGTTTTCTTTTTTGTGAAGATGGCCCGCGCGCCGTTCTGTCCTGATAAAAACCGGCATCTTCACAAGCTTCCCAAGCCGTCTCTAAAAACAGCCGCGCCTGCGGGTCCATCATTTCAGCCTGGCGAGGAGTCAGATTGAAAAACAGCGGATCAAAGCTGTCTATGCGATCTAAAAATCCTCCGTAACGGTAGAACTGATCTGCTTCATATGAGAAAGGATAACCTTTCCATCTGTCTTTCGGCATTGTTGTGATGCAATCTTTCCCTGAGCGCAGATTTTGGTAAAATTCATCAATGCTTCCCGCCTGCGGGTATCTTCCCGCCAATCCGATTACCGCAATATCGTGCTCTTCTGTATGTCTCTCTTGTTTTCGGCTCCTTCTCTTTACAGCTGCATGGGATAATGAAGATCCGTTCTTGTCTCCCTTTGGACCCAATCGGCCCATGCTTTCAGTTACAGCCGGCTCTTTCCCGTATAAAATAACGGATTGCAGCTTGCCGAGACGCAGCATATATTCAAGTGCAGCCATCCCTTCCCCGGCCGGAAGCGGGCTGGTGCCCGTTGCATCATTCATGATCTCTTTCATCAAGCTGTCAACCTGCATGCCGCCATCTTCCCAAAGCGGCCAGTTGATCGTCATAGAAGCCCCGGTCCGTTCGCCTTTTTCCGCTCTGCAATCGCGATATTTCATATATTCATCCATAAAAGCGTTCGCTGCGGCATAATCTGTTTGGCCCGCATTTCCGGCCAACGCCGAGAATGAGGAAAATACGGCGAAAAACTCAAGCGGTTCATGCCGTGAAGCTTCGTCCGCATGAATCAAGCCGCTGATTTTCGGCAGGAACACCCGCTTCAAGTCAGAACTGTCTTTTTGGATGATAAATTGATCTTTTAAAACACCGGCGCAATGAAAAATGCCCGTTAGCCGGCCGAAGGTTTCTGTAATCTGAGCAAATGCCCGCTCTGTTTCGGCTTTGCTGCCGATGTCCGCTTGAACGTAAAGAACTTCTGCGCCCAATGCTTTCAGTCTGCTGATCTTCTCAGACTGTTCCGGCGAACGGCCGATGAGTGCGAGCTTCACCTTTTCTTTTTCTGCAAGGTGACGGGCAAGCAGAAATCCAAGACCGCCGAGACCTCCTGTAATGACATATACGCCGTTTTGTTTCCAGGGAGACTGTGTCTGCCCGTCCAGTTTCTCAATACGTTCGAACAATCTGATCTGCCGTATATTGTCTTTATACCGAATGTCTGTGCAGCCTGCATGAGAGCAGTCTGCTTCTGTTCTTATCATTGCGGCCGTTTCACTTGGCAATCTCTCATTCTTGTCACAGAAGGTGATCACCTGAGTGCGAAGAACCGGATTTTCCAGATGTGCCGTTTTCAGCATAGCCCCGAGAGCGGAAGACAATGCCGCTCCATTCTCAACGGCGCATACAAGCTGAATCAATGTATGTTCTTTTGGATGGTCTGTCAGTTCCCGTTTGAGCATACGAAATATGCGCTCGGCATCTGCTTCAAACTGCTCATCTGCAACCTCATGCTCCCTTTTCAGTTCTATCACTTCCGCTTCCGGGCAATATGTGCCGAGTTCACCGGTGAGACGGGGTCCTGCATCGGCAGCGATAATGAGATGACGGGTGTGTTTTTGCCCGTTCTGCACCGCCGTTTCCAGCGGATGATCTTTCCAGGCGGGTTCAAAAAACAGAACCTCATCAGCAATGTCAGCGTCTGATGTATGCCGTTCTTCGGCCGAATCTTTCAGCACACAGCCCGCTTCATTGATAAGGTAATCCGCAAGGCGGCCGACAGAGGAATATTCAAAAAGCAGTGTCGGATAAAACTGCTGCTGAAAAGTCTGCTCTAATATCTTTACAAGCTTCAGCAAATGCGCTGAGTCAAGCCCCATATCATAAAAGCCTTTCCGCACATCAATATCCTGTGCCGGACGATTGATCAACCTGGCGATTTCCGACTTTATGTAAGTCACCATGTTTTGTTCCGGCGTTTGCTGTTCAGACACGTCTTCTGCGGCCACAGAATTTTCCGACTCACCACGGCCGCTTCTGTTCTGCTGAGACGGCTTCTCTTTGTCTATCAGATGGGTAATCATATTCGCTTGTCTGACCCTTTTTACTGTCAGTTTCTCACATTCGGCCAATACGTTCCCTGCCCTGTCGTAAATCGTGAAGTCGGCCGAATAAACATCAGGTTCGCTATCTGATACGCCGCTTTCAGTGCGGCTGTTTTTCGCAGAATAAGTGTAAATCGTTTTCGGAAACGGCTGATACATGCAAAAACGATTGATCATAAAAGGAATATAAGGTGTGTCATTCTGCTTTTGGGCCGACAATGCAAAGGAAGAGCCGGCAAGGGTGGACGCATCTAAAAAAGCCGGATGCGCCTTAAATTTCTCCCGGAATCCTTCAGCCAAATCACTCAGAGTGAGCTCCATTAATTCTTCTTTATCCTGAAGCTGATAAACGGCCCCTTCATTTTTCATAAACTCGCCATGCTCAATATGGCTTCTTCTTGCAATTCCGTAAATGTCATGCATGTCCCATTTTCGGCTTGCGTTTTTTATGAACGCTTCAATATTCAGTTCTTTTGCCCGGGGCGTGTCTTCTTGCAAATAAAGCTGGCATTCCATATTCTCATCCCGGTTTCCGCCAAGCGGTGTGCCGTTTTTTGCTTTTTCGCTAGTGATCTCAACTTTCCAGCTGTCACGCGCCGGCGTAAAGGTCACATACAGGTGTTTATCAAACTCTTCAGATGTTACAACAGGCTGCTTAAAAATAATCTGTCTTAATTCTATAGGCCGTTCACCGAGATACCCGGCGGCGAGCCGATACAGCATATCTATTAAAGTCACGCCCGGGAGGACGCGGATTTGATGAACGCGATGATCCCGGACGATATAATTCGTATGGCTGATTTTCTGCAGGAACGTTTTGACTTGATCGGTGGCAACTGCCAATCTATCACACCTCGCTTATTTCAAACATTGCTTCTGTGCCCGCCTCATTTTCTTCCGCTTCGGGCAACTGTGCTTTTTCAGGCCAATACCGCTGTTTTCGGTATACTGTCTGGCCGCCTTTCGGTTCCATGGCCGCTTTTCGCTCTTTCGGTATTCCTTCGTTGCTGACAATGATATGGGCATTATTCCCGCCCAAACCGAACGCGCTGACCCCGGCCCTGAGTATCTCTTTTTTTCCGTCCCACCGCTTCAGCTCAAGCACAGGATAAAGCGGCGAATCATTAAATTGAAAGCGGGGATTCGGTTTATGGCAATGCAAAGTCGGCGGCAGTTCTTCATTGGCAATCGCCAGCAAAACTTTGATGATTCCCGCCGCGCCCGCCGCACTCAGCAAGTGGCCGATATTGCTTTTGACGCTTCCTACACCGCAAAATTGTTTTTCATCGGAATAAGCAGACAAGACATTGGTTAATCCTTTTAGTTCAATCGGGTCGCCGATCAATGTACCGGTTCCGTGCGTCTCTACGTATGTCATGGTGTCCGGCTCGATTTCCGCTGATTGAACCGCCTGCTCAATCAAGTCCTGCTGCGCCCGGGGATTCGGCGTCGTCACGCCCATTGTGCTGCCGTCATTATTAATCGCAGAGCCGTCAATAACGCCGTATATTTTATCTTCGTCTTCTATCGCTTTTTCAAGCGGCTTCAGCATCAGCACTCCGCAGCCCTCTCCGATTCCTGTTCCGTCCGCATCGGCATCGAAAGATTTTGAACGGCCATTTGGCGATAAGATTCTCGCCGCGCTCATTGTGAGAAAAGGTTTTTCATCAAGCAAAATGTCAACCCCGCCCGCAAAGGCCGCTTCCGCTTCTCCATTTTGAATGGCCTGTACGGCCAAATGAATTGCCGTTAGCGAACTGGAACAGGCCGTATCTACGACCAGGTTGGGCCCTGTAAAGTTATAAATGTGCGCCATGTGTGCGGTAATAAAATTTTGCCCCGCGCCAATAATCGCATCTTTTTGCAAATATTGGAATTTCTGATGAAACGCACCTGCCCTTGCACCGGCAAAAACGCCGATACGGCGGCCCCAGAGATCCTCTTTTTGATAACCGGCATCGGCCAAAGCTTCCGCGCTCACTTCGAGCCACTGCCTTTGCAGCGGGTCTATCATCGGTGCCAGCGTTTCTGAAATATTGAAATACTCCGGGTCAAATTGATCAATATCGTGAATAAAACCGCCCCATTTACTGATGCTTTTTCCTTCTTGATATTCACCCGGCTGATAGTGTTCCCCGGCGTTCCATCTGTCCGGCGGAACTTCAGTGACGGCATCCGTTCCGCTGCGGAGATTCTTCCAAAATTCTTTTATATCCCCCGCTTTCGGAAAATGGCAGGCCATGCCGATGATCGCAACCTTTCCCCGTTTCCCGGGCTTATCTGCCTTTTTTTTGCTCCGTTTCGGCGTCTTCTGCAAAGGGACCTTCTCCGCGGGAACTGCTGCATCTGCCGAAAAAGCTTCCGGACAATGTACGGCTAAATAATCCGCGAGCTGTTCTATGGTAGGGTGTTCCAGAAGGACAGTCGGATCAATTGAAACGGACGGCAGTTTTTGATCGATCTTTGTCAGCACTTGCGCCAGAAAGATAGAATCCATTCCGTATTCCTGAAAAGGCACATCGATATCCATATGCGTTTCATCGATACTCAGCTCTTTTGCCAAAAGCGACCTTAGCCAAGATTGAATATCAGTCCGGTTATGGTCCCGTTTTTTTGTTTCAGGAGGTTTGGAAGCTGCTTTCATTCCTTTATGGGCGGCTGGCTTGGCATTTTCCAGCGCTTTGGCGTCCCAATCATGTTTCACTTGTGCCGGCAGCACGACAGCTCCGGGTCTTTCTCTTAAAATGTAATCAAGCATCTTGAGACCTTCAGCGTCAGAGTGCCGCAGCAATCCCGTTTGCTCATAAATCCCGCTTTTTATATCCCTGCTCATGCCCGTCTCATCCCATGCCGGCCATTGTATGCTAATGATGCCGCTCTCATTGTTTTCTGCAAAATAGTCCATGTAAGAATTAGCCATCGCATAATCGCTCTGTCCCGCCGCAAGAATCGGGACGGCTGCTGAGACAGATGAAAACAGGACGAAAAATGCCGGCGCATCATCCTTTACACTCTCATACAGACTGTGAAGGCCGTCTGCTTTCGGCGCGAGCACCCGCGCGATACTGTCTTTGGATTTGCGGAGAAAAGCAGGGTTTTCACGGTCCGCAATTCCCGCGCAATGCAGAATGCCTCCGACAGGTCCGAGCGTTGTGGTTACCTCTTTTATAAGCCGTCCGACGGCCTGCTTATCCGTCAGATCAACTGCTGAGACGCACACTTTTACACCTTGTGATTCCAGCTGCCGGATAAGCTGTATTTTTTCCGAAACGACAGGGTCTGTTTGCTCAAGATCCCACTCGGTTTTCGGCGGCAGCTCCTTTCTGCCTGTCAGAAGCAGTTTCTTCACACCGTATGCGGAAACGAAATGCTTGGCGCATAAAGCGCCGAGTCCGCGCGTTCCTCCGGTTATCATCAGGACGGCGTCTTTTGGAAACGCAGCCCGGTCTGTTTGCACAGCTTCTGGTTCAATCTGATCAGTCTGCCGAAGAACATAGCTGAAGCGCATGCCGTCCCTATAGCAAACAGCAGACTCCGTTAAGTCTGATTCAATTTCTTGTTTAATAAAAGCAGCTGTCTGCTCCAGCGGCTCTTCAGGATCAATATCGGCGTGACAGGTGAGAATATGGCTGTATTCATGCCGCAGCATGCGATAAAGCCCCGCTTTTTCAATACCGTGCATAACGGCAGCCTTATTTTTGAAGGCTTCAAGCCCTTTTGTAAGATAAAGCATTTTCATGTTTTCTAGTCCGCGGCCGTATTCAATCAGCTGCTGCAGCGATGCCACCCAGCTGATGTCCTGCCGCTTTTGTCGGGAGCCGCAGCCGGTGAAGTCAATAAACCCGGAATAGATGGCCGCGTTCGGACCCTGTAAGAAAGAGATGAGATGATTTTCCTGCACAATGTCAGCATCATTCAGCTGTTTTTTCACCTCGGCGGCAAGGTCTTTTGTATCTTCAGAGACGATGAGCGCTATTTTGTTGTTGAACGGCTCGGATGAAGACAATGCCTCGCACGGTTCCCATGTTTTTTGCAATAATACTGTTTTTTGATTCGAAAGCGGCAGCTGCTCCCGTTTCGGCACCCAATAGCGGTCGGCTCTGAACGGATAGGAGGGCAGGCTGATGCGGCGCGGCTTACTGCCCGTATACAGCTGCTCCCAATCTGTGTCAAATCCGTTTGCCCAGAGCCGCAGCACTTTCCTGTATTTCTTTTTCTCAAGCCAGGCGCTGACGAGGTCAGCCGCGTCTTTATCGTCTGAGAACATGGAGATCGTGTTATTCTCGCGTTTTTTACGGCCGCTGATGATATCTTCGCTGTTTTTTCCCAACAGAAACGCGTTCAGTTTTTCAGTCAGTTCCTCTGCGGAGCCTGCAATGATTCCCAGCCTCGCTTCCATCGCGTCCCGTCCGGTCTGCAGTGTGTATGCGGCATCTGCAAGATCGATATCGCGGGATGATCCGTTCTGGATAAAATCTCGAAGGAGACGCGCTCTTTCTTTCAGCCGCTCTTCATTTTTAGCTGACAAAACAAAAAGAGATGACGCTTTCTCACTGGTTTCCTGCTGTTCCGTCTCACTTCTGCCCATGTATTCTTCAATAACGATATGCGCATTGACACCTCCGAAACCGAATGAGCTTACACCCGCCCGGCGGGGCAGGACCCGGCCGTTTTCATCACGCAGCGCTTCCCACTCCTTTGTTTCTGTCACAATGTAAAACGGACTGTCCTTCAATTTGATATGGGGATTGATGTTCTCGCAATGCAGACTTTTGGCGAGCGTCCGATGTTTCAGCTGCATCAATACTTTGATAACGCCCGCAATACCTGCTGCGAGCTCCAAATGTCCGATATTTGTCTTCACTGAGCCTATCCCGCAATATCCGCCCGGCGCCCCGTCTGTTTGGAAAGCTTTTTTCAATGCATTGATCTCAATCGGATCGCCGAGTGCCGTTCCTGTTCCGTGCGCTTCTATATAAGTGATGGTTGACGGGTGAATACCGGCTTCTTGATAAGCGCTTTTCAGCACATCCGTCTGAGCCTGCGGATTCGGCGCGGTAAGTGACGCTGAGCGTCCGCCGTGATTTTCCGCTGTACCGCGGATGAGGCCGTAGATGTGATCCCTGTCACGCTCAGCCTCTGAAAGCTTTTTCAAGACAATCATGCCGGCGCCCTCTCCTCTGACATAACCGTCAGCCTGATCAGAAAATGTTTTGCAGCGCCCGTCTTCACTGAGCATGCCTGCTTTTTGAAAACCGATATGCCCTTCAGGCGTGACGATCGTGTTGACGCCCCCTGCGACCGCCATATCACAATCTCCCGTTTCAATGGCTTTTACCGCGCGGTGAATGGCGACTAAAGAGCTTGAACAAGCGGTTTCTACCGGCTCGCTCGGCCCGTGGATATCAAGAAAATAACTCATCCGGTTCGGCCCGACGGACGGCACGATTCCGGTCATCGTATACCCCTCGACAGGAAGACCCGCCTTATTGATTAAAGTTTGATATCCGCTTCCCAGTGTGCCGGTGAAAATGCCGGTTTTTGTTCCGGCAATCCGTTTTGCTGAGTACCCCGCGTCTTCAATGGCTTTCCACACATACATCATTAATAGACGCTGCTGAGGATCCATCATTTCAGCTTCTTTCGGAGATATCCCGAAAAACAGCGGGTCAAACCCGGCGATTCCATCTATGAAACCGCCCCATTTAATTGACGTTTTATTTGCATCCGCTGCCGGATCGCCGTAATATTCGCGCCAATCCCAGCGATCTCGTGGAATTTCTGTGATGCAATGCTCTCCTTTTTGTAAACGTGTCCAGAATTCATCTATGTCTTTCGCTTGCGGAAAAATACCGCTGATTCCGATAATGGCTATCGGTTCGGTTTTTTCTTCTGATTTTCCTTTTACGGATACGGGCGTTTCCCGCTTGACATGAACGGCCGCCGGAGCTTCAGCTTTTCTTATTCCGGCTTTTGGAGCGGTTTTTAAACGCTCTCCTTCTAAGCCGCTGAATGCTTCTTTCCATTCAGATATCAAATGGCCGCTCAGTTTGCGCAATGTCGGAAATTCAAAGAAGATAGTCGGGCTGAGCTCAAGCTGATAAGACCGATTTAATAGATTTGTAAATTCAGTGAAGATGATCGAATCAAATCCGTATTCCGTCAGTTCGCTGTCAGCCTCAATATCTTTCATGCTTACCTTTAAAAGATCTGATACATGCCGCTTTAGTTTCTCTTGAACCTGATCTTTCAGATCTCTTGCATCTGCCACTGCCGGAGCTTGTCCGGCGGCGCTTTGTTCTTCGCCCAGATCGAAAATATGGCTGCGGATCCGTTTTTCGTCGCCTTCTGCCACCATGACCTGGTGTTCTCCGGAGGCAAAAGCGGCGTAAAGCGCTTGGATGCCTGAGGCCGATCGCATGGCTTTCATTCCGGTCTGTTCGTACATCAGCCGTTCGGTCTCTTTGTCCACACGCATACCGCCTTCTTCCCAAAGCGGCCAGTTGACAGACAGAGTCTGCCCGCTCCGCCTGTTGTCCCGCACGAGACGGTTCCGGCGGGCTGCATAAACATCCATAAATGCGTTGGCTGCCGCATAACCGGCCTGCCCCGGATTTCCCATGCCTCCCGCTAAGGAAGAAAACAGAATAAAAAAGTCCAGCCGCACATCTTTCGCTGCTTCATCAAGATTGATAAGCCCTTTCACTTTCGGCGCCATGACGGTCTTCCGTTCGTTTTCTGTCTGGTTCAGAATGTAGTTGTCAGCGATCACGCCTGCGCCGTGAATGATCCCGTCGAGTGTTCCGTGCTCCTCCTGTATGCCGCGGACGAGGGCGATGACCGCCGCCCTGTCTGTCACGTCAACCGGTTGATACAATACGCGGGCGCCCGACGCTTCCAAGCGCCGTAAGCGGGCGGAGCGCTCTTCATCAAGCACTTCTGCCCTCCCTGTTAATACGAGGACGGCGTTTTTGACGCGGGAGGCTATTTCTTCAGCGAAAATCAGGCCGATGCCGCCCGCTCCCCCTGTGAGGAGGTAGACCCCTTCGTCTTTCCACGGAATGGCGCCGCTTTGAGGCGCCGGCAGATGACGCCAGTTTCTGACGAGACGTTTGCCGTCTTCATAACGGATTTCCGCTTGTTCAGGATGCGCCCGGTTTTCTTTCAGCTTGGCAAGAAGCGCCGAGGCTGACTCGTCCGGATCAGCTTGGATGACTTGGCCGTACAGCTTCGGATGTTCAAGGTGAGCCGTTTTCAGAAAAGCGGCCAGCCCCGCCAATACATTGTCTTCCCCCCTGTCGGGGACAAGAAGCTGGATCAGCGTTTTTTTCTTCTGTTTTTCTTTGATAAGACGCGTGACGATCGCTGACAGCTCCGCCGCGCAGGCGTCATAACGGTCTTCAATCGGACCTTCGCCGTCAGCCGCACATACGGCGCCGCCGCTTATGTCCTCAGCGTTCATTCCGCCATACAGCGTCACGTATCTGAAAGACTCTTCTTGTCCGCCGCCTTCATCCGGTGGTGATTCCTGCCACTTTGGCTGAAGCAAGAGCGGTTTTTCCTCCGTTTCCTCTTCCAGAAAACGGGCGGTGAGCCCCGTCAATCGGACACATACCGCGCCGTTTTCATCACACAGCTCAATATGATAGGCGCCGTCCGCTGAGGAAAGCACCGCCCACATCGTCTCCCGGCACGCAGAAAACACCTGCATATCCTGGAGGGCAAACGGCAGAAACGGCCGTCCGGACGCGGAACCGTCTGAGAGCACGAGACCGATAGAAGCCTGAAGGGCGGCGTCCAGCATGCTCGGATGCAGGATGAACGGCTCCTTTTCCTCGCGGGCGGACGGCGGAAGAGTGAGCTTCGCGAGCACTTCTCCGTTTCCGGCATAGACGGCGTCAAGCGCCTGATGAGACGGTCCGTAGGTGATGCCGAAGCTGTCGAACGCTTCATAGCACTCAGCCTTTGACAAGTGACGGCCGCCGCAGCGCGCCTGAACCGCTTCTACATCGAGAACAGGAGCACGTTCCGTCTCTTCGAGCACGGCCTTTCCCTGGAAAAAGACAAGCGGCTCTTCTCCTTCGGCATACGCTTCAAAAGCGATGTCTCCGTTTTCTTCCGGCTGAAGCTTTACATGAAGCGTCACTCCTTCAGAAAGCGCCGTCACCGGACGGAGCCAAACGATCTGTTTGAGCCTGACACCCGTTTTCCCGCCGGGCAAGTCTTCAGCAGCCAGCGTAACGGCGGCCCGGGCCATTTCTAAAGCAGCCGCGCCCGGAAGCACCGGTTTTCCATTGACGATATGATCGGCAAAAAACGGTTCATGCCCTGAAAAAACAGAAGTAAAGCGCTGGGCGGTCAAGGTCGATGTATTCGCGTGGAGCAGCGGGTGAAGCTTTTCACGTTCGTCTGAATTCCGGCTTTCAAGCTCTCCCTGAAGACGATCGGACGCCCAATACGTCTGCCTGGCAAACGGGTAGCCCGGCAGATTGCCGATTCGCGGCAAAGGTCCGCCATAAAGCAAGTCCCCTTCGATTTCATAACCTTGACAATAAAAATCTGCCAGCACGCATAACAGCTCCTGATACTTTCTATGGTCAGAATATGAGGCGCTGCACTTGCCGAGCACTTCTATTATGTGCTCCTGAATATGCTGACGGCCTGCAAAGTGCTGCGGTACTTTTCCCGAAAACACATAAGGATGATGTTCATTAAGCTTTGCCTGCTTCCATACATACACTGCGTCATCAGCATCTTGCACTACGATGGCGGTGCGATGGTTAAAGTGATGCCGTCCTTTTAACAACGTATAGCTGAGCTGGGCTAGATCATTTTCTTTCAGTCCGCCATTTTCCGCCCAAGTGATCATATCTTCGATTTTTTCCTGAAGGGCCTCCTTTGTTTTTGCAGACAAAGTCAGTAAATATGCAGGGGCATCCGGATGAGGTGAAGCGCTGCGCTTATAGCTTTCCATAACGACATGGGCGTTTGTTCCGCTCATCCCGAATGCGCTGACTGCCCCCATTCGGTTTTTACCCGGCAGAGAAGGCCACGCTTTAGCCGTTTTATTCACATAAAAAGGACTCTTCTCCCAGTTGATATAGCGGTTTTCCCCGCTGCAATGCAGACTGGCGGGAATCATTTCACGGGAGAACGCCTGTAAAAGACCGATCAAACTGACAATGCCTGATGCGGCAAACGTGTGGCCGATATTGGTTTTAATTGATGTGAGCGCGCAAAAAGCTTCTTCGTTTGTATAGGCAGAAAATGCGTCATAAAGCGCGTTAATTTCCACCGGATCACCGAGTTTTGTACCCGTGCCGTGTGTGACGATATATTCGATATCTTCAGGGTTGATACGCCCCCGGTCATAAACGGAAGTAAGCAGCCGGGTCTGCGCGACGCCGCTCGGAGCGGTAATTCCGTTTGTTTTCCCATCATAATTGATGCCGCTCGCCCGAATCACCCCGTAAATCGGATCACCATCTTTTTCCGCCTCTCTCAGCGGCTTCAGAACAACCGCCGCGGCCGCTTCCCCCGGAACCATGCCGTCAGCCCTTTTATCAAACGCGAAGCATGTCCCGTTTTCCGACAGCATTCCGGCTTTATCTATCGTTTCAAAAAAGTCCGGGGTATTCATGATATTCACCCCGGCCGCAACAGCTGTTGTGCACTCTTTATTCTGCAGGCTTAATACCGCCTGATGGACAGAAACGAGCCCCGAAGAACATGCTGTATTTATCGCCATCACAGGACCGGATAAATTCAAGTGATAAGCCAGCCGCGCCGCCAAAATACCGTTATGATGAGACGTGACATTGCCTTTGTCCCGTGTTAAAAGGTGATAATCTCCTTCTTCCGCCCCCACAAACATACCGATCGTCTGCTGCTTGATGTGACTGGCGCCGTAGCCGGCGTCCTCAAGGGCCCTCCACGCTTCCTGAAGAAGCAGCCGCTGTTTCGGATCCATCGTTTCAGCTTCCCTCGGCGATATTTCAAAAAATAAAGGGTCGAATTCGTCCGCCCCCGGTACAGCGCCGAGTTTCCATTTTGAACTTGTGAAGCCTTTTTTTGCGACCGGTGCGACAACGTCCTTTTCCTGAAACAGAATGTCCCACAGCTCGTCCGCCGTGCGCGCCTGAGGAAATCGGCCGCTCATGCCGATAATGGCAATGGAATCAGCTGCCTGACTGCCATCGGTTCCGGCGTTCAGCTTATTTCTTCCCCTCTGCTTCTTTCGCTTTTCCGTTCCTGACTTTTCAAAGACAGATTGATCTGCGGATTCAGGTTTCTTTTCTTCATAGATATGCTCCATGACGGACTTGTGTTCCGTCAGAAAATAGCGGACGACCTTCTCCAGTGTGGAATGTCCGAAAAACAGGGCCGGTGTCACTTCAATTCCGTAATGAGCGGACAAAGAAGAGGCGAATTCCGCCAAACTGATAGAATCAAAGCCGAAATCAGCCAGATTGTCAGCGTCCGTCAGTCTGTTCTTGTCTATTTTCAAAAGCCCCGCCGCCAGTTCTTTCACATCCCAGCTTACGCATTCTTCCAGTGTAAAGCCTTTCATTTCACTCCGCCTTCCTGAAAACGGGACGTTCCTGTTTACAGAACCCGAAATCGGCCGTTCGCCTTGATCTATCTGCAGGAAGCGTTTGGCCCTCGACGGAAAACCGGCCAGGACGAGATACTGGCTGGACGGCTGGACTAACAATGTTTCAAAAGCTTCGAGTCCTTCCTCAGTGTATAAATAACGCTGTCCGCTTGATTTTAAATACATATCGGTGCTTTCCGCCGTGCCGACATGCATCCCCCCTTCTTTCCAAAGCGGCCAATTGATTGCAAGTGACTTGCCGCTTCTGAGCCCGAGGCTCACAAGTTTATCCCGGTGACGGACAAAAGCCATTTGGAAGCGATTCCCCATCGCGTAGTCACAAGAACCGAAGTCTCCTAAAATCGCTGAAGAAGAAGAGAAACAACAGAAGAAGTCAAGCGGCTCCCGTGACAGAACCTGATCTAACACCGCGGTGCCGTCCGCTTTTGGCGATAAGACTTGCTGAAAGGTTTGCAGATCTTTCTCCAGAATGCTTTCAGTGCCTTGAAGACCTGCAGCGTGAATGACACCGTGAATCGGCCCGCATCCTTTCTCTTTCACTTCTTGCAAACCTTTCTCCATCTGGGCCTGATCTGCGGCATCCGCCTGCACGTAAAACACCTTGGCGCCTGATTCTTCCAATCTCTTTATCTTGTTCAGCACCGGGCCGGCTGCCGCTGATCTCCCCGTCAAAATGAGCGTAACCGGTCCTTTTTCAGCGAAATATCCGGCAAATAACAAGCCTAATCCCCCGCATCCGCCGGTAATCAAGTACGTTTTTCCGCTTTTTATCACACGCTTCTCAACAGGGGCAATATCCGTCTGCTTCATTTCCATGACGTGGCGGATCTCCCCACTGTACATGACACTGCGGAACGAGTCGCTGTGAAGTTCTTCACATACGTTATGGATCAGCTTTTCAAACGGTCCTTTTTGTTCAAAATAAACCGCGGCCGTATCCGTCTCCGGCAGGATCAGTTTCAGCGACCGTTCCAGCCCGATCCATGACTCGGCGTAACTGATATCGGTATCGCTCCCGCACTGAGCGGAAAGAAGGATCCGCCTCGGTTTAGAACGCAAAGAAGCAGCTGCGCGGATCACATGATACAGAACGGAATAGTCTTTCACGGCCTTTTCATCTTCAAGCGGCCATCCATATAAAACGGCATCCGCTTTGCCTGCAGCCGTTTCAATATGCCGAAACGTTTCTTGATATGCTTGTCCGTCAGTGATTTTAATTTGATAATGCGTGTTTGAAAGCTTTTGAGTTTCCTCACCCTGTGAAATAAAAAACACGCCGGCTCCCGGATAAAGGGTTTGTAAAGACTGATAAGCATGCTTTCTGGCAGCTTCTCCCGTAAGAAAACAGATGACCGTTTTCAGCTCTTCATGAATGGATTTCTTCAGAGGCTGCTGAGTCCACATTTCTTCAAATATCATCATCTCGGATTGTTCCTCTTGCCCGTGATCCTGCTGAGACGGCTGTCTCATTCTTATCCCTTTGATTTCTGCGCAGACAGTGCCGGTTTCGTCACAAAATTGAATGTCACAGCCGGTTTGATTCTTTTTATTCATATACATCCACATGCCGGATGAGCACGGACGCATGACGCGCAGTTCTTCAACCGCTTCAGGCACGATATGGACTGACGGCTCCGTTTTTGCCAGGACATGAAAAGCTGCGTCCAGAAATTCCGGCGGCAGATGATATCCCGGATTACGGCCGCTTTCATCTGTGAGAGCAAGCTTCGCCCAAACCGCACTTTCTCCCGCATAAAGCTTTTCAACGGTGCGGAACTCCTTACTGATCGTTACACCTGATGTGCCTGGTGTTTCATAATCGAATGACAGCGGGCGGCAGTCTTTTTGTAAGGAGGCAATATCAAGCACGCGGGATGGCTGTATGTTCCCTTGTCCGATGGTTCCATAATGATGCAGCTTCTCTTCGTCACTGTATATTTCATAATGGATGCCTTCCTCGTCTTCAGACAGAAGGGAGAGATTGACGCCCGCGCCGTGATGTCCGCCGGTAATCGGGTCAGTCCATGCCGCCGTTCGGATCCATATCTCTTTTTCTTCAGAGCTGTCTGCCGCATGATGAAAAGCCGCAAGCGCCATTTCTAAATAAACGGCTGCCGACAGAACCCGCTCCCCGCTCACATCCTGGAAAACGTGTTCCCGGCCTGTAAAAGATGTATGATAGCTTTGCTCCGCCAAGGTTGACGTATTTTCATGCAGGAAAGGATGCACATATTCAGTTGTTCCTGTTTTTGGTTCTTCCCGCTTCATCCAGTAGCTTTCTTTTGCAAATGGATAAGACGGCAGACTGATACGATGCGGCAGCGCGCCTTTATATAAAGATGCCCAATCGACGGGCGCCCCGTGAACCCAGGCATTCAAAAGACTGTCAAATTGACGTTTTTCCATCCATTCACTGACTGTGCCTCCCGTCTCCGTGACAGCACTATCACTCCGGCCCGTAAACACCCCGCTTACAGAACCGGAATTATTCAGAAAAGCAATCAGCTTCTGTTCCAATTCAGAAACAGAGTCCGCTGTCATCGCCAGCCGTTCTTCCATCGGGACCCTGCCGACTTGAAGGGTAAATGCCGCGTCAAGCAGATTCGCATCTGTAATTGTTCCGTGTCCGGCGGCATCCGACAGCAACAGAGCCCGCTCGCGCAAGCGGTCTTTATCTTTTGCCGATAAAACAAAAAGCGCCGGACGGCCGGTGTCTGCCGAAGTCATTTCAGCCGGTTCATACTCTTCTATCAGCAGGTGGGCATTTGCACCGCCCGCTCCGAAAGAAGATGTACCCGCGATTCTCGGATATTCTCGTGTTACTCCTTCAGATTCTATGACCGGCCGTCTCCATTCCGCTGTTTCCTGCTGCACGATAAAAGGAGAAGTTTCAAAATCAATTTCCGGGTTCAGCTGCTTTGAATGCAGCGACGGCACCAGATATCTGTGTTTCATCTGAAGAAGAATTTTGGTGACCGCAGCAATGCCCGCCGCACTTTCCAGGTGTCCGATATTGGATTTAACAGAACCGATGGAACAAAATTGCTTTGCATCCGTATAGCGGCGGAAAGCCTTGGTTAACCCTGCGATTTCAATCGGATCTCCCAAGGAAGTGCCGGTGCCGTGGGCTTCCAGATAGCTGATCGCTCTCGGGTCAATCCCTGCCCGCTCCATCGCGTCTGCGATCACTTCTCCTTGTGCATTCGGATTCGGAACGGTGAACCCGTTCGTTTTGCCGCCGGCGTTCAGAGCGCTTCCTTTAATGACACCGTATATATGATCATGATCTTCAACAGCCTTTTTCAACGGCTTTAACACGATACAGCCGACGCCCTCTCCGTCAACAAACCCGTCAGCCTTATCACCGAACGCTTTGCACGCGTTTGACGGTGACAGCATTCTCATAGAAGAAAGTCCGATATAATGAACCGGATCTGTAATCAGGTTTACGCCGCCGGCAATCGCGCATTCAGATGCACCTGTTCTGATGCTTTCTGCGGCGAGATGAATGGCGGTTAAGGATGAGGAGCATGCGGTATCGACCGCGATGCTCGGACCGTGAAAATCAAACACATAGGATACGCGGTTCGGGATAAAGTGGTAGTGGGCCCCTGTCGGATAGTTGCCGTTCATAACACCCGCAAAGACACCAACCTTTTTACCGGCGCATAGTGAATCAGGGGTATATCCGGCATCCTCCAGGGCCGCATAAGCTGTTTCCAGAAACAGTCTCTCCTGCGGGTCCATGCGCTCCGCTTCTTTCGGGGAGATTTTAAAAAACAGCGGATCAAATTTATCAATATCTGTTAAAAAGCCGCCCCACTTTGTATACATCCGGCCTTCCTTACCTTTTGTCTCATCATAGTAGTCCCGCCAATCCCAGCGGTCTTTCGGAATTTCGGTGATTCCGTGTTCACCGGTCTTTAACCGTTCCCAGAACTCATTAACATTTTCAGCTCCGGGATACCGTCCGGCAAGACCGACAATTGCCAATTCAAAGTGTTTTGACGGCGGTTCGGAAGCGGGCGGCGCTTTTTCAGAAAAAGATGCCGCTTGGCGCTTCGTCAATCCGGCGCTTTTTTTACGGCTTTGCTTTTTCTGTAAAGTGTGCGGCGCCTTTTCGGCTTCTTTATTTGTCTTGAAAATCCCAGCCATATCTTCCTGTCTTGAGCTGACGAGATAGTCCGCTAATCCGCCGATTGTCGGATACTCGAAGAACAAAGTGCTGCTGATATCAGGGACGTCTTCCCGCACGCGGTTGGTCAGCTGTACGATTAAGATGGAATCGATTCCGTATTCTTCAAGGGGCGTATGGGCTTGAACGTCCTCAATCGGCATCTTTAAGATGGCGCTGACGATCTGTTTCAGGTACTCTGTGCTTTTTTCAAGCAAAGAGCCGGATGATGCCGCTTCAGTATGAGGGACTTCTTCAGAAAATTGCGCATGCAGTTCGCGCTCCTTCGTTTCAGCCAAGAATGCGGCAAGCTCTCCTATCGTCCGGTATTCAAAAAACAGCGTGCTGCTGATATCAGGGACGAGATCCCGCAGCTCATTCGTCAGCTGAACGATCAGAATAGAGTCAATGCCGTATTCATCCAGAGGAGCCAGCGGATTTATCTCTTCTGCCGGCATTTTTAATACTTTTGCCGCAGCCCTTATCAGAAAAGCCGCTGTCTTTTCCGAAAGCCCCTCTCCCGCTTGTTTGATGGGGAGCTGACGATCAGAGGATGTTTGCGGTACGTTTGATTGGCGCTTTTGCGCGGTGTAAACTTCCCTGCTCTGCCTGATGACTCCGTTGCTTTTCGCCGTGATAATCTGCTGGGTGTGCAGACGTTCGTTTTCAGCCGGAAATTGAATGGAATGAAAACCTTCAGCCATTAAAACGGATTTCCATGTTTCCGGATAAAGACCGGGACACCCCGGAATCCGCAGCGCCTCGTCTTCGTACAGCCACCAGCCCTCTAATAAGCCGAATGTAACATGTGTAAACGGCGTATGCCCGCCCAGTTCATTAACGAGCAGCAAACCGTCCTTTTTCAATACGGCTTTTGCCGTCCGTAAGGTTTTCCGGATATTTTTGGTGGCATGCAGCACGTTTGCGGCAATAGCGATATCGTAGGTTCTCAGATGTAATCCCTGGCCCGCCGCAGGCTGCTCCACATTAAACAGCTGATACGTCAAATACGGATTGTCCGCGCCGTATTCCTTTTCGGCATGCATTAAAAAAGCTTTTGACAAGTCGGTATAACAGTATTCCTGA
Source organism: Bacillus sp. FSL R5-0443 (assembly GCF_038608285.1). Taxonomy (NCBI): domain Bacteria; kingdom Bacillati; phylum Bacillota; class Bacilli; order Caryophanales; family Bacillaceae; genus Bacillus; species Bacillus sp. FSL R5-0443. Next base: position 2,547,358 of record NZ_CP152013.1, read on the forward strand.
ATATGGTTTTGATAGGGGCGGAGCTTTTTAAACAGTGTGCTGCTCGTTCCGCCGGTGCCCGCTCCGATCTCCAGCAGACGGATGTTTGCTTCAGGATTGTTTTTCATTACATTTTCCACATACATACACGCTTCATTTGCCAGCACATCGTTGTAATAATCAGCGAGAATGTTATGCTTATAGATTCCTTCAACAAGCTCCATTGAAGAATCGGGAAACATCACGTCAGTGGCTTTTATTTTGCCTGTTAAAATGTCAGGCAAAGCTTGAATGACGGTATCCGCCAGCAGAACCTGCGCTTTCATATCCGGATCTTTCAGCCATTCGTTTTTCTTCTTATGCCACTCTTCCCAAACCGCGGCCGTTTCACCGCTTTTAAAATCGCTGTCTAAAAGACGGATGCTTTCTTCCAGCCAGCGTTCATATAAAGGCAGACAGGAAGCCGCCGGCGCTTCGCCGGTCAGACCCATTGAACGCAGCGTCACCCGCAGCACTTGCAGCAAAAGCCGATTCAATTCTTTCATTTGATTGCTTATTTCTGTTCTTAAGGATAACTGTGTACGGTCTTTTTGTTTGTCTCCCTTACCCAAAACCTTATCCTCCTAAGAAAATTAAATTTGCTCCGTCATTTTGACAGGCAATCAGATAGTCACAAATTCATGAGGGTTCATTCCCTCGATCGGAATCGGCTTGGTCAGCTTCATCAGCCCCATGCGGGAGATCGGCTGCGTCAGCAGAGTTTCCAGCGCCTGCATCCCTTCCGCCCGGCTGATCAGCCCGAGACCGATTGCACTCAGTCTGTCAAACTCTTCAGAAATGTGATTGTCAGCCCGCTCCCAATAACCCCAGTTCATCACTTTGACCCGGCATGACAGCCGTCCGGAAAGCTCATGGGCAAATGCGTCTTTAAATGCGCATCCCGCCGCATAGTGGCTTTGATTCGGATTCTTAATATATGAAATAACCGAAGAGAAAAAGAGAATAAAGTCCAAAGACTCTTTCGCAAATACTTCGGCAATGTTGACGGAAATATCCACTTTTGCCGCAAGACCGGCGTGAAACTGTGATTCTTCCATATCTTTTACGCTTTCATTCGCAAATACCATCGCTGAATGAACGACGCCGCTGATGGTGCCGTATGTGTTTTTAATCTGTTCATAGGCGCGCTGAAGCGATGGAAGATCAGAAGCATCTGCGGCTATATATTCGGGAGCCGGTCCTGATGGCCGGTACCGGTCTATTTTTTGGCGTATTCGGCTGTCCAGCGGCCGCCTCCCAATCCAGACGACTCGGGCTTTATACGTCGTCACTATATAATCTGTCCAAACCTCGCCGATGCCTCCCGCACCGCCGATGATGACATATACGCCTCCATAGCGGTAAGGAACACTTTCAGACGGCCCGCTTTGGACCGGAAGCAATTGAGGCCGGTACCATTCCTGATGTCTGCGCACCCATGCTTTACCCGTACGGTCGCGGGGCAGGCTGAATATGTCTTCTGCGGGAAAATCCCCCCCGTCTTCAAGATCGGCGAGACGGATGTGCCAGCTCGGATGTTCTTTAGCGAGAGACCCGACGAAACCGTGCACACTGGAATGAGCGGGACGCACCTCATCATATTGGGTAATAGGCTGTGCTTGGTGCGTAATCACCGTCATCCCGAGCTGCTCTTTTCCATACCCGAGACCGATAAGAGCTTTGGCCGCTCTGAAAATTTGCAGCACCCCGCTTTTTTGATCATGGCTGTCAGAATCAGCCGGCTGAGGGGCAAACCAGATCATATGCTGAATCTCACCGAGACGGCGGAGCCGATCAGATATCACTTCAACGGAAGCACTTTGGCCGATATCAAATCGCACAGCTTTAGGAAACAATCGTAAAACCGCGTCCGCCTGCCCGTCTGTACCGCCTATGATGACAGCTTTTGCTTCAGAAATGGGGAAGCCGGTTTGGTTGTCTATCGGTTCCGCGTCCCATACCTGCATCAGTTTGACGGCTCCGGTAAGGTTACCCGGGAGATCGTATTGCTTATTATCGGTAACGGCCGGTTCACTTTCGGCCATCCGGGCAGAAAATCCTTTTATCCTTACACACACATTGCCGCGTTCATCACATATATCAATGTCCATTCTTCGCACGGCCGGTGTTTCATGCGTCACAAACACGGCAGCCCACATGTTTGGCCTGCACGGATGAAAAACGGTCAGTTCATGCAATTCAAAAGGCATTAACGGCTGCTCCGGATAACCCGCTTGATCTTCATTCATAACGCCGATGGCCGCCTGAAAAGCGGAATCTATCAGACTAGGATGGAGCACAAACTGTTCAGCCTCATCAGAAACGGAAGCAGGGAGCACCAATTTAGCCAAGGCTTCTTTTTCCCCGCAATAAATGTGATCAATTCCTTGATGTGAAGGTCCGTATACAATTTCCGCCTTTGCAAACGCCGCATAGCAGTCTTCTTTTGACAGCACTTTTTTGCGGCATCGCGCTTTCAGCTGTTCAATATGCAAAACCGGCGCCTCAGACAGCGGCTCAATCACAGCGCTGCCTTCACAATAAATGTCTGAATCATTTTCATTGCTGTACACTTGAAATGAAACATTGCCGTTGTCCTCCAAAGAAAGCCCTGTCGTCATACGCAGAGGCTCTTTTTTATGAACGGCCTGGCGTATCCAGCTGATATACCGCAGCGAAATGCCGGTTTTAGCCGTGTATCCAGCGGCTAACGGCGCGGCAGCCAGTTCAGCCGCGGCTCTCGCCATTTCAAGATAAGCCGCCCCGGGGAGAACACGCTTGTTTCGGACGATATGATCGGCTAAGAAGAATTCATCTCCGTTCAGTATCGTACTGAATTTTTGTTCTAACAAATCTGATGTATTGCGGTGAAGCAGCGGGTGAAGCCTGCTTTCTGTATTTGCGGAAGTGACGGGATGATCGGGCTCCGGTATCCAATATCGTTCCTTTGCAAAAGGGTACGTCGGCAGACTCATCCTGCGCGGTTTCTCCTCCCGATACAGCCGCGTCCAGTCTATCTCAAATCCTTTTGACCACAGCTCCGCAAGTTTTTTGTAAGTGCCGCTGTCCGTCCATTTTCGGATCAGCTCCTCCGTATCCTGATCATCATTCAGGAAACCCCTGATTTCCGTTCCGCTATCAGACCGCCCTTGAAAGCAGCCGTCAATCTGCCGTTTTTGTTCTGTAAATTCAGTTAATTTCCTGATCAGGTCTGCTTGATCGTTCACTAAAAAAACAAGCCGTTCTTCCATTGCCAGCCGTCCCGTTTGCAGCGTATACGCCAGTGACCGCAAGGAAAAAGATTCATCAGGCTGCTTATCTAAGCCGGACTGGCCGAAAAGACCGGAAAGAATATTCTTATGTTTCTCATCGTTTGTAAGGCATTCTGCTAAAGTCCGGACGGAAGTATGCTGTATGAGATCAGTCATGTCTATTGCCAGCCCGTATTGATCCGTCATCAGCTCAGAAAACTGTGTCAGCTGCATGACATCCAAGCCGAATTCCTTCCAATCCTGTTCATCATCTACCGAACCGGACGCAACATGCAGAACTTCGGCCAGAACACCTCTCAACGCATCTTCCAGCTGATTTTGCATTGTATCTATTTTGTCATAAAGCGGACCGCTTCCTTCAGGCGCTTCATCTTTGAGAAACATCAGCAGGCGGGCAGCGTATTCCTTCAGCCGCTCCGGATTTTTCGCTGACAGAGGCACGATATACGGTCTCTCTTGATCCTCCGTAATACCGGGGTTTTTAGGCCTGTACTCTTCTAAAATGAGATGAACGTTTGAACCCGTCGCCCCGAATGAACTGATGCCTGCGCGTCTCGGGCAGGCATGTTCACGGCCGTTCTCTGTATACGCCGGCCTTTTCCATGACTCGGTTTTTTGCTGCACGTAAAATGGCGAGTCCTCTAAACGGAGATACGGATTAATCGTCTCTGAGTGCAAAGAAGGGACAAGCGTTTTGTGAAACAGCTGCAAAACCGTTTTATGAAGCCCGCTGATCCCGGCAGCTGATTCCGCATGTCCGATATTCGATTTAACGGAACCGATCGCACAAAATTGCCGATCCTCCGTAAACGTGCGGTAAGCTTTAACAAGACCTTGTATTTCAATCGGATCTCCTAAAGAAGTTCCGGTTCCGTGCGCTTCCACATAGGAAATCGTCCGGGGATCGATCCCCGTCTTTTCAAGACATTCAGCTATCATATCCCCCTGCGCCACGGGGCTCGGCACGGTAATCCCGCTGACGGTCCCCACGTGATTGACGGCGCTGCCTTTTATCACCGCATAAATATGATCCTTATCTTCTTCGGCTTTGTGGAGCGGCTTCAGCAGCACGGCTCCGATGCCGTCAGCTGAGACATAGCCTGTGCCTCCTTCGCCGAACGTGCGGCACAGCCCGTCACTCGAATGCATATCCATCAAGCCGTATGTGATATATTTTGTCGGGTGCAATGATAAATTGACGCCTCCGGCAAGAGCTGCTTCACATTCACCGCGTCTCAGACTTTCCGCCGCCATATGAACGGCCGTCAAAGATGACGAACACACCGTGTCAACCGCCATGCTCGGCCCGTGAAAATTGCAAAAATATGAAACCCGGTTTGCGATCGGCGCATAGTTCAAGGGATAAGGAAAGACCAGCCCTTTGGCCGCAGCTTCAGCGCCGGCGAGAGAATAATCCATATGCATCACCCCGGCAAACACACCGACGTTCATTCTCTTATTCGGCCCTTTCGGCTGAACAATTGTTTCCGGGGTGTAGCCCGCATCCTCAATCGTTTCCCAGCATGTTTCTAAAAACAATCGTTCTTGCGGATCTTTAGCTTCTGCCTCCCGCGGAGAAATCCGGAAAAATTTCGCGTCAAAACAATCCGGATCGTCTATAAAACCGCCCCATTTGGAAATCGGCTTGCCGGACGGCGATCGCAAATGCTCATATGTCCTCGTATCCCAGCGGGAACGAGGCACTTCCGTTACGCTGTTTTCTCCATTTTTTAAATTTGTCCAAAATTCACGAAGATTTTTGGCGCCGGGGTACCGTCCCGCCATCCCGACGATCGCAATATCTCCATTCTGCGTTCCGGCTGACGCCGATTTTTTCACGCGGATTTGGGTCGTCCTCTTTTTTTCCCGGTGCAAAGGCTCAGCACTTGAATGCCCGCTTTGAGCATGGCCGAAACCGGCTCCGTAATGTTCGCACAAATATCCCGCCAATTCCGCGATTGTCGTGTATTCAAATAACAGTGTCGGCAGAAGCTGCGTTCCGATTTTTCGTTCAATTTCCTTTACCATGTCCAACAGCCCCGGAGAATCCAGCCCCATTTCATAGTAGCCGATATCCGGGTCAATCTCTTTCACAGGTTTGTTCAATCGGGCGGCAAGCAATTCTTTTAAATAAAGGATGCACTCTTCAGTAAGGCCGGCGGAAGCCTCCGTACGGCGGGGCTCAGAAGGCGCCGGTTCCGCTTGCGGAGCCAGGAAGGCATTCCGCCCGTCAGGTTCTTTCTTTAGCCGTTTCTGATTGATCAGTTCCGGGTCCCTCACCAGTTTATTGGCGAAGTTTTTCAGTTCGCCGACTTTTCTGCCTTCCTCATTGAAAAACTCCATTGTCACGTAAACGAGATCTTTCTTACGGGTGACGGATTCTTTTTTTATCTTGGTGATACATGTTGTCTGCAGCAATTCGGTGCAATAAAACGATTCATAAAACAGCGGCAGAAATAATTGCCCCTCCTTCCTCGTCAAAGGAGCGAGATATACATTGGAGCCGATGCTGCTCGCATCTATCAATGCGGGATGAAACATCGTCTCTTCTGCATGTTCCAGCTGATCCTTTTGCACCGACAGATCAATATAAATCTCTTTTTCAGTTTGGTAGACGCTTCCGCAGCCTTTCATCATTCCTGAATGAACCAGTTCTTGATCCCTGCATTCCGCGTAAATGTCCTCAAGCGGTATTTCTGCCGCCGTTTGTTTTACGGCATCCATCCGGACGCTTTCTTGGAAGCCGGCGGGCTTGACGGAATGCATTTGCGCCGCGGCATATACCTTTGTCTCTGCTGCTTCGTCACCTTGTTTTTGCCCTTTCACCTCTACCTTCCACTGTCCTTCGCCGTTCTCTGTACAATTAACGGAAAGCAGGATTGTTTCTCCCTGTTCAGGAGCTAAAGGGTGAAAAATCGATAAGTGCCTGAGTTCAAGGCCGGCATGAAAAAAACCGTTTTCTCTGAAAGTCTGATAGATCAGGTCAATATAAGCCAGACCCGGCAGCAGTTCCTTTCCATAGGCTTTATGATGTTTCAGAACGGGATGCTGATTGTTAATAAGAAGCTGCTCTTGCATATGAACTTCCTCCATATCGACGTTCAATTTTCAGCGCAATCGTAAGTCTTCATTTGTTTCCAAAACGTATTCGGACGGGACTTATGTGCGTTTCCATGCAGGCTTTCGGCTTTGTCCGGACGAATGGGCCGGCGTTTTAATTCCTGTCTCGGCAAAGGCTTTCTAACAGGGGTATACGCCTCTTGCTCCCAGGCTTCCACTATGACATGAGCATTCGTCCCTCCGTCAGCGAAGCTGCTGACAGCGGCAATCCGCGGTGAATCCGTCCATTCACGCAGAGCTTGCGAAAAATAAAACGGCGAGGCGGACAGATCGTAATGTGTCATCGGCTCTTTGCCCGAAAGGAAAGGCACACGCATTCGGCGCGAGAGCATAAGCACTGTTTTAATGAATCCGGCAATCCCTTCAGCGCATAACGGGTGTCCGATATTCGGCTTCATCGACCCCAATTCGCAAGGCGCGCTGTTTTGCATACGGTACACCGCTTCAATCGCCCTCAGTTCCAAAAGGTCTGTTACTTCAGAGCCTGAACCGTTTGCTTCAATGTAGCTGATATCCTCCGCTTTTCTGCCGCTTTTGGCAAGCGCCTTGGCCATCACTTCTTTCTGCGCCTGTATATTCGGTGTGGCAGGCCCCGCGGTTCTGCCGTCATTGTTTACGGAAATGCCTTTAATGACCGCATGAATCCGGTCCCCGTCTTTTACAGCCTGGGCCGCTGTTTTTAAATACACCATTCCGACGCCTTCTCCCAATACGATGCCGCCGGTGCGGCGGTCAAAAATATGAAACGCAGGCTCTTCGCTTAACAGATTGCGAAGTTCGAACATCCGGTGGGTTTGACCAGATTCCAGCAGACTGACTCCCCCGACCACCGCTGAGTCGATTTCACCGCAAGAAAGCGCCTGTATCGCCATATTCATACCGACAAGCGCTGAAGAACAGGCCGTATCCAAAACAAGACTCGGCCCCTTCAAATCAAAGAACTGAGAAAGATTGGCCGCTAAGTAATTCGGACCGGCTGCGACTATCGGATTTTTTGCATGCTTCAGACGGTTTTCATCAGGCATACTGCCGCCGCGTCCTCCTAAATAGACACCGGCTGACCTGCCTTTCATTTCTTGTAAAGAGTAACCGCTGTCTCTGAACAGATGAAGCGCCTCTTCTAATATAAGAAAGGACTGGATATCCATTGCCTTGATGTCTTCTTCGGGAATAAGGAAAAACTCCGGGTCAAAATGCGTTACATTTTGTAAAAGGCCCGCATAATCCGCCTTCTCCGTTTTCCAGCGCTCTTTCGGAACTCTTTGAATGGCTGACGTTCCTTCAGACAGCAGCTTCCAATAAGCTTCAATTGATTCAGCTCCCGGAAAACGGCAGGACATTCCGACCACAGCGATGTCTTGCGCCGCTCTAGCACGAGAAGGCTGAATAACAGCGGCTGCTGTTTGTTTGGGAGCGTCCGGGATTTCAGGCTGAACCGGTTTTGAAACGGCAGCTTTGATTTCCGGATATGCTGTTTCAAGCCATCCCGCCAGCGCAGCAACCGTAGGGTATTCATACAGCACCGCCGGGTCAAGGTCAGCTTTGATCCTCTTTCCGATCGCTCTGGACACTTGGGCAAGCATGATGGAATCGGCTCCGTAATCTTGAAACGGTGTATCAGATTCAAATCTTGACGGCTCCAGTCTTAATTCCCGGCAGCAAATGCCCGTCAGCCACTCCTCAACGCTTTCTGTATCGGCCTGTTCCTGCTGCTTTGTTTCAGTCAGGCCGGATGAAAGCAGCAGACGGTCAGGCTCCCATTTTTCCGGGTGAATGACGGCCGGCATAATAACAGATCCGCAATCGCCTGCCATGATGGCATCAAACAGGCTCAGCCCTTCTCTGTCAGTGATGCTCTTTAAACCGCTTTTCTGATAGGCCCGGCTTTTTGATTCGCCCATACCCGTTTCTTTCCAGCTCGGCCACTGGATGCTCAGCACCGGAAAACCTTTTGCAGCCGCAAAATAATCCATATAGGCGTTAGCCATGGCATAATCGCTTTGTCCCGCTCCTAATTCCGGCATCACGCCGGACACTGAAGAAAACAGCGCAAAAAACCGGAGAGGCTCCTTGTGCAGCGCTTGATACAAAAGGTCCAGTCCGTCTGTTTTAGGCTCAAGCACGGGCATCATCTGTTCGCTTGTTTTGCGGATAAAGGCCGGATGATCGAGATCTACGGCTCCCGCTGCGTGTAACACGCCTCCTATCGGCCCCATTTGATCTTTCACACGGCTGACGGCCTGCTCATATTCAGGGCCGGAAGATACAGACAGCACTTCCGTTCGGACACCTTTTTGTTCGAGCTCTCTGATTCTTCTCACCTTATCGGAAAACGGGGAATTCCGTTTGATATGATCATCCCACTCCGCTTTCGGCGGCATTGTTTCTTTTCCGGTAAGCACGAGTTTCGTGACTCCGTAACGTTCGGCAAAATGCCGGGCAAATAAATATCCGAGTCCCCGGGTCCCTCCGGTGATCCAGAGCACATGGTCTTTCGGAAATGAAAATTCTTTTTCAGCTAAGCTGTTTGTTTCCTTTAACCGCGCGAGATAGCGCACACCGTTTCGGTAACACACTTCGATGTCTTCAGAATCGCGAAAAAACTCCTCTGCGATCTGGTTTGCCAGCTCAGGATCTTCGGCAGTCCGTTCTGCATCCATATGCCGCGAGCGGATATCCTTATACTCACTTTGGAGCATTCGGTACAATCCGGCCTTTTTTGCACCTGAGAGATTTATCGTTTCATTTGCAAAGGGTTCAAGCCCCTTTGTCACACAAAGCAGCTGAAGCTTTCGGCCGCGGTTTCTGTTGTCAATGAGAGACTGCAGACGATGAATCCAGCCGTCATCATGATTGATTTCCGTCCCGCATCCGGTCACATCAATCAGACCGCCGAATCGGGCCGCGTCCCCGGATATTTCCGGTGATGCAGCGTCAATGATTTCAGACTCGGGGAAATAACGGGACAGCTCAACGGCTAAATTTCCTGTCTGGTGATCAGCAGCTATTCCGATGACGCCCCGCATTTCCTTAGCCGGAACACTGCTGCTTTCTGCCCAGCTTTTCTGTAAAAAGCGGATTTCACGAAATGTTTCAGAATGTGTTTCAGCATCACGAACATTGTCCGGCGCTGCATCGTCCGGCCAATACCGATCCTTTATAAATGGATAACCGGGAAGGCTGATGCGATGCGGCATGCTGCCGTTATAAAGCTCTGACCAATCAATCTTCAGCCCTTTCACCCAAAGTTCCAGAAGCTTCGCGAATTTTTTTCTTTTCATCCATTTACGGACGGCTTCCTGCATATCTTCATCCTTAAAAACGGCTAGAATGTCTTTATACTGTTTGCTTTTTCCCCTGAAGCAGCCGTCTGTCCCGCCGTCAATAAAACGCTGCAGTTTTTCCGCTAACTGCTCTGTCGACGTCACGATAAACGCCGCACGTTCTTCCATCGCTTCTCTTCCGGTTTGAAGGGTGTAAGCCGCATCCCGGAGGCTGCGGTCTGTGACGTCATTTTTTCTGATCGCTTGAAGAAGCTGCTGCGCCCGCTGCTTCAGGCTGGCCTCCTGTTTGGCGGATAATAAAATGACTGCGGGATCTTCATCTGTGAATGGCTCATAAATCTCCCTATCAGGTTCAATGTATTCTTCTATCAATATGTGGGCATTTGCCCCGCCCGCGCCAAAAGAAGAGATTCCCGAGATTCTCGGAATCTCCTTTTGCGCTCCGTTTTCCTCAATGACCGGCCGTTTCCAGTCTGCCAATTCACGCTGCACCACAAACGGCGTCCGGTCGAATGCAATATTCGGATTCAATTTCCGGCAATGTAATGAGGGAGCCAGCTTTCGTTTTTGAAACTGAAGCAGCAGTTTCGTTACACCGGCAATGCCTGCCGCGGCTTCCAAATGCCCGATATTGGATTTAACTGAGCTGATGGCGCAAAAACCTTTATCTGACGTTTTCGTTTGAAATGCGCGGGTCAAACCGTCTATTTCGATCGGATCTCCGAGTTCAGTGCCCGTGCCGTGGGCTTCGATACAGCTGATCATCCGCGGATGTATTCCTGATTTTTCAAGCGCGCCGGAAATCACGTCAGCCTGAGCGCTCGGACTCGGCACTGTATACCCGTTTGTTCTGCCGCCGTGATTGATATGAGTGCCGCGAATCACCCCGTAAATATGGTCCTTATCAGCCATCGCTTTTGACAGCGGCTTTAACAGCACGGCCCCGACGCCTTCCCCGGGAACAAATCCGTCCCCGCCTTCACCGAAACTTTTGCACGTTCCGTCTTTTGAAAGCATTCGATAGGCGCTGAGCTCCGCATAAGCCGAAGGATGCGTATACACATTCACACCGCCGGCAATCGCCATGTCGCATTCGCCGCGAAGGATGTTTTCACACGCTTCGTGAATTGCAGTCAGCGAAGATGAGCACATCGTGTCGACCGGCATGCTCGGCCCTTTCAGATTAAGAAAATAGGAAACTCTGTTGGCCGCTGAACTGAACGACGTTTTCGGCTGCAGGGTGCCGCCGTTTTTCCAGTACATTCCGTACCCGTTTTTCGTAATGCCCGCAAAAACGCCGACCCGGCCGTTATACAAATTCTCAAGCTGTTCCTTCGTATAACCGGCATCCTCCAGCACCTGCCAGCACATTTCAATAAAGAGACGCTCCTGCGGGTCCATATTCAAAGCATCACGGGGTGAAATTTGAAAAAACAGCGGATCAAAGAAAGCGGTATCTTTCAGAAACCCGCCCCGCTTACTGTAACTTTTCCCTTCTTTCACGGCCGCTTCAGGATCAGGGTTGTAGTACTTGTCCTTTTCCCAGCGCTCTTCGGGAATTTCCGTCACACAGTCTTTTCCGGCCGCTAAGTTATCCCAGTACTCTTCAAGTGTTTCAGCTTGCGGATAACGTCCGCTGACTCCGATAATCGCAATCCCTTCTTTTGTCTGGTTCTCATTGGAAAAAGCAGGCCGTTTCTTTCGCTTGATAAACGACGGAAGCACCGGAAAATCTTCATTTGCCAAAACCTGTTCTGATATGCCTGAACGGTGGTCATCATCATTTGTCCATTTTCGGCATTCTTTTGGATAATCCGTGACAAAGTGAGCTGCCAGAGATCCCAGTGTCTTATATTCGTAAAAAACCGTTTTGGAAAGGTCACCGAAAAGCAGAGACAATTCGCGGTTCAATTTCGTCACAGTGACTGAGTCGATTCCGTAGGTTTCCAGCGGCTCTTCAGTATCTATGTTGGAAACAGCAATTTTTGTAGTCAGGGCAAACAGCGTTTTGAGCTGAAGAAGCGTTTGTTCATACAAACGTTCACTGCGGTGTTCGGCATTGGTTTTTCCGGGAGCGCCCGTCTTGATGACAGGTTGCAGCTTCAACCCTGATAGGGAAGCCCATATTTTCCCTTCTTCGTCACATAAATCAATATAAAAGCTCCCCGCCTTCTCTTGTATCTCGGCCCATACCTTGTCAGGACAAGATTCATAAAACAAAAGCTCGTCCAATGAAACCGGGGCGAGCGTTTTATATTCTTTGCCGCCAAGCAGCGCGCATGCCTCTGTCACACTTTTCATCACACAGGGAGGGAGGCCGAATCGGGCGGATTCTTTTTGGTTTGTCAATGGAATTGATATGTCTGCCAGCATCCGTCCTGCTGAGGCGTAAATACGCTCAATTCCTTTCATGTGCTCACTGTATTGAACGGTATCGTTCTGAGTGATGGCTTCAATTTGCTGCTGATCCATCAGGGAACCGCTGTTTTCCTTCAAGCGGCTGATATCCAGCATGCCAGGCGCAGCATCAACTGGCTGAATCGTCCCTTGGCTGTACACATCATAATGACTGAAATCGGCAGAAAATGGATTATAAATCTCAAACCTTTTGGCTTCACCCTCTGCGGGTATCAGCCTGATTTCGATATGGAACGGCTCAGCCTCAGTCAGAATGGGCTTTGACCACACGATATGCGTCAGCCGGACAGCCTCAGTCTCCTTTACTGTCAAAACAGCCGCAGCTCTCGCCATTTCCAAAAGAAGTTCTCCGGGCATAAGCTTTTTACGCTGTAAAGAAACATCAGCGAGAAAAAATTCCCGGCCGCTGAAAGCTGCCGAGAATCCCTGTCCCGTTTCATCGGAAATATGCTGCTGAGCAAGCGGATGAAGGGAATCCGCTTGGCGAAGTCCCATCCGCATATCATAATCGCGCAAAATGCCGATCGCATCCTGTTTTGTCATTTTTTTATTTTTGACGTCAGAAAAAACCCGGTGCAGAAACTCTTTCATATGGTTTCCTCCATTACGCTAATCCCTGTAAAAACCGATCGTTCTTTTTACAGCGGCTTCTATGCTTATTTCGTTTTTCTCCAATTCATCAAGCAGGCGCTCATAAGTCTCAAGCGGGGACGTATCAATCTCATAAGTCTCCCGGTGCCTTATATGCTGCGCACTGTGCGGTATCCAGCAATGTGTTTTCGCAAAAGGATAGACGGGCAGGCTGACTTTTTTTGGCCTTTGGTCCGGATATAATTTATTCCAGTCGACATGTAAACCTTGCACCCATAATTTTGCAAGCATTGCATATTTGCCTGCTTCAATCCATTGATCTACGGTCCCGCTCATTTCTGCGTTGTCCGTCATCTCTGTAAACAGCTGTTTCATCGCTTTGTTCCGGCCTGTAAAGAAATTCTGCCCCGTCTCCTTGCCGCTGAGGAAATCATTCAGCGCGTTCGTAAGCTCTTCTTTTGTTTCAGCAATGACGGCAAGGCGCTCTTCCATTTCATCCCGGCCAAGCTGTAGCGTATAAGCGATACCCGCAAGAGCTCCGTCAGCTGAATGTGTCTTTTCCAAATATCTGCGCAGCTGTTCCGCACGTTTCTTCAGCTGTTCCGCCGTCTTTGCCGAGAGAATGAATAAGGACGGCTGAAGTTCACCGGACGTCCATTGTTTCTCTTCAACAGGAGAAACATATTCTTCGAGCACGACATGAGCATTGACACCGCCAAATCCGAACGAGCTGACACCCGCTCTTCGCGGCAGTTCATTCCCGCTATCATCAGCCGCTGCTTTCCATGGCTGAGTGTCGCGGACGAAGTAAAACGGGCTGTCGTCGAGGCTGATATACGGATTAACGGTTTCACAATGCAGACTTTTAACGAGCGTTTTGTGCTGCATCTGCAAAATAATTTTTAAAAGCCCGGCCATGCCGGCGGCAAGCTCTGTGTGGCCGATATTCGTTTTGACGGAACCGATGCCGCAATGAGGCTGATCGGGTGCCGTTACTCCGGCTTTCTGATAAAGCGCTGCAAAAGCCGCTTTGAGTCCGTTGATTTCTATTGGATCACCGAGCGGCGTTCCCGTGCCGTGGGCTTCAATATAACTCACTGTACGGGGGTCGATGTTCGCTTGCTGATAAGCTTTTATCATGACTTCTGTCTGTGCTTTCGGATTCGGCGATGTAAGGGAAGCCGCCCGTCCGCCATGATTTTCCGCCGTTCCGCGAATAACGGCATAAATACGGTCGCCGTCACGTTCCGCATCGGATAATGTTTTCAAAACAATCATGCCCGCACCTTCAGCTCTGACATACCCGTCCGCTTGATCGGAAAATGTTTTGCAGCGCCCGTCTTCACTGAGCATTCCCGCTTTATTAAAGCTGATATGCATATCCGGCGACACAATAGCATTGACGCCTCCTGCAATCGCGATGCCGCAGTCTCCGGCCTGAATTGCCCTGACCGCACGGTGAACAGCGACCAATGAGCTTGAACAGGCGGTTTCAATCGGTTCGCTCGGCCCATGTATATTCAGAAAATAGCTCATGCGGTTCGGACCGATTGACGGAACCGTACCGGCGGCGGAAGAACCCTCAATCTCTATATGGAACTTTGAAGCTTCCTGAGCGTAACCGCTGTTTGTCGTGCCTGCAAAAATGCCTGTATTTGTTCCTGACAGGCTTTTGGCAGAGCAGCCGGCATCTTCAATCGCTTTCCATACATGCATCATTAAAAGTCTTTGCTGAGGATCCATCATTTCGGCTTCATGCGGAGAAATACCGAAAAATAAAGGATCAAATTGAGCGGTTTCATCAATGAAGCCGCCCCACTTTACATTGCTCGCATTTTTATCTTTCTGCGGATCTCCGTAATACTGTCTCCAGTCCCAGCGCTCCGGCGGTATTTCAGAAATGCAGTCCTTTTCTCCGGCTAAATTCTCCCAAAACATTTCCGGATTTTCAGCCATTGGAAATGCACAGCTGATTCCGATTATCGCCACGGGCTCAGGTGCAGCTGCGGTTTTTGTTTTAGGAAGACGGGACGGAATCGAGAATGGCTCCGTCTTCATTTTTTTACGCACAACCGGTTTCTCCGTTTCTGTTTCTGCCTGTGAGCCGAATGTATCCGGATGTTCCGTCAGCAAGTATTGGGCAAAACGAAAGACTGTCGGATATTCAAAAAACACGGCCGGTGTCAGTTCAAGCCCATACATTTTATTTAGTTCATTTGCAAACTGCGTGAATGAAACCGAATCAAAGCCATAATCTCTCATCTCTGATTCAGCATCTATCTCGTCTTCTTTCACCTTCAGAATGCCTGATATCATATGTTTGAGTTCCGCTTGTACTTTATTCGGCATATGGACGGGCGTCTTCCTTGACACATGAATGCTACGGGACGGTTCCGGCGTTTCAGGCATCAGTTTTTTTCGAATCCGTTTTTCGTCGCCCTCTGCCACCATGACCTGGTGTTCTCCGGAGGCAAAAGCGGCGTAAAGCGCTTGGATGCCTGACGCCGATCGCATGGCTCTCATTCCGGTCTGTTCATACATCAGCCGTTCGGTCTCTTTGTCCACGCGCATACCGCCTTCTTCCCAAAGCGGCCAGTTGACAGACAGAGTCTGCCCGCTCCGCTTGTTGTCCCGCACGAGACGGTTCCGGCGGGCTGCATAAACATCCATAAATGCGTTGGCTGCCGCATAACCGGCCTGCCCCGGATTTCCCATACCTCCCGCCAAGGAAGAAAACAGAATGAAAAAGTCCAGCCGCACATCTTTCGCTGCTTCATCAAGATTGATAAGCCCTTTCACCTTCGGCGCCATGACGGTCTTCCGTTCGTTTTCTGTCTGGTTCAGAATGTAATTGTCAGCGATCACGCCTGCGCCGTGAATGATCCCGTCGAGTGTTCCGTGCTCCTCCTGTATGCCGCGGACGAGGGCGATGACCGCCGCCCTGTCTGTCACGTCTACCGGTTGATACAATACGCGGGCACCCGACGCTTCCAAGCGCCGTAAGCGGGCGGAGCGGTCTTCATCAAGCGCTTCCGCCCTTCCCGTTAATACGAGGACAGCGTTTTTGACGCGGGAGGCTATTTCTTCAGCGAAAATCAGGCCGATGCCGCCCGCTCCCCCGGTGAGGAGGTAGACCCCTTCGTCTTTCCACGGAACGGCGCCGCTTTGAGGCGCCGGCAGATGACGCCAGTTTCTGACGAGACGTTTGCCGTCTTCATAACGGATTTCCGCTTGTTCAGGATGCGCCCGGTTTTCTTTCAGCTTGGCAAGAAGCGCCGATGCTGACTCGTCCGGATCGGCTTGGATGACTTGGCCGTACAGCTTCGGATGTTCAAGGTGAGCCGTTTTCAGAAAAGCGGCCAGCCCCGCCAATACATTGTCTTCCCCCCTGTCGGGGACAAGAAGCTGGATCAGCGTTTTTTTCTTCTGTTTTTCTTTGATAAGACGCGTGACGATCGCTGACAGCTCCGCCGCGCATGCGTCATAACGGTCTTCAATCGGACCTTCGCCGTCAGCCGCACATACGGCGCCGCTTATGTCCTCAGCGTTCATTCCGCCATACAGCGTCACGTATCTGAAAGACGCTTCTTGTCCGCCGCCTTCATCCGGCGGTGATTCCTGCCACTTTGGCTGAAGCAAGAGCGGTTTTTCCTCCGTTTCCTCTTCCAGAAAACGGGCGGTGAGCCCCTTCAATCGGACACATACCGCGCCGTTTTCATCACACAGCTCAATATGATAGGCGCCGTCCGCTGAGGAAAGCACCGCCCACATCGTCTCCCGGCACGCAGAAAACACCTGCATATCCTGGAGGGCAAACGGCAGAAACGGCCGTCCGGACGCGGAACCATCTGAGAGCACGAGACCGATAGAAGCCTGAAGGGCGGCGTCCAGCATGCTCGGATGCAGGATGAACGGCTCCTTTTCCTCGCGGGCGGACGGCGGAAGAGTGAGCTTCGCGAGCACTTCTCCGTTTCCGGCATAGACGGCGTCAAGCGCCTGATGAGACGGTCCGTAGGTGATGCCGAAGCTGTCGAACGCTTCATAGCACTCAGCCTTTGACAAGTGACGGCCGCCGCAGCGCGCCTGAACCGCTTCTACATCGAGAACAGGAGCACGTTCCGTCTCTTCGAGCACGGCCTTTCCCTGGAAAAAGACAAGCGGCTCTTCTCCTTCGGCATACGCTTCAAAAGCGATGTCTCCGTTTTCTTCCGGCTGAAGCTTTACATGAAGCGTCACTCCTTCAGAAAGCGCCGTCACCGGACGGAGCCAAACGATCTGTTTGAGCCTTACACCCGTTTTCCCGCCGGGCAAGTCTTCAGCAGCCAGCGTAACGGCGGCCCGGGCCATTTCTAAAGCAGCCGCGCCCGGAAGCACCGGTTTTCCATTGACGATATGATCGGCAAAAAACGGTTCATGTCCTGAAAAAACAGAAGTAAAACGCTGGGCGGTAAAGGTCGATGTATTCGTATGGAGCAGCGGGTGAAGTCTGGCTGCTTTCTCACTTTTCGCTGAGCCTGTTTTGTCAAGTGACACATCAGCTTTTGTGACCCAATATCGGTCTTTGGCAAAAGGGTAGGCCGGGAGACTGATGCGGCCCGGGTTGCGCTGATAAAGAGCTGACCAATCGACGTCAAGTCCTTTAACCCAAAGGTCAAGCAGCTTTCCGTATTTCCCTTTTCTCAGCCAGGCATTTATGGTAAGCGCCATATCTTCATCAGAAGTGAGTGAAGCCGCCAATGAATGATGTTTGGCTGTCCTGCCCCGCCAGATATGAGCATGTTCGATATTATGATCGTTTGAGAAACTCATAAGCTTCATTTTCAGTTCTTCTATCGACTCGGCCGTAAATGCAAGCCGCTCAGCCATCGGTTCTCTTCCCGTCTGAAGCGTGTAAGCGATCTTGGCTAAATCCCCGTCAGAACGTTTTTTTCTTATGACATCATCCAGAAGCTGGCGGGCGCGCTCTGTCAATTGCTGCTCATTTCGAGCTGATAAAATAATAACAGCCGGTTTTTGCGGAGAAACAGACGCGTTTTCCATTGGTTTCAGGCTGTCAGACGGCACATATTCCTGAATGATGACATGCGCGTTTGAACCTCCTGCTCCAAACGAGGAAATGCCGGCAATTCTCGGATATTCCTTCATTTTACCCGTGATATTCAAGACAGGTCGTTTCCATTCCGTTTCTTTTTGCTGTACGAAAAACGGAGTGTGCTCAAACTCAATATTCGGATTCAATTCCGCCGCATGCAATGAAGGGGCAATCCTCTTATGTTTCAATTGCAGAAGCAGTTTGGTGATCCCCGCAATCCCGGCAGCGCTTTCTAAATGTCCGATATTTGATTTAATTGAACCGATGGAACAAAACTGCCGGTCTTCTGTTGTCAGGCGAAAAGCTTTCGTTAACCCGTCGATTTCAATCGGATCACCGAGCGCAGTGCCCGTTCCGTGGGCTTCCAAGTAACTGACCGTTCTCGGGTGAATGTCTGTCCGTTTCAACGTCTCTGCGATCAGATCAAACTGCGCTTTCGGATTCGGCACCATATAAGCGTTTGTCCTGCCTGCTGCGTTCAGCATGCTTCCTTTGATAACGCCGTAAATATGATCGCCGTCTTTCTCCGCTTGAGCAAGCGGCTTTAACACAATCGCCCCTACTCCTTCACCGTCAACAAAACCGTCCGCACTGTCTCCGAAAGATTTGCATTTATCACCGGGAGACAGCATTGAAAAAGCGGACAGCCGCTCATAGTGGGCCGGATCAACGATAAGATTGACTCCGCCGGCAATCGCTGTTTCACTCATTCCGCTCCGCAGGCTTTCTGCGGCGAGATGGACAGCTGTTAAAGAAGAAGAGCATGCTGTATCCACAGCCATACTCGGCCCTTGGAAATTGAACAAAAACGATACTCTGTTTGCGATAGACCAGTCGCTGGGAACTGTCGGGTAATTGCTGTTCATCACACCGACAAAGACTCCGATTTTCCGGCTGTCACAAAGCGTGGCCGGGGTGTACCCCGCATCTTCAATGCTTGAATAAGCAGTCTGCAGAAACACTCTTTCCTGCGGATCCATCCTTTCAGCTTCCGCGGGAGATATACGGAAAAACAGCGGATCAAATGTATCAATGTCATCGAGAAAACCGCCCCATTTTGAATAAATGGACCCCCATTTTCCGCGTTCCTCGTTATAAAACGTTTTCCAGTCCCAGCGATCTTTCGGCACTTCAGTAATAGAATGCCTGCCGGCTTTTACATTTTCCCACAGTTCATCAACGTGATCGGCGCCCGGATACCGGCCTGACAGACCGATGACAGCGATATCCCGGATATAGGGATCTCCGTTCGTCCTTTCGCCTTCCTCGTTTTGAGGAATCTTGTTTTGTTTTACATTCAGGTTATCTGTGTGATCAGACAGCTGCTCCTCACGCACACCCATCGCTTTCATAAATGCTCCCCGCTGAGAAAGAAGCAGGTAATCCGCGATTTCTTCTATCGTCTGATATTCAAAAAAGAGGGTGCTGGTCATTTGGTCAAACACGTTACGAAAGGCATTTGTGAGCCTGACGACCAGAATAGAATCCAAACCGTATGCGGTTAAGGAAACCGACGGATCCATTCTCCCGCTCGGAATCTTCAGCGTTTTTCCTATTAATTCCGTCAGATATGCGATGCTCCGTTCCCTTACGTTTGGAATCGGCGCGGCGCTTTCTGCGGGAGCCTGCACCCGTCCGGCGTTTTCGGGATGAGCCCGTCCATTCCCGAATTGCCGCTCGAGCGCTTCTTTACGGGAAGACAGAAAGTAATCAGCAAGCTCATCAATGGTTTGATATTCAAAAAATAAAGTGCTGCTGACAGAACCGAAGACGTCTTTTAACGCGTTGGTCAGTCTGACGACCAGTATGGAATCCAATCCGTATGCGGTTAAAGGTTCATGGGCTAAAAGACGATGCGCCGGCACTTTAAGCGCTTCACCGATGACCTTCTTCAACAGTTCAACGCTTTTTTCTCTCAGGCTGACATGCAAAGTATCATCCGAAAGACCATCTGCGTCATACGGACGGCGCTCCGGCTTCTCTTCTGACGCCTGCGGGAGGGCAAGCCTGACCGTTCCGTCACTTTCAGCCGCTATAATCTGCTGGCCTAAGTCGTGTGCGGCTTCAGCCGGAAACAGAGGATGGACGAACCCTTCAAGCGAAAGCGCTTCCGCCCAGCCGGCCGGCTCAACCCCCGGACAGCCCGGAATCCGTAAATCATGATCCTCATACAGCCACCAGCCTTCAAGAAGGCCGAACGTCACATGGTTGAATATGGTACGGCTGTTGATCTCATTTATAAACAGCTGACCGTTTTTTTGCAGCATTGCTTTCGCATGGCGCAGCGCAGAGCGGATATTTTTTGTCGCATGAAGCACATTGGTCGCGATCACTGCGTCATACGTGCCGATGTCCGGCGCTTCTGCTGATACCGGCTGCTCAGCGTTGAATATTTTATAAGTGACATAAGGATATTCCGGACCGAATATGTCTTCTGCATGTAAAAGAAATGCTTTAGAAATATCCGTGAAACAATATTCGGCAATATGCGCTTCATACGGTTTCAATTTTCTCATGACCGCAGCGCTCGTCCCGCCCGTTCCGGCTCCGATTTCTAAAATGCGGATTTTCGCCTGCGGATCTTTTTCCAGACGTTCCTTCAAAACTGCAATCAATGTGTCAGCAAGCTTGTCATTGAAAAAATCAGAAATGATATTATTGCGGTAAATGCCTTCCACAAGACGGAAAGAGGAGTCAGGGAACATCACTTCCGTTGCCGGAAGCTTACCGGTTAAAATGTCTGGAAGCACACGCAATGTCTCTTCTGCCAATCTGACATGCGCCCTCATGTCTTTCTGGCGCAGCCAAGTCTCTTTTTTCCGCTCCCATTCCTCCCACACCTGCCCTAGATCCGTTTTTTCCGGAGTAAGCGCTAATTTATTCAGGAGGACAAAGCTCTCTTTCAGCCATCTGCTGTATTGTTCCGTTATGCCGGCAGCCGATTGAAATAACGGCAAAGCCTGACCAAGCCCGGCTCCCATCTCATAAAGGGTTGATACAAGCATTTTTTCAATAAGGGACTCCATCTCTCTCATGCAGCTCATGACACTTGATGCTTTTAACCGCTCAGCTTCGTCATTCTGCGTGATGTTAACCGTTAATTGTCCGAGTGCGGAAGGAATCTTTTCCGGATAAACCGTTACTTGTTCTTTCAGATCGTCTTTCATAAAAACCGGATCTGTCGTTTTGATCAGCGCCAGCTGGTGATGAGGTCCGGAAAGCAGGGTTTCCAGCGTTTTCATCGCTTCGGGCGCCTCAATAGAAGCGATTCCGTCCCGCTCCATCCGTTTCCGGTATTGTTCTGAAGCGACAACGCCGACACTTCCCCAAAAGCCCCAATTGACAACTTTTACGGCATACGGCGCTTTCTGTGAGATCCGCTTAGCAAAAGCGTCTTTAAACGTGCACCCGGCGGCATAATTGCTCTGTCCCGGCGCTTTTTGAAACGACATCATCGAAGAGAAAAACAGCAAGAAATCCAGGGGTTCCCCTTCAGCTATCCGGGCAATCTGCAAGCTCACATCAGTTTTTGCAGAAAGTGACGCGCGGAACTGATCCTCTTCCATATTGGCAAAACTGCGGTCTGATAACACGATGGCGGAATGGATGATTCCGCGGACCTTTCCATTTTCCTTTACAATGGTGTCATACGCCCGTTTGAGAGAGTCATAATCGGCAGCATCCGCGCTGAAATATTGCGGTGCGGGGCCTAAAGCCGCAAGTCTTTTCAGCTTTCTTTCAATCTGTGTATCTTTTTTCCGCCTCCCGATCCAGACAATTTTCGCCTGATAGGTCTGAATCATATATTCAGTCCATACTTCTCCTATTCCGCCTGCTCCGCCGATAATCACATAAACCCCGCCGTGCCGGTATAATGAAGGCTCATCTGCATGAGGCTGGCAGACGGCCAATTGCTGTCGATGCCACTGACCTGCACGAAAGACCCACGGATTTCCCTCGGGGTCCGACGGTAAAGAGAAGACATCAGGAAGATGCCGGTTTCCCCTTTGAGATTCCAAATCAAGAAGCCGGATGCTCCAATTGGTGTATTCTTTTGCGAGCGCCCCCGCTAATCCGTGTATGCTTGCATGACTCGGATTGACCTCATCATGTTCATGAATCGGCTGTGCTTGAAACGTGCAGATTGTCAATGATAGTTGTTCCGTGTCAAAATTCAGAAGCAGAAGCGCTTTTACCAGCCGGAAAAGCTGCATGACCCCGTGCTCCTGTCCCTCGGCCGTATCCGCATCATAAACGGATGGAATGGGATGATCCGGCGCCGCCCATATCATGTGTTGAAAAGAACCTTGCGCTTTCAATGTTTCAGCCATTTGTTCCGCGCTGTCCAAAGAAGTGATGTCCGGAAAACGGACATCGGAATACATCTCTTTCAAAGCCTGCTGAAAATCCGGCCCGGCCCCGATGATGATTATTTTTTCTTCACGCATGAAAGACATGCCGGTTTCCGGAATGGTGACGGTGTTCCAAACCGGTGTCATAAGCAATTCCGTTTCACGGCTTTTCTTCGGCGTGACGCCGGCTTTTTGGTTAAACCCGGCGCTTTCCTGCACCTCTTTTATGATAAAATCTTTCACTGCCGCCAACAGCACGCCGCGCTCATCACAAATATGCAGATCAAATTGGTGAACGGAGGCCGCTTTTACCTCCGCATGCACAAATACGGTTTTCGCTAACGGTTCAAGCAGCTGTATTTCTCCGAAGGAAAACGGTACGATAAGCGCAGGCTCTTTTTGAAATTGCAGCACATGCGCCATTGCAGTTTGAACAGCGCCATCCATTAAGGACGGATGTAGGATGTACTGTTTAAAATCGGCTTCCAAGTGTGACGGGAGCGTTAATTTGGCCAGTGCTTTCCTTTCTGTATAAGAGAATTCGCGGATGACCTGAAAACTGTCCTTTTGCACGATTCCCGCCTCAGAGAACGAGTGATAGATGTCTTCCGGCTCCGTTCTCTGCGCAAATGGCGCCGGGAGCTGAAAGGCCGAGGCCTCAAAAGACGCCCCTTTTTCTTTACAAATCACTTCTCCTTGCGAAAAGAGGGCGCCGTCCGCTCCTTTTTCTTTAATGACATAGCTTATACGCTCTTTTTCTGCTTCAAACTCTATCATGACGGATCTTGGGTCTGTCCCTGTCACAATCGGCTCCATGTACCACACACTTTGAAGAGAGACGACCGGGCGTTCTCCCCACAATCCCGCGCCGTATGCCGCCATTTCCAGATGACAGACTCCGGGAAGCACATATTTTTCGTTCACTAAATGATCTTTAAAGAAATATTCATCCTTGGAAAATATCTTTTGAAACGTCCCTTTCCGGGCGGATGAAATATTCTCATCAAGCAGAGGATGCAGCGCTTCACGCTTTTTGATATTTTGGGGCTTTTTTGTATACCGCTTTTTTTGATCGGTCAGCCAGGACGTTTCCTTTAAAAACGGATACGTAGGAAGCGGAACTTTCTGATACGGCGTTTCCGGCTTTTTGCAACCTTGAAGGCCTTTCACCCACAGCGCGGCAAATTTCTCAGGATCTGAAACGGATTGGCCTGAAACGTCCGGCCGCCCGTGTGACGCTTTTCCGAAGTACATATACCTGCCGTCGCTGTGACCGCTTACAAATCCGTCCAATCGCTGTTTCAGCTCAGAAAGGGATGATGCAATGACAGCAAGCCGGAAGGAGAAAGGCTCTCTGCCTGACAATAAGGTGGCAGCGATATTTTCCAGACTGTATCCGCCGGCAGAAGGCAGGTTTTCCAAACGGGCAAGAAAGGAGCTCAATTTCCCGGCATATTCTTTCAGCTGCTGTTCGGAATGTGCGCTTAATACGACGGCATGCGGTTTTTGCTCAGTATTCTTGTCCGCTTGCCGTTTTGGCTGATAAGCACCTACGATCAGATGGGCATTAGAGCCTCCTGCGCCGAATGAACTGATTGCGGCGATTCTCGGTTTATCTCCTTCAGCCGGCCACGGCCGGTTGTTTCGGACGACATAAAATGGCGAATCAGAAAAAGAAATCTTGCGGTTCAGTTCCTCGGAGTGCAGACTGGCGGGAAGCGTTTCATGTTTCATGCTTAAAAGCACCTTGATTAAACCGGCGATCCCTGCAGCCGCTTCCAAATGTCCGATATTGGATTTCACCGAGCCGATTCCGCAGTAGTTTTTCTCATCGGTCTGTTTATCAAATGCCATAGACAGGCCGCGTATCTCAATCGGATCGCCGAGCGCCGTGCCGGTTCCGTGAGCTTCAATGTAGCTGATATCCGCCGGACTTACCGCGGCTCTGTTTAGAGCGGATAAAATCAGGTCCCGGTGCGCTTCCGGATTCGGCACCGTATACCCGGTCGTTTTGCCGCCGTGATTAGTGGCTGACCCCTTAATGACACCGTAGATGTGGTCTTTGTCCGCAATCGCTTTTTTCAATGGTTTTAACAAAACGGCTCCCGCGCCTTCGCCGGGCACGTAACCGTCTCCGCCTTCACCGAAACTGCGGCATTTTCCTTCAGAAGACAGAAAATGCGATTGGCTTAAAAACATGTATTTTTGCGGATGTAAGCTGAGGTTGACGCCTCCGGCCAGCGCCATTTCACAGTCGCCCGACATAATGGCCTGACAAGCCTGATGGACGGCGACAAGCGATGAAGAACACGCCGTATCAACAGCGATGCTCGGGCCATGGAGATCAAGGAAATAAGAAACCCGGTTCGGAATGCCCCAATATAAGGAGCCGGGGCCTTTGTACTGATCTTTGAGGAAACCTTCTTCGTGTGCAATTAATGAATATTCATTCCAGGTCACTCCGGCGAATACACCGATTTGATCCGTCGGCCTCGCCGCCGGATTCCCGTAACCGGCATCCTCCATCGCTTCCCAGCAGCACGTGACATACAATTTTTGCTGAGGATCCATTAAATCAGCTTCCCACGGGGAAACAGAAAAAAACAGCGGGTCAAATTGATCCGGATGATCAATAAAACCTCCCCATTTACTGTATGACGCGTATTCTGCCGTTTTCTCTTCCGAGTAATAAGAGCTGTCCCATCTGTCCTCTGGGATTTCAGAGACACAATCTTTATTTTCCATTAAATTGTTCCAAAAATCATGCTGGTTTTCCGCTTTCGGAAACATCCCGCTCATTCCGATAACCGCAATATCAGAGCTCCCGTCCGTTGCCGGTTCAGGCACCTTTTCAGCCGCCTGTACAGGAAGCAATTCTTCTTCCTGCCGGCTTCCCGTATCAGGCTCCGTTTCTTTGAATTCAAGAACGCTTTCGGGATTTCGTTTCTGCGCACTTAAAAACTCACTCAATTTCTCAATGTTCGGATATTCAAAAAGCAGCGTTTCAGAAAGGCCGGTAAATTCTTTATGCAATATGGTCATGATTTCTTCACTGATGAGAGACGTCACGCCAAGAGTAAAAAAAGCGGTTTTATCTTCCGCTTCGGTCACCTCGGCACCCAGCTTTTGCGCTATTACCGTTCTTAAAAATTCGTTAATACATTTCATGAGGATACCATCCCTTGTACAAAAGAATTTTTCTGTGCTTTAACAAGTTAATCCGCCGTCTATTGCCATTGTCTGTCCGGTCATAAAGGACGATTCAGGAGAAAGCAGGAAACGAACGAGTCCGGTCATATCGTCTGTTTCGCCTAAACGGCCCATCGGCGTCCTTCTGATAATCTGTGATTTTTGTTTTTCCGGCATATTTTTCGTCATATCGGTGTCCACAAAACCGGGCGCAAGAGAATTGACACGGATTCCTTTAGACCCGAGCTCCCTGGCCAGGCTTCGCGTCAAGCCGTCAAGAGCCGCTTTGGATGCACTGTAGACTGAAGTGCCTTTAAATCCTCTTGAGCCGATAATGGAGCTTATGTTAACGATTGATCCGGAATTTTGTTTCAGCATGACACGGGAAACGTTCCGGGTCAGCTTGATGACTGAGCCGATATTCAGATTGAGGATGCGGTCAATGTCTTCATCATTGGTCAGGGGCAGCAGCTGATCAAGGTTCAAACCGGCGTTATTGACCAAGCCGTCTATTCTGGAAAACTTGCGGTATACTTGAAGAACAAACTGTTTCATGGCGGCATCATCCGCCGCATCCGCCGCTTCCCAATAAAAGCGGCCGCGGTACTTTTCACTCTCTCTCAATGTGTTAATAAAATCAGATTCACTGCGGCTGAAAGCGGCTACTATGTAATCCTCATCCAAAAGCGTCTGTACAATCGCTTTTCCCAGCCCCCGGCTTCCTCCGCTGACGACCGCTACTTTTCCGTTATTCATATTTGCCTCCTGTTTTACACGTTTCTTATTTTTTTAAATCGATCATTAGACAGTTTCCGATCTGTAACAGAGATGATCTGCGGTATCTGATATGGCTGCAGCTTCTGTTTGCAATGAGCTACGGCCCGCTTTCTGAAAGATTTGATATCTTCTTCTTTTTCGAGCACGGCCTCTGCCGCGACAATCTCGCCTGTAATCGGATTTTTTCTGCCTGTTATGAGAACATCCCGGACATTCGGTATCTCCAGAAAGACGCTTTCCACCTCTGCCGGAAACACTTTCTCTCCGCCCACATTAATGATTTCACTCTTTCTTCCAAGGATTCTTATATATTCGCCGTCTGTTTCCACCTGGTCACCGGTGTCATACCAGCCGTCTTCATCGAAAGGTGACGGTGCGTTTAAATAGCCGAGCATCGCGGACTCAGAACGGACCCAAAGCGTGCCTCCGGTAATTTTGGTCTCTGTTCCGGCACCGCCCACTTTCATCCAAGTGGATTGGCTGTCTTTTGATTTCGTTGAGAATATACCCAGTTCAGTTAATCCGTATGTTTGTTTCAGCCGTACATCCGGAAACAGCCGGTGAATGCCGCGCAGCGTTGATTGGGGCATCGGTTCTGTGCCGTAAGTGATCAGCCGGAGTGAAGAGAGGTTATAGCCGGCATCCGCCTTGGACATCAGCAGCATGTTTAAAAAGGTCGGGGTGGCGGGGAGCACTTGGACAGCATGCTTGTCGACCGCCTGATAAACGGACTCCGGCGTTCTGCTGTCTGATGTGACGATGGTTCCCCCGTTAAATAGAATCGCAAACAGCGTATTAATGCCGCCGATATGATCCAATTTCAGAAAAATGAGCGTACGTAGCGGTTTTCTCTTCGCCGTTTTATATTTTTCAAGCAGCCGGCCGGCGCTTAACACGGATGCTTTGCTTTTGCCGGAAGTTCCCGATGTGAAAATAATAATGCCTGACTCCTCTCTCTCGCGCAGGTCATCAAGCAGAGGGTGAGAGGCGCTTTCAGAACCTTCACGAAGCGTCCAGCTGTCATTTTCATTTATTTCAATGATTTGATTCACTTTCGCGTCTTCAAACATATCGAGATGCTTTTCCCTTGATTCATTGCTGAGAGGGACAACGATATTTCGGTTTAACAAAAGCGCCATCAGCAAAAAAATAGCGTTCGGGGAATAATCCCCGATAAGCGCCACACATTCTCCTTCACGTATTCCGTTTTGTTCAAGTTCTTTCTGAAAAAAGCTAATTCGTGCCAGCAAATCATCATACGTAAAAGTCTGCCCTTTAAAAATGAGAAACTCACTGTCTTGCGTTTCCCTAAGCTTATCAGTCACCCAGCTGATATCTCCCCCGCTTTCTGTTTTCATGATTGAGCACTGTCCATATATTTTTGATAAATATCACAAATGCTGCCGACGGTTGTAATGCTTGAAATTGTTTCTCCTTGGGAAAAAGGATCTACTCCGGTTTCCATCTCCATCTGTGCGACTAATTGAGCGATATCCAGTGATGAGAAGCCCAGATCCTCTATGACTCTCACATCATCTCCCGCTTCGACGGCCCGATATGACTGCTGTTCTTGAATGTCCTGAATGATTTGAGCGATGATCTGCTTCATTTCCTTGGTTTGTTCCATTTGCTTTCAGCTCCATTCTTCATTTTATAGACTTCTGATGACCCGCTTATAATCCGGAATATGATCTTGTGAAGAGGTCGGCACCGCCAGCAGCTTGTCCACCTTGGAAATGGCCAGCAATGTATGATTTCTTTTCATATAGACTTCAATCTGATAGCTGATTTTCGCCACTGAGATCATACCGAGGGACTCACCGTGAAAGTCGGGATCGCATTCTTCAATGTGTCCCGTCATATAAATATCAAGCTCTTCATCTGCAAAACAATTTCCGTAATAATACGTCTCTCTTTCAAGCAAAAATAAATGCCGCGCGATTGAAACCGGAAAACCCGGCTTCGACCGGCGCGTCATCCATTCAAATTCCGCCGCATCCATTATCTTGCTGAATTTCGCAAACACCATGGCATGCCCGGGCGCAGCATCCTGATCAACAGGAACCCGATATGAAACGGGGTCTGCTGTTTTGAGATTGCCCGGCTTCATACCGAAGGCGTCCGTTCTGATTTTCTTTGACCGCATCAGGGCGTAAGGCGGCTTGGCTAGCTTAGAAAGTTCCGCAATGCATTCAGCCTTAGGCGCTGAGACTTTGCGCGTCGAACCTTCTGTTTGTGTGACGTCGACGACAATTAAACTATTGGCTTTCATAGAAGGAAACCGTCCCCGGTCCCACTCGCTTTTATCAGAGCTGACCGCTCCTTTCGGCCCGAACAAATAATCAGATTCTAATATGGTTTCTCCAAACCGGGAGATATCGACTCCGACGGAAACCTCGTCCCATAATCGGTACTGATCAAGAGGCTGATCTGAAGGAACTTTGAGATGTGTCATAAAATAAGCCGGATACAAAATCAGCCCTTGGTGATCGGCCATCTGATCAGGCCGGAATCCCGTTCCGTCCGTTAAATGGTGACTGTGTGCGTTTCCGAATAACAGCAGCAGCGCGTACTCATTCAAATTCCCTAACCCGACATGGCTCATCGTTAATTCATGATTTTCAATCAGCATGGTCTGTCCTCCGCAGAAAAAATGTAATGGCTGGTCATACTCAGCCTGTAATCGATACCAGCCTTTGCGCAAGAAGGCCGGCTGTTTCTTCCATGAGCTGTTTGCCGATCAGATCGACATGCCTGTTTCTCCAATTTTCAAGCGGGGTTCCTTTCACCCATTGATTAAACGCGCCGAGCGCAGGACCGCAATGAATTTGGTAATCTATTTTACTTTCGCTTTTTCCTTCCAGAGCGAGCCTTGTCGTATGAGAAAAATACCATTTAAATACCATCGCCATTTTGTGTTTCGGATTCTGTTCGGCTTTGGCGATCTGCTCAGGAGATTTATCACGTTTCAACTGCTCATACACTTCTTCAAAATTGCGCTGGAAATACTTTTCTTCAATTAATGTTTTCGTTTTTTCATCTATTTCATCTAAAGAATTGTATTGTCTGTACAAGTCAAAGAGTTTATTGGCTCTTGCCGGGAAAAACAGGCCTTTTTTCAGCACCTGCACCCTTGCTCCCGCTTCAAACATATCTCCCGCGGGAGCGTATGACGTATCCTGCACGTTCGCTTCCTGAAGCAGATCTTTCACTGAATCACTTGTCCCGGCTTCGACCGTGCATTGATTAATAGAACCGGTTCCGATAAATTCGGCGCCGAGCAGAAACGCGGCAGCAGCCGCTTCCGGAGTGCCGATGCCGCCCGCTGCGCCGATTCTTACTTCTTTCGCATAACCGTGCTTCTCCATCATGCGGTCTCTGAGTCTGATCATAGCAGGCATTAATGTATACGGAATCCCTTGGTCGGTATGCCCTCCTGAATCCGCTTCAACGCAAATGTCATCAGCCATCGGAATTTCTTTTGCAAGCGCCGCTTCCCCGGCTGTCAGCCGATTGTCAGACACAAGTCTTTCCAGCACATGAGCCGGAGCCGGATTCAGAAAGGCCTCAGCGACTTCAGGCCGGGATACTTTCGCGATGATTTTGTTTTGAACTGACACCGACCCGTCATGATTCCTGCTTAATCCCTTTGCCCTGTATATAACAAGAGCGGGGGTTATGCCCATAAATGCCGATGCTTCAATAAGATGAATGCCGTTTTTCAAATATAAATCTATCATTCTGACTTCCTTGTCAGGTAACATCATATGATGAAGAAGATTCATTCCGAATGTTTCCCCTTGCCGCAGTGCAGACCGGATGGTTCCGATGGCCTGTCCGATCCGTTCGATACTCAATCCGCCCGTTCCGAAAAAGCCCAGCATTCCCGCTTTTGCCGCTTTAATGACCATCTGTTCCGAAGCAATTCCCCTGTACATGGAGCCCGTCATGTAAGCATATTGGATGTTATAATCTTTTTTAAAATCTTCGTTCCCTAATCTCATTCCCGCCGTTTTTTGCGGATCAGCTGCCGATGCTTTAACATCAGCAGTATCAGACTCTTCTTTCGGCATAGGTAATGGGACGGCATCTTTTTTAATCTGACGCGTCAGTTTTGTCAGCACTTCCCCGGGCCCGACTTCTGCAATTTCATTATTTTCAAGTCCCATCAGACGGCGTATCGTGTCCGTCCACTTTACCTGATTGGTCATTTGCAAAGTCAGATTTGTTTTGATTTCATCATTCTTATAAGGTGCGGCATGAAGATTTGAGATCACCGGAAAACGAAGAGGCAAAAACGCCGTTTCTTCTAAATAATCCGCGAACTCTTTTTCAGCATCTTTCATATAGCGGGAATGGAAGGCGCCGCTCACATTTAAAGGAAGGTACATTCTCACGCCGGCTTTTTCAAAGACGGGGCCCGCTTTTTCAATGTCTTGTTTCGTTCCGGCGATCACAATTTGCGAAGGTGAATTGTGGTTAGCGATATCAATGCCGGTCAGATGATAATCGGATAGAACCTCTTTTACTTGTTCAGCGGTAAACCCCAAAACCGCCGCCATGCCTCCGGGAGCTGCCTTGCTCATGAGCTCCCCTCTTTTTTTCACAAGCTGCAAACCGGTCTCAAAATCAAAGCAGCCGGCCGCAAATAACGCATTATATTCTCCTAAACTGTGCCCTGCGGCGTAATCAGGCTCTCTGCCGGACTCTTTCATTTTCTTTAAATAACTGAGTGCACTCACCGTATATAACGCCGGCTGGGTAAATTGCGTTTTCCCCAGCTGGTGATTCGGATCCTCCAGACACAATTCTTCTATAGAGTAGCCTAATATGTCATCAGCCTGACGTGTCAGATCTTGAAATTCATCAAACAGTCCGGCTCCCATTCCTTTAAATTGAGAACCCTGCCCCGGGAACACAAACGTAAGCATCTTATCCTCATCCTTTCCGCATCGCCAATTTTGTATATCACATGTGGATCTCCATACAAAAACGTCTCTTATTTCATATATTGACTGGTGTAAACACCGGCATAAAAATAAAAACACAAACGCGTTTGCGATTCAGCACAGGTTTAAAAATCGCAAACGCATTGTGTTTTCCTTTCCTAACATAATTTATATTAAAACATATTGCTTGTTTACTGAATGTTTCGCATGACAAGCTGCAGTGCCAATATGCCCGAAAACAGCCATGACGGCACACTTCTCCCTTATCATGTATATGTAGATATATACACTACAATCATTTTTATAATCCCTATTTCCTCTTCAACGTGCCGAAACAGCGATTGAAATTTAATAGGTGCTTTACATCAATTTAATAAATTTAACAAATAGTTGCTATTTAAAGAGAATAATATCAATTTATAGATAATAATGTCAAGGAATTATTTCATTATTTTCTGACATTTATTTCACAGTTTTATGTTCGGTGGACAGTCGGCATAATTGTTTCGGGATAAATGTCAGATAATTCCCTGAACCCTATTCATGTCAAAGAAAATTCATCGCTTCTCTGTCAATTGGGTCTATACTTATTTTTCATTTTCATATATTATGTAAAAAAAAGACGAATTAGAAAAATTTTTAATCACTTTAAATACTATCCATTAAATACTTTCTTTGTATAATAATTTCTTATTATTCTAAGGAGGACCCAGTCATGAAATGGTACGCACTTTTTGTAGAGTCCGGAAAAGAAGAAACAGTTCAAAAATTTCTGCGTCTGCAGTTTGATGAGCAGGCTCTCTACTCAATCATACCCAAGAAAAAAGTCACAGAACGAAAAGCCGGAATCAAATACGAGGCACTCAAAAAGATGTTTCCGGGATATGTTCTGTTTAAAACGAAGATGACAGAGCGGACATTTCATAAAATCAAAGAACTCCCCATTTCATGCAGAATCGTGAATAACGGCGCATATTATTCCAAAGAGCGTAAAACCTATTTCACGACAATTAAGGATGAAGAAATCCTCCCTATCATTAGGCTGATCGGAGAAGGAGACACTGTAGATTATTCAAAAGTCTATATTGAAAATTCAAAAGTAACCGTTGCCTCAGGGCCTCTTAAAGGAATGGAAGGCATTATTAAAAAGATCGATAAAAGAAAAAGACGCGCCAAAATCTGCCTGTCTTTTATGGGACTGGACAAAATGGTCAACGTCGGAATTGAAGTGCTCTCCAAACCCTAGCATATCAAAAAAAGCATCAACAGCATGTGCCGTTGATGCCCTTTTTATATACAAACGAAAGCCCGACATCAAAATAACCCCGCTCACCACCGTCACGGTCAGACTTTTTGACATAGTTGACCTGAAGCCGGGCTGCGCCCATGAGGCAAAATCACATTTAGGGGAAGATACATTTTAATCAAGAGCGGTGAATTGACGGTTGAGCTTCATGACGAAAAGCATGTGCTGACTTCGGGCGATGCCGCAAAGTTATTTTAATTCCTCGGATGAACCGGTGACATATTTTATGCTGGTCTATTATGCTGAACCGGCTTAAACGCATATCAGGCTTCTTCAGACAGAAGCCTGACGGACCGCAACCCATTCTTGTATGCATTGAATCAGTTTCTGGACAGAAGGTGTCTGCGTCTCCTTTGCATGAGCTGTCAAAATGCCGAGCTGCCTGGAGACATACCGGTCAAACCGTTTGATGAGCACATCACAATCATTCACCAAAAGCTGCGGCAAGATGCTGATCCCCAGATTGTTCCGCACCATTGCAATAATCGCTTCATCCCCTCTGATTTGATAAGCGACCCGCGGCGTAATCTTTTCTTCCTTCAGCACTTTCAGCACATCAAAATGTGTCTCCGGATAAGGCACGATACATTTGACGGACTCCATGACATGTAACGGAACCGTTTCACATTGCGCCAATTCATGCTGCGGGCTCATCACCGCTACAATCGGATCCTCTGCCAACGGGTAAAAATGCCACTTCTCGCTGTGGGATGTCCCGATCGCCGCATCAATCCGATCATCTTTCAGCCATTCTTCCAGTTCAGTAGAATTTCCTTCAAACAGATGCACCTTAATGGAAGGATACAGCTCATTAAATTCCCTCAAAATTTTCGGCAGCCATTTTACCGCCACGCTCGTAACAGTGCCGAGCCGGACTCCCCCTCTTTCTAACCCATTAATATTATCAACGGTTTCAGACAGTTTTTCATAGTTTTTTTGAATTTCCTTCATAATATGTAACACTTTCAAGCCATTTGCGGTGGGCCTCACTCCATGCCGCTGTCTGATCAAAAGCGGAAAACCGTACTCTTCCTCTAATTTACTGATCATTTGGCTGATGTTCGGCTGTGTGTAATTCAATATGGCAGCGGCTTGGGTCAGGCTGCCGCTTTCAACCGTTTTAATAAAGGCTAAATGCTTCTTTAAAACCAACCGGCTTCATCTCCCAGATATCATTCTTTATTATCCAATGCATTAGTTATATTTAGTTTACTTATACATCAATCAAAAATAAAATGGCAATGTCTCCATCATTATACTTGATCACAAACAGAAGGTGAGCGTTTCAGCATGAGTTTTCTCATTCAATTTTTTATCGGCGGCACCGTTATGGTGGCCGCCGCGTATTTAAGCAAATCGAAATACTTATTTTTATCAGGCGTTATTACATTGCTGCCGATCATGACGTTACTGAATATTCACTTGCAGCTGAAAAATATGAGCGCCGACGATTTCAGAGCCGCTCAAAAAAACGGAATATTCGGTGCCTTCGGCGCAGTGATCTTCATCAGCAGTATTTTCATCCTGACAAACTGGTTCAAAGGTGGCCACGCAGTCATCGGTGCGTTTCTCATCTATATTTGCTATATGATCGGCTGTAAATGCCTGTTATGAAGATACGGCCACGCTGTGTATAAAAAAATGCCCGTCCAGAACAATAATAACAATGCGCTCAGTCGTGAGCAGTTTATATGACTGAATGATCATGAGTTGTTATAATCAATGTCTAAAAACATTCCGGGAGGCGAAATAAATGGCCAGAAAATTATTCACACCATGGACCGTTAAAGATGTAACGATCAAAAACCGTATTGTTATGGCACCGATGTGCATGTATTCCTCACATGAGAAGGACGGAAAACTGCAACCTTTTCATATGGCGCACTACATATCGCGTGCAATCGGACAGGTCGGCCTGATTATCGTGGAAGCGACAGCCGTTAATCCTCAGGGGCGCATTTCCGATCAGGATTTGGGCATTTGGAGCGATGATCATATCGAAGGTTTTGCCAAACTGACGGAACAAGTGAAAGCGCAAGGATCTAAAATCGGCATTCAGCTTGCGCACGCCGGACGTAAAGCTGAGCTTGAGGGAGACATTTACGCTCCGTCAGCCATTCCGTTCGATGAGCAGTCCAAAACACCGGCTGAAATGACGACAGAACAAATTAAAGAAACCATTCAGGAATTCAAACAGGCAGCGGCGCGCGCGAAAGAAGCCGGCTTTGATATTATTGAACTTCATGCGGCACACGGCTACTTAATGCACGAATTTTTGTCCCCTCTGTCCAATCACCGTACAGACGAATACGGAGGCTCACATGAAAATCGCTACCGCTTCTTAGGCGAGACCATTGAAGCCGTCAAGGAAGTCTGGGACGGCCCGCTATTTGTCCGTATTTCTGCATCGGATTATACAGACAAAGGGCTGGACATTGCAGATCATATCGGTTTTGCGAAGTGGATGAAAGAACAGGGAGTCGACCTCATTGATTGCAGCTCAGGCGCACTCGTTCAAGCTGATATTAATGTCTTCCCAGGCTACCAAGTGAGCTTCGCAGAGAAAATCCGTGAACAGGCCGAAATCGCAACAGGCGCCGTCGGTTTGATAACGACGGGAACAATGGCGGAAGAAATTCTGCAAAACAACCGCGCTGACCTTATTTTTGTCGCGAGAGAACTTCTGCGCGATCCGCACTTTGCAAGGAGTGCAGCGAAGCAGCTGAATACTGAAATACCGTCACCGGTTCAATACGACAGAGCATGGTGATGAAGTGACAGCCGGAGTTTTTCGATCCGGCTGTCTCTTTTTTTTTTTTTTGAGAAACGATTGCCGAAGCTTCTCCGTCTTCCCTATAGAACCAATTAGAGGGGATGACTCCAATGAAAGCAGCATGGATGGAAAGGACATATCTGATTGACGGGTGTCCGTTTTATACGAAACACCGTAAAGGCGCCGGCGAAGTGACGATCGTCTTTGAAGCCGGCTACGGCACTTCTTCTGAAACATGGACATCATTACTCGCTGACATAGATGAAGAATTTGGGGTTTTCACATATGACAGAGCCGGAATCGGCAAAAGCGGACAAAGCCGAAACAAGAGAACGGCGGACCACATGGTACAGGAATTAAACGCTCTTCTTCTGAAGGCCGGCGTTAAGCCTCCTTATCTTGTCGTCTCGCATTCATACGGCGCGATTATCAGCAGACTTTGGGCGAGCCGGAACCGCCGGGATATTCTCGGGATGGTGATGCTTGATCCGGTTTCTGAAGATCAGGAGACGAAAGTGCTTCCGCTTCTTCCCGAAGAAATGAAAGCCGCCTATTTGAAACAGTTCATATTGGAAGGATCACACGCGGAATTTTTGACGAGCCTTCGTCAGATCAAGCATCAGCAGATTCATTTCGGCGATATGCCGCTGTTGATTTTATCATCGGGAGAGCGGGATGAGCGTTTAAAGCACGCTCATGAACAATGGGTGAAACTGCACAGAAGCATGCTTGATGTCTCTTATCAAAGCGGATGGATTCAGGCCAAAAACAGTTCTCATGCCATTCACCACGATGAACCGCACATCGTCCACCTTGCCATTTATGATGTTTGGTGCGCGGTGCGCCAGCAAATGAATGCTCCTGCCTATCAGGCGGTAAACTGATAAAACAAAAGCCATTGTGCAACGGCACAATGGCTTTTGTTATCGTGATCTATTTTGTCTCACGATGCAACGTATACTTTTTCAACCGGGGTGAATACTTTTTCATTTCTAACCGGTCCGGATTCGTCCGTTTGTTCTTCGTCGTAATATAATTTCTGTCCCCTGTCTCTGTACAGGCCAATGTAACATTCACACGCATCATTTTCACCTCTTTAAATCGTAATTATTACGTTTTATTATATCTCACCAGAAAAAAATGTCAAGCGTCCATTTTTTAAGACCGCTCCACAGTGACCTCCATGAAGTCAAATGCGATCTTACTGTTTTCAAATACCGCTTTCGCCTCATGTTCGAGACGCTCTATCGGCGATTCACCCTGATACCTTGCGCTGATATGAGTTAAGATCAGCTGTTTGGCGCCTGCTTTTTTTGCCGTTTGCGCAGCCTGTTCTGTCGTCGCGTGATAATAATTATGTGCGAGCTTTGCATCTTCCTTGGCAAATGTCGCTTCATGAACAAGCACATCCGCATTGCGCGCCAGCTCCGTTACCCGCTCTGATGCCCTCGTATCCCCGGAAAAAGCGACGATTCTCCCTTTTTTCGGGGGTTCCAAAAAATCCCGCCCGTTAATGATTCTGCCATCGTCAAGTGTGACCGTTTCGCCTTTTTTGATTTTCTGATAGACGGGTCCGGGCGGGATATTCATTTCTTTTAATCTGCCGGCCTGCAATGCGCCGGGAATATCCTTTTCCTGAACCCGGTAGCCGAACGCTTCCACGCCGTGAATGACGGATGCTGCAGTAACAATGAATTGCTCATCTTCAAAAACCGTCCCCTCTTCGATTTCATGTACGGTAAGAGGATACGTCAGATGAGTCACCGTCACGTTCAGGCTTGTTTCGATAAAGGCTTTAATGCCTTTTGGCCCGTAAATCGTCAGCTCTTCTTCACCGCCCTGAAATGAACGGCTCCCCAACAGACCCGGTAGACCGTAAACATGGTCGCCGTGAAGGTGGGTGATGAAAATCTTCTCAATTTTCCTCGGTTTGATTGTTGTATGTAATATCTGATGCTGAGTGGCTTCTCCGCAATCAAACAGCCATACGGAACGCCTTTCTTCAAGAAGCTTCAGCGCGACGGACGTTACGTTTCTCGTCTTTGCCGGCATGCCGGCCCCCGTCCCTAAAAATAATAATTCCACAATGCTTCCTCCTAGATCTTTGTACTACTAAGGATACAGGATCAGGCTGAAAATGTGAATTCACCCGGGCCTTCTCCGGCCTGATTAATTTTTTTCCGCAAACCGCAAAAAACAGGCTGAAATGTTTGCTTTCAACGAATTTTAGATTTAAAATGAAGGAAATATGCGGGGTTTTAAACCATGCTTCAGATAAAGTGAGGTACTCTAAGTGAAAACAAACGACAAACCAAAAGCAGTAATTGTAATATTTGGTGCCACAGGGGATTTGGCAAAACGAAAACTTTACCCATCCATTCACCGTTTATATAAAAATGGTCAAATTGGTGAAGAGTTTGCAGTTGTAGGTGTTGGAAGAAGACCTTGGTCAAACGAGGACCTCCGGGAAACCGTTAAAACGTCTGTTTCTTCTGCCGGGCAAAAAGACATAGACGATTTCACATCTCATTTTTATTACCATCCGTTTGATGTAACGAATCCGGGTTCCTATCAGGAGCTGAATGTCCTGCTTGATCAGCTTGAACATACATATGAAATCCCGAACAACAGAATGTTTTACTTGGCGATGGCTCCTGAGTTTTTCGGCACTATCGCAAAATCACTTAAAAACGAAGGTGTCACAGCGACAAATGGCTGGTCCCGTCTCGTCATTGAAAAACCGTTCGGCCATGACCTGCCGAGTGCGAAAGAGCTTAACAAAGAAATACGCGAAGCTTTCACGGAAGATCAAATTTACCGGATCGACCATTACTTAGGCAAACAAATGGTTCAAAATATCGAAGTCATCCGGTTTGCGAATGCGCTGTTTGAGCCGCTGTGGAATAACCGCTACATCTCAAACATCCAGATTACGTCAAGTGAGGATCTCGGCGTTGAGGATCGTGCGAGATATTACGAGAAATCAGGCGCACTCCGTGACATGGTTCAAAACCATATTTTACAAATGGTCGCTCTCTTGGCGATGGAACCGCCGATTAAACTGAACACGGAAGAAATCCGCAGCGAAAAAGTGAAGGTGCTGAGAGCTCTCCGCCCTGTCGCTCCAAACGAAGTGAGTGACTTCTTCGTCCGCGGACAATACCAAGCGGGAACGATTGACGGAAACGCTGTACCGAGCTATACAGATGAACAAAATGTAGCACCGGATTCCAATACGGAAACATTCGTGTCCGGAAAGCTGTTAATCGATAACTTCCGCTGGGCCGGCGTTCCGTTTTATATCCGCACAGGGAAACGGATGAAAGAAAAATCAACGAAAATCGTCGTTCAATTTAAAGACATTCCGATGAACCTTTATTACGGCAATGAAACGAATGTAAATCCGAACCTGCTTGTCATCCATATTCAGCCGGATGAAGGCATCACACTATATCTGAACGCTAAAAAATTAGGCGGAGCCGCTCATGCTCAGCCGATTAAGCTGGATTACTGCAGCAACTGCAGTGACGAAATGAACACACCGGAAGCCTATGAAAAATTAATCCATGACTGTCTGCTCGGTGATGCGACAAACTTTGCCCATTGGGACGAAGTGGCGCTTTCATGGAATTTCGTCGATGCGATTTCCGAAACGTGGGCAGCCGATAAAACCCTTTCTCCGAATTATGAAGCCGGGTCAATGGGACCGAAAGCTTCGGACGATCTTCTTGAAAAAGACGGTCTCCACTGGTGGAATATATAAGAAAACATTAAAAACCGCGGCGCCGTTCATGACGGCCCGCGGTTTTTAATATTAGAAAAGCCCCCGCAATAACTGCGGGGGCTTCTTCATTACTTCATCCATTCAGTATGGAAAATGCCTTCTTTA
The DNA here is from genome assembly GCF_038608285.1 of Bacillus sp. FSL R5-0443. NCBI lineage: Bacteria > Bacillati > Bacillota > Bacilli > Caryophanales > Bacillaceae > Bacillus > Bacillus sp. FSL R5-0443. The sequence continues at coordinate 2,586,388 of NZ_CP152013.1, forward strand.
TCTGTGCGTTCATACGTATGCGCGCCGAAGTAATCACGCTGCGCTTGAATCAAGTTTGCAGGAAGCACTGCCGTACGGTAGCTGTCGTAATACGCAAGTGCGCTTGAGAACGAAGGTACCGGCACGCCTTGGGCTACGGCAAGTGAAATCACTTGGCGAAGGGCGCCTTGGTAGCTTTCTGCAATGTTTTTGAAGTAGCTGTCTAACAGCAGGTTGTCAAGCTCCGGTTCACGGTCATATGCGTCTTTGATCTTTTGCAGGAACGCCGCGCGGATGATACAGCCGCCGCGGAAGATCATCGCGATTTCACCGTATTTCAGATCCCAGTTATACTCTTCAGACGCGGCTTTCATTTGGGCGAAGCCTTGTGCGTAAGAACAGATTTTACTCATGAAGAGCGCTTTTCTGACCGCTTCAATCAGCTCTTCTTTATTTTCAGTGACCGGCTTAACGTCTGGTCCGGACAGAAGGCTGCTTGCTTTCACACGCTCTTCTTTCATTGCGGAAATGAAACGCGCAAAAACAGATTCAGTGATAATCGGAAGCGGCACGCCTAAGTCAAGAGCGCTTTGGCTTGTCCATTTACCCGTTCCTTTTTGGCCTGCTTTATCAAGGATCACGTCAACAAGCGGTTTGCCCGTTTCTTCATCTTTTTTAGTGAAAATGTCAGCCGTGATTTCGATCAGATAGCTGTCAAGCTCTCCTTTGTTCCACTCAGCGAATACTTCGTGAAGCTCTTCGGCAGACAATCCGAGCACCTGTTTCAAAATGAAATATGACTCAGAGATCAGCTGCATGTCACCGTATTCGATACCGTTGTGCACCATTTTTACATAGTGCCCCGCTCCGTCCGGGCCGATGTATGTCGTACAAGCTTCTCCGTCCACTTTAGCAGAAATGGCTTCTAGAATCGGTTTCACGAGTTCGTGCGCTTCCTTTTGGCCGCCCGGCATAATAGAAGGCCCTTTCAGCGCTCCCTCTTCACCGCCTGATACACCCGTTCCGATAAAGTGAATGCCGCTTTCGGCAAGCTCTTTGTTCCGGCGCTGTGTATCTTTATAGTATGTATTTCCGCCGTCAATCAAAATATCGTCTTTTTCCAGATGAGGAAGAAGAGATTGAATCGTCGCATCCGTTGCAGTTCCCGCTTTAACCATTAATAAAATTTTACGGGGTGTTTCAAGAGACTGGACAAACTCCTCAATGCTGTATGTACCGACAACATTTTTGCCTTTTGCCTCTTCTAAAAACTCTTCCGTTTTGCTGCTTGATCTGTTGTATACAGACACAGAAAATCCCCGGCTTTCGATGTTAAGAGCCAGATTTTTACCCATTACCGCAAGACCGATAACTCCGATTTGTTGTTTTGACATATTCTAACGTCCCTTCTTCAAACGTTTAACCATTTTAAAATTTAAATTAAAATAAAATGATATTTATACTAAAGAAATTATCATACATAACCCCTTTTTTCAAGTTATTCACCTTTTCTTTTCATCCTGAAAAAAGTCTCTGTTAAAGCTCGTTCCCCTTGTTTTGCTTTCTTCTTTTTTTATAACGGCGCCTTTTCTGATCAGGTTTTGGCCGTACTTTTCATTCAGCTCGTTCATCATCTGAAAAATCGGCTCATCCTTTGCGTCCTCCTTGAATGAAAACAGATCAAGCTGTTTATACGCCTGCTGTTTTTCAACCAGTTCCGTTCCGGTGATGCCGAGAAGCCTTACCGGATTTTGGTTCCAGTGCTTGTCAAACAGTTCCATCGCCGCTTCCATGATGTCTTTTTTCTGATCAGCCGGATTGCTGAGGGTCATGCTTCTTGTGACCGTTTTCCAATCCGCATACCGAATCATGATGAACAGCCGGCAGGCCATGACCTCCTTACGCTGGAGCCGTTCGCTCACAGACAGCGCGAGCCGGTCAAACACGCCCGTTAATTCATCCCAGTCAGCCGAATCATGCGACAGGGTGGATGAGTTGCCGACGCTTTTAAATTCATATATCCGCTCGGGATTGACTTCTGCAGGATGGATGCCGTTCGCTTTATCCTTCAGCCTCGGGCCGTTTATGCCGAGAAGCGTTTTCAGCGCATGTTCATCTCCTTTTGCCAAATCACCGATCGTTTTGATGCCGAGCGTTTTTATTTTTTCCGCAGTTTTCGTTCCTATACCGTGCATCTCTTCAATCGGAAGAGGCCATAAGACGTCCGGCAGCTCTCTTTTTCTTAAAATGGTGATGCCGAGCGGTTTTTTCATGTCAGAAGCCATTTTGGCGAGAAATTTATTCGGGGCGATGCCGATGCTTGACGGAAGCAAAAGCTCTTTTTGCAGTCTCGCCTGAATGTCTTCGGCTGTCTCATACGCCCTGTGGCTGTGCGGTGTGTCCGTAATATCCATGTATCCTTCATCAATAGAAACAGGCTCGACTAAATCCGTATACTCCCTCAGAATGCTGAACATTTCTTTTGACGAACTCCGATAGCGGTCAAAATTCGGAGGCACGACGATGAGTTCCGGACAGAGGCGTTTTGCCCGCCACACCGGCATGGTGGTCTTTACGCCCCGCGCTCTCGCTTCATAGCTGCAGGTGACGATGATTCCTTTCCGTTCCTTCACGTTTCCGGCAACGGCGATAGGTTTTCCTCTTAAAGACGGATCATACGCCATTTCTACGGAGGCATAAAAACTGTTCATATCGATATGAAATATAATTCTCCCTTTTCCGGCCACTCCCGGCGCCTCCTTTCCTTTCATAGACAACCTTATATATATGTAGTAAAATAAGAGCTGAATGGATGTGATAAAATGATTCTTGAGTCAATGAATGACTTTTTATTTTTAGTCGATTTTTTCACAATTATTCTTCCCGCTCTGACCGCGATCGGCATCACTTTTCTATTGCGTGAGCGCCGCGCAGGCGAGCATTGGAGAACGAAACGAATAGATGAACATCAAGCAGTCGTTCAGCTGAACCGAACAGACTTTCTTATTATTATATATCATCGCATTACAACTTGGATACGTAAAGTCATCCGCATGAATTCACCGGCGAATGATGATGAAGATGTCAGCTTCCTCCTTTTATAACGGCAAGTGAAGATAAAAAGGAGGAGACATAATTGTCTAAAACATATCAAAAATGGATCGCATTCGGATTGTTTTTTATCGTACTGTGCACAGGCCGCTCGGCTTTTGCAGCGACATCTCAGACTCAGACGGGAGGCCTCGGGAATATCGGTTTTTTCCACGATTACCTGATCGAGCCGTTTTCGGCACTTTTAAAAGGTGTGGCGGGCCTGTTCCACGGTGAGTACGGATTGTCGATTATTCTGGTGACGATTATCGTCCGGATCGTTGTACTGCCTTTGTTTGTGAACCAATTTAAGAAACAGCGGGTGTTCCAGGAAAAAATGGCTGTGATCAAACCGCAGGTCGACAGCATTCAGGCTAAAATGAAACAAACGAAAGATGCGGAGAAACAAAAAGAACTGCAAATGGAAATGATGAAGCTTTACCGTGAGCACAATCTGAATCCGATGGCAATGGGATGTCTTCCGATGCTGGTGCAATTCCCGATTTTGATCGGTTTTTATTACGCCATCCGCTCAACGCCGGAAATCGCTTCACACTCATTTCTGTGGTTCAGCTTAGGGCATTCTGATATTCTTGTATCACTGTGCGCGGGGGCCATGTATTTCTTACAGGCTTATATTTCCCAAAAATTAAACGAGAAATATTCACCGGCTGCTCAAAATCCGGCCGCGATGCAGTCAGCAAAAATCATGGTCTTTATTTTCCCTGTCATGATGACCGTTTTTTCACTTAACGTACCGGCTGCGCTGCCGCTTTACTGGTTTACAAGCGGACTGTTTTTGACAGTGCAGAATGTACTTTTACAGCAGACGCATCATAAAAAGAAACAAGCTGCGGCTCAGGCGGAGCCCGCCAAATCATAATACTGAAACCCTGCCCGAACCTATCCGGCAGGGTTTTTTCTTGTATCTGCAAGGCTTTAAACCAATTATCATGAAGAATGAAAAAAGCACCCAAACAACTGGGTGCTTCGTTTTTAGTTGGCCGCTGTTTCGATAATGGCAACGACCATTTCCGCCGTTTTGACGAGCTCTTCAATCGGCATTTTTTCATTTTTCGTATGGATTTGTTCATAGCCTACTGACAGGTTGACTGTCGGAATGCCGTGGCCGGCAATGACGTTTGCGTCACTTCCGCCGCCGCTTGTCTGAAGTTCGCTCGGCCGGCCGATTTTTGCCGCCGCTTTTTTCGCGACTTCCACAACCTGATCGCCGTCCTGATATTTGAAACCCGGATACATGACCGCGATGTCCACTTCCGCGCGGCCTCCCATCTCAGCTGCAGCAGATTCGAAAGCTTCTTTCATTTTCTGCACTTGCGCTTCCATTTTTTCAGGCACTAATGAACGCGCTTCAGCCAGAATATCAACCTGATCGCAGACGATATTGGTTTGCGTGCCGCCTTCGAAACGTCCGATATTAGCCGTTGTTTCTTTATCAATACGGCCGAGCGGCATTTTAGAGATTGCTTTTGATGCGATTGTAATCGCGGAGATGCCTTTTTCCGGTTCTACCCCCGCATGAGCCGTTTTCCCGAAAATGGTTGCTCTCACTTTCGCTTGTGTCGGTGCGGCTACAATAATGTTGCCGACTTTTCCGTCTGAATCAAGCGCAAAACCGTATTTCGCGGTAATGTCTGAACGATCCATTGCTTTTGCCCCGACTAATCCCGATTCTTCTCCGGCCGTGATAATGAATTCAATGGTGCCGTGCTCGATGTTTTGTTCTTTCAGCACTTTAATGGCTTCAAACATTGCGGCAAGTCCCGTCTTATCATCAGCGCCGAGAATCGTCGTGCCGTCGGATTTTACATAGCCGTCTTCCACAATCGGCTTAACGCCTTTGCCCGGGACAACCGTGTCCATGTGCGATGTGAAATAAATCGTATCCGCATCTTTTGTGCCCTTTAACGTACAGATTAAGTTGCCGGCTCCATGCCCCGTCACTTCTTTTGTATCATCTTCTTTTACGCTCAATCCTAAATCAGTGAATTTTTGTTTGAGCACCTTGCTGATTTCCGCTTCATGTTTTGTCTCTGAATCAATTTGAACGAGTTCAAGAAATTCTTCAAGCAGACGTTTTTCGTTTACCATTTTCAGTTCCCTCCGTTTAAAGCGGTATATTACCGTGCTTTTTTTTCGGTCTTTCCTCTTCCTTATGCGCAAGCATGTCAAATGCCTGAATCAATTTTTTCCTCGAGTCTTCCGGCCGGATGATATCATCCACCATTCCGCAGGCCGCCGCTTTATACGGACCGGCGTTTTCCTTTTCGTATATGGCTTTTTTTTCGCGCTTCGTTTTCTCCGGGTCCTCAGAAGCCTGTATGTCTCTGCTGTATAAAATCGACGCCGCGCCTTCCGCTCCCATCACGGCGATTTCCGCATTGGGCCAGGCGAATACAAGATCTGCCCCGAGCCCTTTCGAATTCATGGCGACATAGGCGCCTCCGTAAGCTTTTCTGATGATGAGCGTCACTTTCGGCACCGTCGCTTCGGCAAAAGCATACAGCAATTTTGCTCCGTGACGGATGATTCCCGCATGTTCCTGCTGAAAGCCCGGAAGAAATCCCGGAACATCAGCGATCGTCAATAGCGGAATATGAAACGCGTCACAAAAACGGATGAATCTCGACGCTTTGTCAGCGGCATCAATCGTGAGGCTCCCCGCCAAGTGTTTCGGCTGGTTTGCGACAACACCGACTGTACGCCGTCCGAGTTTCAGAAAACCGACAGCAATGTTTTTGGCAAAATACGGCTGAATGTCAAAAAACGTTCCGTCATCCGCCAGCTCTTTTATTACCTGTAACACATCGTAAGGTTTCGAACTGTCCGCGGGAACGAGGGTGTTTAATAACGGTCTGGCGTCTTCCTTTTTAACGGGTGATGCCGTCTGTCCGCCGTGCGGGAGATAAGAAAGCAGGGTTTTCACAGCGGAAAGAGCCTCTTTTTCCGTTCGTGCGGAATAGTGGGCATTTCCGCTTATCACATTATGTATTCCCGCACCGCCTAAACTTTCCGCGTCAATCTGTTCACCCGTCACCTGTTCAATGACTTTCGGGCCTGTAATAAACATGTGCGACGTATGTTCCGCCATAATCACAAAATCCGTCAATGCGGGTGAATAAACAGCACCGCCGGCACACGGCCCAAGGATGACAGAAATTTGCGGAATCACTCCCGAGTAAAGGACGTTGCGCCTAAAGATATGACCGTATCCATTTAATGATACCACACCCTCTTGAATTCTCGCACCACCTGAGTCGTTCAGCCCGATGATCGGAGTTTTATTTTTCGCCGCCAGATCCATTACCGCCGCGATTTTTTCCGCATGTGTCTCGCCGAGCGTCCCGCCGAGTACGGTAAAGTCATGGGCAAACAAATACACGGGCCGTCCGTCAATTGTGCCGTATCCGGTAACAACGCCGTCTCCCGGAGCATTCTGGCATCCGGGCATGCGGCTTTTGGCAAACGGCTGCAGCTCTGAAAAACTGTCTTCGTCCAATAAATAGTCAATTCTTTCTCTTGCCGTCAGCTTGCCTTTTTTGTGCTGTTTTTCATTTTTTTCCGCTCCGCCGCCGTTTGTTAAAAAGGAACGTCTTTCGTTTAAGTGTCTGATATGATCACTCATGCTCATCTTGAGTTTCTCCTTTTTCAATTGTTTCACAAAGCTCAATCAGGACCCCGTTCGCCTCTTTTGGAGAGAGAAATGCGATCTTCTTCCCGCCCGCTCCGTTTTGCGGTTCATGATGGATCAAAGTCATGCGGCATGCTTCAAGCTCCTTGATCGTTTCCTTCATATCGGCGCAGCGGAATGCCAAATGATGCAGCCCTTCGCCTCTTTTCTGTAAAAAAGAGCTGACGGGAGACGCGTCCGACAGCGGCTCAATCAGCTCAAGCTTTGTGCCTCCCGCCTCTAAAAAAGCAACTCTCACATTTTGGCCGCTTACCAGCTCGTCTCCCATATACGTAAGCCCGAGCATCCGTTCGTAAAATCCTCTCGCAGCTTCAATAGAGCTGACGGCAATGCCGACATGATCAAGTTTTTTCATAGCGCGGCCACCTGCTTTCCGCCATAGGATATGGCTTGTTCATACAAGCAAAACACGTTAAAATGATAGACAGTAATCTTAAGGAGTGAAACAATGTCTCAAAAATTTATGAAAAGCGCCGTCATCGTCATTTTGGGCGTATTTATACTTTCAACCCTCCTCTCAGGCATTATGATGTATTTGCGGTAAAAAAGCAGGCGCCTCATTGCAAGGGGGTTTCCTGCTTTTTTATGAGGGCTTTCCGCTCTATTGCAATGTCCTCGAATGAGCGGTTTTCTTTTGTAATCAACACTTTCGTTCCGGGAGGGATAATCCGAAAAATACGGATGACATCCCGGTTTTTCATACGGATGCAGCCGTTTGACACAAACCCCCCGATCAGCTCTTCTCTGTTTGTTCCGTGAATGCCGTATATCCTGCCGTCGGTTCCTTTCGCGTCAAAGCCGATCCAGCGGACACCGAGCGGGTTTTCCGGCGCGCCTCCCTCTACATTTTTCTTCCGGTAATACGGATTGACGGCTTTGACCGTTACCGTAAATTCTCCTTCAGGCGTCAAATCATCCGTTTTTCCCGTCGCCACCTGATAAATGCCTTCTATTCGGTTATCCTTCACAACAGCAAGCGCATTTGTGGCTTTATTGACGATAATATAAGGGTCACCCGGCAAAGGGTTTGCGCCAAGCGGCCAAAGCGGAGACAGCAGCAGGGCGGCTGACAATAAAAAAAATCGCATGGGCTCCCCTCCTTTTTTCATTAGAATGACCAATGAAAGGAGGACTCATGCGATTGATCCATATGTTTTTTACAGCTTGATGCCTTTGAAATAACTTTTAATCACGAGATATTGTTCCATCTCACCGAGGAGGTGGAACAAAGCCGCCCGCGCTTCAAACTCCTCGCGCGTTGCCGGGAGCGGCATTTCTTCAAATTCCGTTCTCATTTCTGCAAGTCTTTTTAAAAATTTATGAGCAGTATTTCCGGGATGAATGGCTTCCCTTAATTCATGGATGAAATGGGCGATTATTTTGCCTTGCTCCACCGTTATTGAAATAGAGGTAATCTTCGGCAGCAGCCGTTCAATGATTTCAAATTGTTTCTGTCTCATCTTAAAATAATGATAGTAGAGATTTTCATGGCGCAAAATATGATTCTGCACGTCCCGATAGGCGAGGTTTTTCGCCTCTTGAATCATCTGATGCGTCTCCGGTATTTCCTTCCCCGACCAATCTTGCTCACCAGTTAACAAATACCGTTCGATTTCGGCGAAGATGACGGAAAAGTTATCCTCGATTTTTTTCCGGTACGCCGCGAGTTTTCTGTCGAGGCTCGGCATATACAGATTCATTAACAGCGCGACGCCGATACCTACGGTAATCAGCTGGAACTCATTCCAGATAAACGCCATCGTAATGCCGCCGGACATATATAAATGAAGAATGATTACTGAGCTGGTGACGATCCCTTCGTTTATTTTTAAAACGACTGTAGTCGGAATGAACAGCACCAGCAATATTCCGATCGCAAACGGATAATAGCCGATCAGTCCGAAAAAGACATATGAGAAGACGATCGCCAATAAACAGGCGGCAAATCGGGCCCACGAGGCCTGAAGCGACCGCTTTTGCGTAATCTGGATGCACAATATGGTGATGATTCCTGCGGATGCGAAGTTTTGCAGATGCAACAGCTGGGCTAAATAAATGGCCAGCGCCGTTCCAAGTGCGGTCTTTAGGGTGCGGTAACCGATTTTAAACATTGCTTGCTCCATTCTGTTTGTTTCTTTCTCAAAAAAAAAGAAGAAGAGCATTCTTCTTCTTTTCTTCCAGTTATATTTTATAATATTTTTTCTAAAAAGTCCTGTGCTCTTTTTGACTTCGGAGAAAGAAAAAATTCTTCCGGCTGCCCGTCTTCCACGATCGTCCCTTCATCCATGAATAATACGCGGTCTGCCACTTCTTTGGCAAATCCCATTTCGTGCGTTACGATCACCATCGTCATGCCCGTCTGCGCGAGCTCTTTCATCACCTCAAGAACTTCTTTGACCATTTCCGGGTCAAGAGCCGAGGTCGGTTCATCAAACAGCATGATGTCAGGATTCATGGCAAGCGCACGCGCGATGGCGACCCGCTGCTTCTGTCCGCCTGACAAACGGTTCGGATAGTCGTTCTGTTTGTCAAGCAGTCCGACTTTTTCAAGGAGGGCGCACGCCTTTTCCTCCGCCTCGTTTTTAGACTCTTTCTTCACGCTGACTGGCGCGTATGTGATATTTTCAAGCACCGTTTTATGAGGAAACAAATGAAAATGCTGAAATACCATGCCGATATTTTCCCGCACTTTCAGTTTATTCGTTTTAGCTGCGGTAATTTCATTTTCTTTAATGGCAATCGTTCCGCCGCTCGGGGTTTCCAGCAGATTTAAGCAGCGCAGAAACGTTGATTTGCCGGAACCGGAAGGGCCGATGACAGCGACGACTTCCCCTTCTTCGATCTGTGTTGAAATGTTTTTTAGTACTTCATGTTTCCCGAATGATTTTGACAGGTTGTCGACCTTAATCATTGGCTTTCAGCTTCCTTTCTACGCCTTTTCCGATGAATGCTAAGATCAAAACGAGCACGTAATAGATTAAGCCCGCCACAATAAGAGGTTCTAAATAGTTGTATGTTGCGGCGCCGGACTGGTAGGCCCGTCTCATAATGTCGCCAAGACCGATAACTGTGACGATCGCCGATTCTTTCGTTAAGGTGATTAATTCGTTAATAATAGCCGGAGAAATGTTTTTAAACGCCTGCGGCAGCAGCAGATCTTTCATCATTTTTCCGTACGGCACGCCGAGAGCGACGGCAGCCTCTTTTTGTCCTTTGTCAATTGCGTTGATTCCCGCTCTGATAATTTCAGAGACGTAAGCGGCTGAATTGAGCGATAATGCAGTGACCGCCGCCCAAAATTGATCGATCTGAAAGCCCAGAAGCTGCGGCATACCGAAATAGATGATCATCAGCTGCAGCACGAGCGGCGTGCCGCGGAATATCGAAGTATAAAAATCCGCAATCCATTTCAGCGGACTGATCGTGCTGATTTTAAATAAGCTGAGCACGATGCCTAATACAAGACCGATGACCGCCGAAACGAGCACAATTTTCAATGTGACCGCAAGGCCTTCCAATATAAAAGGAATTTGGGGGATTGTCGCTGAGAAATCCAAATTCATACGTGTGATCTCCTTTGTCTTTATTCAAGATAAAAAGCTCAACGAAAAGTTGAGCTTTCTTTTATTTCTCGTTGGTGAACCATTTTTTCTTCAGTTTTTCGATTTCTCCGTTTTTCTCCATTTCTTTCAGCGCTTTGTTGAACTTCGCTGTCAGATCACTGTCTTTGCGGAACGCAATCGCGGAACCCGATTCGTCTGATTTCGCATCTGCTGACGCAAAGCCCTGCAGATCTTGATTTGAACTGAAATAGCCTTGTGCTACGATGTCTTCGATAATCGCGGCATCAAAACGCCCGGATTTGATCTCTTCGGTTAAGTCTGAGATCCGGTTGCGGTCTTCGAGCTGAAAACCGTATTTCGAAGCGAGCTTCTTGCCTTTTTCCTCTTGAATGGAGCCGAGCTGAACACCGACGGTTTTGCCTTTCAGATCATTCAAGGATTTCATGCTGCTTCCCTTTTTCGTAACGATCATATTGTTAGCAGTATAATAAATATCAGAAAAATCAACTTGCTTTTTCCGTTCCGGTGTAGGTGTCATTCCAGATAAAATCATATCTACCTGCTTGGACTTCAAGGCTGTAATCAGGCTGTTGAAGTCCATGTCCTGCACCTCAACGTCATAGCCGGTCTTTTTGCCCAGAGCTTTTGCCAGATCAACGTCAAACCCGGTGATCTGATCGCCGTCTTTATATTCAAATGGTTTATAGTCAGCCGATGTACCCATAATCAGCTTGTTCTTTCCGCCCTCTGAGCCTGAATTGCCTGATCCGCAAGCGGACAGCGCAAAGGTGATACATGCGGCAGCTAATACCAACAGCCATTTCTTCATGATTCATTTCCCCCATATCTACTGATCTCTTAAATTTGAATATTTATTCGTTAACTTGTATTTTAAACACTTTTTAATTGTGATGCAATACTATTTTTGAAAAATATATTTTCCTTTCTGTGTTTATTATAGTCATTGTTTTTCAGGTTAGTGACAGCTGAACGCCGATGTATAAATATTTATATTTATACAGATGCCATATAAAAAAACCCTGCAAGCGCTTGGCTCCGGGGTTTTTCTTTCACTTATACTTCTTCACAATATTCTTCAAATGCTTCCTGCAGTTTTGTGACGACGGCCATCGGCTCATGGCCTTCAATTTCATGGCGTTCCACCATTTTCATGATTTTCCCGTCTTTTAAAATGGCAAATGACGGAGAGGACGGCGGATAGCCTTCAAAGTATTCTCTCGCTTTGGCTGTCGCTTCTTTATCCTGTCCGGCAAATACCGTCACAAGCTGATCCGGGCGTTTATCGTAATGTACGGAATGGTACGCGGCAGGCCGTGCAATACCGCCTGCGCATCCGCACACAGAGTTGACCATGACGAGTGTCGTTCCTTTTTTCGAAAGCGCTTCGTCCACTTCCTCAGCGGTTTTCAGCTCTGTATACCCGGCGGCCGTGATTTCCTGGCGGGCTTGACGCACGACATCATTCATAAATAAATTAAAATCCATATTCAACTGGGACCTCTCCTTTTTGATCATCTCTTCTTATGATAGCAAGGAACCTCCCTATCGGCAAATGACACCGCTCATATCCAATTGTTTTTTGTCCCTTTTATGTTCCCGATGTAAGTTTATGACCCTTTAAAAACGGGAAACTTGTTAAGGAGATTGTCTGAAATAAAGGAGCAGTCATATGAGCCAACGGAAAGCAGTTTTAATTTATAACGGAAACGCCGGTCAAAAACAGATTGATAAAACGCTCGGCACGGTCGTCCCCATTTTGGCCCAGTCAGCTGATGAACTTTTGATTAAACCGACCAAACATCAGGATGATGCCCGTCAGTATTGTGAAAATCTCGACAGTTCAGTTGACCATTTATATATTTTAGGCGGAGACGGCACTGTGCATCAATGCATCAACAGCATCAGCAAGCTTGATCACAGACCCGCTGTCGGCATTTTGCCGGGAGGAACGTGCAACGATTTCTCCCGGGCGCTCGGCATCCCGCAAAACCTTCAAAAGGCCGCTGAAGTGCTCGCGGCCGGACATAAACGGATGATTGACGTCTGTAAAACGGATGACGGCTATTTTCTGAACTTCTGGGGCATCGGACTGATCACCGAAGCATCAAGCCATATTAATGAAACTGAAAAAGCATGGCTTGGTAAAATCAGCTACTTCACGAGCGCCTTGCGGACGATGACAAGCGCGAACCCGTTTCCTGTCAAATTGACGATTGACGGCGAGGTGAAAGAAGACGAAGCCGTAATGGTGCTTGTCATGAACGGGCATTATATCGGGACAAACAGAGTTCCCCTGCCTGATGCCAGCCTCCAGGACGGCTTAGCCGATGTGTTAATCTGCCGCAACACAAGCCTTGCCGCGTTGCGGGAGCTGATGACGATGGAGCAGGGTTCGTTTGATGATTTCAAAGGGGAGCTGTCCTATATTCAGGCCTCCAGGATTGAAATCGAAACCGGACGTGAGATGGACGCGGATACAGATGGCGAGGTATACGGAACAACACCTTGTACGATCGAAGTGAAAAAACATCATCTCACTATGATTGTTCCCGAGGATTCACAATGAAAATAAAAAAGCTCCTTTTGCCGCCCGGGCAAAAGGAGTTTTTTTAATAGACGGAAGTATGTTCATCAATGTTTTCTAAGATCTCTTTGACGCGTCCGAGGAATCGGCCGCACACGAGCCCGTCGAGCACTCTGTGATCTAAAGACAGGCAAAGATTAACCATATCACGAACGGCGATCATCCCGTTATTCATGACAACCGGACGTTTGACGATAGATTCTACCTGAAGAATCGCCGCCTGCGGATGGTTGATAATGCCCATAGATTGAACTGAGCCGAAAGATCCCGTGTTATTGACGGTAAATGTGCCGCCCTGCATATCTTCCGCGGTAAGTTTTCCGTTTCTCACTTTTTTCGCAAGGTCCGTTATTTCTCTGGCTATGCCTTTAATCGTTTTTTCATCAGCATGCTTAATAACCGGAACAAACAGCGAATCTTCCGTGGCAACGGCAATGGAGATGTTGATGTCTTTCTTTTGGACGATTTTGTCTCCCGCCCACATGCTGTTCATCTGCGGGAACTCCTTGAGAGCCTGCGCCGCCGCTTTTACAAAGAAAGCGAAAAACGTTAAATTGAAGCCTTCTTTCTGTTTAAATGAGTCTTTAATGCTGTTTCTGTACGCCGTCATGTTCGTGACGTCCACTTCCATCATCGTCCAGGCATGCGGAATTTCTGTTTTGCTTTTATGCATATTGGCGGCGATGGCTTTTCTGACGCCTGTAACCGGAATTTCAATATCACCGGCTGACAGAGCGGGTGCCGGCGCTTGTTTTTGCTGTTGTTTCGGCGCTTGTTGCGTTGTTTGAACGGCAGCCGGCACCGGTGCTTCCGACTTCTGCTTCATTCCCGAATCAATGATCTTTTGAATGTCTTTTCGCGTAATTCTTCCGCCTGCACCCGTTCCTTCAACTTCTTCAAGCTGAATGCCGTGTTCTCCCGCTAACCTGAGCACGGCCGGCGAATAACGCGCTTTATTTGACTGATCTTTACCTTGACGGTTTGCATCTGTGTCTGAAGTGGTATTCTGCTCTTCTTCCCGCTTCGGCGCCTCTTCGGTTTCCGTTTCTTCTGTTTCAATTTTGCAGATGATCTCGCCGACTGCAAGAGTCTGGCCTTCTTCTCCTATAAGTTCTGTAATCGTACCGGTAAAAGAAGACGGCACCTCCGCGTTCACTTTATCCGTCATGACCTCCGCGATGGGGTCATATTTATTCACTTGATCACCGGGGGATACCAGCCACTTGCTGATCGTCCCTTCCGTCACGCTCTCTCCGAGCTGAGGCATAGCCATTTGTTCAATCGCCATGTCAAAAACCTCCTTACGTCTTTAAAACTCCGCTAATTCTCTCATCGCGGCTTCTGCTTTGTCAGGATTCATCATGAAGTATTTTTCCATTGTCGGCGCATAAGGCATTGCCGGAACGTCAGGACCTGCAAGCCGCTTGATCGGCGCGTCTAAATCAAATAAGCAGTTTTCAGAAATAATGGCGGCGACCTCGCTCATAATACCGCCTTCTTTCGTATCTTCTGTGATCAGCAATACTTTTCCCGTTTTAGACGCGGCTCCAATGATGGCTTCTTTATCTAACGGATAAACCGTACGCAAGTCTAATACGTGTGCGGAAATCCCATCTTTTTCAAGACGCTCGGCAGCCTGCAGAGCGAAATGGACGCATAATCCGTACGTAATAACAGTAATGTCGCTGCCTTCGCGTTTTACATCCGCCTTTCCGATCGGAAGGACGTAATCATCCGCAGGTACTTCGCCTTTAATCAGACGGTACGCCCTCTTATGTTCGAAAAACAGCACCGGATCTTCGTCACGGACTGCAGCTTTCAACAGCCCTTTTGCGTCATAAGGAGTTGAAGGCATGACAATTTTAAGGCCCGGCTGGTTGGCAAAAATGGCCTCCACAGATTGGGAATGATACAACGCGCCGTGCACGCCGCCGCCGTAAGGCGCTCTGATGACCATCGGACAGCTCCAATCATTGTTTGAACGGTAGCGTATTTTTGCCGCTTCTGAAATGATTTGGTTGACCGCAGGCAGAATGAAATCGGCAAACTGCATCTCGGCAATCGGGCGCATGCCGTACATCGCGGCGCCGATGCCGACACCGGCAATCGCTGATTCAGCAAGCGGCGTATCCATCACCCGCTCTTCTCCGAACTGTTCATAGAGACCCGCCGTGGCTTTAAACACGCCGCCTTTTCTCCCGACGTCTTCCCCGAGAACAAACACGCGCGGATCTCTTTCCATTTCTTCTTTCATTGCTGCATTAATACTGTCAATATAAGACATTACAGACATAAGTATTCCTCCCTACTTCGCATAAACGTGATCAAGCGTTGATTCAGGAGATGCGTATGGCGCTTTCTCCGCTTCGTCTGTCGCTTCGTTTACGATAGCCATGATGTCATCCAGCATGGTCTTTTCTTCTTCTTCACCTAGAAGCCCGGCTTCTTGCAAGTATGCTTTGTATAAAAGAAGCGGATCTTGTTTCTTCGCTTCTTCTACTTCTTCGCGTTCTCTGTAGCTGCTGTCGTCGTCATCACTGGAATGCGGCGTCAAACGGTAGGAAACCGTTTCTATTAATGTAGGGCCTTCGCCTTTAGACGCCCGTTCGCGCGCTTCTTTTACGACCCGGTAAACTTCCAGCAGGTCGTTTCCGTCAACAGTGACTCCCGGCATGCCGTAGCCTGCCGCCCGGTCGGATATTTTCTCGCACGCCACCTGTCTGTCATACGGGACAGAAATAGCATACTTATTGTTTTCACACATGAAAATGACCGGCAGTTTATACACGGCGGCAAAGTTTGCCCCTTCGTGAAAATCCCCCTGGTTGGAAGATCCTTCTCCAAAGGTAACGAAAGAGACGATATCCTTTTTATCCATGCGTCCCGCAAGCGCGATTCCGACTGCATGAGGAACCTGCGTCGTAACAGGGGATGAGCCCGTTACGATTCTGTTTTCCTTTTGCCCGAAGTGGCCCGGCATCTGCCTTCCGCCTGAGTTCGGGTCAGCTGCTTTCGCAAAACCCGACATCATCAAATCCTTTGCAGTCATACCGAATGCAAGCACAACCCCTATATCTCTGTAGTACGGAAGCACATAGTCGGTATCACGGTTTAAGGCATAGGCCGCGCCTACTTGCGCCGCTTCCTGTCCTTGACATGAAACAACGAACGGAATTTTGCCCGAGCGGTTTAAGAGCCACATTCTTTCGTCGATTTTTCTGGCTAACAGCATGGTTCTATACATTTCAACGGCTTCTTCGTCAGAGAGCCCTAATGCTTGATGGCGGTTTGTAGTCATTCAAACCCCTCCTTCTTTCCTTTTAAAAATGAATCGCGTTTCCGTCTGCGGCTAACGCAGCTTCTCCAATCGCTTCTGACAGCGACGGATGCGGATGTATGGACTGGCCGATTTCCCAAGGCGTCGCGTCGAGCACCTTGGCAAGCCCCGCTTCAGAGATCATATCGGTGACGTGCGGGCCGATCATATGAACACCGAGAATATCATCTGTATTCCGATCGGCGACGATTTTGACAAAGCCGTCGCTTTCTCCGTATACAAGAGCCTTTCCGATCGCCATGAACGGAAACTTCCCGATCTTCAGTTCATGCCCTTTTCGAAGAGCTTCCTCTTCTGTCAGACCGACGCTCGCCGCTTCCGGATTTGAATAAATACATTTCGGCACAAGAGCGGCATCAAGCGGAGCCGGATTAAGACCCGCCATATGCTCAACGGCAATGATGCCCTCACGGGAGGCCACATGCGCAAGCTGCAGCCCGCCGACAACATCACCGATCGCATAAATGTGCGATTCCTTCGTCTGCCCGGCTTCGTTCACGATGATAGAACCGTTTTCCGCTTCAATATCCGTGTTTTCAAGCCCGATCCCTTCAATGTTCGGCTGGCGGCCGATGGAAACAAGCATTTGTTCCGCGTGATACGTTTCTTTTTTTCCATTCTTTTCAGCGGCAATTGAAACGCCGTCCGCTTTTTCCAATGTATCCGGAAGCACTTTCGCACCCGTCACGATCTTAATTCCTTTTTTCGTTAACAGTTTTTCCATCTCGCTTGAAATATCACGGTCTTCCGTCGGCAAAATGCGGTCCGCATATTCAATCACAGTGATATTGACGCCGAAATCCTTCAGCATGGATGCCCATTCAATTCCGATGACACCGCCGCCGACGATCATCATGGAGTGGGGCAGACGTTCAAGCTCTAACGCTTCATCTGATGTCAGAATATATGTACCGTCTGCTTCTAAACCCGGCAGCATTTTCGGCCTTGAACCGGTTGCGATAATCAATTGTTTCGGTATCAGCATGTCGTTTTCTTCACCATTTGCGTATTCGACGGAAACCGTACCGGGAAGAGGTGAGAAGATGGAAGGGCCGAGCATACGTCCGTACCCGTTGAATACATCAATCTTCCCCTTTTTCATCAAGTGGGCGACACCGCCGGCCAGCCGGTCAACGATTCCCTGCTTTCGTTTTTGCACGCTGTCAAAGCGGAGGGAGACACCTTCCGTTTCAATGCCGAATGCTGCCGCTTCCTTTGCGGTTCGGTACACTTCCGCGCTTCTTAACAGCGCTTTACTCGGGATACATCCTTTATGCAGGCATGTTCCGCCGAGCTTTTCTTTTTCTACAACGGCCGTTTTTAAGCCGAGCTGGGCCGCTCTGATGGCGGCTACATAACCGCCCGTGCCGCCGCCCAGAATGACCACATCATACTCAGTCGCCATTTGTTTTCACTCCTTCGCCGATCTGATATTGCTTTGACTGCTCCTCACCGGCTAAAACCCGAAGCGCGCCTTGCGCGAGAGATTGCAGTTCATTTTCTCCCGGGTACACCAGTACATCCGAAATCCAATCTATGTACGATCTGATGGCGGATACGAAACTTTTCCCGTACGCCAATCCGCCCGTCAGGACGATAATGTCTACTTTTCCTTTTAAAACGGCGCTTGCCGCCCCGATTTCTTTTGCTACTTGATAAGCCATGGCGTCATAAATGAGCCTCGCATGCTCATCTCCGGCCTGAATGCGTTTTTCCACCTTCACCGCGTCCGTTGTCCCCAGGTAGCCGGAGAGTCCGCCCGTGCCGACAAGTTTTTTCATCATATCGGCTTTTGAATACTTGCCGGAAAAACACATTTCTACCAAATCACCCGCAGGAACGGTTCCCGCGCGCTCCGGGCTGAAGGGTCCTTCTCCGTGAAGCCCGTTGTTGACATCCGTCACCCGTCCGCAATCATGGACACCGACTGTGGTGCCGCCGCCCATATGAGTGACGATCATCTTCATCTGTTCATACCGTTTGCCGAGGGACGCCGCCGCCTGACGGGCAACAGCTTTTTGATTCAAAGCATGGAAAATGCTTTTCCGCTTGATTTCAGGCATTCCTGATACTTTAGCGAGCGGAGTCATCTCATCCACCACGACCGGATCGACGATATACGCGGGGATATTTAATCCGTCAGCTATTTCCCTGGCAATAATTCCGCCCAGATTAGAAGCATGCTGGCCGTTGTAGCCGTTTTTCAAATCAGTGATCATGGCGTCATTCACTTCATATGTGCCGCCCTCAATCGGTCTGAGCAGGCCGCCCCTGGCACAAACGGCATCGAACTTTGAAATGTTGATGCCCTGTTCGTGCAAAGACTCAAGAATGCTTATTTTTCGAAATTCGTATTGGTCGATGATGCTGTTAAATGTTTTCAGCTCTTCTTCGGGATGCCGCAGCGTCTTTTCAAAGATACAGCGTTCATTGTGAAAGACACCGATTTTCGTTGATGTTGAGCCTGGATTCAGAATGAGAATGCGTTTTTCCTTTTCGAACATTTTCATACCTCCAGATCAAATTCCTATCGTCTGCTTAATATACTTTGGCCGTTTTGCAGAAACTGGCTTCTTGAACGGCGCATGCGCTCAATTCGTTCCTCAGCCAGACGGTCGGCCGCTAAGTATGTCGGAATGCCGTCACGCGCGGAAATATCGAGCACCCGCTCAATATTTGCATAAATGCCTTCAACCTTTTTCAAAGCCCGCTCAGCATTGTAGCCGTAAAGCTCATCGGCCACATTGATGACGCCGCCTGCATTGATGACATAATCCGGAGCGTACACGATTCCCATTTCATGAATGGTATCGCCGTGGCGTGTTTCTTTCAGCTGGTTATTGGCCGCTCCCGCAATGACTTTCGCCTTCAGGTGTTTAATCGTGTCATCGTTAATGACGGCGCCGAGAGCACATGGGGCATAAATATCGCACGCCTGTGAGTAAATGTCGCCGGGATCAACTGCGCGGGCGCCGAAGTCCTCAACGGCACGTTTAACAGATTCTTTATTGATATCCGTTACGATTAAAGAAGCGCCTTCTTCGTGAAGGTGGCGGCATAGATTGTAAGCCACATTTCCCACGCCTTGCACGGCAATTGTTTTACCTTCCAGGGAATCAGTGCCAAACGCCGCTTTCGCTGCGGCTTTCATCCCTTTGTAGACGCCGTACGCCGTAACGGGAGACGGATTTCCTGATGAACCGAATGCCGGAGAAATTCCGGTTACATAGTCTGTTTCATCATGAATGATGTCCATATCTTCAACGGTGGTGCCGACGTCTTCCGCCGTAATATACCTTCCGTTTAAGCCTTGGATGTAGCGGCCGAACGCGCGGAACATTTCTTCATTTTTATCTTTGCGCGGGTCTCCGATAATAACGGTTTTCCCGCCGCCTAAGTTTAAACCGGCAGCCGCATTTTTATAAGTCATGCCTTTTGCGAGTCTTAGTGCATCTTCAATCGCCGCTTCTTCACTGTCATATGTCCACATTCTTGTTCCGCCGAGTGCGGGGCCGAGCGTCGTATCATGAATCGCGATGATCGCTTTTAATCCGGATTGTTCATCTTGGCAGAATACCAATTGTTCGTAATCATAAGTCTCCATATATTTAAAAATTTCCATAGGTTCGTTCCTCCTACTGTTCTTGTGATGCGCAAATCGCAAGCGCAATTGAATACAGTTTATTTTCTGCGGTATCCGCTCTGCTCGTTAATGCGATCGGCGCTTTTGCACCGGCGATGACGGCAGCAACATTTGCTTTCGCAAAATAAATCATTGACTTATAAAGCATATTTCCGGCCTCGATTGAAGGAACCAAGAGAATATCCGCCTGGCCCGCTACGCTTCCGGAAATCCCTTTTTGCAGCGCAGCCGCTTGGGATACGGCATTATCCAAAGCAAGCGGTCCGTCCGCAATGCAGCCGGTAATCTGTCCTCTGTTGCACATCTGGACGATCGCAGCCGCGTTAAGGGTCGCCTCCATTTTCGGATTAACCGTTTCAATAGCGGCAAGGACTGCGGCTTTCGGCATAGGGTTCCCTACTGAATGTGCGACATGAACCGCATTTTGCAGAATATGCCCGAGCTCTTCAAGAGACGGGGCAATGTTCAGCGCTGAATCAGTCACATACATCAGCCGGTCATAGTCCGGCACCTCAAAAACGGCTACATGTGATAACACCCTTTTTGAACGAAGCCCTTCATGGCGGTTTAAAACCGATTTCAGAAGAGTTGAGCTCGGGAGATTCCCTTTCATTAAAACGTCCGCCTCTTGTTCACGCACTGCGCGCACTGCTTTTGCCGCAGATTCTTCGGGTGAATCGGCGTGGATGATTTCAGCATTGAACTTCGGCTCATTTGCCAGAAGCTCTTTCAGCTTTCCGCTGTCACCCGTCAGTAAAAATCGTGCCGACAAGTGTTCTGCCGCCATTTTGACGGCCTGGATCACTTCTTTATCTGCTGCGTGGGCCACTGCAATGGTTTTTGCGTTTTTTGCCGCGGCTTTTTCAACTAGGTCTCTCAGCTTCATTTTGTACCACCTTCCTTGTGCGAATCCGCTTTTAACAATGCAAGTTCCGTGCCAAATATGCGGGAGGGTTTATTCCGGCTTTCTTCAAGAAAACATGCAGCTGTTTGCGCTTTCTCTGCAATTTATTGCATGCCGTCATTTGCAAGGCCGTACTTGTCCATTTTGTAGTACAGATTCCGAATACTGACACCAAGCGCTTTTGCCGTTTTGGTTCGGTTGAATTTATGCTTTTCAAGCGTTTTTTGAATGACGTGCGCTTCAAATTTTTCAACAGCCTGAGACAGCTTTTCCCCTTCCACATCCGGAAAATCACTTTGGGTGCCGTTTTTTTCATTCAGCTCTGATTCAAAAACAGGCAGATGCTGCTGTTCGATCCGTTCCATGTGCGGCTCTAAAAATATCATTGCCCGTCCGAGAACATTTTCAAGCTCCCGGACGTTTCCCGGCCAGCTGTAGGCTGTTAAAGCTCGCAGCGCGTTCGGCGTAAGCCCCTTTACATTGCGGCCGTAATCCTGATTGATTTTTTCAATGAGCCGAATGCTCAGCGCTTCAATATCTTCTTTGCGCTGCCGAAGCGGCGGGATTGAGATCGGATAGCGGTTAATCCGGTAATACAGGTCTTCACGGAACGCGCCTTCCGCCATGGCCTTTTCGATGTTGACGTTTGTCGCTGCGATAATTCTGACATTGACAGAAATCGCTTTAGCGCCGCCGACTCTGATAATTTCTTTTTCCTGCAGAACTCTGAGCAGCTTTGCCTGGGTGCTTTGGGTCAGCTCTCCGATTTCATCTAAGAAAATGCTGCCGTTATTTGCTTCCTCAAAAAGTCCTTTTTTGCCCCCGCGCCTCGCGCCCGTAAACGCGCCTTCCTCATAGCCGAAAAGCTCGGATTCTAGCAGTGATTCAGACAAGGCCGCACAATTGACCCGGATGAACTTATTGTATTTTCGGTCGCTTTCATTATGGATGGCGTGGGCGAAAAGTTCTTTTCCTGTGCCGGATTCTCCCCGCAGCAGAATCGTCGCCGGCGTTTTCGCCCCGAGCTTCGCCTGTTCAAGGGCGACCAGCATTTGTTCACTCGTGCCGATAATGTCGTCAAACGTGTATTTCGCTTCAAGCGTGCGGATGATCTGGCGCGCCCGATTCAGCTCAGCAGTCAGCGTTTTAATTTCTGACACGTCGTGGATGACGCCGACGCTGCCTTTTAAAATACCGTCCACAATAACGGGGGCAACATTTACGATAACATCCTTTTTATTGGGGCCGACCTTCATTCTCACACCCCGCACGGGCCGCCTTGTCCCCAATACTTTCAGGTGCATGCTCTCCCCTTCTGAGATATCGGTGGAAGCGGGTTTTCCGATGACTTCGCTTTCTGACAGCCCGGTCATTTTTGTATACGCTTTGTTGATTAACATTCCGATGCCGTTTTCATCAACGACAGAAATGGCCTCGTCTGATGATTGTATAATCGCTTCAAGCATGGTGCGGATTTGTTTTAAGTTCGTGACCTCTTCCGCCAGTTCAACTGCGTCGGTGATATCTTTAAACACGCATAACGCGCCGAGAAGTTTTCCGCCTTCATCAATGATCGGCAGTCTTGTCGTGACAATCTGCAGGTGCTTTCCGAGAAGCTGCTTCTGGTTATATTCCGGCTCTCTCGTTTCCAGAATCCGCGGCAGCTTTGTGTTCGGCACTACATCTTTAATTTGGCGGCCGATGACATCCTCCCGTTTTTGGCCGACCATTTTTTCTGCCATCTGATTAAATAAAATGATCGTTTCGTTGACGTCTATAAAAATCATGCCGTCGTGCGTTGAATTAAAAATCCGGTCATGCTTATACGTCTGCGACTTCAGCATTTGGATAAGCTGCTGTTTTTCCTCCATCAGCTGAAACACCATGTACGCCAATTTTCCCGGCATGACGATGGTTTGTTCTTTTTTCTCATGGAGCAGCTCATCCATGACCGCTTTATCGCCTGTTGTATGGATGATAATATCTATATCTTCAGTTATGTAGGGTTTCCAATCTGATGAGGTTGCAATTCCATATTTCCGGGCTTCTTGCAGCCCTTGCGCCTCCGGATCTTGATCAACCACCGCAATAATCCGGATCAGCTTTGTTTTCATCAAAATCTGTAGGAGCGCCGTGCCTCCTTTACCAGCACCTATAATCAGCACCTTCTGCATCCCGATACCCCTTTATATGAAAAAATTTGCACACCTGTATTTCCCGTTGCAATAATTTGCACAACCCCTATGTTACCACGTTTTGATCTCTTGACAAAATATTTTTTCGATTGGACAATAAAGGAAAACATATCGTAAAGGGGTTTTCTGAATATGAGCCGGCTTGTTGCGCTTTTGATTCTGGTCCTCCCCGGCGCTGTCGCGGCGCTCGGCATTAAGCTGATGAGAGATGCATTATTCGGGCATGCGTTTTCCCCGTTTCCGTCCCTTTTTCTTCAGGGGGCGGCCGGATTGGCGTTTTTTTTGTTCGGCCTTTATGTTCTGGCCGGGTTTATTCTGTACAGAGATCGGAAACGCAATCAAGTCAGCCCGCGGTTCAGGAAAAAAAAGCTGTAAAAAAAGCCCTTGCAAAAAAAAGGGCTTTTTCAGTCGTCCGGCAGTATCGTTTTGGCAATGGATTGATCCAGTTCTTCATAGTCATCGTAAGCGATCGTTTCATATAGTTCTTTTCTCGTCTGCATATCCGAAAGCCCCTCTTTTTGCGAGCCTTCTTCTTTCAGAAGGCGGAAAATACGCTCAAAAGCCTTGGCCGCCGTTCTGAGTGACGTGACCGGGTAAATGACCATCTGACAGCCCATATCGGAAAATTCATCAGCACTGTAATACGGCGTTTTTCCGAATTCAGTCATGTTTGCGAGAATCGGCACACTGATTTGTTTGGAAAACGCTCTGAATTCACTTTCGGATTGGAGCGCTTCCGGAAAAACAGCGTCAGCACCCGCTTTTATATAAGCGGACGCCCTTTTTAATGCCCCCTCCAATCCTTCCTGCTGTCTGGCGTCTGTTCTCGCAACAACAAGAAGAGTCGGCGCGGCCCGCTTGACCGCTTGGATTTTTTGCGCCATTTCTTCAATCGGCACGAGCTGCTTCCCATTCAGATGTCCGCATTTTTTCGGCAGGCGCTGATCCTCCATCTGGACGGCGGCCGCGCGCGCTTCATACATTTCTTTCGCCGTCCGGGCGGCATTCAGCACTCCTCCGAAACCCGTGTCAATATCGACAAGGACGGGCAGGTCAGACGAGCGGACCAGATCTTTAACCCGTTCAGCCATTTCCGCCGACGTGATGATCCCTAAATCAGGAAGCCCTCTGCTCGCCGTGTAAGCCGCGCCTGATAAATAAAGAGCCGAAAACCCCGTTTTCTTGGCGATAAGAGCGGCCATCGCATCGTGAGCGCCGGGGATCTGCAATAGATCCGGCGCTGCCATCAGCGTACGGAACCGCTCTGCAAGCTCCTCTTGAGACGACTGCTTGCTGACGATCCACGTCATGTTTGTCACCCTCCTATTTTATACGAGAAATAAGTCCATAAATTCACTAACGCTGAGCTTCTGCATTCGGCCGCTATGTTCGCAGGCCTCTTTGATTTTACGCTGCTGCTTCAATGAAAAATGAGTGCTGATGTTTGCTGAAAACTTGGCAAGAATCTTCGGAACGGCTTCTTTTCTGCGGAACCGGTGCCCGAGCGGGTATTCACATTCAATCCGTCCCGTAGCCGTGCCGTCTGTAAAATGCACCTGTACGGCATTTGATATGGATCGCTTATTCGGGTCTAAGTAATCTTTTGAGTACGCTTTGTGTTCCGTCACCTCCATTTTGCTCCGCAATGTATCAATTCTCGGGTCAGACGCCGTTTCCTCTTCATAATGATCGGCCGTGATATCTCCGAAAAGCAGCCCGATTGCCGTAATGTACTGGAGGCAGTGATCCCGGTCAGCCGGATTGTGAAGCGGCCCTTTTTTATCGATAATCCGGATTGCCGACTCATGCGTCATAATCGTGATCCTGTCAATGTCTTCGATGCGGTCTTTCACCTCCGGATGAAGCCGGACCGCGCATTCCGCCGCTGTCTGGGCATGGAATTCAGCCGGGTAGGATACTTTAAACAGAACATTCTCCATCACATAAGACCCAAGCGGGCGGGCAAGCTTCATTTCCTGCCGGTTAAACAATACGTCTTGAAATCCCCACCCAGATGCGGTCAGAGCCGTCGGGTACCCCATTTCACCTTTGTGCGCCATAAGGGCCAAATATACCCCTCTGCTCGTCGCGTCGCCGGCCGCCCATGATTTGCGTGATCCGGTATTCGGCGCATGACGGTACGTTCTGAGGCTTGAATTATCAATCCAGGCATGAGATACGGCGTTATTGATTTCCTCTTTTGAGCCGCCCAGCATTTGCGCGCAAACAGCCGCAGTCGCCACTTTCACAAACAGCACATGGTCAAGCCCCACTCTGTTTAAGCTGTTTTCCAAAGCGAGAATTCCTTGAATTTCGTGCGCTTTGATCATTGCGCAAAGCACATCGCGCACGGTAAGCGGTTCTTTCCCTTCTGAAATCCGCACTCTGGATAGATAATCCGCACAAGCCAATATGCCTCCGAGATTGTCAGACGGATGACCCCATTCCGCCGCAAGCCACGTATCATTATAATCGAGCCACCTGTTGATACAGCCGATATTAAAAGCAGCCGTGACCGGGTCTAAAACAAAAGGCGTGCCCGGGACTCTGCTGCCGTTGGGCACGGAGGTTCCCGGGACAATCGGGCCGAGCAGCTTTGTACATTCGGGATAGCTGAGCGCCAAAATTCCGCAGCCTATCGTATCAAGAAGCACATGTCCTGCCGTAGTAAAAGCTTCTGAACTGTCAATCTCCTGATGGAGCACGTAGTCAGAAATCTCTTCGATTACAGCGTCCATTCGGCGGGGTTCTGTCATGTTTTCATCTTCCTTTCTCATCTGTTTACAGGCGCGCTCCGGTATAGCGGACACGCGGGCGGAAAAGCCGATTTCGGCTGTGCTGTTCAATGACGTGGGCGCATAATCCGACCGTCCGTGCGCTGAAGAATATAGGCGTGTACAGCGGTATCGGGATGCCGAGCATGTAATAGACCGGCGCTGCGTAGTAATCTAAATTCGGATAAAGGCCTTTTTTCTCCCGCATGACGGTTTCGCCGGCTTCACACATATGATAAAGACGGAAATCACCTGAAAGATCAGACAGCTTTTTTAACGCTTCTTTCATCATGAGCGCCCTCGGGTCCATTTTTTTCATGTAGACACGGTGGCCGAAGCCCATGATTTTTTCTTTGTTTGCGAGTTTTTGAGTTAATAATTGTGTAAACCCGTCTGTATCCTTCGCTTCTTCAAGCATGTACATAACCGCTTCGTTCGCTCCGCCGTGAAGATTTCCCTTAAGCGAGGCGACGGCTCCGGTCAGCGCGCCGTAAATATCCGATTGCGTCGAAGCGATGACACGGGCCGTAAACGTTGAGTTCGGCAATTCATGCTCACTGTATAAAAGAAGCGACCGGTCGAAGATTTCTTCTTCCAAAGATGACGGCGTTTTTCCGGTAATCATATATAAAAAGTTTGCGCTGTATGATAAGGTTCCGACCGGCGCCAAAGGCTCCAGCCCGTTGATGACTCGATAGCTGTTGACCGTCAGATTCGGCATTTTGCCTATCAGTCCGCGTACGCGGTGCTGATTTACGGAAGATGAACGGTCATCGATGTCCTTGTCAAAGCCTCCAAGCGCAGACAAACCCGTCCTCAATCCGTCCATCGGGTGAGTATGTTCGGGCAGCAGACGGCATATGTGCAAGATTTCCTCGGGAAGGTGTCCGCCGCGCCGAACGTCTTCTTCAAGCGCCGCCTTCTCTTTCACATCAGGAAGTCTGTCTTCCAATAAGAGATGAACAATGTCCATATAGCCGGCCGTTTTAGAAAGCTCAATCAGATCGTGGCCTTTGATTAAAATACTGCCCTGCTGTGTATCCAGGAAAGAAATCCCCGTTTCCACCGCAATGACGCCATCTAAACCGGGAGAATAAGATTCCATGGTTTCGCTCCTTTGCGCACTTTTTATTGAAGAAGATACTTAGAAATAATCAGCCTTTGAATCTCATTGGTTCCTTCATAGATTTGCGTGACTTTCGCATCCCGAAATAAACGCTCCGCGGGATACTCTTTCATATAGCCGTAGCCGCCGTGAATCTGCACAGCCTCCACCGCCGCTTTCATCGCCGCATCGGACGCGAATTGCTTCGCCATAGATGCTTCTTTTCCGCACGGAAGCCCTCGCTGATACAGATCAGCGGCATGATAGACCAATAATTTGGCAGCTTCCGCATTCGTCGCCATGTCAGATAATTTAAATGAAACGGCCTGATTCGAAGCGATGGGTCTGCCGAACTGGCTGCGGGTTTTGGCGTACTCCACCGAGCAGCCGAGCGCCGCTTCGATAATCCCGAGCGCCTGAGCCGCTATGCCGATCCGTCCGACGTCAAGGTTTTTCATGGCGATTGAAAAGCCCTCGCCCTCTTCGCCGAGCCGGTTTTCAATCGGAATTTCCGCTTGGTCAAACTGCAATTCGACAGTATTGGAACCTAACAGTCCGAGCTTTTTTTCTTTTTTTCCGACAGAAAAACCGGGTGTGTTTTTCTCAATGATAAACGCGGAAATTCCCTTTCTCCCCTTACCTGGATCGGTTATGGCGAATGTCAGATACAGATCTGCCGCTCCGCCGTTTGTAATAAAGATTTTTGAACCGTTCAGAATATATGAATCGCCTTTTCGCACGGCTCTTGTTTTCAGGCTCCCCGCATCAGATCCGGATTGAGGCTCAGTAAGCGCAAAAGCCCCAATATATTCGCCCGCTGCCAGCTTCGGAATATACGTTTGTTTTTGGGCTTCTGTCCCGAAATGCAAAATCGGGATTGTCCCTACCGATGTGTGGACGGACAAAATGACGCCGACGGCCGCGCTGACTTTTGATATTTCATGAATCGCTAAAATGTAAGATGTTGTATCAGCACCCGCCCCGCCGTAAGCTTCCGGGACGGGAATGCCCATCAATCCCGCTTCGCCCATTTTTTTAATCAGCCGCTCCGGAAATTCATCTGTTGATTCCATGAACTCAACCACCGGCGCGATTTCCTTGCGGGCAAAATCACGCACCATTTTTCTCATCATGATGTGCTCTTCTGTAAAATGCATGGCTGCCGTCTCCCCTCATGAT
The DNA here is from genome assembly GCF_038608285.1 of Bacillus sp. FSL R5-0443. Lineage (NCBI taxonomy): Bacteria > Bacillati > Bacillota > Bacilli > Caryophanales > Bacillaceae > Bacillus > Bacillus sp. FSL R5-0443. Next base: position 2,614,474 of record NZ_CP152013.1, read on the forward strand.
CTTTACGTCATCTGCCGTACTCATAAAAACCGCGCCCGCTTTTTTTGCCGAGCCAGCCGGCGCTGACATATTTTCTGAGCAGAGGGCATGGGCGGTATTTCGGATCTCCGAGCCCCGCATAGAGAACCTCCATAATGGAAAGGCACGTATCCAGCCCGATGAAGTCAGCTAATGTTAAAGGACCCATCGGATGCCGCATGCCGAGCTTCATCACCTCATCAATCGCTTCCTTTGAAGCTGCTCCTTCGTAAAGGCAATAAACGGCTTCGTTAATCATCGGCATTAATATGCGATTAGATATAAAGCCCGGGAAGTCATTGACTTCGACTGGGGTTTTATTCATCCGGACGGCAAGCTTCTTTACTGTTTCCGCCGTTTCTTCCGATGTGGCGAGTCCTCTGATGACTTCGACAAGCTCCATGACAGGAACCGGATTCATAAAATGCATGCCGATTACTTTTTCAGGCCTTTTTGTGGCCGCGGCAAGCTCCGTAATGGGAAGAGAAGACGTATTGCTTGCCAATACGGCATGAGGGGGACAGATTTTATCTAGTGTGTCAAACAATTCTGCTTTTGCTTTTTTGTTTTCTGCAATGGCTTCAATTACAAAATCAGCATCTCCCGCTTCTGTGAGCTCTGCCGGGGAAATACGGCTGAAAACGGCATCTGTCTCCTGCCGTGACTTCCGTCCTTTTGCCTGCTCTTTCTCCAGGTTTGTCTTTATGCGGTGAAGACCTTTTGTTACCGTTTCCGGCTCCCAATCGTATAACTTGACGGCAAACCCGGCGCCTGCAGCCGTCTGCGCGATGCCTGCTCCCATCTGACCCGCACCTGCGACCATGATTGTTTTCATCTTCATCCGGCGCTCCCTCCTTTGATCAGTACACCTCAAGCAGGACGGCATCTCCTTGAGCCGCTCCGCTGCATATAGCCGCTATGCCTAAACCTCCTCCGCGACGCTTTAATTCGTATATTAAACTCATGATGATTCTCGCTCCGCTTGCGCCGATCGGGTGGCCGAACGCGATTGCCCCTCCGTTTACATTCACTTTTTCCCGGCTGAACCCGGCTATTTTTTCACTCACCAGCACGACGGACGCAAATGCTTCATTTACTTCAAACAAATCAATATCGTCAACGGACAGTCCGGTTTTTGTCAAGAGCCGGCTGATGGCCTCTCCCGGCGCGCTTGCCAGCTCGCACGCTTCCAATCCGACTGACGCAAAGCCAAGTATCGCTGCGAGCGGCCTGACATGCTGCTTTGCGGCTTTTTCCTCTGACATCAGCACAAATGCTCCGGCCCCGTCATTTACACCGGGAGCGTTTCCGGCTGTAACCGTTCCGTCGGCTGTAAAAATTGGCTTGAGCGCTGCAAGCTGCTCAAGGCTCGTATCAGGGCGCAGCCCCTCATCCGCTTCAACGGTATGCTGTTTGCCCTTTTTGCCGGTCCAGGTGACGGGGACAATTTCTTCACGCAATTTGCCCGCCTCGGCCGCCTCAGCCGCGCGTTGCTGGCTCAAAAGAGCGTAATGATCCTGTTCATCCCGGGAAATGCCGTACTTTTTGGCCGCAGTGCTTCCGTGGACAGCCATATGCACCTGGTCGAACGCACAGGTCAGCCCGTCATGAACCATTAAATCCTGAAACACCCCGTCCCCCATCCTCACACCCCAGCGGCCAGCCGGAATGGCGTACGGAATGTTGCTCATGCTTTCCATTCCGCCTGCAATCAGCACGTCCGCATCTTTCGCCCGGATCATTTGATCACAGATGGTAACGGCCCTGAGCCCTGATGCACAGACCTTATTAATGGTTTCAGCCGGAACGGACCACGGAAGCCCGGCATATCTTGCAGCCTGCCGTGCCGGAATCTGCCCGGCACCCGCCTGGACGACCATTCCCATCACCGCTCCTTCCGCTTCGCTTTCACTGATAGCGGCGCGCTTGATTGCTTCTTTTATGGCGATGCCGCCAAGCTCGGCCGCCTTTACCTCTTTTAATGCGCCGCCAAATTTTCCGAACGGCGTTCTTGCCGCACTGACGATAACCGTTTTTCCCACAATTTTGCCTCACTTTCAATAAGATAAAAGATAACGCTTACACAAAACGCCCTGTTACAATATATGAACCGGCTGACCGAGTTATGAGTGCACCGCCTTTTTCCCGCCCATAAAAAAAGAAGACTGTCTGAACAGTCTTCTCAGCTGCGGCATTCTTCTTTTATAGAAACAGCCAGCTTTGGATAATCGGTAAAAATTGCGTCTGCTCCCGCTTTCATCAGCTGCTTCATATCCTCAGGACGATTGACGGTGAACGGACGGAGCGCCGCTTGGTGTTTTGCAAGATGTTTGATCACTTCAGCGCTCACCGCCGGCGTACCGAGCTTCGGATGATAACCCGAAGCGGGAATGGCGGCAAGATACCGTTCAGGCCGGTACAGCACATCCATTGTCAGCACCGCCCGTTCAATTTCAGGCGCCAGGGCGTGGCAAACCGCGAGACTCTCATGATTAAATGAAGAAAAAATAACGCGCTTTTCCAGTCCGTAATATCTGACTTTTTTAATCACTTCTTCTTCCATTCCTTCGTAACGGAATACACTGTTTTTCAGCTCAATGTTTATCAGAAAATCAGCACGTTCCGCAAAACGCAGCACATCTGACAAAAGCGGAATTCTGACACCTTTAAAAGCATCTTTCCATTTTCCGGCGGCATCGGCGGTTCTGATTTTGTCATACGCCGTATCTTTCACAAATCCTTTCAAAGACGTCGTGCGGTCGAGGGTTTCATCGTGAATGACCACGATCCGGCCGTCTTTTGTCATCTGTACATCAAGTTCGATTCCGTCAGCCCCGTCCTCAATCGCTTTTTTGAACGCGGGCATCGTATTTTCAGGGCAGTCGCCCGACGCCCCCCGGTGGGCAAAAATATTCGTCATATGTGTCACCTCAGGTGTTTGTCATCGGTTTTCTCTATTATAATCGTTATGCACATAAGGAGGGCGCTATTTACACATATTTTATAATTACCGTCCGCTGTAATAGGTTTCGATTCCCTTTACAACGGCGTCCGCGGCGTGCTCTTGTCCGTTATCGCTTTTCAGCTTGTCCGCATCTTGAGGATTTGTGATAAAACCTAATTCAGCCAGCACACTCGGCATCTTTGAATATGTAATGACATAAAAAGGAGCTTCTTTTACGCCTCTGTCCTTCATCCCTAAAGACGTGACAAGCTGCTGCTGGATGTCGGAAGCAAGCCTTTCGCTGTCTGCTCCTTCATATGTCGAATTAAAATACGTTTCCGTGCCCGATGCCGTTGAGACGGCTGAATTCGTATGGAGGCTGACGAATAAATCGGATTGGCTGGCGCTTGCTTTCGCCACCCGCTCGTCCAAACGTAAAAAAGTATCGTCAGTCCTTGAAGCAACAGGTTTTGCGCCTTCTGTCTCCAATTTGTCGATCACCTTGTTTGACACCGCTAAATTGATGTTTTTCTCAAGCAGTCCATTTCCGCCGGCCCCGCTGTCTTCTCCGCCATGTCCGGCATCGATATAAATGGTTTTCCCTTGCAAAGGTTCAGCTGCATAAGCAGACGGCGCAAGCAGAAGCAGAGCGGCACCGAAGGCAGCAGCGCTTTTTGTCAGTAAACCCACGTTTTTTCCTCCCCGTTTTCACATATCTGTTTCTTTTTTCAGTTCCTCAAGCCGTAATTGTCCGTTGCTCTCTTTTTTATAGGTGATTTGCACCGCCGTATGTTCAGGCAGAGACTGACATTCAAACCGCTTAGCGAAAGGCACCTTCACCTCTTGCCTTTCTCCGTCAATTTCGACCGCGATCGTATCGTTTCCGGCCGCTTTTATAAATGTTCCTTCCTGTGTAAATGACGGCGCCGCATCAGCCTCCGCGGTATACTCGCATCCTGATAACAGCCATGCGGTGAAGATCAGAAGTATGACAGACTTCACACAGATCACCTCACGTTTTCTCATTCGGCTTTATCTTTGAACAGAATGACCGATTTGTAAAGGGAGCCTCCATTCCTCCAGTGCTTTTCCATATTTGGAATGAAGGCTATCTGACCTGCTGTTTACCTGAACTTAGAAAGAAAACAAGCTGATCAGTCTATGAAAAAGGTTCTGTCTGAAGGCCGAATATGCAGAATTTAACGGAAACGGACGACTTTCTGTTCATTTTGAAAAAATATCAGATCGGCAAAAAAAGAGAGCCGCGTCATGCGCTCTCCCGAATAGAAACATTCATATTTATTTTGAGCTTTTCATAAAATGAACGGGACAACTTAAAAGAGCAGCGTATTGGCGGCAATGATGAGAATAATCACTCCGCTCAGCACCGTGCTGAACTGTCCGACGTGAAAAGAACCGATGCGCAGTGACGCGGCTTTTTTTCCAAGCGAGCAGCCGATCCATATGGTCAGAAAGCTTCCGACCGCCGCAGTGATGGAAATGGCAGCGGGAGAAAGCCCGATCAACCCCGCGCTTAATCCGTTGGTCAGCGCATTTGCGGATACGGCCACCCCGAGAACCATGGATTCCAATATACCGATTTCTCCCGAACCGTCGGCATCCGCTGCCTCCGGATTTTGCAGCAGACCGGCAAAACGGCCTTTTTTTCCTGACGCGCCAACACGCGCTGTTTTTCTCGGCACAGCCAGCAGAATGATGCGGATACCGATGACAGATAAAATAAACGCCGCCAGTAATACAGGAAGAAAGCCCGGTAAAACGGCTGAAATCCATTTGCCGAAATAAATTCCGATATAACTGAATACAAAACAGATAAAAGCGATCATCATATTTGACGCATGCGATATTTTGATTTTTCTGATGCCGTATGACATCCCCACTCCTAAATTATCAATGCTCGAGGACACTGCCAAACCTAAAATCAATAACCAAGCCATGTTCGTTTCTCTCCATTCTTTGATGTCTTTTCAACATGTTGTGCCGTTGAATCTACACTATCCTATTCAGCAGCACAGAAAAGGTACCTTTTCTGCAAAAATTATTGATTAATGATCATCATTCCGGCGGAAACGAGGTGACACCCTTGACAGAAAATAAAAATACGACACTGGGGCCCCTTTTAAAATCACTGCTTGATAAGCACTCGCTCTCCATGAGAAAACTCGGCGCCTTAACAAACATTGATACGGCCACCATCTCCCGGATTATAAACGGCAAGCAGAAGGCCAATTTAAAGCATCTTCAGGAATTTTCAAAACATCTCCGCACCCCGCTGGAGGAATTGCTTGAGGCGTCAGGCATAGACATCGGCCATGAAAAAGAAGCTGCGCCGCAAGACCCGATGCACGCGATTCAGGATATGCTGAATATGGCCGAGATGTTTGATCAGCCTTTTTCCCGGGAGCAAATTGAGCGCGAACTGACCAGATATGAACAATATGCCAAAACCCAGCAGGGCCATCGCCTGATTTGCGATGAGTTTCAAAAGAAAATGGACAATGAAGAAAGCGTCGGCCCTTTTATTGATCATTTGAAAAACATGCATCATCAGTATATGGATGAATCAACACCGGCTGAAGACCGCGCGATTCTCGGGAGCGCGCTGCTGTATTATATTTTAGCGACCGACGTCATTCCGGATTACATGTTTCCGATCGGCTACCTGGATGACGCCATCGCCGTTCAAATCGCTTTGAATCGGCTGAAAAAAAAGTAAAGGCGCTTAAAAAAGCGCCCTTTTTGTGTTGAAAAATATGAAACACCGCATTACGGTTTTGTCAAAACAGAGACAGCTGTCATATGATACATCAACCTAACAAAAAGGAGGGTGTCTTCTATGGACAGCAACACAGTTGTGGCAGTGTGCGCTCTGTTAAGTGTTGTGATTCAGATCGGAACGATATTCGCCGCAGGAAAGTGGAAAAAAGAATAAATAAAAACAAATTGACGGTTTTTTCGCACAAGCGTATGCTTATAAATAACCTTGTAAAAGATAAGAAAGAAGATATGTATATGAAAAAAATCATTCTCCTCTTCGCCGCCGCTGTCATATTCAGCTCGATCGGCCATCAAATTTCAGGAGGATATAAAGATCCTGAAAAGGAACGGAGAAAACCGTTTCATTCGTTTAAATGGTTCAGCCGGTCATAACCTCAGGAAGAAGAACAAGCAAAATAATTGCACACAATTAAAACATAAGCTAGAATACGGACGAGTTAAACTCCTAAGGAAGAAGGCGAAATGATGAAGCAAACTTATAAACCGCTGTTTGAACCTTTTACGTTCGAAAGCGGCGTCACCATACCAAACCGTATTTCAGTCGCACCGATGACACACTATTCATCAAATGATGACGGAACAATTTCCGACCGTGAATTAAGCTACATTACTCCCCGTTCAAAAGAAATGGGCATGGTCATTACGGCATGTGCAAACGTAACGCCGGACGGCAAAGCGTTTCCAGGCCAGCCCGGCATCTATGATGATTCTCACATTCCCGGCTTGAAAAAACTCGCTCAGGCGATCCAGTCTCAAGGAGCGAAAGCCGTTGTGCAGATTCACCACGGAGGATTGGAATGCCCTCCTGAACTCGTGCCAAACAACGACGTCGTCAGTCCGAGCGGCTCAGAAGAAGACGGGAGACAAACGTCCCGGGCTCTCACCGAACAAGAAATTGAGCACATCGTGAAAGCATTCGGCGAAGCGACACGCAGAGCGATTGAAGCCGGCTTTGACGGTGTTGAAATTCACGGGGCAAACGGATACCTGATTCACCAATTTTATTCACCGAAAACAAACCGGCGCACAGACCGCTGGGGCGGAAGCGATGAAAAGCGCCTTGCGTTCCCGCTTGCAGTCGTTGACGCTGTCAAACAGGCAATTGATACACACGCTGAAAATCCATTCGTTCTCGGCTACCGCCTGTCACCGGAAGAGCCGGAAACACCGGGGCTTACAATGAAAGAAACATTCATGTTCGCCGACGCGCTTGCGGAAGAGAACTTGGATTATCTGCATATTTCACTGATGGATGTCAACTCCAAAGCCCGCCGCGGGGCGGATTCTTCACGGACGCGGATGGATTTATTAAACGAACGCGTCGGCCATAAAGTGCCGCTGATGGCCGTCGGTTCCATCTATACCGCGGACGAAGCACTTGCTGTATTAGAAAGCGGAATTCCGCTGGTGGCTCTGGGACGTGTCATTTTGATTAACCCCGAATGGGCGGTGCTGGTCAAAGAAGGCCGCGAACAGGAAATCGAAAAAGCCATTCAAGCATCTGAAATTGAGAAATACCGACTTCCTGAACCGTTATGGGAAATGATTCAGAATACAGGCGGCTGGGTGCCGTTTGAAAAGTAGACTAAAAAAACTGCCGGATGTCCGGCAGTTTTTTTTGATTTACAAGTTTTTACCGCTTTGTTTACTCCTATTTCTAACACACAGCGTACATATAGTAAATAGATTAATAGAAAGGAGACCGTATATGATGGCTGGTTTTCCTATTACGATTAACAGTCTTTCCGGAAACGGGGTTGTCAATGTCGGCGGTGCGTTTTCGATAAGTCCTTTAACCGTATCAAAAACCGTCTACGGCTCAGGTGGGGGAAATACAGGGATGGTCCTGCAAATGAATCAATCCAGTACATCTCAATCTTCAAGCTCTCAATACTCTGATCAAAATGTAACGAAAACACTATGACATCCGTATTTCCCTCCCTTTCCGGCTGGCAGCAGCCGGATTCTTTTTGCCGTTTTGTTTAATCTTATTCCATATCACAGCGTACATATAGTTAGTAGACTGTGAGAGAAAGGAGAAAAAATAGAATGAGCGGTTGCCCGATTACGATAAACAACGTATCAGGAAACGGAGTTGTCAATGTTGGCGGCGCCATATCCATCAGTCCGCTGACTGCATCAAAAACTGTTTTCGGTGGCGGAGGGGGAAATATCGGCATTGTCATTCAAAACAATGCTGTAAGCCAGTCCAAAATGTTTGAACATCAATTTTCAGATCAGAATATTGTAAAGTCAATTTAAGGGCTGCCATGCAGCCCTTTCAGCATAAATAAAGCAGACACACTGATTTCCCAAAAACTTGATTTTTAAACATCAGCGATCACCTTCCCTTGTTTTGAATGATTTCAGTTCAAGGTGAATAGAATGCAGATTGAAAGCATGAGTACTGAAACTCATTAAGGAAAGAAGGAATCGTGATGAAAAAACTTTGCCGGGAAGTTTGGATTGAAGTTGACCTTGATGCGATAAAAAAGAACGTACGGGCGATCCGCCGCCATATTCCGAATACGTCTAAAATTATGGCCGTCGTAAAAGCGAACGCTTATGGCCACGGCTCTGTGGAAGTAGCGCGGCAGGCACTGGAAAGCGGGGCGAGCGAGCTCGCTGTCGCCAGCGTCGAAGAGGGAATTGTGTTACGGAGAGCGGGAATTACGGCACCTATTCTTGTGCTCGGCTTCACAGCTCTCAGCTGTGTGAAAAAATCTGCCGTTTGGAACATAACATTATCAGCGTTTCAAGTCAGCTGGATCAAAAAAGCGAATCGGATATTGGAAAAAGAAGCAGATTCGAAACGGCTGTCCATTCATATCAATGTGGATACGGGAATGGGCCGGCTGGGTGTGCGTACGGAAGAAGATCTTTTAGCAGTGGTGAAAGCGCTCAAGTCGAGTACATATCTGTCATGGGATGGCATCTTTACACATTTTTCAACAGCGGATGAACCGGACACTGAGCTGACGATGCTGCAGCACGAAAAGTTTATCAGCTTTCTCCGCTTTTTAAAAAATCAAGACATTACGCTGCCTACCGTGCATATGTGCAATACAGCCGCCGCTATCGCATTCCCGGAATTCAGCGCCGACATGATCCGTTTAGGCATTGGGTTATATGGTTTATATCCGTCCGCCTCGATAAAGGAACTGAACCTCGTGGATCTCACACCCGCACTAAGTTTAAAGGCGCGTATCGCTTATGTGAAAGCTATGGTGACAGATCCCCGGACCGTCAGTTATGGCGCCACATATATCGCCGAACCGGGTGAAATCATCGCGACGATTCCAATCGGCTATGGTGACGGTTACTCCCGCGCCCTGTCCAACCGCGGGTTTATTCTTCACCGCGGCAGACGGGTGCCGGTGGCGGGGAGAGTGACAATGGATATGATCATGGTCAGTTTAGGTGAGAATGAGGGCAAACAAGGAGAAGAAGTCGTCATCTACGGTAAACAACAAGGAGCCGAGATTTCCGTTGATGAAATTGCCGAAATGCTCGGTACGATCAGCTACGAAGTCTTAGCTGTGTTAAGCCGCCGCGTCCCCCGCTTTTATTTCAGAGACGGCAAAATCATTAAAATATCAGCTCCGGTATTATACGTGTAGACGGCATAGATCCCGCATTTATGTATAGAACAAGTACCGGCGTGAGTGATTTCCATTGTTTTCGCCAGCAAAATTTCAAAACGCCTTCTCTTCCGCGTTCATGCACGGAATAGAAGGCGCGAAAAAGACATCTAGCCAAAAGCTTGCGTTACGAAGCTTTATGCTCCAATCTCAGCTTGTCAGCAACCATCGCGATGAATTCCGAGTTGGTTGGTTTTGCTTTTGTCATGCTGACCGTATATCCGAACAGTGAAGAAATGGAATCAATATTTCCCCTGCTCCATGCGACTTCAATGGCGTGGCGGATGGCCCGTTCTACACGGCTTGCAGTCGTGTTGAATTTTTTGGCGATGTCGGGATAAAGGACTTTTGTGATGCTGCCGAGGAGTTCAATATCGTTATACACCATGGAAATGGCTTCACGCAAATAAAGATAGCCTTTGATATGGGCAGGCACACCGATCTCATGGATAATGCTTGTAATGCTGGCATCGAGATTTTTCCGCTTCGGCTCAGGCTGGCTGCGGATAATGCTGCTTTGCGCAGACGGCGCACGGTGTGTGACACTGCTGACATTTCCGCTTACCTGGCGGATATGGCCGACAAGGTTTTCCATATCAAACGGCTTCAGGATGAAATAGGACGCGCCTAAATCGACGGCTTTTTTCGTAACGTCTTCCTGACCGAATGCCGTCAGCATGATGACGTTCGGCTGCTTCTCGAGCTCTGATTCCCGCAGACGCTCCAAAACCGCAAGTCCGTCCAGATGCGGCATGATAATGTCTAAAACGAGCACATCTGGATTCTTATCTTTAAACAAAGAAAGACATTCCTGTCCGTTATAAGCAACGCCGATCACTTCCATATCATCCTGTCCCTCTATATATTCACTCAACAGGCTTACAAGCTCTCGATTATCATCAGCAACACAAACTTTAATTTTCTCCACGTTTCTTCCTCCCCCAATGTATTAACAGGACGCAACCCATTTGACTGCTACATGTTACATTCGACAAAACCACTACTTCCCCTTTTAAAAAATCCATATTTACCAATAATAGTGGTATATCTTTGTTTTTCTAGCATTTTCTAGGTTTTTCGACTAAAAATTAAGTTTGACAAATCAGGAAACGTGAATTTGTCGAAAAATCTTCATGTCTTATTTTACATGAATCCAGGAAAGAAGTGAAGAACGCATCACATAAAAAAACTGCCGGATCATCCGGCAGTCAGCTTGCTTTGTCTTTCCCGTAAACATCAACACCCGCTTCAGACAGCATCCATTCGATATGAACGCCGTAGCCGCTTGTCGGATCATTGACAAATACGTGGGTTACGGCTCCGACGACCTTTCCGTTCTGGATGATCGGGCTTCCGCTCATCCCCTGAACGATTCCGCCGGTTCTTTTCAGCAGTTTCGGATCTGTCACTTTCAACACCATTCCCTTTGTCGCCGGGAATTTTTGCGGCGTGGTGCTGACGATTTCAATATCAAATTTCTCTACTTTATCGTTTTCGATAACCGTCAGCATTTGCGCAGGTCCTTTTTTTACTTCATTTGACAAAGCAATCGGAAGCGCTTTGTCGGAAATGTTGTTTTTAATCGGCTGATGCAGTGTCCCGAAGATGCCGAACGGGCTGTTGCGGTTAATATCGCCGATCGTTTTCCGTTCTGACGAAAACCTTGCCAGTTTTTCGCCTGGATTGCCGCCTTTTCCTTTTTCAATCGATGTTACAGTTGAACGGACGATTTCTCCGTCTTCTACAACAATCGGTTTTTTTGTATCCATATCAGAGATGACGTGGCCCAATGCGCCGTATTTTTTTGTTTTCGGTTCAAAAAATGTCATGGTGCCGATGCCGGCTGCCGAATCGCGGATATAAAGGCCGATTCGATATTTCCCCTCGGCTTCGTCCTTTGTCGGAATCAGCTTTGTTTTGATTTTTTGCTTATCGCGTTTCACCAATAAATCCAAAGATTCACCGGTTTTGCCCGCTTTTTGAATAAACGGGGCGATGTCGCTCATTTTTTCAATTTTATGTCCGTTCATTTTAATAATGATGTCGCCAGATTCAATTCCCGCTTGTTCTCCCGGAGACTTTTTTCCATCCTTTGTCATCACTTGGTGAAAACCGACGACCAAAACACCGACTGAATGCAGTTTTACACCGATGGACTGTCCGCCCGGAATGACCTTCAATTCTGGAAGGACACGCACTTTCGTTTTTTTAATGGGAAATCCGGCAAGATCATATACTACTTCCGACCGGCCTTGTGTTTGCCCTGTTATGTTTGCATGGCCGTGCTCTTCTTTCAGCGTAAAGGCTTCTGATAATTCGCCCTTTTCAGCGCTTATTGATGCATTGACCGAAACGGCCTGTGTCTGGTTTTCAAAGACGCTCATTTCTGATGGTATCAGTAAATATTCTTTAAATGGCTTAAAAAAGCCTACACTTAGTAAAGAAACAAGGAGAATTACACCTATTGCTTTCCTCATGTTATCGTGCATTCATTCCTTCACTCTCCTCGCTCCTATCCCACACCACTTTCTTTTTCTGCTACATCTATACTTTTGCCTTCCTGCGCTTGATTTATAACCGGCATACGAAGAAAAACATTGGATACACTGTTAGAGAAATGGAACAAAAAAATAAGCTGCCTGTATCAGCAGCTTATCCTGTCGTTTTTACCTGTCCGGCCTGTTTTAAAAGCTCTTGTGCATGCCGTTTTGTCAGATCGGTCACTTCGACGCCCGCAATCATGCGGCCGATTTCCGCTACCTTGTCCTGTTTGGAAAGCGGCGTGACATGCGTTGTCGTCCGGCCGTCTTTGAATTCTTTTGCGATTAGAAGGTGCGTATCCGCCATAGCGGCAACCTGCGGCAGGTGTGTAATGCAGAGCACCTGTGAACCGGTCGATACTTTATGGATTTTTTCCGCGATGGCTTGGGCAACCCGCCCGCTTACACCGGTGTCCACTTCGTCAAAGATAATGGAGGTGACATCCTGCTGGGAAGAAAAAATACTCTTCATCGCCAGCATCACCCTTGAAAGCTCGCCTCCGGAAGCGACCTTTGACAGCGGTTTTAAAGGCTCACCGGTGTTTGTTGAAATTAAAAACTTCACAAGGTCAATCCCCTTTTGGGTAAGCTGCACGGGCTGCCCGTTAACAACCGGTGCTTCACTGGCTGACGGATCGGTTTTCACGAGAAATTCCGTATCAAACGTTGATTTGCCCATATACAGACTTTTTAATTCCTGATGAATCGCTTCCGCCAGTTTCTTAGCCCATGCTTTTCTGATTTTTGATAAATTGGCGGCTTCTACGGCCACATCTTTGCCGACCGACTCCAATTCCTTCTTCAGCGCTTCAAGGTGGCTGTCGCGGTTCTCGATTTGATCGATTTCCTCTTCTATTTTAGAGCCGTATTCCAAAATGTCTTCTACCGTCGCTCCGTATTTGCGCTTCAGCTGTTTGATCTCATTTAAACGGGTTTCAATAAAATTCAGCCGTTCCGGGTCATATTCCAGATCATCTAACAGATTGCGCATCTGAAAGGTTGCATCCTCCAGCAGATAATAGGAACTTGACACACTTTCTGACAGCTTTTGCAGCGGTTCATTGATATCCGAAATATCTTCAAGCTGGGCAGAGGCCATTCCGACCCAGTCAAGCCCCCCCTGCTCGCTGCGGAGCGCATTATAGGCGTTTTGCAATGATTCATAAATTTTTTCAAAATTGGATATCTGCTTCCGTTCTTCCTGAAGAAGCTCGTCTTCATTCAATTCAAGCTTCGCCGACTCGATTTCTTCAAGCTGAAATTGAATCAGGTCTAGCCGATGCGCCATTTCCTGCTCGCTTTCTGACAGCTTCTTCACTTTTTTGAGCAGCTTCATATAACGCTCATAGCCTTCATGGTAAGCCTGAAGCGCGGATTCGGCCTCAGCGCCCGCAAACCTGTCCAACAGCTCTAAGTGTTTATCGTCCTCCATTAACAGCTGGTTATCATGCTGTCCGTGAATATCTAATAAAAGTCTGCCGATCTCCCTTAAAGCCGCAATCGTCACTAATTTTCCGTTGACACGGCAGACGCTTTTTCCTCCGGCATTAATGTCCCTTCTCATGACAATCATGTCGTCAGATGCGTCTATTCCCTGCTCACGGCATACTTCAAAAACGGGATGACCGCTGTCCAAAAGAAACAGTCCTTCAAGCTCGGCCTTTGTTTCACCGTAACGGACAAATTCAGACGAACCGCGGCCGCCGACTAATAGGGAAACGGCGTCTATAATAATTGACTTGCCGGCCCCTGTTTCTCCCGTCAGGACGGTGAGCCCCCGTTCAAACGAAATCGTCAGTTCCTCTATAATGGCAAAGTTTTTTATTGATAGTTCAGCTAACAAACAGCATTCCACCTTTTATCTGATAATTACGCTACAGCAGCTCCAAAAGACGGCTTTGAACGCCCTCCGTATCTTCAGGCGTCCTGCAGATGATTAAGATCGTGTCATCTCCGCAAATCGTGCCCATGATTTCTTCCCATTCGAGATTATCCATCAGAGCGCCGATTGCCTGAGCATTCCCCGGCATCGTTTTTAATACGATCATATGGCTTGCTGAGTCAATTTTTACGAACGCATCCATTAATGAACGCTTCAGTTTTGACAGCGGATTGAACCGCTGATCCGCCGGCAGGCTGTATTTGTAGGAGCCGTTGTTTGTCGGCACCTTTACGAGATGCAGCTCTTTAATGTCTCTGGAGACAGTCGCCTGAGTTACCTTATATCCTTCTTCTCTCAGCATGTCAACTAAGTCATCCTGCGTTTCAATCTCATGGCTTGTAATAAGCTCTCTGATTTTTATATGCCTTTGGCCTTTTGTCATGTAAGCACCTCTGTTTTCAAGCTGTTCTTGTCATTATGTTAACCGCTTCTTGATAAAAAGTACATGATGGCAGAAAAAAGGAATAATAGCCCCCTATTATTCCGGTACATCTGTCTTTTTGGCTTTTAATGTCTCATGTGCTTCGCGGACGGTACGGAGAATGTCTTCTTCCGGCAGTTCAGCGCCGTTTCCGTCTTCTCCGCCCCATTCCAAATGAAGCAGAAACTCAATATTGCCGTCTCCCCCTGTAATCGGTGAGAAGGACAGTCCTTTCACTGTATATCCTTCAGAAGCGGCAAATTGATTCATGCGGCGGAGAACGTCAGTATGAACGCCGGGATCTCTGACAATGCCTTTTTTTCCGACGGATTCCCGTCCGGCTTCAAATTGCGGCTTCACCAGTGCGATGCAATCGCTCCCCGGTACAAGCAGCGTTTTTAAAACCGGCAGAATGAGGCGGAGTGAGATGAAAGAAACATCGATTGTCGCAAATTCCGGCAAACCCTCTGTGAAATCGGAAGGCTCGGAATAGCGGAAATTCGTCCGTTCCATGACGACGACCCTCTCGTCCTGTCTGAGCTTCCAAGCAAGCTGATTATAGCCGACATCCACTGCGTAGGACCGCTCGGCTCCGTTTTGGAGGGCGCAATCCGTGAATCCCCCTGTAGACGAGCCGATGTCAATCATCGTTTTGCCTTTTACCGAGACAGGAAACACTTCCAGAGCTTTTTCAAGCTTTAATCCGCCTCTGCTGACGTATTTAAGAGGGTTTCCTTTTACCGTTAACGGAAGATCCCGGGCGATTTTTTCACCCGGTTTGTCCAATCGGTTTTCATTTGAGTATACGATGCCCGCCATAATGGCGCGTTTCGCTTTTTCCCGCGTTTCCGCAAGGCCTTTTTCTACAAGAAGTACATCTAATCGTTCTTTTTTTGCTGTCATGATCCAATTCCTTTATGTGTCTTCGGCGGCATCAGCAGTTTGATCCGGTTCATAACCTCAGCCTTCGTGAGACCGATTTCTTCAAGCAGGGCGGTTACGCTGCCGTGTTCAATAAACCGGTCTGGGATGCCCATTCTGTCAATCGGCGTATGATACATGCCGAGGTCATGAGCGTATTCAAGAATCGTGCTGCCGAATCCGCCTTCAAGCACGGCTTCTTCTATCGTTAAAATCGGCAGACCTTCATTAAGAATGGCCTTCATCATTTGTTTATCAATCGGTTTTATAAACCGCGCATTCACGACACGCACGGACAGGCCTTCTTTTTGCAGTTCTTCAGCCGCTTCCAGCGCCATTTCAATGGTCGTACCGAATGTTAAAATGACCGCGTCTTTTCCGGGACGGAGCACTTCCCATGTTCCGATCGGAATGGTTTTCAGCTCTTTATCCATCTTTACGCCGAGCCCGTTCCCGCGCGGGAAGCGCATCGCGATCGGACCCTCCTCATAATTAAGGGCTGTATTGACCATATGGCGGCCTTCATTTTCATCCTTCGGCATCATTAAAACGAGGTTTGGTATATGCCGCAAAAAGGCGATGTCAAAGACGCCTTGATGCGTCTCCCCGTCGGCGCCGACCAAACCGGCGCGGTCAATGCCGATAAATACATTCGCGTTTTGACGGCAGATGTCATGGACGACCTGATCGTACGCCCGCTGCAAAAAGGTCGAATAAATCGCAAGAAACGGCTTCATGCCTTGGAGCGCCATTCCAGCCGCCATCGTCGCCGCATGCTGTTCTGCGATTCCAACGTCAAACATGCGTTCAGGGAATTCTTTCGCAAACCCTTCCAGTTTGGAGCCGACCGGCATGGCCGGTGTAATGGCTACAATTCTGTCATCCTCACGCGCCAGCTCCTGCACGGTGCCGCTGACAAGTCCGCTCCATGAAGGCGCCGCGGCTTTCGGCTTGACGAAATCACCCGTATTGATTTTGTACGGCCCCGTTCCGTGCCATGTGCCGATTGTGTCGGTCTCAGCCGGTTTATAGCCTTTGCCCTTTTTCGTAATGACATGTAAAAGGACAGGGCCTTTCGTTTTTTTGGCGTATTGCAGGTTTTCAAACAGTTCGTGGTAGGAATGACCGTCAACCGGGCCTAAATACGTAAAGCCCAGCTCTTCAAAAAACATGCCTGACACAAGCATATATTTTAAGCTGTCTTTTATCCGTTCAGCTGTGGCAGCCAATTTTCCGCCGACGGCCGGGATGCGCTTAAATAAATATTCAAGCTCGTCTTTTACCCATTGATATTTGCCGGCCGTGCGAAGCCGTCCCAGCATAGAATGAATCGCCCCGACATTCGGCGCAATGCTCATCTCATTATCATTCAGGATGACGATCATGTCTTTTTTCTCATCACCGATATGGTTCAGCGCTTCAAGCGCCATTCCTCCGGTTAAAGCGCCGTCTCCGATAATCGGGATGATATATTCTTTCGATCCTTTAATATCACGGGCGGCAGCCATTCCCATCGCGCCTGAGAGCGAGGTTGAGCTGTGGCCTGTTTCCCATACGTCATGTTCGCTTTCGCTGCGTTTCGGGAAACCGCAAAGCCCTTTATATTGGCGCAAGGTTTCAAACTCCTTGCCGCGTCCGGTTAACAGTTTATGAACATAGGACTGATGTCCGACATCCCATAAAAATTTATCTTTCGGACTGTCAAATTCTTTGTGAAGCGCAATTGTCAGCTCGACAACCCCGAGGTTCGGCCCAATATGGCCGCCAGAGGCAGACAGCGATGTGATGAGGAAATTGCGGATCTCCTCACTCAGCTCTTCCAGCTGTTCAATTGACATCTTTTTAAGAAATGACGGGTCCTGTATTGATAAAAGATCCAAAGCGGATCAACTCACTTTCAGCATGAATTTCTGCAAATTAAACAGTGTCTTTTTGAAAAGAGAAAAAGACTCCCTTTGTATTTTCATCGAAACTGCTTACATTTTACCATAGGAGCGGCAGCCCCTTCAAATCAGGACCGTTTTTAATGATCTCTCGCCGCGATTAAATCACAGAGGTCATGCAGCAGTTCTTTCTGAAGAGAAAGGCCGCTGATGATCTGTTTCGCCTCGCTGATATGATACGCAAGCTTTTCTTTCGCGCCTTCAAGCGTTAAAAGCGACGGATACGTTGATTTTTCGTTCGACGTATCTGAGCCGACCGGTTTGCCGATCCTCTCCTCATGCCCTTCAATATCAAGGATGTCGTCTCTGATTTGAAATCCGATGCCGATATGGCTGCTGAACAGACGCAGCTTTTCGACTTCATCCTCCGGCGCATCTGCCAAAATGGCGCCCGCCGTCACGGAAAAACCGAGGAGCTTGGCCGTTTTCCGCTCGTGGATGGATTCCAGCTCCTCAAGCGTTATCCGCTTTTGTTCCGCTTCCATGTCGGCAGCCTGTCCGCCGACCATTCCTTCCGTTCCCGCCGCGCTGATCAGCTCATCGACGAGACGGAGCCGTTTTTCTGCTGAAACCGCCTCAGACACATGAGATGTGATCAGTTTAAAGCTTTCTGTCAGAAGCCCGTCTCCGGCCAATACGGCTGCCGCTTCTCCGAAGACTTTATGGTTTGTGGGCTTTCCCCGGCGCAGATCATCATCGTCCATGCAAGGCAGATCATCATGGATTAAAGAATACGTATGAATCATTTCGACAGCGCACCCGACCGGAATCCCGTCTTTTTCATCTTTTCCGTAAGCATTCAGAACGGCTAAGACGACGAGGGGGCGCAGCCTCTTTCCGCCCGCTTCCAAAGAATACAGCATAGATTTTTTGAGGGTTTCCGGCATCGCAAGCCGTTCTGTATACAAAGAAAGCTGCTGTTCAATCAGTTGTTTGCGCGATGCTAAAAATGCGTCCAGTTTATTTGTCACCTTCGTCTTCCTCCTGAACGCTGAAAGGTGCAAGTTCGCCGTTATCTTTTAAAATAAAGTCCATTTGCTTTTCGACATGCTGAAGCTTTTCATGGCACATTTTTGAAAGGGCCATCCCTTCCTGAAAATAATTAATCGCCTGCTCCAGCGGCACGTCTCCTTCTTCAAGCTTTGCCACAATGCCTTCAAGGCCTTTCATCGCCTCTTCAAATGTCAGCTCTTCACTTTTTTTGGTTTCTGTCATTATCGTTCGCCTCTCTTTTGCAATACTTCACACGTCAGAACGCCGTCTGTCATCTTTACTTCAAGCGTATCATTTTGTTCCACTTGATCAACGCTTTTGATCAGCTCTTTGTCTTTATAGGCCAGACTGTATCCTCTCTCCATCACCTGAAGGGGACTTAATGCATTCAGTTTACCAAGAACCGTCTGAAACTGCGAATGAAGCTGCTTCAGCTGGACATTCATGCTTCGGGCGAGCTGATTTGAGCGCTCCTCGTACCGTTTTTTCGCCTGTTTCAGCTGGGTTTCAGGGTGGAGCGCCGTTAATCTGTACGTATTCCGCTCCAGCTGCCTTTGTTTCCTGTCCGTAAGCCCTGTGAGCTGTGATTGGAACTGCTGATACAAAAGGTCAAACTGCTGTTCTTTTTGGGTATACAATCGTTTCGGAAAACGGAACGCGTAGGATGACTGGAGCGATTGAACCCGTTCTTTTTTCTTGCTGATATGCTGCTGCATCGCTCTTGTCAGGCGGACTTCCGCCGTTTTTGTCCGTTCCATTAAGTCCGTCGTGTGGGGGACGGCGATTTCTGCCGCTCCTGTCGGCGTTGCCGCCCGGATATCCGCGACGAAATCACTGATTGTAAAATCTGTTTCATGTCCGACGGCTGATATAATCGGAATGGCGGAAGCAAAAATCGCCCGGGCCACGATTTCTTCGTTAAATGCCCACAATTCTTCGATCGAGCCCCCTCCCCTTCCGACGATCAGGACGTCACACATTTTTTGTGCATTGGCTTCTTCAATGCGCTTCACAATCGATCTGCTGGCATTTTCACCTTGAACGAGCGCGGGAAGCACAATGACTTTCACAAGGGGGTATCTTCTTTTGAGTGTGGTAATGACGTCTCTGACGGCTGCTCCCGTCGGTGACGTGACGACCCCGATCGTGGCCGGAAAAGCGGGGATGGCCTGCTTATGCCGGTCATCAAACAACCCTTCGCCGGCAAGTTTTTTCTTTAATTCTTCATATGCTAAGTAGAGCGCCCCCACACCGTCCGGCTGCATTTCTTTCGCGTACAGCTGATAGCTTCCGCTCGGTTCATAGACGGAGATGCCGCCTCTTACGATGACCTTCATTCCGTCTTCTGGCTTAAACGCAAGCCTCGAACTTTGCCTCTGAAACATGACGGCCTGCATGCGGGCATGCTCATCTTTTAATGTAAAATAGATGTGGCCTCTCGTATGAATTTTAACATTGGAGAGCTCACCCTTAATCCAAATGTCTTCAAGATGAGGGTCCACATCGAATTTTCGTTTAATGTATTTGGTCAGCGCGGAAACCGTGACATATGCCGCTTCACTCACATCCTGCACTCCTTTCATAAAGGCTTTTTGCCCTAAACTAAGAAAACCCGCTCTGGCTGAAAGGAGCCTTAAGAAGCGGGTATCGTGCTCATTGTCACACTTTTTGTGACTGTCTCCGGTTATCTATGATAACGTACGTCTGGCAGATTTAACAGTATTATGCGCAAGCATTGTGATGGTCATCGGACCTACTCCGCCCGGCACCGGCGTAATGAAAGATGCTTTTTCTTTCGCTTCATCAAACTGAACGTCTCCGCAAAGTTTTCCGCTTTCGAGACGGTTGACGCCGACATCAATGACAATGGCGCCCTCTTTGATTTGATCGGCTTTGATGAAGTTCGCTTTACCGACCGCTACCACGAGAATATCTGCTTTTTTCGTATGCTCAGACATATTTTTCGTGCGGGAATGACAATATGTGACGGTCGCGTTTTCGTTCAGCAGCAGCTGGCCGACCGGTTTACCGACAATATTGCTTCGTCCGACTACAACAACTTCTTTGCCGGAAAGATCTACGTTCGTCTTTTTCAATAACTCGACAATTCCGTGCGGCGTGCATGGAAGAAATGTATCTTCGCCAAGCAGCATTTTCCCGACGTTGAGAGGGTGGAAACCGTCAACATCCTTATCAGGGGAGATCCGCTCGATTACGGCTTTTTCAGAAATATGATCCGGGAGCGGCAGCTGGACGAGAATGCCGTGGAATTCCGGATTTTGATTATACTGATCAATCACTGTTAAAAGCTCCGCCTCGGTTAAACTTGAGTCAAAGCGGTCAAGCTTAAATTTCATTCCCATTGTTTCAGCGGCTTTTTTCTTGCCTGTCACATATGAAACAGAAGCGGGATCGTCTCCGATTAAAATGACCGCCAATCCAGGCACTACGCCTTGTGCTTTCAGCTCTTCTACTTCTTTTGCCAATTGTTCGCGTTTTTCTTTAGCCGTTTCTTTTCCGTCGATGATTGTTGCAGTCATTTTCTTTCCTCCTATGATTCGATATCAGTTTTAATGTTAGAAAGAACCCCGTTTACGAATTTTGCAGCTTTATCGTCGCCGAACCGTTTTGCCAGCTCGATTGCTTCGTTTAATGACACGTTAGCAGGAATGTCGTCAGAATAAACCATTTCATACACCGCCAGACGCAGGATCGCGCGGTCTACGTTTGCAATCCGGTCAAGCTTCCAATTGACGAGATGGCCGGAAATCATTTCATCAAGCTGAACCTGATGTTCGATCACTCCGTACACCAGCTGTTCAAAGAAGGCATCTGTTTTTTCACCATCAAGCGCGTGCTCAATGGCATCGTTCGGTGCAATATCGCTGACATCAATCTGAAAAAGTGCCTGCAAAGCTTTTTCTCTAGCTGTTCTTCTTTTCATTTTCTTTCTCCTTCAGATCCGCTTTATCCGCTTGTCGTTAAGCTTAAAGAGATCATAACATATTTTTTTCTCAATCGCATGTCGAAATTTAGGTTTTTTCACCCTAATGCCGAATATTTTCACAAACCGTATTAATTTCATTCGGATTTCACAGCATGAAGAAACTCGGCTGCCGTTTGTAAGCCGGCTTTCTTCATGCCTGAAATGACGGGAAACGTATAAAAAACCAAAGGGCTGCCCATCCCCTTGGTTTTTATACGCTCATTACATTTCTTCGTCGATTTCGACTTCTTGGGCTTTCGTGTCAAATTGAATGCCGACGATATGAATATTGATTTCATTAATGGTCAGAGACGTCATGTTTAATAAGGTTTGGCGGATATTCTCCTGAACGCTTGCCGCCACTTTCGGGATCGAGATCCCGAATTGAACGACGCAATAGACGTCGATGGTAATCCCGTCATCGGCTAAATCGACCTTTACGCCTTTGCCGTGATTGATTTTGCCGAAGCGTTCTACGACGCCCGTGGCGAAATTGCCGCGCATTTCAGCAACTCCTTCAACTTCGGAAGCGGCGATGCCGGCAATGACTTCAATGACCTCAGGAGCAATTTCAACCTTGCCTAAATGAGCCTCATCATGATCCATTTTAAGCACACTGTTGTCTTCCATTCAATTCACCTCCCGCAAAAATTATGAGCCCATTACATCATATGTTTCTAAAAACTTTGTATTAAACTCTCCGCTGACAAATGTTTCGTGTTCAAGCAGTTTCAAATGGAACGGAATCGTCGTTTCAATACCTTCAATCACGAATTCGCTCAGCGCGCGTTTCATCCGTGCGACTGCCTCATCACGCGTTGTTCCGTATGTGATGACTTTAGCAATCATACTGTCATAGTACGGCGGGATCGAGTAGCCGGGATATGCGGCTGAATCCACGCGTACGCCGAGTCCGCCCGGCGGCAGGTACATGTTAATTTTACCGGGTGAAGGCATGAAGTTTTTCGCAGGATTTTCAGCGTTGATGCGGCATTCAATCGCCCAGCCGTTAAATTCAACGGCTTCCTGTCTGAGCGAGAGCTCCTGTCCGGATGCCACTTTAATCTGTTCTTTGATCAGATCCGTTCCCGTCACCATTTCTGTGACAGGGTGCTCTACTTGAATACGCGTGTTCATTTCCATGAAGTAGTAGCGCTGTTCTCTGTAGTCATAGATGAATTCTACTGTGCCGGCTCCCGTGTAACCGACGGCCTTCGCTGCTTTTACCGCTGCTTCACCCATCTGCTCCCTGATTTCAGAATCAAGCGCAGGTGACGGTGACTCTTCAAGAAGTTTTTGCAGACGTCTTTGGATAGAACAGTCACGCTCTCCGAGATGGATTGTGTTTCCGTAATTATCCGCAAGCACCTGAATTTCAACATGGCGGAAATCTTCTATGTACTTCTCGATGTACACACCCGGATTTCCGAATGCCGTAGCGGCTTCCTGCTGGGTAATCTCAATGCCTTTGATCAGTTCTTCTTCTGTGCGTGCGACCCGGATGCCTTTTCCGCCTCCGCCCGCAGTGGCTTTTATAATGACAGGATACCCAATTTCACCTGCAAGCGAAACCGCTTCTTCCGTATTTTTTATGATTCCTTTTGAACCGGGCACAATCGGCACGCCCGCCAGCTGCATCGTGTCGCGCGCGATATCTTTTGTTCCCATTTTTGAAATGGCGTCAGCCGTAGGGCCGACAAACGTTACGTTTAATTCCTCGCACAGCTCGGCAAAGTCGGCGTTTTCAGCTAAAAACCCGTATCCCGGATGAATCGCATCCGTGCCGGTCAGCTTTGCGACGCTGACGATGTTCGTTACATTTAAATAGCTTTCTTTTGATGTTTTCGGCCCGATACAAAAAGCCTCATCGGCCATTTGGACATGCAGGGCGTCTTTATCTGCCTCAGAATAAACGGCTACAGTTTCAATGCCCAGCTCTTTGCAGGCCCGGATGATTCTGACGGCGATTTCTCCTCGGTTGGCGATCAATAGCTTTTTAATCATAATAGCAGGTCTCCTTACTCAGCTTTTACAAGAAATAGAGGTTGTCCGTATTCGACCAGCTGGCCGTTTTCAACTAACACTTCAACGATTTCTCCTTTTACTTCGGCTTCAATCTCGTTAAAGAGTTTCATTGCTTCTACGATACAAACAACTGTATTTTCGCTCACTTTTGAACCTTGGTTTACGTAAGGGCCGGCTTCCGGCGATGAAGAAGCATAAAACGTTCCGACCATCGGAGACGTAATTTTGTGCAGGTTTTCGTCTTGTTTCGGCGCTTCCTGAGCAGGAGCGGCTTCACTCGCTTCCGGTTTTGCAGCCTGCGGAGCAGGTGCGTAAGCGGCGGGAACGGCTTGGGCTTGTCCCGTTACATTCACTGCCGGCGCTTCATTTTTTTTCAGTTTGAGGCTTACGCCTTCAATTTCGTAAACAAATTCGTCGATGGAAGATTCATCGATTCTTTTTATCAGTTCATGAATTTCGTTGATTTTTAACATCAGTTTCCACTCCTATGTATAAAAAATAGAAATTTATGGGTTGCTACTAAAAGTACATACTATGTTTATCTTACAGGAGCGCTTGTGTAAATTCAACACTGATCTAAAATGACATCAGAAAAGCCCGCAGCGGGTGCGGGCGGTTCAGGTCTCTTACTTTGTCGGTTCAAACGTGACGGCGACGTCTTTCATCGTCTTGATTTCTTTTTCCACCAGGTCAATGATAGCGGAAGCTTTTGCGTTTGAATGTTTGTCAGACATGACGGTAATGTTGATTTTGTCTCCTTCAGCATCCACGAGCGCATCTTTGTAGCCTTGTGTTTTAATCAGCGTTTCCAGCTGTTTTTCCGTCCCTTCAGCATTGCTCAGCGCCGTCATTTTATCGTAGGCTTCGCTTTTTTCCTTTGCGGTCGCATCATCGCTTGAAACAATGCTGTTTAACTGTTCCCTTTCTTTGCTTCTCGCGTCTTCAAGCTCCATGCGGTATGCGGTAAATAAGTTTTCATCAGCTGTTTCTGTGGCGACCGATCCGTCTTTGTCCGATGCTTCGGCTGATGTTTCTTTATCCTCTTTTGTGCCTTTAGAATCTTTCGTTCCTTTTGTGCCGTCTTCTTTTTCCGTGCCGCTTCCGCTCTTATCTTTCGTTTCAGGAGCCGGCGTTTTTTCAGTGGCGACTTCTCCGCTGCTTTTTTCGCTTTTCATCTGCACGGCATTTTTGCTTTCCGGCGACATAATATAATAAACACTTAATACCACGACGAGACTGAGCATTGTTAAAAGCCAAACCGTTTGTTTTTTCAGCATGATTTATGAATCCTCCTTGATTTTTTTAGGGGCAACCGCTACACGGTAGCTCGGAACATCAAGCACCCTTGTGACGGCATCAATGATGGTTTTTTTTATTTGAACGTTGTCCACTCCCTGAGCGACAACGAGTACACCGCGGATATCGGGCTTTTTCGTCTGGACGACGACCGGGGTTTCCTGGTCCCCGTTTCGAATCATGACAATTTGTTCTTCAGAGGTTTGATCGGTTACGCTTCTTTTGCCGCCTTCTTTATCGGTTTCTTCAGTGGTGGTGTCTTTTTTCGTTTTATTTTTCTCAAACACTTTCAAAGATGTTGCGTCTACGTTTACGACAATTGAGACATCCTCCACGCCGATAATCGTTTCAAGGATTTCTTTCAGCTGGTTTTCATAGTCTCTTTCGTAATCATCGATCGTGGTTTTTGCGCTGCCGTCTTTCGATGCCTTAAAAACGGGTGCGCTTTTTTGCCCGCTTTTGTCTTCCGTTCGGCCGGACATGACGGTCTGCACCGCTTGGTCCTTCCCGGTTTTCTCCGGTGAAGAGAACAGCTGGCTGACCAGCATAAAAGATACCCCGAGCACAAACACGAACAGAAAGTAATGATATTTTGTCAGTTTTGGTTTTTCTCCGTCTTTCGCCTGTCCGATCATCAGCTGTTTTTTGAGTATGGTCCATAGTCCGTTTTTATTCATGGCCGTTTTTCTCCCCGCCTTCCATATAAACCGTAATTTTCTCACTGCCGATTTCCCATATATCCGCAAGTTTTTCTTTGATGTCTGCGGCCTCTTTTTTGTCGGCTGCGCCTTCCGGTTCGTATTTGCGGTCTGTGCGGATGTCGATCGGTGCGACGGTTTGCACGGTTTTTTCAGAAGATGGGGCCATATACACGCTGATCGTTTTTACATCTTCTTCTGAACGAACCTGTTCTTCCGCTGTAAGGCGGATGTCGTCTATTTTGTATTCGTCATGACTGAACATCTCCTCCGCTTTCTTTTTTAGTTGGACAGCCATTTCTTCTAAAACATATGCGCGGTTTGATGCTTGTATTTCTTTTTTTTCTGATTTAATTTGATTTTTTATATCAGCGGATTGAGATTGCTCTTGTTTTGTCAAATAATCGAAGATGATTTCCGGGTCTGTTTTGAAAAGTTTGAATATCGGGTTGAGCATGACAATGATTAACAGCAGGCTGACAACCATCTTGGCGTATTTTTGCATACTGGAGCTGGGCAGCAGCATGTCGATGACGATGGCGAATAAGATAAATAAAATAATGCTTGTCAGCCATTCTGTTAAAAAGCTCATATCCAATGGGCCTCCTTTATTTCATCATCATAGTGAGGTTGCCTGCTGTAATAATGACTGTGATGCTGAGGAAAAACATGAGAGAGACGATGGCGAGCGCCGCGAAAATATACAGTACGCTTCTGCTGATGACGCCGAGGCACGTAATGACGGGCCCGCCTCCGAGCGGCTGCAGAATAGCGGCCGCGAGCTTATAAATAAAAGCGAGCGAGAGCACTTTGATCGCCGGAAACGCGGAGATGCAGATCAAAATTCCGACTCCGAGGATTCCCACGGTGTTTTTTAATAGGAGCGAGGCGCTGATGACCGTATCCGTCGCATCCGTAAACATCCGGCCGAGTACGGGAATAAAATTGCCTGTTATAAATTTTGCAGTCCTGAGCGTAATCCCGTCCGTCACGGCAGCCGAAGCCCCCTGTACGGAGATGACGCCGAGAAACACGGTGAGAAATACGGCAAGCGCTCCGATCGCGATATTTCTGAGCAGATTGGCAAGCTGCGTGACTTTATATTGATCCGTCATCGTGCTGACGATGCTTAAAATCGCTGACAGGAAGATAAGCGGCATGACGATGTTTTGAATGAGAAGGCCGCTCGTATTCATCAGAAATAAAATAACGGGGTGAAAAAAAGCTGCGGAGACGGCTCCCCCGGAAGACGCCAAAAGCGCGAGTAAAAGCGGGATGAGCGCGAGAATGAAGCTTGTCATCGTCTGGATCGCTTCACTGGCATAATTGACAGCAACATGAAAGCTGTTTAAAGCGAGAATAATCAGCACCATGTAGACGATTGCATAAGCCACTTTGCTGACGGTGCTCTGCTGGAACGCATTTTGCAGAAGCTGCAGAATGACACAAAAAATGGTGAGAAGGATCAAAGTGCCCAGAAGTTTTCCGTTTGCGAGCACTTCATGAAACAGGTAGGAAAATAAGGCCTTCAGCCACGCCTCTGGCGAGAACGTTTTTTCTCCGTTAATAAAGTCGATGATGCTTCCCTTTTGGCTTTCAGGCAAAAGACCGCCGTATTCTGTCATAATGTCGTCCCAAAACTTTCCGATACCTTCTGTTTTCAGCGCTTCGGCCTGCTTTTTCGCCACTTCATCAGCCGTTTCTTGGTGAACTGCGGTTTCCTGCGCCGCACCGTCTGTTCCGGCAGCTTGTACACATTCAGTCTGAAAAAATAAGAGGATGAACAAAAAAGCCCCCGCCCACCGAAAGCGCTTCATTTTTTGTGCCCCCTTTCCATTTATGATTAAGAAGGAATAAGTCCGAGAATCGTTTCAATAATAACGGTCAGTATCGGCACGGCCATTACCAGTATCAAAATTTTTCCGGCCAGCTCTATTTTCGAAGCAATCGCTCCCTGGCCCGCATCCTTTGTCAGCTGCGCTCCGAATTCAGCGATGTAGGCGATGCCGATAATTTTTAAAATGGTTTCCACATAGACCATATTGACATTTGCATTGACGGCTATTTTTTCTATCATTCTGATAATGTCGTAAATCTGGTCGATGAGATAAAGAAAGATCACGCAGCCGCTGAAGACGACAATCATAAACGCGAAAGTCGGTTTCTGTTCTTTTACGATCAGGGAGAGAAATGTGGCGATCAGGCCTAAACCTACAATTTGAACAATCTCAATCTGTAAGCCCCCCTATCCTTGGAATAGAAACACAGCTTTGATCTTTTTGAACAGGTCATCGACAATCGTCGCCACCATAAATAAAATATAGATAAAGCCAAGCAGCGTCACCCATTGGGCGTATTCTTTTTTTCCCATTTGGTCAAGTATGGTGTGCAGAAACGCAACCACGATACCGACTCCGGCGATTTGAAAAATGACATTTACGTCGACTCCCATTTTATGTTTGCTCCCCTCATGTTTACATCAATAGAAGAATGAGTAACAGTCCGGCTAAAAATCCTAAGCTTTTCACCATTTTTTCATTTTTCGCCTGCGCCCGTCCGGCATCCGCTTCCGCCGCTTCCAAATGTGTAAGCGCAAGCTTGATATGTTTCTGCTGTGAAACACGGTCATGGAGCCCGAGCGTCTCTCCAAATTGCTTCAGCACATCATATTCGCTTTTTTTCATCGCCATGGACGACCAATTATGTTTCAAGCTCTGTTCCCAAGCCGTTTTGGCGGAATCGCTTCCCTGCTCAAGCCTTCTGCTGAAAGCTTGAAACAATAACGATACAGGTTTGGAAAGCTGTGCGGCAATTTGTCCCGAGGCGGTATGCAGCGGTGTATGTCCGAACATGATTTCCGCTTCAAGCGATTGGAGCGCCGCGCGCAGCTGACGGATCTGCCTCGGCCTTTCTATATACATTTTGGCGATCTCAAATCCGGTCCAAGTCGTCGCTGTCAGAATAAACACGGCACCCAAAAGCTTCAGCATGTCATCACGCTTTCAGCATGCGGAACAGGTTCCCCGTCCTTTCCGTACATCCTGCTGATCGTTCCCGGACCGCGGCGCCTTGACAGTTCAACATACCGGTCAAACACGTTTTCCTCCCAAAGCATTTTCAGCGACGGCCTCTTTACCAAGTCTTTCATATTCCACCCGTGCGCAGATACGATGACGGATACGCCCGCATGGAGCGCCTCCAGCAGCGCTTGTGAGTCTTCCATTCTCCCGATTTCATCCACAATTATGACATCAGGACTCATAGAGCGAATCATCATCATCAGCCCTTCCGCCTTCGGACAGGCATCAAGGACATCGATTCTGCGGCCGAAACTGTGCTGGGGAATGCCCCGCAGGCAGCCGGCAATTTCCGAACGTTCATCTACGATACCTGTCTTTTTTGCGGGAATGCGTTTTGATCCGGTGCTGGAAAGCCGGGCCAAATCACGAAGCAAGGTCGTTTTCCCCGTTTGCGGAGGACCGATGATCAGCGTATTCAGCCAGTTTTCTTTCCATAAGAAAGGAATGAGCGGTTCTGCGATTCCCAGCTTCTCCCGGGCGATTCGGATATTAAAAGAAGTAATATCCCGGAGTCCTTTGACGGCTCCGTTTTCGACGATGACTCTTCCGGCCAGCCCCACACGGTGGCCTCCTCTGATTGTGATATATCCTTTTTTCAGCTCTTCTTCCAGCGTGTACATACTGTAATTGCTGAGCCGGCTGAGGATCAGCTGTGCGTCGCCGGCCGTACAGACATATGACAAATACAAAGGTTGTCCTTTTTGGATCAGTTCAACCGGCCTGTCGACGCGGATTCTGATTTCTTCTGTATCCCGCCTCGCTTCTTCGGGCACGGCGGAGATGGCATCTCTCAATAATTCAGGGAGAACCTCTGTAATCTCATTCAATAGAGTCTCCTCCTTTTTTACCGATTGGCTTCTCTAAAATGTATGATCCGGGACAGACTTTATGACACCCCGGCCCTCTATTTATGCACACCGGCCAAAATCAGCACGACTCCCGCAAAAATCAATATTAATTTTGCATATGAGAGCTGTCCGGCAATCTGATAAATGCCGATCGTCATTGTGATGATAAAGATCAGCGGGCCGACGATTGCCAAAATACTATTCACCACAACCGCCTTTCTGATGTCGTTTGTCAAAAGCATGATAATAGCGGCCGATAATTCAATGAGCGAGGACAAAACTCGTAAACCGGCCATCGTTAAAACAGTAGAATTGATTGAACCGAACAAAAATTTCATTGCAATCCCCCAACTTCAAGCATTTTGTTACACTATATGCTCTAGCTGACGGAAGTAGTCTCACTATTTTCATATAGAAGAAAGATTCAGGCAGAACGCAAAAAAAGCCTGCCCCGTAAAAGGAGCAGACTCCGAATTTCTTTGACTACGCTCTTGACACGTAAGAGCCGTCTGATGTATTTACAACCAGCGTATCGCCTTCGTTCACGAAAAACGGTACGTTTACGACAAGACCTGTTTCCGTTTTGGCAGGTTTTGTGCCGCCTGACGCCGTGTCGCCTTTAATTCCCGGCTCTGTTTCAACAACTTTCAGTTCAACTGTGTTCGGCAGTTCAATACCGAGCGTTTCAGACTGATACATCATGATGTGCACAGACATATTTTCCAGAAGATATTTCAATTCTTCTTCGATTTGGTTTTCGTTCAATTCAAGCTGTTCATATGAGCTTGTATCCATGAACACGTGCTGATCGCCGTTGGCATAAAGATACTGCATCGTTTTTGTTTCGATTTGAGCTTTCGCGACTTTTTCACCTGCACGGAATGTTTTCTCCTGAATAGCGCCCGTGCGGAGGTTACGCAATTTAGAACGGACAAATGCCGCTCCTTTTCCCGGCTTTACGTGCTGGAAGTCAACGACGCGCCAAATGCCGCCGTCTACTTCAATCGTTAGTCCTGTACGAAAATCGTTAACTGAAATCATGTTTGATGTCCTCCTATATTCCGATCACAAAATAATTAATTCTTTAGGGGAATGCGTAATTGTCCGGTTGCCGTCCTCAGTGATGATGATATCATCTTCGATTCTTGCGCCCCCAACTTCCGGTATGTATATGCCCGGCTCAACCGTTACCGCCATGCCCGGCTCAAGAACGGCCGATGACCTGAGAGACAGCCCCGGTGATTCATGGACTTCCATTCCAAACCCGTGTCCTGTCGAATGGCCGAAATACTGTCCGTAGCCTTTTGCGGTGATGTGATCCCTCGTCAGGGCGTCCGCTTCTTTTCCCGTCATGCCGGGTTTAATATGCAGGACACCAAGCGCTTGGGCATCGTATACGACCTGATAAATCTCTTTCAGTTTATCACTTGGCTCTCCGACCGCGACGGTGCGTGTGATGTCAGAACAATAGCCTTTATAATAAGCGCCGAAATCGAGCGTGACCAAGTCTCCCTTTTCAATCAATTTGCCGCTTGCCACTCCGTGGGGAAGGCTGGATCTGACTCCCGAGGCGACAATCATATCAAAGGAAGAGCCGTCTGCTCCTTGACGTCTCATATAAAATTCAAGCTCGTTTGCAACTGAAATCTCTGAGATGCCCGGTTTGATAAACGTCAGAATATGTTCAAACGCATCATCCGCAATCTTCGCAGCTTCCTCTAATATCTTAATCTCTTCACTTGACTTAATCAAGCGCAACTTTTCAACGGAATCCGCGACGGGAACCATCTCCGCTTCCTGCAGCACCGCTTGGTAGGATGCATATGTTCCGTACGTCATGCTGTTTTGCTCGAAGCCGAGTTTTTTAATGCCGTACTCAAGAATCGTATCCGCAGCCGTTTGGATTAAGCTTCCGCCGTGCTCGATAATGTCAAAACCCTTCACTTGCGTCTTCGCCTGCTCGGTGTAACGGAAATCCGTGATAAATGCCGCACGTTCTTTCGATATGACCGCAAGGCCTGACGAACCCGTAAATCCCGTCATATACTGCAGATTGGCGGAGCTTGTCACCAACATTCCGTCTATATCCAGCTGACCGAAAAGATTTCGCAATTTCTCAAGTTTCATTCCCTTTCTCCTCCTCGCCGATTCTTGACTGCCGCCTGACAACGCGGGAGCATCCCCGCCCGGTTTTCAGCATAAAAAATGTTCACTTCTCGTGAACATTTTACCATACCGGACAGGGATTATACACTTATTCACTTGTTGCCGAGCGCCCTTGCAAGCTTGTCTGACGTAAGTTCATTGTAGTTGAAGGAAATTGAGTAGCCGACAAACAAACCGTACAGAATGTAAAGGCAAAGCGTCGTCACGATTGTATCTGATTTCAATTCAGTGACGGATTTCACATCTTCGAAAATCGGATTGAATAAGAAAAAAACCGCACACCATAAAATGACGCCGTACACCATCCCCGGCCACATGGTTTTAAAACGTTTCAGGCAGACGAAATAAATAAACGCCCCGGCAATTGAAATGAATCCGATGACAACGATGCTGACCATCGTGCCGAGCCATTGTTTTTTCCATTCTCCGATCATAAACGGCTGAAGAATCATGTTGGGGCTGATCTCTGAAAAATGAAAGACATACCCGAGATAGCCGATCAAACTCCAAAATACACCGCCGGCAAATCCGATACCGCAAATTCTGCCGGTAAATGAAACAGGCTGCTGATCATCATCCTGCTTCTTTTTTTCTTCCTGTTCTGAATGTTTTTCGCTTGTCATCATGGCACCTCCAGTCATAGACTGCCCCAAAATTGAAAAGTCATAAAAAACTGCGCCATATTTTCATTCAATGAGTAAAATCTAAAGAAACGGGGTATACTGCATGTAGAAAAAGCATTGATTTTCCGGCTGTCTAACTAGAGGTTTACCGCGGTTTCCTGTACAATAGAGTGAAAGGAAATGGTTAGTAAATCCTAAAAAAACAGGCAGGTTGATAAACAATGTCCAAACAAAAAACGCCCCCTGCTTACGGCGGGCAGGCTGTCGTTGAAGGGGTCATGTTCGGCGGCAGAAAAAATTATGTTACCGCCATCCGCAGGAATGACGGAAGCATTGATTTTTTCAAGCTTCCGAGAGTGCCGAACGCCAAGCTTTCGGCTTTAAAAAAGATTCCTTTTTTGCGGGGAATCGTCGCCATCATTGAGGCGAGCGCCAACGGCACAAAGCATTTAAACTTTTCCAGCGAACGTTACGGGCTTGACCCTCAAGATGACGCCAAGCTGGAGCAGGAAGATAAGAAGGGTTCGGGCTTATCGATGTTTTTCAGCCTGGCGGTGATCGGCGTTCTGTCGTTTTTGTTCAGCAAATTCGTTTTTACGCTCGTCCCGGTCTTCTTAGCGGAGCTTGTAAGGCCCGTATTTTCCTCAGACGCCGCGCAGATCGGAATCGAAAGTCTGTTTAAGCTTATTCTGCTTCTCGGCTACATTTATTTTTTATCAATGACGCCGTTAATTAAAAGAGTGTTTCAATATCATGGAGCCGAACATAAGGTCATAAACTGTTATGAACAGAATTTGCCAATTACAATAGAAAATGTTCAGAAGCAGTCACGGCTTCATTACCGTTGCGGTTCAAGCTTTATTTTATTTACGATCATTGTCGGCATGTTCATCTATTTACTCGTTCCGACAGATCCGCTTTGGGTGCGGATTTTAGACAGGATTGCGCTTATACCGGTCGTTCTCGGCATCTCCTTTGAAGTGCTCCAGCTGACGAACAGAGTGCGGAATATCCCCGTTTTGAAAGTGCTCGGTTATCCCGGCCTGTGGCTGCAGCTTTTAACGACAAAGGAACCGGCGGATGACCAGGTCGAGGTTGCCATAGAAAGCTTTAACGAGCTTCTCAGACTGGAAGACATTTCAGAACAGAGCGAAAAGCCGTCTCACAACGTAATCTGAACAGTTACCGTTATTATTTTGGAGGTGGGCAGTTATGAATCATCGTGTACAACCTTTTTTTGCTGTATTGATAGCGCTTGGCGCATTCGGTTTCATTTATGCAGCGGTAACCAACCCCGGGCAGATGATTTCAAGAGCGATCACCGTTATTATCGCAGGCATCATTATTTATTTTATCGTGAGGACGGTCCTGAACCGCCGCACCGGCCGTGACGGAACCGCTTTCAGAAAAGCGGCCAGACAATCGCGGCTCCGAATGAAGGAGCAAAAAGCGAAGCACCGCGCCGGACACAGAGGCCGGGTCAGCCATTTGCGGAGCGTGCCGAGCAGCAGCAGACCGAAGCCGATGATTCTTAAGAAAAAAAGCCAGACCCAGCTTACCGTCATAGAAGGCAAAAAGAATAAAAAGAAAAACAGAGCGCTTTTTTAATAGCTCCATTGCTTCAAAAATTGCTCTGTTCTGCTTTTTCCTAGCTCAATGAGAGCTAGTTTTTTTTGCGGTGTGAGATGAAACTCCGTCGCCATCACATGTTCCACCGGAATAAAAATAATATTCTGTTCGTACTTTGTCGCGATATGCCTGGCATCATGAGCGTCTTTCATCGTTTCAAACAAAGCCCCGAACAGCTCAAAAGCGTTGCGGATTGATTTTTTCGGGCGCTCTTTTTCGTTGGGCGAAAGCGAAATTCCGATGACCGGCCGTTTGCGTTCTTTTGAATACAGCCAAATCGGGAAATTGCTTAACACGCCGCCGTCAACGACCGTTGAGGTGCCTTTTTCGGTCTTCAGTTTTATCGGTTCAAAAAAATAAGGAATGCTGCAGCTCATTCTGACGGCTCTGGCAACCGGGAACATCTCCGGATTTAATCCATAGCGGGGAAGATCGTCAGGAAGCACGATCATCTTTCCGTTCGTCAGATCTGAAGCGATGAGACGGAGCGAGCCTTTTTTCAAATCGCCGAACGCGATGATGCCCTTCGCTTTTAATTTATCCGCAATCCACTTTTCCAGCATATCGCCTCTGTATAGTCCGAGGCGCCAATATATCGACACCCACCGCAGGATTTTCAGCGGGAGGAACGAGTATCTCTGATCAAGCAATTGCCTTCCGTCAACCTCATCTATGATGGAATGAACCTCTCTGCTCGTATAGCCCGCAGCGATAAATGCGGCAATAATCGCGCCGGCGCTTGTTCCGGCGAGCCTTTCAAAGCGAAAGCCCTTTTCTTCCAGCGCTTCATAAGCGCCGGCAAGCGCCACCCCTTTTATCCCCCCGCCCGAAAATACGCCGTCAATCTGCATAGCGCGCCCTCTCCCTTCCATCTCAAGGTGTATTATTATTTTAAGAAACGGCTGGGCGAAATAGACCAAAGAATGAAGACATTAAAAAAAGGGCGCCCCATTTCGGGCTGCCCTTTATTCACCGGGATTTTCGGTTTTTTTCTGTACGGATTTCAGTTCTTTTTTCCGGCTTTCGTCATCTTCAAAATACTGAACGAGGTCGCCGATGCGGTCAATGCTGTTCCAGCTCAGATGATGTTCGATTCCTTCAACATCATTGTAAATCTTCTCTTCATCAACACCAATGATTCTTAAAAACTGCTCAAGCAATTCGTGTCTGTATACGAGCCGTTTGCCGATCTTTTTGCCTTTTGACGTCAATACGAGCCCGCGATATTTTTCATAAATCAAATACTCGTCTTTATCTAGTTTTTGAACCATTTTCGTTACAGAGGAGGGGTGGACTGCCAAAGCTTCCGCGATATCAGAAACCCGTGCATATCCTTTTTCTTCTATCAGCATATAAATCTGTTCAATATAATCTTCCATACTTGGTGTTGTCATAAGTAACCCTCCCAAAAAGCACCTTAACTTTATAAACCATTACAAGTTTACACTAACGGTCATGAAAAAACAAGGATGCTTCCGGTCTGTCAAGCCTTATCAGCGCTTATAATTCCATTCATCAGCTGCGTATTTCGTCTCAGCCAGCTCATTGACAAATGCAAGCTCTTCAGACGTGAGTGTGTAAGGCTCAAGATGAATGTTCAGCCCTTCCTCAAAACCGGCTTTAAAAGCGATTCTGGCCTCATCCATCGTTACCCGTTTCGGCGCTAAGGCGTTGATGGCTACCGCTTTGTTTTTGAAATTCCGCTGCATGCGCTCACGGACTCTGTCGCTCGGATATAAAAACAGATCAAACAGCTTATCCTCATCAATGTCAAGCAGGATGGAACCGTGCTGAAGAATGACGCCTTTTTGGCGTGTCTGTGCGCTTCCGGCAACTTTCCGTCCTTCGACGACCAGTTCATACCACGAAGGCGCATCAAAGCAGACGGACGAGCGCGGATTTTTCAAGCTTTCTTTTTCTTTCTCCGTTCGCGGAATCGCAAAGCAGGCATCAAGTCCAAGGTTTCTGAATCCCTGCAGAATACCTTCTGAAATCACCCGGTACGCCTCTGTCACCGTGGCCGGCATTTCCGGGTGATCCTCTGAAACGATTACGCTGTATGTCAATTCTTTATCATGCAGAACACCCCGTCCGCCTGTCGGTCTTCTGACAAACCCGAGGCCGTGTTTATGTACTGCGTCAAAGTTAATTTCCTTCTTAATATTTTGAAAATACCCGACAGACAAAGTTGCCGGATTCCAGCCGTAAAAACGGATCACCGGAGGAATTTTTTTTTGGCTGTGCCAATATAAAAGCGCTTCATCCAGCGCCATGTTAAATGCCGGGCTTTCATTCCCTGAGTCAATAAACCGCCATGTTTCTTTTTCCATACACTGAACCCTTCTTTATCGTTTTAATAAAATCAGTTTAACAAACTGCCTTGAAAATGAAAAATATTTCGTTTCATTAAGGATGACAATCGCTTCATGCTTTACTATAATAGTATTTGTCCCAAAACGTCCGGTAAGCCTTGTTTTCAGGAAGCAGGGTTTTGATTTTATAAGTTAAAGGAGTAGAATCGCATTGTCTAATATGATTGCTTTAATTATTGTTGCGGCGTTTATCGTTTATATGATCGTGTCGTATTTTTACCAGCAGCGTTTAATGAAAACACTTACGGAAGAGGAATTCCGCGCGGGCTACAGAAAAGCGCAGCTGATTGACGTCCGTGAACCGAATGAATTTGAAGGCGGCCATATTCTCGGCGCGCGCAACATTCCGCTGTCACAGCTGAAACAGCGCAAAAGTGAAATCCGTCCTGATAAACCCGTTTATCTGTACTGCCAAAACAATGTCCGCAGCGGACGCGCGGCACAGACGCTCCGCAAACACGGCTGTAAAGATATTTACAACCTGAAAGGCGGATTTAAAAAATGGGGCGGAAAAATTAAAGCAAAAAACTAATCATAAAAAAGAGCTTCCGTATAAAACGGACAGCTCTTTTTTTTACACCGTGTCAGCGGATGCCGTCAAGTGTACGTTCGTATTTTAAAACGGGCTTTCTTGCCGCCTTGGTTTCATCCATTCTTTTGACAACTGTTGTATGCGGCGCTTCCTGAACGATTTCAGGCGATTCCTCCGCTTCCCGCGCAATTTGAATCATGGCATCTATAAACGCATCTAGCGTTTCCTTTGATTCCGTTTCCGTCGGTTCGATCATGATGCTTTCTTCAACATTGAGAGGAAAATACACAGTCGGCGGATGATAGCCGAAATCCAAAAGCCGTTTGGCAATATCAAGCGTTCGTACGCCGAGCTTTTTCTGCCTTCTTCCCGATAACACAAATTCATGCTTGCAATGACGGTCATACGGGAGATCAAAATAAGGCGCGAGTCTTCTCATCATATAATTTGCATTTAAAACCGCGTTTTCGGTCACAGTTTTTAAGCCGTCAGGCCCCATGGAACGGATATACGTGTAAGCTCTGACATTAATGCCGAAGTTGCCGTAATAAGGTTTTACACGCCCGATCGACTGCGGCCGGTCATAGTCAAAAGTCAAACGGCCCTCTTTTTTCGTAAGAACAGGTTTCGGCAGATACGGAATGAATTCTTTTTTCACTCCGACCGGACCTGAGCCCGGTCCTCCCCCTCCGTGCGGCCCGGTAAATGTTTTATGCAGATTAAGGTGAACGACGTCAAATCCCATATCTCCCGGTCTTGCTTTACTTAAAACGGCATTTAAATTCGCTCCGTCATAATAAAGCTTTCCGCCGGCCTGATGGACGATTTCAGCCATTTCCGTAATGTTTTCCTCAAATAACCCGAGGGTGTTCGGATTCGTCAGCATCAGCGCCGCTGTTTCTTCGTTTACCGCTCTTTTCAAATCTTCAATGTCAACCAGCCCGTGCTCATTTGACTTAACGGTAATCGTTTCAAAACCGGCGACCGTGGCGGATGCCGGATTCGTACCGTGGGCTGAATCAGGGACAATCACTTTCGTCCGTCCGAAGTCTCCCCGCGCTTCGTGGTAGGCGCGGATCATCATCAGGCCGGTCCATTCGCCGTGAGCGCCCGCCGCAGGCTGCAGCGTCACCTCGTCCATGCCCGTAATCTCCTCCAAGTGTCCGCTTAAATCGTATAAAAGCTCAAGCGCCCCCTGAACCGTGTCCTCGTCCTGAAGCGGATGAATGGCGGAAAAACCTGCGATCCGGGCAATTTTTTCATTTAATTTCGGATTGTATTTCATCGTACAGGAGCCGAGCGGATAAAAGCCTGAATCAACTCCGTGGTTCCTCTTAGAAAGAGCGGTATAATGCCGCATAATATCGAGCTCTGATACTTCCGGCAGCTTTGCGTCTTCATCGCGGATATAGTCACCGGGAAGAAGGCTTTCAAGCTCTGTTTCCGGCACATCAAGCTCCGGAAGGCTGTAACCGATACGCCCTTCGCGGGACATTTCAAAAATAAGCGCCTGATCTTGATTATTCATGTTGATCCCCCAATCCCGCAATAAGCGAATCGATCTCTTCTTTTGTTCTCAGCTCTGTGACGGCAATGAGCATATGCTGATTCAGTTCCGGATACGCAAGGCCTAAGTCATATCCGCCGATTATGCCGTCTTGCAGGAGCCGCCGGTTTGCTTCCTTGACGGGAAGATTCAGCCTGACGGCAAATTCATTAAATATCGGGCCGTCAAATGCTACGTGCAAGCCGGCTTTTTCCGCTTGGCGTCTCGCGTAATCAGCTTTCAATATATTTTGGCGGGCCATGTCTTTGACGCCGTTTTTTCCGAGCGCCGTCATCGCGGCTGAAGCCGCTAAAGCATTCAGCGCCTGATTTGAACAAATGTTAGACGTGGCTTTGTCTCTTCTGATATGCTGCTCGCGCGCCTGAAGAGTGAGAACAAAACCTCTTCGCCCGTTTTCATCCTCCGTTTGGCCGACAAGCCGGCCCGGAACCTTTCTCATCAGTTTTTTCGTTACTGCAAAATAGCCGCAGTGCGGGCCGCCGAACGCCGCAGGTATGCCGAAAGGCTGCGCGTCCCCGACGACGATATCAGCTCCGTATGCCCCGGGCGGTGTCAAAATACCGAGCGCGAGCGGGTTTGAAGAAACAATCAGCTGGCTGTTTCCTTTATGTGCGAGCGGCTCAATGTCCTTTAACGGCTCGATTTGTCCGAAGAAGTTCGGATACTGGACGATCACGGCGGCCGTTTCATCACAAACGGCATGTTCCAATGCTTCAAGATCTGTGACGCCGTTTTTCGCGGGCACCTCTACAACCTCAATATATTGGCCCTTTGCGTATGTTTTCAAAACATCCCGCGATTCCGGATGAACGGCTGCGGAAATGACGATTTTTTTCTTTTTCGTATGTCCCGACGCAAGCATCGCCGCTTCCGCCAGCGCCGTTCCCCCATCGTACATAGAGGAGTTTGCGATATCCATTCCCGTTAATTCACAGATCATCGTTTGAAATTCAAAAATCGCCTGCAGCTCTCCTTGTGAGATTTCAGGCTGGTAAGGCGTATATGCCGTGTAAAACTCTGATCGGGATATCACATGATCGACGATAACCGGCTGGTAGTGATCGTACACTCCTGCGCCCAGAAAAGATGCATATGTAACAGCGTCTTTATTTTTCGCCGCAAGCTTCGTCAGCTCTCTCGTCAGCTCTGTTTCTGATTTTGCTTTTTTAATTTGGTAGTCTTTTTGAAACCGTACATTTTCCGGAATATCGGCAAACAGTTCATCAATTGTTTCTGCGCCGATGGCTTTCAGCATTTCTTTTTTATCCTGTTCTGTCGCGGGCAAATATCGATGCTTCATATGACTCTCCTTTTTCAGCTCTGTTTTGGACGTTTATAAAACGGTGTGCGGACAATCTTCGCTTTTACCGTTTTTTTACGGATTTCCACTTCTACTTCCGTTCCGACTTCACTGAATTCCGTTTTGATTAAGGCAAGGCCGATATTTTTCTTTAAAGTCGGAGATTGCGTGCCTGTCGTGATTTCACCGATCGGAACACCGTCTTTTTTCACGGCGTACCCGTGTCTCGGAATCCCTTTTTCAATCATCTCAAGTCCGACCAGCTTTCGCGGGGCTCCTTTTTCTTTCTGTTCGCGCAATACAGACTTCCCGAAAAAATCGGAATCTTTCTTGTGTTTCACGGCAAATCCGATTCCGGCTTCAATCGGTGTAATATCTTTCGTCAATTCCTGACCGTATAAAGCAAGCTTCGCTTCAAATCTCAGCGTATCACGGGCGCCGAGGCCGCACGGAACGAGGCCTTCATGCTCTCCCGCTGCAAGTATCTCCTTAAATAGATGAACCGCATCTTCATTGCGGCAATATAACTCAAATCCGTCTTCACCGGTATAGCCTGTTCTTGAAAGCAGGACTTGTCGTCCGGCAACGTCCGCCCCATCAATAAACGTAAACGGCTTTAAGGAGGACAAATCACATTCAGTCAGCTTCGTAAGAACCGACTGAGCATTCGGCCCCTGAACGGCAAGCAGTGAAATCCCGTCAGACTGATTCGTCAGCGTGACATCGCCTTCCGCATGTTCCGTCAGCCAAGCGATGTCTTTTTCAATATTAGACGCGTTAATCACGAGCAGATAGCAGCTCTCGCTTTTCTGATAGATCAGCAAGTCATCGACCGTACCGCCGTCAGGATAACACATGGCGGTATAAAGCGCGTTTCCCGGCTTTAAATCGGCAACGTCATTTGTCATCATTTTTTGCAGAAAAGACAGGGCGTCTTTACCGGATACTTCAACTTCTCCCATATGGGACACATCAAACAGGCCCGCTTTTGTGCGGACGGCTTCATGCTCCTCTTTAATAGAAGAAAATTGAACCGGCAGCTCCCATCCTCCAAAATCAATCGTTTTTCCGCCGTATTCTTTGTACACGTCATAAAGCGGTGTTCGTTTCAGCATCATCTTCCCCCTTCAGTCATTGGCGCATTGTAAAAACATATAAAAAAGGACAGAGAAACACCTCATGAAAATGAAGGTTTCTCTGTCCCGGCACCTGAAAGTTTACTTTATGAACATATCATAAAGACGTCCCCTTTGGTGGTCTGCTGCTTCTAAGTGCAGACACTCTCCAGAGTTGCGTCGAGCAAGAGTTCTTTTGCCTGAGAGATTCACTCCGCAGTTTGCTCCTTCGGCGCCCGGACGCCCATCTTTCGTCCGAGTCTCTCCCCTTGCTGTCATTCGCTCATATTTACCAATTTTATGGACATACTAAAGCAATATCTTTTAGTGAAATCATTACTTATATCCTACCACCCTCATTTACGTCCGGCAACAAAAATTATGATAAATCAGTTTTTTAAAAGAAAGGCGGTTTTGTTACATATGACAGCAGAGATCATATTTGATGCAAACTGGCCGGGAGAGTTTTCTGAGCGGCTGAAAACGGACGGTCCCTGGTCAAATTGGGAGATGTACAAACTGTCGGCTGAAGTCCAGCAGACCCTTGCCATTCCTGAATTTGAAGGGTTGAGGGCTCCTTTATACCTGCCCGATTTCACTCCGCTTCCCCATCAGCTTGAGGTCGCGCAGAAAGTCGTTGAAAAAATGAACGGCAAGGCGATTTTGGCTGATGAAGTGGGGCTCGGAAAAACGGTGGAAGCGGGCCTGATTTTAAAAGAATATATGATTCGCGGGCTGGCCAAAAAAATCCTGATTCTTGTGCCGGCATCACTCGTTTCCCAGTGGGTGAAAGAGCTTCAGGAGAAGTTTTTAATACCCGCTGTTGAACAGAAGAAAAGCTATGTGTGGGAACAGTGCGATATCGTCGTTTCTTCTATTGATACGGCCAAACGCTCGCCTCACAAAGACATTGTGCTTTCTATTCCGTATGATCTCGTCATTATTGACGAGGCGCACAAGCTCAAAAACAGCAAAACGAAAAATTATGAATTTGCGAGAAGTCTTGTGAAGAAATACTGCCTGCTTCTGACGGCGACGCCGATTCAAAACCGGATCGAAGAAATCTTCAATTTAGTGTCACTGTTAAAGCCCGGCCATTTAGGAAACGAAAGCGGATTTCAAGAAACCTTCAATCAGAAGGACGGGATTGACGCTCATGAGCATTTGAAAGAGCTCGTCAATAAGGTGATGATCCGCAACACGCGGAGCGACACCGGCCTTACATGGACGAAGCGCCACGTGGAAACAGTGCCGATCACCTTTTCACCGACGGAACAGGCGCTTTACGATGACATCGCCGCACTGAAAAACGGCACGGAAAAGCCCGCAAGCGCATTTTCCATTATGACGCTGCAAAGAGAATGCTGTTCAAGCAGGGAAGCCGTGTATATGACGCTCAAAAAAATGCTTGACCAAAAAGACAAACAAGCGCCCGCATTCGATGAACAGACGATCGCTGATTTAATGGACCGCATCAATCAAGTCACGCAAAACTCAAAAGCGATTCAAGTTGTTGACTTGATCCAAAAGATTAATGACAAAGTCATTATTTTTACTGAATACAGGGCGACACAGATTTACCTGCAATGGTTCCTTCAGCAGAACGGCATAAGCTCCGTTCCGTTCAGAGGCGGATTTAAACGCGGAAAAAAAGACTGGATGAAGGATCTCTTCCGCGGCAAAGTGCAGGTGCTGATCGCTACAGAAGCCGGAGGCGAAGGGATCAACCTGCAATTCTGCAACCATATTATCAATTATGACCTCC
The DNA here is from genome assembly GCF_038608285.1 of Bacillus sp. FSL R5-0443. Lineage (NCBI taxonomy): Bacteria > Bacillati > Bacillota > Bacilli > Caryophanales > Bacillaceae > Bacillus > Bacillus sp. FSL R5-0443. The sequence continues at coordinate 2,656,638 of NZ_CP152013.1, forward strand.
CGTGGAACCCGATGCGGCTTGAACAAAGAATCGGAAGGATTCACAGACTCGGTCAGGAAAGAGATGTCCATATCTACAATATGGCGACAAAACATACGGTTGAAGAGCATATCTTAAAACTTCTGTATGACAAAATTCATTTATTTGAAAATGTCGTCGGAGAATTAGATGACATCTTAACAAAAATCAAAGTGAGCAATTTTGAAGACCATTTGCATGATATTTTATGCCATTCGCTGACAGAGGAAGAAATGAGAATCAAAATGGACAATCTCACCTCTTTTCTGTCATACGGTACGGAAAAGCCCGCCAGAAAAAAAGGATCTTAATCTAAAAGGAGGAAGCGCGACATGAGACAGCAGGAGGTTCACGAATTTTTACTGCGCTTTTTTGAAGCGAACCACTGTCCGATTACAGAACAAGGGCCGGGTTTTATGACGGTTCAGTTGACGGTCGAGATGGACAAACAAATTATGAACCGCCCGTTTTATTGGCATTGGCGTGAAAAAACGGGCGGCGAACCGAACCCGATGAAGATTACGTTCATCACTGATAAAGAAACGGCTCCGGAGGATATGGACGGCGAATTTATTTACTTTGGAGCCCCGCGCCTCTTTCAAATCTTTCAAGCAGTTAAACAAAATGGGAGATTTACAAGAATATATGAGAAAATTGTATCAGCCGGAGCCAGAGTGCCGCTTCAGCCCTGGCTTGGATTAAATGTAGTGATTTCATACCAATCCGACATGAAAAAAGACAGACTTTTGTCTTTAGGCCTGCATCTTGTTTCTGGAACAATTATAGAGGGGTTTCAGCAGAAGCTTGCACCGCTTCCGCTGACCTCGCAAATATCAGACTATTGCTTTACCATATCGCCGATGATTAAGCCGGAAAGCGGAATTAAAAGAATGGAGCATTACTTAAAAGACGCTGCCGCCAAAGAGCCGTCAGACTGGGCTGACAGCGCGATCGCCAGATGGAAAAAGGACCTCAGGCTGCTCGATCAGTTTTATGAGCAGACAGAGGAAAAACCTGAGGAATACCATTTGGAAAAACAAGCGCTGAAAGCCTTATATCAGCCGAAAATTCACATTCAGATTGAAAACGGCGGTTTATTTTTCCTGCAAAGTAATTTTTCTGGATAAGCGTTATCCATTCGACACCTTTCCCGTTTTTTCTGGAAATTCTATATTATAATAAAAGTATATAGAAAAAATTTCTGGCGTTTCGCATGCGATGAATCACTTCCAGACATGTAAAGATAAGGTCATGGGCGGATTGGCTGAAATACATAAACAAGTATTTTAGGAGGAGAAAATGCATGAAAAATGCAAAAATGGAATTTTCGCAATTAGATAAGGAATGGGTTGAGCTGATATTAGAAGCCCAAAAAGCAAATATCAGCCTAGAAGAAATACGCAAATACCTGCTTTCGCATAAAAAGTCTTCTCAACATATCCAGGCAGCCAGAAGTCATACCGTAAATCCTTTCTGAATGTGCTATAATATCACAAGGAAGGTGATGACATTGATTGGCCAGCGTATTAAACAATACCGAAAAGAAAAAGGCTACTCACTATCAGAACTAGCTGAAAAAGCTGGGGTAGCGAAGTCTTATTTAAGCTCAATAGAACGAAATTTACAGACGAACCCCTCCATTCAATTTCTCGAAAAAGTCTCCGCTGTTCTGGACGTCTCGGTTCATACTTTACTTGATGAAAAACATGAAACCGAATACGATGGTCAATTAGATAGTGAATGGGAGAAATTAGTTCGCGATGCGATGACATCCGGGGTATCAAAAAAACAATTTCGTGAATTTTTAGATTATCAAAAATGGAGAAAAGCGCAAAAAGAGGAGTAGTGCCGCCATATGTGCACAACTCCTCTTTTAACTGTCCGACTTTCGGATTAGTTTTTATCCTCACTGTGAGCCTTTTCATTTTCCTTGACGTAACCGTCTTTATCCGTATGATCTTTCGTAATGGTCAAGCCGTTCCATTGCGTTGCTTCAAAAGAGAATTGAAGAGAAATCGCATTGCCTTGGAACTTGTTTTGCACACTTAATCCGTCCGCAGTTTTTGCGGTGTCATTTTTAAATTGGATTTCCATTCTCACCTGGTCATAATCAGCAGGCGTTTTCGGAACTCCGTCGTACTCAGGAGCTGTTTTGCCGTTAATGGTTGCTACATTGACTTTTCCGCTCTCACTCAGGAATTTCGGATCAATGTGCTTGCTGATCGCTTCGGCAGCTGCTTTATCCTGTTTTGTTGACATTAAGTATAAGTCTTTCAGGCTGGCCGCCTTCAAAATGATATTTTTAGGATAGCCGTTGCCCCCTTCTTTACCGACTGTCAGAACCGTAATTTCAAACTGACTGAGGAAATCCTCCGCAGATTCATTTCCTTTCTTTGCTCCTTTAAAGTCAGTAAAATTCAAAGCCATCAGCACTTCTTTAATAGCAAGTGAACCATTGTTTCTGAATTCAAAATCTTTCGTCAATTTATCACCTGGTTTTAAGTTTGACAAATTGACATTGGCTGATTGTTCTTTAGCCGATAAATCAAGTGTTCCTGACGCAAATGTAGCGTCTGTCGACTTCACATCATTAAATGCGGCCCATGTGCCTCCTCCTACTAATGCTAAACCGAGTGCGGCTGAGGCAACGCCCAAGCTTAATTTCTTTTTCATACCCATGTTTGTACTCTCCCCTTACTTTTTATTTTTGTTATCAAATCCTGTCGCCAGGTTGCAACCGTATTCATGTGGAGATGGTTCCCTTTTTCGCATGTTCTTCCAGCGCTTTCGTTTTCCGCTCAATATCGCGGAGGGCGCTGACAATGACTGTTATTGAGTAAATCAAAAGCATGACGCCGGGAACGATTAACAGAATCGCCGTTCCGATCGGCTGGCTGGCCAAATGGATGACATATCCGGCATACGGAAGCTGATATCCCGTATACTGGGCCGCCACTTTTTCAGCTTGAACGGGTGCGGCATCCGGGGCGGCATTATGGTCCCCTTTTGTCTCAAACAGCAGGTTCCCGTCCTTTTTCGTGATCCCGATTATTCTGTGTGTGACGGCTGTTCCGTCATCTTGCGTAAAGGTGATCACATCCCCTTTTTCTAAGTCATTCACGTCAGAAATTTTCTTTACCGCTATGAGCGAACCCGTCTTAAATTCCGGGTCCATTGAACCCGACAGCACGGATTTCAGCGTATAGCCGAAGATGGCCGGCTCACCCCCGGAAGCCCGGGTCGAAATCACCGTTAACGTCAGCACAATAATCAAGCTGAAGATGACGGCATACAAAATATTACTGATCAGTTTCAGCGTTTTTTTCATGTTCTTCCCCGCTTTCTTTTACCGGCTCAGCCGGCTCTTTCTCCGTTTTCTTTAGATCGGAAACGGTCGCCTGTTCCCGGCATTTGACGAGTTTCATCGGTTTTGACCACTCAAATTTTTCTTCGTCCGCCGGATACCCTTCAGGCTTGTAAACCTTGAATGCGTATATGCCCGGCTGCAAAGACCGCTTTGACTCAATTTTATAAATCGTTTTGCTTTTTTTATCAGTAATAAGCCCTTTATCCACAACATTGCCGTTTCGTAAAGGCTGCTGCTGAAAAGCAATTTTATGGAGCTCCCATTTCCAGTCAGAAACAGTCCGCTCTTTTCCCTTATTCTCCAGCTCGGCATAGAGCTGAAGCGGCGCACACACGGTGCCTGACGTATCAGTTTGATTTGTTATATGTAAATCACTTTGATCCCAGCGTTCGTCATAACGGCAATCGTCATCCGTATATTGAAAATCTCCGCACGTTTGAACCTGGAGACTGAAGCTTTTTACATCATTGAAGGAGGAACTTGTATCACCTGTGAACTGAGCACATATCGTCACGGACAGGCAAAAAATGAACGAAAGCCGTAAAAATAGCATCATCCGCCATCTCACCTTGCCCTTTTTTTCCATTCGCAACAATCGGAACATGCCTTACCCCCTGTAAAACTGGTAATAAATATGACAACCGTTCTCTTTAAAGAACTGTATGAACAAAGTATAATCAAGGATTATCGTCTTGAAAAATGTCAAAATCGGTCAAATTGTTCGTTTTTAAGAATGGTATCTTTTAAAAACAGCGTTTTGCTTCAAATTACACACCTTTTTGGAATTTTTTCTAATAAAACGTGAGAAAATAACGAGGTGCCTAGAACAAAATGGAAAGTATATACAGCGAAAGGACGAAGAATGATGATCAAACAAAGTCTGATTTGCCTTTCTCTTCTTGTTTTCGGGGTTTCAGGAACAGCTCAGGCGGAAACGGTGCCTTATTATGCTGTTCACCATAAATCAAAATGGGAAAAGTTAGCAGAAAAGGAAGCTAAAAAAAGATATCCGCTCGCCCAAACGTTATTTATTCAAAAGGTGTGGGATCGGAAAAGAACGGACGAAGCAGTCAAGCAATACCACTTGACATTGCGGGATGGCGCAAAAGAATTTGGCGTGTTTGTTACGATTTCTTTTAATCCCTACAGCCAAAAGGTAAATAAAATTGCCGTCATTGAGGAATACCAATAAGGCCCTCCTGTATCAGGAGGACCTTTCGTGTGATTCACTTTATTTTTTCCGCTGCATCCACAGCTTAAAACTATACGGCAATATTCCGAACCAGTGCTGAGAAGCCGGCACTTTCTTTTCTTTCCGCACTTCTTTTCGCTCTCTCCGTTCCTGTTTCGGCGTATCGAAATATTTAACGAATTGCTCAGTCATATATTTTACATAATCATTTGTTTTCACGGCTCTCACCTCATAGTGCTGTCTTTACTATGAAGTGTTGTCCCGCCGCCTCTTTTTTATACTTCCGTCCATTGAATCAGCTGTTTCTTCTTCTGATCGAACAAAAGGTGAGCCTCCCGTCTCGTTCCTGTCGTTGTTTCCGCCTGAATTGTAACCTGAACCGTTTCCCGGCGATCACTCCCCGTGATGTGAAAAGAAACGGTGCCATACGGAAAACGCTGTGTACCAGTTTGGACCTTTTGTCCCTGTGTCATATGGCGGCTTGACAGCAGCACGCCGTTTTGGAGCAGATTCTCTCCGATCCAGTACTCCCCGGCCTCTTTTGCAAATGTTTTTCGGGTGATGAAATCAGACGAAGTATAGCTGATGACAAGTAAAACTGCGGCAGAAACAAACAGAACCGCGGGATATATAAAACCGTCAGATTTGTACATTTAATCACCTTTAAAAGAGCTGTAAACCGGAATGACCGCCTGATTCTTTTGACCTGCAACGCTTGAGATCTCTAATAAGAGCAGGCCGTTTTTCACATCAGCCGTTAATGATGCCGCGTTTTGCAGGATCGGCACGTGGCCTTTTCCGTTTACTCTTTTCCTTATCATCTTATGATAAATTTCAAAACGCACTTCTTCGCCCCCGGTTTTCCGGCATGCTAACGCCCGTCCGCCGTCCTCCGGCTTCACAGCCTCAGCCTGTTTACATTCGTTCATGATCTGCTGAACGGCAATTTGATGCTCCCGGCTGTCTAATCCGCCGTTATCGGCCCGGTTTGATAAAAACAGATGTAAAATCGGGCCCAAGGTGCCTGATAGGAAAAGACAGACTGCCAAGGAGAACAAAACATTAAGAAGCGTAAAGCCAGTCTGTTTTGAGAATGCTGAGGCACATTTCTTTTTCGCTGCGGTCAGCCGTACACACTTTGTAATACTCACCATCCTCCTTCCACTTCACACCGGGAGACGGCGGCTTTTTTCCGGTCATCATATAAGTGCTGATATGTTTCTGAAGAAGCTGGTACGCTTCCTGGCGATCTTCTATTTTCAGACCATCTGTCAGCATGCCCGTCCAGACCGGAATGATAGACGTCATAAGGAACAGCCAAATGGCCATTGCTGATAGTGTTTCAATAGTAGAGAACCCCTTATTTCCGTTTAGCATGAACATTTCCGCTCCCTAAGTAAACTGTGATCTCATAGGTGAACCCGGCGCTCTTCAATTGAATCTTTCCTCCCGAATTCGGATGGCCTTTTTCGTTAAATTCAAGGCTCTCCGGTAAAGTCACAAGTGTAATGTGAAGCGAGTCAAAAGAACGCTCGACAATCCTTCCGCCTGACTGCAGTTTGTATTTATGCTCTTTTGGAAGAAAAGTGATTTTTGTTCTTTTATGTTCTGCGATAGCCGTTTCCTGAGCAAGCTGAATATCTTTTTGGAGCAGTTCTGTTTTTTGCCGCACGGCAAGGTGGGTGTAGGCCGGCGGAACCGTCGTGAACAAAACCGTCAGCAGGACGGACGCCAGGCTTAACACAATCAGGCTTTCAAGAAGGGTAAACCCATTTTCTGTCCGCCTGTTATTGTTCAACTGTAACTTCTCCGCCACTAATTAAGATCTGTTTACCATTCGGGCAGGCTGTATTCTTTTTGATATACCCCTCTGATTGTAAATCGTTCATATCCGGCATTTTACCTTCATGATCGATTTCGTACGCCGTCACTTGGGCTTTCACCATATTCTGCAGTCCTTCACAGCCTTTATGCTGAATGCTTTGATTATGTTTTGTAACGTTAGGAATGGTGATTAAAAGCAGAATGGAAACGATAAATAAAACGATCAGCATTTCAATTAAAGTAAATCCATCTTGATTTTTCAGACGAAGCACTCCCTTACATTTGGTTCATCATCTGGTACATCGGCATCAGCATTGACATGTAGACAATTAAAATCATACCGGCCACAACACCGTAAATGACAGTCTGGAGAATGCCGGTATACTTCGCCGCGTTTTGTTCAAGACGCTCCATCATAAACTGGCTGTACGTATAAAGTTCGCGGTGAAGCAGGCCGTTTGCCTGTCCGTGGCTGACTGCAGCCGCAAGGTCTTTTTCATAACACGGATGCCCGGAAAGAGCGGATTCTATGGTTTCTCCGGCTTTCAGACGTGTAATGAGCATCTCTGCTTCTTCACGATAAAAAGGCAGAAAAGATTGTTCTTTAAAAGCTGTTAAGCTGTCATAGATCGATAGGCCGGATTTCAGAAGACTGCTGAGCTGTAAAGAGAAAAAGTAGCTGTTAAAAAGAACGGCCGCTTTTCCTAATAGTGGTATTTTCACAACAATCAGCATTTTATCTTGCGGGGATTTTTTTTTACATAAGAACCAAACGTACAAAAACAAGCAGAAAGCGGCGGACAGCGCCAGTGCGCAGGCTTCATGAAAATGCCGAAAAAACGCAAAGATGAAAGCAGTCGCACCGGAAGTATTCATATTCATTGATTGATAAATCCCAGCAAACTGCGGAACAATTAAACTTTGCAGGATATAAAACATGACACAGACGGAAGAAATTAAAAACATCGGATACCGGAGCATTTTTTTGATTTGATTCGTCTGCATGAGCTTTCTCTGTAACAAGTCGCCGCTTTGTTTCATCGCCCCCGGCAATTCCCCGTGTTTCTCCGCGAAATAGCAGATAGAGACGGCTTCTTTGTGAAAAGACAGTGTCTCAAGCACTTGGTAAAACGCATCACCTTCCCTCAGCCGGCGGATTCCGTCCGTCAGCTCTGCAAGCTGACGTTTATGCAGCTGGAGTTGCAGCAGCCTGAGCCCTTCAATCAGACTGTATCCTTTTTCCGTCATTTCACCGAGCCTTTTCAAAAAAGCCGCTTGATCCTTCAAGGGCCAGGTTCGTTTAATCCGCTTCATGATACACCCACCGATCGTAATTGTCGGTCGTGACATAGCCGAGCGCGATTCCTTTTCTGATCAGCCTGCGGAGCGTCTGATATTGAAAATTGGCGTGCTCTCCCTTTGCTTCCTGAAAGCATTGGGTGAGGTTTTTCCCGTAGAGCAGTTCATAAATGCCCGCACGGCGTGTCTGCCTGTACATCCGGCAGTACACGGAACAGTTTTCCTCTTTGCAGAACGGACATGTTAAATCAACCAGACGCTGAGCGGCAATAGCAATGACGGTTTGTTCAATTTCTGTCATGTTCACGCCGAACTCCAGCAGCCTGTATATGGCGCCCTTAGCATCTCTTGTATGCAGGCTTGAAAGAACGAGGTGTCCCGTCATGGCCGCGCGGACTGCGATTTCAGCCGTCTCGGCATCTCTGATTTCCCCTAAGATGATCATATCGGGATCATGTCTTAAAATCGCTTTTAAACCGGCGGAATATGTGACTCCGGCTTTTTCATTCACCTGAACTTGCAACACATCCTCATCTCTTGTTTCTACGGGGTCTTCAAGCGTGACAATACGCCGGTTGAAATGCCTTTTTGCATAGTTGACAAGCGAGTAAAGAGTGGTCGTTTTTCCAGATCCGGTGGGGCCGGTAAACAGAAGCAGGCCGTGCGAATGCTTCAGAAAGGACAATAGTGCGGCGCCTGCCCCCCGAAATAAGGACAGTTTATCCAGAGGGGGAATCTGCCGCTTAGGCAAAAGCCTGATGACAAGACTTTCATCATTCATTGTCGGCAAGGTTGACATTCTTAAATGAACGGTTTCCGTCGGAAGCGGCAGAGACAATGACCCGTTTTGCGGCTTACGTCTTTCTCCTATATCCATGGCCGATAAAAACTTAAAATGAGAAATAAGCCTTACGCATTCCTCTTTTTTTAAGACTCTTTTTTTCACAAGAGCATGGCCGATGCGAAAATGAATGAAAGCATCCTTTTCTCTCGGCACAATGTGTATATCTGAAGCCCTTGCCGTATAGGCCTCGTTTATGATGTTCCTGCTGTATGTTTCAATATTTTTCACAAGACTTCCCTCCTTCCGCACGTATTGTAAATCAGATACACAGAAGCCGGCAAAGGAGAGATTATGCGTTTTACAGTGTGTAAAACGTAAAATAATAAAAAATAAGCCCCCTGACATTGATTTACCGAATGAAATCGGGAACCATTCGGCCATTTTCAGCCATCAAAAAAAAGCAGGCGTATGCCTGCTCTTCTTAGCGTTTCTTTTCTTTCCGCAAATATTTTTTTTGATGCTCCCTCAAAATGTCCCCTGTCCAGCCTTTCTGCCGCAGATAAATATAAATCAGCAGGGTTGATACAATAATGAGCACGATGGAACAAATATACGCATATTTCCAATGAAGCTCCGGCATGTTATCAAAGTTCATCCCCCAGAGAGCTCCAAGCGCCGTCATCGGTGTAAAGAGAGTTGTAAAGATCGTCAAGGCTTTCACAATTTCATTTCCTCTTTGGGAGGTAATGACTTCCTCGGCGTGCAGCAGATTGCTCAATTCCTGATCAAACTCATTGATATATGTAATTCCTCTTTCCATCTTTTGATGAGCTCTGAGGTAATCTTTCTGCCTGTCATTCTTCGGAAGAAAAGCTTCTTTTAAAGCCATTTCCACTTTTTTAGCCCCCAGTGTAAGGCCTTTCCAAATGAACAGCTCATGGCGCAGTTTATGCACATTTTCCAAGATTCCTTTGCTGTTGTCATCATGAATCTGCCATTTCAGCGTCCGCTGCTTGACTTCAAATTCATCCAGTCCGATCAGATAGGAATTCATCAGCTCTCCCAGCAGAACAAAAAAGCCTTCAATCGGATTTTCACAGGTTTGAATCTGCTGTGTGGCATGCTTTTCTTTTACACCGCGCAGCAGCGAAAAATCAAAATTAATCGTAAAAAAGAAGTCTCTCGTAATATAAAAGTGAAATACGGTATGGTTTTTTTCATCATCTAATCCTTGATGATAGATTAAAGAACCGAAAACCGCTTCATTATTCTGATCATTTGTATCTGAGCGCAGAAAGTTTATATGATTTTCATGTTCAAACCACTTTTCGCATTGCGGCCAGTGATTGTGATGAATCATTTTTTTCGCTTCTGTTTTTTCATGCGGACCGAGCTGGTACCACAGCCAGTCCGCACCCGAATGTACCTTCATCTCTTGTCATCCTCCAGTATCGCTTTCTTGTTTTATTACCGTAAATGAAGCAGGCTAAACCAGGTTCGATGTTTGAGCAGCTTTCTACAGTGGTATTATTCCGAAAAAAGGGAGGTGCAAGCCTTCCTTCGCGGAAGGCGTTACATTGTATATCATCAAACTGTCTGCCATCGTACTATTTATTTTATTAACGGCGTGTTTTGTCGCCATAGAGTTTTCAATCGTTAAAGCAAGGCGCTCCCGCATTAATCAGCTCATTGAGGAAGATGTAAAAGGAGCAAAAGCAGCCAAGCATGTCATTACACACCTCGATGAATATTTATCGGCATGCCAATTGGGCATCACCGTCACCGCTTTGGGAATCGGCTGGCTGGGTGAACCGACAGTCAAAGCAATGCTTCAGCCGTTATTTTTAAAGACCGGAGTTCACGAAGCGGTTGCCCAAGTCCTGTCATTGATCATCGCCTTTCTGCTGGTTACATATGTGAATGTCGTTATCGGCGAACTCGCCCCGAAAAGTTTTGCTATCCAAAAAGCCGAGCGGATTACACTTTTGTCTGCCAGACCGATGATTTTGTTTTATAAGTTAATGTTTCCGTTCATCTGGCTGCTCAATCATTCCGCCCGCCTGATTACAGCCATGTTCGGCTTGAAGCCTGCTTCCGAACATGAAATGGCTTATACGGAAGAGGAATTGCGGGTGCTCCTTGCCGAAAGCTATCGAAGCGGCATGATTAAAAAAAGCGAGCTGCATTACGTAAATAACATTTTTACATTTGATAAGCGCACTGCCAAAGAAATTATGGTGCCCCGGAATGAAATGGTGAGTCTGCCGTTAGACAGCGGATCGGGACATATGCTCCGGGACATTATCAAAACAAATAAATATACCCGGTATCCCGTAGTAAAAGGAGATAAAGATCATGTAGTCGGCATCATCAATATAAAAGAAGTTTTATTCAGATTCCTGTCAGAAGGAGCGGCGTTTACAAAACACGAACTCAGCCCTTACATCCAGCCGGCGATCCATGTGATTGAGACGATTCCGATTTATCAATTATTCGTTAAAATGCAGCGGGAACACGCCCATATGGCCATTCTCATTGATGAGTACGGCGGAACCGCGGGATTAGTAACGGCGGAAGACATCATTGAAGAGATCGTCGGCGAAATCCGCGACGAATTTGATACGGATGAAACACCTTCCGTTCAAAAGCTTGGGAAGAACCGCTATCTCCTGAACGCCAAATTGCTGATCAGCGACGTCAATGATGTACTCGGAACAGAGATTACGGCTGATCAAGTCGATACACTCGGGGGCTGGTTTCTTACTCAGCATATTGACGCGAAGCCCGGGAGCACCATTGATTTTGAAGGCTACACATTTACGGTAAAAGAAATCGACAGCCATCATATCATTACGATTGAAGCTGACAAAGCTGAATAGCTGAGGGAGACATCCCTCCCGGCCATTCAGCTTTTTATCATCTTAATGATTCTTTTACGATAAATCCGTTTTTTGCCAGCGCTTTCGCCAGACTCTGCTCCGTTTTCACCTGAGAAAAATCGATGCCGAGCTTCACGACGGTCTGCGCGATTTCCGGCCTGATGCCTGAGATTGTCGTTTCTATGCCAAGAAGTTTTGTGCTGTCAATCACTTTAAAAATCTGATAAGCGACCATCGTATCCACAATCGGCACACCTGATATATCTAAAAATAAATAAGAAAGACGGAGTGAAGAACATTGGTCAAGCACCGATTCCAAAATCATTTTTGCCCGGTAGGTGTCAATTTCGCCGACGAGCGGCAAAATTCCAATACCGTCGGCAATCGGCATAATCGGCGCACTTAGTTCGTTAATCATTTCTTTTTGGGCGTTTAATTGTGTAACCGTCACTTTATAATATTCCTCTGTAAATACTTCAATCATATGGTCAATTGCTTTGTTCAGCTTCTCTCCCCAATGGAATACCGCATTCGCCCCAGGCTTCTCAGACATTGTTTCACAGCACGTCTGTATGCGGTTCCAGACCAATCTCCGGAATTCTTTAAAGCTCGTGACGCTTTCATAGACCGGTACTTCATGGACGGCCCGGTCCCTTGCGAACTGAAGCGCCCATTTTGTCAGCTCCTCTTCTCCGCCGTCTTTTTCCGATAAAATGCCGGCAACGATTTCAATTAACAGACGGTGCTGCATTTCCGCTTTCTGATCATCTGAAGGCCGCCCCGATTTTGGTATGAGCAGCCACTGGCGTGTGATTTCACCTGATTCTTCAATTAAGGTTCGAGATAATGTTTCACTCAAATGTTTCACGTGTCTCCTCCATTCAAATTCCTTTGTATGTATAAATCGGCGCCGGACGCACATACTGTAATTACATCCGATGGGCTATAGCCAAGCGGTAAGGCAATGGACTTTGACTCCGTGATCGTTGGTTCGAATCCAGCTAGCCCAGTCCGCAACCGCAAAAAACGAAGATTAGCTGATAAATTTTGATCAGCGGATCTTCGTTTTTCTCTTATGATACAGATTGATGTACCGTTTTTTTCTTCGTCAGCTTCATCAGTTCTCCCGGATTGTATCCGATAACGAGCTTATTGCGATCGATCAGAATCGGACGCCGCAGCAGTTTCGGCTTCTCAGTCAAAAGCTTCAGCACTTCATTTACAGTCATTTCTTCAATGTTCAGGTTGAGATTTTTAAATGTTTGACTTCTCGTCGCCAATATTTCATCAATTCCTTCAGTCGTTAATGATAAGATCTGCTTCAATTCATCAATTGTCGGTGTCTCCCTGAATAGATGGCGCTCTTGAAAGTCAACATTGTGGGCTTTTAACCAATGTTTCGTTTTTCGGCATGATGTGCAGCTCGGGTATGAATAAAAAATAAGTTCTTTCATTTTTAAAAATTCCTCCCTCGGATAATCCGTCTCTTTGTTAACATAAGTACCCTGAACTTTTTTTCATTAAACATATTTCCAAAAAGATTTTTCGGATCTTTTTGAGAGAGCGGCATAAGATATAAAACACAGGGAAAGACATAAATTCCACAATAAATATAATCATGAAAATGTTTACATTTTGAGTGCCGATCTATTATAATAAACTTCAGATAGACTCTCGGGAGGGGATAAGGAATGAATCGCATGTTCCGGGTGTTAGGATTTTGGACGGGGATATTTGCAGTCATGTTTTTTTTAGGGGGCATGAAAGACGCTTCACTTTTGTTTTTTGGACAGACGATCTTTTTCGTATTTCTTTCTTATTTGAATCTGACTGAGCGGATGTATATTTATATTTTCGGAGCTTACTTAACCGTATTTTTCGCCGGATTTACATATTACTCTATTTTTATTATGACACCGGGCGGCGGAACCCACTGACAGAAAAAGACAGACCGTTATGGTCTGTCTTTTTTCATTTACAGTGAAAAACCATTGATAAACGGGTTTCGCTCCTGCTCTGTCTGAATATCCGTTTCCGGCCCGTGCCCGCTTAACACAAGTGTATGTCCGGGAAGCGTGAGCAGTTTTTGATGAATGGAATCAAGCAATACGTCCTGACTTCCGCCCTGTAAATCAGTTCGGCCGATGCCTCCCTGAAAGAGCACATCACCTGAAATCACCAGATCCGCGTCCTTCACATAATAAGAAACGCTTCCCGGTGAATGTCCCGGCGTAAACAATGTCTCCAAATGGAAAGGCCCGATGTCCAAAATGCCGTCGCCTTCGATGAGCCGTTCGGCGGGCCGTGCCGTTACGGCGATGCCCCGCAATATGCCCGATCCGTTTAAGGAAGAGTCCTCCAGCCACTTTTCTTCATTTTTGTGAAGATATACGGGAACATCCCATCTGTCTCTTACTTCGTCAAGCGCGCCGATATGGTCAAAATGGGCGTGCGTCAGTAAGATGGCCAGCGGCTTCAGATTGTTTTCTTTTATGTAATTGTTGATTTTGTCCGCTTCTCCGCCCGGATCAAAAATAAGACAGGACTGATCCTCACTGACAAGAAAATACGCGTTTGCCTGAATCGGACCGGCCGGCATTCGTCTCCATTTCACTTTCATCACCTCTTTATGTATATGCCCTTATTATGAAGGTTTTCTGCGGAAGATTCAATGAATGCGGCCGGGAAAACGCTATCGACAAACAAAATGAAAACGGTTAAAATGAAATGGAAAGATTTTCAGGTTCCAATGACAAAGGAGGAGCATGATGTTACTTGTTGTAATCTTCGGCCTTGTCGCATTATTAGCTGTATTAGGAGTCCTGCGGGCTGTCAGACAGAGAAATATCCTGGGATTTTTGTTAGCCGCCGCCACGCTGGGCGTGTTTGGCTGGTTTACCGTAATGACCGTTGTAACCAGCGGCTATCCGACTGCACATTAAAAGCCTGTATCCAATGGATACAGGCTTATTTTTTATTGCTGCAAATGTTTGCTGACACTTTTGATTTTGCTCTCCAGTGTCGTTTCTTTATCACGTCTGTCATCAATGCGGATATTTGTCGCCACTCTGTGCAGCCCTTTTTGGAACGGGGCTTCGTGAATGTCCTGAATGACTGCGAATAAGTCGCTCAGCTCACCTTCAATCAAAGTGTTCATCGGCGTGAGCTGAAATTTGATTTTGCCGGCAGCTTTGTAACCCTCCAAAATGTTTTGCACATCAGCTACATACTCACTGACACTCGGTGTTTTTGTTCCGATCGGAATGATTGTGACATCTGCAATTGCCATTTGGTTCAAACTCCTTTTTCATTTGTTATGATTGGTTCTGTCATGCCTGTTTTCAGTGAAATCAGACGGTCATACGTAAAGCCGTATAAAGCGTATTCCCCGTTCGGAGAGATCTGAATCGGCTCCATTTCCGTGTTTTTGAGCACCGTCCGCTCCCGTTCGTCTCCTAAGTCAAAGCTGATCAGATTGTAAGAGCGGCCTTCAGGCTTAAATATGTAAAACCGCTTGTGTGTCTGATCGTAATCATACTCCATCGGCGCGAAGCTCTCATACTTTTTTTGGAGAGGAAAGCGGTGCGTCACGGATGCCGGCTTTTGGAAAAGGAACTCGCCGTCTCCGTCCGATTGATCCGTTTGTCTGACGGCAATCGTCATGCCCGGGCGGGAATCGGCCCAGATGACGTGATGAAGCACTCTTTTTTCTTTTTTTGTCTGCAAGTGATAAGAATATAAAGGACCCTCTTCCTCCGTTTTTCCTTGCTTGATATATTGGAATTCATCAGTGGAGGTCCAATGGACAAAAGGGGCCTGAACGGGACTCTTTTTTAAAATGCCGTTGTTCATATCGGCCGTATAGGCAGTGAAGTCCCATGTTTCAGTAAAAACGGTAATCATCATTTGATACGGGTCATACGGATTCCAAGCCGTCTCCAGCTCATAAGAGTTAAAGGCTTTGTGATAAAGTCTTTTCCCCTGCTTGTTCATAAGCACAAGCTCAGTCTGACCGCTGCTTGTCACCTGTACGAGAATCAGCTGTTTTTTCCGGCTGATCTTTACATTGACAATATTGCCCTTTGTTTCATAGAGCCGTTCGGATTTTCCGCTGAAAAGATCATATTTCATCAGCTGATGATGTGCTGTATACAGGATCGTTCTGTTATCCAGCCATCCTTCCGTTTTCTCCGCTTCCTTTTTACTGAGCGGAACGATTTTCTGTTCTGCCGATTTTGCCGAAACGCCTGTGTCTTGCTGCTGATGAGATGGTTCACAGGCCGCTAAACACAGAACGAATGCGGACAGCAGAACACAAACCAAGTATCTCACCAGCCTTCCCTCCATTCTTTTCTATTGTCCCATATTTGTTTATGTAAACAAATGAGAAATTTCACAGATGTCTCAAAAAACAAGCGACCTCCACAAAATACCTTCCGTCGCTTGATAAATATCAGCAAACTGATGAAAAGGCAAAGGGTTTTTTCCCTTCCCGAGCTCAATGGTATAGCCCTCTTTTCCATACTGCTGTATAAACCAATCCCTAAAACCGGCATGGCTGTCAATGGTTTTAACGCCTTGATAGCGGTTTCCGCTTATCGCTTCAAACTCCCGAATCATCCGGGATGATTGCTCCGGTTCACATCCTTCGTATCCCCAATAAATCTCTTCTCCCTGCGTATGAAGCGCGATCAGCCTGTCAGGCGGCTGCTTCGTTATCAGCCGGTGCATTGCCTGCGCCTCCGGTTCAGTGAGCGGCGCCGTCCCCGGAAAATCACGGTATGAAGGGGCTTTCGGTTTGCGCCTCTGTTCAATATCCCAATTGGATGGGAAATGTTTATTTAAATCCACACCGTTTATATTCGCCTTCCATTCGCGGAAATCCGGGCGCTGCTCATTTAATTCATTAAGAAATTCATTTTTTTCTGATAAATCTTCACATCCGTAAAGTACGAGATCAACACCGTCGGGATTTACGAGCGGAACGAATGACAATGATGTCCGGCTGAATATATCAAGCGCAGAGTGCCCGAAAACGGTTTTATTTTCGCATAATGCCGCGCAATATTCTTTACACCATTTAAGCGCGACCGAGGTGGTGATCCATTCATTGGCATGAAATGAGGCGTTTACATGGACTTTTCTTTCGGCCGTATCCGCACCTATTTTCAGCTCATAAAGCGGCTTTCCCAATACGGAACTGCCGATTTTACGGCACGTGACAAACGGAAAGACATCCGTTATTTTCTCAATTTCTTCATAAACCGATTGGGAGCCGTACACCTTTTCTTCCTTCACCCATTGATCAGCGGAAAGAATCCTTTCACAGTGCCGGATGTATCGCGAAAGCCCGCTCAGCGTCTCAAGCGGCGGACCCTCTGACTGCCCGCTCACGGCAAAGCCGGGACAAAATAATTCATCGTTTTCCGCCGTTTTATCAGCGGCTTTCAACAGTTTTTCATCAATTGAAAGCACCTTTGCAATATCTTTCATATGCTGTTTCAATTCAGGTTTGACACGAATTCCCGCCATTGTTCATCCCCCTTTTTTAAAAACTATATGACTGGGGAGATAAAAAAAGAAAGCCGCCCGCGATATGGGCAGGCAGACTTTCTTCAGCAGTTTTGATGTTTGAGCCATTCATTTTTGGCAATCCACGCCCCGCCGATGACTCCGGCGTCATTTCCAAGTTCCGCAATCGAAATATCCGCCGCTTCCGCAGAACGCGGGAATGCGGTGATTTTGAAAGTCTCTTCCACTTTTGACCGCAGGATTTCACCCGCTTTGGAGACGCCTCCGCCGAGCACGATTTTCGTCGGATTCATGGCGCTTGCCAGATTTCCGAGCACGAGGCCTAAATGTTTTGCGACATAATCGACGACTTCAAGCGCTGTCTTATCCTGCTGTTTAGCCGCATCGAACACGTCACGTGCTGTCAGATCGCGCACTTGTAAGAGCGAAGAGTCGGAAACCGCCGCAAGCTTTTCTTTCGCGATGCGGACGATGCCGGTTGCGGACGCAATCGTTTCGATGCAGCCGGATTTTCCGCAGTTGCACGGAGCTCCTCCTTCCGGAATACTGCAAATATGACCGATTTCTCCGCCGGCCCCGTTTTTTCCGTGAACGATTTCTCCGTTGACGATGATGCCTCCGCCGACTCCGGTTCCGAGCGTCACTAAAATGACATCTTTGGCCCCGTCACCTGCACCCTTCCACATTTCTCCGAGCGCCGCGATATTGGCATCGTTTTCAATGACGGCCGGAATACCCGTTTCCGCCTCGAGATGGTCTTTCAGCGGATAGTTTTTCCACCCCATATTTGTCGTCTCATAGACCATCCCCGTCGTCATTTCCACGGGTCCAGGCGCTCCCATTCCGATCCATTTTACGATCCGTTTCGGCTTGTTCAGTTCTTCCAGCTTCTGGTCAAGCGCTTTGGCGATCGTGACCGTAATTGTGTTTCCTGATTTATCGGTCGGAACTTCCCATTTATGCTGAATTTCACCGTACATGTTGATAAAGGCCAGCTTGATGGTTGTTCCGCCAAGATCAATCCCCGCAAACCATGTATCTTCCATAATAATCTCCTTTTCTTATTAAAATCCTGCTGTGTTATCTGCCTTTGATCCGCTCCGATTCTCTCTGAAGAACTCCGGCGGCTTTTTGCCATAATTCTCTTTCAATCACGTTTGACAAGTACATTTCCTTTAATTCATCTTTCATAAAGTCAATTTCGGCTTGTCTGTCACCGAAATAAACGATATGTCCGAATGACTTAAACAGCTGCTGCACGTCATAAAATGAATTCATCTTCTTCACCATTTCTATTCTTCTTAGTATAAGCGTATTTCATCACTGATCCGGGCGTCAAGCAAAAAACGATTGGAGAAAATATCCTTGTATTATTTTCATAAATTGTATATTCACAATTGTAAAAAAACACTCATTTATGCGTTTTTCTGTTACAATACTTTCGTGCCCAAAAGCACAAAAGGATTAAAGTTTGATGGGGTGTTGTTTTGAAACAAGAAAAAAGGCTGACGTTCATCTCAGCCATCAGTTTATTTGTCTTGATGTTAGCAGTCATTATTTCCTGCCTGTTTTTCTTTCATACAGAGCCGCATATGCCGCTGTTCTTTTGCGTCATTATTCTGTCTCTGGCAGGTTTGTGGCTCGGTTTCTCGTGGGACAGTCTTGAAAAAGGAATTGTCAGCGGATTGAAAAACGGTGTGCAGCCGATTATCGTGCTGGCTTTGATCGGTGTGCTGATCGGCGCCTGGATGTACAGCGGCGCCATTCCCACCGTCACCGTTTACGCTTTGTCAATTATACAGCCGAGTCAGCTGCTTTTGACCGCATTATTTTCCTGCATGATTATCAGCACGCTTGTCGGCTCAAGTCTGACAACTGTCAGTACAATCGGCGTCGCGCTGTTAGGGGTAGCAAGCGCGGCGGGAGTTCCGCTCGAATGGACGGCGGGAGCAGTCATTTGCGGGGCTTGTTTCGGTGATAAAATGTCACCGATGTCCGACACGACGAATTTTGCCGCCGGAATCGGCGAAATTCCGATTTTTAAGCATATTCGCCATATGATGGGCACTACCGTTCCGGCACTTCTGATCACGATTGTTCTTTTTTATATTCTCGGTTCATCGGTTTCAATAAATGCCGCTTCAACGCAAAATATTGAGGCGGTCATTTCCGGAATAAAAGAGGCCGTGCACGTTACGCCTTGGTCGCTTCTTTCACCTCTGTTGGTGATCATTTTAGCTGTGAGACGGGTTTCCGTGATTCCGGTGCTTACCGCCGGTATTATTTCCGCAGGGCTTCTGACTGCTGTTTTTATTCCTGACAGCAGCATTCAAGGATTTATATCCGCCCTGCAAAGCGGGACGGCGTTTAAAACCGGCGACCAGGCTGTGGCCAGCATTATCAACAGAGGCGGGCTCCAATCGATGATGGGATCAGTCTCTCTGATCATGATCGCCTTTGCGCTCGGCGGCCTGATGGAAAAAACGGGCCTGATCGCGGCGCTGCTTCAAGGATTGATAAAAGGCGTGCATACGAAAGGACGTCTTGTCATGGCGACCGTCTTCTCAAGTATAGGCGTAAACCTTGCGACAGGTGAGCAGTATTTGTCGATCTTAATTCCGGGTCAATCTTATAAACCTTTATATGACAAGCTCAGCATTAAGCGGATTCACCTTGCGCGGTCGCTTGAGGACGGCGGAACATTGATCAACCCGCTGATTCCCTGGGGAGTAAGCGGCGCTTTTATGGCAAGCGCATTAGGGGTTTCTGTCATCGACTACCTGCCGTTTACCTTTTTCCTGTACATTTCTCCTATGATCTCAATTCTGCTCGGTTTCCTGAAAAAAAGCTGACAATACGAGAAAACCTGCCGTTTTTTACCGGCAGGTTTTCTTATGCAAAAAATCCCGCTGAAAAACGGGATTTGTTTAAAATGCCTGCTGAATGAATTTGTTTCTGATAAACGGTATTTTTAAAAAGAAATGAATGAATGACCGTCTGATCCCCGGCTGGCTGAGCACGCTGTTCATCAGACGGTAGCGGTTTTGGTAAACGGCTAAAACAGATACGGCGCATAATGAGTAGATCAACAATTTTTTCATCTTATCCCTCCTGCCCCTATCGTTTGTCAAACAGCGAGAATTATTCCGGTGCAAGAAGTTTTTTATGCGATTAAGCGATGGTTTCAGATTCAGTCACGATCATATCGACCGGAATATCGTGGGGCATGCGGGGAATGCGGTCTGTCAGCTGACAGTCAAAGAGAAGCGACACGGTACGGCCTTTATAACCGGACAGGTACCGATCATAATATCCTCCGCCGTATCCGATTCTGAAGCCTTCCCGGTCAAAAGCCACGCCGGGCACAATCACAAGGTCAATGTCATTTTGGGCGGCTTTTTCCGTCAGGCTCTCGATCGGTTCACTGAGGCCCGCATATACGGTTTCCAGCTGATCATACGCAGAAAATGTACGGAACTCCATCGCTCCCGTCTGCGGAAAGCATTTTGGGATACAGACTTGTTTTTTCTCTTTCCAGGCCTGTTCAATAATCGGCTGTGTCGGAATTTCCAGGCGTGTCGAGATGGTAACGGCGATCACGCGGGCCTGTTTCCATTCTTTTAAAGAAAACAGCGTTTCACGCATGCTGCGGCATTTTTTCTCCCATTCACTTTCTGTCATGTCAGAAAGCTTTGCTTTGATAGCGGTTCTGATTTGTGCTTTCACGTTTCTCAAACCTCCCTGAAAGACAAAAAAGCCAGAACTTTATTGAAAGCTCCAGCTTTTTCCGCTGTTTTAAACAGCTTATTTTGTTTCACGGTGTAACGTAGATTTTTTATCACGTGGGCAATATTTTTTAAATTCAACGCGGTCCGGATTGTTGCGTTTGTTCTTTTTAGAAATATAGTTACGCTCACCACATTCAGTGCAAGCCAAAGTAATATTAACGCGCATTATTTTCCCTCCAAACTAAATATCATTTACTTATTCAGACTTATATATAATACCACTATAATGGACGGAATGCTAGAGTGATTTACATGAAATGTTGTTTAAGTGCAGAAAACATCAGTTTATGCTTCTGATCCTCTGAATGAGCTTGCGTCAGATGAAGGGAAAATATGACGAAACAGGACAAAAAAGGACTTTCTGATACGAAATCTATAGAGAAATAACCGTTTGCTCCCCGAATAAAAAAGATTTCCCGACAAAATTCCGTTTTTTTCTCTATTTCCTTTAGAATGGCGGCGTTTTATGGTATAAAAAAGAAGGGCAAATTAATAATAGAAGGTGATGAAACGTGGAAATTGCTATTATTGCGTTGTTTATCGTCAGTATAGCGCTTATTGCATTCTCATATTCTCAAAGAGATCCGATGAAAGACGTGGAACAGGAGCTTGAAACGCTTCAGCTTTCCGCCATGCAGGAAATTTACAAGCTGAAAAAGAAAATGACGGTGCTTGAAGAAGAATTGCTGGAAACCAACCTCGTGATCCGCAAAGCCAAAAGCAGCGGCATTAACCAAAAAATCGCCAAACAAATCATTTCAAAATATAACAACGGAATGTCTGCGGAAGCCATCGCAAAAGCGGAGCACGTATCTGTCGAGGACGTCAATACCATTATTAAAGATAATGAGAAGGTGCTCGTATGACAAAACGGGGCATTCAGGCTTTTGCAGCAGGCATGATTTTAGCGACGGCCGTTCTCGCTGCTGTCTTCTATTTGACTGACCATGACCAGGCAGCCGCCGTTAAAACCGAAAAAACAGCATTGACAGAAAAAGAAGTAAACAGCTACCTCGACGATCAGCAAAAAGTCTCCGTCAACCGGGATGACTATCAAAAACTGCTTGATTCTAAAGAAAAATCGTTAAACAACGACCAAAACACAGACGCCAAAAAGAAAAAAGTAACATACAAACTGACGATTAAAGACGGAATGAGCACTGCTGATGTGTCATCCATTCTTGAAAAAGAAGGGATTATTCCTTCAGCGAAGGACTTTAATGATTACGTCATTGACGCAGGCTACCATAAAGAAATCCGCGCCGGCCATTTCAAAGTCGACTCAGATATGAGCTTTAAAAAAATCGTCAAAACATTAACCCGCTAAAAAAGCTTGCAGGCATCGTCCATTCAGATGGATACGGCCGGCAGGCTTTTTTAATAGGCAGTATAAAACGGACCCGGTCAATGGCCGGGCCCGTTTTTTTATCCAAATTTTCCGGTGATATAATCATGTGTTTTTTGATGATCCGGCTGAGAAAATATTTTGCCCGTATCGCCCCACTCTACCAGTTCGCCCATATAAAAAAACGCGGTTTGATCAGAGACCCTCGCAGCCTGCTGCATGTTGTGCGTCACAATGACGATTGTATACTTTTCTTTCAATGTCAAAATCAGCTCTTCTATTTTCCGCGTGGACACGGGATCAAGAGCGGACGTCGGTTCATCCATCAGAAGGACGTCCGGTTTTGTGGCGAGCGCCCTTGCGATGCACAGCCGCTGCTGCTGACCGCCTGACAGTGAAAGCGCCTGCTGGTGAAGGCGGTCTTTCACTTCATCCCAGAGCGCAGCTGCCTTTAAAGATTCCTCGGCGATTTCAAGCAGTTTCTTTTTATTTTTTTCGCCGTGAATTCTCGGACCATACACGACATTCTCAAATATTGACTGGGGAAACGGATTGCCTTTTTGAAACACCATACCGATCTGTTTTCTTAATTCTGCCGCATCCGTCTTTTCTTTCAGCAGATTGCGCCCGTTATAGATCATGTCGCCTGTCACTTTGACATTCGGGGCCATTTGCAGCATTAAGTTTAATGTTTTAATAAAAGTGGATTTCCCGCAGCCGGACGGACCGATGATCGCAGTTACCTTCCGCTCCTCAAAACCGATCGTAATGTCTTTTAAAGCCTGGTGGGCTCCGTACCATACGTTCATGCCGTGAATATCAAATAAATTCTGTGTGTGCACCGCTTCCTTCACAAGGCTCACAGTCCTTCCCCCTATCCGAACTTTCCGTTAATGTAGTCATCTGTCTTTTGCGCTTTAGGACTCGTGAAAATTTGTTCTGTCTGCCCGTATTCCACCACTTCCCCGTTTAAAAAGAAAGCCGTTCGGTCAGACACCCTAAGTGCCTGCTGCATGTTATGCGTAACGATAATAATCGAATAATCTTTTTTCAGTTCTGTCAAAAGCGTCTCGATTCTGGCGTTTGAAATAGGGTCCAGAGCTGAGGCCGGTTCATCTAAAAGTAGCACGGCAGGTTTCATCGCAAGCGTACGGGCGATACAAAGACGCTGCTGCTGGCCGCCTGATAACGAAAGAGCCGATGAATGAAGCCGGTCTTTGACTTCCTCCCAAAGCGCCGCCTTCGTTAAGCTTTCCTCGACCGCATCATCCAAAACGGCTTTCCTGCGGTCCCCCGCATACTTCAGCGCATGTGTGATGTTATTGTAAATGGATTTCGGGAACGGATTCGGTTTTTGAAACACCATACCGATCTCCCGTCTGAGAGACACGACATTAATCGCTTCCCCCAAAATATTCAGCCCTTCATAAAGGATCTCTCCCTCGCTTCTTGCCGAAGGGATGGCATCGTTCATTCTGTTAATCTGTCTCAAAAATGTTGATTTCCCGCAGCCGGACGGACCGATCAGAGCCGTCACCGCATGTTTTTCAATATTCATGTTCACATCTTTAACCGCTTGTTTGTCACCGTAATAAATTGATAAATGCTTCACTTCCAAAATTGAAGACTCCGGCGAACGCTTTGTCTGTTCCGCTTGTTCCCTGATGATGTGATCAATCATGTTTTCGCCTCTTTCCGATTAATTTGCCGTAAGCTTTTTATAAATGACAGATCCGAGCCATCTTGCACAAAGGTTAAACAAGAGCACCGAAATCACCAGCACCGCGGAGCCGCCGTTTGCAATCGCTTCGGCGTCAGGGATGATTCCCTGCGTATTGACACTCCATATATGAACCGCCAGCGTCTCAGCCGGCCTGAAAATGTTGAAAGGAGATGATTCAGAAAACGGGTTCAAATCCGTAAAGTTCAGCCGCGGCGTTGTCAGTCCCGCTGTAAATAACAATGCGGCCGCTTCTCCAAATACTCTTCCGGATGCGAGAATGGCTCCGGTTAAAATCGAAGGAACCGCACTCGGAACCAGCACCGTTTTGACGGTATGCCATCTCGATACGCCTAAAGCGAGAGAAGCTTCTTTCAGCTCCTTAGGAACTGCAGTGAGCGCGCCTTCCGTCACCCGGACCATAACGGGAAGGTTAAAGACCGTTAATGCGAGCGCGCCCCCGATAATCGTGTAACCCCATCCGGTCAGGTTTACAAACATCAGCATGCCGAACATCCCGATGACAATGGACGGAAGCGAAGACAGCACCTCAATACACGTTCTGATAAAATTAGTGATTTTATTTTGGGGCGCATATTCAGCCATGAAGACGCCGCCCCCCACTCCAAGCGGTATCGTGATCAGCATGGTGATAAACAGAATGTAAAAGGAGTTAAAAAGCTGATCCCGTATTCCGCCGCCTGACGCAATGGCGCTCGATTTTGACGTAAGAAAATGCAAGGAGATTTCAGAGACGCCGTGAATAAGAATGTACAAAAACAATCCTGCCAAAATCGCCGCGATTACAGCGGCGCATAACCCGAATACACCGGTGGCCAATTTATCCGTTATTTTCCGGTTCATTACACTTTCCTCCTAGATGACAAGTAGCGTATGAGCAATATAAACAGAAACGACATGATAAGAAGAACAAGCCCCATAGACCATAACGTATTATTTTCAATACTGCCGTATGTGGTATGGCCCATGTTTAACGTAATAATCGTCGTTAATGTTCCCGCCGTATCAAGCAGGCTTTCCGGCAGAAGCTTTGTATTTCCGATAACCATCTGTACGGCGAGTGCTTCTCCGAACGCTCTTGCCATCCCGAGCACGACGGCGGTCAGCAATGTCGGAAACGCCGCCGGGATAAGCACCTTTCTGATTGTCTGCCACCTCGTCGCACCAAGCGCGTATGAACCGTCGCGAAGATGTTTCGGAAGTGACGCAAGCGCATCAGCGGAAATCGATGTAACAGTCGGCAGAATCATTACCGAGAGTACGATCGTCCCCGCCAGAAGGCTGTGACCCGTTCCGCTTGATTTAAATGAGCCGATAAACGGAACCAATACTGTAAGACCTATGAATCCATAAACGACGGACGGAATGCCGACAAGCAGCTCAATTACCGGCTGCAGCACCTTTTTTCCCCAAGTCGGCGCAATTTCCGTCATAAACACGGCACCCGCAATTCCGAGGGGCGCTGCGATCAGAGCGGACAGAACCGTGACCGCAAATGATCCGAAAATAAAAGGCAGCGCGCCGAACTCAGGTTTTGCCTGGGTTGGATTCCAATTCAGACTTGTTAAGAACTCAATCGGGCTTACACCATTTACAAAAAAAGATTGCAGCCCCTTTATGCCGAGAAAAATTGTGATCGCCGCTGATGCCGCAATGATAATCGCGGCACACACAGACACAATCACCCTTCCGCGGACTTCATCCATTTGCCTGTTTTGTTTTGAGCTTATTAAGCGTTCGCTTACAGACTCTTTTTCTCTGTGATTTATCATTTGTTTACACTCCTATAAGGAAGAAGAGGCGGGGAGCCCGCCCTCCCCTCAGCTTTGCTTGCCGTTTGCGTCACGTGTGACTTTCATATCAGAGATCGGAATGTAGCCTTGATCTTTTACGATACTTTTCTGTACTTCATCGCTGTTCATATAGTCAAGAAACGTTTTTGTAAGGCCTGACGCTTCACCTTTCGTATAAGAGTGCTCGTAAGCCCAAATCGGATACTCGCCTGTGACGACGTTTTTCTCTTCCGGTTTGATGCCTCCGATCGATAAAGGCGTTACTTTGTCATCGTTTATATAAGAGAATGCCAGATAACCGATTGCTCCCGGCGTTTCCGCAATGATTTTTTTGACTGTATTGGAGGAATCCTCTGTGATGCCCTCTGCAGGATCTGCTCCGTCAAGCGCATATTTGACGAACGTAGCGCGCGTTCCTGATGAATCAGGACGGTTCACAAGTGTAATTTTTTGATCTTTACCGCCAAGCTCTTTCCAGTTTTTAATTTTGCCTGTAAAGACGTCTGTCAGCTGTTTTTTGGTTATATCCTTTACGCCCGCACCGGGGTTGACCGCAGCCGCCATCGCCACTACCGCGACTCGGTGGTCTTTTAGGGCTTTTGCATCAATGCCTTCTTTTTCTTCAGCAAAGACATCTGAGTTGCCGATTTGCACTGCCCCTTCAGACACTTGCGAAAGACCTGTTCCTGAACCTCCCGCTTGCACCTGCACATCAGCATCCGGATGTTTTTCCATAAACTTTTCCGCCGCTGCCAGTACTAACGGCTGCATGGCTGATGAACCAGAAATAGTTAAAGAACCTGATGCTTTTTTATCCTCACTTGCAGATTGACTGTCTGTCTTGCCGCTTTCCTTTGCATTTCCGCATGCTGCAGCAACAATCATAACAGCAGCCATCAGAAGCATAAGCATCCATTTGTTTTTTTTCATTTCCTGAATTCCCCCTGCATTTAATGTGTAATTTGTCCTACAGGTCTAGAGTAAAGGGTTCTTGTAAAATGCGTATAAATCAAGTGTTAAGGTTTTGTAAATCCGGATGTTTTTTTGTATAAAAAAAACGCTCACAAGTTGTGAGCGTTTTTCTGTTAGTGATTTGTATTGCCGTTTTCAGCGTCTTCCTGAATTTTATCTTCGTTTTTCTGCTTCGTATTATTATCTTCTTGTTTCTTTTTCAGCTCAAAGTATTTGTCCAGAGCTGCTCTTCCTATATCATTCGTAATCGAATATCGATCGCTGTAATCAATATAGGCCCAAGGAACGACTACAGAAATAGCCACTTCCGGATTATCCGCAGGTGCATAAGCGACAAGAGTCGTATTATACGTTCCTTCACCCGTCTCTGATTTGTCCGGACCGTCATAGAAAGATTGCGCCGTACCCGTTTTACCGGCAGGACTGTATGTCGCCGTCGCAAAATCAGTTGCGGCTGTCCCTTTTGTCATGACACGTCTGAAACCTGCCTGCACTTCTTTAATGTCTGCATTATTCATATCAATCTTGTTCAGTACTTGGGGCTGAACAGACTCTACAACGGCTCCGATTCCTTTTTTCGAATCAGGCTGCCTGACCTCTTTTACAAGCTGAGGCTTCAAACGATAGCCTCCATTGGCAATTGTAGATACATACTGCGCCATTTGCAGCGGTGTAAACGTATCATACTGTCCGATGGCAAAGTCTAACAGAAGACCGGAAATTCGCTGTGACCCTTGGTACCCGGTCGCTTCATTCGGAAGATCAATCCCCGTCTTAACTCCGAGTCCGAACTGATTGAAGTAGTATCTGAAAGTATCGAATGCCTTCATATCAAGCGGCAGGGACTGGCCTTTTTTGTATTCCCCTTTACCGACGGCAATCGCCGTTTTGAACATGAACACGTTTGACGATTCCTGAAGCGCTTTTTGGATATCTACGGGACCTAAATTCGTCCATGATTTTTTCGGGTTTTTGCTTCCCTTGAAATACATAGGTTCATCCTGGAAAACGGTGTTCAAATTAATCGCGCCCGTCTGCAGTCCGGTCAACACCGTCGCTCCTTTGACCGCCGATCCCATTGCGTAGGAGGAAGTCATTGCGCCGAGGGCATAATCATTAATTTTGTACTTTCCATGGTCATTCGTAATCTGTTTGCCGGCCATCGTCAGCACTTCTCCGTTTTTCGGGTTCATCATGACGACGAAGGCCCGATCAAGAAGCTTCGTGCTCGGTCTCGCTTTTGCCGATCTTAAATTTTTCTCAATGATTTTTTCAACGGATTTCTGCAGGTCCATATCAATGGATAAAACAAGGTCTTTGCCGGCCTGTCCTTTTGAAATCACTTTGCTGCCCGTGACATTTCCGGATGAGTCGGTTAAGTTCTGCACTTTCTCTTTTTGACCCTGCAGCAGGCTTTCATATTGATATTCTAAATAGCTTTTTCCGACCCTGTCATTCCGGCTGTAGCCGAGTGACAGATAGTGATCCAGCAGGTTGGACGGAAGACCTTCGTTCGAACTGGATACACTGCCGAGCAATGTCCGGATCAGGCTTTTATAAGGATAAGACCGTTCCCAGTCAGACGTCACGTCAACTCCCGGCAGTTCATCTAAATGTTCGCTGACGACGGCCATTTCTTTTGCCGACACCCCTTCATTTTTGATGTATTGAGGCGTCAGGGAGTAGCCTGAATCCATCTGCCTTTTGATCGCAAGGATCTGCATGTCTTTTGAAGTGAGCTCATTCAGCTGTTTGTCTGTGATGCGTTTCAGCTGAAGCTGATATAAATCATCGTCAGACAGTTTTTTGTCTTCAGCTTTTTGCTTTTCTTCGGCCGTAATCAGTTTTTTCGCTTCACCAGGCCTCGTTAACATCCAATAGTCTTTTTTATCCCGCTCAGTCACCTTTTTGGTGCTTACCTTAATCATACCCGACAGTTTTTTTGCGATTTTCAAACGCTGCGCCTGGGTGGTTGAGGCTGAACGTGTATATGTAATCGCATTTAATGCTTTATTCGTTACGATGGGATTTAGGTTCCGGTCGTAAATTTTCCCTCTCGGAACCGCCGTGCTGACATCAGACTCCTCCTGCTTATTAGCGGCGTTTTTATAATCATCACCCTGAACTATCTGCTTGATGCCAAGCTCGACGATAATCCAAGTGAAAATAAGAAACGCGGCCAAAAACAAAAAATTAAGCCGGATCGGCAGTGATTTTTTCTTTTCTTTGTTTACAGCTATTTTCTTTTTATTTCTCCTCATGACATCACCTTTTCTTATTTACAGAAAGAAATGACACCTTCTGTTCAGGTGCCATTTTTCATTCTAAAGGTTTTTTCGATATTTTTCTACAGATAACCCTTTTATCTTTCTCCTTTTATAAAATTCGGTTCCGCCGCCTGTTTTTGTCGGTCTTCTTCTACTGTTTCATCCGAAGTTTCCGTATCCAGTTTGATGTCTTTTATAAAGTAATAAATCAGCGGATGCCCGGCTCCGAGCAGCACGAGCGCCGCCGGTATTCCCACTTTTTCCTTGAACAATGTAACGATGACAAGGAAACAAAGGATGGAAACGATCCGGCCCGCATTTAAAAATAACTCCCTGAGCACAATGTATTCAATTCTGGCTTTTCTGGCAAGCCGCGCCCGGCCTATCACATCATATGTAAGCGAGACATACGGCACGAGCAGAACTGGATAGCCGATCGCAATAAACACTCCGTACAAAAGGAGCGTCGTGAAGCTCATTTTAAAAATTATGAGAAACAGGGCGCCGTACAAGATCAATCCGCCGATAAGAATCGCCTTTTTCCGCGCTCTTTTTTTGATGAGCCTTGATGCAAAATAATAGGCAAAAAAAGAAACCGCGGAATTGACGAGACCGAATGTTCCGAGCGCCAGCTCACTGTTTGTCGCAATGAATACAAATACGCTGATTAAAAAAACAAAAATCCCTTCTCTCAAGCCTTGAAAAAAGTGCGCGTTGGTAATCCGGCGCCAATTCAGATTCGTGTGGCGCTCATCAAAAACTTTTTTCAGCATAAACCGGCCTTTCGACTCCCTCCGCTTCAGGAAAAAGCTCATGACCACGGCAAGGGCAAATAAGCCGAGCGACAGGCTGAAAATGATTGTATAACCCGTATTGTTTTCAAGTCTTGAAATGACATATCCGGCCACAATCGGACCGATCATACCCGCCGATGAAGACAAAATGCCTAAAAACCCGTTAAAAAAATCTCTCGTTTCCGGTTCCGTGATTTCGAAAGTCAGCACATTAAAAGCCAGCCAGTAAAAGCCGTATCCAACTCCGAGCACGGCCCCTATCAAAACGAGACGGGAAGCCGCAGTTTCTCCGGCAAGCAGCACACTTAAATAAAAAGCGGCCAAAAAGATAACGCCGAACCTTAGAATAAACACCCTGTCAATTTTTTTAGCCAGCCGGCCAGCCAGCAGAAAGGTAACCGGCTGCATCGTCACGACCGACAAATTGTATATGGCCAAATCAATAAATTTTCCCGACTGCTTCCACAAATACACGTTGACAAATGTATTTGACAGCGCGATGCCCAATGAGTAAAGGCCGCCAATCGTCAATAACAGCAGCAGCCCTTTATTTATTTCGATGTCGCCGATAATTTTTTTTATTTTGCTCATCATTGACTCCCCTTTACTACACATTAGTTTGTCTCACTCAAACTGAGATATGTAAAAGGAATCAAAGTCAATAAAAAAACAAGGCCTCCCGCGGGAGACCTTGTGATCATTCAACTCAATTATTTTGCTTCGCTGTAAAGACGGGCAACTTCATCCCAGTTCACAACATTCCAGAAAGCTGAAATGTAATCAGGACGGCGGTTTTGGTAGTTCAGGTAGTACGCGTGCTCCCAAACATCAAGGCCGAGAACAGGTGTTTTACCTTCTGAAAGCGGTGAATCTTGGTTTGGCGTGCTTGTAATTTCAAGTTTGCCGTTGTTTACAACGAGCCAAGCCCAGCCTGAACCGAAACGGCCTGCAGCTGCTGCCGCGAATTTTTCTTTAAATTGATCGAAGCTTCCGAACGTGCTTTTGATCTCTTCAGCAAGCTCACCAGTCGGTTCGCCTCCGCCGTTCGGAGATAAAAGAGTCCAGAATAAAGAGTGGTTTGCATGTCCGCCGCCATTGTTGCGGACTGCCGTGCGGATGTCCTCCGGCACTGCGTTCAAATCAGCAACAAGCTCATCTACAGATTTCTCTGCAAGCGCTGATCCTTCGATCGCTTTGTTGAGGTTTGTCACGTATGTGTTATGGTGCTTCGTATGGTGAATCGTCATCGTTTCCTTATCGATATGAGGTTCTAAAGCATCATAAGCGTAAGGCAATTCTGGAAGTTTGTAAGCCATAATTTTTTCCTCCTTTAAATATATGTACTGAAATGCCGCTTAACGCGAACTTTTCTAATCTCAATGTAACAAAAGAAAGCGTGGTAATCAATGAAAAAGCTCACAATCCGGCGATTCCAGCAGACATATTACACTTTATCCGTTCACGGCCGAAATTAAACCTTTCTAAAGCACCGTCCATAAGAAATACCCGATCATAAAGAGCTGAATGACGCCTTTTGCCGCCACGCTTGTTAAAAAGCCGATTAACGAGCCGAGCCCCACTTTTGCCGCAGACTTGATATCCTTTTGATGAACAAACACCTCAGCGCAGAGAGCACCGATAAACGGGCCTAATATAATGCCCGCCACGGGAATAACGAAGGGCCCGATCAATAATCCGATCGTGCTTCCCCAGATTGCCGCCCTGCTTCCTCCGTACCTTTTAACGCCAAGTAAATTTGACACATAGTCAGCTGCGAATAAAACGGCGGCAAATACCGCCTCAATGAGCCAAAACAGGTAAGAATAAGGACTGAAGGAAAACAAAAATCCGTAGAGAAGAAAACCGGCCACAATAAAAATAACGCTTGGAATCACCGGATATACAAGCCCGATAAAAGCAATGACGAAGACCGCAATGATCATCAGCCAATACAAAACACTCATAACAAAAACACCCTCCTTTGTTTTGCGGGCGATCACCGCTTCCCGCTTTATCTTATTATGTATGATTCCTTATCACCGCTTTAAATACTCTCACTTGTGTTCATCCCCTGTGAACGATACAATAAGCAACATATACCAGTTTAGGCTAGGAAGTGAAGATGTTGAACATATTTACGGCTTTATTGAAAAGTACATACTCTCCGGCAGATATTGCAAAAACACGGTTTCAGGGGATAGGAAAAGCGATCCTTTATGTATTTTTGCTGTCTGTCCTTTTTACGCTGCCAAGCGCTTATTACCTTTGCTCCGGCACCGTAAACTCAATGAACGGTTTCAAAACCGTGTTAAAGAAAGATTTCCCTGATTTCAGCATTTCAAACGGAGAATTGCAGACGAAAGCGTCCGCCTCTAAGGAAACGGAAGCGAACGGGTTCGTCATCGTGTTTGATCCGACAGATGCTTACGGCGCGAAACAAATAGCGGCCAAACAAAATGCGATCGGCATTTTGAAAAATAAAATGGTGCTTGCTGTAGACGGACAGGCGACAGAAATGAATTATTCGCTGATGCCTGCTGATATCACAAAAAAAGAAATCATATCAGCATTAAACCAAAATAAAACAATGATCGTCACCGTCCTGTCCGTTCTGCTGTTCATCATGACAGCGGCCGGAAAATTCATTGAAGTATCATTTCTCGCCGTCATCGGACTGATATTGAAAAATGCGCAAAGAAAGACATTGAATTACCAGCAGCTCTGGAAGCTTTCGGCTTATTCCATTACACTTTCGACCATATTCTTTACGATCATGCGCGCGCTTGTTATTACAGTGCCGAGTGAATTTTTAGTGAATTGGTTTGTAAACTTTATCATCCTTTTCCTCGTCTTAAAAGAGATACCGCCAAGAAAAACAGCTGTGTAACAAAGACTGCCCCCGGCGGTCTTCTTTTTTGTCATGAACAAAATGGGACAAGCATACAATGAAGTAAAAATGTATGCGGGAGGCGGTTGGAATGAAGCGGCTTACTTTTGTATTCGGCAGTTTATTTGTGATATTCATTATCTTTTACGATCTTAAAATCGGCACGATCCCTTCTCAAGACCTTCCAGCATACGCAGCGGCGGCACAGCCAGCCCGACAGGAATCTTCATACAGAACGGTTACGGTCAAAAAAGGCGATACGGTGATGTCGATAGTCGGCGCACATAAAGCGCCAGATGATATTGCGCAAGATTTTGAAGCGCTGAATCCGAATGTAAAAGCAAACGCAATTCAGGCAGGCACCGCTTATAAATTCCCCGTCTACCGCAATTAAACGTTAATTTCTTGTCAGTTCGGCAAATACACTGTTACAATATAACATGTAAATAGAAGTTGCCTGACATGTAAAAGGCTCAGCCTGCAAAAGCGGTAACTACAATTAAGGAGCGATTGACAAGTGAGTGAAATCACACATCGTACAAAAACGCGTCCCGTCAAAGTGGGACCTTTAACAATAGGCGGAAATAACGAAGTCGTCATTCAGAGTATGACGACGACCAAAACACACGACGTAGAAGCAACAGTTGCGGAAATCAACCGTTTAGCCGAAGCCGGCTGCCAAATTGTCCGGGTGGCATGTCCGGACGAACGCGCCGCTAACGCGATTGCCGACATCAAAAAACAAATTTCCATCCCTCTCGTTGTCGATATTCATTTTGACTACAAGCTTGCATTAAAAGCAATTGAGGGCGGGGCCGACAAAATCAGAATCAACCCGGGAAACATCGGCCGCCGCGAAAAAGTGGAAGCCGTCGTAAAAGCAGCGAAGGAAAAAGGAATTCCGATCCGGATCGGCGTAAACGCGGGTTCTTTGGAAAAACGCATTTTAGAAAAATACGGCTATCCGACTGCTGACGGGATGGTTGAGAGTGCGCTTCATCATATCAAAATCCTGGAAGACCTTGACTTTCACGACATCATCGTCAGCATGAAAGCGTCTGACGTCAATCTAGCCATAGAAGCATACGAAAAAGCATCAAAAGCATTTGATTATCCGCTCCACCTCGGAATTACAGAATCGGGCACGCTGTTTGCCGGAACGGTAAAAAGCGCGGCCGGACTCGGAGCGATTTTAAGCAAAGGAATCGGAAACACGCTCCGGATCTCTCTGAGCGCCGACCCGGTTGAAGAAGTAAAAGTAGCCAGAGAACTGCTGAAATCATTCGGTCTTGCTTCAAACGCGGCTACGCTTATTTCATGCCCGACATGCGGACGGATCGAAATTGATCTCATCAGCATCGCAAATGAAGTGGAAGAATACATTTCTAAAGTCAAAGCGCCGATTAAAGTAGCCGTTCTCGGATGTGCCGTTAACGGACCGGGCGAAGCAAGAGAAGCTGATATCGGGATTGCCGGCGCGCGCGGCGAAGGACTTCTTTTCCGCAAAGGCCAAATCGTCCGCAAAGTCCCTGAAGAAACCATGGTCGAAGAGCTGAAAAAAGAAATCGACAAGCTGGCAGAAGAACACTACGCAAAGCTTGAAGCGGAAAAAGCAAAAGCAGAACAAGAAACACAAAAAGCTTGACGGATATTCCGCCAAGCTTTTTTTTGCGTTGTGTTAAAAAAACGGTGTAATGAAGATGCCGAGGACAAGGGAAACAATACCGATTCCCATCGCCCATCCGCCTAAAGCGCCTGCTCCTCTTCTTCTGGCGATATAGCCGACGATAATGCCGCATGCCCCTAATAAAACAGGGAGCACAAACAGGGAAATGATAGAAATAGCCAATGCTGCATACCCTATCCCCCGGCCTTCACTTACTCCGTCCCGGTTATCATCACGGTCTGCTGCCCGGTCAGAAGCACGATATGGCTCTGAAATTTCGGCCGCTGTTTCTTCTGAATAAACATCACGCGTGATATCGGTTCCTTCCGATCCATGATCCACATAGTAGTCGTTGCCTTTTCGATTTTCGTAATCGTATGCCACCTTCAATTCCCCCTTTTTCTTTTATGAAAGGAGCTTTTTTAGTTTCCGCGTTTTTTACGGATTCATGTTTGCTAAACTTTTCTGGTATTGTTAATTGTTTATGTTACACTTGAAGGGATGAATTTATAGGAGTGTGGACATGTTACGGTTAGGTATAGATATTGACGGCACAGTTACGGCACAGGATACATTTGTCCCTTATTTAAACCGCTCATTTCATCTTTCCATTACCTTGGATGATATGACTGATTATGATCTGACGAAGCTTTTGAACATTACAGACGAGGAATTTTGGGAATGGATGAACGTTCATGAAGCAGCCATATATAAAGAAGCGAAGCTCGCGGAATTTGCCAAGCAGGCACTGGACGGACTGAAAGAAGAGCACCGTCTGATCTACATTACGGCAAGACGCGGCCACTTAGAAGATGTTACGCTGGACTGGTTTGCAAACCGGGACATTCATTACGATCACATTGAGCTTGTCGGAGGCCATCACAAAGTGGAAGCCGTCAAAAAACACGGCATTGATTTATTTTTCGAAGATCACCACGGCAATGCGACAATGATCGCAAAAGAAGCAGGCATTCCGGTTATCCTTTTTAACTCCCCATATAATCAGCTCCCCATCGATTCCAATATTATCAGGGTGCAGAATTGGCTTGAAGCCGTCGCCTGGATTAATAAAAACAAACATAGCTTTCAGCATGTCAAAAGCTGAAAAAAACCTCCTGTATAAGCAGGAGGTTTTTTATCGGCACGCCGGACAGGTGCCGTAAATTTCAAACTTATGGCCGCTGATTTCATACCCTTCCAAATCATCGTGCAGCTTATCCATCGGACAGGACTCAATTTCCTTCGTTTTCCCGCAGGTTAAACAGATAAAATGGTGATGATGATGGGTATAAGAGCATGTAAAACGGAACAGTTTTTCTCCGGAAAGCTCCGTCGTTTCCAAAATGCCGAGTTCTTCATATAACGAAAGATTTCTGTATATGGTATCAAAGCTCAGACCCGGATAGTCGTCATTTAATGCGGCAAGCACGTTTTTGGCGGTCAGATATTTATCAGAATCAGCAAAAAGCTGCAGCATGTCTTCTCGCTTACTCGTATATTTATACCCTTTTTCTTTCAGCAGGTTCAACGCTTCTTGTACGTTCATGAGGACCTCCCCTTTACAACACGGTATCGCTCCAAAAAGAAAATGGCAGCTGTCTGAACAGCAGGCCATTTTCTTATGATGTATCAAATTATACCTATAAAATGATGAAAAGTAAATGAAAGCCTAGTGAATCGCGGTTTTGAACTTACCGCCCCTCGTTTCATGGGTATTCATGATCGTAATAAAGGCGTTTTTATCAATTTCAAACACAATGGATTTCAATTTAGTCACTTCAAGCCTTGTCACGACCGCGTAAATGACTTCTTTGGTTTCATCCGTATATCCGCCTTTACCCTGAAGTTTGGTGGTTCCCCGCCCAAGCCGGTGCAATATAGCATCTGAGATCTCAGCATATTGCTCTGCAACAATAATGACCGCTTTTGTTTCATCAAGCCCCTGGATGACCGCGTCAATCGTTTTCATGGCAATATAATAAGTCATGAAAGAATACATTGCCTGCTCCGGACCGAACACAAAACCGGCCCAAATGAAAATAAACACATTGATGAGCATAACGAATTCCCCGACTGAAAAGGGCAGCTTTTTCGTGAGAAGGATACCGAGGATTTCAGTACCGTCCATCGAGCCTCCGTTTCGGATGACAAGGCCTACCCCGAAACCGAGCAAAAGCCCCCCGAATACCGTCGCCAAAATAGGCTGGGTCGTAATGGCCTCCACATGGTGCAATGAGGATTCAATCAGCGCTAAACCGACGATTCCGATAACAGTAGAGATGAGAAATGTTTTTCCGATATATTTATATCCGAAAATCATAAATGGAATGTTGAGTAACACAACGAATAAGGCAAAATTGAGGAGGGGATTGGACATAAAGAGGTGGTCTAAAATTAATGAAACACCGATAATGCCTCCGTCGATAAAATTATTAGGGACCAGAAACAATTCAATACTTACGGCGGCTGAACCCGCCCCGATCAGAATCATAATGACCCTGAAGATAAAGTGTAAAAATGATTCTCTTTTATGCTGTTTATTTGGGGTCATAAAATCTCCTTTCCTATAATAACTATTTTAAACAGTAAGCAACTTCATTTTACCATTAAAAGCTGTAACAGTTTAATGATCTGCTCAATACATTATGTCTAAAGAGGTGAAAGTATCGATGATTTTAATACAAAGAATTATTTTGCAGCGGCTCAATCAAGTCACTGCGGACGATCTGCTGAAATATTCCAAGCAATACGGGATCAGCATTACAAGAAGTCAAGCGGCTGAGGTAGCGGCTCTGATGCACGGAAAAAACATCAATATTTTTGATGAACAGGAGCGGCTGCGCCTGCTGAAAAAAGTGGAAACGATAACTTCAAAAGAAACGGCGCGGAAAGTTGACGAACTTTTCAATCAATTCTCAGGGTAAAAAAGGAGGGACACCCGCCCCTCCTTTCTTTCTTATTGAGCTGATATTTTTTCAAGAAGCTCCTTATCAAACTGCTTTTCTTTCAGCATTTCGATTTCAAAACGGTACGGCGGCTTCTTATTTTTCTTGTCTTCACCTACATACGGTGTTTCGAGGATTTTCGGAATATCGGCAAGCTGCTCGTGATGAACGATGTACTGCAGAGCGTCAAAACCGATCTCTCCGAACCCGATATTTTCATGGCGGTCTTTCCGGGCGCCTTTAATATTTTTACTGTCGTTAACATGAAGGACTTTTATCCGATCGATGCCGACGATTTTATCAAACTCGTTAAGAACACCGTCAAAATCATTAGCGACATCATACCCGGCGTCATGGGTGTGGCAAGTGTCAAAGCAGACGGATAGATGTTCATTATGCGTGACTCCCGCAATGATCTCGGCCAGCTCTTCAAAGCTTCTCCCGCATTCTGATCCTTTGCCCGCCATTGTCTCCAGCGCAATCTGCACGTTTTGCCCGGGAACAATCACTTCGTTTAAACCTTCAATGATTTTTTTGATGCCTGTCTCAGCCCCGGCTCCGACATGCGCCCCTGGATGAAGCACGATCTGTCTCGCGCCGATCGCTGCCGTTCTTTCAATTTCAGAACGCAGAAAATCAACGCCCAGCTCAAATGTTGCCGGATTTGTCGTATTTCCAATGTTAATGATGTACGGCGCATGCACGACAATCTCATCGATGCCGTTTTCCTTCATATGGGCGCGGCCCGCTTCAATATTCAAGTCCTCAATTTTTTTGCGGCGCGTGTTTTGGGGAGCGCCCGTATAGATCATAAATGTGTTCGCCCCGTACGAAACAGCTTCCTTGCTTGCGGCAAGGAGCATATGTTTTCCGCTCATTGAGACGTGTGAACCTATTTTCAGCAACCCGATTCCCCTACTTTCCTCTGTTAGATTTGTTTCTTCTCTGCTTTCTTTTTATCTTTTCCATTTCGTAGCCCATTTTCTTTTTATAGCCCGGCTTCACTTTTTTCGGTTTTTTCACGAGGCGCTTCGCCATTTGGTCGGCCTCATTCTCCGATTTTTTGCGTTTTTTGCGGCGGTGGCGGTCATCGCCTTTCTTCCATTCCCCGTTTACAAGCTCCGCATAGTCAAACACAATGCCCATCTTTTCAAGTCTTGCGAGCGCATCTTCGTCAGAAAGCTCATAAATGGTCAGTGCTTGGCCTGATGAACCGGCGCGTGCAGTTCTTCCGACACGGTGAACATAAAAATCCAGATCATCCGGAAGCTCATAGTTGATGACGTGGCTTACGCCTTTAATGTCAATTCCTCTAGCCGCAAGGTCTGTCGCAATGACATAAGTGAACTCCAGATCATTAATCTGCTTCATTACCTTCTTACGCTCACGCGGCGTTAATCCCCCGTGCAGAAGACCGACCCTCATTCCTTTTTCAGTCAGGTATTTCGCAATATGGTCAGCCGTGTTTTTCGTATTTGCAAACACAATGCCCAGATAAGGATTCAGATGAGACATCATATCAAAAAGCAGTTTGTCTTTATCACGCTGTTTAGAAGGAACCAACACATGTTCAATCTTTTCGGCTGTGATTCTTTTCGGCTCAACATGCGCGTACTTCGGATTTTCCATATACTTTTTCAAAAACGGCTTCAGCTTTTCCGGAATCGTAGCTGAGAACACAAGCATCTGAAGTTCTTCCGGCATACGCGATCCGATATAATCAACGTCTTCTAAAAAGCCCATATCAAGCATCAGATCAGCTTCGTCAATGACGAGAGACTGCGCTTTATAGACGTTCAATGCCTGCGCCTTAATCAGATCCGCGATCCGGCCCGGCGTTCCGACGACCAGATGCGGCTGTGTTTTCAGCTTATCAATTGATTTTTGCTTGTCCGTCCCGCCGATGAAGCATTTTGTCCGGATCGGCTCGTCTTCCGCACCCTGTG
This sequence comes from Bacillus sp. FSL R5-0443, assembly GCF_038608285.1. NCBI lineage: Bacteria > Bacillati > Bacillota > Bacilli > Caryophanales > Bacillaceae > Bacillus > Bacillus sp. FSL R5-0443. Next base: position 2,695,677 of record NZ_CP152013.1, read on the forward strand.
TAATTTTGAGCGCTTCCTGATGAATCTGATTGGCAAGCTCTCTCGTCGGTGCCGTGATAACGGCCTGTACCGTATCAGAACCCGGATCAATCCGATTCAAAATTGGCAATAAATAGGCGTGGGTTTTCCCCGTCCCCGTCTGGGACTGCCCGATCACGCTTTCGTTTTTCAGTACGGCAGGTATCAGACGCTTTTGAATATCTGTCGGTTCATAAAAACCAAGGCGGTGAACTGCATCTATAATAAACGGTTTTAAGTTGTATCCATCAAATTTAGTTTCTTTCATTTTTCCCAGCTCCTTAAAGCGGCACATTCTGTGTCCATCATCACATTATAACCGATTTTACTTAAAAACACCATGTCTTGGGGGAATCCTGTTTTCGAGACAGAAAAGCAAATGCCCCCTCCGATGCATATTGTAATAGCAGAGAGACAGAAAGGAGGTACAAGTATGTTTCCACAGCAGCCGATGAGAAATATGGCGCAGCAGGGACGGCCGTTTATGAATCCGCGTATGATGATGGGAGGAAGACCGTCATTGCCGGGACGGCAGCTAATGCAGCAGGGACGGCAGCTTTTCCCTCAGCAGCAGATTGCCGGAGCGGGCCTGAGAAACGCAGGCACGGGCGGCGGAGGGGGCTTAAAAGGGATGCTTTCCCGTTTTTTACCCGGTTCAGGAGGAGGAAGCGCTGCCGCGTCGGCACCGGCGGCGGCCAGCGGAGGAGCAGGTGCAGGACTGCAGGGAATACAGAACCTGGCAAGTCCGGCATCCCTGTCGAGCATGCTCGGCAACGTTCAGAAGGTGCTCGGCGTGGCGCAGCAGGTTACGCCGATGATTCAGCAGTACGGTCCTTTAGTACGGAGTCTGCCCGCCATGATGAAGCTTTACAGCCAATTAAGCAGCAGTGATGACGAGAATGAATCTGACGAGACGAAAGAAACAGACGAACAGAACAAAAAGGATGAAGCTGAAAAAACAGATGAAACAGAAGATGAAAACAAATCAGACGCCTCATCCAAAACATCAAAGAAGACGTCTGAAAAAGCATCCGCTTCAAAAGAAAAAGACGCCGCACAGGCAGACTCAGCGGAACAGCCGCGTCCAAAAAGAACATCGGGCAGATCAAAGCCGAAATTATATATTTAACATTCTTTGATATCTCACGAAAGATTAGCTATAATGAGATCAGAAGAATGCAAGATTTGAGCCGTTTAACTACGGCTTTTTATATTGCCTCTACACTCACTTTTGATAGGAGGACATCTACATTGGACGTTATCAAAATATCGCCGCGCGGCTACTGTTACGGCGTTGTTGATGCCATGGTCATAGCCAAAAACGCGTCACTCGATAAAACACTGCCAAGACCTATATATATACTGGGAATGATTGTTCATAATAAGCATGTCACAGATGCGTTTGAGGAAGACGGCATTTACACGCTTGACGGCACAAACCGTCTGGAGATTTTAAAGCAGGTGGAAAAAGGAACCGTTATTTTCACGGCTCACGGGGTATCTCCGGAAGTAAGAAAAGCCGCTGAGGAAAAAGGGCTTGTTACGATTGACGCCACATGCCCGGACGTCACGAAAACACATGACTTAATCCGAAAAGTAAAAGCTGAAGGTTATCACGTCATATACATCGGTAAAAAAGGCCACCCCGAGCCTGAAGGAGCCGTCGGCGTCGCTCCTGAAATCGTTCATCTCGTTGAAACAGAGGAAGACGTGAGAAATCTCGATATTCAGGCTGAGAAATTAATCGTTACAAACCAAACGACAATGTCCCAGTGGGACGTCCACGATATTATGGAATCAGTCAAAGAAAAGTACCCGTACGTGGAATACCATCAGGAAATCTGCCTGGCCACACAGGTTCGTCAAGAAGCTGTATCAGAGCAGGCAAAAAAAGCGGACTTAACCATTGTTGTCGGTGATCCGAAAAGCAATAACTCCAACAGACTGGCTCAAGTGTCAGAAGAAATCGCCGGAACAAAAGCCTACCGAATCGGAGACATCAGTGAACTGAAGCTCGAATGGCTGAAAGACGTCAATACCGTCGCCGTTACCGCAGGCGCATCAACACCGACACCGATTACAAAGGAAGTCATCCGCTTTTTAGAGCAGTTTGACCACAACGATGAATCGACATGGCAGCTTGAACACAGTGTGCCGCTAAAAAAAATCCTTCCGAAAGTAAAAATAAAAAACTGAGGCCGGGGGCCTCAGTTTTTTTATAAGAAAGTAAATGGGTTTGTATCTGTTTCGGAAGCGAAAATGCGCACATCATAGTTTTTCTCCCCGGCCATTGCCGTAAGCTTCTCAGCCGTGCCTTTTCTCATGATTTTTTCAGCATAATGCCCCGGGTCCACGACGTTTAACCCCATCATCATCGCATCATGCGCTACATGGAAATAAAGATCGCCCGTCACGTAAACATCTGCACCCTTCCGCTTTGCCTGATAAATATATTTATTTCCGTCACCGCCAAGAACCGCGACTTTTTTCACCTTGCTGTTTCGCTCTCCGACCATCCGGACTCCGTTAACGTCAAACTTTTCTTTCACAAACAGAGCAAACTCTTCAAGCGTCATGTCTTGCTGAAGTTTTCCGATGCGGCCGAGCCCTTTTTCAAGCGGAGACTGCTCCACTGGATAAATATCATATGCCACCTCTTCATACGGATGGCTTTTTTTCAGCGCTTTTACGACGGTTTTCTCCATACTTGCCGGAAAAACGGTCTCAAGTCTCACTTCATGGACGAGCTCCAGTTCTCCCGTCTGTCCGATAAACGGTTCTGCCCCGTCCAGCGGCTTAAAGCTGCCGATTCCCTCAGAGGAGAACGCGCAATGGCTGTAATTGCCGATATGTCCCGCTCCGGCGTTGCCAAGTGCAGTTCTTACAGCTTCTTCATAGTCTTTCGGAACATATACGGCAAGCTTTTTCAGCGGATCCGAATATGTCGGGACGAGCACTTCTGTGTCTGTCAGGCCGAGAGCTTCGGCAAGCAGATCATTCACACCGCCGTCCGCTACATCAAGATTCGTATGAGCCGCATATACGGCAATATCATGCTTTATACATTTCTCAATCAGTCTTCCGCCAGGCTGATCAGTGGTGATCTGTTTAAGCGGCCGAAAAATCGGCGGATGGTGGGCGATAATTAAGTCAACTTTTTTCTCAATGGCTTCATCTACCGTTTGTTCCAGAACATCCAGTGTCACCATGACATTTTTCACCGGCTTATTCAATGTACCGATCTGCAGGCCGATTTTATCTCCTTCCACCGCAAAAGCCTTCGGTGAAAATTGTTCAAACAGCTGGATGATTTCCTGTCCGTTCACATGTTTAGGCATGTCCGATTACCTCCTTCAGCAGAGAGATCCGCTCTTTCAATTCAGCTAATTTTTCATGATTTTCATGCTTTGCGCTGCGGCTGATCTGTTCATAAATTTGTTCAGTATGCTTAAGTTCCTGGCTCCATTTCCGAAGAAACACTTCATTCCTCTCTTTTAATAAAAACGGACCCGCGAGCATTCCGGCAGCCATCGGCACGTCCCGATACGGCGCATCACGGTCGCCAGTTTCCGCAACGAGGATTTCATAACACTTTCCGTCTTCTTCGAGAATCACTTCATCAATCAGTTCATAGCCTTCCTGATACAGCCACTCTCTTATATGAACGGCATGAATATTCGGCTGCAGAATCAGCCGTTCACGCCCCGTCAATTTCGTTTTTCCGGACTCCAAAATATGAGCGATCAGCGCTCCGCCCATGCCAGCGATTGTAATGGCGCCGGCTTCTCCTTTTTCAAGGACGCTCAGCCCGTCACCTTTCCTTACGGAGATAAGAGTGCTTAAGTCCAGTTTTTCCACCTGCTGTTTGGCGGATAGAAACGGTCCGTCTGTAATTTCACCAGCGATTGCCCGGCTTGCCAAATGATTCAAAACGGCATAGCAAGGAAGATACGCGTGGTCCGACCCGATATCAGCAACCAGGGCACCCGGAGGGATATATTCCGCCACAGACTGCAATCTTTTAGATAACTTCATTTCATTCACAATATCACAACTTTTCTCAGGTTCTTTTTCCTTTACTATCATATAAAAAAACCGCCCGGAATCCAAGCGGCGGATAGAGTTTTTCATATGTCTTTTATATAGGGACCGGTAAAGCTTTATTTAATGTCAGAAACCCATTTTGCCATGTCATCCAGCTTTTCGGCCGGCACAAGGCCCGCGGGCATCCCGTTGCCGCCTTTTTCAATTTTTGTTTTAATCTCAGCGACATCTTTTCTTTTGCCGACGCCTTTTAAGTTCGGCCCTGACACACCTTCATAGTTTTCCCCGTGACAGGTGATGCAGTTCGCTTTATAAATCTCTTCAGGTGAAGCGTTTGCAGTTTCCTTCTCGGCATTTTTGCTTTCACCGCCGCTTGCGATCTGATGCGCATCTCCATTGCCTTTTACAGCTAAAAAGAAAGTCAGCCCTATTCCCAGCACTGCAATGAGCAAAAAAGGAATCAGCGGATTCCACTTCATATCTCCATCCCCCTTTTTCATTCTCCCCCTATGTAAACACTTCTAATTCTAACTTATTTTTACAAAAAGTAAATGGTCTTACTCAGCAATTTCATTGATTTCACAATTTATACAAAAAGCAAAAATAACTGTTTTGTTTATCACAAAATTATCTTTATTCTATTGTATAATGAATTGTATACGCTTACAATAAAGAATATAAATAAACTTATCTCATTTTCCCCCTTTCAGGACATGCCGCATTTTTTCCAAACTCATTTGCAAAACATATGCTTATCCAGTAAAATAAAGGTATATTATCCATATATCTTATACATAAAAAAGAACGGATCAAAAAGACCCGTTCCATTCTATTCGAGAAAATCCTTCAGACGTTTGCTTCTGCTCGGATGTCTCAATTTGCGAAGCGCTTTTGCTTCAATTTGGCGAATACGCTCTCTCGTTACTCCAAACACTTTGCCTACTTCTTCCAAAGTTCTTGTGCGTCCGTCATCCAGACCGAAACGGAGACGCAGCACGTTTTCTTCACGATCTGTCAACGTATCCAGCACATCTTCCAGCTGTTCTTTTAAAAGCTCATATGCCGCATGATCCGACGGAGATGTCGCTTCCTGATCTTCGATGAAGTCACCGAGATGTGAGTCGTCTTCTTCACCGATCGGCGTTTCTAAAGAAACAGGCTCTTGAGCAATTTTTAATATTTCACGGACTTTTTCAGGCGTAAGATCCATGTCTTCAGCAATCTCTTCCGGTGTCGGCTCTCTGCCAAGATCCTGAAGAAGCTGACGCTGCACCCGGATTAATTTGTTGATGGTTTCCACCATGTGAACCGGGATACGGATTGTTCTCGCCTGGTCAGCGATGGCGCGTGTAATCGCCTGTCTGATCCACCAAGTCGCATACGTACTGAATTTATATCCTTTACGGTAGTCAAACTTCTCGACGGCTTTCATGAGACCCATGTTTCCTTCTTGGATCAAGTCTAAGAAAAGCATGCCGCGGCCGACATACCGTTTAGCAATGCTGACAACTAAACGAAGGTTTGCTTCAGCCAGTCTGCGTTTAGATTCCTCGTCACCCTCTTCAATTTTTTGAGCGTAGGTGATTTCTTCTTTAGCAGAAAGAAGATTTACCCGTCCGATTTCCTTAAGGTACATGCGGACTGGATCATTGATCTTTACGCCAGGCGGTACGCTGAGGTCATTAAGGTCAAATTCTTCTTCGGCTTTGGCAAGCTGTTGAATATTAGGATCTTCCGTTTCTTCATTTTCACTAATTAATTCAACACCTTGTTCTCCTAAAAATTCATAATACTCATCCATTTGGTCTGATTCAATTTCAAAGCTGGACATGCGTTCAGCAATTTCTTCATATGTTAAAACGCCACGTTTTTTTCCAGTTTCAGTAAGCTGCTCTTTTACCTGGTCTAATGTAAGTTCTGTTTCTGTTTCGTGGGTTTGTTTATCAGCCATTATGGATCCCTCCTTCCAAAGCTTGCAACGAATTCTAAAAGCGGTATGTTTCTTATCCGACCCGGAAGCCTTCTCTCTTTTTCAGCATGCAGGGCTGCGGATAATAAATGACAATTCATGATGAGGTTAAGCGATCTATTTGCTCCTCCGCAAGGAATCATTGCCAATCAGAACGCAAGCCTCTTTTTGGTGTTACTTTAATGATCGGTTCAATGCAACAATTTCTTGAGCCAGAGACGCAGCTTTCACGAAGTCTTTCTGCCTCTCCGCATCCGCTCTTTCTGCTTCTTTTTCCTTTATCATTGACCATTTTCGGTGATCCAACACTTTTTTTACGTAATCGGATAACTCGGCCTCTGAGAGCTCCTCGTTTACTTGGAGCATCCCTATATCTGAAAGCAGCTGGCTGATTTCCTCATCCTGCATTCTCGCCATAAGATGCTGCGGCGTCATGTCAGCACCCTCTTCATAAACAGCGTACAGGTATGCTGCCAGCGCACGATGTCCGTCAATGTTAAATTCAAAGCCGACACGCTCTATCACTTTCTTTATGACGTTTCGGTCTCTCAGCATATGAGCGAGCAGAAGTCTTTCCGCGTTCTCATAGGCGGGACGGAGACGGCGCCGTTTCGCTTTTGTCGTCACCCGGGCCCGTCTTGTCTGCGGTTCGGCGTTTTTGTCGCCGGGGGCGTTTTGTCTGGCGTAGATGGAAAGCTGTTCCGTCAAAGATTCTACCGAAAGAGAAAATTCTGAGGCGAGCTGCTTCACATACATTTCCTGCTCAAGCGACCCGGAAAGAGCGCTGATTTCTTTCAGCACTTCTTTCATGTAAGCGAGCCGGTCTCCTTCGTCAGATAAGTTTTTCCCTTTGCGGAAATACTGCATTTTAAAAGCCATGACCGTAACGCTTGCATCAATGATATCGGTCCGGAATTTTTCTCCGCCCCGGGTTCTGATATAATCATCAGGATCAAGCCCGTCAGGCAGCATGCTTACTCTTACCTTACAATCGGCTTTCTGGAGCAGGCCGGCCGCTTTCAGCGTAGCTTCGTACCCGGCTTTATCCGAATCGTAGCAGAGAATGACCTCCTGAACATTTCTCCTGAGGATTTTCACATGTTCTTCGGTGAGCGACGTCCCCATTGTGGCGATACTTTCTTTTACGCCTGAGCTGACGGCGGATATGACGTCAGCGAAGCCTTCAAACAGAACGGCTCTCTCCTCTTTCCTGATCGGCAGGCGCGCCTTATGAAAGTTATACAGCAGCTTAGATTTATGAAACAGCGGCGTTTCCGGGCTGTTCATATATTTCGGCTGCTGGCTTCCGAGCGCCCTTCCTGAAAAAGCCGCCACGGCTCCGTGGTGATCATGAATGGGAAACATAATTCTGTTTCTGAAACGGTCAAAATACCCGCTGCCGTCTTCCCTTCTGATCAGCAGACCCGCTTTTTCCATCAGTTCTTCCTCAAAACCGCGCTTTTTCAAGAATTTCGTCATGAAATCCCAGGAATCCAGCGCGTAGCCGATTTCAAACTCATCTATGAGCTCTTTCGTAAAACCCCTTGATAAAAGGTAATCTAACGCTTCCTGGCCTTCCTTTGTATTTATTAGCAAATGATGGTAAAATTTCTTCAGAAGCTCGTGGGCTTCCGCCATCTTCTGCTCTCCGGAAGATTCCGGCCTGGATGCAGAGTGAATCGTTATATCATCAGGGAAATCAATCTGATATTTATCCGCAAGGTGAGAAACAGCTTCCGTAAATGAATAACCTTCCATCTGCCGTAAGAAAGAGAAAACGTTCCCGCCCGCACCGCATCCGAAGCAATGAAAGATCTGCTTATCGCTGGAGACGGAAAACGAGGGCGTGTTTTCCCCGTGAAACGGACAGAGCCCAAAGTAGTTGCGGCCTTGCTTTTTCAATTGGACATAATCACCTATGACTTCAACAATGTCTGCTGACTGCTGCACCTGATTAACTACTTCATCTGGTATGCGGTTTCCCATCTTATAACACTCCGTCGTACATTATTCGATGTTTTGATTTGAAATCCCTTCATCATTCGACAGGATTTTTTTAAGCAGGGTAACAAATCGATTCCGATCTTCTTTATTTAATTTTTTAGGTCCTTTGGAATGAATGCCGCTTCTTCTCATTTTGCCTGACATATGACGGCTCATCAGAGCGAAGTCAATCGTGTCTTCAGTATAAGAACGGCCCCTTTCCGATAAGACGGCAATATTTCTGTTCAGCAAAAGAGAGGCTAAACCGATATCCTGCGTGACTACGACGTCTCCCGATCTCACATGGTTTGCGATATATAAGTCTGCCGCTTCTTTATGAGGATCAACGTATACCCAGTTCTCGTCTTTGCTTCTGGAAAGCTGGTAGTGTTCAAATGATGCGACGAAAATAACCCGAACGCTGACTTGCGATGCAATGAGCATTATTTCCTCTTTTACGGGGCATGCGTCTGCATCGACAAAAATCGTCTTTTCTTTTTCATTTAGAAGACTAATTCTCCATCCCTCCATCAATCTCCTGCATAAAAACAAGCGAAATCGCATATGCTCCATGACTGCGGATCTATTTTGAGCTTTGTCGAAAAATTTCCGGGAGTTATTCTTGACATCTTACCCATAATAGTTTATTCGTATCACACGAAGCTTAAACCTAAAAATAAACATTTTATCACAATTTTTTATTATAATACAAACTTCGCGAAGATGCCATCCTTTTTGTTTATTCCCTATTTGCATACCCAAAAACCCAGGATAAAGCGTCCTGAGTTATCGGCCCTTTGTTTTGAGGTGATGAATGATGTTCGCTGTTTCCTCGACCGCTTTATTCGAAACGTCAACGACTTGGCAGCCGATCCGGTCCACGATTTTCTCAAAATACTCCAGCTCTTCTTTAATTCTGTTGATATTGGCGTAAATGGCTTTGTCATTTAAGCCGAGAGATTTTAACCGTTCTTTTCGTATATGGTTCAGTTTATCAGGGCTGATTTTTAAGCCGATGCATTTTTTCGGATCAACGCTGAACAGTTCTTCCGGCGGATCGACCTCAGGAACGATCGGCACATTGGCCACTTTCAGACGCTTATGGGCAAGATATTGTGATAATGGGGTTTTAGACGTTCTGGATACTCCGAGCAGGATGATATCGGCTTTTAAAATGCCTCTTGGATCCCTGCCATCGTCATATTTGACGGCAAACTCGATCGCCTCGACCTTTTTGAAATAATCTTCATCAAGCTGGCGGACGCGGCCCGGTTCATATTTGGCGGTCAGACCGTAAGCCGATTCCATTTTATCGATGAGCGGACCGATAATATCGTAATACAGCACATTCGCTTTTTCCGCTTGTTCAACCAGGTATTTGCGCATTTCAGGAACAACGAGCGTAAAACAAATAATGCCGCCGTCCGCTTTGGCGAGAGACACGACTTCATTAATGGTGCCGATATCTTCCACATAAGGTATTCTTCTGATATGCGTATCATCGGCTGAGCCGTTAAACTGGCTGAGCGAGGCTTTTACAACGAGTTCGGCGGTTTCTCCGACTGAGTCTGATACTACATAAATGATGCGATTGTCCATGTTATCCCCCCGTTAGTTTTCAAGCTTATATGATTTCATTTTCTGATAAACTGACAAGTATCTTAGTCATATTCGTTTTGGTAAACCGGCCGATGACCTCAAAGCCTTTATCCGTATCTTTAATAACGGGCAGGGCATCGATCTGTTTTTCAATTAAATACTTGGCGATGTCCATCACATAATCGTCACGCCGGCAGACGGCGATATTCGGCATTCTTGTCATGATAATATGAACCGGTATTGAGGCAAGTTCCTGCTGGCCGATGCTCGCCCGCAGCAAATCTTTGCGTGACAGCACACCGACTAAGACAGCATCACGATCTACGACAAATAACGTGCCGACATCTTCTAAAAACATGGTGCAGATGGCATCGTATACCGAGACATTCTCATTGATGACAACAGGGATCGATTGAAAATCTTTCACTTGCAGCTTTTTCAGTTTATCCGCAAGCAGCTGATTTCCCGTTTTCCCCGTATAAAAATAACCGACCCGCGGACGGGCCTCTAAGAAGCCTGACATGGTGAGTATGGCCAAGTCCGGCCGCAGCGTGGCCCTCGTTAAATTGAGCTGTTCTGCGATATGCTCTCCGGTAATCGGGCCGTTTTCCTTTACAATCTGTAAAATTTGTTCTTGCCGTTTATTTAATTCGATCGTACTCACCACCTTTATGGAAGGGTTTCTTTATCTATGTTTTCATTCTGTGATGTTTATGTAAAAGGGGAAAAGACGATTGCCGATCACACAGCAACCGTCTTTTTCTTTATTTTACAATAAGATGATTCATATTAGCAAAAGACTTGATCACATCTGCAAGAGCGGTCATTTGCGCTAAACGGTTGGTTTTTAATGCTTCATCGTCCGCATTTACCATCGTGTGATTAAAGTAGTCTTCAATCGGCTCCTTTAATCCGCTGAGCACGGCAAGCGCCTGTTCATAGTTTTTGGAGGCAAAGCTTTCCGCGACACTGTCTTTTGTTTTTTGATAAGCGTCAAACAGCTTTTTCTCCTGTTCATTTTCAAACAGATCCGGATTGATATCGCGGCTCTCGCCTTTTTTGCTGATGGAGATGACCCGGCCGAGTGATTCAGCCGTTTCTTTAAAGCCGGGTGTGCCGAGGTGCTTCTCAAGCACTCTTGCTTTATGAACGGCTGCATACGGCTCAAGCTCTGTGCTGTCCAGAACGGCTTCGATAACGTCATGACGGATGTCTTCAGCGTTTAAGACGTATTTCAGACGCTGTGTAAAGAAATCGAGGAGCTCATTTTCTTTTTCCGTTTCTGTCAATGACAGCAGCTCTTTAAAAGAAATGCCCCAGTTGCGGTCGATCAGAATGGAAACGATGCCGCTTGCCTGACGGCGCAATCCGTACGGGTCCTGAGAACCTGTCGGAATCACGTCAATGCTGAAGAAGGAAGCAATCGTGTCCAGTTTATCAGCTAACGCCACAACCGCGCCGGTAAAGGTTGAAGGCACTTCTCCCCCGGCCGCTCTCGGCATATAGTGCTCATTGACAGCGGCAGCGACGGCTTCATCTTCACCGAGCATGCGCGCATATTTTTCTCCCATCACGCCTTGAAGCTCAGGGAACTCATAGATCATATGTGTAACCAGGTCAAATTTAGAAATCTCTGCGGCGCGCTTCACAAGGTTTTGCGTCTGTTCATCCGCTTTCAGGCGGACGGCAAGTTTGCCCGCAATGGCGGCCACTCTCCTTACTTTATCTCCAAGGGAGCCGAGCTCTTCATGGAAAACGATATTTTCCAGTTTCTTCACGTTTTCATCAATGTTCAGCTTTTGGTCTTCTTTGTAGAAGAACGCAGCATCTGAAAGCCTTGCTCTCAGCACTTTCTCGTTTCCGCGGGCAACATTTTCAATTGCATGGCTGTTCCCGTTTCTTACCGTAATAAAATGAGGCAGCAGATTCCCGTTTTCATCTTTTACCGGGAAGTAGCGCTGATGCTCTTTCATTGTTGTTACAAGCACTTCTTCAGGGATAGAAAGAAACTCGGATTCAAAAGATCCGTAAAGCGCCGTCGGGTATTCCACCAGATGGTTGACTTCGTTCAGCAGGTCCTCATCGATCGGAATGTTCCATTTCTTCTCGGCTGCAAGCGCGTCCAGCTGGCTTTGGATCATTTGTTTGCGTTCTTTCGGGTCAGCAATGACGCTTTGTTCTTTCAGCAGCTTTTCGTATGATGACGGTGCATCAACAGATACTTCTTGGCCGAGAAAGCGGTGTCCCTGTGTGTTCCGGCCCGTCTCGACATTTGTGATTTTAAACGGAATGACGTCTTTTCCAAAGAGAGCGATAATCCATTTGATCGGACGGATATAGCGCAGATCCTGCGTGCCCCAGCGCATGTTTTTCGGAAAATGCATTCCGGCAATCAAATTTTCCAGCTGCGGTAAAAGTGTCTTCGTCTCTTGTCCCGCCTGGAATTTTTGAACGAAGACATATTCCGTGCCGTTTACATCTTTTATATACAGGTCATCCACTCCGGCGCCTTGGCCTTTTGAAAATCCGATAGCGGCTTTTGTCCAGTTTCCGTCAGCATCCAGAGCGATTTTTTTCGCAGGGCCTTTTGCTTCTTCCTGAATATCAGCCTGTTTTTCTGCTACGTCTTTTATATATACTGCCAGACGTCTCGGCGTATTAAAAAGTTTCACTTCGCCGTGGGCGATATTTTTTTCAGCCAGCCAGCCGGTCAGCTTTTCACCGAGCTGCACCATGCTGTCATGTAAAAACCGCGCCGGCATTTCCTCGAGTCCGATCTCTAAAAGCAAGTCTTGTTTACTCATGGGAAGAGCCCTCCTCTTTAAGCATTGGGAACCCTAATTTTTCCCGTTCTTCATAATACGTTTTTGCCACTTTTCTCGCTAAGTTGCGGACACGGCCGATATAACCCGTCCGCTCCGTCACCGAGATCGCGCCTTTTGCATCGAGCAGATTAAATGTGTGAGAGCATTTCAGCACATAATCATAGGCCGGATGCACGAGCCCGTTATCCATTTGTCTGATCGCTTCTTTTTCATAGGTGCTGAACAAACGGAAAAGCATATCCACGTCAGATGTTTCAAAAGTATAAACGGAATGCTCATATTCAGCCATCATAAATAAATCTTTCACAGTAAATCCTGACGTCCATTCAAGATCAAAGACGTTTTCTTTATCCTGAATATATGACGCGAGACGTTCAATACCATATGTGATCTCAACGGATACCGGTTTACATTCAATTCCGCCCACCTGCTGGAAGTATGTAAACTGAGTAATTTCCATCCCGTCAAGCCATACTTCCCAGCCGAGACCTGCACAGCCTAAAGACGGGTTTTCCCAGTTGTCTTCTACGAAACGGATATCATGTTCAAGCGGGTCAATGCCGAGCGCACGCAATGAATCAAGGTAAAGCTCTTGAATGTTATCAGGCGACGGCTTGATAATGACTTGGAATTGGTGATGCTGATAGAGCCTGTTCGGGTTTTCACCGTACCGTCCGTCAGCAGGCCGTCTGGACGGCTCAACGTAAGCCACTCTCCACGGTTCCGGCCCGATGCTTCGTAAAAATGTATACGGGCTCATTGTGCCTGCGCCTTTCTCCACATCATACGACTGCATGAGCACACAGCCTTCATTCGACCAGTGCTTCTGCAAGGTTAAAATCATATCTTGAATGTTCATTTCAAGCACCTCCACTTTCTCCATTCTTTTACAAGTGCGGCGGCAACCAAAAAACTCCCGTCTCTATGCTTGCCGGCCGCAAACATAGGGACGAGAGTTCTCCCGCGGTTCCACCCTAGTTGCTGAGGATGTGAATCACTCAGCCTCTTTTTAAAGGGTTGCTCGAGAATGCCTTTCGTTGCGCGCTCATCCTTAGCTTACACTGCCCTAAGGTCGCTTGTATGAGTTGGACGCAAGTACTTCTTTCTGTCACTGCAACATATTTTATAATAAATGATCATATAAAAAGATGGGCAGAATGTCAACTTTTGTTTTCATCCAAAAGGTTCTTCATGCTTTCCATCTGATCTAAAAACCGTTTTGACTTTAAATAAAGTCCTGAATATTCCTCGTAATACAGATCAATGACCCGTTTAATTTCGTTTTTGGTTTCCTGTTTTAACGAGACGCTGCCGAGCCTTCCGATATCAAAGTAATAAAAAAGCCTTAGCAGCCTTGCCGTTTGCGGCGACATCGGAACTCTGTACGGATCCTTTTCAAAGCAGCGGTGGCAGATAAACCCGTTATCTCTTATCGAAAAATGAAACGTCCCTTCCCCGCTTTTGCAGTGGACACAATGATTCAGCTCCGGATACAGCCCCATGACGCCGAGCATTTTCATCTGCACGATGAAGGTGATCACGTCCGGGTCAGTCCCGTCATTCAGCCTCTTAAAGGATTCGAGAATCAATTCGAATAAATAGGGGTTCGGTTTCTTCTCTTCCGTTCCTTTGTCAGTGAGTTCAGCGATAAAAGCGGCATACGCCGTCAAAAATAAATCTTCTCTGATCGTTCTCATGCTGAGAATCATTTCACCCTGCTGGAGCGTGCCGAGTCCGGATGTTCTTTGCATTAAAAATGACCCGTACAAAAACGGCTGGCTGACTGCTGACAGCCGGCTGGCTGACTTCCTGGCGCCCCTTGCCATGACGCCGATTTTGCCGTGTTCCCTCGTCAGCAATGTCACGATTTTATTCGTCTCCCCGTAGTCATTCGTACGGAGCACGATTCCTTCACTTTTAGTCAGCATTTCCGCACCTTCCAACAACGGGAGGGGCCAAGAGGTTTACAAAATTGGAAAATCAATTCGGGCTAGCTCATCTTCCGGTTCTTCGGGTCTTTCCAGGTTCTCTTTTTCCAGTTCTTTAAAAAGAAGGTACGTATCAACACTTCCTGTTTGAGAAAATACGTTCCAGGTAAAATTCAACACAAAAAACCCACCTTTCATCATTAAACTAGCTTGCTATCCAAATTCTTACCCTTATCTTGACCTGATGTCCTCCTTTTCATGTTAAACAAATTTTGCTAACGAATCCCTGCTTCTGTGAGGTAATCTCACACCTCAGGCATGCGCCTTAGATGAATTAATATTCATCCTCTTTGAAGCCGAAATCACGCAGCTGAGACATTTTATTCCGCCAGTCCTTCTGCACCTTCACCCATAATTCCAGGTAAACGCGTGAGCCCAAAAGAGCTTCAATATCAGCCCGCGCTCTTTTGCCGACTTCTTTCAGAAGCGCTCCTTTTTTGCCGATGACGATGCCTTTTTGAGAATCCCGCTCGACCACAATGGTGGCGGCGACATGGACGGAGCCGTTTTCCTGCCCTTTAATGGACTCGATGGCGACAGCGATGCTGTGCGGCACTTCTTCCCTTGTCAGATGGAGCACCTTTTCCCTGATCAGTTCAGAAATAATGAACCGCTCGGGATGGTCAGTCACCTGATCGCTCGGATAGAACTGAGGCCCTTCCGGTAAATACGCTTCAATCTGCGCGAGAAGGGTTTCGACGTTGTTCCCTTCCAAAGCTGAGATCGGCACGATTTCCTTAAACGGATAGCGCGTACGATACTCATCAATTAAAAGAAGCAGCTGGTCAGGGTGGATCTTATCAATTTTGTTAACGATCAGAAAGACCGGTGTAGACGTCTGTCCGAGCTTTTCAATGATAAACTCGTCGCCTTTTCCGTACCCTTCTTCGGCGTTAATCATAAATAACACCAAGTCAACTTCTTTCAGCGTATTCTGCGCCACTTTCATCATAAAGTCGCCAAGCTTGTGCTTTGGTTTGTGAATGCCCGGTGTATCAATAAAAATGGTCTGCGACGTGCCGGTTGTCAGCACCCCTTGGACTTTATTTCTTGTCGTCTGGGGTTTGTCGCTCATGATGGCGATCTTTTGACCGATGACCCTGTTTAAAAAGGTAGACTTTCCTACATTCGGCCTTCCGATGATAGATACAAATCCTGATTTAAAGCTTTCGTTCGTCATGTAAATCCTCCGATGAAAATGCGCCCGGTAATAATTCTTCCGCAGTCATTTCTTTTATTTGTCCTTGTAAGTTGGTCAGAATAACAAGCATATCCTTTGAGCACAGCTCGGAAATTACTTGTCTGCAGGCTCCGCACGGCGAAACCGGTCCCGGAGTATCCGCAGCCACGGCGAGCATCGCAAATTCCGTATCCCCCTCGGAAACAGCTTTGAATATCGCCGTGCGTTCAGCACAGTTGCACATGCTGTATGCCGCATTTTCGATGTTGCAGCCTCTGTACACTTTTCCGTCTTTGGTAAGAAGAGCGGCTCCCACTCTGAAATTTGAATACGGCACATACGCTGTGTCCCGCGCTTTTAATGCTTCTGCAATCAATTCTTGTCTGTTCATGTGTACTTAATTCCTCTCTTACCTTTATCCTGTATGATACCGCTGTCACTTTTATTTTACATAATTATGATTGGTTTTTCACGCCCATTTTTGGCAATGTAAAATAATTGTAAGAATCTTCTGCTAACATATCTTCGGCAAGAAGATGAGTAAACCAATGATACACGATATCACGGCAAAGACGCAAACGGCTCCGGCGGCCGCGTCCTTTGCCGCTTTTGCGAGCGGGTGATACTGATCGGTAACTAAATCCACAACATGCTCTATCGCGGTATTTAACAGCTCCAAAGCAAGCATTCCTCCGATCAGCATCAAAACAACGGCCCATTCGGCTGTGCTCAGCCCGGTGAGAAAACCGCAAACGATAACGGCGCAGGCCGCGGTAATATGAAATTGAAAATTCCGCTCTGACCGCGCCGTTTTCCAGATTCCCCTCCATGCATGGACAAAGCTCTTCAGGAACCTGCTCCACTCGTTTTTATGATCTCGTGAGTCCATACTCATCCAGCAAATCCTTTTGCTTTGAAAACATTTCTTCCTCTTCTTCTTTTGTCATGTGATCATAGCCAAGCAAATGCAAAAAGCCGTGCACGGCCAGAAAACCGAGCTCTCTCATAAACGAATGGCCGTACTCTTCCGCCTGCTCTTTCGTTCTGTCTGCGCTGATGATAATATCTCCTAAAACAGGCGGCATGTCGGCGCCTACGATTTCAACCTCGTCTTCGCCTTCTTCTTCAAGCGCAAACGAAATGACGTCAGTCGGAGTGTCTTTTCCCCGGTAGTCTCTGTTGATTTCTCTGATTTCCTCATTTGTCACAATCGTGACCGATACTTCAGCCTGGTCCTGAACGCCTTCTTTTTCCGCCGCGAATTGGAGCAGCTTCTCCACTTCTTGGAGCGCATCAGCTGAGACGCTATTCGTTTCATCAACAATATCTATGAGTAAACTCATTTATTTCACCTTCTTCGTAGCCTCCGGATATTCAATCCGGGAGTGGAAAATTCCTTTTAAAGTCGCACATAGTGTTTTTGCGATCGTATCCAGTTCTCGGAACGTGAGATCACATTCTGAGAATTGTCCGTCCTGAAGCTTATCGGATATAATTCCCCGCACCAGTTTTTCGATCCGCTCGGGATTGGGATTATGCATGGAACGGACGGCGGCTTCAACGCTGTCGGCCACTGAGATAATAGCCGCTTCTTTCGATTGCGGCTTCGGCCCCGGGTAGCGGAACTCTTTCTCTGTAATCTGGTCGCCCTTTTCTTTCGCTTTATAATAAAAGAATTTTAAAAGGGACGTTCCGTGATGCTGCTCCGCGATATCCACAAGCTCTTTCGGAAACTTATAGCTTCTGAGCATATTCGCACCGTCTGTCGTATGTGCGATAATGATATTTTTGCTGAGCTGCGGAGACAGCTTGTCATGCGGATTATCCATATTCATCTGATTTTCAATAAAATATTGCGGACGTTTCGTTTTGCCGAGATCGTGATAATACGCTCCGACCCGTGCTAAAAGACCGTTTGCCCCTACGGCTTCACAAGCCGCTTCCGACAGATTTGCCACCATGACGCTGTGATGATATGTACCGGGTGTTTCCGTTAAAATCTTTCGAAGCAGGGGATGATTCGGATTAGACAGTTCAATCAGCCTCATTGTTGAAAGAATGCCGAATCCCGTCTCAAAAAACGGCATCAGACCGATAATCAAAACGGATGAAGCAAGTCCCGAGACGACCCCCATCAGCATCAGCGTTCCGATTTCAACCGGTGACAGCGCCGTATTTTGTATTAATAAAAGCGACAGCACGATAATCATATTAATAAATGAGACGAACAGTCCCGTCTGCAATATTTTTGACCTCGCATTATGTTTTCCCAAAAACAGAATGCCTGAAATGCTGCTGATTAAATAGTAAATGCCGATGACGTAATTAAATGTTCCCGTCACACCCTGATTAAACATCATACTGCCGCAGATCGCCAGAATGATGCTTCCTAAAATGGCGAGCCTTTCATTGAGCAGCAGCCTGATTAAAATCGCACCGGCGGCGATCGGCACAAGATAGCCGATATTGGTGTATTCAATCTTCTGAAAGAGACTGACGACTTCCATAATGACGAGAATAAGCGTTGTAATGATAGAAAACAGCAAAAGAGATTTATTTTTCAGCTTAAGCTCCTGCTGCTGTTTCTCAAAATAGTAGACAAGCGTGGCAATAAACAGGCCGATCATCAGAAGGAGACCGCTGATCGGTTTTAACAGGTTGGAATTATTCAAAAGACCCGTCAGTTCAAGCTTCCTGTATACTTCCCGGTCAATCAGGTCATTCTCTTCCACGAGAACCTGTCCCTGTTTGATCTGTACCGGCTGGACGCTGTCTGACGCTTCCTGGCGTTTTTCATCGGTCGCTTTCGGATCAAAAACATAATTCGGGATGACCGCGTATTTTCCGATTTCAGTCGCAGCCGCTAAATATTTTGACGGCACAGAAGCGTTTTTCAGCTCTTTTGCGACCTTATCCTTCGCTTCGGCAAGCTTTTCAGAAGGAATTTCACTGCTCATCACCGTATTCACCGCGGTAATGACGGAATCCCTCACAAATGAGAAATCTTCATTGTTTGCATGGAGAAGCGATTTAATGGCATCTTCCGAGACGGATTCATTGACATCCTGTGTCAGCTTGTTTTTCACCGATTTTACCAGTGATTTTTCCGAAGGTGACTTTTTGTCTTTTTCCGCATCTTTTTTCACTTCGCCGATGCTGTCAAAAATGGAAGTGATCAGGTCAAGCCGATTGTCGGTATAGCCTTTTTTCAGAGTGTATTGATCTTCCACCGCATCTTCGGCCGCCTGTTTTTTCGATTCCGTCGCCTGCTGATCTTCCACTGTGGCGGGCGCGTAAATCGTTTTATCACTGACTGCAAACAAATCCAAATTAAGTGATTCAGGTTTTACATGAATAAAGAGCAAACCAAACATGATCGCTGAAAGCAGCAGGTACAGCAGCACATGGGCTGAGCGGGCATGTCTGAAACTGCGGAACCGTTCCCGGGCGCTTTTGCCCTTTCCCTTCTTTTTCAAAACAAGAACCTCCTCCCTGAAACATCAGGAACACATCATATAAAAATGACCCGATAACGGGAGATCGGGTCATTTTTGCATTACTTTTGCTTATCATAAGCTTCAATAATTTTTGCAACAAGCGGATGCCTGACCACATCTGTCTGGTCAAGTTCAATCACGGAGATGCCGTTTACGTCCTTCAGCATGTCCTTCGCTACTGCAAGTCCCGATGTGACGCCTTTCGGCAGGTCAATTTGGCTTACGTCGCCCGTAATGATCATTTTAGAGCCAAAACCCAATCTCGTCAAAAACATTTTCATTTGAGCGGGAGTGGTATTCTGGGCTTCATCAAGAATCACATACGCGTCGTCAAGCGTCCGCCCTCTCATATAGGCAAGCGGGGCGATTTCGATAACCCCTCTTTCCATAAGACGCTCCGTATGGTCGCTTCCGAGCACATCATGGAGCGCGTCATACAGCGGGCGCAGATAAGGATCTACTTTTTCCTTTAAATCTCCGGGCAGAAAACCGAGGCTCTCGCCGGCTTCCACAGCGGGTCTTGTTAAAATGATTTTTTTAATGTGGCCGTTTTTTAAAGCGTGCACCGCTTTTACGACCGCCAAATAAGTTTTGCCGGTTCCCGCCGGCCCGATGCCGAACACCATGTCGTTTTTCTTCATCGCCGCCACATATTCTCTTTGGCCGATGGTTTTGACACGGATCGGTTTGCCTTTTGCCGTTTTCGTTATTTCCTCTTCATACATGCTTTCAAAATAGTCCAGTTCATCTTTTTTTGCCATTTTCACGGCATACAGCACATCACGTTCCGAAATCTCGATCCCCTTGCGAATTAAAGTAAGGAGCGAGCCCAATAATCTGTCAGCGATCTCAAATGTTTCATCATTCCCGGAAACGTAAATGGTTTCACCGCGTGTGATGAGGCTAATGCCCAGATCCTTCTCCATTAAATGTAAAAAAGCATCTTGGCTGCCGAACAAAGAAAGTGCTTCGTCCGGGCTTTTCAGTTTGTGATTAATCGCAAGTAAATGTTCTGCCATTCTTTAGTCTCCCTGAACAATAGGTGTGGTTTGAACGATATCTTCTATAACTTGGTAGAGAATAATCAACTTTACTTTACCATTCTCAACGGATTGGTGCAAAACTTTTTCACTTTCCACCTCTCCGCTGCCGTTTAATCGCTTTTCTACATCTTGTCTTCCCATTTTGATACCGGCCTGAACCGCTTCGCCTTTCGTATAAGTCCGCACGGATGTTTCACTTTCTCTTGTCTGTTCTGAAACGTAAGAAACCGGAAGCTTCATCCCCAGAAATTGAAACGGATGCTTTTCTTCCTCTGTTTTCGGATGTTTCAGCGGCTTCTCATTAAATTCAAAGCCCCAAAAAGGCACGCCCCATGATCCGAAAGACAGCTTGTGCTTCGTCCTTACTTTACCCGTATATAGCGTAAATGATGTTTCAAGGGGCACGGTTACTTCTGACTTGTACCATGTTTCTCCGTAAATTTCCGCTTTTGAGGCGACTTTCCGGTCTTCATTTCCGATCAGTCCTGAGACGAGGAGCTGTCCTTTGTCAACATGATCGTTCACAAAAGCCATCGGCTGCCCCTTTTGCACGAACATCCTTTTGATGACCGCCTTCTTTTTGGCAACGATATGGCGGGGGCTTACGTACTTTTCTTTTGTCGGTTCGTTCTTTTCGACCACTTTCATATGAAGGGCTGTCCCGTTCAATTCCACACCGACCCACGTAATATTATCGATGCCGTTTGTTAATGATTTTTGAATTTTTTCCGGCGTCATCATTAAAAATTGCAAACGGCCTTTTTTCACACCGATTTCTTCAAGGTGCTTTACCATCTGATGCTCGGTTTCGGGCTTGGCCCCTTTAATATCAATTTCCCAAATCATGTTGGACAAAAGAAACAATATAACAAAAAATATCACAAATCCCGCAGTGAAGCCCAGATTTAATTTTGATTTGAGAAGCAGAAAGGGAAGACCCTTTCTTTTTGTAAAGCTTGCTTTGCATTCATGTTTTCTGATGACTCTTCTGAAAGCATGTACATCTTGAAGCTGAATCATCAGCAGAACACAGTCTTGCTTTTTTTTCACCGCAAAGATGGCGATTCCGTTTCTCGTGCATTCATTCAGCAGCCGTTCAATCCCTTTTCCTTTGACTTCCATTTGGACTTTACCCGAAAAAAATGACAGCCATTTGTTTTTCACATTATTTCCCCCCGGCTTTATGAATCGACATATCGTACGTGATCTATCGTGCCTTCCAAAAGGATTTCCTCAGGAAGGATTGCCTTAATGACCAAGTTTTTTCCTGATATGATACACTGCCCCTGCTTGAGCATCAGCCTGACTTCTTCTTCACTGAACAGCAGGAGGCCTCTGTGATTCTCTATGTAGATATGAAGTCTGCCGACCATCGTAATACGAGGCAGATCCATCATAACGTCCGGGGGAATTTCCAATGCTCTTGTCAGCCATGCCTTTACACGATTCTTTCTTTGCCCCATAAAAAAAGAACCCCCTTTCATCTCATATGTATGATTTGAAAAGGGGTTCTAACACTTTATTTTTTACCGATGTTCCGCATGGTCCGGTGCGGTTTTTTTGCACGGGGCGGACCCAAAACCTCACTGAATATAATGCCTTGGACCGCAGTTTCTTTATTTATTTTGAGGGCTGATTTCTTCAGAGACGCGTTTCGTGCGCGTGCGGATGTCAGCTTATGTTCGAGCCCGTTAAACATCTGCTCCGTCTCCGCTAGGCGCTTTTCAGCTTCCCTTCTTTTTTGCTCAAAAGGGTTCTCTTCTGAAACGGCAGGCCATTCTTCCGCTTCCGGCTTATGCTCTTTCTGCGGCTGTTTTTGATCCTGCTTTTTTGCCTGATTTCCGGGACGTGTACCCGGCGGACGTTTTTCATCTTTGTTTTTCTTGCCGAATATTGCCGATATAATGCCGATGACGGCGGCAATGACGAGCGGATTTGTCAGAATCTCGTGCATATAGCGGCTCCCTCCTTAATAGAGAGGTTATTGTTGGTCTTCATCTTGCTGGTCATTCGTCAGCTTGCCGATAGAATCCCTCATGTCCGTATCCGCGTCGATATTTTTTATGTTCATATAGTCCATGACGCCGATGTTTCCTTCACGCAACGCTTCTGCCATCGCAAGCGGCACTTCGGCTTCTGCTTCCACGACTTTTGCACGCATTTCTTCTACGCGAGCGCGCATTTCCTGCTCTTGGGCGACCGCCATGGCGCGGCGCTCTTCGGCTTTGGCCTGCGCAATGTTTTTGTCTGCTTCTGCCTGATCCGTCTGAAGAATCGCTCCGATGTTTTTGCCGATATCAACGTCGGCGATGTCAATCGAAAGAATTTCAAATGCGGTGCCTGAATCCAGCCCTTTGCCAAGTACGGTCTGCGAAATCATATCAGGGTTTTCAAGCACTTTTTTATGATTGTGAGAAGAACCGATTGTCGAGACAATCCCTTCTCCGACACGGGCGACAACCGTCTCTTCTCCCGCTCCTCCGACAAGGCGCTCAATATTGGCTCTTACCGTGATTCTGGCTTTTGCTTTTACTTCAATTCCGTCCATGGCGACACCCGCGATAAACGGTGTTTCAATGACCTTCGGATTAACGCTCATCTGTACGGCTTCCAATACGTCACGCCCGGCCAGGTCAATGGCTGCGCAGCGTTCAAATGACAGCTCAATATTGGCGCGCTGTGCCGCAATCAGGGCATTGACCACCCTGTCGACATTACCTCCGGCCAGATAATGGCTTTCGAGCTGATTTGTTGTTGCGGACAGGCCGGCTTTGTGCGCTTTAATTAACGGATTGACAACGCGGCTTGGTATGACGCGCCGCAGCCTCATCCCGACCAAAGTGAAAATGCTGATTCTGACTCCTGCCGCAAGCGCCGAAATCCATAGCATCACCGGTACAAAGGTGAAGAATATGGCTAACACAATAATGGCAGCAGCAACTAATGCTAAAATCGCCAAACTTGACAGTTCCATCTAATTCCTCCTCAAGGTTATCATCTATATTTCTCTCACGACAATGCGTGAGCCTTCCGCTTTCACTACTTTCACCTGTCTGTCTTTTTCAGTGAATGATCCTTCTGAGACGACATCCAGACGTTCATCATCAATAATGACGGTGCCTGACGGTCTGAGGGCTGTAGCGGTAACGCCGACTTTTCCCAACAGCTCCGTCCGGTTCTGATTTGAAACATAACCGCTCTCCGTGCTTGTTGAATCAGTTAATATTAATTTTTTAAAGAATTTCATTCGTTTCCCCAACACCCTTGTTAATATGATAAAGGCTGTAATAGACACAGCAATGGCGATCAATAGAGAAACCGCCATTACGGTAAAGCTGCCCGCAGCGAGAAAGAGGCTCGCGATGACGCCTGCAATACCGATAAGACCGATTATGCCTCCGGGCAGAAATATCTCTAAAAGGATAAAAACCAAGCCCGCGCAAAATAAGAATACGCTGTCATAGCCGGCGAATCCGGCAGCGATATGCCCGGTGAAAAACAGCAGCATGGCCGTCAGTCCGACGGCACCCGGTATCCCGAGGCCCGGCGAGAACAATTCAATGGTCAAACCAAGCAAAGCAAGCGTTAATAAGACGGGGACAACAAACGGATTTGTCAGCCATCTGCCCAGTTTGCCGACGAAACCTTCTTTTGCATGGTGAACATCCGCTTTGTCAAAACCGAGCTTTGTATATAAAGCATCAAGGTCTGAAACCGTGCCCTCCGAATATCCGACTTCCTTGGCTTTTTCAGCTGTCAGTGTCAGCAGTTTTCCCTTTGGGGCGCCCGCTTCCTTTGCATTAATGGCGGGATCTGCCATGGCCAGGGCGTATTTCGGATTTCGGTTGTTTTTAACCGCTGCGTCCTCCATTTCTGCATGCCACAGTGATTGGGCCTTTTTGTCTGCCGCGTTTCCCTTTCCGTCGATGATGGCTGCGGCACCCATTTTTCCGCCCGGCGCCATATAGATTTCATCTGCCTGAAGCGCTATATACGCTCCGGCAGAAAGCGCCCGTTTATTAACGTAAGCGGTAACAGGCACATCCGCGCGGCCGATGATATCAGCAATATCCAAGGCTGATTGAACGGCGCCTCCCGGTGTATTGATGTCAAGAATAATGTGTGACGCGCCGGACTCCTTCGCTTCTTTGAAAGAACGCGATAAAAACGAGGCGAGCCCCTGTTCGACATTTTTCTCAACCGGGATGACATAAACCGATGGGTGATCAGCTTTCGCGTTCAATTGAACCCCTAATAAAGATAATACAAATAAGCCCAATAGAGCAACAGCAATTCCGGTTTTTTTTTGGAACAAGGCAAATATACCCTCCTTCCCGTTTCGTTCTTCTTTATATACGTAACAAATGTACTTTAGTTTCATTTTTTTATGTATAAAAAAAGACATCTCTCAAGGAAAGATGTCTTTTTTCTTGTCAATTAAGATAATTGACTGCTGACAAGTCTGTTAATTACGCTGCCGTCAGCTTTACCTTTTACTTTAGGCATAATAGCACTCATCACTTTGCCTATGTCCGCTTTGGAGCTCGCACCGACTTCAGCGATGGTTTCATTTACGATTGTCTGCAGCTCTTCTTCAGAAAGCTGCTTCGGTAAATAAACTTCTAAAATGTCCAGCTCTTTTTGAACTTTATCTACTAAATCTAAACGATTAGCGTTTGAAAATTCATGGAGGGAGTCTTTACGTTGCTTAAGTTCACGAGATAGGACAGTAAGTTCCTCATCCTCGGTCAAACTGTCTTTCTTAAGCTTAATTGCTTCGTTTTGAAGTGAAGCTTTCACCATTCGAACGACAGTCAGTTTGTCTTTCTCACGGCTTTTCATATACAGCTTCATATCTTGGTTAAGTCGCTCAAGAAGACTCATAAATCCACCCTCTTTTAGAATTTGCGTTTTCTAGCAGCTTCTGACTTTTTCTTGCGCTTTACGCTAGGTTTTTCATAAAATTCGCGCTTTCTTGCTTCTTGCAAAGTACCTGTCTTTGATACACTGCGTTTGAAGCGACGAAGAGCATCTTCAAGCGATTCGTTTTTTCTAACGACCGTTTTTGACATTCTCTTTCCCTCCCTCCGAATACACCAATCGACTACCTTTAAAAAGATACATATATAAACATGTACTTTGACATTATAATATAAGCCATCAGTCAGGTCAACTAAGCGAGCTCACTTTTCCGTCATGAATAAAGCTGCTTGTCTATATAATGATGGAAAGGGGTGTTTCATTTGATGATACTGATTCTCTTTACCGCACTTATCCTGATTTTTTTACTCGGAATGAGCCTGCTCAGGCAGGGGCTGATCGCATTAACGTATTCAAAAATTGAGAAGAGCCTGCTCTTATTTACCGACCACCCTTTGAAAGCTTTTCTCATAAGCATCGTATTCACTGGTTTTCTTCAGAGCAGCTCAGCCTTCATGGTCATTGTCATCGGCTTTGTCAGCGCAGGCGCTTTATCTTTTAAACGGACCATTCCGATGATTCTCGGCACGAATGTCGGCTCCACGTTTACGACGGAGTTTTTAGCCATAAAGATGGATGTGCTCATTTGGGTGCTTTTTATCGGAGGCCTTGTGTTTATCCTCCTCCGTAAATATCCGTTCAGGCAGATCGGCATAAGCTTCCTCGGTCTCGGCATCATCTTTTTTTGCATCACATGCTTCAGCCGGCTCGCCGTTCCGCTGACAGAAATGAAGGCGGGGGCGGAGGTTTTGCGACATGTGAATGATTCGAGCTGGTCCGCTCTTTTTATCGGCATGATATTGACGGCAATCATTCATTCAAGCTCCGTCTGCATCGGCATTTTGATGAGTTTTATGAACGAAGGGGTGATCGGCATTGAACAAGCGGTCAGCGTCGTTCTGGGATCTAATATCGGGACATGCGTCACGGCCGTCATGGCTGCTGTTTCAGGCGGTTATGCCGCCAGACAGACCGCCGGTGCTCACGTTGTGTTTAATATTCTCGGCGTGCTGCTCGTATTTCCCTTCCTGTCCGCATCAGCAGGTTTTACGGAGCGCCTGTCTGATGATCCCGCGCAGATGATTGCGCATTTCAGCCTGTTATTTAACGTAGTCACCGCCTTATTGTTTCTGCCGTTCACACATTTGTTTTACCGGCTGATTGACAGGCTGATTCCTCCGAAACCGTAAAAAAACCGATGCGGGAAGGCACCGGTTTTTTTATCAGTTATGAAGACATGCGCATGTTTCGGGTCATTTCATCCTCAACGACGCGGACGAATTGTCCTTCGTTATACGGATAGCCCGCTTTTTGAATTTTGACTTTGACAAGTTTGCCGATTACATCTTCCGTGCCTTTGAAGACGACTTTCATGTAATTGTCCGTATAGCCGACGAACATGCCCTCCTCATCAGACTCTTTAAACGCCTCTTCCGGAATGATTTCCAGAACCTCTCCTTCATAATCGGAGGCGTATTCTTTTGCAAGCTGGTCAGACAGCGCGATCAGCTTATGCACCCGTTCGTTTTTCACGTTCTCGTCAACCTGGTCTTCCATTCTGGCCGCAGGTGTTCCGGTGCGTTTGCTGTAAGGGAATACGTGAAGCTCTGAAAACTTATGTTCTTTAATGAACCGGTATGTTTCCATAAATTCTTCTTCCGTTTCTCCCGGGAAACCGACGATGACATCAGATGTGACGGCAAGACCCGGCAGCGCTTCTTTCAGCTTATTTAAACGGTCCGCGAAAAATTCCATCGTATATTTGCGTCTCATCCGTTTCAGAACGGTGTTTGATCCTGACTGAATCGGGATATGAAGGTGACGGACGATTTTATCAGACGCATCCAGCACTTCAATCACTTCATCAGTGATTTGGCTTGCTTCAATAGATGAAATTCTGATCCGCTTCAGTCCTTCTACACGTGTATCAAGCTCGCGGAGAAGCTTGGCGAAATTATAATCTTTCATATCTTCGCCGTAGCCGCCCGTATGAATCCCCGTCAGGACGATTTCTTTATAGCCGGCATCCACCAGCTGCTGCGCCTGTTTAATGACTTCTTCCGGATCGCGGGAACGAAGCAGGCCGCGCGCCCAAGGGATAATGCAGAACGTACAGAAATTGTTGCAGCCCTCTTGGATTTTTAACGACGCTCTTGTGCGGTCAGTAAAAGCGGGAACATCCAGCTCTTCAAACACGCGTGCTTTCATAATATTGCCGACGCCGTTGATCGGCTGGCGCTCTTCCCTGTACTGCTCAATGTAACCGAGCATTTTTTCACGATCCTGCGTGCCGACGACGATGTCAACACCCGGGATGGCCATAATTTCCGCCGGAGAGGTTTGCGCATAGCACCCTGTTACGCAGATGACGCCGTCAGGATTTTGGCGGATCGCCCGTCTGATGACTTGACGGCTTTTTTTATCTCCCGTGTTTGTTACCGTACATGTATTAATGACATATACATCTGCTGTCTGTTCGAATTCTTTTCGTTCATAACCCGCATCTTTAAACAGCTGCCAGATTGCTTCTGTTTCATAATGGTTGACCTTGCAGCCAAGGGTATGAAAAGCAACAGTTGCCATTACTGATCACCTCTTAATAACTCTGTATGATAGGAAACTGCGCTTAACGCGTAAAGAGGCGCAGTTTCAGTCCGTAAAATTCTCGGTCCGAGGCCGCATAAGACGGCGCCTTTTTCTGAAAGCTGATGAACTTCAGACTCAGTCAGACCGCCTTCAGGGCCGAATACGATTAAAAGAGACGAACCTTGCGGAAGGCTTTTGAGCTCCGCAGCGAAAGCGCCCGTTTCTCCCTGCTTTGATGACTCCTCGTATGCAACGACACATTTATCGACATTCTCCGCCATTTCAAGCAGCTGCCGGAACGTATGAACGGTTTTCACTTCGGGAATTTCATTGCGGTACGATTGCTCCGCCGCTTCCTTCGCGATTTTCGCCCATCTCTCCCGCTTTTTCTTTGCCTTTTTGTCGTCTAGCTTAACGACGGATCTGGCGCCCTGAAAAGGGATGAACATACTTGCCCCCAGCTCGGTCCCTTTTTGGATAATCCATTCAAGCTTATCGCCTTTCGGGAGGCCGCTGGCGATCCTGATCTTCAAAGGCAGTTCACGGTTTTCACCCGTCCATTCAGCAATGCTGCATGATATATGATCTTTAGAAACCTCTTTAAGCAGGCATAACGCTTCATGGCCGTCTTTCGAACAGCAGATAATCCGGTCTCCCGCACTCATTCTCATGACGTTCGCTATATGGTGGACGTCTTCCCCCGTGATTTGAAAATCAGGAGTTTCGTCCATCTCCTGCTTCGTGAGCTCGATAAAATATCGTTGCATACGCTGTGACACCTACTAACTGTTATTTTTTCGCGATGATGCTGACCCAATCTTCCATAGACAGAATTTCTATGATGGTAAAGCCGGCTTTTTCCAACGCTTCTTTTACTTCCTGTTTTTTCTGGCCGATAATGCCTGAAGTAATAAAATGGCCTCCGTCTTTGAGCAGGTCGTACGCCTGTGATGTAAAGCGGAGAATCACTTCCGCCAAAATATTTGCGACAATGACATCATGTTCGCCCGTGATGCCGTCTAACAAATTGTTCTGCTTCACTTCGGCCGTATCACTCACTTTGTTCAATTTCACATTCAGACGCGCGCTTTCAACAGCGACCGGATCAAGGTCATACGCATGAACCGATTCGGCCTCAAGCATGGCGGCCGCGATGCTTAAAATTCCTGAACCGGTGCCGACATCAATTATACGGTCGCCTTTTTGAACGATACGCTCAAGCGCCTGAATGCACAGAACCGTTGTCGGATGCGTTCCCGTACCGAATGCCATACCCGGATCCATTTCGATAATCAGTTCATCTGTATGAACAGGTGTGTACGTTTCCCAAGTGGGAACAATCGTGAACTTTTCAGAAATTTTCACAGGATGATAATACTTTTTCCAAGCTGTCGCCCATTCTTCTTCATTAACTTCAGAAATGGTGATTGTGTTTCTGCCCAAATCAATGTCGTACAAAAGCAGATTATTAATCGTCTCTTTAATGCCGTCCACCGTTTCGCCGAGGAAACTGTTGATCGGCAGATACGCTTTGACAATGACACCCTCATCGGGGTAATCATTGGGGTCGAGCTGGTAGATTTCCCCGTAAACATTCTCACGCTCTTTCATTAAATCAAGCGGATCTTCGATGACAACCCCGCTCGCACCAGCTTCATGCAAAATATTTGAGATGGGTTCAACCGCTTCATGTGTTGTGTGAATGCTGATTTCGGACCATTTCAAAACTACCAACTCCTATCCAATCATTACTCGCCTTTAAATGCGCGTTTTACTTTGTCAAAGAAACTCATTTCTTGTTCATCCGGCAGGTTTCCGCTGACTTCAGCGAACTCGCGGATGATGTCTTTTTGTTTGTCTGTCAGATTCGTCGGTGTGACGACGCGGACGACAATGTGCTGGTCGCCTTGTCCGTAGCCCCGGACGTTCTGAACGCCTTTGCCTCTTAATCTGAATTTCGTGCCTGTTTGTGTGCCGGCAGGTATTTTCAATTTCACTTTTCCGTGAAGCGTCGGCACTTCCACTTCGTCTCCGAGTGCCGCTTGGGCAAACGTTAACGGCATTTCGCAATAAATATCGTCTCCGTCGCGCTCAAAGAACTCGTGGGCGCGCACATGGAATACGACAAACAGATCTCCCGCAGGCCCTCCGTTTACGCCCGGTTCACCTTGGCCCGGAACGCGCAGCTGCTGTCCGTCATCCACACCGGCAGGAATCGTGACATTGATTTTTTTCCGTTTTTTCACTTTGCCCGTGCCGCCGCAGTCAGAACACTTGTTTTTGATGATTTTTCCTGTTCCTTCACAGTGGTGGCAGACTCTTCGGTTAACCACTTTGCCAAACGGCGTGTTCTGTTCGACGTTCAGCTGGCCAGAACCTCCGCAGTGCGAGCACGTATCCGGCTTTGTTCCCGGCTTCGCGCCAGACCCTTTACATGTTTCGCAATTCTCTTCGCGCGGAATTTCAATGATCGTTTCTTTCCCGAAAGCCGCGTCTTCAAATGACAGGGTCATTGTATACTGCAGATCCGCGCCTTGCCGCGGCGCATTCGGGTCACGGCGTCTCGTGCCGCCTCCGAAGATGCTTGAGAAGATGTCATCGAAACCGAAGCCGCCGAAGTCTCCGCCGCCTCCGAAACCGCCGCCGAATCCCTGGTTAGGGTCTGTATGGCCGAATTGGTCATATTGAGCGCGTTTTTGGTCGTCTGAGAGCGCTTCGTACGCTTCTTTTACCTCTTTGAATTTTTCATCTGCTCCGGATTCTTTATTGATATCAGGATGATATTTTTTTGAAAGCTTCCGATAGGCTTTTTTGATTTCATCCTTTGAAGCGCTCTTACTTACCCCAAGCACTTCATAGTAATCACGCTTACTCATCTCGCTTCACTCTCCCGAATTTCTCACATAAATTAGATTGTATCATTTTGAATTATGTTTTTTCAATTCCTTTTATCCCGGGCAAGAAAAAAAGTCAAAGCCAAGAGATGCCTGACTTTGACTTTCTGTCTGTTGAATCAGAATATGCTGTGTGTTCTTCCGCCTATAGCCATGCGGGACAGAACTTATTTTTTCGTTTCGTCGTCTTTTACTTCTTCGTATTCCGCATCGACAACGTTGTCATCCGCTTTTTTGCCTTCAGCGTTTGCTCCGCCTTCAGCCTGCTGCGCTTTCGCCGCTTCTTCGTAAAGCTTCATAGAAAGCTCTTGAACGATTGTTTGAAGCTCATCTTTTTTCGCTTTGATGTCTTCAATTTCGTTTTTCTCGATAGCGGCTTTCAGCGCGTCTTTCGCGTCGTTTGCTTTTTTCACTTGCTCTTCGTCCACTTTGCCTTCCAGATCTTTTAATGTTTTTTCCGTTTGGAACACAAGCTGGTCAGCTTCGTTGCGGACTTCGATTTCTTCTTTTCTCTTCGCATCAGCGTCAGCGTTTTCTTCCGCTTCTTTTACCATGCGTTCGATCTCATCATCAGAAAGACCTGAAGAAGATTTGATTGTAATGTTTTGTTCTTTTCCTGTGCCTAAGTCTTTCGCTCTTACGTTTACGATACCGTTTTTGTCAATATCGAAAGAAACTTCGATTTGCGGTACGCCGCGCGGTGCAGGCGGGATATCAGTAAGCTGGAAGCGGCCGAGCGTTTTGTTGTCGGCAGACATCGGGCGCTCACCTTGAAGCACGTGAATGTCAACAGCCGTTTGATTGTCAGCTGCAGTTGAGAATACTTGAGACTTGCTCGTCGGAATTGTCGTGTTGCGGTCGATCAGTTTCGTGAACACGCCGCCCATTGTTTCAATACCGAGAGAAAGCGGTGTAACGTCAAGAAGAACAACGTCTTTTACGTCTCCCGTGATGACGCCGCCTTGAATCGCTGCACCCAGCGCTACAACTTCATCAGGGTTTACGCCTTTATGCGCTTCTTTACCCGTTTCTTTTTTGATTGCTTCCTGTACGGCAGGAATACGTGTTGATCCGCCGACAAGGATAACTTTGTCGATTTCGCTCGCAGAAAGATCCGCATCTTGAAGAGCCTGACGGACAGGAGCCATTGTGCGCTCAACAAGGTGAGCGGAAAGCTCTTCGAACTTAGCGCGGGTCAGTGTCAGCTCAAGGTGAAGAGGACCTGCTTCTCCCGCTGTGATAAATGGTAAAGAAATTTGTGTAGATGAAACGCCGGAAAGATCTTTTTTCGCTTTCTCAGCCGCATCTTTCAAACGCTGAAGCGCCATTTTGTCTTTTGAAAGATCAATGCCGTTTTCTTTTTTGAATTCTGCTACGAGATGATCGATGATGACTTGGTCAAAGTCGTCTCCGCCAAGACGGTTGTCACCGGCAGTTGAACGGACTTCAAACACGCCGTCGCCAAGTTCAAGAACAGATACGTCAAACGTACCGCCGCCAAGGTCGTAAACAAGAATTGTTTGGTCTTCGTCCGTTTTATCAAGTCCGTATGCAAGCGCTGCTGCAGTCGGCTCGTTGATAATACGCTCTACTTCAAGACCGGCGATTTTACCGGCATCTTTTGTCGCTTGGCGCTCTGCATCGTTGAAGTATGCAGGAACCGTGATAACGGCTTTTGAAACTGTTTCGCCGAGGTAGCTTTCAGCATATGCTTTCAGATGCTGAAGGATAATAGCTGACACTTCTTGAGGCGTGTAGTCTTTTCCTTCGATTTCCACTTTATAGTCAGTACCCATATGGCGTTTGACAGACATGATTGTGTTAGGGTTTGTGATGGATTGGCGTTTCGCCACTTCCCCTACTTGGCGCTCGCCGTTTTTAAATGCAACGACTGACGGAGTCGTACGGTTTCCTTCAGCGTTGGCGATAACTGTAGGCTCTCCGCCTTCAAGCACTGCCACACATGAGTTTGTCGTACCCAAGTCAATTCCGATTACTTTACTCACTTTGAATTACCTCCTGCTATGTAGTTATTGATTCACTTTTACCATTGAAGGACGAATGACGCGATCCTTCAGTTTGTAGCCTTTTTGCAGTTCTTCGATAACAATATTGCTGCCGAAGTTTTCATCTTCCACCTGCATGACGGCTTGGTGAAGGTTCGGATCAAATTCCTGACCGACAGCTTCGATGGCTTCAACGCCTTCTTTTTCAAGTGCGTCCATCAGCTGGCGGCGGACCATTTCCATACCTTGCAGCAAGCTTTTTGTCTGCTCGCTTTCAGCTTCTACCTGTAACGCCCGTTCAAAGTTGTCGAGAGCCGGAAGGATTTCCGTTACGACGTTTTGAGAACGATATTTCTGAGCAGCTTCCATTTCAAGGCGGCTGCGTCGTTTATAGTTTTCAAAGTCTGCTTGAACACGCAAAAGCTTGTTTTCTTTTTCATCAAGCAAACCCTGCAATTCATCAATTTGGTGCTGAAGGGCTTCTTCCTGACCTGCCGTTTCTTCATGCTGCTCTTGTGAAGCGGCTTGTTCTGCCTGTTCTGTCACTTCTTCTTGTTCTGCTGCTTCAACCTGTTCTGCGGTTTGTTTTTCTTCTGACATTGTGTTCACCTCCCTCAAATGCTGTAAAAAGATGACTGAAAATGATTGCCAAAATTCCCTTATTCATCATACAAACTTGTGAATGCTTTTGACAAGTCCGAAGTCACGTGCTGCAGCAGGCTGACGACTCTTGAATAATTCATACGCGTCGGCCCGATAATGGCGATTGATCCGATCTGCTTCGTATCAACTGTATAGGTGGCCGTGATTAAGCTGCAGTTTTCCATTTCTTCGTAGTCGTTTTCTTTCCCGATTTTGATTGAAATCCCGGCTTTTGATGACTGAAACAGCTTCAGAACATCCTGCTCTTTTTCAATTAAAGATAAGAGCGAGCGGACCCTTTCAATATCATGGAACTCCGGCTGATTCAGCATGTTGATCTTTCCGCCGAAAAACAATTTCTCAACGTGGGCCGCCGGATGGAATGTGGAGCGGAGCGATTCAAGTATGCTGTCATAGTTGGCGATATGCTGCCTTAAATATGTGACAACCTCTTTGAAAATGCGCTCATTCAGTTCGTCCATCGGCACGCCCGCCAATCGATCGTTTAGTATATTGACCAGTTTTTCAATATCGGCCAAATCCACTTTAGCCGGGAAATTGATGGTGCGGTTTTCGACATGCCCCGTGTTCGTGACGAGGATGGCGACCGCCTTATCCGGCTGGATCGGTACGATTTGAATCTGTTTAAGATAGTTCTCGCTCAGCGTCGGCCCGAGGACAATCGATGTGTAGTTTGTCAGGTCGGACA
Organism: Bacillus sp. FSL R5-0443; assembly: GCF_038608285.1. Lineage (NCBI taxonomy): Bacteria > Bacillati > Bacillota > Bacilli > Caryophanales > Bacillaceae > Bacillus > Bacillus sp. FSL R5-0443. The sequence goes on from NZ_CP152013.1 coordinate 2,729,640, forward strand.
GGATTTGCGCTGATTTTTGGACTGTTTTTTCCAGCTCGAAGATTTTTTCTTTAAATATCGAGTGAATTAAATCCAGATCGGTTTTTGTCAGCTTGACGGGTGACAGCAAATGATCGACATAATACCTGTACCCTTTTTCCGACGGAATCCGTCCTGAGGATGAATGGGTTTTTTCAATAAAGCCCAATTCCTCCAAGTCAGCCATCTCGTTTCTGATCGTTGCAGAGCTGAATGTAATCTCGTCTTTTTTTGAAAGAGTTCTTGATCCTACAGGCTGCGCTGATTGTATAAAATCATTAATAATCACTTGCAGGATCAACAGCTGACGATTTGTTAACATCATCATCACCCCTGTTAGCACTCAAGGTCAGCGAGTGCTAATTCTATATCAAAAGTAACAAACCAAAAGAAAAATGTCAATTATAACTCACCCAAAAAAGCGCCAAAAACCTCATTTCCTAATAATTTGCCCTCATGCGTTAATGCAACCGATTCTTCCGTGTCACAGATTAGGCCTTTTTCGGTTAAATCTTTGAGAACATCGGGAAACAGTTCGTCGACCGAGCGTCCGAATTTATCGAGAAAAGCTTGCTTTTGTACGCCGGACATTTTTCTGAGACCGAGGAACATTTCTTCTTCAATCTGCTCCTCACGTGTCACCTCGTGCGTGTCACGGTAAGGCAGCCCCTTTTCTTCGATGAGCTGCATGTAATGTTTCACAGGCCCGGCGTTGACGGTGCGCGTGCCGCTGATATATCCGTGAGCGCCTGCGCCAAAACCGAAATACTCTTCATTGCTCCAATACGTCAGATTATGCTGCGACTCGTATCCGGGCTTTGCAAAGTTACTGATCTCGTATTGACGGATGCCCGCTTCACTCATCTGCCTCATGACTGTTTCATACATCTCGGCCTCTTGTTCTTGCGCGGGGAGATGCAGGCGGCCTTTTTGCATTAAATTATAAAACACCGTTTTCGGCTCTACGATCAGCGAGTAAACGGAATAGTGCTCCGCATCAAGAGACAAAGCCGTTTTGACGGAATTGTCAAGATCGGCCAGCGTCTGACCCGGCAGGCCGAACATTAAATCGAGACTGATGTTGTCGAAGCCGAGAGCCCTCGCACGTTCAAAGGAAGTGAATACGTCCTTTTGTTTATGCACTCTTCCGATTTTTTGTAAAAGCTCATCTTCAAAGGTTTGAACACCGAAGCTCAGCCGGTTGACACCGGCATTTTTCAGGATTTTTAATTTTTCCGGAGACAAATCATCCGGATTCGCTTCCGCGGCAAATTCTATGAGTCCGTCAGAAGGCTTCAGCACGCGGTGAATGGAATCCATCAATTTTTCCAGCTGGACGGGTGAGAGCGATGTCGGCGTGCCTCCCCCGATAAAAATCGTGCGGAGATCAGGGCGTCCCGTCCGTTCTATTGTATTTATCATTTCCTTTTCGAGTGAGTTTAAGTACTCATCGACAGGCTGGCTCTGAATAAAATATTTATTGAAATCGCAATAGTGGCAGATATGCTCACAAAACGGAATATGAATATAAGCTGATTTCATTTTGAAACACCTTCTTCTTTACAGAAAGAAGCCGCAGCGCGGGACTGCGGCGGCTTCCGTTATTTTTTCGGGCTGTCATCCATTTTAAGAACGGCCATAAACGCTTCCTGCGGCACTTCTACTGAGCCGACCTGCTTCATCCGGCGTTTTCCTTCTTTTTGTTTTTCAAGAAGCTTCCGTTTCCGCGAGATGTCTCCTCCGTAACATTTTGCAAGGACGTTTTTCCGCATGGCCTTAATGGTTGAGCGGGCCACGATTTTCTGTCCGATCGCCGCTTGAATCGGTACTTCAAAGTGCTGGCGCGGAATAAGCTCTTTCAGTTTTTCCACAATTACTTTTCCGCGTTCGTACGCGTAATCGCGATGCACGATAAATGAAAGGGCGTCGATTTTTTCTCCGTTCAGCATAATGTCCATCTTGACAAGTTTAGACGGTTTGTAGCCGATCAGTTCGTAATCAAAGGACGCGTAGCCTTTTGTGCTTGATTTCAGCTGATCAAAAAACTCATAGACGATTTCCGCTAATGGCATGTCATAGACAATGCTGACACGATTTGCGTCTAAATATTGCATGTCGATAAAATTGCCGCGTTTTCCTTGGCAAAGCTCCATCACCGCACCGACATAATCGTTCGGAACCATCATTGTCGCTTTTACATACGGCTCCTCGATTCTTTCGATCTTTTGTGGGTCAGGCATGTTGGACGGGTTGTCGACAACAACCTTTTCGCCGTCTGTCATATACACATCATAGATAACACTCGGTGCCGTTGTGATCAGGTCGATTTTAAACTCACGCTCAATCCGCTCCTGAATGATTTCCATGTGAAGCATACCTAAAAATCCGCAACGGAAACCGAAGCCGAGGGCTTGTGACGTCTCCGCCTCGTATTGAAGAGATGAATCGTTCAATTCAAGTTTTTCCAGAGCCTCGCGCAAATCATTATATTTGGCTGTGTCAATCGGATAAAGTCCGCAGTATACCATCGGATTGAGTTTGCGGTAGCCCGGAAGCGCTTCTGCCGCAGGCTTAACCGCGCTCGTGATCGTATCACCGACACGGGTGTCGCCGACGTTTTTGATTGCGGCTGTCAAATAGCCTACGTCACCGACTGTCAATTCGTCAGCCGGCTGCGCTTTCGGCGTGAAGACGCCGACTTCGATGACTTCAAACTCTTTTCCGGTTGCCATCATTTTAATTTTCTGGCCCGGTTTGACCGTTCCTTCTACGACTCTGATATACGCGACGACTCCGCGGTACGCGTCATAAAGCGAGTCAAAGATGAGCGCTTTCAGCGGAGCTTCCGGGTCTCCCGCGGGGGCCGGCACTTTTTCTACGATCTGTTCTAAAATGTCTTCGATGCCGATGCCCGCTTTCGCTGAAGCGAGGACGGCGTCTGAAGCGTCAAGGCCGATAACGTCCTCAACCTCTTGACGCACACGTTCTGGCTCTGCGCTCGGGAGATCGATTTTATTAATGACAGGAAGAATCTCAAGATCATTATCAAGCGCCAGATAGACGTTCGCCAATGTCTGCGCTTCTATTCCCTGAGCCGCATCAACAACGAGAATCGCGCCTTCACAGGCAGCCAGGCTTCGCGAAACTTCATATGTAAAGTCGACGTGTCCGGGCGTGTCGATGAGATGAAATATATATTCTTCTCCGTCTTTAGCTTTGTATTTCAGCTGAACGGAATTTAATTTGATGGTAATTCCCCGTTCGCGTTCAAGGTCCATTGAATCAAGCAATTGTTCTTTCATTTCCCGCTGGGTGATCGCCGATGTTTTTTCTAAAATCCGATCCGCCAAGGTCGATTTGCCGTGGTCTATGTGGGCGATGATGGAGAAATTCCGGATTCTTGACTGCCTCTCTAAACGCTTTTCTTTATCTGTCACAATCTATCACTCCTACTATTAAACGCAAAATACACTAGCTTAGATTATATCAATAGGATTGTAAACATTCAATTAAAACAAGAAAGAGAAAAGCTTCCTTTAAGGAATCATCCGCTTTTCTCTTCATCAATGCTAACGGTTCAGTTTCGAAACCCACTCATACATCGCCTGCGCCGAGTCCGTCACGGTATTTGAAAGGGTTTCTCCGGCTTTTGAAAACAGGTTGAAGGTTTCCGCCTGTTCCAGCTGTTTTTGTTTTTCTTCCAGATCTTTCGCCGTAACGGTTTGCCCCAAAATGGAAGCTTCTTTTTCCTGTCCTTCTCCGCCGCCGAGCGTGAATGCTCCTTTTAAGGAGGGATCTTTGTATCCTTTCATATCAAGCATTCCGCTGTTTGCCTGCTGCATGCCGAACAAAACGCCGAAAAACATGACAATGGCGATCAGCAGGCATTTGCCGGTAAAACGGATCATTCGAATCACCTGATTTCTATTGTTTTTTCTTCTCTCCTGATTGCGAGCTGACCTTTTCTGCATCCCAGTACAGTTCGCTGAACACATCGGCCACGGCATCTGATGCGCGCCTCAGTTCTTCAAGATTGTTATCCACGCCCCCGAATTCCAGCAGAAGCGACCGGTCGTTTAAATCTTGGTTGTATACTCCATTATCTCCCGGAGAGCCTTTTGATAAAACACCGACGCTTAAGCCGGGGTATTTTTTCTCCATGAGCTTATGAAGTTCACTTGCGAGTTTATAGTTTTCTTCAAAATTAGCGCTTTTTTTGCCGACGACGATGGCGACTCTGGCATAGCTTTTTCCTTTGATGTCGGCTGTCGTATTTTTCTTGCGGCGGGAATCCCGGTGAATGTCTATGGTATATTGCAGGTTTTTATTTTTGGCGAGCGCGCTTTTTACGACCGGCCTTGATTCGTCGTAGCTTCGCGCATAATTTAAGCCGTCTTTGTTCAGGCGGGCCTGAATGTCGGTTTTATCTACGGTCGCTCCTACACCTTGCGCTTCAAGCGCTTTTCCGAACATATCTCCGACAAGCGTGACATTGGCCTTCGAATGGCGGGCGTTATCCGGATTTGTTTCCCCCTTTAACAGAGGAAGATAGGATTCGGTATTATGAGTGTGGTAAATAAAAACGACTTTTTTGCTGCCTGTTGAATGTTTCGGCGGCGCCGTTTCTTCTTTTTTCGTTTTGTTTTCGATTTCTGCCAGGTTCACTTCTTTTTCTTTTTCCATCACCTTTGACGGCGGCGGAGATTCAGCCGGCATATTCGTATAATCCGTCCCCTGCCCCGCCAAAAGGATCTCCGTATCGTATTGGGCAAATCCCGGCAGCTCACGTCCCAAGAAACTCCGCGGGTCTTCCATATTAATGCTTGTCGCCAGTTTTAAGGAAAGCCTGGACAGCTGAAAAGAGTCTTTTTCAGGAAGCTCTGAGGCGAAATAATGATTTTCCATGCCGAGGAGGTGTGCAAACGCGTCACCCGGAAGTTCTCCGGCAATTCCGTGAAGAGAATCCGAAGAAAGCCTCAGTTCAGGGCGAAGCGATGTGAGCACACCCGATAATACGAAAATTACGATAAGGCTTGTCATAAACAAAAACATGCCCTTGAGCGCATTTCCACCGTTTACTGCAACGACAATTTGACGGTTTCTGCGTTTTTTTCTCATGATTTGAATCCCTCCAGCGCTTGTCTAGTAATTACTCTATGAACAAGCTAGAGGAGGTAGAACCATTTTAATGATTATAAGAACCTTTGTTATCTTGTGACACTTTTTCATGAAGGGCGGTGTTTAACCCGTTTGCAAGCACGTTCGCCATATCATCAATAAAGGTGTCAATCTCCTTCGGCGTGACCATCAGATTATGGCCGAGCGGAGAAAGCACTTCGTGAATCAGCTGGCGTTTTTCGTTTTCGTCCAGCGTGCCGACAATACCGAGAAAGGATTGGCGTTCTTTTTCTCCGGGAAGGTCTTCGTCTGTCAGCACCTTCTTTTTGCCGAAGTTCATTCCGGCGGGCACCAGAGATCTTGACGGGCTGTCATCTTTCATCTCTCTTCCGAAATGTTTTAATATATAATCCACCGTATCGCTTGCGATCGTAACCGCATCAACGACAGTCGGTACCCCGATTGCGATGACGGGAATGCCGAGCGTTTCCTTGCTTAATTCTTTTCTCTTATTGCCGACGCCTGATCCCGGGTGAATGCCCGTATCAGAAAATTGGATGGTCGTGTTCACCCTTTCAACGGCTCTGGCCGCAAGAGCGTCTACCGCGATCACAAAATCCGGCTTTGATTCTTTGATCACACCTTGAATAATATCGCTCGTTTCAATTCCCGTTAATCCCATCACACCGGGAGCAAGCGCGCTGACCGGCCTGTACCCTTCCTGCACGTTTTCCGGCTGAAGCCTGAACAGATGCCTTGTCACAAGAAGGTTTTCGGTCACGAGAGGGCCGAGCGCATCCGGCGTCACATTCCAGTTGCCCAGACCGACGATCAAACAGCTTGCATCCTTTGGAATCTTTAATGCCGACAGATAGGCGGAAAATTCCTCGGCAAACACTTCCGTTACTTTTTCCTGCATGTCAGAGTCGTGTTCCCGAACCCCTTGAGCCTCGATCGTGACATAGCGTCCCTGCTTTTTCCCCGATAGCTCGGCGCCTTCTTTGGTAATATCGACGGTTCTGACTTTAATGCCGCCCTTGTCGCGTTCTTTTTCAATAAACCCGTTTATTTCTTTTTTCTGACCGGCTTGTCCGTCTTTTACCGCCTGTTTCGTTTCTACCGCTAAATCCGTCCGTATCAGAAATTGATTGACATCCAGTTCGTTGTTTTTCACAGGGAAGACCTCCTTCAATCATAGTGGTACATAGTGTGGCCATTTACAAAACGAATCATGCGAATTTACCCATCAACGAAAAATACTTTACATTTATATTGCAATCTAAAGTTCTGTTTGATAGAATACAATTTGTTCTATTGTGAAGAAGATTTAACCTTAAGACACTGTGCTACAGGTTGTATCTTAGGAGGTGAAACACATGCCAAACATTAAATCAGCGATTAAACGTACAAAAACAAACAACGAACGCCGCGCTCATAACGCGACAATCAAATCTGCTATGCGTACTGCAATCAAACAAGTTGAAGCTTCTGTTGCTAACAACGAAGCGGATAAAGCGAAAACTGCTCTTTCTGAAGCAGCGAAACGCATTGATAAAGCAGTGAAAACAGGTCTTGTACACAAAAATGCCGCAGCTCGATACAAATCTAGACTTGCGAAACAAGTGAACGGACTTTCTGCATAATACAAAAACGATCCCTTTAACGGGGATCGTTTTTTTCATTCAGTCCGGAGAAGCTCAAGGAGAAAGAGCTCCAGCAAGAGCTGCTTGTCCTTTTTCCCCGTTTTCATTTCATAATCCATCACTGCGAGTCTTTCTATAATACGCCGCAGCTCTTCTTCAGAAAAAAGCCTCGCCTGATCCATCGCCAGTTTTACCCGGAAGGGGTGCACCTTTAAGTTGGAAGCGATTTGCTTTTGGCCGTATCCTTGTCCCGCAAAATACTTTGTCTGCATAATCAGACGGAATTGGTTGGCGATCAGCGCCATAATTTTGATCGGTTCTTCGTTTTGTTTTAAAAGATCATAAAATATTTGAAGACTTTCCGTCCGTTTTCGGTTCACGATTTTGTTGATCAGCTCAAAAATATTCTGCTCCAAACTTCTTGCGACGAGCTCACGGACATCTTCAAGTGTGATCTCATGTCTGTCACCGGTGTAGGCGGAGAGTTTTTGTATTTCCTGATATATGGAAGACAGATGGCCGTTTGCAAGCAGAACCAAATGCTCGGCAGCTTCTGTATCGATCATTTTATTTTCGGATTTCGCCAGATTAATCGTAAAATCCGTCGTCTCCTTTGCATTCAGCTCCTTAGCTTCAATCATAAGGGCTTTTTGCTTCAGCGCTTTCGTCAGCTTTTTCCGTTCGTCCAGCTTCTCATACGGAGCCACAATCACAAAGACCGTATAAGGTGCAGGCTCCTTCAGATAAGTCTCCAGAGCGGCTGTATTATGCTCTATTTTTTCTTTCTTTTTTTCCCCTGTTAAAAAAGACGGATTTTTTACGATGACCAGCCGCTTCTCTCCCATAAACGGAAACGTTTCCGCATCGGTTACGGCCTGGTCAAGCGGATCCTCTTCAAGATCAAAAACAGACAGGTTAAAATCCTTTGTCTCCTCATCAACGACAGCTTGTCTGATCCGGCTGACAGTCTCTTGGAGCAGATACGTTTCTTTTCCGTATAAGCAATAAACGGAGCGGACATCCCCTTTTTTCAGGGCTTTCCAAACATCAAATACCATGATCGTATGACTTCCTCTCTTTCTTGATCCCCTTCTATCCTAAATTGAGTTCGGCAAATAGTAAAGAGGAAGCTTTAAGGACAGCTTCCTCATTTATAATAAACGCCTGATTCACAAGCTCCCGGGTCTGCTTGTAAAAAGGCGATAATCACAAGAACAGAAAACGTTACCATCACTTCTAGATTTTTCAAAACAATTCCAGTATACTTAGGGAAGTCAGGAGGGATGAAATTGAATGATTTTGAAAAAAACGTTCAAAGCAAACGAAATGATGCTGTTGACTCAGCTGTCGGTTTTGTCGTGTCCTTCGGATTTTTCGCCTTTTTGTTCGTGATGGCAACAGCCATCCATCTTATCGGCTCTTAGCCGCATTCCGGGCTGCTGTCAATCGGCAGTCTTTTTTACTTCTTGCGCCCTGGTTTCTTCTATATCATATGGAGGGAAGACGGAAAACGTTCCGGCGCCTTTTTTAAATCTGTATTGAATCGTTCCGCTGATATCGGTGCGAAGCACATTTACAGAGTACGCCTTCAAACGATCCAGCACTTCTTCATGCGGATGATGGTATCGATTCTCTTTTCCTGCTGAAATCAGCGCTGCTTCCGGCTGAAGCTGCTTCAAAAAGGCTTCACTCGTTGAGCTTTTGCTGCCGTGATGACCCGCCTTCAATATATCAGCCTTCAGATTCGGATACGTTTTCAGCACTTCCGTTTCGCCGTCCGATTCTAAATCTCCCGTCAAAAGCCAGCTCACTCCGCCTAAAACCGTCCAAAGCACCAGTGACGAATCATTTTTACTCTTTCCGTCAGACGACTCCGGAGACAGCACCTGAAACTGAAGATCACCGGCTGTAATGGTGTCGCCCCGCTTTGCTTCGGCAACGGGAATGTTGTTTTCTTTCGCCATATTTAATATGTTCTGATCTTTCGGTTCTTTTACGAATCCTACGGGGACAATTAACCGTTTGACTCTATGATTTTTGATTAACACTCCGGCTTCCCCGATGTGATCTTGATCCGCATGGGTTAAAATCAGTGCATCCAGCTTTTTCACCCCTTTTCCGTTTAAAAATGGAATCAAAACCTTCTCGCCGATAGAATACGGGTGGCGTTTTTCTTTCCATGATTCTCCGGGATAAGCAATCACTCCCCCTGTATCAACCATTACGGTCCCTTTGCGGTGCGGCGCGCTTATAAACAGTGAGTCTCCCTGCCCGATATCAAGCATATCCGCTTCTCCCCATGGACTGAAATACGGACGGCATATTAAATAAGCCAAAACCGCGCAGAAAAAAAGAGCCGATTTCCTGAGTTTTAAAAAACCTCCCTTTTCCAAAGCCGCAAAAAGCGTAAAAACGGAAACCGCAAGCAGAAGAAGGGAAAGAAAGTCAGGCTTTGACACAATCATAGTAAATAAATCAACGGATGCCGCATATGTAATGAAATCATGCACAGGCTTCATCACAAGGTCAAACATACCAAACAAACATTCTCCCATCTGCCTTGAGAGTAAAAGAAGAAGGAAACCGATGACAGAAACCGGAATGACAAATAACGTATAAAAAGGCACCATCACCATATTCATCGGAAAACTGACAAGTGAAATCTGCTGAAAATGATAGAGAAGAAACGGAAGTGAGCTGAGCTCTGCAATCAATGAAGCCATCGCAAGCCCGGCAAGTTTGCTTTCCCCTGCTTTCTTTAAAATGGAGGATGACAGAATTAAAGAGGCGCTTACCGCAAAGGAAAGCTGGAAGCCCGCCTGCCAAAGGAAGTAAGGATTAAACAGCAGGAGCAGCAGATAAGACAGGGACAATGCAGCAGAGGAATGAATGCCGCGTTTAACAAGAGTTCCGGCGATATAAAATCCCAGCATGAGGGATGCGCGCAATACGGATGGGGCGGCACCGCTCAGCAGTGTATACACCGGCAAAAACAGCAGCAGCAAAATTCCTGCTTTTTCTCTTGTCAGCCCGATTCTGATCAGAGCATAAAATAATCCCGCCGTAATAAGACCGACATGCATTCCGGAAATCGCCATTAAATGAACGACTCCCAAATTTTGATATACACTCAGTATATCGTCCTCTATAGAAAATCTTTCACCTAAGGTCAGCGCTTCAACAATTCCGGCGGAAGATTCAGGCACGTGATTCCGAATGATCGAAATCAAATTTTTTCTGATGTTCAGCAGTTTAAACAGCGGCTGTTTGGATTTTTCACACTGCTGAATGGAAGTCACGGAAAATAACCAGTGAATCTGCTGAGAGTAAAGATATTCCTTATAATCAAAACCTCCGGGAACCGTCGCATGTGCAGGCTGTTCCAGAGAGCCTGTAAACGTGCAGCGCATCCCCGGTTCAAGCTGTTCAATGAGTCTCTTTTCCTCAAGAGACCGGATTTTGTACGAAGCCGCCCATTTTTCCTTGTCATGTGTACGGATAACGGCTGACATTTTCGCTCCGTCAACCTTCGGAATATTAGTGATGACGGCCTGTTCAGTATAACTGCCGGCCTGATACCGCGTTACATTCGCAACGTCACAAACCGTATAAAGAAAGAAATAAAGACAAAAAGAAACGAGGCAGACGATAACCGGAGCATGCTGCTTTGTTTTTACAATGATAAAGAGAAGATACAGAAGAAAAAGGAGCAGAACCAAGAAGACATGAGCGGCGGCAATTCCCGCAGTTGCAGAAACCGCCGCCAGAGGCAGAAGAAGGTATTTATATTTCATTTATACGTAACTGGTAAACAGCTCATTGGCCTGTTTATGAATTTTTTTCAGTTCATCTGCCTTAACCCCCGCATCAGATAATTGCTGAATCAGACCTGCTACAAAAGACAATTTTTCGCGGTTTTTCAGATCGATGATCATTTCATCAAGTTCGACCTGCTCCACCTTGACTCCGGCTTGGCTGAACAGCTCTTTTGCATAAGGCTGTGTTTTGTAATCTTCCGCATAATAAACCGTTTTGATGCCTGCCTGGATAATTGATTTGCAGCATTGAATACAAGGATAATGCGTCACATAAATTTCGGCGCCCTCCGTCGGAACACCGAACTTAGAACATTGCAGAATCGCATTCATCTCTGCATGTATGGTCCGCTGGCAATGATTATCTATTAAAAGGCATCCTTCATCAGCGCAATGGACGCCGCCGGCGATTGAGCCGTTGTATCCGCCGGCAATCATCCGCTTGTCTCTGACTACGGTTGCCCCGACTGACAGTCTCGGGCATGTGCTTCTCAGCGCCAGCAAATGGCTTTGCGCCATAAAATATTGATTCCATGAGATTCGTTCCACAAGTGTTCCCTCCAAAAAGTCTTGTTGCTTTTCTAAGTTTACATAGATTTAAGCAAAACCGTCAATTCACTTTACCGTAATGGAAGTTTTTATCCGCTCAAATGACTTTTCTCCAAAGCCTGATACATTCATCAAATCTTCAGCAGTCTGAAACCGTCCGTTTTCTTCTCGGTAGGCGATAATCGCTTCCGCTTTTTTCTGCCCCACCCCGGAAAATGACCTGAAGTTCGTCCAGAGATGCCGTATTGATATTGACAGCTGCATTCTCCTTTTCACCCGCTGCTGTTTTCGGGCGATTCTCCTCTTCGCCTTCACTCGGAATATAAACAATCGTCCCGTCCTGCAGCTGCTCTGCTAAATTAACATTCAATTCATCCGCCTTTTTCTTCAGGCCGCCGGCTTTTTCAATGGCTTGCGTCACCCTGTCTCCCGCTTTCATTTCATACACGCCGGGATTTCGGACCGCGCCTTTCACATCAATCATAATCTTATCGGCTGCGGTGTCTTTTTTGTCCGCGACGGATGCTGAGGCTGTTTGGCCGAGCACAGACTGCTGTTTGACCGGCTCTTCCTTTTCAGAACGAAACAGCCAAATGCAGATAAAAACCGCCCCTGCCGCAAGACAAGCGCCCAGAATTTTCAGGTTCCGCCGCAGCCGCTCCGTCATCATCGCTTTCGTCATATTGCATTGCCTCCCCGCATAAGGTTTAGAGGATTAAGGGAAAAAGGAGGGGAATTCATTGAAAATAGGCTTTATCGGCACCGGAAACATGGGAACGATCCTGATTGAATCGTTTATCGAATCAAACGCTGCCGATCCCTCACATATCACCATCACAAACAGAACAATCGAAAAAGCATTAAAACTAAAAGAACGTTTCAGCGGCATCCATGTCACCGAGGATCAGGAAAAGCTCGTACAGGAAAATGAAATAATATTCATTTGTGTAAAACCGCTGGATATATATCCTTTGCTGAAAAAACTCACACCGCATTTACGGAAAGATCACATTTTAATCTCCATTACCAGCCCCGTTCAGACGGATCAGATTGAACATACGGTTCCGTGTCAGACGGCCCGCGTCATTCCGAGCATTACGAACCGCGCCTTGGCCGGCGTCTCGCTTGTTACGTTCGGCAAAAGCTGCAGCGAGTCTGCAAAAGCGGATATTCAAACGCTGTTCACTCATATTTCAAAACCTGTGGAAATCAGCAGTGGCATTACAAGAGCGGCGTCAGACATTGTCAGCTGCGGGCCCGCTTTTATGAGTTATCTCGTTCAGCGCTTTATTGACGCGGCAGTGGAAGAAACGGACATCACCAAAGAAGAAGCCGTGATTATGTCGACGGAAATGCTTGTAGGTCTCGGCAAGCTTCTGGAAACAGGGCATTACACACTTCCCGCCTTGCAGGAAAAAGTATGCGTAAAAGGCGGCGTAACCGGAGAAGGACTGAAGGCTCTCGAAAGCGGTGTTCAGGATATGTTCAACCGTGTCTTTCAGCGTACACATGACAAATACGATGAAGATATATCGTTAGTGAAGAAGCAATTTCACGTGTAACTGAGTATGCCATAAAGTGCTTTATCGCGCCAATCGCAAAAAATGCATTTTAAAAACCATCGTTCCGTTTAAACGATGGTTTTTGGTTTGCCTGCCGTGAAGAAAAGACGTTCAGACTCTGTTGAAGGAGGCCGGTCTGTAAAATCAGCCGTCACCTTCTTCAGTTCAAATCCGGTCTCTGCAAGCATTTGTTCATATTCTTCAATGTAAAATGTTTTTTGCTCATGCGTCTCGTCATAACGGTCATAAGATTGTCCGTTCCATACGAAAAAAGACATATCATGGATGACAGAAAGCTCTTCATCGCCGGCAAAGCTTTGCCAGATATAGCTGATCTGCTCATCCTGATCCGCATGGGTGCTGCCCGGAAAAAGCTCCGTCATTTTAAATGGGGAATGGACGTCAAACAGAAGCAGGCCGCCCTCCTTCAAAACTTGAAAAACACTTTTGAAGGTGCTTAAGACATCATTTTTCGTTTTTAAGTAATTTAGGGAATCACAGCAGATGACAACGGCATCAAACTGTTCTTCAAAACCGGAAAGCTCTCTCATATCCTGTTGGAGAAAAAGAATCGGCTTTCCCGTTTTTTTCTGCTGGGCACAGCTCAGCATATCTTCACTCAAATCAATCCCCGTGACTTCGCAGCCTTTTTCAGCAAGCCTGATGGATATTTCTCCGGTTCCGCAGGCAAGATCAAGCACCCTTCCCTTTTCCGGAAGAGACGCTTCGATCCAGCCCGCCCATTCATCATACGGCGCATGTGACATTAACTCGTCATATACGCCGGCGAAGCCTTGGTAAATCATGAGTTCAAGCCGAGTTCAAGCTCTGCGAGCGGCGCGTCGCCCCATAGCTTTTCAAGATTGTAGTAGCTTCTTTCATCTTTATGGAAAACGTGGACAATGACGTCGCCGAGATCAACTAAAATCCAGCGGGCCTCATCAAACCCTTCCATCTTTTTGACATCAATGCCGTTTTCTTCTGCCTGATCTTTAATTTCACGCGCAATTGCCTGAACCTGCTTATCAGAATTCCCGTGGCAGATTAAAAAGTAATCCGCTATAAGTGAGATTCCTTCCATGTCCAGCGCTAAAATATCTTCTGCACGTTTATCGTCGCATGCTTTTGCCGCGATTTTTAATACGGAAGCTTGATTCATTCTTTAAATTCCTCCTGTCAATTTTGAGACACCAGCCAATTATAGGTTGCAAACGTCTCCGGAAAGACCGGCTGGTTTTTTTTCATCAGAAATATCATTGTATTTTTCATTGCTTGTATGAGCGCTTCGTTCAGATCTGTTTCCGCCAGACGGCGCACCTCTTCCACTCCGGGGAAATGGCGTCCGGGTTCAATGTAATCCGCAACGTAAATGACTTTGTCTAAAAGGGTCATTCCGGGACGCCCTGACGTGTGATAGCGGATTGCATCCAAGATCTCAGGATCAGTGATCCCCGCTTCTTTCTCAGCCAAATACGCTCCCACAGGGGCATGCCACAGCTCGGCATTGTAATCCAAGAGCTCAGCCGGCATTTTTTCCCGCACGATGATCTGCTTCATTTCTTCTTTCGGCCGGAATTTCGCATAATCATGAAAAATAGCCGCCATTTCCGCTTTTTTCGGGTCTGCTCCGAACCGGCCTGCGAGAATAACCGCCGTATCTGTCACGCCGATTGTGTGGATGTAGCGATGCTCGGTCAGCTGCTCTTTGACGCAGGCAAGTGCTTCCTCACGATTCATATAAATCATTCTCCTCTATATACTGCCTCACTTTATCCGGCATTAAGTATTGCGTCGGCTTTTTTGCTTTGAGACGTTCTCTCAGCATCGTTGACGAAACGTCAAATTCCGGAACGTCGGCAAAAAGCAGCGGGTACGGGGTCTCAATATGATACCCCGGGCGCCGCACTCCGATAAATTGAATGAGCGTGAGCAGTTCGTCCAGTTTGTACCATTTCGGCAGATATTCAATCATATCCGCCCCGATAATAAAGAAAAGCTTGTCGTTCGGGTGCCGCTCCTTCAGTAAACGGACGGTATCATAGGTATAAGAAGGGCCTTTCCGGTCCATTTCCGCAAGCTCAAGCTTAAAGCCGGAATTAGAGCTGATGGCAAGCTTCAGCATCTCCACCCGGTGCCGGCTGTCTGTAAAGTCTTCATTCTGCTTATGCGGAGGGATTTTATTGGGCATAAACCAAATCTCATCGAGCTCCGCCTGATGAAGGACTTCATTAGCCATCAGAAGATGTCCGTTGTGCGGAGGGTCAAATGTGCCCCCGAATATTCCGATTTTCTTCATGTCAACCACCTTACGGAAGCTCGATTTGTTTATTTTCCTTTGATTCCTTATACAGTACGATCGTATTTCCGATCGTCTGCACCAATTGTGAGCGGGTGCCTTTCACAAGGGCTTCTGCGACATCATTTTTATCGTCTTCGCAGTTTTGAAGCACGCTGACTTTAATCAGCTCTCTTGCTTCTAAAGCCTCGGCAATCTGTTTCACCATGTTTTCGTTGACTCCGCCTTTTCCCACTTGAAAAATAGGCGTTAAATGATGCGCTTTTGAACGCAAAAACCGTTTTTGTTTTCCTGTTAACATTGTGTTCCTCCTAGTTTTCCTTCAACAATCGCTCTCATTAAGCCGCTGTCAGGCTCTTGTTCCGTCCACAGCTTGAAAGACAGTGCGGCCTGTTCCACAAACATGCCGACACCGTCAATGGTTGTTAAACCTCTTTTTTCAGCTTCTTTTAAGAACGCCGTTTGAATCGGGTTGTATACGATATCACAAACGATGGCGCCCGTTTTGGCCCGTTCCAATGAGAGCGGCACGGCATCCGTTTTCGGATACATGCCGACAGATGTTGTATGAATAATGACGTCATATTGTTCAAGCTGATTTTCAGCTTCTTTTAAAGTAAGGGCGCGTTTCTGCTGAAAAGAGGGAGCAGCCGCAATCAGGCTTTCCGCTTTTTCCGGCGTGCGGTTGCAAACGTCAAATTGTTTCGGCTCTCTGCGGACGATCGTCGTAAAAATCGCTCTTGCCGCTCCTCCCGCCCCAATCATGAGGATGGTGAGCTCTGATATCGGTTTGTCCAATACTTTGACTAAGGATTTATAAAACCCATCTCCGTCAGTATTATACCCGATGAGCCTGTCTCCCTCTCTTTTGACGGTATTTACGGCCCCGAGTACTTTCGCGCTTTCATGTATTTCATCCAGATGCTCCATGATCGCGACTTTATGCGGGACTGTGACGTTCACTCCGCAGATGCCAAGCGCCTTGATTCCGTTAACGGCGTCCTTGAGATGATGAGGTTCCACCTGAAACGCAAAATACTGCCCGTTGATGTTCTTATCTTGCAAAGCCGCGTTATGAATATCGGGTGACATTGAATGCCCGATCGGATTACCGATTACTCCGTACAATTGTTTCATGCTCCCTCTCCCCTTCTCTCTATATTAATGAACGGCGGACAAATACGTGTACGCCTTTCGGAGCGTATGCCGTTATTTTTTTATCTGCTTGCTGCACCGTGACCCAGCCGAGACCGGAAAAAACGATATCCGTCTTTCCTTCTTTAATCGTAAACGTGTGGGGCGTAAGCTCCGGAAATTCATCCAAATGATCTTTTCCGGGCGGGGTAAGCAGTTCTCCCGCATGCTTTTCGTATAAGGCATCAGCATTTTCAAGCTTTGTTCTGTGAATCATCAATTCATTCGGCATATAGCAGACAAACGCCGTTTTATCGCCTGATACATAGTCAAACCGGGCAAGCCCGCCGAAATAAAGCGTTTGTTTTTCATTCAGCTGAAAAGTGCGCGGCTTCAGTTCTTTTTTCGGTGTCAGCACCTTTAAGTCACGCTTGTCCACGTAATGCGCCATCTGGTGATGGTTAATGATTCCCGGCGTATCGTAAAGCGCAGATCCGTCATCGAGCGGGATTTCAATCGCGTCAAGCGTCGTGCCCGGAAATTGAGAGGTGGTAATAATATTCTCTTCCCCTGAGACCTCTTTAATAATCCGGTTGATAAATGTGGATTTGCCGACATTGGTACAGCCCACCACATACACATCGCGCCCTTCGCGGTAATGTTCAATGGCGTCAATGACTTCCTTCATCCCTTGTCCGCGGGAAGCGCTGATTAAAAAGACATCAAGGGGTTTTAAGCCGTATTCTTTCGCTTCGCGTTTCATCCATTGAACGAGCCGTTCCCGTTTTACGGATTTCGGCAGGATATCGGCCTTATTACCGACAAGAATGATCGGATTACCGCCGACAAAGCGGTTCAGCCCGTTTATCCAGCTTCCGTTAAAATCAAAAATATCAACGACTTTGACAATAAGAGAGTCAGTATCGCCGATTGTGTGCAAGATATTTAAAAAGTCATCATCCGTTAATGAAACATCTTGAATTTCATTGTAATTTTTCAGTCTGAAGCAGCGCTGGCAGATGACATTCTCTTTCGTGAGCGATGCCTTTGGCGCGTATCCGAGACCTTGTTTATCCTCGGTCTGGATCGTTACTCCGCAGCCGATGCAAACAACCTTTTCCATTTCTAATCCTCCCACTGAATATGGCCTTTACGTTTCAAAGAACTCAATATTCTCCGTTCAATCCGGCGGTTAAAGCGCGTCATGACTCCGTCAGAGGAAGCGACAGGCACGACGAGGATCGTATGATACCCGTTTCTGTTTCCGCCGAGAACATCAGTAAGCAGCTGATCGCCGATGACCACACAGTCTTCTTTTTTCAGATCCATGCTGCTGACGGCTCTTTTAAAGGCGCGTCCCATCGGTTTTCTTGCCTTATAAATAAACGGTATGCCAAGCGGCTCCGAGAATAATTTCACTCTTCGTTCATTATTATTGGAGACGATCGTGACTTTAATGCCGTGCTCCTTCATTTCTTCAAACCACTCGATTAATCGAGGTGTCGCACTCGGTCTGTCCCACTCCACAAGCGTGTTGTCAAGGTCTGTAATAATCCCTTTCACATTGCGTTCTTTGAGCTTTTCCGGTGTGATATGAAATATATTTTTCACAAATTCGTCAGGTAAAAAAAACTTTTTTAACAAAACCCGCACCCTTCCTTTTCTTTCTATCATCTATATGTCGAAACCTGTCAGATTTAAAAACAAAGTCGGACTCAGTAAAAAAATTTCGACAAAAATTGGGTTTCTTCACCAGTTGTGGATAAAATTACACACATTATCCACTCTTATTACATCCGGATTTATCCAGATTATAAACAAGATACTAACAAGTTATCCACTTACGAGTGTGGATAACAGAACGATTGTTCTTATTTGTATTTCATGGTAGATTAAAGATAACCTCACCATGATTGAAACGCAACCTTCCATCATATGCTTGCGTCTGATGATTGATTACAATTATAAGGAGGTGCCACTCCCATTAATTGGGTCCCCGGCATGAGAAAGCTTTCTGATGAATTACTAATAGAATCTTATTTCAAAGCCAATGAAATGAATTTGAGCCGTGAATTTATCGAGTTAATTGAAAACGAAATCAAAAGAAGATCGCTCGGACACATTATTTCCGTTTCTTCTTAAACAGAAAAAAATTCCCGGGCGAATTTCCTTTTTTTACTCAGATGACTGATATTATATCACTTCGGTTATGCGCATTACTACCACTTTCAACAAAAAACACCCCTAAAATAGAGGTGTTTAAGAGGACGGCTGCTATATATTGAACCAATACAGACCGCCCAGGACGAGAATGACGACGAGCAGCACAACAAAAAATGCGTACCAGTACCCCGCATTCACCCGAGGAGGCGGGCATACAGGATATTGCGGAGGGAAACCGCGGTTCATAGCAATCGCCTCCAAAAAGATGTTTTTTCTACAGCCTATGAATCAGAAGCAAAACGGTTTAGGCAGCTGACGGCGTCAGCGTTCCAAAACCCGCCCATTTTTTATGCCTTCAATTAAGATTCTGGCGCCTTTTGGCGTCATATGATTTCCGGAGGGATCTATCAGTCCGGATTGAATCAGCGCCCGGTCTGTATCTTTGCCGCCGTCCGCGCGTATAAAGTGTTTCCAGTTATCCACCAGCGGCACTTTCAACTCAGCTGCAACCTGCCTCGTAACGCCGTTATAGGAATTATGCCATTTTCTCGCGCCGCCTTTTTCTTTAAAGGCTGAGGCTTTATATCTCGAATAGTAATAGAGATGATGCGTTCCGTTTCCTTCTATAACCGGGATGCACGTCATTAAAATCGGCTTTATGCCGTGATTTCTGCTTTCGTTTATGAAATAAGTCAGGTTTTCTTTAAACCGTTTCTTTGATACCCGCGGCTGATCGCCCGTCAAAATGCCCGCATCATTTGTTCCGAACATGATAAATAAATATTGGGGCTTACGCTCCAGCACGTCGCTTTGAAAGCGCAGGCGCGCATCCTCAGTCGTCTGGCCGCCTATTCCCGCATTTATAACCGTAAGACGGCCGCGTTCCGCTGTTTTTAAAATGTTTACCCACTGCTGCGCCTTCGGATAATCACGATAATCCCAGTTGGAACCGCGCGTATTGCTGTCGCCGAACGCGACAACACTTTTTTCTTTGCCCGCGGCGCATCCTGATAACAGACAGATTATCGTAATAAAAAGAACAGCAAACTTCATTTTCTCTCCCCCCAAACCTTACCTTCAATGGTACACATCTCTTTGGCGGCTTTCAACGCGGCGCTCTCTTTACTGGATATGAAAAGGGCCGGAATCCTGTCCGATTAAATCCGAAACCTTAACAAACGTGTAGCCCTGCTTTTTCAGCTTGGGAATGATTTCTTTCAAAGCCTCAACCGTCTGGCGCCGGTTTCCTCCGCCGTCATGCAGAAGAACGATATCTCCATCTCTGGCATGTGAAACAACGTGCCTGACGATTTTTCCTTTCCCGGGCCTTTTCCAGTCCCTCGGGTCTTGGTTCCATGACCACATGATGATATGATAGCCCTCTTTTAAGATGCTTTTGAAAGCCGTATGATTCAGCGACCCTCCCGGCGGGCGGAATAACTTGTCCCCTTCCGGCTGCAGCGATGTGATATGATGCGCTGAGCTGTGAAGCTCTTGTAAAATGTCTTTGCGTTTCAGACGGTGAAAATAAACATGGTTCATCGTATGGTTGCCGATTTCATGCCCTTCTTCAACGATGCGTTTTGCCGTTATGGGGTATTTGTCTATACGGCTCCCGACACAAAAAAAGGTTGCTTTAACATTGTGCTGTTTCAACACGTCTAACACAGCCTCCGTATAGACAGGATGGGGGCCGTCATCGAAGGTTAAAGATAGTTTCTTTTTTTCAGACCTTATATCCCAGTACACGTTTCCCGTCTTCTCCATGTCACTTCTTTTTAAAGATTTCGCCTCGGCGGACACGGCAGTGAGACTCGTGAGGACGCATATCATGATGATCAGATGAAAGCATCTCAACGTTTACACCTCCAGTAAACACTACTGTTAACGTGTCCCCTTTTATAAAAAATCATTCTCTGCATCAAATGATGCACATCACCCGCTTCCCGCTTGTTTTTGTCCAAATCCGGGTGCCAGCCGTTTCTCATCAAACGGCAAATGCTGATAAACAAGTACGCTTATCGGACAGCTTATTTTAATAGAAGGAGATAGATTTGTGCTGTATACTAATTGAAAAGAGGTGAACGTGCAGATGATAAAAAAGGGATTCAGTCTTGCCGTCATCATTGCTGTCGTGATGATCGGCTTTATGCAAAAAGACGTCTGGCTCAGCATGATTCGCGCGGGCGGCATGTACGCCGTGCTTATGAGTATCCTTCTGGTCGCAGCTGACGTATTTTTTCCGATCGTTCCATTCGCCATTATCGCGGCCTTAAACGGAGCGGTTTTCGGGATTGTAAACGGGGTGTGGATTACATTGTCAGGCGCAATGCTCGGAACAATGGCATTGTTTTTTCTCGTCCGGTACGGATTCAGAGACTGGGCCAGAAAAAAGCTGCTGGCTTACCCGGCAGCGGCCCAATATGAAGATTCATTTCATCAGCACGCGTTTACGGCGGTGCTTTTCGGGCGGCTGATTCCGATTATACCGTCGCTTGCCATGAATACCGTCTGCGGGCTGAGTAATATACGATGGCCGATCTTTTTTTCTGCGTCGGTGCTCGGCAAAATTCCGAACATTGTGATCGTGACCGTCGCAGGCGCTTCATTTACAAGCAACAAACTGCTGTCTTTCGGGATTTACGGAATGTATATGCTCGTCTTAATGGCGGTCATTTATAAGAAGTTTCCCGGCCTTTTAAAAACAACGAAAAAATGAAGCGCGTACCGCCCCCTATTCCGGCGGTACGGCTCCTCTCATTCTGAGAACTTTTCCGTTTAATTCTAAATTGATGCAGCTTCGTTCCGCGTTCTCTTTGCTGCTCAGTAAAGGTGCACATAACCGATTTTTTGGCTGCGGTAAAATTTGATGGAAGCTTCAAGCTGTCCGATCGGCTGCCCGTTATGAAAAAGCAGCATAAAACCGTCGGGAAAGCATTTGATTTGGGATGACAGCCACCTTAGATATTCATCCCTATTAAAATGATCCGCCGTGCCAAATCTGACGAAAAACGAATCCTCACGAAACGAAACGGCCGTCTCTTTATGTTTGTTTAAATTGATCCGCTTGAAATACATCAGGAGTCCTCCTTTTTGCGGACGCAAATAAGAACGAGCATAAAACGGCTGCCAACGCCAGCATAACAGCAGCGCCTGCGATGACGATGCCGCGGACGGAAGAACTGACAGAAGCCGCTCCGAAAACCG
The DNA here is from genome assembly GCF_038608285.1 of Bacillus sp. FSL R5-0443. Lineage (NCBI taxonomy): Bacteria > Bacillati > Bacillota > Bacilli > Caryophanales > Bacillaceae > Bacillus > Bacillus sp. FSL R5-0443. The sequence continues at coordinate 2,751,145 of NZ_CP152013.1, forward strand.
CCGTTACTACTATAATGAAGACGGCTTCGACTAATGAATAAAAGCTCCCCACTCTCCCCATGATGTCCACCGGAACATTCTTTTGATAAAACGTCAGAAAGCCTGTATTGGCAAACGCCAGAAAAAAAGCGAGAAGGAAAAATCCGAAAGCAGCCGTCCAAAAAACGTCAGAAAACGCATAAATCATATATCCGGCCGCTGTGAATAAAGAGCCCATTCCCATCAATAAAGAAGCCGGCATTTTTTTATTAAAGAACACATTGACAAGCGCCCCCGCGATAATGCCTGCCCCTGAGACACTGACGAGAAAACCGTAATCGGCATCAGTCAGCTGAAGAACCTCTTTTGCAAAAGCGGCTTCAAGCGAATCAAGCGCTGATGGCATAACGGTCATGACCAGACTGAATAAAAAATAAATGATCATGACGTTTCGCGCCGTTCGGCTGAAGCGATAGACGAGCTTCCAATCTTCTTTGCACACTGCCAAAGAAAGCTTCTGTCTGGGAGAATGTACGTGAGGCTCATTTTCAAGGTTCGGCAGCATCATCGTGATGAAACCGGACAGCACTAAAGCCCCCGCATTCACCCAAATCGCAAAAATCGGCGTGCCGGCGATAAAAAGCAGCCCGGCCGCAGCCGGCCCGAGGAGAAAAGCCCCTGATTCCGACAAAGCCCTTAGTGAATTGAATCGTTTTCTCCTTTCAGCCGGAATAAGCATCGTCACATACGCCATGGAACACGGACGAAACATCGCATTGGCCATTTGAATCAAAAACACGATACAATAAACGGAAAACAAAGACCGTACAGTAAACATCAGCGGCAGAACGGCAATGAATGCAGCCCGGATGAAATCAAGCGACATCATCATATTCCGTTTGTTACACCGGTCGATGATGCTGCCCGCCCACCCATTTGTCATCAAAACAGCCGCAGGCCTGATTAAATAAAGAATGGAAACCGCAAAAGCAGACTCCGTTTCTTTTAAAACAATAAGATTAAGAGACAAAAAATAAATCCATTCACCAATATTTGCTATCCCGATTCCGGTTAACAGAAGCATCGGGTACCGCCAAGACTTCAGGTTTTTCATCTTATCCCTCCCTTAAAAATAAAAAACGCCCTCAAGACAATAAAGTCTTGAGGACGGGAAACAGCCCGCTATGCCACCTCAATTCGGTTTGGTGCCGGCCTAAGCCGGGTACAAAGCTTACTCGGTAACAGGAGTATCCGCCGCATCATCCTCGTGTTGCATGATTCCGATGCGAAGCTAAGAGGTTTGCTTCAACACATCCATTCATACTCCTTCACAGCTCCCGGAGCTCTCTGTCATGAATGATATCTGTCTACTCGTCTCTTCAGCGCTTTTCGGTTATATTGTTTTCACCCTTACTTTTTTTAACAATATACAGGCTCAATCAGCAAAAATCAAGAGGCTGTAAGAAATAAAACCTGCCTTTGATTAATTTCCCTGTACAGACACAAACAGCCTGACTGCCACATACAGTTACATATAGGCTTTTGCCTACATAACTTTGTGGAGGTGAGGATGGTGACAGGTGTTTTTGCAGCGCTCGGGTTTATTGTGAAAGAACTCGTGTTTTTAGTATCATACGTGAAAAATAATGCCTTTCCACAACCGCTCTCGAATAGTGAGGAGAAAAAATACTTAGACCTTATGGCTGAAGGAGATGAACACGCCCGCAACATGCTGATCGAACACAATCTCCGTTTAGTCGCCCATATTGTGAAAAAATTCGAAAACACGGGAGAGGACGCAGAAGATCTGATCTCCATCGGTACAATCGGGCTGATTAAAGGAATTGAAAGCTACTCAGCCGGAAAAGGCACGAAGCTTGCCACATATGCTGCACGATGTATTGAAAATGAGATTGTAATTACAAAAGGGGGGTGCATACACCCCTCTTTAATAAGTTTCAATATATACGGTGTCAGAATCCACAACGGTAACTTCTTTCACGATAAAGTTAACAATTGTTTTTTTATCATCAAGAGTTAAGTTATCTGCACCGATTGATTGAAAATAGTCGATGGCTCTCTTTAGAGCATTTTCACTTGAGCTTGTATCATCTAGGACTTTCATTTTTGATTGAATTTCGTTACACTTTTCAGTAAGTTGGTTTTGCTTTTTTTGCAGCTCAATAATTTGTGCTTTGATTTCTTCAATATCTAAATCATCGTCATCGCTTAGGCTGATTAGCGTTAAAAGACGCTTGCGGCCTTTTTTTGTTTTCTCTATCTCTTTTTGAATAAGTTCTAATTCATCAGACAGGTGATTTGATTGTTCAATCTCTTTAAAGGAAGCATACTTTTGAGGATTTGTGATGAATTTAAAAATCTCACTCCATACATGCCGGTTTAATTTATTCTCAGACATTTCTTTTCCGCAGCCGCGGTCCTTTGCGCCAGAATAATTTTTCCGGCAAGTATACACGTAGTAGTCTTTACCGTGTGATTTTCTTTTCTTACCTGTCATGGTATTTCCGCATTTCCCGCATCTAACCAAACCCGATAACAAGTAATTGTGAGGGCTAATACTCAAATGTTTTCTTTTACTTTGACCTAAGAGTTCTTGAGCATAATCCCATTGTTCAGCTGGAACAATTGCTGGAATTGCCACAGTGATTTGCTCTTCTTCAGGCCTTATTTTAATTATAGATTTGTTCCCTGCCTGTTTTGAAACATAGGAACCCTCAGTGTCATATTTATACTGTCTGTGTTCACCCTTATAAGAAGAGTTCATTAATATCTGTCGAACAACCTGCCTGTGCCATACTTTGGCGCCTTTTTTTGTTTTAACCCCCATCTGAGTTAAGTGCAGAGCAATCCCATTCACTCTTCCGAAAAAAGGGCTTTTATGATCGGTGAAATAGTTGAAAATCATCCGAATGATTTTTGCTTCCTCTTCAAATATCTCAAGAGTTCTTTTCTCTTTAACAAATTTATAGCCATATAGTTTGGAGTCTTTAATGATCATGCCTTTTTTCATTTTTTGAAGTCGACCGCTTGATGTCCGTTCTTTGATTTTGGCTTTTTCAAATTCCGAGATTGCTCCGCGCATTGCGAAAAACAATTGACCTTCTGGAGAATTGGCGTACTCACCATTTACAAAAATCAAGGGTATGTTTCGCTTTCGCAGTTCATCATCAATGATAAGCTGATTCATTAATTTCCGAGAAAGACGGTCAGGATCATAACAAATGACTTGACTTATAAGTCCTTTGCTTGCATCCTCCCTCAAGCGATTCAAAGCCGGACGTTCAAGCAACTCGCCTGAAAATCCTTCATCGGCATACTTCAACACATCCTTAGTACCTGCTTTCTTTATGCAGGCCTCGATCTGGCTGTCGATGCTCGATCCCTTGATCGCTTGTTCCTCGGTCGATACCCTTACATATATTGCTATCACCCTGGATCTCCTTCCTATAAAGTTTTATTAAATAATGATAGCAATCGTTAATGCATTTGTCAGCTTGCGGTCCCTCGATGATTTTTACCTTCATAAAATGCATCACCCCTTGGGTAATGCTATGTAATAGGTGTTTGTCCTAATGAGGAGATTTTCAATGAGTATGAAAACAATTAAAAAGCCGATAGTTTGAAACGATCGGTTCTGTTCTAGGATATTTACTTTACTACGTCCACTAGGCCCTCAATAAAGTGGAAACTATTATCAGTTACAGAAGCATGTTATCTCAAGCATCAAAGTCATTCATTACATCTATTTACAACGTTTTATATTCATTTTGTACGCAAAATGGGCACAGAATGTGGCTATTTTTCAGCATTGATTGGTGTATCAATTGCACCTGAACCAGTATTATTTACACAAATAACTTTTGATGCATATTCTAAAAATCATTCACTAAAATATAAATAATAGTGTTATCGGATCTTGATCTGAAAGTAACTAAAAAGAACCCATTTTGAAAAAATCAATCAAAATGGGTTCTTTATTATTTTTTAAGCTGTTTAATATAATGTTTCAATTGCCTCACGCGTAAACGGAATTAATTTTTCTGTTCGTCCATCTCGGATTTTGTTTACCCAGTCAGGGTCAGCCAATAATGCGCGACCCACAGCTATCAAATCAAATTCTTCACGTTCTAATCTCTCGATCAAATTGCCCATTTTGTTGGCTTTGCCATTGGCCTCTTCTCCAGTAGCGAAGAAATCCACGAAATCAGCGCCATCAAGACCGACAGATCCAACTGTAATTGTTGGTTTTCCTGTCAACTTTTTAATCCATCCTGATAGATTCAGTTCAGATCCTTCAAATGCAGGTTCCCAAAAGCGACGAATAGATGCATGAAAGATGTCAACACCTGTATCAACTAATGGCGTTAAGAAACGTTTTAGTTCTTCTGGAGTTTCTACTAATTTTGCTGTATAGAAATCATATTTCCACTGTGAGATTCGCAACGAGATTGGAAAATCTGGTCCAACAACACGTCGGCAAGCTGCGATGACCTCACTCGCAAAGCGTGTGCGCTTAACTATGTCGCCACCGTATTCATCTGTACGTGTGTTTGTTTTTTCCCAAAAGAACTGATCAATTAAAAATCCATGGGCTGCCATAATCTCAATGCCATCAAAACCAACCTTTTTAGCATTGGCTGCTGCCTGTGCAAAAGCTTCAACCAATTCCAAAATTTCTTGTTTTGAGTAATCATTAGCGTTGCCTCGTGCACCCATGTGCCACAATTGAGAGAAAATTTTCCCACCGGCCTCGTGTACCCCATCAACTACTTTTGACCAACCGTTTAGCGCCTCTTCTCCGTATAAGTGTGGTACGTCCTCCTGCCATGCTGGCACCTCGGATGCAACATCAGGATGGTTGATAAACGTACCCTCTGTCACAATAAGTCCAACACCATTCTCAGCTCTACGACGATAATACGCAGCGACATCCTCCCCTGGTACTCCATTTGGAGAAAAGTTTCGCGTCATAGGTGCCATCAAAATACGATTAGATAGTTTCAGATTTCCCAGTTCGAATGGTTTAAAAAGAGCTTCAACTGACTGAAAATTATTCATAAAAACCTCCAAGTTTTATACTTTAAGACTTATTCATTCATTATGCATTAACTCCATGATCAAGAGCAGATCTGACTTTCAAGGCAGTTGCTACCATAATTGAGTCAGCAACTTCTTCTTTGGAATCTCTATGTTTTTAACTTGTTTAACATCGTCTTGACTAATAATTCTTCCCTCTAATTCCTTTTATCAGTACCTACCGTTTGGTACAATTTTGTGTTAGCAGTTTAAATGGACAAGCTGTTAAGAAATGTTTCGATTTCTTCTTGTGTTTTCCGAGCCTTGCTAACAAACCGCCCTGCTTCTTCTCCGTTATGATAAGCGATAAAACTTGGAATACCAAATACATTCAATTCGATGCACAAATCAATAAAGTCATCCCGGTCTACATAAATAAACTGATATTCCGAATAATTTGCTTCAATGTCCGGCAAAATTGGCTCGATTGCCCGACAGTCTGGGCACCAGTCCGCTGAAAACATAAAGACAACGCGCTCTGTTTTTTTTAACTTCTCAAATTGATCCATTGATTTTAATTTTTCCATCATGATTCCCTCCATTCTTTTCATATACATAATCTTTGTATTCTTTAGCACGTATATGATGTTGGATATCATCTATATTATCCATTTCAACTACTCGCATCCCCCCTTAATCATAAGGGGATTCATTTACTATTCAGGACTATCCTCTAATTCTGTGTTTATTTTTAGAATTTAAAGGATGAGATAAGTTCGGAGTAGTTTTAATGGACTCCACATCACCACAGCTATTGTTTATCGTTAATGAATTCCCTTCCTCGGGGGATCTAAGAATACAATTTCATCAAATCGTTGTTTGAGCATAATCTGTAATCCCCAAACGTACTCGATCTTCAACTTTTGCCCAAATAGGGTCCTGTACAGTTCTGTTGGTGTAATCACTTAACCTCCTTCTATCAACAACTAAACTTTTTTGTACCTACCAGTAGGTACAAATTATATTAGCATGCTTTTTTAGGTTTTTGCAACCTGTATCTTTTAAAAAAATAAATAGATTCATATTCACCATTTTCATTCACAAAGCACAATTGTTACTACCAACCATCAATTATCTACCTTATTTAAAATAGAGTACAACAGAGTAGCTTAAGAAAAAAATCACTGTATTTCAATGATTAATAAATGCATCATTCCAGAAGGGGTCATGACTATTACATCATCATTTAATTTGTGACCAATTAGACTTTTTCCGATTGGAGACTCATCGGATATATAGTTTTCAGATAAATGTGATTCTGCGGGACTAACAAGTTTAAGATGCAATTCATATTTTCCTGTCATTTCTTTGACAGTGACAATGGATCCGATCCCTACTTCTCTTATATTTGCATTTCTAATTATTTTTGCTTGCTTTATAATGTATTCTAAATCATTTATTTTCTTTTTAAGTGTAGCAAATTCATCTACTGAAATTGGATACTCAGGATCTTCATTAAAATCACAAAAACTTCTGCTCTCTTGAACTTTTTCACTAACTTCTTTCCATCTTTTTTTCTTTAAATAAAGTAATTCTTTCTTCAACGCATTATAACCAGCTTCCGTAAGTAACTTCTTGTCCACCAATCATTCACCCTCCTTTACCGAAACTACTTTTCTCGGCTTTGTTGGTTCTGTTACATTTTTGCGTAAAGAATCACCAAACACTAATGCGATAATCAGTAACGGTAGGGAAATCCGGAAAATCCATTGCTAAGTTAAAGTTTTTAAGATTAAGCCTGATACTGTACTGTTGGTCCAACAGTTGGTTTGACCTTAAGCTCCAATGGAACTTCCGCACTTATGCAGTGGAATAATAACAAGAATGGTGTTAAAAAATAAAGGGTGAAAGTAAAGCTGTTCCTATTCAACTAAAGATTGCTTTAATTAAAGAATAAAGATTAAACAGGTAAAAATGGAAAGAGAATCCGTCAAGTTCTCTTAAAAATGAAAAATGCATGCCATTACTGTTTTAAAAAAACAAAATGAGTACATCGTTTAATGTTTATAACGGATAAGAGAAATCATTGCCCAAACTCCTATAATAGGACCGATCGAAAGGATGGAGAATGCCCATTTCCACCCTACGATATCTTCAAAGACCGGAATCAAATAAATAGAAAAGACCGTAATAAGAAAACCTATAGCCATTTGAAATGTCAAGGCAGTTCCTGCACATTCTGATTTTGCGAAATCTGCAACCATTGCTGAAAATTGTGCTGAATCTGCAACAACTGATATCCCCCAAATGATTGCTACAATAACGGTAATCCATATAGGAAGACCAAAGGTAAGTCCGATACATAAAGAAGATACAGCACTAACAATCATGGCAATCATAGAAAGTCGTGCTTTCCCAATTTTATCAGCACATAATCCACCTATTATCGAACCTATAGCCCCCGAAATTCCAATTGTTAAAAATGCGAACAGTGTACTAGTCTCTTGTAAAATTGTTCCCTTTAAGGATGCTTTAAAGCTGGCTGTTAAGAAATATGGAAGCCATGTCCACATAGCATACATTTCCCACATATGACCAAAATAGCCATAGTTAGCTAACATTACAGGTCGATCTTTTAAGATATATTTGAGTGTATTCATCGACTTAGTAGCTACTTCTTTTTTAGACTCCGGAGCATCCGGAAGACCCCAATGCATAATACCAGCTGCGACCAATGCTAATAAAGAGCTGACCAGCATTAATATCTTCCAGCTGACATTCGGAATAACTAAATTAAATAGATGTGGCAATGAAGAACCTAATGTCAGAGCTGCAATTAGGATTCCGATACCAAATCCTCGTCTATCTTGAAACCAAGTAGAGAGTAGTTTCACGGCAGTAGGATAAACACCTGCCATAGTAATTCCTGTTAGAAAACGTAAACTTAATCCCACTACCATTCCAGTGCTTAAAGTAAATAAACTATTGATGACAGCTCCGAATATACAGGCAATAGCAAATATTTTTCTTGGGTTATAACGGTCTGCCAACCCTAGAAAAGCAAAACAAATGGCTCCAATAATGAACCCAACCTGTACGGATGTGGTCAACCATGACCCTTCTGTTGCACTCATTCCCCATTGAAGTTTTAATTGGGGAAGAACGGCTGAAGCGCTAAACCATAAACTGAGGGCAAATAGTTCAGCCAACGCAATCAAAAATAGAGCTCTCCATCTTTTAATACTGTTCACATCAGACATAATGGGGTTTTTTCCTCCTCTCGCGTTTCCAATTCTACCTGCAACGTATGAGAACGTAGACATTTACGCATGTAATATATCGCGTATATCTACGTTCTTTTTAAATTAGTTATACAAAGTAAAGTAAGATCGACCCTGTCATAAAGCTTTTTAATTATTACGTTTAAAAGTTGAATTTACTTGAACATTTCTTTCTAATGAATTTTTCACAGGCGAAATTTCCATTGCTTTTGAAACTAATTCTTCAAGTTGTTTATCGTCTGCATCACTATCTATTGTGAATTGAACATCAATTTCGTTAAAACCTGGATTCCCTTCTTTTAAGCCCAAAAATACATTTAAATCTAATTGTCCTGAAGCGTTAACTTCTAGTGAATTTACCTTAATCCCCATTAAACTAGCTGTTGCAATAAATCCAATTGATAAACAACCACCCAATCCACTTAATAAAAGTTCAACTGGATTTGGACCCTTATTAGATCCTGATAACCAATCTGGCTCATCAATCAGAACGGGTTTGTGATCACCTACTTGCGCTTCAGCGTAAAATCCATCTTTCCATTTTACCGAAGAAGACCATCCTGCCATTCCTTCCTCAGGATTTTTCTTATAATTTTCTACTAAGTTTTCAATAACTTTTGTATCGACTCCATTAATTTTTGTCATTTTTATATCTCCTTCATTTTGTTTTTTATAAGGATTATCTCTTTCTACGCTCGTTATCTAATAAAAGTTATTATGATTTTTTGAGGGAATGACACAGCTGCCAACAGTACATAACCGTCCATAAGATTATTCATCATATGCAACTAATGCATTAACTCCATGAGAAAGAGCAGATCCGGCTTTCAAGGCAGTTGCTACCATAATTGATTCAGCAACTTCTTCTCTCGTTGCTTTCGCTTTTTTGGCTGCTTTAGTGTGGATATCAATACAGTAAGGGCACCCTGTTGTATGCGCCACTGCTATAGCAATCAACTCTTTTTCCTTAACACTAAGTAATCCCGCCTTCATCGCTTGTTGGTCAAAAGTCATAAACGCTTTAAAGGCATCTCCATCTAACTGAGAAAACTCTTTTAGTCGGTTGATATAAGAAGCTCTAAATAATTCATCATCAGCTGTTCCATCAAAAGCGTTTAAAGCATTGACACCATGAGCAAGAGCAGACCCTGCTTTCAAGGCAGTTGCTACCATAATTGATTCAGCCATTTCCTCCCTAGAAGCTCTATGTTTTTTAACTTGTTTAACATGAAAATCAATACAATGAGGACATCCAGTCGTATGAGCAACAGCAACTGCAATTAATTCCTTTAATTTAGCTGTTAACTTTCCTTCAGATAACGCTTTTCTGTCAAAAGCTACAAATGTTTTAAAGCTTTCAGGTGAAAGTGTACTAAATTCACCTAAACGGTTAAAATGTGATTTTTTGTATAAACTATCGTTCTGATTCATAATTTTCTCCTCTAACTTTTTTTATTTCACACCTAACTGTACCTACTATTCGGTACAATTAGGTGTGATTATATATTACCAAAATAGATAAATGTTTTTTCTTATGAATTCTCAAGGTTTTCAATATAATGTTGGACGCTTTGAGCTGCTATTGATCCATCACCCGTAGCTGTGACAATTTGACGTAGGCTCTTATCACGGATATCTCCAGCTGCATAAATACCAGGAATCTTTGTAGCCATTGCTTCATCTGTCACTACATAACCTTCTTCATTGGTTATATCTAAGTTTTTGAATGCACTATTTAACGGAAGTGTACCCACGTAAATAAATACACCATTTGCAGGGAATTGAGATTGTTCCCCTGTTTTTGTATCTTTTAATGTTACTGTATTAACTGTTCCATTTCCTGCATTTATACTTATAACTTCTTTATTCCAAATGAATTCAATCTTTTCATTGCTAAATGCTCTTTCTTGGAGTATTTTTTGCGCACGCAACTGATCTCGACGGTGAATAATGGTGACTTTTGAAGCGAAACGTGTAAGATACACAGCTTCTTCTACAGCTGAGTCTCCTCCACCCACAACAACAAGTTCACGTCCTTTAAAGAAGGCTCCATCACACACGGCACAATATGAAACTCCTAGACCACCAAGCTCATTCTCCCCTGGAACTCCAAGCTTTTTATGGTCTGCCCCAGTAGCGATGATAACAGATTTTGCATAAAATTCTTTCTTTGTAGTTACTACTTTTTTTAAACGGCCCTCATCTATAATTTCTTTTATATCTCCATATTCATATACAGCACCAAACTTTTTGGCGTGCTCAAACATTTTATTAGAGAGGTCTGGACCTAAAATATGATCAAAACCAGGATAATTCTCCACATCCTGCGTATTAGCCATTTGTCCCCCAGGTATTCCACGTTCAATAAGCAATGTGTTCAAATTAGCACGTGAAGTGTAAACTGCTGCTGTCATTCCCGCGGGACCTGCCCCAACTATGATGACATCATAAATTTTCATTTCCTCCAATATGATCTCCCTCCTTTAAAAGAATACATTAATGCACATTTGATTAAAGGGACTTAATTTTTGAAACTTCTTCTTTTAATTGCGCAATACCAACAATACCAGCAAAAGGTTTTTCGAATTTATTATTAGAATAGAAGCGTGTATTAGGGATACTCATTACACCAAATTCTGCAGCAAGCTCCGGATTCTCATCCACATCAACTTTAACAACTTGTACTTTATCACCAAACTCTTTGTCAAACTCCTCTAGTGTCTCAGCAAAAACCCGGCATGGTCCACACCAAGATGCTGAAAAGTTTAGTAAAACCACTTTATCTGTATTTAAGTTCTTTTCTAAATTATCATCTGTTACTTTGATTATAGTCATTTTGTTTTTCCTCCTGAGTTGTAAAAAGCTTTTTTATTAATAATTAATTGAATCGATTAAAGAGTAGACACTTTACCTTTAACTTCTATTTCTACGCCTGCTTTTTTGACCATGTTACCTACTATACATGCTCTATCAGCTGCTTCATTCACTCTTTGCATTGACTGTACTTCTTTTTCTGTTGCATCAGCAGATAAAACAATACGAGGATAATGGATAATATCAAAACTACTGTCAGAAGCAACCATCTCAGAATCAACCTCAATACTCACTACTGGCAGTTTTCTTGATTCAACCATCGATACTAATGTTGCTACATAACAAGCTTGTACTGATGACACAAGGATTTCTTTAGGTGATGCTCCTTCCCCATTACCTCCATACTCTGTTCCTATAGCAATGGGTGTATCAATATATTGAGATTTGATGATGCCGTTTCCTTCTACTCCTCCTTTCCAAACAGCATTCAGTTTTACATTCACATTAGACATATGAAACACTCCTCTAGTTTTTGGTTGCCATACTTTTTTAACATTGTTAAAACATCATGTTGTATATATTTTACTTACTCTTTCTAGTCTTTTTTCTAATTGTTCAAAATGAACAAAGCGTGCTTCTCTCAAATATTCAGTTCCTTCAATGAATAAAAGAAGTGCAGGAACCGTAAGAATTGAAAACCGTGAGGCTATCTCCTCTACGTTGTAAGCATTGATATACCCTAATTTAATATGTGGAAATTTATCCAGTAATTCTCTGAGTTGAGGCAAGACTGCATGGCATACTCCACAATCTGGCCTTGAAATATACAAAAAACTAAATTTATTATGATGGATAAAGTTATCTATTGAATCTAAAGAAGTTAATTCAACTGTTTCTACCATTAGTTCTCTTCCTCCTAATATTAGTCTTTAATAGGTTTAAACTTAAAATTGCCATTTCTAAAGAGATCAGATCTAATTTTAGTTTTAGAAGAGAAGTTAGAGTTTAAAACAAACTCATCTAAGAGAAATTTGGGCTCCCACTTATTTTTTACTTGTAGGAATTCCGCAGCTTCCATCAGTACAAAGCGTGTCATCCTCACTATTCACTGATAGATTCTTAAGTTTCAGTAACGGATTTTCTTCTTCCCATACCTTGTTGAGTGCCTCTAAGAAAGCCTCTGCTGGTTGTGCCCCAGAAACGGCGTATTTCTGATTTATAATTAAAAAGGGAACTCCAGAGATACCATAACGCTTAGCTTCTATTTGATCTGATCTTACCTCATCTGCATAAAGAGACTTGTCATTTAGGACCTTTAGAGCCTCTTGTCTATCTAAACCAGAAGCTTCTGCTAAATCTGCAAGGGTTTCATGATCACCTACATCCTTAGAATCAGTAAAGTGTGCATAAAGCAGAGTTGCCGAGATATCAGCTTCTTTTCCTTTTGTTTTTGCCCATTTTGTTAGGCGATGGGAATCAAACGTATTAGTTGGTTTCAAACCTTCTAAATTAAATGTTAATCCAACCTTTTTTGCACTTTGAGTTAAGTTTTCAAGGAACTGTTTTGTTTGTTCGGAATCCCCAAATTTAGGGAGTAACTTTTCATAATAACTTTGCCCGTTATATACTGGCGCACTAGGATCTAGTTCAAAGCTTTTATATTCAACTTTAACTTCATCTTTAAAAGGGAATTGTTTCAATGCTTTTTCTAAATTTTGTTTACCTATATAACAAAAGGGACATGCTACATCAGACCAAACTTCAATTTTCATATGAACACTCCTTTAATTAAATTATTTAAATTTGACTTACGTAATTATCGTATTCCTCCGCATTTAGGAGTTCTTTTATCTCCTCTGTGTTAGAAGCTTTTACTTTCAGTAACCACCCTTTATCATAAGGTGATTCATTCACAAATTCTGGACTATCTTCTAATTCTGTATTCACTTCTATAATCTGTCCGTTAATCGGAGAAAAAAGCTCAGATATAGTTTTAACTGATTCAATACTCCCAAATCTAGCATCTTTCACTGTTGAAGTTCCCATTTCTGGGAGTTCTAGAAATACAATTTCTCCAAGCGTTGATTGAGCATAATCAGTAATTCCTAAGGTAGCAATGCTGTTATCAGCCTTTACCCATAAATGTTCTTTAGAATAATACATATCTGTTGTACTCCTTCAGTCAGTTATAAGTAAGTCACTGTACCTACTATTTGGTACAGTGACTTTCGAAAAATACTCTTATAATTATTCTTATTTCTTATTGTGACTTAAAGATGCCTGAACATGAACATTTCTTTGGATTGTATTTTTTACAGGTGAAAGTTTCATGGCCTGTGCAACAAGTTCTTCAATCTGATGTTCATCCGCATCACTATCGACATTAAAATGCGCATTGATTTCGTCAAAACCAGGATTTCCTTCCTTTAATCCTAAAAAGACATTCAAATCTAGTTGTCCTGATACCTCTACTTCTAATGAGTTTATCTTGATTCCCATTCCACTAGCAGTTGCAATAAACCCCACTGACAAGCAAGAACCTAGTGCACTTAATAAATATTCCACTGGGTTTGCTCCCTTATCGGAACCTGCTAACCATTTTGGCTCATCAACATGAATAGGAGCATGATCACCTACTTTTGCCTCAACATGGAATCCGTTATCCCATTTTACAGAAGATGACCAACTTCCAGTACCTTCAGCAGGATTTTTTTTGTATTGCTCCACTAAACCTTCAATAATACTCATATCAACACCATTTAATTTTTCCATTGTTTATCTCTCCTTCAGCACAGAATTGTACCTACCGTTCGGTACAAAAAGAGCTTAACATAAGAAAAACAATATTGCAAGAAAAAAAAATTTACTATTCTAGATTAAATTGTTTTCGGATTACTTCTATAATGTCACTTAAAAAGTTGACGTTTTGTTGGTTTTTCATTAGCAAAATTCCTCCTTCAATCATAGCTACAATTGCTTGAGCATCTTTTTTAGTATCAAAGGAATCTAACAGACCTTGTTCAACCATTTCATTTAATGTAATCTCTATAGCCCCTATCCAACATTCAAATAAATGTTGAATTTTTACACGAAACGTTTCATCATGCTCACTCATTTCAATGGCTAAGTTTCCTATAGGACAACCTGATTTATTCTTCACTTCAGTATGAAAAGTAAGTGTTCTGTCCAGCATCATATTTAACTTATTTACTGGAGTATTATCTGACTGAAGAATATCTGATATTAACTCTGTTTGCCATTCATGGACTATAGATTCCACTACTGCTAATCCTAAATCATATTTAGATGAGAAGTAATGATAAAATTGGCCTTTTCCAATCTCTGCAGCCATAAGAATATCATTTATAGAGGTTGCTTGATATCCCTTAGAATAAATAATCTCTCTTGCAGCTGATATTATTTCATGCTTTTTAGACAAATTTCTCACACCTTAATCGCAAAGTTTAGTTTATATATTATATGATTCCATTAGGTTTTGCCAAGTAATTTAGGAATGGTTCATATTTCCATCATCTAGTATAGTCATCAGAACATTACTTTCATGTAATGAACAGTTAAGAAATACCTTAAATTATAAAAGCAGAACAAGTAGGAGAAGTTTTAACGGCTCCCTTTTCCTTTTGACTCAATTGTCAATGTTGAACCAATCCAATACATAAAGAAAAAACCCTCAATTGAGAGGGTTTAATCAGTTTTCATGTTTGATTGCGGTCAGAAAGTTGGTGATATGCTTCACTTTTCTCTACAGTAAAAGTAGTAACCAAACCTAAACCTAAAGTAACTGCACTAAGCATAATGATTACGCCTTTTTTAAAATTCATACAGGCATTCTCCCCTCTGAATTTGTTTTTGCGTTTCAAGCATTTTTTGATGATAAACATATGATGTTTCAAATTCCTTTGATTTTGCAAAAACTTCAGCCGTATCAATTGCGATATCTTCCACATACGCATAATTCTTAGTTCTTTCTAAATAATCAATAGTTTTTTTGATTCCCGCTTGATCTACTGCACTAATATAAAGTGCTTCCAGGTACTTTTGCAGAGACACAAAAAGTTTATCACCTTGGGATAACGCAGCGGATAAACCCTTTTTACTCATTTTTATTGCTTCACTTGTTTTCCCCTGCTTAAAAAGAAATTTAGCGTATGTAAATAGGGAATGAGGTAAATTGCTTAACCTAGCACTTTCTGATATCTTGGCAGCCTCATTTAAAAAATAATCTGCTTTATCATTTATTCCTAAATCTGCGTAATTCTTTCCGAGATTGTAGTAAGCCGAGCTAAGTAGCCTTTCATTGCGATCTAATTGTTTGGACAACTCTAATGCTTTTTCAAGGTGCGGCAAGCTTTTCTCGAAATGTTTAAAATCAACATAATTTCCCGATATTACAAAATGACACTGTATTTTCCGCACTTTATAAAGCTCATATTGATTATAAATGTCCATTGCCTGTTTAACATGGTGCATCGAGATATGATTTTGCTTCATAATATAGTAAGCTTCAGCCAACTTAAAATGAAATTCCGCCTTCTCAATATCATCATTTACATGAGTAAGGTGTTTTTCTGCTTCTCGATAAAAACCAATTGCTTTGACATACTCTCTCTTATCAAACTCATACATTCCACGAAAAAACAGAGAGTAGTAAGACAACAGACCAGTTATCCCCTTATTGGATGCTTCTATTTTTTCAAGCAGTTCATCAATAGTTGGCCTGATTCTTGTTGTAACTGGTTCCAAATAATCTAACATAAGCTGATGACGGAATTTCATTAGAGAGAAGTAAATAAGTAAATACTCATCTTCCTCCATCTGATTGATCTCTTGCTCCACTTCAGCCTTTAAAATCTCTGCATCCGGGACACTAAATTGACGTATCATTTTATACCATTCATTGATCTTTACGCCAACTTCTGACGAACTTAAAACCGGATTCACAGGATCCCTCCTTTTATGTCTTTTTATGTAATATTCTAACATTTCCAAAAAGTGTTTGGACCGCAAAAAAACCGCAAACTTTTCTTCGGTATCTTTGATATGATCAATCAAGTTAATTTTAAGTTCGTTTCTTCTTTCTTCCATGGTAATATTTTGTTATATGATTAAATGAGAGGGTATGAATATGAAAGTCTTTGAAGCTAAAACACTTATGTCTGAAGCTACAGACCGTGCCAAGGAATATAAAGAGCTAAGGACGCAAATGGTCAACTTGCGAAAAGCTTTACAAAGCGTCGCTGAACTGGACGACAGCGAGTTCTCAGGTAAAGGCGCTAATAACATTAAAGCATTCTATCACGATCATGTTGGTGTCACTGATCAATGGATCGACTACATTGACATGAAAATCGCATTTTTTAACAGCATTGCCGGAGCTGTCGAGGACAAAGGCCTCTCTGATGCTTATATTGAAGAGTCTTTTCTAGAACATGAACTGGCTAACGCCCATAAAAAATCAAAGTCCATCATGTCTGAACAGAAAAAAGCCATGAAAGATATTCTAAACGATATCGACGACGTCCTCCCGCTCGACTTGTTTTCAACAGAAACCCTCAAGGATGAGCTTGCAGATGCCAATGATAAACGCAAAAAAACAATTGAAAAACTAGGTGACCTTGACGAAGATTTACTGACAGAATATGCCCTGTCAGAACCTAATGAACAATTCATCAAGTCAGACTTCCAAAAGCTCCAAGAAGCAACGGGCAAAGGCAAAAACGCTACGCCCATTCACTACAACGCCAAGGCGTACCGTGAGAGTGACATACATAAGAAAAAAGGCGATATTGAAAAGCGAACGGAAGCTTATTTGAAGATTAAAAAGAAAGAAGAAAAAGAACGGGAAATCGAAAAGTTGAAAGAAAGACTGAAAAATTACGACTATGCTGATGCAGATGAATTCTATTCAATGGCTAAAACAATTGGGTATGAAAATCTAACAGCAGATCAACAAAGATATTTCACACAGATTGAAAACACACGGGAACTAATGGCTGGAGCCAAAGGTACTGTTACCGCCCTTTATGATATGACAGCTGAAACATTAGACTATATGGCACACAATCACCCTGTCGACATGTTTATTAATTCTGCAGTTGCAGTTTATCACTATGATTCTACGTTTAACTCAATAAAAGATGCAATAATAACCTCCTATGTTAGAGACGTAAAGAACGGAGACGCAGAATCAACAGCTCATTGGATTACATGTGCAGCAGTAAACATCTTTGCTTTAAAAGGTGCTGGTTCAGTTGCTAAAATAGGAGTGAAAACAGCTGGAAAAGCTGCAGTCAAAAAAGTGTCTAAAAAGCTGGATGAAACTCCTGATCCACTAACAGCAATTAAACCGTTTGTCATGCGAGAAGATATTGTTGTAGCAGGTGGCATGCCTTATAATGTCATCAATGATGTGAGCGCAAAAGACAGGCTACTTCAGCTTGCTAAAAAATTAGATGAAACAAGAAAACCATTTACAGGTAAGGAAATAAATCTCCCTTGGTTAAATAAAGAAAAGTACAGTGCTGTTGAATTAGACGGCAAAGTAAAGGTTAAAGGTGAAGTTAGAGATGTAAGCCGGAGAGTCTATACCTTAAAAGACATTGATATTAATCAAAAAACTCCAAGAGGAAAAACCAATCTTGAATTAATGAAGGATGGTAAATCCCCTTATGCTAAAGACGGAACACAGATTAACTTACATCACCTCATACAAGAAGAAAGTGGAACATTGCTTGAGATACCTAACAGTTTACATACAAAGTATAGTGATGTGATACATGGCCTAAAAGGTAATGGCGAAAGCTTTAGAAATGATGTTTACCTGGAGAAACAATACAATAACTTTAAGACAAGGTATTGGAAGTGGAGAGCAAAACAATATGAGAAAGAATAAGGGGTTATAAATCATGGATTTTTATTTGAAAGTAAAGGAATTCTTAGCTGAAAATGCAAAGGAAAAAGATTTTACAGGTGGAATTAGCGAAGATAAAATTTTAAAAATCGAACAAGATCTTCAAGTCACACTTCCAGATAGCTACAAATGGTTTCTTAGAAACTATGGTTCTGGCGGGGTTTATGGAATCGATTTGTTAGGCTATGACTTTGGTGGTGCTTCAGTTGTTGAGACAACCAGGGAATATCGTGAATATAGGGAATTGCAAAGTGGATTGGTAGTTATAGAGCATGTTGATTTTTTTGGTTATTGCTTGGATACCAATAAAATGAACAGTGAGGGAGAATGTCCAGTTGTTATTTGGAGTGAATTTGGTGGCTATAAAGAGCTTGATTCGGCGCATTTTATAAAGTTCTTTTATGAAAGGCTCCATGAGATGAAAGAAAACTGGGAAGAGGATGAAGACTGGGACGATTAAGCAAAAAATTGAATTTAGTGCCCCTTGCAAATGAGGGGCTTTTTTTAAATTGATTGGTGTTTTTCTTTGCAAAGCTAACAAGATATTTATAATAGCCCATCCAGTCTTTTTTGTTTTCTGTCCGTAACTGCCGTCTTGAAGTATGCAGAAAAAAGAGCCCTTCTTTAATTAAGGACTCTTCTCAATTTAGAATTATGAATTTTTATTTAAACCAAGCTTTCTTTAAATTGTTGGTGAAATTACTATCATTAAAAGGAACATTTGCTTTACCGAAATCTGCTGTATTTAATGCATTCCTTGCGGCAGGAGTTAAATCATCCCAACCGATTAACGGTTGAGTTCCACCTACAACACGATCGCTCATCATCAATTCGTGATTAAGTGGCCACGTGCTATCATAGGCAATCAAAGGATGAGTACCATCTTTCATGTTGGTTCCGCTTGGTGCTACATTTGTGAATTTTCCATGTCCAGAATATGCAATTGATAAAACCTTTGGATTTTGATTTGCTGGATTATCAATCCATACAACGATTCCTTCCCAGTCATGTCTGTGACCTAAGCTTGGAGAGGCTTCATCTTTAGGAAAATACCAAGAATACATGATTGCCCAAACCCCATTGTACCATGCAGAACGTGAATATACTTGTCCAGTATTTTTGCTGCAATGTCCTTCAGGCGCTCCAGTAGGCTCTAAACCGCCACTTGTATTCCCCTGCGCATCTACTGCAGGAAAAGGCACACAGCCGCTGTAAACCTTTAGATATGGTTGAAAACGTTTCGCCGCTTTTTGAGTAACAGTGGTAGGCACCACCTCTCTAAAACCCACAACTTTATCGTGATCGATTACAGCTGCATTTGCTGTTGAAACCGTGCTAACAGAAGTGATTACAAATAAAAAGAGAGCCAAGAGAAATTTATTCATTATTCCAACTCCTTTTAAGAATATTGACAACAATTAAATACCACAGAGTTGGAATAAATATCAATATCTTTTTTAAGAGCTAACTGAATATCCATACTAGAGTACTATTTTATTTTTCTTAGGTCTTTAAATTCAGTAAATAATACACCCTTCAAAAATACATAAAATGTCCTCTCTTTAAAAAAGAGGGTTGTTATTTCAATAATGCTTCAAGTTTAGCTTTCGTATCGGATCCATAAATACCGTCTTCGGTAAGACCATACATAGATTGGAACCGTTTGACTGCATTTGCTGTTTTTGGTCCATACACACCATCAATACCGTTATTCTTCGCACCTTTGTCCGGGTAGAAATAAAGAGCAGCAAGAACTTTTTGAATCTGCCTTACGTCATCCCCTTTTCGCATAGGGCTTGTGACTTTATAGATGCCAGAAGGCAGCGCATATGACGTTTTTTTGCTGCTTGGTTTAGTGCTTGAAGTGCCTGAGCCTGTGAGCTTTAACTTTTGGCCAACTTTGATTTTATTCGGGTCTTTAATGTTATTCCAGCTCTGAAGATTTGCCACGCTAACCCCTTCAGCTTTTGCAATTTTGGAAAGTGTATCCCCTTTTTTGACTGTATAAGTTGATCCTGAAGAGCTACTTGAAGAAATATTAGTTTTTCCTCCAAAGGCCTTTAATTCTTTTTCAATGGCAGCCTTAACTTGATTCCATCTACCCTCTGACAAAATGCGGTGCGGGCAATACTTACCGTTCCAGTCTTGGTGCTTACGGACACGATCAATACCCCATCCACGTTCTTTAAGTAGCTGCGCCACAAACTTAATAGCAAGCTTTTCCGCTGCCTTATATCGTGCCCCTCCTGACTTGCTATAACAAATTTCGACACCAATCGACTTACGATTCCCTGTACCGTTTGTTCCATCTCCTGTGTGCCAAGCGTTACGATTCGTTGGAATCCCTTGAATGACTTGTTTATCGTCTACTGCAAAGTGAAAACTCGTTGAGCTAGAGTTATTCTTCATGTAAGAAATCTCATTGGCTGCTGAAGCATCATTTGCAGTGTTATGAATAGTGATATATTCAGCTTTCATTGGATTAGGACATTTCAATCCATACTTTGATTTAGAGACTAAATTCTTTACAACTTTAATGGCCATATATCCTCTCTCCTTCTGTCTGTGTAATAAAAAAAGCCACTGGCTTAGCCAGCAGCTTTGTCTACGTTATTCTTACTCTGTTCTTTTTCGTTCTCAATTGTTTGTAATCGATCTGTTATTGATGATGGTATTTTAACACCGATCTGTGCTAAGTTTTCAGTTATTGACAAACCTTCATTAGCGATATAAAAAAGAACGGTACCAAAGGTTAAGACACCGTTCAAATTGAGTACTGTATCAATCACGTTTGCTAAAATGACCGCAAAGAAATTGAGTAGCTTGCGGACATAGCCAAACCATGCGCTTCGGCTTCGCAGTTTTTTGAATTTCCATGCCTTGATTACTCCTGTTAAAACGTCAATTATGCTAAGTACTAGAAGTAAATCAAGGTACTTCACCCCTCCAAATAAATATACTCTTGCTAAATCTAATGTTTCAAAATTGATAAACAAACTTGTCTCCTCCATTTCTAATCACCTCCTCCGAGGCAAATAAAAAAGGACAGCCGGATCTTATGAGACGGCCGTCCCTCTAACTGAAAAGTTTCCATTTGTTAAAGCTGTAAGCTCCATAACAATTTCTTTAAAACCAGTAATGTTAAAAGACCAAGCTTCTGATTTCCCTTTTGTGCTAGTGGCAAATGTTCCGTCATCCACTTTCTGCCCTCTAAGGGCTCTTTTTGTCCCCGATAAGGATTTACCCCAGAACTTCAATTCACTTGTCTCAGCCGTCCCATAAACCTCAATGAGCAACGATTTGAATGATCCAACGGTGAATGGGTTACCCTCACCTATGTTTTCTGTTTTATCGTGAAAGACAATATCCATCGTTTTTGATTGAGTGTCCAAAGATCTAAGGTTCAGGCCTTCAGTCTGAACTTTTAAACGACCATCATCAGTTAAGCTGCTTTTATCTAACTGGACTGAGAACGGAGCAACTGCTGTAATTGGAACAGTGTGGTTAATGGTTATATCCTCTTCACCTGCGCCCAATGACTGGTAAAGTAAGAATTCAGATTGTTGTAGGTTACCATTTACATATCTGAAACGGAAATAGCGTTTAGTTAAATGAATCCATTCAGTCTCGCCAAGTGTATTTGCTTTAACAACCAACGAAGAGACTGTGGTCCATGAATTCATATCGTTACTTTCTTCAATGAATAAGGTACCTTCACGATCAGAATAAGCATGACCTTTTACTTTTGAAATTAAAATCTGACCTAATCGATCTTGGCCATATTGCGTGTACACTTCGGTCGCTTTTAAGACTGCGTTTGTCAGCAGCTCCGCATTACCTGAAATAGTAGCCACAGGTACTATAAAATCCTGGTTCCCTTCTCTGTACGGTTTAGCCGCTCCTGGCTTACCCGTTGCATCTGTTGGGAATTGAAAACTATATGATGCCATAGAAAATCCTCCTTGCTATTGTTGATCTTTAGTGATGAGCATGGGTTTTACAACGGCACCACCCCCTTTTAGGCAAAATAAAAAAGCCCTAAATGGCTTCTCCTGTGATCTCTTTATACTGTTCAGCTGTAATGAGTTTTTTCTCTACCCCTTTTTGTAAATCCTCAGTCGAGCAATCTTTATAATGGATTGCCTTTTTCACCATTTCAGAAGAAGCCCAGTTATAATGCAAAGCCAGCACCCAATAATTCATGAACCTTGCCCTCCTTGTAGAGTAAGCAGTTGCAACTTTATTTTTGAAAGCTCGCTTCCCAAAGTTTGGTTTAATTCTTCAAGCTGTTTACGAGCCAGTTTTTCCTGTGACAACTCTCTTGCAAGTAGATCCACTTGAACTGGTGGTTCATATGCAGATGTACTCTGAAGCTCTTCCCACCAAGTTTTTAACTCTGCTTCCGTGGGTATAGGTGCCCTAATATTCCACTCTTCTATATATGAGGGAGTTCCATCACCATTATTCTGGACAATAAAATCCTTTGTGGGATCAGCTGTTGGGTATTTAAAAAGAATAGCTTCACCTATATTCATCGTTACCTCCTAAAATCTTGGATAGTTTCGGCCTCCAAGTTCTTGTATATCAAAAAAGTTAAATACACCATTTTTATCATCTACTGCCCTTTTCAGTGTTTCGTCTCCTCCATAATTACAGTAGCACCAGATTTCAACGTAATCTCCTTTATTCATGGGTACAGTCGCATTGCCGTTTAAACCAAGATTCATCCCATTATCCTTTTCCTGAAAGTCTCCTCTTACATGGTGCAGTGTTTTATATGCTTTTCCATTTAGGTAAACCTTCAAATGAAAGTTTATATAAGATGTATAATTTAAGGTATATATACTTGCCCCGATTAAGTACATTCCATCGTTCGGAGCAATAAATCGATTGTTTTTAGTATCAAAAGCATTATGGCTATCTTTGATGACCCTGTTAAATGCAATTTTAGTGTGATCAATCTTTTTCAAATACTGAACACCTGTAGTTCCAATATTCGCATGAGCAAAACCTGATATCTTTTGCCACGGAGTCCAGCCTGAACCACTCCACCAGTGTCTAATCCAAACTCCTGTACTGTCATAGTAAGTCCCAGACTCATTCCCTGTTCCGTAAAAGTATTGAGTGAAACGGTAATTATTATATTTTTCATTTTTGACAATGCCATAACCCAAGGGGTAGCCTGTAGTATTTCCCTGCCCAATGTCCATTAAGGTCAGTCCTAAAGGATATTCTTCCCCTCCTGTTCTTGCATCTTGAATAGCATTGTCTCCAGTAATTAACGTCAGATTGTTATTTTTATAGTTGGTATCCACGTAATATTTTGCATCCGATAAAGCCTTATCCGCTTTTTCCTGAGCTCCGACAATTGTTTCTTTTGCATTCCAATTCTCCCGTTCCACTGGTGTAATGTGCCGTTGTAAATCATTACGATGCTCTTCAAATTCTTTTTTCGAAGCTTGCTGTACATTATCAACGTTCCCTAGCCCGATTTGCGCCTTTGTTGTATTGTGAGGGTTGTTCATGTCATTTTTATGTACAGCTAAATCTTTATGCGCATCTTGAATGCCTTTCTCCCAACGGTTCACATCATCTTCATTAATCGGATCGTCCGGGAGCCAATCTGTTTTTGCATCATAAGCCATTGTTACACCACCTCAAAAGTAATCCTAAAATCTAGCGTTCTATTATTACTAACGTCTAAATCTGTTGTTCTTTCCGTAATCACGTTGTTTTGATCATCAAGTATCTGAACACTCTTAATATGTTTGATGTCTTCCTCTCGTTGAGTAAGCACCGTGACAACGGCACCCTGAATGGTGAGTTCCACAATTTCTGTTTCATTTCCATTCAGCAGCACTTTCGATATTCTATTTTTCAAATCTGCAGCTGTACGCTCTCTATAAAGCTGTGTAATCATACAAGGACCACCTCGTTATTATTGAGCGTGACGGAATAACCTACCTTTAGCTCACTTACTTTTCGATACCTTCTGTTATTCAAAATGACAGTATCTTTTATTTGGAGTGGCTCATTCAAAGCAGCTCGCAAGGTATATGCCAAATGAGCTGGCTTCATATTCTCCAAGGTTTCTATGAGCTCGCTCATATGCTGCATATCATCTATATCAATATCAACATTAAAACGGTACTCTCCGGGAAGCAGCCGAACCTGAGCTGACGGATTTTTCAGGAACCGGTTCAACGCATGTTCAATGGCCCTATATGTTGCGGGGGGTATGTTGGACATTTTAGAGATTAGACGCAATCGGCGGATCTCATCGGTGTCACCTGATTCCCGCATTACGTTCAAAATCTTTTCCCATCGTTCAAGCCCCCAGGTTGCCGTAGTAACAAACAGCTGATCTGTCAGATCAAAGATACTGTTATTTTGCTTCTCAGATTCCGGAGCTTCCGCTTTAAGAAGTTCAGCCATTTCCTTTAATTTGGTAAGAAACGGCGGCAGGTAAGAAGTCATTTCATCAAGTTTGCTCAATGATGTTCACCTGCCCCAATTTAGGGATTTCGACATCACTCAGAACCAAATTTTCGGCCACGCCGTTGATTTTAATATCTGCGTAATCACTTACTGAAGGTGAATTGTAGACGATATTATTAATCTGCGATAAACGGATAACGTTATCTTCAAAAGCAATCTTTTTAAAGAGATTTAAAACACCTGATTCGATTTCTTGCTTTACCTGTTCGATAGAGCTATTGACCTCGGGAAGTACCTCGGCTGAAATCTCAACCTCTTTCCATACCGCACTCTCCACTGTGACAAAGGCACCTATTGGCGCTTGTCCCTCACCTTGTCCGGGTTCAGGATCAATATAGTTTTTAACCTTAGAAATCAAAATATCGGAAGCAGGTTCCAAGTTAGCATTAGTCACGACAATTTTGACTGTGCCGTCCCCGTTCCAAAGCGGAAAGATCTTTGCCTTCCCCACTCCGTCTACTTCTTCAGCCCATTGTTTATAGTGTGCTTTATTGGCACTGACAGCTTCTCGACGCACGCGGGTAAAATATCTAGCTCTTAAACTGTCATCATCCTCTTCTTCACGTCCAGGAATCAGAATCTCTTTCACAATCGCTTTTTGAAGCCCAGGTATAGTGTCTAATGACAATAGATTCTGACCGGATATGTTTGCGTTCCCTGCTTCCCCCGCTGTTTCACACTCCAACGTCCCGTCAGCTGTGTATTGAAAATAAAGATTATCAACATAAAAGCGAGACCCTACAGGAATGGTCACGCCTTCAGTAAACTCCCCTGCCCTGACTGCTTTTGTGGCAGCAGTCCGCTCAATGCCTGCTTCAGTAGCCCGTCGATCTAAAAATTCCCCTTGCGCTGTGTCTGAGAAGACAAGTTCCAGCACAGTATCGAGCCAAATATAAGACTTGGCCAATTCTGCGGCTGCAGGAGCTAACGCGTTATAAATCACGCTGCCTTCCCTTGTATCAATGTCCGCTGAAATGCTGTTCAACATTCGATCCATAATCGCTTCATAGGTTTGATCTTCAAACATCCTCGCCAAGCACCTCCTCGATCTCCAATGTTCCTTCGTCAGTCTCGACTGTAAAGGAGGCACGGAACGATTCGCCTTGTTTTTCTATTTCAAAATCTGTAACAGCAGAAATCCGATCGTCATAGATCAGTGCTTCCTCTATCAGCCGCGGGATCTCCATTTTCTTATATGCGTCTGTTGTTTCGTTATCTGCCAACACTTCTTGAAGCTCATTTCCAATGTCATGACTGTAAACAGAATATGCGTATCGCTCAGTATGGAGAGACAGATATACAAACTGCTTAATCGCTTCAAGGCCTGTGATGATTTCATTTGTGATACGGCCATTTTCAAAATCTATTTTGTAGGTTTGCGAGGTCTCTATGACTTCGCTGTTATCTTCAATATCAGCAAATTCAATTTCTGGCGAAAGGGCCAACCCAGGCACCCCCTATATTTTGTCGAGAATAAAAAATGATTGTCCGCCTTTTAAGGAGACAACCATCACATTCTCACCCATCTTTAGTTCTTCATCTCCTCCAGCGCGCAGCCGTTTAGGAATAATAATCAAATCAGACGGAATAATTAGCTTTTCATTTTCATTGAGTTTAATTTCAACAGGAGAAACGGAAACCACTTCAGCCGGCATAATATCCACCGGTGACTCAGAATCAACTGCACCGATAGCCAAATGTTTGATTGCTTCACTTAATCTCATGAGGAAACACCATCAGGGATAGAATTTTTCTCAACCACATCAATGGTCATCGTGTGTGTCGATCCTTTAAATTCGTGTTTATCTGTATCAATCCAGTATGTTTTCTTAACCCCGACTTCCGGAATTGAAATATAGACGGGCAAACCGCTCTGAAGATCTGGAATCCCAATTGCTTGAATACTTTTGAGTTCTTTTTTGACGCCTTTCTTCTGTGCCTGTTTAACTTTCGCACGCTGCTGAAGCTGTGCTTGGTTAATGTTATCTGATACTGTTTCAACATACTGAAGCACGCCGTATTTGCTGATACCCGTGTTGTCACTTGCGGTAGCCGTATAAGTTTTATTGTCTTTCTGACGCCGCAGCTTTACTCTTGTGGCTGTGTCATTAATGGAAGTGCTGTATTGATAACCAGTAATGTTCACACCCGATTCTAGCACCCATACTTCTGAGGGATCAGGCCAAGCGCGAAGGCCGAGCTTCCCCTTCGGCGAATATAATTGATAATTCCTTCCGGTTTGGCTCTTCGTTTGTTTCAAGGCTTTCAGAATCATGTCATAAAGGCTCGTATCATCTTTAAACACTAATGATTTAATGGTGTAACCCGTATTTGCAATGGATGTCGTTGGGATTTGAAAATCTCTTGCCAGGCGTTTAATAATCTCGTCTGCACGCTTATTGGAGAACACATAAACATCTTTGTTCTTAACCAGATATTGCAGCATGTCATAAGCCGTAAAGGTCAGCCCATGTTCTTCCGGATTGCGAGAAAACACAATACCTCGAAACAGCTCTTTCCCTTTCCACTTAAACAGAACCGTATCCCCTTCTGATACGCTGTAATATGAATGGGTTCCTTGTTTCGTTATGATCTTTGCTGTGATCGATCGGGGTGCCTGATACCGTTGTCCCTCAAGAGAAACACTTTCAGTTACCAGCTCAAGCCACTCCGTTTCTTTAATGACGAAAAGTTCTATCATGTCATCACCTGCTTACTGCGGTATCTTTAATTTTTGACCAGGAAAGATCCAGTGCCCTGGCTGCCTGATATTCCGTTTGCTTCGTTTGATCATAGCCTTTTTATTGACGTTCCAGATCTTGCGCCATTTTGTGCTGTCTCCATAAAATTTGCCGGCAAGGTCCCACAGTGTATCGCCTTTCTTAACGGTGTACGTTTTAGGAGCTGATTTAGATGGCCGTTTCTTCTTCGTCTTTTTCTTCTGCTTGATCTTCCGCGGCGAAGCAGTTTTGTATTCCTTCAGCTTTATTTCATAATCACGATCACCTATATCTTTTTGGCCCTCGCTATAAGAAAAAACCTCGATACTGCAAGTTAAATTAATTTTCGTTCCAGTAATTAAGAATTGAACCGGCTTTTTAGATTTCACCCATTTCTCGATCTTTGCAATAGCATTTTCAGGAGAAGGAAATCCTTTATACTCAGCAAGCGGACTGTGTTTCTTTGGAAAAAAAGAAGAGAACGAAATTTCTTTCGCTCTCGGTTTATCAATAAAAGTGATCTCCCCAAAACTAGCCACTTTTACTGATTCATTTTGAATTGTGTTTGAAATATCAATTTGTTCAGGAAGGACAGGAAGCCGCAGCTTGTCCTTCCCTTGCGAAATCCAGAATTCATATATGGATTTAGTCAAAAGCAACGACTCCCTTCGTTCCAATGTTGATATCCTGTTCAAGCTCATCGACAAGGGCCTGCTTAATCTTAGCTACAAGGCTGTTCATGTCTTTGTCATTGTGAAAATGCTGATCGCCATTAAATTGAATAATAACCTCTTTACCTCCTGATGCTGTAACAGTTGTTTGCTGACTGCCTGTTGTAGCTGCTGTTACCTGACCGGAAGATAATTCAGTTTGACCTTTTTGAGATGGGTCTGTGACTTCCATTCCGAGTGCCTTAGCTGCTTGGGCTAATAAATAACGTCCACGGATGCCTCGCTCCTCCGGAATGATCCATTCCCGTTTGTTTCCTTCACCGACACGTGCAATCTGCTCTTTGGTAATAAGTCCGCCGTTAGCGTAGCCAACATATGGACCTCCGTGCCTCATGCTTCTAATGCCTGGTACATTATTAATTGATCCATATCTGCTTTTGATATAGCCAATCGCAGCAGCAGCGTTGTGAATCGGGTTAAGAATGTTATTCATGCCTGGCAATTTGTGTGCGTTGAAGGTACTTGGGATTGTCTGCATGAGCCCCTGAGATGGATGTCCTGCTTTCGCATTACTATCCCATAAGTTGATTGCCTTCGGATTACCGCCTGACTCATGCTGAGCAATTGTCATCAGCCCTGGGAGCCAGCTCACCGGCGTCTTTGTAGCCATGATAGCAGCCATAAGCCATTGCTTCACATTTCCGCTTACTGCTCCCATTCCGGAATAAGCAGCAGCTAGTGAGCCTGCTTGTTTTTCAGCAAACTTTTTCACATCAACTGAATCCAGACCTTTTACAATACCTATAGAGGCAAAGCGACCGAGACTCATCATGACACGGGAAGGTGAGTGAATATCAAGCTCTTCACGAAATGCCATCTCAACTTTTTTCGCCAGTTCCTCGGCAGCTTCATGGACTTCACTTGCCTTAGAAGTCATGCCTGAAACAAAATTCCCGATCATACTGCTTCCCCATCCGTTTGATGATTCTTTAGATCGGATAAACGGCTTGTTAATATGAGTGCTGACGTATTGATCAGTACCAGTTTGTGAACTATTTTGTCCAGAAGCAAAACCTTTGATCGTTCCGCTTCCCCATGATGAAGATTTATTAACAGTGTTCTGAAATGGCGTTTTAACCTTCGTCTGCAAGAAGCCATCTGTACCGGTCGAAGTGCTGTTCTGACCTTTAGCATATCCATTGACCACTTGCTTTCCGTAATTCGGAGAATAAGAGATTAAATTGTTCATTGGCTGTCCAACGTTTTTCTGTTTCCAAGATTCCATAGAAACAACATTATCTCCAATTCCTTGATCAAAGCCTTTAGTGAACTGTTGACCAAATGAATTCGCTTGTTCATCAAGACTGGATGTGTCAATTATAGGAGATACAGAAGTAGTCACCGCCGCTCTACGGATTAGCGGGGAAGTTGCTGGTTCACCTCCTGCAGATGAAGCAGACGCTATATCATCAACTACACTCATCCCTAATTTTGAAGCAGCTTGAGAAAGGAGCATTTTGCCGCGCCCTTTATTATTCTCAACAGGGATAACAAATTCTTTACCAGCTTCACCAATCCAAGAAATCGTTGGCTTCGTAATGTAACCACCAGTAGCATGTTTCTTTGGCTTTTCTTTTCCCGTACCAAATAAATAGTTTACGCCACTCTTCACATATCCCCACGCTTTACCAGCAGTTTTTTTCGCACTTGAAGCTACTTTACCACCAACTTCTTTTACTCCGCCTAAAATACTGCTTCCCAATTCCTTTACATTTTGCCACTTTTCAGACCACCACTTCTTACTAAAAAGGGTTTCTGAGATGGAACTCTTAACACTTTTCCATATTGATTTAGCATTGTCCCATTTATTTTTTGACCAGCTCTTTACACTTTCCCATTTTCCTGACCACCATTTCTCACTAAATAAAGTGGATTTCAGCTTTCCTTTAACAGATTGCCAAACAGAAGACGCGCTGTCCCATTTACTTTGAGCCCAACCTTTTACGCCTTCCCACTTTCCTGACCACCACTTCTCACTAAATAAAGTGGATTTTATTTTTCCCTTTACGGACTCCCAAACAGATGATGCACTATTCCATTTGTCCTGTGCCCAGCTTTTAACACCAGACCACTTTTCAGACCACCATTCATTATTAAATAAAGTGGACTTCACCTTTTCTTTTACATTAGACCATGTATCACTTAACCCATTGAGAGAAGTCTTCGCATTACTCTTAATGCCGGACCATTTTTCAGACCACCATTTTTGATCAAATAATGTACTGTCTAGTTTCTTTTTTACTTCTGAACCATCAAACGCCTTACCTAAACTTGAGCCGCCCATGGTGCCTGCTATACCGCCAACTAATCCACCAATAGCTGTTCCCACTCCTGGAAAAACACTGCCAATAGCTGCTCCTGTAGCCGCTCCAGCAAGGCCACCGCCAGCTGATCCAATTTTTTCACCAACATTGTCTTTATTCATCCCAATTAAATCGGTTACCGCTAACGCTGTTCCTAATAGAGGAACTCCCTTTGTAAACTTACCAACACTTTTCAGAGGACTTAAAACTTTCCCGAACTTCGATGTACCGCCTGCAGCTCTACCTGCTGAGTATAGTTCCGATCTCGTAGTGGTTATTGCTGATCTTGAATCTCTGGTTGGATTAGTACCTACAGTTCTACCGGAACGCCTTCTCTCCAACCGTTCAGATGACACAGCAATTGAACTGTCAGAAGGGTTCATTCGGTTTGGATTACCGCGTCGACCTAAAACTCTTTTCCCTCGTCTTCTACGAATGCGATCATTTTTACCCCCATCGCTACAACAGCAACATGTTAAGCTGCCGCTACGAGGTAAACTCGTTGGACCTGTGGCAGTTTTCGATTCTCTGCTCCTTGTGCTGGCATTACGATTACTGTTTCTGTTCCTCCTTTCACTTTGCGTATTAGTGACAGCTTTAGGAGTACGTTTTGGAATTAACTTTCGGATTACGCCTGCTGCATCACTTCCGACAGTACCTATCCCTTTTAACAGCGGACGTAGTATTTTCAAATAACCAATCAACCCAATTAAAGAAGGGATCACAACTTTAATCGCTGTTTTCAAATCATCCCAATGGTTGACGCTCCACTCAATGGCTACGTTTAACTTATCACCTATCTCCTCACCAAGATCGGCAATATCTTTTTTGATCTCTTTAAGCTTTTCCTGACCTTCTTTACTGTTAATGAACGAGCTGATTTTATCAAAGGCCGGCCCTAATCCAGTTAGCAGAGAGGTTCCCATATCCTTAGATATGCTTTCAAAATCTCTCATGGCATCATTAACCGGTGTCATCGGGTTATTATCCCGAAGTTTCGTAAAACTTCGTTCCAATTCACCGCTTGTTTTGGCACTTGTACCAATACCCTCAGCCATATCTAAAATAGGCTGCTTAAGGTCTTCATATTGTGTACCGATAAGCTCAGTCGCAATGGCAGCCCGCTTTGTTTTGTCTTTCACTTTAGAAAGGGCTTTTGCCACCCTAAATAAACTTTCCTCTCCGCTTATTGAACCATCTTTGAAGCCCTTGAACATTTTCTTAGTTTCCTTGGCTCCGAACAGCGTTTTAAATGCGTCCACTTGGCTATCAGACATTTCGGTTCGGCGGATGTTAAACTCACGCATACTATCGGCTAGGTTATCGAAGTTTCTGGCGCCACCCTTTGTTCCTTTTATCATGGCGTTTGCAATTTGGCCGCCTGTGAGCTTCAAGTCTTTAAAGGTGGAACTGTATTCATTCATCGTGTCCAATAAATCGTCAGCTTGGTCACCGGCATTCCGATATACATAAGCAATTAAGTCTCCGCTTTGTTTCCCGGACAATTTCAAGTTGTTATACATTGAACTGAAAGCGCGATCTACCTCTGCCTGATCAGCATTCATGAGCTGGGCGATCTTACTTGACGACTCAGTCAATTCAGCCAGAGCTTTTTTAGACGCCCCTGTCTGTTGCGATAAGTTTCTTAGAGATAAACTGACTTCTTCCCGAGAACTGCCCGCTTTATTGTTGAAATAGATCTGATCCGTCATTCTTGCAACATCTTTTTTATTAACGTTTGCAGTTGCTGACACATAAGCATCCTGAGACATTGTACTTTTACCAGAACCCATAATTGAACCTGCAGAAAAACCACCTGCAACTGCCAGAGTAATGGTAGCATCCTTCAAGCTGTCTATTTTCGCTTCAATTGCATCAAGAGCCGCTGAAGCTCTATCCTTAATTGAAACAGTTGGCTCTGCATGTTCGCTATCTACATCGGACACTTGACGACGGATCTCATCTAATTGGTTTGAAGCTCGATCACGAACTGAAACAGTTGGCTCAGCGTGCGAGCGATTCAAATCAGACAGACCTCCACGGATTAAGCGAAAACGCGGTGTAGCTAGATCATTTACGGAAACCGTCACCTCATGGCGGCTCTCGGTAAGATCCTCAGCTTGCTGACGTATAGAATGTAAGCCATTTGAAGCTCGATCATCTAAATCCACTTCAATCGATCGAGCCCGACCGGTCAAACGGTTGGCAGATCGGTCAATTCGCCGCATAACTCTTTCAGTCCGGTCTTCAGCGTCAAAAATAAGAGGGCCATTAGCGGCCCTCTTAAGTCTTTTAGCATTGCCTTGTATCATTCGAAGCTTGCGGGAAATCTTATCATGTAATTCAAACGTGGCTGTTAGTTTAGCCATAGTTAATTACCTCCCTTCTTCGCTTCTTCTTCTAACAGCTCAAGCTTATAACTGATAAACCCATATAAGAGCGCCTTGAATTGTCGCGGTGCCTCATATAGTTCTCTTAATTCTGACGGGGCGTATTTGAGCTCATGCATAGCATAGTAAAGATATACAGCTTCTTTGTCCCCGTCTTTTATTAGTTTTTTGCTGCTTCTTCAAGGTCTTCGAGATCATCATCAAATCCATTGATTTCAATTGCTTTGTTTAGCCAGTTCGCATACTCACCGCCGACTGAAAGAACACGTTTTGCAACTTCCACCGGATCTTCTGTTTTGTAGGCCTCACGTAGTTCCTTAGCTTTAAAGTTCGGGTAAACAGTCGTTTCAACCGCAATCCGAGCATAAAAGCGTTGGCTGTCCAAGTCCTTTACACGGCCGCGACCTTTTACATTCTTGTAAGTCGTATTCTCTTTCTCAAGTTCGTCAATTCGTTCAGTCGTAATTGCTTTGAATACAAACGGAATCACCTTTCCTTGCTTGTCCACAAACCGCTTTGAGATAGGTACTTCAACTTCTTCCGCTTCAATTGTTTGTCCTGGCATAAAGAATGAAAGATCATAAGTTTTTCCGTTTTGTTTTTCGCTCATGTCTATTAGCTCCTTTGAAATTAGAATCAATTTTAGGCCA
The DNA here is from genome assembly GCF_038608285.1 of Bacillus sp. FSL R5-0443. Taxonomy (NCBI): domain Bacteria; kingdom Bacillati; phylum Bacillota; class Bacilli; order Caryophanales; family Bacillaceae; genus Bacillus; species Bacillus sp. FSL R5-0443. Next base: position 2,784,479 of record NZ_CP152013.1, read on the forward strand.
ACAAAAAAGACAACCACAAAAATGGTTGTCTAGTGTATAATTATTCCTGTACATTTGCACGGCTAACTCAAAGGTGGTCTGCTGGCTAAATCCCCTGAAAGGGGGTGACGCCTATGTCGACATTTCAAGCGCTTAGTTTAATGCTTGGAACGGGAATGTTTATTCTCGCCTTGTTGACATATATAGACAAAAAGAAATAGACCACCCTTTGAGGCCTGAGAAACTTCTAGGGTTGGTCCATACGTACCCATAGCCAGCGCTCCAATGAGGGGCCAGCATTTGTACAGGCCGGAGTGTTGCCGCACTCCGGTATTTTTTTATTTTATGCATTTCTTGTTCAAGAAATACATGGAAAACCAAGAATAACGAAATGCATTACATAGGTATTCATGAATACCTTAATGTTACTAGTATTAGTACTAATACTAAAGTTAGTACTAATACTAAAGTTAACTTGTTAACATCAATATTAATATTAACAATCGGAGTTATCAAGTGGTAAGTCGTAGATTCCTCTCAATTCCGTTAGGTTCCACTAGATCCCCATAGATTTTAAGGTTTTTAAGAGCTGAAATGCGTTACAAGAAATGCATTTCAAAAATAAAAAAACATTCAACAGTTCTGAATGCATTTTCCATTTTCCATATTTTCAGTTATAATAGACTCTTGAAGCTATATGCCTATCTTCATTCTAAATGTGAAGGAGGTTGGTACATGAGTTCATCTAAATGCCCCCTGAGGGGAGGTGAAATATAATGAACACTGACCTTCTTATGGTTATCGCAACCTACGCCGGTTTGGTGCTAAAGATTGCGGAACTCTATTTAGAACAAAAGAATAAGAAAGACACGAGAGTATCAACAGAGGGATCTCACGTGTCAAACGAAGAAAAGCTAGGGTAACAGCTTCAAAAAGCTAGAGTGCGCCAACACTCTGGCTTTTATATTTTATGCAAAAACATAAGATGGTAACCCTTTTCTGGTTTGACCAATCTCATTTTATGATCGATCAATATATATTGAGTATATATTATTTTTTTATCTAAATCAAAAAAATAATTTTTCAAAAAAACATACAAAAGACTTAAAATGTTGATTTTAACTGTTCAGGAACATCAAAATCCTCAAAGGTGAACGGCACCTCTTCCTCTAATGCTTCTGAATCAACATCAAGCCCAGCGATTTTCGCAGAATCAAAGTTCACGTCGTACAAGGTGACTCGTTCAGTACCACGCCCTGAAGATGCGTCATCTAGTACAGCTTGTAAAGTGAAGTAAGGATCACTTCCTGTTTTTACATAATCCATCATAATAAGAACAAATTGAGAAGTCACTTTATAAAAAGTGGCTGTCCCTGTTCCATTTGCACCGGTTGTTTTATGCCCCGTCATTCGGCGGCCCATGATATTGACCTCGGATTTGTTTTTCTCCACGTTGGCTTCAAAGGTTTTGATATGGGCCATTTCTTCTCCATCAAGAAACAGCCTGCCCTCTTTACCTGAAATGGTGTTTTGCGCTTTTAATGCCATTCTTATTTCACCTCAACGTTAAAGTAGAATTTTTCAGCTGCATCGACTGGTTGAACGGCGAGATCAATTAGAAAGCCGTCTCGATCATTATTCAGAGCAATTGTAATGTCATTCTCTGAATCAAAATCAGTAATGCCCCCGTTATCTTGAAGAACACTCAAGTATTGAGTAATCAGCGTTTTTACAAACTGCAGTCCGTCATTTGTAGCGGGAACGTCACTGCCGCTTGCTTTGCGAGACTTGATCAATGCTTTTAATTGAGATGTCAGGTCATTATTGATTGCATCAAGTACACGGACAATTTTGTTTTTCTGGAACATCTTATTTTTCTCTGCTGTTAGGCTTGTGAGTGAATTAATGTCCTTTTCAACCGATACTGATTTATCACGAGAATCATAAGTAAACAAAAATTCCCCATTTGACAATCGTTCAACGATTTCGTCGTTGTCAATTCGGTTAAGGACATCTACAGCTCCCTCGTATTCTACAAATGTAAGTGATTGATTAAATGTAGCCCCCGCACTTGCGCCTGCAACCCAAGCAGTAGCTTTTTCTGGAGTGATCTCTGTTCCATCTTCAAGCAGGACGCCACCAGTTACATTGATAATACCCTCATGGTCTCCCTTGTAATTTGAAAGAACACCTTGAACTTTTTGCCCTTGGTTGTCTCTCAGCCGTTTGATAAACGCAACAAACGTTGCTTTTAATTGCTCGTTATCCTCTACAGGCAGTACGATTGTATCAAAGTATTCCGTTTCAGCCGCTTCCAAGAAAGCTGTATAATCGGCATTTGTCGGTGTTTTGTCTGTTCCACCTGACAAGCGGATTCCGGAAGTTGCCGGAAGAGCACCGCTGACGTCTTCAGGGGCCGTACCGGTTAACGGAATAGTGACTGTTAAATCCCCTTTCCCCGTAAACGTGACATAGTTATTTTGTTTAAGCTCTTCAGCTTTAGAAACTGTTTGTTTATCAACTTCTGACTGATCAAGGTAGGTAGTGACATCAACTTTCGAAGAGTCAATAACATTCTCCGTGATGCTGATAATGATGTCATTTCCTTTAGTGCCACCATAAAGAGCAGTAGCTTTTACACCTTCGCTAATGTCTGCTGAAGCACGAAGACCTTCCGTCAGACGATAAAGCAAGGCTGTACTTGCCTTTTTCATTGCCTCACGTAAAAGCAACAGCGATGGATCATCAATATTCAACCCTACTTTTTTATTCAAGTCCTCGATGGAAGAGATAGAAATGAATTTCTTTACCTCACCCCAGCCGGATGCTATCGGCAGCGCAACTGTTCCACGTTCTCCGGCAGAAACACGGTTCTCCGCGGTCGTTTTGAAGTTAAAGTAAATACCGGCACGCTCTTTTTCCTTGCCGGGTGTGAATGTTCCGCCGTTCATCTATTTGACCTCCTTTTGAAGAAACTGATTAATTAACTTCTTCGCTTCCGATTTTGTAATACTCGTTTTATGAACATGAAAAAGAGCACCGTCAAACACCTCGGGTTTTACCCCAAAGAGTTCTCGACTGTGCTCTCGCAAATCCCTAATATAAAAAGCATTTTCCGCTTTCTCTTTTTTAGTGGCCATCATTTCACCCCACTTTTAAATTTAAAACCATTAATTGAACGTTGTTCCTCCCGCTCATACCAATAACGACTCGTCCAGTTTAAGACAATGGTCGCGTAATCGTCTGATACCCGCGTTTCTATTCGAGATAGCCGAATAAAATCCCCCGTATCCTCGCCAGATTCCTGCATGAGCGGAATTATGCCTCTATTGCTTCTAAGTGTATCCGCAATTCTTTCCGCTTCGTTATGGGCTTTCTGTGCGTTCTCGTGAAAGAGTTTCACGTTTAAAACATAGGATTTCTGAAACGTGGATACTGTGTCCACCCCATCGACTGTGGAAACGGGTGGAAAGTAAAGAGACGGAACAGCAAAGTCCTGCGGTATTTCTTCTTCATACACTTGAACAGGATACAGTTTGTATAGATAGCCCATAATTGAACCTACTTCTTGATTCATGGCAACACCGCCTTAAAATTCTTCATCAATCCATTGCTGCAGTTTCCGCTCAAGGCTTCTCTCAAACATCAACTGAAATATAGCCATGGCGTTATCCCAAAAGCCAGAACCGTCTACCCATTGGAACTTCAGCAGCATACCGGAATTTCTTTCGGCAGGGTCATATTCGAAACGGTTGCCTTTCCACCGCCCTGGAACCCACCGTCTATCCTGATTTTTAGACGGATCGATAGTAAAGTGCCCGTCATTGACGTATGAGGCGTATTCCAGATTTGTTCCAATATCCAACTTTAAGCTGCCTTTTGTCATTGAAAAGATATTATCCTGGTCACCTTTCTGAAAGGAATTAAGCAAGCGGCGTGTGTCTACCGTCTTCGTCCTGATAATTTCATCTTGAATAATGTCTAGGAACTCAAAACCCATAGCTTCAAGCCACTCCTCGTATTTCCTTTGCACCCCTCCTCGAGAAGCACGGTTTAATGACTGAATGAACTGATTAAGACCTTTGATCTTCACAAATATTCAACCTCCCGTACTGCCGTAACTTCCCAATGATGATTCCTGACTTTGCGGGGCTTCTGTAATTTATAAGCAGTACCATCCCAAACCGCCCTGTCATTTACTCGAATATCAGCAGTAGCAGGGAAATGCACAAGGAAAGATTGATAAATAGATACATTTGGCTCCTGTTGGATAATGGACTGACTCTTTTCTGTAAAATAACACGGCTGATTTTCTATGTCCGGCTCATCAGGGTACGAAAAAACCGGTTGAACATCTTCAACCGGCACCCCGAATTTTTGCTTTCTATTTTCTTTTTTCTCCTGCAGATGGTAAATGTCACATCTGTGAGTCAGTAAAGATCGATAACTCATATTGATCTCATCCGCACTTTCGCTTCAACCCCTTCTAAATCAGGGTCAGCCGGTTTTACATAATCTTTTATTAATGCATACACATCAGGTTTTTGAAGAGAACTGCCATCCCTTAGAGTATAAGAATAATCACCAATTTTTTCAGTTGTATATCCTTTAATAATTGACTCGTCGCCATTTATAAGAGCATAAAACTGAGACAACTTTAATAGGGCCAGTCGAACCGTTTCAGGCAAAGGAATATACTCTGCATCTGAAAAATCATGTCCAACTTTAAGAATGATATCGGCAGTTGCCTCAAGGATATCCTGTTTTAACAACTCGTCAGGCCTGGTCTTTACAGACTCAAAAACTGAATAACTCTTTAATTCATCGGGAGTGATTAACAGCATAAGGTCACTCCCCTTTGTTATCTATTTGGTTAAGGATGTAGGCAATTCTTTCATCTGCGTTTTTGAAGTCAGACGGATTGCCACCAAGATTAGAAATAATGGATTCATGCTCTGCTTTATTCATACCTTTCAATTCCGATTCAGTATAATTTATCGGATCATCCTTTTGATTATTAAGCTCTTGGGTTAGTACAAAATATGGATTTTCATTTAAATACTCATAGAGCTTTTTCGGTACTGTTTGACTGACACCTGCTCGAAAGGTTATTCCCATCACATTGTATGTTTTGCCTTTAATAAGCTTTGCAGTAAACACACCAGACCACCTACTCCTTCACTTTCACGATCTTGGCTACGGCGTCCTCTTCTTCAAAAACACTATCCAATTTCGCTGTCAAAACAATGATAAACATACGGCGACGGATGTCCTTATCTACTTCAATCCGAATGTTACGAGAGAATCCGAGAATAATATTCTTCGGATGAGTTAGGATGATATCAGAAACATCGGCTGCAGTATCTCCCTCTCCAATCGTATAAGGCTGTAAATTTGCAATACCTTTGATTGGAACACCAAAAGCAGATGAAAGGCCACCTTGAACAGCTGCATCCCCTAAATTTGTTTGACGATCTGCTACACGATCTTTCCATTCAACCTCAATACCAGGCGATGTATAGAAACGGAACTCCTGCGGAATTCGCAAATATTTAGGAGGTACAGCTTTGTATCCCCGCTTGAACGTTTGCCGTGTCAGTTCTTCACCTGCAGCATCAACAATATGAGATGTAGCTTGTTTTCTGATGCCATCTAATTGTGCAAGATATGAGTCGGACGAAGATGTATCCCCATTTACAAGCAACTCTTCAATATCAACCGCAGCACGTTCTGCTATCATTTGCATGATTGTATTCTGTAGGCCTTCTTTTTCAATGTTGTTTTCAAGTGTGTCATAGGTAATGTTAACTTCTGCAATTACTTCTTTTGTGCTTAAGTTAACTGTACTAGTTGATGGAACAGACTTTTGATCTTTAGTTAGCGCAACTCCCTCTTGGGCTGCCCTTAAAATACGCTGACCAAAACCGATCTTCTCGATTTTCTGTGTGTCATGATCCATTTGAATAACACGCGCATCTCTTAAAATCGTTGGCGTATCTTGAACCATTCGAATAAATGTTGAAGCTTGAGTAGGATTCATAATCCCACCGCTCTCTAAAGTAGAAAGCGTCATTTCTGCTTTATTAATAACCTCTTGATTTCTCATTCATATCCTCCTTATACATTAAAACAACCCTGACCAGATTGATTTTTGAACTTGTTCAGAACCCGATTCTTCGGTTTGCTTAGATGTTCCCCGGCTTTTTTCAATGGCTTCAATACGATCAACGAGTGGTTGAACAGCTTCTGAAATTGCCTTTTTCAACTTCTCGCCCTCTTTTTCAACCTCTTCTGTTTTCTCTTTATCTTTGTTTTTAATATCTTCTTTTTCTAATTCTGTGAGCCGCTTCTCAATTGGCTCTAATGCTTCTTGAATGGATTTTGTTACTTCCTCCGAAGTCATTTCTTCTTCCCCCTCTTCTGTTTCCACTTGGCTCAGTAAATTTCCAAGAGCGGTGTGAGCATTTTTGATTTCTTGCAGGTTTGAAGCGGAAAATTTTCTGCCCGCCTTTGTAACTGGCTCTTCATATGATTGCTGTTGCTTACCCGTAAAAAAGTTTTTGAGCAAATTAAAAAGCCCTTTCTCATCTGTTTTCTCTTGAGAAACGGGCTTTTCTTCTTGTTTTTCAATTGTCTCAGCAGTCCCTGCCATTGAATAACCGGTAATTTCGCCTTTTTTGATTTGCTCCCATACTTCCTCGGAAGCCTTTGTGACAAGGACCCATGAACCCTTTTTGATGATTTCCCCATTCATTTTAAAGTCAGCAGGTGCGACATAGGACTCTACCACCTCGCCAACACCGCCCTGAAAATCATGTTGCTTGTCAATTTCTCGGGCATCTTTTAGGAATCCATGAGCAGCTTTTTCGATTTCTGCAGCTGTCATGAAATCGCCGTGGGCGTCTACTGTATCTGGTTCATATACAATTCCATAAACAAGTTTTTGTTCATCTGCTTCTTTCGCAAGGATCTTGACTTCTTTTTGAAAATCCGGCTGCTTTTCTGACTTCATAAAAAAGAACTGCTTTTGATTAGCAGCCTTGTCTACGTAAGAAACATGTGTGATTTTTGCGTTTATTAGTTCTCTTGGCATGTTTTCACCCCCTTCCAAGCCAAAATTCTTTCGCATTTTGTAATTGTTTTTTTGCTATAAGACATTTTTTAAGAAACTCATTTACTTGGTATTTTTTCAGTTTCACTACTTTAAATTCATTATATATTTCATTCAAAGTATTAAGTGCTTTAGCTAAATCATCCGTTATAGCTTTCTTAACCCATAGCGTCATAATAATATCGATGTCATCTTCAAGATTTTGTTCACCAATTGAATTCGCAAAGTCCCTCAATTCAGATGAAACCAAAAACCACGAATAAAGTATTGTCTCTTTAGGGGTTTTTGTATTTTTTCTAATTTCTTTCAGTTCATTAAGTGTCAATAACGGCATTTTTTCATCATCATTTTGATCAGCCTCGGTTTGTTCATCTCCGTGCTCCTCATCAGTTTTATCGCTCTTAGATTGTAATTTTTCTTGTAGATTTTTATCGTAGTGATTGAGTCCCTCGTCAGCTTCCTTTATAAGCTTATCAAAGGCGATTTCAACATTCCCCACTTTTAAACTGAAGAGCCTATTCTCGATTATTTTTTTCAAACTTCCCCTGATAGCAAACACGATTATTACTGTGGCTAAAGGCCAAGACGTTAGTATTGTTTTAACGATATCCATATTATTCTCCAATCTATTTTCTTATGGAGATTATACTATTTTATTCCATGTTTGCTAAGACTTCTCTTCGAATCTCTTCTTTTTCATCTGCTGACAACCCCAAAATCTCGTTATCTATCACAGGCGATAGAACACAATGGCAATTTACCCGCTCCCCTGCCGATAGTTTAGGATCTCGCGGAAACATGCAGGTCTCGCCACTACCTGGTATCTGAAATTCTTCATCTACTCCAATGACTGTACCGTCTAGGTCGATATGATTCTCGCGTGGGTTGTTTTTCTTCCCTCCGCTGTGCCGCCATTTCTTTTTCTTTACTGCTGGCGATTGTGCATATGATTCATGCTGCGCGGCAGAGGAAGCGGCAAGCACTTCAGTGATGGCTGTTTTGCGAGCCCGTTCCCTATCAAATTGAGGCATGTCTTTGAGAGTCAATTCAATGTCTTGAATGGATGACCCGTTTTCAATAGCAGCCGTCAGCACGTTTTCCACCGCTTCATGAGTGTTTAACTTCATGATCCGAGCCAACTTCTTTGTCCAATCCTTAATCCAATTAATCGTACGGTTAGACAAGACTTGAAAAGGCACTTCTGGATCTATAGAGTCCATGATCACTTCTGCTAGTTCTTCAATGGTCTGCTGCAGGAATCCCTCAGTCAGTTCCTGAAATTCTACCTCGAAATCATCCTCAGCAAATAAGTTTTGCGTAAAAAACACCAGAATGGCTTCTAAGGTTTCTTTCGAATCTTTGCTTACAAAACCTTTAAGACCATCTAAAAACTTCTTACGCTGGCGTCTGAGCAATCTGGCAATGCCTTTTTCATATTCTTCTACAAAGCCGGGTATCTTAGAAAGGCCGGGGAAGTCAGGTACACTCTCCACTAACTTTTCTCTCTCACTTTCCTCGGCTTTTTGAATGAATACGTTCAGACTTTCCAACAGCTTATCCGTTTTGTTCATCTCTTCAGATCCTCCAAAACATCCCGCATATCTTTTAATAACCCAATCATATTAGGAGTACCGGTCTTAGATTTAAACAGCGCAGCCAAAGGATCAGAAGCGGACGATTCGTTAGTCTTACCAAGCGGCCTATTGTATTCTTCCTCTGGCCATTCTTCAAGCGTCTTACCAAGAACTCTACCAGCCAAATCGCGTAAATCATTCGGAGAAACTGCACCAGCTGTTATAAACGGTGTTAGAACCTTAGCAATCTCAAGTGGGTCTCTAAAGTCAGGCCCTTTCAACATAAGACGAACCTTATGAATCTCAAGATCATTTAGAAATAAAGCGTTCAGTTTACCTGTGATTAACTTTCGTTCAGGCTGAAAGACTTGTTCCTCAGTAATCTTTCTTGCTGTGTCAGCTGTCGCTCTGTTGTAATCTTGAGCTTCACCAGTATAAAGTGGAGGCAAACGAAAAGCCGATCTAATTTTGTCTCGGCTCTTTTGGTCATATTCAAGAAACAAGGCATCCTCTTGAAGGATTTCAGCAAGTGATTTAATATCAACTTTCACTGGAGCAATCTCTTCATCACCATGAATGTTTTTCCCCTTCTCTATGCCTTCCGCTTCAAGTAAAAGAAACTTATGAGCATTTTCCACACCCTCAAGCCCATTCATGTAATCCTGCAATTGTGTGTAAGAATCCTCTGACAACATTCCGTTTTCAATTGTAATGGCAGCGGGAATATGTCTTCCTTGTTTGAAATACATGAAATTCAGCTCTTCAGCTTTTCGAGCACCATACAAATTAACAATATGGCCAATCCATCGAGGCTTTCCATAAGTACCGCTTCCTATTTTGAAATGAACCACTTCATTTGCTCGTTTTTCAAATGGTGTTTGTTCATCATATTGACCTGTCTCTAAATTTAAAGTGCGGGGATCACCATACTCTTTAAAGTAAACTATACGGCCGTCAATCATCTGAACATACTTTCGGAATCGTTTCTCTCTTTTGATTGATTTCATTTGTCCTTGTTCGAAGTATGTAAAATCAACTTCGATTGGTTCCGACGGTTTGCAAACTCGTACATTTTGAACATCCATGTATTCAATGCCGGCTGGCTTATTTTCACCGTTTCGAATCACTTCGATAAAGCCATTCCCTGTCTTTTCTCGGTCTTCAATAACAAAGCCGAGTAAAGTCTCAGCTGACTCATCAAAGTGAAGATATTTAACGAACTCTTCAAGCTTTGTCCATTCATTTTCAGCTTCTGTTTTTTCATTGTTTGTCACATCTGGCGAATTCACATCAAACGAGTACTCAAAATCAAACCCAAAGCCCACAATATTTGTCCTGTAGGCATCAACACATTGCTGTAAGATTGTTGAATACTCAGCAATCATTTTTAATTCTTTTAGGTTATACGGAGGCGGCAAAATATTGCTGTCATAACTGTCCGCAAATTCATCTTCATAAATTTGTTTTGTTGATTCAGTAGGTGGAGAGGCTTTGATCACTCGTGCTTTAACAGATTGTTTTGACATGCTTTACCTCCTTCCTGGTCTTGATCTTTGCGGTCTTCCTTTAGATTCTTCTTTCAAATCGGTTACCTCATAATCATCGAGAGCGTACCAGATAGCTGATAGTGTATGCGGGTCTATGGTGAACTCATCTTCTATGATGTTCCCTAGCTTATCGGTAGCATAAGTGAGCGGTTTAAGCTCATAAATCGTGTTCTCGCAACGATCAGAGCAAATGATCTTCTTGAAACGTTTGATCTTCTTTGTGTATTGGAGGCGTGATCCTTGGTACTTTCGGGCACCTACCATATTGAAACCGTGTTGCTGAAAATAACGTATTGTTTTGGGCTCTGCTGAATCCGATTTGATTAATTCTTTAGTCTCTGCAAATTCCTTGAGTTCTTCGGCTGTCTTATCATCCGTCAGTCCATTTTTGTAATACTCCCAGTAGATATAGAGATATTTCTTTTCATGATCCACAGCAACCCTAACAACAGCGTTATACGACTCCACAAAACCAAAGTCCATGCCAACTCGTTTAAGCGGGCGGTTAATATTAGCGATTGCTGTCATAACCTTCTCATGCGGCCACTCTTCAAACTGCGGTAGTACCCGAATTCCATTCACGCCAAAATGACCTTTCCGCGCAATCCGGTAAAGGTCTGGGTCATACTCCTTCAATTCTTCAAGTTGCTGGACATAGCTTTCTGGCAGAAAAAGATTATCATCTGCCGTTGAGTGATGATAATAGGTGTCGTTGCTAATGATTATCCGCTTTTCATAAAGCTCCTTATCATCCAGTACAAAGCGCTTCTCCCTATCATCCTTGAAGTAATGCTTAAAAGTCCAATTGTCCTCCCCAACTGGATTTGTTGAAAGTATCATGTGGAGCGGCAAAGTCGGGTGACGAAGACGTCCAAGAAGTTCCTTGAATCCCTCATATTTCACTTCTGAACATTCCTCAATCCAAATGAGCGAAATATTATTGATTGATTTCAGTTTTGCTGGCTTATCCATCCCTTTAAAGATAATCCGGCTGCCATTTGAAAATCGAATCTGCATAGGAGAAGACACACACCTAACGATATGATCTAATTTCAGATCACTTACAAGTTCATCAAAAAGAGAAAATGTTGAGTCCCTATGTGTGTCGTACACTTCTCTGATAACAAGAGCGGTACGTTTTTCTATAAGCAATTTCAGAACAATCTTGAGCGCCACATGATAACTTTTAGATGATCCATAACCACCAACGAGAAACTGAAACTTTTGATTCCAGTCAAAAAGAAATTCTTTAAAATGAGGATTTACTTGTTTAATCACTGTCATCACCTTTGTTCACAATGGTGATTTCAAAAGGTTTATCTTCTTCTGTAAGCTCTTCAATCTCTAATTTTTTCTTGTTGATATTTAAGCGCATATGCTCCAATTTAAGGCGTCGTTCGTCTTCCGAATGGGCTAATTCATCAAACTGCTTTATAAGGTTCCTGAGCTCTGCCATTGCCCTAGATTGAGCATTCAAGAACGTGGCATGACGATCCCAAGAAAATTGAAATTCGTATTCTTCCTCTTCGACTTCGTTTGTCTCAGATAGGACAGACTTTTTCTTTTTCAATTCCTTAATGATTTCCTGCTTATCAGAAACAAACATGATTTTTTGTGCCCTTATAATTGCAGCATATTGGATCTGTATCTGATCCCATATCATATCGACAGGTGAGCGCTCCTGAATCTCTTCCATGATAGAGAGTGTGTCTTTAGGTAAGAATTTAGAGAAGAATCCATGTGTCACAGCGTTTTGATTTCTCTTTGGTGCGCCACCCTTATTCCCTAATGCATTTTTGTTACCAATCGGTGCACCTACTTTTTTTGTGTGCACACTTTTCTTGGAAGGTGCACCCTTTTTTCTTTGCCAACCCTGCCGCTGTTTCCAAGATTTGATTGTGTTAATAGATACTCCGTATTTTTCAGCAAGGTCCTTGTATTTCATACCTTTTAGGTAATCCTTATACGCCTGTATGTGCTTTTCAATCATCTACATCCACCGCCGCCTCCTTTTAATTGAGTTGTTTTGAAAATAAAAAAGCTTCTCTAAAGAAGCTTAAATATGTTTTTTTATTAAATTGATTATTTCATCAATCAACCGCTCAATATATTCTTGACTGAAGTTTATCTCAATTATTGGATCATCATTCATAAAACCTCTTAATGCCACTTCAACTTCTCTTAAATAATTTATATATTCCTCTAACTTGATATTCAGTTCTTTATCAAAGAGTATTGAAAATTTCTTAACAATCAGTTCAAATGCCGATAGCTCTTTAAAATAATCAGTATGTAATTTTTCTAAGTATCCTTCTGGGTGATTATAGAACGGCACAAAGGCAGCAGCGGTTTCAATTCTTTTATTGTTAATATTATAAATCTCATCAATTAGTATATAGCCTTTTGTGAAAATTTCATTTCCTTTTCTATTCTTCTTTTGTAAAACATAATTAGTTCCACCTGTAAAAAAAACTGCTGTTATAGCACTAGTAATGACTGTACCAAAATCTATTTGAATCAATTCCATTCCCTCCTTGTAGTAATTATCGGCAAAAGAGAGCGATTCAGGTACTATTCGCAATATTTTTCGAATGAAAAAGCATCCTATTGGATGCTTTAGTCTTACATATTTAACAAAGCTTGTGATACCGCTTGACCCCAACGCGGATCAGTAACAACAGTAGAAAAGATTCTTAATAGACCATTTTCACCGATTTCAAGTACTTTCTGAGCTACTCTTTTCAATTTAGATTCATTAGGCTCAGGTTGGTTTAGTTCTTCTTCTAATTCACTTGAAAGTTTCTCTACTTCTTCTAAAGAGTCTTGTGGAACTAACCCTGATTCCTTAACCTTTGACATTATATCTTCCTTAATATTTTTATAATTAATATTTTGTTGAATATCTTTACCAACAGCAATAGTACTTCCATGTTGCGCAGTAAGTGTTCCGTTATTTATAATCTGTAAAGAAGCTACTGGTATTTCTTCTCTCCCCTTAATATCTTCCATTAAATCACCTAATCTATACCTTAATTCTCTTAGTGAGGACGAAACAACATCCGATAAATATAAACTTATGTTATCGGCTATTCTTTTATTCTTGTAGATAGTAAAGGTGAGAGTATCTAAATAACCCTCTTTCTCAGATGCCAATTGAAATACTTTAAAAACATACGCTATTTGCTCATCTATATTAACTGGCAAATTTAATTCAATCCATCCTCCACCAACTGGTTTGTGAATTTCATTAAAATCAACGTCTATCAAGTAGATGGGCTCCACAATAGAATTAATGACAGGGTTATCTTTCGACAGTTGAACAATTCTTTTCATTTTAAGCACATAGGTAGAATAGCTTGCATTTAACACATCACTGACAGCCGAATCAAATTCTCTAATTGCTCTTTTAACTTCTTGTTCTGTAAATTCGCGCATAATTAGATCCCCCTTTTAATAGCAATCTTTTGATTAAAACAAAAGCTTTACTATTCAAGTATATTCGAAAATAGGAATAATGCAGAAAACTGATGAATTTTTTATCCAGAATTAAAATTCCTTTGTATTAATATATTATTTTCTGCTCTTTATATAATCTTCTTTATTGATTCGTAAAAGCTCCGCAGAATGCTCATCAGCTGAATGTTCTATATGATGCATTTGATATTTAACGAATTCTTCTTCTGTAAATACCTTTTTGTCGATGAGAATATCAATTAGAGCTTCTATTGTACATTGACGGTTTACCGACCCGCCTGCTAACTGTTCTAACAAATGTTGCTGATTAACATTAATTGTTCTTGCCATGTTTTCACCCCCTACCTTAATATCGGCAAGAGATTATGACAAAGAACATTTTGCAAAATTTGTCGAATGATTTATTATCCTGTGTCTATATGGTTTAGGTGGCTCAATAAAATTACTGCCGCGCCGACCTGCCTCCCATTTTACACCACAGATTTTTTCAGATTCAACAAACGCTCAAAGTGGCAATCTTGGCATAATTGGCTGATGAACTCGTCTTTCATTTTACGTACAGTTTCCCTTGAAATGCCAAGGTGAAGACCTATTGCGCGGTAACTCATCCCCTCCATCATGCAATCATAAATAACTTTGTGCTGCTCCCCTTTGATCTTTTCAGCCCCTAATTCAACTGCATATACTCGCTCTTCATAATACTTAAGACGTTTGAAAAGACGTTCCTCTCTCATATCCATTTGCCGCAACTCAGCCTGACTCTTCCCCGGACACCCTTTTGGCATAGCAGCTTCTAATCCGTATTGAGCAACACCCCAATTTTTCATTGGAATTACTGAACCATAGAGTACCCTTTGCAATCGATTAACCTCTTTTGCCATCCAGTGATAGCTATTGATTAGATTTTCAATATCTTTTCGATTCAAGATTGTGTCCTCCTTTTCCAAATAAAAAACGGACACCAAACAAACAGTGTAATACTGTAAGTTTAGTGTCCGCAGGCTTTCCGTCTTGGACTTTTGGTTTGTTTATAAGAATTTAGGATTTAATAATCTTTCAATCTTTTTCTTTTCTTTCTCTAAAACCTCTTGGTCCTTAAAATAAACTTTAAGAGTTAGTGAATCTGTAAACATAAACACCTTATCTCCATCAGCAAAAAATAGATACTTATTATTTCTCGCAGCCATCTTACCTAATGTTGAAAAATCACCTAAATCATCGATTTTATAACCTCTACTTATTTCAACCAAGGTCGCCATATCATCATACAAATCATTAGATGATAAAAATTCCTTGTATTCTTTATATACAGGAGCTAGCTCATCTTCCTCAATATCTTCTAAATCAATTTCTCCTTCCCAATCATTGCTCAAATACGGAGTAACAATTGTTTGGTTGAAAGTTGATAAATAAGGAGAAATCCATTGAAAAAATTTATTTTCAATATCTATCCACTGTTGTTTAGAGATCTTAATATCAGAATACTCATTATCAACCGATTCAAAACCAAATGAATCATAAAAGTCTTTTATTTCAACAATGTCTTCTGGGAGACCAATAACAAGTTTATGGTGATTCTCTTCTTCACTCTCCCAATTAAAAAATTGATATTGAGATAGAACACTTAATAGTTTTGATGTTTCTAATTTCATTTTTTCCACCTATTTAGATAAAATTTTTCCTTTACCGTCAATAGAAGCGACACGTTTCCCACTTTTGTCTTTCAGTTTCCATTTACGTCCACCATGTCCGGCATTATCTTTTTCGATTGTCCAACCTGTTTTTGGATTCTTATAAGCTTTTTTACCTTTAACCTTTTGATTAAACGCTCCTAAATCTACACGGGAATCACTTTCTAACAATCTTCCTGGGATATCAAATCTTAAAACTGATCTATGGTGAGACCAAAGAGATTTTACACCCAGATAGCCTAAATAAATTGCTGCTGCCCCTATTACAACTTCTCCTACGCCTGGAATAGCAACTGCTGCTAATGCTATTGGTGTATTACCAGTCGGATCATAGTATCTTAACGGGTTGTTATTTGCATAATTATAACCATTCTGTGTGACTAACTGGTCCTCTGTGCCGTACCAGGCATCCCTTGATAAAAAGACCGCAGTAGAAGGGTTATAGTACCGGTTTTCTAGATAGTATAATCCAGTTTCTTTATCATATTTATAACCAGCATAATTGATATCATTATCTTTAGCATAGTAACCAGTTTGTTCAGTTATATTTCCCCATGAATCGTACTTATAGTTTGCAACTACTTGCCCTTTTTCATCAGTGATTTCAATCACATCACCTCTTAAATTATGGTGATAATAAAAGGTTTGATTTTCACTGAAGTCTTTGACACTATTAACTTCTCCATTTTTCAAGTATGTATAATACTTTGTAATGTTATGATTTGCATCAGTTTCATAAATAACTTTGTTATTACTGTCATCATACACATAATTGGTAACTTCGTCACCTACTTGCTTTTGTATCCTTCTGCTATACTCATCATATTTGTATTTGATATTCTCGCCAGATTTTTTGTTAGTTGCTTCAACAAGACGTCCTGCTTCATCCCAAGTAAATTTAAAGGTATCATTTTCATTCAACTGACCGTTGTCATTGTATGAACTTCCTTGTGATTCAAATTGGTTCAATTTATTAAAAGTATAGTCGTTTAATGTTACTTTACCAGTTTTCCTGTCAGTAACTTCCTTACTAATACGGTTCCCTTTTACATCGTAAGAATATTTAATGATTTGGTCCTTAGAGGTTTCTTGTAAAAGTTGATTATTATCATCATACTTATATTCTATTTGATCATCTTTTGTTGTATCAGAAACTATATTACCTTTTTCATCATATTCATATTTATCGCTGCTTAAAACATTTCCTGCTTTATCAAAAACAGTTTTCTCCGTCATAACTCCCTGTTCGTTATAAGTAAGCGACTCTCTTAGACCATTATTATAAGAATAACTTATTGGCTGACCTTGATAATTATATTCAATATCAGTTTTACTGTCTTCTGATGCTATGCTAATTAAGTTGTTTTCCTCGTCATATTTATGATTTTCATTAATATAATTAGACTTATTCTTTACTTTAATTGAACTCAGAGCTAATTGATTATACTCCCAGGAGATGTCTCCATCATCAGTATGTAATTCTCTTAATCTTGATAAATCATCTAAAGTAGTGACTTTATTTAGCCCCTGCTCCTTATTTTGGACAGCATAATCAGTTAATTCACTACCAACTACTGTTCCATCATCTTCTTTTTCCCCGGCTTCCTTATCTACGTAATTAGATTTTTCCACAGTGTACTTATCAGTTTTATTTAGACTTAGGGAACTGACCTCTCCATCATCATCAAGGTTAAATTTTATTTCATCCTTTTCTGGATTTTTAATTTTTACAACTTGTCCGGCTTCGTTATATGCATATTCCGTAACATTTTTATCAAAATCAATTATTTTAACTACTTGATTTTGATCATTATACTCATAAGTAAGTTCATTAATAACTTTATTATTTTTGTCTTTTGTTGTTTCTTTAATAATATTTCCTTTATCATCATAGGTATAATATAACTTTGCTCCAGAATCGTCATATGTCTCTACTAACTTTTTGTTTAATTCTTCTGCATTGGCATAAGATGTTCCAACTCCTGTAACAAACATAGATGTTGATAGAGCAACGAGTGTTAACTTTGAAGCGAAATGAGTCTTTTTACTCACGAAAATTCCTCCTCTATGTAATTCAACCTATATATTTATATTACATCTCTGAATATTTTTCCATTTTTTTCGAACGACAAAATTCGACACTCGCACTCTTGAAACAACATCTTTGTGAAAAATTTCAACTATCATTTCACTTTAAACCCAATCTCATGATCAACCCGCGCAAAGCTCCCCTTTACAGTTTGAATAACAGTTTTACCGTGCTCCGGAGCATCTAAGACATGAGCAGTACCTTGATTCCCATCTAAAACAATGATTTGAACTTTCCCTGGGTTAATCTTTTGCTGAATAGTGAAGTCTTTTTTGATGTTTATTTCTCTTGGATTGTACACTCAAAGCGCCCCCTGTGTTATGATAGAAGTACCAGTTCATATCAAGAACACTGAGGCTAAGCGCTTCGGTGTTTTTTATTTTTAGGCAGAAACCTCTCTTATCATGACTTCCACCCTCGGCTTTTCGCTATAAAACTTACTAACTTTCAGATCCACTACTTGGCTATCATCTTTGTAAATAAGATGATTCAGGGCATCTTTTACACCCTTTACATAGTTATCAACGTCAGGCTTTGTGGTCGGCCGCAGAAGACCCTTTACAGCTTGTTCTTTCTTCTTTTTTGAGTTTGAAACTGATTTTGGCATTGGTCTGTACACTTTGACATTCATTGAGACAGGCCCAGTAATAATTGTTTCTGGGCGATGCTGAGACGCAACCAATGCCACATACTGTTTGAAATACTTTGATTTTGCTGGATCTCGCATATGCACCTTCCCATTTCGTATTGATCCACGCGGCCGTCCTTGTGCGACTGGCTCACCATAAACAGTGAACTTAATGCAATCCAACTGTTCTTTACCTCCCGTCAAGCTGTTCCCATAGCTGAATTTCTTTTTCTATTCTCGGTGCGGAGAGTAAAATTGTCAGCAGAGACACAACTGCTTTAAGCACTCAGCATCCGCTCCATTTGCTTTATTTTTTCCTCAAGTAAACGGATAGTTGGTGTAAGATCTTTACCTTCTGTAGGACTTAAAGGTCCGAATATATAAAGTCCACCAGTTGCTTTTACATTCGTTTTCTCCTTCATTCCCAATCACCTAACCTATGATTTAATTGCATTCGCTCGCCTTTAATAATCACTATGTAATCACGGCACATCTGGTGAATCCGTGAACCAAGAGCCTCGTCAATGTCCAAAATCTCATCGATTGTTAACTCCGAAGAAATCAGCAGAGGCTTGTGATTCAAATAACGATAATTTAAGACTGACTGGATTTGTTCAACCTGCCAATCGGTTGCCCTTGCTTGACCGTTTATTGGTTTAAATAAGTCATCAATGAATAGAACTTCGACCTTTCTCATGACATCGAGTTTCGCTTCTAAGTTATCAAAGTTAGCTTTTAAATCACCCATGCCCTCTACGTAAGGGAAATACATGCAGTGTACTGATTTTTTCTTGATCAGATTATTCATAATCGCCGTGAGTAAATGAGTTTTGCCACTGCCTGGCTGTCCAAGTAATGCGATACTGTTTTGTCTTTCTCCTTTGATCTTTTGAAAATCTTTATAGTATTCCACTGCACATTCATAAGCATCTTTGATCATGTCTGGCTTATCGTCCGTTATGAAGTTACCAAAGAGAAGCTTTTCAAACTCTTTTGTAATGCCACTAGCTGCCATGAGTCTGGCAATTTTCTTTCGTCTTACACATTCACACTGTTTTGAATAAGTATCTTTCCATTCACTAGCTTTGTCCGGCGTGCAAACCTTTCCCAAAAGAAAATCATCCTCCGATACCATATCATCTGGAACCATAAGATCTAACTGTTCATCCAAATGCCAAGGAGTATCTTTATGGACCCGATAAACGACAATTCCACGATCCTTACAATAAGGACAATCAAATTCAGCCTTTTCTTCGGATGCGGCCTGTTTTGTTCCCAAAAAGCGGGCTGACTTTTCCCGAAGCTCCTGCATGATCGTTTGAAATGCGGTGTCTATACTGACTGCTTTGTTTATAGCCATGTTGTTTCTCCTTTCTCTTTTGAGTGAATGGATTTGATAAGATGGCTTGAATGTATGACAAACTAGCTGCTTTCCCCTTTAATTGAAACGCTGTCTTAATAGCCTCCATCACTTTTTCTTCACCATAATCGTCGACCATGTATCCAATTCGCTGTGCCTCTATAGGACCGACTGACCGAGCAACTTTGTTTTCATATAGCTCAAAGGCATTTTTCATTTTGTCATTGACCTCCTGAAGTTCAATCTCAGCTGGTTCCAAAGCTTTTTTCTTCATATAGTTTCCTAGCTGTATGTAGTCTGCATAATGAAGTATGGTGACGATGAACCCTCTTTTTTGTGGAAGACGGTCCAATTTGATATATCCCTGATTCTCCATTCGGTCTAGTGAGTATTTGATCTGTGAAGCTGACCAGTTAAAATCTTTTGCAAGTTCCACAACTTTGATAATGGTCTGCCCAAGTTCTAGCTCTTGATTTGGCCTGTATTCAGCTCTTTTGAACAAGTGATCATAAATTTGTTCATCCCTAAACTCTTTGAATGGTAATCGGGGTATGACCACATACCCCATTGCTTTTATGTCCAAGTCACTCACCTACTTCCTTTCACATAGTGCAGTTATGTCACAGTTGCCGACCTCAATCGAACGGAAGTTCATCTTCTTTTATGTCTACAGGCTTGCCGTCAAAAGGATCGGCTTCTTGTGCGCTTGGTTTTTCCGTTTCGTCTTTGTTTGAAGGCTCGGAATCGATAATTTCTGAACTGTCTGCCTCATTGGTAATGTCAATCCGTTCCCTTGTTTCATCTTCTTCAATAACGGCTTTTTGCATTTCCACAGAGAGAATCCCCCACTTACTCAAAACTGCTTTTAATACAGTCTTAAGAGCCATCGCATCCCAATCATTTTTCCATCCAAAATCAGACTTACTGAATTTCTTTTTGTGTTTCTCCACTTGTGCCTTTGTCCAGTACACTGTTTTTCGGAAGCCATTTATCAACTCAAAATAAGCTGCATAACCAATTACCGCGTCTGATTCTCGTTTTTCAAAATCAATCTCGATCTCCTCAGTCAGCGGATTCCACTTCTGCAATTCGCCTTCATGAATCGGTATGCAATTGATGGATTTATATTGGCCTGTTCGTAAGGCTAGCTGGATATATCCTTTGTATCCAAGCTGAAATTGAGCCTTTCCCCCATAAGGAACAATCCAGGCATATCCTAAGTTTTTATCAATAGGTAGGTCGAGTGTAGCTGCCACCATCGCAGATGAAATAACGCTCATAGGATCCGTTTTCTGTAACATCTGCTCGCTGTTATAAAGGCTTAAGATAGAGGCCGTAAACTGTGTAGCCCTCTTCCCTAACACTTCCTCAAATCGCTTAATAACGGATGGTGAGGAAAGCAAGCCTTTCATGGTTGCTCCTTGTTGTTGCACAGGTGCGTTTTTTTGTTTCTTTTGGATGTTGTTTTTAATTGATTGATTAGTAGCCATAATCAGCTAACCTCCTTGATTCCAAAACGTCTGAAATGAGTTTCCTTTTTGACCTTTTCGTAAATATCCGGAAACTGCTCTTTGAGCTTTTTCGTGTCAACTCGATTTGAGACAACTGGCTTCCAACAAGCTTGATAGTTTCCAATAAACCCATACTCTGCATCCTTCATTTCATGTTTGATCTGATTTTCTAATTCTTTTGCCTGGCTTTGAAGCTCTGTGATCTGTTCTTTAAGAAGCAAGTATTGTTGAATACGTTCTCGATTAGTCGCAGTTAAATCAATAGCCTTATTATTTTCCGATTCGGCATATCGTTTTTTGAGGTATTCCTCCGCAGCACTTGAACCATCTAAAGCAGGAGCTTGTCCACCTAAGACCTTGTCATTCCAGAACTCAATCTCTGCTTCAAAGATCATGTCAATTAACTCGTCGTCTCGCTCAATCTCTTTCCAGACAAATTTGTTTCCACCGATCAGCACAGCAAAATAAGCTTTCCTATATTCAGGTCCAAGCACACCCAGATAATGCTGGACCTGAACGATATAGCTCTCGGGGATTTCTTCATCTTCCCATTCTTTTAAGTTGTAGGCTGATGTTGTTTTACATTCAAGGATCGCTTTTTCACCAACAATCATTCGATCTACATTCGCCAAAATGAAATCATGTTCCGGATGTCTGAGTATTGCTTTTTTACGTCTAACCTTCTTGCCACTACGTATCTCAAATTCTTTTGCAACAATATCTTCAAGCAATGATCCAAAGTAAGCAGCTTCACTTTGCGATTCACTTACAGGGACCTGTCCTGTTTTGTCTAACCATAATTCAAAAAGTGTCTTCCACTTGTTTAACCCCAAGATAACAGATGCATCTGAGCCACCAATTCCTTTTCTCCTTTCAATAAGCCATTCATCACGGCTCATTTCAGAAGTCTTAGCAAGAACCTCAGCCCGTTTGCTTGTCATACCACCTAACCCCCATTGTTTTTATTGAGGCTATCTGATAAAATATTTGCACATGAGTTTTTTAGATAGCCTATAAAGAAGTCCACTTTGTCCGAGTGGGCTTTTTTTATTGCGCATTTTTAAATTCAAATCCAAGTTGCTCCTTTAGATATCTTTCCAAGTTCTCTCTCAGAATGATTTCGCCGCCATCAATTACATAATCATCAACTGGTGTTACTTCATCACCGTAAAAATCTATTTGCACATCCGTTTCAGTAAGCTTATCGTGCCAGTTGTTTATGACCGTTGGATTTTCGACCATTCGTACTCTCCTCTCTGAATTTGTCTGCACGTCTATCCCACAACAGATGGAATTCACTATTGTTACGAATCATCGCACACCATTTACGAACTTCCAGAGCAGTTGCCGGCTTATGAACAAAATGAACCATCATCCTATACACCTGCTCACTACTGTTAAGTTGATGCCTCGCTGTTGCATTTTCAATGCTGTTTCATAAAGCTGTCCTTTGTTTGCCAGCCGGCTAATATCCTCAGTAAGAACCTTGATGCTTCCAGCGAGACTAATCGCTTCTTCATAATCACCATCACGTAATGCCTCTGACAGCATGATTGATAGCTCTTCTGCTGATTCGATTTTTCTTTTTGCGATAGGAGCATCTGACTTCAAGAAATGATTAGTATTCATATTGAAACCGCCTGCCTTCCTTCTTGTTTTGCCATAGCAACTTGATCAACTAGAGCTTTCCGCGTCCACCTATCTGCAAGCTCCTGCATTTTTAACCCGTGAGTACGAACAAGTGAATAAATCAATGTTTTATTAGCCGCAATCAAATCAAAAATCTGTTTAATATCAGCCATCGGCAGCTCTTCTGTTTTGCCTGGTCGATTATCCGTAAGCCAACGGGCTAAGTGTTTGGTTGCTTGCAATGCTTCCTCCAATTGGTGAACCATATTAATCACCGCATTACTCGCACATTCATTAAGTGCCGGATCAATAGGAGCAGCCGCTGTTGGGTGAAGTTTGAATAAGTAATGTACAAGATCAATATGTTCATAGGCATCGCACTTCTCAAACCACTTGATACATAACTCTGGAGTGAGTTTGGCAAATCCATTTTCAACATCTGAAACATACCTTTGATCCTTACCTCCGATTAACTTGCCGATTTGGTATTGGGAAAGACCTGCAGCCTTACGGGCACTACGCATAATCTGCGGTAAATTCCGCATGTTGTATGGGTTGTTCTCCATATGTTTGCCTCCTGATATATTGGATTTTCAGTTTTAAAATTGAAGTTAATAGACCATGCTGTTTATAAATGACTTAGGCTGATTCCTTTTTATTTTGTTGCGCAAGCTTCTCTTGGTGTTCATTCATGCGCTGAACAAGTATGCCTCTGAGGTATTTGTAAGCTTTGGCCTCTGCCTGTTCAAACAGCGGTCCTTTTTTCAAGATGACTTTCATAATTAAGCCCCCTTATCTGTACTTGTCTTATATTTAAGACACGTTTCGTGTCTAATTTGAGTAAAAAAAATTTCATCTACAGTTGTTCCATAATAGTCTGCAATCTTTTTGGCCAGACTTAAGGAGGGAGTTCTATCCCCTCTTTCAATTGCCCCTAGCATCTGTGGAGTTATGTTTAAGTCATTAGCAACAACTGTTCTTGACGTGTTCCCACGTAAGGAAAACAAAACTTCCCTTTCCACTTATAACACCCCCTTAGAAACGTTTTGTTTCCTTTTACGATTTATAATATACAGGACACAAAATGTGTCCGTCAAGTGTTTTTAGAAACTTTTTGTTTCTAAATGTAGAAACGCTTAGTTTCCAAGTTATAATTAATAACAAGGAGTGAGTGTATATGTTAGGTAAAAGGATAGCAGCTTTAAGAAAAGAAAAAGGTCTAAGCCAATATGAACTCGCAGACAGATTAGGCTTTTCAAGAGGAAAACTTGCTAATTATGAACAAGGCACTCGCGAACCTGATTACGAAACATTAATCAAAATAGCCGACTTTTTTGATGTATCTACAGACTACCTTTTAAGAGGAAAAGATAAATCATCCAATATAATCACTGACGATGCAAAAAAAGTGTTAAACGATCCTGAAACATTTCTTGCAGCAAAAGACGGTGAGGTAACAGATGAGATCTTACAGGCTGCTTTGGAGATTATAACGGAGCAATTAAAGGAAAGACGGAAATCAGATAAATAAACGCAGTTAGTTTATTATTATTTATTTCTGTTTATTATGTTTAATTCTGTTTACTAATAAGATTTAGATTCTCATTTATATCTCAATCATATCCTCATTTATAAAGTGGCTTTTGAATCCCTTAGAAACCCTTATAAGACAAGGGTTTTTGTTGTTTTTCTCATTTATATTTTCATTTATGTTTCTTTTATATTCTCATAAATAAAAAAAGCGTTTTTTGTGGGGAAAACTGCAGAGTATCGAAATAGGAAAAGGAATCTTCTTGTTAAAAACCTTGCAAGGTGTAAGTGAAAAAAATAAACAATACAATTACCGTTACGACAATAAATGTTTCTTTAATAAAATTTTTATCATCTTCATGCTCTTGTTTCTTTTTTTAAATCTCTTCTCTATATTTTCTTTGAACCTTTTTCATCTTATCATTCATCATGATTAAACTCCTTTGAAGCCCATTTTATTTTCTATTCCCCTAACAATTGCAATTTTAATGCTTTACAAATAATTACACCAGTGAAAAAAGGATTGGCAATGGCCTTTCTCTCAATGATGTAACACTCTGCGGTTTGCTCTCTTATAAAACAGATTCATACCCATCACCTAGACGCATTTTCCTATGAAAATAGTCTTGGTTTCCCTATAATATTTATCGAATCCAATTTTTAGATTGTCGTCTTTAAGGAGGTTTTTCATCTTGAGGTATACAAACAGTCATTTAGAGGATTGGATTGAAAACTTATACAGGAAAATTGATATTACAGAACCTGAACAAATTAATTTTGAACGCATTGCCGCGTCATTAGATATCAGGCTTTCGTTTAAACCTGTTACAAGCTTCGCACTTAAACACAGCGGAATTTATAACATATGCTTGGACAGCCGAAAAAGTCGAATTGAACAATGGTATGATTTCGCTCATGAATTTTGCCATATATATAGACATGAAGGCGATAAAAAAACAATGCCGACCACTTGGACCGATTATTTAGAGTGGCAGTCCAATTACTTTACATATCACTTTTGCATTCCAACTTTCATGTTGCATAATATTAATCTTTCGTACATACAATCACATGCAATTGAAAATGTAGCTTGGTTATTTAAGGTATCCCCTTCATTCGCTAAGAAACGTTTGAGCATTTATTACAGGAAGCTGACTCAACATTTATTTAATCAATCAGTGACGGGAAATCTGTGCACCCCCCTTTTGTAATTAATAATGAGATTTTAATGCATCTGCGCGCATTGAAAAAAACGAAAAAAGACGTCTCCCTTCATGATCCGATCGGCCAGGATAAAGAAGGGAATGAAATAAGCCTGATCGATGTCCTCAAGTCGGAAAGCGAAGATGTGATCGACACCATTCAGCTCAACATGGAACTTGAAAAGGTCAAAAAATATATCGATATTTTAGACGACCGCGAAAAAGAAGTCATCGTCGGCCGCTTCGGGCTTGATTTAAAAAAAGAAAAAACGCAGCGCGAGATCGCAAAGGAGCTCGGCATTTCAAGGAGTTATGTGTCGCGGATTGAAAAACGCGCATTGATGAAGATGTTCCATGAGTTTTATCGGGCGGAGAAGGAGAAGCGGAAGAAGAAGGGAAAGTGAGCGAAAAGCCGGATCTGACATCCCGGCTTTTTCTGCATTTTAGGACATTGCTCTTCAAGTATAACTTCAGGATTTAAAAATAAAACATAACAAATGAATAGAATTGGTACAATCGTTAACCTTTTTAATAATTTTTCATTGATATTTAACCCATTCAACACAGCCCCCCTTTATACCCCCCCATCATTGAATGTATTTCCTATGAAAAATGATTTTGAACCTCATAGGAACCCTTACATCACAGGGTTTTTGTTGTTTTTTCATTGTTTATCAAGACCTAAAGCAAAAAAACTTGCTATTTCTCAAATACATCCACCAAATGTTCAATGTTAGTTTGTTTTTCATACATACTAATAAAAAAATAAAACCTAGTTGAAACTTTACAAGACAAGCTGAATGGACTATAGTCTAATTAGACTAAAATATTGATGTAAAGAAGTGAAAAAATTAGATGATAAAGTCTTTTTTAATGTTAGGGCAGTCGAATATGGCAGGCCGTGGATTTTTGAATGAAGTAGACCCTATCTATAATGAAAAAATAAAAATGCTGCGCAATGGACAGTGGCAGATGATGACAGAGCCGATTAATTACGACCGTCCGGTTTCCGGCGTTGGCCTGGCGGCATCTTTTGCAGATGCATGGTCGAAAGCTCATCCCGATGAAGAAATTGGCTTGATCCCGTGTGCGGAAGGCGGCAGTTCATTGAATGACTGGCATCCGGAAGGCATCCTTTTTCAGCATGCTTTGTCCGAAACCCGCTTCGCCCTCCGATCCAGTCAAATTTGCGGAATCCTTTGGCACCAAGGTGAGAGTGACAGTTATCGTTCGCTGCATGAAACTTATTACGAGAAATTAACTCTTATCATCGGGACGCTAAGAAACGAGTTGAAACTTGATGAGATACCGTTGATTATTGGAGGGCTTGGTGACTTTCTTGGGAAGACTGGTTTTGGACAGCACGCGACTGAATTTCGACAGGTTAATGAACAATTGCTGCGTTTTGCTAATGAACAACAGAATTGTTATTTTGTTACTGCGGCAGGTTTGACTGCGAATCCTGATGGCATTCATTTAGACGCAGCTTCACAACGCAAATTCGGTTACCGCTATTTCGAGGCTCTTTCGAAAAAGCACCATATCCTGAAACCCATTTCGGGAGAGGAGCAATCACTGAAAGTGAATGGTGACTATTCTAAAACAGAACAGATTTACCTTCATAGTATGGATTTGGCTTCGGGTAAAATCACGTACGCGGAATTTGAGGCGCGGATGGCGAAGGTGATGAAACCATGATTCCCTTACTTATCCTTGGCTTGCTCATCCAAAACCCCGGAGCTCACGGCTATGAACTTCTGGCCTTAATGGAAAAACGTCATTACAAGTACATCGTTAACTTCACGAAAGGTTCATTTTATTACAATCTGCAGCAACTTGAAGAAAAGTGTTTGATTGAACAGATTCAGCAGAAACCCTCAACCGGCGGGCGTGAAATCCGTAACTTTAAAGTCACAGAATCGGGAAGGGCAGAATTCGAAAAATTAATGATCAAATACGGCACCAAATCGGAATATGTGAACCTGCAATTTTATGGAGCGTTACTCTTTGCCGATGAATTCGACAAAAATAAATTACTGGATCTGATCCAATCACAAATCGATCAGACTAAAACTCGAATCGAGCTCCTTGACGAATACCTGTCCATCACTCAAGAAATTCCCGGCACAATCAATTACTTTCGCCGTATGAATGAAAATTCCCGTTCACATCACTTGGTTAATTTAGAGTGGTTCGAAAAATTGAAAGCAGAAATAGAGTGAACTATTGCATCATAAAAAATGCAATGTTACATATATCAGAATATTAGTTACCTACATATAAAACCTGTGTCGCAGATATCTAGTAACACCATTGATACAGGTTTTATATCCCTTCTTTTAATTAAACCAGTAATAGGGTTGTCAACACTTGCCCCAAACAAGAGCAAGTGAATCTGCTGCGTGTTCTTCTTTTTCAATCCGTATGAATAACCACTTTTTACACCTATTTAGTATTCAAGTAAGTCATAGGACATTTCAGTGGCGTATCGGTATAAAGTGAACTAATTTATTAATGTTCAACAACAGAATTTCGTCTATTGACAATAAAGAATGCACAAATCATTGCAAGAATGGCCATCGCCCACCAGAACGTTGAGATCGCCTGATCATGATCGATGATAATCAAACGAATGACAGCCGTGATGCCAATATAAATAAAGTAGCGAAGCGGGAAATGAAAGTCTGATTTGAAGTATTTGATAATCAAAGCAATGAACTCAAAGTACATGAAGAATATAAGCAGTTCCCCAAGCATCTCATAATAGCTGTCCACTTTGTTGAACAGTGAATTGTATACGAATTGCACAATGTACCATGTCTCGCTGATCAGAAGTCCGCTTAAGGCTATGGCCAGGAAGAACAGGCAGACATTGAGAAGCGCTTGTAACAGGTAAGGTGCCTTTTTGAAATTGTTGGAAAATCTCATCTTGTTGTCTCCTATTTCAATATTTTCGTCGTTTTGATTCGCAGCCTACATCTTTCTGTTCCAAAATCGCAGCACGATGCAGTACTTGGAATTCTTTTGTATACTGTGAAACTGCCCCTGCATGCGGGACATCATTCGCGCAATGCTTCTTTCACCGAGTCCGTTGCTTTCCGGTGTTACATCCGCAAGTTTAATCGTATTGCTAACATGAATCTCAAATATTTCTTGATCCGATACAAACGTGATGCTGATTTCTTCTTCCGGATCTGCGTATTTAAATAAGTTTGACATCACATTATCAAATACACGACCAAGCTCCTCCAAATTCACGTTAATATAGGTTTCCGGCAGCTCGCCTGAAATATGGACCCGGAAATGCTCCTGATGAAGGATAGCAATCTGATCTGATATTAGATCGTAGATCACTTCTTTCACTGCAACGGTCTCCAGGTCGGCCCCATGTTCCTTATTCAGCAGGAAATACGCAAACAGATTGTCAGACAAGTTTTTTAATTGCAGTGCTTTACCATAAGCATTGGCTACATAACGATCTTTGCTGGTACCCGCTTCGCCTCCTTCTTTTTTGGCAAACTCCAGATTCATGATCAGCGACGTCAGCGGTGTGCGCATATCGTGCGACATTTCGGTAACCAGGCTGCGGCTCTCTGCTTGCAATTCCTCGATAGCTTTAAGTTTGTCCAAGAAAGCTTTCCGCAGATCCTCAATGCTCTTTGCAATCATCGCTAATTCATCATGCCCTTTTATCGTCATCTCGTAGTCCAGCTGGCCCCCTTCAAGAATATGAATCTCTTGGTGAAGCGTTTTAAGGTAGCGAAGACTTTGACGGATGCCCAAGAGAACAATGATTAAAAAGATGAGGGTTGCACCGAGCAAATCCAATGTAAAGGCCAGATCATAATATCGGGAAGAGTAGAAACCGTCGATAATGACTCGTCCTTCACCATCGCTGAACTTGACAGGATGTGAATGATTTTGAGCATACTGAGTCAGCTTTTCTTTTCCATAATCGGATTCGGAATAAACGGAATCATATTGCAGCTCCTGATCCTTGAATATGGTGAGGTTAATGTAATTTTCTTTTTTGACCCACTCGCCAAACGCTTTTCTATCCGATGTAGACAACCCATTTTCTGAAACGTACTGACTGAATTTTTGAATGTATCTCGCTGACTCCTTGTGATAATACTCATCCGAACTCAAATATCCCTCGATCAGATCATCTGTAATCTTTTGCAACGTCAGAAAGAACACACCGCTCACAATCGCAGCAACCATGATCAGCAAAGCCAGTTTTTTGGTTAGCGTGAATTTACGATATGCCAAATCGATATCCTCTTCCCCATTCAGTTTTTATATAAACCGGACGTGCCGGATCATCCTCAATTTTGGAGCGCAGTTTCCGAATATGCACCATCACCGTATTGTTAGAACAGTAAAAGTAAGGCTGTCCCCACACACTCTCATATATATTTTGAGCAGAAAATATTTTGTTGCGTTTGCTCATCAGCAGTTTCAAGATACGATATTCCAGATCTGACAACTTGATTTGCTGCTCCTCTTTGTAAACCTCATTAAATTCTTCGCTCACTCTCAGGTTGCCCCCGATAAGAAATGTTTCTTCTTGTTCCTTCTTTTCCTGATAGATTGTATATCTGCGTAATTGAGCAATCACTCTAGCGTGAAGTTCCTCTTCCGAGAAGGGTTTAGTCATATAATCATCGCCGCCGGCGAGTAATCCCTCAGTTTTATCGAGTGTACTCGATCTGGCCGTCAGAAACAGAATTGGGACGTTAGAGGTTTTCCTAATGTGCTGACAGGTTTCGATTCCCGAGATGCCTGGCATCATAATATCCAAAATAACCAAATCAAGCGAGTCATTCACAAGTTGCAATGCTCGCTTTCCATCCTTGGCTCTTAGCACCTCGTAGCCTGCTCGCATAAGGGATTCCTCCAAAAGATCACCAATATCATGATCATCCTCTACGACTAATATTCGATGGGTCATGCCTCTTTCACCTCATGATTCTTGATGTTATCTCTCGTGTGACCTTACTATATATCATTCATAAGTAACACGTACGTTATAAGATACCACGTAAATCTTAACAGTTTATGAAAGCTGATGTCCGCCACAAGTTTGTCACATTTTTAAAAAAATGATGAACCTTCATAAATTGTTAAGATTCTGTCTTTATATTTATCCATTGTAAGGCTCAAGTTTTTCAGATCCGCACTGCACATTGCAATGGTAAATGGGAAAGGAGTATTGATATGATTGTACAAAAAGAAGGACGCGGGCAACCAGTGAGTCTGCGGGAACGGGTTCATTTTCTGGACATCGTACGTGGATTTGCCTTGCTTGGCATTATTATTGTCAACTATTTTCTGATCGTAGATTCAGTAAAGGGATTCGAAATGGCCTCCGATGACGTCCTGCACAATCTGGTTTCCTGGTTTGCCGAAGGGAAATTCGTTACATTATTCTCTTTCTTGTTCGGAGTTGGGTTTATGATCTTTATGGATCGAGCCGCGCAGAAGGTAGATAGTCCCAACAAGCTGTTTGCCCGCAGGTTATCTATCCTGTTGGGGTTTGGCATTTTGCACATCACATTTGTTTGGGTCGGTGACATATTGACCTTTTACGCCGTAAGCGGCTTCCTGTTACTCGCCTTCTATCAACGCACGGCCAAAACGGTGCTTAGATGGATTATCGCACTTATCGTGTTTCAATTCCTGACTCCTGTTTTCACAATGTTGTACAATGTCATCAATACTGCAGGGTCAAAAAACCCGAATTTTTCAGAGTTTACTTTGTTTAGCCACACAAGCCTTACCTACATGGAATCCATCAGCACTCGGTGGACAGATATGGTCACGATGGCTGCTGGCTCTTTCTCCATGATCTATTCCATGTTTCTCATGTTTCTGCTGGGCGTGTACTTTGTTAAGATGGAATTTTTCAAAGACATGGAAGCGAAAAAGTTCATATGGAAGCGTATCTGGATCATTAGCACAATCGCTTTTCTAATAACACAAAGCAGTATATTACTAGACATGTTTAATTTTTCTGAGAATATGCTGTGGAAGGACATTTCCTCTGTCTTGGGTCAAAATGGCGGCTTAACCGGAAGTATGTTTTATATGAGCACTTTTGCAATGCTGTTTCTGTATGTTCCTCAGCTGCGAGGCCCTATGATGATATTCACCAAAGTCGGACGGATGTCATTGACCTGTTATCTGCTTCACTCTATCATTGGAACAGTTCTGTTCCTCAGGTACGGATTCGGGCTTGCGGATCATATTCAATCCGCCGGCACGTTCATGTTCAGTCTGGCCGTGTACTTCGTGCTTATGAGCTTTAGTACATTGTGGTTGAAACGATTTAAGTACGGTCCGATGGAATTAGTATGGCGCAAGCTGACGTACGGCAAAGTAAACGGGAGTCCTAAAGCAACTCCGCTGCATTCGGAAAAATCAATACAGAAATAATCCCTTTGCACAGATTGCATGACTTCAAATTTGTTGTTGACTGAAGCGGGCATTAAACGGATAGATTTGATATATATACTAGTTATTTTTATATCATTTAGGCTTCTTTGGGCTAATAAATCCACCGGAGTTTACTCAATGTGCATTGCTCATGATCGAAAGTAAATTGAATCTTTTACGCATGTTCATAGTCAAAGGCGGCCCATTCGACTATTTTTGTAACTTTTCGCAGGAAAAATTCGAGAATGATGACAAATCCCGCATACGACACTTAATACGGTAGTGAACGATAGTAAATAAGGGTTACATGCAGCTTGTTTTCCAATGAAACAAAGAAAAAATACAAAAAGACAGGAAAAAGCTTTTGAAGTATTTTAACGCCAAATTTACCGCGGAAGAAAGAGCGGCAGAGCAGCTGGAATTACACTGAACGACTGAACTCGTTATTTCAGCAACTGAGGGAGTGAGCAATCATGAAAACAAAAAAGGAACCAAAAGTTATTCTGGAACCAGCAAAGGAATCTGATCTGCCAGAATTCCAAAAAAAATTACAAGAGGCCTTTGCGATCGCCGTGATTGAAACGTTCGGTGATTGCGAAGATGGACCGATTCCATCGGACAATGATGTTCAGGAGTCTTTCGACGCTCCCGGAGCAGTCGTATATCATATTCTTCGGGATGGTGAGAAGGTAGGTGGTGCAGTAGTACGTATCAACAGCGAAACACATCATAATTCGCTAGATTTATTCTATGTATCTCCAGAACATCACAGCCAGGGGATTGGTCTTTCTGCTTGGAAAGCCATAGAAGCACAGTATCCGGATACTGTGCTTTGGGAAACCGTGACACCTTATTTTGAAAAGCGAAATATCAACTTCTATGTGAATAAGTGCGGATTCCATATCGTAGAGTTCTACAATGAACATCACTCTGATCCGCATATGCATTGCAATGGACGCGAAGGTGACAAGCCCCTGCCGGATGATGATGACTTTTTCAGATTTGTAAAGATTATAAAAAAAAGGGACTAAACAATCGAACACTGCGATATGCCCCAGAAAGTTGCCGGTAACTTTTTTAAAGATATTTGTTTGGATTGAAAAAATTCCAAGTTAACCAATAATTCCCCATGTTTACAGAGTTGATTAATAAACGATACGAGGGATAAACGGATAGAGCCTTCCCCTTCTTTTTAAGGAGAAAGTATTAAAAGGCGGAAAGCCCTTCTCGTTATGAGAGGGCTTTAATTCGGTCTGAAAATGAGATGGAGAATAAAAATAAACAAAGAAATAATTAATTAGGTGATGAACGATTTATAAGAATTTTAGAGAGATACTCCAACGGAGAACTTAACGAAGAACAAATCACTTCTCTATTGTGGGATACTGCCGAAAATAAATCACTTCACAACAGAGAAACTGAAAGCGGTATAAAAAAACAGCTCCGTTAAAAAAATGGCCGGAACTGTCTTTGAATTTTGGTTTTCCAGTTATCTCCGTCCGTTAGTTTAATTAGAATTCAGATAATCCAAGACACGATCAACTCTTTCATTGACTGAGTAATCTCCTTCAATTTTTAGCAATGGACAAGATAAATCTGCCATCCAATGTTCGTGTAAAGCTTTGCTTCTAACTTCCATTCCAGCATTATCATATAAAGAAGCCCACTCTAAAAATGTTTTTGATTGTTCATATTTACTGCCGCCGGCTAACACTTCGTTTCCATAACGCTGAAATTCCCTATGCCTTAATCTCTCAAGCCGTATATCTTGCGGAATCCATAAGAAGATGACAAGGTCAAAGTAACTTTTTAGATCATCGCCCCAGCCGCACACTGCGCCAGAAAGAATCCATTTCTCATTTATTGTCAAGTCTTTTTCAAGCAACTTTCTTCTTTCAGGAATTTCTCTTTTCTTAGTGAATTTATCTGTCCAATAGTAATCATCAGTATCAAGATGCGTATGAGGCAAATGCTTTGATAATGCAACACCCAATGTTGAAGTTCCGACTCCGGAGGCTCCCAGTATGTGAATATTTTTTTTCATAGTTCCCTCTCCTTATAAAGCAACGAAACTCCCTGTCCGCTGCACAAGGTTCTTACTATTATTTTAACATAAATCCCCAAAAACCTTTACTTTGCCAGGGAAATCCAAATGCGTGTTAAAACCATACTGCTTACGAACATCATGGTCATTTTCAAACAGAATGATTAACTTTCTCTCCGGCCTATTTTAATATCCTCATACACTTTCTCAAAAGTCTCGATTGGCAGTGAAAACTTGGTTATTTTCTCGTTACGATAATTGATCATGATCTCAATTTGATTATTTTTTTGTTCAAACTCAATAAGTGCATTCTCCCATTTATCTCTGATTGAAATGATACAATTTCCATTTTTCTTTTCCTTTTTCTTATAAATGTAATTCACTTTAACTCCCCTTTCATTGATCGAAAAAAGGTTTCGGAATAAGGAAGCTCCTCAAAAAAAGGATCAAAACTTTTATCAAGTTTGATCCTTTTCCCTTTTTAGTCATTCCTTTGCGAACGTTTATAGACATTCATGTTTACCAGCCAGCTCATAACGATGATTCCTGCAAAAAGAATGAGCATATTACTGTACAAATAAGCGGAATGATCAGCGTTAACAGGCAGCAGCCTTTGATCCAGCAAGCGGGTCGATAATAAACCGCCTGCAATCGAAATACCCGTTCCCTCTGATAGAAAGCTGGTAAAATTAAGCAGACTCATTCCGGCGCCGGCTTCCTTTTGTTTCAAACTGCCAGATACCATTGTAGATATAACCGTTTTTGTGAAGGAGAGCCCCCCAAAAACAAAAACGATGATAACGGTCATGAGCCAAGGTGTCGCATCTATAAAAAAGGCAGCGATTAAAAAGCTGGAAGACATCAATGCAATCCCAATGGTCAGCACATATAAAGAACCTTTCCGATCAACAAGCCATCCTCCAATGTAACCGAAGATGATGACGCTCATCGTTCCAGGAAACATAATCCCGCTTCCAATTGCCGCAGTACTTAAATGGTGAACATCTTTCATCATATAAGGAACCATAGACACAAATCCTGCAGCAGTGCCGAATATCAGGCCTCCGCAAAGGACGCCCATCATAAACAAGACATTTTTCCCCAGTGCAGGGTCAACAAAGGATTTTGCACTTCATCCATAACTCCCCCTGCATTGATTGATATACCTTATTATAAATCCTCAAGCCGATGTTTTGAATACTTCGCGACACACCCGCTGAATGACGAAACATCAAATACTGTTATATTTAAAATTTACAGTACCAAAAAACCGCAATTTCATTTGCTGTTGAAAAATTGGAATATAGCATTGTATCGACCGCTCCTATGACAAAGTTATTTTTGGCATAAAAATGACAAGCTGAAACATTAATATCTTGTGTTTCAAGCATAAGACCGCATAAATGATTCTCCTTTGCCCACTCAACCGCTTTATGCAATAAAGCCGTCCCGACACCATTTTTTCTATAATCTTCTGCAACGGCAATGTCTTCAATCAGTGCGTATCCATTCCAATTAGAACGAAGCTTACTCCGGCCGACACAGTCGTTCTCTGCGTAATAAAAAAAGACAACTTTATCCTCTTCTTCAATATAACTGACATCAATGTCTTCATCATCATATTTTTTGACATAAGGTTCAGCAAATTTCTCCTCTGTATATGTCCAAACATTGTTTTCAAATGAAGGGATGATTCTCCCTGAAACAACGAAAGATTCGTTTGGTTTATTGAAGTCTTTCATATTGAATCGCGTCATTTTAGTTATCATCATAATCACCTTTCTGTATTTATTGACCTTAATTTACATCTTTTGAACTGTTGATTCGTCTGCATGTCATGGATACCGGTTTAATAACTCTAAAAAACAAAAAAGATACCAACATCGATTGGTATCATCTATTCATTCGAGCCCTTACAACAATATCCTATTTCGGAGCTTCCAAACCGAATTTAGTCCATTCCTCTTTTGCCGGACCGTAAATACCCGGAACAGGTAAACCTGCTTGTCTCATAAGGACAGTCATTTGTCCTCGATGATGGTTTTGATGTTGAATTAAAAACATCAAAAGTGAACCATTTGGCAATTGCTGACCAATAAAGTTGACACATTCTTGAAGTGTATCGTCAGTCCATTGCGTTTTTAACGCCTGTACAAATGCATTACTGGCTTGATGATAACTCTCAGCAATAAACCGCGCCGATGCAGGAACAGGATAATCTTCGGCCGGAGCGTGAAACGTTAAATCTGTGTTTGAGGTAATGATGTGAATGGCAGCGACAGTATGCCATGCAATACGGCCCAAAGTCCAATGTTGTGAAGTGATTTCTTGTTTAAGTGATTCATCAGTCAGATGATTCAGCAGTTTTTGTGTCGCATCGGCTTCGAATTCCCAAGATTTCAAAAAATGGTCTAAGGTTTGAAACATAAAAATCCTCCTTATCCTTTTTTGTTTTTCTATGTATCTACAGTTCAATTATAGTGCTCCGTTTAGTTAAAAAAGAACAAAACGATAGACAGACATTTTCAACAGAAAGCCCGATCTGACAACAACAGACAAAATATAAGAACATAACGGATAACTCTATACTTCTTTTTCTTCAATCGACAAAAAAAGGATAGCTGTTCAAACAGGATTCTTCTGTCTAATATTTTCTCTTTGCGAAAGTCCATATCGTCTTAGTGATTGAACCGGAGACAAAACAGCTCCCCGTCATCATAGCCACCCAAATGAAAAATGTCGGTTCGGCACCTATTACAATAAACATGAATATCAAGGACAAAAAGAATACAATAACAACCATCATCCATACTTTTTTAAAGATGAAATATCCTAAAATCCCTAACAGAAAAGAAGCTGCCGGAAGAAAAATAAGAATGATATACGCGGGGCTCAACAGCGGGCTAATACAAACACCTCCCAATTTCAAAACGAGGCAGTTCCTGCTTTTTGTCTGATATGAAGTGATTTTTTTCATCTTGATATTAAACCGCTTCATTCATTTTATACATATTATACCAATACCATCGAGTCAAATATAGATATTTATTCATTTTTAACATACTTTAGGAAAATCAGGAGTGAATTAAAGTCTGAGGATAGCCCGCTTTTTCTATCCCTAGTAAGTCCTGCCGCATTGATTTTAGCTCATTGTTTTTGCAGCGCTAATATTCTCATAATCGTGTGCATAACGCTGCTTTCCTCATTTGATTTGATGACAAAGTGCGCCGCATCTTTTATTTCGTCAATGGCATTCTTAACCGCAAAGCTGTAGGATGCCGCTTCCATCAATTCTTTGTCATTGCGGCCGTCTCCGAACGCCATTGTTTCATCAGCCGAAACCCCTAATAATCGCTGCAGTTCTTGTACTGTTGTTCCTTTATGTATTCCGATATTTGCTATGTCCATCCAGGTATCCTCTGATGCTACGATATATAATTGGTGAAAAAATTCATGCAGCTTTTCTCTCGTTTCCGGACAGTTGGCGTCGGGATCATGAACCGTAATCTTGATAAAATCATCTTTTATCTCAGTAAAATCAGTTATTTTCGTTACATGTGCATAAGAGGCATTTACATATTTCATCTCACTTTCAGACAGATTTTCTTTTACGATCGCACCATTTTTTGTGCATGCGATAATGCTATGCCCGCAGCTGATTTTTTCTAAAGCGCCTATAATTGACAGTCCCGCTTCATTGCTGATCAAAGATTCATATACGAACTTGCCGTTCTTTTTTATACGTGTGGCACTGTCTCCTAAAATCCAAAAATCTTTCGCATCTTCTCCGAATAAAGCTTCCACTCTTTCACACTGCTTCCCGGTGCAGATGGCGAAAGCGACATGCTGTTCCTCCATTACTCGTTTTGTCTTTTCAAATAACGTTCTGTCAAAATCGCCTTGATTATTTAAAAATGTACCGTCTAAATCCGTAATCACTAATTTAATCATCGTTCAGCACCTCCGCAGTTAAAACGTCTTTTTCAGACAAAGGGTTTTTCACATTTTAGAATGGAATCAATCGCATTTAAGACCCCTTCTTCATTGTTTGATTGCGTGATATGCGCGGCAGCCTGTTTAATGCTTTCCTGCGCATTATCCATGGCGACCCCGTATTTCACGGCGGACACCATCTCCAGATCATTGCCGCTGTCTCCGAAGGCCGCACACTCTTCATCACCCATCCCCCATTGTTTCTGGAGAAGCTTAATCCCGCTCGCTTTATGAAGCCCCGGTATGATCAGATCTATGTCACCGTGCCCGCTTGATACAGGCGTAACGAAAGACCCGATTGCGTTTTTTAAATAGCTCAGAAGTGCGGAACAATGTTCGGCGGGAAAGCTGATGGAAAATTTCAAAATGTCATCATCGATGTTTTCAAAATGCGGCACCCTTTTTAACACATAATAATACTTACTGGCATGCAGATATTCATCTTCACCGGCATTTTCATGAATATACGCGCTTTTTTTTCCGCAGACAATGACGTTTTTCACCTCATACTGCTCTAAAGCAAGGATCACTGCTTTTATAGTGTCTTCAGACATGTTACCCGCGAATAATTCTTCTCCGGCATTCACGACGAAAGCGCCATTCTCAGCAACGAAAGCGATTTCACTTTTGATTTCCGGAAAGAAGGATGTAAGCTGCGCATATTGGTTTCCGCTTGCTACGGCAAATTTAATCCCCCGCGATTTTAATTCACGATACTGATTCATAAAACGCTCTTTGTTATATGCCATTTCATCATTCAAAAACGTTCCGTCCATATCAACTGCTATCAGTTTGATACTCATATTGTCCTCCTTTTTTCGGCCGCTTTTGTCAGAGACCCTTGAAGAGATCATGCATAAAGCGTATGAACGAATTATATCCGCAGTTGTTTTGCGCCGTAAATCATTGGCTGACGTCTTGTTTTGAATGACACAAAAAGTGATTTGTCACATAAATATAACACTATGTTTCTTTTAAAAATGATATGTTACGATTAGATGTACATTCACCATTCTCATAAAAAGGAGAATCCCCCTGCATGTTCACACACGAAATGATTGCTTCATTTAACGAGCTTGAAACTTCTTTATACAACTACATCTCCCAAAACAGCGAGAAAGTCGTCTATATGCGAATCCGTGAATTGGCAAATGAAACCCATGTATCTACGGCTTCTATTTTACGTTTCTGCAAAAAAATAAACTGTGAAGGGTTTTCGGAGTTTAAGGTGAAGCTGAAAATGTATACGGAGGCAAATAAAAAAACGATTTTAAAGAGTCCCCATCATTCCGTTGCCGAATTTTTTGAAAGAACAGTAAGCGGAGGGATGGAAGAAAAGCTGAAGGAAGCAGCAGCCCTTGCGGCGGATGCAGAAAGCGTTATTTTTATCGGAGTGGGAAGTTCAGGAATTCTCGCCGAATACGGAGCCAGATATTTTTCGTGCTTAGGGAAACTTTCAATGTATATTAAAGATCCTTACTTTCCGGCCCATTCCCATTTCCGCCATAACAGCATCACAATCGCATTATCGGTTTCAGGTGAAGGAGATTCTACGGTGACTCATCTGAATCAGCTGAAACAAGAAGGCAGCCGGGTCATCAGTATTACAAATCATAAACATTCAACCATTGCCAAAATGTCCGATGTGAATATTTCATATTACGTGACGGAAGAATGGGTTGAAAATGCGAATATCACCACCCAAATCCCCGCTATGTACATACTTGAATCAATGGCTCGGGAGATATACAAATTGAGAGAATAAATTCAGGAACGAAAACACTGATACACTGGAGATTTCGCCCTTTTTGTAAAACCCTTCTCTGATGCCAGAGAAGGGTTTTGAGGATCACAGATGAGACACAATACAATTTGCATGGCCTGCCAGTTTATATTCTCCCAAACCGGAAGGCAGGAGAATATGATCTCCTTTTCTAAAGGGATATTCATGCCCGCCTGCAATCATTATTCCGTCTCCTTCGATCACGCTGACAAGAAGGAAGGGATGATGCTGGAATAGATTTGCTTCACCTTTTACAACCCACTTTTCGACTGAAAAATAAGGACATTCTATTAAAACAGCTGCCAGCAAATCATCTGTTTGTTTATATTGAACGGTCGGCCGTTCACGGACAGATGGAACGTCTATCACTTCTATACTTTTTTTCAAATGGAGCTCGCGCATCCTGCCGTCCGCATCTTTTCTTCCGTAGTCATACAATCTGTAAGTCGTATCTGAATTTTGCTGCGTCTCTAAAATAAGTGTGCCCTTTCCAATCGCGTGTACGGTGCCGCTTGGGACAAAGAAGAAATCTCCCGGCATTACCTTAACTCTGTTCAGGAGCCCGTCCCATTCTCCCCGCTCAATCATGGACATCAGTTCTTCTTTTGTTGTTGCGTTGTGGCCGAAAATGATCTCCGCATCTTTTTCACAATCAATGATATACCAGCATTCGGTTTTTCCAAGTTCCCCGTTTTCATGCATTTTGGCAAAGTCATCATTCGGATGCACCTGAACTGACAGGTCTTGGTCCGCGTCCAAAATTTTTGTAAGAAGAGGAAAACGGTCTCCTTCAAGGTTTCCGAATAAATCTCTGTGATGCTCCCACAATTCACCGAGCGTACATCCTTTATACATGCCGTTTCGAACTGTGCTCTGTCCATTTTGATGAGCGGCGAAGGCCCAGCACTCCCCTGTCCGCTCGGACGGAATATTATAGTGAAAATCACGCAGGGCGGCGCCTCCCCAGATTCTTTCTTTGAAAACCGGATTGAAAAATATCGGTTCAGTAGACATGATCATCCCCCGCTTTATTCGATTTCTTCCAGAAGCTCATACGCCTCTTCTTTTGTCTGAACGGAGAGCAGCCTTTCCCGATAGCTGTCATCCATCAGTTTTCGGGATAACATCTGCAATATTTTCAGATGCTGATTTCCGCCGCTTTCCTTCGGTACGGCAATCATAAAAATCAGTTTTGCATCAGAACCATCAAGGCTGTTCCAGTCAACACCCGAACGTCTTATTCCGAATGCGACACCCGGCGTTTTGACGGCTTCAGACTTTCCGTGCGGAATGGCGATATTCATACCTATCGCCGTGGTTCCCTGCTGTTCCCGGCTCAAAATGGCCTGCTTAAATCCGCTGTCAGACAGCAGCATACCTTTACGGGACATTTTCTCGATCATTTCATCGATAATGTCATCCCTCGTTTCGCCGGATAAATGCGGTTCAATCAAGTCCGTACTGATAATGTCAGTCAGTTTTTTGATTTCGGTCATCCCGGCTTTTCGGCTGTCAGCCTGAGATGGTTCCTTTGTTTCTTTTGCCGCTGCAGCTTCATTTGGTGCGGCAGACGGCAGCACCTCGCCGGGCGCGGGGGATTTCGCCATATCTTTCTTCAGTACATTAACCAACAGAGCGGTGACAAGAGAACCTGCTGTTACAGCGATAAAAAACATCAGTACATGATCTACTGCTCCAAGTACAGCAACGATGGGGCCGCCGTGTGCCACTCTGTCCCCCACATGGCCGATCATCGCTATCACCGATCCGGTCATAGAACCCGCCATAATACTCGGGATCACACGAAGGGGGTCTTGGGCCGCAAATGGAATGGCTCCTTCCGTGATACCGAAAAGGCCCATCG
Organism: Bacillus sp. FSL R5-0443; assembly: GCF_038608285.1. Lineage (NCBI taxonomy): Bacteria > Bacillati > Bacillota > Bacilli > Caryophanales > Bacillaceae > Bacillus > Bacillus sp. FSL R5-0443. Next base: position 2,825,926 of record NZ_CP152013.1, read on the forward strand.
TAAATGATGCTTTTCCCATTTCTTTTTCTGCGGCGGCGAATTTTCTTTTTCCTAAAAACGTTGCAATCCCAAGCCCTATCGGCGGTATACAAATGGAAACGGCAATCGGGCCCATGATTTCATAATTTCCTTCTCCGATCATTGCCGATCCGAAAAGAAAGGCCACCTTGTTTACGGGTCCTCCCATATCAAAGGAGATCATCGCTCCTAAAATCAATGCCAGAAGAATTGAACTCGAACCTTTCATTCCCGCAAGCCAAACCGTTAATGATGCGAAAATATGAGCGACGGGGGCGCCGATCAGAAATACAAACGCCAAACCGACGATCAGTGAGGCAAACACCGGAATAATAATGATCGGCATAATCGGCTGTATTGCTTTAGGAACTTTACATTTTTTGATTCCAAGCGCCGCATATCCCGCCAAAAATCCCGCAATGATTCCTCCAAGAAATCCTGCGCCGCTTGCACTGTCGTAAAAGCTGCCGGATGCCGCAATATATCCGCCGATCATTCCGGGGACAAGACCCGGCTTATCAGCGATGCTGAACGCGATGTACCCGGCTAAAATCGGGATCATGAATGAAAAAGAAGCACTGCCGATCTGTTCAATCGTCTTCCAAAAAGACTCGTCCGGAATGACTAAGCCCTTTGGTGTTTTTTCTCCTCCAAGCGTCAATGCAACCGCTATCAATAATCCGCCGACGACAATGAAAGGAACCATAAAAGAAACGCCGTTCATTAAATGACGGTAAATCGGGTTTTGTTTTTTGCCCTGCTGACTTGCGGATTCAGCTTTTGAAGCAGATTGATAGACCGGCACTTCACTGCTAAGCGCTTTTTGAATTAATTCTTCCGGTTTGCGGATGCCTTCCTGAACCCCGACGGCCAGCAGCTTTTTTCCCGCGAATCGGTCTTTGTTCACCGAGCGGTCCGCCGCGATAATGATTGCGTCTGCTTCCCGGATTTCCTCTTCGGTCAGCCTATTTTCCACCCCGATTCCGCCCTGGGTTTCCACTTTGATCTCAACGCCTAATCTGCCGGCTGCTTTTTGTAAATTTTCAGCAGCCATATACGTATGGGCAATGCCGTTCGGACATGATGTAATCGCTAACAGTTTCATATAAATCCTCCTTTGCAGTCTGAATTTCAAGATCTTGTCTCAACTTTATACTGAAATCAGCCTGTGATAAGCGCGTTTTTTTACCATAAGTTCCGGAAATAACGGCATTTTTCCCTATAAACAGAAAAAAAGCAGGGAGCCATTCCCTGCTTTTAATAGTTTAAATACGATAAAAACGTCATCACATTTTTTTCTTCCGTCAGTTTTTGAATAAATGCCGGCTGCTCGCTAAGATAGGAAAGCTCACTGAATAATTGCTTTACCTTGTTTTGATCTTCGTGTTTGACGGCAAGCATAAAAACGAGCGACACCTTTTCTGTCCCCCATTCAATCGGCTCTTTTAAGGTGGCGATTGCAATGGCTGATTGTTTGATATATTTAGAGTTCGCGTGAGGGATGGCAATACCCGCCCCGATATTTGTCGCCGACATTTTTTCTCTCATTACTGCATGAATGCCATACTCTTTTTCTACATAGCCTTTTTCATACAAAGCCTGCGCCAGCTTTTCAATGACCTGATAACGGTGCTCTGTCTCTTGCTGTAAAAAAACGAGAAACGGAGTCGTGTCGTTCAGCATTTTAAACGTTTTTTGCTCCCGGCGATGTGATGTATCAAGCTGTTGCATAAATGCGCTGAGCTTCTTTTCATCAGCAGACTCCAAAAGCGGTGATACGACAATATGAGGGATCGTTACATTTCCAAGCCCTATCGTAGAAATGACGAAATCTATATCTTTATGCTTTTTGATATACTCTGTCAGCTCCGCTTTTGCGATACAGTCTTTTACCGTAATGTGATGAAATTTGCGTTCAATTTTAGTCCGCAGCAATTGCGACATGCCAATGCCCATATGGCAGACGATGATCGTCCTTTTAGGGTTATGACTGTTTCGGCGCAGCCGTTCGATCGCTGCCTGAAAATGCAGCGTCAAATAGGCCGCCTCTTCTTCAGGAATATAAAGATCAAATGTTTGATTGATGTCTTCTAAAACGTCAATGATAAGATGAAACAAATAAGGGTACATTTTTTTGATGTCGTGAAGCATGGGGTTTGAAACAGAGAGATCATAGCTCAGCCGCTTCAACACCGGATCGAGATGAATGTTCAATCCGTTGATTAGTTCCTGGTCTTTATGAAAATCCAGCATTTGCAGTTCTGAAACACGATTGATCAAATGCCTGACGACTTTGGAAAGCTCAGAATCTTCAAGATCAAGCTTCTTTTCTTGCTGCGATGGATAGCGGACTTTCCCGCCTATTATATGTAAAGTTAAATAGACGGCTTCTTCCTCAGGAAACCGGATGGCAAATACCGGCTCAAGCCGTTTTAAACAAGCCAGTGTCCATTCATATTCTTTCTTCTTTTTTACCGCGTCCAGCTGTCTTGCAGAAATGGCGACCGGCTGTTTCATTTTGATACGGCGGATAGTCAGCAATGTATGCAGCAGCAAACTTTCAAATGTTTCATCCGTAAAATAGATAGAATGGTTTTTTTGTAATAACTTGATTTCTTTTCTCACAAAGTCCGCTTCATGACTTAAAAACTTACTTTTTATAAATTGGCTTGTAAACTCCGTATTATCAATCAAATCTGAAATTCGCGCCAATGCTTTTCTTTTGTTTTTTTCGTCCCCTTCAATCTTTAAGCCAAGCCGCTGTTTAGAAACCAGTATGAGATCAAATCGCTTCAGCCACTCCTCAACCGCACTTACATCCTTTTTAATGGAAGCTCTGTTTACAAAATGCTGTGCGGCAATTTCTTTTGCGGAAACGGGCTTTGAATTCATTAATAAATCATAAGCGATGTGAAGTATTCTTTCTTCATCGGTCTTGTGCCCGCACGTAAAGTGCTCATTATAAATTTGCCGGCTTAACCGTGACCTTTCCTGTTCAGATATATGTAAATAGACGCCTAATCCCGGTTTGCGGATCAGCTGAGCTTGAGCATGTTCATTCAGGAAATCTTCAATCGTTTTCAAATCATTCCTGATCGTTTTTTCAGAACAGCGGACCCTGTCTGCGAAATCTTGCACAACTAAGTAGTCATCAGGTTCAGATAACAACAGATACAAAATCTTTTTCTGCCTTGAATTCATGTATTTCATCTGTTTTTCTATCCTTCCTGTCCGTTTCTGCTGGAGCAATTGTGATAGGTTAAATATACTGCGCATACGAAACCGTTTTCATTTTATAGTGAAACAAAAGAGTAAAAAGTTTTGTTTTTTACCGCATGTTCCGGAAAAATCATGTTTTATACAGAGACAATTCACCTTTGATTGACGTCAAAACACCAACCGTTTTTAAACGATTGGTGTCGGCAGCGAAAACCTGCTGTTACAGCCAAAATGTTTCGCCAAGCGCTAATGCTTTCAGGTTTTCAGGAGGTAATGCAAGCCGATCCCACTCGCCGTGCAGTCTGCTTAATGCTTCCGGGCCTGTATCATCAGCAAGCCGGAATGCCCCGTAATGCATGGGAATGAAGCTGTCAGCCTTCAGCTCCAAAAACGCTTTTACGGCGTCTTCCGGATTGATATGTGACACTTGCATAAACCATTCCGGTTCGTATGCTCCGATCGGCATCAGAGCCGCCTTAATACGAAACCTCTCTCCGATTTCTTTAAAGCCTTCAAAATAGCCTGTATCTCCTGCAAAATAGATGGACTCGCCGTTTTTGCTTTCTATGACCCAGCCTCCCCAATGAGAGGTATCGGTATCCCAAAGCGTTCTCCGTGTCCAGTGCTGGGCCGGAACAAATGATATATTCACCCCCCGCATCTCAAAACGATCCCACCAATTCATTTCATGAACGTTTTTGCGGCCTTTTTTGTTGAACAGCTTTTTCAATCCCGCAGGCACGTAAAAATCCGGGTTTCCTCTCAGTTTTTTTATACTCGGAAAATCAAGATGGTCATAATGCCCGTGTGAAATGAGCACGGCATCAATGTCAGGCAGTTCGCTCAATTCATATCCCGGCTCTGTCAGCCGTTTTTGAAAACCCATCCGCCGCGCCCATACAGGGTCGGTCATTATGTTAAGCCCCTGTATTTGGATCAGAAATGAAGAATGGCCGATCCAAGTTATGGCGGTTTCCGTCCGATTGACGGCAACATCACGGACATCCCTTGTGACCGCTTTCGGAATGTTCTCGCTCAAGTCTTTACTTTTTTCTCTTCGTTCTTTCATCCATTTCCACATGTCCCTGAATCCATGTTCATTCTTCACGCCATTCAAGTTTTCATATCTTTTTTTCATTATCATTCTCCCTTGACACGTGTTCTATTAGATTCATCGGACATTTATACAATGTCTGTAAATACCGCCCCGCTTGCTTCGGCTAAATCTTGAGGCGCTGCTTTCAGCTGCATTCCGATTTTCCCCGCACTGACAATCATAAACTCCAGTGTTTCAGCGGATCTATCAATAAAAGTCGGAAACCTTTTTTTCATGCCGATCGGAGAGCAGCCGCCGCGCATATAGCCGGTTACTCCCAAAAGGTCCTTCATGGCAATCATTTCTATTTTCTTCTCACCTGCCGCCTTCGCAGCTTTTTTCAGATTCAGTTCTTTTGCAACGGGAACGACAAAGACGTAATAACGATCAGTACCTGCAGATGCCACTAAGGTTTTATAAACATATTCGGCAGCGTATCCGATTTTTTGTGAAACGGAAAGACCGTCTGCGGGCTGTCCCCCTTCTGTTTTGTAACCTAATAGCTCATAGGGAATGTTTTGCTGCTCAATGATACGGACAGCATTTGTTTTCACTGTTTTTTTCGCCATGGTTTTCCTCCGTTTTCTGTATTTCTTTCTGCTTTATTTTCAACTTCGATTTTAATAAAATGACCGCTCAGTTGCGTGCTTTGTAATACTCAAGTGCAAACTGTTTAAAACGCTCAGCAGCGGGAGAAAGAGCATGGTTTTTCAGCTGGGCTAGCGCTATGGTGCGTTCGCATTGGTAATCTGCAACCGGTAGAAAAACGACCGGAAAGTATGAATGCTCCGCGGTTTTCGGCAGCACTGCAGCCCCCAGACCCGCGGCGGTCAGCCCTAATATGGTTGACACTTCCTCTCCTTCAAATGCGAGATGCGGGTGTATATTCAAATCCCGGCACATCAGATCAAACATATACCTCAGCCCGTATCCCGGTTTAAAACCCACAAAATCCTCGTCCTGCATCTCTTTCATTTGAATGCTTTTATTTCCTGCAAGCGGGTGGTTCTCAGGTAGCACCGCATAAAGAGGCTCTTTCTCCAGCACTGTCCATTGTAAAAGCTCGCTGGGAAGCGGCGGGGAGCTGAGACAGATATCCGCATCTCCCGTTTCCACCATTTTGCGAAGCGTTTCATTTGCGCCTTGATAAAGCCGGAAGGTCACGTTTGGGTATAGCTTTTTAAATTCGGCAATCAGCTGAGGCATTAAGCGCAGCCCGAGCGTATGAAGAAAAGATACAGATATTTCGCCGTGCTCCAGGCTCATATTCTTTTTCACTTGTTCAACGCCTTCATTTAAAGCTCGTCTCGCTTGTTTTGCTTTTATTAAGAACTGCTCTCCGTGCCTTGTCAGCCGGACGGCTTTTGTCTCTCTGTAAAATAACGGCGCGCCTAATTCTTCTTCGAGCCTGATAATCGATCGACTTAATGCCGGCTGAGAAATCATTCTTTCTTTTGCCGCATTTGTGAAATGCTGATGAGCTGCCGCCGCAATGAAGTTGTCAATTTGATGAAGCTCCATTTTCTCCTTCTCCCCTTTCTTCATAACCTACACGCATTAATTCTATAGTTATTATAAATTAGACACATTGAAATGAAAAGCGTACGATACATATATAACCAACAGTGAGAAAAGAGGGACATTCATGACGTTTATTCAGCCTCATACAAAGGCTTACAGAAAGGCCAGCTTGGCTCTGTTTATCAGCGGCTTTGTGACCTTCGCCACGCTTTACACGACACAGCCGCTTCTGCCTTTGTTTTCGGAAGAGTTTCATATTTCCGCTGCGGCTGCCAGCTTAACTTTATCCATCTCAACAGCCGTTTTGGCATTTTCATTATTGGCCGCCGCTTCGTTGTCTGACGGATTCGGCAGAAAAAAATTAATGGTGCTGTCGTTAACAGCTACTTCTGTTTTAGGTCTATTAACAGCGTTCAGTCCGGCTTTTCCCGCGCTTTTGGCGATGAGGGCGCTGCTCGGTATTTTCCTGGCAGGCGTTCCGGCTGTCGCTATGACATATGTAGGCGAGGAGTTTGATCCGAAGGGCCTCGGGAAAATGATGGGCTTGTATATCAGCGGCACAAGCATCGGGGGAATGAGCGGCAGGCTGTTAACGGGGCTTCTGACCGATGTATTCGGCTGGCGGCCGGCGCTTGCCATCATCGGCATTCTTTCTATTGTATTAAGCTATTTGTTTTGGCGTTTTCTTCCGGCTCCGCGCCATTCATCTCAGCGGCATGCGGGCGTAAAAGCGGCATGTAAGGAATACGGAGCGGTCCTGCACCGCAAACGGCTGCTTTTGTTAATATCTCTGGGATTTATATTAATGGGGAGTTTTGTGACATTATATAATTATATCGGCTTTCATTTAATGGCGGCTCCTTATCATTTGTCGCAGACTGTGATCGGTTTTATTTTTATTGTCTATCTTGCGGGAACGTTCAGCTCGGTCTATATGGGGAAAAAAGCAGATCTTTTCGGAAGCGCGAAAATGATTAAGATTGCGATTTTTGTTATGCTTGCCGGCGCAGCGGTGACACTTTTGCCCCAGCTTGCGCTTAAAATCGCGGGGATTGCCGTCTTTACCTTCGGCTTTTTCGGTGCGCATTCGATCGCAAGCGCCTGGGTCGGCCGCGCAGCCGGTGATCATCGTGCGCAAGCCTCTTCATTATATCTGCTTGCATACTATATCGGTTCAAGCGTGGCAGGGTCTTGCGGCGGTTTCTTTTGGACGCATTTTCATTGGATCGGTATCATTTCATTTATTTCGGTTTTGCTATTGCTGTCTTATCCGGTTTTATTTCTGGCGGAATTCAGAAAAAAGGGACATAGCCGCCTGCATGTAAATCAATAAAAACATTAAAGAATTGTGTCTTTTGGCCGATACTAAAGATAAGGCCGGCACGATACTCCCTATAACTATTCCTTTTGATTCAGTAGATTTCAAATATCGTGCCGGCTTTCTTCAATTAAAAAACATTCTTCAGTTGTCTCACTCTTCTGTTACATACCTGCCCAAACATCTTTCGCATATCTTCCTTCCGCCTGCAGCTGTTCAAGCCACTCCAAGGAAACTTTTGAATCGGTGTTATGCACCTTTTCATACGCCTGAAGCAGTACATTTTCGACAGCCGGAGCCATTTTGCTTCCGTCACCGCATATATAGAGATGGCCGCCTTGGTCAAGAAGGGCAATAATTTGTGCAGCCTCGCGAAGCAGAACATCCTGTACATATACTTTACAGTCCTGATCTAACCTGGAATACGCCCGATGCACGGTGACAAGGCCGTTTTTCTCCGCATGGTCGAATTCATCTTTGTACAGATCGTCTTCCTCTGGATGCCTGCAGCCGAAGTATAAATGAGCTTCGCCCAGGCTGTTACCGGACATTTTTTCGGCAGCCCGCGCCTGGATAAATCCCCTGAACGGCGCAATTCCTGTGCCTGCTCCGACCATAATGAGAGGCGTTTTCGGATTTTCAGGCAATGCGAAACCCGACTGCGGCGAGCGGATGAAACAGACGGCGGAATCGCCTTTTTGTAATCCGGCTAAATAGTTCGAAGCCACGCCCCGGTATTCCCCACGGCCGCTCCATGCCGGAGCCGTCACAACGCCGACCGTGATACTGAGCTCCCCGCTGGTTGCCTTCGGTGAGCTTGAGATTGAATAATAGCGCGCCTTTAAGGACGGCAGAAGTTCTAAAAAGCGCTCAAACGGCAGTTCACATGCAGGATAATCTTCCAGCAGGTCCAGCATGGTCATTCGTTTTTTCAGCACGTTTTCTTTATATGCCGCATCATCAGAATAAAGATGCTCCAATTCTTTTTGGTGCGGCGGGCACACGGTATGTGCGGCAAGTTCGCGAAGCTGGGCTCTCGTTGCCGGCTCCTGCAGCTCTACATAGGACGCCAAAAGCTCCGGCGCATTAACCGGCCGGTCCATCGGCAGATGAGGCAGCTGCCGGCCCTTGATCTTAAAGTGCTGGTTCGGATCAAGACCGAATCGGCGAATGACACGGCTGATCAGTTCCCCGCTGTTTTGCGGAAGCACCCCGAGATGATCTCCTTCCTGATACGTTTCTGTTTCGGGGAGACGCAGCTCAATATGCCGGACTGAGCGCTTGCTGCTTTCGGTATGAAGCTCTTTGTTCGTGATGACCTCCGCCTCAAATGCTTTGTACGTTTTGGCAATCGGCGTCTCGGCTGCTTCACTTACGTATTCGATTGATAACTGTGATTTGTTTGTCTGTTTTGGAGCGGCCTCTATATGAAAAGCCTTCATGATGTCCTTCCAGAATGAGTCTTCCCAGGCTTCCTGACTGTACTCAAAATCATCGGCATTGTCGCCCTCCCCGATAGAGGTCAGCCGTTTTGCCCCTTTTTCTTCAAGCAATTTGTCTATCAGGCGGGGGATCCTTTGGTAAGTGGCGGCCCAGTTGCGGTCTCCGCAGCCGAAGACGGCGTAAGAAACACCCTTTAATTCCTGATCTTCAAGGGTTTCCATCCATTTCACAAAACCCGCCGCATTATCAGGCGGCGCCCCGTTATAAGAAGCCGTAACAATAACGACCGCGCCTTTTACAGGCAGTTTCCCGGCATAATCATCGAGCGGGCCGGTTTCAGTTGAAAATCCTTTGCTTCTTCCGATATCAGCCAGCTCTTCCGCGATTCCTTCCGCAGTTCCTAAATTTGATCCGTAAAGAATGAGAAGCGGCGTTCCGTGGGACGGGATTTCTTTCGTTTCTTCTTTGTGACCGCTGCCTGCAGCTTTATGGTTTTGTGCGGACTGCTGATTGGACACGTCCTTGTTTTTCACACGGATTTTAAAATCACCGGGCTTAATGGTTAAAGCTTCTTTAATCGTAAGCTCATAATCAGTATGATCAATCAGTTCAAAATGTTTCAGGACAAGGCCGAGCACCATTGTCGCTTCCTGCAGGGCAAACTGCATCCCGATGCATGCGCGCTGTCCGTTTCCAAACGGCTTATACGCGTCAGCCGGAATTGCCGCGGGATCGCTGAACCTTTCCGGGCGGAATAACTCGGCATCTTCTCCCCACGCGCTTTTATCCCGGTGCAGCTGCGGAGTCAGAATCGTCACCGGCTGTCCCTTCGCAATCGGATATTTCCCGCCGAGAACCGTATCTTCTTTCGCGTACAGAGAAAATGCCGGGGCAGTCGGATACAGCCGCAAAGTCTCGTTTAGCACCATGCGGATATATGTCAGCTGCTGAATCTGCTTATATTCAGGGGTCTCTCCCGTCAGCACCCGCTCGGCTTCCTGAACGGCTTTTTTCAATTTATCTTTATTTTTCAGCAGGCAGTATATCGCAAAAGAAAGCAGCCCGCTTGTGGTTTCATGCCCCGCGATCAAAAAAGTAATGATTTGATAACGGATATTTTCATCATCCAGCCTTTCCCCCGTTACAGGGTCTTTCGCTTCAAGCATCAATGCTAAAAGGTCAGACAGATTCTCATCCGGATTTTCCCTCCGCTCAGCGATGATCCGGTCTACAAGCGAATTCATCTCTTCAATATCCTGCTGGAACTGATGTCTCGTTTTGATCATCAGCTTGTCCTGCAGGCTGTGTCTCTGTGATTGGCGCATTGCCTCCTGCAGCGCACGAAGCATACTTGTGATAAAAGGATGCTGTGTGTCGCGGTAAAAGCTGTTAAAGCGGTAATGAAATCCGCACAGGCCGATTGTATCCAGCGTCAGGCGCGTCATATCTTCGGCAACGTCAATTTCTTCATTCGGATTTAATCTGCTCCACTTCTGCACGAGCTGCATGGCAATATCCAGCATCATTGAATGATAGCCTTTCATCGCCTTCTGGCTGAAGCTCGGCAATAAAATCCGATGCGCTTTCTGCCAATTCTTTTCGTGAGTCCAGCTCGTAAATAGTCCGTCACCGCCAAACTCACGGACCTTCAGCAAAGCTTTGCTGAGATTTTTGTCAAATCGCTTTTCATCACAGACTTCTGCCGCGAGCTCGCGGCCTGAGACGAAGACCCCGACAGAGCTCGGAAATTCAAAACGAAAGATCGGGCCGTATTCTTCGGCAATTTTCCAAAGCGATTGTGACAGTTTTTCTTTTTCCAAGTGAGGGAGATTTTTCAGAGGCCCGTATGTTTTCGGCTGCGGTATAGCGCTTAGCTGTTTCATATCGATCTTCCTTCCTTCGGCGAATAATTAATGAGTTCTGATGGCATCCCAAGAACATTGTTCCAATTCTTTCAAAAACGGTTTTGTTATTTCGACGCTTCCCGTCCGGATAAGCTGATAGAGTTTGAGATATGCCCCGAGCAGCAGCGCCATCAGCACATTGGACGGCAGATTGCGGAGCACACCTTCAGACTTGCCGCGCTGAAAAAAGACGTCAAGCATCTGTGTTATTTCATCAAGAAGCTTACGGCTCGTTTCATTCAGAAAGTAGGCGTCCTTATTCGTTTCAAGAAAAAACAATGCATACTCACTTTCCTTCGTAAAATCAATCAGACAATAAAACAGGTGATGAAACCCTTCTCTTACAGATATCCCCTGAAAGTCCGTTTTGACTTTTTTCATAAAACGCTGCGCACTTTCCTGATACAGTACGTTCACAAGTGTCTCTTTACTGTCAAAGTAACGGTAAATTGTGCCGGTTCCAACATCGGCCTGAGCGGCAATCATCGGAATCGTCGTGGCGTCAAATCCTCTATCTGTAAACAAAGTAAGCGACGCTTTCATAATGAGTTCAACCTTGTTTGAAGCTGTCATTTCATCCCCCTTTCTAAATGCGGAATGAATATTCATTCCGTTTGTTCAAAATATTTAAAATGTACGGTCATCTGATTACTATTGTATAAGAAAAAAACTTTTTTTAATATAAAATATATGTGAAATAACCAAAAATAAGGAAATATGCCCAATTTCACAAAAAGAGCTGCAGTGACTTAAGCAGCTCTTTTTATTTCCCAAGAAATATTCTATTTAATGGCAGTAATAAAATGGAATGAATCTCTGCTGACAACTGAAATGTCTCTGAAATGCTGATCATAGAGCACCTCAATCACATCCTTTTCACTCATCCGCGAAGGTTTCAAAACCATATAGAAACACCCGTCAATTTGAAGAACGCGGTACACTTCTTTACATGCTGTCCGGTAATCGCTGACTGTTTCAGCAGTATGTAATGAGAAGACTTTATGAAAACTGCGGTCGCGGAACGGTATGCTTTCCGGCCTCCCCTGCTGAATGTTTCCGAGCCCGGCTTTTATAACCGAACGGTTTGCGCGCTGTGTTTTCCGTATTTTACGTTTCGATGTTTCTATGCTTTTAAGACTGCCCTTTTCAAGCTGTCCGATGATTTGTTTAAACATTGAGCCGTTTCCGGTCCCGATTTCCAAAATGCGGTCGTATTCCTGTATGTCCATCAATATTTGCTGAATGACTGACTCCGCCGGTTCTGATGCAGCAAAGTATTTCGCGCGCATTCGTTTTAATGCTGAAGATGTATGTTGCAACATTGTATAACACCCGCTTTTCCATTCCTGTGATTTATTATTCAGAAATAATATTACCTCGTATTAGTATGAGGTACTAACTAGACGCACTTCTCTTCATGAACGTTTCGATTTATTTGAAATTTATATTTGTTTTCATAAAAAAAAGACGGAAAACGTAGGTTTTCCGCCTGCTCTAGTACCAATAATACGGTGCTATATATCTTGTCTGCCGGGAAAGCGCCGCCATTCTCTGCCGGCGATACGGGTTGCCGTAGCCGTGTTTAAATGAATGGGGCATTGACGCATACCCGTGCCCGATGGATGGAATTCTGTTCTGACCGCCTTGCATGCTATCACCCGCTTACCAATTTTTCTTTCTTTACCATGGTATGCAGGCCGTCTGCGACGTGACAGCAACATCCTCGCTAAACCTGGTCCTTCTCCATTGTGTAATGATTCAGCAGTTCAATTCTGAACATGATGATCTCCTCCTTCTCCTCCGTTTTGGCCCTTCGTGTCCGTTAGTTCATATAAAAGTGTTTCAGCTGGCGTTCTTTCGCTTCATTATAAAACTCTTCGACCTGCTGTTCTCGTTCATACTCTTCCGCACTTTTAAAACGCTTTGAAATGGTCAGTGTTAAAAAGAAAAGATTAATGGTCATTATCGCTCACCCCCTTTCAATATCCGCACAAGCGAAAATAACCCGCAGCAAAGTTCATATGCGCTGCGGGCAGACTAAATCCGCAGACAAAAGAAGACGGTGCTTCTTTCCCTGCGGGGAGCTGCGAATGTCCTGATACTCCGAAATTAACGTGCTTGACGGGCAGAGGTTAAGGAAGGACACGAACTCTTCCACAGGCTGAATCGGTTCAATTGTAGATTTTGATTGCCGTTTAACGTCGTCATGTGATTCAACCTCCCTTTGCTTTTTTCTTACTTTGTAAGTATATCCATCAGCTTCCATTTTGTAAACATTTTTTTTAAGATTTGGACGGAAAATGTGCTGGCATTCCGCTTCAATTGTCCGTGTTTTCCGGCATCTTTCTTACCTCAGGAAACTCTTTTCATCCCTTGCTTTTTCTGATCTTTTTTTGAATATGCAATAAAATAAATAAGGCCGACAAACACTGCCCCGCCGATGACATTCCCGATAAAGGCCGGAATGAGATTGCCAATCAGATCACCCCACGAAAAAGAACCTGCAAATATCGCAGCCGGGATGATAAACATATTGGCTACAACGTGCTGAAAACCAATTGCGACAAACGCCATAATCGGAAACCATATACCCGCGATTTTTCCGGCTCCGTCTTCTGCACCGAAAGAAAGCCAGACGGCCAAACAGACAAGCCAGTTACAGCCGATCGCCGAAACAATGACTTTTCCAAACGGCATATCCAATTTGCCTTGTGCGACCGCAATTGTTTTTTCCAAGTAAGGTCCTGTTTCGGTTAATCCGACAACATGTCCGAAAAAGTAAGCGACAAACAGTGCGCCGACAAGATTCATCAACGTCACGATCACCCAATTTTTCACTAATGCACCGGCGGATATTCTTCTGGAAAACAGCGCCATGGATACCGACATCATATTTCCCGTAATCAGCTCCGCGCCGGCAAGAACGACGAGCACCAATCCGATGGGAAACACGGACGCCCCGATTAAACTCGACAGGCTTCCCCATTCTTTCGGAAGGTCGCCGATGACACGGATATCAAGCAAATAACCGAGTGCGATAAACGCTCCTCCCAAAAATCCTAATACAATCAGTGCTGAAAGCGGTGAATGCACCTTTTTTACCCCTGATTCGACCGCAAGCTCCGCTATTTCGTCCGGTTTACGAAAAGCCATAATAACCCCTCCATTTATCATTTCAGCCCGCAGTTTCCAAAGACGCCTAACAAAAAAGGCAGCATTCAACTAACCCGTCTGAAAAAACGGGGTTTGAATGCTGCCTAACTTGTATGCATACCCATACAACAATATCAAGCAGAATGAAAATATGCGGTATAGAATATGTACAGATCATGCACACATTCCATAAAAAATCGTCCTTAGGCCACTGCTGGCAGTTCATATCATATCAAATGTGACAATTTCGTGTCAATTGAATATTGTCAGCTTTTGATTTCTTCTTTATGCTCTTCAATTGAGCGGTCAAAGACAAACACCGATACGGCAATATTTTCCTCTATTTTAATATCTGAAAACAGATGCACAAGCTTTGCTCCGATGAGCTCTTCCATTCCGTCAGGCGTTTGTTTTGAATACAGTTCCTGAATTAAGCTGGTACGCGCCGCATGAACCATTTCTCTTCCTTCAGGCGTGCGTGCGATAAACTGCTCACTTGCGCTTAGATTGCCGTAAAGTGTAGATACCGCCATGTTATCCACAAAAACGGTGTGAATTCGTTCAGGCCCCTTTCCAAATAATTCTTTGCGCAATTTCCGGATAATATCGTTAAATTCATGAATTTTTTTAGACATATTGTCCCCTCCGATTTTAGCCTATGAAAGACATTCCCGGTTCCCCTTTGTGACATTTCACCTGGTTAAAGTTTTCCTTTCGTATTGTATTATAATAAATATCACCTTATAATAAAAGCAGTGAAGATGGATTTGTAATAGGAAACGTGTTATGAGTCTATCGTTTTATACAAATAGGATTGGTCTGTTAGTAAGACTTGCTAGTGAACTATTCCGCCATGCGTATTTATACCGTTTTCCGTACAGGAGGCCGGTATCTATGTGCATGGCTTTTTTTCGAGTTTAAAAGATGGAGGGGAATTGGAAGTGACAGACGTTCAGTCTATCCGTGTCAAAATTGACGGCACGGAGTATGAAGCACCAGAGGGGTCTAAGATTTTAGATATTTTAAACCAAAACGGAATTGAGATTCCGCAAATATGCCATGTACCGGAAGTGGATCCGATTCAAACATGTGACACCTGTATTGTTGAAGTAAACGGGAAATTGCAGCGCTCTTGTTCCACGGCTGCAGAAAACGGGATGTCCATCTCGCTTACGTCGGGAAGGGTAAAAGAGGCTCAGACAGAGGCCATGGACCGCCTGCTCGAGAATCACCTGCTTTACTGTACGGTATGCGATAACAACAACGGCAACTGCACACTGCATAATACAGCGGAAATGATGGGAATTGAGCATCAGAAATATCCGTATACGCCGAAAGATGATTCAAAGTGCGCGGTTGATATGTCTCACCCGTTTTACCGCTATGATCCGAACCAATGCATCGCCTGCGGCCAATGTGTGGAAGTGTGTCAAAACCTTCAGGTGAATGAGACCCTTTCAATTGATTGGGAGCGCGACCGCCCGCGGGTCATTTGGGATGAAGGCGTCGCCATTAATGAATCTTCCTGCGTCAGCTGCGGCCAGTGTGTCACTGTCTGTCCTTGTAACGCACTGATGGAAAAATCAATGCTCGGCCAAGCCGGATTTATGACAGGAATAAAAGAAGATGTCATGGAACCGATGATTGATTTAGTGAAAAATGTTGAACCCGACTATACAAGCATCTTCGCCGTGTCTGAAGTGGAAGCGGCTATGCGCGATAAACGGACGAAAAAAACAAAAACAGTCTGCACGTTCTGCGGCGTCGGATGCTCTTTTGAAGTATGGACAAAAGGACGTGACATCCTTAAAATTCAGCCTGTTTCCGATGCTCCGGTTAACGCGATTTCCACTTGTGTGAAAGGGAAATTCGGCTGGGACTTCGTGAATTCGGAAGAACGGATTACAAAACCGCTTATCCGGAAAAACGGCGCATTTGTTGAATCGTCATGGGAAGAAGCTCTTGATCTTGTCGCTTCAAGACTCGGTTCGATCAAGGCCGAACACGGAAATGGTTCTGTCGGTTTTATTTCTTCTTCTAAAATTACGAATGAAGACAACTATGTCATCCAAAAATTAGCGCGCCAAGTATTTGAAACCAACAACGTGGATAACTGCTCACGCTACTGCCAGTCACCGGCAACGGACGGCTTATTCCGCACCGTCGGTATGGGCGGAGACGCCGGCACAATTAAAGATATCGCAAAAGCGGGCCTCGTGCTCATCGTCGGCGCCAATCCGGCGGAAGGACATCCGGTTCTGGCCACACGCGTGAAACGCGCCCATAAACTGCACGGCCAAAAACTGATTGTTGCCGATCTGCGCAGAAATGAAATGGCTGAACGGTCCGACCTCTTTATCAGCCCGAAACAAGGGACTGACCAGGTCTGGCTCATGGCAGTAACGAAATATATGATTGACCAAGGCTGGCACGATCAAGCGTTTATTGATGAAAATGTCAACTACTTTGATGATTATAAAGAAACGCTGGAAAAATACACATTGGAATATGCGGAGCGCATCACCGGACTTTCTCAGAATACGATCATCCGCATTGCCGAAATGATTCGTGATGCAGACGGCACTTGTGTTCTTTGGGGCATGGGCGTTACTCAAAATACAGGCGGCTCTGATACATCAGCGGCGATTTCCAACCTGCTGCTTGCCACAGGAAACTACCGCCGTCCGGGCGCCGGAGCCTATCCGCTGCGGGGACATAACAACGTTCAAGGCGCTTGCGATATGGGAACTCTTCCAGGCTGGCTTCCGGGGTATCAGCATATTACCGATGATGCGGCACGCGCTAAATTCGAAAAAGCTTACGGTGTTGAAATTGACGGCAAGCCGGGTCTTGATAATATCGAAATGCTCCATGCGATTGAAGAAGGAAACATGAAAGCCATGTATCTCGTCGGTGAAGATATGGCGCTCGTCGATTCAAACGCCAACCATGTTCATAACATTTTATCCAGCCTTGATTTCTTTGTTGTGCAGGATATTTTCCTTTCAAGAACGGCGCAATACGCGGATGTCATCCTGCCTGCGGTTCCATCTCTTGAAAAAGACGGAACATTTACAAACACAGAGCGGCGTGTGCAAAGATTGTATCAGGCGCTTCCGACACTCGGCGATGCAAAACCCGACTGGTGGATTATTCAGGAAGTCGCCAATCGTTTAGGCGCTGATTGGAATTACACGCATCCTAGCGACATTTTCTCAGAAATGGCGAGCCTTTCTCCGCTGTTCGGAAAAGCAAGTTATGACGTTCTTAGCGGCTGGAACAGCTTCTTGTGGGGAAGCTTTACGGGAGAAAGCACTCCGCTTCTTTATGAAGACGGCTTTAACTTCCCGGACAAAAAAGCCCGTTTTGCGCTGAGCGATTGGGTGGAGCCTGCTGTATTCCCTGAAGAATATGACCTGCATATTAACAACGGACGGATGCTTGAACATTTCCACGAAGGAAACATGACAAACAAGTCAAAAGGCATTCAGTCTAAAGTTCCGGATGTATTTGTTGAAGTATCGCCGGAGCTCGCGGCTGAACGCGGAATTTGCGACGGAACAATGATCCGGCTCGTCTCTCCTTTTGGGGCGGTTAAATTGAACGCGCTTGTGACAGACCGCGTCCGCGCAAATGAGCTTTATCTGCCGATGAACTCTACAGATAAAGATTCTGCGATTAATTTCCTGACCGGGCCTGCGTATGATTCACGGACACATACACCTGCCTATAAGCAGACAAAAGTCCGCATGGAAGTGCTTGGTTCCTGTGATACTCCGCCGCTTCCGAAAACAAATCCGCGGAACAAAAAACGTCATCCGCAAAACGGTGTGGAAGCTCAGCGAAAATGGAACCGTCCGGGCTATGTGCACTTAACTGATTAAGGAAAGGAGGAAACATTATGGCAAGCCCAATTACTGAAATTCAAAAAGAAACGAAAACAGAGGAACAGCTGAAAGCTGAAAAACTGGAAGAACTGAAGACGCTTCTCGCAGAAAATGAAGAAGCTGTCGCGAAAACGATGTCCATCATGGCAGAGCTGAATGGCTTGGGCATTTTTGATGCCGCCGGCTATATGCTCCAGGCAAAAGAGGAGATTGCCAAAATCGCACTCGGACAGATTTCCCGGGAACCTGTCACCAATCTCCTAAATACGATGATGGCCGCGGGAGGCGCGCTGTCAAAAGCTGATCCCGAATTTATGGGCAGACTTTTAGAAAGCGCCATGGCCGGGACGGATCAGGCGCAAAGATTTTTAAAAGAGGACAGGAAAGTCAGTATGTTTGAACTGATGAAAGCCGTCGGTGATCCTGATATTAACCGCGCGCTCGGCTTCGGGCTGCAGTTTTTAAAAGGGATGGGAAAAGAATTACGCGAACCCCCGTCTGAATAAGAAACGAAAAAGCCATTGTCAAAAGACAATGGCTTTTTTTTATTCATCGGCCTCTTCCAGCCTCTTTTTATAAATAAGTGAACGGTCAACGCAGAAATAAGCGCCCGCTAAAAATACACAATCCGTTACAAACATCAGCATTTTCTGGCCCGCAGTCAGCCCTTGTCCGGGAAGAACCGCGCCGATATAAATGAAGGTGCTGACTGCAAGCAGAATAAATGCGTAATGCTTAAAATCTTCTATTAATGATTTCAGTCTTTTCTTCTCCATATAAGGTCACCTGCCAGTTTTATAGTCTACCAACATTATAATACAAGCTGACAGCCGACAGAGAATGTAAATCTATCCATTCTTTATAAAAGTGAATCAAGCGCCTGTTTCACATCCGCCGTTAAATCCTCAGTATCCTCAATACCGACCGAGATCCGCACGAGCCCGTCGGTAATGCCAAGCGCAAGCCGGCGGTCGCGCGGGATCGATGCGTGCGTCATTCTGGACGGCACGGAGATTAGGCTTTCAACCGCTCCTAAACTTTCCGCGATCGTAAACAGGTTCAATTTTTCTAAAAACGCGTCGACGCGTTCGCTGCTGCCGACATCAAAGGAAATCATTCCGCCGAAACCGGAGCTTTGCGCTTTTGTCAGCTCATGGCCCGGGTGTTTCGCTGATCCGGGATAGTAGAGCGTCTGAACGGCATCATGTGCTTCAAGCAGCTCGGCGATTTTTCCGGCGCTGTGATTGATGGCATCCATTCTGAGTCCCAGCGTTTTAATGCCTCTCATCAAAAGCCATGAATCCTGCGGTCCTAAAACGCCGCCCGTTGAGTTTTGCACATAATGAAGCTTTTCGCCCAGTTCTTTATCAGCCGTGACGACTAAGCCGCCGACGACATCACTGTGGCCGCCGAGATATTTTGTCGCGCTGTGCAGCACGATGTCCGCGCCGAAGCTGAGCGGCTGTTGGAAATACGGCGTGTAAAACGTATTATCGACGATAAGCAATACGCCCGCTTCTTTTGCGATGTCAGACATCAGTTTGAGGTCAGTCACTTTCAATAGTGGGTTTGTCGGTGTTTCGATATAAATGGCTTTCGTATTCGGACGGATGGCTTTTTGGACTTTTTCTTTGCTGCTCGTATCGACAAAGTCCGCTTCAATGCCGAAGCGGTTCAGCACGCCTGTCATCACCCGGTAAGTGCCGCCGTATACATCATCCGTCATAATAACATGATCGTCGCTGTCAAACAGCATCATGACGGCAGTAATCGCAGCCATGCCTGAGCCGAACGCATATCCTGCCGCGCCGCCTTCAAGCTCCGCAATTAAGCTTTCAAGCGCCGTCCGCGTCGGATTGGCCGTTCTTGAATATTCATAACCCGTGTGCTCGCCCGCTTTCGGCTGTTGGTACGTGCTTACTTGATAAATCGGTACGGAAACCGCTCCTGTTTTTTCATCTCCCGTAATCCCTCCGTGCACCATCAGCGTTTTTTTCTTCATCTTACTGACCTCCTTGAAAAATGTTTTTGCTTATATATCGATCGCTGCCGTCAGGGAAAATAGTGACGATATTTGATCCGGCGGGCGCTTTTTTCGCTTCTTCAAGCGCTGCATAAAGAGCCGCCCCTGAAGAGCTTCCGATTAAGAGGCCTTCTTTCTCAGCCGCTTCTCTGACAAGCGAAAACGCCGTATCGTCTTCCACCGTGTAAATGGCGTCAAAATGGTTCTCGTCCATATAATCCGGGATAAACTCCATGCCGATGCCTTCCGTTTTATGGGCATGCGGCTCTCCGCCATTCAGGATCGAGCCTTCCGGTTCAACGATCACCGTTTTGACGGCAGGATTTTTCTCCTTTAAATAAGCTGCCGTACCGGCAAAGGTGCCGCCGGAACCCGCTCCTGCGACAAAAGCGTGGATATCCCCGCCGAGCGCGTTCCATATTTCAGGTCCGATCGTTTTGTAGTAAGTCAATGGATTTACTCGGTTTTTAAATTGCAGAACGGCATAAGAATTATTAATCTCTCTCTCCAGTTCAAGCGCTTTTCGGATGGCTCCCTGCATGCCTTCTTCTCTCGGCGTATGCACGATGTCCGCTCCGAGAGCTTTCATAATTTGCTGCTTTTCTCTGCTGAAATGCTCCGGGACGCAAAAAATGGCGCGAAGCTGATGCTTTCTGGCGCACAGAGCGAGTCCGATCCCGGTGTTTCCGGCAGTCGCCTCAATGATAACGCCGCCCGGTTTCACCTTTCCCGTGCGAAGCGCATCTTCAATGAGCATCCCGCCCAGCCTGTCTTTAATGCTTCCGCCCGGATTCATCATCTCAAGCTTAGCATAAACCGCTGTTCCCTCCGGTAGATCAAAATGCTTGAGACGGAGCAGCGGTGTATTTCCGATCAGTTCTGTAATATCTGTTATCACGTTCAAGATATGTCCTCCTCCTGGAAAAGCGGAGGAGAACGAGAATCCCCCGCTTAGTGAATTCGTTTGATGACATTCAGGACAAGCTCAGTTGAATGAACGGCAGCCTGTTCTAAAAATTTATCAAATGAAACGTCAGATTCTTTTCCGGCAATATCAGATAAAGCTCTGATGACAACAAAAGGCGTTTTGAACTGATGGCACACCTGTGCGACAGCCGCAGCTTCCATCTCAACCGCGTACAAATCCGCAAATTTGGCGCGTACGTCTTCAACCCGCTTCGGATCATTCATAAAAGAATCTCCCGTTGCGATTGTGCCTTTGGCGACTTGAATGCCGTTCAGTTCAGAAACCGCTTCCTCAGTAATACTGATCAGCTTTTCATCAGCTTTGTATGCTGCCGGAAGACCCGGCACCTGTCCGTATTCATAGTCAAACGCCGTCACATCCACGTCATGATGGCGGACATCTGTTGAGATGACGACGTCGCCTACATTCAATGTATGATGAAAACCGCCCGCTGAGCCTGTGTTAATCACATAATCAGGTTTGAAACGGTCAAGCAGAAGCGTCGTGCTGATCGCCGCGTTGACTTTCCCGATACCTGATTTCAGCAAGATGACTTCGACGCCTTCATAGCTGCCAGTTGTAAACTCACAGTGAGCGATCATCTCTTGTTTTGCGTCTTTCAGTTTGCTTCTTAAAATCGTAACTTCCTCTTCCATTGCTCCGATGACTGCCAGTTTCATTTATACACAATCCCTTCGATTTACCGTTTAATCGCCTCCATTATCCAGACAAAGTCATTTTGCTGCGTAAACCGCGCGGCAAATCCCTCTTCTGAAAAGATGTTTTTCATTGTCCCGAGTGTCGGATAATGTTCCGTCTTTAAATCGTCCGCTAATTGATGATAGCCGTTTCGGATTGCTTTTTTAATGGCTTCATCATAAGCTTCATGATCTTTAAAGACTGTATCGGCAAACACTATTTTATCATGCTTCTGAAGGATTGCGCCATACTGCTTTACAGCCGTTCGCTTTTCTTCATCGGTTAAATGATGAAAGGCGTACGAGCTGACGATGGTATCTATTTGAAAAGGCGGAGCGGGAAACTCCAGAAAATCTCCGTCACTGAACACGGCTTTGTCAGAAAGCTTGTCAGCCGCCAGTTTTCTCATTGACGGAGACGGTTCTACACCAAACACCTTTTTGTTCGCAGCGGCTAATTTCGCCGTTAAATTCCCCGTTCCCGGTCCGAACTCTAAAACGTTTGAACCTGAAAGTGCGACAATGCTGTCAAGAATGTTGTCATATCCTTTAAAAACAGCGGCATATTGTTTGTCAGCCCCGTGCACTGTGGCGTCATAAGTCGCTGCCCAATCTTCAAATAAAGGAATAAATTCACGGCCCATATTTTTCACTCTCCATAATTTATAATTCCTATGAGTATAGTATGGATTAATCGTGGAACAGTTCCTATCCTATCACAAAAAAGAATGGAAGGGTACTAAAATACTTTGGGATTATTGCGCAATTACGGCAGAAAGGCTTATACTTTCATTGACTCAGAAGAAAAATCAGGAGGATCTGTACTGATGAATTTTCAATTGGATTTAATCAAAGATAAAGTAGAATTTTTCGAAGCGGCATCTTTGCAGGAGCTTGAAAAGAAAATAAACGTTCAGATTGAAAACAACCAGGCGATTATGCTTCGCGTCCGTTCCATATCCCATCAGGTGACGGCCGTTGACGGCAGAATCCTTTACAGCGCGTCGGTGCATTTTTCAGCTGACGTATGACAGAAAAAAGCAGCTGAATAATCAGCTGCTTTTTTGCGGTTATTTTAAGGTTTCTACTTTTGTCGGCTTCCAGCCTTTTTTGTCTTTCCAAGTGATGGTGACCTGATACTTTTTGCCGTTCGTTTTGTCTAAAACTTTACCCTTCGCATCTTGCGGGCTTCCATTGTTTCCGAGCCACAGCACTGTCATATGATCTTTTGACACGCCTGTTGCGTAAGAGATGGCGTCAAGCATTTCGGACCAGTCTTCAGAGCTTGAGTCATACGTCGCCGCATGTTCTCCCGTCTGCTTTGTGCCGACCGCTTTCCATTTTGGGTTAACAATTGTTTTCTCGACATCGCTTGATGAGCCGCCCTCTGTTATTTTTGCGCCTTTAAAAGGATCGCTTGAATCAGAGTCTTTTTTGCTGCTGTCATCACTTTTCGATGAATCATCGTCTTTTTTGCTGTCAGAGTCTGAAGATGAATCAGATGTGTCCTTATCCTGTTTATCTTTTTTGTCATCGTCTGATGCCGTATCTTTTTTGCTGTCTTTTATGTCTTCATCCGATGTCTGCTTCGTCTTGCCTGATGCAGGTGTTTCCTGCTTCTGGCTCGTGTCCGCTTTTTCGCTCACGTCGCTCGACGGACTGTTGATGAAGAGGCTGACGGCAACGACGACAATAAGAATAGATACGATAGCAATTAAAATGTTAAGCACCATATTTGCTTTTCTGCGCTTATCACGGTTTTCAAAACGAGATTGTTTATTGCTCAATCATTCTGCACTCCTTTATCCCTCTTGCTCAGCATATATTTTAACATGGGCTGAGCGGTTGTTCTATGTCTGATTTATTTCATTTTCATGTACCTTTTTAACAATATCATAAAACACTGTATTTGTCAGAGCCTTATCCCCCGGCGTGTCCATGTGCAGCACCACGAGAGCATATTTCGGCTTGTCCGCGGGAAAGTATCCCGCAAACCATTTGTGGTAAAGCGTCTGTTTTTCTTTTGTGAACATTCCCGTCTGGGCCGTTCCCGATTTGCCTGCTATCTCATACGGCAGATCCTGAAACCTTCGGCCGGTTCCTTTCGGTGAGGTGACGACTTCTCTGAGAATTTTTTGAAGCTGCTGCGCCGTATATTTGTCGATGTTTTCCCCTTTTAACGGCTGATCTTTGAATGACGCCATCGTCGTTTTGTTTTTGTATTCAATTTTGTCCGCGATTTTGACTTGTTTTTTTTCACCGCCGCGCGCGATCGCCGCCATCATATTGGCGACTTCAAGAGGCGTGACTTTCACGTTTTTTTGCCCGATCGCCGTCTGTGCGACGGCTTTTTTTACGGTTTTGTCTTTGTCATCTCCCCAAATGACCCCGCTTTTTTCATTATACAGCTGCCTGAATCCGTCTTCCCGGTACAGCTTGCCTTCCCAGCCCGCCCGCTGGGTGAGACCGAGTTTTTCCGCCATGTTTTCAATAACGGAATCATCTTTTTTGATCAATTTTTCCGCAAGGCTTGTAAACGTATAATTGCAGCTTTGGGCAAAGCTTTCTCCAAAACTGAGCGTGCCTTTGTCATCCCCCGGCTCTCCGTACAGGTTGAGATTGCAGTTAAAGGATGTGCCCGGCTTCACTTCGTTTTGTTCTATGGCGGCTGCGGCGATCACCGTTTTAAACACTGATCCCGGATAAATCGGCGTCAGCATGTAATTTTGCAGTGTCTGCTGCTTTGACATGTCGGCGTCAGGCTTTGATACCATTCCGAGCACACTGCTTTTTTCAATGTCTAAAAGGACGGCTCCCCCCTTTTTTAACCCGCGGTCTTTCAATACATCTTCCATTGCTTTTTGAATATTGCGGTCGATGGAGGTTTTGACTTGCAGCGGATAAAACGCGTTTGCTTCAGCCGTATATTTGACGTCCATTCCGAATAAAGGGTTTCCCCTTCCGTCGACATGATACAAAAGTTTTGTGTCCTGATCCGCCAGTAAAAACTCATCAAACGTCCGCTCCATCCCGCTTGTCCCGATCTTTGCCGTGATCGGCAGTTCCTTCCTGCCGGGGTATTTCTTTTTCAAAAGCTCAGGGTCCTGGTTTGTCGCGCCCAACAGATGAGCGGCTATGTTTGTTTCTTTGCTGTCTTTCATATATACGCCGTAAATGCCGGGATATTTCAAAGAATTGATATTTGACACGGATTGTTTCGTCAAATGTTTTATTTTTCTGCTGTTCAGGACCACCGGTTTTTTCGCTTCCGTGAGCAGCTGCCTGAGCTCCCCCTGTTTCATTCCGAGAATGTCTGATACCCGGTCAACCGGCCAATCCTGCGTCACGAGAAAGGGAAACAGTATGACGGCAGGCTGCTTTTTTCCGGTCAGTTCTTTGCCGTTCCGATCAAGAAAAGAGCCGCGTCCATCTGAAATAAGGACTTCTTCCGTCCGCTGCTTGACGCTTTCCTGAATCAGATTAATATTGGATTTTGAAAAAGATTCTGTAAAAAACAACTGAATTTCAGCCAGCCTCGCAAGCAGAAAGAAAAACACAAGCAGAAAACAAATCACGGCCGTTTTCAGCCTTTTTGATACGATCATAAAAAACACCTCATCCACATTTTGGACGAGGTGTTTCATTGTTAAACGGATCTTATGAAATTTTCACAATTTTCACGAGCATTTCTCCGCCCGGCGTCTGAACTGTCACTTCTTCGTCCACTTTTCTGCCGAGCAGGCTTTTGGCGATTGGCGAGTCGTTTGAAATTTTCCCTTCAAACGGATCGGCTTCAGCGCTTCCGACAATCGTGTAAGATTCTTCTTCACCGTCCGGCAATTCGATGAATGATACGGTTTTTCCCAAACCGACTACATTTGAACCGCCGTCGTCCTCGATGATTTTCGCATTGCGGATCATGTTTTCAAGCGTCGTGATGCGCCCTTCCACAAATGCCTGTTCTTCTTTTGCAGAATCATACTCAGAGTTCTCTGACAGATCTCCGAAGCTTCTTGCGATTTTAATTCGTTCTACTACTTCTTTACGTTTAACCGTTTTCAATTGCTCTAATTCTTGTTCTAGTTTTTGTTTTCCTTCGTGAGTCATCGGAAAAACTTTTTCTTGTGCCATGTTCCTTCACTCCTTGGTGGTTGTCCCTCAACAATAACGTGTGATTATGTATGAGAGCATAAACGAAAAAATCAAGAATGAGAACACAGGGCAGTCCTCGTTCTTCTCTCCCATATAGGTACTGTTTATCTTAAACTGAATGTGTGTTTTCTGCAAATGTTTCGGTTTATAAACAGGGAAAGAAGGGAACTGTCTCATTCCCTTCCAGCCTATACATAATATGGTCTGAGTTATTTATGTCTATGCTATGGTATTACAAAATTGCATTTTGTTCAAGGATCGTTTGAATCTTCGTGACCATCAGATCAATTGCGACGTGGTTTTGTCCGCCTTCCGGAATAATGATGTCCGCGTAGCGTTTCGTCGGTTCAACAAACTGATTGTGCATCGGTCTGACGACGGACACATACTGCTCAATGACAGAATCGATTGAACGGCCTCTTTCGTTAATATCTCTCATAATCCGTCTGATGATACGGAGATCCGCGTCCGTGTCGACATAAAGTTTCATATCCATGAGGTCGCGAAGTCTTTTATCTTCGAGAACGAGAATGCCTTCCAGAATAATGACATCCTTCGGCTCAACCGGAATGGTTTCCTCAGAACGCGTATGCAGTTTATAATCATAAATCGGCTTTTCTATCGGCCGGTAATTCAAAAGCTCCTGAATATGCTCGATTAAATAGTCATTATCAAATGCGAGCGGGTGATCATAGTTTGTGTTCAGCCTTTCTTCAAACGGAAGATGGCTTTGGTCTTTATAATAAAGGTCTTGCTGGATCATTAAAATCGAGTGTCCTTTAAACTGTTCATAGATGGAACGGGTGACGCTTGTTTTTCCTGATCCGGAACCTCCTGCGATGCCTATAACTACAGGACTCTTACCCATTGGTGATTACTTCCCCTTTCTCATCATGTTGCTCGGATAAATCTTTTTGTCTACTTTAAATGTAACGATTTGCAGGGGATGGCGGGCAGCATCAAGCTCGTTTCCGTCTTCGTCCCAAATAGTGCCGATTGTGAATGTGAAATTGTCGATTTCAGGACCGAAAAATTCCACTTCGTCACCTTGTTTAAAGAAATTGCGCTGCTGGAGCGTCACCATTTGAGTTTCCTCGTTATACGCGAGCACGAGACCGGCAAAATCAAATGTTGTTTTCTTTCCGTGTTCGCCGAACATCTGCTCTTCATACCCGGGCGTGCCTTCAAAGAAAGCAGGCGCGGTATCCCGGTTTGCACATTTGTCCAGCTCATCCAGCCATTCTTTTTGAATGACAAAGTTTTCAGGATCAGCGCAGTATGCGTCGATGACTTTGCGATACACGCTGACAACCGTCGCAACGTAATGAATCGATTTCATCCGGCCTTCAATTTTCAGGCTGTCGATGCCCATCTCGATCATTTGCGGAATGGATTCAATCAGTTTTAAATCTTTCGGGCTCATCGCAAACGGAGCGTCTTCTTCGTCATAGAGCGCGACCGCGTTTGCACCATCTGTCTGATACAGGTCATAATCCCAGCGGCAGGACTGACAGCAGCCGCCGCGGTTGGAATCCCGGGCCGTCATGTGATTGCTCAGCACGCATCGGCCTGAATAAGCGATACACATGGCGCCGTGGATAAAGGTTTCAATTTCAATATCCACCTTTTCCTTCATTTCTTTAATTTCCAGTCCGCTCGTTTCACGGGCAAGCACCACGCGGTCAAGCCCTTCTTCTTTCCAGAACTGCACCGCTTTCCAGTTGGAAAGGGACTGCTGTGTACTGAGGTGAATTTCTACGTCCGGGGCCACTCTCCGGCATGTTTCAATAATCAGCGGATCAGCGACGATAATTCCGGCAACTTTTGCGTCTCCCAACGCTTTTAAGTATTCTTCCAGACCGTCCATATTTTCATTATGGGCGAAAATGTTTGTTGTCACATATATTTTTGCCCCGTATTTTTTGGCAAATTCTACGCCCTCTGCGATTTCTTCTATTGAGAAGTTATCCGCATTTGAGCGGAGTCCGTATTCCTGTCCTCCGATAAAAACCGCGTCCGCTCCGTAATGAACGGCAATTTTTAATTTTTCAAGGTTTCCTGCCGGAGCAAGGAGTTCAGGTTTTTTCGTAATGACGCGTTTTCCGTTTACTACTTTGGAAATGGTTTGATTTACGGCTGTCATCCGTTGCACCCTCCTTTTTAATAGACCGTTTCTTTAAAGAAGAATCCTGTGTCGATGCTTCTGTTCACAGGCTGAATGCTTTCAATCCGCTCTATCCAGCTCTCTTTTTTCTCTTCGTATGTCTCCCGGCTTTCGAAGCACAAATCGATTGCTTCTCTGTACATGCGGGTCACTTCAGTTAAGTATTCAGGAGACTTCAAAACTCCGTCGATTTTGAAAGAATCGATGCCGGCGTCCATCAGGTCCTCTAATTCATCAATCATGCACACATCGTTCGGGCTCATGATGTGCGTGCCGTTTTCATCTTCAAAAATCGGGTATTTATTGCCCCGTTCCTTGTCATGCAGAAACATCCCCGCTTCTTTTTTCTTCTGTTCGATGTCCATGACTTTACCCTGGTATTCGAAGTAATGGCCCACTAAAGAACGCTTCGATTGGAACATGCACGTCATGCCGTGGATTTGAATTTCAATTTCCACTTCGGCGTTTTCTTTTATGTCAATGATGCTGTCCATATTTAATTCCTTAGCCAGCACTGCCCGCCGTGCGCCTTTGCGTCCCCAGTAATTGCAGGAATAGTAGTTGGTTCCCGTTGTTTCCGTGCTCCAATGCAGTTTAAGCTCGGGAGCCGCTTCACGCGCCGCCATTAAAACGGCCGGATCACCGAAAACAGCCGCATCAACGCCGGCCTCCTGCAAAAAGGCAAGATAGCCGTTCAGCTCGTCCACTTTTTCGTTGTGAAAAATAGCATTGACGGCGGCGTACACTTTCGCGCCTTCCTGATGAGCTGTCTTTACGGCTTCTTTTATATCTTCTCTTGAAAATTCACCGGCCAGTCTCAGACCGTATCTCTGTTCTCCGACCAACAGGGCCGTTGCGCCCGCTTGAATGAGCGGAAGAATATCCTGTACAGAAGTCGGAGTCACCAAAAGTTCAGGTTTTTTCATGATCCTTCACCTCTTCTTTTTACTGATGGCGATGCCGTCTCCGACCGGCAGTATGACCGTTTGATAGTCAGGCCGGTCCATCAGCCATTGGTTATATTGATCAATTTTTTCAACAAGCTTCCGTCTTCTTTTCGGCTCAATGTCCGAGTGATTTTGTGCCACCAGTCCTTTAAACAGAACATTGTCCGTAAAAATGACTCCATCCGGCGCAAGCATCGGTTCATAGAGCTCAAAAAAGTTCGTGTACTGGCCTTTGGCCGCGTCGATAAAAATGGCATCATAAGGAGCCGTGACACGGACAGACTCAGAAAGTTCCAGCGCATCCCCGTGCATTACGTGAATCCGGTTTTCCATTTCAAAGTCTTTTATATTGTTCACAGCTTCTTCATAGCGTTTGTCGTCCCGTTCAATCGTGTAAATATTCGCACCCGGAAGCTCAAGCGCCATCCGTATGGCGGAATATCCGATTGCCGCGCCGATTTCCAAAATGTTTTTCGCCTGTTGAATCGACAGCATTTGAAGCAGCACTTCAATGCCCGCTTCTTCCATAATCGGAACATGGTGCTCTTTTGCATAGGCTTCAAGCTTTTTCACTTTATCAGGCCGAGGCTTCAGCATCGCGTTTATATACTCGTTTATTTGTTCATACCGATCATTCACGGCAAACAGCCTCCGTTCTAAAAAGGAGTGCCCCTGACGAATCCGCGGGGACACTCTCTTAAGACACTTCTTTATCCATAAGTAAACAACCCGATATATTTTATCATAAAACCTTTCAGAATGGAATAAAAGGAGAGCTTTTGCCCTCCTTTTATTCGCTGTCTTTTTTGGAAATATACTTTTCCTTCGCTTTATTATGGTCTTTTAATGTTTTGGTGAAAACAACCTCGCCGTTTGATTTTGCAAGGAAATAGAGATAATCCGTTTTGTCAGGGCGGAGAGCCGCTTCCCATGATGAATCACCGGCATTTGCAATCGGTCCCGGCGGCAGCCCCTTATGTTTATACGTATTAAACGGAGAATCAATTTTCAGGTCTTTGTAGTAGACCCGGCTTTTATGCTTACCGGCCGCATATAATACCGTCGGATCAGTCTGCAGCGGCATTTTTTCTTCGAGCCTGTTGTAAAAAACGCTGGCGATTTTGTGACGGTCAGCTTTGGCGGTGGCTTCTTCTTCAATTAGCGATGCCATTGTCAGCGCGTTATGGACGGAAAGTTTCTTTTTTTCCAGTTCAGATTTATACGTTTCGATACGGGTGTTTGTTTCCTGAACCATTGCCGTCAAAATCGTGTCAAGCGATGCATCCGGATCATTAAACGGATATGTGGCCGGATACAGATAGCCTTCGAGCGGATGCTTGAGCTTCTTGTTTGAAAGTGCGTCCGTTATCGTATCAGGAAACTGTTTCTTCAGTTTGCCGATGAATGTTTTGTCATCCAGTTTCGCCATGATCTCTTCTTTAGAATATGATGTTTCTTTTGCGATCGCCTCTGCAATCTGTGTAAGCTGTTTTCCTTCAGGAACGGAGATCTGAAAGGCATATCCCGTTGATCCCGCGGTCAGTTTTTTGATAATCGCATCCGCATCCATTCCTTTATTCAGGTGGTAAAATCCCGCCTGAAACCCGGAAGCGCCCTTATACTTCACATACAGCTGAAATGCTTTTTTGCTTTTGATGACATGCTGATCCTCAAGAATTTCAGCGATTGCCGAAACGGAAGAACCGCTCGGAATATTAATATTGACTGCCGTTTTGCTGCCTTTGTCAACCGGAGACAGCAGAGATTTTCCATAGAAAAAAGCACCGCAAATGATGATAAGCAGAGCGATCACGGAGGACAGTATTATCGTCGTTTTTTTGTTTTTACGCGGAAATGAATGTTTAGTCTGATTGATATTCATACAAGTATTTTCCTCCCAACAGCTCTTATACTACATGATTCATGTGCATTCGGCAATTTATTACAAAAAAAAGCCGAAGCGCATATGCGCTCCGGCTTTTTCCGTTCATTTTATTCTTCGTCTTCTTCCGCTAAAAACGTGTTCAGCGTTTCTTCGATCATTTCCCACTCTTCATCGGTTTCAATCGGCATCAATTCGCCGTCTTCACCGTTTTCGTTCGGTTCGAAGCTTGAAGCGTGAATTTCGATTTCATCATCGTCTTGAGCATCAATCGGATAATAAAGTACGTAAGATTTGTTGAATGTGTCGTTTTCAAATGTGAACAGCACTTCGCAAAGCTGTTCGTTGCCTTGATCATCGACAATTGTAATGTGTTTTTCGCCGTGTTCCATTTTTTTCACCTCTTAGTTTAAACTGTCCAGATATCCTTGAAGGATCATGACAGCCGCCATTTTATCAATGACTTTTTTTCGTTTTTGCCTGCTGACGTCAGCCGCGATCAGCATTTTTTCAGCCGCCATCGTCGTCAGACGCTCGTCCCACAGCACAACAGGGACATTGTACGCTGTTTCAAGCAGTTTCGCAAATGTTTGGCTGGCTTCGCCTCTCGGACCGATCGTCCCGTTCATGTTTTTCGGAAAACCGAGCACGATCTTCTCTACATTATAGTCTTTCATCAGCTCGGATAAACGGTCCAGACCGTAATCTCCTTCAGCCTCGTTTATTTTTATCGTCTCAATGCCTTGAGCGGTCCAGCCCATTTCATCGCTTAAAGCTACGCCGAGTGTTTTCGTTCCAAGATCAAGTCCCAATATTCTCATGAATGTATTTACGCCTCTTTATGCTGTTCTAGATAGGATTTTACCAATTCCTCGATTAATTCGTCACGTTCCAGTTTGCGAATTAAGTTCCGGGCGTCGCGATGCCTAGGAATGTATGCAGGATCTCCAGACAGCAAGTATCCGACAATCTGGTTGATAGGATTGTACCCCTTTTCCTGAAGCGCATCATATACCGTAATCAGCACTTCTTCGACGTTTGTTTCAGCAGAATCATCGGAGAAATTAAATTTCATCGTTTTATCAAACGAGCTCACCGTTTTGCACCTCTTTCCCAAATTCGCAGGCAAAGTTCAGCCTGAGGTCCTCATCTTATCATCATTCTACACTAGTTGAAAGGATTATAAAACGGATTTTATCCAATCTTCCGCAGATGCGAGCGCCTCTTCCAATTTTTCAGGCTGCTTTCCGCCGGCCTGCGCCATGTCCGGACGGCCTCCGCCTCCGCCTCCGCAGACTTCAGCCGCTTGTTTGACCATTTTGCCGGCGTGAAGACCTTTTTCAATCAGGTCTTTCGTCACGCCTGCTGAAAGGTTGACTTTCTCATTTTGCACGGCGCCGAGAATGATGACCGCAGAACCGAGCTTCGCTTTCAGATCATCCACCATAGTGCGAAGGTGGTTCATGTCTTTCGCATTTACTTTTTCAGCCAGCACTTTTACGCCGCCGATGTCTTTTACTTTAGACAGAATGGCTCCGGCTTCTACATTGCCGAGTTTGCTGAGCAATGATTCATTTTCTCTTTGCGCTTCCTTCAGCTCCGCTTGAAGAGACTGAATTCGCTTCGGTACGTCTTTTACGTTTGATTTCAGCTCGTCCGCAGCGTGCTGCAGAAGGCTGAGCTGGCTGTTCATTTCCTGATAAGCGCCTTTTCCTGTTACGGCTTCAATTCTTCGCGTCCCTGCGCCGATCCCTGATTCGGATACGATTTTAAACAGGCCGATTTCAGCCGTATTCGTGACATGGCATCCGCCGCAAAGCTCAAGGCTGTAATCTCCGACTTGTACGACGCGGACGATATCGCCGTATTTCTCGCCGAACAGGGCCATCGCGCCCATTTCTTTCGCTTCATTGATCGGTTTTAAATCAATCGCTACCGGAATGCTCTCCCAGATTTTTTCGTTGACGATTCCTTCAATGCGTTCAAGTTCTTCTTTCGTCACTTGACCGAAATGAGAGAAGTCAAAACGCAGACGGTTTTCGGTAACGAGTGAACCCGCTTGGTTGACATGTGTGCCGAGAACGTCTTTCAGCGCCTGGTGCAGAAGGTGGGTAGCCGTATGGTTTTTCACCACGCCGCTTCTCATTTGATCTTCAACTTCAGCCGTCACGCTTGCGCCTTTTTGAATCGTGCCGCTAGCCACCGTGCCTTCGTGTACATGCTGACCGTTCGGAGCTTTTTTCACGTCTTTAATGGTTACGACAGCCTGCTCGCTTCTCAGCACTCCTCTGTCACCGATCTGTCCGCCGCTTTCAGCATAGAAAGGCGTTTTGTCAAGAAGGATTTGGACGGTATCCCCTTCATGCGCCTCACTGATTAATTGCCCGTCATGAAGAAGCTCGATCACCTTCGCTTCAGCTTTTACGGCACTGTAGCCGACAAATGTGCTTTCTGCGGTAATGTCGCGCAATGCGCCGCCCTGAACCTGCATGCTTCCTACATCTTGGCGCGCATTTCTCGCCCGTTCACGCTGTTTTTCCATTTCGGCTTCAAAGCCTTTATGGTCAACCGTCATTTGCTCATCTTCCGCGTATTCCTCCGTCAATTCAACCGGGAATCCGTACGTATCGTACAGTTTGAATACGTCTTTTCCGGAGATGATGCCGCTGCCTTTTTCCTTCTCTTTCTTTATCACGTCGGATAAAATGGCCAGACCTTCGTTTAATGTTTCGTGGAAGCGCTCTTCCTCCGTTTTGATGACTTTGGCGATAAACTCTTGCTTTTCTTTCACCTCCGGATAGAAAGCGTCCATAATTCCTGCAACAGTCGGTACTAGCTCGTACATAAACGGACGGCTGATACCGATGGTTTTCGCGTATCGCACTGCCCGGCGCAAGAGGCGTCTCAGTACATACCCGCGCCCTTCATTTGACGGCAGAGCTCCGTCGCTTACCGCAAATGCGACCGTTCTGATATGATCGGCGATCACTTTAAAGGCCGTATCCTTCACTGCATCCTTTCCGTAAACATCTCCGGAAATGCGCTCTGTTGCTTCAATAATCGGCATAAACAAATCAGTGTCAAAGTTTGTCGGGACATCCTGAATCACGGAGACCATCCGTTCAAGCCCCATGCCCGTATCAATGTTTTTCTTCGGAAGCGGTGTGTACGTGCCGTCCGGGTTGTGGTTGAACTCTGAGAATACCAGGTTCCATACTTCAAGATAACGATCATTTTCGCCGCCCGGATACAATTCAGAATCTGACGGGTCATTGCCGTATTTCTCGCCGCGGTCATAGAAAATTTCCGTATTCGGTCCGCTCGGGCCTTCGCCGATATCCCAGAAGTTCCCTTCCAGACGGATGATTCTTTCTTCCGGAACGCCGATTTTTTCCGCCCATAGCGTATAAGCTTCTTCATCCTCAGGGTGAACCGTTACAGACAGCAGCTCCGGATCAAAGCCGATCCACTTTTCGCTCGTTAAAAACTCCCATGCCCATGTGATCGCTTCTTCTTTAAAATAATCACCGATGGAAAAGTTTCCGAGCATCTCAAAGAACGTGTGGTGGCGCGCCGTTTTCCCCACATTTTCAATATCATTTGTTCGGATTGATTTTTGCGCGTTTACAATTCTCGGATTCTCCGGCACAACGCGGCCGTCAAAGTATTTTTTCAGCGTCGCAACGCCGCTGTTGATCCATAATAAAGACGGATCTTCATGCGGAACCAATGAGGCGCTCGGTTCAACGGCATGGCCTTTTTCTTTAAAGAAATCTAAAAACATTTGACGCACTTCAGCAGAAGTTAAGTGTTTCATCTATGTTCCTCCTTATCACTACCCGAAATTCTCTTTTGCGACAGCAAAAAAGCTCTCTCCCTATGCAAACCATGCGTTCACACAGGGACGAGAGCTGTCTCGCGGTACCACCCTGATTACAGGCCGAAAAAGGCCTGTCACCTTTCATCCCGTAACGCAGGACTGCGGCAGCCTTTAACTGCACTCAGGATTAGCTTCGGCCGATCTTCTGCTGAAGCTCCTTTCAGCGTATCGGAGCTTCTCTCTTAAACAGGGCTTCGGCGTACTCATATCCGTCACTCGAGATTCGTATGTATTCTACTCGAAATTATAGACAAGCAGAACCCGAATGTCAATGTTCCGTCCTGATCCGCAAAAAGTGTATGGCCGTCACTTTTAAAACGGCTGCCGCCGGAACAGCGAGAATCATGCCGGGTATGCCCGCGAGCTCTCCTCCGGCAAGGAGCGCCAGCATGATCACGACGGGGTGCATTCTGAGACTGCGCCCGACAATAAGCGGGCTCAAAATGTTTCCTTCTATAAATTGCAGAATAAAAATCGTGACGATTACGATGATCACAGCTTTAGCAGAAATCGCCAGCGAAAGGAGCAGCGCCGGCACAGCACCGATAAACGGACCGAAATACGGGATGACATTCGTAATCCCGATGGCAAGACCCAAAATCAGCGGGTAAGGAAGCCCGAACAGCCAAAATGAAACGCCGGCTATTAACCCGAGCAAAAAACAAACGAGAAGCTGACCGCGGATGTAATCACCGAGAGAGTCGTCCACATCCCGCAGAAATTCACTCCCCCTTTTTCTCCAGGACTTCGGCGTCAAATACCAGACCGTCTTTTTCATGACGTCTATATCCTTCACCATATAGAACACGAGAAAAGGAATCGTCGCCGCGATCAGGATATAATCAAGCACGAAACGGATGCTTCTGATCGTGCTTTCAATCGTGCCGGCAAGAAACGTTTCTGTCTGCTGAATCATTTTGTCCATTCGATGGTGCATGCCGTCAGGCCAATGATCCGTGTGATTATGCAGATGCTTCAGCATGCTGTTGTAGTTTTTGGCAAGACCGGGAATGCTCTCAGACAGATCCTGCAGCTGTTCAATTAAAACAGGAACCCCTTTATAAACCCCCCAGCCGATTCCGCCGAAAAACAGGCAATAAATCAGAAGCAGGCTTAAAGTTCTAGGCATCCCTTTTCTATGAAGCCATTCAGTAATCGGAAGTAAAAGATAAGCAATAAATACTGCAATGAATATAGGAATAAAGAGAGATTTTATAACAAGCCAAATGGGAGACCATAACATATCGAGCATGCAAAAGACATACACTGTTAACAAAACGAGCAGACATACAGCCGTCCACATTAAGAGCTGCAGCGGTTTTTGAAGCATGACGTTTCACCTCTTGCTTTATCTTTTGACAGAAAGCCGGAATTATTCCCGTTTCATAAACTCCGCCTTATGACACAGACCTCTTGACGGAAACAATTATCAGAAATTACGAAATAATCTAAATAATATTCATAAAAATCTGTATAACTATCGTAATGTGTTAAGGGGTTTTAAAACTGTCCAGTCAATATGACTCATGTTTTTTAAGGAGGTTGGCCATGATTTCATTTCAGGATGTAAATAAGCACTACGGACATTTCCACGTGCTGAAAAACATTAATCTGCACATTAAAAAAGGGGAAGTCGTCGTTATCATCGGACCTTCAGGATCGGGAAAAAGCACGCTTCTCCGCTGCATTAATCAGCTGGAAACAGTTGATGGAGGCGCCTTAACGGTAAACGGCGTCTCCATCCATGACAAGAAAACGGATATAAATAAGGTCCGCCGCAATATCGGCATGGTGTTCCAGCATTTTCATCTGTACCCGCACAAAACCGTTCTGCAAAACATCATGCTCGCACCGATCAAAGTACTTAAGCAATCAAAAGAAGAAGCAAAAGAAACGGCCTTATACTATTTGAAAAAAGTCGGTATACCGGAAAAAGCGGACGCTTATCCTTCACAGCTTTCCGGCGGCCAGCAGCAGCGTGTCGCCATCGCCAGGGGGCTTGCGATGAAGCCCGAAATTATGCTGTTTGATGAACCCACATCTGCGCTTGATCCGGAAATGATCGGGGAAGTGCTGGATGTCATGAAAACACTCGCAAAGGAAGGCATGACCATGGCAGTCGTCACACATGAAATGGGATTCGCAAAAGAAGTGGCGGACCGCATCGTGTTTATCGACGGCGGAGCCATCTTAGAAGAAGCTGCACCGGCTGAATTTTACGAAAGCCCACGTGAAGAGAGGGCGCGTTTATTCTTAAGCCGTATTTTAAATCACTGAAAAGAAACGGAGGAGTGCTTATGTCACGTGTAACAAAATGGTTGTCATTCGGGTTGATATCACTGCTGGCCGTCTTTATGCTGGCCGCCTGCGGAGGGAAAGAAACGTCCGGAGATTCAAAAGGAACGGGAAAAGACACGTTAGCCTCTATTAAAGACAGAGACAAAATCATCTTCGGCGTCAAAACCGACACGAGGTTATTCGGGCTGAAAAACCCAAGCTCCGGTGATATTGAAGGCTTCGATATTGATATCTCAAAACAGCTCGCAAAAGATATTCTGGGGGATGAGAAGAAAGCGGAATTTAAAGAAGTGACGTCAAAAACGAGAATTCCGATGCTGCAAAACGGCGATATCGATGCCATCACCGCCACGATGACAATAACGGATGAGCGGAAAAAAGAAGTTGATTTCTCAGATGTTTATTTTGAAGCCGGGCAATCCCTGCTCGTCAAAAAAGGAAGCAGCATCAAAAGCACCGAAGACCTGGGAAAAGGCTCAAAAGTATTGGCGGTAAAAGGCTCTACTTCCTCACAAAACATCAGAGAAAAAGCGCCTGACGCCTCAGTGCTGGAATTTGAAAATTACGCCGAAGCGTTCACTGCGCTTAAAGCGGGACAGGGAGATGCGCTCACAACCGATAATGCGATTTTATACGGCATGGCAGATGAAAATAAACAATATCAGCTGACAGGCGAAACCTTCACCGATGAACCTTACGGAATCGCCGTCAAAAAAGGCCAATCCGGACTCATCAAGGAAATCAACGCCTCTTTGAAAAAAATGAAAGCCGACGGCAGGTATGAAAAAATCTATAAAAAATGGATTAAAGAAGAACCGGCAAAATAGAAAGGACCGCGGGATGAGCAGGCATGCTCATCCCCGTTTTATAAGGAGTGACATAGATGAACTTTTCAATTTTAACGGAAAACTTCGATATGTATATGGACGGTTTCCTGCACACATTGCTTGCGAGCTTCATCGCGCTGGCAGGCAGCTTTGCGCTGGGCGTTCTGATCGCAGTCATGAGAATCACGGCTTTCAAACCCCTTCAATGGATCGGCACTGCGTATGTGGAATTTATCCGGAACATCCCGCTTCTCCTCATCACATTCGTTTTTTATTTCGGACTTCCGAACGTCGGGCTGAGACTGGACGGCTTTCAGGCGGGAACGATTGCGCTTACGATATACACGTCCGCCTTTATCGCAGAAGCCATCAGAGCCGGAATTCAGACTGTCTCCAAAGGGCAGATGGAAGCGGCCAGATCGTCAGGCTTCACCTACAGTCAGGCGATGAGATATATCATTCTTCCTCAGGCCGTAAAGATCGTGATTCCCCCGCTCGGAAACCAATTTCTCAACCTTGTCAAAAACTCATCAATACTCGGAGTGGTGGCGGGACTCGATTTGATGTATCAGGCGGATCTCGTTTCCTCAAGCACTCTTGTCGTGTTTGATGTCTATATTTTCGTCGCGCTTTTTTATTTGATAGTAACGATCCCGCTCAGCATCGGGGTTCACTATTTGGAAAGACGTCTCGGAAAGAGTTATTAGAGAAGGAGAGTGAAAAACATGGATTTTAGCGGCGCCTATACACCTGACCATCTGCTGTTTTTATGGGACGGCTTTTTGGTCACACTTTATGTTGCGCTGATCTCCATTGTCCTGAGTTTTATTTTCGGGCTTGCCGCCGGCACTTTGCGCTATGCGAAAATTCCTATCGTCTCGGGCATTATAGCGGCCATTGTGGAAACCATCCGCAACCTGCCGCTGTTATTAATCATTTTCTTTACGTTTTTTGCCCTTCCGGAAATCGGGATCAAGCTGGAAATTACCGCGGCCGCCATCACGGCGCTGACGATTTTTGAATCGGCCATGCTGTCAGAAATCATCAGAAGCGGTTTGCAATCCATTGACAAAGGACAGATTGAAGCGGCGCGTTCTTCAGGACTGACGTACACGCAGACTCTTTTTCTCGTCGTCATGCCGCAGGCGCTCAGGCGTATGGTTCCTCCGATCGTGAGCCAGTTTATCTCCTTATTAAAGGATACGTCACTTGCGGTCGTCATCGCTCTGCCCGAACTGATTCATAACGCGCAGATCTTAAACGGACAAAGCGCTGACGGAGGGTATTTTTCCCCGATCTTTCTGCTGGCGGCCCTGATGTATTTCGCGGTCAATTACAGCCTGTCTCTCGCAGCCAGACGGCTGGAAGCGAGACAAACGTAAAAAGGATACTTCCGGAGAAGTATCCTTTTTTCTGCTTAAAACATTTTCATGACTCGTCTTCTCATCCGTTTCATACCTTTTTTATTCAGCATATCGGATTGAGAAGCCATACGATACATAACGGCTCCAGCTCCTAAAGCCAACAGAGAGGTCATTGTTCTGCCCATCGCGCGTATCTCCTTTCAACTTTAAAAATTGATACTGCGTTCGTCTTCAGAAAACAAATCATCAAGACTGCTTAATGTGCCGTCTTCCTCTACTTGATGTGTCGCAATTTTGCCTTTGGCCACCGTCAGCTCAATGAAGCAGCCCCAGCAATAGTATTGGTTTACGCCGATTTTGCCGATATCTTTACTTTTGCAGTTCGGACATACAAGCACAGACTACACCTCTTATCCGTTCAGGACGATGCCTTCTTTCCCCGCTTCAATAAGCGTATCGGCGGCGCGGCGCACTTGGCGTCTGCCGGCCAGATCTGAAAAGAAGCCGTCCGAGAGTTCATATGCTACGATTATGCCCCTGTCCAAACAAAAGTATACATCTTCCAGCAAACCGAACATTTCACCATCAGGCGATTTCACCGGCTGCATCTTAATCTGTTCAAAGGTGAAACAGCTCTTCGGCAAAGGCTGCAAATGAGCATGACCGGCAGCTACGGCTTCTTGATCCATCTCTTTTATATCACTTGCCTCTAAAAAAAGATGGCGGTTGTGAAACAGGCGTTTCTGCTCCAGCACGAAACCGAGAAACCGGCCGTCCAGAGAGAAACATACATCCGATATCATCCCGAGACTGCGCCCGGTGTTTTCGTCATATACTGTTCGTCCTTCAGCTGCATGGCATGTTCTCAAAGTGTGATCAACCACCTTTTGTTGAACACGTATAGGTTTTGCCAAGAAGCGGGGCAGCATACTTTGAAATGACTTCCACAGGCGAAAACCCGGCGCATGTTTATGCACCGGGTTTTATTTACGCTTTTTCTTCCATAAAGTCAAACGGCGTGATGCCTTCCATTCCGATGTTCGCATCATATACACTGAACGGCAGCTCTTTTTGCAGGGCGGCCAGTTCTGCATCCATCTCTTCAGTCTGCTCTGTGAGCCTGTTTCTAAGCGACGTCTGTCTGACGGTGGCATCATTGTTTTTGACGCCCCATTCAAGCGCTTCTTCTTCTCCGCAAAGAATCAGAAATTTTTTCGCCCTTGTTATGGCGGTATAAAGCAGATTTCTCCTGAGCATTCGATAGTAGCCTTTGACGACAGGCAGGACGACAATCGGGAATTCGCTCCCCTGCGACTTATGAATGGAACAGCAGTACGCGTGGGTAAACTGGCTGAAATCCTTTTTCGTAAAGGTGATTTCGTTGCCGTCAAATGAGACGACGACCATGTCTTCTTTTTCCGTATTTTCTTTGGCATAAAAAATGGATACGATTTCGCCGATATCGCCGTTAAACACATTGTTTTCCGGCTGGTTGACAAGCTGTAATATTTTATCGCCCGTCCTGTAGACGACATCACCGAATTTCAGCTCCCGCCTTTTTTCTTTCGGCGGATTCATGATGTCTTGAAGAAGCATATTCAGCTCGTTAATTCCCGCTTTTCCCCTGTACATCGGGGCCAGCACTTGAATATCCCTGGAGGTATACCCCTTTTTTAACGCGTTCGAAACGACCTGATCCACGACTTCTTTAATCTGTGAAGAATTACAGCGGATAAATGAGCGGTCCTTTGTCGGCGCGGTCAGCCCCTTTGGAAGCAGTCCTTTTTTCATATCATGCGCAAGTTCCACAATGGATGATCCTTCAGCCTGACGGTAAATATCTGTCAGGCGCACGGTCGGCAGCACCTCAGAAGCCAAAAGGTCTCTGAGCACCTGCCCCGGTCCTACTGAAGGAAGCTGGTCTTCATCACCGACGACAATGAGCTGAATGTGCTTAGGAAGCGCCTTAAACAAATGGCTGGCGAGCCAGATATCGAGCATACTCGCTTCGTCTATAATGATCAGTTTCCCTTCTATCGGCTGATCTTCATTGTAGGTAAAGCCTTCAGCGCCATTCCAGCCGAGCAGCCTGTGTATCGTAACAGCCGGCAGACCCGTAGATTCGCTCATCCGTTTTGCGGCTCTTCCCGTCGGCGCGGCAAGCAGCACCGGGAACGTCTCGTCTTTTTTATAATCACCGGGGTCAAGCGATACTCCGTGCAGTTCACTGTATAATTCCACGATTCCTTTAATAACGGTCGTTTTCCCCGTCCCAGGTCCTCCGGTCAGTAAAAGCATCGGTGAAGACAGCGCTTTTTGAATGGCATCCTTTTGGCTTGGTGCGTATTGAACATTCATCCGTTCTTCCAGTTCACCGAGTGCAAGCAGAAATTCCGATTCAGGAAATTGATCGGCATACTCCGTTTGAGCCGCAATGTCGAGCACGCGTTTTGCGACATTTTGTTCGGCGTAATACAAGGACGGAAAATAGCAGCGTTCTCCTTCTATGACGATATCCTTACTCTCCCCGAGGGCGATGATGCCGTCAGCCGCATCCATTTCCGTGACGCGGCCGCCTTCAGCTGACTGATTCAGGAGCGTTTGCGTATTGATTATCAGCTGCTTTGTTTCTATGTACGTATGGCCCTCTGAAAGACAGGTCGATTCAATTGTATATAAGATAGCCGCTTTGATCCGCTCCGGGTGGTTTCCTGACAGACCCATTTTTCCGCCCAGCTCGTCAGCTTTCACAAAGCCGATGCCTTCAACGTCTTTTACAAGCTGATAAGGATTTTCCTGAATTTTCTCCAGTGTTTCCGTTTCGTAGGCCTGATATATTTTCATGGATAGCTGGGGCCCGAAACCGTATTGGTTCAGAGAGATCATAATCTGCTCAAGCCCCTGATGCCGCTGCAGCTCTCCGGCAAGCTTATCCGCTTTCTTTTTCGACATTTTCGGCACATCGTAAAGCACCGATGCATCCGTCAGAATTTTATTGAGCGCGCCGTCTCCGAGCTTTTTGACGATTTCTTCCGCCGTTTTTTTTCCGATTCCTTCAAACAGATCACTTGATAAATAGTGAATGATCCCTTCTTTTGTGGTCGGAATTTCTTTTTTAAAGTGTTCAGCCTGAAATTGCAGGCCGAACTTAGGATGCGTGGCGGTTTTTCCGTAAAATGTGTAGGTCTCATCTTCTTGCAGCAGAGGGAAGTAGCCCGTTACGGATACGACCTTGTCTTCGATCGCCTCAGACGTTTCTGCAACCTTGACTTTCAGCACTGTATACAGGTTGGTGTCATTATGATAAATGACCGTATGAATGACGCCTTTTACATACGGCTGTTCTTCGATGTTCAGCTGATCCACGAGCCTTCCCTCCTTTTGTTATGACTGGGTGATAAGCTGTTTCGCATGAAGCGCAAGCATATGATCAGGCTGTATGCCGATTGCGCCTTCCAGCATCTCAAGCGCCTTTTCACGATTTTCTTTGTACGCGTAAGCGACCCCGGCATTATAAAATGCGTCCGCGTGGCTTGGGTCCTGCTCGATCACCGTCTCAAACTGCGCCAGAGCTTCATCCAGCATTTCTTCGTTTGCGAGGCACATTCCGAACTGGAAGCGTGCTTCCGTGTCATTTTCATTTAATTCAACGGCACGCTGCAAATATGGCAGTGCAAGCTTCGGCCGCTCTAATTTAACGAGAACGGTCCCCAGCATATAAAACAAATCTCCGTTTTCCATTTCGGAGCGAAGCGCTTTTTCAAACATATCCTTCGCTTCGGAAAACGATTCTTTCATCACATATACGTTTCCCGCACCGTAATAAGCGGCTGCCGCCGAATTGTCCAATTCAAGCGCTCTGTTATAGAATGCAAGCGCCCGTTCGAGTTCGTTCACAGAAGAAAGCAGATTTGCGAAGTTGATATACGGCACCGGATCTTGGCCGTTTTCCTCAATCGCTTTCGTAAAAGCCTCTGCCGCTTTTTCAAAATCGCCCTCCTGCATGGCGTCAATCCCGATTTTATTATAATCCATTTTTAACTTCCTTTCGCTAAAAAACCCCAACATGCGAGTTGAGGTTTTTTACATGTGTTATACGTACCACAGTTTTGTTCCGTCTTTATAAACGTCATCTATCGTTCCGCCGCCGAGGCACTCTTCTCCGTCATAAAAAACGACGGCTTGTCCCGGCGTAACGGCGCGTACCTGCCCGTCAAAAATGACTTCCGCTTCATCATCACCCGTCATTTTCACCGTTACTTTGTGATCTTCCTGACGGTAGCGGAATTTCGCCGTGCATGTCATTTCGCCGCCGTCCATCAGAACGGGACGCGTCCAGCTGACATTTGTCGCCGTGATCTTGTCAGAATACAGAAGCGGATTATGGAATCCTTGATCAACATACAGAATGTTTTTTTCAAGATCTTTACCGACGGCGAACCACGGCTCGCCGCTTCCGCCGATTCCAAGACCGTGGCGCTGTCCGATAGTATAATACATCAGACCGTCATGACGCCCTTTTACTTCTCCGTCCATTGTCATCATATCGCCCGGCTGAGCGGGGAGATATTGGCTGAGAAACGTTTTGAAGTTGCGTTCGCCGATAAAGCAGATTCCCGTGCTGTCTTTTTTCGCAGCTGTCGCAAGTTCCGCTTCTTTGGCGATTTCCCGCACGCGGCTTTTTTGCAGATCACCGATCGGGAACATGACTTTGCTGAGCTGTTCCTGATTGAGCTGATTCAGAAAATAAGTCTGGTCCTTGTTTTCGTCCAGACCGCGGAGCATGCGCACTGTACCTGCGCTTCTGTCCACGCGGGCGTAATGGCCCGTCGCAAGATAATCCGCGCCGAGTGACAGAGCATGATCCAAGAAAGCCTTAAACTTAATTTCTTTATTGCACATGACATCCGGATTGGGGGTTCTTCCGGCTTTATATTCATCAAGGAAATATTGAAATACCTTTTCCCAATATTGCTTCTCAAAATTGACGGCATAATACGGAATTCCGATCTGGTTGCAGACCCGGATGACGTCTTCATAATCTTCCGTCGCCGTGCAAAAACCGTTTTCGTCCGTATCATCCCAGTTTTTCATAAAGATTCCGATTACATCGTAGCCCTGCTCCTTCAGCAGAAGGGCCGCCACGGAAGAGTCCACGCCGCCGGACATGCCGACTACGACTCTTGTATCCTCCGGCCGTTTTTCCATTTGCATT
Organism: Bacillus sp. FSL R5-0443; assembly: GCF_038608285.1. Lineage (NCBI taxonomy): Bacteria > Bacillati > Bacillota > Bacilli > Caryophanales > Bacillaceae > Bacillus > Bacillus sp. FSL R5-0443. Next base: position 2,869,902 of record NZ_CP152013.1, read on the forward strand.
CACTCCATTAAAAACGTAAGTCCGCCGTTTTAAGCAAGCCGTTTAACGACGGCGGCAAGCTTTTCGGCGGCTGTTTCGATTTGTTCCGCCGTATTGCCGAGGCCGAAGCTGAGGCGGATTGACGAAGTCAGCCTGCCGCTCTCACTTCCGAACATGGCCGTAAGCACATGGGACGGAAGAACGGATCCCGCCGTACAAGCAGATCCGCTGGAGACGGCAATGCCTTCCATGTCAAGATTGACCAGCAGCGCTTCCACCGGCACACCGGGAAAGTAAAGGTTTAAAATATGAGGCAGGCATTTCTCGGCATCTCCGTTCACCTCCGCTGTGACGCCGGATTTTTCCAGCGTGCTCATGATAATGTTCTTAAACTCCTTATACTTCGCTGTTTTCTCTTCCCTCTCACGGTTTGAAAGGACGACCGCTTCTTTTAAGCCGGCGATGCCCGGTACATTTTCCGTCCCCGCGCGGCGCTTTCGTTCCTGCTCTCCCCCGAGAAGAATCGGTGACAGCTTCACCTCTTGATTTACATATAAAAAGCCTGTCCCTTTAGGCCCGTTAAGCTTGTGACCGGAAACAGACAGCATGTCAATTCTGCTTTTTTTCACTTCAATCGGCATATAACCGAATGCCTGGACGGCATCTGTGTGAAAATAGGCCTGATGCCCGCTTAACAGCTCTCCGATTTCGTCAATCGGCTGAATGGTACCGACTTCGTTATTGCCATACATGACGGTAACAAGGATTGTATCATCACGGAGCGCTTCTTTCACCTGATTTGCACTGATCCGTCCTGAAGGGCCGGGGATGAGGTATGTCACCTCAAAGCCGTCTTCTTCCAGCTTTTCGCAGGCGTGCAATACAGCATGATGCTCAATAGCGGTCGTAATGATATGCTTACCTTCATTCTTCCGGGCGGCAGCCGTTCCGAAAATCGCTAAATTATCAGCCTCCGTGCCGCCGCTTGTGAAAATAATTTCCTGTTCTTTCGCACTGATTTCGCGCGCGATGTCCGCTCTCGCTTCATCGACCCATTTCCGGGATTCTCTCCCGAATGAATGAATGCTTGACGGGTTGCCGAAACTGCCGAAGAAATGGGGCTTCATCTCTTCGAGCACACGCTCATCCATCGGGGAAGTCGCGGCATGATCTAAATAAATCCGTTCCATTGTCTGTACACCTCTGGTTTAAATATAGAACATATAAGCTTCCTGCTCGCCGTCCGTGTAGCTCGCAAGGTCTTCTAACGTCGTGCTGTCCAGCACGTCTTTTACAGCGTCGCGGATGCGGATCCATAACTCCCGCTTGGCAGGCTCTTCATCCTCAAGCACTTCTACCGGGCTGATCGGCCCTTCCAGCACTCTGATAATATCTCCGGCCGTTATCTCTTCAGGCTGGCCCCCGAGCACGTAACCCCCGTAAGCGCCTCTGATGCTTTTTACGAGTCCGGCGTTTCTGAGCGGTGATACAAGCTGTTCCAAGTAATGCTCAGAAAGGCTGTTTGTTTGGGCGATGCTTTTGAGCGACGTCGGACCGTCTCCGTGCTTTTTCGCCAATTCAATCATAATGGTGAGCCCGTATCTTCCCTTTGTCGATATTTTCAATATGAACACCCCAGTCAATTCTAATTGTTAATTTATACAAGTAAATGGATATGAATAATCTGTTTAGTATCTTATAGACCAACTGTTATTATAACATAACTTATCCTAATTTTCATTGAAACACGGGGCCCGCCGCAATTCGCTTTTCTAATCGTCCGTTTTCCGTTACCCTGTATATGTAAGGAGAGATGTTCATGAAACCATTGGCGTATCGGATGCGGCCTGCCAATATCGAAGACATTATCGGCCAGGAACATTTGGTCAAAGAGGATAAAATCATCGGCAGAATGGTGCGTGCAAAGCACTTATCATCCATGATCCTGTACGGACCGCCGGGCATCGGAAAAACGTCCATCGCCACAGCGATCGCAGGATCGACAAGCATCGCATTCAGGAAATTGAATGCCGTCATTCATAATAAAAAAGACATGGAGATTGTCGTACAGGAAGCGAAAATGTCAGGCCAGGTCATTTTAATCCTTGACGAAGTGCACAGGCTTGATAAGGGAAAGCAGGATTTTCTGCTGCCCTATTTAGAAAACGGCATGATTATTTTAATCGGCGCGACGACCGCCAACCCTTATCATGCCATTAACCCGGCCATCAGAAGCCGGACCCAGATATTTGAGCTTGAACCGTTAACACCCGATCTGATCAAGCAGGCATTGGAAAGAGCGCTCACAGATGAACACCGGGGGCTCGGTTCCTACAGCGTTTCGGTGGACGACGACGCGATGGATCATTTCGCGCAAGGGTGCGGAGGAGACGTCCGCTCCGCTTTGAACGCACTTGAGCTTGCCGTGCTCTCCACAAAGGAATCAAGCGACGGCACGATCCGGATTACACGGGAGACGGCGGAAGAATGTCTGCAGAAAAAAAGCTATACTCATGATAAAAACGGCGATGCGCATTATGACGTCTTATCCGCCTTCCAAAAATCGATCCGAGGCTCGGACGCAAACGCCGCCCTTCATTATCTGGCCCGTCTGATCGAAGCCGGCGACCTTGAAAGCATATCAAGAAGACTTCTCGTGATCGCCTATGAAGATATCGGCCTCGCAAGCCCGCAGGCAGGCCCCCGGGTGCTGAGCGCGATTCAGACCGCAGAACGGATCGGCTTTCCGGAAGCGAGAATTCCGCTGGCCAATGCGGTAATCGAATTATGCCTCTCGCCAAAATCAAACTCCGCCATCTCAGCCGTTGATGAGGCGCTCAAAGACATCAGGACGGGTAAAATCGGCGATGTGCCGAAACATTTAAAAGACGCCCACTATAAAGGGGCCCAAGAGCTCGGACGCGGGATCGGCTATCAATATCCTCACGATTTCGAGAACGGATGGGTCGAACAGCAATATTTGCCTGATCCGTTAAAAAACAAGCAATACTATAAACCGAAACAAACGGGGAAATTTGAAGCCGCCATAAAGCAAGTGTATGAAAAACTGATGAAGCAGAAAAAATAACCGGACAAGGACACCCTATGTGTTCTTGTCTTTTTTGATACCGGCCAAAATCTTTCGTGTAAACGGCGGATTCAAATAAAAAAAACAGCCTTTCCTGAAGAAGGCTGTTTTTCTTTTTATTTATCTTTAACCCGTTTAATGTCGATGTCCTTTAAGAGCTCCATGACAACATGTCCGCCCATAATCAGACCGGCCACTGACGGAACCCAGGCGTTGGAAGACGGCGGCATTTGCGCTTTGCGGATTTTCGCTTCATCATTCCCGACTTCTTTTCTGACGTCCTCACGGATGACGATCGGGCTTTCATCAGAAAAAATGACCTGTACGCCTTTTTTAATGCCCTCTTTGCGAAGCCTTGTGCGGACGACTTTGGCAATCGGATCGGTATGGGTTTTTGAAATATCAGCAATCTGAAAGCGTGTCGGGTCTGTTTTATTCGCCGCTCCCATGCTTGAAATCAGCGGAACATTCCGTTTCAGACATTCTTTCATCAGATGAATTTTATAATGAATCGTATCCGACGCGTCAATGACGTAATCAAGCGGATGCTCAAAGAACTGCTCATATGTCTCTTCTGTATAAAACATTTTTAAGGCGACGACATCGCAATCCGGATTAATATCCGCGATCCGCGCTTTCATCAAGTCTGTTTTCGGCTGTCCCACCGTCGACAAGAGCGCATGCAGCTGGCGGTTTACGTTTGTAATGTCAACATCATCTTTATCGACAAGCACGATCCGCCCCACTCCGGACCTCGCCAATGCTTCGGCTGCGAATGAACCGACTCCGCCGACGCCGAGAACGGCCACCGTGCTGTTTTTTAACGTGTCCAGCCCTTCTTTTCCAATCGCTAGCTCATTTCTGGAAAACTGATGTAACAAGAACCTCACTCCACATTCTGGTTTTATAAACTCGGCTTGTCAAAAAGCCGCTGGTTTTAGCGCACAAAAAATAAAGTCCCAATTGTGCCGTTGCAGCTTTCCTTCGTTTTGAACCCGCTCTCAGCAGGTGGGTGCCCTTTTTTAAATCTTGTAAGTCCTCTTAACGAATGAAAAGAGGCATGTACGCCATTTAAAAATGCGGGCTCCCAAATCAAAAAAATGTTCGGTCAAAACTAGGTGTACAACTAACACATCAGGACTTTATTTAACTTGTCAAAATCATATCACAGCAGATTTTGATTTTCAAGAAACAAACTGCTGATCTTTACTGTTTCACTTTTCTTTTGACAGAAAGGTGAAGTTCTTCAAGCTGGGCGTCGCTCACTTCGCCGGGCGCTTCCGTAAGAAGGCAGCTTGCGCTTGCCGTTTTCGGGAAAGCGATCGTATCTCTTAAGTTTGTGCGTCCTGCAAGAAGCATAACCAATCGGTCTAAGCCGAGCGCGATTCCGCCGTGCGGAGGGGCGCCGTATTCAAAGGCTTCAAGAAGGTATCCGAACTCCTCCACCGCTTCTTCTTTTGTAAAGCCGAGAAGCCCGAACATTTTTTCCTGAACGTCTTTTTCAAAAATACGGATTGAGCCTCCGCCGAGTTCATAGCCGTTTAAGACAAGGTCGTAAGCCTGCGCTTTCATATCTTCAGGCGCCGTTTCAATCAGGTCAAGATCTTCACGCACAGGCATTGTAAACGGATGGTGAGCCGCATAGAAACGGCCTTCCTCCTCGTCATGCTCCAGTAACGGCCAGTCCACAACCCACAGGAAGTTGAAGAGGCTTTCGTCAATCAGGCCGCGTTCTTTGCCGAGCTTTAAGCGAAGCGCGCCGAGGGATTGGGCCACAACCTCAAACTTATCAGCGCCGAACAGGAGCAGATCGCCTTCAGAAGCATCAAGCGCTTCAGCCAGTTTTGCCTGCTTCTCTTCATCAAAGAATTTCGCAATCGGGCCTTTTACACCGTCAGCTTCAACTTTCACCCAGGCGAGACCTTTCGCGCCGTAATTTCCGGCAAAAACGCCGAGCGCATCGATATCTTTTCTGGAATAGTCGCCGGCAGCGCCTTTGACATTGATCGCTTTTACAACGCCGCCGTTTGCCACGGCTGATGAGAACACCTTAAATTCAGTATCTTTCACTATGTCTGACACGTCCGTCAGCAGCATGCCGAAGCGGGTGTCAGGCTTGTCGGAACCGTAGCTGTTCATCGCTTCTTCATATGTCATTCGCGGAAGCGGAAGCGGTACTTCAACACCTTTTGTTTCAAGCATGACTTTCGCCATCATCTCTTCCGCCAGAGCCATGATGTCCTCTTGACTCATAAAGGACATTTCGATATCAATCTGCGTAAATTCCGGCTGGCGGTCGGCACGCAAGTCTTCATCGCGGAAGCAGCGGGCCACTTGATAATACCGTTCAAAGCCCGACACCATCAGAAGCTGTTTAAAAATCTGCGGCGATTGCGGAAGGGCGTAAAATTCTCCTTCATGCACCCGGCTCGGCACTAAGTAATCACGGGCGCCTTCGGGAGAGCTTTTTGTTAAAATCGGTGTTTCAATATCAAGAAATCCGTTTTCATCCAAGAAATGGCGGATGGATTTTGTGACTTGGTGGCGCATTTGCAATGTTTGAAACATCGCCGGGCGGCGCAAATCCAAATAGCGGTGTTTTAACCGGACGTCTTCAGAAACGTCAGCCGCCTGGTCACTGATCGGAAACGGAGGCGTTTTCGCCGTACTGAGCACCGTCACCGTTTCAGCTTTGATTTCAATTTTACCGGTTTTCAGGTTGGGATTCACCGTGCCTTCTTCACGGGCAGAAACAGTGCCTTCGATATCAAGCACATATTCGTTTCTGATTGCTTCCGCTGCGGCAAGGGCTTCCTTCGATACGTCAGGGTTGAACACGACTTGCACAATACCCGAGCGGTCGCGCAAATCAATGAAAATCAAGCCGCCGAGATCGCGCCGCTTCTGCACCCATCCTTTCAGTTTGACGGTTTCGCCAATCGCTTTTTCAGTTATCTCGCCACAATAATATGTTTTTCCAAACATAGCGTTCCTCTCCTTCACTGCTTTTGATCTGCCTTTAACACTTGTATCAGCTCGTCTAACACCACTTCACGCTGCTCTCCTGTTTCCGCATCTTTTACATTGATTTTATTTTGGGCAAGCTCATCTTCCCCTAAAATCGCAATAAAACGTGCGCCGAGGCGGTCAGCCGTTTTAAATTGGCCCTTCATCTTTTTATTTTCATAATCGATTTCACTTGAGATGCCCGCTTCTCTCAGTTTGTACACGAGGGAAACGGAATAATCCTTCGCTTTTTCTCCGAGCGTCACGATGTAGCAGTCAATCCCCTGATTGACGGGAAGCTCTGTTTTCTCAGCGTCAATGGCTGCCAGCAGACGTTCGATGCTCATCGCAAATCCGATACCCGGCGCTTCAGGTCCGCCGATCTGTTCAACAAGCCCGTCATAGCGGCCCCCGCCGGCAAGTGTTGTAATCGCTCCGAATCCTTCGGCATTGCTCATAATTTCAAAAGCGGTATGGTTATAATAATCAAGCCCTCTGACAAGGTTCGGATCTATTTCGAACGGGATGCCGAGATCGTTTAAGTATTGTTTTACTTTTTCAAAATAAGCGGCTGATTCTTCATTTAAGTAATCAAGAATGGACGGAGCCGTTTTCATCAGTTCATGCTCTCTGTCTTTCTTGCAGTCAAGAATTCTGAGCGGGTTTGTGTGCAGGCGCGACTGGCAGTCTGAGCAAAACTCTCCGATGCGCGGTTCAAAATGTTTGACGAGCGCCTCCCGGTAGGATTTGCGGCTGTCCTGGTCACCAAGGCTGTTCAGCACAAGCTTGACATGTTTCAAACCGGCTTTACGGTAAATACTCATCGCAAGCGCAATGACTTCTGCATCCACGGCCGGATCTTTGGAGCCGATCGCTTCAATTCCGAATTGATAGAATTGGCGGAAACGCCCCGTCTGCGGACGTTCGTAACGGAACATCGGTCCGACATAATAAAGCTTCGTCGGCTGCACCGGGTTCGCAAATAATTTATTTTCATTGAACGCGCGGACTGCGGCGGCTGTTCCTTCCGGCCGAAGCGTCAGGCTTCTCCCTTTACGGTCTTCAAACGTGTACATTTCTTTCTGCACGATATCTGTAGACTCACCGACGCCTCTTGCGAACAATTCCGTATGTTCGAAGATCGGCGTGCGGATTTCTTTATATTGATAAGTGCGGCACGTCTCCCTCATAATTTGTTCGACGAACTGCCATCTGTCTGATTCACCCGGCAGTATGTCCTGTGTGCCTCTTGGAATGTGATATGCCATGTTACAGGCCTCCTTAATGTCTTTCTTCAAATAAAAAAACTCCCGCTCCTACTATACATGTATAGTAGGGACGAGAGTTATACCCGTGGTGCCACCCTAGTTGGAATGCCGAAGCATCCCCGCTCTGACCTTTAACGCAGGTTCACGTCCGCTGCCTAATGACTTACAAAAGCGTTCAGCAGGGAACCTCCGGAGTGTTGTTTCGAGAAAGATGCAGTGCGGATCCGCTTTCAGCCCGGGACGGTTCCTCTCTTCTCCATGCATTCTGACCTACTCTTCTCCATTATCGGTTCAAAATCGTTATCATGACTTATGTACATCAATTTCTATTATAATAATGGGATTGCACTCCCCTGTCAAGTTTTATTCCGTCTGTTTTTCCTTGCGACCGCATCTTTCGATAAAAGACCGAACTCCGTCGCCGTCTCTTCAAGAAAACCCGCCTTTTCTCTATCGCTCTGATCACTGAAGTGCAGATTTCCTTCCGCATCGTGCAGCGCGCGTCCCATTTTTGGTTGATATTTCATGATTTGCACACCTTTTCGCTGTATTTATGACTAGTATAAACAAACCATTTTATTTTTATTTAACATTCAGCAAGGAAAATACGATATTATACAAGAATGTATTTTAGTTAGTTCAGAAAGGAGGACAGCCATGAAGAAGAGAACTCTTGCTCTTATTTTATGCGGCGTCATCATCACAGCGCTTCTTCCGTCATTCCACACCGCAATCGCCGCAGAGGGAGAAGCGGTCATCGCGACAGACAAGATCAATGTCAGAGGCGGTCCCGGCCTGAGCTATGGAATTAAGGCTGAAGTAAAAAAAGGGGAAAGATACCCGATCGCTAAAGAAGAGGGAGACTGGGTGCAGCTTCAGCTGAGCCCCGGTAAAACCGGATGGGTCGTTTCCTGGCTGATATCAAAAACAGCCGGAGGAGCAGACCATTCATCCGCAACAAGCGGAACGGTCACTTCCACCGATCCTGACCTCCGCATCAGAAAAGGCCCGGGGACATCATATGAAGTCATCGGCAAACTTCCGCAAGGCGCACATGCATCCGTGCTTGACAAGAACAGCGGATGGGTGAACATTTCTTATCAAGGCACAACCGGATGGGTTTCTTCCGAATACGTCACCGCGGACAGCGGCGGATCGGATACGAAAGCAACTTCGGCCCGAAGCGGGTCAAAAAACGGGACTGTCGGCGTTTCTTCATTGAATGTCAGAAGTGCAGCGTCACATGATTCAGCGATTATGACTAAATTATCACGCGGAACAAAGGTTTCCATCTTAAGTGAAGACCACGGCTGGCTGAAAATTGAAGCAAACGGGCAAAAAGGCTGGGCAGCAAGCCACTACATCATAAAGGATTCTGACTCATCGGACAGCGCATCCGGCTCGGGAGACGGTTCTGCGGGCTCAGGCTCCTCGAAAAAAGCGTATATTGTTTACGGCGGCACCAACTTAAGGAGCTCGGCCTCGACTTCCGCTTCTATCGTAAAAAGAGCAGATAAAGGCGCAGCCTACCCGATTGTCGGCTCAAGCGGCAAATGGTATGAAGTCCGGCTTGAAAACGGACAAACCGCATATGTGGCAAACTGGGTCGTACAAACGTCAAAAAGCGGTGAGGAAACAGGTGAAGCACCTTCTCCCGACACGTCAGGCGGCAGCGGCTCACTTAAAAACAAAACGATCGTCGTTGATCCCGGACACGGAGGAAAAGACAGCGGAACGATCGGCTACTCCGGAAAGTTTGAGAAAAACGTAACCATTAAAACCGCTAAGCTGCTGGCCCAAAAACTGCGGGCGGCCGGTGCAAACGTGTATATCACCAGACAGGATGATACTTTTATCAGCCTGCAGGCCAGGGTTTCAACCTCTCATTACCGGAATGCGGATGCCTTTATCAGCATTCACTATGACAGCTATGCCGATACGTCAACACGGGGAAGCACGGCTTATTATTACAGTCCGTCTAAGGATCGCCAGCTTGCCTCAGACGTCCATTCTGAAGTAGTGAAGCGTTCCCCTATCCCGGATCGCGGCGTTCTGTTTGGCGATTATTACGTCCTGAGGGAAAATAAACGGCCTGCCATGCTGTATGAGCTCGGCTATCTCAGTCAACCGCAAGAAGAAACAATCATACATAGCGGCTCTTATCAGGAAAAAGTGACAGACGGAATTGAAAGCGGATTGGAACATTATTTTCAATCATAAAAAAAAGCTGCCGAACGGCAGCTTTTTTATTGTTTAGAATCCATAATCAATGTAATCGGCCCGGAATTCGTCAGCTGAACATCCATCATGGCTCCGAATATTCCGGTTTCCACTTTGACTCCTTTTTCCCGAAGGAGTTCGTTCCACTTTTCATAAAGGAGCACAGCCTGATCCGGTTTAGCCGCATTCATAAAATTCGGGCGTCTCCCTTTCTTCGTTTCGCCGTAAAGCGTAAACTGTGAAACGGATAAAATCTCCCCGCCCGTATCCAAAAGCGATAAATTCATCTTGCCGCTTTCATCATCAAAAATCCGAAGATTCACGATTTTATCCGCCAAGTAAGCGGCATCTTCTTCTGTATCTTCATGAGTGATGCCGACAAGCGCCATAATACCGGGTCCGATCCGGCCGGCAACAGCGCCGTCAACCGTCACACTCGCTTCTGTTACACGCTGAACAACTAATTTCATAGCAAGCTCCTTTTAGTTCATTACCCGGCGGACTGAATAGATGTCTCTGATCTGCTTAATCCGCTCGACCACTTTATGCAGATGATTGATGTTTTGAATAAAAATCGCCATATGAATCGTAGCGACTTTATTGCGGTCGGATTTGCCGGAGACAGAGGAGATGTTGGTTTTCGTTTCATTTACGGCTTGGAGCACCTCATTTAAAAGCCCGAGACGGTCATACCCCAAAATCTCAATCTCAACGTTATATTCTTTGCGTCTTTGAACCTGTGATTCATGCTCCCATTCAACGGGGATCAGACGTTCCTGCGCTTCATTCGTTTTGACGTTCGGACAGTCATCACGGTGAACGGATACACCGCGCCCTTTTGTAATAAAACCGACGATATGGTCGCCCGGCACCGGGTTGCAGCATTTCGACAAGCGGACGAGAAGGTTGTCAATGCCTTTTACGCGCACACCCGCTTCCCGTTTTCTCCCTTGCGGATAATGTTTCGGCTCGGAAGTGACTTCCTGAACGATTTTTTCCTGCTCTTCCTGGTCACGCAGCTTCCGTTCTTTTTCGGTGAGCCTGTTGGCCACCTGAAGAGCGGTAATGCCGTTATACCCGACCGCCGCGTACATATCCTCTTCATTTGAGAAATTGAACTTGTCGGCAACTTTTTGAAGATTTTCGAGTGTTAAAACATCTTTCACTTCAAAATCAAGATTTTTAATTTCTTTCTCGACAAGCTCACGGCCTTTTTCGACGTTTTCTTCACGGCGCTGTTTCTTAAAGAATTGGCGGATTTTGTGTTTCGCCTGGGACGTCTGCGCCAGTTTGACCCAGTCTTGGCTCGGACCGTATGAATGCTTGGACGTCAGAATCTCGACGATGTCGCCCGTCCGGAGCTTATGGTCAAGCGTCACCATTTTTCCGTTCACTTTCGCCCCGATTGTTTTGTTGCCGATCTCCGAGTGGATCCTGTAGGAAAAATCAATCGGCACAGAGCCTGACGGCAGTTCAATGACATCGCCTTTTGGCGTAAATACGTATACCATGTCAGAAAACAGATCGATTTTCAGCGATTCCATAAATTCTTCCGCATCGGTAGACTCGTTTTGGAATTCCAGAATTTCACGGAACCAGGACAGTTTTTTCTCAAATGTCGCTTCTTCGTTTGCAGCCTTGCCTTCTTTATATGCCCAGTGTGCGGCCACCCCGTATTCAGCGATCTCATGCATCTCAAACGTTCTGATCTGCACTTCCAGCGGATCGCCTTTAGGCCCGATTACGGTCGTATGCAGCGACTGATACATATTCGGCTTAGGCATCGCAATATAATCTTTGAATCTGCCCGGCATCGGCTTCCAGCACGTATGAATAATGCCGAGGACGGCGTAGCAGTCTTTAATGCTTCCGACAAGAATACGGACGGCGAGCAGATCATATATTTCATTGAACTGTTTATTTTGCAGCGCCATCTTGCGGTAAATGCTGTAGATGTGCTTCGGACGTCCTGAAAAGTCCGCTTTGATATTCACTTCTTCGACGCGTTTTTTCACTTCATTGACAACCTCTTCGACATAAAGTTCGCGTTCCGCGCGCTTTTTCTTCATGAGGTTGACGATTCTGTAATATTGCTGAGGATTCAAATAACGGAGAGCGGTGTCTTCCAGCTCCCATTTGATTTTAGAAATCCCGAGCCGATGGGCCAGCGGAGCGAAAATTTCCAGCGTCTCATTTGAAATTCTCCGCTGCTTTTCCTGCGGAAGATGCTTTAACGTCCGCATATTGTGAAGGCGATCCGCCAGCTTGATCAATATGACTCTGATATCCTGAGCCATAGCGACAAACATTTTTCGATGGTTTTCCGCCTGCTGCTCCTCTTGAGATTTATACTTAATTTTACCGAGCTTCGTCACGCCGTCGACAAGCATCGCCACTTCTTCAGAAAATGCTTCCTTCAGGTCGTCGAGGGTGACATCCGTGTCCTCTACCACATCATGCAGAAATCCGCCCGCAATTGTGGAAGGGTCCATTTCCAGATCGACGAGGATCCCCGCCACCTGAATCGGATGAATGATGTACGGCTCACCTGATTTGCGGTACTGTTCGCGATGCGCGTTTTGCGCATACAGGTAAGCTTTCTCAACAAACGCAATCTGCTCCTCCGGCAGATAAGTGCGCGCTTTATCTATTACTTGCTCGGCAGTCAATACTTGTTCGTTCGCCATGGAATCACCTTTTTTAAATGTAAACTGTATTAGTTTATTATCAAGAAAAAAACGAGAGATGTAAAGGGCAGAAGTTCAAAACACCTAAAGAATCTGTCAGGATGATGAAATAATAGGAAAAAAGCACCCTGACACGAGTGCTTTTTTCCATATGCGGTTAATATTTCATTAATGTTAAAATATCGTAATCGTCAAGCTTGTCTCTGCCGTCAAGGTAAGAAAGCTCGATTAAGAACGCAATACCGGCTACAACGCCGCCCAGTTCTTCGACCAGCTTAATTGTTGCTTCGATCGTGCCGCCTGTTGCAAGCAAGTCATCAGTAATCAGCACGCGCTGTCCCGGCAGAATTGCATCTTTATGAATCGTCAGTACGTCTTTTCCGTACTCCAAACCGTAATCGACTTTAATGACCTCACGCGGAAGTTTTCCTTCTTTCCGAACCGGCGCAAAGCCCACTCCGAGAGCGTATGCAACCGGACAGCCGATAATAAAGCCGCGCGCTTCAGGCCCGACAACTAAATCAATTTCTTTTTCTTTTGCATATTCAACAATTTGGTCAGTGGCGTAACGGTATACGTCGCCTTTGTCCATCAATGTCGTAATATCTTTAAATTGTACGCCTTCTTTCGGGTAATCGGGCACAATTGTTACGTATTTTTTAAGATCCATCTGTTCTATGTCCTCCTCGTACTTTCATAAGCTTCTGAACCTTGGTTCATCAGCTTATTCAGCCATTCCTTCAGCTCATGGGCTGCGGAATAATTGAGCTTCTGGTCTAATTCCATCAGCTGCTGTTTTACCTGATAGGTTTGCGAATCTGCCAGGTCGCGTTTTTTCGCGCCGCTCACGACAGACAGCACACCATCTTCTATTTTAACAAAACCGAGATCAAAAAACACCTTTGTCATGAAATTGATTGTGTCAATTGACCATCCTCTGTGTCTCGCAAGCTCTGAACCATGCTTGCCGAAGTCAAAAGCGCCCCTTTTCAAGAGAAATGCGTAAAACCACTTGAAATCATTCCGCGATGGAAATGAGGACAGGAAATGTTCTTCATGATTGATAAAAACAAAATAAATCCGTTCCGGCTTCTTTCCGTCAAGCAAATGCTGCAGGCGATCCGCTGACGGCGGCACATCCAGAAAAACGGCATATTTTCCGTCAAGCTGGAGAGCTTCCGCCTCGGATTCCGAAGTGATACCGGCCAGCTCGCCCGACAGCTCTTTTGCATGGAGCTTCTGAGCGGTTTTTTCGTTAAAGCTGATGAGCACCCGTTTTTCCTTCGGCAGCGCGGTGACCGTGTCTTCCCACGTCCGCTTGCCCCTGATATCAAAAAGCTGCCATTCCGGCACCGCAGCGTCTTTAATCATCAGCTGGGGCTTCTTTCTGTTGTTCCATTCATTAATAGACATCTCGCCGACAATGGAAATCGTTGATCCGGGGACAACTCCGGCTTCAAGCTCTCCTTTGTTAAAGCCGACGCAGTCAAGGACGGCGGAATCACTTTTTACCGTCATTTTCACGTGGTTTTTATTCGCTCCGATCAGGCGCACATCATCAAGCACCGCATTTTTCACCATCACATGCGGTTTAGGGTTAAGCATGCCGAACGGCGACAGCATATTCAATTCTGTAATGCTTTCAACGGTTATGTCTTCAACGCCGCAGACAAGATCAACCTCCTGAACGGGAATAAAATCCTCTTCCGTAAGGGTTTCTTCAGCCATTTGATTCAGCCTGTCCCTTAATTCCGCCACATCTTCAGCCTTCAACGTCATTCCTGCCGCCATCGGATGCCCGCCGAAATGAGGAAGAATGTCTCTGCACTGTGAAAGGCTCGTAAACAGGTTGAAGCCTCTGATGCTTCGCGCCGACCCTTTAGCGATTCCCTGCTCCTCATCTATCCCAAGCACAACAGCGGGCCGGTAAAAACGTTCAGCCAGCTTCGATGCGACAATACCGACGACTCCCGGGTTCCAGCCGGCTTTTGCCACTACAATGGCAGACGGGTTTCCGCCTTGCTGCTGAACCATTTCAACAGCCTCTTCGGTCATGGTTTTCACCATTTTCTGCCGCTCTTTATTCAGCCGGTCAATATCCGAAGCCAGTTCCTCCGCTTCAAACTGATCTTCGGTCATCAGCAGATGGACGGCGGGATCGGCCTGTTCTATTCTTCCGACGGCATTGAGCCTTGGCGCGACCTGAAATCCGATCGTTTCCTCATCAGCTTGTCCGATATCTCCGCCGGAAAGCTTAATCAGGGCTTTGAGGCCCGGCCGATTTGTCGTCCGAAGCCTTTCGATTCCGAGTGACGCAATTAATCTGTTTTCATCATGAAGAGGCACCAGATCTGCAACCGTACCGATTGCCGCCAAGTCCAGCATAGCTTCCGGCAAAGAACCCGTAAGCGCGTGGGCAAGCTTAAACGCCACACCGACGCCGGCCAATTCTTTAAACGGATAGCCGCAGCCCGGCTGCTTCGGGTGGATGATCGCAAATACGTCAGGAAGCTCGGGTCCCGGCTCATGGTGGTCGGTAATAATGACGTCTAAGCCCAGCTCTTTTGCGACTTCAGCTTCATGGACGGCGGCGATTCCCGTATCCACTGTAATGATCAGCGAAAATCCCCGCTCTTTTATGGAGCGGAAAGCTTGTTCATTCGGGCCGTAGCCTTCTGTGAAACGGTCGGGAATATAAAAGTCAACGTCCGCCGACAGCTGTCTGAGTGCCGTCAGCATCACCGACGTGCTTGTAACGCCGTCTGCATCGTAATCTCCGTAAATCATAATCGGTTCCCCTTGAGAAACCGCCAGTTTTATCCGATCAACTGCTTCCCGCATTCCCTTTAATTCATACGGGTCATAAAAGTCTGCATCCTTTGTATGTAAAAACAGCCTTGCGCTTTCGGCAGTATCAAAACCTCTTTTTACAAGCAGTGATGCCACAAGAGGTGTTATGTCCAATTGTTCTGTGAGTGATTTGACTTTTTCCTGATCCGGCTGCTGGATTTCCCAGCGCATTTTTGACGCTAACATAAATTCACCCCTCAACCACCCTATTATACTAGAGCGGACTGAGGGGTTTCAAATGTTATTCTGATCCTTTTTTCTCTTCAAGCATTTCTTCCGGCGGCGCGGCTGTTTTTTGGCCGTCCGAATCAGCCGTCAATTCACCTGCGGATCTGTTTTCTTTCCGCAGCATTTTAATTTCGCGCTTCAGCTTCATCACTTGAAAGATACCGGCCGAAAACACGATCAGCGCTCCCATTAACACAGAGCCTAAAATGACTAAAATCAGCGGCCATTCAGCGGTTCCGAACAGATAATCAACCTCAACCGCCCGCACGTTAATGACAGCAAAGATGGCGACAATCAAAGTAAATAGTAAAGCGAATATAATAGTCCATTGTTTATTCATGCGTCTGCCCCCAATTGTTCATTCTTATCTTTTCCCCCATTTTCCCGGGAGTAAACCCCGGTCTCAGGAAATCCGGGCCGTTAACTGCTCGCGGACCAGCTTTTTCAGTCCGCTCCTTTCTCCCGATATGACGAGGGTGTCCCCTTCTTCAATTACGGTATCAATGCCGGGGCTCAGCTGTTTTTGCCGGTTTTTCTTTACGATCGCAATAATCTGGACGTTGTAATGTTTCTTGATCTCCAAATCTCCGATTGTACGGCTGACAGCCGGTGCATGAGATTCGGCTTTAAACCACTCAATGACGAGGTCATCAAGCGCGACTTCCACAGATTCCAGCGCTTTCGGCTTATACGTCATACCACCTAAAATAGCGGAAATCTGCCTCGCCTCTTCGTCGTTAAATTCAACGGATGCCAAGCATTCGTCATGATCATTCTCATCGAAGTAATAGAGCTCTTTTCTGCCGTCATCATGAAGAATAATACTGATTTTATCGTGATTTTTCGTAATGACTTCTACTTTCTGGCCGATGCCCGGAAGCTCCGACTCACGAACGTTCATAAGAACCCTCCTACATGTTTTTACAATGATGATTGATTATGTAAGCGTATGTCATTATAGCAAATGCAGGTTTTAAGTTCAATGCGGCCTGAAAAAACAGGCTGCCTTCCGGAAGACAGCCTGTTCCCATTTTACTCTTCGATTGATTTTTTCCCTTTAAATTCTTTACCTTTCCATACAAGCCACAGCTGCGCGGCGATGTAAAGAGAGGAATAAACGCCCGTCAATAAACCGACCAATAAAGCGACGGAGAAGTTTGTAATTGACGATGAGCCCAAAATGAGCAGCACGACGACAACAATCACAACGGTCAAGACCGTATTGATCGAACGTGTAAAGGTTTGCTGCAAGCTCAGATTCACGATATGTTCCAGATCGGCAAATGACTTCGGCTTACGTTTTTTCATCTGCTCGCGTATCCGGTCAAATGTAACGATCGTATCATTTATCGAGTAACCGATTATGGTGAGAATAGCGGCGATAAAGGTGACATCGACCTCCAGCCTTGTAATGCTGAAAAACGCGACGATAAAGAAAGCGTCATACAGCAGGGATACAATCGCGGCGATAGCCATTCTGTACTCGAAACGTATTGATACGTAAATAATGATGCCGATTGATGCAATGGCGACAGCATATAAAGCATTACGGGCCAGTTCTTTTCCGACTGTCGGCGATACCGTGCTGACGTTCGGTTCAGATCCGTATTTGTCCTTAAAGTACGTTTTGATTTCAGCGATTTTTTCTTTAGATGGCTCTCCGACAAACCGGGCCGCGGCAACATGGTTCTCTTTACCAGAAAGCACGATGTTTTCCGGCTCCATGCCGAGAGAATCAAAATCTTTTTCAACCTGATGCGCCGTCAAAGAATGATTGCTCTGCACGTCAATCCGCGCGCCGCTTGCAAAATCGATTCCCAGGTTGAGCTTAAAGACCAGTAAGATGATAATTCCCGCAATGGTTACAGCGCTTGAGAAAATAAAGAAATATTTTCGCTTGCTCGTGAAATCCCATTTTTGGAATGCCGTATGCGGTTCAGTATTTTCATCCGTTTTTTGAATGTCCATAATATGTTTTTTCTTGACGCCGAACCAGCTTTTTTTCCGGTCAAGCCATCTGCTTTCCACGAGAAGGGAGAGCAGGAATCTTGAAAGGAAGACAGCTGTAATAAAGCTTGTCAGAATTGACAAAATCAGCATCGTCGCAAACCCTTTTACAGAGCTTGTCCCGAAAATAAAGAGCACGACCGCTGCGATGATCGTTGTGATGTTCGCATCGAAAATCGTCGCGAATGACCGTCTGTTCCCTGAACGGAAAGCTGAGCGGACGGATTTGCCGAGCTTCAATTCTTCTTTTATCCGTTCATAGGTGATGATGTTGGCGTCAACCGCCATCCCGACACCCAAAATGAGCGCCGCAATACCCGGAAGCGTCAGCACCGCCTGCATCCAGTCAAACACTTGAAGCGTAATATACACGTATACAGAAAGCGTAATTACCGCTATGAGTCCAGGCAGTCTGTAATAAAGCAGCATAAATAAGAAAACAATTGCAATACCGATAATGCCGGCCTCTACCGTATCATGCAAAGCCTGCTGTCCGAATTGCGCCCCTACTGAAGTAGAGTATTTTTCGGTCAGTTTCACAGGCAGCGCGCCCGCGTTTAAAATATTGGCCAAATCCTTCGCTTTTTGAACGGTAAACTGGCCTTCAATTGTGACATCCTTCGTGTTTAATTCCTGGCTCACATTCGGAGCGGATACATATTTCGGATGTTTTTTGCCGACTTCTTTTTTAAATGAATCGCCTTTTTGGTAATCAAGCCAGATCACAAGCTGATTATTAGGCGCCATTTTCTTGACTTTTTTCGTCACTTCGCCGAACTTATCCGCATCCTTCAGCTTAACGCTGACAATCGGTTCGTTCGTCGTCGGATCAAAGGTTTGCTTCGCGCCGTTTTCCACGAGATCAGAGCCGTTTAACAGCTCTTTATCATTCGTATCCCTGAACGAGAGCTGCGCTTCCGTTGACAGAATTTCGCGCGCCCTGTTCTGATTCGTGACGCCCGCCAGCTGTACGCGGATGCGGTTATTTCCTTCAATCTGAATGTTCGGCTCGCTTACGCCGAGAACGTTAGCCCGGCGGTTCAGCGCCTGCACCGTGCTGACGAGCACGTCTTTTGTGATTTTATCGCCTTTTTTGACGGGCTGCACATCGTACAGAACTTCAAACCCGCCGCGTAAATCCAATCCTAACGTAATATTATTGGCAGCCGGTTTTGTAAAATACCCCAGCCCTGTGCCGATCAATAATACGATCAGGAAAAACGCAATCAAGCGTCCTTTTTTCATTATGTATTTCCTCCTTAAACCTATGCCGTCAAATCATTATCTCAGCAGTTCATCTAAAGCTTCCTGACCCTCATCGCTTTCCAGCCAATTAGACGACTTAAAAGCTTCAACGGTTGCATAGTTCATAAAATCGCCAATTTTAACTGATAAAATATGACCGGCCAATTCATGCAGCGGCAGTTCCTTTTTCTGTTTCCACTTTTTATGTATTAAGTATGACCATAAACTCTCGTGCTCAACATCATCGTATCCGAGGATTTTGAACTCTTCAAGTTTACTGTACAAGAAAGGCCGCAAATGATCTTTGTACATTTCGGCGGGATGTTTCTCCACTGGGCGCTCGCTCCTTTTTCCATTTTTCTCGAAGACTTGTCATGCTCGGACGACATCGGCGCATATCTTTATTGTATATGATTCCAGGTAGTTTGAGAAGGCAGGGGTTTATAAAATGGCAAAACAGACTTTTTTAAGGGGCACTCTTATTCTCATCGCAGCCGGGATGATTACGAGAATGCTCGGCTTTGTCAACCGGGTGGTTATCGCCCGGTTTATCGGTGAAGAAGGGGTCGGTTTATACATGATGGCTGCCCCGACATTTTTCTTGGCCACCACTTTGACTCAATTCGGCCTCCCCGTTGCCATCAGCAAACTTGTCGCTGAAGCGAGCGCGCGGGGGGACCGGCAGAAAATGAAACATATTTTAGTGATGTCGCTTACCGTCACCGGGATATTAAGTCTCATCTTCACGCCGCTGTTTTTATGCTTTGCGCCGATTATGTCCGAAACGATGCTGACGGATCAGCGCACGGTTTACCCGCTTCTGGCGATTACGCCCGTCGTGCCGATTATCGCGATCTCCAGCGTGCTGCGCGGTTACTTTCAGGGCAGGCAGAATATGAACCCGCTGGCGTTTTCCCAAGTACTTGAGCAGATCGTGCGGATTTCACTTGTCGCAGTCTGCACGACGGTGTTTCTGCCGTACGGGATTGAATATGCCGCAGCCGGAGCCATGATTTCGTCTGTCATCGGGGAGCTTGCCTCTCTTATTTATTTATTCATTTGTTTTAAAGCAAATAAAACAATCAGAATCAGAAAACAATTTTTCAAGTCGATCGCAAATGGAAAAGAAACCTTCCGCCAGCTGATGAGCGTGTCGCTCCCGACAACCGGAAGCCGCTTCATCGGAAATTTATCTTGGTTTTTTGAACCTATTGTCGTCGCGCAAAGCCTTGCGATTGCGGGAGTGGCCACCGCTGCCGCCACCAGCCAGTACGGGGAGCTGACCGGATTTGCCATGACGGTTTTGACGCTGCCCAGCTTTATAACCTATTCTCTGTCAACGGCGCTTGTTCCTGCGATCAGTGAAGGAATGGAGCAAAAAAAGCTGCAAGTTGTCGAATACCGTCTGGAACAGGCGATGAGGCTGTGTCTTTTAAGCGGAGGCATTTCGGTGGTTATTTTATTCTCTTTCGCTGATGAACTGATGTCCGTCATGTACGGATCAACTAATGCGGCGGTATTTGTTAAAGTGATGGCGCCGTTTTTTCTGCTTTACTATTTTCAGGGGCCCCTTCAGGCGGTGCTGCAGGCTCTCAATTTAGCCGGGGCCGCCATGATGAACAGTTTTATCGGCGCCGCTGTCAAAACTGGCCTAATTTTTGTTTTGGCGACCAGGCCTTCCTTGGGCATCATGGGCGCCGCACTTGCGATTGTAACGGGGATGGTTCTTGTCACCCTGCTGCATGCGGCCACCGTAAGCAAGGTGCTTCCGATCAGCATTAAAATAAAAGAATACGCGCTCTGTTTTGCCGTCATATTCATTTGCGGCTATGTCAGCCGCATCATCAAGCACGCCGTTCATTTTTCAGGATCAGAGGCTGTTAATCTCACAGGCTGGATTGCAATGACCGCGATTTTGTACATTGCGCTTCTTCTGTTATTCAAGCTGATTAAAAGGGAAGAGCTGATCCGGATTCCGGTCATCGGCAAGTTCGTCACGCGGTGAAACCGATTCATGGCTCCCCTTTTTCATCTTTAAGATCAATAAAAAAAGCGCCGTCCGTAAACGTGCAGAATGATATAACCGAAAGATCGCGATATCCTCTTTTTGCTAAATTTTTTTCGAGCCAGTGTTTATCTTTCCCGATTCTGTCCAGATGCTCGTTCTGAATGACCCCGTCAACGATAAGCGATGTTTCCATCTGCTTATCCTTATTGTTTTTCTTTTTGACGATCGACAGTTTGCCTGAAGACTCCAAAATGGCATATGACACGTCAGAGATTCTATCGATGTTATTCTCCCTCAGCTGCATAAGAAGATCGTCAAAATTGTAGCGCTGCGATCTCATCGCCCGTTCATCAATTTTTCCCTGTTTTATAATAATGGTGGGTTTTCCGTCAAGCAGCTGCCGTATTTTTTGGCTTTTGAGCGAAATAAAAGCAAGGCTTACTTGAATAATCATTAAAACGACAATCGGCACAATCGTATGCAAAAGCTTATCTTTTACATTTTCAATTGCCAATACGGCAATCTCGGCAATCATAATGGAGACGACAAGGTCTAAAATGCTCAGTTCTCCGATTTCCCGTTTTCCCATCAGTCTGAAAATCACAAGAATGATAAAATAAAGCACAATCGTACGAAACGTAATAATGAAAATATCTTCCATATCGCACCTCCAACGGTCATAGCATTTGCCATCGGCTCTGAATTATGTAAGAAACGGGCTGAACATCATCATTTACGTCTAATTCGAACATTCAGAGAATACATTTAGAAAAAGACGGGCTCCGGCTTGTCATATATCAGGCCGCAGAGCGGAGAGGAGATAAAAATGGAAGAAACGAAACAAGTGGGAAGAGGCGTCTTGTACGGCTTAGTGGCTATCTTTGCGGTGATGCTTCTTACGAGTTTGGCGATTTCGCTTTTACTGACGGTTACCTCAATGGAAGAATCATCTTTCAGCTGGCTGATCACCGCGCTTTCTTTTCTTTCTTTATTTGCGGGCGGTTTTATATCGGGCGGCAAAGCGAAGGAAAAAGGCTGGATGATCGGAGCGTTAACCGCCGTCTGTTTTTCATTAATTATCTTGCTGTTTCAATATTTAGGGTTCGGAAAAACGTTTACATCCGGTCAGCTTTTGTTTCATCTCGGCTTTTTGGGAGTCAGTATGCTGGGCGGCATTTTCGGAGTGAATTTGAAAGGAAGCAGATCAGCGTAATAAAAAAAGAGCGGATTCTCCGCTCTTTTTTTGTATGTATGAGCTTCGCTGTTATTCAGCGGAAGCTTCTCTGATTGCGCGGCGGTCAAATGTTAAACGGGTGTTATCACCTGTTTTAATGACGACCTTGCTTTCATCAATTGACTCAACAGTGCCGTGCAATCCTCCGATTGTCACCACTGAATCCCCTTTTTTCAGCTCTTCCTGCATCTGGCGTACGGCCTTCTGCTGCTTTTGCTGCGGACGGATGAGCAGGAAATAAAGCACTGCAAACATTAAAATAATAGGAACGATTGTACCTAAAGTACCCATCTGTTTCCCTCCCTTCAAGAATGGTTTTATTTAGAAGCTTTTCGCATTTGGCTTATTATAGCCGTAACGCTCAAAGAACTCTTCTCGGAAATCACCAAGACGATCCTCCCGGATGGCTTGTCTGACCTGCTCCATTAAGTGTAACAGAAAATGAAGGTTATGGTAAGTTGTTAATCGAATTCCAAACGTTTCATTACAGCGGATCAAATGTCTGATGTAAGCGCGGGAGTAATTTTTGCATGTATGGCAGCTGCACTCTTCATCAATCGGACGGAAATCACGCTCATATTTGGCGTTTTTCATATTCAGACGCCCTTCATTCGTAAACACCGTGCCGTTTCGGGCAATCCGGGTGGGCAGTACGCAGTCAAACATATCCACGCCGCGAATGGCGCCGTCAATTAAGGCATCCGGTGAACCCACACCCATTAAATATCTCGGCTTGTCCTTCGGTAAAAGCGGAGTTGTAAACTCAAGCACTCGGTTCATGACGTGCTTCGGCTCGCCGACAGATAACCCGCCTATGGCATAACCCGGAAAATCAAGCGAAACCAAGTCTTTTGCACTTTGTGTCCGCAGGTCTTCGTATTCTCCGCCCTGTACGATTCCGAACAGCCCCTGCTCACCTGAGCGCCCGTGCGCCTCCAGGCAGCGTTCCGCCCAGCGGCTGGTCCGTTCCACAGAGCGTTTCATGTAATCATACTCTGCCGGATACGGCGGACACTCATCAAACGCCATCATGATATCAGAGCCGAGGGCGTTTTGAATTTCCATCGCTTTTTCCGGAGATAAAAACAGCTTGTCTCCGTTTAAGTGATTGCGGAAATGAACGCCTTCTTCTTCTATATTACGAAACTTGCTCAATGAAAAGACCTGAAAACCGCCGGAATCCGTTAAAATCGCGCGGTCCCAGTTCATAAACTTATGAAGCCCGCCCGCTTCTTTTACAATGTCATGTCCCGGGCGGAGCCATAAATGGTACGTATTGCTTAAAATAATGCCCGCATCCATAGATTTCAGCTCGTCCGGAGACATCGTCTTTACCGTAGCAAGCGTGCCGACCGGCATAAATACAGGCGTCTCAAAGGAGCCGTGGGGCGTATGGACTCTGCCCAGGCGCGCTCCCGTTTGTTTGCATTCCTTTATAAATTCATAACGTATCGGTTGTTCAGCCACTTTGTATGAGGCCTCCTGTCATTCAAATTAGATAATCAGCATGGCGTCGCCAAAGCTGAAGAAACGATATTCCTCTTCTACCGCATGACGGTAGGCGGAAAGAACATGCTCTCTGCCGGCAAGCGCAGAAACGAGCATAATAAGGGAAGATTTCGGCAGATGAAAATTGGTGATCATGCCGTCAATCGCCTTAAATTCATATCCCGGATAAATGAAGATGGACGTCCAGCCGCTTGAAGCGGTAAATTCGCCGGCATGCTCGCCGGCGATGGTTTCCAGGGTGCGCGTTGATGTCGTCCCGACCGACACGATACGCCCTCCCGCCTTTCTGACCTCGTTTAAAGAGGCGGCGGTTTCTTCCGTCATTTCATAAAATTCCGCGTGCATGTTATGCTCTTCCACATCATCCGCACTGACCGGTCGGAATGTGCCGAGTCCCACATGAAGTGTGATAAATTCAATCCGCACACCTTTTTGCTTCAGCTCGTCCAGAATCTCTTCCGTAAAATGAAGTCCGGCCGTCGGAGCTGCGGCAGATCCGATTTCTTTTGAAAAGACGGTCTGATACCGTTCTTTATCATCAAGCTGCTCTTTAATATAAGGAGGCAGCGGCATTTCACCGAGTGATTCAAGCACTTCGTAAAAAATCCCGTCATACCGGAATTCTATTTTTCTGCCTCCGTGATCAAGCTCCTCCGTGCAGACCGCTGTCAGCCGGCCGTCGCCAAATGTCAGGACCGTTCCTTTTTTTACGCGTTTCGCCGGCTTTACGAGCGTTTCCCATGTATCATTTTCTTCCTGTTTTAATAACAGAAGCTCCACTTTCGCTCCCGTATCTTCTTTTGTGCCGAATAATCTTGCAGGCAGCACACGGGTATTGTTCAAGACGAGGCAATCCCCTTCATTAAAAAAGCTTACAATCTCTTTAAATGAACTGTCCGTCAGCCCGCCCGTCTGTTTGTCGAGCACCATCAGCCGCGATGCGTCACGCTCTTTAAGCGGCACTTGGGCAATGAGGCGTTCAGGCAGTTCAAAATCAAATAAATCGACTTTCATCATTTCACCTTAATTCTGTCTATTGTTATTTCATTCTGCCGAAAAAATTAAGCAGAATGGATAGTATCACACTGATCACAATACAAGTGACAACGGGAAAGAAAAATGTAACATTTCCCTTCTTAACGAAAATATCTCCGGGCAGCCTTCCGACAAAGTGCCAGACTGCGCCGGCAATAAGCAAAACGGCACCGAGAACCATGAGAACCTTCGGAAAGTCAGTCACGGGCGGGCGCCTCCAATCGAAAATGTTCATACACAGCCGGAGTCACGACCCGTCCCCTCGGCGTCCTCTGAAGAAATCCGATCTGCAGCAGATACGGTTCGTACACATCCTCTATTGTATGCGGTTCTTCGCCGATTGTCGCGGAAATCGTATCAAGACCGACGGGACCGCCGCTGAATTTTTCGATCATGCCCATCAGCAGCTTATGGTCGATATGGTCAAGGCCGAGCGCATCGACTTGAAGACGTTCGAGCGCGTCGTGAGCGATTTCTTCCGTGATGCGGCTGTCGCCGAGCACCTGGGCAAAATCTCTCACCCTTCTGAGCAGACGGTTTGCAACCCGCGGCGTTCCTCTTGACCGTCTGGCGATTTCCAGAGCCGGGGCTTTTTCGATATCCACTTCAAAAACGTCAGCCGTTCTTGACACGATATCTGTCAGCTCTTCCTGCGTATAGTATTCAAGGCGCGACAGCACCCCGAACCGGTCTCTGAGCGGTGCGGTCAATAATCCGACCCTTGTCGTCGCTCCTACAAGCGTAAAAGGGGGAAGGTCGAGACGGACGGAGCGGGCGGACGGGCCTTTTCCAATGACAATATCAAGGCAGAAATCCTCCATCGCCGGGTACAGCACTTCCTCAATTGAGCGGTTCAGCCTGTGAATTTCGTCTATAAACAGCACATCCCCTGGTTCGAGCGCCGTCAAAATGGCTGCCAAATCCCCCGGTCTTTCGATGGCGGGACCTGACGTCGTCCGCATCTCCACACCCATCTCATTGGCCACGATAGACGCAAGCGTTGTTTTCCCGAGACCCGGAGGCCCGTATAAAAGAACGTGGTCCAGCGTTTCCTGCCTCATTTTCGCCGCATCGATAAACACGCGCAGATTTTCTTTCACCTTCTTTTGGCCGATATACTGGGCGAGATTCTGCGGCCTGAGGCTTTGCTCGATTATTGATTCATGGCTGTCTGCTTCACTTGAAACGAGCCGTTCATCCATGAACATCACCTTACTTTAATAATTTTTGCAATGCTTTTTTCACATATTGATCTGTTGAAAGCGCCGTTTCCTCTTTTAAGTGAGGAAGCACTTTTTTAATTTCTTTTTCGGCGTAGCCGAGAACCCGGAGCGCTTCAAGCGCCTCGTCAAGCGCCGTTTCAGCCTCTTGTTTTTCAATGCGCGCTTCATGATTGAACAGGTTGTCAATCATTTCAGGCACGACGTCGGCCAGTTTGCCTTTCAAATCAAGAATAATCTGCCGCGCCGTTTTTTTGCCCACACCCGGAAATTTCACCAAAAAGGCTTCATCTTCCTGTTCGATCGCTTCGATGACGGCTCCGGGATCACCGGAACCGAGGATGGCGAGCGCCCCTTTCGGCCCGATGCCGGTGACGTTCAGCAGCTTTGTGAAAAGCGCTTTTTCTTCCCGGGTTGAAAAACCGTACAAAGAAAAGGCATCTTCTTTTATATGATGATACGTAAAAATGGTCTCTTGATTGCTTACCTTATAAATAAACGGATTCGGAGTGAAGACCTGATAGCCGATTCCGCCGTTTTCAATCACGATGTATTGGGGAGATACATAATCAATCGTCCCCTTCACGAATTCAATCACACCTATTCACCTCTTTGACTGCTTATCATTGTAACACAAAAACAGCCAAAGTCTTATAGAAAAGTTAACGTATGTTCGCTTTGACACCTTCCATTCAGAAAAAAAAGACATGTGTCACATGTCTTGCGTCAAAGTCAGCCGCTGTAAGTCTTAATATGATCGATCACGCTCTCAAACTCCGCTTTTGTCCTGTACGGTATGCCGTGTTCCAAGTGCTTTTGCAATCGGCTCTCCAGTCTTTCTATATCAATCTGGAAGAAAGATTGAATCGGCTCGGCCAGCGATCCGGGACGGCCGTGAAAAGTGGAGATGACGCCCCCGTCCGTGACGCCGATATAACCGTTAACCTTACTGAGCGGAGAAATGTCATCAACATGCTTACGGAAAAGGACGAAGCCTTTTTTCTGCTCAACGAGCGTCCAGCCGGCATATGAGGCCCAAAAATCCTCCATCGCTAAAACGGTTTCATCCGTATGTTCGATGCCGACATCACCGTCCAGATAGACCTTTTCCAGCTGGACGTGCACCCGAAGCGGCCCGTAATGCTCAACCTCCGCCCCATATGCGCCTTTTCCTCCGCAAATCAGGACTGCAGCCGATAAGATAAGCATAAACAATAGACGAGCACCGCAAATTCGTTTCACCAATAACACCTCTTTATTCAATCAAACTCTTGATGCTAGTTTGACCAAAGATGCCGGTGCTTAACCGTTTTCTTTCATTTGTCTGTTTCAGCCGAAAAAAGCAGCTCTCTAAATGAGGGCTGCTGCGATGATTATGCCCGGCCGGCTGAAATCAGTTTCATTTGTCCGGGCGTCAGTTTGAGCCGGTATCCCCTTACGGTCAGATACACAGTTTTTGCTCCGCGGCTTTTGTCATGCTCCGTTTTTTTCATCCCGGCCCCTCCGTTACGTTTTATTACTTTTATGTTAACACCGCAATATAAAGAGCGTTTTAAGAATATGTAAAGAAATGATGAAGCTTTATTCATAAAAATACTGCCGGATGAAATCATCCGGCAGTCCCGTTTAACGGCTGTTTCTGTTCATGTCTTGCAGCTTTGTAAAAGTAGCGTTGTCGGTAAACACTTGAATTGTACGGCCGTCCGCGAATTTTTTGGCCGCATGTTTGACATGTTTATCATCAGTTTTCGTAAAAGGATGATTTGTTCTGACGGCAATGACGACTCTCGTGTCAGTCACGATAACCTGACTATCCTGTACGCCTTTTACTTTTTTCACGCGGTTTGCAACTTTTGCCGCCAACCTGATGTTTTCGGCGTTGTCATACCCATTATAAGACATTGCTGCCGGCGGCGTATTGGCATTTCGGCCGTTATATGTGCCGTCCGTCGTTAACGGAACCCCGTCATTAGGCGCGTACTGGTCGGACACGTTTGTCGTATTATGACGGCCGTTTCGGTTTTCCATCATTTCAGAAACGGGTCCTTGATGGTCCATGCCGTACTGGCCTCTGCCGTTACCATTATCATTCGAATAATATCCGACCGGACGTGTTGACTGGTTGTAGCGTCCGTCATTCATGGCATTATTTGCTCCGCATGCCGTTAAGCTTGCCGTCACGGCTAAAACGCCCGCGATCGTCATCAGTTTTTTACCCAATGGAAAAACCCCCCGTGGATTCATCGCTGTTTGAGCGTTTTCCGCTCATGTTTAGGATGTGCGGCGGGCGGCGGATTTAAGCTTGTCAGTTATGTCCATTCCTCGGTTGGACATAAAAAAAGGAACGACATACATCGTCCCGAAACATTAATCTTCTTCTTCCTCCGGCCGTCCGAATACTTGATTTGGACTCGGCTGATTCGGCGCGGCACTAGGATTTGCTCCGCCGTAAGGCATAAAATATCCGGCGTTTGCACCCATATTCGGATACGGCTGCACAGGCATATTTGCGTGATGGTGATGTGAACCGTGGTGATGGTGGTGGTGATGATGTGAATCATGGCAGCCGCAATCATCATCCTTATATTTTCCATCATGATGAGGCGCGTTTGCGTAATGTGACGAATATCCGCCGTAATACGGCATTTGACCGTACGGAGCACCGCCGAAACCAGATGCAGAACCATCATAATGCTCTGCATTTTCATGGGCCTGGTTTTCAAATTCACCGTAACCCGCTTGCGGCCCAAATCCCGGATGATGGAATCCGTACGGTAACGGCATCGGCATGACCGGAAAGCCTCCAAAACCTCCTCCAAAACCGCCGAAACCTCCGCCTACCGGGAAGCACGGATGGCATAGTCCCGAACCCGGCAGCATCGGTGTCACCGGAACTGGACAAGGACAAGGCATGCACGGCATCGGGTAATGCATAAAAGACGGTTCAACGGCCGGCATATTCGGAAACGGGACATTCGGAATGTTTGGCATGTTCGGCAGATGATAAGCGGCGTTTTCTTCTTCCATCTTTCCGGCTTCAGGCGCCTTTGGCATATTCGGGTAATTCGCGTTTTCCATGTTGATCATTTCCTCCTGTTGTGGAATGTTATTGTCATGCTCTTTTTCTTTCGGCTCGACAAAATGTGTCACCGGTTCCTCCGGCTTAGGAGGCGACCACGGCTGAAACAGCTGATTGGACGGGTAATATTGGTTCATATCAGCTTCCGGCAGCACATTTTCATGCTTTTCAGGGATTGGCGGCACATACGGAATTGACGGCTTTGGTTCTTCCGGTATGGTGTCTTCAATGTCCACAACTGATTTCGGTTTTTCTTTGGCATATGGATGCTCATGCTTATGCGCAGACGTTCCGAAGCCGGCCTTAGGTTCTTTTCTGACCGGAACGGCTTCTGAAGGCACCTTTATCTTCATTCCAGGCATAATTAAGTCTGGATTGCTAAGCTGATGATTCAGTTTTTTTAACTCTTCAAGATCAACTCCGTATTTTTCAGCTATTTTCCAGAGCGAATCGCCTTTTTGAACGATATGAATTTTCAACGTTTTCCCCTCCTATGCACAAAACGTGAACGGTACATTTGTCATTACAATACGTTTCTTCACACTATATGCCGATGGACTGGGCATGATGATAAAAAATTTGGGAAGGAGGGGAAATTTTTATGATTACGTATGACTCAGCATTCTGTTCAAAGCACGAAGCGCTTCTGTCCGAACCGCTTCCGGAACTTTAATGACACCTTTCGGCTCGCCTTTTTCAAGCTGCTCAAGCGACCACAATAAATGCGGCAGGTCGATTCTGTTCATTGTCAGACACGGACACATATCGGGATTCAATGATTCAATCTGTTTATCCGGATGCGAGTGAATGAGGCGCTGAACAAGATTCATTTCCGTGCCGATCGCCCATTTGCTTCCCGGTTCAGCCTGTTCGATCGTATCAATAATGTATTTGGTAGACCCGCTGTCGTCACTGAGCGAGACCACTTCCCACGAACATTCCGGATGAACGATAATGCGGATGCCGGAATCCCGCTGCCGCAGCTGAGAAATATTTTCCGCTGTAAACTTTTCGTGTACGGAGCAATGCCCTTTCCAAAGGATAACCTTAATGTTTTCCGGATGGTCAGTAAGCAATCGGTTCTGCACCGGGTCCCATACAGCCATTTCTGTCAGCGGAATGCCGAGGTCATAGGCCGTATTTCTGCCTAAATGCTGATCCGGCAAAAATAAAATTCTCTCTTTTTGTTTAAAAGCCCATTTCAGCACACTCCGGGCATTCGAAGAGGTGACGGTCGCTCCTCCGTGCCGTCCGACGAATGCTTTAATTTCCGCCGTCGAGTTAACATATGTTAACGGAATGATGGTGTTACCGTACAGTTCTTGAAGCTCTTGCCATGCTTTGTCCGTCTGCTGAATATCTGCCATATCAGCCATCGAGCATCCGGCGCGCATGTCGGGCAAAATGACGGTTTGGTTATCATCAGTCAGCATATCAGCGGTTTCCGCCATAAAATGCACGCCGCAAAACACAATATATTCCGCCTCTTTATTTTTTTCTGCCACTTGAGCAAGCTGCAGAGAGTCACCTGCCGTATCGGCGAATTGTATTACTTCGTCTTTTTGATAGTGATGCCCCGGAATGAACAGGCGCTTTCCGAAAGCCCGTTTAATGGCGGCGACCCGCTTTTCCATTTCTCCTGTGCTCATGTCTTTATAATGGCTCGGCATCATTTCGGCTGATGCAGTTAGCACGTCAAAAATAGACATTTTAAAAATCCCCCTGTTCCGCAGCCTCAACATCCATGCTGATGTCGGCGCTTTTTACTGAATGAGTCAGAAATCCGAGTGAAATATATTGGACCCCCGTTCCTTTATAAGCGGGCAACGTGTCGAGCGTTATGCCTCCGGATGCTTCCGTTTTGATATGGCCCGGTGTCATACCTGCAAAACGCCCGACGGACTCAGGCGGACAGTTGTCAAACATAATAACGTCTGCACCCGCTTCTATTGCCTCGAGCAGCTGCTGTTCGGATTCGATTTCGACTTCCACCGCAAGCATCTGCCCCGCCGTTTTTCTTGCCCGCTCCATGGCCGCCCTTATCGATCCGCAGGCGGCAATATGATTATCTTTTATCATGATGCCGTCATATAAGCCGAAACGATGATTAAAGCCGCCTCCGACCCGAACGGCGTATTTTTCCAGCATTCTGAGCCCGGGTGTCGTTTTTCTCGTATCACAAAGCTTGATAGTCGGATCATCAAGACGCCTTTTGGCCTCATCCGTCATTGTCGCAATGCCTGACATTCTTTGTATGAGATTCAGAATGACCCGCTCCCCCGTAAGAAGTGCCGCCGCCTGGCCTTCTATTTCAGCGAGCACGTCTCCTTTTTTCATCCGTTCTCCGTCTTTTTTCAGGGAGCGGATGCGGATATCATCGTGTAAAAGCTTCCATCCTTCACGGATAACGGCTTCTCCGGCAAACACGCCGTCTGTTTTTGCGATGATTCGCGCTTTACATTGCTGATCAGAAAAAATCGCTTGTGACGTCGCATCACCCGTTCCGATATCTTCCTGAAAAAAATGAGTCAGCATTTGTTTCAGCTGCAGAATGTCCATAGTTCCCCAATCCTTTCGTTTTTTCTGATAGCTGTTCCAGATGTTGAATGAATAATTTGTTTTCCGTGCCACTCTTTCTCCGTCCCGGGAAAATCAGCGCGAAAATGAGCCCCCCTGCTTTCTTCCCGAATAAGGGCTGAGGTCACAACAAGTTGCGCAGTCTTCCATAGGCAGGATAGCTCGGCTTGTTCTATTGTGATTTCCTTCACATTTATATGACGCACAGATACGTTGTTAAGCCAGGATGCCAGCGCCTGCAGGTTTTCTTTTTCCCTGACGATGCCCGCTCCGGTTGTCATTTTGGCTTGGAGCACATGAAGCGCTGTGTCCGGCACTTCTAAGATGACGTCAGATTTCTTCGGGGTTTTTTTATATCTTCCGTTTAACGGCGTTTGAATGATATGTTCAGCACATCGTTTCCCGCTTGCCAGCGCTTCCAGCAGTGAGTTGCTCGCAAGGCGGTTCGCCCCGTGCAATCCTGTGCAGGCGGTCTCGCCTATGGCGTACAAATCAGGCACGGACGTTTTCCCCCAGGTATCGGCTTTTACTCCGCCCATTAAAAAATGCATTCCGGGTGCTACAGGAATCCCGCTTTCAAGATCAACACCGGCTGTTTGACAAATTTCTGTTATGTTCGGAAAACGTTTCTTAAAATCGGCTATTCGGCTGCAATTTATAAAAACAGGATTTTCTTTCATCATTTCTTCATAAATCGCCCGTGAAACCACATCCCGGGGCGCCAAATCTTCAAGCGCGTGTCTGCCAGCCATGATCCTGCGCCCGAAGCGATCCGCTAAATATCCGCCTTCTCCCCTCACTGCTTCAGAAACCAGGCCGTACACAGTCCCGTTTTTCACAAGGAGGGTCGGGTGGAACTGGGTGAACTCCATATCCGTGATCTCAGCTCCCGCGCGGAAGGCAAGAGTGATGCCGTCTCCCGTTATGGCGGAATCATTTGTGTGATATTGGTACAGACTGCCGCAGCCGCCTGATGCAAGCACTACACAATCCGCTCTTCTGTAAGAAACAGCGCCTGAAGCATCCTTTACGGCAACGCCTGCGCATCGTCCGTGTTCAATCAGCAGATCAACAACCGTCTCGTGTTCAATGATCCGTATGCCGTCCCTCAGCTGCTGAACCAGAAACTCAACTAACATTCGTCCGGTCGCATCTCCCCCGGCGTGCAGAATTCTCCTTTTGGAATGAGCGCCTTCCCTGCCGAGACAAAACGTCCCGTCCGACTTCGTATCAAAAGGGAAATGGCCTTCTATCAGCCTGTTTATCATGGTTTGTCCGCTTTTCAGCAAATGCCGCACGGCTGTCACGTCATTGTGTCCGCATCCCGCATACAGTGTATCGTTCACATGGGATTCTATAGAGTCATCTTTTGCATATGAAACAGCAATCCCGCCTTGAGCATAATGCGAATTGCTGTTCGTTACGTTTCTCTTTGTGATGACGGTCACTTGGTATGACGGAGGAAATGAGGAAGCACAGGCAAGGGCCGCCGTCCCCGAACCAATGACGATAATTGTTTTTTCAGACATACATCACCCTCCTGTTATGTTTACACCTGTCTTGACACCTATATTTACACAACGATAAAATAAACTCAAGCTTTTTTTTAACATAAACGGATAGGAGACGGGCTGTATGATTTATCTTGATTACGCGGCGGGAGCGCCTTTAAGCAAAGAAGCCGCGAAAGTCTTTCAGCATCTCAGCACAGAGGTATACGGCAATGCAAGCAGCCTTCATGACGCCGGAGGAAGAGCGGCGGACGTGCTGGAATATTGCAGACATTCTGCAGGCAAATTGATCGGCGGAGCGGCAGACGGCATTTACTTTACAAGCGGCGGAACGGAAGCGAACATCCTGGCCGTCCAATCATTGCTGCACGGCCTGCCCGATCACAAAAAACATTTTATTACGACCGCAATGGAACACCATTCGATCCATAATGCCGCGGCGTTTTTAGCTGACCGTGGAATTAATGTCACCATCATATATCCCGACGAAAACGGCCTTATAACCGAGGACATACTGGCGGCTCATATCCGTCCTGACACGGGGCTTGTTTCCATACAGCACGCCAATTCAGAAACCGGCCTCATCCAGCCTGTGAATCGTCTGGCCGCTTTTCTTCACCAGAGAAACATTTTGCTGCATTGCGATTGTGTTCAAAGTTTCGGCAAACTGCCGATTGATGCGGATCAGGAGGGAATCGACGCCCTTTCCGTCTCCGGTCATAAAGTATACGGCCCGAAAGGCACCGGGGCTGTTTACATTCGGCCCGGTGTCAGCTGGAACCCGGTTTATCCGCATACCGTGCATGAAAACGGGTTCAGGCCCGGTACGGTGAATGTGCCGGCCATCGGCGCTTTTACCGCTGCTGCCGAGTATGCAGTGAAACATATGGAGGAACACCGTGAGCATGCTGACAGGCTGAGGAATTATTTGTATGACCAAATTCGGCGTCAAGGCCTCCCCATTTCATTTTCAGAGGAAGAAACCGGCGGTGAATGCCTGCCCCACATTGTCGGGTGTTTTTTTCACTCCTTTGAAGGACAATATATTATGTTAGAATGTAATCGTAACGATATTTGCATCTCAACCGGGAGCGCATGTTCCGCCGGCAGCCACGGCCCTTCTTCAGCTATGAAGGCGCTGGGAAAAACCGAACGGGAAGCGCGGCAGTTTTTCCGGATCTCATTCGGAAACGAAACAACATGTGAACAGCTCGATATGCTGATACATACATTTACGGCGCTATGGGAGCAAAAGAAAGGAGAATCAGCAATTTGACAGAAGGAACGAAGCTTACTGGGGAGAAAAGACGCGACATGCTGCTTCATTGGCTGAAAGAAGCCGGCTCGCCATTAACAGGAGGCGAATTGGCCAAAAAAGCAAATGTCTCAAGACAGGTGATCGTGCAGGACATATCGCTTTTGAAAGCAAAAAACGAGCCGATTATCGCGACGAGCCAAGGCTACTTATACATCAGCATGAATGCCGGCGGCGAAAAAAATGCCGAACGGATTGTCGCCTGTCTGCACGGCCCGGAGCGGACGGAAGAAGAGCTTGCACTCATTGTCGATGAAGGCGTCACCATAAAGGACGTCATAATTGAACACCCCGTATACGGCGATTTAACCGCCGCCATAAGAGTCAGTACACGGAAAGAAGTCAAACAATTCATGGATCACATTAACTCGACAAATGCCGCTTACCTTTCACAGCTGACCGGAGGCGTGCACCTCCATACGTTAAGCGCCCCGACAAAAGAGCGGATTGACCAAGCCTGCCAAGCGCTGGACGACGCGGGTATTTTAATAAAAGATTAAAAAAAAGCCCCCTGAAGGGCTTTTTTTATATCGAATAGGATTGATATGTTCCCAGAAGCTTGACCCGGCAGCCGAGGGCTTCCATCTCTTGAACGGCACCGGGAATGAGAACCTGATCCATCGCCTGTTCAATATCAATAATAAAGAAATAGTTGCCGAGACCCGTTTTTGTCGGGCGCGATTCGATCTTTGATAAATTCAGGTTTCTCCATGAAAAAGCGGACAGCACCCTGTGCAGCGCACCTGATTGGTCATCTTGGGGAAGCGTTACCATCATCGTCGTTTTCGGCCGTGAAGACAGTTTCGCATTCACTTCGAATGAGACGTCTTTTTCAGGTGAAAGAATGACAAATCTCGTGTGGTTGTCCTGATAATCCTGAATATCCCGCTTCACGATGCTCAATCCGTATGTAGCGGCGGCCATTTCATTTGCAATCACGCCGATCGGAAGGTCCGAATGCTCACTGACATACTTGGCAGCCGCACCTGTTGACTTCGCATACTCATAAGGAACGGACGAAAAATGCCGGTGAAGAAATTTGTGGCATTGCGCAATCGCATGGGAATGAGAATAAATTTTCTCAAGCTTTTTCCACTCATTTTCTCTCGAAGGGTGAACGAGCAGATGCTGGTGAATCGGCAGCGTCATTTCCCCCACGATCGCAAGAGGCTGCTCATGAATCAAATAGTCAATCGTTAAGTTAACCGAGCCTTCCAGCGCGTTTTCCAAAGGAACAAATGCAAGATCAACTTCTCCCGCAACCGCCGCATCCATGCATGCCGGTATTGTTTGATAAGGTGCTTGTGTCACGCTGTTTTGAAAGCAGGAACTGACTGCTAGATGTGTAAATGTGGCTTCTGGCCCTAAATAACCGACTTTCATGTCTCTTCTCTCCTTACGCGCCTGACCCTAAGATCTCAACTTTTTCTATAAAATCAAATTTTCTCAGTTTATTCATTAACGTATGAATGTTTTCTTCCATTGCGGACGTACTGATTGAGAGCGTGACATTCGCCCTGCCCTGAAGCGGAATCGTCTGGTGAATGGAAAGCACGTTGCTTCCTGAGTCAGCCACCGCCTGCAAAAGCTGGGATAACGCGCCTGACCGATCCTCCAAATGAAAGAAAAGTGTGATTATTTGTTCTTTAACCATCGTGTAAAAAGGGAAAACCGCATCTCGGTATTTGTAAAAAGCGCTTCTGCTTAAATCAACTTTCTGCACAGCATCTGCAACCGATTCAGCCTTTTTTCTGTCGAGCAGCTTTTTGACTTCAAGGGTTTTCCGCATCGCATCAGGCAGAACGTCTTCACGCACTAAATAAAATGTCTCTTCTTTCACCTGCACCCCTCCCTTTTACATCAGAGAGCCTGCATTGCAAGCTCTCCGTTTTTTTAATCAATAAATTCAAATTCAAATTCCAGAAGCCGGATGATATCGCCGTCTTTAGCACCGCGTTCTCTGAGCGCTTCATCAACGCCCATACCGCGCATCTGTCTTGCAAAACGCTTGACGGATTCGTCACGGGAGAAGTCAGTCATTTTAAAGAGGCGTTCCAGGCTGTCACCTGAAAGCACAAACGCGCCGTCCGGATCACGGGTAATGTTAAATGGAATTTCTTCATCTTCCATCGTGTACATCACGCGGTTTTCCGCCAGTTCTTCTTCATCATACAGCGGGAATTCAGGCGTTGTTTCCAGCTGGTTGGCGACTTCAAACAGAAGATCGCGGAGCCCTTCTCTCGTCACCGCGCTGATCGGAAAGACAGGGTGATCATCCTGAAGCTTTTCTTTAAACGCTTTAAGATTTTCAGCCGCTTCGGGCATGTCCATTTTATTCGCAACGATAATTTGCGGACGCTCCGTCAGCCGCAGATTATATTCACTGAGCTCCTGATTAATGGTGACATAATCCTCATACGGATCACGGCCTTCCATCGCTGACATGTCAATGACGTGAACGATGACGCGCGTCCGTTCGATATGGCGGAGAAATTGGTGGCCTAAGCCGACTCCTTCATGCGCTCCTTCAATCAAACCGGGCAGATCCGCCATGACGAAGCTTCTTCCGTCATCCGTTTCCACCATGCCCAGATTCGGAACAAGCGTTGTAAAATGATAATCGGCGATTTTCGGCTTTGCCGATGAAACGACAGACAGAAGCGTAGATTTTCCGACGCTCGGGAAGCCGACGAGACCTACGTCTGCAAGCACTTTCAGTTCAAGCACGATATAGCGCTCTTTTCCGGGCTCTCCGTGCTCTGACAGCTGCGGTGCCGGGTTGGCCGGTGTCGCAAAGCGGGTATTTCCGCGTCCGCCGCGTCCGCCTTTTGCGATGACGGCACGCTGCCCGTGCTCAGTCAGATCGGCAATGACCTGTTTTGTATCGTCATCCGTTACGACTGTGCCGGGCGGAACTTTAACAACCATATCGTCCGCATTTCTGCCGTGCTGGTTTTTAGACATGCCGTGCTCGCCGCGTATCGCTTTGAAATGCCGCTGGTACCGGAAGTCCATGAGCGTGCGCAGTCCTTCATCAACCTCAAAAACGACGTCGCCTCCATTACCTCCGTCACCGCCGGCAGGCCCGCCTTTCGGCACATATTTTTCACGGCGGAACGCAACCATTCCGTTACCGCCGTCGCCGCCTTTTACATATACTTTCACCTGATCTACAAACATAATATCCTCCGTTCTAAACCGTAAAAAACCGCTAGTTCATTCCAATTTCGGCCACACATTCATGGCCGGTCAGCTCAAATTGCATGACATCAAAGTCCTCATGCCGGGATTTGCGAAATTCATCAAACACATCTGCATTTGCAATCGTTCCATGAAAATCGAGATATACAATAAGCTGTCTGTCAGGGTGATCCGTCTGCAGCGATACGGTCAGATGATTTTCACTTTCATTGTTTACCGCCAGACCGAACAGATGAAACAGTTTTCTCATCAGGTTCGACAGCTTTTGATCATATGCCGATAAATCTTTAATTTCTCCGAGCACTTCGTATTCGAGCCTCATATAACGGGACTTCCAATTAAATGTAAGAAAGTCAAACGCCAAGTGCGGGGTTTTCAGGTTTGAGAGCTTTGATTCGTGCTTTGCATCTATGACCATTTCGTCAATAATTTCAACGACCCTGTCATACTTCTGCAAACTTAAGTTTCCTTTTATCAGCTGCAGCTTATTCATCCAATCATGACGGAAATGGCCCATTAATTGGATCAGCTCATTGATCAGAGCCGCATCGCTTACAGGTTCTTCTTGTTTCTTCGATACATCCTTCATTTTCGCACTCCCAATCGTTTAATTTCTTTTTAGGAGTCTTGATAAGTGTGTACTATGAATTATAACAGAGAAGGCTTTGTTAAAAAAACACTTGTTTTTCCTGGTTCATCATGTTCCTTTTTCGGATCGCATACAATGCGGATGCCAGGCAGAAACATTTTTGGTATCACTGCTTGGGGAACATATCCAGTGGGTATGGGAAGCTGATGTCCTCATTCAAGGCGGGGTTCACTCACGCATCCTCTGCTTTTCATTCTTGATGTTACTCCGCTTACTGCAAAAAAAACTCCAGTCAACGACCGGAGTTTTTTGTGTCATTATTGAGCTACAGGATATACGCTCACTTTTTTGCGGTCACGGCCGAAACGTTCGAATTTAACAGTTCCGTCGATTTTAGCAAAAAGAGTGTCATCTCCTCCGCGGCCCACGTTTTCACCTGGGTAGATTTTCGTTCCGCGTTGACGGTAAAGGATAGATCCGCCTGTTACGAATTGACCGTCTGCACGTTTAGCGCCTAAACGTTTAGATTCAGAGTCACGTCCGTTCTTTGTAGAACCTACACCTTTTTTAGAAGCGAAAAACTGAAGATCTAATCTAAGCATGTAACTCACCTCCTATATTTGGTTTGCAGTCAACCGTAAGTGTTCACTGTAATCCCGCTCGATCGTTTCAAGAGAAACAATCATGCCTTCAATCAGCAGCTGCGCTTTTTGCAAAGCTTCCTGATCAGCGGCTTCAGGGAATTCAAAGTAGAAATAACCCCCGTCCTCGCCTATATCAAGAATCGGTTCGAGAGGAGCCAGCGCGATAACCGCATTGACCGCTCCGAAAACGACAGCCGTGACCCCGGCGCATACGAGATCTCGTCCATGTTCAGCAAAATCGGCATGTCCCGTCATTTCAAAGGACAATATGCCCCCGTCATTCCGGGATCTTCGAATTGTTGCCTCAATCATGCTTACGCGTTGATTTTTTCGATTGTCAATTTAGTATAAGGCTGACGATGACCTTGTTTTTTATGAACATTTTTCTTTGGCTTGTAACGGAAAACAGTGATTTTTTTCGCACGGCCTTGTTTTTCAACTTTAGCTGTAACTGTCGCGCCTGCAACTGTTGGGTTGCCGACTTTCACGCTGTCTCCGCCAACAAACAATACGTCTTCAAACGTCACTGTTTCACCTGCTTCAGCAGCAAGTTTTTCGATGTAAACAGTTTGACCTTCTTCAACTTTGATTTGTTTTCCGCCTGTTTTAATGATTGCGTACATTCTCTGCACCTCCTATTAGACTAAGACTCGCCAGCAACAGGGGGCTTTAAAGCTCTTATCACCTGTCCCGAGCGGTTGTAGCATTGGTGCTACATCCATAACATTAAAAAATATATCAGAACCAAAAGGATATGTCAATCTATTTCTAGTAAGGCAGCAGCAGGTCTTCCATAGAGGAATCTGTCCGTTTATCGGCAAAATACGCATGAAGCACTTCATTTTCATCGAGCTGGCTGAGCTTTTCGCCGGCTTTTTCAACGATAATGGGGTGCTTGCATCCCCGTTTGAATTCGGCCATGACATGCTTTACTTTGGCGTCGGCCGCGACCGTCAAAGGATGCAGCATGGCGACATCGCGGTTTTTGCCGTAGTATCTCTCCAAAAGAAACCTCAGCTGAATATAATGCCGCTTCCGGTATTCATCCCATAAAGAAGCGGCGAGAAAGACGAACAGCACCCATGCGCTGACCTGAAGGGGGACGGCCAGCACAATCCAGCAGCAGAGCAAAAGCGCGGAAACGGCCGATGTCTGCAGGCTGAGGAGATGCGCTTTTTGAAAAGCCATTTGTTTAGAGAAGTATAAAAACACGAACTTTCCGCCGTCAAGCGGCCAGATCGGCAAAAGATTGATGAAAAGAATGGAGAGATTATAAAAGGTAAACATCTCAAATGTCTGCTCACTTGCAAAGCCTGACATGAAAAAGAGCCAGGCTGCCGCCTGAAGCCACACATGCTGAAGCGGGCCCGCCAGAATGACCGCGAATTCCTCTTTAAGCGGCCGGTTTCCGTGCTCCTCCACCTCAACCGTCCCGCCGAAAGGGAGCAGAAAGATTCGTTTAATGCGCCACGAAAAAAACACAGCCAGAGCAGCATGTCCCAGCTCATGAACGGATACGACCAGCAAAAGACACAGCAGCGCTTTGATGTGCCCCGTCATAAGACCAAGCCCCATGATAATCCAAAGAAAAGGATGGACATGAATTTTAAAAAGGAGGATGAGCCATTTATTCATCAAATGTGATCACCTGGATCGGATCTATGAATTTATCGCCATCCTGGATCGCGAAATAGTACTGGCCTTTACTTTTATCGTTGAGCTTGATCGAACCGATCTTTTTCCCTTTATCGACAAAGTCGTACAATGAAACGTTAACATCTTTTAGCCGGCCGTAAATGCTGCTGGTATTGTCGGCGTGCTGCACCTTCACCGTCAGCCCTGTTTTTTTATCTTTGCTCACTTCCATAATGTAGCCTTCTTTTACGCTGTCAATGGCTTCGCTGGCGGTTTCGACGACGACGCCTTCTCCGTTATTTTGAAAGTCCTGCTGGATTTTCCCCGCGGCAGGAACGGCCATATCCTGACTGACCGCCACCTGACCGTCCTTCTTTTTCGTTCCCGGCGTAAGAAAAGCGAGCGGGTTTCCGAAGGAAGATACGAACCAATTGCTTACGGCAGCAAACTGAAATTCTTTTTGAAAGGTTTGTGCGATCGCCGGTTTGATCTGACTCAGCGGCTGTTTGTCAGTTTTATAGGCAATAGCGGAGATCAGTACGAGACAGGCGGCCAGCAGGCATTTTAAAATAATAGAATGAGCACTGATCAATGGATGCCGTCCGTTAAATTCGGGCGGGTGTTCCGTTTGATATTCGTAGTCCGGTAGAAGCTTGTGCTTTTCCTGCTCCTTGACCGTCTGCCACGCGGGAAAATTCTGCGTTTGGGCGTTTTGAACGAAAGTCCGTTTTGATTCAGGCCGCTGTTTTCTTCTTTTGGCCAGTCTTTTTCTAATTTCATCAGCTCTGTGACTCATCGCCATCATCCTTTGCAATCGTTGGGTTTGTACATCCTATGTCTTGTCCATTGCAAATATGCGCTCTTGAAAAACAAAAAAGACCTGATAAGCTGGGCTTCATCAGATCTTTGTATTTTGGTATATATTATGAACGCACGCCGAAAAATGACTTGATTTTCGCCATCATCCCTTTTTGCTGCTCTTCAAGCACCTGCAAAGGAACGGATTCTCCTAAAATGCGCCGGGCGATATTGCGGTACGCAATGCTGGCGCGGTTTTTGGAATTCATGGCAATCGGTTCGCCGATATTTGAAGCCCTGATCACTTCATCATCGTCAGCAACGATTCCGAGGAGATCAATAGACAGATGATGAACAACTTCATCCACATCCATCGTGTCACCGTTTTTCATCAGGTGATTTCTGATGCGGTTCACGATAAGGCGCGGCGGTTCAATATCTTCCTGCTCCAAAAGTCCGATAATGCGGTCAGCGTCCCGCACCGCTGATATTTCCGGCGTCGTCACAACAATCGCCTTATCAGCTCCGGAGACGGCATTTTTATAGCCTTGTTCAATTCCGGCCGGACAATCAATAATGACATAATCAAATTCCTGCTTAAGCTCCTGCACAAGCGATTTGATCTGCTCAGGGACAACAGCCGTCTTGTCGCTTGTCTGGGCAGCCGGCATTAAATGAAGCAGATCATCAAAACGTTTGTCTTTGACAAGCGCCTGATGCGTCTTGCATCTGCCTTCAATTACATCTACTAAGTCGTAAATAATTCTGTTTTCAAGACCCATTACGACATCAAGGTTGCGCAGTCCGATATCTGTGTCTACCAAACAGACGCGCTTCCCTAAAATGGCTAAGGCGGTACCGAGGTTTGCAGATGTTGTTGTTTTACCTACTCCGCCTTTTCCCGAAGTTATTACGATAGCCTCACCCAATTTCACATT
Organism: Bacillus sp. FSL R5-0443; assembly: GCF_038608285.1. NCBI lineage: Bacteria > Bacillati > Bacillota > Bacilli > Caryophanales > Bacillaceae > Bacillus > Bacillus sp. FSL R5-0443. The sequence goes on from NZ_CP152013.1 coordinate 2,911,773, forward strand.
CCTCCCTCAAGCCTTGTTAGATCAGGTCTTAAATGAGCCAATTGCTGAAGGCGTTCAATGACCATATTTCCGTCAGTATCTAAATAAGCACATTCCATGTCGTTCCCTTTTTGAATGTGGTCTGGGGAGCGATTTAACACGTGATTGATCCTCAATTGTGTCGGCATCATTTCTGATGCGGCGATCACAGCCCGGTTATTTCCGTTATAACCCGCGTGGGCAATCCCTTTTAATGAACCGAGAACAAATATATTTCCTCCGGCTCTGATCGTACCGCCGGGATTCACATCTCCGATTAAAAGCAAATCTCCCGTCACGTGAAGCACCTGGCCCGAACGGACGATTTTGGAAACAGAAACAATTTCCTGCTCCTCTTTCATCCGCTGCGCTTCTTCTTTGGCGATGACTTCACTGTCAATTGAATGCACGACTAAATCTTTCTTTGACGCGATCAGATCAGTCAGCTGCTCTGCCTGTTCCTGATACAGATACCGATGCCCGAGTTTAATATGAACACTGATTTTTTGGCCTTTGCCATCAGTATATTGTTCAATCGACAGCATGTTTTGAAGACCATCGAGAAGCTCATCAAAAGAACACGCATCATCCAGATGCAATGTTAAGCCGTTTTTTGTTCCTTTTATTGTTACATATTGCTGCTTTTTGGTCTTCATCAATGTTCACCTCAACAACATACTCTTTTCGTCAAAAAAAGATAAAATCCTTTTTACTCATCTCTTAATTCTTTCTTCAGACTTATATAAAACAGCCTGAAGGGCAGGACTAATATAACGGCTCCCGCAATATTCAGCAAAGCGGTCGGCAAGAACCTCTGAATGACAAAATCGTTAAATGTCATTGTGCCGCTGCGGATTAACGTCTGAATGCCGTAGACGTAAAATTCAAGCACACATACGCTCAGCACCGCGACCAGAATGACCATCAGGGCGTTTGTCTGCAGCACTTTAAACGCTTTAGCCGCCAGATAGCATAAACCGGCAAAACCAAACATATAAACGCCTAAAACACCCGTATAATTGATGTCATAAAGAAATCCGAAAATCAAACCGTAGATCACCGCATGCTTTTGGTTGATATAAGCGGACATAAAAATCAGCGCAAGCAAAAGAAAATGCGGAACGACCTGCTGCTCGACGGAAACGAAAGGAAAACGCACCAGATCCGTATAGATGCTTTCCGCACAAAAGACCAAAATCATAATCAAAGGGAGAAGGAAACGTTTCACGATCCTTCCTCCCCTGTTGCTACGCTTCGGTTCACGACGATGACATGGTCAAGATCGTACAGGTCGGCAGCCGGTTTCACGTAAGCGATTTTCGTCAGGCCGTAAGCATCTGATTCTACATCGGTCACTTCCCCGACCGTCAGTCCTTGAGGAAATACGCCGCCCGTTCCGGATGTCTCCACGAGGTCGCCTTTTTTCACTTCACGTTTTTCATCCGGCTCAAGGATGGTCATTTTCAGAGTCTGCTTCTTTTTATCATACCCTTCAATTAAACCGTAGCCTTTGCTGCCCTTTTTGCCGGAGATTTTGGTGGCCACTCTGTTATTGCGGTCAACATCGCTCAGCAGCTGAACGGCGGATGTGAAACTGTTGAGTCCGCTGCTTTTGATCTTCCCGACCAGCGCACCCTTTTCGTTCGTGACAGCCATGTCTTTGGCCACTTTCTGCTTCGTTCCCTTATTGATCATGATCTGCTTGTACCATTGATCAGGGTTTCTGGCGATAACGGTCGCTAAAATCGGATCATAGTCAGAAATTGATTTGACATGCCCGAGTTCATCACGCAGCTTCTTGTTTTCATCTTTGAGTTCTTGGAGCTTCGCTTCATATTGTGTCTGTCCGTCCAGCTTTTGTCTTAAGCGTTCGTTTTCCTTGTACGTGTTTTTCAGGTCTTTTATGTCCCCGAAGAACCCTGCAAAATATTCGGCAGGCGTGTGAAAAATGTTTTGAAATACTCCCGTCGTATCACCGATCAGCTTTTCAGGCCAGGTGGTATTACGGCCGTTCTTCAGCGAGAATCCAATCATAGCCACCAATATGATAATACACAGAAGTAATAGCATTAACCGTTTGTTCGGCATCGTGATACACCTCTTCTATTTAACTCCTGATTATCTTGTTTTTCCTTTGAAAAGATGGATGTGCTCCAGTGCTTTTCCAGTGCCGATCGCAACACAATCCAGCGGATCTTCAGCGATAAGAACAGGCATTTTCGTTTCGTCGCTGATGACTTTGTCGAGATTGCGGAGCAGGGCGCCTCCCCCTGTTAATACAATACCTCTGTCCATAATATCAGCGGCCAGCTCAGGCGGTGTTTTTTCAAGCGTGCTCTTCACCGCGTCAACGATTGAGAGAACTGTATCACGCAGTGCATTTGCAATTTCCGTTCCCGTGATTTCGATCGTTTTCGGCAGACCTGTCAGAAGATCGCGGCCGCGGATTTCCATTGACGCATTTTCTTCACCGGTTTCTGCTGAACCGATCTCCATTTTAATAGCTTCCGCCGTACGGTCACCGATCATCAGATTATATGTTTTTCTGATATAGCTGATGATTGAGTCGTCCATTTCGTCACCGGCTACGCGGATTGACTGAGACGTGACAATGCCGCCTAAAGAAATGATCGCTACTTCAGTTGTTCCGCCGCCGATATCAACGACCATGCTGCCCGTCGGCTCCCATACCGGAAGATTCGCGCCGATTGCTGCCGCAAACGGTTCTTCAATCGGATAAGCGTCACGTGCGCCCGCTTGTCTTGTCGCGTCGATGACCGCCCGTTCTTCAACGGCCGTAATACCTGACGGCACACACACCATAACGTAAGGCTTTCTCGCAAACAATCCTTTATTTTTCACAGCCTGATTAATGTAGTATTTCATCATTGTCGCAGTTGTTTCATAGTCAGCGATAACGCCGTCTTTCATCGGACGGAGCGCAACCACGTTGCCCGGAGTTCTTCCGATCATGTTTTTCGCATCGTTACCGACCGCAACGATGGACTTCGTATCCGTTTGCAGAGCAACGACAGACGGCTCTCTCACTACGATTCCTTTTCCTTTAACAAACACAAGCGTATTCGCGGTTCCCAAATCTATACCAAGGTCTCTTGTACCAATTCCGAACATATGTATGTATCTTCCTTTCTTAAAGCAAAAATACCCTAAAGGGAAAAACTCATAAAATCTATTATATCTTAAATCAACGAAAAAAAAAGTGTTACAAATATCCTTTTTCCTTTAAACTCACAAATTTTTTGTCACCAATGACCAAATGATCCAGCAGCTCGATGCCGATTAAATTTCCGCACTCAAAAAGCCGCCTGGTTACCTCTATATCTTCCCTGCTCGGTGTAGGATCTCCTGAAGGATGATTGTGAACACAAATGAAGGACGCGGCGGATCGTTTGAAAGCTTCTTTAAACACCTCCCGCGGGTGGACAATAGATGAATTCAGACTTCCGATAAAAACGGTGCGTTTATGAATGACTTGATTTTTGGTATTTAAATATAAACAGACAAAATGCTCCTGGGATAAAAAGCGCATATCCTCCATCACATACTTCGCCCCGTCTTCCGGAGAGCGGATGACGCAATGCTCCCCGGCGGATGTCTTATGAATGCGGCTCCCCAGCTCAATTGCGGCAAGAATCTGAACGGCTTTCACCGTGCCGATTCCCGGAATGCTGGAAAGCTCCTGGGCAGAGGCGCCTTTTAACAGTCGCAGCCCGTCAAACGTCCGCAGCAGCCGGTGAGCGAGGTTCATGACGGACTCATGTTTCGTTCCCGTCCGCAGCAGGATGGCGAGCAATTCATTGTTAGAGAGATGTTCGGCTCCGAAGTGCAGAAGCCGCTCTCTCGGTTTTTCTTTTTCGGGGAAATCTCTTAATTTTAACGGCAGATCACGGATGATCAACCCCTCCTTGTTCCCCTTCCCGGTTTGAACATCAAGCTTTTATATTAAATTCTTTCAAGGCTCTCATTGTTTTAGCGACAGGAAGCCCGACGACAGAATAAAAATCACCGTCTATTTTTTTCACTAAAAGCGCGCCTTTTCCTTGGATGCCGTATGCACCTGCTTTATCCATCGGTTCTTTTGTTTCAATGTAGAGCTGTATGTCGTCTTCACTGAGCGGCCAAAACGTCACTTCCGTCGTGTCACAGAACGTTTCTTTCCGGTCATGCGTCTGAATGCTGACCGCCGTAATGACTTGATGGCTTCGGCCGGAAAGCCTCCGCAGCATGTGTGCCGCTTCTTCTCTGTCATGCGGTTTGCCGAGGCATTCGCCGTCTATGCACACCATCGTGTCAGCCCCGATAACGACTGCATCGGGATTTTCGGCCAATACAGCACCGGCTTTTTGCTCGGCCAAACATTGGACGTTTTCTTCCGGCGAAAGGTTTCGATTTAATTTTTCTTCTGTGCGGCTTGCAATAATGCTGTAAGGAATCTGAAGAAGAGTAAGGAGTTCTTTTCTTCGCGGAGATTGTGATGCGAGTATTAAGCGTTTTGTCATGATTGTCATCCTTTCAGGGTTTGCTTAAGAAAAAAAGATACTTGTCTATCCTACCAAATCAAACGGGCAACCACAATTTCAGAAAAATAACTTTTTGATGACAAAATAAAAAATCCCGCCGGATGACGGGAAATGAGATACTATTTTACAACACTTAAAAGCTCTTTTTGGGCTTTCCAGCCGGATTCTGAACCCGACGTTTCCAGTTCTTTCAGCGCTTGAAGCACGGCCTCTTTCTGCTTTTTGTCAGCGGCGTCTGCACCGTCTGCCGCTTTTGCCGCTTCAGCCACTTCCGTTTTTGAAAGATCTTTGCCGGTAATCGCTTTAGCTGAGAGCTCAGATGCTTGTTTAAAAGAGTCTTCCAGCCCTGAATCGACCGCAAAGCTGAGCTCTTTTCCGCCCCAAGCCTCAAAATCATGGTCTATCAGTGTCTGACCCAATTGCTGTGATAGGCTTTTTTCCGCTGCAAGCCCGGCGATCACGTATGTGTATCCATCTTCTTTAGCCAGAGAGACGGCCGAGTATCCTTTTTCAGTCAGCTGGTCAACAAGCGTTTGCGCTCCTTTTTCTGATGAAAATTTTCCGGCCTGCACCGCATATGTTTTATAGTTTCCCTCTGAAGATTCCGCATCTCCTGTGCCGGCTGTTTCAGATTTGTCTTTAGAAACATCTCCCGCTTTCGCCGTCTGCCCTTGTGAACCTTTGTCAGCTGATGCCGGAGCGGAGGCTTCTTTACTTCCCGACATATTTAAGGCGACAAGGCCGAGCCCGGTGCCTAAAACAGCCGCAACGGCAATTGTCGTGACCGCTTTTTTAACTGGAGAAGACGGCTGCTTTTTTTTCGGAAAGTGAGGGCCGTTTTTTTTCTTCTGGTATGGCGGAACGACTTTCGGGTCATCTTCAAATACCTCAGAATTCTTCTCATGATCCCAATTGAAATCTTCTTCTTTCGGATCTTCATGGGATGCAGCGGTCTCCTGCTCCGCCTTTTTTGTTTCCTCCCAATTTGAAAATGTGACGGTTTTCTCCCCGCCTTCTTTCACATCTTCTTGTCCATACATCGTTTCTTCTTGTCCGTTAATGGTTACTTTAAGGGCATTGTTTTTTGCTTTGCTGTGCTTTTTGCTCTTCCTTTTTTTCAACGTCTCTTCCCCCTTGCATTCGTCTTGGCCGTACCTTGAACTGATCATGGTTCACACTTTAGCATAGGCGAAAAAAAAAAGAACAAGACTTTTGTCGTCTTGTCCAAAAAACGTTCGCCAAATTTTTCAAGCCCCTCCTGAAGCGAGCTTGATGTAAAACGAAAACAGCTCTTCACCGTATAAATAACTCAAAGCGCTCCCGGCTGAGATGGCCGGCGCAAACGGAAATGGCTGCTTTTTACCAAGCCTGCCCCGGGCTGCGGCGCACATACCGTATACGGCTCCGATCATAACGGAAAGAAAGAATGCAATGAGCACGAGCTTTACGCCGAGCGTCAGGCCGATCACCCCAAACAGTTTCACATCACCTGCGCCGATGCCTCCTTTACTGACAAACATGATAAAAACAAGCAGAAAAAATCCGCAAACGGCTCCGGCAAACCCTGCATACCATGAATCCAGCGGAGAAAACATACGCCCGGCGATGAAAAGCGGAAGAAAAAACAGCAGAACTTTGTCAGGAATCAGCATATATTGCAGATCCGTCATAGTAACAATCATGAGCAGAGACAGAAATAACAGCGCGACTAACAGTTCTTTTGAGAAACCGAAATGAAAGCCTGCAGCCGTGAATAAACATGCCGTCCAGCATTCCGCCGCCGGATACATAACCGACAGCTTCGCACGGCAGTTTCTGCATCTGCCTCTTTGCAGAATATAGGAAACGACGGGCACAAGCTCCCCCCAGGAGAGCGGCAAGCGGCAAAACGAACAGGCTGAACGCGGCGAAATAACCGAGATTCGCAGCGGGATACGGCACGCTGCTGTATAAAAAAAAGAACCGAAAATCAAGCCTAGAAAAAACAGAATCAAAAGCACTCAGACCACACCTTTACTATCAATCTGGCTCAGATTATAGCAAAGAAAAACACCATGACTGAAATGGCTGAAAATATATTTTCAGCATAAAAACACCCGGCAAAACCGGAAAATGGTCCGTCGGGCATCCGAGGGGCTGTCAGATAAGCCGCTTTCTCATTTCTGAAATAAAATATAAGGAGCCGGTAATGATGATGACATCATCCGCACCATCTTTTTGTTCAATCCACTCTTTCACACTGTCCGGGTTCTCATCGAAACTCTTATCCGCTAGACTGCTTGCGTTATAAAGGGCTTCGGCGCTTGAAGCACGCGGAAAGTCAAATGATACAAAGTGAATGGAGTCTGCTTCGGCTTCAAGCTTTTTAATCATTTCCTGATACGGTTTGTCTTTTAATGCGCTGAATACGACATGGACGTTTTTACCGGCAAAGCGCTGCCGGATCGTTTCTGTCAGCGTTTCAACGCCCTCTTCGTTATGGGCGCCGTCCGCAAACACTAAAGGGAGGCTTTGAAGACGTTCAAACCGGCCCGGCCACGATGCTTTTTTCAGGCCGTTTCGTATCGCTTCTTCAGAAATGGCTGCGGCTTCCAGACGATTCAGCCATTCAGCGGCCAATATCGCCAATGCCGCATTCTGCCTTTGGTGAATGCCGATCAGCGACGTTTGAATGTTTTCATAACATTTCGTTTCCGTTTCCAGCGAAAAACTTTCACCGGACGGAAGCGCCGCTTCATTAAACAGTCTGCACGTTTTATATAGTGACTGATACGGAGCCTGCTTTTTTTCGGCTTCCGCTTCAATAACGCCGAGTGCTTCCGGCTGATTGACGCCCGTAATGACCGGAATGGAATTTTTAATGATACCGGCTTTCTGCCCGGCGATCTCCTCGATGGTATTGCCTAAAATCGCCATATGGTCATGTCCGATACTTGTAATGACCGACAGGAGCGGATTCACAATATTGGTTGAATCAAATGTGCCGCCGAGCCCCGCTTCAAAAATGACAAAATCGATATCAGCCCGCTTCGCAAAATATAAAAATGCACACGCTGTAATGATTTCAAATTCTGTCACCGTTCCGGCATCGGTCTTATCAAGCTCATCGACTATCAGTTTTATGTCATTAACGAGCGTTCTCCATTCCTCATCAGAAATCGGCGTGCCGTTGACGCTGATACGCTCATTAAACGTAATGATGTAAGGCGATGTGAACGTGCCGACTTTATAACCGGCTTCTTGAAGCACGGAACGGATAAAAGCGACGGTTGATCCTTTGCCGTTTGTGCCCGCCACATGAATGGCGCGAATGTTCTTTTCCGGGTGTTCCAGTTTTTCCATCAGCTTTTCCATACGGAGAAGGCCCGGCTTAACGCCGAACTTGAGTCTGCCATGAATCCAGCTGATCGCTTCTTTGTACGTATTAAACAATGAAATCCCCTCTTTTATACGACAAGGCGGTTTCTTAGGAAACCGCCCCGCTGTTTTATCAGCCTTTCAGCTCTGCAATCCGCTGCCGGACAGCTTCGCGTTTTGCCGTGTAGTCTTTCTCTTTTCCGCGTTCTTCTTCAATGACATGCTCAGGAGCTTTTTTAATGAATCCTTCGTTGCCGAGTTTTTTCTGAACGCGTTCGACTTCTTTTGTCAGCTTGTCGAATTCTTTTTGCAGACGGGCGATCTCCTCATCAATGTTAATCAGCCCTTCAAGCGGCAGAATGACTTCCGCTCCGGTGACGACCGCTGTCATCGCTTTGTCTGCCGCAGTGATATCCGTCCCGATTTTCAGCGTGCTCGGATTCGTAAAGCGTTCAACGTAAGAACGGTTCTTCTCAAGGCGGCCGGCAATGTCTTCGGTAGCTGTTTTAATATAAAGCTCAACCTGCTTGCTCATCGGCGTGTTGACTTCGCTCCGGATATTGCGGACAGAACGGATTAATTCAACGAGCAGTTTCATAACCGCCGCTGCCTCTTTATCCGTATGCTCCGGCACCGGAACCGGCCAAGAGCTGATCGTGATTGACTCGCCTTCATGAGGAAGGTGCTGCCAGATTTCTTCCGTTAAGAATGGCATAAACGGGTGAAGAAGACGCATCGTCTGGTCAAGCACGTATGCCAGAACAGAACGGGTTGTTTTCTTCGCCGCTTCATCTTCCCCGTACAGCGGAAGCTTCGCCATTTCGATATACCAGTCGCACACATCGTCCCAGATAAAGTTGTACAGGTGGCGTCCGACTTCACCGAATTCATAACGATCCGCAAGCTGGGTTACGTCTTCTATCGTTTCATTCAATCTTGTGAGGATCCACTTATCAGCAACTGATTTTTCACCGGACAGATCAAGCTCGTCATACGTCATGCCGTCCATGTTCATTAATGCAAAACGGGAGGCGTTCCAAATTTTATTTGCGAAATTCCATGTGGATTCCACTTTTTCATAGCTGAAACGGAGATCCTGTCCCGGTGAACTTCCGGTTGCCAGGAAATAGCGCAGGGAATCCGCTCCGTACTTGTCGATGACATCCATCGGGTCCACGCCGTTCCCAAGGGATTTACTCATTTTTCTGCCCTGCTCGTCACGGATTAAGCCGTGAATCAGCACGTCTTTGAACGGACGCTCGCCGGTAAACTCAAGACCTTGGAAAATCATCCGGGATACCCAGAAGAAAATGATGTCATATCCCGTTACAAGAACATCGGTTGAGTAATACCGCTTAAAGTCTTCAGCGTTTTCATCAGGCCAGCCCATTGTAGAAAACGGCCAAAGCGCGGAGCTGAACCATGTATCAAGTACGTCTGAATCCTGTTCCCAATTTTCACTGTCCTCAGGCGCCTCAAGGCCGACGTACACTTCTTTTGTTTCTTTATGATACCAAGCCGGGATGCGGTGGCCCCACCACAGCTGACGGGAAATACACCAATCACGGATATTTTCCATCCAGTGCAGGTACGTTTTCTCGAAACGGTCTGGAACGAAGTGAACTTTCTCTTCTTTTGACTGAAGGTCAACCGCAGCATCGGCCAGCGGCTGCATTTTGACAAACCATTGTGTGGACAGGTACGGCTCAACAACGGCGCCGCTTCTCTCACTATGTCCGACAGAATGCATATGGTCTTCGATTTTAAAGAGAACACCGGATTCCTGAAGATCTTTGACGAGTTTTTTGCGGCATTCAAACCGGTCCATGCCGTTATATTGCAGCGCTTTTTCATTCATTGTTCCGTCTTCATTCATGACGAGAATCCGCTCTAAATTGTGGCGGTTTCCGAGTTCAAAATCATTCGGGTCATGGGCAGGCGTGATTTTAACGGCTCCTGATCCGAATTCCATATCAACATAATCATCGCCGACAATCGGAATTTCACGGTTTGTAATCGGCAGAATCACCGTTTTGCCGATTAAGTGCTTGTAGCGCTCATCTTCAGGATGAACCGCGACAGCCGTGTCGCCAAGCATCGTTTCCGGACGGGTGGTCGCGATTTCAATTGAGCCTGAACCGTCTGCTAACGGGTAGCGCAAATGATAAAACGCACCCTGTACGTCTTTGTAAATCACTTCAATATCGGATAAAGCCGTTTTTGTGGCAGGGTCCCAGTTGATGATATATTCGCCTCTGTAAATCAAGCCTTTTTTGTACAGCTTGACGAATACTTCCCGCACGGCTTTGTTCAGCCCTTCATCAAGAGTAAAACGTTCGCGTGAATAATCGAGTCCGAGTCCCATCTTAGCCCATTGGCTGCGGATGAAATCAGCATACTCTTCCTTCCACTTCCACGTTTCTTCTAAAAACTTTTCACGGCCGAGGTCATAACGGCTTGTGCCCTGTTCGCGGAGCTTCGCTTCGACTTTTGCCTGAGTGGCGATGCCGGCGTGGTCCATGCCCGGAAGCCAGAGCACGTCATAGCCCTGCATGCGTTTCATACGCGTAACGATATCTTGCAGCGTCGTATCCCACGCATGTCCGAGGTGCAGCCTGCCCGTCACGTTCGGCGGCGGAATAACGACAGAATATGGCTGTTTCGTTTGATCGCCGCCCGCTTCAAAATATTTTCCTTTCAGCCAAAAATCATAGCGGCCTTTTTCAATCGCAGACGGATCATATTTTGTCGGCATTGTTTGTTCATTTGTATCCATGATAACCCTCCAGCATGTTTAGAAATGGCTGAGCAACTAAAAAAGAGCCTTCATCCTGATAAAGGACGAAAAGCTCTTTCGCGGTACCACCTTTTTTCATGAACAGATTTGTTCATGCACTTAAACGGATAACGGGTGCGGCCCGAATTTCTCTACTGTATGTTCAAGAAATTATGCTCCCGGGCGACCTTCCAATGAGACGGCATAAGAAGCCTTTCAGCACAGTAGCTTCTCTCTCTTCATGCGTCTTTCTTGTACTCTTCCCGTTCAAAGCAGGTGTATTTATATCAGCTCATGATCTTATTTATTATGTTCTTTATTATAGTAAAAGTGTTTTTGATTCGTCAATCATCTTTTCCAAAAACCGCTGCCGTCATACATAAATGGGCATGCACCCCGCCCTTTCCCTTACATACGATACATAGAAAGGCGAATGTGAGGAGGAATTGCCCGTGAGAAAAAAATTCAATTCTTATTCGCTCCCCCAGTGGGCCAGACAGGTCCGCCTTGTATCCGTGCAAGTCATTATCCCGATTACGATCTTTCAGGGGATCAGGACGATTTTCTTTCCGACGACTTTTGATGTCCTGCTGCTTGCCATCCTGCTGTTTTTAGCGTGCGCTCTGCATTTGGAATGGATATAAAAAAACGAGTCCCGTTATGAAGAGGACTCGTTTTCCGCTTTTATTTTTTTCTCCCGCTCAATCTGATGAACCTTCATGAGAAAAGGCTCAACATTTTTCATCTGCCAAAACGCTCTTAATAATTGCGTGCACTCTTCTTTTTCAGAGCCCCTTTGGCCGGTCTGATACCGTTTCAGCACTTTGTACATGGCGGACGGATAAGCCATATAGCTGAGAAACAGGCTGATTTCCGCTTCACGGAGCGGGAATGATTTGTGATACGTATAAAACCAGTCCAGACACTCCGGGCATGCTTTCGGATAGCTTCTGAACATTCTGGAGTAAAAGCCGAGCAGGTCGTTTTGCGGAGGGCCCAGCGCAGCTTTCTCGAAATTCGTGAAAAAGCCCGATCCCGCATCATTATACAGAAAGTGGCGGCTCGATAAGCTGCCGTGGTTGATCACCGCTCTCGTCTTGTCATGATCCTTTGCCGCGTCAAACCATTCTTCCAGACGTTCCAGAGCAAAATTGACGGCGGAAACCGTTTCTGTAAGATACGTAACAGCCTGCAGTTCAAAAGGTGAAAGATACCACTCTTTTTCCGCCCGGTCGGCGAATTGTTCATAGACAAGCTTATCATTTTCCCAATCTCTTTTCGTTGCTTCATAAAAGCCGCTGATATCTTCAGTCCGGATTTGGATGTCCCGCACAGTCGCAGAATGGAGCTTCGCGACCTCTTTAAAAAGGTAAACATGTTTTTGATCCCGTTCCTCTTCCTGATCGTACTGAAGCCAAGGCATTAAATAATAAGAATTCTCCGTCTGTCTTCCCGCAAAAAAATCGCCGGCATACGTGCGGCAGATCGGCACAAATGATCGGTAGCCTTTCTCCTCAATTTCAATCATAAGATCCGTAAATTCACTGCTGCGGGCCGGCTTGAGCTGTTTCAAAGCAAAAATGCCGTAGTTTGAGTAGACCTTCCAAACATGCGGGCTGACAGGCTCAATATACTCAGCCGCCAGCCCGTATTCCTGAAGCACTGATTGGACTGCTTCCATTCCATTCACCACATTTTTACGGCCTCTTTGTGCTTACGCATGGCTGTTATTATATTCAGGTATATACAGAAGCTGACCTTCTTCAAGCTCGTCATCAAACGATAAAGCATTCGTTCTGATGAGCTGCTGGGTTGTTATGTCATATCGTTCACACACCCGGTCGATAGTATCTTGCTGCTGTACGATACAAATTTTCATTCTTGAAAACTTTTCTTCTTCCCTTGTAAATAATTTTGTCAAGTAATGAGAGTTGTCATTTTCCTTCTGCTCGGTTCCCGGTGCCGCTTCTTCATTCTTTCTTTCAGACTTAAGCGGCTCAGGCGGTTCAGCTTGCGCCGGCTCCTCAGGCGGCAGTTTGGAAAACTGAAAAGACAAATCGAGAGGCTTCCCGGTTTCCTCCTCCGGCGGCGCCATCTTCCTTACCTCAATTTCGAACCCTACTTCATCCTGAGCCTCTTCTTCAAGCAGCTTAGGAGCGCTGTAAAACTCCTCTTCCTGCTGTTCCGGAACGAACTCACGATAAACGGGCGCCTGCTCTTCTTGAAAAACCGCAGGCTCATCTTCGTCTTCTGCCGCCTCATGATCGCTCTGACGGAGAAGCGGCTCGGCCTCTGGCTGCTCTTCTTTTTGAAGGAAGGGCTGTTCCGCAATTTTTGGTTTTTCTGCATGCGGAGTCAGAGTGAACGCAGGGAAAACCGGCTCGTTATCATCTTTTGGCTCTTCCTGCACTTCTGCTGAATCATCCTCAAATACAGGTTCATTCCTCACAGCCGACATGATTGCAGGCTCCTCAGCTTCTTCCGGCTCTTCTTCGTGTTGGAAGGAAACGGGAGGAGGAGGCTCAGTAAAGGAAACAGGTTTCGGCACTTCTTCCTGCTCCCTCAGAATCGGGGCGGTCTCCTGCTCTTCTTCTTCCTGCTCCCTCAGAATCGGGGCGGTCTCCTGCTCTTCTTCTTCCCGTTCCCTCAGAATCGGGGCAGTTTCCTGCTCTTCTTCTTCCTGCTCTCTCAGAATCGGGGCTGCTTCCTGCTCTTCTTCTTCCCGCTCCCTCAGAATCGGGGCAGTTTCCTGCTCTTCTTCCTGCTCTCTCAGAATCGGGGCAGTCTCCTGCTCTTCTTCTTCCCGCTCCCTCAAAATCGGGGCTGCTTCCTGCTCTTCCTCTTCCCGCTCCCTCAAAATCGGGGCAGCTTCCTGCTCCTCTTCTTCTTCCCGCTCCCTCAGAATCGGGGCTGCTTCCTGCTCTTCTTCTTCCCGCTCCCTCAGAATCGGGGCTGCTTCCTGCTCTTCTTCTTCCCGCTCCCTCAAAATCGGGGCTGCTTCCTGCTCTTCTTCCTCCAGCCTGATTAAAGGCGGGATTTCTTCCTCGTTCTTCTTGGTTTCTTGTGCTGCTTCTTCTGATACAGTCAAAGGTATTTCAGGCTCATGGCGTATCATTAATTCTGGTTCGTTTTCGTCCTCAGAATGATGTCCGGCAAGATTGATCATTTCTTCTCTGGCAAATTCAGGCGCCACGTACAAAGGGATCTCCGGCTCTTTTGGCTCGGATTCCTCAAGCAGCCCTTCAATTGCCAAATCAGCTTGAATGGTTAAGATCCTTGAATCCGTCAGCTGATAATCAAAGGCATCGATAAATACGAAAACATCATTGAGGTGGCTCACTTTATTTTTCGGAATCGTGATGTCCACCGGGAAACAATGAATGAGCTCGGCCGTGCCATCCTCCCTCGCCCTCACTTCCTCTACATGCCTCAGCTCCCTATCAAGCTCTTCAAAATGACTGCTGTGATCTATGTTGTACTCGCCAGTAAGTTCTAATGATCCTTTAATTGAGACATAATCATTTACTTCCTGCACCCTGATGTCAGGGTCTAATGAAATCGAAAGTAATTCAGAAACTTCCTGTCCTTTTTGGAAACAGATTGATTCTTCAACAGAAAATTGCAATCGGTGATTATGCGGCAAGTTCATATCCTCCTTTCATCTAATCCATACAATTAGATGTCACTAAAGGTGTATGCCGCAATCCGGGAAAATATGATAATGGAGGCATTGAAAAAAGCCGATACAAGTCTTGCTTGCATCGGCTTTTCTGTATCAGCGGCTGATCGCCTGGAACACTTTCTCAGCGGCTTGAATGGTTTTTTCAATATCCTCCATTGTATGCGCAGTGGAGAGAAACAATCCTTCAAATTGAGACGGCGGCAGAAATACGCCTGCATCAGCCATCCCTTTATAATATTTGGCGAACAGCTTTAAATCAGAAGATTTGGCTGCTTCATAGTTAATGACAGGCTCATTTGTGAAAAAGAAGCCGATCATTGAACCCGCCCGGTTAAACGTGTGCGGAATGCCATGTGCTGCAGCTGCTTTTGAAATGCCTTCTTCAAGCATATCGCCTTTTTTCACAAATTCTTGGTAAGATTCAGGTGTGAGCTGCTGTAACGTCTCAAGTCCCGCTGTCATGGCAAGCGGATTTCCTGACAATGTTCCCGCCTGGTAGATCGGACCGCTCGGCGCGATTCGTTCCATAATATCAGCTTTTCCGCCATACGCACCGACAGGAAGACCGCCGCCGATGACTTTGCCGAGACACGTTAAGTCAGGCGTCACGCCGAAATACCCTTGCGCACAGTTATAATCCACGCGAAAACCGGTCATGACCTCATCAAAAATGAGCAGCGCGCCATACTGTTCCGTCATGTCGCGAAGTCCTTGTAAAAAGCCTTCCTGCGGCGGAACAACGCCCATATTGCCTGCTACCGGTTCAACAATGACCCCGGCAATATCTTCACCGTACTCCCGGAATGCGAGTGCAACGCTTTCCAAGTCGTTGTATGGAACGGTAATCGTATTCATTGCTATTCCTTCCGGCACGCCCGGGCTGTCCGGAAGGCCGAGTGTCGCCACTCCGGACCCCGCTTTGATCAGCAGCGAATCACCATGGCCGTGGTAACAGCCTTCGAATTTCAAAATTTTGTTTCGGCCGGTATATCCTCTTGCCAGACGCAGGGCGCTCATTGTCGCCTCTGTGCCGGAGCTGACCATCCGCACGATTTCAACAGATGGCACACGGTCAATGACCAATTTGGCCAGTTCGTTTTCCACTTCAGTAGATGCCCCGAAACTTGTCCCGTTCTCGGCTACTTTTTTCAGGCTTTCAACGACCCGGTCGTTCGTGTGGCCCAAAATGAGCGGCCCCCAGCTCAGGACGTAATCGATATATTCATTGCCGTCAATATCAAATATTTTCGATCCTTTTCCTCGCTGCATAAAAATCGGATCCATATCGACTGATTTAAACGCGCGCACCGGGCTGTTCACTCCGCCCGGCATCAGTTTCTGCGCTTCTTTAAAAGCGGCTTTTGATTTTTCATAGCTTCTCATCTGCCTCAGCTCCCGTCAAATGAAATCGTTACTCAGCAAGCCATTTTGCTGCGTCTTTTGCATGATACGTCATAATCAGATCAGCTCCTGCACGTTTCATGCTCGTTAAAATTTCCAGCACCATTTCTTTTTCTTTAATCCAGCCGTTTTGGGCTGCCGCTTTCACCATGGAATACTCCCCGCTCACATTATATGCGACCAGCGGCAGGTGATGGCGGTTTTTCACATCACGCATAATATCTAAGTATGACATAGACGGTTTGACGATTAAAAAGTCAGCGCCTTCTGCCGCGTCTGATTCAGCCTCACGGAGCGCTTCCAAGCGGTTGGCCGGATCCATCTGATATGTTTTTCGGTCTCCGAACTGCGGCGTGCTGTCAGCCGCGTCGCGGAACGGACCGTAAAATTCACTTGAATATTTTACGGCATAAGACATGATCGGAATATTCGTGAATCCTTCTTTGTCGAGCGCTTCCCTGATCACTGTGACAAAACCGTCCATCATATTTGAAGGAGCGATGATGTCAGCGCCGGCTTTGGCCTGGCTGACGGCTGTCTGAGCCAGCAGTTCAAGCGACTCGTCATTGAGAATTTCTCCGTCTTTCACGACCCCGCAATGGCCGTGATCCGTGTATTCACAGAGACACGTATCAGCGATTACGATCATTTCAGGATAATGCTTTTTAATTTCAGCAATCCCTTTCTGCACAATGCCGTGATCGTGAAAAGCCTGGGTTCCGCAGGCGTCTTTTTCTTCCGGCACGCCGAAAACGATGACCGACTTAATGCCGAGCGATATCAGCTCAGCCATTTCATCCTTTAACAAATCGAGTGATACATGATAAACCCCCGGCATGGAAGGAACTTCTTTTTTTCCTTCGAGTCCTTCAACGACAAATAACGGGTAAATAAAATCTGAGGGGTGAAGACGTGTTTCTTTTACTAAATCTCTCATCGCAGCGTTCGCGCGCAAACGGCGGTGTCTGTTAAATGTTTGATTCATCATTATCAATCCTTTCCCGACATGCTGCACATGACGTCCAGCATGCCTTCAATCGTATAAGTGTCAGGCACATGGGATGAGATCCCGTATTCCAAGAGCGCTTTCTCTGTCAAAGGGCCGATGCTGATATAGCTCGCACCGCTGTTTTCCCACGCTTTTTCTCCGTCTCCGACCGCGTTCATAAACGTATGCACCGCCGATGAGCTGGTAAACGTAATAAAATCAAAATGAGAGCGGGATGCAGCCTGTCTCAGCTCGTCCATGCCTTTTTCATCCTGAATGGTATTGTATAACACCCATTCCCTTATTTGATAGCCAAGCGGCTCAAGTTCCGCTTTTATGACATCGCGTGATAAATTGCCCTTTATCACTGAAATGGGTTCGGCAGCTGATGCGTGCCGTTTTAAAGTATCAGCCAGACATTCCGCCACATACTCGTCAGGCATCGCATCCGTCCGGGCTCCCCGCTCTTTCAGGGCGCGCGCAGTCTTTTCACCGACGGTTGCGATTTTTTTCCGTCCCGAAAGCGCAAGACCGTGACGATCAAGATAGGAAAAAAAGAACCGGACACCGTTTACGCTTGTAAACACAAGCCATCCCGGCTCAGAAAGGTCTTCCCGCAGACTGTCCGCACATTCATCCGGGAGCGCTTCCTGAAAAGCGATCAGCGAAGCGGAAACAGCCGTTCCGCCGAGCGCCTCCACTTTTTTTCGGAACGGAGCGGCCTGTCTTTTGTTCCGAGTGACAAGCACGGTCTTTCCTTGTAAAGGAAGGTCATTTGCCATCCTGATCGAGCTCCTGTTTCACGCTGTCGATTAGTGCTTTGGCTCCTTTTTCAGACATCATCGCCGCACAGCGTTTACCGATTTCTTCCGGATCATGTCCCGCCGCTGTTTCTTTATAAATCGTCTTTCCGTCCGGAGACGCGACAAGACCGACCAATTCAACCTCATCCCGGTCATTGACGGACGCATACCCGGCTATCGGCACTTGGCAGCCGCCTTCCATCGCGTGTAAGAAAGCCCGTTCGGCTGCCACCGTGCGCTGCGTATACTCATCGGTAAATTGCGCAAACAGCTTCAAAAGCTCCTCATCCGACTCTCTGCATTCAATGGCAAGAGCGCCTTGGCCGACCGCAGGCAGACAGCGGGCCGGTTCGAGAAATTCAGATACGACATCATCTTTCCAGCCCATTCTTGAAAGTCCCGCAGCCGCTAAAATAATAGCATCGTAATCTTCCGTTTCAAGCTTTTGAAGTCTCGTATCGATATTGCCTCTGATCCACTTAATTGTAAGATCAGGGCGTTCAGCAAGAATCTGGGCGCTTCTTCTTAAACTGCTGGTGCCGATGATGCCCCCTTCTTTTATGTCGTCCAGCTTTTGATGCCCCTTTGAAATCAGCGCATCACGCGGATCCTCACGTTTCGGTATGCAGCCTATGACAAGACCCTCAGGCAAAACGGCGGGCATGTCTTTCATGCTGTGAACCGCCATATCAATCTCCTGATGCAGCAGCGCCTGTTCAATCTCTTTGACAAACAAACCTTTGCCGCCCACTTTTGACAGTGTAACATCAAGGATGCGGTCGCCTTTTGTGACAATCTCCCGGATTTCAAAGTTATACGAAGGGTTCAATTCCTTCAGTTTGTTAATCACCCATTTTGTCTGGGTCATAGCCAGTTTGCTCCGTCTGGAACCTACCTTAATCGTTCTCATTTTCTTTCCTCCCGAATCTGTTTGGGCGCGTGCGTTAACTGAACCAATGGAATTGCGACAGGCTTCCGAGCAGGAAGTAATTAATCATCAGCACGAGAAAACATGCTGAATTCCATAACGCCGCCACTTTTCCCTGCAGTTCCTTAATCATTCTGATATATAAATAGTAGCTGTATAAAAGCAGCACAATAAACGAGCCGAGCACTTTTGAATCAAACCAGTACAGCGTTTCCAGCGACACATACGCCCAGATCACGCCTAATATCAGGCTCAACAGCAGCATCGGAACCCCGATGACATTTAAAACGTAAGCCATATAATCAAGTTTTGACAAATCTTCAATTCTCAACAGCCATTTTCCCCACTTTTTCTTCTTTAATAAAGAGTATTGAAACTGATAAAGAAGCGAAAAGACAAAAGAAAGGGAAAAAGCGCCGTAAGACAGAATCGCCATTGTAATATGAATGACCAAAAGCTCCGAGACCAGCTGGCCGGAAAAAGCGGCCGAATGCTGATCCGTCGGTGAAAACGTATGGATCGCAATCATCGAGAAACCGATGACATTCGTGAAAAACACGATAAAATCAACGCGCAGAATCTGCGTGACCACAAGTGAGAGCGTGACAAGCACCCACGCATAAAAGTAAAGGGCCTCCGTAATATTCAAGACCGGAAATCTGCCCGTCTGCCACATGAAATAAGAAAGATAGACGGTTTGCAGAGTCCAGACAATAGAAAGCAACCAGAAGGCCATTTTCCCAGCCTTCCGGTTGTGTTGAAGAAAATCTATAAAGTAAAAAAGGACGCTTACTGCATAAATAACAATTGTCGCTTCATTAAGTCTTGCCATTGCTGTATCAATCATACAGCCCTCACTCACTTACAAGCGGACGTAAGCCCGTTTTTGCTTCTGCCTTTTGAAACGAATGAACCGTCTGGCGGTTATCCAGGCTTTTGTCCAGCTGGCGGCCGGCCTCTTCCTCAATATCGAATATCTGCATAAACAGCTTCAGCTTTTCATCTGAATCCGCTTCAGCCGCAAGCTCTTTCGCTTTCAGAATCGGGTCGCGCAGCATTTGGTTAATGATGCTTTTCGTATGTTTGCTGAGAAGTTTTTTCTCTCTTACCGTCAGATGAGGCAGCTTGCGCTCAATGCTCTGCATCGTATCAGACTGGATGGACAGCGCCTTTTCACGCAGCGCCGAAATGACCGGCACGACGCCGAGCGTATTAAGCCACTGCTTAAACTCAACAATTGCCGCTTCAATAAACAGCTCGACTTTTTCAGCGGTTTCACGGCGTTCTTGTAAGTTGGCTTCAACGATTCCTTCAAGGTCATCAATATCGTACAGAAAAACACCTTCAAGATCGTTCAGCGCCGGATCGAGGTCCCTCGGCACAGCGATATCCACCATAAATAACGGGCGGCCTTTCCGCTGTCTGCCCGCTCTCTCCATCATTTCTTTAGACACGACGAAATCACTTGCGCCTGTCGAACTGATTAAAATATCAGCTTCAGCAAGTGCATGTTCAAGCTGGTTTAAGCTGCGCGCTTCTCCGGAGAAACGGTCAGCAAGCGCTTTTGCCTTCAAAAACGTTCTGTTGATGACCGTTACTTTGCCGATGCCCTGACCGTGCAGGTTTTCTGCGGCGAGCTCGCCCATTTTTCCCGCACCGAGAATCAAAATGTGCTTATTTGACAATGAGCCGAAGATTTTTTTCGCGAGTTCAACGGCGGCGTAACTGACGGAAACGGCATTGGCGCCGATATCGGTTTCGGCATGCGTGCGTTTGCCGACGGTGACCGCCTGTTTAAACAGCTCATTGAAAATGGTGCCGATCGTCTTTTCTGCCTGCGCCGTTTTAAAGCTTGAGCGGACCTGGCCGAGTATTTGCGTTTCTCCGATGACCATGGAATCCAAGCCGCACGCCACACGGAATAAATGCTCGATCGCCGCGTCGCTCTCATAAAATTTCAGAAACGGAGACAGCTCTTCTTTCGGCAGTGAGAACCATTCGGATAAAAATGTCTTTATATAATAACGGCCGGTATGAAGCTGGTCGACCACCGCATATATTTCGGTGCGGTTGCAGGTTGACACGATAATGTTTTCAAGAACGCTTTTTTCTCCTTGTAAACGGAGCATCGCTTCTGCAAGCTCATCCGGCTGAAAACTTATTTTTTCGCGTATTTCAATAGGGGCGGATTTATAATCTACTCCCACAACAAGAATATGCATCGCTTTCATGCACCCCCGTACATCGCAATTTATTTATAATCATTCTAACATAGAATTTATTATTTATAATGATTATAACATAGTTTCTTCGGGAAAATGTGAACAGATTTCAAAAATGTTATGCTATAGTATAAAAAGCTCGTTTCCACTGTAATCATCATACTAAAAATCCTTTACTGCGGGTAGGTGACAGGATGAAAAAAACATCAATTTTATTACCGGGACTTCTGCTTGCCGCTTCATTATTCGCATGGCTTCAGAGCGGACAGGTTCACCTGTTTGCGAATCAGGGGGAATGGCCGGTGCTCCTTATGCTTTTGGGCGCTGTGCTCTTGTATCAGGGCAAAAAGGAAGCGGCCGGGCCTCACGTCCTGATCGGCATGCTTCTTTTCGGCATAGGTTTACACTTTTTCGCCAAACCTGAGCTCTCATGGTGGCCGGGAGATTTTGAAATGATTCTCTTCGTCTTCGGATTCTCCTTATTTGCGGCAGCCAGAAAAGAATATGTATACGAAGCGGTTGCCATGATTGGTTTTTCCCTCTTTTTATACTTCTTTAAACAAATTACGGCGTGGCTGGAGTCCGTCCATATTCCGACGGAACACTTCAAAACATACTGGCCGTATGTTTTCATCGGAATCAGCCTTTTATTATTGTTTATCAAGCGGAACAAAACTATACGATAAAACCCAAAACGCACTGCGTTTTGGGTTTTTCATTACCGGCTGATCATTTTTTTAATGGCTCCCCATGCTTCATCTTTGCCTTTTTTCGTTTCAGAGGAAAATAAAATCAGCTCATCTTCAGGATCCATATCAAGCGTCTGTTTGACAACCTTTAAGTGCTTGTCCCATTTTCCTTTTGGAATCTTATCCGCTTTTGTCGCGATAACGATGACGGGAATGCCGTAATACTTCAGGAATTCATACATGTTCACGTCTTCAGCAGACGGCGCGTGCCTGAGGTCGACAATCTGCACGCAGGCTTTCAGCTCTTCGCGGGTCGTCATATAGGTTTCAATCATTCTCCCCCATGCTTCCCGCTCGCTTTTGGAAACTTTCGCAAATCCGTACCCCGGAACGTCGACAAAATGCAATTCATCATTGATGATGTAAAAGTTTAGGGTCTGTGTTTTCCCCGGTTTTGATGACGTTCTGGCCAAGTTTTTCCGATTGATTAATGAATTGATAAAAGATGACTTTCCTACATTTGATCTTCCCGCCAGCGCGATTTCCGGAAGCCCCCCATCAGGGTACTGTTCGGGTTTGACCGCGCTGATCACGATTTCTGACTTTGTGACTTTCATTTCTTCTCTCCTACTAAGGCATGTTCCAAAACGTCATCCAGGTGAGAAACGAATATAAACTTCAGTCCTTCTCTGACGCTTTCTGGAATATCCTCTATATCTTTTTCGTTATCTTTAGGCGCAATAATAGTGGTCAGGCCCGCTCTGTGCGCGCCGAGCGCCTTTTCTTTCAGTCCGCCGATCGGAAGCACGCGGCCCCGCAGCGTGATTTCTCCCGTCATACCGACTTCGCGTTTTACCGCACGGTCCGTTAATGCTGAAACGAGCGCCGTGGCCATCGTAATTCCGGCAGAAGGGCCGTCTTTCGGCACCGCTCCTTCAGGGACATGGATATGAATGTCATACTTCTCATGGAATTTCGGATCGATTCCGAACTGTTCCGCTTTCGAGCGGACATAACTGAAAGCGGCCTGCGCTGATTCCCGCATGACATCTCCAAGCTTCCCGGTCAGAATCAGCTTTCCTTTTCCCGGTGACAATGACACTTCTATTGACAGCGTATCTCCGCCGACCGTCGTATACGCGAGCCCCGTGACAACCCCGATTTGATCTTCGGTTTCCGCCTGTCCGTATCTGAATATCCGTTTTCCGAGATAGTCGGCCAGATTTTTCTCTGTAACGGTAATGCGTTTTCTCTCCTCAGACACAATGGCTTTTGCAGCCTTTCGGCAAATGGCGGCAATCTGGCGTTCAAGCGTTCTCACGCCGGCTTCCCTCGTGTAGTAGCGGATGATGTCCGTAATCGCCTGGTCCCGAATCTGCAGGCTGCTCTTTGTGAGCCCGTGCTCTTTGATTTGTTTCGGAAGCAGGTGGTCCTTCACGATCTCCAGCTTTTCGTTTTCAGTGTAGCCTGACAGGCTGATAATCTCCATTCTGTCTCTGAGAGGGCCCGGGATGGAAGCAAGGTTATTCGCAGTCGCGATAAACAGCACTTTCGATAAATCGAACGTCTCTTCAATATAGTGGTCGCTGAATGTGCTGTTTTGTTCCGGATCCAGCACCTCAAGCATCGCTGAAGACGGATCGCCTCTGAAATCAGACGACATTTTGTCGATCTCATCCAGGAGAAAAACCGGATTTTGTTTGCCGGCTTTTTTCATCCCCTGTATAATACGGCCCGGCATCGCTCCGACGTATGTACGCCGGTGCCCGCGGATTTCAGACTCATCGCGCACTCCGCCCAGTGAAATTCTCACAAAACGGCGCCCCATGCTCGTACTGATTGATTTTGCAAGAGATGTTTTACCGACTCCCGGAGGTCCGGCCAGACAAAGAATCGGCCCTTTCAGCGTTTTCGTCAGCTGTTTCACGGCCAAATACTCCAAAATCCGCTCTTTCACTTTCTCTAAGCCGTGGTGCTCTTTATCTAAGATTTCTCCGGCTTTTTTAATATCAAGTTTATCTTCTGTTTCATCCGACCACGGAAGGGCGATGAGCCAGTCAATATAGTTGCGGATAACAGAGCTTTCCGCTGAGCTTGACGGCACTTTTTCGTAACGGCTTAATTCCTTAAGCGCCGTTTCTTTGACACGCTCAGGCATGCCTGCTTCTTCTATCTTTTCCGTGAGCGACTGAACTTCGCCGGTTTTTCCTTCTTTGTCGCCAAGCTCCTTCTGAATGGCTTTCATCTGTTCACGCAAGTAGTATTCCTTTTGAGTGCGTTCCATCGAACGTTTGACGCGCTGACCGATTTTTTTCTCAATCTCCAGCACTTCTTTTTCATTATGAATGGAACGGATGACCTTATTCAGACGTTCTTTAATATCCGCCGTTTCTAAAATGTCCTGCTTGTCCTTTAATTTCAGCGGGAGATGAGAAGCGACGATATCCGCCATTCTGCCGGGCTCTTCAATATCAGTCACAGCCGCATACGTTTCTGCGGAGATTTTTTTAGAAATTTTTATGTACTGGTCAAAATGGTCCAGCAGCGTCCGCATAAGCGCTTCGTCTTCCACGTCTTTTGAATCATCCTCATGCATCAGCTGTATATCGACCGAAGTATAATCTTCGAGCTCGGTGTATTCAAGGATCTGCGCCCGCTGAATTCCTTCTACAAGCACTCTGATCGTACCGTTGGGCAGCTTCAGCATCTGTTTAATTTTTGTATAAGTGCCGACGGCGAAAATATCCTCTTCACCCGGTTCGTCTATCGAAATATCCTGCTGAGTGGCTAAAAAAATCATATGATCATGCATCATTGCCTGTTCAAGAGCCTGAACCGACTTGTCACGGCCTACATCTAAATGTAAAACCATTGTCGGGTATACCAATAAGCCTCTTAAAGGGAGGAGCGGGATGCTGCGTTTTGTATCTTCTGCCATGTGACTGACACCTCCGTGACTTTAGTATGAACCATTATAATACAACTTTTTCATCGTTGTACAATTCCGGGATCGGGCTTTAATCGGCTTATCCGCCTGCCCTGTATATAAAACAGTCTCTTCGTAGTATACCCTTTCTTTCTGTTCTGAAAAAGGAAAAGATGTCCTCCATCAAAAAACCCCATTATAAAAATGGGGTTTATACGGATTCTTTATTCATTTGGATATCAAACGGTTTTTGTTCTGAAGGAGGATCAACCAATATGACGTCAAGCACTTCCTGGAACGTTTTTACCGCTTTAATGGTGATTCCGTCTATTCGTTTCAGAATGGACTGCTGATTTTCATATGGGATAATGACCGTTTTTGCTCCGGCCTGTTTTGCGGCTTTAATTTTCGGAATGACGCCGCCGATCGGTTTGACAAGCCCCGTCAGGCTGATTTCTCCCGTCATCGCCACCGTATGGTCGATCGGGATGCGGTGAATCGCGGAAAAAATCCCCGCGGCCATCGCGATACCTGCTGAAGGTCCGTCAATCGGGCCTCCGCCCGGAAAATTGACGTGAATGTCATAGTCTGAAGGTTTGATGCCCATTGTGCGCAGAACCGTCAGAACATTTTCCACAGATCCCTTCGCCATGCTTTTGCGGCGGATCGACTTCGATTGGCTGCCGATGCTTTCTTCCTCTGCAATTCCCGTGATATTCAGGCTTCCTTTTTCCTGCGCAGGTGTGACATTCACTTCGATTTCCAGCAATGCGCCGCTGTTCGGCCCGTAGACAGCAAGTCCGTTCACGATGCCGACTTGCGGTTCATCGGCGATTTTCTGCTCATTTTTAGGTGTGAGCTGACTGGAATGAACAACCCATTCTATATCTTCTGTCGTAATTTCTTTTCTGTCCTCAGTCACCGCCATGCCGGCGGCGATCTGGATCATATTGACGGCTTCACGTCCGTTTCTCGTATATGTGGTCAGCACATTGAGAGCTTCGTCAGAAATCTCTTTCTGAATTTTGTCGGCTGCTTTTTTCGCAACGATTTTAAGTTCATCCTTTTCCAGCTCGCGGAAAAATACTTCAAGACAGCGCGAACGGATGGCCGGCGGAATTTCATTCGGCATTCTCGTTGTCGCTCCGATCAAACGGAAATCTGCCGGAAGCCCATTTTGAAAAATATCATGAATGTGATTCGGTATTTGCGTATTTTCTTCACTGTAATACGCACTGTCTAAAAATACTTTTCGATCTTCAAGCACCTTCAGCATTTTATTCATCTGAATCGGGTGAAGCTCGCCGATTTCATCAATAAACAATACCCCGCCGTGAGCATGGGTCACAGCCCCCTGTTTTGGCTGCGGAATGCCTGCTTGGCCCATCGCACCCGCTCCCTGATAAATGGGATCATGCACTGAACCGATAAGCGGATCGGCAATCCCCCGTTCATCAAACCGCGCGGTCGTCGCATCAAGTTCAACAAAAACAGCCTGCTTTTGAAACGGTGACTGTTTATGTTTTTTCGCTTCTTCCAATACCAGCCGCGCCGCAGCCGTTTTACCGACTCCCGGAGGACCGTAAATAATGACGTGCTGCGGGTTCGGTCCGCAAAGCGCTGCTTTTAACGCTTTAATTCCGTCTTCCTGGCCGACAATGTCCTGAAAGCTTTTCGGCCGCACCTTTTCTGATAAAGGTTCTGATAAACTGATGGCGCGCATTTTGCGCAGCTGTTCCATTTCTTTTTTTGATTCTTTATCTATCGTCACTTTTTGTGTACGCTGGTTTTTGAGCAGATTCCAAAAATATAATCCGATGACTATCCCGAAAAACAGCTGTACAAATAATGCGATCCCTGTCCAACTCATGCTGGTCCCTCCTGAAAAAACGATTTATGGATTTATGTATCCAATTCATTCCTCTGTCCGCTAGTATCTCCCAGCAAAGCCCGGAATAAACATTTTCAGAAGGGTCAGGACAAGAAAAAAAACCTCCTGATCAATTCGAGTCAGGAGGTTTTGTCATGTTATGCTGATGTTTTATCTTGGCCGACAACTGTGCCGTCTTTTAATACAAGACGCGGTGCTTCACCGTCTGCGACTGTCGCTCCGGTAATGACACATTTTTCAATATCATCGCGGGACGGCAGATCAAACATGACGTCAAGCATGATGCCTTCAATGATAGAACGCAGGCCGCGTGCGCCTGTTTTACGCTCGATCGCTTTTTTCGCAATTTCAGATAATGCCTCGTCTTCAAATTCAAGCTCGACATCATCAAGTTCTAACATTTTCTTGTATTGTTTGACGAGTGCGTTTTTCGGTTTAGTCAGAATTTCAACCAGTGCCGTTTCGTCAAGCTGCTCAAGGCTTGCAATGACAGGAAGACGGCCGATGAATTCAGGAATCAGACCGAAACGGAGCAAGTCTTCAGGAAGAACTTTAGAAAGCAGTTCTTCTTTTTCCAGGTCCGCCGCTTTATTATCTGAGCCGAAGCCGATGACTTTTTGTCCGAGACGGCGTTTGATGATTTGTTCGATGCCGTCAAATGCACCGCCGCAAATGAACAGAATGTTCGTCGTATCGATCTGGATGAATTCCTGATGAGGATGTTTGCGTCCTCCTTGAGGCGGCACGCTTGCAACCGTTCCTTCAAGAATTTTCAGCAGCGCCTGCTGAACGCCTTCGCCTGACACGTCGCGTGTAATGGACGGGTTTTCAGATTTTCGCGCTACTTTATCGATTTCATCGATATAAATAATGCCTTTTTCTGCTTTTTCCACATCATAGTCTGCTGCCTGAATCAGCTTGAGGAGGATGTTTTCCACGTCCTCACCGACATATCCGGCTTCAGTCAGAGATGTAGCGTCCGCGATCGCAAACGGCACGTTCAGAATACGCGCAAGCGTCTGGGCAAGAAGTGTTTTCCCGCTTCCAGTCGGTCCGATTAAAGAAATATTACTTTTAGAAAGCTCGACATCATCCACTTTACTGTTGGAGTTGATGCGTTTGTAATGGTTGTATACCGCAACCGCAAGTGATTTCTTCGCCTGATCCTGTCCGATGACATATTCATTCAGAATCTCACGGATTTCCTGCGGCTTCGGAACGTCTTTAAATTCGACTTCTTCTTCTGTACCAAGCTCTTCCTCTACGATTTCTGTACAGAGCTCAATACATTCGTCGCATATATATACACCCGGTCCTGCAACCAGCTTACGAACCTGATCTTGCGTTTTTCCGCAGAACGAGCATTTCAATTGTCCTTTTTCCTCGTTGAATTTAAACATTCTTTCACCCCTTAATCTTGTCTCACTTTTTCTTTTACCTGAAGGGCAAAAGAAAACGGTTCTTGCTACGATCGAGTATGTATTGCATTTTACCATACTTTCCAGTAAGACGGTAACAATGTGTTTCGCACTTGCACATTCTATATGTATGACGAAAAACAGCCCGGCAATGACTATCTTGCCCCAAGAAAAAGAGTTATATCATAATTGTACAAAACAAGGCACGAATTAATCGCGCCCTGTTTTATTATGTCTATTATTATGAACCATATTAACGGTTTTCTACAAGAAAATCAATTGCTTTTCGAACTTTTAAATCTTCTTTCATCGCGTCAGTTGAACCGATTGCCTGCTTGATGTTTTCAACCGGCATGTTGTAAGCTTCAGCCATTTTAGTCAGCTCAGCTTCAACTTCTTCGTCTGTTACTTCAAGGTTTTCAGCTTGAGCGATCGCTTCAAGAGTCAGATTTGATTTTACGCGTTTTGCGGCATCTTCTTTCATTTGCTCTTTTAACGCGTTTTCGTCTTGGCCTGAGAATTGAGTGTAAAGCTCAAGGTTCATGCCTTGCATTTGCAGACGCTGTTCGAATTCTTTCAGCATGCGGTCAAGCTCAGTGTCGATCATCGCTTGAGGAACATCAGCTTCAGCGTTTTCAGATGCTTTCAGAACAAGCTCTTCACGCAATTTAGCGTCAGCTTCGTTTTCTTTTGCTTCTTCAAGGCGTTTTTTTGTTTTCTCAGTTAATTCAGCAAGCGTTTCAACTTCTTCGTCAATGTCTTTTGCGAATTCGTCGTTAAGCTCAGGAAGCTCTTTCGCTTTGATTTCATGAATTTTCACTTTGAAAACAGCTGGTTTTCCGGCAAGCTCTTCAGCGTGGTACTCTTCAGGGAATGTTACTTCAACATCCTTTTCAGCGCCTGCTTCAAGGCCTGTTAACTGCTCTTCGAAGCCCGGGATGAATGAACCTGATCCTACTTCAAGTGAGTAGTTCTCAGCTTTTCCGCCTTCAAACGCTTCGCCGTCAACGAAACCTTCGAAGTCAAGAACGACTGTATCGCCGTTTTCAACAGCGCCTTCTTCTTTCACGACAAGCTCAGCCTGACGCTCTTGAAGAGCTTTAAGTTCGTTTTGTACATCTTCGTCAGTAACGGCAGTGTCATCTTTTTCGATTCCTAAGCCTTTGTAGTCGCCAAGTTTCACTTCCGGTTTTACAGTCACTTTTGCAGTGAAAATCAAGCTTTCGCCTTTTTCGATTTTTTCAACATCGATTTCAGGGCGGTCTACAGGCTCAATGCCGGCTTCTTCAACCGCTTTAGGGTATTCTACAGGAAGTAAAATATCTAAAGCATCCTGGTAAAGAGCTTCAACGCCGAAACGCTGTTCGAATAAACCGCGGGGAACTTTCCCTTTGCGGAATCCAGGAATAGAAACCTGTTTTACTACTTTTTTAAATGCATCATCAAGAGCTGTTTTGAACGTATCCGCGTCAACTTCAACCGTTAATACGCCTTCGTTGCCTTCTTGTTTTTCCCATTTTACAGACATGTGTTTCCCTCCAAAAATCTATTCAGGTTGTGTCGGTCTTCCATTCTAAAGCAATCCGCGGCTTTGTCAAAGAAAAAACCGCTTTGAATCAGAATCATTATGTAATGAACTGGCAGCCTGTCCAACCGTAATTCTCATTTCAGTTAAACCGCTATACATAAATACAACCACTATATTATAACATAACGCCTACCGCTTTCAACTATATGGTGTGATTTACAAATAAGAAATTTCTTCAATATCCTTAATCATCGTGCAGGCTTCTTCAAGTTCGCGGCTGTCAAACTCGTACATCATATGAAGTTCCTCCGGCTCAATGTCAATGCCGTGCATCTCGTAACCGACCTTATGAAGCGCCGCCGCCCATAAATCTGCGTTCAAAAACTTCGGCATAAAAGGGTGCAGGACGTACAGATGCCTTCTCCACAGCTCCTCGACGGCAGCGTATAATGTAGGGTTTTCATTGCCGAGCGTTTCATCAAGCACCCGGAGAACGCGATGCAAAATCGGAGCCGCATCAGGCTGAACCGTTTCACTCGGAACCGCGGTCATTGAATCGCCGAATTTTGTAATATGGACCGGCTTGCTGTAGTCATGGTCCGCCATCAGCGTCAAAATCATCGTCTTGATAAGAGGATGAGCGCCCGGATCTTGAAGAATTGTTTTTAAGAGACCCGTGTATTTTGCAATATTGCGGTCTTTGAGAGAATGAATCAGATTCATTTGTTCAGCGGGGCTGTTCAGCACTTTTTCCGCATCAAGAATGTCCTCGTATTCCTCCTCCCACGCCTCATCCTGCTGATCGGGATCGGTCATTTTGCGGCTGAATTCGAGCAGCCGGTAGAATTGCTCCGCACTTTCTGCGGGCAGCTGGTTTTCTTCCAGCACAGCTTCAATTGTGCTTTTGACTTCTTCATATTGTTTCAGCTGAATTAAAATGGTCATGTACACCTGCAGTACGGTGAAATAATGGCCGTACCCTTCATTCAGCATTTTCTCGCAAACTTGTTTTGCTTCTTCCAATTCCCCGAGTTCCAGAAAACAAATCGCCATGCCTAAATGCACGTCGGACTCGGTATCGCCGTGGCTTACCGCCTCTGAAAACAGTTCGAGAGCCTCCTGATACTGTTTATCCTTCATGGCGGCCATCCCTTTATCAACCAAGCGTTCTTTCAGACGGGGGAAAGGAATGATATCAGCTTTTTTCTTGTCATGCGTCATACTTTATTTCCTTTCAGGCGCTATTTTTTTCAAGTGTATCAACACGCGTCATGAAACACAAGAAAGGATGGTGCGCACGGTAAAAAAAGCCGCCGGACAGATGCCGGGCGGCTTTTTTTCAGGCTTGAAGCCATGAACTTCTTTTCGATTCAAACTGCTGAATGTCGTCCTCCAGCAGAAGCGTTAATGAAATTTCATCATAACCGTTAATCAGCATTTCCTTCCAGTGCGGATCGACTTCAAATGAAATCTCTTTTCCTTCACTGTCGTGAATGAGCTGGTTTTCCAAGTCAACCGTCATGTTAAGAGACTGATTTTCATATTGACCGGCGAGTTTTTTCCACTGATCATACGGCATACGGATGGGAAGCATACCGTTTTTAAAACAGTTTTGATGAAAAATATCGGCAAATGACGGAGCAATAATGATTTTGAAGCCGTAATCATCCAGCGCCCAAGGAGCGTGCTCACGGGATGATCCGCAGCCGAAATTCTCTCCGGCAATTAATATGGACGCGCCTTCATAGACTTTGCGGTTTAATTCAAATTCAGGATCAGGCTCACCGTTCTCAAGGTATCTCCAATCAAAAAACGCGAATCTGCCGTATCCGGTTCTTTCAATTCTTTTCAAAAACTGTTTCGGAATAATCTGGTCCGTATCGACGTTGATCCGGTTTAAGACGGCCGCTTTTCCCGTATGTGTTTTTAAAGGTTCCATCTTTTCGCGCACTCCTTACACAACTGTTTTTTCTTGATAAAACTTTCTTACATCGACGAAATGCCCGTGAATGGCCGCCATTGCCGCCATCGCCGGACTGACAAGGTGTGTTCTCGCGCCTTTTCCCTGTCTGCCTTCGAAGTTGCGGTTGGAAGTGGAAGCGCATCGTTCCCCTTCAGGCACGACATCATTGTTCATACTGAGGCACATGCTGCAGCCTGATTCTCTCCATTCAAATCCGGCCTCGAGAAACACGCGGTGCAGCCCTTCTTCTTCGGCCTGCTGTTTCACGCTTTGAGAACCCGGGACCACAATGGCTCTGACGCTGTCAGCGACTTTTCGGCCTTTGATCATATCCGCAGCCTGGCGAAGATCGGTCATCCGCGAATTTGTGCAGGAGCCGATAAACACATGCTCGACTTTAATATCTTCAATTTTTTGATTCGGTGCGATTCCCATGTATTCGTACGCGCGGATGGCTTCTTTTTTACCGTCTTCAGAATCAATCGTTTCCGGCGCCGGTATTTGGGCATCGACCGGAAGAACCATGCCGGGATTGACGCCCCATGTTACCATTGGAGAAATCTCGCTGCCGTCTAACACGATGGAATGATCGTATACAGCGCCCGGATCGGTTTTTAACGCTTTCCATTCTGCGGCGGCTTTTTCAAATTCCTCGCCTTTTGGCGCGTATTTACGGTTTTTACAATATTCAATCGTCGTGTCATCTGGAGCGATCAGTCCCGCCCGGGCTCCCGCTTCTATTGACATATTGCAGACGGTCATGCGTTCGTCCATAGACATGTTTCTGAATACTTCCCCGGTGTATTCAATGACATATCCGGTACCGAATTTCACCCCGTATTTTCCGATGACCGACAAGATGACATCCTTCGCGGTCACTCCTTTTTGGAGCGTTCCGTCAACGCGGATTTCAAGCGTTTTCGGCCGCTGCTGCCATAGTGTCTGTGTGGAAAGAACATGCTCCACCTCACTTGTGCCGATACCGAAGGCAAGCGCCCCGAATGCGCCGTGAGTCGATGTATGGCTGTCTCCGCAAACGATCGTTTTCCCCGGTAGTGTCAGACCAAGCTCAGGCCCGACTACGTGAACGATCCCCTGGTCTGCGCTGTGAAGATCCGCAAGACGGACGCCAAACTCCTCACAATTCCGTTCAAGCGCGGTTACTTGGCGCTTTGCGACTTCATCTTTAATGTCAAAACGGTTGACGGTCGGAATATTGTGGTCCATCGTCGCGAATGTATTCTGCGGCCGTCTGACCTTTCTCCCCTTCTGCCTTAATCCTTCAAACGCCTGAGGAGACGTCACCTCATGAATTAAGTGCAGATCAATATAGAGAAGGTCGGGTTTTCCTTCACCGCTTTTTACAATATGCCGATCCCAAATCTTTTCGATGATTGTTCGAGGCATCATCTTTGTTTCCTCCCTCTACCTATGAACTAAGACCGCTTTCTTTAAAGCGTCACACTATAGATTTTGTATTCGAGCCGGCTAATGCGGCTTTTACTTTTTCAGTAATGTCATACGTTCCGGCATATTGGCCGTCCCGGGCGATATCACGTGTACGGCTGCCATCTGCAAGCACCTTTGCGACCGCTTTTTCCACCGCCTGCGCTTCGTTTTCAAGCCCGAAAGATGTTCTCAAAAGCATCGCCGCTGATAAAATCGCCGCAAACGGATTGGCCATCCCTTTACCGGCGATGTCAGGCGCAGATCCATGCACGGGTTCAAACAAGTGAAGACCTGAACTTGATAAACTGGCTGACGGCAGCATGCCGAGCGAGCCTGTCAGCATGGAGGCTTCATCGCTTAAAATATCGCCGAACATATTCTCAGTTACGATGACGTCAAACTGGCTCGGAGCGTAGATGAGCTGCATCGCGGCATTATCGACAAGCATATGTTCAAGCGTCACATCAGGAAATTCTTTTGCGATTTCATCCGCTGTTTCACGCCACAGCCTGCTTGATGAAAGCACATTCGCCTTATCAACGGACGTCACTTTTCCTTTTCTGCCGGCAGCCATCTTAAAGGCTTCTCTGACAACGCGTGCGATTTCTTCTTTCTTATAAAAAAGGGTATCGACCGCTTCCTTTTCTCCCGCTTCATTGACATACTGTCTGCTCGGTTCTCCAAAGTAGAGGCCGCCCGTCAGTTCCCTGACGATTACAAAGTCGACGCCGCTGATATATTCTTTTTTCAGCGGAGACGCCTCAGACAAGCTTTCAAATACGGTCACGGGACGCAGATTGGCAAACAGGCCGAGTTTTTTTCTGATGCCGAGCAGGCCTTTTTCCGGTCTGAGCTCCGGAGGATTTTGGTCCCATTTCGGCCCGCCGACTGCCCCGAGCAGGATGGCGTCGGATCTTTCACAAAGAGCCACCGTCTCCTCAGGAAGGGGGTTTTGATGGGCGTCAATAGCCGCTCCCCCGATCAGCCCGTTTTCAAATTCAAATTCATGTCCGAATTGTTCGGCAACGCTTTTCAATACATCTGCCGCTGATTCCGCCACTTCCGGTCCGATTCCGTCACCGGGCAGCAAAGCAATGCGTTTTTTCAAATCAAACGTTCTCCTTTCTATTACGAGCCGACCGCAGTCTGTCTCTTTAATCCATCTAAATTGCAATCCAGCACCAGCTGCCGGTTCACGGCGTTCAGATAAGCTTTAGCAGAAGCTTCCAGAACATCCTGCGCGATTCCCCGCCCTGATGTTTCTTTTCCGTTCACGGTCACTCTGACAAATACTTGAGCCAGCGCGTCTTCGCCTTTCCGGTTGGATTGGATGCGGTAGTCTGTCAGTTCAATATTTTTATCGATGCAGCGCCCGAGCGTATTATAAACGGCTTCTACGCTGCCCGCCCCCGTTGCCGCCTCTTGAATCAGCTGTTCGTTTTCCTGATTTTTTAAAGAGACTGTTGCAGTCGGCACCTGAGACGTCCCGTAATGCACTTGCAGAGACAAAAATTCATAGCCGATTTTTTTGTCTGTCACTTTTTCTTCTAAAATAAGAGAAATCAAGTCATCATCGGTGATTTCTTTTTTCTTTTCGGTCAGTTCTTTAAACATCGTAAAAAATTTATTGATTTCCTCACTATCAAACTGGAATCCAAGCGCATTCAGGCGGTCTTTGAACGCATGGCGTCCGGAATGCTTTCCGAGTACGAGCGCATCAGCAGTCACGCCGACAAGTTCCGGTGAAATGATTTCATATGTTGATTTTTCTTTCAGGAAACCGTCTTGGTGAATGCCGGACTCATGTGCGAAAGCGTTATCTCCGACGATTGCTTTATTGCGGGGAACGGCCATGCCCGTCAGTTTGCTGACAAGATCACTCGTCCGCTTCAATTCATGAAGATTGAGAGATGAATCGGCTTGATGCGCGTCATTTCTGACATGAAGCGCAACGGCGATTTCCTCTAGCGCGGCGTTCCCGGCTCTTTCTCCTATGCCGTTAATGGCGCATTCAATTTGATCAGCGCCGTTCTCAATTGCCGAAAGCGAGTTGGCAACCGCCATTCCGAGATCATCGTGGCAATGGGCTGAAAGCTTTACCCGGCTGATATTTGGAACGTGTTCCTTCATATATTTAAAGATGTTTCCGTATTCATCCGGCGTCAGGTAACCTACAGTGTCCGGCAGGTTGATGACGCTCGCGCCGGCATCAATCACTTCTTCAACGATTTCAGCCAGAAACGGAAGTTCGGTGCGGCATGCGTCTTCTGCTGACCATTGAACGATCGGAAAGCGTTCTTTTGCATACTTCACCATTTCAACCGCTTTTTCCTTAACCTCTTCCCGCGTCATTTTCAGCTTATGCTTCAGATGAATGTCAGAAGTGGCGATAAAGATGTGAATCCGCGGGCTGGCCCCGTCTTTCAGTGCTTCCCAGGCTGCGTCGATGTCACCTTTGACAGATCGGGCAAGCCCTGTTACCGAACAATTTTTAATCGTTCTTGCGATTTCCTGCACGGCTAAAAAATCACCTCGGGATGAAGCGGGAAATCCCGCTTCAATAATGTCCACCCCGAGTCTTTCAAGCTGCTTGGCTATCGCCAGTTTCTCCCGGGAATTGAGGTTGACCCCGGGGGATTGTTCACCGTCACGAAGGGTCGTGTCGAAAACATTAATTTTGCGCAACGGAGACCACCGCTTCCTTCTTTTTGCCTTGTTTGACAAACGGCATCATTTCACGAAGCTGTCTGCCGACCTTTTCAATCTGATGCTCGTTTTCACTTGCATTGATCGCATTGAAGCGAGGACGGTTCACTTGGTTTTCCACGATCCATTCTTTCGCGAATGTACCGTTTTGAATATCCGTTAATACTTGTTTCATCGATTCTTTTACCTTTGCATCGACTACGCGCGGCCCTGAGACAAAATCTCCCCATTGAGCCGTATCAGAGATAGAGTATCTCATGCCCGCCAATCCTTCTTCATACATCAAGTCTACGATCAACTTCAGTTCGTGCAGACACTCGAAGTATGCGAGTTCAGGCTGGTAGCCGGCTTCTGTCAGCGTTTCAAAACCCGCTTTGACAAGCGCCGTTAAACCTCCGCACAGAACAGCCTGCTCACCGAACAAATCCGTTTCCGTTTCTTCCTTAAATGTTGTTTCAAGAACGCCTGCACGCGCTCCGCCGATTCCTTTTGCATAAGCAAGAGCCGTATCTTTCGCTTCGCCTGATACATCCTGGTAGATGGCAAACAATGCCGGTACGCCCGCGCCTTGTTCATATGTTCTTCTGACAAGGTGTCCCGGTCCTTTAGGGGCGACAAGGAATACATCCACATCAGCAGGAGGCACGATCTGATGGAAATGGACGTTAAATCCGTGTGCGAATACTAATGACTTGCCAGCCGTCAATTCATCTTTGATTTCAGCTTCATATACTTTTTGCTGCTGTTCATCCGGAAGAAGAACCATAATGATATCAGCCTGGGCAGCCGCTTCTCTTACCGAAAAGACTTTATGACCGTCTTCTTGGGCCTGTGTAAATGATTTTCCTTGTCTGACGCCGACAATGACATCAATTCCGCTTTCTTTTAAGTTCAGCGCATGTGCGTGACCTTGTGAACCGTAACCGATAATCGCTACTTTTTTACCTGCCAATACGTTCTCTTTGATATCACCGTTATAATATACTTTTACCATTTTAATCTCTCCCTTTTTTGTGTTATACAATTGAAATTGTTTTATTGGATGACGCCTTCTGCTGAGTTCCTCTCGCAAAAGCCGTTGTGCCCGTTCTCGCGATTTCTTTAATGCCGTAAGGTTTGAGAAGCTCTATGAGCGCTTCGATTTTATTAGATTCGCCGGTAACCTGAACGACGACGCTGTCTCTTGAGACATCAACGACGGAAGCTCTGAACGGCTCAATGATTCCATTGATTTCCGTTCTGGCCGACGGTGCGGAAACAACTTTGATTAATGCCAGCTCACGCTGTACAATCGATTGGTTTGTAATATCCGTCACTTTCAGGACGTCAATTTGTTTGTTAAGCTGCTTTGTCAGCTGCTCTACGTCATTTTCGCCTTCCACATGGACGACAAATGTAATCCTTGAAACACCGCTTGTTTCCGTGTGGCCTACAGTGATGCTTTCGATATTATAGTGTCTTTTTGTAAACAGGCCGGTGATCCGGTTTAATACTCCCGAGCGGTTGACCACCGTTAATGTGATAATGCGTTTCAAGGTTTCACCCCCACCATTTCATGAAGTCCTTTACCCGGCGCAATCATCGGGAATACTTTCTCGCTTTTGGCGACCCGGACGTCAATAACGGCCGGTTCTTTTGATGAAAGCACCTTTTTAAGCTCTTCTTCCGCCTCTTCCTCCGATGAAATCCGGACGCCTTTAATGCCGTAGGCTTCTGACAATTTGACAAAGTCAGGCTGCGCCGAGAATTTGGATTCAGAATAGCGCTCTTCATAGAAGATTTCCTGCCACTGTCTGACCATGCCCAGACATTCGTTGTTCAAGATAACCACTTTGACAGGAAGATTCAGCTGCCGGATGACATCTAATTCCTGAAGGGTCATCTGAAAACCGCCGTCTCCGAGGATGGCAACGACCGTGGCGTTACGATCGGCCAGCTGCGCTCCGATAGCCGCCGGAAGGCCGAAGCCCATTGTGCCGAGTCCCCCCGAGGTAACCCACTTATCAGCCTTTCGGAAAGGATAAAACTGAGCCGCCCACATCTGGTGCTGGCCGACATCCGTCGCCACAATCGCCTCACCGTTTGTGAATTGGTGAATATACTCAATCAGCTTTTGGGGTTTCAAGCCCTCTTCTCTGTTGTCTGTATA
Source organism: Bacillus sp. FSL R5-0443 (assembly GCF_038608285.1). Classification (NCBI taxonomy): domain Bacteria; kingdom Bacillati; phylum Bacillota; class Bacilli; order Caryophanales; family Bacillaceae; genus Bacillus; species Bacillus sp. FSL R5-0443. Next base: position 2,949,208 of record NZ_CP152013.1, read on the forward strand.
CCAAAGCGGATATTCTTCTTTCCATTCTGAAAGCTGCTGTTTCCATTCCTCTGTCTGTCCCTGTTTTCCGTTTTGCTTCAATAATTCCTGAAGGACGATTTTACTGTCGCCGACCACCGGAATCTGCGTTTCGATAATTTTTCCGATTTCAGCAGGATCAATATCGATATGCGCTACTTTGGCCGATTTTGCAAAATGCTTCAGATTTCCGGTCACACGATCATCGAACCGCGCTCCGATGCTGATCAACAAATCACAGTGGTAAAGCGCCATATTCGCTGTGTATGTGCCGTGCATCCCCGCCATTCCCAGAAAAAGAGGATGGTCTGCCGGGAAACCGCCCAGACCGAGAAGCGTGTGGGCTACCGGAATTTGCTGCTGTTCGGCATAATTTTTTAAATCTTCTGAAGCTTTACCGTGCAAAACACCCGCTCCGGCTAAAATAACCGGCTTTTTCGCACTGCTGACAGCTTCCACGAGCTTTCGGATCTGCAGATAGTTAGGCTCTTTTACAGGCTGATAACCCGGAAGGCTGATCTCGTGATCATATCTGAACTCTCCTTCAAATGCTGCGACATCCTTCGGTATATCAATTAATACCGGGCCCGGTCTTCCCGTCGTGGCGATATGGAACGCCTCTTTAATCACACGGGGGAGATCTTCCGGACGGCGGACTTGGTAGCTGTGTTTCGTAATCGGCATCGTAATTCCTAAAATGTCGGCTTCCTGGAAAGCGTCGCTGCCGATGACCGAAGTGGCCACCTGACCGGTAAACACTACGAGCGGCAATGAATCTATCATCGCATCCGCAAGACCGGTAACTAAATTTGTCGCTCCGGGTCCGGAGGTAGCAATCACAACCCCCGGCTTTCCGGAGACTCTCGCATACCCTTCTGCCGCGTGAATCGCGCCTTGCTCGTGGCGGGGCAGGATGTGGACCAGCCCTGATTGATACAGTTTATCGTAAATCGGAAGGACGGCTCCCCCCGGATAGCCGAAGATCATCTCGACATTTTCTTTCTTTAATGATTCAATCAGCATCAGAGCCCCGTTCATTGTTTTTGTACATTCGGCAGACAAAGAATCCGCCTGTACATTTGTGCCCATTTTCAGTTCCTCCTTTTCAATGTTCCCTTCTAAAATCCAATTCATAAAACGCAGCGCCGGCTGACGCAAATAAAAAAGCCTTCCCACCCACATTCAGCCAAGCATTTCATGCGATAGCCAAAAGGGGCGAAAAGGCTTTGCTTTCCGCGGTACCACCCTTGTTTACGGTCATATGCAGACCGTCTCATGGATAATGATTATCCGTTTTGATAACGAGTAAACATTGCGTTCACTCGGCCGAGTCCTACTCTTTACATTTCAGACCGGCACTCTGAGGGGAGTTCACTTTGATTTGTTTTACCGGCTCTCAGCGTTACCGGCTCTCTGTGAAAAACTTCAGCAAAGCTACTTATCCTCTTCTGCGCTTTTTATTATGGCAGCTCTTTTATTAAAAAAGAACCTTCATTTGTTTGTTTTTTCAGTGTTTTATGATTTTTCTTTTTAGCGTGAATCATTTATTTATTTTTGTTTGAACTCATATTACGCCCGTTTGCAGACAGTGTCAACAGCATTTTTATAATTATTAGACAATTTAGATTAATCAATCTACTTTGTATACGCTTTCATTACTGGTACAAAGGGATCTGTAAATATTAAAAGTTTTTATCATTTTTTTATTAATCTCTCAAGATTACATGAAATTTTTCCGTTCATATACGAATATGTCACATTTTATTACACGATTTTTCTCTGTCCTTCCGGCATGCTTGTCAGATATTCCGTTCAATTGAACAGGCTCTTTCTACAGACATACGCATAGACTGTTCTTATCTCGTAAGAAATGAGTGATGTCATGAATAAGATGTTATCAGGCATGCAGGGCCTGCCTCCTGGATTTCCGCCTTTACCGGTCTTACCGCCGCAGTCTTACTATCCTCCGGCCCCGATGCATACAGCACCATATCAAGGCGGCCCTTCTTTTCAGCAGGGATTTCCGCAATCCGGATACGGACAGCAGACCCCGCAAAGCACGCTGTCATTCGCCGGGCAACAATTCGTTCCGTACCCTTATACAACCGGGTACTACGGCCAATCCTTCAGTGACGTCGGCGGAAGCCTCGGCGCCGGGGCGCATCCCGGCGCGCTCGGGGGCGGTTTCAGCGGCCATGCCGGGGGCTTCAGCGCTCCGAGCGGATTCAGATGATACAAAAACCGGCCTCCCACGGCCGGTTTCTTTTCTTATTCACAGAGTATAACGGTCATTCCACTGATTCATTTCCTGCTCCGTATAGTAATCAGCCCTTGAAACCTCAACGATGATTAAACCGCATTGAGTGATTAAAAATTGCTTCAGTTCCTCAAACAGCTCGTCTTTTCCGCAAAAGATCGTTTCTATATTGTGATTTTTATATGCAAATGCGTACTTCAAAAGCTAATTCCTCCTGCTGTCTTTCTATCATTCATTGACAAAATGCATGATAGAAATTAGATAATTTATCACTCAAGGGCGCCTTAAGCATCTTTATACATATATTTATTACGGTAAATATTACATTAAGTTTCATTTATATTAAAATTACTTTACAATTTTTCATCAAATACGGAACTTTTGTTTCGTAAAATAAAAAAAATAAAATACAAAAAAACCTCAAACCCATTGTCAGGGCTTGAGGTTTTTTATACGTCCCAGGAGAGATTCGAACTCCCGACCGACGGCTTAGAAGGCCGTTGCTCTATCCGGCTGAGCTACTGGGACTAACTGCTTTTTTCTTTCCTTTATTATAACGATCACTGTTCGAACTTCGACCGCTTGACCTTTCCTCTTATTATAAATGGGCACGCATTGTAATTCTATAATAAAACATTTAACAATAGTATTGTTTCAAAATCGATATACCTACAAAATAAAAGGATTTTGCGTAAACTATATATAGGTTAATCCATTCATGCCTTTTGAAAATGCGGATAATCCGCCCACTAATCCAACCAAAAGAACAGCGCCCCTTTAGAAGTCCCTGTTTAATAGTTATCATAGTTAGACTTTGAATATTTTGCTGTACTTATGTATATATTGTTATAATTTCGTGTTGCTTATTTTTGAGTAAACACACTGAAGCCCCCTATGAACCTTCATTTTCCACTTTGGATAATATCTTTCCATATATACCAATATAATGATGTTCTATATCGCCATCATTTAATAATTCCTTTAGAGGTCCTTCTTCTTCACTTGTTGCGAATATTACTTGTTGATTGTATTTTTTTGACTTAGAAGCATCCTTCAAGAATTCTCTCAAGCTTTCAAGAGCAGTACTTTGCTGTCTTGGTTCATCCAAGACCAACAGACCAAGATGATTTGAATCAAAGTCTCTACTTAGTTCTAGAAGGGATATTAAATAAGCCCATATCATTCTAATTAAGTCACTAGCTGATAAATCAAACTGTAAATCAAAAGACAATTCGAAACCATCATGTATTGGCTTATAAGTATCCGTGGAAATACTTAAAGTTTCAGGCTTTACACTTTTTAAACCATAATCTTTAGAATGTCTTTTGAATATTTTTTCAAGGCTCTTCAATTTAATATAGTCATTTCGGGATATCAAATTATTTGGGAGTTCATTTAACTTATTTACACTTGCTTCATATAGTTCTCCTAATTCATACATATCCTCTACAATTTCGTGAATTAATTCATCTGTTTCTTCATAATGCTTTATATCTTCTTCAAGTCTCATTCTTTCCTTCAATTCATATACAGATGGAATTCTTTCATCAGAAATCAGTGTTTGTTTCATATCTCTAACAGACTCCTGCAGCTTCTTAATCTTATTTCTGGTTTGGTTTAACTCTTGTATTTTAAATTCAATTACTTTATTGGTATTCTCTTTTGCATATTTGATTGTTTGTTTTTGTCCATACAAAAAGTTAATACTTTCATCTATACTCATAGGGTTATTTTGTTGAGTTTGTGGAAGAAGTGTATCAGTTACCCCTTGATGACAAGTTGGACACTGACCATTTGTAAATTGGATATTTTGCATAGAACCCAGTTGCTTAATTCTTCGAACATCCTTGTATTTTTGTAAATCCTCTTCTATTGCTGTTAATCTCTCCTCATATTGCTTCTGCTGTAACCTTTCCATTTGTAAGGCTTCCAATTTTTCATTATAAGTAATTTGATTCTTTACAATTGCCTCTGCTGCTATATCAATTTCTTGTTGTACTCTCCTGATATCCTCTTTAACTTTTGGTATAGCATCTGAGTTTCTAAGCTTTAGGTTGTTTTTCATTTCAGAAATCGTGTAGGAAATTTCACTTTTTTCACCATCTACTTTAACTAATACCCTAGGGGAAAAAACCCCAGTAGGCTCTCCTGGTAATGCCTCAATGGTTACATCGTTTTTTTCAGAAATGTTTTTCAGCTGCTTGATAAACATCTTCCATTCGGTTTTGTATTCTTTTATTTTTTCGATTAATGATTGCTTTTCAAGAAAGAGTTCATTAGCATCAAGTTTCAATATAAATTCAATTGCTCTTTTTTCTACCTCTCTTATGCCGTATTGTTTAGGAGTATTAGCTTGGATAGCAGACCAACCTCTTTTTTGTTCAATAATCATTAAGGGTAGTATACATTCCATATACAGCAACATGGCATTGCCATTGTAATGAAGAACCTCAGGTATATTCCAACCCAAGAAATCAGCTAGCTTCTTATGAAAGCCTCTCTCCCTTTGAGCAGCTCCTCTTTCCCGCACGAAATAGTCTTTTTGTAAGTAGTTATTTGAAGGGTGAGTTAACGCTGGACCTTCAAAAGTGCTAATTAAATGTTTGTTTCTTTCACCTTTTACTGTTCTTTGAATCGTAAGAATTTCTTCTTGTTGATTGGATATTTCAAGATATACTTCAGAACCTCTTACACTAATTTCTTCGCCATCGCCATTAACTTCAATTAAATCTGTCATTGCATGTGGTAAAGGAACTTCATGGCTAGCACTCAACATTCCTTCTAAACCTAGTGCATATATTATTGATTGCACACAAGTAGATTTCCCACTTGAATTATCAGCACGAAATATATTTAAACCATTTTCAAATCGTAACTTCGTTCCAAATTCACCTTTCTCTGTATCAACGACAAGTTTTAACATTCGTATTTTCAAGCTCATAGATGTGTAACCGCCTTTACTAATTCATCAAGCTTATTTTCAGTCACATAGCTTTTAATATTTTTCAAAAAAGTCTTCTCATCTGAAAAGTAACTTTCTTCTTTTATGATTTCTTCAACAAATCTGTCTCCAGCGTCACTAAGTTGAAAACTCTTACCATTTACAACTTCAATAAGTCCTTCAGCTACTGCAATATCCAATATTCTATTTAACCAAGGCTCATGTCTTACTATAATATCGAAAGGTTTTGTATCATTTTCAATCAACCTTTTAAAGGTATATCTTGTTTTGCTACTCTTAATCGCCCAATTCAATACCTGAATTCTGTTAAACGATGACCGATTACCGCGACAACAAATTTTCAAAATTAAGGTTAGCAACACTAAGTTTCTTTCAACATTTAGGTCTGGAGAAAAATACTGAGGCCGAGGGTTAAAAGAAAATTCAACATCTAAAAACTCTAATACATTCATATTATCACCTCTTAATAAAAGTCCAGAGGACAGCGTAGTAACCAGTCTGAAACAGCCTCAAGTACCAGGATATTTTGTGTTTGACTTGATATTCCCTTAACTTCTTCTTTTAATGCTGCTCTGTACCTATCCATTGACTCACTTAACAGTAAAGGACTACCTCCTTGATGCAATAAGGATTCTGTTGTTAAATATGATTCTCTACTCCTCTTAGTCATAGATAGATTCTCATATATATATGGATGATTATCTTTTAAGTATTCCACCATGTTTTGTCCTGAAATAAAATTCTTCAACATTTCATTTCTAAATAAATTCTTTTTAATATCGTTATCTAACGTAGAGAGCTTTCCCATCTTATTCTCAAGGTTTACTACCAGTTCATTATCGTTTTCTTTAATCCATTTTTCTATATCCTTCTGTTCTACTTCCTGTGGTGTTATGCTTAATCCGTGTGTTTCTGACTGCCTAAGGACATTTAACTCTTTTTTAAAATACGTTTCATTTACAATATGTATATAAAATTCGTCTGCTACATATGGCAACTGCGCCTCTCTTACCAGTTTTGCTTTTTTTTCAGCATGTTTTACTAACTTAGAAGTGTCATGTCTGGGAACTACTAATATCCACCTATTAATTTTTGTAGGACCAAAAAACTCATACAAAGCCTCTTTATTTTCAATAAATTTGTTTATATCGTCAGTAATTTTCTTCCTTTGTTTCTTATATAAATCCTCAACTGATAACGGCTCAACTGGTGCATAACACTGAAAGCATTTACCGTCACGTCCGAAGCCCTCAATCCCACTATCTCCACCATCACGGTCAGGAATGCCTACATAATCTCCGATGGAATAATACATTTTTAACAATGTTTCAATATGGATTTGCCATGCATCCCCATCCCAAAATTTCACACTTTCCATGAAGCAACCCCCAAAAATGTTTATATACAAAGTTTCGACATTTCACAGAAAATACCTTCTATTTTTCCAGCTCGATATATGACTTGATAACTGTCTAGCATTTTCATACTGCATATTTGTTTAGCTTACTTTAGTAAAACAATCTACTCCTACCATTTTACTAGATTTGGCAAACAGTTTCGACATTAACTGCTTAGAAAGCTGAATATTTTGTATCGTAAAGGAATGATAGTAGACTTCGATAAATCACTTTGCAAATGATTACTTATTATAAAGCAACTACTCTTAAATAGATGCGTCGAAGCATGCTTTTTACAAATAAGGTTCTACCGAAAATTAAAAAAGCCCTCTATCCCAGTTATATCAATACTTAGAAGGTTAGAAGACTTCTTTTTGTGTTAAAGGTGGTGTTAAACAATGAAATATGCGAAATGCTTTTGCTACAGTTCTCTACTCATACTAATCTTTCTGTATAATGCTATGACAGCCCTATTCTTGCTCTCTTAGGCTGCATTTCGTAGAGCAGAGACTTTGGGATCCGTCTCCATTTCCTCCATTAATTTAGCCAAGCTACAGCTTCTGGAGGGCTCCCTTTCCTCATATGCTTGATGTATTTGGCTTAAAGTCCACCCCTTCCTCCTCTGCTTCCAACCTGCTTCACCAACTTATAAAAGGTTGTGCGCTTCATCCCTGCTTCCTCAATGGCAGCCGTAGCAGTTATTTTTCCTGCTTTCCATTTGCTGTATGCTTGATAAAACCCTTCTGCTGGTTCCGCTTTTGGCCTGCCAAATTGAACACCCTTCTTTAATGCAACGTCTATTCCTTCCCGCTGCCTTTTACGGATGCGCTCCCTTTCTTCCTGGGCTATCCAAGACAATATTTGTAGCACAAGGTCAGATATGAAGCTTCCCATGCTGTCTTTATATTTCGTTGTGTCAAGTAGAGGCATGTCCAGCACAACAATATCAGCTTTTATGTTCTTGGTGATTACTTCCATTCATTCAGGATGTCATCTTTGTTCCTGCCGAAACGGTCAAGTGAATGTATATATAGAACATCACCTTCACGCAATGACCTTTTCATAAGTTGGTAGTCGTTACGCTCTAAGTCCTTCCCTGATTGCTTATCAAGGATTATATCCCGTTCTTCAATGCCTTGCTTCTTCATTGATTCAATTTGACTACCTTCATTCTGGTCTTTGCCGCTTACACGGACATAGCCAAACTTTTTAGTGTTCACTTTTCCTTCCCTTATTAGGGGTAAAAAAAGACCACTAGATGGTCTTGAGTACTCCTTAAGCAATTGAAGCTGACGGTTTGTTGTCATTTCTTGTATCAACAAGTATTATATTCTGTGCTTCTGTGAGCTTTAATTCACGCAGGATTTTATCTATCTTATTCAGTTCTAGTTCAGAAAAATAAAGGATGACTTTAATTGATTTTTTTGTGTCATTTGCCTTCTCATATACTTCTACTTGTTTCTGTAAGTTTCTCTTTAGTTATGAATTACTGGCTAACTTAAATTCAATTAATGTTTTATCTTTATTGCCTTTGGACACTTTGTAATCCACTGGATCTCGACCATTATTCACTTCCCTATTAACATCTGACGTACTTGCGGACTAGGTTAACCTATATAAGATTTGGAGGTCCTCTTCCCTTTTAATTGGCTGTCCTTTGGAGTAGAATATACGATATCCATCATTGTCCTCCTTCTGGTCAACCTTTATATTAATCATCTTCCAGAACTCCATCTGAATCCAACCGTTACCAAAACAACGAGAAAGGAATGTCTTAAGACACTTTAATCTTGTTAATTTGGTCTGATTACTAACATCCACGCTGCCCAACCATTCACAAATAGTGTAAGTCGTGATATCCCCTTCATATTGAAGTTTAGTTATACTTTGGAAACGCTTAACATGGAGCACTTAATCGTTTATAGTACAGCTCCTATTGCCACTCACCTTTATTTTCCTTGTAAGCATGTCCAGCGCATTATTAATCAAGTTAGAATTATCTTGTGCCTTATGCTATTTTGTTTTCTGTTTTGGAGCAGCTGGGCCCGACACACTCATATTATCCAATGGCCTTCTAATATCATTTCTAACATCTAATAATCCTTTTCTTTTGGTCACAGCAAAAAACCTCCTATACCGAAAGTGATATAAGCCAATAACAGGTGTAATTTCTTACGTGACCGTTATACTGACTGTTTCACTAAACGATATAGAAGGTAGATTTGACGGGTTTTACATCCGATTTTGATACGTCCCAGGAGAGATTCGAACTCCCGACCGACGGCTTAGAAGGCCGTTGCTCTATCCGGCTGAGCTACTGGGACATGAAAAACAAATTGTTCTGCTGATCATTTTACCATGATATCAGCGAATTGACAATATAGTCATCCGATAAAAAAGGCCAGCGGCATCAGTTTTCACTCTGATGTCACCAGCTCTTTTTTTGTACGTCCCAGGAGAGATTCGAACTCCCGACCGACGGCTTAGAAGGCCGTTGCTCTATCCAGCTGAGCTACTGGGACAGCTTTTTCTTTATGTATCAGCGACAAGATTTATTATATACAGGTTCAAATCATAAGTCAATATTTTTTTAAAAACTTTTGATGGGGAAGAATGAAATCTCCCCCATCACTTGTTAAAAACTGATTGTAGTCCCCAAGTCCTTCAATTCCCGACCCGTTTCGTCGTAAAATGTCACGGCGACTTCTCTTTCAGTAAGAGTAAGAATGGCATAGCTTTTCACATTGCGGACTCTTGGAAGACGGATGCTGCCCGGATTAATCAAAAGCTTGCCCCGAAGCTCTTCACTCCCGGCAATATGTGAATGGCCGAAGCAGACGATATCCGCCCCAAGCTCTTCCGCCCGGTAAAAAACAGTTAAAAGTGACTGTTTAATGCCGTGAAGATGCCCGTGAACGGCCAGAATTTTCTTTGAACCTGCGTCCAGAAGGAGTTCATCCTGAAACCCGCCGCCAAAGTCGCAATTGCCTTTCACCGTGTGATACGGCGTGAGCGCCGGATGTGCGGCGTCAAGCTCTGAATCACCGCAATGAATCATCAGATCCGCTTCGTCTTCGTGCCGCTTTGCAATCGTCTCCAGCTCGTCTTCAAGGCCGTGACTGTCACTTATTATCAGCACTTTCATTGCATACGCTCCCCCTTATGAATCAAGCAGCTTTGACAGTTTCTTGAGCGCCTCAGCCCTGTGGCTGATTTTGTTTTTCTCAGCGCTTGTCAGCTGGGCCATGGTTTTATCTTTATCTTTTACAATAAAAATGGGATCATAGCCGAACCCGTTATCCCCCTCGGGTCCTTCCGCAATATACCCTTCAACATGACCTTCGACCGTTTTTGTTTCCTGCCCCGGCATGCTGACGGCAAGGGCGCAGCGGAAACGGGCCGTGCGCTGCTCTTTTTCGATGCCTTTTAATTCTGACAGCACCTTGTCCATGTTCGCCTTATCATCTTTTGCTTCTCCGGCATAACGGGCTGAATAAACGCCCGGTCTGCCTCCAAGGTTGTCCACTGATAAACCGGAGTCGTCTGCAATGACCATTTTGTTGACGGCTTTTGCCACGGCTTCCGCTTTTAAGATGGCGTTTTCTTCAAAGGTATGTCCGGTTTCTTCAATTTCTTCCGTAAATCCAATTTCCGCCAAAGAAGAGACGCTGTAGCCTTTCGGTTCGAGTATTTCCTTGAATTCTTTCACTTTTCCCTGATTGTGTGTCGCTATAATGGCTTCTTTCACGGTGATCAGGCCTCTCTTTCTTATTTCAGTTCAGGCAATGTTTCTCCCAGCACTTCTTTTTGCTTTTGAATAAGCGTCTGGATTCCTTTTTCGGCAAGGCTTAACAGTCCGTTTAAATCTTCACGGGAGAATGTGGCTTCTTCGCCCGTCCCTTGAAGCTCTACAAAACGTCCGCTTCCCGTCATGATGATATTCATGTCGACTTCAGCCGCCGAATCCTCTTCATAATTCAGATCCAAAAGAAGGCCTTCTTCTTTATCCATCCCGACAGAAATGGCCGCGAGATAATCTGTCACAGGAGAGGTTTTGATAACGCCGCTTTTTACGAGTTTGCCGATCGCAATGGCCATTGCCAAGAAGGCGCCGGTAATGGAAGCCGTTCTTGTTCCGCCGTCAGCTTGAATGACGTCACAGTCGATCCAGATCGTCCGTTCGCCGAGCTTCTCCAAATCAACGACGGCCCGGAGCGCGCGCCCGATCAGCCGCTGAATTTCCATCGTTCTGCCGGAGACCTTTCCTTTTGAAGATTCTCTTATCGTTCTTTGATTCGTCGCGCGGGGAAGCATGCTGTATTCCGCTGTGATCCAGCCTTTTCCTCCGCCGCGTAAAAATGGCGGCACCCGGTCTTCCACAGATGCATTACAGATGACCTTCGTATTTCCCGCTGTAATTAAAACAGAGCCTTCCGGGTGAGTGATAAAATCCAAATCAAATGTGATAGGGCGCAGCTCATCGTGCTGTCTTCCGTCGTGTCTCATATTTTACCTCCGATTATATGTACATAAACCTTTTGTTCCGGATTGTGAATAAAGAAAGAGGCAGCCGGAACGCTAACCTCTTTTTTACTAGTATATCAAAAATCGCAAATTAAAAACTACCCGTATTCACTTGTGACGGCCTCGAAACAGGTTTTGAAAGGGATTCTCCTTTTTCATTCACCAGTTCTGATTTTCCGTTTACTTTTATAGAAACACTTTTAATCGACGGCTGTTCGGTTAATGTGAGAACGATGCTGTCCAGTACGCCCGATGATACCATTTTTGTTTTTTCGTCGGCGCTTCCGTAAATGGAGCTGTTAAAGTCCAGTGTAACCTGGCCGTCTTTTACTTTCGGCTTGCTGAGAAGCTTAACATCGTTATTAAAGTCCGTCAAAAGCCCGCTTGCTTTGCCCGGTCCGTCGGCGAGCTGTTCAACGGCAGCGGTGATGTCATTTGTTTCCGAATTGTCAATCCGCTTTGTGACAGGCACGTAGTATTCGCTCGTCTCTGTTTCCGCCAGATAATAGACAGTCAGCGGATGGGTGTCTGTCAGATCATTCACTCCGGCCGTTTCAATATTAATCCCGTCTTTTCTGCTTAAGTCGCCCGTAATCGGCGTGCCGCCCACAGGCATTTCTTTCAGCTCGTGCCCGTTGATTCTGATTTTGACTTTATCTATTGAGCTGAATTGGGTAAGCGTCCATGTAATCGATTGCAGGATTTTTTGTTCGTCTTCTTTTTTATAGTTTTTAAATTCCTTCGAAAAATCAGCGACGGCAGTGCCGTCTTTTTTAATATCGACATTTACCGTCGTATCCGCAGGGAGCACCGCTCTGAAGCCGTTCGGCAGGATTTCTGACACAGGCCCTCCCTGAACCAAATACTCAAGGGCCTGCTTTGCGGTTCCCTCACTGTTCGGAAGAGGCAGTGTCTGTGCTGCGACATAGCCGTTTTTATCAATCAGATACAGCTCTCGCATGACTGTATTGGCCGGCTGGTCGGCTTTAGAAGTGCCGTTTTTCTCTGACTGCTTTGGTTTTGCCTGAATTCCCGCTTCATCCTTTACATATGAAATGTCTTGAGGCGGGTCAATTTCCCCGGCTGTTTTATCGGATTGAAACAAACCGCATCCAGATAACACAAAAGCCGAAGTAAGACATGTTGCAGCAATGACTGCAGGTCCTTTTTTCAGCATACTTTTCCCTCCTAAGGCTGTTTGTACTATGATGTATACGAGCCCTGTCCGGGAAATAGACCGGGAAGCGCAAAAAAACCCGCCGTAAACAGCGGGTTTTTTTGATTTATTTTCTGACCGGCTCTTGAAGGGAGATGCACTCGACATGGCCGATTTCGTGGCCGAACCAGTCTTCGGCAATTTTTGCGAAGCCGTTCCGCTCTCCCGTTGTAAGAAATTGATGCTCCGGTGCATGTTTCGATTGGTTTAACAAACCTTTATAAGACAAGATGGTGCTCACTTCTCTCGCCGTCTCGTCTCCGGAGGAAATGATTTTCACATGCTCTCCCATATAGTTCTGAATCGGATCCTTTAAAATCGGATAATGCGTACATCCTAAAATCAAGGTGTCAATTGATGTACCTTTTAAAGGCTCAAGCGATGCTTCAACCGCTTCCTCCGCTGATTCCTGAAGAAACCGTCCGCTTTCCACAAACGGCACGAGCAGCGGACAAGCCGTGTTCTCAACTTGAAGTTCTGCGTTTAACCCGAGCAGCGCCTGCTCATACGCTCTGCTTTTAATGGTATTGACCGTGCCGATGACGCCGATATGCTGGTTTTTCGTGACCTTTATCGCCGTTCTCGCACCCGGCTGAATGACGCCGACAACCGGAATATCCGTTTTGCGCTGAATATCCTCCAAGGCAATGGCCGTGGCCGTATTGCAGGCGATTACGAGCATTTTGATATGGTGGTTTTCCAGCAGGTAATCGGTCATTTCCCACGTGTATTGAAGAACTTCTTCTTCAGGACGCGGGCCGTACGGGCAGCGTTTTGTATCTCCCACATAGATGATATTTTCCTTCGGTAGCTGTCTCATGATTTCCTTAGCAACGGTTAACCCGCCAACCCCGGAATCAATGACTCCTATCGGCTGTTCCAACAAAATCGCCTCATTTTCTTTTCATTTCATGCTGCAGTTTCAATAATGATTTTTCGAAAGCGGCTGTTTCTTCTTCGGAAAATGTCGCAAACATATCCCGCAAATAAGCCTGTCTTTTCAAAATCACTTCTTGGATAATGCGCTCTCCTTCAGCGAGAAGATGAATTCTGACGACCCGTCTGTCAGCCGGGTCTTTGACCCGCTCAACAAGCTTATTTTTTTCCATGCGGTCTATCAGATCCGTCGTCGTGCTGCAAGCCAAATACATTTTGCCTGATAATTCGCCTATTGTCATATCCCCCAATTCATAAAGCCATTGAAGCCCCACGAATTGCGGCGGTGTAATTGCATATTGGTTAAGGATTTCTCTTCCTTTTTGTTTAATGATCGCAGCGATATGGCGGAGTGATTTTTCGATATCCGCAACATGCTCTACAGATTTTGATGTCATTTGTCCATCCCTCACTCAAGGATCTTTCTGGGCTATGCGCTCCGTGTCTATTTTCCTTCTTTTTTTAAGAAAATGCAAGACTGACGGAGAAAAAGGAAAAACCGGGATTTTCACCGCATGCCCATCAGCCCGGGCGCCAACGCAAATAACCGGCTCCTTCTCGAAAAGAAGGAAAACCGGCAAGAATCAGAGCTCTAGCTCACCCATTCTAAGAAGCTCGACAACAGCTTGCGAACGCCCTTTCACACCTAACTTCTGCATGGCATTTGAAATGTGATTCCGTACAGTTTTTTCACTGATAAATAGCTCGCTTGCAATTTCCTTTGTTGTCTTGTCTTGAACGAGCAATTCGAATACTTCTCTTTCTCTTTTGGTCAGCAGCGGCTTTGATTGAAAATCTTTCTCCTTCAAGTATTGTAACCCTCCTTGCTAAGGTGAGAGCGAATCTGAAACGAATGGGTTTATATAGTCAAGATATCATATGTAAAAGGCGCTTCGGAGGTGACGTCTCTTAGAGAAATAGTTATCCGTTCAGGCGAGCAGAATGCCTTTCTCCCGCTCCGTCCAGCTGACCGCTTTGCCGCTTTTCTTCGACACTTGAACCATGACGACGGAACCTGTAAAGCACGGCAGGCCCGACTCATTTTCTCCAAGGTAATGAAGGGTGACGGACGCATTTCCGACAGCGCTTGCTTTCACATAAATCCGCAGATTTTCATAAGGCATCACCTGACGCATATAGTCGCACTGCTGGCTTGCGACGACCGTCATCGTTTCCGAGTTTTGCGCCGTTATGCCTCGCTGTTTAAAATAAGCGATCCGCGCTTCTTCAAAATAGATGAAAGGGGTTACATTATTCATATGGCCGAACATATCCGTTTCTGAAAAACGAACCGATACTTCAGTAAAGAAAGAAAACGACTGTCTCCATTCTTCAAACGGGATATCAATATATTGCGGCTGTTTCATCACCTTCAGCTCCTTATAAAAAAACCTCTCCCGTGCGGAAGAGGCTCTTTTTCTCTTTCTTATACTCTGTCGCTTCCGAAGAAATTACGGAATGCTTGTAAATTGGTATCTCTGTTCAAAGCGGCGATTGAAGTCGTAAGCGGAATGCCTTTCGGGCAGGATTGAACACAGTTTTGTGAATTCCCGCAATCTCCGAGGCCGCCGTCTGTCATTAACGCTTCTAAACGTTCTGCTTTGTTCATCGCGCCCGTCGGATGGGCGTTAAACAGACGGACTTGCGACATCGGGGCAGGCCCCATGAATTTCGACTTGCTGTTGACGTTCGGGCAGGCTTCGAGGCAGACGCCGCATGTCATGCATTTAGACAATTCATATGCCCACTGGCGGCGTTTTTCCGGCATTCTCGGCCCCGGCCCCAAATCGTAAGTTCCGTCAATCGGCACCCATGCTTTCACTTTTTTCAGTGAATCAAACATTCTGCTGCGGTCAACCTGAAGGTCACGGACAACCGGGAATGTTTTCATCGGCTTCAGACGGATCGGCTGTTCCAGCTTATCAATCAGCGCCGTACATGACTGGCGCGGTCTTCCGTTGATGACCATGGAGCAGGCGCCGCATACTTCTTCAAGACAGTTCATGTCCCATGCGACCGGAGTGGTTTTCTCTCCTTTTGCATTCACGGGATTTCTGCGGATTTCCATCAGGGCGGAAATCACGTTCAGGTTCGGGCGGTAATTGATTTCGAATTCTTCATCGTATGGCGCGCTTTCGGGCGTATCCTGACGTGTAATGATAAACCGTATCTTTTTCTCACTCATGATTATTTCGCCACCTTCTTCTTCGAGTAGTCGCGTTTACGGGGCGCAATCAGTGATACATCGACATCCTGATATTCAAATTCCGGAGCTTCAAACGGACCGGCATGTTTCGCCATCGTCGTTTTGAGCCACTCATCGTCATTTCTTTCAGGGAAATCCGGTTTATAGTGCGCTCCCCGGCTTTCATTTCGGTTATATGCGCCGAGCGTGATGACTCTGGCAAGCTGAAGCATATTGGAGAACTGGCGGGTGAACATCGCCCCTTGGTTGCTCCATTTTGTCGTATCGTTGATATTGATTTTCTTAAAGCGTTCCATCAGCTCTTGGATCTTGTCATCCGTTTTCAAAAGCTTGTCGTTGTGGCGGACCACCGTGACGTTGGCCGTCATCCATTCTCCGAGCTCACGGTGAAGCACGTAGGCATTTTCGTCGCCGTCCATCTTCATGATATCGGCCCATTTTTCTTCTTCTTTTTTCACATAGGAATCAAATAATGAAGAAGACAGGTCTTCCGCTGATGTTTCAAGTCCGGAAACATATTTCACCGCATTCGGTCCGGCCACCATTCCTCCGTAGATGGCGGAAAGCAGAGAGTTCGCCCCTAAACGGTTTCCTCCGTGCATTGAATAATCACATTCACCCGCTGCGAACAGTCCGCGGATGCTTGTCATCTGATCATAATCAACCCACAGTCCGCCCATTGAATAGTGAACGGCAGGGAAAATTTTCATCGGAAGCTTGCGCGGGTCATCGCCCATGAATTTTTCATAGATTTCGATAATGCCGCCAAGCTTAACGTCAAGCTCTTTCGGATCTTTGTGCGACAGATCGAGATACACCATGTTTTCTCCGTTGATGCCGAGTTTCTGATTCACGCACACGTCAAAGATTTCACGTGTCGCAATATCCCGCGGCACGAGGTTTCCGTAAGCCGGATATTTTTCCTCAAGGAAGTACCAAGGTTTTCCGTCTTTATACGTCCAGACTCTTCCGCCCTCGCCGCGCGCCGATTCACTCATCAGACGCAGTTTATCGTCCCCCGGGATTGCTGTCGGGTGAATTTGGATAAATTCGCCGTTTGCATAATAAGCGCCCTGCTGATAAACGATTGATGCGGCAGATCCCGTATTGATCATGCTGTTTGTTGATTTCCCGAATACGATTCCGGGACCTCCCGTCGCCATAATAACGGCGTCAGAACGGAATGACTCGATTTGCATATTGGTCAGATTTTGGGCTACGATACCGCGGCACGTGCGCTCATCGTCAAGAACGGCGCCGAGGAATTCCCAGCCTTCGTATTTTGTGACGAGACCCGCCACTTCATATCTGCGCACCTGCTCGTCCAG
The DNA here is from genome assembly GCF_038608285.1 of Bacillus sp. FSL R5-0443. NCBI lineage: Bacteria > Bacillati > Bacillota > Bacilli > Caryophanales > Bacillaceae > Bacillus > Bacillus sp. FSL R5-0443. The sequence goes on from NZ_CP152013.1 coordinate 2,966,052, forward strand.
TGCGTAAAGAAGCTGCTGACCCGTCGTCGCTCCCGCGTATGCGGTTCTGTGATGCTGTGTACCCCCGAAACGGCGGAAGTCCAAGAGCCCTTCCGGCGTTCTGTTAAACATAACCCCCATGCGATCCAATAAGTGGATAATGGACGGCGCCGCTTCACACATCGCTTTTACAGGAGGCTGGTTTGCCAAAAAGTCGCCTCCGTATACCGTGTCATCAAAATGCTCAAACGGAGAGTCTCCTTCCCCTTTTGTGTTGACAGCTCCGTTTATCCCGCCCTGCGCGCAGACCGAGTGAGAGCGTTTGACCGGAACGATGGAAAACAATTTAACGGCCGTGCCTGATTCCGCTGCTTTAATTGTCGCCATGAGGCCGGCAAGACCCCCGCCGACTACGATAATGCTTGATTGACTCATGATAGCCCCTCTCCCTCTAGTAATCTAGTTCTCTTACACAAACGCAAAAATCGCTTTTAAACCTACGTATGAAAGCGCTAAAAATATAATCAGCGTCACGTAAGTCGAAATTCTTTGAGAACGCGGCGTGACCGTGATCCCCCATGTGACCGCAAAAGACCATAAGCCGTTTGAAAAGTGAAAAATGACCGATAAAACGCCTACAATGTAAAAACCGAGCATAAACGGCGAGCTCAAAATATTCGCCATCATATCGAAGTTGACTTCAGCGCCCATCTGCGCGGCAATCCGCGTCTGCCACACATGCCAGCTGACGAAAATAAGGGTGAGAATACCAGTGACACGCTGAAGCACAAACATCCAGTTTCTGAAATAACTGTAGTGGCCAGCGTTGTTTTTCGCAGTAAATGCTATGTACACACCGTAAACCGCATGATAAATTAAAGGTAAGAAAATAATAAAAATTTCTAACGCATACCTGAACGGCAGACTGTCCATAAAGCCGGCCGCCTTGTTAAACGCATCCGCTCCCCTTGCGGCAAATTGGTTGACGACTAAATGCTGGATCAAAAAGATGCCGACCGGAATAACACCGAGCAAGGAATGCAATCTTCGAAAATAAAACTCTCTGTTCCCAGACATTACTTTACCCCCTGTTTGATTTAAGTGCGAAATGTACTAAAATCTCTGCCCCCACTTCGTTTCAATTGTAAGCACTTTATTAAAATTTATTGACAATTTCATTTTACTCCTACCTCAAAAGGGCGTCAAGAAAACGTGTACATAAATTATAATTTTCGGAATTGATTATCTGGAGGGAAAATTTTATTTTCCTGCGATATCTTTCTCACATTTTTTCGCGTGTTTTATAGGATCATCCTGTAATCCTCCCCCCTGTTTAAGCTATAATAAACGAAGGAGAGAGGGGAATACATAATATGAAGAATAATTATGAAGCAGCTTTAGAACCTTTAACTGAACTCGACGTCAGCGCATACGGCTACGAATTAATCCGGGAAATCGTGCTTCCGGATATCCTCGGCCCGGAGCATTCATCGATGATGTATTGGGCGGGAAAACGCCTCGCCCGCAAATTTCCTCTTCAATCGTGGGAAGAAATCCCCGCCTTTTTTGAAAAAGCCGGCTGGGGAACTTTGACAAACGCAGGATCAAAAAAACAAGAACTGGAATTTGAACTGGAAGGATCGCTCGTATCCAGCAGGCTCAAACATCAGAAAGAGCCTTGTTTTCAGCTTGAAGCCGGTTTTATAGCCGAACAGATTCAATTGATGAACGATCAGATTGCAGAATCTTATGAACAGGTAAAAAAGAGAGCGGATAAAGTCGTCCTGACTGTAAAATGGGATATGAAGGACCCTGTATAATTGAAAAAAGGCGGTGACTCCAAGTCCCGCCTTTTTGCCTGCCCGTTTACACGGCAGACGGCTGTTTAGAAAGCTCAAACGCATCATGAAGCGCTTCGACCGCTTTCACCATATCATTTTCGCTGACAACCGCTGATACTTTTATTTCAGATGTGCTCACCATTTTGACTTGTACATTTTTTTCCGCCAGTACGGCAAACATGTCCGCGGCGACGCCGGGATTTGAAACCATGCCCGACCCGACAATAGAGACTTTCGCCAGTTTTCTTTCGGTTTCAATTTTTTCATAGTCAAGCGCGTTTTTATATTCTTCAAGCACGGCGACCGTTTGCGCGGCATCTTCCGTTTTCACTGAGAAAGAAATATCCGCTTCCCCATCGTCCGACTGTGTCTGAATAATAATGTCAACGTTGATGTTTCGTTTTGCCAGCGCGGTGAAGATTGTTGAAAGTGTTGTCAATCCGCTTGCAAGGCCTGTAACGGACACCCTCGTGATCTGGTCTTCAAATGCAATTCCTCTGACGATTAAATTCTGCTCCATTGATGATTCCTCCTCAATTAATGTTCCCGCTTCATGTTCCGTACTAGACCGCACTTCTAAAGGCACTTGGTAGTTTTTCGCGAACTCAACCGCCCGCGGGTGAAGAACACCCGCTCCCAGATTTGCAAGCTCCAGCATTTCATCATAAGAAATTCCCGCCAGTTTTCTCGCTGACCGGACATACCGCGGATCTGTCGTAAATACGCCCGGAACATCTGTATAAATGTCGCATTTATCCGCTTCCAGCGCTGCGGCAAGAGCGACCGCCGTCGTATCGGAACCGCCCCGTCCGAGCGTCGTGATGCCGCCGTCTTCCGTTACGCCCTGAAAACCGGCAACGACTGTAATCCTGCCTTCTGCAAGCTGCGAACGAATCGCCGTGATATCAATATCCGTAATTCTCGCATTGCCGTGAACGGCTTCCGTGCGGACACCCGCCTGCCAGCCCGTATAAGAGACGGCGTCATATCCTTTTTCCTGAAGCGCCATGGCCAAAAGCGAAATCGTGACCTGCTCTCCCGTAGACAAAAGCATATCCATCTCGCGTCTGCTTGGTTCAGATGTGATTTCAGCCGCGAGGTTAACGAGCGCGTCGGTTGATTTTCCCATTGCCGAAACGACGACTACGACGTCATGGCCTTTTTGCTTTTCAGCAATAGCGCGATTTGCGGCATTTTGAATTTTTTCGGCAGAGCCGACGGAAGTGCCTCCGAATTTTTGTACGATAAGACCCATACTAGACCACCCTTTACATTTTGGTTCGTGCGGGTGAGGAGAAAAGAGCGTTTTGTCCACAATAAAAAAAGCAATGAGAGGAATAGCTCTCATTGCTTTTTCATATCATTACGATTGATTATGAACAACGAGATAGCCCTCCAAGAAAATGAATTCTTGACAGCCTTACATTTATTTAATGCAAGGCCAGCGAATCACACCGATGGGATGTGATACACTTCGGCGACGCTCCCCTTTCAGCCTTTTTCGCAGAATCCATCATTCTCCAAAGGCTTACTATTGAAGTTCGCACCTCTATCTTCACCATATAACACGATCTTATGAAATTAGTTCACATTCTAGCAGATTTTTCAGAAAAGCACAATACTATTTTTTTAATTTTTCAAACAGCAGCTGGGCCGCCGCGGCCGGCACACCCGCTTTTTTGATATCGTCAAGGCTTGCTTCCTTCATCTTTTTGACAGATCCGAAATGTTTTAAGAGCATTTTTTTGCGTTTTTCGCCGATTCCGGGGATATCGTCCAGAACGGATTGAAAGACGCTTTTTCCCCGGATCTGTCTGTGAAAGCTGATCGCAAAACGGTGAACTTCGTCCTGAATGCGCTGAAGCAGGTAAAACTCTTGGCTGTTCCGCTCCAGAAACACCGGTTCAAGCGGGTCGCCGATCAAAAGGTTGGATGTTCGGTGTTTATCATCTTTCGCCAATCCCGCTACCGGGACATCAAGGCCGAGCTCATTCTCAAGCACGTCGCGCGCCGCGTTAATCTGCCCTTTTCCGCCGTCAATGATGATTAAATCCGGCAGCGGAAGATTTTCGCGGAGCACCCTCGTGTACCTTCTTCTGACGACTTCCCTCATTGAGCCGTAATCATCCGGCCCTGTTACGGTTTTAATTTTATATTTGCGGTATTCCTTTTTATTCGGTTTTCCGTCAATAAAGACAATCATGGCCGATACGGGGTTTGTGCCTTGAATATTGGAGTTGTCAAACGCTTCAATCCGATGCGGCGTATAAATATTCAGCGCTTCGCCGAGCCGTTCGGCTGCACCGATTGACCGTTCCTCATCCCGCTCGATTAACGAGAATTTTTCCCGCAGAGCGATTTTCGCATTTTTGTGCGCAAGCAAAAGCAGCTCTTTTTTCGGGCCTTTTTTCGGCTGATGCACGGCGGTTTCCAACAGCTCGGTGATCATGTCCCTGTCAACGCTGTCAGGCACCAGAATTTCCTTAGGCAGAAAGTGATTGTTTTTAGAGTAGAACTGGCCGATGAAGGTCAGAAATTCTTCATCCGCTTCCTGATACATCGGAAACATGCTGACGTCGCGTTCGATCAGTTTTCCTTGGCGTATGAAAAAGACTTGGACGCACATCCAGCCTTTATCGTAGGCATATGCAAACACATCGCGGTCCAGAAGGTCATTCATGGTCATTTTTTGCTTCTCCATCGTCGATTCGATGTGAGCAAGCTGATCGCGGAATTCTTTAGCCCGTTCAAATTCAAGCTTTTCCGCCGCTTCTGCCATTTTCGCTTCGAGCTCTTTTTTGATTTCGTTATGCCCTCCCTTTAAAAAACGGGTAATGTCTTCAACAATCTCGCGGTTTGTCTCCTCAGATATATCCTTTACACATGGAGCAAGGCATTGTCCGAGATGATAATAGAGACAGACGCGGTCCGGAAGCTTTGAGCATTTCCTGAGCGGGTAAAGGCGGTCCAGCAGTTTTTTCGTTTCCCGCGCCGCCTGCACATTCGGATACGGGCCGAAATAGCGTCCTTTGTCTTTTTTGACATTCCGGGTGACAATCAGCCGCGGATGGCGTTCATGGGTGATTTTAATAAAGGGATAGGTTTTATCATCTTTCAGCATGACATTGTATTTCGGATCGTATTTTTTAATCAGATTCATTTCCAAAATAAGCGCTTCAAGATTGGAGGAAGTCACGATATATTCAAAGTCCTCAATCTCCGTCACAAGCCGTTGGGTTTTTGCGTCGTGAGAACCGGTGAAATAAGACCGCACCCTGTTTTTCAAGACTTTCGCTTTCCCCACGTAGATGACTGTTTTTTGGCGGTCTTTCATTAAATAACAGCCCGGCTGATCGGGAAGGAGGGCCAGTTTTTCTTTCAGTTGTTTATTCATACGTTACCCTTCCTTACATTCATTTCTCGTGTCCATTCAGTGTATCACGAACATTTGTTTTTCTCCATTCTCAGCTTTTGGAAGATCAAAAAAGGCGATTCCCTTTCAAAGGAATCGCCCTGCCGTAACGGAAGCTTTCGGCTTACAGATGTTTGTTTACAAGCTCTTCAAGAGCTTCTTTCGGTTTGAAACCGACAGATGTTTCAACGACTTCTCCGTCTTTTAGCACGAGAAGTGTCGGGATGCTCATGACGCCGTATTTACCGGCAGTTTCTTGGTTTTCATCCACGTCGATTTTGACGATTTTCAGTTTGTCTCCCATTTCTTGATCAAGCTCTTCAAGAACGGGCGCGATCATTTTACAAGGTCCGCACCAAGGAGCCCAGAAATCAGCCAATACGACACCTTCACTTGTTTCAGCTGAGAACGATTGATCAGTTGCTTTTACGATAGCCATTTGTTATTCCTCCAATTGTCAAATGATGATTTTTAGTATAGCATCTCCCATTCGTTCATGCTAATTTAATGCTTATATTATTTTCTCCCGAACCCGCCGGAAATAATCTTATTTATACAGTGTATTATAACCGGGCGGCAGGCGTTCAAAACTTAAGATGGATTCGCAGGCAGCGTGATTAGTACAACCGCCATCGGAGGAAGCTCCGCCTCAAGTTTTCCGCCCTTTTGAGCAAACCCGGAAAACGGCTTCGGTTTGACGTTTTCCGGACTGCTGAATGTATTGTGGGCATTCATTTTTTCCGCGTGAAGAATCGTTCCCGAAGGCTTCCCTGTCTTTTTCATGCCCCGCAGTTCAATCTTCACATCAGCTTTGTGCAGATGATCGATATTGCAAAGGCTGATATGTATGTCTCCGTTTTGCTGTTTGGACGCTGAAATGCTGACTTGCGGGAGCCGGCCGTCATTCCATTCGTACCTGGCTGCTTTTGTTTCTGTCGCCAAAAGAGAAGCGTCCTGATGCACCTTAAACATATCAAACACATGATACGTCGGCGTCAGCAGCATATCTTTCCCTTCTGTCAGGATCATTGCCTGAAGCACGTTGACGGTTTGCGCGATATTGGCCATCTGTACGCGGTCTGCATGCTGATGAAAAATGTGAAAATGCGTCGCGGCCACAAGGGCGTCGCGGATCGTATTCTGCTGATACAGAAAGCCCGGATTCGTGCCTGGCTCAGGATCAAGCCACGTGCCCCATTCATCAATGATCAGCCCGACTCTTTTTTCGGGATCGTACTGATCCATGATGGCGCTGTGCCTTGTGATCAATACATCCATATGAGCCGCTTTTTTCATCGTGATGAACCATTCATCTTCCGTAAACTCCGTCGCTGATCCTTTCCCCTTCCAGAAATCGCCCGGTATTGTGTAATAATGCAGGCTCAGCCCGTCCATGAGATCAGCGGCTTTTTTCATTAAGATCTCGGTCCAGCGGTAATCGTCGACATTCGCGCCGCCGGCAATTTTATAGATTTCATTACCGCTGTAATTGCGGACATAGGTTTGAAAGTTTCTGTAAAGATCAGCATAATACTCAGGATGCATGTTTCCGCCGCAGCCCCAGTTCTCATTTCCTATTCCGAAATATGTCAGCTTCCACGGTTTTTCCCGCCCGTTTTCTTTTCTCCAGTCGGACATCGGCGTGCCCGCTTCAAACGTCATGTATTCAATCCAATCAGCCATTTCTTTAACCGTTCCGCTGCCGACGTTTCCGGCGATGTACGGTTCGCAGCCAAGCAGTTCACAAAGCATCATAAACTCGTGCGTGCCGAATTCATTGGAATCAATCGTCCCGCCCCAATGGGTATTCAGCATGGTTTTGCGTTTCCCTACGCCGTTTGCCCAATGGTATTCATCTGCAAAACAGCCGCCCGGCCATCTGAGGACGGGAATCTGAAGCTGTTTGAGGGCGTCGGCGACATCCGTCCTGATCCCGCCGGTATTCGGAATATCGGAATCTTTTCCGACCCAGATGCCCTCATATATGCCTCTTCCCAGATGTTCCGCGAAATGTCCGTATATGTTTTTATTAATGGTTCCCCGTGTGATATCAGTTTGAATGACTGCCGTATTGTGAGACAAACTTGATCATTCCTTCCCCTTAATAAGAATGAAAGCACTAGAGACGATCTATCTGGGATGAATGCTGTATGGATAAGTTTGTAAGCGCTTTACAAAAGCTTATTACATTGGTTCGTACATGTCAATCTATTGTTTTATTAATCTTTAATTTGTCCGAACTAATTAACAAAAACCAAAACCCTCTGACAAATCAGCCAGAGGGTTTTGATTATGAATGAATATTGGCATTTTTAAATTCTTGGGTCAGAAGCGGAACCACTTCGAACAAATCGCCGACAATTCCGTAGTCCGCTATTTTAAATATTTCCGCTTCCGGGTCTTTGTTAATGGCAACAATGACCTTACTGTTTGACATGCCCGCCAAGTGCTGAATCGCTCCGGAAATGCCGCAGGCGATATACAAATCCGGCGTGACGACTTTTCCCGTCTGGCCGATTTGAAGAGAATAATCGCAATAGTCCGCGTCACACGCGCCGCGTGAAGCGCCCACCGCTGCTCCGAGCACCTCGGCAAGTTCTTTTAACGGTTCAAATCCATCTTTGCTTTTTACACCGCGGCCGCCTGCTACGATAATTTTCGCTTCTGATAAATCCACGCCGTCCGCCGTTTTTTTGACTACTTCTTCAATGACCGTCCGCAAATCTGCCGGCGGCGCCGCAAGCTCTTCAATATCACCCGTCCGGTTCGCGTCTTTTTCTAATGCCTGAATATTATTCGGACGAATTGTCGCCAAAATGAACGGATCGGTTGAAATCACCTGTTCAAAGGCTTTGCCGGAATAAATCGGTCTTGTAAAAACGATGTTGTCTCCGGTAACGCTTACATCCGTGCTGTCTGAAATCAGCCCCGTTTCAAACCGTGCCGCAAGCTTAGGTGATAAATCTTTTCCCATAGAAGTGTGGCCGAAAATGACCGCATCAGGCTTTTCATTTTCGATCAGATCCCCGAGAACCGCGGCATATCCGTCCGCCGTATACTGAGAAAGCCCCGGCGAATCGGCCGTAAATACTTTGTCGGCACCGTACTGAATGAGTTCTGGTGCTGCATCAGCTGCGCCTTTTCCCATCAGCACGCCGATGACATTTCCTCCGCCGGAAATGGTTTTGCCTGCGGCTATGGCTTCAAAGGTGACGTTCCGTAAGGCGCCGTCACGAATTTCTCCGAGTACGATCACTTTTTTTCCCATTCTGACATCCCCCAGTTTCTTTAATATCGGTTTATACGACTTTGGCTTCTTTTCTCAGCAGTGACACAAGCTCTTTCGCCTGCTCAGCGGCTTCTCCTTCGATCAGTCTGCCCGCTTCTTTTTGCGGCGGCAGAAAACGTTCGATCGTTTTGAGCTTCGGTGCGGCATCATCTTCATCAATGTCGAGGTCATCGAGCTCAAGTTCTTCCAGCGGTTTTTTCTTCGCCTTCATAATGCCCGGAAGCGACGGATAGCGCGGCTCGTTTAAGCCTTGCTGTGCCGTGATGACTAAAGGAAGTGAGGTTTTAATGATTTCGGTATCCCCTTCATTGTCTTTCTCTGCCACAGCTTCATCACCGCTGATTGTCAGTTTTGTGATCGTTGTGACGCAAGGAATGTTCAGCAGTTCGGCAAGCCTTGGAGCCACTTGGCCTGAACCGCCGTCAATCGCGACATTTCCGCCGAGAATCAGATCATATTCCCGGTCCTTGAAATAATGATATAAGATAGTTGAAATGGAGTATTGGTCAGGATCGCTCAGATCATCTTCAATATTAATTAACACCGCCTGGTCACAGCCCATCGCTAGGGCGGTTCTCAGTTCTTTCTCCGCATCTTCTCCGCCGACGGTTACGGCGGTAACGGTTCCGCCGTGCTCTTCCTTCAGCTGAATGGCTTCTTCAATGGCGTATTCATCATACGGATTAATGATAAATTCGGCCCCGTCCTCCTGAATCTTTCCTGCTTCAATGACGATTTTCTCTTCTGTGTCAAACGTCCGTTTCATCAGTACAAATAGATTCATAATCTTATCCCCTTTATCTTCGCCCACCGAATTGAGGCTTTCTTTTTTCGAGAAATGCCTGAATGCCTTCTTTTGCGTCATCTGATGCAAATGCTTCCCCAAAGCGCTTTGCTTCAAGCTTTAAGCCGCCGTCATAAGAATAGATCTTGTTTGAATAAAGGAGCTCAAGCAGATAAGCCATCGACTGCGGGCTTTTTTCCGCAAACTTGCCCGCGAGTGTTTTCGCCTTTTTCAGCAGCTCTTCCTCATGTTCGGCGCCTATCGTGACAAGACCGAGGCTGAGCGCTTCTTCTCCGGACACAGGTTCTGAAGTGCCGATCATTTCAAGCGCTTTCGCCGTACCGACGTACCGGGGAAGCCGCTGCGTCCCGGCAAAGCCCGGAATAATGCCGAGATTCAGCTCGGGCAGGCCGAGCTTTGCATCTAATGTAGCGATTCTGATATGGCAGGCCATGGCTAGCTCAAGACCGCCTCCGAGCGCAGCGCCGTGAATCGCTGCGATAACGGGCTTCGGAAACCCTTCAATTCTTTCCATCAGCTGCTGGCCTTTATCCGCCATGGCAGAAGATTGCTCAAGATTTTCAAGCGACGTAAATTCCTTTATATCGGCGCCCGCCGAGAAAAATTTCCCCTCACCGCGAATGATGATGCTTCTGACACTGTCATCTGTTTCACATCGGTCGAACAGACCGGACAACTCATCTAAAACCGCACCGGACAGCGCGTTGGCCGGCTGATGATTAATGGTGATCACCGCAACAGATTGTTCTACCGCCATCGAAAGGCTGTTCATCCGTCAACCCCCTTTAGTTTTGATGAATTCCTGACACCAACAGCTCCAATACCTTGTCTGACAAATCCGGAAGATCATATTTTTGATCGTTCATCACCCATGTTGTCACTGTTTCATCTATCGTCCCGAATATCATCTGCCGGGCGAGGCGGACGTCGAGATTGTCTTTCCATTCCCCCGACTTGATTCCTTCGGTCAAAATGGTGTCCAGCATGTTTAAATAACCTTTTAAAATATCATTGATTTTCAGGCGCAGCTTGATATTTGACTGTCTGAGCTCAAGCTGGGTCACAATCGCGAGGTGGCGGTCATTGCCGAGCAGTGTGAAATGCTGCTTAATAACGAGGGCGAGTTTTTCTTTTGCCGTCGTTTTTTCTTTCACTTCTTCTTCCATGCGTTCAATGAACTGGCCCATCTTTTCTTTAAAAAGAGAAATGAGTATATCCTCTTTGTTTTTGAAATATAAATAGATGGTGCCGTCCGCAACGCCGGCCTGCTTGGCGATTTTGGACACCTGTGATTGGTGATAGCCGTTTTCCGCTATGACTTCTACTGCTGCATCAATAATCTGCATATACTTTGGCCGTTTTTGGTTCAATGTCATCGTTCCTTCCTTCGATAAATGAATGACTATTCATTCATAACTTCATGATAAAAAGGAATCCGGATTTTGTCAAGTTTTTCTTTTAAGGCACCTTGTTTTCACGGGAAGCATCTTCCTCTTCGACTAAACGCCTTCTTAATATTTTTCCGACGGCCGTTTTCGGAAGCTCTTTTCTGAATTCGTAAAGCTTCGGGACTTTGTACGGCGCAAGCCGCTCTCTTGCAAACGCATCAAGCTCATCGGCATCTGCCTCGGCGCCTTTTTTCAAAACGATAAATGCTTTCACCGTTTCCCCTCTGTAGGAATCAGGGACGCCCGCTACGACGATTTCCTGAACGGCTTCATGCTCATAAAGCGCCTCCTCCACCTCCCGGGGGTAAATGTTGTATCCGCCGGCAATGATGATGTCTTTTTTCCTGTCGGCGATGTAGAAAAATCCTTCCTCATCCATATATCCCATATCTCCGGTAAACAGCCAGCCGTCTCTGATGACACGCGCCGTCTCCTCCTGCTTATCCCAGTATCCTTTCATGATCTGAGGGCCTTTTACGATCAGCTCGCCGTGCTCATACGGCCCCGCAAGCCCGCCTTTTTCTTCTGAATAGATTCCGGCATCGGTATTGGGCCAGGGACAGCCGATGCTGCCGGGTTTATTTTTTCCCCAGATGAAGTTTGAATGGGTAACCGGTGATGCTTCGGATAATCCGTAGCCTTCCACAAGCTTTCCTCCGGTCACTTTTTCAAATTTCTGTTTGACCTCAACCGGCAGCGCCGCTGAACCGCTCGGACAGTTTTCAATGGAGGACAGATCATATTTATTCAGCTCCGGGTGATGCAACAGCCCGATGTAAATCGTCGGCGCCCCGGGAAAAACTGTCGGCTTCAGCCTGTCGATTGTTTTCAGGGTATCCAAAGGATTGAATTTGGGAAGAAGGATCATTTCACATCCCTGCATAATGGAAAAATTGAGCACGGCGGTCAATCCGTACACATGAAAAAAAGGCACGATGCCGAGCACCTTTTCGGCTCCCTTTTTCATTTTGTACATCCAGGCGGCGCACATTTCTGTATTGGCCTGAATGTTCCGGTGTGTGAGCATGACGCCTTTCGGATAGCCGGTTGTTCCGCCCGTGTATTGAAGCACGGCGATGTCATGCGCAGGGTCAATATCAAATGGCTCTGCCTCCTCCGCTCTTTCGTTTTTTAAAATATCCGCTAATTTGTGAATTTGTTCGCATCCGTCATAATCAATATGAACCTGTTGTTTTTGCGTGAGTGTATACAGCATATTTTTCGGAAACGGCAAAAAATCTTTTATACTCGTTGTAATAATGCGTTCGACGAGTGATAACGTTTTCATTTTTATCACCTTCGGAAACAGCATATCAAGGGTGATGATCACGCGCGGCGCACTGTCTTTCAGCTGATACTCAAGCTCGTGTTCCGTGTAGAGAGGATTGGTCTGAACGACAATGCCGCCGGCAAACAATACACCGTAAAAAGCGATGACCGACTGCGGACAATTGGGCAGCATAATGGCGGCTCTGTCACCTTTTTTCAGGCCTGTTTTGCGTAAAAAAGCGGCTAGCTTTAACGAATCTGTGAGAACGTCCTGGAATGTGAGTTTTTTTCCGAGAAAATAAATGGCGGTATGGTTCGGGAATTGAGCTGCGGAGTTTGTCAGATTGGATGGCAGGGTTTGATCGGTAAATTCAAGCTCATGCGGAATCTCTTCGGGATATTGAGAAAGCCATGGCTTTTCAGACTGCATAATACCTCTCCCTTCTGTTTTCCTATACGCTATTATTATAGCAGAAGGGTGATTGGAATTGGAAAGCGTTTCATGTGAAATTTCGAGTTTCAGGAGGTGTTGAGCTTGCTGGAAACGCTGCATTTTGAAGAGGGAGTTCCTATCCTGGGCCAGCTGCCGAAGCCGTTTACGTCGGCCGCCTTTTTGCTCCATCCCTTTGTCCGGATGCCTGATGGGTGGGAAGAGCAAAAGCGCAAACGGCCTTATGAACATATGTATCCGAGTGATGAGGAGATCATCGCGATGGGCAGACCCGTTTCCTGGCAAACCGTCATGACCGTTTGCGGATTGCGCTCTGAAAAAGAGACGGCGCTTGCGCTTATGACTGCTGTCACGGCACTGCGGGAGGAATATGCACATCCTGAATCCGCCAGGCTGTTTAATCGGCTTCATCCCGATCTGTACTTGCCGAGCGACGATGTCACTTCACCATTTTTAATTCCGGGACTTTTGGATGTGTTCCGTTCAAAAGGCATAAAGCACTGCACTTATTATGAGCCGGTCGAAGAGAAAGGCATATTTTCACTCAATCAAACGGCGGCTTCGGATGTATGCGGACTGCTGCGGGCTGACATGATCATTGCCGATGAAAAACGGCGCGCCGCTTTTATGAGCATATATGATTCTTTTACGACACTCTTTCTTATGGAAGATCAAGACATGCCGTCTGTCATCCGCGCCATGAGTTGGGAAGCCGTCATTTGCTCTGATACGGCCTGCATAAACTGGTATTCTCAATAAAAAAGGCCGCCGATTTTAGTTCGGCAGCCTTTTTTCAGTATTAAGATGTCATGACCAGATAAATAAGTCCGATGAACAGAAAAATTCCCGCTGCCGACAGCAGCACTTTCGCAAGCTTCTCCATTTTTCCCCGTCCCCTTAAATCCCGGCGGCCACCACAAATGACAGGCCGACTGAGATGACAAATGAAATAAAGCCGACAGCTCTGTTATCTTTTTCAATTTCTTTATCAATTTTAAACCGGGGCGTCAGAAATTCAAAGATAAAATAGCTGATTAAAAGCATAATAAATCCGTATACGCCCCAGCCGATCATTTGCAAAAGCGAATTATGCTGGGCGATGCTGTGCTGAAAGACATTTGCGATACCGAGAATTTTCCCTCCGGTCGCCATTGCCACCGCAAGATTGCCTTTTTGGATTTCCACCCAGTTTTTATAGGATGTCACCAATTCAAACACGGTCAGAAAAATGACGAGACACAAGACGGCTACACTGTAATAAGCCGCGATTTCAACAAGCTCATTTTCCCAAAAAGCATTCATGACGTTTACTCCCTTTTTATTTTAGTTCGACAATCGTTACGCCTGATCCTCCTTCTCCCGCTTCCCCGAACCGCGAGCTTTTCACGCTGCGGTGGTTTTTCAGAAGATCCTGCACCCCTTTTCGGAGGGCGCCCGTGCCTTTTCCGTGAATGATGGACACTCTCGGATGGCCGGCAAGCACCGCGTCATCTAAATATTTTTCGACGCGGCTGAGGGCGTTTTCGTAACGCTCTCCCCTGAGGTCAAGTTCAAGGGATACGTGATAATCCTTCCCTTTTACGGCGGTGATTGCTTTTTCTTTTTTCGGTTCAGGAGCCGATTTGAGAAACTCAAGATCTTTTTCCTTCACCTTCATTTTGAGGATGCCGATTTGGACGTTCCATTCTTTCTCGCCGGTTTTCTCAAGCAGCGCCCCTTTTTGTCCGAATGTGAGCACCTTTACTTCGTCGCCCGGCTTCAGCTCGCGTTTTTTCTCTGTTTTTCTTTCCGGCTGCTTTGATTTTTCAAAAGCCGGCATCGCGTCTCCGAGACGTTTTTTGGCGTCAATCAGCTCGTGTTCCTTAAAGGATCTGTGTTCTTGCTTGATGGACCTGAGCTCGCGGATAATCTGTTCTGCTTCATTTGCGGCGGCTTCCAGTTTTTCCGCAGCTTTCTGCTCGGCTTCTTCCATCATTTTATCTTTTTGGGCGTTCAGTTCAATGATTTGCTGCTGAAGATCTTTGTGCAGTTTTTCTGCTTCTTTTCTGATTGATTCGGTTTCAGAAAGCTCTTCATCCGCTCTTTTTTTGCTTTTTTCAAGCGATGCGATCATCAGATCGACTTCGTTATGTTCGGCGGTCATTTCTGACTTCGCCTGGCCGATGATATGCTCCGGAAGCCCAAGGCGTCTTGAGATTTCAAATGCGTTGCTTCGGCCCGGCACTCCGATCAGAAGCTTATAGGTAGGCGAAAGCGTTTCAATGTCAAATTCAACGCTGGCATTCATGACGCCTTGTCTGTTATATCCGTATGCTTTCAGTTCCGGATAATGGGTTGTCGCAAGCACTCTGGCGTTTGTCCGGTGAACTTCGTCAAGGATGCTCATGGCAAGCGCCGCTCCTTCCTGCGGATCTGTTCCGGCACCGAGTTCATCAAACAGCACAAGACTGTTTTCAGACACGTCTTTTAAAATATTGACGATATTGACCATGTGGGATGAGAACGTACTCAGACTTTGTTCGATCGACTGTTCATCGCCGATATCGGCAAACACATTGTCAAATACTGCTGCTTCCGATCCCTCATCAGCCGGTATGTGCAATCCTGCCTGCGCCATTATCGTCAGCAGCCCGAGTGTTTTTAACGTAACGGTTTTACCGCCCGTATTCGGTCCCGTGATAACGATCGTTGAATAATCTCCGCCCAGTTCAATATCGTTGGCCACGACTTGATCTTGGGGCAGCAGCGGATGGCGCGCTTTTTTCAGCCGGATAAAGCCGTCTCCGTTCATGAGTGGTTTTGTCGCCTTCATTGCTTTTGCGTATCGCGCTTTGGCGAAAATGAAATCCAGTGTCTGCAGCACTTCCACATTTTGAGCGATTTCTTGTGTGTGTTCAGCCGTATGCTCCGTCAGCATCCGGAGAATCCGTTCGATTTCCTGTTTTTCTTTTACTTTCGCCTGCTGAAGCGAGTTGTTCATATCTACGATCGCCTGCGGTTCAATAAACAGTGTCGCACCGGATGAAGATGTATCGTGGACAATTCCGCCGTAGCTTGATCTGTATTCCTGTTTGACCGGGATGACAAAGCGGTCATTCCGAATCGTAACGATGGTGTCAGACAGCATTTTAGAGGCGGAAGATGAACGCAGCATCGATTCAAGCCGGTCTCTGACTCTTGATTCAAGCGTCCTGAGCTGCGTGCGGATTCCCCTTAAAGCGGGGGATGCATGATCAAGCACTTCGCCGTGATCATCAATGCAGGAGTTAATCTCCCTTTCCAAATCGCCCAATGTAATCAGCTCTTCTGCATGGGCCTGTATCAGCGGAATGCCGACGCCGTCTTCTGTCATTTGGCTGATAAAATGCTTCATTTGTTTAACGGCATACAGCAGCCCGGACAATTCGGTAAATTCCGCCGGCGTCAGCACACTGCCGATTTCCGCCCGCCGTAAAGCGGATCTTATGTCGGTCAGGCCGCCGAACGGAGCATGGCCTCTCAAGCGCATGACCGCGGATGCTTCTTCGACTTCATCCAGCTGTTTTTGGATGTCTGAGAGATCCGTCAAAGGTTTCAGCTGCAGAAGCTTCTCCCGGCCGAGCGATGAGGCGGCATGTGCGGTAATCTGTTCTTTTACTTTATGAAATTCAAGTGATGATAACACTTTTTGCTGCACGGTTTTGTGATCCTCCTTACTTAATCATTGCGCGTCAGAAATGCTTTGACCTCGTGTAGCGGCCGGGCGTTTAACACATGTTTTGTTTCCGTCCAGCCTTTGCGCGCAGCGGTCACGCCCGTTTTCATATCATCGAGCATCTCGATATTATGGGCATCGGTATTAATGACCAGAGTCACACCTTTTTCATTTGCTTTGATCAGGTGCTCAGTCCGTAAATCGAGGCGCGCGGGGTTTGCATTCAGTTCAAGCGCCGTATTTGTTTTGGCGGCGAGTTCAATCAGCATGTCGATGTCGACTTCATAGCCGGCCCGTCTGCCGATCAGGCGTCCCGTTGGGTGGGCGATAATGTCCACGTGCTTATTCGTCAGCGCCTGTTCAAGCCGTTTCATAATGACATGTTCCGGCTGGCTGAAGCTTGAATGAATAGATGCGATGACAAGATCCATTTCAGACAGAACACTGTCATCATAATCGAGCGAACCGTCGGGGAGAATATCCATTTCTACGCCTTTAAAAATATGAAAATTTTCAAATTCAGCATTTAACGCGTCAATTTCTTCCGCCTGTTTTTTGAGCCGTTCGGCCGTTAACCCGTTGGCTACCTTTAAATATTGAGAATGGTCGGTGATCGCCATGTACTGATAGCCTTTTGCCATACACGCTTCTGCCATTTCTCTGATGGAAAAAGCGCCGTCACTCCAGGCTGAGTGCATGTGGAGATCGCCTTTTATCGCTTTATGCTCCACAAGATCCGTTTCTTCCCGGTACGTGTCGACCTCCTGCCCGCTTTCTCTGAGCTCAGGAGGAATAAACGGCAGACCGAAGTGGGCGTAAAACGCTTCTTCGCTCGGGAATGTTTTGACGTCTCCCGTTTCTATGGTTTCTACTCCGTATTCACTGATCCGTTCGCCGCGCTCTTTCGCCAGCTGGCGCATTTTAATGTTGTGATCTTTAGAACCGGTAAAATGATGAAGTGTGGTGGCAAACTGTTCCTCTGTCACAAGCCGGAAATCCACACTCGTCTCATATTCAAAGGTCAGGATGACTGATACTTTTGTATCCCCGCTCGCTATCACGTCTTTTACGTTCGGGAGAGAAAGAAGCTGTTCTCTGACAGCCTCCGGATGATCTGTAGCGATAATGTAATCCAGATCTTTTACAGTCTCCCGCGCTCTTCTGAGACTGCCGGCCCGGGAATATTTCTGAATATCCGTCAGCCGGGCCAAATGTTCTTCAATTACTGAAGCAATGCTGAGCGCATAGCCGATCGGAAACCGTTCCGGCTGTTTTCCGGCTTCTCCGAGGGCCTGGAGGATTTTCTCCTCCGTTTTTTTGCCGAAACCGGCGAGCCCCTGTACTTTTTGCTGCTCGCATGCTTCTTTCAACGATTCCGCGTCATGAACGCCCAGTTCCTGATACAGCTTGGCGATTTTTTTGCCGCCGAGGCCCGGAAGCTTCAAAAGAGGAACCAAGCCTTCCGGAACTTCTTTCTGCAATTGGAGAAGCGTGCCGGACACACCTTCCTGCATATATTCACGAATGACGCCGTAGGTGCCTTTTCCGATTCCGGATAAAGACATCATGTCGTCGATTTCCGACAGGCTGCGGTCATCCTGCTCAAGCGCCGCTGCCGCTTTTCGGAAGGCTGATATTTTAAACGGGTTGTCCCCTTTCAGTTCCATATAGACCGCAATCGTTTCAAGCAGCCTGATGATATCTTTTTTATGCATACTGTTAACCCCCAGTCGTTTCCTGCTTTTCATCATACAAATTTTTCTCCTCCGGCACAACTGACGCAGAGCTTGAAAAAAACTTCTCCGGTCAAGAGAAGTTTTTTATGCCCCGTACTGGGCCCACAGTTCTTGCAGGAGCCCTGACAGATACGGCGTATGATGTGTGATGATATTTGCAAGCGTCGATTGTGCGAGCATATCCTGAAGCGCGCTTACCGGCAGTACGGATGCGACGTATAACAGGATAAACGCAAATAAATAGACTTCCAGAAACCCAAGCACCCCGCCCAGCAGTTTGTTGATCTGTTTAATGACCGGAATGCCGGCGATGATATTAAGCGCCGCTCCGATAATCCGGAGCAGAATCTTTGCGATGATAAACAAAATGACAAACGCGATCGCGTTGTAATAAGCCGTCTCTACGTTTCCTTTAATAAAAGACAGAGCCGCCTGCCCGCCGGAAAAATCAGGCGCGGGTATAAAGCTCAGATGCGGGGCCAGATTTTTGTAAAAAAGCGCCGCAAACGCAATCGAGAGGATGAAACTCGTTAAATATATAAATTGGAGGATAAATCCTCTTTTTAATCCAAGCAATGTGCCCATTAAGAGCAGAACTAAGATGATGATATCTATCATATGGTGTTCATTCCTTTTCTTTAAGCTGCCGCTCCAGTATTTCATATTTTTCTTGCAGTTTCATATAATCATGCACGACATTGACCGCAGTCAATACAGCGAGCTTATTTATATCAAGATATGGATTTTTCTCGTTGATTTCTCTCATTTTATCATCAACCACTCCGGCCACTTGGCGCATGTGCGCTTTGCTTTCTTCCCCGATAATGGTGAAGTGCTGGCCGTAAATGTTTACTGTCGTTTTGGTTTTTTTGCCGTCAGACAACGTTTCTCCTCCATTCCGCGAGAATCCTAGTTCCTATCATACCACGATTATCGTTTGAATGGAAAGACGAGCCTCAGGCTGTTATGATACACTGGTATATACAGTGAAAAGTGCCAAAAAAGGAGATTATATCGTGTCCCATTCTGTTATAAAAGTATCCGCTTCCGCTATGGAACAAATGAAACAATCCTATGCCGGCTCCCTTACTCCCGCCGTTCCGCAGGGCGCCGTCTTCCAGGCCAAGCCTCCGGGCTGTACCATTACAGCCTACCGCTCGGGCAAGGTTCTCTTTCAAGGAAAAAACGCCGGCACAGAAGCGGCCCGCTGGGGAACGGCTGAGGCGCCGAAAGCAAAGAAAACCGTCAAAAAAGCGGCCGACCCGCTTTACGCTCCCCCGGCGGGCATTGCCTCCATGTCAGTGATCGGCTCTGATGAAGTCGGAACAGGCGATTACTTCGGGCCGATAACGGTTGCCTGCGCCTACGCCGACAAATCAAAGCTTTCTTTAATGAAAGAACTCGGTGTGAAGGATTCGAAGGATTTAAAAGATCCGCAGATTATTGAAATTGCCAAACTGTTAATTAAAACCATTCCTTACAGCCTGCTTGTGTTAAAAAACGAAAAATACAATCAGATGCAGGAAAAAGGCATGAGCCAAGGAAAAATGAAGGCGCTCCTTCATAATCAGGCGATTTCCAATCTGCTGAGAAAAATGAACGGCGTTAAACCGGAAGCGATTCTGATTGACCAATTCGCAGAGCCCGGCATTTATTTTAAGCATCTTTCCGGACGGGATATCGTAAAAGAAAAAACGTTTTTCAGCACGAAAGCGGAAAGCATACATCTTTCCGTCGCCGCAGCCTCTATCATTGCGCGATATTCTTTCTTAATTGAAATGGATAAGCTTTCCCGAGAGGCTGGGATGACGATTCCGAAAGGCGCGGGGCCCCACGTCGATGAAGCTGCCGCCAAGCTGATCATCAATAAGGGAGAAGGTGCGCTCAGAACGTTCACCAAACTTCATTTTGCCAATACGCAAAAAGCGAAACGCCTTGTTGAACGGAAGCGGTCATAATAAAAAAGCTTGCAGAGTGATCTGCAAGCTTTTTCTTTATCCTCTTAATACGGCCTGATACGTTTCTTCCAGCGCTTTCAGCACGTTTTCATGTACTTTTGTCACTTCTTCTTCTGTCAATGTTTGTTCAGGGTTAACATATTGGAGCGAGAAGGCGACGGATTTTTTGCCCTCTTCCATATGCTCACCTTCGTACACATCAAATACGGTGACTTCTTTCAGCAGCGCGCCGCCGGCTTCTTTGATCACGGCTTCGAGCTGTCCGCTTGTAACGGTTTTATCTGCCACAAGCGCAATATCGCGCGTGACGGACGGGTACTTCGGAATCGGCGTATACACGACAGGTTCTGTTTCCTCGGTCAGAAGCGCGTGCAGATCAAGCTCGAACACATACGTTTCTTTGATATCCAGCTCTTTTTCCATTGCCGGATGCACCTGGCCGATAAATCCGGCAAGCGAACCGTTCAATAGAATGTTTGCCGTCCGGCCGGGATGCATGTTTTTGCGTTCTGACTGGACAAATTCAACCCGGTCTGACACATTCAATTGATGCAGCAGGCCTTCAACGATTCCTTTGGCGACGAAGAAATCAACCGGCTTTTTCTCACCCTGCCATAAATTTTTGCGCCACAATCCGGTTACAGCTCCGGCAACCCGTTCTTTTTCAACCGGTTTTGTGTTTTCTTCTTTCGTCAGAAATACAGAACCCGTTTCATATAAAGCAACGGAATCAGTCTGTCTGGCCAGATTGTATGAAACGGCTTCAAGAAGATTCGGCACGAGGCTGTGTCTGAGAATGCTTCTTTCTTCGCTCATCGGCAGAGCAAGCATCGTGTTGAATGATTTTTCGATTGCAAAAGCGGCCGCTTTTTTATCATTCGTTAATGAATAAGTGGTCGCTTGTGAAAGACCCGCTCCTTCAAGAAAACGTCTCACTTTCCGGCGTTTTGCCTGATACGGTGTCAAGCCGCCTGTCGTGCCGGCCGTTTCCGGAAGCGTGGACGGAATATTGTCATACCCGTACAATCTCGCCGCTTCTTCAATCAGGTCTTCTTCTATTCTAATATCTCCCCGGCGCGACGGCACCGTTACGACGAGAACGTCTTCAGCTTCACCGACTGCAAACCCGAGGCGCTTGTAAATGCTGATGATTTCTTCTTTAGCGATTGTCATGCCGAGCACGGCGTTCACTTTTTCAACAGACACGTGAATATTGTTTGCTTCGATTTTCAGATGGTTTTCTTCAACCGTGCCTGAGAGCACTTCTCCGCCGGCATATGCCTGAATGAGACTGCAGGCCCGTTCAGCCGCCAGCAAAACGCGTGCCGGATCAATGCCTTTTTCATATCTGGCGCTCGCTTCGCTTCTCAATCCGAGGTCTCTCGACGCTTTGCGGACGGTCTGTCCGTCGAAATAAGCGGCCTCCAGTAAAATCGCAGTGGTGTCTTCACGGACTTCAGACTCAGCTCCGCCCATGACTCCCGCAACGGCTTGCGCTTTTTTTCCGTTTGTGATGACCAAATGGCTGCTTGACAGCTTGCGCTCTTGTTCATCCAGCGTTACGATGGTTTCGTTTTCCGCCGCTTTTCTGACGACGACCTCTTTTGAACCGAACCGGTCGTAATCGAAAGCGTGAAGCGGCTGTCCGTACTCAAGGAGGACGAAGTTTGTAATGTCCACGACGTTATTATGCGGGCGGATGCCTGCATTCATCAGCTTCGTCTGCATCCATAGCGGAGACGGGCCGATTTTGACGTTTTTAATGATTTTTGCGGCATAATGCGGATTGGCCTGCGTATCTTCAACCTTAACGGAAACAGCATCCGCCGCTTTTTCTGCCGCTTTTTCATATGAAGCCTCCGGAAGCTTTACCTCTGCGCCGAGGATAGCCGCAACTTCATAAGCCACGCCAAGCATGTTCATCGCGTCGGCGCGGTTCGGCGTTAAGCCCAATTCTAAAATCGCATCATCAAGCTGAAGGGCCGCCATTGCGTCAGCTCCCGTTTCAGCATCATTCGGAAAAACGAAAATGCCTTCCGCATATTCTTTCGCCACGAGCTTGCTTTCAATGCCGAGCTCCTGAAGGGAACAGATCATGCCGTGAGACGCTTCGCCGCGCAGCTTGGCTTTTTTAATTTTGAAATTGCCGGGAAGCACGGCTCCGACTGTTGCAACGGCAACCTTCTGTCCTTTATCAACATTCGGGGCGCCGCAGATAATCTGCACGGGTTCCTCCGCACCGATATCAACAAGGCATTTGTTGAGTTTGTCGGCATTCGGGTGCTGTTCGCGCTCAAGGACGTATCCGATGACAACGCCTTTTACGCCCTCCCCTTTATACTCGATACCCTCAACTTCAATACCGGCTCTCGTAATTTTTTCTGCAAGCACGGCCGGGTCGATTCCCTGCAAGTCAACGTAATCTTCTAACCATTTATAAGAAACAAACATGTGTATCCTCCTCTTACGCCTGTTTAAACTGCGAAATGAATCTGACATCATTGGTATAGAAATGGCGGATATCTTCAATGCCGTATTTCAGCATCGCGATACGTTCCACACCCATTCCGAAAGCAAAACCCTGGTATTCCACAGGATTGAATCCGGCCATCTTCAGCACGTTCGGGTGAACCATGCCGGCGCCGAGAATTTCGATCCAGCCTGTTTTTTTGCAGACGGAGCAGCCTTGTCCGCCGCACTTAAAGCAGGTCACATCCACCTCGACAGAAGGCTCTGTGAATGGGAAAAAGCTCGGACGGAGCCTGATTTCACGATCTTGACCGAACATTTTTTTGGCGACCAATTCAAGCGTGCCTTTCAGGTCGCTCATGCTGATTTTGCGGTCGACGACGAGACCCTCGATCTGCATGAATTGATGGGAATGTGTCGCGTCATCGTTGTCGCGGCGATACACTTTACCGGGACAAATGATTTTGACGGGGCCTTTTCCTTTATGCTTTTCCATCGTGCGCGTCTGCACCGGTGACGTCTGCGTTCTCATCAGCATTTCTTCTGTAATGTAAAAGCTGTCCTGCATGTCGCGGGCCGGATGTTCCTTCGGCAGGTTCAGCGCCTCAAAGTTGTAATAATCCGTTTCCACTTCAGGGCCTTCTTCGACGGTATATCCCATGCCGATAAATAAATCTTCAATTTCTTCAATAACGACCGTCAGCGGATGGCGTCCGCCGATGTTTACCTGACTGCCCGGCAACGTGACGTCAATCGTCTGGCTGCTGAGTTTTTTATTCATTTCTTCTTGTTCAAGCTGTTCATTTTTCGCCGTAATGGCTGCTGCAATGCGCTCTCTCACTTCATTGGCGAGCGCTCCCATTTTCGGGCGCTCTTCGGCGGACAGTTTGCCCATGCCGCGGAGAACTTCTGTAATCGGCCCTTTTTTTCCGAGATATTGCACCCGAATGTCGTTAACTTCTTTTAATGAACCCGCCGCTTCTACTTTTTCTGCAGCTTCCAGTTCGAGCTGTTTAAGCTTCTCTTCCATCATGCATCCTCCTTTTATGTAAACCAAACCGTTCTATGCCTTTTTCAGAAAACAAAAAAACCCGCCCCTTGAGAGAAGGGACGAGTTGTGGCCGCGGTACCACCCTTTTTAAGGCAGACTTCATCTGCCGACAGCTTCATTGACATAACGGAAACGATCGTTCCGGTTCACCTTTACGCGCGTTTGGCGCGGTCCCGGTGACAACTCGAGAGGTGAAAATCAATTTTTGTGCTGCGATAAAAATGCTCTCAGTCAGCGGCATTTTCTCCCTGGAAGGCAGTGTGTGCAAAAATTGACGTCCTCTGTCACGGTTTTTACATTATTGCTATCTATTATAGTGAAATCCAAGGCTTTTCGCAACCTATCCTCTGAGATGATAAACGAGGATGGCGGCCGCTACCGCCACATTCAGCGATTCTGCCTGCCCGTACAGCGGAACGTACAGGTTGAGATCCGTTTTTTGCAGAAGGCCGGAGTCCACTCCCGCCCCCTCGTTCCCGACGATTAACGCGAACGATTCTTCAGGCTTCACGCTTTGATAAGCCGCACCGTTTTCAAGCGCCGTGCCGTAGATCGCGACGCCTTGTGATTTCAGCTCAGCGGTAAACTCATCAAGCGGACGTTTCAAAATGGGAATATGAAAATGAGAACCTTGTGCTGAACGCAGCGTTTTTCCATTGTACGGGTCTGCTGTTCCCTCACCAAGGACAACGGCGTCGATCCCCGCTGCATCTGCCGTTCTGATCATTGTTCCTAAATTCCCCGGGTCCTGCACGGCATCAATCAGAAGCAGCCGCTTCAGCTGATCAGGCTGCTTATCCGGCAAATGGCAGACCGCGGCGATCCGCTGCGGCGTTTCTGTTTCCGTCACGGCTGAAAACGCGTCTTCGCTCAGCACGTAGCACGGAATGCTCATGTCCAGATCGGCCGGGATGGCGCTCTCATCGTTTACGAGAATTTCTTTTACCGTTCCCTTTGATTTGAGCGCTTCTTCTGCCAGATGCTCTCCTTCTATCAGAAATGTATTCGTTTTAAGTCTCTCTTTTTTTGTGTGAAGTTTTTTCCAGTCCTTCACTTTTTGGTTTTTTGCAGAGTCGATTCGTTTCACTTTATGTCTGTGCTCTCCTTTTTTCATGCATGTTGTTATTATATCTTAAGAACAGCACATAATAAACCGCGTGCGCGGTAAGAATATGCGTATCACATTCAGAAAAAGGAGCGGTTGTAATGGATCTTAATTTACGCAACGCCGTTATTGCCAATGTAACCGGCAATAACCAGGATCAGCTGGAGCATACTATCGTTGACGCCATCCAAAGCGGTGAAGAAAAAATGCTTCCGGGTCTCGGCGTCTTATTCGAAGTTCTTTGGCAGCATGCGTCGGACTCAGAAAAAAATGAAATGCTCAAAACACTTGAAGGCGGATTAAAACCTGCGCAATAAGCATGAACCGGGTGATGGGACACCCGGTTTTTTTTTGTATAATAATGGCGAGGGGGATCGCCATGCAGTTACAGCCGGAACTGGCAAAGAAATTGATTGCCGAAGTCAAACATATGTACAGCCGCGAAGTGATTATTGCCGATACAAAAGGCATGATCATCGCGGGCACCAACGAGGCGCGCGCCGGATGGTTTCATGAAGGCGCACTGATCTGCGCGCGCGAAAAACGGAATGTCATCATTACGAAAGAAGATGAAAAACGGCTCGAGGGCGTAAAAGCAGGACTGAACCTCCCCGTTTTTTCAGGCCATGAAGTGATCGGAGTATTCGGCCTGACAGGAGACCCTGACGATATCCTGCCTTTCGGAGAATTGCTCAGAAAAATGACGGAGCTGTTTATTAAAGAAACGCGCCATATGGAAGAAGCGCAGTGGCGTGCGAGAATGCTTGAATCCTTTATGGTTGATTGGCTGCAGCTGAAAGAATGGTCTCCGGGCTTTTTAGAAAAAGCAAAGCTCATCGGCGCAGACCTTCATGCATACCGCCGGATCATACTCATTCAAGGCCGTTATGAGCAATATAAAGCGGAGGAGCTCGGGCGGCTCTGGCAGTACGAATGCCCTGAAGACCTGTTTGTCCGCTGGGGAAATGAACGCATTCTCATTAATCATGAAGCAAATTCGGCTTCCAAAACACAGCTCATTAAAAAGATCGGCGCCGTTTTTGGGCAGCCTGTCACCGCTGGCATCGGACGGATCGTTCCGGGAGAGCGCCTCACGGAATCATACGAACAGGCAGATAAAGCACTTTCAGCCGGAATCGGTGACAAGCAGGCCGTCTTTGAAGAAGATTTAAAACTGGATATGTGTCTTGCCGATATCACACCCCGCACGAGGTCGGAATTTTCACGGCGGGTTCTCGAGCATGTACTCGGCCGGGAAGAACTTCTGGATACGCTGCGCGCCTTTTTCGACCGGCAATTATCGTTAAAGCGCACCGCCGACGACATGCATATTCATATCAACACATTGCGCTACCGTCTTTCCAAACTGGAATCACTGACAAATATGAAGCTGGACCGCCCTGAAGACATAACGGCTTTTTATTTGGCGCTGCGCTTTTTAGATCAACATACAAAAATCACGTAATCATATCATCATTTTTCATATGTTTCTCCATAGTGTGCGGAATCGTTTTTCTTTACAATTAAATGAAAACGCTTTTCTTATCAGGGAGGTTGGGAGAACATGATTTCACGAGAGGCAAAAGAAGCGTTCATCCGGACGGTCGGGAAGGAGAATTATGATGATTCGGCGGCGGGCCGTCTTGTGTATTCTTATGATGCGGCTCCTCAGCTGCAAGCCATGCCGGATGCGGTAATCGCCCCCCGCAGCGCGGATGACGTGTCCCGTATATTAACGATTTGCAGCAGGCATGACATTCCGATCGTGCCGAGGGGTTCAGGCACAAACTTATGCGGCGGCACATGTCCGTCTGAAGGCGGGCTTGTGCTTTTATTCAAACATATGAACCGCATTCTAGAAATCGATGAAGAAAATTTGACGGCAACCGTCCAGCCGGGCGTGATTACGCAAGATATGATCCGTGCGGTTGAACAAAAAGGTTTATTTTATCCGCCTGATCCGAGCAGCATGAAAATATCGACAATCGGCGGGAATATTAATGAAAATTCCGGCGGGCTGCGCGGTTTGAAGTACGGCGTCACCCGGGATTATGTCCTCGGCCTTGAAGCCGTATTGGCTTCAGGCGATATCATCCGCACAGGAGGAAAGCTGACAAAGGATGTCGCCGGTTATGATCTGACCCGGCTTTTCGTCGGATCAGAAGGGACGCTCGGCGTTGTGACGGAAGCGACTTTAAAGCTGGTTCCGAAGCCGGAAACGAAAAAAACGCTGCTTGCACTCTATGAACATATTGAAGCGGCTGCGGAATCGGTTTCTGCCATCATCGCTGAAAAAATCATTCCGGCGACACTCGAATTTCTTGATCAGCCGACACTGCAGGTCATTGAAGATTACGCCAAGATCGGGCTTCCGACCGACGCAAAAGCGGTGCTGCTGATCGAACAGGACGGTGACATCGACACGGTCAGACGAGATATGGAAAAAATCGAAGCGATTTGTAAAAACGGAGCCGCCGTATCCGTCCAAACGGCTGAAACCGAGGAAGAGGCATTCGCGCTTACAGAGGCCAGACGGTCCGCATTATCAGCCCTTGCCCGGCTGAAACCGACAACGATTCTGGAAGATGCGACCGTGCCGAGATCACAAATTGCCAGCATGGTCAAAGCCATTAACGAGATTGCAGAAACATACGGCCTGTCCATCTGCACATTCGGCCATGCCGGAGACGGCAACCTCCATCCGACGTGCACCACCGATATCCGAAATACAGAGGAGATGGAACGTGTCGAAAAAGCTTTTGCCGCCATTTTTGAAAAAGCGATTGAGCTGGGCGGGACGATAACGGGTGAACACGGGGTCGGCATCGTAAAAGCGCCGTATTTAGAAATGAAACTGAAAACAGAAGGCATCACCGCCATGAAAGCGATCAAACAAGCGCTTGATCCCCAAAATCTGCTGAATCCGGGAAAAATATTCGCCAATTCATCAAGGAAACGCGTGGTGGTGATGAAATGACAACGGCTAAAGAGCAGCAACAAATTCAAACAGAATTCAAAACCCGCATGGATGAAGGTGAATTGCTGAACTGTATGCGCTGCGGCTTCTGCCTTCCTTCCTGTCCGACCTATATTGAATCGGGATTTCAAGAATCCCATTCGCCGCGCGGCCGGATCGCCCTGATGAAAGCCGTCACTGACGGACTGATCGAGCCGGATGAAGATGTCGAGCGCTCACTTTCGCTGTGTCTCGGATGCCGGGCATGCGAGCCCGTTTGTCCGGCAGGGGTCAATTACGGACAGCTGCTTGAAGAAGCGAGGGATATCATTCATCAAAATAAAAAACATAAGCCGGGCGTGCGCCTCTTGCGGAAAGCCGCCTTCACCGGGCTTTTCCCTCATCAAAACCGCATGCAGACAGCCGTGAATCTTCTCGGAATATACCAAAGATCAGGACTGCAGACCGCCGTCAGAAAAACCGGTATGCTGCGCGTTTTGCCTGAACATCTGCGCACAATGGAACAAGTGCTCCCGCCCGCCCCGAAACGGAAAGACATGAAGGAAAGGCCGCGTTTTCTTCCTGCCGCGGGTCCCGTCCAAAAACGGGCCGCTTTTTTCTCGGGCTGCTTAATGGATACGATGTTTTTAGCGACAAATCATGCGACAACGGCGCTTTTACAGGCGGCCGGGTGTGAAATCGCGGTTCCGGACGGCCAGGCGTGCTGCGGCGCGCTTCACGGGCACAGCGGAGAAAAAGAGATGGGAAAAGAACTGGCCAAGCGGAATATCGCGGCTTTTGAGGCGCTTGACGCTGATTATATCATTACAAACGCCGGCGGATGCGGCGCCTTTCTTCAGGAATATCCGCATTTACTGAAAGATGAACCTGGATGGGCGGAACGTGCCGAACAATTCGTCCGGAAGCTCAAAGACTTTTCATCCGTACTGGTTGATCTGAAGTTCCATCAAAAAAACCTGCGGGCGCAGTCTCCTCATATCGTCACATATCAGGACTCCTGCCATCTCCGCAATGTGATGCATACGTCAGAGGAACCGCGCACGCTTTTGAAAAGCATTAAAGGGGCTGAGTACAGAGAAATGGAAAAGGCCGACAGCTGCTGCGGGTCGGCGGGAATTTATAATATAACAGAGTCAGAGATGTCTATGAAAATATTAGACAGTAAGATGAAAGCAGCCGGAAAAACGGAGGCGGCCGTCATCGTGACAGCCAATCCCGGATGCCTTCTGCAAATGCAGCTCGGCATTTTACGCGAAGGATTAACTGGCCGTGTCCGCGCGGTTCATTTGGCGGATTACCTTTTGGAAGCGGCGGATTTGTCATAAGATGAAAGCAGAGAGACATATCGGCTCTCTGCTTTTTTATGATGCTGCACTGTTCGGACGGCCGCGGATTTATCCGGGTATTGAAGCTTCCAGTCTGGCACTCGGATCACGCCATACATTCGCCCATTTTTTCACAGCCGCAATGATAATCACAAGCCCGAGAATGAGCATGATAATGGATAAAACGCCATTCAGCACGTTGTATCCCGCCGCTTCGGGGTTCAAATACACATACCGCACCATCCAATAACCCGCATAGTTGACGGTCACGTACAAATAAGCGAGAGGAATCAGGCATGTCAGCATATAGCGCCGCTTATCCGCTATTTTTAATACGACGGTCGCACCGATAATTAAGCCGACAGACGCCATAAGCTGATTGGATACGCCGAACAGCGCCCAAATGGAGCTGATGTCGCCCGAATACAGAAGATAGCCCCACAGCAGGCAGGCGAGCGCGCTTGAGAAAATCGAGCCCGGCAGCCAGTCTGTTTTTTTCAGCGGCTTATAGACCTCTCCGAAAAACTCTTGAATCAAGTACCGGGCGACACGGGTTCCCGCATCAATCGCCGTTAAAATAAACACCGCTTCAAACATAATGACGAATTGAAAAAAGTATGAAGCCAAATGACTGAAAAACGGAATCTCCGTAAAGATATACGTCATTCCGACAGCAAGCGTAACAGCGCCGCCCGTTCTTCCTTCCAGACTGAGCCCGATTTCTTTACTCAATTCAGGCAGATGGACGACATTCATCCCGAGGGTGCGGAATATTTCAGGCGTGCTGTTAATAGCAAAATAGTCGGCGGGCTCGAGAGCGGCAGCTGCAATGAGCGCCATAATTCCGACGAGACATTCCACAAGCATCGCTCCGAAAGCAACCGGCTTTATATCACTCCATTTATCCAGCATTTTCGGTGTTGTGCCGGAACCGACAAATGCATGAAAACCCGAAATGGCGCCGCAGGCAATCGTTATTGAAATAAACGGCCAGACAGGACCCGCGATCACCGGCCCTCCGCCGTGAATAAACTCCGTTACGGCCGGAAATTTAATGGCGGGATTGACGAAAAAGACGCCTGCGATCAAAGCGGCAAAAACCCCGATTTTCATAAAACTGCTTAAATAGTCACGCGGAGCCAGCAAAAGCCAAACCGGAAGCGCCGCGGCGAAAAACGCATAGACAGGAAGCGCCACTGCAAGCGTTTTCGCATCCAGTGTCAGCATGTCCCCGAGAGCCGTTGTCTGCAGCCGCGGCCCGATGACAACACCGGCCATTAACAAAAGAAACCCGACAGTTGATGCGAGTTTGAGATTGCCCGTTTTTTTATAGTAGAGGCCGACCCCCATCGCGATCGGAATCGTAATGCCCACCGCAAACGTTCCCCACGGGTTTTTCTCAAGCGCGTGCAGCACAACCATGGACAGCCCCGCCATCGTGATCGTAATGATAAACAGCATCGAGAGACCCGTGCAAAAACCCGCCACCGGGCCGAGCTCTTCTTTGGCGACTTCAGAAAGCGTTTTCCCGTTTTTCCGCATTGATGCAAACAATACGACAATATCGTGCACGGCTCCTCCGATCACCGCCCCGATTAACAGCCATAAAAGCCCGGGCAGATAGCCGAACTGAGCTGCCAGAATCGGTCCGACAAGCGGGCCGGCAGCGGCGATTGCCGCGAAGTGGTGGCCGAATGACACCCACTTATTCGTCGGCACATAATCTTTCCCATCCTCAAGCACATGGGCCGGAGTCGGTGTCTGATCATTGATTTTTAATACTTTGACCATCATAAAGGTACCGTAAAGCCGATAGGCGATCGCCAGAATACATATAGACGCTATGACGATTGTAATCGCATTCATTTAATCCCAGCCCCTTTTCTCTTTTTCTAAATATTATCACAATTATCAGATAACAGGAGATGATTTTTGCGTAAAAAAAAGCCGGCGGCGCAGCCCGGCTTTTCGGAACATTATTTGCCTGATAAACGGATGACATTCCAGGACAGCGGAGTAAAATGAGCCGTTATCCCTTCAGCATTTGCCGAAGACGTTCCGTTTGAGTGAGGCGTGACTTCATTTCTGTTTTTTTGATTGGTCGCTTTCATATCCTGATGCTCCAGCACGATATGCTCAATGATGCGGTAATCTTCAAACCCCCTCAGTTTGATCTCCGTTTCCATCAGTTCCTTGCTTTTGTTGACGGCAAAAATGGTCAGGGCTTCATCCTCTTCGCGGTAAACGGCCGCGGCATCAACATACGGTACATCCGTAAAGTCCGCCGAGTCGTATTTCGGGGAGGTAATCAGCAGCTTCATCGAAGTCCCTCTCCCGTAGACAGAGGCGTGCATGTAAGGGTAAAAGATCGGCTGCCTCCATGCTTCTCCGCCCTTTTCGGTCATGATAGGCGCAATTACGTTGACAAGCTGGGCGAGACAGGCGATCTTTAGTCTGTCCGCATGCTGCAGCATGGTAATCAGCAGTGAACCGATCAACAGCGCATCTTCAAAATTGTAGATGTCTTCAAGAATCGGCCGGGCCGTAATCCATGGCTCCACTTTTTTATCCGCTTCATTTGAGTGATACCACACATTCCATTCATCTAAAGAAAGGTGAATCGTTTTTTTGCTGCGTTTTTTCGCTTTCATATAATCACATACGGCTGTGACGGATTTAATAAAATGGTCTAAATCCATCGACTTCGCCAAATAGTTCTCAAGATCATTTTCATGGTTGCCGTAATACGTATGCAGTGAGATGTAATCCACATGCTCGTACGTATGCTCAAGCACCTCGGCCTCCCACTCGATGAAGGACGGCATGCCGCTGTTTGAGCTTCCGCAAGCCACCAATTCGATCGTCGGGTCCGTCCATTTCATCACCTTTGCCGTTTCAGCGGCGAGCCGTCCGTATTCATGCGCCGTTTTATGACCGATCTGCCAAGGGCCGTCCATCTCATTTCCTAAGCACCATGTTTTGATGCCGTAAGGTTTTTCATATCCGTGCGATTTTCGTAAGTCGCTCCAGTATGACCCTTCAGGATGGTTGCAGTATTCGACGAGGTTCCGGGCGGCATCGATCCCTCTCGTCCCGAGATTGACCGCCATATTCACTTCGGCGTTCACTTTTTTCGCCCACGTTAAAAATTCATTCGTCCCTACTTCGTTCGTTTCTGTCGTCTGCCATGCTAAATCTAGCCTCCGCGGGCGGTCCTTCACCGGCCCGACGCCGTCTTCCCAATTGTAGCCCGAGAGAAAATTCCCTCCCGGATAGCGGATGAACGGCACTTGCAATTCCTTGATTAACTCCTGCACGTCTGTTCTGAAGCCGTCCTTGTCGGCTTTCGGGTGTCCGGGCTCATAAATGCCTTCATATACCGCCCGGCCCATATGTTCTATAAATGATCCGTACATCCGTTTGTCCACTTCACCGATGATATATTCTTTATCTGCTGTAATCCCCGCTTTTTTCATTATTATATTTCCTCCCTCTCTCTATCCCTTCACTCCGCCTACTGTGAGGCCGGAAATGAAGTATTTTTGGAAAAACAAGAATATGATGATCACCGGCAGTATCGCAAAAACGGACCCGGAAATCAGCATGTCATAGTTGTTGCCGTACGGACTCAGCAGCCCTGAAAGTCCGATTGGAAGCGTAAACATTTCTTTCGACCGAAGCACGATCAGCGGCCATAAAAAGTTATTCCAGCTGTTTAAAGATTGAAGAATGATCATTGCCCCGAATGCCGGTTTCATGAGCGGCGCCATAATTCTGAAAAAAATGCCGAATTCGGTGCAGCCGTCCATTCTCGCTGAATCAAGCAGATCCTTCGGAAGTCCGAGCGCATATTGCCGAAAAAAGAACACGGCGACAGGCGACACAATAAACGGCAGAATCACCCCAGTATAAGAATCGATCAAATGAAGACCCACCGTCAATTTGAACAACGGAAGCATCATCACTTCAAGAGGCACCATCATAATGATCAGCACAAGAACGAAAATAATATTTCTGCCTTTAAATTCGTAGACACCGAGTCCGTAGCCGATCAAAGAGGAAAAAAACAGCGTGAGAACCGTGGTGAGAACGCCGAGCAGCAGGCTGTTAAAAAACCATTTGAAATAAATGCTCCCCCCGTTGAACAAATAGGTGTAGTTATCAAGGCTCATCACATCCGGATCAAGACGCAGATTCAGCCCGATGCGCATCAGCTCAGATGACGGCTTTAAAGAACCGAGCAATAGACAGATCATCGGAAAGATATACAGCAGGCTCAGCATGATGAAAAACAAGGTAAACGCGACTCTGTACACGGAAAACATGTGATTGTTACGCAACGCTTATCCCTCCCCTTTAAACGAACCGGACAGTTTCAGTGAAACAAGACTGACTAGTAAGATGACAAGCAAAAGGACAATTCCGATTGCGGCCCCGTACCCCATTTCGTTGTATGCAAGCCCCTGCTGATATAAATAACCGACAAGCGTGAGGCCGATATTGCCCGGGGAATTATTCTGCCAAAGCACATAGCTTTCCTCAAACATTCTGAAACCGCCAATAATACTGATCGTTAACACATAAACGGACACCGGCTTTAAAAATGGAAGGGTAATATGCCGGAACTTTTTCCACGTACTCGCCCCGTCAATTTCAGCCGCTTCATACAATTCTTTCGGCACGTTTTGCAATCCGGCCAGAAAGTATAGAATGTTAATGCCCATCCACCTCCATGACGCAAGCAGCACCATTAAAAACATGCCGGTACCTTTGTTGTTGAGCCAGTTTTGGGGTGATGCGCCAAGCTTCATCATCAGCTCGTTTGCAAGCGACGTATTCATTTCTCCGAACATCAGACGGAAAATAATCCCCGCTACGATCGTCGATGTTAAAGCCGGTACAAACAGAGCCGATTTAAACACATTTCTGAACCTGACGAGCTTCGAATTCAGAATCACCGCCAAAAGAAGCGGCACCGGAATCAGCACAATCAGCGTCCAGAAGGTATATTCCAATGTGTTAAATAATGCCGTATAAAAGGTTGGATTAAGAAGAGCGGTATAATTGGAAAACCCGACAAATGTAATTTCTCCCGGCAGTATCCGTTGAAAGCTCATGATAAACACGCTGATAATCGGATACAAAAAGAAAACGAGAAACGAAATGATAAATGGCGCCGTAAAAAGATAAGGCGCCGCTTTTTTTGAATACAGCACATTGCGCCGGCGCGGCTTCTTCCGGACTGCAGAAACGGTTTGCGCTGTCTCTGTCTTTACAGGTCTCATAAAAGCTCCCCCGCTTTCACTGTTAAATAGGGCGGCTTCTCCTATTTCTCTAATTGCTCTGCCGCCTCGTCCAAGGCTTCCTTAGGTGTTTTTTCCTGCGTCTTCAGCGCATCGAACAGCACTTGTCTGACAACGAGATCAGCCGCTTTAGAGAAGTCTTCATGCAGATAAATCGGATTGATCTCATCTTTTATTTCAAGGAGCGAGGAAAAAATTGACGTACCGTTCCGGAAGAAATCCGTGTACTTGTTTTTCTCCTTCAATTCTTTTGAATCCCACACGTCCCAGCGGAGCGGGTCAAAGCCGAGCACCGTCCAAAGCTTTATATTCCCTTCCTTCGAACCTTTCGCAAAACCGAGAAATTCTTTCGCGAGCTTCAGATGTTCAGCCTGCTTCGGCACGACGGTGGCTGTTCCGCCTAAACCCGCTGATCTGTCACCGCCTTCTTTCCAGGCCGGCATAGGGTAAATCGCCATTTTTCCTTTTAAATCAGGCATATAATCGATAAACCGTCCCATGTACCAAATGGGCATCAGCACTGAGGCTGCCCCGCCCTGATTCATAAAACCGTAGTATTCTTCGCTGTGATGGCCGCCGCCGGGAGCCGGCAGAAGGGTTTTATCATTTACCATGTCCTTTACATAATTCAGTGTGTCTGTATTCGTCTTGCTGTTCAGAATCAATTTTCCGTTTTTGCTGTAGTAGCCTGACCCTTGCTGCGAAATCATGGATAGGAATGTGGCGGAGTCGTTTGTTTCAACCGTTCCCATCGGTTTCCCAGCGGCCTCACGCACTTTTTTCCCTGCCCGCCGGTAATCTTCCCATGTCTTAATGGAGGCGGGATCAACGCCCGCTTTTTTCATGATATCCATGTTGTAAAACATGACGGTCGTCCCCACATGTGTATCAAGGCCGTACAATTTTCCGTTTTTGCTGTATAAGGCCAGACGCGCTTCCACAAACTTATCGCGGTCTTTTTCAATCAGCGGCGTCAGATCGGCAAGCGGGATATCCTTCCCCTTCAGAAAGTTCGAGAACCGGCTTAATTCCACGTCGGCTATATCGGGAAGCCCCTCACCCGCGATCAGCGAAACCGATAAATTATCATGCATTTGTCCATAAGGATAAACAACGGTATTCAGCTTGATTTTGCGATCCGGAAATTTCTGATTCCATTCTTTGACCATTTCCTGATAAAACTGTTCGTGCAGACCGTTAAACGTCCAAAACGTCAGCTCCGTTTCTCCCGGCCGGCCGGCAGTCCGTTCTTGTGAACAGCCGGCGGTAAACAAGAAGAGCAACATCAGCACCAAACATACAGCGGTCGTTTTTTTCATGTCATTACCCCTTCCACTTTAGGCCGTGCGGCTATTGATGCAAATGATGTGCAAAGAGCGCTGCATTTTCATTTATGATGGTTAAACCGGTATAACGGTCTCGCAGTGTGTGCGCATGCTTAAGCGCATCGCTGACAAGGTCCTGTTTTACACCGATCTCATCGAAACAGGCGGGACCTCCCGCAGATGCGAGCCACCCGGCAATTGTCTTGCCGTCGGGAAGCCCTTCATATGCAGATTGAATCGCCTCGCGAAAGTGCGGCGGCAGTTCAGCAAGCTTTTCGTGACAAGCCAGTTCTTTGTAAATATCACTCAGCACCGCGCACGCACAGCCGACCTTCGCACCGTGGAGAATCGGAGGCTGTTTTGCCTTCAGCATTTCCATCTCAATCCAATGCGAGATGTGATGTTCTCCTCCTGAGGCGGGGCGGGAGTGGTCAAGCGCAAGCATGACAAGACCCGAAACGATCAGCGCTTCCATCAGTATCTGAATGCCGGCCTCCGTTCCCATGGCAATGTCAGCGCGGTGATCAATGCACTGCCAAAGCGCGTCTCTCACAAGCTTCGCCCCGGCTTCTGAGTACGGCTCACCCGCAAGCCTGCGGGAAATCTCCCAATCTGCCAGCGATGTTATTTTTCCGAGCATGTCTCCGAAGCCCGCGGCTGTCATTGAACGGGGCGCTTCTTTTAATACATTCGTATCCGCAAATAAGGCGATCGGCGCTTTCGTTTGAATCGTCGTTTTGATTCCGTTTAATATGAGCGGCGCTCCCGCCGACGTAAAACCGTCGACTGACGGAGCGGTGGGGAATGAGATAAACGGCAATCCGCGCTGGCAGGCGGCAAACCGCGTAATGTCGTGAATCGTTCCTGCACCGGCCGCAATGATGACATCCGTCTCTTCCGCGAGATTGATCAGCGTATAGACCAATGTCCTCTCATCAGCCGCGGCGGCCCCGGCTTCATGCTCCGGAATGATGACTTTTGACGCTTTGATCCCGCCTGCTCTCAATTCGTCCGCAAGCAGACGCCCCGCCGCCTCGTACGTGTTCCGGTCACAGACGATGACCGGATGATTCCAGCATTTTTTTTGCAGAAATCTGAGAAGCTCTTCTTTTGCATTCGCCCCGATCACGATATCTTCTATTTGAATCGGTGAGCGGCTGGCCCCTTCCTTGTCAAACTCGGATTGAATGTCCTCAGGAGAACGTTTCATAAAAGGATTCCCTCCTTCGCTAATTCTGTCAGGTCTTTAATAGAATCAAGGACGATGTCAGGTTCATATAGACGGGGCTCCCCAAGTTTGGCCGACCCCGTCAGAACCAATACGCTTTTCATCCCGTACAGGCTGCCCATTGCGATATCAGATTCGAGGCTGTCTCCGATAATGGCGCATTCCTCAGGGGGAAGTCCGAGCGCTTCACATGCCGCCTCAGCCATCAGCCAAGACGGTTTGCCGATGACAAGCTCCGTTTTTGCTCCGGCGGATGCTTCAATAGCCCCGATCATTCCCGCGACGTCCATGGCATGGCCGCCTTCATTCGGAAAGGAGCGGTCCCGGTTCGTGGCGATGATGCGCGCGCCGGAGGAAGCCGCCTTAAAAGCGAGATTCAGATCCTCATAGGTGACGGTTTCATGCAGGGAGATGACAAGCCAGTCTGCCGCCTGCGGGTTTTGCGCCAGGGCGACACCCGCTAAAGCGAGTTCATCAGTCAGCCCTTTCTCTCCTAACACCCACACCTTTGACAAAGGATAATGCTTCTTTAAAAATGATGCCGTCACACTGGAGGACAGCACGATGCTCCGTTCATCCGTGCGGATACCGGCACCCAGCAGTTTCTTTCGGCACATTGCTCTTGATAGATTGCCGCGGTTGCTTA
This sequence comes from Bacillus sp. FSL R5-0443, assembly GCF_038608285.1. Lineage (NCBI taxonomy): Bacteria > Bacillati > Bacillota > Bacilli > Caryophanales > Bacillaceae > Bacillus > Bacillus sp. FSL R5-0443. The sequence goes on from NZ_CP152013.1 coordinate 3,003,363, forward strand.
AAAAGACAACGGCTTTGCCCAGTGACTGAAGGGTATGAACGGCTTCTTTTGCTCCGTCAATCAGCTCCCGCCCCCTGAATACGGTTCCGTCTAAATCAATTAGAAACCCGGCTGCGTCAAGTTTGGCCATAATAAGCATTCGCCCCGTGTTTTCTGTAAAAATGCTTATCATGCAGCACTCTGTCGATCGGACTGAGCTGTTTGTTCAGCATAAGCGAATGGTAGGCCATTTCCGCTACCGTTTCGAGCACAACGGCGTTATGCAGGGCATTCAGCGCATCCGTTCCCCAGCAGAACGGGCCGTGGCTGTGGACGAGGACACCCGGATTTTGTTCATACGGTTCGTTTTGAAAGGTTTCGGCTATGACTTTGCCTGTATGATATTCGTAATCTTTCACAATTTCTTCTTCATACATTTCCCTCGTGCAGGGTATAGCGCTTTCAAAGTAATCCGCGTGAGTCGTTCCGAGAGCGGGTATGTCTCTTCCGGACTGCGCCCAGCTCGTCGCCCAGCGGGAGTGCGTATGAACGATTCCGCCGATAGCCGGAAACGCTTTATACAGATAAAGATGGGTCGGCGTGTCAGAAGACGGTTTCAGCGAGCCTTCGAGAATGTCTCCGTCCTCATTCAGGACGACCAGTTTGTCAGCGGTCAGCTCACTGTAATCGACACCGCTCGGTTTAATGACGATTCTCCCGCTCTCTCTGTCAATGCCGCTGACATTCCCCCATGTAAGCGTGACAAGGTTATGTTCCTCAAGCTTCAGATTGGCGGCGAGCACTTCTTCTTTTAACGCTTCAAGCATGGCGGCTTCCCCCTTTCGCAAAATCACGGTTTTTAATGGCTTTCAGGCGTTTCATGACATTGTTTTCTTTGCCGAAGTAGTGTACGAGCTCTTTATATTCCGCATATAAGCTGTCATAAATCTCAGCTCTTTCCCGGTTCGGGGCATAAAAGCCGTCTTTTAATTTCCCCATATGCGCACATGCTTCAGCAATATTGGAGAATCCCCCGTTTTCCCGTCCCGCGGCGAGCGCTCCGAAAATCGCGGAGCCCAGTGCCGGCGCCTGCGGAGACCCGGATAATTGAATGTCCATTTTTGTGACGTCTGCATAAATCTGCATGACAAACGGATTTTTTTCGGCGATTCCTCCGGCTGCGTAAAGCTCCTCGACCGGAACGCCGTTTTCCCGAAACGTTTCGATAATCATCCTCGTTCCGAACGCCGTCGCTTCAATCAATGCCCTGTAGATTTCTTCCGGCTTCGAGTGCAGCGTCATGCCGAGCATCATGCCCGTCAAATCGGCGTCCACCAAGGTTGACCGGTTTCCGTTCCACCAGTCAAGCGCGAGAAGGCCGCTTTCCCCCGGAACAAGTTCAGCTGCTTTTTTGCTGAGCAGCTCGTGAATGTCTATGTGTTTATCCTCAGCTTCCTTCTCATAGTCTCTCGGAACGCACGTTTTGACGAACCATTCAAAGTGGTCGCCGACACAGGACTGCCCCGCTTCATATCCCGCATATCCGGGCAAGATGCCGTTATTGACGACCCCGCACATACCGGGGACGATATGTTCTTCCTCGCCGAGCAGCACATGGCAGGTAGACGTTCCCATAATCATCAGCATTTTCCCCGGCTCTGTAATACCGACCGCGGGCACTGACACGTGGGCGTCGACATTGGCGACGGCAACGGCCGTCCCCGGCAGAAGCCCGGTCAGCTCCGCCATTTTTTCGGTCAAACCTCCTGCCTTTTCCCCGACTGAATAAATGGTGCCGCTTAATTTATCTTTTGTAATCGTTTTCATTAACGGGTTGAGCTTTTCAAAAAAATGATCCGGCGGATACCCCGTCTCCTCATTCCAGATTGCTTTGTAGCCGGCCGTGCAGTTGCTTCGCTTCAATGAACCGCACAATTGATAGACGATCCAGTCTGCCGCTTCCACAATCCGATCTGCCGCCTTGTATATATGCGGCGCTTCTTCCGCGATTTGCATGATTTTCGGGATCATCCATTCAGAAGAAATTTTACCGCCGTATCTTTTAAGGAATGTTTCTTTTGTGTCTTCGGCAATCGTGTTCAAACGGTCTGCATGTTTTTGAGCCGCATGATGCTTCCACAGCTTCACATAACTGTGGGGCTCCCGTTCAAATTCCGGCAGCATACAAAGCGGCTGCCCCGCGACGTCTATCGGCAAAATCGTGCAGGCGGTAAAATCAATTCCTATGCCGATCACGTCTTTTGGATCAGCGCCCGCCTCTTGAAGCAGGTTCGGAATCGCCGTTTCCAGAACTTCGATATAATCGGCAGGATGCTGAAGCGCCCAGTCCCGAGGGAGTTTTTCACCCGTCTTCGGCAGCGTGCGGTCGATGACGGCATGAGTGTATTCTTTTACCGCAGACGCGATCTCTTCGCCCGTGCGGACATTGACAAGCACCGCCCGGCCGGACAATGTGCCGAAATCAACACCAATCGTATACGCCATATCAATTCCCTCCCAACCGGTATAATACGTCATTCCATTTCAGCTCTTTTTTCAGCTCATGTATTTCGGTATTGCGGGAAATAAAGATGCTTTCAATGCCTGCCATCTCAGCCCAGTCAAGCATCTGTTCAGCCGTAAGCCGGAAAGACATACAAGTATGATGGGCGCCTCCCGCCAAAATCCATGCTTCCGCAGCTGTTTTCAGCGATGGCTCCGGCTTCCATAGCACCCGCGCCACAGGGAGATTCGGCATATCATGATCAATTTCCCTGCCTTCTGCTTCATTCAGAATGAGACGGAATCGCCCGCCGATATCAATGATGCTGGCGATGATGGCTGAACCGCCGATTCCGTTAAAGACCAACCGGGCCGGATCTTCCTTCCCTCCGATTGAGAGAGGATGGACTTCGATTTTCGGCTGATCAAGGGCGATCGTCGGACATACTTCAAGCATATGTGATCCGAGAATCATCGCACGCCCTGGTTCAAAATGGTACGTATAATCTTCCATGAAGGAGGTTTGTTCTCCGTCCGCCATTATTTTCATCATTCGCACAAGGGCAGCCGTTTTCCAATCGCCTTCGCCGGCAAATCCGTACCCTTTCTCCATGAGACGCTGAACGGCAAGACCCGGAAGCTGCTTCATTCCGTGCAAAACTTCAAAGGAGGTCGAAAACGCTGTATATCCGCCCCGTTCGAGAAAGGCCGTTAATCCGAGTTCAATTTTCGCCTGTTCTTTAATGGAAGCAACTTTTGCTTCATCTTGTTTTGTTTCGCCGCTGATGACATACAATTTGTCGTATTCCTCATAAAGCGCCTCAATTTCTGCGTTGGTGACGTTGTTCATCACCTCGGTAAGATCGCCGATTCCGTACCCGTCAACCTGCCAGCCGAATTGGATGTGGGCGCCGACTTTGTCTCCGTCAGTAACCGCTACATTCCGCATATTGTCGCCGAACCGGGCTACTTTAATATTCCTGCTTTCATTCCAGGCGGCAGCAGTGTTCATCCATTGCGAAATGTCATGTTTGACTTCCTCATCATCCCAATAGCCTGCGATGACTTTTCTCGTCTGCCCCATTCTTGACTGGATATACCCGTATTCCCGGTCTCCGTGAGCGGATTGGTTGCTGTTCATAAAGTCCATATCAATCGTTTCCCACGGGATGTCGCGATGATACTGGGTATGAAGATGAAGCATCGGCTTTTGAAAAGCGGAAAGACCTTCAATCCACATTTTCGCAGGGGAAAATGTATGCATCCACGTCACGACCCCGGCACAGTTTTCTTGATACTGCGCTTCCCGCAAAACCTCTCTGATCGTTTCAGATGACGTGACAACCGGTTTATGCCTGATCTTGTATCTTGATGACACCCCGCTGAGGCCGTCACATATTCCCTTTGCGTGTTTATCGACAAGCTGCAGCGTTTCCTCTCCGTATAAGTGCTGGCTTCCCGTTACAAACCAAAATTCATATTCTTTGTTCTGAAGCACATTCATTTCCCCTTCCTATCAAAATAAAGCGCTTGCATTTTTAAAAATATACGTACAAATATAAAATATAAAACTTTTATCCTTTTATTTGTACGAACAATTTTATTATAGTTAAGGAGGAATCAAACTGTCAATCTTTTATTGCAAGTAAAAAAGCCGGACACACATGCCCGGCTGATCAATTAATAGGAAGGCCAGCCTGAACTCCAATCGATATCATTGATGAGCATCTTCGGAATTCCGCTGTTTTCGGCATCATACGCATGACGCACTAAAATATTCCCGTTCACAATGTCTTGACCGCCCGGGCCTTTCCAGCGGTCATTGCCGGAGTCAAGAATCGTCCCTCCGCCTTCTGACATGCTTTTCCCGCTTTTATCGAGATATGGTCCGGTGATGCTTTTGGATCTTCCATAAGCGATTTTGTACGTACTATTCACGCCTGAACAGCATTTATCAAACGACACCATTAAGTAATAGTAGCCGTTCTGGTAGGTGATGGCCGGCGCTTCCAGAGCTCCGCCGTTATTCGGTCTGGCAGCGATGGAATAAAGTGATCCCGTCGGTTTCATTGTATTTTTATCAAGCTTTGTCAGCTTAATGCCGCTCCAAAAAGAACCGAAGGCAAGCCAAGGGTTTCCGTCTTTATCAATTGTCAGCTCCGGATCAATTGCATTGTAGTTATCGGCGCTTGTTGAACGGATGACGAGCCCTTCGTCCTTCCAGTTTCCCGAACTGAGGCTTGTAGATGATGCAAGACCGATCGCGGAGGTATTTTTGCCGAATGAAGAAACGGCATAATACAGCCAATACTTTCCGTTAAAATATTGAACATCGGGGGCCCATTGATTCAGCCCGTAATTCGGCACATAATTGCCCCACCATGACAGCGGGGAAGTAAAGATTGATTTCTGAACGGTCCATACGCCGCCGCTGCCCGCCTTTAAGACGCGAAGCCCCCTCTCCCCTTCCAAACCGGTTCCGAAAGCGTACCACGTGTTTCCTTCCTTCGCCATTGTCGGATCGTGAAGCAATTCATTTGATGCCCCCCAAAACGCGGCAGATGCCGGAGATGAAGACATCAGCAGCAGACCGGCTGTAACGGCTGCGCATGAAAAGCGGATCATGCGTCTGAATCTGTTTTTCATTTGTAAACCCTCCCCTTTTTTAAAGCGCTTTCAAAAACGTGTTGTCAGATTTTTCTATGTCTTCTCTTATTGTAGACGCAGGGCTCATATTTGTACAGACAAAAAAAAAGAATCTGCTTAAAAAAGCAGATTCTTCCGTATCTTTATTGATAAGTAATACGGTCAACCGTTTCCCGGTCTAATTTTTTAATCACTTCTGTGATCAATTTTACCGTATTCTCATAATCATCCCGATGCAAAATAGCGGCATGAGTGTGAATGTAGCGCGTCGCGATCGTAATGGACAGCGCCGGCACTCCGTTTGCGGTTAAATGAATGGAACCTGAATCCGTGCCCCCTCCGGCAATGGAATCGAATTGATACGGAATTCCCGCTTCTTCCGCCGTGTTCACGACAAGGTCGCGCAGCCCTTTGTGAGATACCATTGACGCGTCATACAGAATAATTTGCGGCCCTTCGCCGATTTTGCTTTGCGCCTCTTTTTCAGAAATTCCCGGTGTATCTCCGGCAATTCCGACATCCACACCGAACGCGATATCAGGCTGAATCGTATGTGCCGCTGTTTTCGCCCCGCGAAGCCCGACTTCTTCCTGAACCGTTCCGACCCCGTATACTTCATTCGGATGATCGCTGTTTTTCAGATTTTTTAATACATCGATGGCAATCGCGCAGCCGATACGGTTGTCCCATGCCTTCGCCAATAAATGTTTTTCATTGTTCATCACTGTAAATTCAAAATACGGCACAATCTGGTCACCCGGAAGAACGCCCCATTCCATTGCTTCTTCACGGCTGGACGCCCCGATATCGATGAACATCTCTTTAATATCGGCGGCTTTTTTTCTGGCGTCAGGAGGCAGAATGTGAGGCGGTTTCGAACCGATGATCCCCGTGATGTCCCCTTTTTTTGTCACGACGGTGACGCGCTGGGCCAGCATGACCTGAGACCACCAGCCGCCGACGGTTTGAAAGCGGAGAAAGCCTTTATCAGTGATTTGCGTCACCATAAAACCGACTTCATCTAAATGCCCTGAGATCATGATTTTCGGACCGTTTTCTTTGCCGGTTTTTTTGGCGATTAAGCTTCCCAGCCGGTCTGTTGTGACATCATCAGCAAATGGTTCTATGTATGATTTCATCACTTGTCTTACTTCTCTCTCATTTCCCGGTATCCCTTTTGCATCCGTTAACGCTTTCAGCATGGTGAGCGTTTCATCTAATTTTGTCATCAATAAACCTCCTTTTTTTCACTACCCTTCTTATTATACAAAACCAATGCTGAAGCATACGATTAATTCGCCTGAAAAACGGGTAAATGTTTTTATCTATTTCTTTTAAAAAAATGAAACCTTTTGTTTTGTTTTTCGTATTACATCAGATCATGACAAAGGTGAGGAGGTGCCTTCACACATATGGCCATTACAGTATTGAGGATTGTCTTGCTTGCACTTCTTATTTATTTTATTTACATGGGCGTCAAATTCTACGCAAACCCGAAAAGAAGGCTCAGACTGGCGCAATCAAAAGAGAATTTTTATTTTATTGACGAACAGAAAAACACGCGAAAAAATCTCCAGCTTACTTATAAAGGAGTGCTCTTTGAAGGAGAAAAGCATATCCCTTCCAAAGATCATCCGCTGTTTATTCATACGATATTTGTATGGACCGAAAATCCGGAAAAGCTGAACCGCTTTTCTGCAGGTGATTTTGAAGAAGTCGAAAAAAAGGTATTGGAGCGGTATCCGAATTGCAAGATTGATTGGGACCAGCCCATCAAAAAAGCGAAAAAAGCAGGCGAGCGATAAGCTCTCCTGCTTTTTATGTTTTATACATCAAATACATCAGCACAAGGGCGGCTTCAGTGAGAAAAAGCAGCGGCACCCCGTATAAAAAGAATTTGTGTTTCGTCTTATGCCTGAAGGTGCGCATGCCGATCCATACGCCGAGTGAGCCGAACATGGCGGCTGTGAGCCATATTCGTTTCTCTGATATTCTCCACCTGTGCGCCTTTGCTCTTCTTTTATCAGCGCCCATGATCCAAAAGCCGTATCCGTTTATCAATACGGCATAAATGAAGAGAGCCATTAATTGTCACCCTTTACGTAAAAAAACCGCTCCCGGAAAGAGAGCGGCTTTTTTCAACTTACTTGTCTAACTGAGCTTTAGCAGCATCAGCAAGCTGATTGAAAGCAGTAAGATCGTTTACAGCAAGATCAGCAAGCATTTTGCGGTTTACTTCGATGCCTGAAAGCTTAAGACCGTGCATTAAACGGCTGTAAGAAAGACCGTTCATACGTGCAGCAGCGTTGATACGAGTGATCCAAAGCTTACGGAAATCACGTTTTTTCTGACGGCGGTCACGGAATGCATAGTTTCCTGATTTCATGACCTGCTGGTTTGCTACTTTGTATAATCTATGTTTTGAACCGAAATAACCTTTTGCTAATTTAAGAACCTTTTTACGACGCTGACGCGACACAGTTCCGCCTTTTACTCTTGGCATTATATTTCCCTCCTAATTGTTCCTTGTCCGATTACTTGATGTTGGCAAGCTGTTGTTTGATGCGTTTGAAGTCTCCTGCGCTCACAATAGCACCCTTGCGAAGCTTACGCTTTTGCTTTTGGGATTTGTTGGCGAATAAGTGACTTGTGTATGCATGAGAACGTTTTAACTTCCCAGAACCTGTCTTTTTAAAACGTTTAGCAGATCCGCGGTGAGTTTTCATTTTTGGCATGGGATTTCCTCCTTATTGCTTTTCGTTTTTCGGCGCGAGCATTAAGAACATGCTGCGGCCGTCCATTTTTGGTTTTGTTTCGACTGTCGCAACTTCCGCACATGCTTCAGAGAAACGGTCCAATACGCGCTGGCCGATTTCTTTATGAGTGATTGCGCGCCCTTTAAAGCGGATAGAAGCTTTCACTTTATCGCCTTTTTCAAGGAATTTAATCGCATTGCGCAATTTCGTGTTAAAGTCATGCTCATCGATCGTCGGACTTAATCTAACTTCTTTTAAGTTAATGATTTTTTGATTTTTGCGTGCTTCTTTGTCCTTTTTCTGCTGCTCGAATCTGAACTTACCGTAGTCCATGATGCGGCAGACAGGCGGTTTTGCATTTGCTGCAACTAACACAAGGTCAAGATTTGCGCGGCCGGCGATTTCAAGTGCTTCCTGACGGGACTTGATGCCGAGCTGATCGCCATTTTGTCCGATCAGACGAACTTCACGTGCACGGATACCCTCATTAACCAATTGATCTTTGCTAATAATGAGCCACCTCCATAGTTTCTTCGAATTGATTCACAACGCTTGTTGACTGCATTCTGCAGGCAAACAAAAAGTGCGGGCATGACAACACACCCACACTACGAACATCTGCATAAATAAAAATGTACGGTCAACCTGCCAACTACATGAATGTGTCAATCAGGTGAGAAGCGGGTGCCTCTGCTTGTGATTTATATTCAATTCAATAACTATTCTACACAATACCGGATCATTAGTCAAGAATGACTTCTCCGGATCAACTTTTTCATTTTAACACGATGCCGGGGCGAGCGCAAGGAAAAATGTGAAATTTCGTTCTTTGCCGCCCGCGGACGTGCCAACACAATAAAAAAACCCGGGTCTATGACCCGGGTTTATCCTCCGATAAGCTGAACGAATACCGGAATAACCAGCACCGTCACCACTCCTACGACGACAACCGCGATACTTGCCATTGCCGCTTCTACTTCTCCCATCTCAATACCGACCGCAACACCGAGTGCGTGTCCGGATGTGCCGAGAGCCAGCCCTTTAGAGATCGGGTGTTTCACTTTAAACAATTTTAAGAATAGAGCGCCCAGAGCATAGACGATAACGGCGTTGAAAATAACGGCGAAAGCGGTGATGTCGGTGATGCCGCCGATTCCTTTTGACAGCGGAAGGGCAATTGCCGTTGTCGCCGCCTGCGGAAGCATGCTTTTCATAACGGCCGCGTCAAGATGAATGCCTTTTGCGATCAAATAGACAATCGTGACTGAGCAGATAGAGCCGACAATGATAGAAGACATGATCTGCCACCAGTATTTTTTCAGTTTGTCACGCTGTTTGTATAAAGGGATGGCAAAAGCGATCGTCGCGGGCTCCAGGAAGAATTTAATAATGTCTCCCCCGCTTTTATAATCTTCATATGAAAAACCGCCGAGCTTCAGAAAAAGGATTCCAAGCACCATCGCGACAAACAGCGGGGTGAAGAGGAAAAAGCCTCTCGTTTTTTTAAATAAATACGTGCCGATGCCAAAGGCCGCAAGTGAAACGACAATACCGAAATATGGACTCATCCGATTTCCCTCCTAATGCTGCACAAGTTCTTTTTCCTGATTGGAACGGCGCACCGTTTGTTTTTCAGGAGCAGTCTTCTGACGTTTTTGGCTGACAGACAAGATCAGCTGAGAAAAAAGGCCTGTCGCCCCTAACAGAATGATGGTGGCGAGTAAGATGACGAGTGCGATCTGCACGCCGTACTGCTGCATGACGCCAAGTGAATTCATCACGGAGATGCCCGACGGGACAAATAAAAATCCGATCAGTGACGTTAATGATGTTCCCAGCGTTTCTACTTGTTCAAGCTTAATCACTTTCAGACATAAGAGGACAAATAATAACACCAAACCTACTACGGAAGCGGGTATAGGAATGGGGACAATCGCTGCAATCCCATTAGATATGAGCATAATTACGGCAAAAATAAATGCTTGTGTCAGAAATCCGTACACTTTTTTCGCACTCATTTTCTTCACCTCTTTCTCTTTGTTAGGTCCATTATAAAAGAGAAATCGATTTTTGAAGCGCTTTCATAACAAACGGCTGAATATTCATTCTGAAATGCAAAAAACGGCTGCTGAAATGCAAAAGCCGCCTCATATAATATGAAGCAGCTTTTTTAAGTCCTTGGCGTATGTACGGCTGACGGGAATTTTAGAGCCGTCTTTTAAGATAAGATTGTACGTCGAATTAAACCACGGATGAATTTCTGTAATATGCTCCGTATTCACGATGAACGCGCGGTGCACTCTCAAGAAACCCGTATCAGGCAGTTTTTTCTCAATGACCGCCAAAGTTTCGTGAACGGAATAAGACGCGGCAAACGTTTTAACGGAAACGTGTCCGTCCTCCATGCCGGCGAAAATAATGTCCTTCGTATCTAAAATGACAATAGATTCACCGGCTGATACAGCCAGTTTATGCGCTCCGGCTGCGGACGGCTGCTCTGAGACGGCTCCTGCCCTGTCCCGCTTCACTCTTTTAAACTTTCTGATCGTCTGGCGCACTCTTTCTTCATCAAAAGGCTTCGTTAAATAATCGAGCGCGTCGACTTCAAAGGCTTTTAAAGCAAATTGGTCATACGCCGTCGCAAAAACGACGGCCGGCGGATTTTTCATGTTTTTCAGCCGTTTGGCAATGTCAAATCCGTTTTCTCCTGACAAATCAACGTCCAAAAACAGCAGATCCGGTTTTTGATCCATCATACTGTCAAAAGCGGATTCAATATTTTCAGCTTCGTTTATGTCACTTACTTCATTCGTCCGTTTCAGCAAATAAGCTAATTCATCTCTTGCCAGCATTTCATCATCAACGATTAACACCTTCAGCATGTTCTTCTCCTTTAGTCATCAGTTTCAAAGGCAGCTCAAATGATACGTCCGTACCTTTGCCGGCCTCACTTTCCAATCGCAGGGCTGCTTTGGGGCCGAACAGCCCGATCAGCCGCTGATTTAAATTGTAAAGCGCGGTTCCCGTCCCTTCTTTAGACGGCAGCGGATGGTTTCCGAGCACGGACAGCAATTCCGGATCAATTCCCCGCCCGTTATCTCCAACCCGCATTAAAACCGACTGACCGGAGGATACCACGCTGACATTGACGGCACAGCTGTCCTGCTTTCTTGAAAATGCATGGCGGAGCGCATTTTCGACGAGAATCTGCAGCACAAAAGGAGGAATTTCGATGTCCTCCAAACCGCGTTCGATTTCAAGACTGATTTTATATTTCCCGGGAAAACGGGCCTGCTCCAATGATAAATACGCCTGCAGATGGTTCAGTTCTTTAGAAAGCGGGATGAGCAGCTGCCTTGCCCCCTGCAGATTGGAACGGAAATAGACGCTCAGCTGCAGCAGAAGCTTTCTGGTTTTTTCCACATCCGTACGGCAAAGAGCAGAAATCGTATTGATCGCATTAAACAGAAAATGCGGATTGACCTGTGCCTGAAGCGCCTTTATTTCTGCGTCTTTCAGCAATTTGCTCTGCAGTTCCGCCTCGCCGAGTTCAAGCTGGGTGGAAAACAGCATAGCGAGTCCTTCTGCAAGCTCTTCTTCAACCCGGCTTAAACCTGACGGGCTTTTAAAGTACATTTTCAGCGTCCCGATCGTTTTGCCGTTTGACGTCAGCGGCAATACGATCGCCGCATGCAGCGGACAGGGATCGTGTGTGCATTCAATTTCTTCCTTTGATGTCGCTTTCATAATATGACCCGTTTTAATGACGCGTTTTGACAATCCGGTGATCAGGCTTTCAGACGGAATATGATGGTCGGCACCCGCGCCGACGTGCGCCAAAATCTTTTCGTTATCCGTAAGCGATACCGCGTCCGTTCCTGTTTGCCTGTGAATGATGGCGGCGACGCTTTTGCATGAGCTTTCATTCAGCCCCTGGCGGAAAAACGGAAGCGTCTGATCGGCAATCATCAGCACCCTATGGGTTTCAAGGGCTCTCGCCCGTTCTTCCTTCCGGATAATCGACTGAATGATCGAAAGAAAAATAAAAGTTCCTGACCCGTTTACCAATATCATCGGGATGCCGATGATGCTCACAAGCGTCCAAGCATCAGAAAACGGCTTGGCCATCAAGAGGATGAGCAGCATTTGCAGCGATTCCATTCCGAGTCCGACAAGCGCGGCCACCCGCGGTGTCGGCATCGCATAGCGTTTTCTGAAATACCGTCCGATCCATCCGGACAAAATGCCCGCTAAAACGGATGAGACGGCACAGCTGACTGCGGTCGCGCCGCCGAGTGATAAACGATGCAGGCCGGCCAGTATGCCGACGCCGATCCCCACATACGGGCCGCCTAAGAGTCCGCCGATTTCAACGCCCATAATTCTTGTATTGGCAATTGAACCGGACGGATTAATTTGAAACACCCAGTCATTATTCATGATTGTATTCCGCTGAATTTCTATTCCCGTATAGTTGCTGATGATACTGAACAGCGAGAAAATTGAAATCAGCACCGCTTTGCCTTTATAGCTCTCAGGCTGCTGGAGCGCCTGTCTGAACAATCTGGTATGAGCCAGAACAAATCCCAATATGACGATAATTCCGACTCTTTCCAGCATCATGATGATCAAATGCAGCATACTTTTCACCTGTTCTTTCAAATTTAATTTTATCACGTTTTAGAGCCTGAGACAGAATCTGACACAAACCTGCCTGTTTTTTTCAAATCATCTGAAAACAAATCTTTCACAGTCTATATATCTATTGTAGAATAAACGGGAGCCTTGCGGCAGAGAGTTTCAGAATATAACAAAGAGGAGAAGATCATGAAAGCCGTATTTTTTGATTTGGACGATACACTGTTATGGGATGAAAAAAGCGTCAGAACAACATTCAGGGAAACATGTTTACAAGCGGAAAAAAAATATGGCCTTGACCCGCATACATTTGAAGATGCGGTTCGGAAAGCGGCACGGGAATTGTATATGTCATACGAAACCTATCCTTATACGGTCATGATCGGCATTAATCCATTTGAAGGATTGTGGGCGAATTTTTCCGAGCCGGTCAGCGAAGGATTTAAACAGCTGAATCGGATTGCGCCGGAATACAGACGAAACGCCTGGACGAACGGCTTAAAAAGCGTCGGTATAGACGATGCGGCTTACGGCGAATATTTGGCGGAGTTTTTCGCGGCGGAACGCAGACAGCGTCCGTACGTGTATGATGAAACGTTTGCGGTGCTTGATAAGCTGAAAGGTGTTTATGAATTGCTTCTGCTGACAAACGGCGATCCCAGCCTGCAGAAAGAAAAACTCGCCGGCGTTCCTGAGCTCGCGCCTTATTTTAATGAAATCGTCATCTCAGGCGCTTTCGGAAAAGGGAAACCCGACGCCTCCATATTCGAACATTGCCTCGGCCTCCTGAACCTGAAAAAAGAAGACGCCATTATGGTCGGAGATAACCTCAATACTGATATATTGGGAGCGAAACGGGCAGGTATTACAACAGTCTGGGTAAACCGGACGCAAAAGAAAAATGATACGGACATTGCGCCTGATTACGTGATCAGCGATCTTCACGAGCTGTTTGCGATTATAGAGAAACAAAAAGAAAGATAATTTTATACGCAAAAAAACCCCATTCTGAATGAACGGGGTTTTTTGCATTTCCGGTTATTTTTTCGCTTCGGCTACAGCCTTTTTCACAAAATCGTCCAATGAGACGGTTTCTGATTTCTGCTCGCCGTATTTCCGGACGTTTACCGCGCCGTTTTCCGCTTCTTGGTCACCGACCACAAGCATGTACGGGATTTTTTGCATTTGCGCTTCACGGATTTTATAGCCGATTTTCTCGTCCCGGCTGTCAAGCTCGACACGCAGGCCTTCACGCTGCAGGCGCTCCTGCACTTTTTTCGCATAGTCAAGATGCACGGACGGTGATACAGGAATGACTTGGAACTGCACCGGCGCAAGCCATGTCGGAAGGGCGCCTTTGTGCTCTTCGATTAAGAAAGCAACGAAACGCTCCATCGTTGACACGACACCGCGGTGAATAACGACAGGGCGGTGCTGTTTGCCGTCTTCTCCGACGTAAGTGAGAGCAAAGCGTTCCGGAAGAAGGAAGTCAAGCTGTACAGTTGACAATGTCTCTTCTTTGCCGATCGCCGTTTTCACCTGTACGTCAAGCTTAGGGCCGTAAAACGCCGCTTCGCCTTCCGCTTCATAGTAGTCATGGCCGATTTCGTCCATTGCCGCCTTCAGCATGGATTGCGCTTTGTTCCACATCTCATCATCATCAAAATATTTTTCCGTATCTTCAGGATCGCGGTAAGACAGGCGGAATGTGTAATCACTCAGGCCGAAGTCTTCGTATACGTCTTGAATCAAACGGACCGTGCGGATGAATTCTTCTTTAATCTGGTCAGGGCGGACGAAAATGTGCGCGTCATTTAACGTCATGCCGCGTACGCGCTGAAGACCTGAAAGCGCCCCGGACATTTCATAACGATGCATCGTTCCCAGCTCTGCGATGCGGATCGGAAGCTCGCGGTAGCTGTGAATGTCCTGTTTGTAAATCATCATATGGTGAGGACAGTTCATCGGACGGAGCACGAGTGTTTCATTGTCCATTTCCATCGGCGGGAACATGCCTTCCTGATAATGTTCCCAGTGGCCCGATGTTTCGTACAGGTCTTTGCTTCCGAGAACAGGCGTATAGACGTGCTCATAACCGAGGCTCAGCTCTTTATCCACAATGTAGCGCTCGATCACGCGGCGGATGGTTGCGCCTTTCGGCAGCCAGAGCGGCAGGCCTTGTCCGACTTTTTGAGAGTTGGCGAACAATTTTAATTCTTTGCCCAGTTTTCGGTGGTCACGCTCTTTCGCTTCTTCAAGCATCCGCAAATGCTCTTTCAGGTCATCTTTTTTAAAGAAGGCCGTGCCGTAAATGCGCTGAAGCATTTGGTTTTTGCTGTCGCCGCGCCAGTATGCGCCCGCAAGGCTCAGCAGCTTAAATTCTTTAATTTTGCCTGTAGACGGCACGTGCACGCCGCGGCACAGGTCAAAAAATTCGCCCTGCTCATAAATGGAGACCGTTTCGTCTTCTGGGATGGCATCCAGCAGTTCAAGCTTCAGATTATCGCCGATTTCCGCAAACATGGCTTTTGCTTCATCACGGCTCACTTCTTTTCGGATAATCGGCAGATTTTCACCGACGATTCGTTTCATTTCTTTTTCAATCTTCGGAAGGTCATCCGGCGTCAGCGCCTGCTCCATTTCAACGTCATAATAGAACCCGTTTTCAATGACGGGACCGACACCGAATTTCACATCTTTATAAATGCGTTTAATCGCCTGGGCCAATAAATGCGCCGTGCTGTGCCGCATGATGTTCAAACCTTCTTCTGTGCCTTCTGTAATGATTTCTACGGCACCATCCTCTTGAATCGGCGTTCTTAAATCAATTTCCTGTCCGTTCAGTTTTCCGGCTAAAGACTTTTTCTTTAATCCCGGACTGATGGATGCCGCGATATCTTCTGTTGTTGTTCCTTTCGGAAATTCCTTTACCGCTCCGTCCGGAAATGTGATGTTGATCATATCTGACATCTTCGTCACTCCTTTTTTTATGCAAATCAAAAACCCCGCCCCCTATGAAAGGGACGAGGTTAAATAAACGGAATCGTGGTTCCACCCTTTTTTCCGCGCGGCCGATTGTTTCGGCACCTGCGGCTCTAAACTCTGTAACGGGAGTTCCCGTCAGCTATTACTGGCGCTTCTTCCGGCGTTCACAGCTGAAGTTCAAAGGCGGTAAAGACAATGATCCATAGCTGGAAAGCTTTCAGCCTGGGCTCTCCTCTCTTATAAAGCCGGTATCAATGCTTCATGTCCTTATCAATACGTGTAGCAATCATTAATCTTTTATGTATTATAAAATGTCTGTGAGAAAAATGCAACTCGGTTTTCCGTCTGATTTCGCAAAGACAGCCCTGCCGCTTACACAAGGCCGTCCGTGCGGCTATCCTTCCGTCTTCTCGGCGGCAAACGCGCCCAGCGGAAAAAGGCGCACCCTCTCCTGAAACACGTTTTGAATCGTTCTGGACATCATATGCTCCGGTTTGTCCGTATACAGTTCTACCGTCTCAGGCGCAATGGAGATCAGCGGCGCAAGGAGATGGGAATCTATATACATCGGGTGCTCCCGCACAAACCGTCTGTCTATGTATTTTTTCTGTTCCCGTTCTGACAAATAGCGCAGCTCCCACAGCGTAAAAGCCCGGTCATGTACGATGCGGACTTTCTTCATCCGCGGCGGATTGGATGTCACATAATCTCTCAGAGACTGGATAAAGTTTTGATATTCCTGTTCCATCCGGTATTCATCTATCGCAGCCTCCGCGTATTCTCTGAGCCGCTCATAATACCTGCCGAGCCGGAACGTCTGAAACGAACGCACGGAAAAAACACCCGCATCAAGTGAAATCGTCCGGAGCGCATCTGAAATAAACTGTGTGCGCGGCTCTTTCTTCGGCTCGAACGGATGATCATCAAGCTCTCCTTCCATAATGCTGTGTGCAAGCTGAAGGATTTGCTGCTGTTCATCCTGATCGGTGAAGCAGTATGCATCCTCAATAAGCGAAAGCATATGCTCGTCTTCTTTGCATTCCAAAAAAAACCTGACAAGTATCGGCTCAATAAAGCGCTGAACGCAAAAAGCCGTTTCAGACCTTGCGATTCCGACTTTTTTTATGCCTTCACGGACAATAAAATGTCTCCGGTCGTCCGATTGCTGAATGAGATGTAAAAAAGCGGCGGTATCGTGGTCATCTTCAAAGATCACTTCAAGCATATTTGTCCCCCCTTACGGCATCTGTTACAAGTATATGGGGGATGTTTTTAAAATAGACGTAAAGGTTAGCTTTCACCGCCGAACAAATGGCGCACCTTCTTTTTAAATATAACGGGAAGCGATAAAAATACGATGTAAAGACAGATCACGCCGAGTACGGTCAGCACATTTCCGGACATAAAGCTCGCGCCGAGCACATTCAGGACGATCGTCCCCGGAATGATGCCCGCTGCGGTCGCCAAAAAATACGTCATCGGCCTGACTTTCGATAGGCCCGCGGCATAGCTGATCACATCAAAGTTAACAGGCAGAATACGCAGGATAAAAATATAAAAGAAGCCATTGGTTTTCATCTGTTTTTGAATGGCTTCCATTTTTCCATGACGGCTTTTCTCATTAAAGGCAAACAGCCCCGCCGCAAAAAAAGACGCGGCGGCAGCGCCCATTGAGCCCGCCAGCGTATACATGGTGCCGAAAAACGGGCCGAACGCCAATCCTCCGGCGACGGAAACGATTGATACGGGAAACAGCACAAAAGGCCTGACGATGGAAATTCCGATAAACACAAGCGGCGCAAAAACACCGAACGATAATACCCACAGCCGGATCTCCTTAGGCGACAGATTCAGATATTTGCGGTTTGCCCACAGCAAAAGGCCCGCTCCCGCCGCAGCCGCAGCCCAAGTGACAGCCTTCTTATTCCTCATTCCCTTCAAATCCTTCCCATTGGACGCCGGCATCATGAACGGCGGCGGTTTTCCCCGTCAAGACGGACGGGCGAAGCCAAATATAAAATCCGCTCCATCAGTCTTGCCGCTTTTACTTCTTCCTTTTCTCCCCGCTGTGAATACGTAAAATGATGCTTCAGCTCGTCAGGTGAGAAATTAGACGAGAAGAAAGTGGGAAGCTGCTGGCTCATTCTGTGCTGAAGCACGGTGCCGATGACCTCATCTCTGACCCAGCTTGTCATTGACTCCGCTCCGATGTCATCAAGCATCAATACGGGCGTCGTTTTCACCATATTCAGTTTCGCCTCCAACGACTGATCCTGGAGCGAGTTTTTCAGCTCTCTGACAAATTCGGGAACATATACAATCATTGATGAATACTCTTTTTCCGCCAGTTCGTTAGCAATGGCGGCTAAAATAAATGTCTTTCCGATTCCGAATTTTCCGTACAGATACAGCCCTTTGCCTTTTCCCGTTTCATTATAGCTCTTCAGAAAATCCGTCACATGCTGGAAAATGCCGACTCTGCTCGGATCGGTAATGTCGATCTGCTGAAACGTCGCGCCGAGAAGATCCTGCTGGATATACATGCTCTTCATCAGGGACTTTTGCCTTTTCTGGCGGTCGAGCTTTCTCTTTTCCGGACATTCGTAATATTCAATATCAATGGAACGCCCGTTGATCACAAGCTTCGGATGATAGCCTTCAAGCAGGCTGTTCGTCCGGCTGTCTTTCGAACAGAAGGCGCACTGTTTGCTTTGCTGAACGAATTCGTACAGTTTATTTAACCCTCTGTCAATCATGCTTTGATTGATTACATCTTTCTGTTCCTTCAAAAAAGCCTGGACGTCTTCGTCGGCCATGACTTGCTGCTGCATTCGTTCCAGGCGTTTTTGAAAGTCAGGTCTTTTCGTCACGCCTTCTAAGGATCGGCTGATCGGTTCCATTCAATATCACCCCGCTTCTCTGTCTCAATAGGCAGAGTATTTTTTCAGTTTTTTCATTTCTTCCATCATTTTTTTCTTCTGTTCTTCAAGATCCTGCGCGGAAAGAGCCGGCTGTTCTTGTTTCTTCCCGGTTTCTTCTTTCATCCAATCAGGGCGCTTTTCTTCCCGGACGGTTTTTTTGCCGCGCGCCGCGCCGTTTGTTTTGCCGTCCGCCCAATCAAGATATTGCCTGTGCTCTTCTATTGCGAGCTTCATTGCTTCCCGTACCGTTTTGACTTTCTTTCTGGCCCAGTGGGCGGCGATTTTTTGGATATAGTTTTTGGACAGCTTCATATCCGTTTTCAGCATGACATAATAAATCAGCACATTGGTGACGCCGGGCTCAAGCTTTTGTTCGAACATAATATCGGCGATAATCTGCAAGTCGGCTTTTGACGGCTCGGTCCCGTCCGCAATGTCCTGAAGAAGCTTTCTCGGTGATATGGTCTCAAGCTGTGCGATGAGTTCGCCGTTCAATGAATCGTCCTTTTCCGTCCGGTTTTCTCTCAAGGTGACAGGCTGTGTTTTATCAATCAGTTCCGGAAGCTTACCGCTTCTTTCAATTTGGTACCAGTCGCTGGCCGCTTTCCTCAGCGCTTCGGCCGTTATCGTATCCTGTTCATTAATTGCGGTCATGACGACGTGCTGCATGGAGATAGGATCTATTCCGTATAAATATGAAAGCTTTTTAATGCTCTCCCGCACGTCCTGCGTGATTGATTTACGCGGTATCATCGTTTCTGACAGTCCCGCCATGAAAAGCTCAAAATCAAATACTTCCTCCGTCACCGTATAGGAAGGCGCTTGTCCGACAGACGCCGTCTCATAGTCCTCGGGGAGCTTCATCGCCTCTTCCATATCAGGCGTCATTTTCCATTCACTCGGCTGAAAAGAGGCAAAGGCGTGATTAAACGGACGGGTAATTTCCCTTGCGTCCGCGCCGACGGAAGGGTGCGTGTAAAATTGTCTCAGCTGCTGGTATTTCGTTTTACCGACTCTGTTATAAAGAAAGACATTCAGCATGCCGTCTTCAAAAAAATCATTCGGTCTGAGCGGGGGCAGCAGCTCATAAATAAACATCCGCTCTTTTTGCTCGGACTCCCGGATATACACTTTCAGCAGCCCGATTCCTTCAAGCTTTCCCTGTTCATGATGAATCTTTTTTAAATTTGACTGCATCATGCCCATCAGCTGCCTGTGCGTGGATTCCGCTCCCCACAAGCGGTTCTGCTCAAGCTCCCCCCATAAGGTCATATAAAGGGAGAATGCAAAAGAACCGATCAGCGGCTGGTACAGATGTGTCAAAACCTGTCTGTCGACATCCTGAAGAAGCGAACGGCTTTTGACCGTATAAGGATCTACAGGCAATACGTCATTCCAATAGTCAGCCATGATTCTCAAACCTTCCGATATGTTTCTACTCTCATTTTACACCGTTTCTGCGATCTATCAAATGCCAATTTTGCTCATGAGAAAAGAGCCAGACACAATCTCTTAGCTCTCTCAGCGTTCTTTCTTTATTAAATCTTTCAATTCATCGATAAACACGTTTATATCCTTAAACTGCCGGTAGACGGAGGCAAAGCGGACATAAGACACCTCATCGATTTTCGCCAGACGGTCCATTACCATTTCTCCGACAAGTTCGCTTTTGACTTCAGATACACCTTGGTTTCTCAGCTCTTTTTCAATGTCAAAGCACATGTCTTCCAATGTTTTTAAAGGAACGGGCCTTTTTTCACAAGCTTTAATTAACCCGCGCAGCATTTTTTCACGGCTGAATTCTTCCCGGACGCCTTCTTTTTTCACGACGATCAGAGGCATCTCTTCAAACTTCTCAAATGTAGTGAAGCGGTAATGGCAGGCTTCGCATTCCCGCCTTCTGCGGATTGATTTCCCTTCGTCCGCAGGCCGTGAATCAAGTACGCGGGAACCGTTGTGCTGGCATGAAGGACATTTCAAATTGGATCAGCTCCCATCTGTTTCGTTGCTGTAATGCGGTTCGCAAGCTTCCGGTAAATGCCCGCCAACGTTTCTAGGATGAGCCTATTTGTTGGGAGAGCCGATAGACCGGCCTTATCTTTTCTATTTTACAAAAAAAATGCTTAAAGAAAAAGCAATGCTGTTTTTTTACATTAGAAAAGGAGCATCAGCTTCAAAGCGCGTAATGGCTTTTTCAGCTTAGCTCCCTTGTGTTTGCGTTTTGAAAATTACAGTACTTTCGCTTGTGCCTGTTTAATCTGTACAGGCCCCATTCCTCTCGGTATTTCAATGTTTTCTCTTGTATCTGCATGTAATGCGTCCGCAATGTAATCCGCAGCCACATTAGGATCCAGGTCTCCACAAGTATAAACATCAATGCTTGCATATCCGTGTTCAGGAAAACTGTGAATCGTTAAATGTGACTCAGAGATAATAACGACTCCGCTTACGCCTTGCGGTGCAAATTTGTGAAATGCGACCTCGCGCACTTCAGCTCCTGATTTCAAAGCAGCATTTACAAACGTTTTTTCAATAAAATCCATGTCATTGAGCTTATCAAAATCGCATCCCCACAGCTCGGAGATGACGTGACGCCCCATTGTTTCCATAATCATGGACCCCCCTTAACAAGAATTAAAAAAGTGAATTTCCGAGAACTGACCCGGCCATTTACCACGGGGGAAAGTTAGTCCGGAGAGGTCCTAACCCTTTAAGTAATTCCGAAGCAGTCACGAGCAAGAAGTTCACGAAAGATAGTATACTGTGTTTAAGTTTATTTTGCAAGGTGTGTTTTTTGCGAATATGCCGTTAAGGGTTTTTTTCTAACAAATGTCCATGATCTTTAGTCTACACAGCTGACGGGTGTTTCATTCGCGCGGCGACGTGACGGATAAGATCAACGACCCGGCAGGAATATCCCCATTCATTGTCATACCAGGCGAGCACCTTTACTTTTCGGTCTTCCATCACCATCGTTGTCAGACCGTCGATGATCGCAGAGTGTGAATTCGTATTATAATCCGAAGAAACGAGCGGTTCATCCGAATAATCAAGAATTCCGTACATCGACGTTTTTGCGGCTCTTTGGAAAGCGGCGTTCACTTGCTCGGCCGACACATCTGTTTTCAGATCGCAGACAAGGTCCACTAATGACACATTCGGAACGGGAACACGCAAAGCGAGACCGTGAAGTTTTCCTTTCAAATGAGGCAGCACGAGCGACAGCGCTTTGGCGGCGCCTGTAGAAGTCGGAATGATGGATTCTCCGCACGCTCTCGCCCTCCGCAGATCTTTATGCGGATTGTCGATATTTTTTTGATCATTCGTGTAAGCGTGAACAGTCGTCATCAGGCCGCTTTCAATCCCGAATTCCTGATCAAGCACTTTGACGACCGGCGCAAGACAGTTTGTCGTGCAGGATGCATTTGAAATAATGACATGTTCATCGGGATTGAACTGCTCTTCATTTACTCCCATGACAATGGTAACGTCTTCATTTTTGCCCGGAGCCGTTAAAATGACTTTTTTCGCCCCTGCTTCAATATGGCTCATTGCTTTTTCTTTTGAATTAAATTTCCCCGTTGCCTCTACGACGATGTCTATTCCGCATTCTTTCCACGGAAGCTCTCTCGGGTCCCGGCGATTGAACAGCATAATATGTTTTCCGTTGACGATCAGGCTGTCGTCGGAGGTCTCAACTTCTTGATCGTATTTGCCGTGAATTGTGTCATACTTTATCAAATGAGCAAGCGTTTCCGGGGGATAGCTTGCATTAATGGCTGTTATTTGAATTTGATCATCTTCCATTGCTTTTCTGAACACCATTCTTCCGATTCTTCCAAACCCGTTGATTGCTACTTTTACCTTCATGCTCAGGTCACCCCTTTTTAATATGCCACTCTAATTTACCTTTATTTATATATAGTATAACACATTAAAAGAAATCCGCCAGTACAACTTGATAAAAATCCACCCTTATACCGATCAATATGTTGTTCAATCGGTTTTTTTGCATATAAAATGATCTTTCTTCCATAAAAAAAGCAGGATCAGCGTCTCAGGCTGCCTGCTTTTTTCTTATATTTGTCCCGGTTCTTTAAATTTGTCATTTAAAATGCTGTCCTCTAAAACGGAAGACACCTCGCCGTACCGTTTAGCAATATGCATCGCGCCCCAGTCGCACAGCGCGTTTAAAATTCTTTCCAGACTGTGCCCGTATTCACTCAGCTCGTATTCCACTTTCGGCGGCACCTGATTGTACACGATCCGGTTGATGACGCCGTCAGCTTCCAGCTCCCGCAATTGCTGTGTCAGCATCTTCTGGGTGATGTCCGGCATAAGCCGCTTCAATTCGCTTGTCCGTTTTTTCCCGCGCATGAGGTGGCAGAGGATCACACACTTCCATTTTCCGCCGATCACTTCAAGCGCCGCTTCTACGGATATATTGTATTTTTTCTTCAGCAACGGTAATTCCTCCTCATCTATAGGAACTAAAAAGTGCCTATGGCACTTAAAAGTACGTTCTTTTCAATGACACTTCTATCGATCATAATGACATTTGCCGGCTGAAAAGGAATGTACTCTTATACTTATATCGTTTACCCGGCATCATTTCAACCATACATTATCGTTCAAGGAGGAAAACAGATGTCTTCACATCGCCAAAGCTATTTACCAGCGCTGCTGGCATTAGCCGTCAGCGCTTTTGCGATCGGCACAACCGAATTTATCAGCGTCGGGCTGCTGCCGCTTATATCTCAAGATCTGCATATACCTGTGACAACGGCGGGACTTACCGTTTCCATGTATGCTCTGGGCGTGACATTCGGCGCGCCGGTTTTAACGTCTCTTACATCCGGCATGTCGCGGAAAACGCTGCTGCTCTGGGTGATGTTAATTTTTATCGCCGGAAATACACTCGCAGCGAGCGCTTCCTCAATCGGCGTCTTACTGGCGGCACGGGTTATTTCGGCTTTTTCCCACGGCATTTTCATGTCAATCGGGGCAACAATCGCCGCCAATATCGTGCCGGAGCATAAAAGAGCAAGCGCGATTTCCATCATGTTCACGGGGCTGACGGTGGCTACGGTGACCGGCGTTCCGTTCGGCACCTATCTCGGCCAGCAATTCGGATGGAGAATCGCATTTGCCGTCATTGTGGCGGTAGGAATCATCGCATTCCTCACAAACGCGCTCCTCGTTCCGTCGCATTTGCGCAAAGGGACGAAAACCGCATTTTCCGAGCAGGTCAAACTCGTCACAAACGGCCGGTTATTGCTTTTATTTATCATTACCGCGTTAGGCTACGGCGGAACGTTTGTCGTGTTTACGTATTTATCTCCGCTTCTTCAGGAGGTAACCGGTTTTCAGAAAGAAACCGTCGCGGCCATCCTGCTCGTTTACGGAATTGCGATTGCCATCGGAAACATGATTGGCGGCCGTTTATCAAACCGAAATCCGCTGAAAGCCTTGTTTTATATGTTCATTGTCCAGGCTGCTGTGCTGTTTGTTCTGACTTTTACCGCGCCGTTTAAAACAGCCGGGCTGATCACCATTATTTTCATGGGGCTGTTGGCGTTTATGAATGTGCCGGGGCTTCAGGTATATGTTGTGATGCTGAGTGAACGTTTTGCGCCAAGCGCCGTTGATACAGCATCAGCCTTAAATATCGCGGCATTTAATGCCGGAATCGCGATCGGCTCATTTGCCGGCGGAATCATTACAGACTCAATCGGAATCATTCATACCGCTTGGATCGGGGCGCTGATGGTGCTCAGCGCGGTCGTATTAACCGGATGGAGCAGGAAGCTTGAAAAGCGGGATCGCACTGCCCTTGAAAGGAGGTGAGTTTTTCTTCAGCGCATTTTGATTGTTTCAACAGACAACTAATAGGAGGAATATATACATGACAACACATTTACAAGCAAAAGCAACATTGCATAACGGAGTAGAGATGCCTTGGTTCGGCATCGGAGTTTTCAAAGTAGAGGAAGGCGCGGAACTCGTCAACGCGGTGAAAACGGCATTGGTGCACGGCTATCGCAGCGTTGATACCGCCGCGATTTACGGAAATGAAGAAGGTGTCGGCGAAGGCATCCGCCAAGGGCTGCAAGAAGCGGGATTAAAACGTGAAGACATTTTTGTCACGTCAAAAGTATGGAATGCCGATTTAGGATATGAAGAAACGTTAAAAGCGTTTGACACAAGCTTAGAAAAACTCGGTTTAGATTATTTGGATTTATATTTGATCCATTGGCCTGTCGAAGGAAAGTACATCGATGCGTGGCGGGCGCTCGAAACCCTCTACCGGGATGGACGCATTAAGGCGATCGGGGTCAGCAATTTCCAAATTCACCATCTGAAACATCTCATGAAAGAGACGGAAATCAAGCCGATGATCAACCAGGTGGAGTACCATCCTCGTCTGACACAGAAAGAACTGCTTGCTTTCTGCACTGAAAAAGGCATTCAGCTTGAAGCGTGGTCGCCATTGATGCAAGGTCAGCTGCTTGATCACACCGTCTTACAGGAAATCGCTGAGAAGTACGGCAAATCAGCCGCTCAAGTGATTTTGCGCTGGGATTTGCAAAACGGTGTCATCACCATTCCGAAATCAACGAAAAAACACCGTATTGAAGAAAATGCAAATGTCTTTGATTTCGAACTGTCAGCTGACGATATGAAGCGGATTGATGATCTGAACGAAAATCTCCGTGTCGGTCCGGACCCTGACAATTTTGATTTTTAACCAGAAGAACACCGTTCGGCTTTCCGAACGGTGTTTGTTTATGCCCAGCCGCTCAATACTTCCTCAAGCTGGTGCTTTGTATATTCAAGACTGCCGCTGTTATCAATGACGGCATCAGCTTTTTTTGTTTTATCCGCTAAAGGCATTTGCGACGTTATCCGGCTCATCGCTTCTTCTTCTGTAAGGGAATTCCGCTCTATCAGCCGTTTAAGCTGAATGTCTGCCGGTACGGTGACGACGAGCACCTTGCCGACAAGATAATCAAGCCCGCTTTCATACAAAAGCGGTATATCCAAAACGACGAACTGCTCTTTTCGCGCAACGGCTTCATCCCGCTGTTTCAGCATTTCCGCACGCACCGCCGGATGAACGATCTGATTCAGCTTCAGACGCTTCTGTTCGTCAGTGAAAACGATAGAACCGAGTTTTTTTCTGTCAATATCGCCATTTTCCAGCAGGATGTCTTTTCCGAATGCTTCCACAATTTGTCCGTAAGCCGGCATTCCTTTTTCCACCGCCTGTTTTGCGATGGCATCCGCATCAATGACTGTTATTTTTTTGTCGATCAGCATACGCGCTACCGTGCTTTTGCCGCTTGCGATGCCTCCCGTTAAACCGATGACCAAGCTCAAAAAGCCCACTCCTTCTTACATTTTCCAAATCCCGATGATAATCAGCAGGACTCCCGGCAAAAATGTCATTTTATCTATCCAATTCCATCTTGAAAGCAAATGCCCCGCATTTATGCCGAGTGAAACAAACAGCGAGCTCATCAGCCCGACAGTCACGCTCATCATAACCGGAGAAAAGCCGAGAATGGCCGCTCCCAGCCCGGCGCCAAACGCGTCAATGGATAAGGCGATACCGAGCAGAAACGCCTCGACTCCATTAATGGTTCCGGATTGATCAATATCGGCGCTGGTCGGTTTTTTCAAAATATGAATGACGATGCCGAGCGATTTCACTTCAAGATTAAGTAACGTTTTTTCATGCAATAAGTAATCCGGCTCTTTAGCCGGTTTGAAAAATTGCCAGATGACCCATGCCCCGATTCCGATTAAGATCAGTCCGCCCAGTTTCTCCGTGACGGATACGGGAAAAATCTTTGTCAGAAAATGGCCGATCAGCATGGATATAAACATCACAGAGGCTGAACAGCAAGCGATCACGGCAATCGCTTTGAACGGGATTTTCATTTTTCTCAAACCATACGTAAACCCGACTGAAAAACTGTCCAAGCTGACAGCAAAAGCCAAAAGCAGCAAAGAAACAATCTCCATATCCGTTTCTCCCTTTCTCTTGATCGGCAATTGTGACATATGCCTATTGGGTGAATCACAATATATATATGGAGAAAGGTCATCAACTGTGTTAGAAAAAAGTCATTCTGCTGCCGCCTGCTTGAACCGCTTCAGTTTATGATTTTTTTTGGCAGCGGGCGCAAAAATGCGTACCCCTTCCGCCGACCACGATTTTAGAAATCATCGTGCCGCACGTTTTGCACGGTTCATCCTTTTTGCCGTATACGTAATGTTTGAGCTGAAACATTCCAATTTCCCCTTGAGAATTGATATAAGACCGGACGGTGCTCCCGCCCGCGTCAATCGCTTCCTGAAGGGTGTCTTTAATTTCTGTATGAAGCGTTTTTATCTGCCCGTCTGACAGACTGTTCGCTTTTGTCTCTGGATGAATACGCGCCCGGAATAAAGCTTCATCGACATAAATATTGCCGAGGCCGACGACCGCTTTTTGGTCGAGCAGGGCTGTTTTCACCGCGCGGTTCGTTTTTGCAAGCCGCTCTTTTAAATAAGCAGCGGTAAATGCTTCATCATCGGGTTCGGGCCCGAGCTGTGAAAGCGGTAATGCATTCTGTTCCTCTCCCGGCGCAAACAAATGCATCGTGCCGAATTTCCGGACATCCCGGTAGCGGAGCTGTGTTCCGTCCGTCATGTGAAACACGACGTGCACATGTTTATCGTCAGGCTCATCGGCCTGATGAAGACCGTATTTCCCCTCCATCCGCAGGTGGGACACCATGACATAATGATCCAGATGGAAAAGCAAAAACTTTCCCCTTCTTCCGATGGATCGGATTGTTTCTCCTGCAATCTGCCGCGCGAATTCCTCCGGCTCGGCGGGTTTTTTGATGATATTCGGCCATCTGATATCCGCCGATTCAATCGTTTTCCCCTTCACAAGACCGGTCAGAGTGCGCCGGACCGTTTCAACTTCTGGTAATTCCGGCACAATCATCACTTCCTTTTTCTCTGTTTATTTTGCATCGTACCAAGACGGCCCTGAAGCATAATCCGCCTTCAGCGGCACGTCTAATGCCAAAGCATGCTCCATCACTTCAGGAACCAGCTTCTCTAATATTTCAATTTCTTCCTTAGGCGCTTCAAAAATCAATTCATCGTGCACCTGAAGCAGCAGTCGCGCCTTCAGGTTTTTTTCTTTCAGCTCAGCTGCCATGTCAATCATGGCTTTTTTAATAATATCGGCGGCGCTTCCCTGAATCGGCGTATTCATGGCCGTCCGTTCCGCAAAGCTCCGCAGGTTGAAGTTGCGGCTGGTCAGCTCAGGAATATAGCGGCGGCGCTGCATAAGTGTCGTGACATATCCTTTTTGCTTCGCTTCCTGCACCGACTCTTCCATATACGCCTTGACGCCCGGGAAGCTCTCCAAATAGCGGTCAATAAAAGCGCCCGCTTCTTTCCGGGTGATGCCGAGGTTTTGCGACAGCCCGTAATCACTGATGCCGTAAACGATGCCGAAATTGACGGCCTTTGCCTGGCGGCGCATCGCTTGTGTCACTTCATCTTCACTGACATGAAACACGTCCATGGCGGTTTTTGTGTGAATGTCCATGTCATTCGTAAACGCTTCGATCAGATTTTCATCTTTTGAAATATGCGCAAGCACCCTTAATTCAATTTGTGAATAATCGGCGGCGAAAATAAGCCAGTCCGGTTCGGACGGTACGAAAGCCTGACGGATTTTCCGCCCTTCCTCCAGCCGGATCGGAATATTTTGCAGGTTCGGATCCGTTGAGCTGAGGCGTCCGGTTTGAGTCAATGCCTGATTGAATCGTGTATGCACCTTATGAGAATCCTTGCGCGTGACCTTCAGCAGCCCTTCAATATAAGTTGATTGGAGTTTGCCGATTTGTCTGTATTGCAGAATGTGCGCGACGATATCATGTTTGTCTGCGAGCTTCTCAAGCACATCGGCTGAAGTGGAATAGCCTGTTTTTGTTTTCTTTACTGGCGGCAGGCCGAGCTTTTCAAACAGAATGACGCCGAGCTGTTTTGGTGAATTGATGTTAAACGGCTCACCGGCGATGTCATGGATTTTTTCTTCATATTCTTTCAGCTTTGCCTTGAGCTCTTCGCCCATTCGCTTCAGTCTTTCAACATCCACTTTGACGCCCATTGATTCCATTTCTCCGAGAATTAGCGCAAGCGGGAGTTCGAGATCTTCATATAATTCAAGCTGATTATTTTCTTCCAGCGCGTGCAGCAGTTTGTCACGGAGGCTGTTAACGGCAGACGCTTTCCGCGCGAGATGATCGGCAAGCTCTTTTTCAGCCGGAACGGCGCGCTTTGCGCCTTTTCCGTAGACCGCTTCATCTTTTGAAACGATATTCAGCCCGTATTCTTTCGCTACGCTCGCGACATCGTCGTACGAATTGCCCGGGTTTATAATGTAGGCAGCAAGAAGCGCGTCAAATTCCGTTCCCTTCAGCTCAATTCCCTGCCAGCGCAAAGCGACGACGGAACGTTTGCTGTCGAACACCCACTTTTTCATCGATTCATCTTCAGCCCAAGATTTAAAAGCTTCAGACTGAATGGCGATTTCTTTCGGAATATAATAAAGACCTGTTTCATTCACGATGGAAAAGCCGAGGATCGGTTCTTCGTGATAGTTATCACCGATTTGTTCAACAACCAAAGCGGACGGCGAAACGAGCATATCTTCAGTGATTTCTTCTGCCGTTTCAACATTGATGTCTTCAAAATTTTCTTCCGCCGTTTCGCCGCTTTCTTCACCGAGCCGCTCAAGAAGCGTATTAAAACCGAGGTCTTTAAAAATGGCAACAACTTGTTCACGGTCAAACCCTTGGTAATCTAAATCTTCGGGCTTGACTTCAATCGGCGCATTTGTCATAATCGTCGCCAGCTCTTTGCTCATCAGGGCTTGTTCCTTATATTCTTCAAGCTTTTCTTTTAATTTTTTTCCGCTGACTTCATCAATGGAATCAAGCAGTTTCTCAACCGAATGGAACTGCTTTAAAAGCTTAATCGCGGTTTTTTCTCCGACGCCGGGGACGCCCGGTATGTTATCGGATGAATCCCCCATTAATCCCTTCATATCAATGATTTGCAAAGGGGTCAGACCGTACTTTTCTTGCACGTGCTCCGGCGTGTAATCTTCCACGTCAGTAATGCCTTTTCTCGTAATGGCAACGGTCGTTTTCCCGGTTGCAAGCTGGGTTAAGTCCTTGTCCCCCGAAACTACCTTTACTTCGAAGCCTTCTTTTTCAGCAGATACGGCAAGGGTGCCGATAATATCGTCCGCTTCATATTCAGGAAGCTCGTAGCGGCTGATTTTGTAGGCATCAAGGAGCTCGCGGATGAACGGCATCTGTTCTGAAAGCTCCGGCGGCGTTTTTTGTCTTCCGCCTTTATATTCTTTAAACGTGCTGTGGCGGAAAGTGGTTTTCCCCGCATCAAAAGCCACCAGCATGTGGGTCGGCTTTTCATCTTCCAGCATTTTCATTAAAATCATCGCAAACCCGTATACGGCATTTGTATGGATGCCTTTTTCATTGCTTAAAAGCGGCAATGCAAAAAACGCCCGATACGCCAGACTGTTTCCGTCGACAAGCACTAATTTTTTTCGTTCCGTCATTCAATATCCTCCTAAGAGCAAAAGCTCGTCATTCCTCTATTTTTTAATCTCACAGCTTCTCTTATTTTAACAAAGTTCAATTTGAAAGGAAAATGAGCGAACCCCGTAAAAACGCAAAAAAGGACGGGAACAAGAAAACACGTTCCCGCCGTCAAAATTGGCTCCTTGGATGAAGGGGTTCTGTTATATCCTAACAAGATAGGTTTAACAGGTCATGAAGAAATTGTTAATCCTTTGTAAAGCTGGTCACGCTTCCGGCTGCCGCTTCAGCGTCACGGTAAATACAGTCCCCTGTCCCGGCTCGCTTGTGACCTCGATTTTACCTTCATGGGCTTCTATTAAGTGCTTCACGATGGCGAGGCCGAGCCCGGTTCCTCCCGAGTTGCGGCTTCTGTCTTTATCCACGCGGTAGAATCTCTCAAATATCCGCGGGATCTCTTCCTTCTGAATGCCGATTCCCGTATCGGACACTTTGATATCGACAACGGTTTCTTTCACATGTACCGAAATCCCCACCGTCCCTTTTTCAGGCGTGTAGGTCAGGGCATTGTTCGCCAGATTCAAAAATACCTGCTTCAGCCTGTGCGCGTCACCCGTCACAAAAATCGGCTCTTCCGGGAGATCGAGCTGAAAGCTGATGCCTTTTTCCTCAGCCTTATGCCGCAAAAGCGCTTCAATTTCATGCAGAATTTTTGCGGCGTCAAAGGACTCTACGCGCATCGTAAAGTTTTGCTGCTCCATCTTGGATAAATCCAGTAAATCCTGCACGAGAGATTGGAGCCGCTCACTTTCTTTCAGAATGATAGACAGAAAGTCTGAAAGCGCCTTTTCGTCTTTCATCGCTCCGTCTAACAGTGTTTCCGTAAAGCCTTTAATCGAGGTGATCGGTGTTTTCAGTTCATGGGAGACATTGGCGACGAAGTCCTTTCTCATCTGCTCCAATTTTTTAATTTCCGTCATATCGTGAAAGACGAGGACGATGCCCTTCCATTCATCGTCAGGCCCCATGATCGGAACGCCGTCAACTTCAAAGTAGCGCCGCTCAATGTTGATGGGAAGTCTGAGCAGCTGGCATTTTTTCGTCTCCGTCATAAAAATGTCTTCGACAAGCCGAATGATCTCCTCATGTTCAAACGCATCATGGTAAAGACGCCGAAGCAGACGTTCAGGCTTTGTATGAAACTGCTTCGTGTATGACCGGTTCACGAGATTGATAAAACCTCTCCCGTCTATTAAAATCAAACCGGATCCGATATTTTCAATGACGGTTAACAGACGATCGCGCTGCATATCCTGCGTTCTCGTCATTTCCATTAAATCGACCGCCAGGCTGTTCATCGCACGCCCGAGACGGTCCGACCGCCTTGCGTAACCGCTGTAGGAGCGGGCGTCATAATTCCCCTTGGACAGCTCCGTCGCCACTTTTGTCGCGGCGTCGATTGATTTTTTGTAACGGGACGTCATGTTTGTATAAAAGAAAACGATAATGATAAAAGCGGTACAAAGACTTGCTGCCAGCATGCCCCACATTTCTCCGGTAACGCTTGAACCGCCGTTGATCTCAGAGGAAACGAGTACATACCCCGCAATTTTCCCGGCGTCATTTTTTACGGCAGTGCCGCGGATGACTTTGCTTTTCGACTGTACGGCTTCCTCGCTTTTATTGTGAGAAATGAACTCCTTTACGGCTGAATCATCAGCATGACTGCCGGAATGATATACGGCGTCACCCTTCTCGTTGAGCACGGCGACGTTTATACCGAGGGTGCGGCCGGCGTCACGGATTACCGTTTCATTGCTTTTATTGCCGATTCGGCCGGTGTCAAGAAGGCCCGCTATGTATACCGATTCCTTTTTCAGCTGATCCGCCGTTCTTTCTTCAGCGGATGAAGAAATAAGCTGCTGTAAAAAAAGGCCGAGAACACTGAAAACCAATATGATACATACAACGAGTAAAGCGAACAGACGCACACGGACTTTATTCATTCATTTTTGGCTCCTCCAGTTTATACCCCAAACCTCTGATTGTTTTAATATAGATGGGTTTTTTGGTATTTGATTCGATTTTGTCGCGCAGATGACTGATATGAACGTCAACAATCCGGGTATCCCCGGCAAAATCATAGTTCCAGACCGCGCTCAGCAGAAGATCTCTCGTCAGCACTCTTCCCTTTTGTTTTCCCAAATACAGAAGCAGTTCAAATTCTTTAGGCGTCAATTCCAGCTGTTCTGACTTGAAGTACGCTTCGTAATGCTCCGGAAGAATTTTCAGCTCGCCGATGAGGATCTGCCCGTCCTTTTCCTCTTCTCTGCCTTGAGACAGCGAAGAAATGTCAGCCCTTCTTAAAATGGCTTTCACCCGCGCAGTGACTTCCCGCGGACTGAACGGCTTTGTCATGTAATCATCCGCTCCGAGCTCCAGTCCCAGCACCTTATCAAACTCCTCATCTTTTGCTGTCAGCATCAAGATCGGAACCATCATTTTCTGCTGTCTGAGCTGTTTACAGACGTCGATTCCGTCCACTTTCGGCAGCATGACATCCAGTACGATTAAATCCGGATTTTCATTCTCTGCCAGCTCCAGAGCCTCTTCACCGTCTGATGCGGTAATGACATCATAGCCGGACCGTTCCAGATTATACTGTAAAAGAGTAACGATAGATTGTTCATCATCTACAACTAAAATTTTTTTGTTCATGCTGCGCCCTCCGCTGTCTATTTTCCCCGACATCCAATTTTCTCTATTTTATGTGCTGCATATCACTTTATGATTTCATTTTATCCAATACTGCCCGTTCAGACAATTCGCCTTTTTGATCATTTTCAGAGAAAGGATCGCTCAGGGAAAAAGAAAACGCTTTCATTAATTGTAAAAAGAGGAAGGCTTCTGATTCGGAAGCCTTCCCTTTTTTCTTATGACAATACTTTCATCACGTTTTTGACAGATTCAACTGATTTACTCAGCTGCGCTTTTTCATAGTCTGTCAGTTCAAGCTCGATGATTTGCTCTAGGCCGTTTCCTCCGATAATCGTCGGTACGCCTAAGTAAATGCCTTCATGACCGTATTCGCCTTCTAAGTAAGCGATGGTCGGAAGCACGCGGCGCTGATCTTTCAAAATGGCTTCTACCATTTCAGTCAGTGATGCAGCAGGCGCGTAGTAGGCGCTTCCGTTGCCGAGAAGGTTGACGATTTCCCCGCCGCCTTTTCTTGTGCGTTCTACAATCGCATCAAGACGGTCTTTCGGGATAAGCGTTTCAAGCGGAATGCCGCCCGCATAGGAATAACGGACGAGAGGAACCATGTCGTCACCGTGTCCGCCAAGAACAAAACCGGTCACATCTTTTACAGACAGGTTTAATTCTTCAGCGACGAATGTTCTGAATCGCGCAGTGTCAAGCACTCCGGATTGTCCGATGACGCGTTCTTTCGGGAAGCCTGATTCTTTGTACACCGCATATGTCATCGCATCAACAGGGTTTGTCAATACAACGATAATGCAGTCAGGAGAATATTTCACGATCTCACGTGTGACGCTTCTCATGATTTTTTCGTTTGTAGATACGAGATCATCACGGCTCATGCCCGGTTTTCTCGCAATTCCGGCTGTGATGACGACGATATCAGAACCGGCTGTGTCCTCGTAGTTGGACGTGCCTGTGATTTTCGCGTCAAATCCTTGAACCGGACTTGCTTCGAGCATGTCTAGCGCTTTTCCTTTTGTCGGGTTTTCTAATTGCGGAATATCAACGAGCACAACGTCCGCAAGCTCTTTTTGAGCTGTCAGAAAGGCTGTTGTCGCTCCCGTAAATCCTGCTCCGATAACAGAAACTTTACTGCGTGTTTTTCCCATGATTCTCTTCTCCTTTTTTGGCTTCATTAGAAGTCTGCTTTAGGTTCAGTCCATGTTTTTAATTAGCTCTTCACCAAACTCTGAACATTTCACTTCAGTTGCATCGTCCATTAATCTAGCAAAATCGTACGTTACTACTTTTGAAGCAATCGTTTTTTCCATAGATTTAATGATCAAGTCAGCAGCCTCATTCCAGTTCAGGTGTTCAAGAAGAAGCACTCCTGAAAGGATGACGGATGACGGGTTGACTTTGTCAAGGCCGGCATATTTAGGAGCCGTTCCGTGAGTCGCTTCGAAAATCGCATGCCCTGTTTCATAGTTGATGTTCGCTCCCGGCGCGATTCCGATTCCGCCTACCTGAGCGGCAAGCGCATCAGAGATATAGTCTCCGTTTAAGTTCATTGTCGCCACGACGTCGAATTCGCTCGGACGAGTCAAGATCTGCTGAAGGAAAATATCAGCGATGCTGTCTTTGACGATGATTTTTCCTGCCGCTTCCGCGTCGCTCTGCGCTTTATCAGCCGCTTCTTTTCCGTCTTTTTCGACAATGCGGTCATATTCAGCCCAAGTGAATACTTTATCTCCGTATTCTCTTTCGGCAAGCTCGTAGCCCCAGTTTTTAAATGCCCCTTCAGTGAACTTCATGATGTTTCCTTTGTGGACAAGCGTGACAGACTTACGGCCGTTTTCGATCGCATACTCAATGGCAGCTCTGACTAAGCGGCTTGTGCCTTCTTCAGAAACAGGTTTGATGCCGATTCCTGACGTTTCAGGGAAACGGATTTTGTTAACACCCATTTCATTTTGCAGGAAGCTGATCAGCTTTTCAACCTCTTCAGAACCTTTCGCATACTCAATTCCGGCATAAATATCTTCCGTATTCTCGCGGAAAATGACCATATCCGTATCTTCAGGTCGTTTGACCGGAGAAGGCACTCCCGTGAAATATCTGACAGGGCGCAGGCACGTAAACAAATCAAGCTCCTGTCTCAGCGCCACGTTCAGAGAACGGATACCGCCGCCGACCGGTGTCGTCAGAGGGCCTTTGATGGCGATGAAGTACTCTCTGATGTCTTCCAGCGTTTCGGCAGGAAGCCACTCACCTGTTTTATTATAAGCCTTTTCACCGGCATAAACTTCTTTCCACGTGATTTTTTTCTCGCCTTTATATGCTTTTTCAACAGCGGCTTCCAATACTTTAGAAGCGGCGTTCCAAATATCAGGGCCTGTGCCGTCGCCTTCAATAAACGGGATAATCGGATTATTTGGTACGTTTAATACTCCATTAGAGACTGTAATTTTTTCACCTTGTGACACAATATTACCTCCCAGTATGTAATTCATATTTAGAAAACATTTTATTTTTCTTGTATAGAAAATAAAATGACTTTTCTCAAGATTCTATCAAAATTGTAAACCAATCCGGGCTTGATTAACAAGAGGCTAACGACATGAAAATCACCAGCCTCCCGTTTGATCAGGCTCTTTCATCAATCGGAACAAAAGTCTGCTTATCCGGACCCGTGTAATCAGCGCGCGGGCGGATGAGGCGGTTGTTATCGTACTGTTCAAGAATATGGGCGATCCATCCTGACATTCTGCTGACCGCAAAGATCGGCGTGAACAGATCGTGATCAATGCCGAGACTGTGGTATACAGATGCGGAATAGAAATCAACGTTAGGCGGGAGTTTTTTCTCCGACGTTACGATTTCTTCGACACGGATTGACATGTCGTACCATTTGCTTTCACCCGTCAGATTCGTCAGGCGTTTGCTCATTTCTTTTAAGTGTTTGGCGCGCGGGTCTCCATGCTTATACACACGGTGTCCGAAGCCCATTACTTTTTCCTTTTTCTCCATTTTGCTGCGGATATAAGGCTCGGCGTTTTCCACCTCGCCGATTTCTGTCAGCATTTTCATGACGGCTTCATTAGCTCCGCCGTGAAGCGGCCCTTTTAAAGCGCCGATGGCAGCAGTGATGCCTGAGTAAATATCAGATAAGGTGGCGACACATACTCTCGCCGTAAATGTTGATGCGTTCAGCTCATGATCCGCATGAAGAATGAGCGCTTTGTTAAACGCTTCCACTTCGATCGGAGAAGGCTCTTCACCGTTTAAGGTGTAAAGGAAGTTCTCCGCGATTCCGTACTCTTCCTTCGGTTCAACAGGATCAAGTCCTTTGCGGATTCTTGAGAAAGCGGCGACAATGCCCGGCACTTTCGCCTGCAGACGGATGGCTTTTCTGTAGTTCGCTTCCGGATTCATAACATCGGCTTCACTGTCAGTCAGACCGAGTAATGAAATCGCCGTCCGGAGCGCAGCCATTGGATGTACGTTATTGAGGGGATAGGATTTGAAGTGCTCAATGATTTCTTGTGGAACGGCAGCTTCTTTCGCAAGCTGTTTTTTCAGTTCAGCAAGTTCCGTTTTATTCGGCAGGCGCAGATGCCACAGCAAATAAATGATTTCTTCAAAACTTGCATTCTCTGTCAAGTCGTCAATATCGTACCCTACATATGTAAGGGTATCGTCGATAATAGAGCTTACAGATGATGTTGTTGCTACAACCCCTTCAAGACCGCGTGTTGCTGTCATATTCAACCTCTCCTTTTCAATCAAAATTCCCCTTTAAAGAGTATATAAAACATACGGCTTACTTAAAATGAGTCATGCAAACAATCCCTTTCCCCTTTAAGAAAATGCTTACATTTCACTGGTTGCGGTTACATAACCGATATGCTTATAGAGGAACATAACAAATTCTTATAAGCTTATTTAAGTTTAAGCCTATTCTTATTATAAACAATAATCTGATTAATTTGTAGACTTTTAACTAAAAATGTTTTAAAAGCCCTATATATCAAGGCTTCGCGTTGATAAATTTAATCGGTTGCTTTCAGGCGCTTTGTAAAACCATGTATTCTTATTGGGGGAGTTTTAGGGGAGTTTAAAAGGACAACGCACCACTACCCGGGTTATTCACAAATGAACGCCAGAAAGAGCGCAAAAAAAAGCCCTGTCTGGGGCTTTTTTTATGTGCCTACTGGCCGCTCTGCTAATTTTAGAGTACCCACCGGGCGCTCTGTTATCTTAACATCTGATGATGCTTGATTAATCTTGACTACAGCTAAACCACTTAACGTAACAAAGGTTAGGGCTGCACAAAGAATAATTTTTTTCAATTATAATCCCTCCAGGTGCTTCATTTTCTTCTCGGCTAAAATAGCATGTTTAGAAAATTCAAGCGCCTCTTTAAAGAGTCCATGCTTCTCACAGTGTTCTGAAATAATCAAAGAAAGATCAAAAACGCTATCAAGGTCATTTACTTCGTACAAGTAAGAAATACCACCTCGACAAGTTTCAATGCTTTTCCTCTGATCCTGCTGCAGAAGTCCGTAAATAATATTTATTTTAGCCTCATACACCTTATTCTCTTTTCGTTTAAAATATTCCTTTGTCTTTTTATAATAATATGGCATTTTATTTACATCCCCTATTTTATAAAGCTCTTTCAAAAACATATACAGGGAATTTATATAATATACCGAGCCCCTCCACTCTTTATTTCTGATGGCTTTTTTCAAGGCATTTATACAGTCTTGGGGGCGGTTTGCTGCAGAATATGTAAGACTTAAATTATGATGTATTAAAGCTGTGAAAAGTGAATCGTGAAGAACTCTCGAAATTCTGATTGCTTCTAAATAACTTTCCTCCGCTTTTTCATAAAGTCCTAAATCAGTGTAGTTTTGTCCAACAATCATAAGAGACGTGGCGAGCTTTCGTTTATAGCCTTCATTTTCTCTATAAATTTGTAGCGCATCATTGATATAATTCAAAGAAATTAGACTCTGCCGCAGCATCATATACATAGACGCCACTTTCGAATAAAATTCAGCCCGCTCTATACAATCGGGTATATCCTTCAATTTTTTCTCTGCTATTTTGAATAAAGTAATTGCTTTCTCAAAGTTCCTTTTATGCGATTCATATAACGCTTCAAATAGAAAGAAATAATATTCAATCATATGGTCTGTTTTTTTTATTTCATCAGCGTGGTTTTCATTAAAATATGAATGGGGCGGAAGCTCCTCCCCTTTCACCTGATACAAAAGCATTTTGTGCCTTTCCTCCAACAAAGAATAATACATCAAAACTTCCTGATCCTCTTCCATTTCATCAAACAATGGTTTGATCTCTTCAAAATATCTCTCAGCAGACTCAGCGTCTTGTTGTTTTATCGCGATATACCAATCATTTAATATATTTGCAACACATTCAGAAGCCAGTTTACTCATCAATAAACCCCTCTTTCTACAAATATTCTAAATTTTCTCAAATAATATTCTAGCATACTTTTAACATAAAATGTAATTAATAGGAGTTTTTTTCGACATCGCGCAATTTTCCCTTTCGACATCGCGCAATTTCAAAAAAAGGCTATTGACCCACTTTTTCAGAACGGTATTATAGCGGACTATTTCTCTCTATTGTCGAATCTACAGATGTTTTTCCCCATTCATAAAAAAATATAGACCTGTATAATCGGCACTGTAACAAAATAACAAAAAAGGAGATTTTGAGATGAAAAAATTTGTTTTACCTTTCCTGGCTACCTTTACTTTAGCTTCCGGATCATTGCTTTCTTATCAAGACACCGCCTCTGCTACATCTAATACTGATGAAGAATGGATTACGATTGAAGACAGTTCGCAAGGTTCTGGCTCTATTCTTCAGACAGCAACCGAAAGCCCGTATACTGTAATGGCGTCAAAACCTGATTATAAGACCAACTGGAATTTAAAAAAGCGTAGACAGGGACTGGACTTTTTCGCATGCAATTACGCCATGCTGACAAAGGCCAGCGCAAAAATGAGAATAAATACAATCGAGGCAAAATCACGATTGTACTATAATAACGGCGCGCTTTCAAAAAGCAAAACTGACACAAATAGTAATTCAAACTATGCCGGGGCCGAAGCTGTGGGAACAGTAACAGGGGGATATGGATGTAAAGGGAAAGCATATGGCAACTCCAAATACGCGAGAAAAAAATATAAAACTGTTACACATCAGAAAAAATGGAACATAAAAGACGTTCTTTAAAATATAAATGAGAATGAAAAAGATTCTTTTAATTTGTGTTCCCTTCGTAATCTTGGCAGTTGCCGCATCCCTTTACTTTTTTAATAAAGATCAAAACAAACAGACTTCTGCAGTTACAAACGATGAAAAGTACAATGATGAACAAGAAGATGTGACCGGCCCCGGCACTGACACCGTTTCATACGGTTTATATGAAGAGGACGGGCAAATTTTAGACTCTTTGGATATTGGAAAGAAAAATGGGAAGGGATACAAAAAAGTATTATCGTTTAGTCATTATTTTAATGACAAAAGAAAATATGGATTGGTTATCCTCTCAGACTTCAAGACAATTCCTTTCAAAGCAGATAACGGAGGGTACAAAAAATCTTATACATTCAAAATGGATAAAGATTCGGTAAAAAAAATCAAGCTGGAATTTGAGCCGCCTTCTAATTTCAGCGAGTTAAGTTTCATTATTATTCCTGAGCCTGATTACAAACAAGAAAGCACTAACCTTGATATAGCATCAGGTTTACAGGAAAACTTTACTCTCCGTTACATCAGGAAAAGCCGGGATGAAAAAGAAGACCTAAAACCCCAAAAAACAACTGATGAATTAACGGGCGAACAAGTATTTTTAACGTCAAAACAAACCGGAAATAAAATCCTATTCAAATCAAAAAGCAACCAAAAAACATACTTGCAAATTTTTAATTCGCATGATACGAATCTTGATTATGCCTTAGTTGCCTTATCAGGGACAGAACAAAGCTCAGTTAATGGGAAACCTGTTTCATTTACCAGTGTTAAAGAGAATGCCACAAATATATATGAAATTGACATGCCGAAAGTTGAAGATAAAGAAAACTATCAAATTGTCCTATTTCCAACCCCATACAAGACAAGTACAATGTATGAAGGTCTAAACAATACAAGTGAATCGACTTTCAGGACGGTAATAACACCTTAGGGGGTATGGCCTTGTGTGGATTATAATTTTTCTGCTTGTCATTTTGATTGGTTTCACAGGGAATATTGTTTCGTTGTTGAGAGCGCAAAAACAGGCTAATCAAAGAATTATTCAACTATTAGAAGAGAAGAAAAAGTAATCCCCCAAAACGGGGGATTTTTTCATTTCAATAATGATTTCAGTTTCGCTTTCGTACTCGGCCCGTAAATTCGCATCTGCTCTGTTTATTCGTGATAGACAGGAACCTTTTTACCAAAAGAGGACATCCTATGTAGAGTATCCTGTTTTATCAATTTTGCCTTGTGGAGTTGTTATGCTTTAAATGCAGGAATGTAACTGCTGAATTTCTGTCCCTTGAACCAGAACCCAAAAGGAAGGGGTCTACTCTGAAAGTCAATGTATCGGTTCCTGAAATCTTGCCTTTTTTACCCAGAAGCTTTGAATGAGGGATAATTATGAACTTCACTATATACCTGCCTTCTTTTTCTTCGGATAATTTAACGCCTCCTTTAGTGGTAACAGAGAGTGTGTCATCCTTATAGAATTCACGGGCACTGTCTAATATATTTTTACAGAAAAGCTCATGCATAAAAACACCAAATAGCTCCTGAGAAACTTTTGGGTTCTGGCCGTGTTCTTGTTTAGCAGCAGCCACTGTGATAGAGCTTAACGAAAAACATAAGATCACCAATACAATTATTTTTTTCATAGTAATCATCTCCCTTCACTTTAACATTTGCATTCCTTTATTTTTTATTACATCTTGAATATCTAATAACTTCGAAAAGTCTTCTCCCTTCATAAAAGAGAGAGGTTATTATTACTTCAGCTAAGACAAGATTTTCGCTTTTGTACTCAGCTGTAAATATCCTCATCAAACCGTTCATCAATTGAAACTGACTCATTTACTGATATAAGTGAATTTAAATAAATGGCAGAAAAACCCTCCTCATCTCGAGAAGGGCTCTGACTTATACTTTTTTCTCTAAATCAGTCCGAAGAAACTAACTGATGCCGCTCAACTTTTCAATCGAAGGGCTTCATCGGGCTCTCCAACTATTTTCCCCTATGCTTTTCTTTTGCTTTTTGTTTTCTGATTAAATATTTTTGTTCCTTTATTTTTTCTCTTTGTTTTCTATTCAGTTGTTTTTTCTTTTCTTTTCTTGCTTCAAGCTCCTGTTTTATCGCTTTTTGTGCCTTAGTTGATATCCCGATATTTTTCATTTCTTTAGAAGCTTGTCGTTGCAATCTTTTTGGGTTTAATTTCTTAGATTTTGCTTTAACACAAACCCCTTCTTGTTCAGTGTGGGAGAGAGTCTGTAAAAGTTGATTATTAACAAAATGCATTATTTCTGAATCCTTTGGCTCTTGTCCAAACAAATGACGAATTGCTCTTAATTTCCCGTCATTCACAACTTCAATGACTCCTACCCAAAACTGACCATCGTAGTAAACCGTTAATTTCATAACGATTCCCTCCTCCTAAATTTACTGAAGAATGATGGACATCCCGAGGAGGGGAAGGTTACTGACATTTTAAATCATGCATCCGGACTACCAACCGAATTGTGTTTTTTCATTCTCATTATAAATTTAACAAACTTTCAAATTGAAGGAAAGGGTCTCCGCTTATTTTAACAACACTTCAAGTTTTGCTTTGGTATCAGGCCCATAAATCCCATCAGCTTTTAATCTACTGCAATCGCTGTTTTCACTCCATGTGCGCCGTCAATCCCGAAGTTCTTTGTTACATGGTAAGCCGCTTCATTCATCGGAATAATGCAAATGGCATTTGTCTGAACTACAAAATGCGAAGGTGCAAACTCTAATTTTCTCCACAAAAAAAAGCAGCTTTACGCCGCTTTTTTACTTTACGAAGTGAACATTTTAACGATTTGCATGGCCAAGTAGGCGATTCCGGCGCCGATTAACGGGCCGACGGCGACGCCTCCGAAAAGCGCGACGGCAAGTATCGTGCCGATGACCAGCGCCGTTGTAATATGAGGGTCGTTTTCCAATAAGGTGAGACCGTTTTTGGCGATTAAGGCAACCGCGATCCCGGCACCGAGAGCGATCCACGCATAATATGATTTCATCGCTTCTCCGAGCTGTTTAAAACCGATATCGCCTGTGGCAATCGGCACTAAAACGGCGATTGTAATGACGGTGACTCCCCAGTTGATGCCTTTTGACTGAATAACCGGAAATAGTTTCTGATCAAGACCGACAGCTTTTATCACAATGAGAAAGCCGACGGCAAAAAGCAATGACTGATTTTTGGCTACCAATGCGATGGCCAGTAATAATAGTAAAAATAAATTCGCCTGTGTAAACATCCTGAAAGCACCTTCTTTCATCATATCTGTATTCATATCCTTTTTTTTGACGAATAAACTAATGTAATAGGACGTGCCGACCGAGAGGAGGATCGATGTGAATCCGCACTATGCAACTGTTTTTTTCCGCGCGCTGTTTGTACTCGCTGCGGCCGGCGGCGCTTTAGCGGCCGGTTACGCCTCATTTCCGTTAACTTATCCGTTTCTGATCGCCCTTATTCTGTCATCAGCGATCATTCCCGTAGTTGACTGGCTGGACAAACTGACGGGGCTGCCCCGGTCAGTCAATACTGTCATTGTCCTGGTCTTCTTTTTGCTTATTCTTCTTGGGGCGGCGACATTTCTCGTTGCGGAAATCATTTCGGGAACCGCCTATCTGGCCAAAACGCTCCCTCCTCATATCAGCGCCTTTATGACGTATTGCGAAGAGCTGTTCACTTCCCGCATTCAGCCATTGTACCACGAGCTGACTGTCTTATTTAACGGACTGGAAACCAATCAGCAGGCATCCATCGTGACGCATATTCAGACCCTCGGTGATACAGCAGCTAAAAATGCGGGGCTCATGCTTTCACATCTTTTGGAGCTGGTGCCGAAATGGATTGCCTTCCTTCCCAATACAGCTGCCGTCTTCATTTTCGCAATGCTGGCGACTTTTTTTATGACAAAGGACTGGCATAAGCTGAAGGCGCTGCTTTATTCCATTTTTCCGGAACGGGTTTCGGCAAACGCCAAGGCCGTATCGGGAGAGCTAAAAAAAGCGATGGCAGGTTTCATTAAGGCGCAGGCCGTGCTCATACTTTTCACGATGATCATTGTCTTTATCGGACTTTTTCTATTAGGGATTGAGCATGCGGCAACCATCGCCTTTTTTATCGGCCTGGTGGACCTTCTCCCGTATCTCGGCGCCGGGTCGGTCTTTGTTCCCTGGATTATGTATTTGGCCATTGCCGGTCAGCTTCCTCAAGCGATCGGTCTCGGTGTTTTATATATTGTGGTTCTCATTCAGCGCCAGCTGACGGAGCCGAAAATTTTAAGCAAGTCAATCGGACTTGATCCGCTTGCGACCTTAATCGCCCTGTTTGCCGGCTTTAAATTGTTCGGAATTTTAGGACTGGCTGCGGGGCCCGCGCTGCTCGTTTTCATTCAGGCCTTTATCACAACGGGCGCTTTAAAAGAAATATGGGCCTATATTACTGTTCAGTCCAAATAAAAACAGCAGCCCTGTAAGAAGGCTGCCGTTTTTATTTGATAATGATCCGCTTGTTTTTTGACATTCCTCTCAGCCATTTGAACAAAAGCGGCTTCATGCGGTTCCGAGTGAACGGAATCAGAAGACAGGCCCCTGCAATATCGGACAGAAAACCCGGAAGCATCAAAAGCAGGCCTCCGAAAAAGACGCATATTCCGTCAAGAAGCGCTTCCCCCGGCATTTTGCCGTGCTGCAGATCGCGCATCACCCGATGATACACATCGGTTCCCTGTCTTTTTGCCACCAAGGCGCCTAACACGCCTGTCAAAATGATGAGAAGGAAGGTCGGAAAAATACCGAGCCATTTTCCCGCCAGCAGAAACAAACCGATTTCAATTGCCGGACATACGATAAACAGTAAGAATAATACTCTCATTTTTCTGCCCTCCTGCCCTTCTAAAAGCGCGTCACCGCCCGCATGGGAATAGGAAAATCAGCCTAAAGACAAAAGAGAAGGGAGAACCCCCCCTCTCTTTTTTAAAGCTGTTTAAAGAACGCTTGCGCGGCCTTCATACACAGCGCCGCGGGCAGCGTCAACTGTGATAACCTGTCCTTCTGTTAAAACTGAAGTTGCGTTCTCCAGACCGACGATAACCGGAATGCCCAAGCTTAAACCGACAACGGCTGCATGGCTTGTCAGACCGCCTTCTTCAGTGATGAGCGCTGATGCTTTTTCAAGTGAAGCGATCATGTCGCGGTCAGTGCTTGAAGCAACCAATACTGCGCCGTCTGTCATTTTTTGTTCAGCTTCTTTCGCATTTTTTGCAACAACGACCGGACCGAATGCAGATTTGCGTCCGATGCCTTGCCCTTTCGCGATAATGCTGCCGACAGTGTGGACTTTCATCAGATTCGTCGTGCCTGATTCACCGACAGAACCTGCTGTAATGACAATCAGATCACCGCGTTTCACGATGCCGCTGTCAAGTGATTTTTGAACCGCGTCTTCAAGCATTTCATCGGTTGAATTCGCGTTTTGGCCGCTTGCCGGGAATACACCGAATACAAGGCCGAGTTTGCGTGATACAGACTCATTAACCGTAACGGCTACAATCGGAGCCTGCGGACGGTATTTCGCGATCATACGCGCCGTATGGCCGCTTTCTGTAGGGGTAACGATAGCTGCCGCACTCAGATTGATCGCCGTGTGCGCAACTGATTGGCCGATCGCATCGGTAATCGTCATGCCGACCTGATCTCTGCGTTTAGACAGAATTTCTTTGTAGTTCAGAGATTCTTCCGTGCGTGTGGCGATGTTAAACATTGTTTGAACCGCCTCGACAGGATATTGTCCCGCAGCCGTCTCACCGGAAAGCATGATAGCGTCTGTGCCGTCGAAAATGGCGTTGGCA
Source organism: Bacillus sp. FSL R5-0443 (assembly GCF_038608285.1). Classification (NCBI taxonomy): domain Bacteria; kingdom Bacillati; phylum Bacillota; class Bacilli; order Caryophanales; family Bacillaceae; genus Bacillus; species Bacillus sp. FSL R5-0443. Next base: position 3,048,297 of record NZ_CP152013.1, read on the forward strand.
ACGTCACTTGCTTCAGCGCGTGTCGGGCGAGGGTTGCGCTGCATGCTGTCAAGCATTTGTGTCGCAGTAATAACCGGTTTTCCGAGCGCGTTGCATTTTTTGATCATTTCTTTTTGCACGAGCGGCACTTCTTCGGCCGGAATCTCTACGCCGAGGTCTCCGCGCGCTACCATTAAGCCGTCAGATACTTCCAGGATCGCATCCAGGTTGTCCACGCCTTCCTGGTTCTCGATCTTAGGAATGATTTGAATGTCAGACGCGTTATGCTCTTCAAGCAGTTCGCGGATTTCAAGGACATCCGTAGAACGGCGTACAAATGACGCAGCGATGAAATCAACGCCTTGCTCGATACCGAATACGATGTCTTTGGCGTCTTTTTCAGTAATTCCGGGAAGGTTGACGCTGACGCCGGGAACATTTACGCCTTTTTTATTTTTCAGCGTGCCGCTGTTTAAGATTTTTGTTTTGATTTCGTGTTTTTCCGGATTTGATTCTAGCACTTCCAATCCGATTAAACCGTCATCCAACAGGATGATAGACCCTGCTGACACGTCGTCTGCCAGGCCTTCATAAGAAACTGAGAATTTTTCAAGCGTTCCCAGCACCTGTTTCGTAGAAACGATAATTTCATTTCCCGCCTGAAGCTCAAGCGCGCCGTTTTCCATATCGTGCGTGCGGATTTCCGGACCTTTTGTATCGAGGAGAATCCCCACGTTTTTGCCGAGCTTTTTGCTTGCTTCTCTGATGTTTTTGATTCTTGCGCCGTGCTCTTCGAAATCACCGTGTGAAAAATTCAGACGAGCAACGTTCATACCCGCTTCCATCAATTTTGTCAGCATTTCTACACTTTCACTGGCCGGACCGATTGTACAAACGATTTTTGTTTTTTTCAACTCGTTCACTTCCTTCTGAAATCTTCAGCTTCTTCCGCCTTAAATAGACAGTTCTTTTGAAAGCTGATACATGTTTGGTTCAACAGTATGTTTTGATTCTAAAATTTCTATAATATCATGGTCTACAAGCTTGTTGTTTTGTATACCTACGCAGCGTCCGCCTTTTCCTTTAAGCAGAAGCTCAACCGCGTAAGCGCCGAGGCGGCTTGCAAGAACCCGGTCAGAAGCGCTTGGAGATCCGCCGCGCTGGATGTGCCCTAAAACGGATACCCGTGTTTCAAGGTTCGTTTCTTCTTCGATGCGTTTTCCGAATTCAACCCCGCTGCCTACCCCTTCTGCAACGATGATGATACTGTGTTTTTTGCCGCGGTCGTGCCCTCTCTTCAAACGGCCGATAATTTCCTGCATATCGTAGTCCGCTTCAGGAATTAAAATTGATTCCGCTCCGCCTGCAAGACCTGCCCATAAAGCAATGTCGCCCGCATGGCGCCCCATCACTTCAATAACGTATGTACGCTCATGAGACGTAGCGGTGTCACGGATTTTATCAATAGCATCAATTACGGTATTTAGCGCCGTATCAAATCCGATCGTAAAATCAGTTCCCGGGATGTCATTATCTATCGTACCCGGTACACCCACACACGGAAACCCGTGTTCCGTTAATTTTTTCGCACCCATGTATGAACCGTCTCCGCCGATGACGACAAGACCTTCAATGCCGAGTTTCTTTAAATTTTCGATTCCTTTTTCACGGCCTTCAACTGTTTTGAATTCAGGACATCTGGCCGTGTACAGCTTTGTTCCGCCGCGGTGGATGATGTCACCGACCGAACCAAGCTCCAGTTTCTCTATTTTACCGCTGATTAATCCTGAATAACCGTTATAAATTCCGTACACTTCGACGTCGTGGTAGATAGCTTTCCGCACAACCGCGCGCACCGCAGCGTTCATACCCGGGGAATCCCCGCCGCTCGTTAAAACTCCTATACGCTTCATTTCCTATTCACCTCAGCAACATATATATGTTAAACATATCATGATCATTGCCCTAAAACAATGAAAAGGGACGCCTGAGCTCCCATGAAACCTTACCTATTATACAATTAAATAAATTGTTTTTAAATAAAATTTAAGGAATATCACAAAAATCACAAAAAATAAACGTGAGCCATAGGCTTCACGTCTATTCAGTTTACCCCGATATATTGATCCTCAACCGAAACTTTCCCGATTGCTTTATATTTTTCATAGCGCTGTGAGATCAATTCTTCGGCGTTCAATTGAAGAAGAGATTTTAACGTTTCTTTAAGAATACCGTCAATGTAGCCCGCCTGCTGCTTAATATCATGGTGAGCTCCGCCCTTCACTTCTTTAATCATATCATCAATAATTCCTAATTCTAATAAATCGGGCGCAGTAATCTTCATGGTTTCAGCCGCTTTTTTCGCAAGGCTGGAGTCCTTCCACAAAATGGATGCGGCTCCTTCAGGAGAAATAACGGAATACGTCGAGTTCTCAAGCATCAGCATGCGGTTGCCCACACCTAATGCAAGCGCGCCTCCGCTGCCGCCTTCCCCGATGACGATACAAACGACAGGCACTGTCAGGCCGGCCATCTCGAACAGGTTCTTGGCGATGGCTTCACTTTGTCCCCGCTCCTCCGCCGCTTTACCCGGGTACGCTCCCTTCGTGTCGATGAAGCAGATAATCGGGCGGTTGAACTTATCCGCCTGCTTCATGAGACGAAGCGCTTTGCGGTAGCCCTCAGGGTGAGGCATCCCGAAATTGCGGACAAGGTTTTCTTTCGTGTCTTTTCCGCGCTGATGTCCGATGACGGTGACCGGCATGCCGTGATATTTGGCGACTCCGCCGACAATCGCCGCATCATCTCCGTATGTTCTGTCTCCGTGGCACTCAAAAAAGTCGGTAAACAGGTATTGAATGTAATCTAGCGTCGTCGGCCGGTCGGGAAGGCGTGCGATCTGCACTCTGTCCCACGGCTTCAGGTTTTTATAAATCTCATCCTGGAGCTTGCTGAGCCGGTCTTCAAGTCTTGCGATTTCAGCGCTTAAATCCATCTCCGAATCTTGGGTGAATTTTTTCAGTTCGGCGATTTTCGTCTGCAGTTCAATCACCGGTTTTTCAAATTCTAATCTTGCAGCCACTCATGCTCACCTCCTGTTTGGTGCATGTCCAGCAGAAATGCGAGTTTATCTTTCATGTCGTTTCGGTGAATCACCGCATCAAGCTGGCCGTGCTTTAATAAAAATTCCGCCGTCTGGAAATCTTCCGGCAGTTTTTCCCCGATCGTCTGTTCAATAATACGTCTTCCGGCAAATCCGATCAAGGCGCCCGGTTCAGCGAAATTATAATCACCGAGAGACGCGAAACTGGCCGATACGCCGCCTGTCGTCGGGTGGGTCATGACAGAAATAATCAGTCCCTGCTCCTCACTGAACAGTTTTAATGCAGAGCTTGTCTTTGCCATTTGCATAAGACTTAAGACCCCCTCCTGCATACGTGCGCCGCCGGAAGCGGTAAAGATGATAAACGGGACTTTTTCCTCTTTTGCTTTTTCAATTGCAAGCGTGATTTTTTCGCCGACAACCGAACCCATGCTTCCCATTCGGAATGTTGAATCCATGATAGCGATCACGGCCGGGAATCCGCTGATGGTTCCTTTTCCGGTAACCACCGCTTCATTCAGCGATGTTTTCTCACGGTCTTTTTCGATTTTTTCTAAGTATTCCGGGAAACCGAGCGGGTTTTCAGATATCATTCCCTGGTTGAATTCTTCGAATGAATCTTCATCCAGGAGGCTTTCAATGCGCTGCTTTGCATTCATCGGGAAATGGTGCCCGCAGTTCATGCAGACGCGCAGGTTTTTATCTAACTCTTTTGTGAGCATGATTTTTTTACATTTGGGGCACTTTGTCATAATGCCTTCCGGAACATCATGTTTTGCCTGCTCAGACGGCACGGAAGCATATTTTTTCTTTTTTGTGAATATATCCTTTAACAAATGATTACCTCCCTTTTGTGAAGGGTTCTCTTCACTGCATGTCTTCCGATTAGATAGACTTAATAATAACTTTACCGAAACTATTGTACTTTTTTTGTCAAACGGTGTCATCCTCCATTCGACATTTTTTGCTTCAAAACAGACGGAAACGGACGGATTTCATACCGTAAAAAGCGTTGTTCAGCCTTATCTGTCAGCGTTTTCAAAAGAAATAAGGATTCTGCTGAAATTTTTTTAAGACCTGCCCTTAAAAAAATTTCAGCAGTCCGTATATTGAACAGCAGCGCGTTGTTTTTTTCCAACGCGCTGCCATTTCATTTTTGTGTTATTATTCGCCGATGACCGTAAGCTGTCTTGTTTTTTCAGCCACTTCCTCAGGATCGACCGTAATTCTGGCGACGCCCGTTTCCATCGCTGCTTTCGCAACAGCTTTCGCAACGGCAGGAGCCACACGTTTGTCAAATGGAGCCGGGATGACATAATCAGCGCTTAATTCTTCCTCTGAAACAAGGGAAGCAATCGCTTCAACCGCAGCAATTTTCATTTCTTCGTTGATGTGAGTCGCGCGAACGTCAAGCGCCCCGCGGAAAATTCCAGGGAATGCCAGAACATTGTTGACCTGGTTCGGGAAATCAGAACGGCCTGTTCCGATTACGCTTGCGCCGGCTGCGCGCGCGTCTTCAGGCATGATTTCCGGATTCGGGTTGGCCATTGCGAAGATAATCGGATCTTTCGCCATGCTCTCCACCATTTCTTTCGTCAGCGCGCCTTCGACTGATACGCCGATAAAGACGTCTGCATCTTTAATGACATCCTGCAGCGAACCGTCGTTGCGGTCTTGGTTTGTAAACTTCGCCACTTCGTTTTTCACTGCGTTCATGCCGGCCGGACGCCCTTCGTAAATCGCCCCTTTAGAGTCGCACATTACGATGTTGCGTACGCCGAAATGGTAAAGAAGCTTGATGATCGCGATGCCTGCCGCTCCCGCTCCGTTTGCCACAACTTTTATGGATGACATGGATTTACCTGATAATTTCAGCGCGTTTACAAGTCCGGCAACGGTTACGATGGCAGTGCCGTGCTGATCATCGTGGAAAACCGGAATGTTTGTTTCTTTTTTCAGGCGCTCTTCGATAATGAAGCAGTTCGGCGCCGCAATATCTTCAAGGTTGACACCGCCGAATGTCGGTGCAAGCAGCTTTACAGTGTCAATGATTTTGTCCACATCGTTTGTGTCAAGCGCGATCGGGAATGCATCCACGCCCGCGAAACTTTTGAACAGCACCGCTTTCCCTTCCATGACCGGAAGTGAAGCTTCAGGCCCGATATTACCGAGACCGAGAACGGCTGATCCGTCTGTTACGACTGCTACCATGTTCCCCTTCATTGTATAATCATATACTTTGTTTTTATCGTCATAAATCTCTTTACAAGGCTCAGCTACTCCGGGAGAGTAGGCAAGGCTTAAGTCATCTGCATTTCTGACTTCTACCTTTGCTTTTGATTCCAGCTTTCCTTGATTTACTTTGTGTAAATGTAACGCTTCTTCTCTTAATGACATTCTAAACACTCCTTTTAAGTACTTTGTTACATATTCTGCCGCATAGACTGGTACAATCGCTGGAGGTGAAAAATTTCAGAATCTTTAAATAAGATAGCACAATTGTTTCAATTGTATAACAAAACGATTATTGTTACCACTATTTTAACACGACGTTTTCGCGGCCCAGCAGCTCTTTTAAACGGTATAACACCTGATGGTCCGCCTGAATATGAAAAGTATCCGGCAGCCTGATCGTCTGCTTGTCTTTTTCATAATAAAGATAAACGCCGGTTTCCCCTTTATGCTCCAGTAAAATACGCTTCATCTTTTCCAAAAACTCCTGATTGTGCCGGCTGCCCTCGATTTTGATGTAAACAGACGGCGCTCTGTCTGCCTCTGTCTGCTCAAGAAGAGAGGCGGATGACATGATGAATTGTGTCTTCTCCTGACGCTCTTCCATTTTTCCGGCGGCGAATAAAAGCGCGCCCTCCTTTAACAGCGGAGACAGCCTTCTATATTGGTCAGGAAACACAACGGCTTCCATTTCTCCCGTTTCATCGCTTAATGTGAGAAACGCCATATGCTGACCTGTCTTTGTCCGAATCGTTTTGATGCCCGCGAGCAAAGCGCCGATTGACAGCTGCCCCTTCGCCATCTGCCGCGCTGCTGTGATCGCTTGCGCCCCCCGTTTTTTCAGGAGATCCCTGAAAGCGGACAAAGGATGGCTTGAGAAATAAACACCGAGAGCTTCTTTTTCGAACCGAAGCTTGTCCACGAGCGGAAATTCCTCAGCCTCTACATATTTTGGCTTAATGGAGAACGATTCTTCCAAAAACAATCCCATTTGGTCATCGTCTGCACGAAAAAGTTCAGCGTGCTCTAAAGCCACATCAACGGAGGCCAGCAAGGCGGCGCGATTTTGATTGAATTCGTCCATGGCGCCAGAAAATATAAGGGCTTCGATGGTTTTCCGATTCACGCTTTTTGCGGGTACGCGAAAGCAGAAATCGAAAAGATCCTCGAACGGTTTATGTGTTCTTGCTTTATAAATATCTTTCACTGCCGAGACGCCTACGTTTTTAACGGCCCGCAAACTGTATCTGACGGCTCCGTTTTCCGGCGCAAACGGAAAACCGCTTTTGTTTATTGACGGCGGAAGGACTTGAATCCCGCTCCCCTTCGCTTCATGCAGATATTGCGATATTTTGTCCTCATTGCCGATGACGCTCGTCAACAGCCCGCACATAAAATATAACGGATAATGCGCTTTTAAATAGGCGAGCTGATAGCCGATCATGCTGTATGCGACAGCATGGCTTCTGTTGAATCCGTAGTTAGCGAATTTTACAATCAGATCGTAGACCTCGTTTGCAGTGACTACAGAATACTCCTTTTTTAAGCACCCTTCAACAAAATGGCTTCGCTCTCTGTCCAGAATGTCCTTTTGCTTTTTGCTGACAGCCCGTCTGAGCAGATCCGCTTCACCTAATGAAAACCCTGCCATGCGCGAGGCGATCATCATTATCTGCTCTTGATAGACGATGACACCGTAAGTGTCACTGAGAATATTTCTTACGTCCTCGTGCGGCACTTCCACACGCGCCCGCCCGTGCTTCCGGTCGATAAATAACGGAATATTTTCCATCGGTCCCGGCCTGTAAAGCGCGTTAACCGCGACAATGTCTTCCAGTCTTGACGGCTTCAGGCGCTTCAGCACGTTTCTCATTCCTGATGATTCCAGCTGGAAAATACCCGTCGTATCACCGTTTGACAATAGTGAGAACGTTTTTTCATCCTGATAAGAAATCTCGGAAAAATCAATTTTCGTATTCGTCTCTTTTTCAATCATCGTTTTAATGGATTCAATAAGCGTCAGGTTGCGCAAACCTAAAAAGTCCATTTTTAAAAGACCGAGATCTTCCAAGTGATCCATCGCATACTGCGTTAAATACACGCCGTCATGCCCTTCTTGAAGAGGGACAACTTCAGAAAGCGGCTCTTTACTGAGAACGACCCCCGCCGCGTGTGTTGACGTGTGCCGCGGAAGACCTTCAATTTTCCTTGCGATCTGAAACACTTTATGAAGAACGGCGGATTCGGACAGCCGCCTGTTCAGCTGAGCGGACTGCCGCCTCGCTTCCTCAAGCGTCATTCCCGGTTTTGACGGAATCAGGCGGGCAAGCTGGTCGGCTTCTTTCGGGCTGATCCCGAACACTCTCCCGGTATCCCTTAACGCCGCCTTTGCGGCCAATGTCCCGAAGGTGATAATCTGGGCGACGTGCATGGCCCCGTACTTATTTTGTACATACTGAATGACCTCATCCCTTCTCGTATCAGGGAAATCGATATCAATATCCGGCATGCTGATCCGCTCGGGATTAAGAAATCTCTCAAACAGCAGAGAATGTTTAAGCGGATCCACGTCGGTAATGAAAAGGGAATAAGCGACAAGCGAGCCTGCCGCGGACCCTCTTCCCGGACCTGTCACAATGCCCTTTTCATGCGCGTACTTCATAAAGTCCCATACGATGAGAAAATAATCACTGAATTTCATGCGCCTGATGACGTCCAGCTCATATTCAAGCCGGCGGACAGCGCGCTCATCAGGAGTGCCGAAACGGAGGCGCAGCCCCTCATGACAGATCTCCGCCAAATAGTCATCGGCTGATTTGCCGTCCGGCGCCGGAAAAGACGGAAGCTGTGTCTGTCCGAGGCTGACATCGACCCGGCATTGCCGGGCGATACGCGCGGCTGCTTCAATCGCCTCCGGATGCCGCGTGTAAAGCTCTGCCATTTCTTCAGGCGTCCTCAAGTATAAGTCCGGCAGATTCCCGCTCTGATCCTCCCACTTCTCTCCGGCTTTAATAGCGCACAGACAGCGGTACGCATCTTGATCTTCTTTCTTGATATAACGGACATCCCCCGCAGCGCAGACAGCAATTTCCGTCTCGGCTGACAGGCGGAGAATCTCTTCTGATAACGTCTCATGTCCTTTAAACGGCTGGTATCCTAAATAAAAACGGCCGTCTCCGAACAGCTCCCGGAATCCTTCGGCAGCCCGGACCGCTTCTTCAAACTTCCCGGCTTGAAGCAGGCTTTCAATGTACCCGTTTTCACCGGGCGTAATGGCGATCAGCCCCTCATGATAGCTCTTCATCCATTTTCGCTTCATGCCGCCCTTTGCCATGGATTGCAGCGCACTTGAGATTTTCACCAGGTTCTGATATCCAGTGTTTGTCTCTGCTAAAAGAATGAGCGGATGTGCTTCAAGCTCCGTATCGTCCGTGTATATAGAAGCCGTCAGACCGATAATCGGCTTCATTCCGTTTGATTTGCATGCTTTATAAAACTCAATGGCGCCGTACATCACATTTTCGTCCGTCAGCGCCAATGATGAATATCCGAGTTCCTTCGCTTGTGTAACAAGCTCTTTTACAGAAGCGGCGCTGTTTAACAGACTGTAGCCGCTATGTACTTGCAGGTGAACAAAAGACAATGCCGCCACTCCTTTCCCATACGTTCATTTTGCCTTTCTACATTATAAGACGGGTTTTCTTAAGAAACAAATGTTCTTTTTTGACTCATCATCATACTTGTCCGTTTCGCTCAATATGATAGAAAAGTGAGGTGGTGTATATATGGATCAGGAAGCCGGATTTATGGCGAATTTCATCAGCAGTTATTTTATCGCCCTCGGTGTGTTGCTCGGCGGCGCGCTGATCGGCGGCCTCGGAGCTTATTTATCAGGCGAGCCTCCGCTGACGGCGATCACAAAATTGGCGAACAGGCTGAAGATCTGGGCGCTTGTCGCGGCGATCGGGGGAACATTTGACGCGGTATACAGTTTCGAGCGGGGGCTGTTTGAAGGCAACACGCGCGACATTTTCAAACAGCTTCTTTTAATTATTTCAGCAATGGGCGGCGCGCAGACCGGCTGGCTGATTATTTCATGGCTGACCCAGGAGAATATGTCATCATGAGAATTCCCGAGTATTATAAAAAACCGGGATGGCAGCGTTTTTTCGCGGGAATGATGTGCGGAGCCATCGTCAGCTGGCTGTTCTTTCTGTTTACATACGGAACATTTCAGGAAGAACAAGTGACGTTAATTGAAAAGCAGCGTGAGCACGCGCGGGATTTAAAAAACCAAATCTCCATCTATCAGAAGGATCTTCATAAATTAAATGAGGATAATAAGCAAAGACTTCTCATCCAAAGTGTTGATGTGAAGCTGATCAATGGGGAAAAATACAGAATCGCCCAGCCTGACAAGATGAAATTTGAGGAACAAGTGAAAGATAACATTTCTGAAGTCATCACAAAAGATATTGAAAGCGTGTATAAAACAAAGGAGCTTTTAAAACGGACGATCGAAAACAAAATATACACCATAAATGAGAAGGAATTTAAAGCTGAAGTAAAGGAACTGACGATTTATACGAGATTGTCTGTCGAAATTCATATTTCTTTTGCGACGTAATTATGTCATTTTTAAAAATTTTCCATAGATCTGTCGCTTTTTTCTCCGCTTTTTTATAAACTGTAGATGAGACATTTTCAATGATTCTGAAGGGAGGAAGGGAAAATGGAGGTTTTTAGTGAACGACGCTTGGCAAAAGATCATGCAGCCCGAATCAGACAAGGCTATTCCGCATATGCAGAAACAGACACACTCGCTTCCCTCATAAAAAAAGAACTCCAAATCTGTAATCTCCGCGTCTACGAAGACCTGACTGAATTCGGCTGCTGGTTCATCCCCGTGACAGATGAACACTAAGAAAGAGGGTCTCCCCTCTACTTGTGTTCGTTACATACCTCTTCCAGATCAGCAAGAATCTGATCGGTTTCATCCCAGCTGAAGATGGATGCGCCGGCCGCAAGCGGATGTCCGCCGCCATTGTATTTCCGGGCAATTCCGTTGATGACCGGACCTTTTGAACGGAACCGGACTCTGATTTGATCGTCTTCTTCTACGAAAAACACCCAAGCGCGGATACCCGAAATATTTCCGAGTGTTCCGACAAGCTGCGACGCTTCAGAAGCGGTGGTTCCATATGTCTCCAAAATGTCTTTTTTAATGAAAACGGAAGCGACGCCGTTTTCAGACAGTGACACATTTTGATAAATAAAGCCGTTAAGCTTCACCACATTTAATTTTGTTTCATACAATTGATTGAACAGTTCTGACGATGAAAATGGGAACTCAATGAGCTCTCCCGCGTATTTTAATGTCTTTTTTGTGGTGTTCGGGAATAAGAAACGCCCCGTATCACCGACGATACCCGCGTAAATCAGCTCAGCTGCTTTCGTATTCAGTTTCCAGCCGTGCTGTTTTCCTTCCAGGTACAGCTCATAGATCATTTCGCTTACGGAGCTTGCATTCGTATCGACCCATAACAGATCGCCATACGGATCTTCATTTGGATGGTGGTCTATTTTCATGAGCTTTGCGCCGGAATGGTAGCGCTGATCGTCGACCCTGCCTTGGTTTGCGGTGTCGCACACGATGACAAGAGCATCTTTATAGGTTTCGTCATCCACCTCATCGAGGGAATATAAAAAAGACAAGGACGGCTCAGGCTGTCCGACGGCAAAAATATTTTTTTCGGGATACGTTTCCCGCAGGATTTCCGTAAGGCCGCACTGTGAACCGTAGGCGTCCGGGTCAGGCCTCACATGTCTATGTAAGATAATGGTGTCATATAATGATATGGTTCTGATCAGTTCGGATTTCATCGCTTTCTCCTTTTCGTTTTTATTCATTTAATCATACTCTTTATCCATGGAAAAGGAAAATCTTTCAGCAACGGTATAAACGGTTTTGCAAACTCATATAATGGAGGATTTCATTTATGCTGGTTTTTGTTTTTCTCATCGGGCTTTCTGCCTGCTTTTACGTGTATTACAAAGTAAAAGGAATCCAGACGAAACGGGCGCTGGAGAAAGAATGTTTTTCGGCTAAATCAAGTATGGCATTAGGCGCGCTGGTGTTTTTGTACGGAGTAAACCAAATGATTCTGTTTCACTCCGTCCTGACCCTGGTCATCGGCGGCGTCTTCATTTTAATCGGAGCAGGCAGCGCATGGGCCGGGTATAGAGCCTATAAGCATTATGAGCCCATCCATGCAAAGGAAGCGGAGAGGGACCACGCATAATGAATGCCAAGGGACCCGGGTGCGTCCCTTAACTTCTCTCCATCAGCTGCACCATGAGCATCGCTTTTGAAACGATGCCGCTTTGGCTTGACACTTCCACTTCCATTTTCCCGAATTTCCGGCCCGCCTCTAAAATGCGCGGTTTCACTTCAATGACCGACTCCATCTGTACGGGCTTCAGGAAGAAAATCGTAATGCTTTCAATGACCAGCTCGCCGCGTTTGCGGGAGCGTAAAAATCGGCTGGCGGCCTGGGTTAAAATCGTCGTAAACACCCCGTAAGAAATCGTGCCGAGCTGATTGGTCATTTGCGGCGTGACTTCATATTGATAAACCGCCGGCGTTTTGTCATCTTCGTCTTCTTTAAATCCCCTTGAAACAATATCATCCAGCTTTTCCCCGACCTGAGGCTGCTTTTGAACCATTTGAAGCGCTTTTAAGACATCCTGGCGGCTGATCATTCCGATCAGTTTGTGATGCCCGTCTGTCACCGGAAGCACTTCAATTCCTTCCCAAACCATCATTTGAGCCGCTGAGGCGACAGATGTTTTCCCGATCACCGTGACAGGGTTTTTGGTCATTACTTTTTCAATCGGAACTGACCGGTCATGCCCCGCGATATCTTTCGATGTGAGGATTCCGTGGATTTTCATCTGCTGATCGATAACCGGGAAGCGGCCGTGTCCGGTTTCATAGTTTTTTTCGTACCATTTCTCCAGCTTATCCTTAGGGGACAGCGTCACTGTCCGATCTGCGGGCGTCAAAATGTCTTCCACGAGCACAATCTCTTTTTTTATGAGCTGATCATAGATCGCCCGGTTGATCATCGCGGCTACCGTAAAGGTATCGTAGCTCGTGGAGAGAATCGGAAGCTCAAGCATATCGGCCAGCTCGATAATGCTGTCGTCGGTATTAAACCCTCCTGTTACCAAAACAGCCGCGCCCGCTTCAAGCGCCTGACGGTGGGCGTTGATTCGGTTCCCGACGATTAACAGGTTCCCCGCCGCCGTATAACGCATCATCGCGTCAAGCTCCATCGCGCCGATCACAAACTTATTCAACGTTTTATGCAGACCGGCTTTTCCGCCGAGCACCTGGCCGTCTATCACATTGACGACCTCGGCGTATGTCAGCTTTTCAATATTTTCTTTTTTCTTCTGTTCAATCCGGATGGTCCCCACACGTTCAATAGTGGAAACGAATCCTTTGTTTTCGGCTTCCTTAATGGCTCTGTAAGCCGTTCCTTCACTGACTTTCATTTCTTTCGCAATTCTTCTGACCGAAATTTTTTCACCGACAGGAAGCGAATCTATGTATGATAGGATTTGTTCATGCTTTGTTGCCAAGCGTTTCACCTCTAAGGACAGTCTTCTGCTTTTATTATAAGGGTACGAGGGATTCATTCGCAATGAGACGCCCGAAAAAAGGCGGCATCACAAAAAGACCTTCTGAATGCTTGATTCAGAAGGTCTTTGACACATATGTCAGGCAAGCTCAATGGTCTCGCCGACCGCCATGACTTTGCCGACGCCTCCGGGCAGACTTTCGGCGAAAGCGTCAGGGTCCTGTTCAATGACAGGAAATGTATTGTAATGAACGGGAACGACCTGTTTCGCTCTCAGCCACTCAGCCGCGAGTTTCGCATCTTCAGGGCCCATGGTGAAGTTATCACCGATCGGCAGAAACGCCAGGTCAATGTGATTCAGTTCCCCGATCAGTTTCATATCAGAGAACAGCGCCGTGTCCCCGGCGTGGAAAATCGTTTTGCCGTCAATCGTCAATAAAATCCCGGCCGGCATCCCCGTGTACGTAATGGTTTTGTTTTCTTCATCAGTGACCGCCGATCCGTGGAATGCCTGTGTCAGTTTCACTTTACCGAAATCAAATTGGCGCGCCCCTCCGATATGCATCGGGTGGACCTTTAAACCTTTAAAGCCGAGATAAACGGCCAGCTCATTCGGCGCAATAACGAGCGCATCGTTTTGTTTAGCGATCTGCTCTGTATCTCCGACATGGTCATTGTGTCCGTGAGTAAGCAGGATGACATCCGCTTTCACTTCTTCCGGTTTCAAATTTGTCAGACTGTTTCCGGTCAGAAACGGATCAAAAATAATGTTATGGGTTTTCGTTTCCACTTGAATGACAGAATGTCCGTGATAAGTCACTTTCATCGTTTTCACCTCATAAAAAATTAATATTTATCAAGTTCCCTTTTTGACAAACGAAAAAACTTACAGGGATTGATGCCTGTTAATCACATTCAGCCCGCCTGTTGCTTCAATGACCGTTCCGGTTACAAGATCGGAATCATCTTCACATAAAAAGGCGATGATTCTCGCAATGTCCTCTCCGGTTCCGGACCTGCCGATCGGCGTCTTTTCTTTGCCGATTTTCCGTCTTGCTTCCTCTATAGACGCTTCTTTCATATCTCCTACAATATCACCCGGGCAGACCATATTGGCCGTAATGCCTGATTCAGCTTCTTCAATCGCAATGGTTTTCGTTAACGATGCCAATCCGACTTTAGCCGCTCCGAAAGCGGAACGGTGAAGCCAGCCAGGGGCATGGTCCGCTCCTTGAAAACCGTATGTAATAATCCGGCCGAACCGCTGCTGTCTCATGACCGGGATAACCGCTTTAAACAGATGGAAAACGGCGCTTAAATTCCCTTCAAGCATGTCATACCATTCGTCATCGGAGTAATCGGCAAGCTTTTTGCGCTCAAATATGTACGGTCCGGCATTGTTAATCAGTATGTCAATCCTTCCAAACCGCTGAAGGGCTGCATCGGCGATCCGCATGAGATCTTCTTTACGGGTTACATCGCCCTTAACGAATTGCAATCTGTCATGGCACCCGGGATAATCCGCCTTCAGACAGGCGACCGCTTCTTCGTCTTGTCTGTAATTCACTGTGACAGAAAAGCCTTTTTCCAGAAGCATTTCAGTCACTTTTCGGCCCAATCCCTTTGTACCGGCAGTGATTAGAGCATGTCGCACATTGAATACCCTCCCCAGGCAACGTTGCCGCTTCAATAAAATCAAGACGTTTCTCCCTCTACTTTACTATAAACAAACGGCAATATCACTTTTTTGCACTTCGTCCGCACGAAAAAAAAGCCGTCTTTACAGACAGCTTAATTTTCTGAAGGAGCAGAGGCTTCCTCCATGCCGACATAACCGCTTTCGTATGCCTCTGAGATGAGCCTGGCCGTTTCTTCACTTTCTTTTTCATCATAGATGTAACGGTCTTGTTCTTTGCGCATTCCTTCTACCTCCCATCTTTATAGATGTAGGGTGTCTGATATGACGGGAAAATATGAAGGAAATTTCAGCAAATTAAATGCCGGCGCAGGCTTTTGCTTTTACGAGCGCCTGTTCTACCTGCTGAAAACCCGTTCCGCCGGCGCTCATTCTTTTTTCAACCGCATGATGCGGATCGAGCACGGTATAGATGTCTTCTTCAAAGAGACTGCTGGCTTGAAGGAATTCTTCAAATGCCATATCACTTAAATAGATTCCTTTTTCAATGCAGCTGTACACAAGCTTGCCGACCACTTCATGCGCTTCTCTGAACGGCATGCCTTTTTTAGCTAAATAATCGGCAAGTTCCGTCGCGTTTGAAAAATCTTGTTTTGTCGCTTGTTTCATGATGTCCTTGTTTACTTTCATCGTTTCAATCATGCCCGTGAAAATCTGAAGGCTTCCTTCAACGGTTTTCACCGTGTCAAACATGCCTTCTTTATCTTCCTGCAGGTCTTTGTTGTAAGCGAGCGGGAGCCCTTTCATAATCGTGAAAAGCCCCATCATATCACCGTATACGCGTCCGGTTTTACCGCGGATCAGCTCCGCCATGTCGGGGTTTTTCTTCTGCGGCATCATGCTGCTTCCCGTCGCATACGTATCATCCAGTTCAATGAATCTGAATTCCTGCGAGCACCATAGAATGATTTCTTCTGATAAACGCGAAAGGTGCATCATCAGCATGCTGCTGCCGCTTAAAAACTCGAGAATAAAATCTCTGTCACTGACTCCGTCAAGACTGTTCTCATAAATGGAGTCAAAACCGAGCAGCTCCGCCGAATAGTTACGGTCTATCGGAAAAGTGGTTCCGGCAAGCGCCCCGCATCCGAGCGGCGATATGTTAATCCGTTTCATAGCATCGCGAAAACGCTCTTTATCCCGTTCAAGCATCCAAAAATAAGCAAGCAGATGGTGGGCGAAAGAAATCGGCTGAGCCCGCTGCAAATGGGTGTACCCCGGCAGAATGGTCTCGACATTGGCCTCCGCTTTTTCGATCAGCGCTTTTTGGAACTGTTCAATCAGCACGATGATATGTGAGACATGATCTTTCAAATACAAATGCATGTCGGTCGCCACCTGGTCATTCCGGCTTCTGCCGGTATGGAGCTTGCCGCCTAGCGGTCCGATTTCTTCGATCAGCATTTTTTCAATATTCAAATGGATATCTTCATAATCAACAGAGAATTCAAGCGTTCCTTCCTCTGCTTTTTGCAGGAGGGTCTGCAGCCCCTGTCGGATGGCGCCTTCTTCTTCTTCCGTCAGAATGCCGCATTTTTTCAGCATTGCCGCATGAGCGAGAGACCCTGTAATATCCTCTTTGACTAAGTTTTGGTCGAATGTGATGGATGCGCCGAACTCATCGACCCACTTTTCCGGTGTTTTTTGAAAACGGCCTCCCCAAAGCTTCTTCATGCTTCAATCTGCTCCTTCTTTTTCACAATGCTGTTTACTTTTGTCGGCAGCCCCCAAAGCTCAATGAAACCGATTGCCGCGTGATGGTCAAAAGCATCGTCTTTTGTATATGTCGCAAGTTTTTCATCGTAGAGTGAATATTCCGACTTACGTCCTTCTACAATGGCATGGCCTTTAAACAGCTTGACGCGCACGACGCCGGTGACGTGTTTTTGGGTTTCTTTCAAGAATGCAAGCAGCGCGTCTTTTAACGGCGAGAACCATAAACCGTTATAGATGATTTCAGACAGTTTTTGTTCAATTGCCGGTTTGAAATGGGCCACTTCTTTCACTAAAGTCAGATCCTCAAGCTCTTTGTGAGCCGTAATCAAAGTCATGGCGCCCGGGCACTCATAAACTTCACGGGACTTAATGCCGACCAGGCGGTTTTCCACATGGTCAATCCGGCCGATGCCGTGTTTTCCGGCAGTCTCGTTCAGCTTGAGAATTAAATCAGCGAGCGGGTAGGTTACGCCGTCGATTGAAACCGGAACACCGGCTTCAAATGCGATTTCGATGATTTCCGGAACGTCCGGCGTGTTTTCAAGAGATGCTGTCAGATCATATGCCCCTTCAGGCGGCGCCGCCCACGGGTCTTCTAATATACCGCATTCATTGGCGCGTCCCCATAGGTTCTGGTCGATGGAATACGGGCTGTCAAGATTGATCGGAATCGGTATGCCGCGGCTTGCGGCATATTCAATTTCTTCTTCACGCGACCATTGCCACTCACGGACCGGAGCAATGACCTCCAGATCAGGATTTAATGATTTAATGGATACTTCGAAACGCACCTGATCGTTGCCTTTTCCCGTGCAGCCGTGCGCTACAGCCACCGCGTTTTCCTTTTCCGCGACTTCAACGAGTTTTTTCGCGATCAACGGACGGGATAGTGCAGATACGAGCGGATACTTGCCTTCATACATTGTATGGGCCTGCATAGAAATGAGCGCGTACTCCCGGGCGAATTCTTCTTTCGCATCAATCACATAGGAATTTACGGCGCCTACTTCCAGCGCTTTTTGCTGAACGAATGCCAAATCCTTTCCTTCCCCTACGTCTAAACAGCAGGCAACAACATCGTATCCCTGTTCTTGCAGCCATTTTATCGCTACAGAAGTATCAAGACCTCCTGAGTATGCCAATACAACCTTTTTTTGTTCTGCCATGTTAAAAGCTCCCTTTTGTATAAAAATTAGTTTTAATTAATAAAAATGCATTTTGTATGTATACACTGTAACAAGTAAATTCTGTTTTTTCAAGCCTTTTATAAAAAAAACCCCACCCATTTTTTTGAGCGGAGCAGAGCCTTTTTATACATTTATAAATCTTTTCGGATTTCCCGGAGCACATGGGGCAGTTCAGGAATAATCAGTTTACTCATTGCAAGCTTTACGGCGCCTGAGGAGCCGGGCGTGCAGAAGACTGCGGTATTTTGGATCACACCCGCTGCCGCTCTGGACAAAATGGCGGCGGAACCGATGTCCTCCGTATAGCTCAGCATGCGGAACAGCTCGCCGAATCCCGGGAGTTCTTTTGAAAACAGCGGCGTGACCGCTTCAATTGTGACATCCCTTTCGGCAATGCCCGTCCCTCCGTTTAACAGCACCGCATCTGTATATTCATCCATACAGCCGGATAAAACGGCTTTCTGCAATTCATCTTTTTCATCTTTAACAATGTCATAAGCGACCGTTTCAAATCCCGCTTCCCTGAGGAAGTCCATCATGACGCGCCCGCTTTTGTCGGTTTCTTTCGTTCTCGTGTCGCTGACTGTGATCACCTTGCAGCGCACGGCTGACGGGGCTTCTTGTTTATGTTCATGCACACTCATTGCTTCACCTCATCGTTTATGTATTAAACATATCGTAACGTTTGATTCTGGGGCATTCAATAAAAAAGCACACCCTAAAGGATGTGCTTTTTTCGATCATTACTGTGCAAGGCGGACAACGTCGCGTGCGATCATGACCTCTTCGTCAGTCGGAATGATCATGACTTTGACAGGAGAGTGAGGGTAGCTGATAAACGCTTCCTCGCCGCGCACGTTGTTCAGCGCAGGATCCCAATATACACCCATGAATTCTAAGCCGCGAAGCACGCGTTCTCTGACTTCAACACTGTTTTCACCGATACCCGCAGTGAAAATAATCGCGTCAACGCCGCTCATTCTCGCAGCGTAAGAACCGATGTATTTATGGATTCTGCTTGCAAACACTTCAAGAGCCGTTTCCGCTCTTTCGTTTCCTTCTTTTGAAGCTTCTACGATATCGCGAAGGTCGCTGGAGAAACCGGATACGCCAAGCAGTCCGCTCTTTTTATTTAACGTATTTAATACTTCATCTGCCGTCTGATCCGTTTTTTCCATTATGTACGGAATCAATGCAGGGTCGATGTTTCCTGAACGTGTTCCCATCGCGACACCCGCAAGCGGTGTGAAGCCCATTGACGTATCAATGGATTTTCCGCCTTCTACCGCCGCGATACTTGCGCCGTTACCGAGGTGGCAGGAAATCAGACGCAAATCTTCAAGCGGGCGGCCGAGAAGCTCAGCTGCGCGCTGCGTCACGTATTTATGAGATGTGCCGTGGAAACCGTATTTGCGAATGCCGTATTTCTCGTAGTATTCGTACGGTAGGCTGTACAGGTAAGATTGTTCAGGCATCGTTTGGTGGAACGCCGTATCAAACACTGCAACCGCAGGCACATTCGGAAGCACTTCTTTAAAGGCTTTAATGCCGACGATGTTAGCCGGGTTGTGAAGCGGCGCTAGTTCTGAAATCTCTTCAATCTCACGGATTGTTTCATCCGTAAGCAAAACAGAATCGCTGAATTTTTCTCCGCCGTGAACCACACGGTGGCCGATTCCGTCAATTTCATTTAGATCCTTTATAATACCGAATTCAGTCAGCTTGTGAAGCAGCATCTTCACCGCAACCGCATGATCCGGAATATCTGTCACTTCTGTATTTTTTTCGCCGTTAACAGAGATTGTGAAAACGCTGTCGGCGATACCGATCCGTTCTACTAAACCTTTTGTTAGCACCTTTTCTGAAGGCATTTCGAATAACTGAAATTTTAAAGATGAGCTTCCTGCGTTAATTGCAATAATTTTAGACATAAATGACGCTCCTATCAAAATTCTTCTTCGTTTGTTCGTTCTTTTTTCCCAGACCATAACTGCAGTCCAAAAAATATCTGACTTTTCCATTTAAACATTGTCAACTCAGCATTTCAAGTCAACATCCACATTGGTACCGCTTACAATATGAAGTCGATATTTTCTGATAAATTTCATTTGTGCCAAATGGACGGCACGGTCTTACGGAATGTTATTTTCTTTCCTTAATTTGTGTTATCGTCCTGATTCCCATTCATTTTAAAAAGCAAAAGCAGCGCGGGATTTTGCATCTCACACTGCTTTTTCGCCATTATTTTTCTTTTTGAATCCATTGATCCAATTTTGCCGTCATCTCCCGCATCGCCTGCTGGTTCGCAAAAGAAGGAAGATTCGCCAAAAGCGCTTGTTTCGGCGGCTTTGCGTCTTCGCCTTTTTTCTGCAAGATTAAAATGCTCTTTGCCTGCGCTTCGTCTTTAAACATAGTAGCCGGCAGCTGAAGAAGGGCGTTGATATACACTTTTTCCGCAAAAAACCGCTTCAGTTTATCGCTTTGCGCGCTGTCAAACAGATGGTTCGGAATCATAAAAAATAAGTATCCGCCCGGTTTTGTATGTTTGACGCTCTGCTCAATAAATAAGTGGTGAGCAAAAGAGTGGCCTTCATCCGCTTTCAGCTCAAACGCTTCAGCGCCTTCGTCATTCGGATAGTAGCCGACCGGCAAATCGCAGATGACCGCATCGGCCGGTTCGATAAATAACGGCTGAAGACTGTCCTGGCAGAACAGCTCCATTTCTTTTTCCTGCAGATTCGCCTGAGCATAAGCGATCTTCAGAAGGACATCGTCGATTTCAATGCCGAAGCTTTTTGCCGCTTTGTCAGAAAGCTGGTTTGCCGCGGTCAGCAGAAGATTTCCGGTGCCGCAGGCGGGGTCCAGCAATGTCAGGCCTTTTCGGCCGCCCGTAAATTTATTCACGAGGTAACTGATGAAAATGCCGATCGTATCAGGCGTCATCTGTCTGTTCGGATGGGACTTATCTTTCAGCCCTTTTAAAATGGCGAGCTGGAACGCCTTGCGGATCCATTCATGCTCCCATTTTCTGAAGTCTGCTTTCGCGAGCAGGCTTTTAAGCTCGCCGGTTTGCTTTTCCTGAAGCGGAAGCTGGTCGGCCTTTTCAAGAAAATACATTTCTCCCGCTTCCGCAAGCCCCTCAATATAAGAAATCTGAAGGCCTTCTGCTATCACTTGGGCGGCTTCATCTAAAAGTTCATAAATCTGACCGACATGGTCGTGTTGCATGCTGTTTCCTCCTTGCCATGAAAAGAGCTCCGCGGCAGCACCCGGAGCTCTTTTTCTCTCTTTACTTGATTAACGCTTTTGCAGCTTCGATAGGCTTTTCATAATTCGGGTGGTTTGTCGCTTCACTTACGTATTCCGCGTAAACGACTTTTCCGTCCTGATCAAGGACAAATACGGAACGCGCTAAAAGACGAAGTTCTTTGATGTGAACACCGAATGCTTCACCAAATGACATCTCTTTATGATCCGATAATGTTTCAACTTTATCAATTCCGTTCGCTCCGCACCAGCGCGCTTGTGCAAACGGAAGGTCGGCGCTGATTGTATAAACGTTCACATCACCGAGTTTTGCGGCTTCTTCGTTGAAGCGGCGTGTCTGCGCGTCACATACGCCTGTGTCAATGGAAGGAATAACGGATATGATCGTTACTTTCCCTTTCATATCTGCTAATGTCTTCTCTTCTAATCCGTTTGTCAAAACCGTGAAGTCAGGAGCTTGGTCCCCCGGTTTCACTTCTTGTCCGATCAGCGTCACGGCTCCGCCTTTAAATGTAATTTCAGCCATTCTGATTCCTCCCTTTATCTATGTATAGCTCTATCATAGTCGAGTTTTATGCAAACTGCAAAGGTTATGCCGCATCGTAAAAAAAGCTAACTGCGGGCGGCAGTTAACTTTTCTGTTATAAATCGATATCCGTTCTTTTTTGGTTCCGGCCTTTTTCATTCTTTTTAAACATATGCTGGATGCGTTCAATCGTTTGAGGCGCGGAGTCTAACAGTTTATCAATCAGATGGGTGTTTTCGTCTAAATGAAGCATACGCACGCCGTTTGTTCCGACAATCAGAAACGCAATCGGCGTAATGGATACTCCGCCGCCGCTTCCGCCGCCGAACGGGAGCTTCTGCTCTTTTCTTTCATCATCATCGGTTCTTTTTTCAGCCGGCTTTCCTCCAAACTCGCTTCCGCCCGCCGCAAATCCGAAGCCGACCTTTGAAACCGTTAAGATTACGCTGCCGTCAGGCGTTTCAACAGGATCGCCGATGATTGTATTCACGTCAATCATTTCTTTTAAATTTTCCATAGCGGTTTTCATTAAACCTTGAATGGGATGGTCTGCCATATGCGCTCCTCCTTAAACTGATGAATCATTCTTTGAAGCAACCGGAACCGGCTGTTTCTTTCGTATGATAGAAAGTCCGTTCCGCCCGTATTTGAGCAATTTGAAAGCTGCACCTATAAGATGTCCAAAACGAAAAAAGAATATACACTGCAAATGCGTCTTGGATGCAGGCACTTGAAAAGACGGAATGACTTCGCACACCGGTTCATGTATGAAACGCAGATGATCATACAGCATCGCCGTAAGTCCTCCCTTTACGGCCCACAATCCGCCGGCGGCGATTCCCGTAACGGCGGCGTCCTTTATTCCGATAACCGTCACCCATTCGAACTTCGTAACACGGACTCCCGCAAGAAATGAAGCGGCGATTTGGCGCATCTGAAAGACTTGGTGCAGAATCATTTCTATTCTGTGAATGCTCTGTTTGACATCTTCATATGTGATTTTTTTCTTCTCTTTTTTCTGACCTTTCATTTCTGATTTTGTGTCCTGTTTGACATCAATTGACGCGTCTTCGCTGTTTACTTTAATGACGGGCAGCGTTTTTTTAATACGGATCAGCCCGTATAAGGCCGAGATTTTAAACGTCAGTTTGTCGTTATCTTTATCGTGAAGATATTCGAAAGTCAGGTGGATTTTCATCCTCATGAGCAGCCAGGCCAAAATGAGAATGAGAATAACAGCTGCTGCGGCATATCCCATAAGCTTCACTTCCTTAGCAGCATTATCGCCAAAACCAAAAAAAATAAACCCGGACGTTTATTCCGGGTTTACTGCTTTTATTTGCGGTACAGCGCTTCGTGAATCACCGTTGTGTCGGCGATCAGATCATGAATGCCCTGCTTTTTGGGCGTAAACGCAATGACGATATAGAGAATCCAGATTTTATCGATATAACGCCCCACCGCTTCTCTGAAAATGACGGTGCTCCAAGTCAGCGGCTTTCCGGGCGTCAAAGAAGTGACCTTTAACCCGAAGACCATCTTGCCGAGTGTCTGATGAAACCATTTCGTCATGAACACAAAATAGGCGAGGTAGACGATCAGGGTTGTGACGGAATAAGCTGAGATTGTAAACATTCCGCTTGTTGCCGGGAGCTTCATCAGCGTGAAAACCGGTGAAACGATGAGATGGTTAAGTCCCCAGACCACCAGCCAATCAAGAAGAAACGCCCAAAACCTGATCCAAAAGCCCGCATATGCCTGCTCGGGCGCCCTCTGTTGTTCGGCTTCCTCTTCTTTGCCGTGAAAGCCTTCGTAAGTCGCGTCCATTCTTTCTTCCCCCCTACTTTGCATAGAGATACATCATCCGCGGCGAACCGGATTGCGAAATGAGTTCTTTCATATTCAGAAAATCAATTTCGCTTTTAAACATTTTCGCTGCGCTCATGGAAAAGAGCGAGCCTAATCCGAATCCTTCCTCGTATGTGATGACTGAAGCGTTTTTCATATTTTTATGGTCCTTTTTCATCGCGCTGATCGTGTCATCGTAAAAACCGAGCTCATCAACGAGGCCGATTTTTTTCGCTTGTCTGCCGTCGTAAACACGGCCGTCGGCAATTTTTTTCACATCCGCTTTTGACATGTGCCGGCCTTTTGAAATGACATTGACAAATCCTTCATAAGAATCGTTGACCATTGTCTGCATGATCTTTCTTTCTTCCTTCGTCATGTCGCGGGTCGGGGACATGATGTCTTTATGCGCGCCGCTTTTAATGGTTTCAAACTTGATGCCGAGTTCATCGGCGAGCTTGGAATAATTGACGCTTTCCATGATGACGCCCAGTGAACCCGTGAGCGTTTCCGGTGAAGCATAGATTTTATCGGCGGCCGTTGAAATATAGTAGCCTCCCGATGCCGCCATGGAACCCATGGATACATAAATCGGTTTCTTCGTTTCTTTCTTTAGTTCTTCCAGTTTTTTATGTATTTCCGCGCTTTCGTACACGCCTCCGCCAGGGGAATTGATTTTCAGCACAATTCCTTTGACGCTTTTGTCTTCTTTCGCACGCTCAACCTGTTTTAAAAATGATCTGTGATCATATCCGCCTGAGCTGAGCAGGCCAGCGGACCCGCCGTTATCCTCAATCGTGCCGTCCACTTCAAGCACGGCGATTTTACTGCCGGGGCTGCCCTTATCCAGCGTCACTTCCTCTGTGTCATCTGTCAGTGATGCAAAGTCAGACCCTGTATCTCCGATATTCTTCAGCACCCCGACGGTCACACTTGCAATGACTGATACGCCGAAAATGCCGAGCGCGATGACGAGCGCAATCCATCTTTTTGCATTCATTTGTTCTCCTCCTTTTCTGTCAATATTCGTACGTTCCCCCGTAAAAAAAGATTCATTTTTTTCATGAAGCGCTTTCCCTTAACGGATAAACAGGAAACATGTTACACTATTGCCACAGGTATTTTAACACAATACCTGCTGGGAGAAAAACGTAAATATGACAGCAAAGGGGAATGGGGATATGACCGATCTTCGCCGCAATGTTTATTTTTTTCACAAACAAAACAACGAAACAAAAGAACAAGTCAGCTCTTTGAAGCAGCTTGCTGAATCGCACGGTTTTACAGTTGCGGCTCAACCGGAGGATGCCGGAATTATCGCCAGCATCGGCAGCGACGGCTCATTTCTGCAAGCCGTCAGAAAAACCGGATTCCGTGATGACTGCCTGTATGTCGGCATCGCTAAAAAAGGGAAAGCCCATTTGTACTGTGATTTTCACAGCGATGAGCCTGAAAAAATGGCGGCCAGCATGACCGCGGAACAGCTTGAGGTCAGAAAATACCCGCTCATTCACGTAACGGTGGACGGCAGCAATCATTTTCACTGTTTAAACGAGGTTTCCATCCGTTCAAGCATTATTAAAACGTTTGTGATGGATGTGTTAATTGATGATCTTCATTTTGAGACGTTCAGAGGAGACGGGATGATCATTTCCACCCCGACGGGCAGCACCGCCTACAATAAATCTGTTTCAGGCGCCGTTGTTGATCCTTTGATTTCCTGCATGCAGGTATCCGAACTGGCATCGTTGAACAACAACACATACCGTACACTCGGATCTTCGTTTATTTTAAGCTCAGACCGGAAGCTGACACTGCAGGTGGTGCAAGACGGCAATGAGCATCCGATTATCGGGCTTGATAATGAAGCGCTCAGCACGCGGAATGTCAAAAAGGTTGAGATTAGACTATCCGATAAAAAAATCAAAACGGTGAAACTGAAAGACAACTCTTTCTGGGAAAAAGTAAAACGATCATTTTTATCATAAAAAAAGAGGACGGGCATCACTGCCTGTCCTCTTTTTCATATACGATACGGCCGCCGACGACGGTTTTGACCGCTTCCAATTCATGAAGCTTTTTCGGGTCCGTCCTGAACGGATCACCGCTGAGTACGGTAAAGTCGGCATCATAGCCGGGGGCGATCCGTCCGCGGCTATGTTCTTTATGGATGATGGCCGCGCTTCCCTCCGTGTAAAGCTGAATGGCTTCGTACACGGTCAGGCACTCTTTTTCATAATAGGCCGGACCTTCCGGGTGCTGTTTGCTCGTACGGAGCACAGCCGATTGAATGCCCAGAAGCGGATCGGCCGGCTCAATCGGGGCATCTGAACCTCCGGCGCACAGCAGCCCTTTTGACAGCAGTGTTTTCCAGGCGAAAGCCGTTTTCATCCGCTCTTCTCCGAGCCTGTCAATCACCCACGGAAAATCACTGGCCACAAAATGCGGCTGAAGATCAAGTCCGATCGGCAGCCGGGCGGCTCTTTCAATCAATCCGTCATCTAATACTTGCGCATGAATGAGCCGGTCAAGCTGTCCGGGCTTTGCCGGGTATCTTTCGATAACATCCAGCACCTTTTCAAATGCAAGGTCGCCAATCGCGTGCACGGCGATCTCCATCCCTTTCTCTCTCGCTTTATAAACAAGAGCGGCAAGGGTTTCGTCATCATGCACCTGAACGCCGGAAACAGACGGATCATCATGGTAAGCCTTTTTCAATAGAGCGGTTCTGCCTCCGAGCGCGCCGTCAGCAAAAATTTTCATCGCTCCGTATTCCAGATAAGGTCCGGTCGATTTATCCAGAGCGCTCCAGCTGTCGACGGCTTCGTGATGTACGAGCAGATGGGCGCGAAAAGGATAAAGGCCGCTGCCGGTTAATGACTCGTACGCGGCAACGGGAACGGACGCGTCTCCGTAGTATGCCAGATCTTCTGAATGCCCGCCGGTCAGGCCTTTTGACCAGCAGTCCGTAATCGCCGTTTGAAGCGCGCGTTTGACATAGTGAAGTGAGACGGGCGGCAGGGCCTGTGTCACAAGCTCTTGGGCTTTATCCAGCAGGAGGCCTGTCGGACCGGTGCCGTCCCGGACGATAATCCCGCCGTTTGGATCAGGTGTTTCGTTTGTAATTCCCGCCGCGCGCAATGCGGCTGAATTAACCGCGGCGGCGTGCCGGCATACCCGCTTCAGCAGGACGGGGCGGTCGGGAAAGAGCGGGTCAAGGTCATGCTTCGTGACGTAAACCGGCCGCTCAAACAGATTTTCATCCCAACCTTCGCCGATCAGCCATTCGCCATCTTCCAATTCACACTCTGCTTCTTTTGCGGCCCGCAGTATCGCTTCTTTTGACGTCAGCTGCGACAAATCGAGGCGAAGCTGTTTTTCCCCGTGTCCGATTAAATGCATATGACTGTCCGTAAACCCCGGGAACATCACAGCTCCATGTAAATCGATTTCCTCCGTATCAGGCGCACCGTATGTTCCTTGGAGCTCCCGGAAGCTGCCCGTCTGCCTGACGACGCCTTCTTCGGTATAAACGGCTTCAGTGACATGATTCTTGTCCAGCATTGTATAGATGGTGCCGCCGTGCCAAATCGCTTTCATCCCCGCTCACCCTTTATCCTGTATTATGCTTTTTTATCAGCCTTCAGCCGTTCTTCACGCTGTCTCAGCTCCACACGTCTGATTTTTGCGGACGCCGTTTTCGGCAGGCTTTCGACAAACTCAATTTCTCTCGGATATTTGTAAGGCGCCGTAATCGTTTTTACGTGGTTTTGCAGTTCTTTGACAAGTTCGTCACTGCGCTTTTCATCGTCTTGTAAAACGACATAAGCTTTTACGATTGAACCTCTGATTTCATCCGGGCTCGCCACGACGGCACATTCTTTCACTTCCGGATGCTTCACGAGCGCGTCCTCTACTTCAAAAGGCCCGATTGTATATCCGGAGCTGACGATAATGTCATCATTGCGGCTCTCAAACCAAAAGTAGCCGTCTTCGTCTTTTTTCGCGCGGTCTCCTGTAAGAAAATAATCTCCGCGAATCTGCTTTTTCGTTCTTTCGGGATCTTTATAATATTCCTTGAATAAGGCCGGTGTGCTCAAATGCACGGCGATATCGCCCGTTTCGCCTGTTTCGCATATTTCGCCTTTATCGTTTATAATCTCCACTTGATTTCCAGGGGTCGGTTTGCCCATGCTTCCCGGCTTAATATCCATGTCCTTCAGGACGCCGACTAACAGGGTGCTCTCCGTTTGGCCGTATCCGTCCCTCACTTTAATGCCGAAATGCTTCCGGAATACGTCAATGACTTCCCGGTTTAATGGCTCACCCGCAGAAACTGCGCTGTGAAGGGCAGAAAGATCATATTTGTCCAACTCCTCCACTTTTGCCATCAGGCGGTATTCCGTCGGGGTACAGCAGAAGACATTTACTTGATGGCGCTCCAGCAGCTCTAAATACGTCTTGGCGTTGAATCTGCCGTGATAAATGACTCCTGTCGCGCCGCTTCCCAGAATTGCGAGCAGCGGGCTCCACACCCATTTCTGCCAGCCGGGCGCCGCGGTGGCCCACACTGTATCGTCTTCAGAAATATCCAGCCATGCACCGGCTGATGTTTTTAAATGGGCAAAGGCCCAGCCGTGTGTATGTACAACGCCTTTAGGCTGGCCGGTCGTGCCTGAAGTATAGGACAAAAACGCCATGTCTTCTCTTGTTGTATCAGCTGTTTGAAAACTGTCTCCGTCCGCTTCAATCGTTAGGAGGTTTTTCCAGCCGGCATTATTTTCACCGATTGACAATGTCACCAGCTGCTCGGTATTCACCTCGTCAAACGCGTTTATAAATGAAGGATAAACGATAGCGCCTTTCACTTCGGCGTGTTTGATCCGGTATTCAAGGTCTTTGGCGCGCAGCATTTCCGAGCAAGGAATGACGACCATTCCCGCTTTTAAGATCGCTAAATAAACGGCATACGCTTCAAGCACTCTCGGAACCATGACAATCAGCTTATCGCCTTTTTCAAATCCGAGACCTTTCAGGCGGGCTCCGATTTTATTCGTTTCTTCCATCAATTTTTCATACGTCCAGACTTTCTTGCCGCCTGTTTGATCTTCCCAAATAAGCGCGTTCTTCTCTTTGGAACGGCTGAACTTTTCGATTTCATTTACAAGGTTATAGTTCTTTGGGGCGATTAAATCTTCTCGTTTTAACACGAACAACTCCTCACTTTCTTTCCCCATTATACATAAACATAGGCCATTACAATAAAAATATGCATAAATTGCTTCCCGCCTTCTATCTATACTCATGAAAAAAGAGCGGGGAATTCCCCGCTCTCTTAGCCATTATGTGAAGTTGTGATTAAAACTGCTGCTGGCTGCTTCCGCCCATGCTTTGCTGAGCAAAAGAGACAAGACGTTTTGTGATTTCTCCACCGACAGAACCGTTGGCGCGAGAAGTTGTTTCCGGTCCAAGGTTTACACCGAATTCAGAAGCGATTTCATACTTCATTTGGTCGATAGCTTGAGCAGCGCCTGGCACTAAAAGCTGGTTGCTGTTTCCGCTGTTTGATTGTTGTGACATGTGTATCACCTCCTTGTGAGTATAGAATGTGATAAAACACATGTCTTCATTCAAAAAAACTTTGGTAATTGTATACAGTTTTAAAACAGGCCGGCAAACTTATCGTGAGCTTCCTGCTCCGAGTAAACAGTGATGGTTTCGATGCCGGCAGCGGCCTCTGCAATCAGCGGTTCAAAATCAACGAAGCTTTCGAAGTGCTCGATTTTTTCTCTTTTCGGGCGTGTTTTCGGACTTGGCGGCGTAAAGATGGTGCAGCAGTCCTCAAACGGCTGAATGCTTGTTTCATAAGTGCCGATTTCTTTTGATTTCTCGATGATTTCTGTTTTGTCCATTCCGATTAAAGGGCGCAAAATCGGCGTTGCCGTCACCGCATTGATCGCATACATGCTTTCAAGCGTCTGGCTCGCTACCTGCCCGAGGCTTTCTCCCGTAATGATCGCGAGCGCTTTCCGTTCTTCTCTGATTCTGTCCGCGATTTGCAGCATAAGACGCCGCGTCGCCGTCATCGTATAGTTCTCCGGGATTTGTTTTTGGATGAGTTCCTGCGTCTTTGTAAACGGCACGATATGAAGTGTCATACTGCCGCCGAACTTCGCGAGGCATCCCGCGAGATCCATGACTTTCTGCTTTGCCCGTTCACTCGTATACGGCGGACTGAAGAAATGTACGGCTTCAACTGATAATCCCCGTTTCATCGCGTAAAAACCGGCGACCGGACTGTCAAAACCGCCGGAAAGCATCAGCATCGCTTTACCCGCGGAACCGACAGGAAGGCCTCCGGCGCCTTTTTCGTTACGAATGGTCAGGAACGTCGCTTCCTCCCTGATTTCAATCCGAAGCGGAATATCGGGATTTCTCACATCGACGGTTAATCCATCCGTGTTTTTCAAAATATGGCCGCCGATTTCAGCGTTCATCGCATTCGTATCTAATTCAAACTGTTTGTAAGCCCGTTTGGTCTCGACCTTAAACGTATTCCCCGGTTTATATTCGCCTTCTATCGCGGCTAAAGCCGTTTTTTTAATGTCTTCCAGCTTGCTTTCGCATTTAATTGCGAGACTAAAGCTTTGAATGCCGAATATATTCTTTAATAAGGAACAAATTTCCTCCGGGTTTTCTCCATTAAGTGTAATTGACATCCGGTCCCGGTTTGAAAAGTATTTTACTTTTTTATAATCCTTTAATACCAGGCGGATATTCTGTTTTAATCTTTCAATAAAACTGCGTCTGTTTTTTCCTTTTGTGGATATTTCACCAAAACGGATTAAAATATGATCGTAATTCATATGCTACCTCATCATTTTTTTTAGTTTTTGAACAGCCGGCACCAGCGCGGCCATAAACGGCTCCGTGATGTCAGCTGTATGGCTGAAGTTCAGGCTGACTCTGATGCTGCTTGATGCAATCTGTTCGCCTTTATTCATTTGCAGAAGAACACGGCTCGGTTTGTGCTCTCTTGCCGAACATGCCGCGGTTGTGGAGACATATATTCCTTTTTCCTCAAGCATGTGCAGCAGCACTTCCGCCTTCACGCCCGGAACGGAAAAATTAATGATATGCGGCGCGCTGTTTTCAGCGGGGGTGTTGATGACGACCCCGTCCGTCCCGCTCAGCCTTTCCATGAGCGCATTCTTGGCAGCCTCCACGGAAGAAAGCCGCTCATTCATGTCACGCGCGGAAAGATTGATCGCTTTCGCAAGGGAAACGGCGCCTGCCGTGTGTTCTGTTCCGGCGCGGACGCCTTTTTGCTGCGAGCCGCCCGTGATAAGCGGAATGAGCCGCGTTCCTTTTTTGACGATAAGCGCTCCGGTCCCTTTTAAGCCGTGAAACTTATGCCCTGAAACGGTGCAAAGGTCAATGCCCGCTTCTTCTATAGACAGCGGAACTTTATGAATGCCCTGCACATGATCAACATGAAACAGAATATTCCGGTGCTGCTTCAAAAACCCGCCGATTTCCTTTACGGGCTGAATGGAGCCGACTTCGTTATTGACATGCATGACGCTGACGATTATCGTATCCGGCCTGATAGCCGATTTGACGTCTTTCAAAGAAACGAAGCCGTTTTGATCGGCCGGAAGATATGTGACTTCAAAGCCGAACAGCTCTGTCAGCTGATCAAGTGTCTCCGTCACAGAAGGATGCTCAATCGCCGAAGCAATGATATGTCTTCCTTTACTCATGTTTGCCCAGGCTGCTCCCTTTAACGCAGCGTTATTCGCTTCAGTCGCGCCTGATGTAAATACAATATCATAATTTTTTAAACGCAAGGTTTTTTTTATTTGCTGAGCGGCCGCTTCAAGGAGCTGTTCCGTCTCAGTTCCTAACCGGTGCAGAGACGAAGGATTGCCGAAATAACGGCTGCTCGTCTGTTTGTACACATCCAATACCTCTTCATACGGCTCGGTCGTTGAGCTGTTGTCTAAATATATCATTTTTTTTACTCCTTTAATGAAAACGGTACATCGTATGATATTTATGCTACCATAACAAAAGTAAATATAAATTCGCAATAAATCGAGTATTGACTTCTCTGTACATTGCCATATAATAAGTAATGTTCGTTTTGTTATATTATCTGACAATTAATTGACAGAATATTTCAACATAGTATTTAGGAGGATTTTTATGAAACACTCACTACCTGTCAAAGATACCGTTATTATCGGTTTCATGCTTTTCGCACTTTTTTTCGGGGCAGGAAATATGATATATCCGCCGGAGCTCGGGCAAGCGGCGGGGCATAATGTCTGGAAAGCGATGGGCGGTTTCTTACTGACCGGCGTTGGTCTGCCGCTTTTGGGTATTATCGCCATCGCATTAACGGGCAAAGACGCGAAAGGGCTTGCCGATAAGGCTCACCCGGTATTCGGGACTATTTTCACCGTTGTGCTTTATTTATCAATCGGGCCGCTTTTCGCGATCCCCAGAACCGGAACCGTTTCATATGAAATCGGTGCAGTTCCGTTTTTAAGCGGCATTCCGGAAAGATTATCTTTATTTGTTTTCACGTTGATCTTTTTTTCTATTACGTATTATTTAGCTCTTAATCCTTCCAAAATCGTGGACAGAGTCGGAAAGATTTTGACTCCTATTAAATTCGGTATTATTTTAATCATCGTCGTAAAAGCGATTGTCACTCCGATGGGCGGGCTGGGCGCCGTACATCAGGCATATTCCGGAACGCCGGTGTTCAAAGGATTTTTGGAAGGCTATAAAACAATGGATGCGCTCGCCTCAATCGTCTTCGGCGTCGTTGTCGTCAACGCTGTTAAAAGCAGGGGCGTCACCCAGCGCAAAGCGCTCGCCGCCGCTTGTATTAAAGCGGGTCTGATTGCAGCGGCAGGTTTGACATTCATTTATTTATCTTTGGCCTATTTGGGAGCGACAAGCACGGACGCTGTGGGGCCGCTCGGCGAAGGCGCAAAGATTTTATCAGCTTCATCTGATTACCTGTTCGGTTCACTGGGAAACATCGTTCTCGGCGCCGCCATCACCGTTGCGTGTTTAACGACAAGCATCGGGCTTGTCACATCTTGCGGCGAATATTTTTCAAAATTGATTCCCGCTTTATCATACAAAATGGTGGTTACGATTGTCACGCTGTTCAGTCTGGCGATTTCAAATTTCGGACTTGCTGAGATTATTGCATTTTCAGTTCCTATTTTATCAGCCATTTACCCGCTGGCGATTGTCATTATCGTCCTTTCCTTTATTGATAAAATCTTTAAGGAAAGACGCGAAGTCTATATCGCCTGCCTGATCGGAACGGGGCTGTTCAGTATCCTGGACGGTTTGAAGGCAGCCGGCATTCCGCTCGGATCATTAGATTCATTCTTAAACGCAAATCTTCCGCTTTACAGCATGGGAATCGGCTGGGTGCTTCCGGGCATTGCCGGAGCGATCATCGGCTGCATTATCACGTTTTTTACCAGCCCGCCCATCGAATTAAATAAAGCAAAATCGTAACATTCAGCGCCTGCGGTTTGATGTATATCAGCCGCAGGCGCTTTTTATATTCCGTGAGAAACTAAAAAACTGCACCTCTGATTTCCATCAGGGTGCAGTTTTTGCTTATGCGTCTATGAAGCAGATTGATCAGCTTTAATTTTTTTCACGGCGCCGGGAGCTGCTTTTTCAACAGCATCTGCAGCCATCTCATAAGCTTCATTATAGCTGTAAGCATAAAACAGCCGTTCCGCTTCTTTCAGCTGTTCGGATAAAATATGATTCTGGCTTCGGAAGCGGTTGCCGTACTGGATGATCCGCTCAATCAGCTTCACCTGAATCACAAGATCTTCCGCCTCTTCGCTGACTTCCTCAACAACCTTTTCGGCTTCGGCCAGATGTTTGGCGGCTTCCTCCATGTTCAGCGGCAGCTCTTCCAATTGGCTGACGGTTTCTTCTATATGATGATTTGCCGTCTCGAGCTTGTCCTTGACTTGTTCAGGAATACCCGGCACGTTGCTTTTTTGCAGCATTCGGGCCGTGTCAGAAATGGTTTTCCGAAGATTCATCAGCGTTTCCCGCGCCAGCAGTTCTTCTTTTCTGAGCGCCTGCAGATTTTCACGGTATTCGGCATGTTCTTTCTGAGCCTCTTCCATCTGCTTTTCAATGGCCTCGACTTCTTCAATCAGCAGCGAGTAAGCGACATGCTCGCCGTCAAGCTTTTCTCTCGCCTGCTCAAGGAGCCGGCCGATCGTTTCCAGCTGTTTTTCGAAGGCATGCTGCCTGCTGATTTCTCCCGCCGTCAGCTGATAGCTTTCCTTGACGAGCTCCGTTTCGGTTTTTGTGCGGTCTTTTTCTTCCTCAAGCTTCTCATACGCGATGATCAGCTCAGGCATTTTGCTTAATACGGACTGTCCGGCTTCCACTTCGCCTTCCAGCTGTTCATACATCGATTGAATGGTTTCATCAATCAGCTGAAGGATGGCGGACGCTTCGTCGACATCCAATTCTTCTAAAAGCGCGTTTTCGGCCCGTTTCACTTGATTTGTGAGTGTATCCAGCTCTTTTTCGATTTGAATATGCTCCAATTTGTAGCCTTTTTCCGTCATTTCCCGGTAGCCGTCTTTCAGCTTGGCAATTTGGTTCGGCACGGTCTGTTTACAGTCCGCAAGCAGTTTCGGAACGTCATCTATGTATGTCTGAAGCTGATCCAGTCTGCGGTCCTGTTCAAGCAGCACTTTTCTCGCTTTGATGTAATTGCCGCTTTCCGTCTCTTCTTCGAACTCTTTTATGCCGCTCCAGATTTCGTCGAGATCCGTCTCCAGGCTGTTATAAAGCTCTCCGTAGAGATGGCTGTACGCCAGAAGGTTTTTCCGCGCTTTTGAATACCGCTCACGCACCTGTTCACTCTCTCCGCGGCTTTTTTCCTCGCTCGTCACAAGGTCGCTGATCTCACGCAGTATGCCTTCTATATTTGATTCTGCTGCAGTGAGGAGGTCGTCGATGTGGACAAGCACCTGATTCGCTTTTTTAAACCGGTATTTGTCGGCGTTCTCTTCGGCATCATAAAGGAGCTCTTCTACTTTCGGCAGATGGGCTGTGACAATTTCATCCCACTCCTCGCGCCATCTTTCAAAGAACTCTTCCGTCTCTCCGGTCATTTTCAGATGTTTGATCTTGGACATTTCTTCCACTATCGAACGGTTTAAAATTTCAATCTTCCATGATTCCAGCCGGTCAATTTCCGTATAAATTTTTTTCCTGAAAAAGTAGCCCGCCGCAAAGAGCGCGAGCAGTATAACCAATAATCCGATGACTAACTCCATAATGAGCCCCCTTGTTGTTCTCTTAATCTGTCAGGGTGTTTTATGTATTCAGAAAGATTTCAATATATGTATTGAGAAAATCTGTCGTTTTCATTGTTATTATGATACCATGTAACCAACATTTTTTGACCAGAAATCAAAAACTTTTTGCATAATTTCGGCAGGATTCTGCAATTTTTTAATGGAGTGACACAAATGGAAAAACGAGACGCTCATATCCACACCCCTTTTTGCCCTCACGGCTCGAAGGATGCGCTGAAACAATATGTCGAAAAGGCCCTGGAAAGAGGCTTTGACTCGATCACATTTACAGAGCACGCCCCCCTTCCTCCGTCATTTCAAGATCCCGTACCGCTTCAGGACAGCGCGATGGATCTCAGACAGATGGAGGTTTATTTGGAGCGGCTGTCACAGCTGAAAAAGGAATACGATGGACAAATCAGCATTCTGACTGGACTTGAAACCGATTTTATCACAGGGTATGAAGAGGAAACCGCGGCGTTTCTGAACACGTACGGCCCCTCACTGGATGACGGCATTTTATCCGTTCATTTTTTGAAGACCGGTCCGTCTTATATATGCCTCGATTTTGACGAGCACGCCTTTCAGCAGCTTGTCGCACAATTCGGAAGCATTGAAGCCGTATATGAACAATACTATGAAACTGTGTATTCTTCCATTGTAACACCGCTCGGCCCCTTTAAGCCAAAACGGGTCGGCCATATCACGCTCGTCAAAAAATTCGCGCGCCTTTTCCCTTACAGCATGTCACCTCAAATAAGAGAGCTTGCGGCCCGCTGTCTTGACGCCGTGAAAGAACACGGAATGGAGCTGGATGTGAATACATCCGGGCTCAGAAAGAAGTTTGCCGGGGAAGTATACATGGAGGATTGGATGGCTGAGACGGCGAAGCAAAAAAAAATCCCGCTCATATTCGGGTCGGACGCCCATCAAGCGGAAGATGTCGGCAGTTCCTACGAAACGTACAAAAACATCATTACTTCATAAGCGCTGCATCAGGCCGTCGGAACACGCTTTCGATCCAGATCTTCACCTCTTCAAAATACCTTTTATAAAAGTACGGCTCATGAGGCTGCATATAGAGTACCTCCGTAATATATTGAGGCTGGAGATACGGCATCATCAAGAGGGATTTCAATTGCAGAATAAAATGCGGCACGGGCAGCGTCAGCCGCCTGTGGCGTGACTGCCCTTCTTCAATCACCAGCTGGAAAATATATTTTTCTTTCATTAAGTAAGTAGACATAATTTCCCTGATAAGCACGGAATCAATCGTCACTTCCCGGTACACAAACCGCGTTAATTGACGGTTATTGTGCTGATAGGATAAAATATCGAAAATCACCCGCAGGATGCGTTCCTGCGCGTCTTCACCGTTCATACTGACGGCAGCTTTTTCCAGCGCTTCAGTATAGCCTTCGTAAAACTCGGAAACTAAATGTTCCATTAATCCGCCTTTCCCTTTAAAATAGTAGGAGATGTGCGCAACATTTACATCAGCTGACTTTGCGATTTCACGGACGGACGTGCCGGAATAACCTTTTTGGTTAAACAGCTGGACAGCGGCGTTAATAATTTTGTCTTTGGTGCTTACTTTCATACGGCTCACCCCTTTATGTGTAACAATTCAAGCAGAAAGGCGCCGTTCCTGTAAGAACTTCTCGACAAATGCCGGCAGAACGGCCGGAACTTTGTTTGATATTATAGAAAAAGTGAGGGTTTTCCATGTTTCATGTCGAAAAACAATCCGGAGATAAAGAAAAAAGTTATCAGCTTCTGCTTAAACAGCTCGAAGCCATGACAGAAGATGAAACGGATGCGATCGCAAATTACGCAAATGCGTCAGCGCTTTTATACCATTCATTACATGAAGTCAACTGGGCGGGGTTTTACTTCGCTAAAGAGGGCGAGCTCGTGCTCGGACCGTTTCAAGGACTTCCTGCCTGTGTGCGCATTCCGTTCGGCAGAGGCGTATGCGGCACTGCCTACTCTAATGGCGACGTGCAGCGGATTACCGATGTGAATGCGTTCCCGGGACATATCGCCTGTGACGCGGCTTCCCAGTCAGAAATCGTTCTCCCGATCCGCGTAAACGGTGAAGTGATCGGTGTGCTGGACATTGACAGCCCCGTGAAAAACCGTTTTGATGAAACGGACGAAACCTATTTAGCAAAGTTTGTTGAAACGCTTGAAAAACGATTAGGATAAAAAAAGGAGCCCGGCCGGCAGGCCGGCTCCTTTTTTATGTCGTCGTGCTGTTTTGATGGATGATCAGCCGGTTTTTGCCGTTCCGTTTGGCGATATAAAGCGCCTCATCCGCTTGCTGAACGAGCAATTTCAACGGCATCGGGCCGGTCTTTGACCAGCAGGAAACGCCGCAGGAAATCGTCACGCGCGGCTCGGTATTTTCCCGGATGGCGCTAACCAGCCTTTTAGCGATGCGTTCTCCGGATGACACGTTGATATTCGGCAGATAGACAGCCAGCTCCTCGCCCCCCCACCTCGCAGCGACATCATGCTCACGAATATGGTTCTTCATAACGGAGGCCACCTGAATCAGGATCGAATCTCCCGTTTGATGACCGTATGTATCATTAATATTTTTGAAATTATCGATATCAACGAGGATGAATACACCCCGTTTATGAATTTTCATGCTGTATTGAATTTTCTCATCCAAATAGGTTCTTGAATACAGCTCCGTCAGCTGGTCTGTCTGAACAAGATGCTCAAGCCTGTCGCGCAGCATGGAGTTCGTAACCGCCAATGTCGCATGGTGAATGAGCGCTTGAAAAAGTTTATACATTTCAAACGTAAAAGCATACAAATCCTTTTTCAATAAAATCGCGAACCCGAAGACGGTGTCATTTTCGATCATCGGCACCGCCATCAGCGAGCCGAAACCGTTTTCGCCGAATACAGTCTTTCCGCTGCCGATAAACACGCCCTTTTCTCCCTCGAACAGCTTTTCTTTCACAATGCTGATATAGGGGTTCGCACGTTCTGTCTTAAAAAAAGCGGTATGTCCCGGAAGGAGATTTTGCGTCTCAAAATGATCAATATGAAAAAAAGCCACTTCTTCCGCATGAAACGATTGGGTCATAATGGCGGCGAGCTCCCGCATCGTATCAGTGAGTCTGAGGCGCTGATTCAGCTGGCGCGATGTTTCATTAATGAGCTCCAGATTCGCAATGCTTTTCTTCGATTGCTCATAGAGCTGCGCATTTTCAAATGCTTTTCCCGCTGCGCCCGCAAGCAGCAGCATTTCACTGAGAGTACTGCACGAAAGAACGGCATCCTGCAGCCCCTCCGTCTTCAGAACCCCGTAAGTCCCCTGCTGGCCTTTGATCGGCAGATAAGCAGATGACCTGCCTTTTCTGAGCAGTCTCCCCGATAAATAAACCTTCAGGGCAGACGGATCGGCATCTTTTCCGTCCATATGTAATTCTTTTGCGGGAAGCTGTCTGTCCGTATCCTGATCCTGCGTGATAAACAGTGAAAAACGGAAAGACCGGAAAGCCGTACTCAAACTTGCCTGCAGTTTTTCCAAAACCTCATTTTGGTCCAAAAGCGAATGGAACATTTCTGTCATTCTGTGAATTTTCCGCTGATGCTTCGTTTTGTCAAACAGCCCGCTTTGTCTCACAGATTGATTAATAAACTGAGTAACGATCTCAGGCAATGATTCCGGAATCGGCAGCCCGCCTTCCGAGCACAGATAAAAGGATCTGCCGGAGGTCTGATTCCTGATCATAAAACGGCCGTCACTCTCTTTCAGCGGAGCATAATGCGGTTCATCTTCTGTTTTTATGGTGAAACGTGTTGATTCTGCCGGTGAAAGGGTCAATGAAAGAGATGTAAAGCAGGATTCTAGAGCTGAGGCCAGCCATAACAGCGAGTCGGATAATGAGACGGATTCAGATTTCGTTAAGAAAAAAGAAAGCATTTTCTGATGAAAGGCCGTCACTTCATCAATTGTTTGTTTTTTCATTTTTATCACCTAAACATGTACTACTCATTTTTGTACATTATATCATAAACCGGCACTCTTCATGGAGAAATGGTTGACGGCGGCGGAGAAAAATCATATAATGTTCTTTGTGTGAAATATTGCAGCCTTTTTGTTCAGCTTCTGTGTTTGCATTTTGTTCCTTAGCTGTAAGGTGTATCGTGTAACTCTCTGCTGCTGGAGCGAGGATACATGAAAACAAAATGTGCACGGTCGGATCGAACAGACGGTTTTTATTTTCCACAAAATAAAACCAAAGGAGGAGTCACATTATGGCTCGCTATACAGGTCCATCTTGGAAACTGTCTCGCCGTTTAGGAATCTCTCTTAGCGGTACAGGTAAAGAATTAGAAAAACGCCCTTACGCACCAGGCCCCCACGGTCCGGGACAGCGTAAAAAACTATCAGAATACGGTTTGCAATTGCAAGAAAAGCAAAAACTTCGTCACATGTACGGTGTAAACGAACGTCAATTCCGCACATTGTTTGACAAAGCTGCAAAAATGACTGGTAAACACGGCGAAAACTTCATGATTCTTTTAGATGCACGTCTTGATAACGTTGTGTACAAGCTCGGTCTTGCGCGCACTCGCCGTCAAGCACGCCAATTAGTCAACCACGGTCACATCCTTGTTGACGGAAGCCGCGTTGACATTCCGTCTTACCAAGTAAAACCTGGTCAAACAATCGGTGTTCGCGAAAAATCAAGAAACCTTTCTATCATCAAAGAATCTGTAGAAGTAAACAACTTCGTTCCTGAGTACCTTACTTTCGACGCTGAAAAGCTTGAAGGTACATTCACTCGTCTTCCAGAGCGCTCTGAGCTTGCTCCGGAAATTAACGAAGCGCTTATCGTTGAGTTCTACTCCCGTTAAGTAAAACGCTCTTTAAAGAGCATTGGATTAAACCCCGGACATGTTGTGATGACAATGTTTCCGGGGTTTTTCTTTTGGGCTGTCAGAATAATGGACAGATGCTCCCTCTCTTTATTAAAAAAAGCCCCTGTCCGGGGCTTTTTTTATGTACCAACTGGCTTTTCAGCTACATGTACATTAGAAAAACCCATTTGACAAGCAGAAGCGATTTTTTACATAATGAATCATCATACCTTACAAAAAAGGAGCGACTGAATGAACAGCATCCCCTCTATCGTCAGCAAGCACAAAGCCTATTTTGCGGCGGGGCATACGAGACAGCTAGAATCGAGACTGAACATTTTGCAGAAGCTGAAACAAGCCGTCAAAACTCATGAAGCCGATCTCATAGCCGCTCTCTATCAGGATCTCCACAAATCCGAACAGGAGTCGTACACGACAGAAATCGGAATTGTACTGGAGGAAATCAGTTTTGTGATGAAGCGGCTGGGAAAATGGATCAAACCGAAACGAGTCAAAACGCCTCTGACTCACCTAGGCTCGAAAAGCATCATTATCCCTGAGCCATATGGAACCGTTTTGGTGATTGCGCCTTGGAATTATCCCTTGCAGCTGGCGCTTTCACCCTTGATTGGAGCCATTGCGGCCGGAAACACAGTCGTTCTCAAACCGTCAGAATATACCCCGGCGGTTTCCGCTGTTCTTTCCAAACTCATCAGCAGCGTTTTTCCGAGTGACTATGTCGCTATGGCGGAGGGCGGGCCCGACGTCAGCACTGTGTTATTACAGCAGCCCTTTGACTATATTTTCTTCACTGGAAGCGTTGCCGTGGGAAAAATCGTCATGGAGGCCGCCGCCAAACAATTAATTCCCGTTACCTTGGAGCTCGGCGGCAAAAGTCCCTGCATTGTCCATAAGGATGCTGATATACAGCTTGCCGCCAAACGCATCGTCTTCGGGAAATTTACAAATGCAGGGCAAACCTGCATCGCACCGGATTATTTATTTGTCCACCAAGATATCAAAACGAAGCTCACAGAAGAAATGAAGCGTGCGATCAGTGAATTTTACGGCCCTCAGCCTGAACAAAATCCGCAGTACGGCAAAATCGTCAGTGAACGCCACTATCAGCGGCTGCTCAGCTTTCTGAATGATGGCGTCCCGCTCACAGGCGGACAATCTGATCCCGCTCATCATAAAATTGCGCCGACCATTCTCGAACAAGTGAGGGATGACTCTCCAGTGATGCAGGAGGAGATTTTCGGGCCAATTCTTCCGCTGTTTACATACGGCGATATCAATGAAGTCATCGAGAAAGTCCAATCACGCCCAAAGCCGCTCGCTCTGTATCTCTTCACCACAAACAAAGAAACTGAGCGCGCTGTTTTAGAGAATCTGTCGTTTGGCGGAGGCTGTATCAATGATACGTTAATGCATGTTGCGACGCCGTATTTGCCATTCGGCGGCGTCGGGGAAAGCGGCATCGGGAGCTATCACGGATTTGACAGCTTTAACACGTTTACGCACAAAAAAAGCGTCGTCAAACAAACGAACCGCTTCGACTTCGCTTTCCGTTATCCTTCTTCCAAAAACGGGCTGCGAGTGATTCGGAAAATACTTAAATAAAAAAGCGCAGAGTATCTGCGCTTTTTATAAATCCTCTATACACCAATTAATCGGTTCCTCTCCTAAATTAAACCTATTTTTAATAGTTCAAATCGAAGTCTAATAGTAAAAATGAACCAACCCAACTGTAGGAAAGGTTAATCCTCATCACCCTGGTGAGTCCTATAATAATTCTCAGCAGTATAAATATTCCATTTAATCCACGACGACGTCACTCACAACACAAATAGCCGTCCCTAATTAGAAGGGCTTTTTTACTCGCTTCCAGCGTGCTGTATTTATCTAATTCGTCACGTTGCCTTCCCATACTTATTCCTTTTCTGATTTACCTGAACAGACTACACACGACAAGCAGAAGAACGTGAGCGCAATAAACCATGACGTCTCAAATGAGTGCGCACAAATTGTTTCCATGCTCTATCTTCTTCCCTCAACATTATAAAAGCTTCTGTGGATAGCGGCTTGGGCATTGGCATCCTTTGAAGCCGCACACCTCACATTCTTTCCTAATTCCTCAAAGGCTTGACTAATTGTTTTTATGGAATCCCTCCTTTATATTCTTTCTAAACTGCCCCTCGTCCTCAGACTGTTAACTGCCATTCGTATTTCCGAGATTTATTGGAAGCAGTTTACAGAGAATATAAAAAAGCAGGCTTAAACACCTGCTTTCCCGGTTAGCTATTAGGCAAGTCGATTTTTGTTGGGCTGCTTGTCCAAGGTTTACCCATCGGCTTTTTATGTGCTTTATCTTCAAAAAATTGAGTTGTAGTATATTGATACCATGAGTTAGTCATTGCACCTTTTTCATACAAATCATATTTGTAATAAGCATCAGGGATTCGTTCTTTGGTCCAGTAAGCAAACAAGACACCTGCAGCCTTAGCACCCCATCCAAGCCCAGGAAT
Organism: Bacillus sp. FSL R5-0443; assembly: GCF_038608285.1. NCBI lineage: Bacteria > Bacillati > Bacillota > Bacilli > Caryophanales > Bacillaceae > Bacillus > Bacillus sp. FSL R5-0443. The sequence continues at coordinate 3,090,287 of NZ_CP152013.1, forward strand.
TGTTCCAAATAAAGATCCCACTAAGGTGATTGCATTTTTAGACTCTTTTGTATGACCAGACACCGTTCCAACATACTTATATCCTGCCTTTGGTTTCGCGGCCATTGTTGTGAATGTATCTGTCGCTGATGAATTTTGAGTGCCATTTGCTATCTCTGCTTTCTTTTCATCAAAATCATAGCTCAAACCTTTTTGCAATTCACCATCTACTTTAACAGTATGATCTTTTGCATTAAGTACAGCTTTGTGTTTCTCACCTTGTTTGGCGTATTGAATCTCCACTAGTTTGCCGTCATCCTTAATTACTTCACTTGTGATTTTAAAATCCTTGTTTAACTGTTCATAGGAAGGTGCTTCAATGTTTTTAGCAAACGCAGAACTTGTTGGTAAAACTGTACCTGCAGCGATTGACGCAGCCAAAACTCCGGCCAAAACTTTTTTCCTCTTCACTTACTAATCCCCCTTAACGCACCCTAAGAATCAGCCCGACTGACTAACTGTTTGACTTTATACCCGATAACAGCAAGATAAATTACAATAATACAAATCAACGCACCTGTCCCAAAATTAGTTTGCGAAAATAAGTAAACACTTACCCCACCGAAAATAATGTACATAATAATGTCAAAGATAATTTTCTTATTAGTCATTTTGATTTCTCCAATCTGCATAATTCCGGGTGCTTGTTTTTAAGTACACCCACATTTTATAAAATATGAAATATTTTGTCTACTTACAACTTTCTAACAACTTGTTTTTTTCTTGTGCTAGCTGTAAAGATACTGATTTATTAAAAACATGTTAACACATTATTAGAGGCGGAAAAATGGTAGAGCATAATAAATGATTCTTATTAACTACATGGAAACAAAATCAGTAAATATCAACGACTGATTTACCGGACGCAGTTTACAGAGAATATAAAAAAGCACCCTTGAAGAGTGCTTTTAATTACTAGTTATGCTTGCTTGTTTCTCGTATAAAGGTAAATTACTAACATTATATTTTTTTAGTATATCCTCTAATAAGAAAATGTTACCTGGGAATTTCCCCTCTTTAATTCCATTGATTTTGCTGTTTAACATATCCATGAAAAGTTGACCAACATAAACCGTATTTTCATATTTCTCGAAGTCTTTCATAAAATCCTCTTTAACAATCCTGGTAAAAGTTCTATAGAGAATGAAATTAACGATTGTTAGTTCATCACCCTCTACGCTGACAATCTCATAATAATTACCTAAACCATCTTGAATTAAGTCCCTGAACGGCAAAATATCCATAGTGTTCACCCCCTCCCTCCATATTATCGGCAAAAGTGAGTGACAATGGAACATTTACGAAATTTGTCGAACAAAAAACCTACTCAAATACATATCCGTAGAAAATTCAATATAAGATCATGAAACCTTTTGCAATCATCTATTAAAAGATACACTCTATTTTGCTTTTTATTAATATTAAGATTCAAAAAATTAATTGAATCTTCATCTTCTTTATTTCTAATAACTCGATTATTGTGCACAATAATATTTCTAATTCTATTCCAGTGCTTTATTTTATTCCATTCAGGTGTTTTTTTTAAGTCTCTAACTTGAACAACTTTAGTTAAATACAAAACAGCTCTTTCAATACCATTTCCTGATATATCTTTTAGATCAATCTTATAACCATGTTTTGTTTTATAAGCATTGCAAATTAAATTAAGATAGTATTCAAAATCACCATATATTCCAATAAATAACGCACTGGAAACAGAAGGAATTATAATCGGCTCTATTAATATATGTTCACCATTTGAATTTTTTCTAGCATCAACATCTTCTTTTGTTTTTCCATACAAATACTCATAGGTTGTCTCGTAATTCTGAAATGTCGACGCAATATCCATATAAACAGCAAACAAGTCACTAGATAAATCATTACCTTTACTTACCGCCTCTTGTACAAATGAAAATTGATCCAAGTTCTTTCCCTCCCACCCTATTATTGATGAAATGAAAGGGCAATGGAATAGTTTGCGAAATTTGTCGAACAAAAAGCACCCCGTAGGATGCTTACTATTATCACCTTTAATTTTCTTCAGTTGGTTCTACTTGACCCTTTATTTTATCGTAGTTATCTATACACTCTTTCAATAAAACATAGATGATGTATCGTTTATCTATTTTTGCTGTTTCCCTCCTATAGAAAAAAAACCATGCTATTAAAACAATGAAAAATGGTATTGCCACAGCCCATAACACTGACCGAAAAATCGGAGTGAAGTCAAGTGAATCCAATAAGCCTGAAATTTGTTCTTTGTTCAGTTTTTTCCCATCTATATATTTTCCGTAAATGCTATTGAGCAAGCCCATAGCAGAACTGAATACCCCTACCGCAGCAGAAGATAAAACAGTAATCATTACCATAAAAAATGAAAAGGGCTGCACATGCAAAGACTGACTATCTTTTGAAATATTAATGGCACCTTCTGCCTTGTTAAACATCCTTTTTAGATCATCTTCTTCATGATCTAAAATAATTGTTTTTTGAAGCTCCTTTTCTTCATCTATTGTTAGATTGTGAATTTTTCCATAGCGATTTTCTAAATAAGTTCTGATTCCTTTTGATTCGCCAAAATTTCTAGTCATATTATCACCCCAATAATATATCGACCACTCTTCAAAAATTGTAAGGATTTGCGAAATTTGTCGAACAAAAGTTCTTTTCATAAATTAGCCTCAACCGTAAGACAAAAAATGCTTTTTTTCAAAAATAAGTATCAACACTTATTAATAACACGCGTTATAATTGAAGGGAGGGAAACATGAAGTCTTCAAGAGATATCATAAAGATACTTACTAAAGATGGGTGGTATTTAAAGCGGGTTGTTGATAGTCATCACCACTTTAAACTTCCAACCAAACCGGGCACGGTAACAGTCCCACATCCAAAAAAGACTTCAAACCCAGCACACTAAATTCTATACTTAAACAACCCCCTTGTAAGGAGGTTTTATATATATGGCAAAGTATTTATTTCCGGCGATTTTTGATGCAGGAGCAGACGGAAGCGACGGCTACACAATTACTTTTCCCGATTTACCCGGCTGCATTTCAGAAGGTGAAAACGTGGATGATGCTATGAGCATGGCAAAAGATGCGCTCGAAGGCTTTCTATATGGCATGGAAGAAGACGGCGAAGACATCCCTTCCCCCTCCGCTCCAAAAGATATCAAAGTGCCGGCAACCGGTTTTGTTGTTATGGTAAGCGCCTGGACAGATATTGTCCGTGATGAAATGGAAAACAAAGCGGTGAAAAAAACACTTACTGTACCTAAATGGCTGGCGAAAAGCAGCAGAAAAAGAAGGTGTAAACTTTTCGCAGCTTCTTCAATTTGCATTACGTGAGCGGCTTGGCATTAATAAAAGATCATCATAAAAAAAGACAGCCTGTTTAAGCTAAACAAAAAAGGCTGTCATTTGCTCTATTTTTCATTTTTAAGCGGGATCGTTCAATATTCTTTTGGACGGTTCCTTTTCTTATATTGAGTAAAGCGGCTATTTCTTCAAAAGACATATTTTGCACAGCGTGCATGATAAAAATATCTTTCTCGCGGTCTGTCAGTACAGATAAAGCATCCGCTATTCTCTCCTTATTCCAATCACTTACTTCTCAGTTCGGCTCCTGAATGATTGCATACTCTTCCGGCAGCGCATCAATTAAACGCGGATCAGCCAGAATTGTTCTTTTATACACATCCCTACGATCAGCACCACGGCGGGCGCCGGGTTGTCTCCCATTCTGCAGCCATTCGATTGTATATTCAAGGTCGTTCATCATGCCCCCAATTATCTTTTTATCGTTTTTTTGTTCAGCGGTTAAGAGACTGTCAGCAACCGCCGATAATTGCCGATACATCTTTTTAACATCTTTCAACGCGCTTTTATATTCAATGATTAAATCTTGCATATGCTCCTCCTATTATTTCCCCTTAAATCAGCCGGTCCCGGCTCGTTTCATCCTTTTCCAACCCATTCCCCACCTTTGAGGAAATGCTCTCAGATTGAATCCTACGCAATATTCAGCACTTCTTTATCGATGCTTCCGAAAAACAAAAAACAGACACCAATCAGAGCACAGTAAATCTGTACAATGATCAGTGTCCACAGGCTTTCCGTCTAGGGCTTAATTAAACTTTTCTCTTTATCTTCTTTCTACTACCCAGTTTGATTTCTTTCTCTAATAAATATCCTTGTAAAATCCGTTCCAGTTCCTTATATGCTTTTTTTTCACTAAAAATACTTAATGTGGGTAATGCTTTAAATGATGTTGCACCAATAAACCATAACATAATTGTAATAGAACCAAGAGTTAATAAAAATCCCTTAAATTCTACTAAACTGGCTGATTCATTAATACTTGTGGTAAACAATACCCCAAATATACTAACAGGTATTGATACTACAATAGACGGGATCACAACTTTCAGAAATGAACCAATGGAATATAACTCAAGATTGGAGTTTTTCGATATTATATAAGGTAAAATGCGTTTTTCAATAACTTTATCGTTATAATTTTTTCTGTGTAAATATTTTTTTAAGGCCTTATAAGAAAGTGAATAATATAAATCACTTATTCCCCATTTACGATCAACCAACATAGCATATTTCCTTAAAGTAACCGCAATTATCACCATAATTGGAAAGATTGAAAGGCTTATAGTTAATATAATAGCGTTAGACTTCGAAATATCTAATTTAGCAGTCAAATCTTCTAATGAATAATATAAATTCTTAAACAAAAATTCCCTTCCGATTAAAAAGTAAGCTATTATACTAACAACTCCAAGAAAGAAGTAAAGCCTCTTTTTCCATCGGTCTCCTTTAGATTTTAGGAAAGACGATGCCCAAAACACATTTTTGACACTCTTAGCGCATTTTACCTCTTGTGCCATCTTAAATATTTCAACATCTATATTCATATTAACACTCCTCTATTAATCTTACGATCTGAATGACGGATAGTTTCATTAATTTCCAATCAAATAAGATTTCATTATTATTCTCCAAATCCCTTGCTCTTGTCTCCTTTTTTAACCCGTTGTTCTTATCCAACCAATAAGGCGTCTATTTTATTCTTAAATTTTCCTGTATATAAAAATTTATCAACCTATTCCTGATCCTTGCTCTAAATAAGAGAATAATAATTATGCCTCAGTGTTTCTCTATAGCGATCTCTAACTATCAAATCTACGCTCCAAATTCAGGAACAAAGCGTATTCTTTTTGAACGTCAGTTAAACAGTTTTGACCGGCCGTTTCGGTTTAAGCTGCTTTTAATTTTGCTCTCGCTTTACTTTTCGTAATAATTCTTCCGATGAAGAAATCCAATGACAACCGCGTCCAATTCAATTTGTTCCGATTCTCTTATGTCCTGCCGCTGTTCAACGCTCCGTGAAAGCTGGCTGACGTAATAACGCAAATATCCAACTCGCAGGCCATATGTTTTACATGCGGCTGATTTTGATGGCGGTCAAAAATTCCGAGATCAGCAGAGCCGAGAACCCCGTTTACTTGTAAAAGCAATATTTCCAAGGATGGAATGGCATTTCAGGAACTGCTTTTTCAAGGAACAAAATACCCACTCCCAAAACGGGGCCGATATAAAATAAAAAAAGCACCCAATCCGGATGCTTAACATCGTCCTTCCTTCTTCAATCACACCATACTTAGCTGCGGTTCAAATAATTCATAGTGAATGGATTCCGGCGGTGTATTGAATTCAGAAATCAGCTTTTTCATTTCTTTAATGAACGACGGTGATCCGCACAGGTAAAAATCAGCATCTTTATCTGTCATCACTTCTTTTAACAGCTGTTTGTCAATCCGGCCTTCCCGAAAACGAATGTTTTCTGAACGGTCTTGTTCGGACGGCTCGCTGTAAATAAAGAGGGTGTCAACGGATGAGTGTTCCGCGGCTTCTTCAGCTTCATGCCGCAACGCATGATACTCTCCGCTCCTTGCCGCATGGATAAAGAGAACGTTTCGCTGCGGCTGGGTTTTGGCAACCGTCTTTAACATACTGATCATCGGGGTAATTCCGACACCGGCACTGATGAGAACCAGATTCTTTTTGGAATCAGGGTCTAATACGAAATCCCCGGCCGGAGCGCTGATCTCAATTGAATCCTTTTCGTGTAATTGGTCATGCAGATATGAAGAAACAATTCCGTCTTTTTTCACGGAAATCCGGTAATAATCCTTACCGGACACATCGGATAAGCTGTATTGGCGGATATGCGTATAGCCCGTGTCCGGAATGTATACTTTTACACTGATATACTGCCCCGCTTTGAATTCGGGGAGAACTTGTCCGTCTTCCGGTTTTAAATAAAACGACGTTATCTCTTTGCTTTCTTTTACCTTTTTATCAATTTTAAACGTCTTATAGTCTTTCCAGCCGCCTTTTTGCGTTTCCGCTTGTTCATACATGTCCTTCTCAATTCCGATAAAAGCGTCTGCAATGACGCCGTATGCTTTTTCCCATGCCTGAATGACCTCAGGAGCAGCCCCGTCTTTTAGCACATCCTTTATCGCGATTAACAAGTACTTTCCAACGATTGGGTAATGCTCGGGCTTAACACCGATACTCCGGTGTTTATGGCTGATTTGTTTGACGACGGGAACGATGTTTTCCAGCCGGTCAATATTGGCTGCGGCTGCAATCACAGCATTCGATAAGGCCGTACGCTGTGTTTTTTTCTTTTGATTCGTCTGATTAAAGATATTCAGCAGCTCAGGGTGATGCTGAAACAGGAGGTCATAAAATCGGCCTGTGATTTCTTCACCATGCTCTTCTAAGACCGGCACTGTGCTTTTAATGATTTCAATCGTTTTTTCATCGAGCATTCTAAAAATCCCCCTAAAGATGTATGCATCTCGATTGACCTGAGAAAATAATCGTTTTTGAATTCTTTTTTATAGATTTCCCCGCTCAAAAAGGGTTAGCCGTTCCAATTTGAGGCGGATTCAGGAAAAATCAGAAAAACGAAATTGCAGCTGAAAAATTGTGGACTTGCCATGGTGTACTTGTCCGATGCAAAACCCTCCTTGTCAGCATTTAATAAAGTACGGGAGGTGAGATGAATGGGTAAAAAATCGAAAGTGTATTACTGTGACCCCAAGTATATTGTGACTGACAAGTATACTGACAAAGAAGTGGTTTACGTCCACCCCATCAAACACATTAACAGAGAGCATATCCGTTATGTTCCCCGCCACGTTTATAAGGAAGAAACAATTCACGAAGTCATTGATCCGGGCGATCCGGGGAAATGCGGGTGTAAAAAGCAGAAAAAAAGACGCAAAAAGTAATTGGTTCGATTTCTTGCCTTATCTCAGGTTAAACACGTAAGTTTCAGCAGACCTCCGTACCTTTTGGCTCCTCTTTTTCAGAGGGGCCTTTTTTCATAAGCAAATACGTTGTGAGGCGGGAATCCGCCTGATATTCTTGTCATATACAAATTCACAGGAGGCATGATGTATGAGCAAAAAAATCGCAGTTCTGATGACAGATCAATTTGAGGATATTGAATATACAAGCCCGGCGGAAGCATTTAAAGAAGCGGGCCACAGTGTGGTGACAATAGATTTGGAAGCAGGGAAAGAAGTGACGGGCAAGCACGGTGAGAAAGTAAAGATCGATCAAGCGATCTCAGACGCAGACGCCAAGGAATTCGATGCGTTATTGATTCCCGGAGGCTTTTCACCGGATCTTCTGCGCGGAGATGACCGCCCGGGTGAATTCACTAAAGCATTCGTGGAAAATCAGAAACCCGTTTTCGCGATCTGCCACGGCCCGCAGCTGCTGATTGATACCGACCTTCTTAAAGGAAAAGATATCACGGGATTCCGCAGCATCCGCAAAGACTTAATCAATGCCGGCGCACATTATAAAGATGAAGAAGTCGTCGTGAGCCATAACATCGTAACGAGCAGAACGCCTGACGATTTGGAAGCCTTTAATCGTGAATCATTGAACCTGCTGAAATAAGTGAATAAAAATGCACAGACCCGTTCAGTCTGTGCATTTTTTTATGGATTTATAAAGAAACACCAATAGTTAGACCTATTCTCTCCCCCATCCATAATAAGTAAAATAAAGAGTGGGTTTTTCAACACTCGACAGGAGGTTCGCTATGTGGATGATCATTTTGCTGCTTATCATTTTAATCGGTTTTACCGGTAATATCGTCTCGCTTTTGAGAGCGCAAAAACACGCATCTCAAAGAATAATTGAGCTTTTAGAAAAGCAAAGCCGAAAATAATCTGTTAGCGCAGTGTTACCCATAATAGTAATAATAATTCCGGCAGATTTCCTGAAATATGATTTGATGCCCTTTCTCGTTCGGATGAAGACCTTCTGACATGCACATGCTGCGGAAAGCGGGATTATATGGGTCGATGAGATCAGTATCAAATAGATCGGCATATGGTACAGAGAGGAGTGTGCAGGCTTCTTTTTGGGCTTTCACATAGTCAGCCAGCTTCAGGCCCAGTTTATTTTTATCAGTATCACGGCGGACGATTTTTCCTTTTGATATTTTAGCTTGTCTCGTTGGGGTCACCACAATGATGCTCGCGCCTTTATTTCCGCTCCGCAGCTGCTGAATCACTTGGCAGAAGCCACCGTAAAATGTGGTGATATCCTTTTCATCTGTGCCGATGGGAATGTGGTTGCACCAATCATCATCTGTTCCCTGGACAATGATGACATCATGTCCCTTTGTTGTAAGCGCCTGCTGATAAATGTTATCGCTTCCGTTGTTGCTCATATTAACGCCGCTGACAGACAGATTGGTTATTTCAGCGTTTGTCCGGTCTTTCAGAATGTCACCAAAGCCGTATTCCGCACGCAGCCCCCGGGCGACGCTGTCACCTAAGATCGCGATTTTTGAAGCCTTCCGCAGCCTGCTTATGCTGATGAAGTCAACGCTGATATGCCCGCTGTCCGTGATATGCAAAAGCTTGCTGCTTATGTTTGGCAAAGAGACTGTCTTTCCTTCAGAGTTATAAAAATCCTCATTCAGCTTCATTCGGCGTCATCCCTTCCATCTTTTTAGACATTAAAAACGGACACGAACAAACAGCGCCATGTTGTCAGTTCAGTGTCCGCAGATGATGATACTGGATTTTTTATGCAGTTCTCTTGCCATTATAGCAGATCCCCGTTACTTGTAATAGAGTCTGCAGTCAGCATTTAAAACAGCGTTTGCGGCTAGGTTTTTGATGAGACCGTCTGCTGCGGGAACGGTGTGTCCGGCGATGCGTCCGTCTTCTGCTGCGGGAACGGTGTGTCCGGTGATGCGTCCGTCTTCTGCTGCGGGAACGGTGTGTCCGGTGATGCGTCCGCCTTCTGCTGCGAGAACGGTGTGTCCGTTTTCTGCTGCGGGAACGGCGCGAACATTTTTTAGAAACCGGTTCTTGGTATAAATACTCCCCTAAACCTTCTCTTTCCGCAACGGCAACTCCATGTTCAATTTCTTTAACAGAAATAGCGTTCAATTCTGTTCACCTCCCTTTTTCTTTACAACATAACGTATGAAATGTACCCCTCACGTGTATAAGCTTATCTCTCATATGAGCGAGAAATGGTCATTTATACAACAAAAAGACCCGTGGGAACGGGCCTTTTGCAGGCATTTTGCCGGGAACAAACGCAAACATAAGATCGATTTATTTCTTCCTCTCGCTCTCCGGCTCGGGGTGAATCATTACCTGTGCTTGTTTGAATTCATTCGTAATATCTCTTTCAATGCGGTCACACAGGTCGTGCACGTCTTTAATCGTCACGTGAGAGGCTACGACCAGGTGAAAATCAATATACTCCTGCGGGCCGGAGCGTCTTGTACGAAAATCGTGAATTTCAATAAATTCCTGTTGAAATGTTTCAATAATCTTTAAAATTGTTTTTTCTTCCTCTTCCGACAAACGGGTATCAATCAGCGGCGGGAATGCTTCTTTCATTAACTTAAACGCTTCAAATATGATATACACCGCCAGCACCATACCTATAATGGGATCAAGTATGTACCACTCCGTTACGGTAACGACCAAAAGGCTTGCCGCTACGCCTAATGATGTGTACACGTCAGTCAGTAAATGCAGGGCATTTGATTTCATTGCCACGGAATTAACCTTTTCGGCTTCTCTTTTTACGAACTTCGAAACGATCAAATTAATGAGAGCCCCCGCAAGCATCACAACAATTCCCAATACAGGCAGATGAACCGGCGCCGGGTTGACCAGTTTTTGAACGCATTCATATATCATCCAAATCCCTGCCGCAAAAATCAGAATCGTCTCGATAGTCCCCGACAGATTCTCGACTTTTCCATGACCGTACGGATGCCCTGTATCAGCCGGCTTTTTTGAAATCCTGACGGAGATAAAGGCAATGAAGGCGGCGATCAAATCTAAAAAAGAATGAATGGCTTCAGAAAGTATCGCGACAGATCCGGTTATGATCCCCACCACTATTTTGAGCATGACGACCAGGGAATTGCTTATAACCGATAAAAAAGCGATTTTAGAGGTGTTTTCCACCGTGATCCTCCTCTTTTTAACTTCTTGAATTTATCGTATCAAACGGCATTCGTGTGGGTCTACGGCAACGTTTTTCACAAAAGCCATACATGTAACTCACCATAAACTAAGTTGGAAAGCGACAAAAACAGGCGCACCTTTCTTTCAGCACTCAAGTCCCATTGACAAGATATAACCGCTTACATTATAGTAGTTTCATGAATAACCACTACGGAGGATGTTTATGGAGGATGTTCTGAAAGAATTACAGAAATTTGGATTTTCTCAATATGAATGTAAAGCATATATCGGCTTGTTGAAACACTCGCCTGTTACCGGATATGAAATCAGCAAAAGGTCAGGCGTCCCCCGCTCAATGATCTATGAAGTATTGGGGAAATTAGTTGATAAAGGCGCTGTCCATATTGTGCCGTCTGATCCGGTTACATATGCTCCGCTGGCCGGAAAGGAATTAATCGACCGGCTCCGGCACGATTTCGAGAGTTCATTCGGCTACCTTGAGGAAAAGTTATTGGCGTTGGAAAGCGAGCAGGAGATGAATGTCATCCGCCGCATCAGCACGAATGATCATGTCATCAATGAGATGAAGGATATGATTGAAAAAGCCGAGGAAGAGTTGTGGCTGTCTGTCTGGGAACAGCAGATTCCCTTTATTCAAGAAGCCGCTAACAAACGCGCCGCCGAACAATTGCCCGTCTTTTCGATTGTGTTCGGCCCTCCGGAAGTGAAGCTCGGAAATACGACAAATCATAATATGTCTCCTGAAGTGGCGGAGAAACGGATGGGCGGAAGATTAACGATAGCTGCCCGCGATAATAAAGAAGTCTTAATCGCCAATTTTTCTCCGCAGACGAATGCCTGGGCCATTAAATCAGAAGATCCCGCTCTCGTTCTCGTGGCCATGGAATATATGAGGCACGATCTGATGTTCGCGGAGCTTGTGAAAGAAGTCGGGGCTGAGAAAGTTGAAGGCCTGATGAAACAAAACCATTCGTTATTTCATGTCGTCACCGGAAATCGGTTCATATAAATGTGAACCGTATTTTCTTTGATTTTTTCATTAGTCGTTATCATTATAATCTCTATGAAAGGAGTATAAAAAATGATTAACACAGAAGTCCAAAAAACCGCCGTTTCCCGGGAAATGAACGATACGTTTTTACAGGGGGTGCGGGATTGTGTGCCTACGCTGCTGGGCTATATGAGCATCGGTTTTGCTTTCGGCATCGTTGGCGTTGCCTCTCATCTAAGCATTCTTGAAATTTGTTTGTTATCTTTGTGTGTCTATGCCGGCGCCGCCCAATTTATTATTTGCTCGCTCCTTGTTTCCGGGAGTCCGATTTCCGCCATTATTTTAACGACGTTTATCGTCAATCTGCGGCACCTTCTGCTGAGCCTGACCATCGCGCCGTATTTCACGAAATACTCTTTGGCGAAAAATATCGGCTTCGGGGCTTTGCTTACTGACGAATCTTTCGGGGTAGCGGTGAACAAAGCGGCTCAGAACGGCAGGTTATACGATAAATGGATGAACGGCCTCAATATAACCGCTTACATGTGCTGGGTTATTTCCTGCGTGATGGGCGGACTTCTCGGACAATGGATATCTGATCCTTACGCGCTCGGCCTGGACTTTGCTTTGCCCGCTATGTTTGCGGCGCTGCTTGTGCTGCAATTGCAGTCGTCCGCTTCGGAAAAGCTGAAGCACAGCCTCTCCTTAATTCTCTATATGATCATTTTTATGGTCTTGTTATCGTATTTCGTCCCGTCACACATCGCGGTCATCGTCTCAACCGTGATTGTGGCAACGATCGGGGTGGTGACGGACAAATGAGCATCAGCACACAAATGATCTGGATTATACTCGGCTGCATGGTTGTTACACTTGTGCCGCGCATTGTTCCGTTTATATTTGTCCGGAACATTCAGATGCCTGAATTGGCTTTAAAATGGCTCTCCTTTATTCCGCTTTGCATTTTGACGGCTCTGGTAACGGAAAGCATGATTGTGAAAACAAACAGCGCTTTGACCTTTGATTGGAAAGCAATGATCGTTCTCATCCCGACATTGCTTTGCGCGATGCTGACAAAAAGCTTATCCATCACGGTCATCACGGGAGTCGTGCTGATGGCCGCCGTCAGGCTGATATGGTGACAATCAAAAGCCTCCATTCCGCAGAATGGAGGCTTTACCTTTATGATGTCGGATTTTCTTCTTCCGTCTCTGATTCCTCGGCTTTGGCTTCGGCGTTTATGCTTTGCTGCTGTTCCCAATGATCCCGCTGCAATCTTTCTTTTGCGATGGTAAACATGAAATTCACGGCGCAGCACCCCTTCCCTGTTTTGCTTATACTATGTACTGTACTCATTTCCCCGTGCAGTATTCACAAAACATAAAAAAGCAGCCTGCCGCATTGAGCGGGGGACTGACCCCATAATATGAGACAAACAAAAAACACCTTCAAGTTTGAAAACGGATCGTTGTTATCCGAAATTAGACTTGGAGGTGTTTTTCTATGAGGGCAAGAGTGAGTTATCCGGTTGAAGTCAAACAGAAGGCTGTAGAAATGAGATTGGCGGGCGTGCCTGTGAAGGAGATCATGCAGGAATTGAATATAAAGAATAAGACGCAGGTGCAGACATGGGTCAGGTGGTATAAAGCTGGGGACACACATCGATTCGAACAACCTGTCGGAAAGCAATATTCTTATGGAAAAGGTCCAGAGTATTCTTCCGAATTAGAGAAACTGCAGGCAGAAAATCGTTATCTGAGACAACAGAATGAAGTGTTAAAAAAGTACAACGAATTGGAAAGGAAGCTGATAGCGAAACGCCAGTCGAGCTTGTAGAAGCATTGCGCAGCACAATGACCATAAAGGATATCTGTATTCATTTAGGTATCTCACGAGCATCTTATTATCGTTGGAAGAAGAATCTGATGAAAGATAACCCTAAATACCATTTAGAAAAACAAATCGGCACGTTGTGCCGAGAACACAAGTATCAGCCATATTAAAAAAGGGAATGCGTATGAATCATAAAACGGTTCAGCGCATTATGCAGAAGAATCAGTGGCAATGCCGGGTTAAGGTGAAAAAGCGTAAGAAGAATGGGCAGCCATATGCCGTGGCCGAGAATATATTGGATCGGAACTTTCAGTCTGATCGCCCTCTGGAAAAGCTAGTAACGGATATCACATATTTGCCTTATGGGCAGAAACAATTGTATCTTTCCAGTATATTGGATTTATACAATGGAGAAGTGATTGCTTTTACGATTGGCGATAGACAGGACACAGACTTTGTCTTACACACACTTGATCAGCTGCCCGCACTGCCAGAGAACTGTGTGTTACATAGTGACCAAGGTTCTGTTTATACATCTTATGAGTATCAGAAAGCTGTTAAAACAAAAGGCATTACCATGAGCATGTCCCGCAAAGGGACGCCCGCTGATAATGCCTCCATCGAATCGTTTCATTCCTCACTAAAGTCTGAAACGTTCTACCTCGACAGGTTGGAAAGCACTACGACGACCATCGTAGAACAAACTGTCGAAACCTATATACACTATTATAACAACATTCGTATTCAAACGAAACTAAACAACCAGCCGCCGGTCACATACCGACAGCTGGCTGCTTAAAGGTGTTTTGATCCCTGTCTCAAAAACGGGGGTCAGTCCCCGGCCGGACTGCTTTTTATTTTCAGTACGTGATCAGGAAGTATTTTTTCTTTCCGCGGCGCAGTACGGTAAATTGATCTTCAATGCGGTCTTCCGCAGTCAGAAGATGCCCGATGTCCGTCTGGCGCTCGCCGTTAATGTAAACAGCTCCGTTTTGAATGTCTTCGCGGGCCTGCCGTTTTGAAGGCGACAATTTAGATTCCACAAGCACGTCTACTAAAGACAGTTCTTCAGAGCGGTCTTTTTCAAACGAAGGCACATCTTTAAATCCTACCTTGACGTCTTGAGCGGAGAGCTCTTTAATATTGCCGCTGAACAGCGCCTGGGAGATATGAACGGCCTGCTCAAGCGCTTCGCGGCCGTGTACAAGAACAGTCACCTCTTCAGCGAGACGTTTCTGCGCTTCTCTTTTCTCAGGAGCCGTCTCCGTTTTTTCAGCATAAGCTTCAATTTCCTCTTTTGATAAGAAAGTAAAGTATTTTAAGTATTTGACGACGTCGCGGTCATCTGTATTGATCCAGAACTGGTAGAATTCGTACGGCGATGTTTTTTCTTTATCAAGCCAAATGGCGCCGCCTTCCGTTTTGCCGAATTTCGTGCCGTCAGCTTTTGTGACGAGCGGAATGGTAAGACCGAAAGCTTTCGCCCCTTCTTCTTCTGATTTTCTGATCAGTTCAAGACCGGCCGTGATGTTGCCCCACTGGTCACTGCCTCCGATTTGGAGTTTGCAGTTCTTTTCTCTGTACAGATTCAGAAAATCGTAGGATTGCAGGATCATGTAGCTGAATTCCGTGTAAGAAATTCCGGTTTCAATTCTTGAGCTTACAGTATCTTTCGCAAGCATGTAGTTAATTCCGAAGTTCTTTCCGACGTCACGGAGAAATTCAATAATGCTCAGCTTTCCGATCCAGTCAAAGTTGTTCGCTATGACAGCGGGGTTTTCTCCGGCCTCGAAATCTAAAAATCGGGAAAGCTGATTTTTAATTTTTTGCGACCATTCGACAACGATATCCTGAGTATTTAACGTACGTTCAGCTTTTTTGCCGCTCGGATCGCCAATCAGTCCCGTCGCGCCGCCTACAAGCGCAATCGGATGGTGGCCTGCAAGCTGGAAACGGCGCAGTGTCAATATCGGCAGAAGGTGTCCGATGTGCAGGCTGTCAGCCGTCGGGTCAAACCCTGAGTATAAACGGATTTTTTCCTCGTTCAGCTGTTTATTCAGTCCTTCTTCATCCGTCATTTGCTGGATTAAGCCGCGGAATGATAAATCCTCTAATAAGTTAGTCATTTTGTCTGCTCCTTTGTTTATGAAAATAAAAAACGCCCCTTCGTTTAAAACGAAGGGACGATATAATCGCGGTACCACCCTACTAATAAAAGCATAAAAAAGCTTTTATCACTCTTTTTGATAACGGACCGTGTCCGTTCTTTCACTACTGAAAGCCTTGGAATGGCTTTGTTCGCAAAAGCGGTTCATGAGTGTATTCGGCATATCTTATGTGCTGATTTTCACCGGCCATCAGCTCTCTTGAACAATCAGATACCCTACTTGTCTCAATCAAAACCTTTTCGTATGAAGCTTACTCATTTTTAACATAAATAAGATACGATGTCAACGCCGTCTTTAATCTTCCATTGTGGACAGGTCGCCTGCCGGCAGGTTCAGCTCCCACGCCTTCAGCACACGTCTCATGATTTTTCCGCTCCGTGTTTTCGGAAGTTTATCTTTGAATTCAATTTCCCGCGGTGCGGCATGCGCGGCAAGCCCCTGTTTTACAAAGAGGCGAATGTCCTCCTTCAGCTGATCGGATGGCTCATGCCCTTCTCTGAGCGCGATAAACGCTTTAATAATTTCTCCCCGGACAGGGTCCGGCTTTCCGATGACGCCGGCTTCGGCAATCGCCGGATGTTCAACAAGTTTGCTTTCGACTTCAAACGGGCCGACGCGCTCGCCGGATGTCATGATGACATCATCGACTCTGCCTTGGAACCAGAAATAACCATCTTCATCCATATAAGCAGAATCTCCGGAAACATACCAGCCGCCCGGCATGAAATAAGAATCATATTTCTCTTTGTTGTTCCAAATGGAATCCATCATCGACGGCCAGCCCTTTTTAATGGCGAGATTCCCCATTCGGTACGGCGGAAGCTCATTTCCCTGATTGTCAACGATCGCCGCTTCCACTCCCGGAATCGGTTTCCCCATTGAACCCGGCTTGATCTCCATGCAAGGATAATTGCAAATGAGCTGTCCGCCCGTTTCTGTCATCCACCACGTGTCGTGGATGCGCTTGCCGAATACTTTATGTCCCCACTTGATGACCTCGGGGTTCAAAGGTTCTCCGACACTCAGGACGTGACGAAGTGAAGTAAGGTCAAATTTGGATGCCATTTCATCTCCGGCGCCCATAAGCATTCTGAAAGCCGTCGGAGCGCTGTACCAGACGCTGACACCGAGCTTCTCGATCGTGCCGTACCAGTTTTCCGGACTGAATCTGCCGCCGACGATTACATTCGCCGCTCCGTTCAGCCACGGCGCAAATATCCCGTACACCGTCCCGGTCACCCAGCCCGGGTCCGCAGTGCACCAGTAAATATCGTCTTCTTTAAGATCAAGCACCCACTTGCCGGTCTGGTATTGCTGAATCATGGCTTCATGAACGTGGAGCACACCTTTAGGCGTTCCGGTAGATCCTGATGTGTAGTGAAGCAGGTAGCCGTCTCTTCTGTCCATCCATTCAATATCAAGTCTCGTGCTTTCTCCCTCAGCCGCTTTATCATAATGAATGATTTTATCTCCCGCTTCTTTGCTGCCGCCGACAATGAAAATATGCTCGAGGTCGGGCAGGCTGTCCGCCGGAATCCGTTCGGCCAGTTCAGGTGTTGTCACGACAACCTTTGCCTGGCTGTTCAAGAGGCGGTCTTTGACGGCGCCTTCCATAAATGCTTCAAATAAAGGACCGGCGATCGCACCGATTTTAATTGCGCCGAGCATGATAAAGTAAAGCTCCGGCGAACGCGGCATGAAAATAAAAACGCGGTCCCCTTTTTCCACGTTTCCATACCGTCTCAGTACATTTCCCGCCCGGTTCGATTCCTCCATCATTTCTTTAAATGTGTATTTTTCATCCCGGTTTGCGTCCTTGTAATATAGCGCTACTTTGTTTTTTCGAAATGATTCGGCATGACGGTCAATCGCTTCGTACGCCGCATTCAGCTTCCCCGTCTGATGCCAGGAAAATGCAGCTTCGACCTCTTTCCAATCGAAGCTGCGGTACGTTTCCTCATAATTTCGCAGATGATAATTCCCCTTTTCCGCCGGCAACGCTTTCAAATTCATGCAACATCCCCCTTTGCTTATCTATAGACTAATTATAGTAGATGTTCACAGTTTTCTCAATTTTTAAAATATAAATTACAACACTATTGAAAACGCTTTATATTTTGTTATGCTTAAAAGAGATGTGTTTTTATTAAGAACCGACAGGCGGTGAATCAGTGAAACATCATAAAACGTACCATTCTTCAACAATTCAGACAGCAGCCGGCCCTCTTTTGGTAGAAGGGCCCGTTCCTCCAGAGGACCTAGCACAGTATGAGTTTCATGAAGGCCTGACAGCCTTTCGCCTTCCTCATGAACAGCACAAAGCGTTAATCGAGATCGCCGGGCTTCCTGAAGGTCGGATCATTATTGCCAGGGACGGACAGACGATTATCGGCTATGTGACGTATTTATATCCTGATCCGCTTGAACGGTGGTCTGACGGAAATATGGAAGACCTCCTTGAACTCGGGGCGATCGAGGTCGCTCCCGGCTACAGGGGCTGTTCTGTCGGAAAAACTTTGCTGACAGTCAGCATGATGGATGAACAGATGGAATGGTACATCATCATGACGACGGAATATTACTGGCATTGGGATTTAAAAGGAATGAAAAAAGATGTGTGGGAATACAGAAAGATCATGGAAAAGATGATGAATGCCGGGGGTCTTGTCTGGTTCGCAACGGATGAACCGGAAATCAGCTCTCACCCGGCCAATTGTCTGATGGCCCGCATCGGCAGGCACGTCAGTCAGGAGTCAATTGAACAGTTCGACAGGCTTCGTTTTTATCAGCGATTTATGTATTGACTGACATACAAAGGGGATAAAAAGATGATTGCAGAACAAATCATGAAACGGGACGTCATCACCGTCTCAAAACACGACTCCATTGAAACAGCCGTCCGTAAAATGAAGATATATCATATCCGCCATCTCCCTGTCATCGACGACGAGCTGCACGTCATCGGTATTGTCACAGACAGAGACATTAAACAGGCCGGCCCCGGCAGCTTTGAACAAAAGGAACGCGGCGCGTTTCTGACAAACAAAGTGGAGACCATTATGAAGCGGAATGTCATCTGCGCTCATCCGCTTGACTTTGTAGAAGAAATATCCGCTTCCTTTTATGAGCACGGCATCGGCTGTCTGCCGATTACGGTAAACCATAAGCTGACGGGCATTTTAACGAAAACCGACGTGCTCCGGACTTTCGTCAGCCTGACAGGCGCGGCCCAGCCGGGATCACAGGTGGAAATCCTGGTGACGGATATGACAAAAAGCCTTGCTGATCTCAGCTGCATGTGCCGTGATCTTCAGCTGCAAATCCTGAGTGTGCTCGTCTATCCCCATGATTCCGCCGGGTCGAACATTCTCGTCTTCCGGGTGAAGACGATGAATCCGCTCCCTTTTATCCGTGCCGTTCAAGAAGCCGGATACAATGTCTTATGGCCGAAACATTTGAGGGATCAGCCATGAGAGACAGCGTTTTTGTTTACTCGCCTTCTTATCAGACGTATCAATTTCATCAGGAACATCCGTTCAATCAGCGTCGTGTGCTTTTAACATACGATCTGCTTCAGGCGGCGGATGCGTTTGACGAAGGAGATATCGTCACACCGCGCGCGGCCGCTAAAGAAGAGCTGGCTCTCGTTCATACGGAGGATTATATACAGGCGGTGGAACTAGCGGGTGCGGGCCGGCTCCCTGCCGCAGAAGGAGAAAGCTACGGTCTCGGAACGGAAGACACCCCCGTTTTTGCCGGCATGCATGAAGCCGCGTCACTTCTGGTGGGCGGCACCTTAACGGCGGCTGATTATGTCATGACGGGACAAGCAAGGCACGCCTGCAATTTAGGAGGCGGCCTTCACCACGGCTTCCGCGGCAGGGCCTCAGGCTTTTGTATCTATAATGACAGCGCCGTGGCCATCCAATACATCCAGAAGAACTACGGGGCAAAAGTGCTATACATTGATACAGACGCCCATCACGGCGACGGCGTTCAATTTACGTTTTACGACAGGTCTGATGTCTGCACTGTTTCTTTTCACGAGACCGGGCGTTATTTATTTCCCGGGACGGGACAGGTACTGGAAAAAGGAAGCGGGCAAGGCTACGGCTATTCTTTTAACATTCCGCTGGACGCTTTCACAGAGGACGATTCCTTTCTTCACGCTTACAATACGGCCGCCTCAGAAATCGCGGCTTTTTTTAAGCCGGATGTGATTCTTACCCAAAACGGTGCGGACGCCCATTATTACGACCCATTGACACACCTGTCCAATACAATCTCCATTTATCAGGAGATCCCGCGGCTCGCTCATTCATTAGCCCATCAATATTGCAGCGGCAGATGGATCGCGGTCGGCGGCGGCGGATACGATATTTGGAGAGTCGTCCCGAGAGCGTGGAGCCGCATTTGGCTTGAGATGAAAGGGATTGATCCCGGGGAGCGCATACCGCAGAAATGGATTGATAAATGGCAGAAGCACTCCCCCTGCACGTTGCCCGCTTTTTGGAGTGATCCTGAACAATTATATCCTCCGATTCCCCGCAAAGAAGAAATTTCAGAAAAAAATGCCCAAACCGTGGAAAAAGCACTTTTTTCCATCCGGTATGAGCAGCGGTATAAGACTAAATAAAAAACGACCTTATGAGGAGGTCGTTTTTTTGATCACAATTTCTACACGGCGGTTTTCTTTCATATGTCCGGGACTTTTGTTGTCCTTCACAGGTTTCGTATCCGCATACCCGGCAGAGATAAACCGTTTGGCGGAAAAGTCTTCATTCGCGGTAAAATACCGGATCACACTCGCCGCTCTTGCAGACGACAGCTCCCAATTTGACGGAAATTGATAGGTGGAAATCCGGCGACTGTCCGTATGGCCTTCTACCTGTATGTCATTCGGAATTGTTTTTAAAAGCACCGCGATCTGATGCAGAACCGGCTCGGCGTTTTTCAGCACATCCGCTTTTCCTGTCTGAAACAGAACGGCCTCCTGAAGCACCAGAACCACTCCGCGCTCATCGCGCTTCGCCGTCAATTTCGAACTCAAATGATGCGCTTTTATGTATGTCTTCACGTTTTGTAACAGCAAATCCTGTTCTTTATTTTCGTTTGCTTTGTCTGATGACGACGGTTCACCCCCGCTGCCGTTTGTATGAATCGATGAAACGGCAGATTGAAATTTTTCCGCGTCTATTTGCGACATCGAAAAAAGCAATATAAAGAACACGAGAATGAGCGTGATCAAGTCAGCGAACGTCACCATCCATCTCGGTGAACCGCCGGAATGTTCCGGTTTGTTTCTTCTTTCAAAACGCTCTTTTCTAAGCTTCATGGACAGCGCCCTTTTTCTTGTTCGCAGGCTGTCCTTTACGCCAGTCTTCTCTTGAGCTGAAGACGACGAGCTGACTTTCGAGGTTGCGGGGATTTTTGCCCGATTGGATGCCGACAACCCCTTCGATCATGACCTGTTTGATGAAAATTTCACTTTCCGTTTTTTCTTCAAGCTTTGCCGCGATTGGGACAAACACCAAGTTGGCAAGCAGCGCTCCGTACAGCGTCGTCAATAGCGCAACGGCCATGTTCGGTCCGAGGGTGTGCGGGTCATTTAAGTTTTTGAGCATGAGAACGAGTCCGACGAGCGTCCCGATCATTCCCCAGGCAGGTGCGAAATCACCGGCTTTTTCAAAAACGCGTCTTCCTTTTCTGTGTCTTTCTTCCATCGCGGCGATCTCAGAATCCATCACCAGCCGGATCGTTTCCTCGTCCCAGCCGTCAATCGCAAGCAAAAGGCCTTTTTTTAAAAACGGATCCTTGATCTCACGCGCCTGGTCATCCAGAGACAGAAGCCCCTGCCTGCGCGCCTGCTCCGAAAGGCTGACAAATACTCTGACAAGCTCTTTCACATTGTCATCCTGACGGGAGAATACCTGTTTCAGAACAGAAGGGGTTTTCTTTAAATCCCTCGGCGGAAAGCTGATAAAGATCGCCGCAGCAAGGCCGCCTGTGACGATTAAAAAAGAAGTCAGATCTAAAAATGAACTGATTCCCGCCAGTCCCGTCCCTGACAGAATACCGATTGCGACAATAATACAGCCTAACATAAAGCCAACGGGCGTCAGATAATCAAAACGTTTCATATCTTCTCCTTACTCAAGTAAAAAAGCAAGATTCCACCCCTCAGAGTGAAGCTTGCTTTTCCGTTTTTTTATGACTTGGTTGATTGTCTTAATTCGATGCGGTGAGGCAATTCGACGATCTGCTCTTCAACCGGCTCTTTGTTCATCAGTTTTGTCAAAAGTCTCATCGCCACGGCGCCGATATCGTACGTAGGCTGCACGACTGTTGAAAGCTGAGGGCGGACCATCAGGCTCAATCTCGTATTGTCAAAACCGATAATATCAAGATCATCAGGTATCGAAAGACCTTGATCTTGGGCCGCATGGATAATGCCGAGGGCCATTTCATCCGTCGCAGAAAGAATCGCCGTCGGTTTCCGGTCAAGGCCCATCAAGCTTTGAAGCGCCTCCATACCGGAATCATAGGTGTAATCGCCTTCCGCTACGAATTGCTCGTTAAACGGAATCGCCGCTTCTTCAAGCGCCCGTTTGTACCCTTGCAGTTTTTTCGAACGGTTGATCGGCTCTTGCATCGGTCCGGAGACGAATGCAATATCGCGATGCCCTTTATCAATGAAAAGCTTAACGGCATCATAAATCGCCTGTTCATAATCAATGGCGACAGAAGGCGTCTCGCCCTGTTCTTCCACTGATGCCGCCAAGACGATCGGCACAGGAGAGCGCTTAAATTCTTCGACATGCTCGTCCGTAATGTTGCCGCCCATAAATACGATACCGTCCACTTGTTTGCCGAGCATCGTATTTAACAGATGTAGTTCTTTCTCAAGATTTTGGTCCGAGTTGCTTAAAATAATATTATATTTGTACATCGTCGCGATATCTTCAATTCCACGCGCAAGTTCAGAGTAGAAAATGCTTGAGATATCAGGGATGATGACGCCGACCGTAGTCGTTTTTTTGCTTGCAAGCCCTCTTGCCACCGCATTCGGGCGATAGCCGAGCCGGTCAATGGCTTCCAATACTTTTTTTCTGGTCGTCGGTTTTACATTCGGGTTGCCGTTCACGACGCGGGAAACAGTCGCCATACTGACATTTGCTTCTCTGGCCACATCGTATATCGTAATGTTGCTCACTGAAACCACTCCTTTTACTGGATACACTTATCCTTATCTATAGCATAAACACTTTATGTAAAGAAATGTCGTACGATTTCGCATTCTGTCGTTTATGATTGTAAGCGTAAGTCAGTAGTGTACATTATTTTTCATTATTCATCAAATTTAAATATCTCTCATGAAATTATACACGTTTTTCCCAGTGATGAAAACGTTCACTTTCATTTTATAATTAAATAAAATGAAGATACGAAAAAAAAGCCGCGCGAGGCGGCCTTTAAAGAGCGGAACGTTGTATTATGCTTTTACTTTCAGCATTGGCTTTAATTCGTTCAGCCATTTCTCGAATTCAGGTATATCCATCTGCTGCGCAGAGTCTGAAAGGGCAACGGAAGGATCAGGGTGAACTTCGGCCATCACGCCGTCAGCGCCGATCGCAAGCGCCGCTTTTGCTGTCGGAAGCAGGAGATCACGGCGGCCTGTTGAGTGTGTGACGTCAACAAACACCGGCAAGTGAGTTTCCTGTTTCAAAATCGGCACGGCAGAAATGTCGAGTGTGTTTCTCGTTGCCGTTTCGTACGTTCTGATTCCGCGCTCACAAAGAATGATTTGGTCGTTTCCTTGTGACATGATGTATTCAGCTGCATTGATGAACTCTGAAATTGTTGCGGCAAGACCGCGTTTTAACAATACCGGCTTTTTAACGGAACCGGCGGCTTTCAGCAATTCAAAGTTTTGCATGTTCCGCGCGCCGATCTGAATGACGTCAATGTAATCAATCGCTTGCTCAATGTGGGCGGGCGTTACGATTTCACTGATCACCGCGAGGTCATATTCATCAGCGACGCGTTTAAGAATTTGCAGGCCTTCTACGCCGAGACCTTGGAAATCATACGGACTTGTGCGGGGTTTAAACGCGCCCCCGCGCAGGATTTTAATGCCTTGTTTTTTCGCTGCGGCCGCTACTTCGGCAACCTGCTCATAGCTTTCTACGGCACAAGGTCCGACGATGAATCTCTGATCGCCGTCACCGATTTTTTCACCTTTAATATCAACGATCGTATCTTCTGCTTTTTTCTTCCGGGAGACGAGCAACGCTTTGCTGTGATCCTCTTCTTGAAGTTCAAGTCCGGCTTTGAAAATTTCTTTGAAAATATGCTGGATCGTTGAGTTTTCAAATGGGCCGTCATTGCTTTCAATAATGCGGTTAAGCATTGTACGCTCTCTGACAGGGTCAAATCGGTTGACACCCTGTGCTTCCTTTGCTTTACCGATTTCTTTTACAACGGCTCCGCGTTCATTGATTAATTTAAGGATTTCTAAGTTTAGTGCGTCTGCCTGCTGTCTTAGGCTCTCTAATTCCTTGTTGCTCATCTTTTTCATCCCTTCTATGCTATGTTTTATTTTAATGGTTAACATGCATCTTACTACAGTTATGCGAAAATAGGAATATGAAATAATAAATTTTTTCACATTCGACTTTATCACAAAAACGCTTTTAAGCTTTTATGCGTTGAAGCAGTATATATTGATATCCTACATGATCCGGCTGAAATGATCAATAGTTTTTTTCAAAAAAAAACCGCCGGTATCAACCGGCGGCCAGCAATTATGAAAGGTGCTGCTCTATTGCGTTTTTTGTGATTTGTGAATGAGACGCGTGCCATTTCACTTCGCCGTTTGCAATGACGAATACTTGCGGGCTTTCATGTTTCACGCCGTATACCTCGGCGATATAGTTTGAAAGCGGCCGGCTGTCCTGCACCTGCAGGTAATAAGAAGGCACTTCCGAATGCTCCGATGCAAAGGCGTCAAACTCCTGAAACGCGGCTTGGCTGATCGGGCAGGTTGTGCTGTGTTTCAAAAACACCAGCGTGTTTTCTTTCTCAGCGGCATTTTTGAACTCTTCTTCAGACGATATCAGCTGTTTTGTCATGTCGGTTATCTCTCCTTATTGAAGATCAGCGATTTGCCTGACCGGCTTTTTCCCCGGCGTCTTCCGCTTCGGCCTTGATGCTTTGGGCCGTGTCCTGCATTTCGCTTCTCGTCTCTTCGGCTTTCTCGGTTAGTGTGCTCTTAGAACGGTCTTTTAAATCCTTCACTTTATTCATAATCTGGCCTGACTGATCAGCTACCAGCTGGGTGATATTAGATGTTTTGTCTTTGGCGATGCTGACATATTGAGAGCCTTTTTCTTTCGCGTCGGCCGTCATTCTGTCCGTCTTATCCTTTAACGCAGAAGCCTGACTGCCGAGATCGTCGCGCAGCTCCTTACCTGATTTAGGCGCCAGAAACAACGCCGTTGTCGCGCCGATAATTCCCCCGATCAGCGTTCCGATTAAAAAATCCTTACTATTGATTCCATCTTTGCTCATTATGATTCCTCCTTAGTGGATTTTTCTTATGATTAAAGCGATGTTTTTTTCTTTTGCTTCCACTTGTCCCATATTTCCATAGCGGCCTGGCTCCAGGTGACAACCTGACTGATCTTATCCTGATTCTCTCTTACAGAGGCCGTAACGGAACCTGCTGCCTGCTTTATGGATGTATTAAACTGCTGGACGGAAGTTCCCACTTCCTGGACAGCATGGACAACCGTATTTAATTTCTCTGATTTTTCCTGAATGTCTTCCGCGAGACGGTTTGTCTTATGTAACAGCTCGGTTGTCTCTGCGGTAATGCCTTTCATCTGCCCTTCAAGGCCGTCTAAAGTCGAGGCAACGTTTGTTAAAGTCATCTGCACGGACTTTAATGTTTTGGACAGATAGATGACGAGAATGAGAAATGCAACGGCAATGAGTGCGACGCTTAAGTAAAGAATGATGATCATCTAATACCTCCTTAATGCAGGATATAGTGGTATATACCCAATTCTTAAAATGATAAACATATATGAAAGATCTGTATGTATACTATTTCTCCGTTTCTCGGTAAATCCCTTTGCAGCACGCGCAAAAAAGCAGTGAGAGCCCCACTGCTTTTTCGTTACGCTATGACGTTTTCATAGGCTCTCATATATTTTTGAATGTCTCCGGCGCCCATGAAGATCAGCACTGCACCTTCATGCGCTTTTAACACGGATGTGTCATTTTCTTCAATGAGTTCTGCGTTATCGATTTTTTCCTGAAGATCCGTGATCGTGAGCTTGCCGACGTTCTCGCGGGCAGAGCCGAAAATGTCACACAGATACACGCGATCGGCCGCGCTTAAACTTTCTGCGAATTCATCCAGGAATGATTGCGTCCGTGTAAACGTATGCGGCTGAAATACCGCGATAATTTCACGTTCGGGATATTTTTGGCGCGCCGCCTCAATCGTGACTTTGATTTCAGTCGGATGGTGGGCGTAGTCGTCGATCAGTACCTGGCTGCCGATCACTTTTTCATTGAATCTGCGTTTGACGCCGCCGAATGATTCAAGCCCGAGCTTAATCATGTTCACGTCTATCTCTTCATAGTGGCAGAGCGCAATGACCGCTAAGGAATTGAGGACATTGTGATGCCCGTATGCCGGGATGTAGAACGTATCGTAAAACGTATTGCGGACAAAGACGTCAAATGTCGTGCCTTCCGTATTTTTTACGATGTTTCTCGCTTGAAAATCATTTTCTTCTCCCGTGCCGTAATACACGACAGGCACATTGGCGTGAATTTTCGGCAGGTACTCGTCATCACCGCAGGCAATGATGCCTTTGTTGACTTGAAGCGCCATGTTTTGGAAAGCATCAAACACATCGTCAATGTTGGCGAAATAATCAGGGTGGTCAAAATCAATATTCGTCATAATCGCATAATCAGGCTGATAGCTTAAGAAATGACGGCGGTACTCGCAGGCTTCAAATACAAAGTATTCGCTGCTTTCATTTCCTCTGCCCGTTCCGTCCCCGATAAGAAACGAAGTCGGCTTCGCCTGCTGCATCACGTGTGCCAAGAGGCCCGTTGTGGACGTCTTGCCGTGTGCGCCCGTTACCGCGACACTTGTGTATTTTTTCATATATTCAGCTAAAAATTTATGATATCTGATGACAGGAATCCCTTCAGCGAGCGCCTTTGCGATTTCCGGATGAGAATCAGGGAATGCGTTTCCGGCGATTACCGTTAAACCGGGTTTGATGTTATCGGCGCTGAACGGATAGATCGGGATATTTCTTTTTTCAAGGGCAGCCTGAGTGAAAATCTGCTTCTCGATATCCGATCCCTGCACCTGATACCCTGTATCATGCAGGATTTGAGCAAGCGGGCTCATACCTGTCCCTTTTATTCCAACAAAATGATAAACAGTCATAATCGTACCTCCAACAAACGTCTATCTGTTCCCCAGTATATGACGCTCATTTCATTTTGCGACCGCCGCGGGCAAAAAGCCCGCACAGCGGCGCTTCCATTTATTTTTACGTTATCGTCAGTATCTGTAACTTTCTTTTTGATTAAACCTGCCGCATGATATTTCAGCGCGTGACAGTGATGCAGTTTTGATGGTCCATCCACTATCATACCATGTTTGTGAGAAAAATGAACGATATTCTTATTCTTGAGCAATGTCAGCGGCCGTAATCAGCACTTCACGGGGTTTGCTGCCCTTCGCTTCTGAGATCATGCCTTCGGCTTCCATCATGTCAATCAGCCTCGCGGCGCGGTTATAACCGATTCTGAACCTTCTTTGAAGGCTTGAGGTGCTGGCGCTGTTTTGCTCCACGACGAATTGGCACGCCTCAGGAAACAGTTCGTCTTCTTCCTTGAGGGCGGTTCCCTGCCTGATCAGTTCTTCCTGTTCAAACAAATAAGAAGGCGGCAGCTGCTTTCTGACATGAGAGACGACGCGGTCAATTTCTCTGTCGGATACAAAGTTGCCTTGCAGGCGCACCGGTTTTCCGGTACCGTTTTCCCAGTACAGCATGTCGCCTTTTCCGAGCAGCTTTTCCGCTCCCGCCATGTCGATGATTGTTCTGGAATCTACCTGGCTTGAGACGGAGAATGCAATCCTCGTCGGTATGTTTGCCTTGATCATTCCGGTAATGACATCGACAGACGGACGCTGTGTCGCGACAAGCAGATGAATGCCGCAGGCTCTCGCTTTCTGCGCGATTCTGGCAATGCTTTCTTCCACATCGTTCGGCGCGACCATCATTAAATCGGCAAGCTCATCAATGACCACTACGAGGTATGGAAGCTTTTCGCCTGTCTTATGATCGGCGGTTAATTCATTAAAGCGGCCGATATCTCTCACACCCGAATGGGCAAACAGTTCATATCGCCGTTCCATCTCTTCCACAACCCATTTTAACGCGGCGGTCGCGGCTTTGGCGTCCGTGATGACGGGGCTGACCAAATGCGGAATTTGGTTATAAGGCGCAAGCTCGACCATTTTCGGATCAATCAGAAGCATTTTGACATCACTCGGATCCGCCTTATAAAGCAGACTGACCAAAATGGTATTGATGCAGACGCTTTTTCCCGATCCTGTCGCACCCGCTATCAACCCGTGCGGCATCTTTTTCAAATCAATGACGACCGGGTTTCCGGAAATATCGACACCGAGCGCGGCTGTAAGCGGAGACGGATTCGTCCTGAAAGCGGCGCTTCTGATCATCTGCCTTAAATCAACGACTTTGCTTACGCGGTTCGGAACTTCAATGCCGATCGTGTTTTTACCGGGGATCGGCGCCTCAATCCGAATATCCTTGGCAGACAGGCTCAGTTTAATATCATCTGCTAAGTTTGTAATTTTGTTTACTTTCACCCCGGGCTCAGGATGCACTTCAAAACGTGTGACGGACGGGCCTTGTGTGACATGAACGACTTGGGCGCGCACATTAAAGTTTTTCAGTGTAACGTTTAAAAGCTCGCGCTGTTCTTCAATCCACGATTGGTCGTCATGTCTTTGCGCCGGCGGTACGTCCAGAAGCGACAGATTCGGAAAGACATAGCTCGCTCCGCCCTCTGGCGTCTTCGCCTGCTTGTGTTTATCGCTTTTAAGCATCATGACGTTAAACGGTACATTGCGCTCTTTCGGCCGCTCCGCTTTTTTCACAGTCTGAGGCTGTCCGTGATGCTCTGTTTTTTCTTCGGCAGGCCGGGACGGGGCATCGGCCGTCTCGATGCTTGCAGGTTCAGGCTCGGGGTCTGAATGCCGCGTGACTTCATTGTACTCAGGCTGAGAGTCTGCTTCCTGTTCCGCGTCGGTTTCAGCTGATTCGGGCTTGTCTTCAGACTGCGGCTGAACTTCCTCATCGTATCCGGGTTCTGTGTATGTATACGCCGTTTCTTCTGCGGTTTCATAAGGCGGTGCTTTTTCCGGCTCAGGCTCCTGATGTTCCTCCTGCGGCGCCGCTTGTTCCTCTGTGTTTTCAGCCGTTCGGGATACTTCATCCTCAGGCTCTTTAATAGGCTGCGGGCGGGTTTGTTCATGCTCTTGTTCTTCTGTAAAGCCGGCTGACTCCGCGCTTTCCGTGTGCTCCCGCTCTTCAGTCTGCTGCGGTTCTGCTGCTGCAAACACTTGCTCTTTTGCATTCTCAGCCTCGGTGTGAAGCTCCTCTTTTTTAACGGCCGGGATTTCTTCCGTTTCTTGTTTCGTAAACTGTTCTGGCCGGTCATTCGTCTGTTTTGTTATGCCGGATGTTGTGAAGACGGGCTCTTTTTCCGTTTCCTGACCGGCTTTTGGCGGAACAAATTCCTCCTCTGACAGCAATGTTACGTTCTCTTCACGCCGCTTTTCGGATATAGGCGCTTTTTTTATGCTGTGCTGAGATTGAAAGCCGTAAACCGGTGAAGGAATGGATGACGGTTTAAACGGCTTTTTCACCGTATCAGGCTCTTTATGTGTATGCTGTTTCCGCTCGGTTTGCTCCTTCCCGGCGGCATAATCCCGGGACGGCTGGCGGCGTTCGTGCCTTTCCCGCTGTCTTTGGTTTTGCTCCGTTCGCTTATAGCCGTCCGGAACGACAGGGAAGCGGAAATTCCCTTTCGGATATTCGTAATATATTTTAGGATCTTCCATGCGCGTGAATTTGCCTTCTGGCTGATCCGGTATCTGCTGTTTCGGGATTTGGGCATGCGTGTTTGGTTCACGTTCATGCTCTTCTTCTTTTTCACCTAAAAATAAGTCAAAAAATTTATTCAGCCAACTCATGTTTAATCACTCTCTAACTCCCTTTTTAGTAGTCTGGGACGATATTTAGTATACCATTGCCGGGCGGCTCAGAAAAGATTAAGCTCCCAACTGAAGAAAGCCGTTAAGCAGGCCTGCTTAACGGCTTTCTCTCACATCATTCGATTCTGTGCGCTTATTTATGGGAGTTAGAATTGAAATGCTTCGCCGGCCTCGCGGCTGTCTTCAAGAACAAGAATCCCTTTTTCCGCCGGCGCATCCGGCAAAGCGAGTTCTTTCGCGGAGCAGATCATGCCGCTTGACGGAACGCCTCTTAATTCAGCGTCTTTAATCACAAGTCCGCTCGGCATCACCGCGCCGACTTTAGCGACGACGACTTTTTGCCCTTTGTCCACGTTCGGCGCGCCGCAAACGATTTGGAGGGTTTCCTCTCCCACATTCACTTGGCAGATATTCAGTTTATCCGCATTCGGATGTTTTTCTTTCGATTCAACGTGACCGACAACAAATTTCGGAGAAAGGTCAACTGTCAGCGTTTCTGAAACGCCGTTTCTGTTCAGTATTTCATTCACATCCTGAACGAATGTCTCAGACAAAGCGACGGGGCCGTTGTCCTCAATCTGTAGATAAGAAGACACGTTAAAAATATTAAAGCCCGTCGTTTCTTTTGTTTCTTTGTTAAAGATTCTGACGACATCGCCTTCTCTTACATAGCCGATTTCTTCGCGTGCCGCATCTTTAAGAGAGATCAGAAGCGTATCTCCCACACCTTCTTTATTGTAAAAAGCGTTCATAAGAAAAATCCTTTCTAATCCTTTTTCGGCCGGCTTTTCGCCATGATAAACACAGGTTCCAGTCTGCCTTCATTATACAGAAATGAAAGGGCCGTAATCGGCACCGTGCCGCTTGCAAAGAAGCTCATGGACATTTGCCCTAAAATATCATAACCCGATTCATTTCGAATGTCAGCAAGTATTAATACATCCTGATGCGGGACGGAAATCGCCAATTCGCCTTCAGCGGCCTGCTTGTATTCATGAAGAATCGAGTCATTGAGAATCCGGCTGGCGTCATAGCCGTCATTCGCCCTGAAAAAATAAAAATAATTGTCCGCAACCGTATCCTGTTTCACAACTGAAGGAAGAGAGCGGAGATTGAATGACGCCGTCTCCCTGATCCGTTCTTTTGTCCAGTTTTCTTTCTCGAGCATACGGCTGTCAATTAAGCGGTACGTCTTGCCGAGGTCAAGCGCGTAGTAGATTCTCGTTTCGGCCGTATGGTCATCATACACGAGCGGAATGCCGTCGCTCGTTTGATCGGGAAATGATGTGGAGCGGATGACCGGATAGATTCCGGCTTCCTTTCCGGACATCTCCTGTCCGCTGCCTTCCATCGCCTCCATTGCTTCTGACACATAGTAGACGATTTCGTCGATCGCTTCTTCTTTTTTCGTCTCCCACTTCGCAATGATAGGCGGGAGCTCCAATGTGATGCCTTTTTTGGTCGTTTGATCCTCAACACGGAGGGTGTCTTTTTCTCTGTCAAAAAAGAAGGATCGGTTCTCGTGCTGCAGGCGCTGTTTTAATAAATCCGCCAGCTTCCTTGACGTCATTTTCAAAGCCCGTGGCCTCCTTTATGCTTTAGCAAGGGAATCGGTTAAAAATTGCTCAATTTCTTCTTTTGTTTTACGGTCTTTGCTGACGAAGCGGTTCACTTCTTTTCCTCCGTTAAACACAACAAAGCTCGGAATGCCGTAAATTTCCCATTCCGCGCATGTATCAATAAATTGATCGCGGTCTACGTAGTAATAAGTGAATTCAGGAAAGTCCGCTTCCAGCTCAGGGAGAAACGGCTCCACAAAGCGGCAGTCCGGGCACCAATCCGCTGAAAACATAAATACCGCCCAATCGTCTTGTACCGCTTTTTGCAATTCTTCCGTGCTTTCAATCTTTTTCATTGTCATTCCTCCATCTGGATTATGAGTTTTTTATATGCTGATGTTTGTCCAATTGGATCATACCAGACTGTTTACAGCAAGACCAACTATATGCAATATCATTATCATATTTCATTTGCATTATCAAGCAAGTTTCGTTTACCATTTTGCTTGTAGCCGTACGAAAATCTGAATATGTACATAAGGAGGGACAAAAGATGCAGTTTGTCGTGTATTTAGCGGGTGAAATCCACAGTAATTGGCGGGACGAGATCAAACAAAAAGCAACATCGCTGGACCTGCCGATTACGTTTGTCGGCCCGATGGAAAACCATGAACGCTCAGACAATATCGGAGAAGAGATTATGGGCGTGCAGCCCGATTCTGTTTTAAAAGACGCCAGAGCTTCTGATATCAACAATTTCCGTACAGAGGTGCTGATGGAAAAAGCCGATTTTGTGATCGCCCTGTTTGGCGAGAAATATAAGCAGTGGAATACCGCGATGGATGCTTCTTATGCCATCGCAAAAGGAAAGCCGCTCATTCTCATCCGTCCGAAAGAACTTCATCATCCGCTGAAAGAGCTTTCCGGAAAAGCGAATATCACGGTCGAAACCGTCAATCAAGCGATGAAAGCACTCTCTTATTTATTTGAAACAGAATAAGCAGGCCGCCTTTATGCGGTCCTGCTTATTTTTTTACACATTTTCTCTGATCGTTTCGACCGTCTGTTTGTCACTCGCCATGACCAGCTTAATGAGCATTTCTTTCGCCGCGGCATAATCATCGACATGGATGATAGCGGCATTTGTATGAATGTATCTTGAACAAATGCCGATGACGGCAGACGGAACCCCGCTGTTTGATATGTGGACCCGTCCGGCATCCGTTCCCCCGCCTGAAGCGAAATATTGATAAGGGATATTGTGCGTTTCCGCCATATCAAGGACGAACTCTCTCATCCCGCGGTGCATGACCGTCGTTCTGTCGAGAATGCGGAGCAGCACCCCCTCGCCGAGACGGCCGAACAGCTCCTTATCGCCGCTCATATCATTTGCCGGGCTGGCATCAAGCGCGAAAAAGAGATCAGGCTGAATCATGTTGGCCGCTGTCTGCGCCCCTCTCAAGCCGACTTCCTCCTGAACGGTGGCCCCGGCGTACAGATTGTTCGGCAGGTCTTTTCCGTGCAGCTCTTTTAATAGTTCAATGCTTAACCCGCAGCCGTAGCGGTTATCCCACGCTTTGGACAATATTTTCTTCTCGTTGGCCATCGGGGTGAACGGGCAGACAGGCACGACCTGCTGTCCCGGTCTGATCCCCATTTTGACCGCGTCCTCTCTGTCATCGGCACCAATATCAATCATCATATTTTTGATCTCCATCGGCTTTGCGCGCTGGGCATCCGTTAAAATGTGGGGAGGGATGCTTGAGATGACGCCGATAATCGGTCCGTTATCCGTCTGCACCTCGACGCGCTGGGCAAGCAGCACCTGACTCCACCAGCCACCGAGCGTCTGAAATCTCAGCATGCCGTTATCCGTAATCTGCGTTACCATAAACCCGACTTCGTCCATATGGCCGGCTACCATAACGGTCGGCGCATCTTCAGCGCCGCGCCTTACTCCGAAAACACTTCCGAGTCTGTCCTGCACGATGTCATCCGCATATTTCGCAAGCTCCCGTTTCATAAAGGAGCGGACCTGATGTTCATTTCCCGGTGCGCCGGGAAGCTGCGTCAGCGTCCGGAAAAGCGTTTTCGTTTCCTCATTCATATTTTCCCCTCATTTCTATGTAATGCTTTTATTTTATTAGAAAAACAACCGTTTTCCAAGCGCTCAGATTGAATGGGCTGGAAAACCGCCGCTTTACTTAACACCGTCTGGCATCTTCTGTATAATAAAAACTACGACATAATTGGAGGTGCTTCATATTGAAATTACGTCATTTTCTCTTAGGTGCAGGAGTCGGATTATGCGCTGCCATCGCAGTGAAAAAGTATGCGATGAAACCTTATATCTCTTCAGAAAAAGCGCTCCGTATCGTGAAAGCGGCTTTTAAACAGCGCGGGCCGATAGACGGATCATGGATTTACACAGAGCCCGAGCCCTACCAGGTAAACGGAGAAACCATCCAGGTATACAAAACCGGCGTGACACGTTCGGCATTCGGCGAACTGGAGCAATATGAAGTTATGGTCAATGCAAAAACAGGCCAGATTGTCGATGTCATTGATTCTGTCGCCTCATAATTCGGACAAGCAAAAAATAAAGCCCAAAACCATCAGCGTTTTGGGCTTTATTCGGTTACATCGGCCGAATTCGTTTATATACGGGGTGCCACATCGCATCCTGCACCGCTTGGATCAGATCCTCGGGTTCCGTTTCCGCTACACCGTCCTGAATGGCCGCTTTAGCTACAGCTACCGCCACAGTTGCCGATACCGTCCTGAGATCCTCCACTTTCGGAAGCATCGGCGCCCCCGGCTTGCCGACATCCACCATACCGGCGATGGCATTCGCGCAGGCAACGAACATATTGTCCGTAATGATCCTTGCTTTTGTCACAATCGTGCCGAGTCCGAGTCCCGGGAATACGAGCGCGTTGTTCGCCTGTCCGATATGGTAGGTAACGCCGTTATACGCAACAGGCGGAAACGGACTACCCGTAGTGACAAGCGCGCGGCCTTCCGTCCATTTAATCAAATCTTCAGGTTTTGCTTCTGATAATGTCGTCGGGTTTGACATCGGCAAAATAGCCGGCCGTTTGACATGCGAGGCCATTTCTTTGACGATTTCTTCCGTAAATGCGCCTGATACGGTGGATGTGCCGA
This sequence comes from Bacillus sp. FSL R5-0443, assembly GCF_038608285.1. NCBI lineage: Bacteria > Bacillati > Bacillota > Bacilli > Caryophanales > Bacillaceae > Bacillus > Bacillus sp. FSL R5-0443. The sequence goes on from NZ_CP152013.1 coordinate 3,124,959, forward strand.
TCAGAATCGTCGGCTTGGCCTGACGCACAGTCTCCGCCAGATCAATTGATCCGCCTTCACCGCTGCGGCCGTACTCTTTCACTTCATCAGCAGGGCGCGCGTACGGAACCTGAAAATCACGCAAGTCCTTCATATCATCCGTTAACAATCCGTTTCTGTCGATACACCAAAAATGGCTGTAGGATTCTTCTTCGCTTAATCCGTCATGCACCATGGCTTCGCGCAGCTGCTCAGCAATTCCGATACCGGCCGTTCCCGCGCCGAAGACGACGACTTTATGCTCTTTTAAAGGCACTTTTGATGCTTTTGCACACGCTAAAACAGCTGCAAGCGATACCGCGCCCGTTCCTTGAATGTCATCGTTAAACGTACAGACTTTATCTTTATACCGTTTTAATATGCCGCGGGCGTTAGCCGTACCGAAATCCTCCCAATGAAGCAGCGCATTCGGGAATGTTTCCCGGGCAAGCGAGACATACTCATCAATAAAGCGGTCATATTTCTCGCCGCGCACTCTTGAATGCTGGTTTCCGACATACAGCGGGTCATTTAAGAGGCTTTCCTGATTTGTCCCCGCGTCCAATACGACCGCAAGCACTCGTGACGGATCAATTCCGGCCGCCGCCGTATACACCGCGAGTTTTCCGACAGAAATGGCGATGCCGCCGACGCCCCAGTCACCGATTCCCAGAATGCCCTCCGCATCTGTGGCAACGATTAAGTCAATGTTTTCATTTTTTCCGAACTGCTGAAATGCGGCGCGCATTCCCTCAGGATCATCTATTGACAAATACAGACCGCGGGGTTTTCTGTACTCATGGCTGTAACGCTGGATCGCGGTGCCGACGGTCGGCGTATATACGATCGGCAGCATTTCGCCTAAATGATCATTTAACAGCCTGTAAAATAACGTTTCATTCCGATCATGGAGAGCGGTCAAGTAGACATTTTTGCTCAGCTCATCAGGCTGCGAACTGAATTGTTCGTAGGCCCGCCTCGCCTGCTCTTCGATTGTCAATACTTTCGGCGGCAGAAACCCCTCGAGCCCGAGTTCCTTTCTTTCCTCCTGTGTAAAGGCCACCCCTTTATTTAAAAAAGGCGTAGAAAGCACTTCTAATCCGCGCAGAGTTGTTTTGATTTCTCCATCTTTCGTCACTTGAAATTGATTCACCTGTCTCTTCCTTTCAAAGCAATTTGTCTTAGGTTTGCTTTTATTCCCGAAATTCATACAGGCAAATCATCGATCCGCTTATTTTTTCTCCCGTTTGACAGACGCGGCCACTTCGCCATCTTCTCCCCATTTTACCGCTCTGTAAATCGCGTCGTGATAGAAAATCAGCCAGGCGTCTTTTTCTGCCGCGAACGTCTGCCATTTCTGCTTTTCTGGAATAGAGGTCATCGGATAATCATCATAGGCCAGCACCCATAACGGATTTTTATGCGCATTCGTCGGCATCAGGTCGGCAAAATGCACAGCCGCCTCCCCACCGTCTTCTAAGACGATGACGCTGTGGCCGTCGCTGTGGCCGCCGGTGTGGTGCATCGTAATGCCTTCTGTCAGCTGATACTCGTTTTCAAAGGTTTCGACCTGATCTTGTACCGCCTCCCAATTTTCTCTCCAATATGTATTTTTCGATCTGATATTAGGGTTTCTCATTTCGCGCCACTCTGTTGCAGAAGTGATAATGCGGGCATTCGGGAAAACAGAGACAAGCTCCTCTCCGCTGTACTCCGTCAGGCCGCATGCATGGTCAAAATGAAGATGGGTCATCGCGGCAATATGAATGTCCTCACAGGAAAGCCCGAGGTCACGAAGAGATTGTTTCAGATTGGATTCCTGTGTTACGCCGTAATTCCTTTTTTGTTTATCAGAGAACTTCCCTCGGCCGATACCCGCGTCAACCAATATATTCAGGCCGTTTTTTCTGATCAGAATCGGGTCTGTTCTTAATTCAATCTGGTTTTTGTCATTTACGGGGTATTTTCTCGACCATAAAGGTTTCGGAACAACGCCGAACATCGCTCCGCCGTCCATATGTGTTACACCGCCGTCCAGCCATGTTAATGAAATATTCCCAATATTCAATGTCTCCATCTTGATCCCTCCTGATGTAATGGTAGCAAATGGCGGCATAAAAAAACAGACTCCCGCATCAGAGTCTGTCTTTTGTTCTCCATTCAACTTCGGCCCGGTAAATCGGCTGGCCGAGCGCGGAGAATTTTTCTTCGTATTCTGTCATAATATTGCCCTTCGGATCGCTGTTGTGCAGATCAAGGCTGACTTCCGTCAGAAGCAGGCCGTATTCGGAAAAGCTTTTCAGAGAGTATTCGAATAAACCGCGGTTATCGGTTTTAAAATGAATCTCACCTGTTTCGCCCATCACTTCTTCGTATTTTTTCAAGAACGTTTTAAATGTTAAACGGCGCTTTTCGTGGCGGTTTTTCGGCCACGGGTCAGAAAAGTTTAGATATACGCGCTTGATTTCTCCCCGTTCAAATACGTCATTCAGTGTTTCCGCGTCTATATTTAACAAACGGACATTGTGAGCCCCGCTGTCCTTAACTTTTTGGACGGCAGTGACGATGACGCTTTTAAACAGCTCAATCCCGATATAGTTGATATCCGGATTCTGCTTGGCCATTCCTGAAATGAACTGCCCTTTTCCCGTACCGACTTCAATATGGATCGGGTTGTCATTGCCAAAGACCGTGTTCCACCGCCCTTTATACTGGGCCGGATCACTGATGGCGATGTCAGCGTTTTCTGCCAGAAAATCATTCGCCCAAGGTTTATGGCGCATTCTCATATGATTGACACCTCTATCTATAATTTCGAGTAACAACATACCATGAAACATAAAGAGCCGCAAGCGCCTTTTAAAGGCGCCGGCTGCATAAAAAAAGAGGCTCCCCGGTCCGGAACACTCATGTGATGCATAAAACCGCACCGCTTTGCACAATGTATGACACAGAAAGGATGTGTATATGAATCATGGGCTTAACAAGCGAACATCAGGTCCGGTTATTAAAGGACATACTGGCCGACCATCAATTGGATTGCTGCGGCACGGTTGCCGAGTATGAACAGCTGGAGCGCGTCATCAAATCACTGATGGCCAACACCGGGCTTGATTCAAATATAAAAAACGTGCTCGAGGATGTCTACCGCTACAGCCAGTCCGGCATCACGGCCGATTCCATCGACACGCATATTCAGGAGCACCAAAACCATTTGTCCCAATGGGTGGAGCAGATGGATTCGTACTCCTGACTACTTGACAATCCGCTTCATCAGGGCATGAAGCTCTTCCATGGCATCATGATACGCTTTGTCGTTTCCTTTTGATTTGTGCCAGGCGATGAAGGTGATGGTCTCCGATAACATGTACCACGCCATCCTCAGCCGAAGCCCTTCCGTGAGCTTCATGCCGTACATCCCAAGCCAGCTGTCCCACGCTGGCTCTTCGACGTAATGATACAATAAAGGGCCGAGATCCATGGCCGGATCAGCTATCATGGCGCCGTCCCAATCTATTAAATACAGCTGGTTGTCTTCAGACAGAAGCCAGTTATTATGATTCACATCACAATGGCAAACGACTTTTTCACCGAATTGCACCTGATCCACATGAGCTTCCAAATAAGCAAGGCCTTCCTGAATAAGCGGCGAAAATTGCCGCACGGCAAAGACGGCCTGCTTCAGCTGCGACAAAAGGGCGCCCGGATCAAGCGGTTCTTTTCCCAATCTTTTCAGCATGTCGAGCAAAGCTTTTGATGTGTGGATTTTGCGGAGCAGCTCAGCCACCGGGCGTCCGCTCATATCCTTTGCCTTCAGCTCCCTGCCCGCCATCCAATGCTGAGCCGTAATGACGTCTCCGTTTTCCATCCGTTTCGTCCAAACCAGCTTCGGAACAATGCCTTCGGCGGATAACACGGCTAAAAAGGGCGAGCTATTACGTTTTAAAAAAAGCTGTTGGCCGTTATGTTTCGCATAATATGCATCTCCTGTAGCTCCTCCGGCGGGGAAGATCTCCCAATCGCTACCTAGTAATTGTCCCAACCAGTTCATATCAATGTTCAACCCATCATTTCTTAAAATATTTTAGAATAGGCCTCCAGCCTTTCTCTATTGGCGGAGCGGCCTGTCATAAACAATTTCATGAGAATAAAAAAGACAGCTATTGAGAGTCTCATATGCTAATCAATAGCCGTCCTATAAATTTTAGCGCTACAGCACAAACTTCGTCAAGCAAAACTAGCAAGAACACCTGTGAATTCTGAAGATTTATGCCGCGAACCGCTCTTTGCCGTGAAACATTTGACGGGTTTCATTTGTTTATTATGTTTTTATTTTCAACGGCGCACCGCCCGGCATAAGCCGAAACGGCGTCGTTCCGATCAGCTCGCCGTCAGCGTGAAACGGAATTTTCCCATCTGTTTCAAAAACGAATTCCTTCCCCTTTATCATCGTCACTCCGTCCATTTTGATATGCCGGCCGAAGCTCATCGCCCATAAAAAACGATACAGCGAGAAAAAGGACAGGTTTTCTGCGATGACAATATCAAAATGGTTTTGACGGGGATTTGCTGAAGGCGCCGCTTTCATGCCGCCTCCGTAATAAGGGTGATTAGCCGCAATGACAAACCAGACATTGCGGAATTCACGCCTCTGGCCGTCTGCCGTGCAAACAAATCTGAACGGCTGAAACCTCGAGGCCTTATGTAAATGCGCGAGCGGGTAAATCACAAAGCCGAGACGCAAAAACCGAAGAACGCGCGATAACGGAAAATTCGCGGCTGCCTTCAAAACTGAGGCATCGAAGCCGACAGACAGGTGGTTAATAAAATAAAGTGATTGCGCTTTGTCATGAAAAAAGTTGATGTTTCCCGCAAAAAATTTCCGTGTGAGCGGGCGGTGCAGACTTTTGATTTCTTGGAGAAGCGCCGACTTCTTAATACCGAGCCCTTTGGAAAAGTCATTGTACGAACCGGCAGGCACAAAGGTCAGCTCAATCTGATCCGTTCCTTTCAGTCCGTTAATGACTTCATGCATCGTCCCGTCACCGCCGATGACGAACAGCCGCTTAAGCTTATGATCCTGCATCATTGAAATCTGCCTCGCCAGCACCTCCGCATGTCCGGGATGCCCGGTCAAAAAAGAGCGGTGGCTGACCCCGCGCCTGGTCAGCTCTTTTTGAACTGATTTCCAGACACGCCGGCCCCGCCCGCCTCCTGAGACCGGATTAATAATAAAAAACCATTGACTCATCGTTTGTTTTCACCTGCTTCATAGATGAAGAGACAGCCGGCAAACGTCCGTTTTAATCTAGCCATTCCTGTCTCCGGCTTGAATCGCTCAAGCCGTAAGACAAAAGAGCCTTCGCCGCCTTCAGCTGGTGGTGCTTGATCGGCGCCGTATTTTTCTGCTGCTTTTCCAGCCACTCTGCGGCAGTCCGTTTATCAGCTATTTCCAGCCCGTACGGCGGCTCCGGATAATCAATATAAGACGTTCTGCTGAGCAAAAGCTTCCGCACGGGAATGTCGGCCTGCTTTTCTTTTACGATTTGCGAAACGACCGAGCCCGTCCGGTGCAGGCTGAGAGACGGATTCAATACTTGGCGCGTGCTGCCGGAGCCTCTTTCTTCCCAAAAACGGTGTTTTGATCCGATATATACGCTGTCCTCTTCCGCTTCCATAAAAACAGCGCAGAAAATCTCCAGCGGCGAGATGATGATCATGCTCAGTTCGACGGACGCCTGCTGAATTTGCAGAACCGGATGATACATCACAAAATAGGAATCGGGCAGCTTTTGAGCCAGCATTTTTAACATCCCGTCCCTTTTGACCGCCTGTGAAAGCTCAGACTTTTGAGAAAGCGTGGAGCTCGCCCATTTTAATTGAAAGTCATACAGCTGATCTTTGAAAAAAGACGCGAGCTCAGACTTTCGAGACGGGAGATTCCCGAACAGCGCCTCTTCTCCCTCCGGCTCATCAAACCATTGGTGCCTCTTTTCATTTATATCGGCCATATTTTCTTCTTTTCTCTTTTTTAAGGAAAATTTTTTCCTGGCCGGCGCTTGATCGGTTTCCCCGCCGGCAGCCGTTTTCGTTTCTAGTTCTTCCGTCTTCCGGTCAAACGCTTCAAGAAGCGTCTCCCAGCGTTCTTTCTTCAGCCGGATAAACTGGTTCATATAATGATATGGATCAAGTTCATATCTGGATATGCAGTCGTGAATTTTGATGATCTGTGCCATGTGATTTCTCCACTCCGAATATTTGTTTATGTCAATTGAAACTGTGCGATTTCTTCGTATTTAGGCGACCGGTCAAGATGGGTCTGAAACAAGGAAAACCGGCTGATGGCACTTTGCACCCTGCCGCTTTCAAACGGCACATCGTCAGGAAACGGCCGGTCTCCCGCCCACTTCCGCGCCATCGTCATATGAGGGTGATACGGGCGTTTTTCCACTTGAAAACCGGCTTTCAAAACAGCCTGCTTTGTTTTTTCCCGCAAATCAAAGAGCTGTTCATTCCGTTCGGGCTCAAGGTGAAGCACTCTCGGCTGTCTGCGGTCGCCGAAAATATCCAGATGCTGAAACTGTACGGTAAACGGCTGCGCTGCCGACGCAGCATCTGCGAGCAGAGACGATAATTTCGCAAGCCGTTCTTCATCCGCGGCTCCGAGAAAAATGAGTGTAATATGATAGTCATGCGGGTGCACCCATTTTTTGAATGATAACGCCGGCTCCTTTTTGGCTGCTTCCCAAATCGGTTCAGCAATGTCAGCCGGAATCGGAATGCCGATAAAATAATGCGGCAATGAAGCTTTCATACGAGGATCTCCCCCTCTTTGGTTATGGTGTTATTATAAAACGGATAAGCGGAGAGGAGAACCCTGTCCGCTCATTATGATAGGATATTATGTACCGAACGTTTTATACAGAAAGGAATGAGCCGGCCTTGAAAATCGTAAACAGCACGGCGGAGCTGATCGGCGGCACACCGATCGTAAAGCTCAATCGTCTTCAGCCAGAACATGCAGCACAGGTCTATTTAAAATTAGAATCGTTTAACCCGAGCGGCAGTGTCAAAGACAGAGCGGCTTACAATATGATCATTGAAGCGGAAAACAGCGGGCATTTAAAACCCGGCTCTGTCATCATCGAACCGACAAGCGGCAACACAGGCATCGGCCTGGCGATGAACGCGGCGGCGCGCGGCTACAAGGCAATCCTCGTCATGCCTGACACGATGACGAAAGAACGCATCAACCTCCTGAAAGCGTACGGCGCGGAGGTTGTGTTAACACCGGGGGCGGAAAGAATGCCCGGCAGCATCAAAAAAGCGAAAGAACTCGCCGAACAGATTCCGGGAAGTTTTATCCCGATGCAATTCGATAACGGCGCAAATCCAGATGCCCACCGAAAAACGACCGCCATTGAAATCTATCAGGCCGTTCAGCAGCTCAACAGACCGCTCGGTGCTTTTGTGGCAACGGCGGGAACGGGCGGAACCATTACCGGAACCGGAGAAACGCTGAAGGAGCTTTTCCCGGATATGATTGTTCATGTCGCCGAGCCTGCGGGATCTCCCGTCCTGTCTGGCGGAAAACCCGGCGCTCATAAGCTTGTCGGGACAAGCCCCGGATTTATTCCCGGCATACTGAATCAGGACGTTTACGATGAAATCATGAAAATATCTGATGAAGATGCGTATACGACAACACGCCGTCTGGCCCGGGAAGAAGGTATACTCGTCGGCCCGTCTTCAGGCGCCGCCTGCTTCGCCGCCATTGAAACCGCAAAACGCCTCCCTTCCGAACAGATCGTCATCTGTATGACGGCCGATACGGGAGAACGTTATTTATCAACGGATTTATGGTCATTTGAATGATAAAAAGGGATGCCGCTTTCGGCGTCCCTTTTTATTATCACTTGGCAAGCTCATAAATGGCTTCGGCGTATAAAGCGGTTGACCGGAGAAGGTCATCGATTTCAATGTACTCATCCTTTTGATGCGCGCTGTCAGGCCGGCCGGGGAACAGCGGCCCGAATGCGACGCCCGCCGAAAGGGATCTCGCATACGTTCCTCCGCCGATTGAAATCAGATCCGCTTTCTTTCCCGTCTGTCCTTCGTAAACCTTTTGAAGCGTCTTTACGAGCGGATGATCGGCAGAAACGTGGTGCGGTTTGCTGTCTTTAAATTCTTCAAGCCGGAATTCTTCAGCAGACATAAAAGCATCACGGATGACATTGCTGTCTGAAGTGACGGGATAACGGATGTTGATGCCGAGTTCTCCTTCCTCACCCTTTCTGTATGTAAAGGTGCCGACATTCAATGTAAGCTCTCCGCTGATGTCATCCCTGCAATCAATTTTCAGCTTTTTGCCTCGTGTATCATTTAAAAAATAGTCACTGACGGTTTTGACAAAGTGCTTTCCGGCTCCATCCAGCTCCGTTCCGTTAAGGCATTCAGCAAGCTTTAAGCCGGCATTGACACCATTATCCGGTTCCATCGCGTGGCATGATTTTCCGTATACCCGAAGCGTCAGTTTTCCATTTTCCGAAATTGCTTCACCTTGTGTTTTTGACTGCTCAAGCCATTTGCTGAAATATGCGTGCACGGCATCAAGACCGTCCCCTTCAATAACCGCTTCAGCCGCATCCGGCACCATGTTCAAGCGCAGTCCTGAACGGAATGACAGAAGCCCGTTTTTTTCGTCTTTGTCAGAAGCGCTTTTTGCAATGCGCAGTGACGCATCTATAATTCCTTTTTCCGCGTTAATGATCGGAAAATCTGCGTCAGGAGCAAAGCCGATGTCAGGCATTTTTTCGTGTTTGAAGTAATGATCCACGCATCTCCAATCACTTTCTTCATCCGTTCCGATGATGATTCTCACGCGTTTGGATAAAGGGAGCTGCATGTCTTTGACGATTTTCAGCGCATAAAACGCCGCCATTGTCGGCCCTTTATCATCAATGGCGCCTCTGGCATATATCCGGCCGTCCCTGATATCGGCTGAAAACGGATCGCTCGTCCAGCCGTCTCCGGGCGGAACGACATCGACGTGGCACAGAACGCCGACGATTTCGTCACCCGTTCCCCATTCAATATGGCCCGCATAGCCATCAAGATTCTTTACGGTGAAGCCTTCTTTTTCACCGAATTCCAGCAGTGACGTCAGGCTGGCATTGACGCCTTCTCCAAACGGCCGGCCGGGACCGGCTGTTGATTCGTCCATTACGCTGTTGATCTGCAAAAACTTCTGCGTGTCACGGATCAGATCTTCTTTGTTTCTGATGACTTCAACTTCCCAGTTCATCACAAATCCCCTTTCTTGATAAAGACTTGCAAAATGTCGATAAAACGAATAATATAGATGATGTTTTGAAAAAATGTTCGTCATTGGAGGTACTTATGTTTCATCTCGACAAGCATCAAACGACAATAAAAAGAGAAATTACCGCGGGATTGACCACCTTTTTCACAATGGTGTATATCATTGTCGTCAATCCGGTGATCCTTTCCAATGCGGGAATTCCGTTTGACCAGGTGTTCACCGCGACGATTATCGCTTCCATTGTCGGAACTTTATGGATGGCTCTCGCTGCGAATTTTCCGATCGCCATTGCCCCCGGCATGGGCTTAAACGCGTATCTCGCCTTTCACGTTGTCGGCACAGGCAGCGGCATTACGTATCAGACGGCTTTCAGCGCCGTTTTTATCGCGGGAGTCATCTTTATTATTTTATCGTTAACGCCTTTAAGAAAACAACTTATAGAAGCGATTCCGGACAATTTAAAATACGGAATTACGACCGGCATCGGCTTATTTATCGCTTTTATCGGCTTACGCCAATCCGGAATCATCACGGCTGATAAATCTAATCTGGTCGCACTCGGCGATCTTCATTCGCCCGCCGTCATTTTAACGCTTATCGGGCTTATCATCAGTATTGTACTGATGGTGCTGAATGTTAACGGGGCTCTGTTCATCGGAATGGCGCTGACCGCTATCATTGCCTTTTTGACCGGTCAGATTCATTTCGCGAAAGGATTCATGTCCTTCCCGCACCTGCCGGAGGGGCTTTTAATCACAAATCCGTTCGGAGCCCTCGGGGATGTCGTGCATCACGGTCTGTACGCTGTTGTGTTTTCTTTTCTTCTCGTTACGATTTTTGACACGACCGGCACCATGATCGGTGTCGCCGAACAAGCGGGACTGATCAAAAACAATCAGCTGCCGAATGCCAGAAGAGCGCTTTTGGCTGATTCGACCGCTACAACGGTGGGAAGCATCTTCGGCACCAGCCCGACGACCGCGTTCGTTGAATCTTCAGCAGGTGTGGCGGCCGGCGGAAGAACGGGTCTGACGGCGCTGACGATTGCCGTTATGTTTGCCGTTTCCATGTTTTTCAGCCCGCTTGTCAGCGTCTTATCGGAAGTGTCCGCGATTACGTCACCGGCTCTGATTATTGTCGGCAGCCTGATGATGGGTGCGGTATCGAATATCCGCTGGAATGAGCTTGATGAAGCGTTCCCGGCCTTTCTCGTCATTTTGGCGATGCCTCTAACGTCCAGTATTTCAACCGGAATCGCACTCGGCTTCATTTCATATCCGCTTGTTAAAGCAGCTAAGAAAAAATGGCGCGAAATCCATCCTTTAGTCATCATCTTCGCCGTGCTGTTTTTTATTCAGCTTTTTATTTTGAACGGACATTAAGAAAAATCCCTTTCCTTTTTCGGAAAGGGATTTTCACATATAAAGAACGGAAAGAATCGCGGCAATGAGACACCAGGCGGAACAGATGATTTGAATGACGGTTAATGCGCTGTTTCGCGCCCTGAAATAGTCATCACTGTCTCTCTTGATACCGCTTAAAACCGGTTTATCCGTGATCCGGTCAAATAAAAGTGACGCGGCATAGCGGCTGACGATCGCAAACAAAATGAGGACTGCCGGCTTCACTAAGAGCGGAAGAACGAGAATAAGAGCCGTAAAAGCCGCGGTTAAAAGGTAAAGCTGCCGGAGATACCCGCCGTTTCGAATCAGCACTTTAAAGAACAATTCTTTCCACGCCGTATACGCCGACCGTTTTGTAAAGATGTGCTTTGAGCCGGGATATAAAAACGGCTTGCTCCGCCCTTTATGTTTACCATTCGGGAGCTGCACATCATGGCTGAGCATCAAAACAGAGGCCGCGAATGAAAGCTTGCGCCTGTTCTCCTCAAGCACTTCTTCCTCAAAGGCCGATAATGTCTCCGTCCCTTTCCAAGTCAAAAAAGCGGAACAGATGAACAATATACATCCCGCCGGCCAAAGCCAATACCATTCGGCGGCAAAGACGATCATAAAAAACGCACCCGCCATCAGAACCATCACTTTCAGCCAGCCCGCCGCCTGATTCCCGAATGTCCGCCTGCTGTTTTTTCTGTGCCGGTGCACCGCTAATATTGCGGTATGGAAGCCGAACAGACAGCAAAACATACCCGAATATGCCGGTAAGGTACAGTCACCGTATTGGTGCCATAAGGGAAATAACAATACGGCAAGCGCACCCCATTTGATAAGGGAAAGGAACATCGAATACAAAAGCGCGTACCGTTTCAGCTTTTGCATCAGATGTTTTGCATGCACCAAAAATACGTGATCCGCTTCCAGCAAAAAGGTATGAATAAAACCCGTGCACAACAGCAAGGCACTGAATACATACAGCCAGCCCCATCCTAATACTCCTGCCGCTCCATTAAGAAGCCCCCTGCCGTTCAGCCATTCAGCATATTGATAAACGGCAAATGCGGCAGCGGGAAGAACGATATACAGCGCGACCGTCCAATCAATGACCGTCTGAAACACCTTCCATTGATACCGCCAATAATGAAACAGCCTTTGAAAAAACAAAGCCCGCCCGGTCATCGCTGACTGCTCCGAACCGCTGAATAAAAGCAATCCAGCAGTGAACGGCTCCCCGTTTTTTCCTGAAGCTCCTCTAACGTGCCTTGAAGAAGCAGAGCGCCCTGATCCAGCAAATAAAACCGGTCGCAGATTTTTTCCGCCGTATCCAGAACATGAGTGCACATCAAAATCCCCGCGCCCCTTTCTTTCTCAGCAATCAGCATGTCGGTAAACAGCTTCGTTGAGATCGGATCAAGTCCGATAAAAGGCTCATCAATGATGTAAATATCCGGCTTCGCCAAAAATGCCTGTATGAGCATCAATTTTTGCTGCATCCCTTTTGAAAAACCGGAAGGCAAATCATGTTTTACAGACGTCAGCGAAAACTCTTCAAGCAGCCGCCCTGCCCGCTCACGGCACTCTTCCCCTTCCATGCCCCGCAATGACCCGGTCAGCTCGAGATGCTCCCAAAGCGTCAGTTCATCATAAAAACTCGGACGCTCCGGTATGTAAGCATAAGATGAATCATTCCACTCAATACCGCCTTCTATATCCCGGGAAAGCCCGAGAACCGCCTTTATCACTGTACTTTTCCCCGCGCCGTTCGCTCCGATTAAACCGGCAATTTCACCCGCATTGACTGACAGAGATACATCAGAAATCACCTTCGGCCTGTCAGCATAACCGGCGCAGACAATGTTTGCATTCAATAATTCTCCCAAACTTCTCACTCCCCCGTTTTCATACGGACATGTATAAAAAAAGTTTCAGTTTCCATAATAATAAAAGCGGACCGGGCATAGTAATGCACCAAGGCGGCACCCATTTGGAAAAAATTATCTGCGCTTATTCCTAGATTCATGTTGTCCATATCGTGTATAATGGAGGCAGTTAAAAGAGAAAAAACAGAATGTCATCCTTTGTTGCTTATTCGTACGAAGTTTTAGAGTCGAAAGTTGTGGTATATCAAGTCCATCCGATCTTATGATAGGGAGTGGTTTTTTGAAACCTTCAACAAATCGTATGCTGACTCGGATTAAATCAGTTTACATGTTCATCCAGGAAAAAGGCCTTGTGACAACACAGGAACTGGTTGATGAATTCGGCATTACACCTAGAACCATTCAGCGAGACTTAAATGTGTTAGCATACAATGATCTTGTTCATAGTCCTAGCCGAGGCAAGTGGGAGACAACACGAAAAAAAGTGAAAATTACATCTTAAGCGAACAATTACATAAGGCCATTTTCGGCCTGACATGCTGCAAGGCAAAGCAGCGTCTTTGCCTTGTTTTTTGTTCCTCTATATAAAAAGCCCAAAACAAATCTGTTTTGGGCTTTTCTGATATCGATTACACTTCAGCGCCTCTCAGCGTTTCGAGCTCTTCTTCAGTCAGCTCGCGGAATTCTCCCGGTTTAAGATCCGGGTCAAGAGAAACAGCCCCCATCGAAAGCCGCTTCAAATAAGCCACTTCATTTCCGACAGCCTTTGCCATCAGCTTCACCTGATGATATTTGCCTTCTGTAATGGTCAAATGAATCACCGTTTCATCCGGGCTTTCTGTAATGATTTCAACGGCTGCTGGCTTCGTTTTATAGCCTCCTTCAATGACGACGCCTCTTTCCAGATGAACGATGTCTTCCGGTGACAGAGGCGAGGTTAACCGGACTTCATATGTTTTAGGCACATGCTTTTTCGGAGAAAGCAGGCGATGAGCGAGCTGCCCGTCATTAGTCAGAAGCAAAAAGCCTTCCGTATCCTTATCAAGACGTCCTGCCGGAAACGGTTCAAATCGCTGTTCTTCAGGTGTCAGCAGATCAACCACCGTCTGCTGGCGGCTGTCTTCGGTAGCGGACAGCACTCCTTGCGGCTTATTCATCATGACATAAATAAATTCACGATAGTCTGCCGGCTCTCCGTATACCGTGATGTCCTGTTTTTCCGGATCGACATGGGTTTTCACATCTTTCGCCGGCTCTCCGTCAATCATGACAGCCCCAGCCTTGACGATTTTTTTCACATCTTTTCTTGAGCCGAATCCGCTGTTGGCAAGCAGCTTATCAAGTCTCATCCTGATCCTCTCCTTTAAAAAGAAAAGCCCGCGATAAGCGGACTATTCATTATTTCTCAATGGGCGGAATGCCTGCCTCTCCTCAAAACACGGGGCAGACGATTTCCAAACATTTTCTGTAAAAATCCGATTCGGTACGCGGCAAACATGTACACCGCACCGCCGACAGCGGCGCAGACAAAGACGACAATCGCCGCATGCACCTGGCCGCTTTGGTATGTTACAAAGAAACTGAGCAGCCATTGAGTCAGCTTGACCGCGACTCCCATCACGACGGACAGGACTGCGATTAAAATGACCCGTTTTATAAGTACCGTATACGAATAGCCCGCATGGCGCTTAATCATGATAAAACCGTACAGAAGAGAAGCGATATAACCGAGCGCCGTTGCCAAGATGGCCCCGTCTCCCTGAAACAGCTTGATCAGCGGCACGTTCAGCACCACTTTTATAATGACGCCGATGAAAAGGCTCACGACAGCAAATTTCTGCTTATTAATCCCTTGCAGGATCGCGGCGTTTACGGTAAACAGAGAAAACAGAATCGCGACAGGCGCGTACCAGAACAATATATCCTGTCCGATATCCGGGCGAAGACTTTCAGAGCCGTAGAAGAACGTATAGGCCGGACCCGATAACACGGACATCCCGACAACGGCGGGAATAACCAAAAACAGAATAATTTGCATCGTCTGGTTAATCTGCTGGTTCAAAAGCTTATAATTCCTGCTCGTAAACGATTCAGTAATCGTCGGAATCAGCGTCAGACCGAAAGCGGTCGCCAGAGAAACCGGGATCATAACAAGCTTCGGCACATAAAGGGTGACAATTGCAAGCATGTCCTGGCTGATATCCTTATGGCCCGCCGCAATCATCGCTTTATTAAACGTATTCGTATCGATATACGAATACAAAGGAATCGCCAGTCCGACAAATACGTAAGGAGCGGCATAACTGAAAAGCTCAATGAACATTTTTTTATAACTTAAGTTCGCAGACGGGACGAGATTCGGCTTCATCGCCAGAAGATCGCCCTTCCGCTTATTCCAGTAAATATAAAGGACGACAAGCCCTCCGAATGATCCGATCAGCGCCGCGAAAGTCGCGTATCCGACTGCGATGACAAGGCCGCCGTTGATCACTCTTAAAATCAAATACGTTGCGCCCAATAAAAAGATGATCCGGGCAAGCTGCTCCACAACCTGTGAAACGGCTGTCGGCCCCATCATCTGATGACCTTGGAAAAAACCGCGCACAAGACTCATAATCGGCACGACCAAAAGTGCCAGACTGACCATCCGGATGACATAAACGACGTGGTCAATCGTAAGTCCGTTGTTACTCGTGCCGCCGAGAGATGTTTCCGCAAAAAACGGCGCCGAAATATAAAGAATTGAAAAAGCGATCATCCCGGTTACGAGCATAACCGACATTCCCGCTCTCAGCATCCGCCTGCTCGTCTCATAGTCTCCTTTGGAGTTATATTTCGAGACAAATTTTGAAACCGCGGCGGGAAATCCCATCGTGGCAATGTTTAAAAACAGTGTATATTGATTATATCCGTATTGAAACAAAGCTCCGCCCGTCGCTCCGACCATCGCTCCGAACGGGATCAGATAAATCATCCCTAAAATCCGCGATATATAGGTGCCGAGCGTCAGCACGAACGTGCCCCTTAACAATTTGCTTGACATGTTTCCTCATCACCATTTTCTACGAAGATTCAACTTTTCTATTTTAACACAACTGGGCAATTAGACGGTAATAATTACAGCGGGAAACTTTTTGGGAAAACTCTTTAAAAAACAAAATACGTTTAAGGATTCCCTTTCTTTCGCTATAATAGCAGAAAGCGGACATTTCCGCCTATTATACGTGAAAAAGAAAGTTGTTGATGAAAGATGAAACATTATGACGTGATTGTGATCGGCGGCGGCCCGTCCGGTTTAATGGCTGCGATTGCGGCAGGCGAAGAAGGCGCGGACGTATTATTAATCGATAAAGGAAACAAGCTGGGACGGAAGCTGGCGATTTCCGGCGGCGGGCGCTGCAACGTGACCAACCGCCTCCCCGTTGAAGAAATCATCAAACACATCCCCGGCAACGGCCGCTTTTTATACAGCGCGTTTTCCGAATTTAATAATGAAGATATCATCGCCTTTTTTGAAAAACTCGGCATTCAGCTGAAAGAAGAAGACCACGGACGCATGTTCCCGGTGACGGACAAAGCGCAAAGCGTTGTCGATGCGCTTTTGAACCGATTAAAACAACTGAATGTCACCATCCGCACAAATGAAAAAATCAAAGAAGTGCGGTACGAGAACGGCAGGACAGCGGGCATTACGACAAACAATGACGAACACATTAACGCAGACGCCGTCATTATCGCGGTCGGCGGAAAATCAGTCCCGCATACCGGCAGCACCGGAGACGGCTATGCATGGGCGGAAGCGGCCGGTCATACCGTGACCGAACTCTTTCCGACGGAAGTTCCGGTTACGTCGTCAGAACCGTTTATTAAACAAAAAATACTTCAGGGGCTGTCTCTTAGAAACGCGGCCGTCAGCGTCCTGAATAAAAAAGGCAAACCAATCGTCACACACGTGATGGACATGCTGTTTACCCATTTCGGCTTGTCAGGCCCCGCCATTCTCCGCTGCAGCCAGTTTGTCGTCAAAGAACTGAAAAAGCAGCCAGAGGTCAAACTCCGCATCGATCTGTTTCCCGGCATCAACGAGGAAGAGTTATTTCAAAAGATGCACAAGGAACTGAAAGACGCACCGAAAAAAGCGCTCAAAAACGCGCTGAAGCCGTGGATGCAGGAACGGTACCTGCTTTTTCTTCTGGAACGGAACGGTCTTGATCCGCAGACAAGCTTTACGGAACTGCCGAAGGATCAATTCAGGGCTTTTGTCAAAGACTGCAAACAATTTACGGTTGCCGCTGACGGAACGCTTTCTTTGGACAAAGCGTTTGTCACAGGCGGAGGTGTTTCCGTAAAAGAGATTGAGCCGAAACAAATGGCGTCTAAAAAAATGGAAGGCTTATATTTTTGCGGAGAAATACTCGATATTCACGGCTATACCGGGGGCTACAATATCACTTCAGCCTTTGTCACGGGGCGTCTCGCCGGTTTGAATGCAGGACGTTTCTCACGCTCGCTCTAAATGGTTTAAAGCGCACTTACCTGAGCGTCCCCGTTGATAATTGACCAAAAACATGATAGAGTTTTCTGCGTTTTGTTTCACCTGATTGAGGGAATAGGAAGAAAGGATTGATCTGCAATCGTACGACCATACTAAAACAAAATGGCGTATTGAAAAAAATAGTCAGAGGGTGAGAACGTTTGAAGAAGAACATCTCCAGTGTTTTTTGGATTGTGATTGTCATCACAGCCGCTGCGGTTTTATGGGGGGCCATTTCTCCTGACAGCCTGCAGCAAGTCACTGATACGGCACAAAAATTTATTACGGATTCTTTCGGCTGGTATTATCTGCTGGTCGTTTCTATATTTGTCGGTTTCTGTCTCTTTCTCATTGTGAGTCCGATCGGCACAATAAAACTCGGAAAACCCGGGGAAAAACCGGAATTCGGCTTATTATCATGGTTTGCCATGCTTTTCAGCGCGGGCATGGGAATCGGTTTGGTATTTTACGGGGCTGCGGAACCGATCAGCCATTACGCCATCAGCTCTCCCTCAGGTGAAACAGAAACGCCCCAAGCATTTCGTGATGCGCTCCGGTACACATTTTTCCACTGGGGGCTGCACGCTTGGGCCATCTATGCGGTCGTCGCTTTATGTATCGCATATTTTCAATTCAGAAAAGACGCGCCCGGTTTGATCAGCAGCACACTGACACCGCTTTTGGGCGATAAAGTAAACGGGCCGATCGGCAAAGCGATTGACTGTATCGCCGTGTTTGCGACCGTTGTCGGTGTGGCGACAAGCTTAGGGCTCGGAGCGACTCAGATCAACGGCGGTCTGCATTATTTATTCGGCATTCCGAAAACATTTTCCATTCAGCTGATCCTGATCGCTGTCGTGACCGTGTTATTTTTGATTTCTGCGTGGAGCGGAATCGGCAAAGGGATTAAATACTTAAGCAATACCAACATGGCGCTCGCGGCTATTTTAATGATCTTTATGCTCATTGCAGGCCCGACGGTGCTGATTATGAACTCATTTACCGATTCTATCGGCCAATACATACAAAATATCGTGCAGATGAGCTTTCGCTTGTCTCCGAATGATCCCCAAAAGCGCGAATGGATTAACAGCTGGACCATTTTCTATTGGGCCTGGTGGATATCCTGGTCGCCGTTTGTCGGCATTTTTATCGCCCGTGTATCAAGGGGCCGGACGATCCGGGAATTTTTAATCGGGGTATTGGTGACACCTTGTATATTGGCTTTCTTATGGTTTGCGATCTTCGGTGTATCTGCGATGGATCTTCAGCAGAAAGGCGTATTCAATGTCGCGGGAATGTCAACGGATACGATGCTGTTCGGCGCACTCAGCCACTATCCGCTGACAATGGTGACATCCGTATTAACGCTTGTTCTGATCGCTGTATTCTTTATTACATCAGCGGATTCAGCGACATTTGTGCTTGGAATGCAAACGTCTTACGGCTCTTTAGACCCGTCAAACCGGGTGAAAATCATCTGGGGCATCATCCAGTCCGCCGTGGCAGCGGTATT
The DNA here is from genome assembly GCF_038608285.1 of Bacillus sp. FSL R5-0443. Classification (NCBI taxonomy): domain Bacteria; kingdom Bacillati; phylum Bacillota; class Bacilli; order Caryophanales; family Bacillaceae; genus Bacillus; species Bacillus sp. FSL R5-0443. The sequence continues at coordinate 3,143,626 of NZ_CP152013.1, forward strand.
ATTATATTCCGGCGGTCTGGCCGCACTGCAAAACACGGCCATTCTCGCCGCGGTTCCGTTTTCAGTCGTGATCCTTCTGATGATCGTGTCTCTGTACAAGTCATTAGCGAGCGAGAGAAAAGGAATCAAACAAGCGGAGAAATACCAAAAACCAAGAAGTCCCCGCGTCAAAAAAGCATAATGAACAACGAAGCCCGGCATTTCGTCCGGGCTTCTTTATTTTCGGTATAAAATGAGAGCGGAAAAACAATAAAGCTGCTCACCTTCAGGATCACAGGCCGCCGCTACCGTATATTTAATATCAACGAGCTGTTCATCAGAAATCCCCTTTAAAAATGTATTGACTTCAGTCTGCAGATCCTTTTCATGCTCCTCATCAAAAACAGCTATCTTCAGCACATCACCCTCTCCTTTCTCTATCAATTTATTCCGGTTCAATTGAAATATGATAGAGAAAACAGATTTTCTTTTTTACTGATTTTTACTAAAAGTATCCAAAAATAGTTGTTGAAAACGCTTACTCTCGTATGATAATATCATTTTAACAATAACCAGGTCATTTATGTTTAGTAAATATTTAGTAAAAAGGAGATGCGAAATGGTCCGTCTCAAAGATATTGCCTTACAGGCATCTGTATCCAGCGCGACAGTATCGAGAATTTTGAATAAGGATGACTCTTTGGCTGTGACTGATGAAACAAGAGAAAAAGTTCTGAGGATCGCCGATGAGCTGGGCTATCAGCCGTCGGCAAAAAGACGGAAGAACCGCAGCCGCAGCGATTCAGCGCCCCTGATCGGCGTTGTCAGCTGCCTGTCACCGGAAGAAGAACGGCAGGATCCTTATTTTTCGGCGATCCGAAAAGGCATTGAGGAAGAATGCTTTCGGCAAAAAATTTTTATCACATCTTCTATCCATCTCGGTTCTTTTCAAGAGCATATGTTTCACGAACTGGACGGCGTCATCGTCATCGGCAGCCTGCAAGACGAGGCGCTTACGAATATCAGCGCCGCTTTCAGGCACGCGGTATTTGTTAACGGCACCCCCGATCCCGCCCGCTACGATTCCGTCAGCGTGGATTTTTATGCCGCAGCGCAAAAGGCGATAGAACATCTTCTGTCGCTCGGTTACCAGCGGCTCGGTTATATCGGCGGCCGGGAGCGGGAGCATACCGTCATAGACGGTGTAAACAGCAATAAAACGATTGAGGATAAGCGTCTGACCGCTTTCTTACAAATGGCCGGCGCCGAGCCGGAGCATGTACTGATCGGCGAATACAGCATGCACGAAGGGTTCCGGCTGATGAATGAAGCCATCAAAGGCCGAAGTCTCCCCGATGCCTTTTTTATCGCAAGTGATTCGATGGCTGTCGGCGCTTTAAAAGCCTTGCAGGAAGCCGGTCTTCAAGTCCCGCGCGATACGGCGGTTGTCAGCTTTAACGGAATTGATGAGGCAGAATACGCCAGCACGCCGTTATCAACGGTAAAAGTATACACGGAAGAGATGGGTCGGACGGGTGTCAAATTGCTTCTCGACCGTTTAAACGGCAGAACCGTCCCGCTGGCCGTGACGCTCCCCACTTCATTGATTGTCAGACAAAGCTGCGGCTCACAAGAAAGGAGGTGACGTGTCCCGCAGCGTTTATATCATATTTAAAGGAGGAAAAGATGAAACGCTTACTGGCTTTGTTTCTTTCTTTTACCTGCATGATACTTCCCGGCTGCTCAGCAGAACAGAGCGGCGCCGGAGAAAAGCAGAAAACATTGACAGTCTATTCCACCATATCCTCAGACAGCGAACGCGCCGTATTCAGAAAGTTGGCTGATTCATTCCAAAAAGAACATCCGGACATTCAAGTAAACGTTCATTTCCCAGGCAATGACTACGAAAATATGATGAGGGTCCGAATGGCAGCCGGTGACATGCCCGACCTTTTCGACACACACGGCTGGGCCAAAATCCGCTACGGAGAATATACCGCCGACCTCAGCGGCATGTCTTGGACGAAGCGGCTCGATCCGAATTTAAACAGCATGCTTAAAGACGCCAAAGGCAGAATATACGCCTTCCCTCTGAATCAGGCAAAGGACGGACTGGCCTACAACCGCACGTTGTTGGAAAAATACAGAATCAAACCGCCGGAAACAATGGATGATTTTATGAAGGCATTGAGACAGATTAAAGAAAAAAGCGGCGGAACAGTCACCCCCTTCTGGTTTGCCGGCTATGAGAAAAGCTCATTTGCCCAATATTACGATCAATTCGCCGCACCGCTTCTCATCACAGATCCCGCACACCGTTACAAAAAACAACTGTTAAACGGAACCTTCCGCTGGACACACTTCACCTATTTATCTGACAAACTGAAAGAGATGCAAAAGGAAAACCTGCTCAATATAGATGCCGTGACGGCAAAACGGTCCCAGCTCATTGAACTGATGGCGCAAAACAAAATCGCCTTTACGCTGCAGGGCGGCACCCTCGGCCAAGACGTCGCTCAAATCAATCCGAAGGTAAAAGTCGGCATCATACCGACCCCGGCCGTCCACAAGGGAGACGCGCCGGTTTGGATCGGAGGCGAACGTTACACGCTGGCGGCATTCAAGGATTCCCCGCGGCTTGAAGAAGCGAAACAGTTTATCGCATTTATGGCCCGACCCGAGCATGCAAAATCAATTGCCGAAGCGACCTCGCTTCCGGCCGGATTAGTGAATGTGCAAACGGACATTTTCTACGCAAATGACTATAAGCGCTATCAGCATATTAAGGTGCAGCCTTATTTTGACCGCCTTTATTTGCCGAACGGAATGTGGGATGTGATGGGAACAGCCGGGCAGGAGCTGATGGCCGATATCTTAACCCCCGCTGAAATTTCAGCGAAACTCGGCAGGGAATATAAGCGGCTTCGGCTTCAATCTGATTCACGGGGAGCTGAAAAAGAATGAGTGATCTTGCAAAAGAAACCCAAGGATTTCAACATCAAAAGCCGGTAAAATCCGCGTCACTGTGGTGGATGTACGTTCCCGCTCTTGCCACGGTTTTTATTTTCATGATTTTTCCGTTTGTCAAAGGCGCTTTTATCACATTTACAAACTGGAACGGCTTCTCACAGACGTATCAATGGGTGGGGGTTACTCAATATAAAAGGCTTTTTACAGATCCGGACACGTGGCTTGTTGTGAAAAACACTTTGCTTTACGGCATCGGAAGCACTTTTTTTCAGAATATGCTCGGACTTTTATATGCGCTGCTTTTGAATCAGAGCTTAAAAATGAAGGCGCTCACAAGAACGATCGTCTACTTGCCCGTCATTATCAGTCCGCTGATTATGGGATACATTTGGTATTTTATTTTCTCATATGACGGGGGTGCGCTGAATGATGTGCTTGGCGCACTGGGAATCGGTCCTGTCAACGCCTTGGCAAGCCCTGCGGCAAACCCGTGGATTATCGTCATGATTAACACGTATCAATACGCAGGCATTGCGATGATTGTATATTTGGCGGGGCTGCAAAGCATTCCGAAAGATTATTACGAAGCCGCAAAAATGGATGGCGCGGGAGGTCTTCAGCCGTTTTTCACCATCACCCTGCCTTTATTGATGCCGGCTGTCACCATCAACATGGTCATCAATATCATCGGCGGGCTGAAGCTGTTTGATGTCATTTTCGCGCTGACCGCAGGCGGGCCGGGCAATTCCTCTCAATCGATGTCAACGTTTATGTATGATTTATATTTTAAACGGCAGGATGCGGGATATGCAGCCGCCCAAGGCGTGTTTATGTCCGTCATTATTCTTGTCATCAGCTTTTCGGCTCTCGTGTATTTCAAGCGAAAGGAGACGGAAATGTCATGAAAACAGCCCGAATGCGGATTTTTACGCTGTTGGCAGCCGTTATCTCGTGCGTTCATATTGTCCCCTTTTATATTTTGGTGACCACGTCATTAAAAGCAAAAGGTGACTACAGTTCAAAATGGTCGCTGCCATCCGCCTTTTCATTTCAGAATTTTCGTGAAGCATGGGAACGTGCCTCTCTCGGGCAATCCTTTCTGAACACGATCATCATTACAGCCGTTTCCGCCGCTTTATTAATTTTCATGGGTTCGCTTGCCGCATACCCGCTCGCAAGAAGAAATACAAAGCTGAACAAAATCGTCTTCGGCCTTTTGATTTCAATCATGATCATCCCGCCTTTGACTTCCATGGTTCCTTTATACAAGATGGTCGCTGATGCGGGGCTGATCAATACGCATGCCGCAGCCATTCTCATTAATACGGCTGCATATATGCCGCTGACCGTTTTCTTATATTCAGGGTTTATCCGCTCTTCCATTCCGAAAGAGCTTGAGGAAGCCGCCAGGATGGACGGCGCGGGATTGATCAGGACTTTTTATACAATCGTGTTTCCTTTGTTGAAACCGATTACCGCAACGGTCTGCATTATTTCCTGTGTGTTTATCTGGAACGATTACCAATTTGCGATTTTCTTTTTACAAGATCAAAAGGTGCAGACATTGACCGTGGCCATGGCGGGATTTTTCGGCGAAAACGCGAACAATCTTCACTTAGTCGCCGCAGCCGCGATCATGGCGATGCTGCCGATGGTCGTATTGTTTTTGGCGCTTCAAAAATATTTTATCTCAGGGCTGTCCTCCGGGGCGGTCAAAGGCTGAGAAGAAAGGGAGGAATTTCTGTTGAAGAAAATTACATTTATCGGAGCGGGAAGCACGATTTTCGCAAAAAATGTATTGGGGGACTGCTTACTGACTGAAGCATTAAACGGATTTGAATTCGCACTTTATGATATTGACGCTGTACGGCTGAAAGAATCCCAGCTCATGCTGGAAAACATGAGAGACCGCTACAATACGAGTATATCCATCATCTCCTACGATGACCGAAAACAGGCGCTGAAACACGCCGGCTACGTGATAAACGCCATTCAGGTCGGCGGTTATAAACCCGCGACGGTCATTGACTTTGACATCCCGAAGCGGTACGGTCTCCGCCAGACGATTGCCGATACCGTCGGAATAGGCGGCATTTTCCGTTCCCTTCGCACCATCCCCGTTTTATTTGACATCGCAAAAGATATGGAAGAGGTCTGCCCGGATGCGTGGCTGTTAAACTATACAAATCCGATGGCCTCTCTGACCGGAGCGATGCTCAGACATACAAATGTCAAAACGGTCGGCCTGTGCCACAGCGTCCAGGTATGTACCAAAGATCTGTTTGACTCACTCGGCATGGATCACGAAGGGACGGAAGAACGCATTGCCGGCATTAACCATATGGCTTGGCTTTTGGAGATTAAAAAAGACGGAATTGATTTATATCCGGAAATTAAAAGACGGGCACGCGAAAAACAAAAGACGAAACATAAGGACATGGTGCGGTTTGAGCTGATGGATAAATTCGGCTGCTACGTAACGGAATCATCTGAGCATAATGCCGAATATCACCCGTATTTTATAAAAAGCCGGTATCCTGAGCTGATAGATGAACTCCAAATTCCGCTTGATGAATATCCGAGGAGATGCGCGGAACAAATCAACAATTGGGAAACGATGAGAGACGGCATCATCAACAACCAAAACCTGACGCATGAACGCTCAAAAGAATACGGTTCGAGAATTATTGAAGCGATGGAGACGGGCAAACCGTTCACATTCGGCGGCAATGTGCTGAATACCGGGCTGATACCGAATCTGCCGGCGAAAGCGGTCGTTGAAGTGCCTTGCACAGCCGTCAAAAACCACATTATGCCGTGCTATTCCGGCGAACTTCCGGAGCAGCTCGCGGCGCTCAACAGAACAAACATTAACACACAGCTTTTAACCATCGAAGCGGCCGTTACATTAAAAAAGGAAGCCGTATATCAGGCGGCCATGCTTGACCCGCATACGAGCGCCGAGCTCTCCATGAATGACATCATATCTTTGTGCGATGACTTATTTGAAGCGCACAAAGACCGGCTTCCGGCTTATCACTGATCATTCGCGTTCCGGTCCTGGGCGGGCCGGACGCTTTTATATGTTCAGTACCAGTTTGACCGTCTGTAAAGTGTGTCCTTTAAAATCTTCTTCAAATTCACATACCCATTGAAACCCTTTCGCTTGATAAAAGGATAAGGCAATGCGGTTCTCTTTTTCTGCATGGACATAAAGCTTTTTTACCCCGCCGGACTGCCTGATGCATTCTTTAAGGAGTGCCGTGCCTATCCCGTTTCCCTGGCAATCCGGGTCAATATAGATGGCGGTCAGCTCCGCATTTCCGTCTTTTTGAACCGGGGTGGCATTTGCAAAACCGAGCACTCGCCCCTCTTCTTCTGCCACAAAGAACAGAGAATGCAAGAGCCGGCGTTCCATCATCTCATCCTGATAGGCGGATTCGAGAAACTGATCCTGAATGTGTCTGGGAATAATCCCTTCATACGTATGATGCCAGCTTCGTTCTGCGACTTGCCGGACCTGTTTGATATCGTTTGTTTTCATCGCGCGGATCATCGGTTTCACCTGATTCGCCTCCCGTTTTTTTATAAAAAAAGAAGAAAAAGACGCACGTCCCTTTTCTTCTTTCACTTCAAAGCGTTATTTCTTCGGCTTTGTTTCACCTTCCCACTCCAGCATGCCGCCTTCAACATTAACCGTACGGAAGCCCTGCTCATGTAAATACATACAAACGTTCATGCTTCTTTTTCCGGAACGGCAGATAAATACATATTCCTTGTCCTTGTCTAACGCATCCATCTTCTCAGGGATGTCCCCCATGCGGATGTGAACGGCCTCCGGAATCATTCCTTCGGCAACTTCTTCGTCTTCTCTGACATCAATCAGATACAGCTCTTCTCCCGCTTTTAATTTTTCTTCCAGTGCGGCTGTGCTGATTTCATTTATTTTCAATGTGTGACACTCCCATTCATCTTTATGGTGTTAAGTATACCAAAGCCCGCGGTGCAATTTCTATGATAGAGGCCTGATAAAAAAGCCCCTCTCTGTAGGAGAGGGGCTTCGCCCGGTCAGTTTGCCACGATATTGACAAGCTTGCCCGGTACGGCAATGATTTTTCGGATCGTTTTTCCTTCAAGCTGCTCTTTTACCTTTTCGTCAGCTTGTGCGAGCTGTTCTAACGCTGCTTTATCAGCATCAGCCGGAACCATTAATTTCGCTTTTACTTTTCCGTTCAGCTGGACGACGATTTCCACTTCATCATCCACCAGTTTTGATTCGTCATATGCAGGCCAAGCCTCGTATGCAATCGAACCTTCGTGGCCAAGTTTTTCCCACAGTTCTTCAGCCAAATGCGGCGCAATAGGAGAAAGCAGCTTCACAAAACCTTCAATATATTCTTTCGGCAGTTCATTCGCTTTGTAAGCTTCATTAATGAAGACCATCAGCTGAGAAATGCCCGTGTTAAAACGAAGGGCTTCGAAGTTTTCTGTCACTTTCATGACCGTTTCATGATAGACGCGCTCAAGAGTTTCGCCTGCGCCTTCTGTCACTTTGCCCGTCAGCTCGCCGTTTTCCTCGATAAACAAACGCCATACGCGGTCAAGGAAGCGGCGCGCTCCGTCAAGGCCTGATTCAGACCAGGCGATAGATGCATCAAGCGGCCCCATAAACATTTCGTACAGGCGGAGCGTATCTGCTCCGTGAGACGCCACAATTTCATCCGGATTGACGACGTTTCCGCGGGATTTACTCATTTTTTCATTATTTTCCCCGAGAATCATTCCTTGGTTATACAGCTTTTGGAACGGTTCTTTCGTCGGCACGACACCGATATCATAGAGGAATTTATGCCAGAAACGCGCGTACAGAAGGTGAAGCACGGCATGCTCCGCTCCTCCGATGTAAATATCAACGGGCAGCCATTTATCCAGTTTCTCAGGTGAAGCGAGCTGATCCGGATTTTTCGGGTCGATAAAGCGGAGGAAATACCAGCAGCTTCCCGCCCATTGCGGCATCGTGTTCGTTTCTCTTCTGCCTTTTTTGCCCGTTTCAGGATCAGTGACTTCCACCCACTCTTTAATGTTGGCAAGCGGTGATTCACCTGTTCCGCTCGGTTTGATTTCATCGGTTTTCGGCAGAATCAGCGGCAGCTCTTCCGCCGGAACGGCTGTTGACGTGCCGTCTTCCCAATGAATAACCGGAATCGGCTCGCCCCAATAGCGCTGGCGGCTGAACAGCCAATCACGCAGACGATATGTCACTTTTTTCTCACCGTTTTTCGTTTCTTCAAGCCAGGCGATCATTTTTTCAATCGCTTCCGCTTTATTCAGTCCGTTCAGAAAGCCGGAATTGACATGCTCTCCGTCTCCCGTGTACGCTTCTTCTTCCGTGTTTCCGCCTTTTACGACTTCTTTGACAGGCAGGCTGAACACTTTTGCGAATTCAAAATCACGTTCATCATGCGCCGGCACGGCCATTACAGCGCCTGTTCCGTAAGAGGCGAGGACATAATCCGCTATCCAGATCGGCAGCTTTTCCCCATTTGCAGGGTTTACGGCATATGCGCCCGTGAAGACGCCCGTTTTTGTTTTCGCAAGATCCGTCCGTTCCAGGTCACTTTTCGCCTGAACTTCTTTAACATAAGCGTCTACCGCTTCTTTTTGTTCAGGCGTCGTGATGGCCTCCACAAGCTCATGCTCAGGAGCCAGTACGGCATAAGCCGCGCCGAACAGCGTGTCCGGTCTTGTCGTAAACACGGTAAACGTGTCATCAGTGCCGTCGATCGCGAAATGCACGTTTGCGCCTTCTGAGCGTCCGATCCAGTTGCGCTGCATGTCTTTAATGCTTTCCGGCCAGTCAAGGTCTTCTAAATCTTCAAGAAGCCTGTCCGCATAAGCGGTGATTTTCAGCATCCATTGTCTCATCGGGCGGCGTTCAACCGGATGGCCGCCCCGCTCGCTTTTGCCGTCAATGACTTCTTCGTTCGCAAGCACCGTTCCGAGCGCCGGGCACCAGTTGACCGGCACTTCGTCTACGTAAGCGAGCCCTTTTTCGTACAGCTTGGTGAAGATCCACTGCGTCCACTTGTAATAGTCCGGATCAGTCGTATTGATTTCACGATCCCAATCATATGAAAATCCGAGCGATTGAATCTGGCGGCGGAAATTATCTATATTTTGTTTTGTGAACTCAGCCGGATCATTCCCCGTGTCAAGCGCGTATTGCTCGGCAGGAAGCCCGAACGCGTCCCATCCCATCGGATGAAGCACATTGTATCCTTGCATGCGTCTCATGCGCGAAAGGATATCGGTTGCCGTATAGCCTTCCGGATGTCCGACATGAAGGCCGGCTCCTGAAGGATACGGGAACATGTCAAGCGCGTAAAACTTCGGCTTGTCATTCTCTTCACTGACGGCGAACGTTTTATGATCCAACCAGTAATTCTGCCATTTCTTTTCTATTTTTTCATGCTGAAAACTCAACGTAAAAACCTCCTTCTGATTGAATACGGCGTATGTAGTCCAAGTATTGACGGGATGAGAAAGATTATATTCAGATTATTCTAAAACTAAAAAAACTCCCTCATCCCAAAAAGGGACGAGAGATTTTTATTTCCCGCGGTACCACCCTCGTTAGCGCGGTTTTGAGCCGCACTCACTTGATACTTTTAACGCAGTTATGCGTCAGCGGTTTTGCCGCTGCAACTCTGAGGCGAGTTCGGAAACAGACTTGATTGACTTGCACCGGCCGTCAACTCTCTGATTGCAAAATCTGCTTCTTACTGCTCCTCTTCACTGTTCTTATCGCTACCGTAATCTTACCTGTATTTTATAGAATTCTGTTCATAAGTGCAAGCAGGTTTGTATACAATGGGAATGTACCCGGAACGGGTCATGAGCGGGGATATTATTTTGATGGAGGATTTTTTTGCTGGTGTGGTTTTGCTTCGGCCGAATCACTGTTTTGTTCTCTGACAAAATCAAAGCTCCTGAGAACAGCTTCTCCGCCGTAGCCTGCGATTATGGATAAGATGACGAGTTGAATTCCTGAATCGGGGTCAGCGGATAAGACAAGTAAGATGGAAGCAGCCATTCCGATAAAACCATCTTCCAAAAAACCGAGATAGATAAACCGCTTTGTCATTCTGGGTTTCTCCAGCCTGCCTCTCTTTTTCACATGACCGAGAACCCCCATGATTCCTCCAATTACACAAGCAATTATTACCTGATGCAGCATCTTCATCACCTTCCTAAAGCCCTTATTTAGTAAAGCGACTTCAGGCCATCCAGCCCCCTTACGAATACGATGATTTTCGATATCTACATACCGGCGATTGAGCAGGAAAGTAAAAAGCTTGTTTCTTCCATTATATGTGAACACATGATCGGTAAGCTTGATGCATTAGATTCATTTTTCACCCAGTGACAATGACCTAGTCACTTACTTAGCGATGATGTGCCTTCCCTTTATATATTCAGTGTATATGAGGACAAGCCCGAATGACAAATTGCAAACTTCGGCTGCTTGAATCAGAACATATGTTATGCTACGGTTACTGTAGATTCATTTAAAAAGGGGAGAAACACGGCTGAAAAAGCGCGCAGCTTTACGGCCAAAAGGGGGTTTTACATGGCTGACTCAAATGTATCCGGAAAACTGGAGCAGCTGGAGCTTATCAAAAAGGCGCTTGATCACGCACGCATCGGCGTGGTGATTACAGACCCCTCTCTTGAGGACAATCCCATCATATATACAAATCAGGGATTTATGGATATGACAGGCTACTCTTCCGAAGAAATATTAGGTAAGAACTGCAGATTTCTGCAAAGCAAAGAAACCGACCGTCAACAAGTCGCGAAAATCAGAAAGAGCTTAACCCAGAAAGAAAAGATCACGGTGCGGCTGAAAAACGTCAAAAAAGACGGCACCCCGTTTTGGAATGAACTCAACATTGATCCTCTTTATGTTGAAGACAAGCTCTATTTTGTCGGTTTTCAAAAAGACATTACAGAGCAGAAAGAATACGAAAAGCTCCTTGAGGATTCCCTCACAGAAATCACGACGCTGTCAACACCGATTGTTCCGATCCGAAACGGCATCTCCGCTTTGCCGTTAGTGGGAAACTTAACGGAAGAACGATTTGATTCAATTGTGACAACTTTGACAGACATATTAACCGCATCTAAAGATGATTACTTAATTATAGACTTATCAGGTCTGGCCGAGGTAAACGAACAGACCGCAGACCGGATTTTCAAATTGCACCACCTGCTTAAATTAATCGGCACAGAATTGATTATCACCGGTATCAAGCCTACCCTCGCCATGAGAATGAATCAGCTTGATGCCAGCTTTTCTTCATTAAAGACATATTTAAACGTTAAGGACGCCGTCAACGTGCTTCCGGTCGTATAAACAAAAAAATCCCGCCGAAACAGCGGGATTTTTTTTATGTCGTCATCTCACTTGGACGTTTTGTTTATTAACGGTTTTCAGGCGTTTGTCGTACAGCACCGTCGCTGCGATGCTGACAACAAGAAGCACCATCAGGATCAACAGCAGCACGCTCATTCCGTACTGATCAACCAGCACGCCGCCAAGGAGCGGCCCGATCATTCTGCCGCCCGTCGCCGCACTGTTGACGAATCCTTGGTAAAATCCTTCTTTCCCCTTAGGCGCAAGCTGATTGGCAATGGTAGGCACGGCAGGCCAGACAAGCATTTCTCCGACGGTTAAAATCACCATTGCGGTGAGGTACATCGGAAATTGCTTGGCGCTGAGAAGCACGCCAAACGAGACGATAAAAATACAAAAGCCGATGACCATCTGCGTTTTTAACGCACCGGACCATTTTTTCAGAACAGCTCCCATGAGAGGCTGTCCGGCGACAATTAATATTCCGTTTACGGTCCAGAGCACACTGTATAATGAAAGCGGCATACCGATGCTTTGAGTATGTGACGCAACGGTTGTGGACCACTGCGAATAGGCGATCCACCCGAGAACATACCCGCCGCTCAATATGAGAAGCGCCGTAAATTTCGTTCTGCTGCTGACAGGCTCGTAGTCCAGAACAGAAACCTGGCTCGCATTTTGGGTTTTGATATTTCGAAACCCGAAAAATACGATAAGGAAAAACAGCCCATACAGCATAGCATTGGCTAAAAACACGTACGTAAACGAGTACGCCGCAACCATCCCGCCGAGTGCCGAGCCCACGGCGACACCTGCGTTCTGAGCTACATAAATCGCATTAAAAGCTCTCCGCCCGCCTTCTTTCCATACCGCTCCCGCCATGGCGTAACTGGCCGGAAACACGATACCGGAACCGAAGCCGACAATGATGAGCAGCCAAATATAAACGGGCCATTGATGAAACAGAACAAGTCCGAGAAGACTTGCCAATGTGATCATAATGCCCAGCATAATGGATTTGAATCCGCCGATTTTATCAAACAAAAATCCGCCGCATAAATTCCCCGCCACACTGGCCCCGGAATTCAGCATCAGAACAACCCCCGCAACAGTCAGTGATTTCCCTAAATGATTATGAATATAGATGGTATTCAGCGGCCACAAAAAAGATGCGCCCGTCACATTGATAAACATTCCGATGATTAATATCTTCAAAACGCGCGGCATACCGATCCCCCTCTCTCTATAAAAAACCCCATGAAAAAACGGAAACCGCAAGCCGCGGCTCCGTATCGAACACGTTATCATAGCACATTCATTCTATCGCCGCGGACGTCTTTTTTCAACATCAGAATCTGAAAAAAATAATGCCGGAATGTTGAAAAAATTACAAATGATTGGATTCACAAAAACAGGCCGGCCTCATGCTCTTTTCCTCAGCAGCCAAAACGGAATATACAGAATGAAAAAGCTCAATATCACCGCCGCTTCCATTGATAGAAGATACCACGGCCAAGGTCCGAAAACATTCAGAAGCGAAGCGGTCTTCGGTTTTTTCATTAAATATAAGTAATTTGCATTCAGCACACGATCAATAAAAAAGACACACGCCCCGTACAGATTTACGATCAGCACAGACACCCACAGTCCGCGCGCCGACGGTCTGTACCTTTCTGAAGCGGCCATGAATAGGCAGGTAAGAAAAACACAGCCGTGGGAGACGAAAAACACGATGTACCGAAAATGAGGGAAAGAATACGCCCCTAAATCAGGTGTTGCCATCGCCTGTACGGCGCTGCCCAAACCGGCAAAATAGAGGAAGGCGAACAGTTTTTTGCTTTTTGTCATGACCATCAGCATTGCCAAATAGACGGAAAGGTCGCTCAGCTGCAGCGGCAGAGCTGTTTTCAGCGACCAGGCATGATGACAAAGCAGCCATATATGATAGCTGATCTGCGACACGGCAAGGAGAATGAACAGTACATAGCGGAAAACGCGATTCGACCGGCCGTAGTTGAGCTTTTTCCGGAATACGATCACGCCCGCCCCCAGCAATCCGATGATCAACAGCGTGAAAATGTGTTCCTTGGAAAAAAGATGAAAGGCTCCTGTTTCAGATTTCAATTGAAAATACTTCTGCATAAGGCTCCCCCGCGCGAGAAAATGACGTATGTCTATTCTTTTAAAAATCGCTTTCTTCTATTCATACAAAAAAAGCCTCCGCTTATGCGGAGGCTCCTCAACTTGTTTTACAATGCGGATTGAATGACCTTTTTATAGTATAGCACCGACAGCATGCCGAAGATGGAGTACAGCAGCGTATACAGCGCCATGACGATGATCATCGGCGTCCACACTTCCGTTCCGAATAAAAACCATCCTGACTGAACGGCAAAATAGCTGTGGAACAGCCCGAGAACGAGCGGAATCCCGAAATGATACGCCTGCTTCCGGCGGATGCCTTTCAGCAGATCCCCCGTTGTGAAGCCGAGCTTCCGCAATATCGTGTAATCAGCCTTCTCATCCTCACACTCGCCCATTTGTTTAAAATAAAGGATACAGCCTGAGGTGATCAGAAAGGTTAACCCCAAAAAGCCGACAATAAACATGATCAGCCCCATGTTTTTCTTTTGGGTGTCAGCCGTTTCAAATTGTGAAAGCGCGCCGTCAGAATAGTGCTGCGCCTGAAACAGACCATCAGCTTTTTGGATGTCCTCTTCACGTTTGAGTGTAATGCCGAAAAACCGATTTGATTTTCCCTGAATGGACGGGTCGATATCTTTCTCGATCCGGTCAAATACCTGCTGCGTGACGATAACGGTCGGCAGCCCTCCGCTTGTAAATGTATATGACAGGAGGAAGTCGTTCTTCAAGCCCTTATACGCCAGCGGTATTTTATCCGTTTTGCCGTTTATATCAATGGATCCTGACGTTTTCAGGTCGAGAAATCTTTTCATCATATCATTATATCCGGTAAACACGGCTTCTCCGTCAGAAAGCTCCGTCCCTTCTGCGTCTTTCTCGCTTATAATCGGCAGCGCCAAGCTGGACGGGTCTTGTTGAAAGCTTTTCATGTCGCCGTTTATGATGTTCTTCATATTGACACCGGCTTGAATGGTCTTGATTGTTTTCACTTTGTGTTCAATTCCGTTTTTCTTCAATAAAGCGGTAAATGAGTCAGTCTCCTTTTGGTTATCAAACGCAAAGTCTGCGGCTGTATTTTGCTCAGCCGATTTTTCCGCGGAATAGTACGAGATATAGCTTAAAGACAGCAAACCGATTGCCAGCGCCGAAAGAGTCGTAATAATCGTCAGCAGGACGGCGTTTGACTTCATCCGGAACATGATGGATGACAAAGACAGCACTTCACTGACATTCAGATACCCGCCTTTTGATTTCCGGATGAGATTTGCCAGAAAGCTGACCGAACCTTTATAAAACAGATAGGTTCCGATAATGACCGAGCCGAGAATAAACACCATGGCCGAAAACAGTTCATTCATGCTCGTAAAACTGCCTCCGAATAAATCCGCGGACACGGCATAGCCGGCGATAATGGCCGCAATACCGACAACGCCGATCGACATCTGCACCCAAGAAAGCCGTCTTATGCCGCTTTCTGACGATGACGCGGTTTTAAATAAAGACAAAATGCTTTGCCGTTTAATAAATAAGTAATTCATCATCATAATCAGCACGTAAATCGCCCCGAACACAATTAACGTCTGAACGAGCGCCTTGCTTGAAAAAAACAGTGAGACAGAGGCTTTCACACCGACTGTATGAAACAGCATCATCATACATAATTTCGAGAGAGAAAAGCCGGCAAAAATACCGATCCAAATCGATCCGAAATACAAAATGAAATTTTCTGTGCTGAGTATGCGGAAAATGTGCATTTTCGTCATGCCGATTAATCGGAATAAGCCGATTTCCCGGCCGCGCCGTTTAATAAAAATGGTGTTGGCGTATAAAAGAAATACCGACACGATCGCCACAAGCAGTACAGAGGCGGCCCGGATTGCCGCCGCTCCTTTTATGGAGCTTTTCATTTCATCAAGCGCCGGATCGTATTGCATCGTGACAAACGCGAAATAAAGGGCGGCGCTGAACACCAGCGCAAAAACGTAAAGGTAATAGTTTTTCATATTCTTTTTCAGGTTCTGGAAGATCAAATGATGAATACTCATGCCTGAATCCCGCCCAATACACTTTGCGTTTTCATAATATCCTGAAAAAAGTCCGGTCTGTCCTGGCCGCCTTTATTCAGCTGTGTATACACACGGCCGTCTTTAATGAAAACCACACGTCCGGAATAGCTGGCGGCAACCGGATCATGCGTCACCATCACAATGGTGGCGCGGCGTTTTTGATTCAGACGGCTGAGTTTATTCAGTAAATCCATGGCAGCCTTTGAATCGAGCGCTCCGGTCGGCTCATCAGCAAAAATAATGCCCGGCTCGTGAATAACAGCTCTTGCGGCAGACGTCCGCTGTTTTTGCCCGCCGGAAATTTCACTCGGATACTTATGTCGCAAATCATAGATCCCAAGCTCCTCTGCCGTCTCGGCAAATCGCAGGTCCGCCTCTTTCTTAGACATTTTCGTAATGGATAACGGCAGGAGTATGTTTTCCTTCACGGTCAGGGTGTCCAATAAATTATAATCCTGAAAAATAAAGCCGAGATGCCGTTTTCTGAATTCGGCAAGCTGCTTTTCTTTCATGGATGTAATCTCCGTCTCATTCAGTTTAATGGTGCCCGCGCTCACTTTATCAATGGAGGAAAGCACATTCAAAAGGGTCGTTTTCCCTGATCCCGACGGGCCCATAATGCTGACGAATTCCCCTTTGTGAATCTGAAGATCAATTCCTTTCAGCACCTCTTGTTTATTCAGCTTGTTTCCGTAGCTTTTTTGGATATTGCCTGCTTCTAAAATCATCACGTTCTGATTCTCCTTTTACATTGGTTATCTTTATTTTAAAAACAGAAGCCGTTTTTTTCGTTTGATTAAGCGAACAAAAGAGAAAAGCATGTGACACTTTTGTCACACGCTGAACATGCTGACGGCATCGTTCTGTTTCGGAAACACCAAGGTAAAAACCGTGCCGCTTTCCGGCTCAGAGCGCACGCTGATCTGGATGAGAAGCGGAGCCGCGGCTTTTTGAGCCAAATACAGGCCCATCCCCGTTGACGCGTGATCACGCCTCATTCGCGTCGAGGTAAATCCCTTATCAAAAATGCGCGGAAGATCTTTGGGCTCGATGCCGATGCCGCGGTCTTCGATATCCACATGCACCCGGCCGTTTTGTTCATAGCTTTTTACGGTAATGTCATCCGCTTCACTGTATTTGACGGCATTGCTTAACAGCTGCCTGATGATGAAGGAAAGCCATTTTCCGTCACTGTGAACGTCTGGTGAATCAAGCTGAATGTCAAACCCGATCCCTTTTTGTATACACCATGATTGCAGATTTTTAATTTCTTTGAAAACGAGCGGTCTGAGCTGAATGCGCTGGAATGATAAATCATTTTCAATAAAGGACAATCGTTTCTGATGAAGCTGCTGGTCCAGGAGATGGTGAATCCGCAGCCATTCATACAGCAAAGGGGCTTTCAGCGGCTGTTCATCAAGGCGCTCGATCATGAGATGCATCGCTGTCAGCGGTGTTTTGACCTCGTGAATCCATGACATCAGATCGTCCTTTTCATGCTCTGACGCCGCCTGAAGATGGAGGGAGCTTTTTCTTAACTGCTCTGTCTGCCCTTCAATGCTTTCTTCAACGATAGACTCAAACGGACTGTCAGGCGCTTTAAGGTAAGACATATCTAAATTGGCGTCCCACTCTCTTAAGCTTTTATAATAGGCGGTCTCTTTACGATAGCGGAACAAGAGAAATACAAGAAACACAAGAAGCGATAGGTAAACGAAATACAGCACCGAAAAAAACGGAATAGACGGATCAATATATGCCGCAAAAAGGAGCACAGCCTGCTGCAAAAGAAACATCGCGATCCAGCTCTTTCTTTCGAGCAGAAATGATTTAATCATAAAGACCGTCTTCTTCCTTTGCGATGTATCCCTGCCCCACCTTGGTTTCAATCATTTTCCCGATGCCTAATTGATCGAGTTTTTTCCGCAGCCGGTTGACATTCACCGTCAGCGTATTATCACTGACGAAACGCTCATCATTCCATAGGCTTCTGATGAGTTCTTCCCGGCTGACGATTTTATTTTTCTGCTCAGCCAGCAGTTTTAAGATCAGCATTTCGTTTTTGGTCAGCTCGACCGAACCGTTTTTACGGCTGACCGTGTTGGTTTCTGTGTCAATGACCGCTCCGCACCATCTTTTCATCAGCGCCGGTTCTGTGCCGTATTGATGCACACGGCGGAACACCGCCTGTATTTTCGCGATTAACACATCAAAGTGAAAAGGCTTCTGAATAAAATCATCTGCCCCGAGCTGCATCGACATGACCATATCCGCGGGATGATCGCGCGAGGACAAAAAGAGAATCGGCACGTTTGATTGGGAGCGTATCATTCTGCACCAATGAAAGCCGTCAAATTTCGGCAGCTGTACATCAATGATCACCAAATCAGGCTTGATTTCGGTAAACTCCCGGATGACCCGGCTGAAATCTTTTATTCCGTGCACCGCAAATGACCAGCCCGTTAATCTCTCTTTCATCTCGTGAAATAAAGTGTTATCATCTTCTATTAACAAAATGTGAAACATGGTATCCGCCCTTTTCTGATAGATAGAGGAAAAACCGGCTGATGTCCAGCCGGCTTTTTTCCTTTACAGTTCTCTTCTTAATGCAGTCAGAACGTTGGTTTTTGTCGCTTTGCGGGCCGGATTCATACCGGAAATCACCGCGACCCCCGCACAAATGACAACTGCGATCACAACGAGGCTGAGCGGGATATAGGAGAAGGTATAATGAAGATCTTCAGCTCCGGTATTTCCCCCTACCGCTTTCAAGATAACCGGCACAGCCAGATTGACGGCAAAACTCACTCCGTAAGAAATGATAATGCCGATGACAGAACCTAATATCCCGATATAGGCGCTTTCCATCAGGAACATTCTGCGGATGATGGACGGGCTTGCGCCGATCGCTTTCATAATCCCGATTTCCTGCGTTCGTTCCGTCACCGCCATCGTCATCGTATTGAAAATACCGATGGCAGAAATCACGACGGCGATAAAGCCGACAAAGATCAGGCCGATTTTAAAGACAAGGAAAAAGGTGTTGACGCCCTTCAGCTCGGTAGTGACAGATCTGACATAAAAGCCGTCATCCGTGAGGTCATGGGTAAGCTGATCGACATGATCGAATTTGTCCGCATACACATTAATGCTTTTTTCCGCATTTCCATTCTTCAGATCCAAGAATGTTGAGAAGTCTTTCTTGAATTGATCACTCACAAAAATATTTGTATCCTCCATCCAATCTTGGGACGGTTTTTTTGTAATTCCGACTACTTTAAAGTCGTACGTTTTCGTTTTCTCAACGTCTCCGTCTTTGTTTGTTTTGGAGATGCTCAGCTGTATCGTTTTATTAAGCAGGTCTTTCGTATAGCCTTTTGGTTTTTTCACCTCCGACATGTCGCCTTGGTGATCATTTAACTCTTTGTCGTAAGCGTCAGCCTCTTTTTTCGTCAATAGGTTCTTCGCAAAATCATAGCCGACCACGATTTCATTCTCTGTGCGTGCGACTCTTCCCTGATCAAGCTCCATATTGGCTTTGACTTCATCGTTCATGTTTGTCAGCACAATGGCTGAATCTTCATTTGTTCGGTTTCCCAATGACGCTTTGTTCGGTTCATACACTTGTGTTCTTTCAACGACAGACTTGACATTTTTATACTTTTCCAAGTCTGATTTCTTCACGGCTTTTCCGTTCTCTTGGCCGAGCACGTTGATTTCCGTAACAATCTGCTGGCTCATCGTAATGTCTGTAATCGTTTTTTGGATGCCGAATCCGACGGAAGCCAGCACCACTAAAAACGCGCACGCCATTGTCGTCGCCAGCACCGTCATGAAAACACGCAGCCGGTTTTTCTTCATATTTCTTCTGATAAAGTGAATCTGATCCTTAAATCTCAACAGTAACGCCCCCTTTTAATACACCGTCATGCAGCTGGAATTTTGAATGCGCGATCGAAGCGACTTCATCGTCATGCGTAATGATGACAAATGTAATCCCGCGCTCCCGGTTCAGCTGCTGAATTAATGCAAGCACCTCAAGTTCCGTTTCTGAATCAAGGCTTCCCGTCGGCTCATCAGCTAAAATAATTGACGGATTTAAAATCAGGGCTCTTGCGATACTGACACGCTGCTGCTGGCCGCCTGACAGCTCATTCGGATAATGATTCGCATGATTCTCAAGTCCGACCCGTTTCAGCATGTCCGCGACTTTCTGCTTGCGTTCAGACGGTTTGACGCCTTTTAAGGCAAGCGGCATTTCAACATTTTCATAGGTTGTCAGACTCGGAATGAGCTGAAAGCTTTGAAAAATAAAGCCGAAATGCCCGAGGCGGAACTGCGCCCACTCTTTTTCACTGAAGCCCGTCACATCAGTGCCGTTAATGACGATACGGCCCTTCGTCGGCGCTATGTATCCGGATATTAAATTCAGAAGCGTTGATTTTCCGGAACCGCTCCGACCGACGATACAGGCAATTTCCCCTTTTTCAACGGTCAAAGAGACATCCTTCAATACCGGAACCTCACTCTCTCTGCCTTTCCTGCCGATTTTAAATGAATGATCAATATGCTGTACTTCTATCACGTACACCACTCCCCCTTATATCTGTTTCGTTTTTTTATAGATGAAGTAATAACTGATGAAAAACCCGATAACCGCGCCGATAAGCATGCCGAATATGTAACCGGTATACGAACCGTTATAAGCATATCCGCATACCCCCGCACTTCCCAGCATACTGAGCACCATGACGAGCACTTGAATGGTGCGTTCAATGTGTTTGCTTAGGATAAAATGTCCGCTTCGTTCACTCGGCATTTTCAGGAAATTCACATAACCGAATAGATAGAAACAACATCCCATTAATGCGGAAATTAACAATGCGTGTTTCATGTAATACATCCATGATGTATGGATGTAAGCGGCAGGCATGAAATAGATCAGAAATCCGCTCCAAGGGAAATCAATATCCGGCACAGCCTGCCTGCCAAAAAGGAACTCAGCGTTTAACAGGTAAATCGTCATAACCACGATCGGAAAGACGGAAACCGTGAACGCTGTGATCAGCTGCGCCGCTAAATTGCCCGTTATCGTGCCGGCAGCTGTCACTAATGCATAAATCATCAAGCTGATGACCAGCATCCCTGCGCTGAACGATTGAAAATGATGGACAGCGTCAGGATTAAGCGCTAGAAACAATATGTCAGATACTCCGTAAGAAACAAACTGCGAGCCGGCTAACACGGCTGCTCCCAAGAAAAACTTCGTATGAAATATCCGGCTTCTCGAATACGGAAGACTCAGTGTAAACATCCTTTCAGCCCGGCCTCCTCTTATCAGAAAAAGCCCCATCATAACCGGAGGAATGAAATGCAGCCCGATCAAATTCCGATTGCTGTAATCAATACTGAACGTACAAACTGAACCTGAATATTGATGAAGCGCACTCAAACAATCCTTATAGTGAAAATACTCATTTATAATTGCCAAAGGGCCTAAAATAGCTAAGAACCCCGCTGTAAGAAGCAGCAGCATCTGCCGCTGCTTCCATTCTTTATAAAGCAAACCGCTAATCGGCACCTTGCCTTCCTCCAAACTGTTCATTCTCAAACAGATCTACATATGCTTTGACTTCCTGTAAACCGTAAAATAACTGATGAAAAACCCGATAACCGCGCCGAAGATAATGCCGGCTAAATAGCCGAACATCGTGTCTGTGACCCCATATCCGAAAACGCCGAAACCCATAACAGCAAAGGCAATCACCAAGATCTGCACCGGACGGTCCAACTTACTCCAAAGAAAGAATCTGCCGTTCCGTTCATTCGGGTGTTTCAGAAAGCTGACATAACCGATCAGATAAAAGACAAGGCTCATCACAATCGGAATGATTAAAACCAAATCCCTTTCTCTGATCCAGTCGTTAAACACATATCCAATAGGGGTTACAAATATAAAAAGACGGGATTCGATATAACTGCTGATAAAAGAAAATTGATCTCCCACACTAATATCGAAAACGACCTCCAAATTCGCAGCCGGCAGACCGATGAGTAAAAAGGGCAGAACCGTTACTGTAAACGCCGTTAACAGCTGGGCGAATATCTGTCCCGTTAATGCGCCGGATGCCATTAACAAGGCGTAAGCCATAAAACTGATGACAATCATTCCGATTGAAAAATGATCAAAATCGTACGTATGGCTCGGTTTCAGCAAAGATATCAGCAATGACGCCGCTCCATAGCCTATCGCCTGAGGAACAACAATGACTGCTGCGCCGAGCCAGAATTTCGTCTGAAAGATTTGGCCTCTGCTGTAAGGCATGCTTAACAAAGCATCCATCGTTCCCTTTGTCCGCTCCAAGCCTAATAAGAAGACGGCAATGATGACACTCACAATCCAGCTGAAGGAAAGAGGCGACCCATTCGTATAATTGACAACGAATTCACAATCTTGAAGAGCTTGGTTATTCAAACATTCTTGATATGTTGAGTAGTTGTTATAAACCAAAAAAGGGTTTGCCGCCATTAAAAGAATGCCGCTGCATAAAAACAACCACTGATTTTTCTTCCATTCTGTGTACAACAATCCCCGCGGTATCATTCCGGTCCTCCTCTCTTACACATGCTTCGTTTTTTTATATATGGCAAAATAACTGACCAAAAATCCGACCGCTCCTCCGACCAGCATCCCGGCCACATACCCTGTCATCGTCTGTCCCGTCGAGTACCCCGCCAGGCCAAAACCGAGAACGGCGATTATAATCACCACAATCTGAATGGGCCGGTCAAGCTGTCTCCAGAGAAAAAAACGGCCGTTCCGTTCCACCGGCTGCCTGACATAGCAAAAGTACCCAATGGCATAAAATAGAATGCTCATCACTGCCGGGATGAGTAATATATACTTGCTGGCAGATACCCAATCTGTATCAATGTACATGATCGGATTCAAGTATTGAAAAAGATTGTTTACTTTGAGATAAGCCTCGACTGACGGCATCAGCTCATACATGCTGACTCCGAAGATGACTTCTACATTGGACAGGGGCAGCGTAATAATCAGGTAAGGCGCTATCGACACGGCAAACGCCGTTAACAGCTGGGCGAACGTATTCCCCGTTAAGCAGCCTGCGCTCGCGACCAATGTAAAAGCCAAAACACTCACAATAATCTCTCCGACGCTGTAATGGTGGAAGAAATATACGCGCTCAGGCTTTAACAGAAGAATGAGCAGTTCAGCCAGCCCGTAGCCGATGATTTGGAATCCGGCAATGACCGCCGCCCCGAGCCAAAATTTAGTGTGAAACACCTGAGCGCGGGAATAAGGCAGACTGAAAAGCGTATCAATCGTACCTTTCGTACGCTCCAGTCCGAATAAGCAAACCGCCAAAATGACAGCGGGCGCCCAGTTCAAGTTCAGCATTCCGCTATCCAAAGAATTCACATAAAAGTTACAATATGCTTCCGGGGTGTCCAGACAGCCTTGATAAACCAGATAGGTATTTAACACTTCAAATGGATTGACCGCGGCTAAAAAAAGGCCGACCATCACAAGAACAGTTCGATTCTGCACCCATTCCCTGTACAGCAATCCCCTGTCTACCATCTTCGGTTCCCTCCAAACTTCGCGATGAAGACTTCTTCTAAGTTCACAGGAAGCTCGTTCCATACTTTCGGCTGCAGCTCTTGCAGAAAGTTCTTTTTCTTCTCATCGTTCTTTTGAATCAGCACCGTATAAAACACACCGGCATGGTCGAGAATCGGTATGTTTTGTTCTCTGATCTTCAAGGCGACGTTTTCTTCAAATGCCATTTGGATTTTCATGTACTCTTCCTTCATATCATCCAAGTCCATCACATTCGTCAGCTGATTTCCTTCCAAAAACCCGATCCGGTTGCACATTCGCTCAATATCTTCTAAACGGTGTGAGGTAATCAGAATGCTCGTTTCCCGTTCAGCCACTTCATCCACCATAAGCTGAAGCACATCATGACGCGTTACGGCGTCAATTCCGTCCGTCGGTTCATCCAAAAGAATAAGTGCCGGGCGTGAAGCAAAGGCAAGGACGAGCGCAAGCTGTTTTTTCAGGCCTGTCGATAATTCACGGTATTTCTTCGTTTCCGGAATGCCGTACCTGTTCATCAGCTCATTGGCGTAAGTCACATCAAAATTCGGATAGATTCTGCTTACAATCGCAACAAGCTGTTTATATGTATACTTGTCATAAAAAGGATTTTCAACAGGCATATAAATGATGTTCTGTTTTACTTTCGGATGCCGCTTTATTTCCACCTGATTAAATAAAACCGTCCCTTGATCCGGCAGCAGAATCTGTTGAATGAGCCGGAGCAGTGTTGTTTTCCCTGATCCGTTTCGCCCGAGCAGCCCGAAAATTTCCCCTTTTCCGATGGTGAGCGAAATATCCTTGAGCACTTCTTTACCGTCTATCGTTTTTGAGAGATTCCGCAATTCAATCATGATCCTTGCCTCCTTTCACATCAGCGCTGATTTCCTTTATCCATTCCTGCAGCTTCTCCAGCTCAACTCCCGCGTAATGGGCATCGATGATGAGCTGTTTCAATTGCTCTTTTATCATCGTCATCTTCCCTTCAACCAATGTCGTTTTTGCATTCTCCGATATATACGTTCCTCTTCCCCTCAGCGTTTCAATGACACCATCGCGTTCGAGCTCCTTGTACGCTTTGCTGACTGTGTTCGGATTGGCGATAATGATCGTTGCCAATTCCCTGACAGAAGGAAGTTTATCCCCCGGCTTCATGATCCCTTTTAAACAAAGCTCTTTCAGTTGCTGTATGATCTGCTCATAAATCGGAGTTGAGCTTCTCGGATCGATTTGAATCATTTACTTCCCTTCTTTCTTTTACGAGCTGCTCTCTTTCTTTAAATGTTCTGCCATTGAAAACCGATGACGACAAGAACGACAAACAGACTGCTTGCCAAAACCGAGGCGGCGATAATAAGAGGCACATCTTGTTTTACGGATCTTTTGTTTTTCATGAAAGTTCCCCTTCCCTATGCTTAACATTTATATGTCGATTTCATTTTTTGAGTGTTTTATGTGTATTACATCAAGTAGTACACGTAATACAATAAACACACTCCGCCCTATTGTCAATTCTTTTTTAAAAAAAATACAAAAAAACCCGCCGGGATTCCGGCAGGTTTGCTGAACCATTTGAAACGGCGCGGTCAGTAATCAAAATTACGCTGCAAAATCATATTGTTTTGCAAGGTCTGCAGCTGCAATCTCATTCGATAAAGCTGCTCTCTTTGCTGATCATTCGCAGATAATGACAGCTTGTTTAATTCATTCACCGCGTTTTCAAGCATCATTTGCGCTTCACTGTACTCATTATCATTATAATGCTCTTGTTTCGAAGCGGTCATAAATTGCTCATTCGCAAATTCATACGCCTGTTCGCTTCTTTGGAGATGTTCATCTACTGATTGTCTTGTTGCCATTAAACAGTCCTCCTATTGATAATGTCATATCAATAGTATTTCTTATTCCAAATAAATTCTCACAAGAAATATCAGGTAATTCATACACAAGACAGAGATGGTATAAAATACGATTAAATGTAAAACTTAATCAAGACAGAATTAACTCTTTATAAAAATCCTTCATTTTAGAACGATAACTTAATTCTTCTTTTATTAAAAACATTAAAATTTTCCCACATCACTCACAAGATCTTCGGTTCGCTTTAAATTGTTCACCATCAAATTATCTTTTTTGTGTAAAACACCCAGGATTCATCATATTTTTTGGGTATCCAATTCATTAGACGATCTGTTTTTATTAGCTTTAATTATCATCCCGAAACTAACACCAACTATAAGACCAAAACCTTTTTTACTCATCCCCATCTAAGCCTGGAACAGCTTTAAATTTTTTCAACAAACCGTTCAAAAGAGAATCGAATTTTGAAGAATTAAGATAATAGTATGTTTTATTTTGATTTCTCGTACTCTCAACTAAACCTTGCAATGTCAAAATTCTCATATGGTGTGAAATCGTTGCGTTGGTTAAATTTAGCTGTTCAGCAATCTCATTAGCATACATTTTTTTATGACTAAGTAAGATTAATATCTTGAACTTACTTTTATCCGATAAAAGCTTCAAAAAATCAATGATATGATTAATCTCAGCTTTCCCTAATGTATTTTCGAAAATTTTATCAACTTTATAACCAAGTCCAACATAAATGTTATCTTCACTTTTCGTAATAGTTGCAGTGTAAGGTAAAAGCGTTGGATATATATTAATATAATCACAAGATAAGTATTCCTTACCTTTTAACGTACTGATTATCTTTTTTGGAAAATCCATATTTATGTTTTTTACTTGATTCATCCACTCATCTCTAAATTTAATTAAATTATACATCGCCTCGTTAAGATAACCATTCACCGACATTAATTTGCTGCAAAATTGATCTACATAAGTTTTAGGAGATTTCATTACCTTAAATATGATCCACTTGTATTCGGGCTTTATATTTAAATTATTAAGTAGCTCAAATAAACTTTCCCTATCATTTAAATACTGTTGGGTAGATGTTTCAGTTTTAAGATCTCCTTGTAAATAAATTAGAGACTCTAAAATATTTTTTCTTATCTCTTTTTCTGTAACTACAGACAAATAATCAATAATTTCAAAAAAATCTTTCGTATAAATTTGTGGGATTTTAAAAAAGGTTGTGGCTAAACAAAAAATATTTGCATTCCTAACATCTTTGTAGTCGCAAAAGCTGCCAAAATAAAAATTTAAAAACTCACTATCTAACTCTTTTATTCTTTTAAGGTCATCTAGTAATACAAAATATTCATTATCTAAATTTAACCCCAATTTGGTTGTATAATCTTTGAAGAATTCCTCGTGTTTCAAGAATAGAATAGAGGATATCTTGTCAAAGAATTCTGAAACAATGTCATTAATTATTAACCGCACTTTTTCACACCCCATAAAGTCTTTTTCCACAAGGAAAACGTTGTACTATCTTCATGCCAGACATTTTACATTTTTAATATTATCAATCAAAAGGGAACTTTCAAAGAATATTCATTTCTAATTTTAAAGAATTTTCCTTTAAGCACATACCTGACTGAGCATTATCAAGAGCAGTCCTAGATTTACTAGACTTGCCTCACCTCTTGCTGAGTGTTCTCCTCATGTCACACTCTTCAGAAATCCTTAATCATCTCAGCTAGTTTACAGGTCAATTTTAGCTCTTATTGAGTTATTTCAAGTTACAAAATTGTTGAATTATAAAAATATGATTTCGAGAAAAGTGGATGAAAAAACAATTTATGAATAATATTGACGCCTCTTAAGATTACATTTATCATGTTTTTAGATATATATCGAATTTAAATTTAGATTAATATCTAATGGAGGTTGTAGGTTTGAATTTTCAAAAATTAATTATGCTATCTGCATTATTATTAGGTACATTCATTTCAGTAATGGACACCACTATAGTAAATATCGCCTTACCTAAGATGCTGGATTATTTTTCGAGTAACCTTTCTCTAGTAGCATGGGTGGCTACAGGTTATACTTTAGCTTTTGCGGTTTTATTAGTAGGTGCATCAAAGCTGGCAGACCATTTTGGAAGAAAAAAAGCTTTTATGTTTGGATTAGCACTTTTTATTTTGACATCAGTTATTGCATGTTTGAGCACTTCAATTGAAATGCTTGTCACAATTAGAGTGATTCAGGGATTATCTGCTGCTTTCATTGTACCTGTTACAATGCCTATAGCTTTAGCTATCGTACCTCAAAATAAAAAAGGAATGATCATTGGAATCTGGGGTGCTTTCTCAGGATTAGCAGCTACATTAGGACCTGTACTTGGAGGATTATTAACTGAAAATTTTAATTGGCAAGCTATCTTCTTCATAAATATTCCTTTAGGTCTGATTTCTCTTTTTTTAGCAGCATTTTTTATTACTGAGAGTTATGATGAAACAGTGAGTAAAAAAATTGATTACATGGGGATTCTTATTTTATCCGGAGCTCTCTTCTGTTTAACCTTTGGTTTTGCAAAAGTATCTGACTTAGGCTGGTCATCACCATTAATTATCTCTCTTTTTGTAATCTCTGTATTATTATTCTGTTTGTTTTTCTTTATTGAATCTAAAATTAAAAACCCGATGATTCCCTTATCCATGCTGCAGATACGTACGTTTAGTTTCAGTTCTTTCACCCTCTTTATGCAGGGCCTTGGATTAACAAGCGGTACCCTTATTATTACTTTACTCCTCACGAATTTAATGGGAAAAACTGAATTAGAAGCGGGGTTAATTGTTTCTACATTAGCTCTATCATCTATGTTTACCTCTGTACTTTCTGGAAAGCTATCTGATAAACTCGGGGGCATTTGGCTTTCGGGTCTAGGTATGCTCGGTTTAACAATCACAACATATTTATATGGATACATACGATACGACAGTTCTATAACGTCAGTAATTATTCTGTTATGTTTGACCGGCTTAGCTTTAGGGCTTGTAATAGGACCAGCAATGAGTTCAGGGATACGGCTTATTCCTCCTGAGAAAGTAGGAATTGCCTCAGGTATTCTTAATATGATGCGGACAGTTGGACAAGCGCTAGGCATTGCCATACTTACATCTGTGCTTACAATGAATATAAATGATCACACAGCTACTGCGAAAAAAGAAGCCATTAAAATTGTGGAAAGCAATCAGGTTTTTGATAAAAATGCAAAGAACGAGATAATAACTCACTTAAAGCATTCAGACAGTAAAGGTTTCGATCGAAGCAAAAGTATTGCTGAATTAAACAAAAAAGAGGAAGAAATTCTCTCTATAACCCCGGATCCGTATAAAGAAAAAGTACAAAAAAGCTTCAATATTCAAAAGAAGGAAGTTATGGCTATCCAGAAAAAAATTTCAAATTTATATAATGAAAAAATAAGTGACAGTTTTAATAATACATTCAAAGTAGGCAGTGTAATTCTTATTTTAGGAATTATTTTTGCATTGTTCAGTGATATTTCTCCAAAACGTTTAAAACAACAACAGAAAAACCAGGTAGATATTACGTCTTGACCGTTCCATAATTGTTTCATTGTTCCGCCCCATCATTCATGCTACAATTTTAGGATGCATCTGATGTGAGGGAGGCTTTTTGAACATTGAACGAGAATAACCCTTTTCCTTATTCAAATACGGAAAAACGGTACCATACATTAAATTATCATCTGCGGGAGCATTTCGGGCATAAAGTGTTTAAAGTCGCGCTTGACGGCGGTTTTGACTGCCCGAATCGGGACGGCACGGTTGCACACGGAGGCTGCACATTCTGCAGCGCGGCGGGCTCCGGCGATTTTGCCGGCAATCGGGCTGATGACTTACTCACGCAATTTCACGATATCAAAAACCGCATGCACGAAAAGTGGAAAGACGGCAAATATATCGCATATTTCCAAGCGTTCACGAATACGCATGCCCCGGTAGAGGAGCTGCGTGAAAAATTCGAATCCGTCCTCAAGCTTGACGGCGTTGTCGGCATGTCGATCGCGACCCGTCCGGACTGCCTTCCGGACGATGTCGTGGAATATTTGGCCGAACTGAATGAGCGGACGTATTTGTGGGTTGAACTCGGGCTGCAGACCGTGCATGAGCGGACCGCCCTTCTGATCAACCGCGCCCATGATTTTGACTGCTATGTTGAGGGCGTCAATAAACTGAGAAAACACGGCATCCGCGTTTGTTCCCATATCATTAACGGGCTTCCGCTTGAAAACAGGGACATGATGATGGAGACGGCCAAAGCCGTCGCTGATTTGGATGTGCAAGGCATTAAAATTCACCTGCTTCACTTATTAAAAGGCACACCGATGGTGAAGCAATATGAAAAAGGAAAGCTGGAGTTCCTTTCTCAAGAAGAATATGTAAGTCTTGTATGTGATCAGCTCGAAATCATTCCCCCGGAAATGATCGTTCACCGCATTACGGGAGACGGGCCGATCGAATTAATGGTCGGACCGATGTGGAGCGTCAATAAGTGGGAAGTACTGGGCGCCATTCAAAAAGAGCTGGAAACACGGGGAAGCTATCAAGGAAAGCTCTTCAGAAAGATCGGGGAGGAGACCGCCCTATGACCTTGATGCACATCCTCCCTTTCAGTAAAGAATTGCTGAAGTCCGCCGCACAGGAAGGTGATATCACGGTTGACGCGACGATGGGCAACGGACATGATACATATTTCCTGGCCGGCCTTGTCGGTGAGACAGGACATGTCCATGCCTTTGATATTCAAGCGGACGCACTCGCTAAAACGAAGGAGCGGCTCGGTGCCGACTTCAGTCCGCGCGTCACGCTTCACCATAAGAGCCATGATCAAATAAAGGCATCGCTGCCTGAGGATGCGCACGGTCGTGTGGCTTGCGCCGTGTTTAATCTCGGCTATCTGCCCGGCGGCGATAAAAGCATTACGACAAACGGCCACTCAACCATTTCCGCGATCGAACAGCTCCTTGAACTGCTGAAGGAGAACGGGCTGATCGTTCTCGTTGTGTACCACGGGCATCCTGAAGGCAAGACGGAAAAAAGTGCATTACTGGAGTACTGCAGCAATCTTGATCAGGAAAAAGCGCGCGTGCTGAGCTACGGCTTTCTCAACCAGCGAAACGACCCTCCGTTTATTATAGCGATTGAAAAGAAATCTGCCGGCAAATAAAGAATCGGCCTGTCATAAGCGGGCCGATTCTTTTTGTGTTTACTTTTCAAGAAAAATCAATTACTATGAAATAATGGAAAAAAGCACATCTTTTAAGTGTAACATCTGGGAGGAGCGGCAGTTTGAATATTCTTCGCATCATATTTTCAAGTGTTCCCTATGTGATGTTCGTCATCATTTTATCAAGACATTTAGGATTTGAGTTCGCAAAAACCTATTACTGGTGGTTTGCTGCATTTTTTGTCATCGGGCTGATCGGCAAATTCGCAATGCACCTTGCGGCAAAAAAGAAACCGTTAAAAAAAGAGACAGCGTAAAATGCGCATGTCTCTTTTTATTTACTGTTTTGCAGCACGCTGCGTGTATAAGCGGGATTGTTCGTAAAGACACCATCTGCTTTTTGTTTCAGCATAATAGGCGTCAGCGTATGCTCGTCTTCCTTATCAAAAAACACGTGCACTTTCATCTTATTGTGATGAATACGCTTCACGACTGCTTCATTTGCCAATTTGGCGTTGAGCCCGACTGTATCAGCATACGTTCTGATGGTTTGCAGCTGCTTATCATTTATCTCCTCAGCCTCGTTATCTTTTAATAATCGAACAAGAGGAACTTTTTTATCCATAGATCGAACTTTCTTTAAGCTCTTCCCGCTAAAAGACTCAATGACTGCTTTATGGCTGGAAATCAGCTTATGTTTTTGTAATATGTCAATCAGTTTCTTTTCCATCACCAGGCTGCCGTTGCTTTCTCTTGTCTCAATATAGTAATTGGCAGTTTGTCCGAATTTCTGTATGATTTCTTCTAATGTTAAAATCTTTTCTCCTTTTCCCGCATTCAGTTTCTTAATCTGAGCCAAAGACAGATCATCTGTCATCCCTTTACCATCTGTTGTCCGATCTACCGTTTTATCGTGAATTGTAATCAGATGGCCGTCCTTTGTCTCCCGTAAGTCTATCTCAATATAATCTGCTTTGTCTTTAATGGCACGCGCATAAGACAAAGCTGTATGTTCCGGCTCAATCGCAGAAGAGCCCCTGTGCGCTATCAAGACAGGATGATAGCCGGCGGAAGCGTGGATGACGGAGCAGCCTCCGGAAATGGAAAGTAATGCTATGGCCGCTAAATACTTTAATTTTTTCATAAAATTAAAGTATCATATTCTGCAGGCGCAAACAATGTTTCATTTCATACTTCACGTCATAAATAAAACTGCGCCGTCATGATTTACACGAGAGGCGCAGTTCACCCATTACGAACTTTTCGTCCAAGCCATCTTCTGAAATTTGCGGTAGGCTCTTCCGTTGATATAAAAGAAAAATGACGTTTTCCCGCTTGCCCTGATCAGCTTTCGCGCGAGGCGGCCCATTTCTTTTTGGCCGGCGACTTTGTCATCGGATAAATAGACGCCGAGCAGCCCCCTGTTGATCAGCCGGTGAAAATTTTCATGCGGAATGCCTTGCAAATGTTCATCCGCTTTTTCAATAAAATGCTGCAGTCTCTGCATCATTTCTTCATGAGACTGATAATACGTACAGAAATTCAGATCGCCTTCAAGCAGATCCTCTTCCTGGTCAATTAAATAATCGAGCAGTATGTGCAGCCCTTGTATGTACGGAAAATAACTGCTGCGGATTTTCTCAGCGGTATGTTCGTTAAAATCAGGCTGGAATGAGTAAGCAACGAGACAGAAAATACCTAACGTCGATCCGGCGCAGGCCGAGAACTCAAACCACTCCATTTCCGGAAGCTGTGACCGGTACTGCTCAAACCAGCCTTTAAGCCTCGGAACGCGTTCATGCTCAACGACATGCTTATGAACCTGAAGATCGCAATAATAATCACACAGCTCAAGCAAATAAGGTTTAATGATACCGTAATGTTCTATTGAGCCGAGCACCCGCTGGCATGTTCTGACCAGCTCATGAAGATAACCGCCGTCATCCCGCTCGTCTCTGTACTGATAGTACGGCCGCACCTCGGCACCGACCGTCAGCGCGTCACGCATGGAGAGATGAAGCATGCGGAAGTCCTCGGGATCAAGCGAGGTGCTGCGGTCGCACAGATTGTCCAGATAATCACTGATTGTCTGATACGCGATGATAAATTGCACGCATTTCTGTTTCTGCTCTCCCGAAAGCAGGGCTAAAATGCCGCCGCCTTCACAATGAAACGACTTATCGCGGATACTTGCGGCCGCCTGCTGCCGCAGTTCGGTATTTTTAATGGAATCTGATTTTTCCCGCCACATGTTCAATTCCTGATGAACGAGCGGAAAAATTTCCCGATACACTTTTGCCATAAGGTTAAAAGGATGTTCCGGTACTGTCAACATATGCACCCCCAGCGAATTCAAATATACTGATCTGTAAAGGCTTTTGCCGCCTTAAACACAGTTTCTCTTTCCGGTTCATTAAAAATTTCATGATAAAGCCCTTCCCATTCCCGGTACGATTTATTATGGGAAGCCACACCGGAAAACCATTTGCGGACCTTCATTTTATCGACGATTTTGTCATCTCCGCCCTGCATAAGCAAAAGCGGCACCTTTAAAAACGCATCAGTCGGCACCATAGCGGCATCAATGGTTTTTAAAAGCTCTCTGTACCATCTTACGGATACCTTCGTGACATATAAAGAATCGTTTTGATCCGCTTCAATCATATCCGCATTCCTCGTTGCCATATCAGGTGATAAGCCGGAATCCACTCTGAGGGACGGAGCGAGGACGTTCAGTCCTTTAGACGCAAAATCAAGGACTTTATTGACTTTTATTTGCAGACCCAGACAAGGTGATGATAAAATGAGTGCCGTAATGCGGGGATTTCTCTGCTGCTTAAACCATTCTATCGAAATCAGTCCGCCCATGCTGTGGCCCAAAAGGAAAACGGGCGCTTCAAGCGTTCTCGCTTTATCAATCCATATATCTACTTCATCAATGTATTCTTGGAAAGAGCGAATATGCCCTCTGGCGCGGGTCGACGTTCCCTGACCGGGCAAATCGCCCATCACCACGTTATATCCGGAAGATCTCCACATTTCAACGAGCCATTTATAACGTCCGTGGTATTCGCTTGCCCCGTGGATAATGACAATGGTACCGACGGGCCTGTCTGCTTTCCAAGTCCACATGCAGTTCACCTCTTACATAAATTTAGAGAAAGAAGGATGAGACATGATAATCTACCCTTATAAACAATTTACGCCTGACATACATCCTGAAGCGTTCATTGCGGATAACGCCGTCATTACGGGCGACGTCGTGATCGGAGAACAATCAAGCATTTGGTTCTCAGCCGTCATCCGGGGGGATGTTGCGCCGACAAGGATCGGAAAAAGAGTCAGCATACAAGACTTGAGCTGTCTGCATCAAAGTCCGAACCGCCCGCTTCTTATTGAAGATGACGTCACGATCGGCCATCAGGTTACACTGCACAGCGCAATCATCAAAAAGAATGCTTTAATCGGTATGGGCTCCGTCATTCTTGACGGGGCGGAAATCGGAGAAGGCGCGTTTATCGGCGCCGGAAGTCTCGTTCCTCCGGGCAAAACCATTCCTCCCGGCTGTCTTGCGTTCGGCCGGCCCGCAAAGGTTATCCGCCGGCTGACAGAAGAAGACATACGGGACATGGAAAGAATCAGAACGGAATATGTTGAAAAAGGCCGATACTATAAAACACTGCAAGAGAAATAAAAATAGATCAGCTTTGTTTTACTACTGTACCATTTTTCAAAATATTATTTAAGTAAAAACCATTTGCATTCTCCCGATTGTCAGGAAACAGAAGCAAAATGTTCAGGAATTTGTTTTATTCTTCCCCCGCCGGCCCGATCCTATGAAAAAAAGAGCCCATGTCCCGGGCTCTTTTTTTACGCTTTTTCGGCGAATGTCTGTCCGTTTTCCAGACCTATGTCTTTTCTTTTATGGAAACCTTTCCCGTAATAGGCGGCTAATAATATGCCGAACCAGACAGGCCCGATGATGACGGCCACCCGGGTCTCTGCATTAAAAGCCATCAGCACAACGACAAAAGCGAGAAATGCCAGCGAGATATATGAGGAAAAGGGGTATAAAGGCATTTTATATTTGAGTTTTTTCCGTTGTTCCGGCTGTAAGCTTTTACGGTATTTCATTTGGGAAAGCAAAATAATCGACCATGTCCAAATCGCCCCGAACGTCGCAATGCTCGTCACCCACGTAAACACTTTTGCCGGCACCACGTAGTTCAGCAAAACGCCGATGCATAACGCGCCCGCTGAAACCAATACCGCTTTTCCCGGCACACCGCCTTTTGTGACCGTACCGTATGCTTTAGGCGCTTCATTTTGTTCCGCCAGATTGAACAGCATGCGCCCCGTGCTGAAGATCCCGCTGTTGCAGGAAGAAAGGGCCGCCGTCAATACGACAAAATTAATGATTCCGGCTGCAGCCGGTATTCCGATTTTTTCAAATGTCAAAACAAACGGGCTTCCGCCTGAACCGATTTCCTGCCACGGATAAATTGACATAATGACAAACAAAGCTCCGACGTAAAAAATGAGAATGCGCCAAAAAACAGTATCTATGGCCCGCGCCAGTGATTTTTCCGGATTTTTGACCTCACCGGCTGTGACACCGATCAGCTCAATCCCGAGATAGGCAAACATGACCATTTGAAGCGACAGCAGCACCCCTTTAATCCCATTCGGGAAAAAGCCGCCGTGGCTCCATAAATTGCTGATTCCGAGCGCAACGCCTCCGTTTCCGAGACCGAATACGATCATCACCAGACCGATCGCGATCATTGACAGAATCGCCAAGACTTTAATGAGCGCAAACCAGAATTCAAGCTCACCGTACGCTTTGACCGCCAGAAAGTTGACAGCCGTCATAATGATGAGTGCACAAAGCGCCCATATCCATGACGGCACGTCAGGGAACCAGTAGCCCATATAAATGCCGACCGCGGTGATTTCCGCCATGCAGGTAACAACCCATAAAAACCAATAATTCCAGCCTGTTAAAAACCCTGCAAGCGGACCGAGATAATCTCTGGCATACCGGCTGAATGAGCCGGCTACAGGCTTTTGAATCGCCATTTCCCCTAATGCCCGCATAATAAAAAACATAATCAGCCCGCTGCAGGCGTAAGCGGCTAAAATCCCCGGCCCGGCAAGCTTTATGGCAGAAGCCGACCCGAGAAACAGCCCGACTCCTATCGCGGCGCCCAACGACATAAGCGAGATATGCCGCTCTTCCAAGCCGCGGTGAAGCGTTTTTTCTTTGTTTTGCATAACTCTCCCTCCCCCTGATTTTGACAAAGAAACACAAACCGAGACGAAATAGCCAGAAAACACTTTCCGGAATCTACCCGATTAGTCCTATTATAACCTTTTTCTGAATATTGCGTAATACTTTGTCGAAAACAGAGCGGAATAGACGGTTTACAAAAAAAACAATAGAAAAAAGGCTTTCGATAACATCGAAAGCCTTTTGGATTAAACGAAAATGACTTCTTTCGGCTGATGATTCAGCTCTTCCGGCACCAGTCTTTTTTCAACATTGATGCTGTGCCAGATCATGAAGATCAGCACGGTCCAGATTTTGCGGCTGTTGTCCGCTCTGTCGGCACAATGATCTTCCAGAAGCTGAAGGACATAATCCTTTTCAATATAAGCATCTGTTTCACTTTCACGAATGATGTTGCGAACCCATTCGTTCATCTCATTTTTCAGCCAGTGGCGGATCGGCACAGGGAAGCCGAGTTTTTTGCGGTTAAGCACATGATCAGGCACTACCCCTTCAGCAGCTTTGCGCAGAAGGTATTTCGTCGTGCCGTTTTTCGTTTTCAGTTCATCCGGAATTTTAGAAGCCACGTCAAACACGACTTTATCAAGGAACGGCACGCGCAGTTCCAATGAGTTGGCCATCGTCATTTTGTCAGCCTTTAACAGGATGTCGCCGCGCATCCACGTATGGATGTCAACATACTGCATTTTATTAATGTCGCTGTATGAACGGCTTTCCGTAAAGTACGGCCTCGTGACATCACGGTATGAAAGCTCTGGATTGTAATGTTTGAGCAGCTGTTTTTTCACGGGCTCTTCAAAAATCTTCGCATTACCGATATAGCGCTCCTCAAGCGGTGTGCAGCCGCGGACTAAGAGGCTTTTCCCTCTCATTCCTTCAGGCATGACGGACGCCACATGAAGAAGCATTTTTTTCAGACCGGACGGAATGCGTTCAAACGGTTTAAGCGAAAGCGGTTCGCGGTAAATATTGTACCCGCCGAACAGCTCGTCCGCGCCTTCCCCGGATAACGCGACCGTTACATGTTTTTTCGCTTCTTTCGCGACAAAGTACAAAGGAATCGCCGCCGGATCTGCAAGCGGGTCATCAAAGTGCCAGACGATTTTCGGAAGCTCGTTCATATACTCCTCAGGAGAAATGACTTTGCTGATGTTTTCAATCCCGAGCGCGGCAGCCGTTTCCTTCGCTACGTCAACCTCACTGAAGCCCTGCTGCTCAAAACCGACGGAAAATGTTTTGAGGCTCGGGTGAAATTCTTTCGCAACTGAGACGATAAAAGAAGAGTCGATACCGCCGGATAGAAACGAACCGACAGGAACGTCACTTCTCATGTGAACTTTGACAGAGTCAAAGATTGCGTCTCTGACTTCTTTCACCAATTTATCTTCATCAGACTGAACAGGCTTAAAGTTCGCTTTGAAATATGTTTTAAACGCGATGTCGCCTTCCGGGCGGATCGTAAACTGGCTGCCCGGCTCAACTTTTTTCACTTCAGCGTCAAGCGTGCTCGGTTCAGGAACGAATTGGAAAGACATATATTGCTGTAAAGAAGCTGTATCAAGATCAATGCCGTTTTGAGCGGCCATTAAACTTTTTCTTTCAGATGCAAAATATACTTTGTCCCCGATGGTTGTGTAATACAGCGGTTTAATTCCGAACGGGTCTCTCGCGCCGTACATGACGCGGTCAGCTTTGTTCCAGATTAAAAACGCAAACATTCCGCGAAGCTTTGAAGCAGCTTCTTCTTTATAATGACGGTATGTCGCAAGGAGCACTTCGGTATCGGAATCTGTATTGAAAGTGTAGCCTTTCGCTTCAAGCTCTTCTCTCAATTCAATGTAGTTATAGATTTCGCCGTTAAAAATGATCCAATATTTTTCGTCTTCATATGATAAAGGCTGTCCGCCGTTTTCTACGTCAATAATACTGAGCCGTCTGAAGCCGAATCCGACGTGCTCGTCATGATAATACCCATCGCTGTCAGGACCGCGGTGAACGATCATTTGGTTCATTTGTTTGATTAGCTCTTCTTGATCTGCGGTTTGAGTTAATGGATGCTTATTAAAAACACCGACAAATCCACACATAGTATAGCCTCCATAAGTGTAATTTTCTAATTGGACCCCCTTTTTATAGACGCTTTGTTACGCCATTGGTTTCACGCTATGTAAAAAATAAGCATGGCAGCATCTACAAAAAGGGAAAGCCGCTTAAGTAAGCGGCTATAAAATTATTCTCCTAGTGCTTCTTTGCGAAGCGCATCCGCCTTGTCAGTACGCTCCCAAGGAAGATCCACATCATGACGTCCGAAGTGGCCGTAAGCAGCTGTCTGCTTATAGATCGGGCGGCGCAGATCAAGCATTTTAATAATGCCGGCAGGTCTCAGGTCGAAGTTATTCCGTACGACTTCGATCAGTTTTTCTTCAGAAGCTTTTCCTGTATCAAATGTATTGATGGAAATAGAAACAGGCTGTGCCACGCCGATTGCGTATGCAAGCTGCACTTCACAAGAATCAGCAAGACCTGCTGCCACGATGTTTTTCGCTACGTATCTCGCAGCGTATGCCGCAGAACGGTCTACCTTCGTCGCATCCTTACCGGAGAATGCGCCGCCGCCGTGGCGTGCATATCCGCCGTATGTGTCAACGATGATTTTACGGCCGGTCAGACCCGCATCACCTTGAGGTCCGCCGATTACGAAACGTCCCGTAGGATTGATGAAGTATTTTGTCTCTTCATCGATCAGTTCCTCAGGCACGACAGGGTTAATGACATGCTCTTTCAGATTGCGCTGAATCTGCTCAAGCGTAATTTCCGGGTGGTGCTGAGTTGAAATGACGATCGCGTCGATGCGGACCGGCTTGTTGTTTTCATCATATTCAACGGTAACTTGCGTTTTGCCGTCAGGGCGAAGGTACGGAAGAATGTCTTCTTTGCGGACTTCGCTCAAACGGCGGGCTAATTTATGCGCTAAAGAGATCGGAAGCGGCATAAGCTCTTTCGTTTCGTTACACGCATAACCGAACATCAGGCCTTGGTCTCCCGCTCCGATTGCTTCGATTTCAGCATCGCTCATTGTGCCTTCACGCGCTTCAAGAGCCTGATCGACACCCATGGCGATATCCGCAGACTGTTCATCAATTGATGTTAAAACAGCGCAAGTCTCCGCATCAAATCCATATTTGGCGCGTGTGTAGCCGATTTCTTTAATCGTTTCACGGACTGTTTTCGGAATGTCAACGTATGTTGATGTAGTAATCTCTCCGCTTACCAGCACAAGTCCTGTCGTTACAGATGTTTCGCAGGCCACGCGCGCGTTCGGGTCATTTTTTAAAATCTCATCTAAGATACTGTCAGAAATTTGGTCACAGATTTTGTCCGGATGACCCTCAGTAACAGATTCAGATGTAAATAGTCGACGGTTTTTACTCATTCACTTTTCCTCCTGAAAAAAGATCTTTTCAAGACCTTTTCATATGATACGGAACTCGCTCCCTCTTAATACAATGTCATACTATATCAGAGAATGTTAATTGGCATATTTTATGAAATAAAAAAACCTTTTCCACTCGAGGAAAGGGTTTGGTCTGTGTGCCTTTCACTCTTATCGCTCAAGGAAAATATTAAACCTTGCATCAGGTTAGCACCTTGGTTTCCCACAGTGTTTTCACCTGCTTTTTTACAGAGAAACCGGTTGCTGGGCTTCATCGGGCCTGTCCCTCCGCCAGCTCGGGATAAGAGTATCCGCTCAATGAAATATCTTATCGTAAAAGGGCGGAAAGTGTCAATATGAATTAAAGCGATTACGCGCCTTTATTTCGGGAAGCAATGGAAAAACACAAACAAAAAACCGCAAATAGTATAGACTATTTTCAGATATATGTTATACTAATTCCACATTCAGCGAAATACAAATAAACCGGCAAAGGAAGGTTTTTATGAAATTAGTTGATTTAACCGCAGATCTTCAAGCATTACTTGCAAGTCCGAATGTGCATCATAATTTATCGGCTCCAAAACTTACCGAAAAAGTGATCAGCCGAAATGAAGGAACGCTGACATCAACGGGCGCCGTACGCGCCACCACCGGCGCATATACAGGCCGGTCACCTAAAGATAAATTTATCGTCCGTGAACAAAGCACAGAAAATCAAATTGATTGGGGCGCGGTGAATCAGCCCATTTCTGAAGAGGCATTTGAAAAGCTGTACGCCAAAGTCGTCAGCTACTTAAAACAGCGGGATGAACTGTTTGTGTTTGAAGGATTCGCGGGAGCGGATGAAAAATACAGACTCCCGATTACGGTCGTAAATGAATTTGCGTGGCACAATTTATTCGCGCGCCAGCTGTTTATCAGACCGGAGACGGATGAAAGAGACACGCAAGCGCAGCCTTTCACCATTCTCTCAGCTCCGCATTTTAAAGCAGATCCGGAGACGGACGGCACGCATTCGGAAACATTTATCATTGTCTCTTTCGAAAAGCGCGTCATTTTAATCGGCGGCACCGAATACGCCGGAGAAATGAAAAAATCAATATTCTCCATTATGAACTTCCTGCTTCCGCAGCAGGATATACTGCCGATGCACTGCTCAGCCAATGTCGGTGAAAAAGGCGATGTCGCCCTGTTTTTCGGCCTTTCCGGCACAGGGAAAACGACGCTTTCAGCCGATGCGGACCGCAAACTGATCGGCGATGACGAGCACGGCTGGTCAGATTCCGGCGTTTTCAACATTGAAGGCGGATGTTACGCTAAATGTATCAATCTGAGCGAGGAAAAAGAACCGCAGATTTTTCGCGCGATCCGCTTCGGGTCTGTTCTTGAGAATGTCGTGCTTGATGAAAAAACGGGTGAAGCGGATTACGACAATTCCTTCTACACGGAAAACACAAGAGCCGCATATCCGATTGAGATGATCGGCAATATCGTGCAGCCGAGCATTGCCGGCCATCCGCAGGCGATCGTCTTTTTAACGGCGGACGCATTCGGTGTGCTTCCTCCGATCAGCAAACTGACGAAGGAACAGGCGATGTATCACTTCTTAAGCGGGTACACCAGTAAACTCGCGGGAACCGAGCGCGGCGTGACATCTCCGCAAACGACTTTCTCGACGTGCTTCGGTTCACCGTTCCTTCCGCTTCCGGCGCATGTATATGCCGAAATGCTCGGGCATAAAATCGACGAACACGGCGTTCAAGTCTTCCTGGTCAACACAGGCTGGACCGGCGGAGGGTACGGAGTCGGAGAACGGATGAAACTTTCGTATACAAGAGCGATGGTCAAGGCCGCTATTGAAGGCAGACTGAACCAGACTGACATGACGGCAGACAGCATTTTCGGCCTGCGCAGTCCCGTTCATGTTCCGGGCGTGCCGGATGAAGTTCTTCAGCCTGAAAACACGTGGAGCGATAAACAGGCATACAACGAAAAAGCGCTGTTTTTAGCCAATGAGTTTAAAGAAAACTTTAAAAAGTTTTCCCATGCGGACTCGATTGCCAAAGCCGGCGGACCTCTCGTGTAATCAAAAAAGCCAAGGGCGTTTATGCCCTCGGCTTTTGTTTTTTCAGTTTGTCGAATGGAGCGACGTGAGTCTGTATGTAATGCTTGTCCGGCCGTTCGCCCATTCGAGCTTTTGGACCTCGCCGGTGCCGGATTTCTCGCCGGTTTTCGTTTTGCGCACGTCCATCGGAATATCAAGAGGATAGACGCGGTAGCCTTCTTTCTCCAATAAAAAGATATTTTCCTCTATCCGTTTTTCATTGCCTTTTGTCACAATCATGGTATTAAATTCAACAGGCATTCCCAAAATGAAAATCCCCTTTCATTCTCTTATTCTTTATTATCATATCATAAATCAGGCATCTTACCGTGTCTTCATCCATTCCGCCAGCCGCCGGACAATGCGTCTGTTTTCCTGCGGCGGAAAATAATGCGTAAAACCGCTGTAATACCAAGTTTCCACCGGTTTCCCCGCCTCTTTCAGCTTGTCCTCGATCATTCGGGCGTGTTCGATCGAAACATTCTCATCATTCTCTCCATGGATGAGCAGCACAGGGGCCTGAATGCGGTCTGCTTTTTCAAACGGCGAACGCCATCTGTATTCATCCGGCACCTTTTTCGGCGTGCCGCCGATCACCCGCTTCATCATCCGCCGCATATCCTTCCGCTCTTCATAAGTAAGCACCATATCGCTCACACCGCCCCATGATACGAGCGAAGCCGCTTGATGCCCCATTTCAATCGCGGTCAAAAGCCCCATGATTCCGCCCCGGGAAAAACCGAAAATATGCACCCGCCCTTCCCTGACGTTCGGATGCTCCCGAAGCAGGCGGAAAGCGGAAAACGCGTCCTCTCTGTCCTCTCCCGCAAAATCTTCATTTCCCTCGCCGCCCTGGTTGCCTCTGTAATAGGGCGCAAACACGACAAAGCCTTGGGAAGCGAATTGAACGATTCTTCCGGGGCGTACCATGCCGACATTTTTTATGCCGCCGCGCAAATATAAAAAACCGTCATATGTTCCCGGTGCCGCAGGCTCGGCAAGGAGCCCCTTTACCTTCAGCCCTTCTGACTTATAGCATACCTCAAAGAGGTGGATATGCGGACTCGGAGACGGGAACCTTTTCTTTTCTACCAGCAAAACAATGGCCTCCTTATATCATCAGTTTTTTTATTCTTTCCCAACGTGAATATGGGCACTCACACATTTTTTATACCCATCATACGATATGTAAAGCAGAAAAGGTTATTTAACGCTTAAAACAAGGGGGTTACACCGTGAACAAATGGCTCAAAACGGGCTGCGTTTTTGTCATATGCGCCTTTTTCCTGCTCATTCTTCCGGCCTGCAGACAGGAAGAAAGTCTGACAAAGGTAAAGGTGGCGGAAGTCACACACTCCATCTTCTATACGCCTCTGTATGTCGCTGAAGCAAAAGGTTTCTTTAAAAAAGAAGGGCTCCAAGTGTCACTTCAAACAACATGGGGCGGAGACAAAACAATGACATCGCTTTTGTCAAACGGGTCAGACATCGCGCTGATCGGTTCTGAAACATCCATTTACGTGGAGGCGCAGGGAGCAAAAGATCCGGTCATCAACTTCGCACAGCTGACACAGACGGACGGCACATTTCTCGTGTCACGGAAGGATGAGAAATCATTCAAATGGAGCGATTTAAAAGGAAAAACATTTCTCGGCCAGCGAAAAGGCGGCATGCCCCAAATGGCCGGTGAGTACGTCCTGAAAAAGAATCACATAGAGCCGAAAAAAGACATTAACCTCGTTCAAAACATTGATTTCGCCAATATTTCCAACGCATTCGCATCCGGAACGGGTGATTATGTGCAGCTGTTTGAACCGACGGCATCCCAATTTGAAAAAGAAGGCATCGGCCATATCGTCGCATCCTTCGGAGAAGCTTCCGGCCAAATGCCATACACAACCTTTATGGCAAAAGAAAGTTATTTGAAAAGCAATGAAAAGACGGCGGAAAAATTCACCCGCGCCATCTATCGCGCCCAGCAATGGGTGGAAAGCCATCCGGCCAAAGACATCGCAAAAACGATTCAGAAGGAATTTGCCGATACCGATCCGGCCATTATCGAAACATCAATAGAGCGCTATAAAAAACAAAAGTCATTCTCTGCAGACCCAGTTCTGCAAAAGGATGAATGGGAACAGCTTCAATCTATTATGGATGAAGCCGGAGAGCTCCCGAAACACATTCCGTACAGCAAACTCGTCAACACAAAAATCGCCAAAAAAGTCACCTCAGAACAATAGGAGGAACATGAATGTCTTTTTTACATGTCGATCATGTAACACATACTTATTTCTCGCTGAAAGAAAAGACAACCGCCGTGAAAGATATACATTTTCAGATTGAAAAAGGGGATTTCATCTCCTTTCTCGGACCGAGCGGATGCGGAAAGACAACACTCCTGTCCATTCTGGCCGGTCTTATCACCCCTGCGCAAGGCCGGGTGCTGATTGAAGGAAGCGTGCCGAACCATAAAGAACACCAAATCGGTTATATGCTTCAGCAGGATTATTTATTTCCTTGGAAATCAATTGAGGAAAACGTGCTGCTCGGTTTACACATTTCAAAAACATTAACAGAAGAAAAAAGAGCTGAAGTTCTCAGCCTTCTGCCTAAGCTCGGATTAATCGGCGTCGAAAAGAAATACCCGAAAGAGCTCTCAGGCGGGATGCGGCAGCGGGCGGCACTTGCCAGAACTCTTGCGCCGGACCCGGGACTGCTGCTCCTTGATGAACCGTTTTCCGCGCTGGACTTTCAAACGAAGCTTTCTTTGGAAAATCTTGTCTTCAGAACATTAAAGGATTTTCAAAAAACCGCCGTGCTCGTCACCCACGATATCGGTGAAGCCATCGCCATGAGCGATACGATCTATTTATTTTCGAATCAGCCGGGCACAATCCACCAAATATTCACCGTGCCTAAGGAGCTCGCGGCTTTAGATCCGTTTGACGCGCGTCAGGATCCGGCCTTTCAGCCGCTGTTTCAAACCATATGGAAGGAGCTGAATTCCCTTGAAAAACAGCAGCGGCACGATTGAACAGCTTCATCAGCAGTTTAAGAAAAGACACCAAAAAGAAAAGCTCCGGATCCGTGCGTATCAGGCCGCCATTTTCATCGTATTTTTTGCCGGATGGGAAATATCGAGCAGGGCGGGCTGGATCGATCCGTTAATCTTCAGCTCACCCTCCGCCGTTTGCAGGCTTTTAGTTGAAAAGATTGCGGACGG
This sequence comes from Bacillus sp. FSL R5-0443, assembly GCF_038608285.1. Lineage (NCBI taxonomy): Bacteria > Bacillati > Bacillota > Bacilli > Caryophanales > Bacillaceae > Bacillus > Bacillus sp. FSL R5-0443. Next base: position 3,187,986 of record NZ_CP152013.1, read on the forward strand.
ATCCCTTGCGGCGCACATAGGCGTTACCTTAGGAGAAACCGTTCTCGGCTTTTTGCTCGGCACGCTCCTCGGCACATGCCTTGCCGCTCTGTTATGGTGGTCAAACAGGCTCGCCCGGGTTTTAGACCCGTACCTCGTCATTTTAAACGCGATGCCGAAGGTCGCACTCGGACCGATTCTCATCGTAGCACTCGGACCGAATTTCACAAGCATTGTCGCCATGGGAGCAGTCATCAGTGTCATTATCACGACAATCGTCGTCTTTACGGCTTTTCAGGAAGTGGATGAAAACTATATTAAAGTGATGAAAACCTTCGGAGCGAAAAGAAGCATCATGTTTAAAGAAGTCATTCTGCCGGCATGCGCTCCCGCGATTATTTCCGCGCTTAAAGTGAACGTCGGTTTATCCTGGGTCGGTGTCATCGTCGGCGAGTTTCTCGTTTCCGAAAAAGGTCTGGGCTACATGATCATTTACGGATTCCAGGTCTTCAATTTCACTCTTGTGTTCTTAAGCCTTCTGATCATCGCAATTTTTGCGACATTGATGTATCAGGGAGTCGAACTGTTAGAAAGAAAATGGACGAAAGGAAAAATTTAAAAAAGACCCGTGCGTAAACGCCGGGTCTCCGTTTTTTATGATTGAAATACGCCGTCCTCTTTCAGCTTTTTCAGACTGATCGGAAGCACCGAATCTTTCATAATGAAACTGAATTTTTTATTTCGCGGGAGATTCTCCGGCAGTTCGCTGAACAGCACCGGCCCCTTTGTTTCAAAATAGTCAGCCTGTTTTTCAAGCTTTTCAATATCGGCAAAATAAATATTCTTCACGATTACCTTTTCCCTGCCGAGAACTTTATACTGTCCGACGTACTTCAGATGTCTTACCGCGGCACCGGTTTCTTCTTTCACCTCGCGCAGGGCCGCTTCCTCCGCACATTCCATCGGCTCCACTTTTCCGCCCGGAAATTCAAACCCCCGGTCTTCGTGCTCAGTCAAAAGCCACTTATCTCCATATCGGCATATGACCCACACGTGCTTCGGGCTGTCTGAAAAAGGCTGGTGTTCAAAGGAGAGCTGAACAGTGTTCTGATAATAGTCTTTAAACTCGTACATGTTTATCCCTCTAATCCGTTCCTTCATATCTTCCATACATCATACCACAGTTGCGTTTGTTCGGAAGCCCTTTATCAAAAATTCAGAGGAAAACCATCATACCCGCTAGTATAGCCTCCTTTGAAGCAAATGTTACGGTTTGCGCTTGAATTTATTTTTCAAAGTATCCAATAGGTCGACAAGCACCTGCGGAACCGGTATGCCCAGCGAGCTTGCCGTAATCACGATCTGAACCGATTCGTATAAGATATAAAACATGATAGCCAAATTACGGATGGCGCCTTCGGTATGAAGCAGCTGGTCAAAAAAATGGCAAACTGAGACTAATGCCAGGGTCACGATTTTTTTGACCAGCCGCGCAAAAAGCTTTCTTGCGCTCAGCTGCTGCAAAAGAGATTCTTTTAAGCTTGTACTGATAAACTCAATCGCCATGACCGATAGCAAAATCAGAAACGAATACTGAAAACCTCCGAAGAAAAACCCCGCTGCCGACACGATCACTGCAAAAAACGAAAAGATGCCAAAGTCTTTGCCCACTTGATCCAACATCCTTTCACAGAAACGGCCTTACATTATTCTATGAAAAGTGAATGGAACGGACTGGATTTTTCAGAAAAATGGACAACACCTCTCTTCGGCAGCCAAATAAAAGACCGAGTGCTTTATAGCCCCGGTCTTCCCTTGTTGATTATCCCAAATACGCTTTCAGCATCCAGTTATGTTTTTCGATATTCTGGTGAATGGCAAGCAGCATATCACCGGTCGTTTCGTCTCCTACCTCATCTGCGAGATCCATGCCGCTTTTCAGCTCTTCCGCAATGACAGTGAAATCATCATAAATGTTCTGTACCATTTGTTCTGCGCTCTCATTGCCTTCCGCTTCTTTTACAGACGCTGTCTTCAATGATTCCGTCATTGTGCCGATCGGCTTGCCGTTTAATGCCAGCAGACGTTCTGCCAGATCATCAATATATGTAGCCGTTTCGTTATACAGCTCCTCGAACTTTTCATGCAATGTGAAAAAGTCCTTCCCTTTGACGTACCAATGATAGTTATGTAATTTCACATACATGACCGTCCAGTTTGCAACTTGCTTATTGACTGCGTCCAATAGTTTTTCTGACATGCCTATCTTCCTCCTTTGGTTTACTATTGATATACCCTATATATCGTGTGTTAAAACATAAATTTTTAGCCCTTGATTTTACGGATGGAAAATATGTTATGATTTGTTAAAAAGGAGGGATTTCATGCTGCTTCTTCTGAGCTTCGGCTTTCTTATCGTGCTCGCCGTGCTGCTTTTATCCATCTGGTCGACTGTAAGAGCTTATAATGTAAAACATACGATTGACCCGCCGGAGGACGCATCAAAAGGCTTGACGGATAAAAAAAATCCTTAATGATGATGCGTCTGTTCCTCATGGCCGGAGGAATCATCGGCAGCTTCAGCACCCCCGACACGCACTTTTACAGTCGGCATATTATGCTGCTGTTTTGCCGTTACGTGGGATTGAACGGTATACACACCCTCTTCATCAAATTCAGTCCGCAGGTGATACGCCCCTTTTTCCTCCTTGGCCTTGCTTGTTTTGCTGCTGCCTTTTTTTCCTTCTTTCCATACTTCAAACATGACTTCATCCGCATCCGTGACACGCTTGCCGCCGTAAAAAACTTCCGCCTTGTATTCCGCTTTTTCATGCGGTGCTGCCGTTTCCGGTCCTGTAAGCTTGACCTCAAGCGCTTTAGGCTCTTCATCCGCGGAGGTTTTGTCCGAATTGCCCCCGCAGGAAGATAATAGAAATAGCATACCGCACATACCTGCCAATACAGCCCGTTTCATCCCATCACTCCTTCATGTTTGCTTCTATTTTAGCAAACGCTTACACATAAGGTGTGACATTTTTTAGAAATATGTAAAAAAGCCTTTTTGCATGTCAGCAAAAAGGCCTGTTTTTTATCCGAACACTTTCAGCAAATCTTCTTTATCCTGTGACAGCCAGAAACGCATCAGACGTTTCGCGCCTTCTAAATCATGAAGTTTCGCCTGGCCGCACTGTTTTTCGTTGGCCGCCGGAATCTCCGTAATATCGATGGCCTCTTTCAGCGTAGCGTCAAGCAGGTCTACAATTTCTTCCGCTGTCGGCTCGCCGCTGACAACAAGATAATAGCCTGTCTGGCAGCCCATCGGTGAGATATCTATGATGTCGAAGTGATCGTATTTCTCAGAATGTGTGCGAATCGTAAACGCAAGCAAGTGCTCAAGCGTATGAATCGTATCCGGCTTCATCGCCTGTTTGTTCGGCTGGCAGAAGCGAATGTCAAACTTATTCACGACGCCGTCTGTTCCGACTTTATGCACTCCGCAATGTCTTACATACGGAGCCACAACCGCATTATGGTCAAGCTCAAAACTTTCTACTGAAGGCATAATGGCACTCCCTTTTTTTCAGAATATGCATCCATTATAACACAGTTTTCCGATAAGAATTGTGGCGGAAGCTTTTCAATCTGAAATTTTTTTTCTATACTAGCATCAGAAAGGTGGTTTTTTTGATGAAAACCATAATGATTGCTTTAATCCGCGGATACCAGAAGTTCATCTCTCCGCTGACGCCGCCGTCATGCCGCTTTTATCCGACGTGTTCGCAGTACGGAATCGAAGCCGTCAAGACTCACGGCGCATTAAAAGGCGGATGGCTGACACTGAAGCGGATTTTAAAGTGCCACCCTTTTCATCCGGGCGGTGTTGATCCCGTACCGGACAAAAAACAAAAACATTAGTCCATATGCTGGTAGCCGTCGATTACCAGATCAAGTTTACCGGTTTCAGGATCAATCACCAGACCGTGCACCGGCACATTGTCGGGGAATAGCGGATGGTGTTTAATGACGTTAACGCTGTCTGTAACACTCGCTTCTACTGAATCAAAGCTTTTCAGCCATTGATCAAGATCAACTCCTGAGTGCTTCAGCATGTCAATCCGCTCTTTCGGAATACCGCGGTCGATAATTTTATCGAGCATATCCTCGCTGTTGATTTTGCTCATGCCGCAATCATGGTGGCCGATAACGCAGACTTCATCGGCGTTTAATTCGTATACGGCCACTAAAAGGCTGCGCATGATACTTCCGAACGGGTGGGCGACAAGCGCGCCGGCACTTTTAATAATTTTCACATCGCCGTTTCGCATGTTCATCGCATGCGGAAGCAATTCTACAAGACGTGTGTCCATACAGGACAAAATCGCCATTTTTTTATCCGGGAATTTAGATGTTTGGTATTTTTCATAATCTTTGTTTTTAGTGAACTGCTCATTAAATTGCATGATATCGTTTAGAAGACTCATCTTGGTGTTTCCTTTCTGCTTTTTTATTCACAATATAACATAAGACGGGTCATTTCGTCACTCCCCGCACGAGATGACAAATTGCTCAATAAATAAGACAAGCCCAATGGGGCTTGTCTTATTTTCCCATATTGTATTTTTTGTTGAACTGTTCGACTCTCCCGCCTTTTTCGTTGAATTTTTGGCGGCCTGTATAAAACGGATGCGTATCTGAGCTGACTTCCACTTTAATCAGCGGGTATGTTTTTCCGTCTTCCCACTCTGCCGTTTCCGCTGACGTTTTCGTAGAATGGCTTAAAAAGCGATAGCCGCTGTTCACATCTTGAAAAATCACTTGATGGTTATCCGGATGAATATCTTTTTTCATGGTGATCTCCCTTTCCTAAATCGTAATAATTACGTTTTATTTTAAACCTTAAATATCCGCTTGTCAATCATATATGCCCTGATCCCCTGATTTCTAAACCCTGCACATATATGGAATCGGAAGAATAATCTAATCGCTTCAGCAAATAATATAACCACATTACATAAAACGGTAATTTAGAAAGGCGGTTTATGATCGTGGATGATTTAGTGTTAGCCAGAAGCCTGTTCGGGACAACCATGGGCTTTCATATTATTTTTGCGACGCTTGGTGTCGGCTTGCCTCTGATGATTTTAATGGCTGAATTGATTTACCAAAAAACAAAAGATCCGCATTATGCCATTATGGCAAAACGGTGGACGAAGGCGCAGGCTGTTCTGCTCGGCGTGGCGATACCGACCGGAACGATCGCGGGTACACAGCTTGCCCTTTTGTGGCCCGGATTCATGGAAGTCATCGGCAGGGTGATGTCACTCCCGTTTCAGATTGAAATTTATGCATTCTTTATCGAAGCGCTGTTTATGTCCATTTATGTCTACGCCGCTGACCGGCTGACTCCTGCGATGCGCATCATTGCCGTAATTTTCGTTTTGATCGGCGCCGCGGCATCCGCCGTCTTAATCACAAATGTTCACGCATTTGAAGGAACGCCGGCCGGCTTTAAAATTTTAAACGGCAAAATCACTGACGTCGAACCGTGGGCAGCGTTTTTTAATCCAAGCTTTTTCACCACCGCGGGCCATGTCGTTCTGACGGCTTTCATGACCGGGGCATTTATCGTTGCGTCAGTTGCGGCTTATAAAATGCTGAGAACGAGAAAACAGGAGCAGGTATACCGCTTTCACCGAAAAGCGCTGCTGCTCGCCTTAACGATCGGCGGGATATTCTCCATTATTGCCTCTTTAAACGGTCACGAGTCAGCCCAGCTTCTTTACGAATACCAGCCTGAGAAGCTTGCGGGCGCAGAAGGGCTGTTTGAAACTAGATCACACGCTCCGCTTGCGATCGGGGGTTTTACTGATGCAAAAGAAGAAAAAGTAAAATGGGCGATAGAAGTGCCGTGGGCTTTAAGCTTTTTGGCTGCAAACAGCTTTGATACCGTCGTCAAAGGATTGAACGCGTTTCCGAAAGACGAGTGGCCGCCTTTATTCATCCATACACTGTTTAACGGAATGGTCGGCATCGGGATGCTGCTCATTTTGTACTCAATCATCGGCATCGTGTGGAGAAAAATTTTAAAGAAAGACAGCTTTCCGACTTGGCTTTTGATTTTATTTTTAACTGCAGGGCCGCTCAGTCTGATCGGAATTGAATTCGGGTGGATATTCGCTTGTACGGGGCGGCAGCCATGGGTGATTTACCATCTCTTGAAAACGTCTGATGTCGTCACGACAACCGGTTCAATCGGTTTGCTGTTCATCCTGTTTACAGTGGTTTACGCCATTTTGGCAGCTGCAGTCATTTATGTGCTGCTTTATTATTTCCGCAAACATCCCGTTGAGGAGGATGTAAAAGCGGCGGAATCCTAACAATAGAAAGGGCTGAAATTAAAATGGACATTACCATGGATGCTCTCATTGCGATATCAATCGTATGGGGCTTCGTGTTTATCTACGCGGTCATGGCAACGATGGACTTCGGAGCCGGCTTTTGGTCGATGATTTATTTAAATAGAGAACAAACAAAGGCGACAAACATCGCCAACCGTTATTTGTCCCCGACATGGGAAGTGACCAACGTCTTTATCGTCGCAATCGTTGTCGCCCTATTCAGCTTCTTTCCAGGGGCAACCTTCGTGCTGGGAACCGTTTTATTGATCCCAGGGAGTATTATTTTGCTGCTTTTAGCCATCCGCAGCGGCTTTCTCGTCTTCTCCAATACGGCGAAGGAAAGAAAAATCATGAGATATATCTCCGGAATTTCGGGCTTCGTTATTCCCGCTGTGCTGATTTTGGTCCTTCCGGTCACACACGGAGGATTTATTGATAAGACGGGCGGCGTGTATCACCTGAATTTGGCAAATGTCTTTACAAGCCTTAATGCGTATGCGTTTATCGGCTTTGCCATTTTAAGCACTTTATTTTTATCTTCACTGCTTCTGGCCGATTTTTCAAATGTTGCGGAAGAGGACCATGCGTACCGCATCTACAGACGGAGCTCTTTACTAACAGGGCCGCTGTCGCTTCTTTTTGCCTTCTTCATTATGCTGACATTACGCTCTGAAGCCGGCTGGCTGTATACGGGGATGATGAAAGACAAGACATGGCTCATTCTGTCTGTCATTACATTTATCATTGCTGGCGTGGCTCTGTTTTTGCCGAATAAGCGCTTCGGCCGCAACCTCGGCAAACCGAGAATCGCCATGATCGCCATTGCGCTTCAATACTTTCTGGCAAGCTATGCATACGGACGGGCGCATCTTCCTTATATGATTTATCCGGATATTACGGTCATGTCAGGATTTACGGAGCCGGCCACCTTCAGGGCGCTGTTTATGACGTATATCGTCGCTTTCATTATTTTGTTTCCCGGGTTTTATTTCTTCTGGAAGCTCTTTATGAAAGACAGACGTTATATCCGCCAGGAGGAATAACAAAAATCAGGGCGGCTCATACTAATGGCGTACCTTTTATCTTGGAGGGGAGCCAGCATGGACCAAAAAATTCTGTGTGAAGTCAATAACTGTTCATATTGGGGCAGAGGAAACAAATGCACGGCCGACGCGATTTATGTGGTCAGCCATACAGGCGAAACCGCTGAAAAAAGTGAAGAAACGGATTGCAAAACCTTTAAACCGCATGATTTATAAAAGAAAAGAGCTGTTTTATACAGCTCTTTTTCATTTCCGCGCCGCAAGCCTTTTTGAAATCAGCCACTGAGCCGGAGAAAATCGCGCGGATGAGAAGCATGGCAGAAAGGCGGTTCGTCGGCAAATATAGGCGGCAGACGGTACGATCAGTATCGCATTCATGACAAGCACAGAATTTTTTATCAAGATGTACATGTTTGCCCAGCCAGAAAGCAACACCTGCATGTAAAGCCGACACTGTTTGAAGAATAAAAAATCATCGCATCCGCCTATTAAAAAAACCGGCTGATACAGCCGGTTCAAACTGGGGAAGGGGTGATGATGAACAGTTTCAATATAACAGCAGCATACAGGCAGCTCAACTCGCTGAAATGTCTTTTTATCAGTTGTTTGTCGTAAAAACGTCCATTTGGGTGACGTATTTTCTCATTATTTCCTGATTGACTTCAACACCCAGTCCGGGACCGTCCGGAACAGAGATGAATCCCTCTTCGATACGTATGTCGGGAGTGACAATATCCTCCTCCCAGTATCGGTCTGATGAGGAAATATCACCCGGTATCGTAAATTGCGGCAGCGAAGCAAGCGCGACTGTCTGCGCTCTCGAAATGCCGGTTTCAAACATTCCGCCGCACCAAACCGGCATGTGATGCTCTCTGCATAAGTCATGTATTTTTAAAGCCTCTGTCAGGCCTCCTACACGCGCCGGTTTTATGTTAATGATTTTACAGCTCCCAAGCTCAATCGCCCGCCTTGCGTCATCACATGAGCATATGCTTTCATCAAGGCATACCGCGGTTCTCAAGTGTTTCTGCAGGTGGCGGTGATCGACAATATCATCTGCTTGAAGCGGCTGTTCTATCATCAAGAGCTGGAATTCATCCAACTCTTTCAGCCTGCTGATGTCTTTCAGTTCATATGCCGAGTTGGCATCCGCCATCAGCGGTACGTTCGGAAAACGGCTGCGGATGGCTCTGACCAGATCAACGTCATGGCCGGGCTGAATTTTTATTTTTATACGTTGATAACCTTCTTTTACGTATTGCTCAATTTCCCGAAGCATCTCATCAGCCGAAGCCAGACCCACCGCCACGCCGGCGGGCACTTTATCTCTTTTGCCCCCTAAGGCTTCTGCGAGAGATATCCCCTTTTTCTTGGCATATAGATCCCACACGGCTGATTCCAGCCCCGCTTTTGCCATGCGGTTTCCTTTGAAACGCGCGAGACTGTCAGGCACTTCTGACGGATGGAAAAACTCGCGGCCTACGACATTTGGGATGAAAAAATCTCTCAGCATATGCGCGCATGTCTGAATCGTTTCTTCTGTATACCACGGAGAAGAAAACGCCGATACCTCCCCCCAGCCGGTTCTCCCGGTTTCATCGATCGCTTCCACGATCAAAAATTTACGATCCTGCAGCGTTTCAATACTTGTTTTAAACGGTTTTTTCAGCCTCATACTTACATGATAAAGGGTGATTTTTTCAATCTTAATCATGATAATTCTCCTTTACGAAGCTCATTCAGCCGATGCCTCATCAGTTTATTGGACGCGTTCCGCGGGAGCCCGTCAACCTCGAAAAAAGCAGCCGGTATTTTATATTTTGCAAGCCGCTCACGGCAAAAGGCGGTCAGCTCCTCAGAACTGACAGAAGAAGTCAGCACGAGAAAAGCATGCGGCACTTTCCCCCACTTCGGATCTTCGGCTCCCGAAACACCGGCCTCTGCTACAGCCGGATGGGCAAGCAGCGCCGCTTCCACTTCTGCCGGGTAGATGTTTTCTCCGCCTGAAATAATGAGGTCCGACCGCCTGTCCAGCACGTATAAAAACCCTTCATCATCCAAATAGCCAAGATCGCCCGTTTTAAACCATCCATTATGAAAAGCGGCCTGGTTTGCGTCGTCACGATGGTAATACCCTTTCATTACATTCGGGCCTTTCACCGTAATTTCACCGTGTTCAAACGGCGCACAAGGGTTTCCGTCTTTTTCAATTCTAATTTCGCATGAAAACAGCGGTTTACCGGCCGAGCCGAGCTTGTCCATGCTGAATTCCGGAGAAAGCGTGACAATCTGTGAGCAGGTTTCAGTCAAGCCATAAGATTGGAATACCGGAAATTGTTTCCTGCGGCATTCTTCAAGGAGCGGCAGCGGTGCCGGACCCCCGCCAAGCAGAATGCAGCGCAGTGATTCAGGACATTGTTCAGTTTCCGCAAGCAGGCCCGAAAGCATGGTCTGCACCGCTGAAATGATCGTGACCTGATGGGAGCTGATGCTGTCCAGCACATCAGTGACAGAAAATTTTTGATGAAGCACGACAGGCATGCCGTAAATGACCGACTTAAACAGCGCAGACAGACCGCTGATATGAAACAGCGGCAGCGCAATAAGCCAGCGGTCCCGCTCCGTGACCCCCAGATTCAGCGCAGACGATACAGCGCTGGAATAATGATTACCGAAAGTCTGCTGCACCCCCTTCGGCCTTCCCGTTGTTCCTGACGTATACATAAGAGTCGCCGTATCATCAAGCGTTACATAAGCTTCAGGTTCAATGTCTCCCGCCTCTTCAGCCTGCAGCTCGTCCACATCTGCAGCGGCGACCGCAGATTCATATTCTTCGCGGCAAAAACCGTCCTCCGTCAATAAAAGCTTTGCCTGTGAATCTTCGAGCTGAAACAACCGTTCCTGTTTTGAGAGCTTCGTATTCAACAGCACAGCTTCCGCCCCTAATAAGAAGCAGGCGTGAACGGCATAAACCATTTCCGGTCTGTTAGAAAGCAAAATCGCAGCGCGGTCTCCTTTTTTAAGCGAGCAGTATTTATACAGCCGCGCGGCCATTTGTTTAGAAGCATGATATAATTCTCTGAATGTCATCTGTTTGTTTTCAAATATGAGAGCAATTCTCTCTGGTGTCAGCTGAGCCCTTTGAATGAGCCAATTCGGCTGTTCTGTCAGCATGTTATCATCTCCGAGGTAAAAGTACTGTTTTTGAAAAGAAAACAGCTTGGACCAGAGCGGCTCAAGCTGTTTCGTAGTGTCATCTGATCACGGAAAACGAGGGAACTGACCGAAATCGGGACTGCGTTTCTCTTTAAAGGAATCGCGGCCTTCTTTCGCTTCGTCAGTCGTGTAATAAAGAAGCGTTGCATCTCCTGCAAATTGCTGAATTCCGGCGAGGCCGTCTGTATCTGCATTAAATGCCGCTTTAAGGAAACGAAGGGCTGTAGGGCTTTTCTCAAGCATTTCTTCACACCATTTAATTGTTTCCTCTTCAAGTTTCTCTAATGGGACAACTGTATTGACAAGCCCCATGTCGAGCGCTTCCTGCGCGTTGTATTGACGGCACAGGTACCAGATTTCACGGGCTTTCTTATGTCCGACGATACGCGCCAGGTAACCTGAGCCGTAACCGGCATCAAAGCTTCCCACTTTCGGTCCGGTTTGGCCGAAAATCGCGTTATCGGCCGCAATCGTTAAATCACAGACGATATGAAGCACATGGCCTCCGCCGATGGCATAGCCTGATACCATCGCTACGACCGGTTTAGGAATCACGCGGATCAAACGCTGAAGATCAAGCACATTCAGACGCGGGATCTGATCGTCTCCGACATATCCGCCGTGACCGCGGACTTTTTGGTCTCCGCCTGAACAGAATGCTTTATCTCCCGCTCCCGCAAGAACGATGACACCAATATTGGAGTCATCACGCGCACGGGCAAACGCGTCAATCATTTCTGATACCGTCTTAGGAGTAAATGCGTTATGTACCTCCGGGCGGTTAATTGTTATTTTTGCAATACCGTTATACGTCTCGTACAGGATTTCATCGTACTGACGTTCACTTTTCCATTCTGCAGCCATTGATATGACCTCCTTCATTTTTGCCTGAGTCCGGCCGAAAAGCTATTTTCTTTATGCTTTACAAGCCGTATAAAAACTCACTTACTATCTTACCAAAAATTCGCGGCTGTTCCACATGTACCGTGTGCCCCGCCTGTTTGACAACCTCTATTTTACTTGATGGGAGCAGGTTATGCACCTTTTGATTAATAGCGCAAAACTTTTCATCCCATTCACCGCATATGAGCAGGACGGGCGCTTTGATGCGGTGTAATGCCTCCCACCAGGAAGGCTGTGAGCCCGTCCCCATTCCGAGCAGGCTGCCTGCAAGTCCGGACGGATTATTTTTCAGCCTGCCGGCACGGATGGACGCCTTTACGCTGTCCGGCAGAGAAAGCTGCGTGGCAAACAACGGAATGCCCTCCCAATAATCGACAAACGATGTTATACCTTCCCGCAATATAAAGTCAGCAAGCTTCCGGTCTGACTGAATCCGCTTTTTGCGTTCCTGAAGCGTGCTGAGGCCCGGGGTTGTACTTTCCAAAACAAGCGCTGACACCCGATGCGGAAATGCCTGTGCAAAGGAATACGCAAGTCTTCCCCCCATAGAATAACCAATAAGTTTCACTTTGTGAAGTTTTAATTGATCAAAAACGGCGGCAAGGTCCGCAACCTGCCGGCTCGCACTGTACCTTGCCGCTTGCACAGGCGCGTCTGTCTCCCCGTGACCCAGGCAGTCAATCATCACCATTCGTTCGCCGGGAAACATGCCGCGTAAAAACATCCATGATTCTTTGCTGCCCGTAAATCCATGCAGACAAACAATAGCTTCAGATGATTCGTGTCCGCTATCAGCAGCACGATAGCATACGCCGTCGGCCGTTTTAACTGTTACAGTTTCCATTCTTTTTTCACTTCCCGCACTGCGGCCTGCAGCAGATCGCGATGGAATTGAACTCTTGATGTCCGATCTGTTTTCAGCTCGATTATATGAAGTCCGGGCTTGTCCGCCTGCGGCTGATACGCATCCTTAAATGCCTCCCATGTCTCAGGGCAAGTATACGTCCCGCCGTACAGTGCGGCGGCATGCCGGAAATCAAGACCCGTCGGCGTACCGAACAGTTCTTCAAAATGAGTCTTATCAGATGCCTGCGGCAAAAACGAGAAAATCCCGCCGCCATCATTGTTTATTAAAATAACCGTAAGCGGAATTCCAAGTTTTTTAGCCGCTAACAGCCCGTTTAAATCATGGTAAAACGATAAATCTCCAATGACAAGCGTGACAGGAGCTTTTGTACCCTCACACAGTCCCATAGCCGAGGAGACAACTCCGTCAATTCCGTTAGCGCCGCGGTTGGCATAGACACGGAAGGAGCGATCTTGTTTTTCAAAGAACGTATCCACGTCGCGAATCGGCATGCTGTTGCCGACAAAAATCGAACTGCCTTCAGGGACAAGGTGCTGAAGCTGACGATATACATTTCCTTCAAATGATAAATCATCCATGCTCGCGGCCTGTAAATGACTCCGGAACCGCTCATTGACAAACTGCCATTTCTCAAGCCATCCGGACGGCCGTTTTCCGGTTTCAGCTGAACGGACCGCTTCCAAAAACACAGACGGATGGCAATGAATCATATGCGCGCCGGCCTGGGTGGGATCTCTCCATCCTCCGTCTTCATCGACGATAAACTGCTCAATGGCAGGATCATCTCTGAGCCATAAAAAGAGCGGTTTGGAAACCGGCATCGGGCCGAAGCGGATCACAGCATCAGGGCGCAGCGCCTCTTTTATTTCTTCATCTTTTAAAAACGAGTCATAAGCATCAATAATCAGCGTCTTATCATGCTTCCCGTTTCGGAGGTTTGAAAGCGGATCAGCCAAAATCGGGAACTGAAGCATCTCGGCAAGCGCGATGACTTGCTGCTTTTCTGCTTCACCGTGAATTTCGCCGCAGACGATCATACCTCTTTCGGTCCCCGCAAGACGCTCTGTAATATGACAGAGAGAATCTTGATCAGCTGACTGAATCCCTGTTGTGACTGAGACGTGCCGCCCCTTTCTCATTCTTTCAAAAGGTGCGGCTGATAAATCCGGCATCAAAGGCTCTCTGAGCGGCACATTGATATGGACTGGCCCCATCGGGCGCTTCCCGGCTTCACTTACGGCTCTGCCGGCCAATGTTCTGATATAGCTCAGCATTTGAGGATTTTCCTCAGGCAGAGCCGAGTCTGTGAAAAACTTAACAAAGTTACCGAACAGAAAATGCTGGTTAATCGCCTGAGGCGCCCCCACTTCCCTCAATTCATGAGGCCGGTCAGCAGTCAGGACAATCAGAGGCACTCTTGAATAATGAGCTTCAATCACGGCCGGATAGAAGTTAGCCGCCGCCGTTCCTGACGTACAAATCAGCATGACCGGACGCTGGCGGGCTTTTGCAAGACCGAGTGCGAAAAAACCTGCGGATCGTTCATCAATCTGTATATGGACTTGAATATCCGGGTGGGCCGCCGCCAAAACCGCCAAGGGAGTTGACCTCGACCCCGGGCAAACAACTGCGTCGGTGACACCTGATAGAGCGAATTCATCAATAAAGCTTCCGATATAATGTGTAATCGGGTTTGTCAAAGCCTTTCACCTCCTAAAGCAGAGATCATCGGCTTTAGTTTAATTTGTGTTTCTTCATATTCTGATTGCGGATCTGAATCTTCAACAATGCCGCAGCCTGCGAAAAGCCGCGCACTTTTGCCTTCAATCAGCCCTGATCGGATAGCCACGACAAATTCTCCGTTTTCCCTGCCGTCCATCCAGCCGATCGGGGCCGCATACCATCCGCGTGTCATCGGTTCAATATCAGCGATAATCTCAACAGCTTTCTGCTGGGGAGCTCCGCCCAATGCCGGTGTGGGATGCAGCTTTTCAATTAAATCAAACAGCGAAGCGGACGTTTTAAGATGGCCTGTGATCGGCGTATATAGATGCTGAACACTTTTTGTTTTATATAATTGCGGACCTGCAGGCTTTTTCACATCGCTGCAGCTCGACAAAAAAGAATCGTGTATCATCTTAACCACAAAATCATGTTCCGCGAGATTTTTTTCGTCATGCAGCAGCTCTTTGCCGAGACGCTCATCTTCTTGTTGATTTTCTCCGCGCTTAATTGAACCTGCCAGACAGGTGGACATGACGTCTTTGCCGGATTTTTTGATCAGCCGTTCCGGTGAAGCGCCGACAAAGCATTTATCTCCCTGCTCAATCGCAAAAACATAGCTTGTCGTTTGGTCCGTCAAAAGCTTGCGGACAACGCTCTCCGCCGGAATAGGCCCATCATATGACAAAACGACTTCCCTTGCCAGCACGACTTTATCATATTGATTTGCTTTCATATCATTTGTTGCTGTTTTAATGGCTTCAAGCCAGTTTTCCACATCAAGTTCTTCCGCTTTTGTTAAAACAGGATATTCTTCATACTCGATTGAAGAAACTGAAAAAGCTTCCGAAAAAGATTTCAGACGTTTCAGCGTATCTTCTGCCTGATTACCGTCTGCCGCCCATTGATTGACGGTTAAATAATCACCATCTGCCGTCTTTGTCAGCATGAGTGAGGGGATAAAGAACAGTCCTTCTTCGAACCCGTTCCATTCGTCTCCTCTCTCTTCAGCGGGATTAAATGAAAAACCGCCGAATAAGACAGGACCGACCGCGGTATGCGCCGTCTCTTCTTCTTCATGAATATGAAAAGCCGTCTTTTTAAAGCGCTCCCATTGTTCAAAAACGTCGTGATAACGCTTTCCATTTTTTTCATTCGATTGGAACAGCGCTTCTGTGCCAAGACCGACTATTGTTAATTCACTACCGGGTTCTGACCAAAAAAATCGTTTGCCTTTATATTTTTTTGCTCCGTCTTTGAAAAATGATAGAGGGTCTAAAGACGCAATACGTCTTGAATAGCTCAATAAGACAGCATGGTTGACTTGTTTGGCTTTATGTAATGCATGATCTGCTTCCTCTCGGAACGTATGCTGCACCGTTGTCACCATGAGACATTCCTCCATAATCCGTTAAATGCTTTTAATACAATACACCTGTGATGACTTTGTGTCAAACACACAGATGTGAGCACGACAAAATGCCTGCATTTCTTATTATAAACCTTTTTGCGCAAATGAATAAAGAAACAAACTTGAATTTTCTTTCCCCACTCTCGGCAATCACTGTATCCTTTTACTTCCTCATGGGAAAATGACTATTTTTATCCACCATTTTTCTGCGCAAAAGCGTTCATACTAACAGTAAGCATCACATAGAAACGAGGGATTGATGTGCTTACAAACGAACAGATCACACACTTAAAAAAAGAATTGGAAGAAGCCAGACATGATATTTTGAGCCGCTTTAAAGAAAATGATCAATTTCAGTTAGCTGATGAATTCCCGTATCAGTCATCCGGCGAATTGTCTTCCTATGACAATCATCCCGGCGATCAGGCGACCGAATTATATGAGCGGGAAAAAGACCTGGCTCTGCTCGACCATGAACGGGAGCACCTTCGCGATATTGATTACTCTCTGAAACAAATTGAAAACGGCACATACGGCACATGTGAAGTCAGCGGCAAGGACATTCCTTATGACAGACTCGAAGCTCTGCCGACGGCTACGACATTGGCGGAATATTCCTCGCAGGATGCCGTTTCCAAAGACAGGCCGATTGAAGAGGAAACACCGTTCGGACAGTTTGAATTTGATGATGATGAATCAATCCGGGCGACTTACGATAGTGAAGATGCTTATCAGGATGTTGAGGAATACGGAAACTCAGAAACGCCTCAGGATTTAGAGGATCCTCCGCTCAGCTATGGGGATATGACAATGAACTCAGAAGAAAACATCGGCTATGCTGAGGATTATGAAAACTTTATCGCGACAGATATTACCGGAAAAAACATTTCCGTGTATCCAAGCAAAGCACACGAAAAATATGAACAGGAACTGGACGAAGAAGGAATTATGACGACCTTTGGCGATCTTCATGCTGATTAAAACCCCGGCCTGCCGGGGTTTTTGAATACAAATAAATGGTTTGCTGCATTTTTACACTGAAAACTCATACACTTAATGATGCATGAACCTTTTAAAAGGGTTTAATATTTCCAAAAAAGGGAACTAACGTATTGACATTGAATGACGGAGGGAACAAATGAAAAAGAAGTATATCGGTGCGATTATTGTATTTATCATTACATATGTCTTGTTTTCTTTAGCGGGGGTTCTCTTTCCCATCGACCGTGAATGGTATGACGCACTGCAAAAACCTGACTGGACGCCGAGCGGATCAGTGATCGGCATCATATGGGCGGTTTTGTTTGCGCTTATTTCGCTCTCAGCAGCCTTGATATACGCAAAGTTTTCATGTAAAGAATCCAAAACTTTTTGGGTGATGCTTCTCATCAATTATATCGTGAATCAAGGATTCAGCTATTTTCAATTCACACAGAAAAATTTGCTTGCTGCATCTATCGATTGCCTGCTTGTGGCGGTGACAACACTCATTCTGTTGCTCATTGCCGGTAAATACAGTAAAGCTTCAGCCTGGCTTCTGGTCCCTTATTTATTATGGAGCGCTTTTGCCACATACCTGTCTTTTACCATTTACACTATGAACGCATAATAAAAAACCTTGCATATTATGCAAGGTTTTTTAATGACCCGTACGGGATTCGAACCCGTGTTACCGCCGTGAAAGGGCGGTGTCTTAACCGCTTGACCAACGGGCCTTATGGCGGAGAAGGAGGGATTTGAACCCTCGCGCCGCTTACACGACCTACACCCTTAGCAGGGGCGCCTCTTCAGCCACTTGAGTACTTCTCCGTATGGCTCCACAGGCAGGATTCGAACCTGCGACCGATCGGTTAACAGCCGATAGCTCTACCACTGAGCTACTGTGGAAAAATCATCATGGTGGGCCTGAGTGGACTCGAACCACCGACCTCACGCTTATCAGGCGTGCGCTCTAACCAGCTGAGCTACAGGCCCATGACAATATAAAAATGGAGCGGGTGATGGGAATCGAACCCACGACATCAGCTTGGAAGGCTGAGGTTTTACCACTAAACTACACCCGCATGTTGTTTGGGGCGATTGATGGGAATCGAACCCACGAGTGCCAGAGCCACAATCTGGTGCGTTAACCACTTCGCCACAACCGCCAAAACAATATTAAATTAAATGGTGGCTCGGGACGGAATCGAACCGCCGACACACGGATTTTCAGTCCGTTGCTCTACCAACTGAGCTACCGAGCCTTTTTATAAATGGCGGTCCGGACGGGACTCGAACCCGCGACCTCCTGCGTGACAGGCAGGCATTCTAACCAACTGAACTACCGGACCATTTTTTTGGTTGCGGGGGCAGGATTTGAACCTGCGACCTTCGGGTTATGAGCCCGACGAGCTACCGAACTGCTCCACCCCGCGATGATAATTAAATTAGATATGGCGGAGGAAGAGGGATTCGAACCCCCGCGGGCTTTGACACCCCTGTCGGTTTTCAAGACCGATCCCTTCAGCCAGACTTGGGTATTCCTCCGTATAAGTGGTGGACCTTGTAGGACTCGAACCTACGACCGGACGGTTATGAGCCGTCTGCTCTAACCAACTGAGCTAAAGGTCCAATGGTAGCGGCGGAGGGGATCGAACCCCCGACCTCACGGGTATGAACCGTACGCTCTAGCCAGC
Source organism: Bacillus sp. FSL R5-0443 (assembly GCF_038608285.1). Lineage (NCBI taxonomy): Bacteria > Bacillati > Bacillota > Bacilli > Caryophanales > Bacillaceae > Bacillus > Bacillus sp. FSL R5-0443. Next base: position 3,206,201 of record NZ_CP152013.1, read on the forward strand.
TGAGCTACACCGCCAAAAAACAATTAAAATCAAGTGGAGCCTAGCGGGATCGAACCGCTGACCTCCTGCGTGCAAAGCAGGCGCTCTCCCAGCTGAGCTAAGGCCCCAAAATGGTCGGGAAGACAGGATTCGAACCTGCGACCCCATGGTCCCAAACCATGTGCTCTACCAAGCTGAGCTACTTCCCGTTTTTCAAAAGTATGTATGGCGCGCCCGAGAGGAGTCGAACCCCTAACCTTTTGATCCGTAGTCAAACGCTCTATCCAATTGAGCTACGGGCGCAACAATAAGTGCCGAGGGCCGGACTTGAACCGGCACGGTAGTCACCTACCGCAGGATTTTAAGTCCTGTGTGTCTGCCAATTCCACCACCCCGGCATGGATGGTATAGTATAGTTGGAGCGGAAGACGGGATTCGAACCCGCGACCCCCACCTTGGCAAGGTGATGTTCTACCACTGAACTACTTCCGCGTTTGGCAATGCGGATGAAGGGACTTGAACCCCCACGTCTGTAAAGACACTAGAGCCTGATTCTAGCGCGTCTGCCAATTCCGCCACATCCGCAAGAAAAACATGGTGAGCCATGAAGGACTCGAACCTTCGACCCTCTGATTAAAAGTCAGATGCTCTACCAACTGAGCTAATGGCTCTTATTACAAGAGACTTATATAGTATAACATATAAAGGTGGTGCCGGCAAGAGGACTTGAACCCCCAACCTACTGATTACAAGTCAGTTGCTCTACCAATTGAGCTACACCGGCTTAATACGCCAACTTATGTATGATAGGAATGGTGGAGGATGACGGGCTCGAACCGCCGACCCTCTGCTTGTAAGGCAGATGCTCTCCCAGCTGAGCTAATCCTCCATATATTACACTTGCGTGTAATGGCTTGGCGGCGTCCTACTCTCACAGGGGGAAACCCCCGACTACCATCGGCGCTGAAGAGCTTAACTTCCGTGTTCGGCATGGGAACGGGTGTGACCTCTTCGCTATCGCCACCAAACCATTGAGAGTGTTCTCTCAAAACTAGATAACAGTAAGCATACATTCAAATTGGTTAAGTCCTCGATCGATTAGTATCTGTCAGCTCCATGTGTCGCCACACTTCCACCTCAGACCTATCAACCTGATCATCTTTCAGGGATCTTACTTCCTTGCGGAATGGGAAATCTCATCTTGAGGGGGGCTTCATGCTTAGATGCTTTCAGCACTTATCCCGTCCGCACATAGCTACCCAGCGATGCCCTTGGCAGAACAACTGGTACACCAGCGGTGCGTCCATCCCGGTCCTCTCGT